>NZ_CP194331.1:0-2666173 GCF_051257895.1 Ferrigenium straubiae | reverse complement strand
TGCGGATTCAACCCGTCGATGCAACACACTAAACTTTGCGAAAGCGAAAGGAGTGTTGCAGATGAAACAAAGACCTCGCATTCATTACACTGAATCCCAGAAGGCGCTGATGTGGGATCGCTGGCAGAAAGGCGATTCCCTTCAGCAGATCGCGCAGCTGTTTGATCGATACCATTCATCAATCGAGCGAATTTTGTCTGAGGCCGGCGGCATTCGGCCGATTCCTCGACGTCGTTCGAGACTGGCACTAACCTTGTCTGAACGTGAAGAAATCTCTCGATCAGTCGTTGCAGGGGATTCAATCCGCTCTATCGCCAAGAAGCTTGGCCGTGCCGCTTCGACAATTAGTCGAGAGATCGAACGTAACGGTGATCGAAAGAGCTATCGCGCAAGCCAGGCCGACCAGGCTGCCTGGGAGCGTGCGCATCGCCCCCAACCTTGTAAACTGGTGAAGAACCGCGCGATGGCACATATCGTGGCAGGCAAACTGAAAATGGCATGGTCACCGGAGCAGATTGCCGGATGGCTAAAATGCACCTATCCAGATGACGAGGACTATCAGGTGTCACACGAGACCATCTATCGCAGCCTCTACATCCAGGCCAGAGGCGCATTGAAGAAGGAACTTCTGGCCCACCTGCGGCGCACGCGAGTCATGCGCCGTTCGCGGCATCATACGCAGAAGACGGATAATCATGGCCGAATCACCGATGCGGTATCGATTAGCGAGCGTCCGGCCACGGCAGAAGACCGGGCAGTGCCAGGCCACTGGGAGGGCGACCTGCTGTGTGGGACTTTAAGTAGCCAGATTGCGACACTTGTTGAGCGCCAGACACGCTATGTGATGTTGGTGAAGGTGGCAGGAAAAGATACCGAGACCGTCATAAATGCATTGATCAAACATGCTCACAAGCTGCCGCAGGAACTTTACAAATCGCTGACGTGGGATCGAGGTAAGGAGATGGCGGACCACAAGCGCTTTACCTTGGCGACCGACATCAAGGTCTATTTCTGTGACCCTCAGAATCCTTGGCAGCGCGGGACGAATGAAAATACCAATGGATTGTTGAGACAGTACTTCCCAAAAGGGATGGACATCTCCGGATACACGCAAGCACAGCTAAATGGCGTGGCGAGGAAGCTAAATGAACGTCCAAGGAAGACGCTAAACTACGAAACACCGGCTGAACGATTTAACCAACTTGTTGCATCGACGGGTTGAATCCGCACCGAGGAGCAGTCGCTCATTTCAATCTCGCGGATCGTCTTACAAAGGGGCGGCTGCACGTCACGAGCATCCGCTGTCGGGCAACGTAATAACAGGATTGCCTGGCAATTTTGTGTCAAAACCAGCTTGCGCCCTCAACCCTTGACCGCCAGCCGCCACAGTGAGGTCACCTCCGCCGCGCGCGCGGCGTGCAGCGGATCATCAACATCCGAGACCTTGGGGTGATGCGGCCTGACATCCATCCGCCCCGCCACCCGCAGCCCTGCCGCATCGAATAGTGCCAGCAGCTCGTCTCTGGTGCGCAGCCCGAGATGTTCGGCAATATCCGACAGCACCAGCCAACCCTCGCCGCCCGGCTCCAGATGCGCGGGCAGCCCGCCGATGAAGGCACGCAACATGCGGCTGTCGACATCGAATATCGCATGTTCTATCGGGGAGCTGGGCCGCGCCGGGATCCACGGAGGGTTGCAGACAACCAGCGGCGCGCGTCCGGCAGGGAACATGTCCGCCTGCACCAATTCCACCTGCCCGTCCAACCCCAGCCGCGCCAGATTGTCGCGGGCACAGGCCAAGGCGCGCGGGTCCTGATCGGTCGCCACGACGCGCTTCACGCCACGGCGTGCCAGTACTGCGGCCAGCACGCCGGTGCCGGTGCCAATATCGAAAGCCAATGCCGTTGACGGCAGCGGCGCCTCGTTCACCAGCCCCACATACTCGCCGCGCACCGGCGAGAACACGCCGTAGTGCGGATGGATGCGCGCGCCCAGCCCTGATACGCCAAGGACAACAATCTCGACGCCCTTCTTGCGCCACTCATGCGCGCCGATCAGCCCCAGCAATTCGCGCAGCGGGACCACCGAAGCTCCGCTTGCCGGACCATACGCTTCGATGCATGCCTGGCGCATATCCGGGGCACGGCGTAGCGGGATTGCGTAGTCGCGATCCAGCGGCAGCAGGACCATGGCCAGCGTGCGCGCGCGTTGCGACTGTGCCTGGCGATGAAGGTGGAACGCCTCGGCGGGCAATGCGGAGGTCCTGCGCGCCTTGCGATTCGCGCGCCGCGACATCGCCTGCAGCAACTGGCGCGCGTTCTGGTAATCGCCGCGCCACAACAGCGCGGTACCTTCGCAGGCTAGGCGATATGCCTCGTCCGCCTTCATCGTGTCGTCGGCGACGACCACGCGCTTGGGCGGCGGCGCTCCGCTCTCCGACCGCCAGCGCGCGGAACAGGCCCTGCCCGCCTCGGTCCAGCTGATGGTTAGTTGCTCATTCATCGCGTGACGCCGCAGCCGAAAAACATCAAACCGTTTTTTTCGGCAGGCGCGGCCATGTCCTTCGCGGCGGATGCGCCACGTTGCTTATCCTTCATGCCTGATTTACCTGCTCGAGAAAGTGCGGCCTTTTTGTGATTGCCGTGATATCTCCAAATTCGTCACGCCCGAATCGCCAGAAGTGGCCAGAATATCCTACAGACGGCCCATCTTCGGCAACTCGCCTACCAGCGGGGCGACGTAGTCGATCCATGCCTGTGTAACGTCGTTGCCCGCCGTGTTGATGTATTCGTCCTTCATTTCGGTGGCAACCTTCGCCACCGACGACAACGGGGTAATGAAGCATTCGCTGGCGTATGGTTTGCTGCTGAGGCGGCGGATCGCCACCGAGCCGGGCTGGCCGGTGCCGGCGGCATGGTTCACCGCCACGGCGCCGACTTCGCGCGCCTCCCTGGCGTCGATCTCCGAAACAATCGTCGGAAAGGAGCGCTGCAGATAGCCGAAGGTGTCGGCGCGCACGCGCACCTTCTGACCTGGGAAGGCTTCCTTCACCAGCGCGGCCAGCGTGTCGCCCAATGCGCCGCTGCCGGAGAGCTGGATGTTGCCGTGCGAGTCGCGCTCGCCGCTGGTGGAGATCGGGTTGCCGTCCTTGTCGGAGATACCCTCGGAGGCGGCAATCACGCAGCGGCCGTATTTCGCCATCGTCTCGCGCACGTCCTGCTTGAACTTTTCGACATTGAACACGCGCTCCGGCAGGTAGATCAGGTGCGGACCATCGCCTTCCGCCTGGCGCGCCAGTGCGGAGGCGGCAGTGAGGAAACCTGCGCTGCGCCCCATCACCACGTTGACCTTGATGCCCTGCAGCGCACGATTGTCGCGGTCGTCGCCCATGAAGGCGAGTGCCACGAAGCGCGCCGCCGAGGCGAAGCCTGGGCAGTGGTCGGTGACCTTGAGGTCATTGTCGATGGTCTTGGGGATATGCACGGTGCAGAAATCGTAGTTCGCCTCTTTGGCCATCTCGGCGATGATGTGCGCGGTCTCGGCAGAATCGTTGCCGCCAATGTAGAAGAAATAACGCACGTCGTTCTTCCTGAACACCTCGAACACCTTCTCGCATTCGGCCTTTCCGGGTTTCAATCGCACCGAACCGAGCGCCGCCGCCGGGGTGGTGGCGACCAGCTCAAGCTGTTCGACGCTCTGCGTGGTCAGGTCGATGAAATCTTCCTTCATGATGCCGGCGATGCCGTGTCGCGCGCCGAGGATGCCGGTGATGCCGGGCTGTTTGCGCGCCGCCAGCACCGCGCCGACCAGCGACTGGTTGATGACGACGGTGGGGCCTCCCGATTGGCCGATGACCATTTTGCCGATTAGCTTCCCTTGCGCTGCCATGACATCACCTCCCAGTGACAAAGATGCTTCATTCTAAACTGAATACGGCTCTGCGGCATCGCCCTGCTTCGCTTATAATTGCGCGTTTTTTATTTTGCCAACTTTAAGGAATAGTATGAGCTTGTTAAATGTGCACCCCGGCGACAAGGTTCCCCATGAATGCAACGTCATCATCGAAATCCCCAAGCACGCCGATCCGGTAAAATACGAAGTAGACAAGGAATCCGGCGTGCTGGTGGTGGATCGCTTCATCGGATCGCTGATGCGCTATCCGTGCAATTACGGCTTCATCCCGGAAACCATCGCTGACGACGGCGACCCGGTGGACGTGCTGGTGATTACCCCATTCCCTATCGTTCATGGCGCCATCATCCCCTGCCGTCCGGTCGGCATGTTGAGCATGGAGGATGAAGGCGGCGGTGATGCCAAGATCATCGCCGTGCCCACCGACAAGCTGACCCCGCTTTACCATGAAGTTCTGTCTTACGAAGATCTGCCGAAGATCACGCTGGAGCAGATCAAACATTTCTTCGAGCTCTACAAGGCGCTGGAGCCGGGCAAATGGGTCAAGATCAAGGGCTGGGAAGGGGCTGAAGCGGCCCGTACGGAAATCATGAACGGCATCGAGCAGTACCGGAAGAAAATATTTACCGGCATCTAACGCATACAACAGACGGGAGCAAATCATGACAGCACGGATTATCGACGGCAAAACCATCGCCCAGCAGGTGCGCGCCGAGTGGAAGGAACGCGCCGATGCATCGAAAGCCAGAGGCGTCACGCCTGGGCTTGCAGTCATCATCGTCGGCGAAGACCCCGCCTCCAAGGTGTACGTCGCCAACAAGGTAAAGGCCTGCGCCGAACTCGGCCTGCATTCCGAGCACATCGTCATGTCCGCCGACACTCCGGAAACTGCGCTGCTGGCGAAGATCGCCGAGTTGAATAACGACCCGAAGATCCACGGCATCCTCGTGCAACTGCCCGTACCCAAGCATATCGACAGCGGCAAGGTGCTCGAAGCCATCAGCCCGGACAAGGACGTGGACGGCTTCCATCCGATGAACGTCGGTGCGCTGGTCACCGGCAACATGCGCTTCGCCCCCTGCACCCCCTACGGCGCGATGATTCTGCTGGAAAAATGCGGCGTCGCCATCGAAGGCAAGCACGCCGTGGTGGTCGGGCGCAGCAACATCGTCGGCAAGCCGATGGCGCTGATGCTGCTGCAGCACAACGCCACCGTCACCATCTGCACGTCGAAGACCGTCGACCTCGCCAAGTACACGCGCGATGCCGACATCCTCGTCGTCGCCACCGGCAGGGCGAAGATGATCACCGGCGACATGGTCAAGCCGGGTGCGGCGGTGATCGACGTCGGCATCAACCGCCTGCCCGACGGCAAGCTGTGCGGCGACGTGGATTTCGATTCGGCGAAGGAAGTGGCCGGCTGGATCACCCCGGTGCCCGGCGGCGTCGGCCCGATGACCATCACCATGCTGGTGGCGAACACGGTGCGCGCGGCTGAAATGCTGTCCGGTCTCGGCAAGTAAGCCGGCTGCCGGATTCCCGGAATACTCAAGGCCTCCTGCCAGAAACAGGAGGCCTTGTTGTTTTATCGGCAGCCGAGTCAACATGCCGCCCAGTGGCGATTTGTTTCAGGGTATGGCAACATTAGCCCGCAATATCTTGGACTGCTGTACTCCAGGTTTGAATCTCAATTCGTCCATCAGGAGAACAAAAAATGAAAAAACTTCTATTAGTCCCCCTTCTTGCGGCAATTGCACTGTTTGCTCAACCCGTCCTTGCGGAGGATGCCCACCATCCTGAAAAAACTGCGCAGGCGGCACAGGCCGGAACCGCCGGGATGGATGAACAGATGAGTGCTCATGAGAACATGATGCAGGAGTCGATGAAGTCGATGAACAAGATGCAGGCGCAGATGGCAACCATCCATCAGACCAAGGACCCGAAGAAACGCCAGAAGCTCCTGCAGGAACACCGGAAGAGCATGCTCGACAGCATCAAGATGGTGCGCGACATGATGGGCGGCATGGGCAAGGGATGCCCCATGATGGGAGGCGGCCACATGAAAGGTGGCCATATGATGGGAGGCTGCGGCATGATGGGCGGTGCAGGCTGTCCCATGATGGGCGGCAATCCGGCCGGCCAGCCCGACAGCAATCCCGATGCCGCTCCCGCCGCACAGGCTAACCCCGCCCAGACGGCCACCGGTAAAACCACGTCCAGCCCAGAAGGAAAAGTCTGGACATGCCCCATGCATCCCAACGTCGTGCGCGACCAGCCGGGCCTCTGCCCGATTTGCGGCATGGAGCTCGTGGAAAAGGGGCAGGCGGGTGCCACACAGGGGCAAGGCCATATGATGGGTTGTCCCATGATGGGCGGCTCTGGTTGCAAGATGGGTGGCGACATGAAGTGCCCAATGATGGGTGGTTCCGGTGGCTCAGGTGGCTGCATGATGGGCGGCGCGGGTTGCCCCATGATGGGTAGTGGCGGCTGTCCGATGATGGGAATGGCGGGCAAGCATATGGACATGATGCTTATGCTGATGGAGCAGATGATCGAGCACGACGAGGCCGCCGCCCGGCGGTAAGCTGCAAGGCTTGCTCAAAACCGACAAGGCCTCCTGTCCAAAACAGGAGGCCTTGTTGTTTTGTTGGGGCGGCGGCTTACTCAGCATGCTGCCCGGATTGAGCTTTTTGCAGCCCGCCTGCAGAATGGCGCCTCATCCCGGATGCATCGTCCGCACTTCAACCGTTTGAAAAGGATTTTTTCCATGAATGCAACAACACGCTTCGTCATGCTCGTCCTGACTGCCCTGCTGGCTTTATCGCTCGGGGGTTGTGCGCCTGAAGTAGGAAGCGAAAAATGGTGCGCGAACCTGAAGGAAAAACCCAAAGGTGAGTGGAGTCTCAATGAGACCACCGATTATGCGAAACACTGCCTCATCAAATAGATTTTACGGAAATCCCTGGATGCGTTATCTGATGGCGCCGGAAACGGCAGAAGCCGGCGAGAGTTCCGGCTGCTTCGGCGCCACCGGTGCGGATGGTTTTTCCAGAATCTGGAAAAAAACTTCGTCGCGCTTGATCATGCCGAGTTCGCTGCGTGCGCGCTCCTCGATGGCTTCGGTTCCCTGCTTGAGGTCGCGCACTTCGGCGTCCAGCATGGCGTTGCGTGCCTGGGTCTGCTGATTGACCTGCTGCTGTGCCTCGACCTGGCGGTTCATATCCCATACTTTCAACCAGCTTCCCTTGCCCAGCCATAGCGGGTACTGCAACAACAGCAGCAGGATAGCCAGTATCAGTGTGACAACACGCATTAACTCAACTGATAGTACGCCTCGCGCCCCGGATAGGAGGCGGTATCGCCCAGGTCTTCCTCAATGCGCAGCAACTGGTTGTACTTCGCCATGCGGTCGGAGCGCGACAGAGAGCCGGTCTTGATCTGCATGGTGTTGGTTGCCACCGCGAGATCGGCGATGAATGAGTCCTCGGTCTCGCCGGAGCGGTGCGAGATCACCGCTGTATAACCGGCACGTTTGGCCATTTCGATTGCGGCGAAGGTCTCGGTCAGGGTGCCGATCTGGTTAACCTTGATCAGGATGGCGTTCGCCAGCCCTTGTCGAATGCCTTCGCGCAGGATCTTGGTATTGGTGACGAACACGTCATCGCCCACCAGCTGGATATTCTTGCCGAGGCGCGCGGTGAGTTGCTTCCAGCCCTCCCAGTCATGCTCGCTCATGCCGTCTTCGATGGTGATGACCGGATACTTGTCCACCCAGGCGGCGTACAGGTCGATGATCTGCGCGGAGCTAAGGGTCAGCCCGTCCGCCTTCAGGTGGTACTGGCCGTCCTTGTAGAATTCCGACGCGGCGGCATCGATGCCGATTGCCACGTCTGCACCGGGCGTATAACCTGCGGCCTCGATGGCTTCCACGATGACTTTCAGCGCGGCCTCGTTGGAGCCCAGTGCAGGGGCGAAGCCGCCCTCGTCGCCCACCGTGGTACTGAGGCCGCGGTGGTGCAGGATTTTTTTCAGGTTGTGGAATACCTCGGCGCCGCAGCGCAGCGCCTCGCGGAAGCTCTGGCTGCCCACGGGGACGATCATGAATTCCTGGATGTCCGCACCGCCCTCGGCGTGCGCCCCGCCGTTGATGATGTTCATCATCGGCACCGGCATTTCCATGCGTGCGGCGCCGCCCAGGTAGCGGTACAGCGGCAGGCCGCTTTCTTCCGCCGCGGCACGAGCCACGGCCATCGACACCGCGAGGATCGCATTCGCACCAATGCGTGATTTGTTTTCGGTACCGTCCAGCTCGATCATGGTCTGGTCGATGAAAGCCTGTTCCGCCGCATCCAGCCCGACGATCGCCTCAGCGATTTCGGTGTTCACGTATTCCACCGCCTTGAGCACACCCTTGCCGAGGTAGCGCTGCTTGTCGTCATCGCGCAGTTCCACGGCCTCCTTGGTGCCGGTGGATGCACCGGACGGCACGGCGGCACGCCCCATCACGCCGGACTCCAGCAGCACATCCGCTTCCACGGTGGGGTTGCCGCGCGAATCCAGGATTTCACGGGCGATTACGTCAACGATAGCGCTCATAATTTTTCCTCTACTTTGCTTAAATATTTTTCAGGTCGAGATTTTCTTCGATCAACCCCTGCCGCTTGACAGTCTCATCCAGCGCCATCAGGGTCTGTAGCAACGCCTTGAGATGCCCGAGCGGAAAAGCATTCGGTCCATCCGACAGCGCCTTGGCCGGGTCTGGATGCGTCTCCATGAACAAACCGGAAATCCCTGCCGCGACCGCCGCACGCGCAAGCACCGGCACGAACTCGCGCTGCCCGCCGCTGGCCGTGCCCTGCCCGCCCGGCAGCTGCACCGAATGCGTCGCATCGAACACCACCGGGCAACCGGTATTGCGCATCACCGCGAGCGAGCGCATGTCCGACACCAGGTTGTTGTAGCCGAACGATGCGCCGCGCTCGCAGACCATGATGTTTTCCTGGCCACTGGCGTCGCGCGCCTTTGCCACAACGTTCTGCATATCCCACGGCGACAGGAACTGCCCCTTCTTGATATTCACCGGCTTGCCCGCGCTCGCCGCGGCCTGGATGAAGTCGGTCTGGCGGCACAGGAAGGCCGGGGTTTGCAGCACATCCACGACCGCCGCAACCGGCGCGATCTCCTCGATGTCATGCACGTCGGTCAGCACCGGTACGCCGATTTGCGCCTTCACTTCGTCGAGAATTTTCAACCCGGCATCCAGGCCGAAGCCGCGAAACGACTTTCCGGAACTGCGGTTGGCCTTGTCGTAGGAGGACTTGTAGATGAAGGGCATCTTCAATTCATTGCAGATTTCCTTCAGCGCCCCGGCAGTATCCAGCGCCATTTGCCGAGACTCGATCACGCATGGACCGGCAATCAGGAACAGCGGCCGATTCAGGCCGACTTCAAATCCACACAGCTTCATACCGATTCCTTGCGGCGCAATGCCGCCTCGATATAGGACCTGAACAGCGGATGACCGGCACGCGGGGTGGAAGTGAATTCGGGATGGAACTGCACGCCGACGAACCACGGGTGCATGGACTGCGGCAGTTCCATCATCTCCGGCAGATCCTCGGAAGGGGTGCGCGCGGAAATAATCAGCCCGGCCTTCTCCAGCGCGGGCACGTAATGGTTATTCACCTCATAGCGATGGCGGTGCCGCTCGTTCACCTCGTCACCATAGATGTGCTGTGCGAGCGTGCCGGATCTGATCGGGCAGCGTTGTGAGCCAAGGCGCATCGTGCCGCCCATATCCGAATCAGTGCCGCGCTTCTCCACTTTACCGTCACGATCGCGCCATTCGGTGATCAGCGCCACGACCGGATGCTCGGATTCGAGGTTGAATTCGGTGCTGTTCGCGTCAGTCATGCCCGCGACATGTCGCGCATATTCGATCACCGCGAGCTGCATCCCCAGGCAGATGCCCAGGTAAGGTATCTTGTTTTCGCGCGCAAAGCGGATCGCGGCGATCTTGCCTTCGGTGCCGCGCTTGCCGAAGCCGCCCGGTACCAGAATTGCGTCGAAATGCGCCAAGCTCTGCGCACCGGAAGTCTCGAGGTTTTCCGAATCGATGTACTCGATATCCACCCTGGTCGAGGTATGGATGCCGGCATGGCGCAGCGCCTCGATCAGTGACTTGTAGGACTCGGTCAGATCGACGTATTTGCCGACCATGCCGATGGTGATGTGGTGCTTGGGATTCTCCTGCGCGACAACGAGTTTCTGCCACACCGACAGGTCGGCTGGCGGCGGGGTCAGCGCCAGTTCTTCGCAAACGATGCGATCCAGCCCCTGTTCGTTCAGCATTTGCGGGACTTTGTAGATGCTGTCCACGTCCCACATCGAGATCACGCCCTCTTCGCGCACGTTGGCGAACAGCGAAATCTTGGCGCGCTCGTCGTCGGGAATGCGCCGGTCGGCGCGGCACAGCAACGCGGTGGGGAAAATGCCGATCTCGCGCAGCTTCTGTACGCTGTGCTGCGTCGGCTTGGTCTTGAGTTCGCCGGCGGTCGCGATGTAAGGCACCAGGGTCAGGTGCACGTAAGCCACCTGGTTGCGCCCCATGCGCAGTCCCATCTGCCGCGCCGCCTCGAGGAACGGCAGCGACTCGATGTCGCCGACCGTGCCGCCGATCTCGACAATCGCCACATCGACCTTGCCGTCATGCGAGGCGGCCGCGCCACGCTCGACGAACGCCTGGATTTCGTTGGTGATATGCGGGATCACCTGCACCGTCTTGCCCAGATACTCGCCGCGCCGCTCCTTGCGGATCACGCTGTCGTAAATCTGCCCGGTGGTGAAGTTGTTGGCCTTGCGCATCTTCGCGGAGATAAAGCGCTCGTAATGCCCCAGGTCCAGGTCGGTTTCCGCACCGTCCTCGGTGACGAACACCTCGCCGTGCTGGAACGGGCTCATCGTACCCGGGTCAACGTTGATGTAGGGGTCCAGCTTGAGCATCGTCACCTTGAGGCCGCGCGATTCGAGGATGGCCGCAAGTGAAGCGGCGGCGATGCCCTTCCCGAGAGAAGACACAACGCCGCCGGTGATAAAAATATACTTGGTCATGGAGTGCGATGATACCGTAAAACGGCCCGCCCTCAAAATTCCGGCAGGCTGCGCAGCCACGCTCTATACGCCGTTACGCGCCGCCTCCGGAAGCCAGCCCGCAAGGCTCGGCGCCGCGCGCAAAAAGCTCCTGCAAGGTCAGATCGGCACCCTGTTCGATCTGCCCGGCACAGGCCGCAATCCATTGCCGCAGCGGGTCGTCGCTCGGGCCGGCCGGCAATGCGCCGCAATCAAGCACGAACAGGTGCAACAGTTCGGCGGCATGAGTATGTTTCGTGTCGCGCATCAGCAACCAGCCTTGCCCCTCCGCCTTGCGCACCATATCGGCGCCGACCAGCTTTTCGAGAATTTTCTCCAGCGTGTCATAGCCGAGATGCAGAGACCCGGACATTTCCGGGAAGGTGCTCACCCTGCCCTGCTGCAATCCGATCGCCAGGAATTGCAGGATGCGCAGCGCGTCCAGCAACCGGGCGGCGGGCGATGAATTCTGCGCTGCAGGAGCGCGCCAGTGCGACAGCGACGCCGCGATCACCGCGCCGAGCAGGGTGGCCAGCCAGGACAGATAAATCCACATCAGGAAAACCGGCACGCTGGCGAACGCCCCGTACACCAGCTTGTAAGTGGGAAAATGACTGATGTAATAGCCGAACACGCGATTCATGGATTCGAAGACGACTGCGGCCGCGACCGCGCCGATCAGGGCATGCGAGCGCGGCACATGGCGGTTCGGCACCAGTTCGAACAGCATGGCGAACGCCAGCGTGGTGAACAACACCGGCAGTATCTTCAGCGAACCCACACCAAACACCGGAATCTGCTTGGCGTAGCCCATCGACAGCCCGACCAGCCAGGAAGTCAGCGACAGGCTCGCGCCGATGAGCAGCGGTGCGAGCGTGAGCACCGCCCAGTAGATCACCAGCCGCTTGAACAGCGGCCGCGGGCGGGACACCCTCCAGATGGTGTTGAACGCATGGTCTATGGTCAGCATCATCAGCATGGCCGTCACCGCAAGAAACACGATGCCGACCGCCGTGAGGCGCATCGCGCTCTCGGCAAACTGCCGCATATATTGCGTGATGATTTTCCCCGCCATGTCCGGCATCAGGTTGCTGACCAGGTAAGCCTTGATCTGGCTGGAAAAATCCTCGAATACCGGAAACGCCGAAAACATTGCCAGGGCGATGGTCAGCAACGGCACCAGCGACAACAGCGTGGTAAAGGTCAGGCTCGCCGCAATCTGGATACAACGGTCCTGATGGAAGCGCAGCGCGACGAAGCGCATAAAATTCAGAGAGTCCCGCCAATTCTTTTGCATGTCCAATTCGTTTCCCTATAATGCACGCATGATAACCGACAAGGAAATCCTGGTGCTGTACTACAGCCAGCACGGCGCCACGCGGCAGATGGCGCAGCTCGTCGCGCGCGGCATCGAGCAGGCAGGCGGCGTGCGCGCGAGGCTGCGCACCGTGCCCAAGGTTTCTGCAGTGTGCGAGGCGACCGAGCCCTGCATTCCGCCCGACGGCGCGCCTTACGCCGAACTACGCGACCTCGAGGAATGCATCGGCGTCGCCCTGGGCAGCCCCACCCGCTTCGGCAACATGGCCTCCGCGATGAAACATTTCTGGGACGGCACCGGAGGGCTGTGGATGAGGCATGCGCTGGCCGGCAAACCCGCCGCGCTGTTCACTTCCAGCGGCAGCATGCACGGCGGACAGGAAAGCACCCTGCTGTCGATGATGCTGCCGCTGCTGCATCACGGCATGATCATCGTCGGCCTGCCCTACTCCGAGCCGGAGCTCTCCGCCACACAACGCGGCGGTACACCGTATGGTGCGAGCCATGTAGCCGGTATTTCCGGCGACCAGCCGGTTTCGGAAGCCGAGAAAAAATTATGCATGGCGCTCGGCAAACGGCTCGCGCTGACCGCATTGAAACTCTCGGCGTAGCCAGACCGCGCATCGACTGGCCCGAAAAACAAAAGGGCACGCATCGCGTGCCCTTTCTCTTTGATCCGCCGATTTACTTGCTCTTGGTCTTTGCTTTTGCCGCCGGCTTAACCGGCTGAACCGGCTTGATTTCCGCTACGGCCGGCTCGGCTTTTACCGGTTCGGCCTTCACCGGCTCAGTAACCGGCTCCGTTTTTTTTTCAGGCATGCAACTGCTATTGTTCACCGTGCCGTTGGGCATGACGGTATTGCACAGAGTCGCACCGGTCAGCGTGGCACCGGCGATATTGGCGCCGCTCAGGTCGGCATCGGTCAGATCGGCGTTCAGCAGGATCGCCCCCGTCAGGTTGGCGTGCTCCAGTTGCGCGCCGCGCAGCACCGCCTTGTTCAGGTTGGCTTCGGTCAGATTGGCTTGCGCCAGGTTGGCGCGGGTCAGGTTGGCGCGCGCCAGGTTGGCCTCGGTCAGGTTGGCCTTGCCGAGATTGGCCTTGAACAGGTTGGCCTGCGCGAGGTTGCCCATGAAGAGTTGCGCACCGGAAAGATTGGCGGAGCCCAGGTTGGACTCGGACAGCGCAGCATTCATGCATACCGTGCGCGGCTGGATCACGCAGCCATTGATGGCATTCTCCACAGCCTCGGCCTGGTCAGCCTTGGCGGTTTTTTTGGCGGGACAATTCGCACCGCTGTTCACCACACCATTCGGCATCGTGGTACGGCAGAAAATAGCGTTGTTGAACTTTGCGTTGTCAATTTCCGCATCGGTCAGATTGGTATCGGTCAAATTGGCTTCGCTGAGGTTTGCACCCTTGAGCTTGGCGCGGGTCAGATTCGCCCCAGTCAGGTTGGCGCCGGTCAGGTCGGCGTAATACAGCGTGATGTCGGTCATCTCCGCTTCGGTGAAATTACCACCCATCAGCTTGCCGTGGTAAATCTGTGCGCTCCTGAGATTGGCCTTGGTCAGGTTGGCGCGCGATAGGTCGCCTTCCCAGAGATGCGCTTCCTGCAAATTCGCCTGCACCAGATTTTTTCCGGAAAACTCTGCATGAGGGCATTGAGAATGCGGAATGATTTGGCATTCTGCCCAACTTGCATTGGCCGCCAGCGAAGCCAGTAGAAACGTCGAACTCAACAAAATTTTCTTCAAGATAATCTCCGGTAAAATTTGGGGGAATAGCGGGAGTTCAGAATTATTCTGCCTCGCAAGTTGCGAGGGCAGAATTATGACTGCGCATCCTGTCGCTGGTTCAAGAATAATTGTTTCAAAATGTTAGGGTAGGCGCGCTAAACCTATTGCAGCCCCCCGGAGATGGCAAGACGCCCGAACAAACCGGATTTCCGGAAGCTCCCTTCACAACTGCGGATGAGCGCGCTCAAGCTTGCTGTGCAACTTATTGAGCGCATTCAGATAAGCCTTGGCCGAGGCCACCACGATGTCGGTATCCGCGCCCTGCCCATTGACGATCCGGCCACCTTTGGCCAAACGCACCGTCACCTCGCCCTGCGCGTCGGTGCCGCTGGTGATGTTATTCACCGAATACAGTTGCAGCTCGGTGCCGCTGTGCACGATTTTCTCGATGGCCTGGAAAGTTGCATCCACCGGTCCGCCGCCCTGCGCCTCGGCCTCGTGCTGCTCGCTGCCGATGCCCATCACCACCCTGGCGACCGGCAATATCCCGGTCTCGCTGTGGGCACGCATGGAAACCAGGCGGTAATGCTCGCTGACATGCGCCACCGCCTCGTCGCTGACCAAGGCCTGCAAATCCTCATCGAAAATTTCGTGCTTGCGATCTGCCAGTTCCTTGAAGCGCTGGAATGCGGCATTAAATGCCTCTTCCGAATCGAACTCGATATTCAATTCGGCAAAACGCTGGCGCAAGGCATTGCGCCCAGAGAGCTTGCCCAGCGTCAGCTTGTTGGCGTTCCAGCCCACATCCTCGGCGCGCATGATCTCGTAGGTCTCGCGGTGCTTGAGCACGCCGTCCTGGTGGATGCCGGATTCGTGCGCGAAGGCGTTCGCGCCCACGATCGCCTTGTTCGGCTGCACCGGATAGCCGGTGATGCTGGAAACCAGCTTGGAAGTCGGCACGATCTGCGTGGTATCGATGCGCGTGTCGAGGTTGAACACGTCGCGGCGCGTCCTGATCGCCATCACGACTTCTTCCAGCGAGGCGTTGCCGGCGCGTTCGCCGAGGCCGTTGATGGTGCACTCGACCTGGCGCGCGCCGTTCATCACCGCGGCTAACGAATTCGCCACCGCAAGACCCAGATCGTTGTGGCAATGCGTGGACCAGACCACCTTGTCCGAACCCGGCACGCGTGCGATCAATTGCTTGATGCGCTCGCCCCACGCGGCGGGAATCGAATAACCCACCGTGTCCGGCACGTTCATTGTTTTGGCCCCGGCCTTAATCACCGCGTCGAACACGCGCACCAGAAAGTCCATCTCCGAGCGCACCGCATCCTCGGCGGAGAATTCCACGTCATCGGTGTATTCCAGCGCCCACTTCACCGCGCTGACCGCACGCTCCACCACCTGATCCTCGGTCATACGCAACTTGTGCTGCATATGGATCGGGCTGGTGGCGATGAAGGTGTGGATGCGCCCGGACTTGGCGGGCTTGATCGCCTCGCCGGCGCGACGCACGTCGTTCTCGCTGGCGCGCGCCAGCGAGCACACCGTGGAATTTTTCACGGTTTCGGCGACCGCCTTGACCGCCTCGAAATCGCCCGGGCTCGCGGCGGCGAAGCCCGCCTCGATCACATCTACGCCGAGCTTTTCGAGCTGGCGAGCGATGCGAATCTTCATTTCCCGGGTCATCGACGCGCCGGGGCTCTGCTCGCCGTCGCGCAAGGTGGTGTCGAAAATAATCAATTTGTCTGTCATGGTAAAACTCCGGTGCGGATAGGTTAAACCTGCGTAACCGTTGTACGGTTCGCGCGCTCACTTCAAATTTGCAAGGTGTGATTAGCGCACGCAGCGCAGCAGCAGCGCAGCCAGCAGGCTGAACGTGGAGTGGAGTGTCGCGATGAGCGTAGAAAAATGCATGGGGTGGATATTACCAGTTTTATCGCTTCAGGCAATGGGCTGTTGTTTTTTGCGCAAGCGCAGCACCCACAGCACATAGCCGGACAGAGCATAACCCATGAACAACGCGAACAGCACACCGGGCGGGTAACTGGAGATCAGGATGAAGAACAGCGCAATCAGGAAAATCGCCACGAACGGCACGCTCTTGCGCATGTTCAGATCCTTGAAACTGTAGAACGGCAGGTTGCTGACCATGGAAAGCCCTGCAAACACCGTCAGCGCCGCCGCATACCAGCGCAGATCACCGCCCTTGAAACCGTAATCCAGCATCACCCAGACGAAGCCCGCCACCAGCGCGGCGGCGGCCGGGCTGGGCAAACCCTGGAAATAGCGTTTATCGACCACGTCAATGTTGGTGTTGAAGCGCGCGAGGCGCAACGCGGTAGCGGCGCAGTAGATGAAGGCGGCGAACCAGCCCCACTTGCCCAGCCCCTTCAGCGCCCATTCGTAGACGACCAGCGCCGGTGCGACGCCGAACGAAACCATGTCGGACAGGCTATCGTATTCGGCGCCGAATTCACTTTGCGTATGCGTCAGCCGTGCCACGCGACCATCGATCCCGTCCAGCACCATGGCAACAAAGATCGCGACAGCCGCAAACTCGAAGCGCTGATTCATCGCCTGCACGATCGCGTAGAAACCGGCGAACAGCGCGCCGGTGGTGAACAGGTTGGGCAGCAGGTAAATGCCGCGCCTGCGCAGATTCATCGGCTTGCGGATGTCGAATTCGTCCATGTACCTAGGCTATCAGCTTTGGGGGAGAACCGCCAGAATGGTGGTGGTTGCCGACACCTTGTCACCGATGCTGACCTTCACGGCGGCATCCAGCGGCAGGTAAACGTCCACACGCGAGCCGAAGCGGATGAAACCGTAGCGCTGGCCGCGCGCCAACTGATCGCCCGCCTTAACGTAGCACAGGATGCGCCGCGCGATCAGCCCCGCCACCTGGACAAAGGTCACGGCCTGCCCGCCTGCAGTCTTCAACACCACGGCATTGCGCTCGTTCTCCGCGGAAGCCTTGTCGAGATCGGCGTTCACGAACTTGCCGGGAAAATACTGCACCTGCTCGACCGTACCATCCACCGGGCTGCGGTTGGAATGTACGTTAAACACGTTCATGAACACGCTGATCAGAATCGCCTCACGCTGCCCATAGGGATCCTGGGTGCGTTCGACCTTGATGACCCGGCCATCGGCAGGTGACAGTACCGCACCGGCATCCTGTGGAATCTCGCGCGGAGGGTCGCGAAAAAACTGCACTACGAACAGCACAACCACCCAAGCCAGGAATTCGGGGATGCCGCCGGTAAGGCCGGACAACAGCAACGCAAGGGCGATGGAGCCGATCAGGAATGGCCAGCCCTCGCGGGCGATGATGGGGTGGGGATAATTTTTCATTTAAGCCTGTAGCAGGTAGCTTGTGGCTGGTAGCACCCTCACCCAAAGCTCCCCGGAGTGGAGCTACAGGCTGCGAGCTACCAGCTACCAGCCTAGTTCTTCGATTGGTCGACCAGCTTGTTCTTGCCGATCCACGGCATCATCGCGCGCAACTGGCCGCCGACTTTTTCAATCGGGTGTTCGGCATTCAAGCGGCGGCGCGCGGTCATTTCCGGATAATTGGTGCGGCCTTCCAGGATGAACTGTTTGGCGTAGGAACCGTTCTGGATGTTCTTCAGGCATTCCTTCATCGCGGCACGCGCCTCGCCGGCGATCACGCGCTGGCCGGTCACGTATTCGCCGTATTCCGCGTTATTGGAAATCGAGTAGTTCATGTTGGCGATGCCGCCTTCATACATCAGGTCGACGATCAGCTTCAGTTCGTGCAGGCATTCGAAGTAGGCCATCTCCGGCGCGTAGCCCGCTTCGGTCAACGTCTCGAAGCCTGCCTTGACAAGCTCCACCGCACCGCCGCACAACACGGCCTGTTCGCCGAACAGGTCGGTCTCGGTTTCTTCGCGGAAGTTGGTCTCGATCACGCCGCCCTTGGTGCCGCCGTTCGCCGCCGCATAGGACAAGGCAATATCCTTGGCCTTGCCGGACTTGTCCTGGTACACCGCGATCAGGGTCGGTACGCCGCCGCCCTTGAGGTACTCGGAGCGCACGGTATGGCCGGGACCTTTCGGCGCGATCATGATCACGTCCACATTGGCGGGCGGCACGATCTGGTTGTAGTGGATGTTAAAGCCGTGGGCGAACGCCAATGCGGCGCCGGCTTTCAGGTTCTTTGCCACGTCGGCGTGATACACCTCCGGCATGGTTTCGTCCGGCAACAGAATCATCACCACATCGGCACCCTTCACCGCATCGGCGATCTCGGCAACCTTATGACCGGCAGCCTCGGCCTTGGCCCAGGATGCACCGCCCTTGCGCAGCGCGACCGTCACGTTGACGCCTGATTCCTTCAGGTTCTGGGCATGGGCGTGGCCCTGCGAGCCGTAGCCGATGATGGTTACCTGCTTGCCCTTGATCAGGGAAAGGTCTGCGTCTTTGTCGTAATAAATTTTCATAACTACTCCTTAAAAAATGCGTGAAATGTGAAACGTGAAACGTGAAAGGTGTCTGCGGGCATGCTCATCCTCGCGTTTCACCTTTCACGTTTCACTTTTCACGGTTATTCACAGTTTCAAAATCCTGTCGCCGCGCCCGATACCGGAAGCACCGGTACGCACCGTTTCCAGGATCAGGTCACGGCCGATCTTTTCCAGGAGGCTGTCCAGTTCGGCGCATGAGCCGGTCAACTCGATCGTGTAGGTATGGCTTGTCTCATCGATGATGCGTCCGCGAAATGTATCCGCCATGCTTTTCAATTCCTTACGCGCATCGCCTTCGGCGCGCACCTTGACCAGCATCAGCTCGCGCTCGAGATGCTCTCCCTCGCTCAGGTCGATCATTGCCGCGACATCCACCAGCTTGTTGAGCTGCTTGTTGATCTGTTCGATCACCGCATCCGAACCGCTGGTGACGATGGTCATGCGCGACAGGGTCGGGTCTTCGGTCGGCGCAACCGACAAGGATTCGATATTATAACCGCGCGCCGAGAACAGGCCCGCCACGCGCGACAGGGCGCCCGCCTCGTTTTCCATCAGCAGGGAAATAATGTGCCGCATTACAGTTCCTCCGCCAGGATGATCTCCGACAAGCCCCGGCCGCCGGGAACCATCGGGTAGACGTTTTCCGTCGGATCGGTGCGGAAATCCATGAACACCAGGTCGTGCTTGCGCGCGAAGGCTTCTTTCAGCGCCGGTTCGACGTCAGCGGGCTTCTCGATGCGCATCCCGACATGGCCGTACGCCTCGGCCAGTTTGACGAAATCCGGCAGTGCATTCATGTAGGTCTCGGAATAGCGGTTGCCGTGGAAAAACTCCTGCCACTGCCGCACCATGCCCAGATAGCCGTTATTGAGCGCGATAATCTTGATTGGCAGGTGGAATTGCTTGCAGGTGGACAGTTCCTGGATGTTCATCTGGATGCTGCCCTCGCCCGTCACGCAGGCCACCGTCGCGCCGGGGTTGACCATCTGCACGCCCATCGCCGCCGGCAGGCCGAAACCCATCGTGCCCAGGCCGCCGGAAGTGACCCAGTGGCGCGGCTTGTCGAACTTATAATACTGCGCCGTCCACATCTGGTGCTGCCCGACGTCGGTTGTAATGAACGCATCACCGCCGGTAATCTCATGCAGCTTCTCGATGACGAATTGCGGCTTGATGATTTCGGTGGAATTCTTGTAGCGCATTCTGCCGCCCACGGCGCGCCATTCGTCCACCTGCTTCCACCACGCGGCAACAGCCGCGGCATCGGTTTTTTGCCTGCTGCCGCGCAGCACATCCAGCAACTCATCGAGCACCAGCTTCACATCGCCGACGATGGGCAGATCCACCTTGACGCGCTTGGCGATCGAGGAGGGATCGATGTCGATGTGGATGATCTTGCGCGGCACTTCGGCAAAGTGTTCGACGTTGCCGATCACGCGGTCGTCGAAGCGCGCGCCGACCGCCAGCAGCACGTCGCAATGCTGCATCGCCATGTTCGCTTCATAGGTGCCGTGCATGCCAAGCATGCCGACGAAGTGCTTGTCGCTGGCCGGGAAACCGCCGAGTCCCATCAGCGTGTTGGTACATGGGAAGTCCAGCAAGCGCACCAGGTCGGTTAGTTGCGCGGAGGCATCGGACAGCACCACGCCGCCGCCCGCATAGATCATCGGGCGCTTGGCTTCCAGCAGCATCTGCGCGGCGTGCCTGATCTGGCCGCTGTCGCCCTTCCCTGCCGGATGATAGGAGCGGATGTTTACGCTGGCCGGGTATTCAAAGGTGGTCCTGTGGTTGGACACATCCTTGGGGATATCCACCAGCACCGGGCCGGGACGCCCCGACTTGGCGAGGTAAAACGCCTTCTTGATGGTCGAGGCGATGTCCTTCACGTCCTTGACCAGGAAGTTGTGCTTCACGCAGGGACGGGTGATGCCCACCGCATCGACTTCCTGGAAGGCATCCTCGCCGATCGCGCCGGTCGGAACCTGGCCGCTGATGACGACCATCGGCGTGGAATCCATGTAGGCAGTGGCGATACCGGTCACGGCATTGGTCAGCCCCGGCCCGGAGGTGACGAGCGCCACGCCCACCTTATCGGAAGAGCGCGCATAGCCGTCGGCCGCGTGCACCGCAGCCTGCTCGTGGCGCACCAGCACATGCTTGACCTTGTCCTGCTTGAACAGCTCGTCATAAATGAACAACACCGCCCCGCCGGGATAGCCAAACACATATTCGACCTGCTCCTCCTGCAAACAGCGGATAAGTATCTCCGCGCCGGTCAACTCCATCACAAACACCCTGAGATTTAAGCCAAAAAGAACCGCGTAAGATAAAGGTTGGCGGCATTTTGGTCAACCTTGATACCGGCTTTTAACGGGATATTGCCCTATAATTCGCGCAACCGTTACCCACCCGCCCATAGAAACCCGATGCTTGCCTACCTGCTGCGCCGCATCCTGTATGCCGTGCCGATCCTGATCGGGGTAAACCTGCTCACCTTTGCGCTGTTCTTCGTGGTGAACACCCCGGACGACATGGCGCGCATGCAACTCGGGATCAAGCGCGTCACACCCGAGGCGATCGAAAAATGGAAGCAACAGCGCGGTTACGACAAGCCGCTGTTCCTGAATAGCACCGCGAGCGGCGCGGGCAAAGCCACCGACACGATTTTCTGGCAGAAGTCCGCCAGCATGTTCGCCTTCGACTTCGGTTACTCCGACGACGGGCGCAGCATTTCACGGGAAATCCAGACACGCATGATGCCGAGCCTGGCGATCGCGCTGCCGACCTTCCTCATCGGGCTCGTCGTCTATGTCAGTTTTGCGCTGCTGATGACGCTGTTCCGCGCCACCGCGCTGGACATCGCGGGCGTGTCGCTGTGCGTACTGCTGATGTCCATCTCCGGCCTGTTCTATATCATCGGCGGGCAGTTCGTCGTGAGCAAGCTCTGGCACCTCGTACCGATTTCCGGCTATGCGGGCGGAGCCGACAGCTTCAAGTTCGTGGTGCTACCCATCCTCATCGGCGTGGTCAGCGGCATCGGCTCCAGCAGCCGCTGGTACCGCACCATCTTCCTCGAAGAAATCGGTAAGGACTACGTGCGCACCG
Source organism: Ferrigenium straubiae (assembly GCF_051257895.1). Taxonomy (NCBI): domain Bacteria; kingdom Pseudomonadati; phylum Pseudomonadota; class Betaproteobacteria; order Nitrosomonadales; family Gallionellaceae; genus Ferrigenium; species Ferrigenium straubiae. Next base: position 2,644,481 of record NZ_CP194331.1, on the reverse strand, counting down.
CGCGTGCCAAGGGCCTATCCGAGCTGCGCGTGCTGTTCCGCCATGTACTGAAGAACGCGATGATCCCGATCCTCACCGGCGTGGTCGTGGTGATCCCGCTGCTGTTCATGGGCAGCCTGCTCACCGAATCGTTCTTCGGCATTCCCGGCCTCGGCAGCTACACCATCGACGCGATCAACGCGCAGGATTTTTCCGTAGTGCGCGCAATGGTATTCCTCGGCTCGGCGCTGTATATCGCGGGGCTGATCCTCACCGACATTTCCTACACCATAGTTGATCCGAGGGTGAGATTGCAATGAGCTTCATACCGGTCATCCTATGGAGCGACGCGCTGGTATTCCTGCTGCTGGCAGCGGGTATCGCGACGGCCTGGTATGTGCGCCGACGCGAGCATCTGCTGCTGCCGTGGCGGCGCGTCGCACAAAGTGCCACGGCGATGGTGTCGCTGCTGGTGCTGTCGCTATTCCTGCTGGTCGGATTGCTGGATACCCTGCATTACCGTGCCGCGCTGCCGCAAAGCAATGGCGGCGAGAAAGTGTATTCGCCGGAGGTACTGAGCGTGTTCGACAAGCTGGTCGAGCCACTGCGCACGCGGACCGAAAAGACCTATTCCGCGCCTTTCGCGCTGACGCTGCATGCCAAGGAGAGCGTGACTGACGCACAGGGCAACGTGCTGCGCGACTATCCGCGCCTGAAATACGGCGGCGCACACCTGGCCGATGCAGCGCAGCGCGGCGGCAACATGCTGAAGCGCGCCCTGCTGGGTGCGCTGGGCGGGTTTCTGGCGGGGCTGCTGATTGCGCTGACCGGCCGGCGATGGCTGGCGCAACGCGGCTTGCCGCTGCGCCCCATGCTGGTCGCAACGCTGATTCTCGCCACCCTGGTCGGCACCGTTGTCAGCTTGGCCTCCGCCTACCACGTGCTCGGTACCGACAAAGTCGGACAGGATGTGCTCTACCTGTCGCTGAAGAGCATCCGCACCGGGCTGATCATCGGCACGGTGACCACGCTGGTCACGCTGCCGCTGGCGCTGCTGCTCGGCATCGCAGCAGGCTATTTCCGCGGCTGGGTGGACGACGTCATCCAGTATGTCTACACCGTGCTGAGTTCGATTCCGAGCGTGCTGCTGATCGCGGCGGCGGTGCTGATGATGCAGGTCACCATCGACACTCACCCGGAGTGGTTCGATACCTCCGCGTCGCGTGCCGACCTGCGCTTGGTGTTCCTGTGCCTGATCCTCGGCGTCACGAGCTGGACCGGGCTATGCCGCCTGCTGCGCGGCGAGACGCTCAAGCTGCGTGAGCTGGAATACATCCAGGCGGCGCAGTCCTTCGGCGTATCTTCCATGCGCATCCTCATGCGCCACATCGTGCCGAACGTGATGCATATTGTGCTGATCGCGCTGGTGATGGATTTCAGCGCGCTGGTGCTGGCCGAGGCGGTGCTATCCTATGTCGGCGTCGGCGTCGATCCGTCGATGATCAGCTTCGGCACGATGATCAACGCCGCGCGGCTGGAAATGGCGCGCGAACCGATGGTGTGGTGGGCGCTGACGGCAGCCTTCGGCTTCATGCTGGTGCTGGTGCTCGCAGCCAACCTGTTTGCCGACGCGGTGCGCGACGCGTTCGACCCGCGCCTGAGCCGGACGGAGGCTGCGGCGTAATGGGCGATATCCTCAGCGTCTCCGGCTTGGTGACTCAACTACGCAACGGTGCGCGCATCGTGGACGGCATCTCGTTCAAGATTGCTGCGGGCGAAACCTTTGCGCTGCTCGGCGAATCGGGCTGCGGCAAGTCCATGACCGCGCTGTCGCTGCTGCGCCTGTTGCCGGATGGCGTGGCGCATGCGGGCGGTTCGGTGCAGCTCGATGGCGTCGAACTGACGCAACTGCGCGAGCGCGAAATGCGCGAGGTACGCGGCGGCACGATGGCGATGATTTTCCAGGAGCCAGGCTTAAGCCTGAACCCGGTGCTGGCAGTCGGGCAGCAGATCGCCGAGGCGCTGGCTCTGCATCAGAATCTGCATGGCGCGGCGGCAGAGGCACGCTGCATCGACCTGCTGCAACAGGTCGGCATCCCCGATGCTCCGCGCCGTTTGCACGAATATCCCTTCCAGTTTTCCGGCGGGATGAAACAGCGCGTGATGATCGCGATGGCGCTGGCCGGACAGCCAAAACTGCTGATTGCCGACGAGCCGACCACCGCGCTGGACGTGACGATTCAGGCGCAGGTGCTGCAACTGCTGCGCGACACACAGGACGCCTGCGGCATGTCGCTGCTGCTGATCACCCACGATCTCGGCGTGGTGGCGGAAATGGCGCACCGGGTCGGGGTGATGTATGCCGGGCAGATCGTCGAGCAGGCCAGCCGCGCGCAGTTGTTTGCCCAGCCGCTGCATCCCTACACACAACAATTGTTCGCCGCCCTGCCCGATGCGGCGCGGCGCGGAGAAGCGCTGGCCGCCATTCCCGGCAGCGTACCCCCGCCGGGCAGCATCTCGCAGGGCTGCCGCTTTGCACCGCGCTGCAACAAGGCGTGGACGTTGTGCAGCGAACAGACACCGGGCTGGACTGCGGTTGGGGATGGACAGGGGGTGAGGTGCCATCTTTATGGAGAAGGGAAAAGAGAGAAGGGAGAAGGGGAAAAACCAGAAGCGCCATCTACCCTTCCCTCTTCCCCCTTCTCCCTTCACGGCTCTACCCCTTCTCTCTTGCAGGTCGAAAACCTGCAAGTCTATTTCCCCATCCGCAAAGGCATCCTGCAGCGCGCAGTCGGGCAGGTGAAGGCGGTAGACGGCGTGTCGCTGGCGATTCCACAGGGGCGCACGCTGGCGCTGGTCGGCGAATCCGGCTGCGGCAAGACCACGCTGGGCAAGGCCGTGCTGCAATTGATTCCGCCCACGGCGGGCAGCGTGCAGTTTGCCGGGCGCGAGCTGACCGGACTTGTGGGGCGCGAATTGCGCGCGCGGCGTGCGGCGATGCAGATGGTGTTCCAGGATCCTTACGCCTCGCTGAACCCGAAGATGCGCGTCGCGGAAATTCTCGAAGAGGGCATGGCCGCACTGAGCATCGGAGGCGACAGCGCGGCGCGCCAGACGCATATCGACACCCTGCTCGACCAGGTCGGCCTGGCGCACAACGCCAAGTGGCGCTATCCGCATGAGTTCTCCGGCGGGCAGCGACAACGCATCGCGATCGCACGCGCGCTGGCCGTATCGCCGCAACTGCTGATCTGCGACGAACCGACCAGCGCGCTGGATGTATCGGTGCAAGCGCAAATCCTGAACCTGCTGAAAGCGCTGCAACGGGAATTGAACCTGAGTTACCTGTTCATCACGCACAACCTCGCGGTGGTGGAATACCTCGCGCATGAAGTGTGCGTGATGTACCAGGGGCGCATTGTCGAACGCGGCACTGCGGAAGAGGTATTGCGCGCGCCCAACCATCCTTACACACAAACCCTGTTGTCCGCCGTGCCGCGTATCGACAGCAAGGGAAGGGGCTGATTCCCGGCCAATTGCCCCTCACCAGTAGGGCGATAGCCTGAATAGGGAATAGTCCGGATTGACGCCCGTGAGTTTTAGGATTACAAAGGCGTCGGAGTATCCGGTAGTCCTCGGACAGTTGAGCGTTAACCTATTGCAGTTCTTTATCCATCCAAAGGAGCGAATAATGAACAGACAAGCAAGCATGGAAAACGAAGTCAGCAAGGAGAAGCTCATGCAGGATTTGCGCGTGGTGGTAGCGGATGCGGAAGAACTGCTGCGTGCAACCGCCGGCCAAGCGGGCGAGAAGGTGTCCTCGGCGCGCGAGCGCATCCAGGAGAGCCTGTCCCATGCCAAGGGGCGCCTCATGGCAGCAGAGGAGGCCGTGGTTGCAAAAACCAGGCAGGCGGCTAAGGCGACCGATGAATATGTACATGAAAATCCGTGGAAATCCGTCGGCATCGCTGCCGGAGCCGGGCTGATCATCGGCATGCTGATCTCACGTAGCCGTTAAGCGATGCCGGAAACAAGCCCCGGCCTGATGGGGTCGGTCAAGCGGCTACTGTCCACACTGACCTCCATCGTTTCGACGCGGCTTGAGCTGCTGGCGAATGAACTACAGGAAGAGCGTCTGCGTTTAACGCAAATGCTCTTTTTTGCTTCGGCTGCACTATTCTGTTTCGGCATGGGCATATTGCTGCTCACAATGTTCGTCGTGGTGCTGTTCTGGGACGATCACCGCCTCGCAGCGCTTGGTGTGTTGAGTGCTGTTTTTTTTGCACTGGGCTCGCTGATGGCGATGTTGCTGCGCAGCAAGGCCCAGGCAAAATCCCGCCTGTTTTCCGCCAGCCTGGCCGAATTATCCAAAGACCGCGAACGACTGGAAACCGGCCATGAATAAACAAATGTCTGCGGTAATGCAGCGTCGCGGCGAACTGCTGGCAAGAATCGCCACGCAGCGCGAACAGGTAGCCGGAGTTGGCGCACGCTGGCAAGCCCCGCTGGCGCTGGCGGATCAGGGATTGGCAGTCGTGCGTTTTCTGCGTTCCCACCCCGTGCTGGTCGCCGACGTGGCCGCGCTGGTTGTGATTCGCCGGCGCGGTGTGCTTGGTCTGGTGAAGGGTGGATGGCGGATATGGAAGGGATACCGCTTCCTCGCCGCGCTCTCTGAAAAACTTTCGCCGCGAAACTAGGTTCCAGGATGCCTGCTGTAAACGGCACTTGCGCGCCTTAACGCACCGTTCCCGGACTTGCTCAGGCGGCTGGAAGGCTTGCGGGATGCCGCTTGCATGACGTTGATGGCCTGGCCGACCCTGAGTATTTTCAATGCCCCCTTGTTCCACTCTTTCAGGCCGGCAACGCTGACGTGATAACGGCGCGCAATGCCACCCAGCGTATCGCCCTTGCGCACGATGTGCTTGACGGCACTATCGCCGGTGGGAGAAAGATGCATGTTGAACGCCTCGAATTCTTCGTCCGCTTCGCTTTCCTCGCCGTTGACCGGCACCAGCAGTGTCTGGCCAGTACTGACCTTGGCGCGTCCCGACAGCCCGTTCACCGACTTGAGCGTTTCCACGGAAAGGCCGAAGCGCGGCGCAAGATGGTCGAGCCGTTCGCCTTTTTTCGGCTGGTAGGCCTGCCAGCTGACCAGCGGTTTGTCGTAATTCTCCAGATTGGCGCGGAAGGTTTCGACTGCGTCTACCGGCAGCAGGATCAAATCGCTGTTGTCCTGCAGGATGACCGGGCGGTTATGCGCGGGATTGAGCGCGGCGAATTCTTCCATCGGGATGTCAGCCAATTGGGCGGCCAGCTTCACGTCGATGTGCTTGGTGGTTGAGACGGCGGCAAAATAGGGGTTGTCAGGAATATCCTCCAGCACCAGCCCGAAGCTCGCGGGATTGGCGACGATGTTCTTGACGGCCAGCAGTTTCGGCACATAGTTGCGCGTCTCATTGGGCATTTTCAGGCTGGTGTAATTTACCGGCAGCCTGCGCTTGCGGTTGCGCGCCTGTGCGCGCTGCACCGCGCCCTCGCCCCAGTTGTAGGCGGCCAGCGCCAATTCCCAGTCGCCGAACATGTCATGCAGTTTTTGCAGATAATCGAGCGCGCCGTTGGTTGCGCTGATGACATCGCGCCGACCGTCATACCACCAGTTCTGCTGCATACCAAAATTTTTGCCGGTGGAAGGAATGAACTGCCAGATGCCCGAGGCGCGGCTGGTCGAATAGGCGCCGGGATTGAAGGCGCTTTCTATCATCGGCAGCAGCGCGATCTCGCTGGGCATGCCGCGCCGTTCCACTTCGACCGTGATGTGATAAAGGTAACGGCGCGCACGCTCAGTCATGCGCGCCACGTAATCGGGGCGGCTGGCATACCATTTCTCGTGCCTTGCCACCAACGGGCTGTCCAGATCGCGCATGGAGAAGCCGTTGCGGATGCGCGCCCAGAGGTCACGCGCTGCCAGTTCGCTGTCCGAGATGAGTTCCAGTTCGATGTTGCGGGCAGTCGAAAGCTTCAGGGGAGCAGGTGTAGCGGCAGGAGAGGTACTCAGGGCGAGCTGTTCTTCGGCTTGAACGGCTGGGGTGGCTAGAGTGCAAACGGCAAGCAGCGCAAAGAAAATCCGTCGAATCAATGGCACGTGCGTAGTTCCAGTTGGCTCAAAATTTCCGCGATGGTACCGGCGCAGGGCGAGCGGGTCAACCGAAAATAACGGCTAAATCAAATTAATCAACGCACTGCGTTCTTCAATTGCTCGAGGATGGCCGGGTTTTGGCTCCGGCCGCTGCGCTTAACGTTCGCTACGCTCACGTTAACCAGCGACTTGGCACTCGCAAGAGCGCCCAGTCGAATGGCTATGCAGAGCTAGCCTACGCCGAAACCCCACAATATAGAGATAGGCGACACCCTCGAGATTTGCCTAATGTACTGCGTTTTTGAGCTGCTCCAATATTGCGGGGTTTTCAAGAGTAGAGACATCCTGGGTGATTTCCTCCCCCTTGGCGATGGCGCGCAGCAGGCGGCGCATGATCTTGCCGGAGCGCGTCTTGGGCAGGTTGTCGCCGAAACGGATTTCGTCCGGCTTGGCGATCGGGCCGATTTCCTTGCTGACCCAGTTGCGCAGGCTTTCGGCGATCTCCCTGACCTTGGCCTGATCTTCCGGGCGCGCGCCCTTCAGCACGACGAAGGCCGCTATCGCCTCGCCCTTGATCTCGTGCGGTTTGCCAACCACGGCCGCCTCGGCGACCAGCGGGTTGGCTACCAGCGCCGATTCGATCTCCATCGTCCCCAAGCGATGCCCCGAGACGTTCAGCACATCGTCGATGCGCCCCATGATCCAGAAATAGCCATCCTCGTCGCGGTGCGCGGAGTCGCCCGCGAGGTAGGCGCCGCGCATCTCATCGGGAAAATAGGCCTTGCGGTAGCGTTCCGGGTCACCCCAGATGGTGCGGATTTGCGACGGGAAGGGGCGCTTGATGACAAGGAAGCCGCCGTGCTTGTCATGCACTTCGTCGCCTGCTTCGTTGACGATGGTCGCCATGATGCCGGGCAGCGGCAGCGTGCAAGTGCCGGGTTTAATCGGCATCGCACCGGGCAGCGGTGCGATCATGTGCGCGCCGGTTTCGGTCTGCCACCAAGTGTCCACGATCGGGCAGCGCGAGCGGCCGACCTCGGTGTAGTACCACATCCAGGCCTCGGGGTTGATCGGTTCGCCGACCGAACCGAGCAGGCGCAGGCTGGACAGGTCATATTTCCCCGGCAAGTCGCCGCCAAGCTTGATGAGCGAGCGGATTGCCGTCGGCGCGGTATAGAAGGTCGTCACCTTGTGATCCTGGATCATCTTCCAGAAGCGTCCGGCATCGGGGTAAGTCGGCACGCCCTCGAAGATCACCTGCGTCGCGCCCATCGCGAGCGGGCCGTAGGTCACATAGCTGTGGCCGGTGACCCAGCCCACGTCGGCGGTGCACCAGAAAATATCCGTCGGCTTGTAATCGAATACCCATTGCATCGACAGCATCGCCACGAGCAGGTAGCCGCCGCTGGAATGCTGCACGCCCTTGGGTTTGCCGGTGGAGCCGGAGGTATAGAGGATGAACAGCGGGTGTTCCGCGCCGACCCATTCCGGCTCGCAGCTCGTACCCTGCCCCTTCACCGCGTCATGCCACCAGACATCGCGCCCGGCATTCCAGGCGGTCTCACAGGCAGCGCGCCGGTAGACGACGACGCTGTGCACCATGTCGCAGCCGCCCATCGCCAGCGCGTCATCCACCGCCGGCTTCAACGGCATCACCTTGCCGCCGCGCATCTGCGCATCGGCAGTGATCACCGCGCACGCGCCGGCATCGGTGATGCGCTCGTGCAGGCTCTTGGAGGAAAACCCGCCGAACACCACCGAGTGGATCGCGCCAATGCGTGCGCAGGCCTGCATCGCGACCACCGCCTCGATGCTCATCGGCATATAGATGACGACGCGATCGCCGTTCCTGATGCCGCGCGATTTCAGGCCATTGGCGAACTGGCAGACGCGCGCGTGCAAGTCGCGGTAATTGATTTTCGTCACCGTGCCGTCGTCGGCCTCGAAGATGATCGCGGTCTTTTCCGGCTGGGTGTCGAGATGCCTGTCGAGACAGTTATAGGAAACATTCAGCACGCCGTCCTCAAACCACTTGAAGAAGGGTGCATTGCTCTCGTCCAGCGACTTCGTGAAAGGCTGCTTCCACAGCAGGGTTTCGCGCGCCAGCTTGGCCCAGAAGCCCGCATAGTCCTGCTCCGCCGCCTCGCACAGCGCCCGGTAGCTCTCCATGCCGGAGACGTTGGCCTGTTTGACGAACTCATCGGGAGGATTGAAAACGCGGGTTTCATGCAATACGGACTGGATGTTGGGCATGCGATCTCCTGATTGGCGTTTGTTTGTTGAGCCCGGCGGGACAGGCCCTGTAACCCGGTAAATGTAGTTTTTTATTGCACAGTCTGTCAACCAAACCAGAGCCTCCCGGGAAAAGGCTTTCACATCGAAAGATGCTTAGGAAATACTGAATTGCGTTAGAATTATTCCCATAAAAACGATTCGCTTGGGGAGAATTTGTGTGCCGCACCGCAACAGCATTAAAACGCTGCTCATCGTAGATGACAGCCGCGTATCACGCATGATGATACGCACCTTCGTACTCGCCAAATACCCGAAATGGATCATCATCGAAGCTGCCAGCGGCAATGAAGCTCTGGAGATCGTAGATCGCGACACACCGAATTACTGCACCATGGACATTAACATGCCTGGCATCATCGGTACCGAGGCGGCCGCGCAAATCCTTGCCAGGTATCCGGGCATCCGCATTGCCGTCTTTTCGTCCAATATCCAGCAAAGCTACCAGACTCGCGCCGCCGAGCTTGGCGCGCGGTTCGTCGCCAAACCGGTCACGGAAAAAAGCGTGGCGCAGGCGCTCGACTTTTTCGAAAGCCGAACATGAGCCTGCTGTCCGATCTGCAACTCGATGCACTGACCGAGATTTTCAACATCGGCGCAGGCCGTGCCGCAGCCAGCCTGAGCGAAATCGTCGGCGACGAAGTAAAACTGTCCGTGCCAAGCATCCAGCTTTACCAATCCTCTGAGATCAATGCGGAGGCTTTGTCGCTCAGCAACACGCGACTAGGCGCAGTCAAACAGAGTTTCGGTGGGCCGTTTGATGCCGATGCCATGCTGCTATTCACTGAAGATCGCGCACTGGAAATCGTGCACGACATGATGAATTCGCAAGTAAGCGTCGAAGAAGTGGCCGAATTCGAGCAGGAAGCCATGTGCGAATTGGGTAATATCATACTGAACGCCTGCCTTTCCTCGATGGCGGACATGCTCAACCTCACACTGCACAGTTCCCTGCCGGCCTATTCCGTCGGCACAACAGAAATGGTGCTGCAACAGATCATTTCGGAAGTGGACCACCCGCTCGTGCTGGTGCTGCACATCGACCTGACTATCGAAAAGCACCATTCACAGGGCTACCTGGTATTTCTGCTGAGTTCTTCATCGCTGCAAAAGCTTCTCGCCCATATCGACCGGTTCATAGCCGACATCTGAAAACAGAGCACGCATGATTCCAACGCTAGTGAAAAATGGGATTGCCTTCCCGGGAAACGCCGGGGAAGAAATCGCGGGAAAAATCTGGGACAGCATCAAGTCCGGCCTGATCCTGGTCGACAGTGAAGGCAAAATTCTGCTGTGGAATGACTGGGTTGCCCTGCACAGCGGGATTCCGGCCGAATTTGCCCTGAACCGCTTTCTCGAATCGCTGTTCCCAGACGGACTGTCTGCCTCCTTCAAAGCCGCCCTCAAGAACGTGCTGCAGCGCAAACTGCCAATCATCCTTTCCAATGCGCTGCACCGCTCCCCATTGCCGCTCTACCCCCTGCCGGTCACGCAGCACAAACAGGGGCGCATACAGCAATCCATCGTCATCACCCCCATCGTCACCAGCAAAGAAAAGTATCTCTGCCTGATCCAGATTGCCGACGCCACCTTATCCGTCAAGCGCGAACGGGTCCTGAAATCGCACACTGAAAGGCTCAGCAAGGAGGCCATCACGGATGCGCTGACCGGCGCCTACAACCGGCGCTTTTTCGACGAACGCTTTGCCGCCGAATTTGGCCGTGCCCTGCGGCAGAACGTTCCGCTCTCCCTCATCATGCTGGACGTGGACTATTTCAAACCCTACAACGACAAATACGGCCATCCTGCCGGCGACAGGGTGCTGATCTCGGTCGTGCAGGCGCTCAAGTCGCAACTGAACCGACCGACCGACGTGGTGGCGCGCTATGGCGGCGAGGAATTTGCCATCATCCTTCCCGATTCCGGACCGGAAGGAGGCCAGATCGTCGCGGAAAAGCTGCGTCTTGCCGTTTCCGAACTGAATATCCCTCATGACGAATCGGCGATTGCCGACCACATTACGATCAGCGTAGGCATCACCACTTATCAGCCGGATACCATCTGCAATGCAACCTGCTTTCTGGAAACGGCGGATACTGCCCTCTACAGCGCCAAGCACAGTGGGCGAAATTGCGTACGATACATCGTTACGCCGGACTGCAGCAGGCCTTGCCCAGATACCGGGCCACAAGCCGACCCCTCGGATTAACCAGGCACCCAATGCTTGCCTTTGCAACGTTTTTTGACAAGAATGGCGGCACGTTGAGCAAATGCCTTATGCCAGAAAACGACATCTTGGTTTCTCCTTGCCCGCTACCTGCGGCCAGGCCTTCACCTTGTAACTTTTTCATCAGCCCCTTAATCCAAAAGGAACTTCATGTCTCCCTCCCCAAGTAAAAAGCCTGCCAAGACTGCAAAGCAGGAGACCAAGCTGTTCGTGCTGGACACCAACGTATTGCTGCATGACCCGACCAGCCTGTTCCGTTTCGAGGAACATGACATCTGCCTGCCGATGTTCGTGCTGGAGGAGTTGGACAACAAGAAGAAAGGCATGACCGAAGTCGCGCGCAACGCGCGCCAGGCAAGCCGCTTCCTCGACGAGATCGTCAGCGACGCGCCGCACAAGATAGAGGAAGGCATCGCACTGGAATCCGCCGCGCACAAGAACTGCACCGGCCGGCTGTTCCTGCAAACCAGCTTCATCAAGCATGAACTGCCGCAGCACCTTGAACTGGGCAAGGCGGACAACGCGATCCTCGGCGTGGTCATCGGCATGCAGAAGCTCTACCCGCAGCGCGCGGTGATTCTGGTCTCCAAGGACATCAACATGCGCATCAAGGCGCGCGCGCTGGGCCTGGAGGCGCAGGACTACTTCAACGACAAGGTGCTCGAAGACACCGACCTGCTCTACACCGGCGTACTGCAATTGCCGGAGGATTTCTGGGACAGGCACGGCAAGGACATGAAGTCCTGGCAGAAGGAAGGCCACACCTATTATCAGATACGCGGCCCGCTGTGCGGGGCGATGTTCGTCAACCAGTTCGTCTACCAGGAAAACGGCACGCCGTTCTATGCCGTGGTGCTGGAGCAGGACGACAAGACCGCCCTGCTGCGCACGCTGACCGATTACACGCACAGCAAGAACAACGTGTGGGGCATCACCGCGCGCAATCGTGAGCAGAACTTCGTGCTCAACCTGCTGATGGACCCGGAGATCGATTTCGTCACCCTGCTCGGGCAGGCGGGCACCGGCAAGACCCTGCTGACCCTCGCGGCCGGCCTGGTGCAGACGCTGGAGGCCAAGCTGTATTCGGAGATCATCATCACCCGCGTGACGGTTCCGGTGGGCGAGGACATCGGCTTCCTGCCCGGCACCGAGGAAGAAAAGATGACGCCGTGGATGGGCGCGCTGGAAGACAACATGGACGTGCTGAACAAGTCTGAGGAGGATGGCGGCGACTGGGGACGTGCGGCGACGCGCGACCTGATCCGTTCGCGCGTCAAGGTCAAGTCTCTCAACTTCATGCGCGGGCGCACCTTCCTCAACAAGTACGTGATCATCGACGAGGCGCAAAACCTCACGCCCAAGCAGATGAAGACGCTGGTGACGCGTGCCGGCCCCGGCACCAAGGTAGTGTGCATGGGCAACATCGCGCAGATCGACACGCCCTACCTCACCGAGGGCAGCTCCGGCCTGACCTATGTGGTGGACCGCTTCAAGGGCTGGGAACACGGCGGCCATGTCACGCTGATGCGCGGCGAACGCTCGCGGCTGGCTGATTACGCCGGCGAGGTGCTGTGACCGCTCCCGTCGAAAAATCCGATGCCGAATGGCGCGAGGAACTCACCCCGGAACAGTACGAGGTATGCCGCCAGTGCGGTACCGAAGCAGCCTTCAGCGGCGCGTACTGGGACTGCCACGACCCCGGCATCTACCGCTGCGTATGCTGCGGCGCGGCGCTGTTCGACTCCGAGGCCAAGTTCGATTCCGGCTCGGGCTGGCCGAGCTTCGCGCAGCCGTACAAGCCGGAGAACATCACCACACGCGTGGACGACAGCCACGACATGAAGCGCATGGAAGTGCTCTGCAAGCAATGCGGTGCGCACCTCGGGCATGTGTTCCCGGACGGTCCTCCGCCCACCGGCCTGCGTTTCTGCATCAACTCCACCGCACTCGCGCTGGATCGCAACTGAACCAATTCACCACGAAGGACACGAAGTGATTTCAAAATATCGTTACGAGAAAACCAGCCTGTCCGCCGGACAAGCCCGGGCGTGCAACGGCTATTTAATTTCTTGTTCTTCGTGGTGCAAGTAGGATTTTAGATAATGAAACTGCTCTTCGACCTGTTCCCCGTCATCCTGTTCTTCATCGCCTTCAAGACGTTCGATATCTATATCGCGACCGGCGTGGCCATCGCCGCGACCGTCGCACAGATCGCCTGGACCAAATGGCGGCACGGCAAGGTGGATGTGATGCTGTGGGTAAGCTTCGCCATCATCGCCGTTTTCGGCGGCGCCACGCTGCTGCTGCACGACGAAACCTTCATCAAGTGGAAACCCACCGTGCTGTACTGGCTGTTCTCGGCCATCCTGCTGTTCTCGAACCTGCTGTTCAGCAAGAACCTGATGCGCGCGCTGCTGCAGGAAAAGATCGCCCTGCCGCTGCATGTCTGGAACCGCCTCAACCTGAGCTGGAGCCTGTTCTTTGCGGTGCTGGGTTTCCTCAACCTGTATGTGGCGTTCAATTATTCAACCGACACCTGGGTGAACTTCAAGCTGTTCGGCTTCACCGCCTTGATGGTGGTGTTCATCCTGGGACAGAGCATGTGGCTGGCGAAGTACGTGGACGAAAAGAAAGAAGGTAACTGATGTGGTACGCGATCACCGGGCAGGACATCCCGGACAGCCTGGAAAAGCGCATGGCGGCGCGTCCGGCGCACCTGGCGCGCCTGCAGGCGCTGCAGAACGAAGGCCGGCTGCTGCTGGCCGGCCCCTTTCCCGCCGTGGACGCGCTCGACCCGGGCGCGGCAGGCTACACCGGCAGCCTGATCGTTGCCGAATTCGCGTCATTGCAGGCCGCGCAGGAATGGGCGAGAGCCGACCCCTATGCCACCGACGGCGTATTCCGGCAAATCAGCGTCCAGCCGTTCCGCAAGGTATTGCCCGCCTGACCGCCCTGCTGTGTGATATATTCCGCGCTGCAAAAATTAAGAGGGCGCGTGCTGTGCGCCCCGACGGCGCATAGCCGATTATCGATTCTCAACCGTTGAAAAGGACTCAACAATGCTGAAGACAAGCAAATTTGCGGCACTGGCCATTCTGGGCGCGCTGGCGATCAACCCCGCCTTCGCCGAAGAGAAATCCGCTGCGATGGTAAATGGCGTTTCCATCCCGCAGGCGCGCATCGACCTGCGCGTCAAGGCAGCCGCCGCACAAGGCCAGCCGGACAGCCCGGAACTGCGCAAGGCGATCCGCGAGGACATGATCAACGTCGAACTGATGGCGCAGGAAGCAGCCAAGCTCGGCCTGGACAAGAATACCGATACCGTGCAGCAGATCGAACTGGCCAGGCAGTCCGTGCTGGCCGGCGCCTTCGTGCAGGACTACGCCAAGAACCACCCGATCAGCGACGACCAACTCAAGCAGGAATACGACAAGCTAAAAGCCAAGCTGGGCAACAAGGAATACAACGTCCGCCATATCTTGGTGGATACCGAAGCCGAGGCCAAGGACATCATCGCGCAACTCGGCAAGAAGGCCAAGTTCGAGAAGCTCGCCGCAAAATCCAAGGATGCCGGTTCCGCGCAACGCGGCGGCGAACTGGGCTGGGCGGTGCCGGGCAATTTCGTGCCTGAATTCGCCAACGCGATGCTCAACCTGAAAAAGGGCGAATACACCAAGGAACCGGTGCAGTCGCAATTCGGCTGGCATGTCGTCAAACTGGAAGACACGCGCGACCTGAAGGCGCCACCGTTCGAGGAAGTCAAACCGCAACTGCAACAGCGCCTGCAGCAGCAGTCAGTCAAGAAGGCGATCGACGACCTGCGCACCAAGGCCAAGATCGAGTAACCGCTACTCGGTCGGATAAAAAGGGGGATGCCGCCGGCATCCCCCTTTTTCATTGGACGGCGCAACTCTCACTCCTAGGCCGAAATACATAGGCATTCAGGTCTATTGTACGTGGCGAACCGACTGCCTAGAATGCCGCACAGGCGTCGCCGCCGAAACAGCTCCATGAGGCATGCCGCGCACCGTTCCCGATCGCCAGCAACCCCAACGGAGATACCGCCATGACCGACACCGCATCTGTGGCAACCATCATCGAAGCCATTTCGAACAAGACCCTCGATTACGCGCTCCTTCTGGCAGCCATCGGCACTCTGTCGATGGCCTTCATCGAACTCGCCAAGGGGCTGACCGCATTCCGCCGCCGCTTCCATCGGCGCGAACTGGCGCGGTGGATGCCCGAGCCGGACTGCCTCCGGGAAGTGCTCGTGCTCGCCGCGGGCGGCGAACAGAATGCCGGCGTACTTTTCGACCAGCCGACCGAGCGCATGCTCGGGCAGACCCAGGCCGCGGCCAACCTGTCGCTGGAATATCCCGACCGCTACCCGCATGCCTACGCATTCTTCACCCGTGAGGATTTGCAGATGAAACTGGCGCAAACCGGCGGCGCGCCCGATGACAGCCGGCGCTGGGCGGACTTCGCAAAGCGCACGGCAAGCGAGGGCTACGCAGCCGACGAGGCACAGCGGCTGAAACAGGAAAGCGAAGGGCGTGCCGCACAGCAGGCGCGGGCGCGCCTCGGCAATCTCATCGCGCGCCGCCTCGACATGTTCCAGAACCGCACCCAATACCGCTGGGCGCGGCTCAACCAGCTTATCTCCATCGCCACCGGCGCAACCCTGACCGCCTATGCGCTGGCCAGCACCAACAAGGTCGACAGCGCCAACGACTTACTGGTGCTGGTGCTCCTGTCGCTGCTGGCGGGCATGCTCGCACCGTTCGCCAAGGACGTGGTTGCCGCCATCAGCGGCCTGCGCGCAAGAGCCTGACCATGCCAAAAGTGCAACGCATCAGGCTCTCCTGGCGCGAAAAGCCGGTCGGCGGCGAAGTCAGCCCCCATCCGGAGGTTTCCGACAAGAGGGCGCTCGAAGAGGCGCAACATCTGGTGCTGCTGATCCACGGCTACAACAACGATGCGGCGGATGCGCAAAAAGCCTATGACGGTTTCCACGCCCGCCAGCGCGACCTGGATAGCGGCGAGCGCTACGGTATCGGGCGCACCTTCGTCGAAGTGTATTGGCCGGGCGATGCCGCATGGGGCATCCTCTCGTTTCTTTTCTACATGGGCAGCATCAGGCACGCCATCCAGACCGCCGAACGGCTCGCCGCCTACCTTGCTGAACACGCCCGCGATGGCGCGCGCATCGACATCGTGGCGCACTCGATGGGCTGCCGCCTGGCGAGCGAATTGCTGCTGGCCCTGAAAGACCGCCTGCCCCCGCCGCACATCGAGCGCATCGTCTTCATGGCCGGAGCCGTGCCGACCTTCATGCTGGAACAGCGCGATCCGCCGCGCCGCCTGCGCCCGTCCTACGACCAAGTGCTGCGCGAAGGGGCGCGCAGCCTGTATTCGGGCGCAGATAGCGCCCTGTCGTTCGCCTTCCCCGCCGGGCAGACCCTCGCCTCCGGCGCGGAAGGCTTCCTGCCCACCGCGCTGGGACACGCCAGATGGGCCGACCTCGCCGCCCCAGGCAATCTCGACCAGCAGCCGAACGACGGCGCGGGGCACGGCGATTACTGGGGCTGGAACACCAAGCCGGAACATCTGCAATGCGCCAAACGGGCCGCGCAACACGTACGCAGCTACCTGCAATTCCCCTCGGCGGGCAGCCGCGAGATCGAAGCGAGACAGTTGGCGGAAAACAGCACCTTCGAAGCGCGCGCAAACACAAGCTCGCGCGAGATCGCAACGCGCAGCATCTTGGCACACGCCTAGCCATATCGGCATTGACAGCCGCCGGAGAACTCCCCTAAAGTGCGCCCCACTTGCAGTTTCGCCACAAAGCACACCGCGCCGCACGCATCGGCCCGGGGCAACCGGCGGAATCCCAGAACAGGAGGCTGGCGCAACCGATTCCCGCACCGACGGGAACATTGCCATTGGCCGTTTACTTGTTCAAAAGAGGGAGCATTAGCTTGACTGCAAGTCTCACCGGGTTTTCTTTGCGCAGCTGCGGCAAGCTGCTGGCTCGTACCATTTACTTCAAAATAAATCTGCTGCTGAGCAGCTTGATTAAACCTGTTTAATTCATTTAATTGGAGCAAGGTAAATGCAAACCTTTGCAACAGAATTTCCTATCGGCTCTTCGCGAAGTGCAATCGACTTCTTACACGCCATCCGTGAGTGGATTCTTGGTTCTCGCCACACAACCTTTACCGAAGCTGACTTAAAAAATATTTCCAATTCTGACGAGTGGACTGCTCGAAAGCCTAACGAGTCCATTGAATCATTAATTGCCTCCGCTTCCAATACTGAATCTGCTGCCGTGCGCTATACAAAAGTTGACGGCAACCTTGAGTGGGTCACTTCAATAGCTTTTTCCAAGCAAAGTACAGACTCATGGGTAGGGATTCGCATCTCTTGTGAATCTCTTCATCCCTCGACAAGATTACCCTTACCAAAAAAACCAGTCGTAGTGCGAACACTCATTAAGTGTCTTGGGGGTGGCCTTGATGGTGAAATTCAGGTTGCTGACACACCACTTATTCTCGGAAACGATGATATTGAGTTTGCTGGCCGCTGCATTTCTGGAAAAGCGAACTACCGACTGCCCCTCGTATATGTAAGTTCAACTTACAAGCAAGGCCATATTGTTGATGTAAATAAACTTGCAAGCGCGCTTTCTGGCATGGCTCATGTCATGGTAGAGCCCAATCGCGCATTTTCCATAAGACTCATGAGCGAAGTAGATTCGCAAAACGTTTACGGCGGAACAATCGGAATCTACTGGCCAGATGGTGGTGGTCGTCGCTCATTCTTTCTCGGTCGAGGTTATGAATCTTCTGATGAAATTGAAAGTGCCGTTATTGAAGAGGTGCGCAATGCTCTCTCAAACAGACGACCACTATCTCGTTGCACTTGGTCTGCCGTACGAGAAGCTCTCTCAAGGAGAAGCTACAACTTACTGAAAGAGCAAGGCTCAACGGAAATTGACAAATATATTGCTGCTTTTGGAGGAGAACTAACTGCAAAAGAAGCAGAATTAGACGATGCGGAAAAAGAAATCCATCGCCTTGAAGCTGAGATAAGAAAATACCAAGCCCTTAACCCCATGCAGGCTGGCCTTTCCTTGCGAACTGGCAAAGAGCGCGATTTATATCCAGGAGAGCTAATTTCAATTGTCCACGATGCTCTGAGCGATGCAGCCGGACGAGTGCCCGATGACAGTCGTCGAAAGCACGTATTGACCAGCATAGCCGAGGCTAATCCTCCTGTTGGCGAAAACATCTCTCTAAAAGAGCGACTAAAGGCCCTTCTACGGGATTACAAAACTATGGATGCCAAGTGCCGGGGGGCACTCGAAGATATGGGCTTTGAAGTTTCCGAGGATGGAAAACACATCAAAGTCGTATTTGAGGGGGATGATCGTTACACTTTTACACTGTCGAAAAGTGGAAGCGATTATCGTGGCGGCCTTAATGCGGCTAGCGACATCTCAAGATTATTATTTTGATGCAACTAGCTATCTATAAAAACAGAGCTAAAAGAACTAAAAGAAAGAACTAAAAGGGTCAGCTTCGCATTACCCCAGTGAAACCCCTGAACAAAAAAAGGCGATCATCATCGCCTTTTTTGTTCAAACCACGACTACTCTACCCCACCCACTTCCTTGCATTCTGGAACATCCGCAACCAAGCCCCGTTCTCCTGCCACTCGCGCGGATACCAGGAGTTCTGCACGGCGCGGAACACACGTTCGGGGTGCGGCATCATGATGCTGAAGCGGCCATCCGGCGTGGTGAGGCCGGTGATGCCCTGCGGCGAGCCGTTCGGGTTGAGCGGGTAGGTCTCGGTCACGTTGCCGTAGTTGTCCACGTAGCGTAGCGTGACGATGTCCTGCGCGGCCCTGAGCTTCTTCGCATCGGAGAAGTCGGCGTAGCCCTCGCCGTGCGAGACGACGATGGGCATGCGGCTGCCCGCCATGCCGCTGAAGAAGATCGAGGGCGATTCTTGTACTTCGACCATCGTGAAGCGCGCCTCGAACTGCTCGGACTGGTTGCGCGAGAAGTGCGCCCAGTTTTCCGCGCCGGGGATGATCTCGTGCAGGTTGCTCATCATCTGGCAGCCGTTGCACACGCCCAGCGCGAAGGTGTCGCTGCGCCCGAAGAACGCCGCAAACTCGTCGCGCGCCCTGCGGTTGAACAGGATGGATTTCGCCCAGCCCTCGCCCGCGCCGAGCACGTCGCCGTAGGAGAAGCCGCCGCACGCAGCGAAGCCCTTGAAGTCGGCCAGCTTGACGCGGCCGCTGATGATGTCGCTCATGTGCACGTCCACCGCTGCGAAGCCGGCGCGGTCGAAGGCCGCGGCCATCTCGAGCTGGCCGTTCACGCCCTGCTCGCGCAGGATGGCGATTTTGGGGCGGGTCAGCACCGCTCTCCCTTCGACAAGTTCAGGGCGAACGGGGGTTGGATTTTCATTCGGGTCATAAGTCAGCTTCGCATGCAATCCAGGGTCGGCGGCGTCGAGGATGCGATCAAATTCCTGTTGCGCGCAGGCCGGGTTGTCGCGCAGCTTCTGCATCTGGTACGTCGTCTCCGACCAGATGCGCTGCAGGCTCACACCGCTCTCGCTGAACAGCTTCTCGCCGCCGCGTGAAATCTCGATCATGCCGGTTTCGTTCAGCGTGGCGATCTGCTGCACGCTCTTCAGCCCGGCATCGCGCGCCAGTTGCAGGACATGCGGCACGTCGCGGCTGCGCACCTGCACCACCGCGCCAAGCTCCTCGTTGAATAGCGCGCGCAGCGTGTCGCCATGCAGCTCGTCGAGCCTGATGTCGAGGCCGATGTGCGAGGCGAACGCCATCTCGCACAGCGTCACAAACGCGCCGCCGTCGGAGCGGTCGTGGTAGGCGAGCAGCTTGCCTTTGGCGTTCAGGCTCTGCACCAGTCCGAAGAAGTTCTTCAGCACCTGCGCATCGTCCACGTCCGGCGCGACGTCGCCGACCTGCTTGTAGGCCTGCGCCAGCGCTGAGCCGCCCATGCGGTTCTTGCCCTGCCCGAGGTCGATCAGCAGCAGCGCGGTATCGAGGTAGGGCGAGAGCTGCGGCGTGAACGTGTGGCGCGCATCGGGGCAAGGCGCGAAGGCGGAGACGATGAGAGAGAGGGGGGCGGTGACTTCTTTTTTCACCCCCTCTCCCCTGCCCTCTCCCCTGCCCTCTCCCTGCGAGGGAGAGGGAGTTTCGGTCCAGGTGGTCTTCATAGACATGGAGTCCTTGCCGACCGGGATGCCGATGCCGAGCTGCGGGCAAAGCTCCATGCCGACCGCGCGCACGGTATCGAACAGCGCGGCGTCCTCGCCGTGGTGTCCCGCCGCCGCCATCCAGTTTGCGGAGAGCTTGATGTCACCGATTTTCTCTATCGATGCGGCGGCGATGTTGGTGAGCGCCTCGCCGACCGCCATGCGCCCCGAGGCGGGCGCGTTGATCAGCGCGAGCGGGGTGCGCTCGCCGATGGCGAAGGCCTCGCCGCGATTGGTGTTGAAGCCCATCAGCGTGACCGCGACGTCGGCCACCGGCACCTGCCACGGGCCGACCATCTGGTCGCGTGCGGTCATGCCGCCCACGGTGCGGTCGCCGATGCTGATGAGGAAGGTCTTGTTCGCGACCGACGGCAGGCGCAGCACGCGCTCGACCGCATCGCGCAATTCGATGGGGTTGCTGTCGAACGATGTCAGGCGCGGCGTCTCGCGCGCCACATTGCGCGTCATCTTCGGCGGCTTGCCGAGCAGCACCGACAGCGGCATATCCACCGGGTCGTTGTTGAATTCGGCGTCGTGCACGGTAATCTGGTCCGCGTCGATCGCCGTGCCCACCACCGCGAACGGACAGCGCTCGCGTTCGCACAGCGCGCGGAATTCTTCGAGGCGCTCCGGCGCGATTGCCAGCACGTAACGCTCCTGCGACTCGTTGCACCAAATCTGCTTCGGCGACATGCCGGTCTCGTCCAGCGGGATCTTGCGCAGCTCGAAGCGCGCGCCCTTGCCGCCGCCGTGCACCAGTTCCGGCAGCGCGTTCGACATGCCGCCCGCGCCGACGTCGTGGATCGAGAGGATGGGGTTGTTCTCGCCCATCTGCCAGCAGCGGTCGATCACTTCCTGCGCGCGGCGCTGCATCTCGGGGTTGCCGCGCTGCACCGAGTCGAAGTCGAGGTTCTCGGCGTTCGCGCCGGTGTCCATCGAGGACGCTGCGCCGCCGCCGAGGCCGATCAGCATGCCGGGGCCGCCGAGATGCACCACCAGCGCGCCGGTTGGCAGGTCGTGCTTGTGCGTGTGGATCGCGGAGATGTTACCCACGCCACCCGCGAGCATGATCGGCTTGTGGTAGCCGCGCATCTCGCCGCCGACCTGCTCCTCGAAGGTGCGGAAATAACCGGCCAGGTTCGGGCGGCCAAACTCGTTGTTGAACGCCGCCGCGCCGATGGGGCCGTCGAGCATAATCTGCAGGGCAGAGACGATGCGGGAGGGACGGCCGTATTGCTGCGCTCCCTCTCCCCCGGCCCCTCTCCCACAAGTGCGAGAGGGGATCATCCCCTCGCCCGCTTGCGGGAGAGGGTTAGGGAGAGGGCTATATTTTTCCCACGGCTGCACAAACCCAGGAATATTCAGGTTGGACACCGAGAACCCGCACAGCCCGGCCTTGGGCTTGGAGCCGCTGCCGGTCGCGCCCTCGTCGCGGATCTCGCCGCCGCTGCCGGTGGCCGCGCCCGCGAACGGCGCGATGGCGGTCGGGTGGTTGTGCGTCTCGACCTTCATCAGGGTGTGAGTCAGCTCCTCGCTGAACGCGTAAGCCCCGCCCTCACGCGGGTAGAAGCGCTCGACGCGCGCGCCCTCAATCACCGAGGAATTGTCGGAATAGGCCACCACCGTGCCCTGCGGGCTGACCTTGTGGGTGTTGCGGATCATGCCGAACAGCGACATGTCCTGCGCCTCGCCGTTGATCACCCAGTCGGCATTGAAAATCTTGTGGCGGCAGTGCTCGGAATTCGCCTGCGCAAACATCATCAGCTCGACGTCGGTCGGGTTGCGCTCCAGCTTCCTGAAATTCTCGACGAGGTAGTCAATCTCGTCGGGAGACAGCGCCAAGCCCATCTCGCAGTTGGCCTTCTCCAGCGCCTTGCGCCCGCCCTTCAGGACATTTACCGTTTCGAGCGGCTGCGGCTTGCCGTGTTTGAAGATTTTTTCCGCCGCGCCGTCGATGCTATCCAGCACCGTCTCCGTCATGCGGTCATGCAGCAGCGGCAGCACCGCGGCCAGTCCGGCCTTGCCCAGCGGCTTGCCGTTATTCGTGGAGAGGTAATACACCACGCCGCGCTCGATGCGTTCGATGCCGGACAGCCCGCAATGCTGCGCGATGTCGGTGGCCTTGGTGGACCAGGGCGAGATCGTGCCGAGGCGCGGCACCACCAGCAGGCGCTGGCATTTATCCGCATCGGCGGGTTCGCCCGCCGCCTTGCCCAGCCCCAGCACCCTGCCCAGCAATTTGGCTTGCGCCTGGCTCAGAGCCTGGCCATTGAGTGCGCTGAAATAGCAGTGGCGCGTGTCCGCGAGGGCGACGCCGGGGGCGGCATCGCTCAGGGCGGCGCGCAGTTTTTCGAGGCGGAAGGCGGATAAGGCGGCGGTGCCGATCGAGACTTGAAACATGGCGAGGACGGTGAAATTAAACTCGGGGCGGGATTATACTATGCGCCCCACACTCAGTACCTGACCGGAAATGGGCAAACGCATCCCTATCCTCACGCAGAAGCAGGTCATGGCGAACTTCCCGAAGCGCCCGCAGGACAGCCACAAGGGCATGTTCGGCAACGTCGCGGTGATCGGCGGCGCGGCCGGCACGGTCGGTGCGGCGCTGCTCGCGGCGCGCGCCGCGCTCAAGCTGGGCGCGGGCTGCGTGCATGCGGGGCTGCTGGCCGACAACGCCCCGAGCGTCGATCCGGTGCAGCCAGAACTGATGCTGCGCAAGGCGCACGACTTGCTTCACCCTCTCCCCAACCCTCTAGGTGAAACAACTAGCCATTCGACTAGGCTGCATACAACCGCAGCCAAGTCGCTGGTTATCCCGCGAGCGGGAGAGGGTGCAAACGTGAAAGACAATTTCAATGTGCTGGTGATCGGCTGCGGCATGGGCATTTCGAATGAGGCCCACAAACTGCTGTATGAAGCGCTGAAATCCAGATCGCCCGTCTTACTGGACGCCGACGCGCTGAATCTGCTCGCCCGCCATACCGACTTGCAGGATGACCTGTGCAGCCGCAAGGCTGCGACCGTGCTCACTCCGCACCCCGGCGAAACCGCGCGCCTACTGGGCTGCGAGACCGGGGAAGTCCAGGCGGATCGCGTCGCGGTGGTGCAAAAACTGGCGCAGAAATTCGGCTGCAGCGTGGTGCTGAAAGGCGCTTCCAGCCTGTGCGCCACGTGCGATGGCAGGCTATTTATGAACAAGACCGGCAACCCCGGCATGAGCGCGGCCGGCATGGGCGACGTGCTGGCCGGCATGATCGCCGCCTTCATCGCGCAGGGGATGAGCGCGGACGACGCGCTGCTGCTCGCGGTGCACTTGCACGGCGCGGCGGGCGACGCACTGGCGCAGCAGCATGCCGCCATCGGCATGACTGCGACGGAAGTGACCGAGTGGGCGAGGTGGCTGCTGAACCAGTGGCTGCGCTGATCGAATCGAAACCTACGCAAGTTTCGCCAGAAACCTGTCCAGCTGGTTCGCGAATGCCTGGCGGTCGCCCTGGCTGAGCGCCGGCGGGCCGCCCGTATCCACGCCGCTGCCGCGCAGGCCATCCATGAAGTTGCGCATCGTCAGCCGCTCCTGGATCGTGTCCCTGGTGTAAAATTCCCCGCGCGGATTCAGGGCATGACCGCCCCGCGCGATCACCTCGGCAGCCAGCGGAATATCGGCGGTAATCACCAGATCGCCCGCCTCGACCAGCTCGGCGATCTTGTTATCCGCCACGTCGAAACCCGCCGGCACCTGCATCGCCCGGATGACCCTGGACGGCGGGCAATACAGCATCTTGTTCGCCACCAGCGTCAGCTGGATCTGCCGCCGCTCCGCCGCGCGGAACAGGATTTCCTTGATGACCTTGGGACACGCATCGGCATCCACCCAAATCTGCATATTTATCGATTCTCGTAAGTTGGGTTGGAGGTTTCAGGATGCAGCAAGCCAGTCCTGAGCACGGACGTAGGGTGGATAAGCGCAGCGCATCCACCATTTTGCATTCCATAAACACACCCCATCATCATTCGCAATCCATTCCAACAATGGTTGCCGGCTCGCGATCACCCCACGTTTGCTCATACCACCCCTTGCTCACTGCATTATCGAATGACGACCATGCCCATTCGCCGGGGGAACTCGCCAAGCCGTGTTTTACCGGGTTGTAATGAATGTAATCCATGTGCCTGCGCCAGTCCTCCTCATCACGAATAGCATGCTCCCAGAATCTGCGCTGCCACACCATGCGCTCGTTGCGCGCATTGGTAGCGGTGCTAATCTGGCGCGAAGTGGCCTTCTTGATCTCGCGCCAGCGGGAAGAATAATCGGCATCGCCTTCCGGCATGCGCCAGATACAGTGCAGGTGCTCGGGCATGATGACCATCGCGTCAATCTCGAAAGGACGAGCTGCCTTCACCTTGCGGAATGCCTGCCTTAGCGCTTCGACGCGATTTTCATCGGTAAAAACTGGGGCGCGATTAAAGGTGACGACGGTAAAGAAGTAAATGCCGCCGGGAAGATATGCCCTGCGATAATTGCTCACGTTGCATCCTTTTTAGCTTGGTGGATGCGCTACGCTTATCCACCCTACGGAACTCGGCCGCACGGAACAGGAAGTGGCTGAATATTTTTGCATATCCTGTATTCCCATCCTCTTCACTCGCGTAAAATTGCCGCCGCACTATAACGCTGCCGCCAGCAAATAACCACCTCCCTTAATCTCCCTACCGTGTCCGCCGAAGTCGAACGTTTCTTTTCCGAACAGAGTCCGCTTGCCACCGAAGTCGCGGCCTTCCGCCCGCGCGCGCAGCAGCGCGAGATGGCGCTCGCGGTGGCTGAGGCGATCCGCGACAATGCGATCCTGGTCGCCGAGGCGGGCACCGGCACGGGCAAGACCTTCGCCTACCTCGTGCCCGCGCTGCTCAACGGCGGCAAGGTCATCATCTCGACCGGCACCAAAAACCTGCAGGACCAACTCTTCCAGAAAGACCTGCCGACCGTGCGCGACGCCCTAAAGGCACCGGTGTCGGTCGCGCTGCTCAAGGGGCGCGCGAACTATGTGTGCCACTACCACCTGGAGCGTGCGCATTCCGACGGGCTGTTCAAGACGCGCGAGGACGTGCGCCATCTCGGCAAGATCAAGCACTATGCCAAGGTGACGGACAGCGGCGACAAGAGCGGGCTGGCGGACGTACCTGAGAACGCGCCGATCTGGATGCATGCCACCTCGACACGCGACAACTGCCTCGGGCAGGAATGCCCACAGCACAAGGAATGCTTCGTGCTCAAGGCGCGCTCCGAGGCGATGAAGGCCGACATCGTGGTGGTGAACCATCACCTGTTCTTCGCCGACGTGATGCTGCGCGACGAGGGCGTGGCGGAACTGCTGCCGGCCTGCAACACGGTTATCTTCGACGAGGCGCACCAGTTGCCGGAGACCGCGAGCCTGTTCTTCGGCGAGAGCCTCTCCACCTCGCAACTGCTCGATCTCGCCAGCGATGCGCGCATCGAGACGGCGGCCGCCGCGAAGGATTTTGCGCCGCTGCCCAAAGCCTGCGACGAGCTGGACAGGGCGGCGCGCGACCTGCGGCTGGTATTCAAGAAGGAAGGGCGGCTGCCCGCCAGCGCGGCGGAAAACTTCAGGGAGTTCGCGCCTGCGCTGAAGGCGCTGGGCGAGAAGCTCGCGCAGCTTTCCGGCCTGCTGGAGAAGCAGGCGGAACGCAGCGAGGGGCTGGAGAATTGCTGGCAGCGCGCACAGGGGCTGGCGCAACAACTGGCAAAATGGCAGAAAGGCGACGAGCCGGATCAGGTGCGCTGGCTGGAAGTCTTCCACCACTCGCTGCAACTCAACACCACGCCGCTGTCCATCGCGGAAATCTTCGAGAAGCAGATCGGCGGCAGCGCGCGCGCGTGGATTTTCACCTCCGCGACGCTGGCGGTGAAGAAGGACTTCTCGCTCTACCAAGCCGAGATGGGGCTGCTCAAGGCGAAGACCGCCTGCTGGGATAGCCCGTTCGACTACGGCGAGCAGGCGCTGCTATACGTGCCGCAGAACCTGCCGGAGCCGAACAGCGAGGGCTATACCGAGGCAGTGGTGCAGGCCGCGCTGCCGCTGATCGAGGCCAGCCGGGGGCGCGCCTTCCTGCTGTTCACCAGCCTGCGCGCGATGCAGCGCGCACACGAAATCCTGCTGGCGGAATTCGAGCGGCGCGGCTGGGACTACCCGCTGATGCTACAGGGCGAGGGCTCGCGCAACGAGATGCTCACGCGCTTCCGCGAGCACGGCAACGCGGTGCTGCTCGGCAGCCAGTCGTTCTGGGAGGGCGTGGACGTGCGCGGCGAGGCGCTGTCGCTGGTCATCATCGATAAGCTGCCGTTCGCGCCGCCGGACGACCCGGTGCTCGCGGCGCGCATCGAGCAGATGAAGAAGCAGGGCCGCAACGCCTTCATGGAGTACCAGTTGCCGCGCGCGATCATCACGCTCAAGCAGGGCGCTGGGCGGCTGATCCGCGACGAGACCGACCGTGGCGTGCTGATGATCTGCGACCCGCGCATCATCGGCAAGCACTACGGCAAGCGCATCTGGCAGAGCCTGCCGCCGATGCGGCGTACCAGGGATGAGGCGGTGGCGGTGGAGTTTTTTAACGATCCGGCATCTGCCGGCAGCACGTTAGCCGAGTAACTTGAAGTATTCCGCTCGGCCTGAGCTTGTCGAAGGCCAGCCGGTCGGCTCGCGCGCCTTGCAGCAGTATTCCGGCCTCGATGCCAGCCCGGCGACCATCCGCAACGTGATGGCCGACCTCGAGGACATCGGCCTCGTCAGCAGCCCGCACACCTCGGCGGGGCGCATCCCGACCGGTCTGGCCTACCGGCTGTTCATCGACACCATGCTGGTGACCAAGCCGCTGGACAGTTCGTATGTGCAGCAGTCTTCCATCGAGAAGCCTGCACTCCAGCGCCATACCGCGCAGGCGTCCTTGGTGTGGTTGCGCCGCTGGCCCGGCGTAACTCCGAAAACCTCCTCAATGGCGCTCGGCTCCTGCCCGGCGGATATGCCGGGTGAAGCGCCCAGCGCCAGCGTTCCGGCAAGCAGGCATTGTTGCAGACCAATCTTGCGCATCTTGCCTCCTTCACTTTCGGATCAGTCGCAGCCTAGGGCAGCGGCGGGAAAACCGGAATACCGGGAAGGCCGTATTTCCGATTGCGAACACATTGGAAGTCAGGACGAAAAGTTTGCGAAGCGAAATGAATGCAAGGTACACAACACAGTTATGGCGAATGCTTCAGCGGTTATTTTTCTCCGCTTATGGGTTGCGCTTTTGTGACGAAAGTGAAGGTGGAATGCCCCTTTATCTCTGCATGTACGGCTTCCACGATTGGAGGATTGACTGCGGTTTCCGCTTCCCATTGGATGATGAGATTCGCACCGGACCCGCCCTGCGTTTCCTGTTTTTCGATAAACAACTCATGGGTGCCCAGCGGTTCGATCATTACCGGCAAAGCCACAAGCTGTTTCAGCAGCTTGCCCCCGGTATCGAAATAGCGCGCGGAATTCAGCCTGATCGGTGTCTTGAGGTTAGTGTTACGAATGCTCACCAGGACCGAAACCGGTGTCTTCAATGGATAGCGCTTATTGACGACCCGGTCTCCATGCCAGATATACGAATAAACCGGCAAATAAAGAGTCTGCCCTGCGGATAGATTCTCGTCTCCGGCAAATGCAGCATGGCTTTGAAAGACCATTGCAGCCATAACGATGAGAAGAGGCAGCTTATGTGAGCTTGTATATTTCATGTCGATTCTCCGCGGTTGCAGGTTTCGCTCCTGCCTATTTATTCGTTCACCACCAGCACGTCGCACCGGGCGTTGGATAAAACATGCCGCGCCACACTTCCGAGCAGCAGCTCTTCCATGATCGACTGGCCGCGCTTGCCGATGACGATCAGGTCGGGATTCATTTCTTCCTCCTGCTCGAGGATGACGCGGGCCGCATCGCCGTGCTCGACCATCTGGTGCAACCTCAAGGAGGAGTCGCCCAGCCCCCGCATCAGCGCCTCGATCTTGTCCTGCGCCCGTTCCCGTGCGAGCGCGCGATAATGCTGTATTTCCGCGTCTTCCACTCCCGCCAGCCAGAGCTTGCCCTCGAAGGGCACATCGAAGGCATGGATGATCGTTATGTAGGACTGCGGCGCGACCCATGCCGCCATGCGCAACGCGGCGGCCGAATGCGGGGACAGGTCCACCGGAACGATGACGCGCCGGTAAGCGCCGTGCGGCGGGCGCTTGCTCACCAGCACCGGGCGTTTGCATTTGTGCAGCAGCTTTTCGGCCGTCGTGCCGAGGAACACGTCGCGCAGCGGACTCAGGCCGCGCGCACCCAGCACCAGCATGTCCGCCTGGTCGGCCGCCGAAATGATCTCGTTCACCACATGCCCGGTCTGCACGCGCGGTATCGCGGCAAAGCCGGTTTTTTCGGCGACCTCCTCGGCCAGCTCGCCCAGCATGCGCCGCGCGTCGTCGAGCAGCCTGGCATCCGCCTCGCTGCCCAGGTTGAACAGTTCGCGCAGGGAACTCAGCGACGTGCCGCTCATCACGTGCAGCAGTTCGAGCTGCGCGCCCAATTGCGCGGCAAGGTCAGCCGCACGCAAGGCCGCCTGGCGGGCATCATCGGAAAAATCGGTGGCGGCCAGCAGTTTGATGTTGTCCATGGTATTCCTCCTCACAAAGCAATGAAATGTACTATCAGGCCCCGGCATGCCTGCGATGCCGCCTGCGCCTCGAATGCACGATCAGCGCCTTTTCCACCTCGGCAAATACGAAGACCAGCATACCGGCAAAAAACACTTTCAGCCATTCGCCCACCGCCAGGGGGGTCGAGCCGAACACCGCCTGTAACGGTCCGGCGTAAACATAGGAAACTTGCAGGGCCGCGCAGGCAGCGATAGCCAGCAGCACGTAGCGGTTGCCGAGCAGCCCGTCGAGCGAGAGCACCGGACGGAAGATGTAGCGGCTGTTGAGCAGGTAGAACATCTCGGCGAACACGATCGCGCTGACCGCCATGGTGCGCGCGGCTTCCAGGCTGGCGCCATGTCCGAGTTCCCACAGGAACAGGCCGAGCGCGCTCGTCATCATCAATACCGAAACCATCACCACGCGCCAGGCGAAAAACCAGGAAATCAGCGGCGCGCTCGGGTCGCGCGGACGGCGGCGCATCACGTCGTGCTCGGGGTGCTCGAAGGCCAGCGCGAGCCCCAGCGTGCTGACGGTGGCCAGATTGATCCACAACACCTGCGCGGGTGTCAGCGGCAGCGCCAGCTCGAACAGAATCGCGGCGATCACCACCAGCGCCTCGCCGCCGTTGGTCGGCAGCATGAACAGGATGAATTTCTGGATGTTGTCGTAGATGCCCCGACCCTCGCGAACCGCGTTGCCGATGGTGGCGAAGTTGTCGTCGGCCAGCACCATGTCCGCCGCCTCCTTGGCCGCCTCGGTGCCCTTCAGCCCCATCGCGATGCCGACATCCGCGCGCTTCAGCGCCGGGGCGTCGTTGACGCCGTCGCCGGTCATCGCAACCACCTGCCCCGCCGCCTGCAAGGCCTCCACCAGGCGCAGCTTGTGCTCCGGGCTGGCGCGCGCGAATACATCGGTATCGGATGCCGCGCGACGCAACTGCCCGTCATCCATAAGCTCGATCTCGTCGCCAGTCAGCACCCGCCCGTTCAGGCCGATGCCCAGTTGCGCGCCGATGGCGCGCGCCGTATCGGCATGATCGCCGGTGATCATCTTGACCCGGATGCCGGCGGCGGCGCACGCCGCCACGGCCTCGATCGCCTCCTGCCGCGGGGGATCGATGAGGCCGGTCAGCGCGAGCAGGGTAAAGCCGCCTTTTAAATCCGAAAAATGCACCTCACGCTGGGATTCATCGACGCGCCTCATGGCAATCGCCAGCACGCGCAGCCCGTCTGCCGCGCACGCCTGCACCTGGCGGTGCCAATAGCCGTCATCAACCGCCCACTCCGCCTCCGTCCCCTGCCAGTCGCGCATCTCCCAGTCACACATCTCGAGGATGCGCTCCGGTGCGCCCTTGACATAGATGAATCCCCGGCCTTCATGGTCGTGATGCAGCGTCGCCATCAGGCGATGTTGGGATTCGAACGGAATGGCATCGGAGCGCGGCAGGCTCCCCCGCTCCGCCGCCGGGTCGAGCCCGGCCTTGATCGCGAGGGAGAGCAGCGCGCCCTCGGTCGGGTCGCCGTGCAGCTTCCATGCGTCGCCGCGCCGGCCCAGCCGGGCGTCGTTGCAAAGCACAGCGGCGCGCGCGATCTGCGGCAGCTCCGGACAATCATCGACTGGCACTGCCATCCCGGAAAGATGGAACGCGCCCTCGGGTGCATAGCCCGCGCCGCTGACCTCGAACACGCGGTTTGCGGTGACCACGCGCTGCACCGTCATTTCGTTGCGGGTCAGCGTGCCGGTCTTGTCGGAGCAGATGACTGTCACCGAGCCGAGCGTCTCCACGGCGGGCAGGTGCCGGATGATGGCATGGTGTCCGGCCATGCGCCGCACGCCGAGCGCCAGCGTGATGGTCATGATCGCGGGCAGCCCTTCGGGAATCGCCGATGCCGCGAGCGCGACCACCATCATGAACATCTCGCCCGGAAGGTAGCCGCGCCACAGGATGCCCACGGCGAAGGTGGCGGCGGCCAGCAGCAAAATCACCAGCGCGAGCCAGCGGCCGAAAGTGGCGATCTGGCACAACAACGGCGTGGTAACTTCATGCACCTGCTCGAGCAGCGCACCGATGCGCCCGATCTCGGTGGCGGTCCCGGTTGCCACGACGATTCCGCTCGCCTGCCCGGAGGCAATCAGCGTGCCCGAATAGAGCATGCAGGCGCGGTCACCCAGCGGCGCATCGGCCGCGACGGGCGCCAGCGATTTCTCCACCACCTCGGATTCACCCGTCAGGATGGCTTCGTTGACGCGCACCCCCTTCTCTGTAATCAGGCGCAAGTCGGCGGGCACCTTGTCGCCGGAGGCGAGCATCACCACATCGCCCGGCACCAGCAATCCGGCGTCGATGTCGATGCGCTCGCCGTCGCGCAACACCGCAGCGCGCGGTGAGAGCATGTTGCGGATCGCGTCGATGGCCTGCTCCGCCTTGCCCTCCTGGATAAACCCGATACAGGCATTGACGATCACGGCGAACAGCAGTACCGCCGTGTCGATCAGGTGGCCCAGCAGGATCGTGATGGCAGCGGCGGCCAGCATCACGTAGATCAGGACATTGTGGAACTGGCGGACGAAACGCAGCCAGGCAGGCTTTCTTGGAGGGGAGGACAGCCGGTTCGACCCGTAGCGCGCCAGACGCCGTGCGGCTTCCTCGTCGGTCAGGCCATGATGATCCGTACGCAGTTTTTCGGCGACGCAGTCGATATCCAGGGTATGCCAGTCAGGCGCATCGCCATGAGGATGTCCGCCTTCAGCCATTGGGCGGCCGCTCCATCGTCGCGAGCACATGCCGCGCCATGCCCTGCGCCAGCTCGTGTTCGCCCATGAACACCTTGCCGACCCCTTCCTTTTGCAGCAGCGCCGCTTCCTCATCGCTGTGGGTGCGCAACACCACCTCGATGGCCGGGTTGAGCGTGCGCGCGATCTCGACCATCTTGCGCACGTTGAACGTGTCCGGCGTGGCAATGACCAGCATGCTGGCCCGTGCGATATGCGCCTGGATCAGCACTGCCGGGTCGGAGGCATCACCCGACACGGCGGGAATATGCCGTGCGCGCAATTTCTCCACCAGTTCGCGGTTCTGCTCGGCGACGACGAACGGGATGCCCCGCTCCGCGAGCGCATCGGCGATGCGGCGCCCGACCCGGCCGTAGCCGACGAGCACCACTTGGCCGCTCAGCAGCGCCTGATCGACCGACATCGGCAGCTGCGCCAGCGGATCGTCGCGCAGTTCGAGCCTGCGCGCCAATTCGGAACGGGCGCGCAGCCACTTCTGAAACGGCGCGACGGCGGCGAAGGCCAGCGGATTGAGCGCAATCGAGACCAGCGCCCCCGCGAGAATCAGGCTGTAGCCCTGCTGCGGCAACAGCCCTAGGGACATCCCCATTCCGGCGAGAATGAACGAGAACTCGCCGATCTGGGCGAGGCTTGCGCCGACCGTCAGCGCGGTGTTGAGCGGGTAGCGGAAGGCCAGCACCAGCGCGATGGCGGCGAGGGTCTTGCCGATCATGATGATGGCGGTGACCGCGAGCACCTTCGCGGGCTGCTCGACGAGCACCATGGGTTCGAACAACATGCCGACCGAGACGAAGAACAGCACCGAGAACGCGTCGCGCAGCGGCAGCGACTCGTCTGCGGCACGGTGGCTGAACTCCGACTCGCGCATCATCATGCCGGCGAAGAACGCACCCAGCGCGAACGACACGCCGAACAGTCTGGCCGAGCCGTAGGCCACACCCAGCGCAGCCGCGATCACGCATAGCGAGAACAGTTCGCGCGAGCCGGTGCGCGTCACCTGCCACAGCAGCCAGGGAAACAGGCGGCGCCCGATAATCAGCATCAGTGCGATAAACGCGGCCACCTTGGCGAGCGTGACGCCGAGCGGCGCCAGCAGGTCGCCGAACGATTCTGCGGAGACAGGCGCTCCGCCCTCCCCGAGCAATCCCGCAAAAGGGGGCAGCAACACCAGCACCAGCACCATCGCGAGGTCCTCGACGATCAGCCAGCCTACCGCGATGCGGCCGTTGATCGATTCAAGCACGCGCCGCGCCTCCAGCGCGCGCAGCAGCACGACCGTGCTGGCGCACGACAGGGAGAGGCCGAACACCAGCGCCGCGCCGATGCTCCATCCCCAGTATATTGCCGTAACCATGCCCAGCATCGTCGCCGCCATGATCTGAACCAGCGCGCCCGGCACCGCGATGCGCCGCACCGAAAGCAGGTCGTCGAGCGAGAAATGCAGGCCGACGCCGAACATGAGCAGGATCACGCCGATTTCGGCGAGTTGGCGGGAAAGCTCGATGTCCGCGACGAACCCCGGCGTGGCCGGGCCGATGACGATGCCGGCAAGCAGGTAGCCGATCAGCGGCGGCATGCGCAGGCGCGATGCGGCAAAGCCAAGAATCATGGCCAGCCCCAGGGCTGCGGCAATTGTCGTAATCAGGCTGATGTCATGAGGCATTTGGTCAGTTTTTCCGGATTATTCTGGATTGTCGTCTGCAATTTCCACAAGGGGCATGCTTGCGATGTTTGCTGCTCTGGCCTTGAGTCTACCATGCCCCCCATGCGAGGGCCTCCAGCGCTTTCATTCGAGGCGCCGGCCTATGGATGCACAGGTAAACCACTCGCCGGAGTTTTATCGGGAGCCGCGCGGAAGCGGCCTAATGCGGCATCGACCACGCCTTCCAGGCTACCGCTGCCGGCATGTTGCTGGCGTAGATAACATGCATCGTTGCCTTCATGGGCGATTGCACCAAGGCATTCCATCGCCGCAAGGCCTCCAAGCGCCTCGGCGTGCGGCTCGATATGGCGCAGGGTGGCCAGTATGTCCTCGCGCAACGACAGGGTTTCATGCGATTTGGGATGCACCAGCGAACCGTCGAGCCCGAAGCGGCATGCCTGGAAGCGGTTGTAGTTATAGACGAGGTAATCGTCTTCGGCGGGCGGCGCCTCGGCCCGCGTCAGCAGATGCCGGCAGAGCGCCTGCAGGTAGCAGGCCAGTGCTGCCGCCCTCTCCACTGTCAGCGGAGTGTCGCAGACCCGGAGTTCGATGGTGCCGTATTCCGGCTTGGGCCGGATGTCCCAATAGAAATCCTTCATGCTCCTGACCACGCCCGTGTGTTCCATTTTGGCGAAGTAGTCGCGCTCGAATTCTGCCCAGCGCAATATAAATGGCGCCCTCCCGCTTAGCGGGAAAGCGAATACGGAATTCAACCGCGCTGAATTGAATAGCGTATCTCCTCCCTGAAAATAGGGGGACGATGCGGACAGGGCGATGAAGTGCGGCACGTAGCGGTTCAGCGCGTGCAGCAGGAAAAGCGCCTCGTCGCCGGAGCTGCACCCGATATGCACATGCTGGCCGAACACGGTGAATTGTTTGGCGAGGTATCCATACAGTGCCGACACCTCCTTGAAGCGCGGCTTGGGAAATATCCTGCGCTCGAACCATCGCTGGAAGGGGTGGGTGCCGCCGCCGCAAACACCGACATTAAGACGATCCCCCGCGCGCACCAGGGTGTCGCGGATGCTCTGCAATTGGTTCAGGAGGCCATCGTGGCCCGTGTGCACGTCGGTGGCAATCTCGATCATGCTGTCGGTGATTTCCGGGGTGACGTTACCCGGAAAGGCCGAGCGCCTCAGCAAGTGCAGCATGTCGGGGCAAGCGGCCGACAGGTCGAAATCGGTAAGATTGATGAGCTGGAGTTCCAGTTCGACTCCCAGCGTCAGCGACTGCGAAGTCTTGAAAGATTCAAGCGGCATATTCAGTTCCCCTTATTATCCGGAACTTCTTTGGCCAGGGATAATGCCCACTGCGTGACGATGGGGCCGATCACCTCCAGCAGCAGCGTGGTGGCCGCCAATGCCGCCACTTGATCCACGAGGCCTATCCCCAAATGGCGGGTCTGTTCCAGCAGCAAGATCGCAAATGCCGACAACGGCGTGAGCGCCATCCCCGTCAGCAGCCCCTTGCGCCGGGTGATGCCGCTGACGTGGGCAAAGGCGACGACGCCCAGTGTCTTTGCCGCAAAACGGACGGCCACCAGCGCCAAGGCAAGGCCCGCGCCGGACATCACCATCGTCCACTCCAGTGTGGCCGCCATGAATACGAACAGCAGCACGGTCAGCAGATTTCCCAGCGCGCCGAAATTCTGTTGCGCCTGGCTGAGGACAATGCGCCGGTGGCGCGCCATCAGGCCAAAGGCCAAGGCTGCCGGCACCGGCGAAAACTTGAGCGTATGGGTCAGGGCGACAAGAATAATCACCGCGATTGCGAAGGCAACGGTGGCATCGCGCCCGGTATTGCCCAGCTTGCGCAGCAATCCAGTGACGGCTATGCCAAAGAGGCCGCCAAGGGCGGCGGATACCAGCAGCACGGCCAGACTGTTCCATAGCGCGTGAAGAACATCCCCAGTGCTCTGGAACACCCACAACCCGACGACGACCTTGAAAACAAATACGGCAAGCACGCAATTGAAGGCGGACAAATGCAATATCCGCTCGGTCACTTGCCCGGAGCTGCGCTGCTCGTTGACGACCCGCAACACTGCCGCCGGAGACGTGGCCATGGCAAGCGCGGACAGCAGCAGGGATGGAATGAAGGGTGTGCCGAACCACTGCGCGACGGCGTATACGGCGGCAAAGGTGCCGCCGGCCTCAACAAGGCTGGTGATGCCGAGCCACGGGTTGGTGCGTAGCCAGCGCAGGTTGATGCGGTAGCCCAGCTCGAACAGGATCAGGCTGAAAGCGATATTCGCCAGCAACATGATAATTCCGCCGTCCGATTCTGGCAGAAAACCGGCTTGCCCCGACGCCAGCAGAAAACCCACGATGCCGTAGCTGCTGATGCGCGGCATGCCGATCAGGCGATGGGCGAACTCGCCAGCTATCCATGCGAGCGCGAGCGCGAACGGCCATGCAAGATCGGGAGGGATCGGCAGTAACCCCGGCATCTTTTAGCGAGTCCGTCCGGCGAATGGATGATCCGGACGTGAGTGTGGCTTTATCGGCATGGCGATGAAATTTCGTGTCATGGATAGATTATATGCCAGTGGCAGGGCGGCTACCCGCACAGCGCGACGGCCAGCGCGTGCGGCAGCAAGTATTCCGCTGGATGTCAGTCCGGCGAAGGGCAAGTCTCTCTAGGCAGCTTCGGTGTCCAGTCCGGCTCCCGGCAGTCTGAAGGCGGCAAACACCACGCGATTCCGTCCAGTTTGCCTGGCCTCGTATAGGGCTGCATCGGCAGCGGTTGAGCCTATCGTGGTAATCAGGCTGATGTCATGCGGCATTCGCTCAACTCTCTTGGATTGTTTGGGTTGATCGAGCGCCATTGTTGCCGGGGAGCGCGGTTGTGCAAGTAGCGAGCACCTCATCGACCCGGTTGTGATCCATATCCACAACCTCAAACTGCCAATCGCCATAGCTGAACTTTTCCGCGCGTTTGGGTATCTTGCCCATGTGCGCGACCACAAACCCACCCACCGTATGGTAGAGCCCCTGCGCCTCGTCGCCAAGCCCAGCGATCCCGAGTTTGTCCTGCAACTCGTCAATAGGCAGCAAGCCGTCGAGCAGCCAGGACCCGTCCTCGCGCTGCACGGCCAGCGCCAGTGCCGGATCGTCCGCACCCGGCATCATGTTGCCGGCCATGGTCTGGAACAGGTCGCTGATGGTGACAACCCCCTCGGTCGCACCGAATTCGTTGACCACCAGGGCAAAGTCCGTGTTGTGTTCGCGAAATGCCCTCAGCAACTCCATCAGCGTCAGCGCCATCGGCACATAGAGCGGCGGGGTCATCTGCAGCTTGGCAAAACTCAACTCGCCTGAAAGGGCTTCGCGCAGTAGCGTGCGGCTTTCGGCCAAGCCGATGACCTGTTGCATGCTGCCCCTGCAGACAGGATAGCGGCCATGCGGCGAGCCGCGCAGAACGTGAAGATTCTCGTTATGCGAGCGATCGAGATCGATGAAGGCCACATCCTTGAGCGGCGTCATCACCGCCGCGACATGCCGGCCTTCCAGCAGAAAAACGTTGCCGAGAAGGTGCTTTTCCTCGGGAGCGATGGCGCCGGACCGCTCGCCCTCGTCAAGCGCAGCCAGTATGTCTTCTACGCCGGTGACTTCCGGCGCAGACCTGAAAGGCAACAGTTTGAGCACCATGTCCGCCGACCACGACAGCAGGCGAATAGCCGGCGACAGCACGCGAATGAAGAAGTGCATGAACGGCGCAACCAGGCTGGCCACCTTTTCCGGATAGGCGAGCGCAATGCGCTTGGGCACGATTTCGCCAAAGACGATAGCGAACGCAGTGACCACCACCACCGTCGTCGTGATCGCCACCTCGGCGCGAACGGCGTTCAATAGCGGCAGCGATGTCTCGATGAAATGTTCGATGTGACCGGCCAGGGCGTTCTCGCCGAAAATACCGGCCAGCAGGCTTGATGCCGTCAGCCCCGTTTGCGTGGCGGCGATGAAGCGCGACGGCATGGACTTGATACGTAGCGCGCTCGCTGCCGAGTGGTTGCCCGCATCGGCCAACAGCTGCAGGCGGGAACGCCTCGAAGCTGCCAGCGCCATTTCGGCGAGGGCAAAAAATCCGCAGATCAGGATGAGCAGAACAAGGATTGCAAGCGCACTCATTCGACGGTTCCAAGAGGAATAGCCAAGATTACACTCGGTGGTGTGTCGCAACCACGCCAGCTATCCATGCGGGCGCCGGCGCGAACGGCCAAACAAAATCGGGAGGGATCGGCGGTAACCCCGGCATCTTTAGCGAGCCCGTCCGGCGAATGGATGTTCCGGACGCGCGGGTGGTTTTATCGGCATGGCGATGAAATTTCGTATTATGGATGAATTATATGCCAGCGGCGGGGTAATTACCTGACCTGCCCCCTGCCGTGCGCTGCCGATGCTAATTCGGTTTGTTTGCCGCCGAGTGAATTATGCGGAAGTCTGTGCGTCGTTGTCGATGGGCAGTACTTGGCCGGAGATTGACTTTCCCGCTTCCGATGTCAGGAACAGGATCAGCGCGGCAATGTCCCCGGGATCGACAAAACGTTTCAGCGACTGGACGCTCATCGCGGCCGCCCTGACTTCTTCCAGCGTTTTGTGTTCCGCGGCGGCGCGGCCCTGAAGAACGCGTTCGATGCGGCCACCGCCGACGGCTCCCGGCGCGATGGCGTTGACGCGAATATTGTACTGACCCAATTCGCGCGAAAGCGTTTTGGCGAAACCGATCAGCCCCATCTTCGCCGTGCAGTATGCGCTGCGGTTCGGATAGCCGAAGCGTCCGCCGACCGACGACATCACGACGATGCTTCCGGAGGCGGATTTTTTCAGGTGTGGAATGCAATGGCGTGTGACGTGAAACGTCCCAATGACATCGACGGTCATCACCGCCTCCCATTGATCGGGGTCAGAGTCCTCAACGGGCGCCGTTGGCCCTGCGATGCCGGCGTTGTTCACCAGCACATCGAGCCCGCCCAGCGCCTCGACGGAAGCGGCGACCATGCGTTCGATGTCATCACGTTTTGACACGTCGCAGACGATGGTCTTCAGGCCTGGAATATCCTTCGCCGCCGTATCCAGCGCCTTCGCATCGATGTCGCAAACGCAGACTTTGGCGCCGTTCGCCGCGTAGGCTCTCGCAATTTCTTTCCCGATGCCGGACGCGCCGGCTGTTACTAATGCGCGCTGTGCCATAATCGTCTCCTATATCAAGTCGAAGTTCCACCGTGGCGGCTATCAGGTTTAATGGGCTGACTGGCCTCCATCCACCATATACACACCCCCAGTGGCGAAACTGGCTGAAGGCGAGCAGAGAAACAGCACCATTCCGGCTATTTCCTCCGGGCGTGCCGGACGACCGAGGGGGCTGTTGCCGATGACCATCTGGCGGTAGGCCGGGTCCTTCAGCCAGCCCGCCGTCATGGGGGTTTCCACCAGGCCGGGGGCTACCGCGTTTACGCGGATGCCTTTAGTTGCGTAATCGATCGCGGCGGCTTTGGTCAGGCCAATCACGCCGTGCTTGGCGGCCACGTAAGGCGACATGCCGGGGTCGCCAATGACGCCGGCTACGGAAGCAGTATTGACTATTGCGCCGCCACCGGCCTTGAG
Organism: Ferrigenium straubiae; assembly: GCF_051257895.1. Classification (NCBI taxonomy): domain Bacteria; kingdom Pseudomonadati; phylum Pseudomonadota; class Betaproteobacteria; order Nitrosomonadales; family Gallionellaceae; genus Ferrigenium; species Ferrigenium straubiae. The sequence goes on along the minus strand of NZ_CP194331.1, from coordinate 2,605,731 downwards.
CATGTGGCGGATTTCATACTTCATGCACAAAAAAACGCCCTTGAGATCGACCGCGATGACCTTGTCGAAGTCGGAGTCCTCCGTCTCGGCCAGAGGTTTGGTCGGCGGCAGAATGCCGGAATTGTTGAAGGCGCAGTCCAAAGCGCCAAAAGCATCCACCGTGGCCTGGACGAGCGCTTCGACCGACGCGACCTGGCTGACATCCGTCTTGACGAAAAGCGCTTCGCCACCTTCTTTTTTGATCAGCTCGACGGTTTCCGCAGCACCCGCGCTGACATCGCCGATGCAGACTTTTGCGCCCTGGCGGGCAAAGGCGAGAGCCGTGGCACGTCCAATGCCGCTGCTGGCCCCGGTGATCATCACGACTTTACCCGTATAGTTCAGCAACTGGCTGTCCATGACATGTCCTTTCTGCTCGCGGTGTCGCGCGCAAATCCGCAGTTATGATTTGGTGTTCGCCGTGATCCACGCGCCAAACGCCTGCAGGAAATCCTGCAGAAATTTGCGCGTCCCGTCGTTGGCTAGCTTGCCATGTGCATCAAATAACTTATCGGCACCGCCGAGATAGGCTTCCGGCTGCGCCATCGCCGGTACGTTCAGAAACACCAGTGACTGGCGCAGGTGATGGTTGGCGCCGAACCCGCCGATGGCACCTGGCGACGCGCTGACGACCGCACCCGGCTTGCCGCTCCATGCGTTTTTGCCATAAGGCCTTGAGCCGATATCGATAGCGTTCTTCAGGGCGGCAGGGACCGAACGGTTATGCTCCGGCGTAACGAAGAGCACGGCGTCGGCTGCCATGATGCGCTGGCGAAATGCCACCCATTCCGCTGGTGGATTCTCATCCCCGTCTTGATTGTAGATCGGCAAGTGCCCGATTTCGATGATGCTGAGCTTCAGCGTAGCAGGCGCAAGCTCGGCGAGTGCGTTGGCCACTTTTCGGTTGATTGAATCCTTCCTGAGGCTGCCGACAATCACGGCTACGTCGCGTGTCTTATTCACTGAGTTCATTTCTTTCTCCTGTTAAAGTATTGTGCCAGTACTGCTTATCCGACCTGCACCGCCAGCATTGGCATGATGTTTTCTCCTTTAGTGACGACTTCAACAGGCCTGCAAATGCGCTAAAGCGCGACCAGCACCCACTCGGATTCGACTTTTGCCTCGTAGGTGCGGATGGGTTCAGTGCGGATGTGCTGCATCAGCGTACCGACGTTCTGGAGTAAAGCTGCGGTCCTTGGCGGAGGTGACTCGTTTCCCAAGTAGGGGGGCACGGGACCCGCGAGCGCTTCTCCCGTCGTAACGTCAAACTGGGCGCAATGCATGGCGCAGGTGAGGATTGAGCCATCGAGCGTCCCCATTTCGAGCGGCGCGTTCATGTGTCCACAGCGCCGGCCAATCGCATAAAAAGTCCCCCCGCAGTTGCAGATGACGAGCTCGCGTCCATTCAACTCGACCGCCTTCATTCCTCCCGGCGCAACCTCGGCGGTTCTGATTGCCCGGATGAAGTTGTTACTCAATGCCCATCTCCTTTGCCGGCACTTGCGGCAAGCTGTCCGGATCCGTGACGTCCTGATGTACGAATAACCCGCACCAGCAACGCTTCATGGCATCGAAATGCTTGCGGTGGAACGGTATGCACGGACAAACGATTTGCATGTCGCGAGAACGGTCGTGCCGGATCGGCTGGCAGGGACAGAAGGGCACGCCGTGCTTGGCCTCAAGCATTACCTCCTGATCGAGGAGAAACTCCGCCAGTTCGGTGTCCGGCGTGAACTTGAAGCCCATCGGCTCGACAACCTTGCCGAAAAAGTGGCGCAGTGCCTTTTTTCTGGATTCGGTATTCATTCGGAGAGTCCCAGCAGTTTAGTGTAGCGATCGGGCTGGTAGCCTACGACGACCTGATCGCCGATCCGGACGAATGGAAAGCCGCTGGCCCCCTCGGCATCGAGCTCAACCATGATCTTGCGCTGCGTTGCCTCGTCGGCGAGATCGTAATCCGTGAAATCGAACGAGATGTTGCGTTCAGCGAAGAACTTCTTGGTTTTTCTGCACCAGGGGCAGGTGGATAGCGTGTACATGGAAACCTTCGTCATCGCATTCTCCTTTCAGCCGAGATTGACGAACAGTTTGCCTGCCTCGGATTTTGCGGGGTAGGCAGCAAGGGCAAGCTCGGGCGCATCAAGGAATTTTCCCGTCCTGATGTCGTAGCGCCAGTCGTGGCACGGACAGGCAAGAGTATGGCCGTCGAGCGAGCCGCAGAACAACGGACAAGCCATGTGTGCGCATTTTCCCGAGACAGCGTAGACCGTTCCGCCGACGCGCGCGATGACGACATTAACCCCCAGCGGATAAACCGGCGCCATGCCGCCCTCCGGTAATGCCACCTCTTCCATCACGTAGGTCCACGTCATCGTCTTTATCCACCTCTCGAAGCTGAGCATTGATGCCAGGAGAACCGTGACACTGGTGCGAGTGGCTTGCCCCTTCTGGCTGTTGCAGTTTATTGCAGCCCGATCTGCTTCATGAACTCGCCGTTGTCCCAGAAAAGGAATTCCTCGAACATGATCCCATCCTTGTTCCAGTGGCCTATCGTCGCCATCGGGATGCGGTAAGCCTTGCCGGTCGGCTCAATAGCCTTGCCATCCGGAAGAACCATCGGCTTCGTGAAGGTACCCTCTAGCCAGCCGGTCACGGCCGTCCACTGGCCATCCGCAGTGCCAAACCGGACCGGGTGCTCCTTGATCCGGTTGTCGGGCGCGAACGTGAACATGTACTTCACGTCCTCGATGTGCTTCTCGAGGCCTTTTGTCTGGTGGCCGTCAGGCCAGTGCACTACAACGTCCTGCGTGTGAGTCTTGTGGAAGTCCTGCCACTGCTGGCCGGTGTAGACCCGGAAGTCGAGGTCATCGAAACTTGCCAGGTTTTTGGCCAGCGCCGGCGGAATTCCCTTGACCTTTGGCATGGACTCGCCAACCTTGGTTCCGGGGTACAGGTTCTTGTCGGCGGCGGCAGTGCCAGCGCCAATAAGAAGTATGGCGGCCAGGCTTGCACCTAGCGCGGCGGTGGCAATTTTTCTCCGCTTGGTTCTGCTTGGGGTATGGTCGGACATAGTCACTCTCCTTTTGGTTTAGTGTTAACTACAATCCACTTCTACGGTGCTTCTCTTACCACTTGGCCAGCGGGTTGATATGGCGCACTCACCGGCATATAGTCTTGCCGTGCATCGTGATCGAGTTTCCACGGCAAGTGCGAGCGTATGTACCAAGTAGCCCGGCGGAGGCTGCGACAGACCAGAATCTAGCGAATCTGGAGAACGGATATAGAGTCCGCGTGGCCGCTCATCGACACCAATTAGACGCCCTTATTGGCCATGGGTCGATAAGGTAAACCATGTAGGGGCAATTCCCCGGAGGGGGCAACCGCATAAGTGGATGCACCAATATAAACGGCGCGTTTCACCCAGCCCGGCAGCCCTACGATGCGGCAAACACCACGCGATTCCGTCCGGTTCGCTTGGCCTCGTACAGGGCTGTATCGGCGCGGTTGAGCAAAGCCTCCCTGGTTTCTCCCCGCTTCATCATCGCCCCGCCCAGGCTGATGGTAATGCGGATGTTCATTCCCTTGATATGCATGGGAGTGGCGGCGATTTCTTCGCGGATACGCTCCGCGATGGCTTTCGCCAAACCGGCATCGGTGTTTTTCAGAACGACAGTGAATTCTTCCCCGCCAAAGCGCCCCACGATATCGAAATCGCGCACCGCTGCCCGGATCCGCTCTGCCGTATGCCGCAATACCATATCGCCGATCATGTGGCCGTAGGTATCGTTGACTTTCTTGAAAAAATCCAGGTCGGCCATCATGACGCACAGTGGCTGTTTCCGCTCCTCAGCTTCCGTGATCTGCCGATCCAGTTTCTCCATCAGGCTGCTGAAGCTCGTCAGACCGGTAAGCTGGTCAGTCGAGGCCCTATGGTGCAGGCGCGACATTTCCTCATGCGATTCGGTCAAGGCTTCCTGCAGCGTGTCGATCCTGGCTTCGCGGTAGCCTTCGGTTGCCAGATAGGCATCCAGTGCACCGAGTTTCAAAACATAAACAGCCAGCGATTGAAGGTTTTGCACAGGCTTTCCGCTTGCCGCAAGAAGCTCGATGACAGACTGAAGAATCAGGTCATGTTGCAGATGCAACAGGCCGAGTGGAATACCTGTGCGTGCACAGGCGGCGGAAAATGCCATGCGCCCGGAAAAATGGGCAGGAGTATCGAAACCCAGGCCAAAGCATTGCAGGTAGTCCACCCACCCCTGCCGGAAAGCTGCGCCAAAACCGCCCCGGCCAATAGACGCAAAATCAGGATTGCGCGCCAGTTTTGCAAGGCAGGCATCGACCAGCGCCTCCATATTCCCGCCCGGCAAACCGGCGCGAAGCTGCCGCGTCAGGTTCTCATCCGCATTCAGGTCGAGCGTAGCAATGATTCGCTGCGCGCGCGCAGGATCGAAATCATATGCCGCTGCTGCGTTGCCTATGGAGGTATGCTGCTCCAAGCCGGCGCCTCCTCACTCTAACGGGCATGGCAAGCGCCACCCCCTGATGATGCACCCGGAAAGGGCGTCCCCGTGGTTGTATTCCGCTAAAGCGGAACAACACACGTGAAAACTTGCCATGCCCGATCCCCTCGCTACGCTCTCCCCCTGTCCAACTTCCCCCCGCAAGCGGGAGAAAGGGCAAACGAACGCTTCGCGTGCTTCACGTTAAAAATGCATGAGTTCGATCCGATTGCCGATAACTGACGCTTGTACGGTCAAGTAATAAATCGTCCCGCCAACCGTATATTTCAACGATTGAATTCGCCGGAGCGCTCAGGCTGGTAAATAACCTCCTGAATCTGGACTTTTTGCATCCCGCCGCCGGGCCGGGGCCACTCGATGGTATCTCCCTGTGAAAGCCCCAAAAGAGCGCTCCCGACAGGCGCCAGAATCGAAATCGTCCCGCCACTGGGTTCCACATCCTTGGGATACACCAGCGTCAGGCAAAATTCTTCGGCTGAGGATTCGACCTTGAATTTAACCGTTGAATTCATGGTCACGACGGAAGGCGGAATATCCTTCGGGTCCACCACCTCTGCGCGCGCCAGCTCCGCCTCCAAATCGGCTTTGCCCGGAACCGCGTTGCTGTGCAGTGACTCCAGAAGCCTCTCCAGCCGTTCTGCATCGATTGTCGAAAGTATCACCTTGGGTCTTGTTTTCATTTTTTGCCTCATCAAATTTTCAAACATCGAGTTGTGGTCGAGTCGCTGGCAAGTGTGCCATCAATTCAGATCGTGGTCTATATTTGAGGCGCTATTTGAATCGCTAACCATTCAAGCAGAACACGCCTGCAATCCGCTGGTGATAGAATTCCGCCATGCTCAACGAACGCGCGCAAATCCTGCTCAAGACCTTGGTGGAACGCTACATCAGCGACGGCCAGCCAGTCGGCTCGCGCGCGCTGCAGCAGTATTCCGGCCTCGATGTCAGCTCGGCGACCATCCGCAACGTGATGGCCGACCTCGAGGACATCGGCCTCGTCAGCAGCCCGCACACCTCGGCGGGGCGCATCCCGACCGGTCTGGCCTACCGGCTGTTCATCGACACCATGCTGGTGACCAAGCCGCTGGACAGTTCGTATGTGCAGCGCATGGAAAGCAAACTGCAACCGGACAATCCGTCGCGGCTGATCGCGCAAGCTTCCAGCATCCTCTCCGAACTGACGCAGTTCGCCGGCGTGGTCGCCACACCGCGGCGCGACGCCGTCACCGTACGCCAGATCGAATTCCTGCGCCTCGGCGAGAAACGCGTGCTGCTGATCATCGTGATGCCGGACGGCGAGGTGGAGAACCGCGTGCTGCTGATGGAGAGGGACTACACCCAGTCGCAGCTCACCGAGGCGGGCAACTTCCTCAGCCAGAACTACGCCGGCTGCAGCTTCTCGCAGATTCGCGAGAAATTGCGCGGCGAACTGCGCGAACTGCACCAGGACATGAGCGCGCTGATGGCGGCGGCACTCGCCGCGGGCGACGAGGCGGCGGCGAAGAAATCCGGGGATTACGTCATCAGCGGCAAGCACCACCTGCTGCATGTGGACGACCTGTCCACCGACATGAACCGCCTGCGCGGCCTATTCAGCCTGTTCGAGCAGAAGACCGAGTTGCTGCAACTGCTGGAAGCCGGACGCAAGGGACAGGGCATCCACATTTACGTCGGGGCCGAATCGGGCCTCGCCTCGCTGGACGAGTGCAGCGTGATCACCGCGCCCTACTCCGCCGGCGGCCGGGTGGTCGGCGCGCTCGCCGTGGTCGGCCCGAAGCGCATGGATTACCAGCGCGTCATCCCTATCGTGGACATTACCGCCAGGCTGCTGGGTAACGCGCTGTCGCAAACTTAAAATGAACTACCAGACCGAACCTGAATATACCCACGGCACACCCGCGAAAACCGGCATCCTGCTGGTCAACCTCGGTACGCCGGATGCGCCGACACCCGAAGCCGTGCGCCGCTACCTGAAGGAATTCCTCGGCGACCCGCGCGTGGTGGAGATGCCGCGCGCGCTCTGGTGGCTGATCCTCAATGGCATCATCCTCAACACGCGCCCGAAGCAATCCGCCGCGAAATACGCGAGCATCTGGCTGAAGGAAGGCTCGCCGCTGCGTGTCTATACCGAGAAACAGACCGTGCTGCTGCAAGGCTATCTGAGCCAGCGCACCAAGGTGCCGTTCGTCGTGGACTATGCGATGCGCTACGGCAACCCCTCGATACCTGCCGTGCTGCGCAAGCTCAGGGAGCAGAACTGCCAGCGCATCCTGGTCGTGCCGATGTACCCGCAATACGCCGCGAGCACCACCGCCACGGTGTGCGACATCGTGTTCGATGAACTACAGCGCATGCGCAACATGCCGGCCATCCGCACTATCCGGAGTTTCCCCGATCACCCCGGCTACATCAAGGCGCTGGCGAACAGCATCAACGACTACTGGATGAAGCATGGGCGGCCGGAAAAGCTGCTGATGAGCTTCCACGGCCTGCCGAAACAAATGCTGGACAAGGGTGACCCCTACCACTGCGAAAGCCGGAAGACCGCGCGCCTGCTCGCGCGGGAGCTCGGCCTGAAAGAAGGGCAATACGCCGTCAGCTTCCAGTCGCGCCTCGGCAAGGGGGAATGGCTCAAGCCCTACACCGCCGCGACGCTGAAAGAACTGGGTCAGCAGAAGCTCAAGCGCCTCGACGTGGTCTGCCCCGGCTTCGTCGCCGACTGCCTGGAGACGCTGGAGGAAATCGCCATGGAAGGCAAGGAAACCTTCCAGCACGCGGGCGGCGGCGAATACCACTACATCCCCTGCCTCAACGACCGCAACGACTGGCTGCACGCGCTGACCGACCTGGTGATGGATAACCTGCAGGGCTGGCTGATCGAGCCGGATGCGGCGGAGCTGGAACAGGGCCGGCTCAATGCGCTGGCGCTGGGGGCGAAGAAATAGCCCTGCTGGGATCACTCGAATACTTACCGGAATAATCACCATGCCCTACGTAAACATCAAGATCACCGAAGAAGGCGTCACCTCCGAGCAGAAGGCGCGGCTCATCGAGGGCGTCACCAGCCTGCTCAGGGAAGTGCTTGGCAAGAATCCGGCAACCACCATGGTCGTCATCGACGAAGTTCCCACGGACAATTGGGGTGTCGCCGGTGAGCAGGTCAGCCAGCGCAGGAAACGCGGCCTCTAATGGCCGTGACCGATCCCATAGGCGTTTTTGATTCCGGCGTCGGCGGGCTGTCGGTGCTGCGCGAAATCCGCTGCGAGCTTCCGCATGAAGACCTGCTGTATGTCGCGGATTCCGGGCATGCACCGTACGGCGACAAACCCGCTCCGCTGATCGAGGCGCGCTCGATTGCCATCGTCGAGTTCCTGGTGAGCCGGCGCGCCAAGGCCATCGTGGTCGCGTGCAACACGGCGACCGGCGCGGCTGTCGCGGCGCTGCGCGCGAGATTCTCGCTGCCGATCGTGGCCATGGAGCCCGCCGTCAAGCCGGCGGCGGCGAGCACCCGCTCCGGCGTGATCGGCGTGCTGGCCACCGGCAGGACGCTGGCCAGCGAAAATTTCGAGCGGCTGCATGCGCGCTTCGGCGCCGACGTTGATATCCTGGTGCAGGCCTGCCCCGGCCTGGTCGAGCAGGTGGAAGCCGGCGACTTTTCCGGCGCAAGGACCCGCGCGCTGCTCGAACAATATGTCCTGCCGTTGCTGGAGCGGCAGGCCGACACCCTCGTGCTCGGCTGCACGCACTACCCCTTCCTCGCCCCGCTGATCCGCAAGATCGCCGGTCCGTCGGTCGCCATCGTCGATCCCTCCGCCGCGATCGCGCGCGAGCTGCGCCGCCGCCTTACAGATGCAGGCCTGCTGTCGCATGAGGCGCGCGCCGGCACGGAACGCTTCTGGAGCAGCGCCACGCCGGACAAGGCGCAGCGGGTAATCTCACAGTTGTGGAGAACCGGGATCGAGGTGCAGAGCCTGCCTGAAAAATATCCGGGGCGCATGGAAGAATAAGTGCTTGTCCGCAGCGTTCTTACCCCATGCCCGCGATCGTCGTGATGCTTCCCGGCGAGGCAATTTGCGCAGCCTGGGAAACCGCAGGGCGGGAAGTACGGCGCCTTGGTGTAAAATGCCCCCATTAACGCCGGGGCAATACGCCGTTTCTTGCCAGCAGGACACGCAATCCCCGGCGCCTTTACAAAAATATCTTCAGCTCTCATCTGACTCTGGTTAACCATGTCCAAGGAACTCATCGGCCGTTTTGAAACCCTGAGCGAGCTCGGCAGGGGCGGCCAGGGAACGGTGTATCTCGCCTACGATCCGCAGCTCGACCGGAAAGTCGCCATCAAGACGCTGCGCAAGCTCGGCCACAAGACCGAGCAGTTGATCCACGAGGCGCGCATCGTCAGCAAGCTCCAGCACCCCAACATCATCACGCTGTACGATTCCGGCGAGGATCAGGGCGCTCCTTACCTCGTCTATGCCTACGTCGAGGGCAAGACCCTCGCGCAGGTGCTGAAGCAGGAGAAGGCCCAGCCATTTGCGCGGGCGGCGGAAATCGCCTGCGGCGTGCTGGAGGGCCTCGCCTACGCGCATGGGCAGGGCATCTCCCACCTGGACATGAAGCCCGCCAACATCATGATCGCAAAGAGCGGCACGCCGATGGTGATGGACTTCGGGCTGGCGACAACGACCGGCGACCACCAGCAGACCATCGCCTCACCCCTGAGCGGCACGCCGCGCTATGTGGCGCCCGAGATCATTTCCGGGCAGCGCGGCGATTCCCTTTCGGACATCTATTCCCTCGGCACGGTGCTCTACGAAATGGTGACGGGTGAATTCGCAGTCGGCGGCGAGAACATGTTCGAGGTACTGAATCGCGCGGCGCACGAGCAGATCGCCCCGCCCTCCGTCCACAACGAGCAGATGGACGAAAAACTGGAGGCGATCATCCTCAAGGCCGTGGCGAAAAAACCGGCCGAGCGCTACCCGAGCGCCACCGCCATGAAGCAGGACTTGCAGGACTACCTCAGCGAGACGCGCAACGCGGCGACGGAATTCCTGCTCCACCGCATGCGCAGCAAGCAGGACTTCCCCGCCCTGTCCGGCATCATTTCCGAAATCAACCAGGTCGTCGCTTCGGAGACGGAAAGCACCAGCAGGCTCGCTGGCGTCATCCTGCAAGACCTCGCGCTCACCAACAAGCTGCTGAAAGTGGTCAATGCCGCCTCTTACGGGCAGTTCGGCGGCACCATCAACACCATTTCCAAGGCCGTGGTCATCCTCGGCTTCGAGACGGTGCGCAACATTGCCACGTCACTGATCCTGCTGGAGTTCATGCAGAACAAGCCGCAGGCGGCGCAGCTCAAGGATGAGATCGTCAAGGCGACCTTCTCCGGCGTGATCGCCGCGCAACTGTCGGCCCGGCACGATATCTGCGATATCGAGGAAGCGATGGTCTGCTCCATGTTCCACAACCTGGGCAGGATGCTCGGCATCTATTATTTCTTCGAGGAGAGCCAGGAAATCTCCCGCCTGATGAAGCAGGGAGAAAGCGAGGACGAGGCGTCCGCGAGGATACTGGGCATCTCCTATCCCGAGCTGGGGCTGGGGGTGGTGCGCAGCTGGAATTTCCCGCCCCGGCTGATTGCCGGCATGCGCAAGCTGTCCGGCGAGAAAGTCAGGCCCGCGCAGGGCGAACTGGACAGGCTGGCCATGACGGTCAATCTCGCCCACGAGCTCTGCGAAATCTCCACCTCGTCCAGCGCCCAGGACAAACAGCAATCGCTGGCCGACCTGGCCGCACGCTACGGCGACGCGATCGAGATATCCGAAGGGGAATTGTCCGCTGCCATCCACACCGGGCTCAATGAGTTATCCAACCGTTCGGCGACGCTGGGCATCAGCACCGCCAACAGCCCGATACTGAGCCGGATACGTCAGTGGAACGGACGCACCCTGTCGGCCGGCAAGGCAAAAAACAAGGCCAAGCCGGACGGCATGTCAGGCCTCGACCTGATGGCAACGCCGAAGGATGGCGAAGATGCCGCCGGCCTGCTCGACCCCAGCGCGATACTCAGCGCCGGCATCCAGGACGTGTCGAACACCATGATGGGCGACTACCAGCTCAACGACATCCTGCAGATGGTGCTGGAAACCATGCACCGCGGCATGGGGTTCAACCGCACCCTGATCATGATTCGCAACAACAAGCTGGGCGCGATGCTCGCGCGCTTCGGTTTCGGCGCCGGGATCAACGAACTGATCCCAAAATTCCGCTTCCCGCTGCAGTTCGTGCCCGACGTGTTCCACCTGTCGGTTGAAAAGGGCCTCGACATCTCGATCGAGGACATCTACGCGCTCAACATCTCGGACAAGATTCCCGGCTGGTACCGGGACGCGGCCTATGCGCCCTGCTTCGTCCTGCTGCCGCTGATGCTGAACGGCAAGGCGATCGGCCTGTTCTACGGGGACATGCTCAATCCCAACAGCCTGCACATGTCGCAGCAGCAACTCTCGCTGCTGCGCACCCTGCGCAACCAGGCGGTGCTGGCCATCAAGCAGAAGACCTGAGAGCTGTCTTCAAAATTGCTGCGGAGGGCGTCTGCGGCGTTGCGCGGTACTCGCAATCCTCATGTACCTTTTGTACATTCCGGTTGCTGCGTTGACCAACGACTTGGCTGGCGTTTTTTGACAGCTTAGTCGGATGGCCATGCAAAGCCCGTGCGCCTTGCATCCATCCCTCCTCACGAATTTTTAAGACAACTTCTGAGCGTTGGTAGCCTATGGCTACAGCTTGATGAAGTGCTCGCGGTAGTGCCGCAGCTCCGCGATTGATTCGTAGATATCGGCCAGGGCCTCGTGCTTGTTGTGCTTCTTCAGGGCCTGCGCCACTTCCGGCTTCCAGCGTTTGGCGAGCTCCTTGATGGTGCTCACATCGAGGTTGCGGTAATGGAAGTATTCCTCGAACTTCGGCATCCAGCGCGCCAGGAAGCGCCGGTCCTGGCAGATCGAGTTGCCGCACATCGGCGAGGTGCGGGACGGCACATATTCCCTGAGGAACTCGACCATCCGCGCCTCGACCGTGGCCTCGTCCAGCGTGGAGGCTTTCACCTTCTCGATCAGGCCGGATTTGCCGTGGGTGGATTTATTCCATGCGTCCATGCCATCCAGCACGCTGTCCGTCTGATGCACCACCAGCACCGGCGCCTCGGCGATGGTTTCCAGGTTGCTGTCGGTGATCACCAGCGCGACCTCGATCACGCGATCGGTATCCGGGCTCAAGCCGGTCATTTCCAGGTCTATCCAGACTAGGTGGTTCTGATTCTGTGCCATAATTCGCGCGTCTTAAAATGTGAACAGGAAGGCGCGTATTGTGTCACAAGCGCGCCCATCACGAAAACCGGATTGATTTTTCAGAACGGCAATCGGGAACCACGAAGAGCACGAAGAAACACCGCATGAAATCTTCGTGTCCTTCGTGGTGAAAAATGCTTTTTCTCAAATTAATACCTCCATGACCGCGACGCAATTCACCTTCATTTTTGTTGTCACCCTGGCCTGCACCTCCCTCGCCAGGTTGTGGCTGGCGCGGCGCCATCTGGCGCATATCGCTGCGCATCGCGCCGCGGTGCCGGAGGCGTTCCGCGAAAAGATCACGCTCGCCAGCCACCAGAAGGCGGCGGACTACACCTCCGCCAAGACCCGTTTCGGCATGCTCAGTATCCTGTTCGATGCCGCGCTGCTACTGGCCTTCACGCTCGGCGGCGGCATCCAGTCCGTCGCCGGTCTGTGCAACGGCTGGTTCGATGCGCCGCTCGCGCAGGGCGTGGCGACCATCGTTGCGGTGCTGCTGCTTTCGTCGCTGCTGGAAGCCCCGTTCAACATCTACCGTACCTTCGTCATCGAGGCGCGCTTCGGCTTCAACAAGATGACTCTGGCGCTGTATCTCAAGGATGCGCTGAAAGGCCTGCTGCTCGGCGCAATCCTCGGCCTGCCGCTGCTGTCCGGCGTACTGTGGCTGATGTCCGCGATGGGCGCATTCTGGTGGCTGTACGTATGGCTGGTATGGATGGCGTTCAACCTGTTCATCCTGTTCATCTATCCGGCGTTTATCGCACCGCTTTTCAACAAGTTCACGCCGCTGCAGGACGAGGCGCTGAAGGCACGCATCGAGGCCTTGCTCGCCAAATGCGGCTTCACCTCCAGCGGATTGTTCGTGATGGACGGCTCGAAACGCAGCGCGCACGGCAACGCCTACTTCACCGGCTTCGGCAAGACCAAGCGCATCGTGTTCTTCGACACGCTGCTGGAGCGCCTGGGCGGCAACGAAGTCGAGGCGGTGCTGGCGCACGAACTCGGCCACTTCAAGCGCCGCCATGTGCTGAAGCGCATCGTGGCGACCTTCGCCATGAGCCTGGGATTCCTGTGGCTGCTCGGCCAGTTGATGCAGACCGCGTGGTTCTATGAGGGACTGGGCGTGCATACCCCCTCCACCGCGCTCGCGCTGCTGCTGTTCTTCATGATCCTGCCGCTGTTAAGTTTCCTGCTGCAACCATTGCTGTCAGCCTTTTCGCGCAAGCACGAGTTCGAGGCCGACGCCTATGCTGCGCAGCAGGCCGCCGCAACGGATTTGGTCAGTGCGCTGGTCAAGCTGTACCAGGACAATGCCGCCACGCTCACCCCCGATCCGCTGTATTCCGCATTCTACGATTCGCACCCGCCCGCGGCGCTACGCGTCGCGCATCTGCAGTCCCTCCGTCTTCAATCAAATTGAGGAGAACATCATGGAACAAGCATGCGACCTGGCCAGCAAGCAATGCAAACCCTGTGAAGGCGGAGTGCCGCCGCTGCCGCAAGCGGAAATCGACCGTCTGATGCGGCAACTGGAAGGCTGGCAACAATCCGGCAAGCTGATCGGCAAGACTTATCCCTTCAAGAATTACTACCAGACCATCGCCTTCGTGAACGCCATCGCCTGGATGGCGCACCGCGAAGGCCATCACCCCGATCTCACCGTGACCTACAATGCCTGCCGGGTGGAATACTCCACCCACGCCATCGGCGGCCTGTCGGAAAACGACTTCATCTGCGCCGCGAAAGTGGATGCGCTGTTCAAGCTTTGAATACTGCACTAACAGGCAGAGTTGTTGCTGCCTTCGGCCGCCAGTACCTGGTGCACCTCGATGACGGCAGCGAGATGCTCTGCCTGACGCGCGGCAAAAAAAGCGAGGTGGTGTGCGGCGACATCGTGGAAATCAAGCTCACCGGCGAGGCCTCGGCGGAGAGCGGCGCACAGGGCGTGATCGAGCGCATTGCGCCGCGCCGCTCGCTGCTGCACCGCTCCGACGCATTCCGCGAGAAACTCATCGCGGCGAACGTCACGCAGATCATCGTCGTGGTCGCCGCCGAGCCCTCGTTCAGCGACGAACTGCTGGCGCGCTGCCTCGTCGCCGCGCACGACCAGAAGCTCGATACGCTGATCGTGCTGAACAAGTGCGACCTCGCCGGGGCCGCAGCCGCCGCGCGCGAACGGCTCGCACCCTACGGCGCCATCGGTTACCGCGTGCTGGAGCTCAGCGCAAAGCTGGATGTATCGGCCCTGCGCCCGTTCCTGCAAGGGCACACCAGCGTGCTGGTCGGACAAAGCGGCATGGGCAAATCCACCCTGATCAACGCGCTGCTGCCCGAGGCGCAGGCCGCCACGCGCGAGATTTCCAGCGCCCTGGATTCCGGCAAGCACACCACCACCCACGCGCGCCTGTACCGGCTGGATGAGAGCAGTTCGCTGATCGACTGCCCCGGCGTGCAGGCGTTCGGCCTGCACCACCTGAGCTTCGGCGGGATAGAACAGGGCTTCGTCGAGTTCGCGCAATACCTCGGCCAGTGTCGCTTCCACGACTGCCGCCACACGCATGAGCCGAGTTGTGCGCTGCGGGAAGCCGCCGCGGCGGGCAAGATCGACGCAAGAAGGCTGGAGCTGTTCCAGCAGATCAGCCGGGCCAATTGACCCTTACCCAGCGCGGGTTATTCCAGTAGAATTTCGCGAACACAGATACGAAAGATTGGGCATGGCGATGCAGAAGATACACGGGTACCCCGTCCTGATTATCGGAGCCGGACGCGGGGGGAGCGCCCTGCTTGAAATGTTCCTCGAAGACAGCTTGGTCAAGGTCGTGGCCATGGTGGACACCAATCCCGGTGCGGCCGGCCTCCAGCTCGCAAGGAAACACGGCATCCCGACCTATAACAACGCCGCCGAAGCGCTGCAGGCCTGCAGGAATTACCCCGACTGCATCGTATACAACCTGTCGCACGACGATTCGATCGCCGAGGAGGCGACCAGGGTTTTCGGCGACAAGCGGGTGGCGGGCGGCGCCGAGGTCAAGCTGTTCTGGCAGATGGTGACGAACCTGAAGCAGGTCAAGGGAGAGCTCGAGAAAAGCCAGGATCAGCTGCAATCCATCATCCAGAACGTGATGGACGGCATCATCACGATCAGCGAATCCGGGCAAATCAAAGGGTTCAACCCGGCAGCCGAGCAAATCTTCGGCTACTTGCAGCAGGAAGTCTTGGGCAAAAATGTAAAGATGCTGATGCCGGAGCCGGACCGGAGCCAGCATGACACCTATATCAGCCACTACCTGCAAACCGGCCGGAGCAGGATAATCGGGGTGCGCGGCCGCGAGGTGACCGCGCTGCGCAAGAGCGGCGAACAGTTCCCGCTGGAAATATCCATATCGGAAATGATGCTGGGAGAGTTGCGCTACTTCATCGGCATCGTCCGCGACATCACGGAGCGCAAACTGGTCGAGCAGCAACTGGCGCATTTCGCCCACCACGATTACCTGACAGGCCTGCCGAACCGCATCCTGTTCCTGAATAGCCTCGAAAATCTGATTCACCTGGCCAAACGCAATAAATACAAAGTGGCGACCCTGTTCCTCGACCTGGACGGTTTCAAGCAGGTCAACGACACGCTGGGGCACGGTGCGGGCGACCAGTTGCTGCAGGAAGTCGCCGAAAGGCTGAAGGAAGTCATCCGGGCCTCGGATGTGGTGGCTCGGGTGGGCGGGGACGAATTCACCTTCGCGCTGAACAACATCGGATCGGAACAGAATGCCGCGCTGATGGCGAACAAGATCATCGCCGCCCTGTCCGCACCTTTCGACCTGGACGGCCGGCAATGCCATATCGGGGGCAGCATCGGCATCTCCACCTACCCCGATGACTCCGAAGGCATCGAAAAACTCATCATGCAGGCCGATGCAGCCATGTACCTCGCGAAGCAAAGCGGGAAGAACACCTACCGGTTTTGCCGCGACGTGCCGCCGAAGCCTGCGGGCGAGTGATCGGCCTGCGCGCGCCCTATACCGCCCACAACGGCGGTTCGTCCATCAGCGCGATCTGCTCGCGCAATTCCAGGATGCGGTCCTGCCAGTAGCGCTGGGTGTTGAACCATGGGAAAGCCGCGGGGAACGCCGGGTCGTCCCAGCGCCGCGCAATCCACGCGGAATAATGAATCAGGCGCAAGGTACGCAGCGCCTCGACCAGATGTAGCTCGCGCGGGTCGAACTCGCAGAAATCCTCATAGCCCGCCAGCAGGTCGCCGAGCTGCTGCGCCTGCTCGGCACGCTCGCCGGAGAGCAGCATCCACAAGTCCTGAACCGCCGGCCCCATGCGGCTGTCGTCGAAATCGACGAAGTGCGGGCCGAGATCGGTCCACAGCACATTGCCGACATGGCAGTCGCCGTGCAGGCGCAGGAAGCGCAGCTCGCCGGCGCGCTCGAAACAGCGCTTCACGCCGTCCAGCGCCTGCGCGACCACGCCGCGATACACCTCGCGCAACTCCGGAGGAATGAAATCGTGCGCCAGCAGGTATTCGCTCGGCTCGATGCCGAAGCTCTCGATATTCAATACCGGGCGATGCCGGTAAGGCTCCAGCGCGCCGACCGCATGAATGCGCCCGATGAAGCGCCCCATCCATTCCAGCGTGTCGCAGTCGTCCATCTCCGGCGCGCGGCCGCCGTGCCGGGCGAACACCGAAAAACGAAATCCATTGCAGGTGTGCAGCGTGCGCCCGTCGATGATTAAAGCAGGCACCACCGGAATTTCGCGCCCGGCCAGTTCGGCGACAAACGCATGCTCCTCCAGGATCGCCGCATCCGGCCAGCGTGCGGGGCGGTAGAACTTGGCGACCAGCGGCGGGCCGTCTTCCATGCCCGCCTGATAAACGCGGTTCTCGTAGCTGTTGAGCGCCAGCAAACGTCCGTCGGGGCGCAGGCCGATGCTGTCCAGCGCATCGAGCACGGCATCGGGGGTGAGTGCGGTGTAGGGTTGGGTATGCATGGGTGGATTGTACGGCAAGCAAGGAGTAGCGGCTTGCCCGTGCATGGCCGATGCACGAACTGTTTTCCGGACCGGCAACGACCGGGCGAAAATATATAGGCATTTTGGCATATATGCTTCCCCTCAATCGGGGTGGTATGCTTCGGACGGGTCGCCAATCCAGTCGCAAGCCCATCGCTCATGCGCCACGACGTTGCCAGTCAATGGAGTTTCAATGATGGAACACGCCATGGAATACGCCGTAAAACACCTCGTTGCCGGGACGAGGCCGGACTATGCGCCGCGCTGCATCGGGATGTCCAAAGGATGCGGCAAGTTCCGGACAACAATCTCCCCATCCCCCTGCGCAGACGGGAATGCCCCGACATGAGCCCGCCCGATACCCCCCCCACCCAGGAAAAACTGCGCGTCCTCAATCTCGAAGACAACGCGAGCGACAGCGAACTGATCCGTGCGGAGCTCGAGGCCGAATGGAAGGAAGTCGAACTGCTGCGCGTCGAAACGCGCGAGGCTTTCGTCCGCGCGCTGGAGGAGTTCGAGCCGGACATCGCCCTGTGCGACTTCAGCCTGCCC
This sequence comes from Ferrigenium straubiae, assembly GCF_051257895.1. Classification (NCBI taxonomy): domain Bacteria; kingdom Pseudomonadati; phylum Pseudomonadota; class Betaproteobacteria; order Nitrosomonadales; family Gallionellaceae; genus Ferrigenium; species Ferrigenium straubiae. The sequence continues at coordinate 2,588,255 of NZ_CP194331.1, read as the reverse complement.
AATTTCGACGGCGGCTCCGCGCTGGCCCTCGTGCGGCAGACCCATCCCGATATCCCGGTCATCATGGTCACCGGCGTGTTATCCGACAGCGCCGCCGTCCGGCTGATCAAGATGGGCGCGAGGGATTACGTGACGAAGGACCGCCTGCAGCGTCTGGCTTCCGCCGTGCAGGGCGCCCTGTCGCTGGAGCAAGGCATTCGCGCGCGCAAGGTGGCGGAGAAAGTGCTGCGCCAAAGCGAATCCGACTTCCGCACACTCGTCGAGCATTCCCCGATCGCCATGCTTGTGGATGTCGGCGTGGACACGGACGAGAAGATCATCATGATGAACCGCAAGTTCACCGATCTGTTCGGCTACACGATGGAGGACATGCCGGACATACAGCACTGGTGGAGGCTGGCCTATCCGGACGAGGAATACCGGGAACAACTTCGTGCCATATGGATAGCGCAGGCAGGAAAGGCCATCCGGGAACATAGCGACATCGAGCCCAGGGAAGTCAGGGTTACCTGCAAGGACGGCTCCATCCGCCACGTCAGGATATCCCTCTCTTCCGCGGGCAACAGAAACATCATCACCTTTGAGGATTTTACCGCGCGCAAGCGCGCAGAAGAAGATCTGGCAAGGTTCTTCGACCTGATTCCCGACCTGGTGTGTATCGCAACGACTGACGGGTATTTCCTGAAGATCAACCCCGCATGGCAGGAGCTGCTCGGTTACACCATGCAGGAAATCCTTGCCATGCCTTTCCTCGACCTGATCCACCCCGACGACAGGGCAGCGACGGTACAGGAAGTCGAGCGCCAACTGGCCGGCGGCAAGACCGTGCAATTCTCCAACCGTTACCGCTGCCGGGATGGCGGCTACAGATGGCTGGAATGGAGGGCGTCCCCGGCCATCGGCGAGAAGCTGCTGTTCGCGTCCGCACGCGACATCACCGAGCGCAAGCAGGCCGAGGCCGATATCCGGCGGCTGGAGCAGCTCTATGCGGCGCTGAGCCGTTGCAACCAGGCCATCGTGCGCAGTAAAAACGAGACCGATCTGTTCGCGCAAGTCTGCCGTATTGCCGTGCAATACGGCAGTTTCAAAATGGCCTGGATCGGCCTGATCGATCCCAACACGCGCATGCTCATCCCGGCGAGCAGCAGCGGCGAAGGCGCGGAGGAATACCTGCGCGACATCAAAATCTCGGCGGATGCCTGCAGCGAATACGGGCAAGGCCCGACCGCGAAGGCACTGTGCGAAAACCGGCCATTCTGGTGTCAGGATTTCCTGAATTCCACGCTCACGGCTCCCTGGCGCGAGCGCGGCGCTGCCCTGGGCTGGCGCAGCTCAGCCGCGCTACCGCTGCATCGGGACGGTGTAGTAATCGGGGCATTTTCGCTTTATGCGGGTGAAGCGAATGCCTTCGGCAAAAACGAACGGGACCTGCTGATCGAGATGGCCGAGGACCTCGGCTATGCGCTGGAAAATCTCAGCCGCGAGGCCGTGCGCAAACAGGCCGAGGAATCGCTGCGCAAGCTTTCGCTGGCCGTAGAACAGAGCCCCAATTCGATCGCGATCACCGACCTCGACGCCAAGCTCGAATACATCAACGAGGGCTTCGTCAGGGCAAGCGGCTACAGCCGCGCCGAACTGATCGGGCAGAACCCCCGCATCCTGCAATCCGGCAAGACCCCCAGGGAAACCTACGACGACATGTGGACGCACCTCACGCGCGGCGAAGCCTGGAAAGGCGAATTCATCAACCGGCGCAGGGACGGCAGAGAATACATCGAGTCCACCTTCGTCTCCCCGGTACGCGATGCCGGCGGACATGTCACCCACTACATCGGCATCAAGGAAGACATCACCGAACGCAAGCGGCTGGAAAAGCAATTGATGGCGCAATACGAACAGGCCGCAACCACCAATGCCCGGCTGGTTGAAGCCAACGAACAACTGGAGCACGCCAACGCGGAATTGAAATCCACGCAGCAGCAACTCCTGCAATCGGAAAAAATGGCCTCGATCGGCCTGCTCGCGGCCGGCGTGGCGCACGAGATCAACAACCCGGTCGGCTACATCAATTCCAACCTCGGCACGCTGGAGAAATACCTGGCCGACATTCTTGCGGTAGTGAACGAATACGAAAAAGCCGCGCTGACGTGCGCGCATCCGGGGCTGCAGGAGGTGCAGGCGCTCAAGGAAAAACTCGATTTCGGCTTCCTGCGCGACGATATCCAGTCCCTGCTTGCCGAGTCGCGCGAAGGGCTGGAACGCATCAAGGAGATCGTGCTGGGCCTGAAGGATTTTTCCCGCTCCAGCGCCGACGAAACATGGCGCTGGGCGGATCTGGCCAAATGTCTGGAGAACACCCTCGCCATCGTGCGGAACGAGCTGAAATACAAATGCGAGGTCGTCAGGGAATTCGGCGTATTGCCGCAAGTCTACTGCCTGCCCTCGCAGCTCGAACAGGTATTCATGAACCTGCTGGTGAACGCCGTACAGGCCATCGAAACGCACGGCACCATCACCCTCCGCACCGGGCAGGAGGGAGACCGGGTCTGGGTCGAGATCAGCGACACCGGCGCAGGCATCCCGCCCGACATCTTGCCGCGCATCTTCGACCCCTTCTTCACCACCAAACCGGTGGGCACCGGCACCGGCCTCGGCTTGCCGGTTTCTTACGGCATCATGGAGCGCCATCATGGCAAGATCGAGGTGCATAGCGAAGTTGGTAAAGGCTCCACCTTCCGCGTCACCCTGCCAGTGCAGCCGGACAACCACAAGGAGGAGACATGACCGCACCCCCCGAACCAGCACCGGACGCAAAACCCACGTTATTGCTCATCGACGACGAGGCCAACATCCTGGCAGCGCTGAAACGCCTGTTCCGGCCGCTCGGCTACAACGTCCTGACGGCGGAAAGCGGCGCGGAAGCGTTTGCGCTGCTGGAAAAGGAAAATATCGACCTGGTCATTTGCGACATGCGCATGCCGCAAATGGACGGCGCCGAGATGCTGGAGCAGATACGCATCAAATGGCCGGATGTGTTGCGCATTTTGCTGACGGGTTATGCGGACATGGCCTCGACCATCGCCGCGATCAATCGCGGTGAAATCTACCGCTACGTCTCCAAGCCGTGGGACGACAACGACATGATACTGATCGTGCGCGATGCGCTGGAACACAAGCGCCTGCTCGCGGAGAAACAGCGGCTGGATGCGCTGACCCAGCGCCAGTTCAACGAGCTGAAGACGCTGAACGCCACCCTGGAAGACAAGGTGCGCCAGCGTACCGAGGAGCTGCGCGATGCGCTGGCGCAACTCAAGAAAGATTATTTCACCACCATCCAGGTCTTCGCCAACCTGATGGAATTGCGCAAGGGCGCGATGGCCGGGCATTCGCGGCGCATCGCGCAACTATGCTGCGACATTGCACGCAGGATGAACCTCCCTGAAACGGAGGTCACGAACCTGGAGGTTGCCGGCTTGCTGCACAACATCGGCAAGATCGGCCTGCCTGACCGCCTGCTCGACAGGCCTTTCACCGAGCTGTCCCACGAAGAACGCGTCCAGTTCGACAAACACCCGCTGCGCGCGGCAGCGATATTGATGGCGCTTGCTCCATTAGCCGATGCCGCCCAGCTGATTCGCCATCATCGCGAGCATTACAACGGAAACTCATCCGGCCTGGGTGCATCCGCCATTCCCCTGGGCGCGCGCATCCTGCTGGTCGCCAGCGATTATGAATCACTGCAGGAAGGCCTGATCGAAAGCGATCATCTGGGCCCTGGCGAGGCGCTCGACATGGTCATCAAAGGCCGCGGCACACGCTACGACCCACAGGTTGTCGACATGTTGCGCGAGCTGGTTGCCCATGAGGGGCCGCACGCCCATGTCGGGTCCGAGTTCCAGTTGGCCAGCAGCCAACTGCGCGAAGGCATGCTGATTACCCGCGACATCGAGACCAGCAACGGGATGCTGCTGCTGCTCAAGGACTCGACGCTGAACGCGGAATACATCCGCAAGATACAGGAATTCGAGCAGGCGGCCGGCAAACCGCTGACGATCTATACGCATTCGGTATAGCAGCGAACAGTGGAGGAAGCAACCATGTATCGAATACTTCTGGTCGATGACGAACAGAACGTCATCAACGCACTGCGACGCGAATTGCAGGGCGGCTATGCCATAGAAGCGTTCATTAACCCCCGCGAGGCATTGCAGCACTGCCGGGGTGCCCGCTTCGACGTGGCGATCGTCGATTACCGGATGCCCGAAATGAACGGCGTCGAGTTCCTCAGGCAATTTGGCGCACTGCAACCTGATGCAGTGCGCCTGATGCTCAGTGGCCAGGCCGATTTTGATGCGCTGGTCGGCACGGTCAACGAAGCGCATATCTACCGCTTCATTGACAAACCGTGGGACAGTCCCAGCCTGGCGGCCACATTGGCCGAAGCGCTGGCGCACCGTGAGCAGATTCTGGAAAACCGCCGACTCGCGGAACAGTATCGGCAACAACATCACTGGCAACGCCCGCCGAATCCGGACCGGCTGTATCAGGTGCTGGTCGTGGACGACGAGGCGAACATGCTGAACGCCATCACCCACGACCTGAACGCACGCGGCGGCTGGTCCGACCTGCATACTGCAATGCTGTATCAGGCCGACCCGACCCTGCCGCTGGAGCGCCGCGACCTGCGCTTCAACATCTTCACCACCACTTCGCCCATTCAGGCACTGGAACGCGCCAAACAGATCGACTATGACGTGGTGATCGCGGACTACCTGATGCCGGAAATGGATGGCTTGCGCTTCCTCGAAGCATTCCGCAAGATACAGCCGGATGCGGTGCGCATCCTGCTGTCCGGACATGCCGACAAGGACACGCTGGCGAATGCAATCAACCGCTCCGAGATTTACGGCTACATCGGCAAACCCTGGCGCGAATATCTGTTGAAAAACACCGTCTCCCAGGCGATCTTCTATCACGACCTGCGACGCGAAAACCGCCTCCTGGCTGCGCGAGCTGGCACCACCTGACCGGCAACACCGCAGGAAGCGGGTAACGGCTCGCAGCGGTTGCGCGGCCAGAACGGCTTGAAAGTCTTCCCCAACGCCACTACCATGCGCGGCTTGTTTGAGAAAGTTTGACATGGTTATTGGCATCGACGCTTTTCTGCCCGCCTTGATCGGCGGCGCTCTTATCGGCATTGCCGCCACGCTGCTGCTGTGGCTGAACGGCAGGCTGGCCGGGGTCAGCGGCATCCTGTGGCGTCTGTTCTTCGCGAATCCGGGCGACATGCTGTGGCGCGTGCTGTTCCTCGCCGGCGTGGTGGGCGGCGCGGCGGTGTATTACGCGATGTATGACAACGCACCGGCGGCACGCGCAACCTTTCCCGTATGGCTGCTGGTCGTGTCGGGGTTCCTGGTCGGCTACGGCACTTCGCTGGGCAACGGCTGCACCAGCGGCCACGGCGTGTGCGGCCTCGGCCGGCTGTCGCTGCGCTCGCTGGTTGCGACCCTGGTCTTCCTGCTGACCGCGATCGTCACCACCTTCGTGGTGCGCCGCCTGCTGGGGGTGATGTGATGAGCCGCAATCTGGCGAGTGTGCTGGCAGGCCTGCTGTTCGGCTTCGGCCTCGCGCTGTCCGGCATGACGCACCCGCAGAAGGTGCTGGGCTTCCTCGATGTCGCCGGGCCGTGGGACGCGAGCCTGCTGTTCGTGCTGAGCGGCGCGGTGGGCGTCACGCTCATCAGCTTCCGTTTCATCCTGCGCATGGGCAAGCCTGTGCTGGCGGAGCGTTTCGTGATTACCAGGGAAACGCATATCGACCGCACGATGATCCTCGGGGCGATCCTGTTCGGCATCGGCTGGGGCATCAGCGGCTATTGCCCCGGCCCGGCTATCGCCCTGCTCGCCTCGCCAAACTGGGAACTGCTGGCCTTCCTGCCTGCTGCGATCCTGGGCGCGGTCGCGGAAAAATATTTCGAACTGCGCGCGCAGAAGAAGCTGGCCGTGCAGGCGCAGGCTGGGCAGCAACCTAAACCGGCAACGCAGAACGACAAGTCAACCGGCGAAAGCCCTTCGGAAGGCTCGTGCGGTTAGCCCGCATATTTCATTGCTCTTCGTTGAATTCGACGAAAAACCTTGTGGATATTGGGATAAGCCTGTGGCGTGAAATCCAATTGGGATTGCAGCCAAAATGAAAACCGGATGGAACGCAGGAGCGCAACTTGTTGCGCGATAAGGCTTGCGGGCAAATCGTCCGGCGAACCGGGCTCCTACATGAAATGCCTCATGAAATATGCGAGCTAGGCAAGAAGCCCGGAGCAACAATCAGTCCACCCACGTTTCTCCCGGTGCTATGATGGCTGCAACCCAAGCCCGCCCAGCATCGGAATTCGTATCAAATGCCCCATTCTCTGCGCCCTGCTTCAAAACGGAATACGCCTGCCGGCGTGTTGCAATCAGTCGTCACCATCACCGGCCAGCGCGACCGTGACCTGCTGGCCCGGACGTTGTTAAACACGCTGACCGAGCTGATACCCAGCAGCCGCATCACGATGTACCGCATCCTGCCCACCGACCGGGGCGATGAGGCCATCCTGGTGGCGGAAGCCTGCAGCCATCCCGACGACGCATCGGCCGATCCGGAAATCAGCATTGCCGTTTCAGGTAGGGCCGATTTCAGCTCCGTTTGCTCTTCCGGAAAAGAACTCATACAACCGCTGGACGGGAAGACATTCCTGTCCGTCTATCCCATCGCCGGACAGCATGGCATGGCCGGTTTGCTCGAGATAATCTCGGATGCCCACAGCGACACGGAGAAGCACCTCATTTCGGCTTTCCTGAAGGTGTACAGCAACTATCTGGCGATACTCGACGAGAGTGAAACCGACACGCTCACCGGCCTGCTGAACCGCCGCACTTTCGACAACAACATCGGCAAGATCATTGCGGATCATTCGGCATCCGGCGAGGCGCTGACCGCCCTCAGTCCTCCGCATCTGGTACGGCGTGCGGAAAACACCGAGGCGCCGCACTGGCTGGCCGTGATGGACATCGACCACTTCAAGCGTATCAACGACAAATTCGGGCATCTGTACGGCGACGAGGTGCTGCTGTTGCTCTCGCGCAACATGCGGCGAACCTTCCGGCAGACCGACAAGCTGTTCCGCTTCGGCGGCGAGGAATTTGTCATCGTGCTGGACCGGGCCAGCCAGAAAAGCGCGAAAGGCGTGCTGGAACGTTTCCGTGCTGCGATCGAGCATTATCATTTCCCGCAGGTCGGCAAGGTGACTGTCAGCATCGGCTTCGCCCGCCTGGTCAACGTCGACGTTCCTTCGTCCATAGTGGGCCGGGCGGACCAGGCGCTGTATTACGCAAAAGACCACGGCAGGAACCAGGTCTGTTCCTATGAGGACCTGGTTGCCGACGGGAAGCTGGCCGGCGAGCATTACTCCGACGACATCCAGTTGTTTTAACCCCGCCGCATGGCGGCAGGACTCGAATACCGCACGACGCCATGGCTCCTTTCAGGGTAGCTCCTAAGGCATTTATCTGATTGTTAACGAAGGGTTTTGGTGATAGCGTGTCTGACAAGATTCAGTCGCACCGCAAGCCGCTGATGTCTGGTATGTGTTAATCGTGTTAATTCTGAAACTACAGGAGGTCTTGTCATGGCAACAGTACTCGTCTTGTATTACAGCATGTATGGGCATATCGAGAAGATGGCGGATGCCATCGCCGAGGGAGTATATATGGTGGACGGCGTGGAGGCGGTGGTCAAACGCGTGCCGGAAATCATTCCCGAAGACCGGGCCCGCGCCATGGGCGTGAAGCTGGACCAGAAGGCGCCGGTCGCAACCGTCGAAGAACTGGCCAATTTCGATGCGATCATCTTTGGCACGCCGACGCGCTTCGGCAACATGGCCGCCCAGATGCGCAATTTCCTCGACCAGACTGGCAAGCTGTGGATGAACGGCTCGTTGATCGGCAAGGTCGGCAGCGTATTCACCAGCTCCGGCACGCAGCACGGCGGGCAGGAAACGACGATCACCTCCTTCCACTCGACTCTGCTGCATCACGGCATGGTGATCGTCGGCGTGCCGTATTCCTGCAAGGGACTCACCGTGATGACCGAGATCACCGGCGGCTCGCCCTACGGCGCTTCGACTCTGGCTGGCGGCGACGGCAAGCGCACGCCGAGCGAGAACGAGCTGGAGATCGCCCGCTTCCAGGGCCGGCATGTCGCCGAGATTGCCAAACGCTTGACGGTGAAGTAGCCGAACCTTCCCGCTGGCCGGCATGGACGGCAAGGACTACATCGCCTACTTCACCATGGAGATCGGCCTCATTGAGGCCATGCCGACCTATGCGGGCGGCCTCGGCATCCTGGCCGGAGACACCGTGCGCTCCGCCGCGGATCTGGGCATTCCGATGGTCGTCGTGACCCTGCTGCACCGCAAGGGCTATTTCCGCCAGCGGCTCGATGCCGCAGGCTGGCAAAGCGAAGCGGACGCCGTCTGGCCGGTAGCCGAACTGTTGGAGGAAATGGAGCCGCGCTGCTCGATCGAGATCGAAGGGCGGCAGGTTCTGCTGCGCGCCTGGAGGTACGAAGTCAAAGGCGTGGGTGGTTCCAGCGTACCGGTTTATTTCCTCGATACCGACCTCGAACAGAATGCCGCACAGGATCGCCCCCTCACCGACCATCTTTACGGCGGCGACCTGCGCTACCGGCTTTGCCAGGAGGCGGTGCTGGGCATCGGTGGGGTCAGGATGCTGCGCGCCCTGGGTTACGGAGGGAATGGGGGCTCCAACGAAATCAGGCGCTTCCATATGAACGAAGGGCATGCCGCGCTGCTGACCCTGGAGCTCGCGTATGAACTTTCCCGGCAAGCCTGGGACATGGCCTACGAGCAGACCCGGCACACCATCACGCCGGAGATGGTGCATCTGGTCAAACCCAGGTGCATTTTCACGACCCACACGCCGGTGCCTGCCGGGCAGGACAGGTTTCCACTGGACCTCGTGCACAGCGTGATCACCGGTTATGAGGGGGCGTTTGCGGAACGCGAGCAGGAATTTTGCCCCAACGCCGTGATGAATATGACTTCCCTCGCGCTCGACAACAGCCACTACATCAACGGCGTGGCAAAGAGCCACGGGCATGTGGCACAGCAGATGTTCTCCAAGTACGACATCCATTCCATCACCAACGGCGTGCATGCGGCCACCTGGGCCTGTCCCTCCATCGCCAGGCTGTTCGACGAGCATATTCCGGGCTGGCGCGAGGACAACGCCAGCCTGCGTTACGCGCTCAACCTCTCCAAACGGCATATCTGGGCAGCGCACCGCCAGGCAAAGGAAGCGCTTCTCGCAGAGGTGAACCGGCGCACCGGCATGAACTTCGAGCCCGATGTCTTCACCATCGGCTTCGCGCGGCGCGCGGCGGTCTACAAGCGCGCCGACCTGCTGTTCTGGGACACCGCGAGGCTCATCGGAATAGCGGAGACGGTCGGCCCGTTCCAGCTCGTCTATGCGGGCAAGGCGCACCCGCAGGACACGCCGGGAAAGGAAGTCATCCGCCGCATCCACGAGATCAGTGAGGTGCTCAAGGGGAAAATCAAACTGGTTTACCTGGAAGATTACGGTATCGATCTGGCAAAACTGATCACCTCCGGCGTAGACCTCTGGCTCAACACGCCGCAGCCGCCGCTCGAAGCCTCGGGCACCAGCGGCATGAAGGCCGCCGTCAACGGCATTCCTTCGTTCAGCATCCTGGACGGCTGGTGGGGTGAAGGATGCATCGAAGGCATAACCGGCTGGGCGATAGGCGGAGACAAGGATGCCAGCATGGCGAGCCACGACAACCGCGCCGAAGACGCTCACGCGCTGTACAACAAGCTGGAGATGATCATCCTGCCGATGTTCTGCAACGAGCCGGATCGCTATGCCGAGTTGATGCGCCACTCGATCGCGCTCAACGCATCGTTCTTCAACACCGAGCGGATGCTGTCCCAGTACATCACCAAGGCCTATTTCAAGTAAAGATCACCGTTAACTTGAGGCAGCCATTGCCATGACGCTCACCGCACTGATCGCCAGCTACGGCTACTATGCCCTGTTCGCGGGCACTTTCCTGGAAGGCGAGACGGTGCTGATCGCCGCCGGTTTCGCCGCCCATCGCGGCATGCTCGACTTATCCTGGGTCATCGCCATCGCCTTTGTCGCCAGCACGCTGGGAGACCAGTCGGCGTTCCTCCTCGGGCGGTGGCAGGGCGAACGGCTGTTACAGCGTTTTCCCGCCCTGCGCCGCAAGGCGCCTGTCGTGCAGTCGCTGCTGGATCGTTATCATGTTCCGCTCATCCTCGGAGTACGATTCTTTTATGGATTGCGTATTGCGGGGCCCTTCGTGATCGGCATGAGCAGCATCCCGTTTCTGGTATTCGCCTTGCTCAACATGGCCGGCGCCCTGGTCTGGGCCGTTGCCGTGGCGTCAGCCGGGTACTATTTCGGCGTGGCGCTGGAAAGCTGGATTGGCAACCTCAAACAATTCGAGGAAACGGTGCTGGTCATCATCCTGGCGGCGGGAGCCGGCATATGGCTGTGGAGGCGGCGTAAGTCCTGATGAGATGCCGGTTCAAACGTCGAACTGCAGGCTCGCGAGCCGCGCGTAAAGCCCGTCCTGTTTGCGCAGGTCTTCCGGCGCGCCGGTCTCGATGATGCGCCCCTCCTCCAGTACGACGATGCGGTCGGCCTTCTGCACGGTGGCCAGCCGGTGCGCGATGATGAGGGTGGTGCGCCCCTGCATCGCGGCGTTCAAGCCCTGCTGCACGAGGATTTCGGATTCCGCGTCGAGCGCGCTGGTGGCCTCGTCGAGCAGTAGCAGCGGCGCATCCTTCAGGATCGCGCGCGCGATGGCGATGCGCTGGCGCTGTCCGCCGGAGAGGCGGATGCCGCGCTCGCCGAGGAAGGTCTGGTAGCCTTCCGGCAGACGGTCGATGAATTCGTCCACCAGCGCCGCCTTCGCGGCGGCGACGACTTCCGCGTCGCTCGCATCGGGGCGGCCGTAGCGAATGTTCTCCAGCGCATCGGCCGAGAAGATCACCGGGTCCTGCGGCACGATGGCGATCCTGTCACGCAGCTCGCGCAGCGCAAGCTGGCGGATGTCCAGCCCGTTGAAGCGGATGCAGCCGTCCGTCACGTCGTAGAAGCGCAGCAAGAGCTGGAACAGCGTGGTCTTGCCCGCGCCGGAAGGGCCGACCAGCGCGACAGTTTCGCCGGGAGCGACATCCAGCGTGACGTCGTACAGCGCCGCGAGCTGCGGGCGCGCCGGGTAGCGGAAGGTGACCTGCTCGAAGCGCAGCGCCGCCTGTGAAGGCTTCGGCAGCGGCTGCGGTGCGGCGGCCTCGACGATGGCGGCTTCCGCATGCAGCAGCTCCAGCAGGCGCTCGGTCGCCCCCGCCGCGCGCATCACGTCGCCCCAGGTCTCCGCCATGGTGCCCACCCCGCCCGCCACCAGCGCCGCGTAGAGGATGAACGAGGCCAGCTGCCCGCCGGTCATGCTGCCCTGCTGCACCTGGTTCGCACCGACCCACAGCACGAAGATAATGGTGCCCATCACCGCGGTGATGACCACGACGGTCATCGCAGCGCGCACGCGCGTGCGCCGGATCGCGCTGACGAAGCTCGCCTCCGCGCGGCCCGCGAAGCGCCCGGTTTCCTGCGGCTCCTGGGTATAGGCCTGCACCGTCGGAATCGCGTTGAGGATCTCGCTGGCCAGCGCCGAGGCGTCGGCGATCCTGTCCTGCGATTCGCGCGACAGCTTCTTCACCCTGCGGCCGATGGCGAAGATCGGCAGCATCAGCAGGGCCATCAGCCCGATGTTCAGGGAGAACAGGTAGAAGCTGGTCACGGCCAGCATGACCATGCCGCCGATGAACTGGAACAGGCTGCGCAGGCCCATCGAAATCGCGCTGCCGACCACGGTCTGGATCAGCGTGGTATCGCCCGTCAGCCGCGAGAGCACTTCGCCGGTCTGCAGCGTCTCGAAGAACTGCGGCGACTGCATCAGCATGCGCGCGTACACCGCGCTGCGCAGGTCCGCCGTAACCCGCTCGCCGACCCAGGTCACGGTGTAATAGCGCGCTGCCACGGTCAGCGCCCAGAGGGCCGCCAGCCCGAACAGCAGGACAAAGTGACTGCTCAGGCCGGATGTGCCGAACAGCCCGCTGCCGGTTGTTTCCCGTTGCCCGAAACCGAAATCGATCAGATCGCGGAATGCCAACGGCACCAGCAGCATGGTGGCCGAGCCGAGGCACAGCAAGGCAAGCGCAAGCGCGATCCGCGCACGGTAGGGACGCAGGAAAGGCCACAAGTCGCGCAGCGGGGACAGGCGCCGGATGGCGGGCTGGGGTGGTTTCGGGAGGGGCATGGCTGGCACGGAAGGCCGCTGTCAGCCCAGTAAACTCGCCAGCGTCAGCAACAACAGCAGGATCATCCAGAACACCACCGAGCGCCACACCAGGCCGATGGTGCTGCGCATGAAGTCGGCATCGGCATCGTCGCCCACGCCGAGCTCCGGCCTGTCGAGCGGCAGGCCGCCCTGCGGGATCGGCATGCCGAGGCGCACGCCGAGCGCCCCCGCGCCGCTGGCCAGCAGGATGCCCGCCTCAGGGTCGGGCCAGCTCGCCGCCTGGGTGCGCCAGCAATACACCGTATCCTCGAAGTCGCCGACGATGGCGAAAGTTGCGGCGGTCATGCGGATCGGCAGCCATTCCAGCACATAGAACGCCTGGCGCGCGAAGCCGCCGAATTCGCCGCCGCCCCAGTCCTCCCCCGTCAGGATATCCGGCTCGGCGGCGGCATCCTCGTCATCCCAGCGCTTGCGCAGGAACTGCCCGAGACGGTACAGCAAGGCGCCCGCCGCGCCGCCCAGGCCGACTGCGCTGAACAGCACGAACCACACGATCACGCCAAACACGTTGCGGTGTGAGGCGATCAGCGCTTCCTCGATGGTGACACGCGCCACTTCCTCGGCATTCAGTTCGTGCGCAGGAATGCCGCGCCACCGGGTCAGCAGCCCGCGTGCCTCGTCCAGCCTGTCGTTGCGCAACGCCTCATGAATGTCGGTGAAATAGTGGCTGAACTGGCGAAAGCCCATCGTGAGGTACAGCACCAGCACGTTGAAAGCCCAGGCAAACACCGGATGCACATGACACAGCAGCCAGTACAGCGCCACCGCGCCAGCCAGCAACGGCAGCACCGCCAGCAGCCAGGCGATCTTGCCGTGCCTGTGCTGCCCGGCATTGAAGTGCCGCTGGAAGAAATCGACGTAGCCGGACAGCCAGCCATGCAGATATTTTCGCGAGGAGAGCGGCTGGAGTTGCTCCAGCAACAGCGCGGCGATCAGGGCAAACAGGCTCATGGCATCGGGGAGGTTTCAACGACTTGCATGGCGCGAAAGATAGCACACAACGATTGTATTGCGCAGCAGCGCAGGAGGAGGCCCAGGCAAATCAAAGGGCGGGGCCAAGACCCGCCCAACGAACATCCAATGAGATCACAAAGACAGGGAGTTAAACGATCATCCCTGCCGCCACGGTGTTGTTCGTCGCCTCGTCGATCACGATGAAGCTCCCGGTGGCGCGGTTGTGCTGGTAATGGTCGAACACCAACGGCTGCTGCACCTTCATCGCAACGCGCGCGATGTCGTTCATGTTGAGCTTGTCGGTTTCGTGGTGCGCCAGGGTGTTCACGTCGACGCGGTAGTCGAGGTGCGAGAACAGGCATTTCACCATGCGCGTGGTGTGCTTGATGATGTACTTGCGATTCTTGTCCAGCGGCGCTTCGGCCAGCCAGCACAGCATGGCCTCGAATTCCTTTTCCACTCTGGGCGGATTTCCGCCCCCCTTCACGAACATGTCGCCGCGCGAGATGTCGATCTCGTCGGCCAGCGTGATGGTGATGGATTGCGGCGCATAGGCGCGCTGCAGCTTGTCGTTGTAGGCAACGATCCCCTTCACCTTGCTGGTGCGGCCCGAGGGCAGCACGGTGATCTCGTCGCCGACCGCGACCTCGCCCGATTCGATGCGCCCCATGTAGCCGCGGAAATCATGGTATTCCTGCGTCTGCGGGCGGCACACCCATTGCACCGGATAGCGGAAATCGGCGGTGTTCACGTCGTAATCGATCGCCACGTTTTCCAGGAATTCCAGCAGCGGTGCGCCCTTGTACCAGCTCAGGTTGTCGCCATGCTCCACCACCATGTCGCCGTTCAGGGCGGACATCGGGATACAGGTCACTTCATGGATGCCGAGTTGTGCCGCAAAGGCGCGGTACTCGGCGACGATAGCGTTGAACGTGTCTTCGGAGTAATCGACCATGTCCATCTTGTTCACGGCCAGCACGATGTGCGGCACGCCGACCAGGCTCGCGAGGAAAGTATGGCGGCGCGTCTGCGTGAGCACACCCTTGCGCGCATCGATCAAAATGACCACCAGGTTCGCCGTGCTCGCGGCGGTGACCATGTTGCGCGTGTACTGCTCGTGGCCCGGCGTGTCGCCAATAATGAACTTGCGCTTCGGCGTGGCGAAGTAGCGGTAGGCCACGTCAATGGTGATGCCCTGCTCGCGCTCGGCCTGCAGGCCGTCAGTTAGCAGCGAGAGGTCAACGGCGGCCATACCGCGCTTCTCGCTGGTCTTGGAAATTGCGGAGAGCTGGTCTTCGAAGATCGACTTCGAGTCGTGCAGCAGGCGGCCGATCAGCGTGCTCTTGCCGTCGTCCACGCTGCCGGCGGTGATGAAACGTAACAGTTGTGTCGTGTTGCTCATAATGTAACCTCAAATTTTTCGGCTTCGTCATTCCGGCGCAGGCCGGAATCCAGCGGTTTATTCAATATGCCTTAGGCCTTGTCACCGCGTTGCGGTGGTCCTTCTTTAATTATCTGGATTCCGGCCTGCGCCGGAATGACGGTTCAGAAATACCCTTCCTTCTTGCGCAGCTCCATCGAAGCCTCCGAAGTCTGGTCGTCCATGCGTGTCGCACCGCGCTCGGTGATGCGCGTGGTCGAGGTCTCGTCGATGATTTCCTGCGCATTGCGTGCGGTCGATTCCACCGGCGCGGTACAGGTCATGTCGCCTACGGTGCGGAAACGCACCGAGAGCACCTCCACTTTTTCGCCCGGCTTGGGCTGCACCAGATGCGACACCGGAATGACCGCGCTGCCGCGGCGGATCACTTCGCGCTCGTGCGCATAGTAGATTTCCGGGATGTACAGCTTCTCGCGCGCAATGTATTGCCAGATATCCATCTCGGTCCAGTTGGAGATCGGGAACACGCGGATGTTCTCGCCCGCATGCACGCGCGTGTTGTAGATGTCCCACAGCTCGGGGCGCTGGTTCTTCGGGTCCCACTGGCCGAACTCGTCGCGGAACGAGAAGATGCGCTCCTTCGCGCGCGCCTTTTCCTCGTCGCGCCGCGCGCCGCCCATGCAGGCATCGAAGCCGAACTCGGCGATGGTCTCGAGCAGCGTCACGGACTGGTATGGGTTGCGCGGCTTGTCCGGATCCTTGATGACGATGGTGCCGCGCTTGATCGAGTCTTCCAGCGAGCGCACGATGAGCCGCTCACCCAGATCGGCAGCCAGCTTGTCGCGGGTGAAAATCACCTCCGGGAAGTTGTGCTCGGTGTCGATATGCACCAGTGGGAAGGGGAAGCGCGCCGGGCGGAACGCCTTTTCGGCAAGGCGCAGCATCACGATGGAATCCTTGCCGCCGGAAAACAGCATGGCGGGGTTTTTGCACTCCGCCGCGACCTCGCGCATGATGTGGATGGACTCGCTTTCCAGCGCATCCAGATGGGTAAAAGTATGTGCAGTCATCTTCAGTTTTCTTTCATTTTTCAAGCATCAAATTCATTCGTCATTCCCGCGAAGGCGGGAATGACGATTTATTCATGCGCGTTTTATAGGGCTGCTTTTTCCAACATGCAGGCCGCACTCCTTGTTTTCCGGGTCTTCCCACCACCACCTTCCGGCGCGGATGTCTTCGCCGGGGGTCACCGCGCGCGTGCAGGGCGCGCAGCCGATGCTGGGGTAGAAATGGTCGTGCAGCTTATTGTACGGCACATCGTTTTGTTTGATGTACTCCCATACCTCGGCATTCGTCCAGTCCAGCAGCGGATTGAATTTCTGCAGGCCGTGCTCCACGTCAAACGACGACACTTCCAGGCCGCCGCGCGTGACGGCCTGCTCGCGGCGCATGCCGGTGATCCAGGCACGCTTGCCCACGAGCGCGCGCCTGAGCGGCTCGACCTTGCGGATGTAGCAGCAGCGCTTGCGGAGTTCCACGCTGTCGTAGAACGCATTCGCGCCGTTCTGCCCGACATACTCCTCGACCGCGGTGCAGTCCGGGAAATAGATTTTCAGCGGCACGCCATAGAGCCGGTGCACTTCCTGCATCAGGTCGTAGGTCTCCTGCGGCAGGCGGCCGGTATCGAGGCTGAACATCTCGATATCCAACTTGTGTCTGGCGATCAGGTCGGTCAGCACCATGTCTTCCGCGCCGAGGCTGTTGGCAAAGCACACCGGAGCGAAGTCGCGCGCGGCCTGCTGCAGCACGGCAACGGTCTGTTCGATTTTTTGTTGCAGGCTCATTTTGGCAGGGCCTCCGTGAGGTCGAGCTGTGCATCCTTTTCAGAGGCGAAGGACGCCGCCTTGACCGTCCACCCGTCCACCGCCGCGCTGATCGCCGCGAGCGTGTCGGCGTCAATCTCGGCATCGCCGCCGAGGCTGCCCGCCGCCTGCGCGAATTCCTCGGCGAGTGCGCCGGGCGTGAGCTCGCGCAGTTGTGCGGCGAGCTGTTCGAGGTCGCCGTCATGCGCTCCCTCCAGCAACTGCACGATGCCCGAGCCGAGCAGGCGCAGGATCGCCTCGTTGCAGTGCGCCGCCTCGTCGTATTTGCGCTGGAACACCAGTGCGTTGCGGTATTCGCGCTCGTGCGCCGCCTCGAAGAAATTCGCACCGATCAGCACCTGCGACACGCCCGCGCATTCGCCGCCACCCATGTTCAGCACGCGGAAGTCGCCGGCCTCGCCGTAATCGCGCATCACCGACTGCAAATCCTCGGCCTTCACCTCGGCGAGGTCGGCCAGCAGCTGCGCGAAATAATCCGGTGCCTGCGCGCGCGCCCAGGCGAAGAAGCTCGCCTCGCCGCTGGCGAGGTGCGCCGCCTGTACGCGCTCTATGCCCTGCTTGATGCGCGCCACCGGCAATGCGAGGCCCTTCACGGCCAGCGCACCGTTCTGCATGCCGCTGCCCGCGAAGTACATCTGGTAATGCGGCACCAGTTTGCCGTGCATGCGCTTGCCTTCGCCGTAGATGCCGATGTCGCCGGTTTCCGGCTGCGCGCAGCCGTTGTGGCAGCCCGACACGCGGATGCGCAGGTCGGCCTTGCCGCCGGACAGTTGCGGCGCGATTACCGGGCTGGCGGTGATGCCGAGGCGGCAGGTCGAGGTGCCGGGGCACGCCACGACGTTGTCCCCGGCGGCCGGCTCGCGCAGGCCGAGTTCGGCCAGGCCGCTGCGCAGTACGGCCACGCTGGACTGAGGCACGTTGAAGATGGAGAGGTTCTGGTCCTGCGTGGTGCGGATTTCGTCCAGCCCCTGCGCGCGCAACAGCGCGGCGAGCCCGCGCAACTGCGCCACATTCAGGTCGCCGTTCGGCACCGCGACCGGCAGCACAGATAAACCAGCCTGATGCTGCGGGAACAGCCTGCGCGGCGCGCCGGGGCCGGGGATTTCGCCAGCGGTCGGCGCGCGCCATTCGCCCTGCGGCCAGGCCTGCGCGGCGAGCGCCTCCCTGGTGCGCTCGAACTCCTCGCGGTATTTCTCCACGAAGCCCTGCTCACCGAAGCGTTCGACGAGAAACTTGATGCGCGACTTGGCGCGCTTGGTGCGGTCGGAATAGCGGTTGTGCAGCGCTACCAGCGCCTCCAGCGAGAACAGCAGCTCGCGCTCGGGAATGAATTCCTCGACCACGATCGCCTCGCGCGGCTTGTGCCCGAGGCCGCCGCCCGCCTTGACCATGAAGCCGTGTTGACCGTCCTTCTCGATCGCCACCACGCCGCAGTCGTGCAGCATCGCCTGCGCGCAATCCGCCTCGCAGGCCGAGAAGCTGAACTTGAATTTGCGCGGCAACTGCTGGTTGAGCGGGTTGCGCAGGAAATGCACCACCGCAAAGTCGAGATGCTTCGTCACATCGACGCGCTCGCGCGGGCACACGCCGGACAGGCCGCAGGCCGTCATGTTGCGCACCGTGTTGCTGCACGCCTCGCGCGTGGTCATGCCGACCTCGGCGATGCGGCGCATCGCGGCGGGCGTGCTGTCGAGCGGGATGAAATGGATCTGCAGCGAGTGGCGCGTGGTGATATGCGCAATGTCTTTCTGCGAGTAGTCTGCGGCGACATCCGCGACCGCATCCAGCTGGTCCGGCGTCATGCGCCCGCCGGGCACCTTGATGCGGAACATGTGCACGCCGTGCTGGCGCTGGCCGTATACGCCATGCTGCAGGCGCACCGCCGTCATGCGATCGAGATCCAGAGTCCCGGCGTTAAAGGCCTGGATGGTCTGCTCGAAGCGGTCGATTTCCGCCTGGTCGGACAAATCCTGTGTGTTCACGCTCATCGAAATTTCCTTAAAGTTATACATGGCGATAGAAATTAATTAGTACATCACCATCTTGATGCCAATGATTAAAAGCATACTCGCCAGCACCGGGCGCAGCACATGCTCCGGAACCTTCGCGCTCAGGTGGCTGCCGATCCAGATGCCGGGCAGCGAGCCCAGCAGCAGGCTGCCCAGCAGCACCAGGTCCACCGTGCCCAGCGCCATGTGCCCCATCCCGGCCAGCGCGGTCAGCGGCACGGCATGGACGATGTCCGTGCCCACCACCTTCACCGCCGGCATGCGCGGATAGAGGAACAGCAGGGCGACCGTGCCCAGCACGCCCGCGCCGATGGAGGAGACCGTCACCAGCGCGCCGACAACTGCGCCGGTCGCGATCGTCGCGGCCGGCAGGTAGCGGTGGTGCAGCTCGTACACCGTGCCGTCCCTGCGCCGCGCGAGCTTCTTGATCTGATCCTTCAGCAGCAACGCCGCCGCAGTCGCCAGCAGCGCCACGCTCAGCACGCCGGTCACCAAGCTGCGCAGGGATTTTTCGTCCAGCGCGAGGTACTTCAGCAGCGCGATCGTGATCACGGCGGCCGGCAGGCTGCCCATCGCGAGCAGGCCGAACACCTTCCAGTCCACCGTGCCGCGCCGCCCGTGCACCCAGCCGCCCACCGTCTTGGTCAGCGAGGCATACAGCAGGTCCGTCCCCACCGCCGTGGCCGGCGACACGCCGAAGAACAGCACCAGCAGCGGCGTCATCAGCGACCCGCCGCCCACGCCGGTGATGCCGACGATCAGCCCGACCAGAAAGCCTGACAGTGTGTACATCCAGTCCATGCAAACCACCCGTAAAATTCAGGAGCGCATTCTAGCCACGCGGGATTATATTCCCAAATGGTTTTCTGTTAACATTACATAACTATTGGTTATATAGGAACGCCGCCATGAATTTACAGCAACTGCGCTACTTCAACGAGATCGTGCGGCGCGGCCTGAAGATTTCCGATGCCGCCGATGTGCTGTACACCTCACAGCCCAACATCAGCAAGCAGATCAGGCAACTGGAGCAGGAGCTGGGTATCGACATCTTCGTGCGCAACGGCAAGCGCGTCGTCGCGATCACCGAGCCCGGCCAGGCCATCCTCGACATCGCCCGGCGCATGCTGCACGACGCGGAAAACCTCCGCCAGGTCGGGCAGGAATTCCACGCGCAGGACAGCGGCCACCTGACTATCGCCACCACGCACACCCAGGCGCGCTACATCCTGCCGCCCGTGGTCAAGCAATTCATCAAACGCTACCCGAAAGTGAAGCTCGGCCTGCATCAGGGCAACCCGACGCAGATCGCCGAGCAGGTGCTGAACGGCGAGGCCGATGTCGCGATCGCCACCGAAAGCCTGTCGCTGTATGACGACCTCGTTACATTGCCGTGCTACGAATGGCACCACTGCGTGGTCGTGCCGCCCAGGCATCCGCTGCTGGAAGAGAAGCGGCTGACGCTGGCGAAAATCGCGCAATACCCCATCGTCACCTACGACTTCGCCTTCAGCGGACGCGGCAAGATCAACGAGGCCTTCGAGAAGGCGAACATAACGCCGAACATCGCGCTCACCGCCATCGACGCCGACGTGATCAAAACCTACGTGGAACTCGGGCTGGGTATCGGCATCCTCGCCGAGATCGCCTTCGTCCCGGAGCGCGACCGGCACCTGCGCATGATCGGCGCCAAGCACCTGTTCAAGCCCAACACCACGCGCATCGCGATCCGCAAGAACGAATACCTGCGCGGCTATACCTACGACTTTATCGAGCTGTTCGCCCCGCACCTGACCCACGAGGCGGTGGCGAAGGCCATGCACGTCAACCCTTAACGTGAAATCATGTTCCGTTGCCCCGTAGGAGCCCGATTCATCGGGCGATCGTACTCTGTGACAAGTGAATTTTCGCGCAGCAAGCTGCGCTCCTACGGGGATATATTTCCATCATCAAGAGCGGCATCCACCATGAAAATCAGGAGAAAACCATGAACGAGACCCTGCGCATCCAGCAATCCCACCGCAGCATCCGCAGCTATAGACCCGACCCGGTCAGCGATGAAATGCTCAATGAAATCGTCGCCGCCGCACACCGCGCACCGACCTCGATGAACGCGCAGGAGATTTCGCTGGTCGTGGTGCGCGACGCGGAAAAGCGCGCGCGCATCGCCGAACTTGCCGGCGGACAGCCGTGGATCGCGCAGGCGCCGGTGTTCATCGTCATCGCGATCGACTTCCACAAGACCGACCTCGGTACGCGCAAGGCGGGACAGGCGCAGATCATCCACGAAAGTATGGAAGGCTTCGGCGTCGCCGCGACTGATGCGGGCATCGTCCTCGGCACGTTGATCACCGCCGCCGAATCGCTCGGCCTCGGCATCGTCCCGATCGGCGGCATCCGCCGCAACCCGCATGGCATAATAGACCTGCTCGGCCTGCCGCCGCTCACCTTCCCGCTGGTCGGCCTGTGCATCGGCCATATCAGGGATGACGTGCTACCGAAGCCACGCATGGACATCAAGACCTTCCGCCACGACGAGCACTACGACGCCTCCGGCTACCCGGCCGCCATCGACGCCTACGACACCGCCCTCATGGACTACTGGAAACAGATCGGGCGCAGCGACGGCATGCCGTGGTCGAGCAACCTCGGCAACTTCTATAAGCAGGTGTATTTCCCGCAGGTCAAACCGGTCGCGGCGATGCAGGGGTTGCTGAACGACAAGTAGCCCACTGCATACTTCCCCCCCATTGTGCGGGATGGCCCCGCACAAATAATGCTTCCGGACACACCGATACCGGAGGCGCAAATGAGAGACATCTACCGCTTGCTGGCGGAGCAACGCATCAGCGAATACGACCTGCGCCTGCGGCATGTCGATGAGCTGCTGGCCCAGGCCGAGAAGAGGCTGAATCACACTCCCGGAGAGGCCGACATCAGCGCGGAACTGGAGAAACTGATGGAGGAGCGCGACCGGCTCGCCGCCTGGCTCGATGAAACCCGCAAGAGACCGCTCGAAAACTGGCGTGAGGACAGCATCAGCAGCGCAGGGCCGATGGGCATCTGGGACGCCGTCGCCCAGCAGGTGGAAAGGCTGGTGGAGCGCATCGAGCGCTGAGAAGGTTCCCTGAATCTCTTCGCGTGCGACGATCGCGAGGTCAACGCGCACTGCCCATTCGGTGAGACATCAATCCACGCCTGGCAAACCCCGCCACGGCAGGCGCATCGAGCAACCTCCCCAAATCGCACAAATCAAGCATTTCCATGACAGGCTCGCTATGCCCAGTAAAATACAAACCTACATTTTGCGTAAATGCTTCCAGTTTGAGGACCACCATCAGCAACAGCCCTGCCCGATCGATTTCCGAGACTTGCGAGAGATCGATCTCGATTTGCCGGCACTTCCCGATGACAGGCAGGATCGCCTCCTCCAGTTCCTCCACCAGGGGAATCGTCATGTCGCCTTCTATCGAAAGTTTGAATGCATGCCTGCCCATTTTGCGCTCCATGAAAACCCGCCCTTTCCGAGCGGCGTCCCAGTTAGCCGGAAAATGCGATGCACTTCATTCTGCGGAAAGCAAATGTCCACGGTGAATACCCATTACGCCCGATCACCCACGCAATCTACTACCAGTTACCACACAAAGCAACCGGTAGTTACCTGCCAAGTGATAGCTTTGAAACATGACTTTGATGAACGAAAAAGAATCCTTCGGCAAGCGGCTGACGCGCCTGCTGAACGATGCTGGGATCGGCACGGCCAGCCCCACGCATGTGGCTTACGAATTCAACCGGCGTTATCTGGGCAAGCCGGTCACGGCCCAGGCCGTGCGCAAGTGGCTCAACGGGGAGGCGATTCCCGCAGGGGACAAAATCCGCGCCCTCGCAAAATGGCTGAAGGCCTCGCCCCACTGGCTGCACTACGGAGAAGGCGAAAAGAATATGACCACATTCAAGGTAGAGGAGGAGCGGGCCACCTATGGTGAAGAAGCCATCGCCTCCCTGCCGGAAGATTTCCAGCGCCTGACGCCAAAACACAAGGCCATGGTGTGCGAGATCGTGCATGCGCTGCTGCGCGCGGAAAAGCGCTAGCACCATAGCGGAAGCGTATTGCGCCACATGGGTTGATTGATGCCCAAGCCATGCGCGTTGCTTGTTGCGCCCTGCCAGGCTCATGGCAACGCCTCATCCTCACACAGCACATAACAGGCTTTTATCCGCGGACATCCGCCAACCGCCCGATAGCCTCGGCATCATTGCACCCACAATGGGAGCATGCTAGAGTGGCATCATGCGAGTAATAGCCGTGAGCACCCTGCGTGAATTCTGGAACAAGCATCCGCAAGCGGAAACGCCGCTGCGCGCGTGGTTTGTCGACGCCAGCCGGGCAGACTGGAAAAACCCGGCGGCAATCAAGGCGGCGCACCGCAATGCCAGTTTCGTGGGAAGCAACCGCGTGGTGTTCAACATCAAGGGCAATGATTTTCGCCTGGTAGTTGCCGTGCATTACAACCGGCGCATGATGTACATACGCTTCGTTGGAACCCACGCCGAATACGACGCGATCAACGCGGAAAGGGTATAGAAATGGAACTTAAACCGATCAAAACCAGAACCGAATACAAGGCAGCCCTGCGCGAAATCGAAGTGCTGTTCGATGCGCCGGAGGGCACACCGCAAGCGGACAAAGTCGAAGTACTGGCAATGCTGGTGGAGAAATACGAAGCCAGGCATCACCCCATCCCCGCACCCGACCCCATCGATTTTTTGAACTACGTGATAGAAACGCGCGGCCTGACGCGCAAGGATTTGGAGCCCTACATCGGCACCCGTGGCCGCGTGGCCGAGGTATTAAACCGCACCCGCCCGCTCACCCTTGCCATGATCCGGCGGCTGTCCGAAGGCTTGGACTTGCCCGCCGATGTGTTGATTGCGGATTACGAATTGCGGCAAGCAGCATAGGCTGCCTTTGTAGCCAGCACGCAACTGAAAAAACTGAAGGAGGAACGCGACAAGTTCGCCGGTTGGGTCGAGGAAACCATGCTTAAGCATCTCGAAAACTGGCAGGGGGATGAGATCATAAAGGCCGGGCCGACGGGGATATGGGACGCCACCGCCCAGCAGGTAGAGAAACTGGTGGAACGCATCTAGCGCTGAGCGGCTAGATAAAAGGTGAAGCTGAGCTAACCCCTTTAATTCTTGAACAGCTCTATCATGTGGGACGTCGCTTAAATGAAACCTGTTGAAGGTACTGCTCAACGGTAGCCTCTTCACTGTCCAGCAATGAGCATGCTTCGCCGGTTGTTTCGAACTCGACAACGTAGTCGCCAGCTTGATTGCTATATACAACCTTTAGGCTTGCGCGCTCTGTTTCCGCCCACAGGGGCAAAAGAAATTGACTGGCATGTATGACCCGCTGCTCCGAAGGACTTTGCAGGTCGACTAGTTCTAGTGTGGCTTCGGAATCCGAGAGGTGAATGTTCGAAACACGGAAGCCCTGCGAGGAGATCGCAGTAACAATGGATAGGAGGCGAGCATCCTCTCGAAGATTTGTTTCACGGAGTAACGGCTTCAACTGCCGGAGGTTGTCAATGAAGTAGATCGTTCGAGCTAGCTTAATAGCGTTGAAAATTGCCGCAATGGCCCTGAGAGCCTCCATCAACTCGCTGCGCGACAGAGACACTTCTTGTTCGTTTGGATGTTCCCCATACGTACCAACAATACGGTCAGCTTCAACTCGTGTTCTGTGATGCTGCGCAATGTTTCGCCATTGGTTAAGCCGTATTCCCCACGGAGACGGGGCCATCAATTCTGGAAAACCGAGCGTATCAAACAGCTCTCCTACCAGATTTCCTAGTGACATATTAGTTGGTAGGGTGGGATTCTTTCCCCGAACAATTCTTGCTTGGCGCAATAGATCGCGAAGGAAAGGCTGAATGCATGCTTCGATCAGCGTACCCATAAGCCTAAAGCATTCAAAGGCAAATTCGTGAATTTCAAGCTCGGCTTTTTCTTGCTCCAGATACATGCAACTCCAATAGTGGGCAAGGCCTGCTGAAATATCGCCTTCGGCGTCTGCACAAGCATTCAGTGATGCATTTCCATCAGAAAGCTTGGCGCGCCTATAAAGTTGCAACACAAAGTGAAACCCAGCTTCGATGGTTGGGTTCTGTTTTGTCTTGTAGATATTCACAACTTCCGGCGCTAATACATCGATCGCAAACTCTTCGAGGATATCGCGGTTTTCAAAGTATGGAAGCAATGTGTCGATGACAAATTGCTTGATTTCTTCAGGTTGAACGCCAGCCTCAGCCATCGCGAGGAATGGGTTCTGGCTAGCTCCAGAGTCGATTATCTGGGCCTTGAAATTGCGCATTTCCGATTATAAAGGATCGGCTTCAAATTATTTTACCCGCCACAATCGAGGGCAAGCCGCAGAAGCGGCAGTTCAACTCACCGCCCGCTTGGAAAAATCCCTCGGGCGGAACCCCAGCGCGGCGAGCACCACGAAATACACCGCCACACCACCCGCGACCAGCGCGGCCAGGTGCAGGATGCGCGGCCAGCCGGTGCGGGTCAGCCAGCTTTGCTCTGCGCCCATGCCGAACCACAGCACGAGGCCGAGCGCGAGCAGCGCGACGCACACCTTGGCGAAGAATTTCGCCCAGCCCGGCTCGGGCCGGTAGATGCCACGCTTGCGCAACAGGTGGAACAGGATCGCGGAGTTAAAGCATGCGCCGAGCCCGATGGCGAGCGCGAGGCCGGCGTGCTGCAGCCAGCCGATGAAGGCGAGGTTCATCAGTTGCGTCGCGACCAGCGTGGCGATGCCGATCTTCACCGGCGTCCTGATGTCCTGCCGCGCGTAGAAACCGGGGGCGAGAATTTTCACCAGGATCATACCGACCAGCCCGATGCTGTAGCCGACCAGCGCGTTGCGCGTCATCAGCACGTCGTGCGCGGAAAATACGCCGTGCTGGAAAAAGGTCGCCAAGAGCGGCACGGCGATCATGCCTAGCGCCAGCGCGGCGGGCAGCGTGAGCATGATGGTCAGGCGCAGACCCCAATCGAGCAGCCTCGAGTATTCGACCGTGTCGTTGCTGGAGTGGCATTTGGATAAAGAGGGCAGCAGGATGGTGCCGAGCGCCACGCCGAGCAGGCCATTGGGAAATTCCATCAGCCGGTCGGCGTAATACAGCCAGGACACGCTGCCCGCGACGAGGAACGAGGCGAAGATGGTGTTGATAATCAGGCTGATCTGCGCGATGGACACGCCGAACACCGCCGGCCCCATCTGTTTGATGACGCGCCACATGCCTTCATCCTTGAGGTTGAGGCGGATGCTCGGCAACATTCCGATCTTCTTCAGGAACGGCAACTGGAACACGAGTTGCACGATGCCCGCGACGAACACCGCCCAGGCCAGTGCCAGGATCGGCGGATCGAAATAAGGCGCGAGCCACAGCGCGCCGCCGATGAAGCAGACGTTGAGCAGGATGGGCGCGAAGGCCGGCACCCAGAATTTGTTGTAGGTGTTGAGGATGCCCGCCGCGACCGAGACCAGCGAGATGAAGAAGATGTACGGCGAGGTGATTTGCAGCAATCGCACGGTGAGCTCGAACTTCCCCGCATCCGCCGCAAAACCCGGCGCGCTGATGTAGACGAGGATGGGTGCGGCGACGATGCCGATCAGCGTGACCACGAACAGGATCAGCGCCAGCATCGTGGTGACGTGATCGACGAGCAGCTTGGTCTCGTCGTGCCCGCGCCGGTTCCGGTATTCGCCGAAGATCGGCACGAAGGCCTGCGAGAACGCGCCCTCGGCGAACAGGCGGCGCAGCAGGTTGGGCAGCTTGAAGGCGACGAAGAACGCATCGGTCGCCGCCCCCGCGCCGAACACCCGCGCGATCAGCACGTCGCGCACGAAGGCGAGGATGCGCGAAAGCAGGGTCAGGCTGCTGACGGTGGCGAGGGCTTTGAGGAGGTTCATTGTCTTGTGTTTACGCTGCAAACGCCGCGCATCATATCATTGCGGCCGACGCTGCAATTTTCAGACAGCTTCTAAATTACCGTTACCTTCGGCGCACCCTGCAGCATCTCGCCGATCACCGCCGCATGCGCGAACCCGGCGCTCCTGAAGCAGTCCAGCACCCCGTCCGCCGCCTCCGGCGCGACGCTCACCAGCAGCCCGCCGCTGGTCTGCGCGTCGGCGAGCAGGCGGCGCTGCCATTCCTCCAGGTGCGGCGCGAAGTCCACTTCATGCCCGTAGCTCGCGAGGTTGCGCTCGATCGCGCCGGGGCCGATACCCTGCTGCGCGAGCGGGAGCGCCTCGGGGAGCACCGGCACCCGGTCGAACTTCAGCTCCGCGCCCAGCCCGGAGCCGCGGCATATTTCCAGCAGGTGGCCGAGCAGGCCGAAGCCGGTCACGTCGGTCAGCGCGTGCACGCCGTCCGATTCGGACAGCGTGCTGCCCACCGTGTTGAGCTGGGTGGTGATGGCGATCAGTTGCGCATAGCCCTCGGCGGACAGCGCGCCCTTCTTCAGCGCAGCAGCGAGCACACCTACACCCAGCCCCTTGCCGAGGATCAGCACATCGCCCGCCCGCGCACCGCTGTTTTTCTTGAGCCTCTCGGGATGCACGATGCCGATGGCCACCAGCCCGTAGATCGGCTCAGGGGTATCGATGGAATGCCCGCCCGCGAGTGGGATGCCAGCCTCCTCGCAGACAGCCTCGCCGCCCCGCAGGATCGCGCGGATCGCCTCGACCGGCAGCTTGTTGACCGGCATGCCGACGATGGCCAGCGCCATGATCGGCGTGCCGCCCATCGCGTACACGTCGGAGAGCGCGTTGGTCGCGGCGATGCAGCCGAAGTCGAAGGGATCGTCGACGATGGGCATGAAGAAATCGGTGGTCGCGATGACCGCCTGCCGGTCGTTGAGGCGGTACACCGCCGCATCGTCGCTGGTCTCGGTGCCGACCAGCAGGTCGGCGAACGGCAGCTTTTGCTTGGCCTCGCCCAGGATCTGCTGCAGCAGCGCCGGTGCGATTTTGCAGCCGCAGCCGCCACCGTGCGACAATTGGGTCAATTTCACTTCAGACACATCAACTCCTCTTTCAACAATGCTTTTCAGAACCGCGAACCTATCACAGCTCGGCGAATTTGACGAAATTATCGACGTGCGCACCCCGGCGGAATTCGCCGAGGATCACATTCCCGGCGCGATCAACTGCCCGGTGCTGTCCGACGAGGAGCGCGTCAAAGTCGGTACGCTGTACAAGCAGGTGTCGCCGTTCGAGGCGCGCAAGATGGGTGCTGCGCTGGTCGCGAAGAACATCGCGCATCACCTGCAGACGCGCTTCCACGACCACCCCAAGTCGTGGCGCCCGCTGGTCTACTGCTGGCGCGGCGGGCAGCGCAGCGGCGCGATGTGCATCATCCTCGCGCAGGTCGGCTGGGCGGCACACCAGCTCGATGGCGGCTACAAGACTTACCGGCGCGGCGTGCTGGATGAACTCGCCCGCCTGCCGCAGCAGTTTGCATTCAACGTGATCTGCGGCCCGACCGGCTCGGGCAAGAGCCGCCTGCTCGCGGCGCTGGCTAATAATGGCTGGCAGGTGCTCGACCTCGAAGCGCTCGCGCGGCACCGCGGCTCGGTGCTGGGCAGGCTGCCCGGAGAACCGCAGCCCTCGCAGAAACAATTCGACAGCGAGTTGCTGCAGGCACTGCGGCAGCTCGACCCGGCGCGCCCGGTTTACGTGGAGGCGGAGAGCAGCAAGATCGGCAACCTCACCCTGCCCGATGCGCTGTCCGGCGCGATGCACGCCGGTAAGTGCCTGCTGCTGGAGACGCCGCTCGATCTGCGCGTCGCCGGGCTGCTGGAGGACTACCGCCACTACCCCGAAAGCCCGGAGACGCTGATCGCGCATCTGCAGGCGCTACACCGCTTCCACGGCGCCAAGCGGCTGGAGAACTGGGCCGCATTGATCCGCGCCGGCGACTTTTCCGCGCTGGTCGCCGAGCTGCTCACGCTGCACTACGACCCGAGCTACTTCCGCGCGACCTCCAACCACTATGCGAATCTCGATGAGGCGCGGCGCATCCCGCTTGCGAGCCTGTCGCCGGATGCGCTGCACTCGGTAGCGGCCATGTTGTAGGTCAGGCTTTAGCCTGACAGGGTGTGTCGGATTGAAACCCGACCTACTATTTTTCCGGACCGGATATGGAATACCGCAAACTTGGCAACAGCAACCTGATGGTGTCGACATTGAGTCTCGGCACGATGACCTTCGGCGAGCAGAACAGCGAGGTCGAGGCGCACGCGCAGCTCGACCTCGCGGTGGCGCATGGCGTGAATTTCATCGATACCGCCGAGATGTACCCCGTCGCACCGCGCGCCGAAACGGCAGGCCGCACCGAGAGCTACCTCGGCACCTGGCTCAAGCGCCAGCGGCGCGACCAATTGGTCGTCGCGAGCAAGATCGCCGGGCCGGCGCGCGGTTTTTCGTGGATACGCGGCGGCCCGCGCATCGACCGCGCGCAGATCAACGCAGCGATCGACGGCAGCCTGCGCCGTTTGCAGACCGACTACGTAGACTTGTATCAAATCCACTGGCCGGATCGCTACGTACCGATGTTCGGCGCAACCAGTTACGATGCGGCGCAGGAGCGCGACAGCGTGCCGATCGCCGAGCAGTTGCAGGCGCTGGACGATCTGGTCAAGGCCGGCAAGGTGCGCCACATCGGACTGTCCAACGAGACGCCGTGGGGCGTGATGGAATTCCTGCGCTGCGCCGGGCAACTCGGCCTGCCGAAAATTATTTCAATACAGAACGCCTACCATCTGATGAACCGCACCTTCGAGAGCGGCCTCACCGAAGTCTGCCGCCATACGAACGTCGGCCTGCTCGCCTACAGCCCGCTGGCGTTCGGCTGGCTTACCGGCAAGTACCTCGCCGATCCGCAGGAAAAAGGGCGCGTTACCTTATTTCCCGGCTTCGGCCAGCGCTACCACAAGCCCAACGTGCCTGCCGCCACGAAGGAATATGTGCGCATCGCGAACGAAGCGGGGCTCAGCCCGGCACAGATGGCGCTCGCCTACGCGCGCACGCGCTGGTTCGCCACCAGCGTGATCCTCGGCGCGACCAGCGTGCGGCAGCTGCAGGAAAATCTGGACAGCGCGGAGGTGGCACTGACGGCGGAAGTGCTGGAGAAGATCGAGGCGGTGCATAAGGTTTTCCCGAATCCGGCGCCGTGACGGGAAGCGCCTGCCCGGCGCTTCGACCCGGCAAAACCTCATTACGATGGGCTACGCCTTCCGGTTCAACGGTAGGTAATAGGCCCTATATAAATGCCCCGATGTTCGGACTAGACTTTGCTCGTGTCTATCCACATTCCCAAGGAGGCTATCATGTCAAACCAAGTACAAGTCACGATTGACCAGGACGTCTACGATCGCCTGGCGTTGCTCGAAGTGCCGCCGATAAACGATATCAACGGCGCCATCAAGTCACTGCTGGAATACGAGGGGCATCCCAGCCCGGCCGTCATCGCGGCTGGCGCGGCGGGGCACCATTACAGCATGAAGGAAGAAATGGAACGCACCAAGGCGGGTATCTATGACTGCGGCGGGGCTCCGTAGGCAGGCAGCGCAGAGCAATTACGGTTACGCAAAACAATACACTCCGTTCATGCTGAGGTATCGAAGCATGAATGGAGTGCGCGCCACATCCGTTGTGGTTCGACACCTCACCACACCTTAGCCTCCCCTGACCGGCTTCACCTTTCCCGCCGCGAGCTTCGCGCGCTCCCGCGCCTCGCCGGTATCCCTGCCGTTCGCCAGCGCCACGCCCATGCGGCGGCGTGCGAAGGATTCCGGCTTGCCGAACAAACGGATATCCGATTGCGGCACGCGCAGGGCTTCTTCCACGCCCGCGAAGGCGATGCCCTGCTCCTCCAGTTGCCCGTAGATCACCGCCGAGGCGCCCGGTGCCTTGAGGCTCACATCCACCGGCAGGCCGAGGATGGCGCGCGCGTGGAGTTCGAACTCGCTGAAGCGCTGGCTGCACATCGTGACCATGCCGGTGTCGTGCGGGCGCGGGCTGACTTCGCTGAACCAGACCTCGTCGCCCTTGATGAATAATTCGACGCCGAAGATGCCGAGACCGCCGAGGGCGTCGGTGACCTTCTTTGCAATGTCGCGCGCGCGTTGCAGGGCGAGCGGCGACATGGCCTGCGGCTGCCAGCTTTCGACGTAATCACCGTGCACCTGCAAGTGCCCGATGGGTTCGCAAAAATGCGTCTCGACCTCACCGTTACTGCCCATCGCGCGCACCGTGAGCTGGGTGATCTCGTAGTCGAAGGCAATCATGCCCTCGACGATCACGCGATCCTGCGTGACACGCGAGCCGCTGGCGGCGTAGTTCCACGCGGCCTCGATATCCGCCGCACTATCCACTTTCGACTGCCCCTTGCCAGAGGACGACATCAGCGGCTTGACGAAACACGGGTAGCCGATCTCCGCGATCGCGGCGCGCAGCTCCTCCAGGCTGTTAGCAAAACGATAAGGTGAGACCGGCAGCTTCAAGGTCTCGGCGACGAGGCGGCGGATGCCCTCGCGGTTCATCGTGAGCCTGGCGGCGCGCGCGGTCGGGATGACGCGCGCCAGCCCTTCGCGCTCGATCTCGACCAGTGTGTCGGTGGCGATCGCCTCGATCTCCGGCACGACGAGGTGCGGCTTCTCCTTTTCGATCAGCGCGCGCAGTTGCGCCCCGTCCATCATGTTGATGACGCGCGCATGGTGCGCCACCTGCTGGCCGGGCGAATCGGCGTAGCGATCCACGGCGATGGCCTCCACGCCGAGGCGCTGCAGCGCGATGATGACTTCCTTGCCGAGCTCGCCGCTGCCGAGCAGCATGACGCGGATCGCGGAAGGGGTGAGCGGGGTGCCGAAGATGAGCGGTTTGATTGGGGTGGTCATGCTGTCCGTGACTGGTGTTTGAAATGCGCAAAATTATACACAGAGGAGTAAGATAGCCGGGCGAGCTTTCCAGTGTTTCTCCGAGAAGTGTCCCACCATAAGGAGCGAGACCATGACGAACATCGTGCAATTACTGGGTGAAGAAGCAGAGCATTTGCTGGGCTATCGCTGCACCGGCATCAGGAAGGAAGCGCTGCACCTGCCGGGGCCGGATTACGTGGACCGCGTGGTCGCGATGAAGGACCGCAAGCCCGGTGTGCTGCGCAGCCTGCAGGCGCTCTACGGCACCGGGCGGCTCGCGAACACCGGCTACCTGTCGCTGCTGCCGGTGGATCAGGGCGTGGAACATTCCGGCGGCGCGTCGTTCGCGCCCAACCCGATCTATTTCGACCCCGAGAACATCGTCAAACTCGCCATCGAGGGCGGCTGCAACGGCGTGGCCTCGACGCTCGGCGTGCTCGGCTCGGTCGCGCGCAAATACGCGCACAAGATTCCGTTCATCGTGAAGATCAACCACAACGAACTGCTCACCTACCCCAACGAGTTCGACCAGACGCTGTTCGCGAGCGTCGAGCAGGCCTTCGACATGGGCGCGGTGGCGGTCGGCGCGACGATTTTCTACGGCTCACCCGAATCACGCCGCCAGATCCAGGAAATCTCCGATGCCTTCGAGCGCGCGCACGAGCTCGGCATGGCGACGATCCTCTGGGCCTACCTGCGCAACCCGGCGTTCAAGACCGCCGACAAGGATTACCATGTCGCCGCCGATCTCACCGGCCAGGCCAACCACCTCGGCGTGACGATCAACGCCGACATCATCAAGCAGAAGATGGCCGAGAACAACGGCGGCTACAACGCGATCAAGTTCGGCAAGACCAGCCCCAAGGTGTACAGCGAACTGACCACCGACCACCCGATCGACCTGGTGCGCTACCAGGTCGCGAACTGCTACATGGGGCGCGCCGGCCTGATCAACTCCGGCGGCGAGTCGGGCAAGAACGACCTGCAGCAAGCGGTGCGCACCGCGGTCATCAACAAGCGCGCGGGCGGCATGGGACTGATTTCGGGGCGCAAGGCGTTCCAGAAGCCGATGCAGGACGGCGTGACACTATTGAATGCGATCCAGGATGTGTATGCATCGAAGGAAGTGACGGTGGCATAACAGGCCTTATGGATTCGTCGCACCGGCGAAGGCCGGTGTCCAGCTTATCGAAAATGAAATTTCAGTAAAGGCACAACCTTCAGGTTGTACCGCAACCAGGACACTGGATTCCGGCCTTCGCCGGAATGACGGGCCGGAATTCCCGAAGGCTCCGTAACTCAACGAGGAGGCTGAACCATGAAAAAGAACACCGCAGTTGCCATTATTGTTGCGGCAGTCGTCATCGTCGGCGGCATCGCCGCCTATTTCCTCTTCAAGCCCGCCCCACCTCCCCCGCCCCCGCCGATGCAGGTGCAGGCACCGCCTCCCCCGCCGCCCAAGCCAGAAGTGCGCCAGGTGATCGAGGCGCCTCCCGTACCGCCCCCGCTGCCCACACTCGGCGAGAGCGACAAGTTCGTGCTCGACGCCCTCGCCGGGCTGGTCGGCAACAAGTCGCTGATGAAGGTCTTCCGCACCGACCGCATCATCCGCAACATCGTCGCCACCATCGACAACCTGCCGCAGAGGCGCGCACCGATGAACGTGATGCCCATCGAGCGCGCGGAAGGCTGGCTCGTTACCGAGGGCAAGGAAAACGGCCTGACCATCAGCCCGAAGAACGCGGCGCGCTACGCGCCCTACATGAAGGTCGCCGAGGCGATCGACGCGAAGAAACTGGTCGGGCTGTATGTGCGCCTCTACCCTCTGTTCCAGGAGGCCTACGAGGAGCTGGGCTACCCGAAGAAATACTTCAACGACCGCCTCATCGTCGCCATCGACGACCTGCTCGCCGCGCCAAACATCAAGGAGCCGGTCGCGCTGATCCAGCCCAGCGTTTACTACAAGTACGCCGACCCCGACCTCGAAGCCCGCTCCATCGGCCAGCGCATCCTCATGCGCATCGGCAGCAAAAACGAGGCGATCATGAAGGCCAAGCTGCGCGAAATCAGGGAGGAACTGAAGCTGCACATGCGGGAGCGCAGGATGGAGAAAGGCAAGTGAGCGGCTCGCCTTTGTCGGTGAATTTTAGGGTGTCTACTTTACGTTAGATTTCTCTGCCTACCATCTTACGGAAACGGAATGGACAAGCGAACAAGCAAACTCAGAAAACAGCGGCTTCAACAAAAGCGAGTCGCGCCTATCCTTCTTTTTTTGACGGTTGCTATCCTCTCCTATTGGCTTTCGTTCCGGGTCTTTACATCCATCGGTTGCGATTTTTCTGGTTCCAAAGTTGCCCTTGTTATCGTCCCCGCTTGTCTCGCCCTTGGAAATAAAGGCGCTGCAGCTATTCCATTTCTCCTCGCCTGTGCCTCATTCTTCATGGCAATTCAGTCGTATAGGCAACTGCGAAATCTAACCCTGCACTCAAGCGGGACCGCGCAAAAGCGCGCGGCCCCTTAGCTCCACGTTAGGCCTCTCCCGAAAATATTCAAAATGACATACCCGAGAGTTTACAAACCGAGAGGAAGTCAGCAATTTTTATGTTGGGCGATTTGCTTCATATTTTTTGGAGTATTTGCACAAGCACTCATACAACACCCGGACAGTTACAAGTCTTGGGGAATGATATTCGGTTTTATCGTGGTTATTTTTTCTCTATACCAATTAATCATTGTATCCATCGGCTACAAGGTAACTCTATTGCCTGATGCGGTTGAGGTTACAACCATTTTAGGCACGAAAAAAATGCATCGCAGCAATATCAGTTCCTATTCTTATTACTGCGGAAAATATGAAAAAGGCGTTAGTCTGATTTCAAGAAATTCTGCACAAAACGCTCCTGGCATCTCATTGCTTTATGACGAAAATGAAAAAGCCCTAAGAATTCCTCTAACTTTTGATAGAGATGTGGGGTTTGATGAGTGGGTTACATCTCTACCTTGTGAAATAGGTGGACACCCTTTACCAAGCTTGCAAAAATGTTAACCAGGATCAGCTTCGCATTCCTTCTTGAATGCCGAATCAACATGCAAGCGATTGGCCGCAGGTAGCAGCCTGAATAAAGGGGTCAGGCTCGATTATTCTCCATCAATCAGCGCCCCCTGATGAGCACCGGAAGCGAGCCTGCCCTTACCCTCATTGACCGGTATAATGGCCCTACGAATAAAAGCATTACTGGTCAGGAACCATGCAAGTCGATGCCGAAAAAGCCATAAAGGAACTTGTAGCCAAGGGCATCAAGCTTCCGCCGCAACCCAAGGTTCTGCTCGATCTGCAGAAGAAGCTCGCCTCGGACAACTACAGCATGGGCGATCTGGCGCGCATCATCTCCAGCGACCCGGGCATTACCGCCATGCTGTTCAAGGCGGCGCGCTCGCCGGCATTCAGCAACGGCAAGAAATTCGACTCAATCGAGCAGGTGCTGATGACGATCGGCATCAAGCAGACCTGCAACCTGGTGCAGGCCGTCGCGCTTTCCACCAGCATCTCCGGCACGACGCGCAAATCCTTCGACATCTTCTGGACACGCTCGCAGGAAGTGGCGCAGATTGCGGCGCTGATCGCGGCGGACCGCGTCTCGGTGTGCAACATCTTTCCCGAGCAGGCTTACATGGCGGGGATTTTCCACGAGTGCGGCGTGCCGGTGCTGATGCAGCGCTTTCCCGATTACTGCGGTAAGCTGCGCCTGGACAAGGCCACCTGCTGGCCGAGCCTCAGCGAGGAAGATGCGCATTTCAATGCCGACCATTGCAGCATCGGCTATCTGGTGGCGCACCACTGGAAGCTGCCGGACTTCATCTGCAAGGCGATCCTGTACCACCACGAGATGCCGCACGAGGAGCTCGGTGCGGTGCGCACCCTGGTGGCGATATTGCAGCTGGCGATCCATTTCTACCACCGCATCGGCCGCACCGACCATCAGCTCTGGTGGAAGATACGCGACGATGTGCTGGCAGAACTCGGGATTCATCCCGAAAGCGAGCAGGCGTACTACGAAGAAATTTCCGAAAAATTCCTGGCCTGAAACACCTTCCCTGCTCGCCTTTCAAGGCATCGACAGCCCGCAAGCCCCCTACTTCGATTCTGCGCACAGCCTGCCCGACAGCAGGCTGGCCGAGACGATGAGCGTCGCGCCGATCCAGTCGCGCAGCTCCATCGCCTCGCCGGCAAGGAAGTACGACGCTACGGCGGCGACCACCAGTTCGGAGAGGAACAGAACGATGGCGCGGTTGGCCGGCATGTGGGTGATGCCGTATTGCACGGTGAAGCTGACGGCGCACAGCACGGCGCCGAGCAGCGCGAGCAGCAGCCAGCCCTGCGCGTCGATCGCCAGCAGGCGCTCCTGGAAGCCGCCCTGCCACCACAGCAGCGGCGCGGTCAGCAGCGCCGTGCCGAGCCACACGCTGCAGGATTTCGCCTCGACGCTGAGGTGCGTGGCGCGCCGCGACACGACGTTGGACAAGGCGAAGGCCATGCCCGCCGAGAGGCCGAGCCACTCTGCCGTGTTGGCCGGCAGCGGCAGGCCGGACTGCGGCTCCCACAGCATGACGAACGCGCCGCCAAGCGACAGCGCGATGACGATGTAACCGTAATGGTTGAGCCGCTCGCCGAGCATCCAGTAGGAGAGCAGGATCGTCCAGAGCGGCGCGAGGTAGAACAGCAGCAGCACGCGCATCACTTCGCCGTGCAGCACCGCCAGCACATAGCCGAGATTCGTCCAGCCCACGCTCAACGCGAGCAGCAGCACCCACAACCCTGCCCCGTTCTTCCCGGGCAGGCGCAGCTCGCGCCACACGCGCGGCAGCATGAACGCGCCGCACACTATCGCAAGCAGATAGGTGAGCAGCGTCGCCAGCGCACCGGGCACGCCGGCATTCTCCAGGAGGCGGTAGGGGTACCAGACCAGCCCCCACACCAGCGAGCCGCTCAGCACGCCTGCAACCGGCAGTAGATTTTGTTTTGATGGCACTCGTTACGCCTTTATAATTGAAAGACTTCAAATTCCGTCATTCCGGCAGCGGCATCATGAATTTCACCAAGGCCAGCAATAAATGAATCCCGACCTGAACCGGCTGCAGCCCTATCCGTTCCAGAAACTCGCCGCGCTGTTCCGCGAAGTTCAGCCGAATCCGGACTACCGCGCGATCAGCCTGTCCATCGGCGAACCGAAACATGCCACGCCGCAGTTCATCAAGGATGCGCTGACCGCCAACCTCGACGGGCTGGCGAATTATCCCACAACTGCAGGCAGCGACGCGCTGCGCCATGCCATCGCGAACTGGCTGGCGGCGCGCTACGGCATTCCGGCACCCGATGCAAAGACCCAGGTCCTGCCGGTGAACGGCAGCCGCGAGGCCTTGTTCGCCTTCGCCCAGACGATGATCGACCGCAGCAAAAACGACCCGGTGGTGGTCTGCCCCAACCCGTTCTACCAGATCTACGAGGGCGCAGCATTGCTGGCGGGTGCAACACCCTATTTCCTCAACACCCTGCCCGAAGACAACTATGCGCTGAACTTCGCGCAACTACCGGAAGAAGTCTGGCAGCGCACGCAACTGATCTACGTCTGCTCGCCGGGCAACCCGACCGGGCGCGTGATGCCGCTCACCGAATGGCAGACCCTGTTCGAGATGTCGGACCGCTACGGCTTCGTGATCGCCTCGGATGAGTGCTATTCGGAAATCTATTTTGATGAACCGCCGCTCGGCGCGCTTCAGGCCGCGCAGCAACTCGGGCGCAACGACTACCGCAACCTCGTGGTGTTCTCCAGCCTGTCGAAGCGCTCCAACGTGCCGGGGATGCGCTCCGGCTTCGTCGCGGGCGACGCGGCGGTGATCGCGAAATTCACGCTATACCGCACCTACCACGGCTCGGCGATGAACCCGGCGATCCAGGCCGCGAGTATCGCCGCATGGAACGACGAGGCGCATGTCGCGGAAAACCGCCGCCTGTACGCGGAAAAATTCGACAGGGTGCTGGAGATACTCAAGCCGGCGCTGCCGGTCGCCATGCCGGATGCCGGCTTTTACCTGTGGGTGCGCACGCCGATCGCCGACACCGCCTTCGCGCAACAACTCTATCGCGACTATAATGTGACCGTGCTGCCGGGCAGCTACCTCGCGCGCACCGCGCAGGGCGTGAACCCCGGCCAGAACTTCGTGCGCCTCGCGCTGGTCGCGAATACGGAAGAGACGGTGGAGGCGGCGCTGAGAATAGTTAACTTCAGTCGTTAGACGTTAGTCGCCAGTTAAAGCACAACCCGCATAGCGGACAACACCAACTGACAGCTAACGACTAACGTCTACCAACTTTGTTCTAGGAAATCGTCATGGATCAATTGCAGCAAATCATCGAACAGGGCTTTGAACGCCGCGCGGAGATCAACCCGCACAACGCCGATGCGCAACTCAAGGAGGCGGTCGACACCGTCATCACGCGGCTCGACCAGGGCAAGCTGCGCGTCGCCGAGAAGATCGACGGGCAGTGGGTGACGCACCAGTGGCTGAAGAAGGCCGTGCTGCTGTCGTTCCGCATGGAGGACAATTCCTTCATCAAGGGCGGCTTCACCAACTACTACGACAAGGTGCCGTCCAAGTTCGCCGACTACAACAGCCGCGATTTCCGCGAGGGTGGCTTCCGCGTGGTGCCTCCTGCTGCGGCGCGCAAAGGCGCGTTCATCGCGAAGAACGTGGTGCTCATGCCCTCCTACGTGAACATCGGCGCCTATGTCGACGAAGGCACGATGGTGGACACCTGGGCGACGGTCGGCTCGTGCGCGCAGATTGGCAAGAACGTGCACCTCTCCGGCGGCGTGGGCATCGGCGGCGTGCTGGAGCCGATCCAGGCCAACCCCACCATCATCGGCGACAACTGCTTCATCGGCGCGCGCTCGGAGATCGTGGAGGGCGTGATCGTGGAGGACAACAGCGTGATCTCGATGGGCGTGTTCATCGGCCAGAGCACCAAGATCTACGACCGCGAAACCGGCGAGGTGAGCTACGGCCGCGTCCCGGCCGGCTCGGTGGTGGTCAGCGGCAGCCTGCCTTCCAAGGACGGCAGCTACAGCCTGTACTGCGCGGTGATCGTGAAGAAGGTGGATGAGAAGACACGCGGCAAGGTGGGCATCAATGAGTTGCTGCGCGGGATTTAGCAATCTGTTCAGGCGCTCCTGAAAGTCAAAATTTCTGGTGAACTACTAGCCATTCCACTAGGCCAACACAAAACGGTGGCCAAGTGGCCGGTTATAAGCCAGACAAGGCGTGCGACCAAAATCGCAGCGCCGCATATGTGGCAATATGCAAGCAAGATTTTGGGAGCACAACGCAGTATGGCAACGCAATTTTGGTTTTAAGGAGCGCATGATGATCGTTACACCATTGCTGCAACTGGCCGTCGACAAGCAGGCCTCAGACCTGTTCTTCTCGGTGGGCGCGCCGGTCAACATCAAGATCGAGGGCATCGCGATGCCGGTCAATGCGCAAAACCTGGACGCCGAGATCATCAAGCGCATCGCCTACGAGATGATGTCGCCGAAGCAGATCGCCGAGTTCGAAGCGAAGATGGAGATGAACTTCTCGTTCCGCTATGACGGCCTCGGCAACTTCCGCGTCAACGTCTTCCGCCAGCGCGGTGATATGGCCATCGTGATCCGCCACGTCAAGGGCAAGATCGACAATGTGGAAACCCTGCACCTGCCCACCGTACTGAAAGAGCTGATCATGGAAAAGCGCGGCCTGGTGCTGGTGGTCGGCGCAACTGGTTCCGGCAAGTCCACCACCCTTGCCGCAATGATCGAACACCGCAACACCACCAGGAGCGGCCATATCCTGACCATCGAGGACCCGGTCGAATACATCTTCGGGCACGGCAAATCCATCGTGAACCAGCGCGAGATCGGCACCGACACCCTCAGCTACGACAATGCGCTGTCCAGCGGCATGCGCGAGGCGCCGGACGTGCTGATGATCGGCGAGGTGCGCGACCGCGAGACGCTGCGGCAGGCACTGATCTTCGCGCAGACCGGCCACCTGTGCCTGACCACGCTGCACGCCAACAACAGCTACCACGCGCTGAACCGCATCGTGAATTTCTTCCCCTACGACTCGCGCCAGAGCGTGCTGTCCGACCTGTCGATGTGCCTGCGCGCGGTCGTCTCGCAGCGCCTGGTGCGCAACGTGCAGGGCAAGCAGATGCCCGCCGTGGAAATCCTGCTCAACACCTCGCTGATCGCCGACCTGATCAAGAACGACGAGATCGAAAAAATCCGCGACGCCATCGAGAAGAGCGTTTCCGCGGGTTCGCAGACCTTCGAGCAGGCGCTCTACAAGCTGTTCAAGACCGGCCAGATCACCAAGGAGGAGGCGCTGCGCAACGCCGACTCCGCGAGCAACCTCTCCACGCTGATCGACTTCTCGGAGCGCACCAACACCATGAAGGTTCCGGTATTCAGCCAGGAGCAGGAAGCGCCGAAACCGAAGCCGCAGGCCGATTTCGGCGGCATCAAACTCAACCTGGATGAAAATAAATAAACTGGCGCACAGCCGTTCATCTCATGTCTGAAACCCTGCAACTCGCCCAACAGCTCATCGCGCGCCGCTCCCTCACGCCGCTGGATGACGGCTGCATCGACATCGTCGGTGCGCGCCTCGCGCCGCTCGGCTTCAGGCTCGAGAAAATGCGCTGCGGCGAGGTGGATAACCTCTGGGCGCGGCGCGGCGATGCCGGGCCGCTGGTGTGCTTCGCCGGTCATACCGACGTGGTACCGGCCGGGCCGGTGGAGCGCTGGGACAGCGACCCGTTCACACCGGAGGTGCGCGACGGCATGCTGTACGGGCGCGGCGCGTCCGACATGAAGGGGCCGCTGGCGTCGTTCGTCACCGCGATCGAAAAATTTGTCGCCGCCCATCCGCAGCATCGCGGCTCCATCGCCGTGCTGCTGACTTCGGATGAGGAGGGCGTGGCGGTGGACGGCACGGTGCGCGTGGTCGAGGCGTTGCGGGAACGCAACGAGCCGATCGATTACTGCATCGTCGGCGAACCGACCTCGGAAAAAACTTCGGGCGACACCATCAAGAACGGGCGGCGCGGCTCGCTGTCCGGCGCGCTCACCGTCAAGGGCGTACAGGGCCATATCGCCTATCCGCACCTGGTCAAAAACCCCATCCACCTCGCCGCGCCCGCGATCGCCGAACTGGCCGCGACGGTGTGGGACGAGGGCAACGAATACTTTCCGCCGACCTCCTGGCAGGTCTCCAACATCCGCGGCGGCACGGGTGCGACCAACGTAGTGCCCGGCACGATGGACATCCTGTTCAACTTCCGCTTCTCCACCGCGAGCACGGTGGAGGGCCTGAAGAGCAGGGTGCACGCGATCCTCGACAAACACGGCCTGGAATACGAGCTGCGCTGGGAACTGTCAGCCAAACCCTACCTCACGCCGCGCGGCAACCTGGTCGATGCGGCCGCTGCCGCGATCAAACAGGTGCAGGGGATCGATGCCAGGCTTTCCACCAGCGGTGGCACTTCCGACGGGCGCTTCATCGCCGACATCTGCCCGCAGGTGATCGAACTCGGCCCGCTCAACGCGACCATCCACAAGATCAACGAATGCGTGGCGGTGGCCGACCTCGACGCGCTTTCTGAAATCTATTACCTCACCCTGCATAAACTGCTTACCGAATGAAATATCTCATCCTGATCCTGCTTGCTGTCGCGCTGCTGTGGATCGCTTCCATCGCCTGGGCGAACCGGCGCAAGTCTCCCCACGACAACCGCGACGGCGGTGGGGGCGGAGGCGGAGGCGACTGATGAGCAACTATTTTTCCGGCGCGACGCAAAATCTTCATACGGTGCGCGACTTCCTGCGCTTCGCGGTGAGCCGCTTCAACCAGGCCAAGCTGTTCTTCGGGCACGGCAGCAGCAACGCCTACGACGAGGCCGCCTACCTGATCCTGCACACGCTGCACCTGCCACCGGACCGGCTCGATCCGTTTCTCGATGCGCGCCTGACCGACATGGAGCGTGCCGAGGTGCTGAACATCATCCAGCAGCGCGTCGAGCAGCGCGTGCCGGCCGCCTATCTGACGCACGAGGCCTTCCTCGGCGACTTCAGCTTCTACGTGGATGAACGCGTCATCGTGCCGCGCTCCTTCATCGCCGAACTGCTGCTCGAACAGCTCGCGCCGTGGATCACCGAGCCGGAAGAAATCGGCAGCGTGCTGGACCTGTGCACCGGCAGCGGCTGCCTCGCCATCCTCGCCGCGCATGCCTTCCCCTATGCCAGCGTCGACGCGGTAGACCTGTCGCCGGCCGCGCTGGCCGTCGCCGAACGCAACGTCGCCGACTACGGCCTGCAGGACCGCGTGCACCTCGTCGAATCCGACCTGTTCGCCAAACTCAACGGCAGGCAGTACGACCTCATCATCAGCAACCCGCCCTATGTGGATGCCCCGTCGGTAGCCACGCTGCCGCAGGAATACCTGCACGAGCCCAAGCTCGCGCTCGGCAGCGGCCAGGACGGGCTGGATGCGGCGCGCATCATCCTCGAACAGGCCGCCGGGCACCTCAGCGAAAACGGCATCCTCGTGGTCGAGATCGGCCACAACCGCGAAGCGCTCGAAGCCGCCTACCCGGACCTGCCGTTCACCTGGCTGGACGTCAGCGCAGGCGACCAGTTTGTGTTCATGCTGCACAAGAACGACCTGCTCTGATGTCGTCCGTCGAGCATTACGAGAATTTTCCCGTCGCATCCATCCTGATGCCCAGGCGGCTGCGCAAGCCGGTGGCGGCGATCTACCATTTCGCGCGCGCGGCGGACGACATCGCCGACGAGGGCGAGCTGCCGGATGAGGAGCGGCTCGCGCAGCTCGACGCCTTCCGCACCGAACTCGCGCGCATCGATGAGGGCGAGACGCCCATCACGCCGCTGTTCCAGAACCTCGCCGCAGTGATCAAGGAACACGCGCTGCCGATTCAACCGTTCTACGACCTGCTCGACGCCTTCTCGCAGGACGTGGTGAAGAAGCGCTATGCGAACTTCGACGAGCTGCTCGACTACTGCCGCCGCTCGGCCAACCCGGTCGGCCTGCTGCTGCTGCACCTCTACGGGGAAGCCACGCCGGTCAACATCAAGTATTCGGATGCCATCTGCACCAGCCTGCAACTGATCAACTTCTGGCAGGACGTCGCGAAGGATTACGCCATCGGGCGCATCTACCTGCCGCAGGACGAGATGGCGAAGTGCGGCATCACCGAGGAGCAGATCGCGCAGGGCATCGTCGACGACGCCTGGCGCGAGCTGATGTATTTCCAGGCGAGGCGTGCGCGCGCGATGATGATCTCGGGCGCGCCGCTCGGCAGCATCCTCACCGGACGCATCGGCATGGAGATGCGCATGATCATCGCGGGTGGGCTGCGCATCCTCGACAAGCTGAAAGGTGTGCGCTTCGACATGTTCCGCCGCCGCCCGGTGCTGCGCCCGCACGACTGGTTTATCATGGCGATGAAAAGCGCACCGTTTATCTTCTGATATGACCCCCGATCAGTACTGCCAGGACAAGGCCGCGAAGAGCGGCTCCAGCTTCTACTACAGCTTCCTGTTCCTGCCGCCGCACAAGCGCCGCGCCATTACCGCGCTGTATGCCTTCTGCCGCGAGGTGGACGATGTCGTAGACGAATGCTCGGACATCAATGTCGCGCGCGCCACGCTCAACTGGTGGCGCGGCGAGG
This sequence comes from Ferrigenium straubiae, assembly GCF_051257895.1. Classification (NCBI taxonomy): domain Bacteria; kingdom Pseudomonadati; phylum Pseudomonadota; class Betaproteobacteria; order Nitrosomonadales; family Gallionellaceae; genus Ferrigenium; species Ferrigenium straubiae. The sequence continues at coordinate 2,544,779 of NZ_CP194331.1, read as the reverse complement.
TGGCGGAAATCTACGCGGGCCACCCGCAGCATCCCGTCTGTCAGGCGCTGGTTCCGGTGGTGCGGCAATTCAACCTCGCGCAGGAGCTCCTGCTGGAGATCATCGACGGCATGGAGATGGACATCGACCTGCCGCGCTACCCGGATTTCAAGTCGCTGCAACTGTATTGCTACCGCGTCGCATCGGTGGTCGGCCTGCTCTCGGCGGAAATCTTCGGCTACCGTGACCGCCAGACGCTGAAATACGCGCACGACCTCGGCATCGCGTTCCAGCTCACCAACATCATCCGCGACGTCGGCGAGGATGCGCGGCGCAACCGCATCTATTTGCCGATGGACGAGCTGCAACAGTTCGGCGTGGCGGCGGCGGACATCCTCAACGCGCGCGAGACGGAGAACTTCCACAAACTGATGGCCTTCCAGGTCGAGCGCGCGCAGCGCTACTACCGGCAGGCGCTCGAGCACCTCCCTGCGGCAGACCGCAAGGCGCAGCGCACCGGCCTCATCATGGCGGCGATCTATCGCGCCACGCTGGACGAGGTCGTCGCAAGCGGCTGCCATGTCCTGCGCGAGCGGGTTTCGCTCGGCCCCGGCTATAAGCTCTGGCTCGCCTTCAAGGCATGGCTGAAGAACTGAAAGGCATACCCTCTCCCCAACCCTCTCCCGCAAGCGGGAGAGGGAGCAATCGTGAAAAGCAATTTCTTAACCCGGCCATCATTGGCGGCGGCTACGCCGGGATGGCGGCCGCGGTAACGCTCGCGGCGCGCGGCATTCCCGTCACCGTATTCGAGAGCGCGAGGCAACTCGGCGGGCGCGCGCGCGGCGTGTTGCACCAAGATACCCAACTGGACAACGGCCAGCATCTACTGCTCGGCTGCTACCGCGAGACCCTGCGCCTGATCGAACTGGTCGGCGGCGACATCGAGCGGGACTTCCTGCGCCTGCCGCTGCAGCTCGACCTGCACGGCGAATTTTCCTTGCGCGCGCCGCGCCTGCCCGCGCCGCTGCACCTGATGACCGCGCTGCTGGGCGCGCAAGGACTGTCGCTGAGCGAACGCCTGAAAGCCGCACGCTTCATGCTCGCGCTGCGCCGCATGAACTTCAGGCTCCCCTCTCCCGTTCACGGGAGAGGGGTTGGGGGAGAGGGCAACGACACCACGGTGACCGAGCTGCTCGCGCGGCACGGCCAAGACGCCGACCTGACCTTCAAACTCTGGGAGCCGCTGTGCATCGCCGCGCTGAACACGCCGATCCGCAAGGCTTCCGCACAGGTGCTGCTCAATGTGCTGCGCGACGCGTTGAACCGGAAACGCAGCGACAGCGACATGCTGCTGCCGCGCGTCGATTTCAGCGCGCTGTTTCCACAGCGCGCCGCAGGCTATGTCGAACGGCACGGCGGCAGGGTGCTTACCTCCTGCGGCGTGGAGGCGATCGTTCCCCATGGAAATGGCATCGAACTCGCCACCGCGCAAGGGATGGAGCGGTTCAGCCACGTGGTCTGCGCAGCGCCGCCCCTAGTTGCCGCAAAACTGCTGCGTCCGCTCGCGGGGCTCGAAAGCGCCGTGGCGCAGATCGAAGGCCTGGAGCACCAGCCGATCTATACCGTCTATCTGCGCTATCCGGCGCATGTCGCCCTGCCTCACCCGATGATCGGCCTGCACCAGCGCTTCAGCCAGTGGCTGTTCGACAAGGGCCGGATCGCCGGGCAGCACGGCCTGCTCGCCGCCGTGATCAGCGCGGAAGGCATCCATCAGGAACTGCCCCAGGAACAACTGGCGCAGAAGGTGATCGCGGAGTTGCGCGAGGAATTCGACATCGGGGAAACGCCGGAATGGTTCAGGGTCATTGCCGAAAAACGCGCCACCTTCGCCTGCGTGCCCAGTCTGCAGCGCCCACCGCCGCAGACCGCCCTGCCCGGCCTGCTGCTGGCGGGTGACTACACCGCCGGAGACTACCCGGCCACGCTGGAAGGCGCAGTGCTGAGCGGCGTGCGCTGCGCCGGCCTGATTTCCAGCTCTAGATGAGGTGTCGACGGCAGGTGTTTTATTGTTATAATAGGCGACAGTAATACTCGACTATTATTAAAAGGAGTCTGACATGACAACCATTGCGGAATTCATGACCGCCGACCATAAAGCCTGTGACGGCGAGTTCGCCGTTGCCGAAACGGCTGCCCTCACCGACGACTGGGATGATGCCACAGCCGCCTTCAATGCCTTCCGCGATGACATGGCGCGGCATTTCCGCATGGAAGAAGAGGTGCTCTTCCCGGCGCTATCGTCTTCCGGCGGCCCTTCCGGCCCGGTGCATATCATGCTCATGGAGCACGCGCAGATCAAGGAACTCCTCAAGCAGATGGGCGCGGCGGTAGAGCGCAAGGAGGGACAGGAATATTCCGGCCTTTCGGAAACCCTGCTGATGGTGATGCAGCAGCACAACAACAAGGAAGAGAATATTCTCTATCCGATCATGGATCAGATTCTGGCAAATGAGCGGGAGGCCCTCTTCGGCCGCATGCAGGCTGCCTGACCATAATGCCGGAACTTGACGTACGCGGGCTGCCTCCGCCTGAGCCTTTCGAGAACATCGCCCGCGCACTGCAAACGCTTTCCGCCAACGAGACCCTGCTAGTGCTGATTCACCGCGAACCCTTTCCGCTCTACGAAATGCTGCGCGATGCCGGTTACACATGGCAAGCCACCGCACTCGGGAACGGCGACTTCAAGATCCTGATTACCCGCACCGCATGAAAATAGCCTCACTCAGCGCCGAACAGGCCCCGCCGATCAGCGTGCCGCTGCGCTTCTTCGCCGTGGCGCCGGCTTTTCTCGCGCTGGCCGCGCTGCTGCTGGCCATGGCCGACGGCAATCCGATCGCGGAACTGCGCTCCCCCGCACAGATCGCCGCCACGCATCACATCACCCTGGGATTCATGGCGATGGTCATGATGGGTGCCGTCCAGCAATTGCTGCCGGTGGTGATCGGCAGCCCGATGCCCGCCTCCAGATGGGTGGCATGGCTCACCTTCCTGCCGCTGATAGCGGGCGTGCTGTTCCTGTCCGCCGGTTTCATGCTGGGCAAACCGGTGTTGCTCGATCTTTCCTGGCCGCTGCTCGGCTTGGCCTTTTTGGTGTTCATCGCCGCAAGCCTGACCAGCGTGGCGCGTGCCACCGCGAAGAATGCGACGAAAACCGCCCTGCTGCTGGCCATCCTCTCACTCGCGGGGGCCGTCGTGCTCGGCATGCTGCTCGCGAGGGGCTACGCCAACGGCCTGGCGTTGCCCTACGCGAAGCTGTCAGCTGCCCATATCAGCCTGGCCCTGGGCGGCTGGGTGCTGCTGCTGGCCATCGGCGTGTCATACCAGGTCGTGCCGATGTTCCAACTCACCCCGAATTACCCGAAATGGATGACAGTCTGGCTGGCCCCCGCCATCTTCGCCACCCTGCTGCTGAACCTCGCGCTGCTGCTGCCGGAATCTACGCCAAGATGGGCGGGATTCGCCGCGGAGACCATCTTCTGGGTGCTGGCCTGCAGCTTCGCCGTCGTCACGCTCAGGCTGCAAAGCCAGCGCCGCCGCCATATCCCGGACGCCCCCCTGAGTTTCTTCCGCATGGGCATGGCCTCGCTCATGGCTGCCGCACTGTTTTCGCTGGCCGCGCTGGCGTTCCCATCGGCCGCCGAGCAGTTGCGCACGCTCTCGGCCCTGGCCTTCCTGCTGGGTTTCGCGCTATCCCTGATCCAGGGCATGCTCTACAAGATCGTCCCCTTCCTGGTCTGGTTCCACCTGTTCCGTGGCGGCTTGAAAACCGGCGTGCCGAACATGAAGGCGATCATCCCGGAATCCGGAATGTGGCACCACCTGCGGCTGCACGGTGCAACGCTCTTCGCGGCGCTGCTGGCACCCTGGTGGAATGCGGCGGGGTGGCTGGTGATGCTTGGCCTGCTGCTGCAGGGAGCTTTGCTGGGCTACGGCGTCTATACCGGCATCGCCGTTTACCGGCGCACCCTGTTGAAAATCGAACAAACTTCGCCCTGAGATTCTCCATGAGTTACTTCCTGCTCAAACATATCCACGTCTCCTGCGCCGGCCTCAGCTTCGCGCTGTTCTTCCTGCGCGGCATCTGGAGCTTCCGCGGTTCCCCCATCATGCGGCAGCGCTGGGTCAAGGTGGTGCCGCATGCCGTGGATACGGCGCTGCTCGCCAGCGCGCTCATGCTGGCTTTCACCATCGGCCAGTACCCCTTCGTCGATGGATGGCTGACCGCCAAGTTCTTCGGCCTGGTGCTGTACATCCTGCTCGGCACCATCGCACTCAAGCACGGCAAGACCAGGGCGGCGCGCATGGTGTCGTGGTTCGGCGCGATGGCGGTGTTCGCCTACATCGTGCTGGTCGCCCGCAACCACAATCCCCTACCGTTTATTCAATAAGGACCGCAAGATGATCCCGTTCGCATCCCAGGAAGCCGCACCCACCTTCGACAACCCGCTGGAAATGCTGCATGCCTGCCATGGCAAGATCAAGCGGCAACTCGATACCCTGCACAAGCTGGCCGCCCACCTGCCCAAGCACGGCTGCGACCAGCAAGCGCAGCAGGCTGCACAAGCCATCCTGCGCTACTTCGACACCGCCGGACAGTTCCATCATCAGGACGAAGAGGAAAACCTGTTTCCCATGCTGGTCGCCCTGGATGTCCCGAACAAGGAGGAGGTCGAAACGCTGGTCGACCGCCTGCTCGCGCAGCATGTGGTCATGTTTTCGGCCTGGAGCGAAATGCGCGCGGCATTGGTGAAGATTGCCGAAGGGGTAAATACACCCATTTCCGAAGCGATGATCGAAAGGCTGTCCGGCAGCTATACCCGCCATATCCACCTCGAAGAGACGGAGTTGCTGCCGCTTTCCGCACGCCTGCTCAGCCCGCAACAAATCATGGAGTTGGGGAAAAATATGGCGGAACGGCGCGGCGCGAAGTTTCCCTCGTCGCCGGCTGCCTGACCCAGGCCCGCTGGCTAGTCAGCAGAAAAAACGAGCAAAAACCGCCTGCCCGGCAACTCCGCCGAGCGCCGGTTTTCGCCATCAAAGGCGACCGTTAAGCTGCCTGGATATTTGAAGCCTGTTTGCCCTTGGGGCCTTGCACCACTTCAAAGCTGACTTTCTGGCCTTCTTTCAGGGTCTTGAAACCGTTCATATTGATCGCGGAGAAATGCGCGAACAGATCATCGCCGCCATTATCGGGAGTGATAAAACCAAAGCCCTTTGCATCGTTAAACCATTTGACCGTACCCGTTACCATGTGACTGACTCCTTGCTTGAGAAACAAAACCACTGCAAATCCGATGCAGCGCCGGGGCATACACCAACCTGGAACCGGCCAGTGAATACAACTGGCTTGCACCATACATAAAATATTCCGGAAATCATATATGCCGAAATACCTAGATATTTCGGCCTAGTCCCTCCCGTTGTTGCATCAAGGGGAATGCGCTAGAGTGGCTCCGCAGTCGCCAAATTTCAGGTAAGTGGACCCCGTCGCTATCCTAAACCGAGAACAGGAGATGCATCATGAGCCATCATTCCAAACTTCCCGCCTGCCTTTGCGCCGTTACCCTGATTGCCCTGTTTGCCGCCACACCGGCAGCCGCAGACCGGCCTTCCTGGGTCGAGGGCGACCAAGGAAACAAGCCTGAGAAAAAGAGTGAAAAGCCCGCCGCGGATCGCAAGGACGCCAGCCGCCGCGAATCGGGGAAACCCCATTTCGACGATGAAAACCGCCGCATCGTCAATGACTACTACGGCGCAAAATTCCGCGCCGGCAAGTGCCCGCCTGGACTGGCCAAGAAGAAGAACGGCTGCCTGCCGCCCGGCCAGGCCAAGAAATGGGCAATGGGGCAACCTTTGCCGGCGGACCTGAGGCGCTACGACCTGCCGCATGACCTGCTAACTCGCCTGCCTACTCCACCCAGCGGGCATCGCTATGTGCGGGTCGCTTCAGACATCCTGCTGGTTGCCATAGGCACCAGCATGGTGGTGGATGCCATCGAGGATATCGGTAAGCAGTTCTAGGAATTGATTCGGCAGGACCCCGCGCTTGACGCGGTCCTGCCCCTCAGGCTCTAGTGTTCCTTGCCATCGATGCGCGGTTGCATGAGCATGGGGATGTAGCGCCAGCCGAGCAGCGCGAAGCAGGCGAACCAGCACGCCGCCGCGAGCTGGATCCAGTGCGCGTAAGCAGCCGGGTGTACCTGCGGCGCGACCAGGCGCAGCGCGAAGGCCAGCATCATGATCCACAGGCACAGCTTGTCGAGCGCATCGAATACCACCTTCCGGCCGGTATGCCCCTTCGATATCCTGACGATCATCCCCGGAACGATCAGCCCCATCACGCCGAAGGTGAACACATGCATGGATACCGACGAGGTCAGCCCGGCATGAAGCGCATGCCTGGAGAATTCGATCAGCAGCTGCGCGACGATGGCGAGATAGCCCAGGTACATGATGCCGATGTCGAGCCGCCGCATCGCCTGCTGCGGCTTCCAGAAAACGAAGCGCACTAGCAGCAGCAGCGCGAGCAGCAATGACAGCCAGCCGGAGAGCAATGCCGGCATCAGGCTCTCGAAGACCAGCAGCAGCCCGATCAGCTTGATCGGGTTGTCGAGCGCGGGTTTCTGCAGGATCGCCACATTGAACACGCCCTTCATGAACTGCGCCAGCGTCCGCTCCAGCATCACCAGGAAGGCCAGCCGGAACAGCCCCAGCGCCATGCTCCAGCCGATCGGCGCGTATTCGGCGCTGAGCATCAGGTTCTTCGCCACGAGGAAAAGCGGAAGGATCACCAGGAAAAAAAGATTGCCGCCGGGGTAGGCGTCGTCCTTGCGGTGGCGGATCAGCGTCCACAGCACCATCGCCACGATAGCCCCGAGGAACAGGTTATTGGAAAACCGAAACAGGAACGGCGGCCAGCTGCCCTCGAACCACATGCCGATGCGCTCGAAAAGCCACGCGGCGGCCAGGAACATCAGCGCATTGCCGTGGTAGCCGCGCACCTTCACCCAGTTCTTGGTCGAGGTCAGCAGGAAGCCGCCGAGCACCGCCCAGCCGAAGCCGAAAAACATCTCGTGCGCATGCCACTGCACCGTGGAGAACGAGGTCGCCGGAGCGGCGACGGCGCCGGAAAAGAACAGCGCCCACAGGACCGGCAGGCTCAGTCCGGCCAGGCAGGTCAAGGCAAAAAACGGGCGGAAGCCCGCCAGCCAGAGCGGATGTGCGGATAGCTTCATACCGTCCTCCTGCTGTTCGCTTGCGCGTATCTTGTGGAATCGATGAGCGGCATCAAGCCGCATGACTGACATTCAAACCCTGAAACATGAAACATTCGATTTTCCTTTATTGCTGAACCCAAACATTTTTACACCTTAAACCGTAGCCGCTACTCGGCCTCTTCCACCCGAATCAGGATGCTGCGCCGCTCCTGCGTTTTGGAGACATCGCGCGTAGAGATGGTCGTGTCGTTTCCGCTCTTCTGCTGTCCCACTCCGCCCACTTCAAGCCATTCACCCAAGCGGCCGGAGACGGTGCTGGAGGTCTGCTGGACGCGTATGGCCGGCTGGTCGCCGCTGCCCGGCACGAACGCGTCGTTCTGCGCGCTGATCTCCAGCGTTACGCGGTCACCCTGAACGCGCGGCAGCACGTAGAAACCGCTGCCCGCTTCCTGGTATTGCGTGCTGTCGATCACCCGCGTGCCCCAGCGATCCTGGATCACCTGGCGCTGCGGGACCGGAACGGACTGCCCGCTGCGCACCAGCGCGCGGCTGCCTTCCAGCACCTGCAGCCGCTGGGTGTTGCGCTCGTCCTCGATCGAGCGGGTGGAATCCACCCTGGCCTTCAGCCTGTCCTGCCCCCGCCCGAGCTCGACATTCAGCCCGCTGCTGTCGCCGCTGCCCGGCACGGTAACCCGCGCGTCGCGCCCAACCCCGACACTGCCTGACACCTCGGTCAGCCGCGCGACGGTCTCGCTGTCCACGTTCTGCATCACGGTGATCTTGAGGCGGCGCGGCGCAACATCGATTTTTTCCAGCACTTTCCTGATCTGCTCGATGCTGCGCGGCGAGGCACGCAGGATGAGCCGGTAGTTCATGCCGCTGGCAGCCTCATCCTCGCCGAGCAGCGGCCGGACAACGGGCAGCACCTCCTCGACGCTGCGATGCCGGAGCTCGATGACCTCCAGCGCCGCCCAGGCGGGCGCGGAGCACAGCAACAATGCAAGAGCCACGAGTGTGTTTTTCATATGAATAATTTTCTTTGCAAACCATGCCGCTTTGCCGTAAATTTTACACCATGCAACGCCTCTGCCTTACCCTGCTCGCCCTGCTGCTCGGCGCCTGCGCCACCTCCAGCCGCCCACCGGAACCGGACCGCACCGTACACATGAACGATGTCGCGCTCTATGCGCTGAGCCTGGCCGATACGCCCTACCGCTACGGCGGCAGCTCCGGCGACGGCAGCTCCGGCGACGGCGGCTTCGACTGCAGCGGCTTCGTGCAGCATGTCTACCTGAACACGCTGGGCATCAGGCTGCCGCGCACCAGCGCGGAGATGGGCCGCATCGGGGAGCCGCCGGATGCCGGCCGGCTGCTTCCCGGCGACCTGGTGTTCTTCAACACGCGCCAGCGGCCGTTCTCGCATGTCGGCATCTATGTCGGCGAGGAGCGCTTCGTGCATTCCCCGAGCAGCGGCAAGGCCATCATGGTGACGAGCATGCGCGAGAAATACTGGCGCGACCGCTACAACGGCGCACGGCGGGTCACTTCTTCAGACTAGCCTAAAAGCTGTCTTAAAAATTCGCGAGGAGGGAAGGGTGCAAGGCGCACGGAACGCAGCAACCGGAATGTACACAAAAGTACATGAGGATTGCGAGTACCGCGCAACGCCGCAGATGCCCTCCGCAGCAATTTTTAAGGCGGCTTTTTGCGCGCCGCCCTGATTTCCTCGGCCAGCTGGAACACCGACATCGCGTAAAAATCGCTGTTGTTGTAGCGCGTGATGACCTCGAAGTTGTTGAACGCCAGCCAGAACTCCTTGCCCCCCACCACCGTAAAATCGACCAGGCGCGCAGATTTGTCCGGCGCGAAGCCTTCGGCCGGCGCCACTCCCGCCGTCACCCATTCGGCGAGGCTGCGCGGCGTCCTGATCTCGCCGAGGCAGTTTTCTTCGCCGACCCGCGCGCGCACCGCGACCGGCTCGCCCTTTATCCAGCCGTAGCCTTTCAGATAGTTGGCCACGCTGCCGATCGCATCACTGTCCTCGCGCAGCAGGTCAATCTTGTGGTTGCCGTTGAAATCCACCGCATAGTTGCGGTAGCTCCCCGGCATGAACTGCGGGATACCCATCGCTCCGGCATAGGAACCGCGGATCGCCAGCAGGTCGAACTCCTGCTCGCGCGCGAGCAGCAGGTAGTTCTCCAGCTCGCCGCGAAAAAAATCCGCGCGGCGCGGATAGTCGAACGCCAGCGTGGTCAGCGCATCCAGCACCAGGAAGCGTCCCGCATTCTGCCCGTAGAGGGTCTCCACGCCGATCACCGCGACGATGATCTCCTGCGGCACGCCGTATTTCTTCTCGGCGCGGCGCAGGGTCTGGCGGTATTTGTCCCAGAACTCCAGCCCGAGCCGGATGCGCTTCGGGTTCACGAAGGCCGCGCGGTATTCCGGCCAGGGCTTGATGGTCGCGGGACGGGAGATTGCCTCGATCACCGCGGGGTTGTGCTGCGCACGGGCAAACACATTCTCCAGTTCGTCGCGCCGGAACTGGTGTCTGGCGACCATCTCGTCGATGAACTGGGGAATACCGGGAAGTTCGGCGGCCGCCGAAAGTCTGGCGAATGGGGCGGCGAAAGAGCACAACAGCAGCAGGGATAAAGCGAGGCGCATGATGCGCGCATTTTAACTCGACAGCCCGGCCCGCCACTGCTAAATTTCACCCATCCACAATAACCACGAAATGAAAGCGGCATCATGAATTCACTCGTCCAGCACCACCCCCTCATCATCCTCGGCTCCGGCCCCGCCGGATATACCGCCGCCGTGTACGCCGCGCGCGCCAACCTCAAGCCGGTGCTGATCACCGGGCTGGCGCAGGGCGGCCAGCTGATGACCACCACCGAGGTGGACAACTGGCCGGCCGACCCGGACGGCGTGCAGGGACCGGAACTGATGGCGCGCTTCCAGAAACACGCGGAGCGCTTCAACACCCAGATCATCTTCGACCACATCCACACCGCCAAGCTGCAGCAGAAGCCATTCCTGCTGACCGGCGATGCGGGCAGCTACACCTGCGACGCGCTGATCATCTGCACCGGCGCCTCGGCGCAATATCTCGGCCTGCCTTCCGAGGAAGCCTTCATGGGACGCGGCGTCTCCGGCTGCGCGACCTGCGACGGCTTCTTCTACCGCGGCCAGGAGGTCGCGGTGATCGGCGGCGGCAACACCGCGGTGGAAGAGGCGCTGTACCTCGCAAACATCGCGAGCCGCGTGACGCTGGTGCACCGCCGCGACACCTTCCGCGCCGAGCGCATCATGATCGACCACCTCATGGAAAAAGTGAAGGAAGGCAAGATCGTGCTGCAGCTGCACCAAGTGCTCGACGAAGTGCTCGGCGACGCCTCCGGCGTGACCGGCATGCGCATCAGGCATGTGCACAGCGGCGAAAAACAGGACATCGCGCTCAAGGGCGTGTTCATCGCCATCGGCCACAAGCCGAATACCGACATCTTCGCCGGACAGCTGGAGATGGACAACGGCTACATCCGCACGCGCGGCGGCCAGCAGGGCAACGCCACGGCGACCAGCATCTCCGGCGTGTTCGCGGCGGGCGACGTGCAGGACCAGATCTACCGCCAAGCCTGCACCAGTGCGGCGACCGGCTGCATGGCGGCGCTGGATGCAGACAAATACCTCGCTTCGCTGGGAAAAATCTGAATCTTGAAACCACTGCTCACCACGAAGGCCACGAAGAAAAATCCGAATCAACATCCAGTAAACCTTCGTGTTCTTCGTGTTCTTCGTGTTCTTCGTGTTCTTCGTGTTCTTCGTGATCTTCGTGGTGAGGCGCTTTTTTGAAGAAACCCGCTGACAAGATCGAAACCGAAGACGCCGCGCTGTTCCGCGCGGCAGTCGGCGAAGTGCAGCCGCTGCCCGAACAGAACCGCATCGAGCCGCACAAACCGCCGCGCAGACCCTTGCTGCGCGCTTCCGCCCCGCCGCCTGAAATCCCCGACACGCTGTCCGACTTCGCCGCCGGAGACGCGCCGGGCGAATTCCTGCGCAACGGCCTGTCGCGCATGGCCCTGCGCAAACTGCGGCGTAGCCACTGGCCGGTGCAGGACAGCCTCGACCTGCACGGCAACACCACGGATGCTGCGCGCCGGCTGCTGCAGGAATTCCTGCATGAGGCGGCGCAGCGGGGTCTGCGCTGCGTGCTGGTGATCCACGGCAAGGGCATGAACAGTCCGGGCGGCGAAGCCGTGCTGCGCAGGCTCGCGCGCCACTGGCTGGTGCAGCGCCCGGACGTGCTGGCCTTTTGCGACGCGGCTCCCGGATACGGCGGCAGCGGAGCGGCGCTGGTATTGCTGAAGGTTGTCGCTGCCGAATGATACAAGCGGCCTCCCTCGCACTCATTTGACAGCCCCCACGGGGCGTCATAGCATCCGGCAGGCGATACGGAGCCATCTGCTTGTCCCGCATCGCAGCCCCGCTGCTCAATACGATGTCGGCCGAAAGGACAGATGAACGTATCGATCACGCCACGCCACACCCTGACGCAGGCCGCCGCGGATATCCGCCCCGGCGCGACGCCGCGCGAACTGCGCTGCGAGGGCGCATGGCTGTTGCGCTCGGCGGCGCAGACCGAGGCCCGGATCGAGGCATGCCTGAAAGCAATCGCGCAGCCGCTCGAAGGCGAACTGCTCATCAATGCGCAAGCCATCACCGCGATGGACACCTCGGGCGCATGGCTGCTGCACCGCATCCGGCGCGAGCTGGAAACCAGCGGGCACACCGTGCGCTTCACCGGCCTGCGGCCGGAATTCGAGGCACTGCTCCGCCTGATCTCCGCGCGCACTACAGCCCCCCTCTCCGCACCGCCGCCCGCACCCGGCATGTTCACGCATCTCGGCCGCAGCGCATGGGAAGGCCTGCTGGGCGCACTCGGGCTGATGTCCTTCCTCGGCGCCAGCGCAACCGCGCTGATGCGCGCCCTGATGCAGCCGCGGCGCATCCGCTGGCGGCCCATCCTGTACAACCTGCAAACCGCCGGCGTCGGAGCGCTGCCGATCACCGGCCTGCTCTCCTTCCTGCTCGGCATCGTCATCGCCTACCAGGGTGCGGAACAACTGAGGCGCGTCGGCGCGAATATCTACATCGCCGACCTGGTCGGCCTGTCGATGCTGCGCGAGCTCTCGCCGCTGATCACCGCCATCATCATCGCCGGCCGCTCCGGCTCGGCCTACGCGGCGCAGATCGGCACCATGAAGGTAACCGAGGAGGTCGATGCGCTGCGCACCATCGGCATCGGGCCGCTCGACCTGCTGGTGCTGCCCAAGGTGATTGCGCTGGTGATTGCGCTGCCACTGCTCACCCTCTACACCGACATCATGGGCGTGCTCGGCGGCATGGTCATGGCGCGCGCGCAGCTCGATGTCGGTTTCACCACCTTCATAAACAGGTTCGACGATGCAGTCAGCCTGACTTCATTTCTCATCGGCATCGGCAAGGCTCCGGTGTTCGCGGTGATCATAGCGCTGGTAGGCTGCTACCAGGGATTCCAGGTCAGCGGCAGCGCCGAGAGCGTCGGGCGCCAGACCACGACCAGCGTGGTGCAGTCGATCTTCCTGGTGATCCTGGCCGACGCGCTGTTTTCCATCGTTTTCAGCTGGCTGAAACTGTGAGCACCGCCGCCCCTGACAACGTCATCGAAGTCCGCGGCCTGAACACCCGCTTCGGCGCCGCGGTGGTGCACCGCGACGTGAGCCTCTCGGTGCACCGCGGCGAGATCTTCGCATTGGTCGGCGGCAGCGGCTGCGGCAAATCGACCATGCTGCGCGAGATCATCCTGCTGCAGCCGCCGGTATCCGGCTCAATCCGGGTGTTCGGCCAGGAAGTGATCGGGCTCTCCGACGAAGAGGCGCTGCCGCTCAGGCGCCGCTTCGGCATGATGTTCGAACGTGGCGCGCTGTTCAGCTCGCTCACCGTGACAGAGAACGTCGCCATGGTGCTCAGGGAGCACACCCACATCGGCGCGGCACTGATAGACGAGATCGCTGCCCTCAAGATTGCCCTCACCGGCCTGCCGGCCGACGCCGGCGCAAAGTACCCGAGCGAACTCTCCGGCGGCATGCGCAAGCGTGCGGCGCTGGCGCGCGCACTCGCACTGGATCCGGAGCTGCTCTTCCTCGACGAGCCGACCGCCGGCCTCGATCCCCTGAGCGCAGCCGGTATCGACGAACTGGTACGCCACTTGCGCGATGCGCTCGGAATCACCATCATGATGGTCACTCACGACCTCGACCTGCTGTGGCGCGCCGCAGACCGCGTCGCAGTGCTGGATGAGGGAAGCATCCTGGGCATCGGCACGATGCAGGAGCTCGCGCAATTGGAGCATCCGGTGATACGGGAATATTTCTACGGCCCACGCGGCCGCGGCGCACGGGAGCAGGCATGGAATCGAAAGTAAATTTCGCGGTGATCGGGGCCTTCGTGCTGATACTCGGCGCGCTGCTGATCGGCGGTATCCTGTGGCTTTCCAGCGGCAAGTCCTACCGCAAGGCCTACGATACCTACCTGGTCTACATGAGCGAATCGGTGGCCGGCCTGAACCTCGACGCCCCGGTGCGCTATCGCGGTGTGCAGGTCGGCGGCGTACGCCGCATCGCGCTCGCGCCGGGCAATGCCGAGCAGGTGCAGCTCACCCTGGACATCGAACGCGGCACACCGGTAAAGCAGAACACGGTGGCGGTGCTGCGGGTGCAGGGGCTGACCGGCATCGCCCATGTCGAGCTTTCCGGCGAAAGCCGCGACGCACCTCCGCTGAAAGCCGCCCCCGGCGAAAAATACCCGGTGATCCGCACCGGGCCGTCGCTGATGCTGCGCCTGGACAGCGCAGTCACCGCACTGCTCACCAACCTCAACCGCAGCAGCGAGAGCATCAACGCGCTGCTGGACGAAAAAAATCGCGCCGCGCTGCGCAACACGCTGGCAAACCTGGAACGTCTATCAGGCACGCTCGCGAATGCCGAACTGCCGCAGCTCATCAAGCGCCTCCAGCGTAGCGCCGATGCCTTCGACCGGATGGCCGGCGAAACCGCGCGCGCCGGATCGAGCACCGCGAGCACCGTCGAGAGCATGCGCGCCGAAGCCCTGCCCGAGGCGCGTCAGGCGATTGCCGAACTGCGCGAACTCACCGCCTCGCTGCGCCGCTTCAGCGAGGCGCTGGAGCGCAACCCCGGCATGCTGCTGCAGGGGCGGCCGGCCGTGCCGCCCGGGCCGGGCGAATGACATCATGAGGGAAACGCAATGACACCGAACCGTCTCATGCGCATACTTGCCCCGGCCGCATCAGCCCTTGCGCTGCTCGGCGGCTGCTCGGCGCTGCCGCCTCCGCCCCCGCCGGACAACCTCTACCTGCTTGAGGCGTCCCCGACATCCTCCCCGGCATCGGCTCCGAAGCGCGATCTCGTGCTCGCGGTCAGCATGCCGCACGCACGTCCGGGATTCGACACTGCGCAGATGGTCTGGGTGCGCCAGCCGCACAAACTCGAGGTGTACTCGCGCAACCGCTGGGCGGATACACCCACGCGCATGCTCGCGCCGCTGCTTGTCCAGGCGCTGGAGCGCTCCGGGGCGTTCCATGCAGTAGTGCAAACGCCTTCCCCGGTTTCGGCCGCGCTGCGCCTCGACACGGAGCTTATCCGGCTGCAGCAGGATTTCAGCATAAAACCGAGCCGCGTGCAGATCACGCTTAGCGCGCAACTGATAGACACCGGCACGCGGCGGATCATCGCCAGCGCTGAGTTCGACGAAACCGAGAACGCTGAGAGCGAGGATGCCTATGGCGGCGTGCGCGCCGCCAACCGCGCGCTGGAACGCCTGCTCGCGAGGCTTGTTGCCTTCAGCGCCGGACACGCACCACCGCCCTGACTGCGCGTCCCCACCCGCCTCCCGCGACACCCAGAATGAAAGTTGAGGAAGGAGTACGGCATGAAATGGCTCAAGCGCATCCTGCTCGCACTCGTGCTGCTGCTTGCAGTCGCGGTGGCCTTGCCGTTTCTCATCCCGCTCGACAACTACATCCCGCAGATCGAAAAAGAGGCCTCGGCCCAACTCAAGGAGCCGGTGTCGATAAAAAGCATCCGCTTGGCCGCTCTGCCGTTGCCGCATGTCACGGTCGACGGCATCACGCTCGGCACGAGCGGCGACATCAGACTCGGCAGGGTGACGGTCACCCCCGATCTTTTCTCGCTGCTGCAGCCGACCAAGATCATCAAGGACATCGAGATCGATTCGCTGGCGCTGACGCCGGAGGGGATCGGCAAGATTGCGGCCTGGACCGAGCCGGATACCGCGAAACCGCCGGAGCCGCCGCCGGCGCGGGTCGAGAACATCCGCCTCAGCAACGCCCTGCTCAAGTTCGGCAAGGCAAACTTCGGCCCGTTTGACGCGCGCGTAAGCCTCGACAGCAAGGGAGAGCCGGAGGACGCATCGATCACCACGCGGGACGGCAAGCTCAAGGCAACCATCAAACCCGAGAATTCAAAATACCTGATTGATGCCAGCGCAAAATCGTGGACGCTGCCGGCCGGGCCGCCGCTCGTATTCGACGAATTGATCATCAATGGAGTAGCGACACCCAACGACATCAGCCTGGACAAGATGAGCGCCAGGCTCTATGGCGGCACGGCGGCGGGCAAACTGACCATCAACTGGCAGAAAAGGCTGCGGCTCGACGGCAGTCTCGACATCGGCCATCTCGAGTTGAAGCAAATCGCCTCGATGCTGTCGCCCGGCACCCATGTCAGCGGCAAGCTCACTGCCAAACCGGTCTTCTCCGCGTCGGCGGCATCCGCGGACTGGCTCATGGATGCCTTGCGGCTGGAATCGCTTTTCAACGTCCAGAACGGCGTGCTCTATGGAGTGGATATCCAGAAAGCCGCGAGCAATCCGGCCAGACAGGGAGCAAGCGGCGGAGAAACCCGCTTCGAGCAACTATCCGGACATCTCGTCATGGAGCACGGCGGCTACCGCTTCACCCAACTCAGGATCACCTCGGGCTCGCTGGCCGTCGACGGCGACGTGGATATTTCCCCGAAGAAGGAACTGTCGGGACGCATCAACGCCCAGGTCAAGGCGCTGGGCACCAGCGCCACCGTGCCGCTCAACGTCGCGGGAACGCTCGACAGCCCGCTGCTCTACCCCACCGGCGCAACCATGGCGGGTGCGGCGGTCGGCACGGCCATCCTGGGCCCGGGATTCGGCACCTCGATGGGCGCAAAGGTCGGGGGCTGGGTCGAGGGTCTGTTCGGCAAGAAGAAAGAGGAAACACCGAAAAAATAGGCAGGTCTGCTTTCAAAATCGTGCTCTCACACCAAGGGCAAAAACCAAAAATCACTGTCAACGATTATCGGGGGATAGCGGGAACTCCTTGTTTATCTGCTCATCGACATGCTCCAGCGACGAGCGCATCTGACTGACAATACCCCGGATATGCTCCATGCTCCCGCCCTTCCTGCAATCCTGCTCCAGCACCCGGCACAGGTCGGCAAACCCAGTCGCGCCCGCCATCCTGGCCGGCGCCCCGATGTGATGCCCCAGCGCACCCAAAGCTGCAAAATCCTTGCGTTCCAGCGCCGCTTCGACCGCCGCCATGTCCCGACGGACTGAGGCCATGAATTTGAAGGCGAACTCACGCATTTTCAGCTTGCTGCCGCCCGTCAATTCTGCCAGCACCTGGAAGTCGATGACGCCGGGATCGCCTGTCCCTGACGCCTTGACCGCCGCTGAGGCCTGCATGGCGGAATCTGACGCCTGCCCCGAAAGGCATCCGGCGATCACGGCATAGAACAAGCCGGGCTTGAATGGCTTGCTGATGAAGTCGTTCATGCCGGCGGCCAGACAGCGCTCGCGATCCCTCTCCGATACGCTCGCGGTCATGGCAATCACCGGCATTCTCGCGAAAACGGGGTTGGCGCGGATCAGCCGGGTCGTCTCAAGGCCGTCCAGAACGGGCATCTGCAGGTCCATCAGCACGCAATCAAAATTTTCCTTCTGCAAAAGGTCGAGCGCTTCCTTGCCGTTTTGGGCGACGCAGACGGTGGCTCCGGCGTTTACCAGGAATTCCCTTGCCACCTGCTGGTTGAAGAGGTTGTTTTCCACCAGGAGAACGCGCGCGCCGGAAATGGCCGGCGGCACGCGCACCTTGTTTTCGCCCCCCGCGCGGCAAGGCTGCCCGGTCTTGCCGAGCCGCACGCTGAACCAGAAGGTGCTGCCCTGCCCTGTCGCGCTCTCCACCCCCACTTCCCCGTCCTGCATCATGCCGGCCAATTGCTTGCAGATAGCCAGGCCAAGGCCGGTGCCCCCGTAGCGGCGCGTGGCGGAAGCATCGACCTGCTGGAATGGCTGGAACAATCTGGCTTGCTCCGCCTCGCTCATGCCGATGCCGCTATCCTGCACCTCGAATCGCAACAGGCAACTCGTCTCATCCTCCTCGATTTTCCGGGTGCGAATGACGACCCGGCCTTTTTCGGTGAACTTGACGGCATTGTCGACATAATTGGCCACTATCTGAGCGAGCCGCAGCGGATCGCCGCGCAGGTTGATACACAGGCCGTCATCGGTATCGAAAACGAGCTCCAGTTCCTTTGCTGCAACCTTTCCCGCAACCAGGTTGTTGATGTTCTCCAGCACACGGGGCAGATCAAAATCGACGGCATCGATCTTCAGCTTCCCCGCATCCAGCCTGGAAAAATCGAGAATGTCGTCGATGATGCCGAGCAGATGCTCACCGGACAGCCGTATTTTTTCGAGGTATTCGCGGCTCTTCGGATCGGCCTCGTTATTCAGCGCCAGATTCGCCATCCCGAGGATACTGTTCATCGGCGTGCGTATCTCGTGGCTCATGTTGGCAAGAAACTCGCCCTTGGTGCGATTGGCCGATTCGGCCAGCTGCTTGGCCTGCGTCAACTCCAGGGTGCGCTGCGCCACCCGCTCCTCCAGTTGCTCGTTCAGCTC
This sequence comes from Ferrigenium straubiae, assembly GCF_051257895.1. Classification (NCBI taxonomy): domain Bacteria; kingdom Pseudomonadati; phylum Pseudomonadota; class Betaproteobacteria; order Nitrosomonadales; family Gallionellaceae; genus Ferrigenium; species Ferrigenium straubiae. The sequence goes on along the minus strand of NZ_CP194331.1, from coordinate 2,526,510 downwards.
GCGCAGTTCGCGCTCCACCCGTTTGCGTTCGGTGATGTCGCGCAGGAAAGCGAAAAACGTCTGCGTTTCCGGCATGAATCTGGCGAAAATCTCGACATCGATCTCCTGGCCGTCCTTGCGGCGGTGCCGCGCTTCGAATTGATCGAAGCCCTGCGCGATGATTTTCTTGCCATGCGCAGCAACCTCTTCTGCGGATTTTTCCCCGACATCGAGCTGGCTGATATGCATCGTCAGCAACTCGTCCACCGTATAGCCGGTCATTTTCGCATAGGCCTCGTTGGCTCCCCGCAAGTTGCCCGCCATATCGACCATCCAGAAACCGTCCATCGCCGTTTCGATGACCAGCTTGTGGCGCCTCATCATCTCTTCCGCCCGTTTGCGTTCGGTGATGTCGGTAGACACCCCGATCAGGTATAGCGGCTTGCCCGCCTCATCGAAGACCGGTTTCTTGCGGGTATGCATGACCCGGTTCTCCTTCAGCGCGGTCCTCCACGCAATTTCCTCGAAGTCGACCAGATGCCCGTTGGCAAACACCTCCCGGTCCTTTGCGAGGAAAAGCGCCATCTGGTCAGGAGGAAAGAACCGGCTGGCATCGGTGCCCTGCACCTCGGAAAAAGACATGCCCCATAGCTCTTCACAGGCGCGGTTCATCAAGATAATCCTGCTGGCGGAATCCTTGGTGAACAGCGCCACCGGAATCATGTCGATGATTTCCCGCAAGCGCGCCTCGTTCGCCTGCAGTGCGGCTTCCACTCGTTTGCGCCCGACGACATACGCGGCCAGCATCATTCCGGGCGTCAGTGCGATCAGAATGAAAATCCAGCCGCTCATGCTTTTTGGGGATGCACCATATCCGCCGGACGTACCCAGCGGTCGAAGTCGGCTTCAGTGACATAACCCAAGGCCAGCGCCGCCTGCTTCAGCGAGGTACCATCGCGATGCGCGCGTTTGGCGATCTCGGCGGCGCGGTCGTAGCCGATATGCGGGGCCAGCGCGGTCACCAGCATCAGCGAGCGTTCCAGTAGTTCCGCAATGCGCACCTCGTTGGCCTCGATGCCGCGCACGCAATGCTCCTCGAAGCTCAGCATGCCGTCGGCTAGCAGGCGCACGCTCTGCAGGAAGTTGTGCGCTATGAGCGGCTTGTATACATTCAGCTCGAAATTGCCCGACGCGCCGCCGATGCTGATCGCGACATCGTTGCCCAACACCTGGCAGCACAGCATGGTCAGCGCCTCGCACTGCGTCGGGTTCACCTTGCCCGGCATGATCGAGCTGCCCGGTTCGTTCTCCGGGATGCTGATCTCGCCCAGGCCGGAGCGCGGGCCGGAAGCGAGCCAGCGCACGTCGTTGGCGATCTTCATCAGCGCGACGGCGAGCGTCTTGAGCGCACCGTGCGCCGCAACCAGTTCGTCGTGCGCGGCGAGCGCGGCAAACTTGTTGGGCGCGCTCCGGAACGGCAGGCCGATGCCGCGCACCAGTTCGGTGGCGACGCGCGTGCCGAATTCGGCATGGGTGTTGAGCCCGGTGCCGACCGCGGTGCCGCCGGCGGCCAGCTGGCATAGCGGCGTCATCCCTTCGAGGATCGCCGCTTCCGCGTGCTGCAGTTGCGCCGCATAACCGGAGAACTCCTGCCCCAGCGTCAGCGGTGTCGCATCCTGCAGATGGGTGCGGCCGATCTTGACGATGTCGCCGAATGCGGCGGATTTTTTCTCCAGCGTCGTGCGCAGCGTGCGCAGCGCCGGAAGCAGCCGGCGGATGATGCCGCTGGCCGCCGCGACATGCATAGCGGTGGGGAAGATATCGTTGGACGACTGGCCGAGATTGATTTCATCATTGGGATGCACGAGGCGGCCCGCGCCGCGCGTGCCGCCGAGCAACTCAGAGGCGCGGTTGGCGAGCACCTCGTTCATGTTCATGTTGCACTGCGTGCCCGAGCCGGTCTGCCATACCGACAGCGGAAACTCCTGGTCATACTTGCCCGCGAGCACCTCGTCGGCCGCCTGCACGATGGCGGTCGTCTTCTCCTCGCCCAGCAGCCCGAGGTCGCGATTGACCAGCGCGCAGGCGCGCTTCACCGCGGCGAGCGCGAGGATAAGCTCCTGCGGCATGCGCTCGGTCGAGATGTGGAAGTACCGCAGCGAGCGCTGCGTCTGCGCGCCCCAGAGGCGCTCGGCGGGCACTTCGATGCCGCCGAAGGAATCGTGCTCGGTTCTGGTGGCCATGATTTCCTCCTATGGGAAAAATCCGCGTGGGCATAAAAACATGCCCACCCTACATTGTTATTTTGGTACAGGCAAAGGGTAGGGTGGGCACTCTGTGCCCACGCGGACAGCGTCAATCATATCCCGGCACCACGCAATCCACCTCGCCCGCCCAGTCATGCGCATATACCCCGTCACTCACATAGCGGTGGAATGTCGAATAAGGCCAATCGGCTACCTGTTTCGCATGCCCGTGTCTGACCGGGTTGAAGTGAATGTAATCGACATGGCGGGCAAAATCATCATCATCGCGAATTTGATGCTCCCAGAATCGCCGTTGCCAGATCGTCGATTCGCGGTGTCTGAGCTTTGAAGCAGTCACCCAGTCCGCGCGGCGATAATCTTCTCTGCATACCAAAGAAACCGCCCGCTTTATTATCATCCAACGGGTCGAAAAATCGGCATCGCCCTCGGGCAATGTCCACACGCAATGCAAATGGTCTGGCAGCAATACCCATGCATCGATGGCGAAAGGGCGCTTTATCCGCACCGTTTCAATCGCAGTGCGCAATGCATCGCGAATCGCTTCGTCGCACAGGATCGGCTGCCGCCGGTAAGCGACCGCCGTGAAAAAATAGCTTGCGCCTGCAGCCGTTGCACGGCGGTAACGTGACATGGTTGTTTGTCCTGAATAACGGAACCGCGTGGGCACAAAAACGTGCCCACCCTACATGTTTACTGTCTCTATTTCGACACCAGTTCGCGCAGCACATACGGCAGGATGCCGCCGTGCCGGTAGTAATCCACCTCGATCGGCGTGTCGATGCGCAGCAGCAGCGGCACCTGCTGCGTCGTGCCGTCGTTGCGCATGATGGTGAGCATCACGTCCTGCTGCGGTCTCGTGTTCTCGTCGATGCCGCCGAGGTCGAAGGTTTCGTCGCCCTTGAGATCGAGTGCGGCGACACTGGCGTCGCCCTTGAACTGCAACGGCAGCACGCCCATGCCAACCAGGTTGCTGCGGTGGATGCGCTCGTAGGATTTCGCGATGACCGCCTTCACGCCGAGCAGTTGCGTGCCCTTGGCCGCCCAGTCGCGGCTCGATCCGGTACCGTATTCCTCGCCCGCGAAGATCAGCGTCGGCGTGCCGTCCGCGATATATTTCATCGCCGCATCGTAGATCGCCATCTGCTCGCCGTAGTACAGCGTGTGGCCGCCCTCGACGCGGCTGCCGTCGGCCTTCGGCGGCAGCATCAGGTTATTGATGCGCACATTGGCGAAAGTGCCGCGCATCATCACCTCGTGGTTGCCACGCCGCGCGCCGTAGCTGTTGAAGTCCTTCGCCGCGACGCCCTTGCCTTGCAGGTACTGGCCCGCCGGGGTGGTTGGCTTGAAGCTGCCTGCCGGGCTGATGTGGTCGGTCGTGACCGAGTCGCCGAAGATCGCGAGCGCCCTGGCGTTGCGGATTTCCGTGATGCCGCCGGGATGCATGGTGAATTGCTCGAAGAACGGCGGGCACGCGATGTAGGTCGATTCGTCCCAGCGGTACTGGTTTCCGGCGGGCGCGGGGATCGCGTTCCACAGCGGCAGGTCGCGGGTCAGGTCGCTGTACAGCCTGCGGTAGGCGACCGGATCGGCGGCATGCTTCATCAGCGTCTGCACCTCGGCGCTGTTCGGCCAGATGTCCTTCAGGTATACCGCCTCACCATTTTTGCCGGTGCTGAGCGGTTCGCGGTCGAGATCGATGTTCGCGCGGCCCGCGATCGCGTAGGCCACCACCAACGGCGGCGAGGCAAGGAAGTTGGCCTTGATGCTGGCGTGCACGCGCGCCTCGAAGTTGCGGTTGCCGGACAGCACCGCCGCCGCTATCAGGTCGTTGGCAGCGATGACCTCTTCGAGCTTCGCGTCCAGCGGACCGGAGTTGCCGATGCAGGTGGTGCAGCCATAGGCCGCGAGGCTGAAGCCGAGTTGCGCCAGGGGCTCCAGCAGACCCGCCCGGCTCAGGTACTCGGTCACGACGCGCGATCCGGGAGCGAGCGAGGTCTTGATGTGCGGCGCGACATGCAGGCCTTTCGCCACGGCCTTCTTCGCGAGCAGGCCCGCCGCGAGCAGCACGCTCGGGTTGGAGGTGTTGGTGCAGGAGGTGATCGCGGCGATCAGCACGTCGCCGTGGCCGATCTGTACCTCGGTCAGCATCTCCTCCGTGGTCTCGCAGCGCAGCGCGGGGTTGGGGTGGTCGTCGAGCATCTCCAGTTCGCTGCCGCTGCGCACCTTGCCCGCCTCCTGCAGGCCGCCGCCGGCAATCGGGGTACAGACACCTGCCCTGCGCTCAGGCAGGCCGGTGGCGTAGCGCTTGCCGAGCTCGGCAGCGGGCTTGTTGAAGCCGCTCTCCGCGACCGGTTTGCTGAACAGCGCATTGAAGGTCTCCTTCATCTTCGACAGCGCGACGCGGTCCTGCGGCCGCTTCGGCCCGGCGAGCGACGGCTCGACGCTCGCGAGGTCGAGCTCCACGACGCCGCTATAGTCGATCTCGCCCTCCTGCGGGACGCCGTAAAGGTTCTGCGCCCTGAAGTAAGAGGCAAAGGCCTCAACCTCCTCACCCGTGCGGCCGGTGTAGCGCAGGTAGTCCACTGTGACATCGTCCACCGGGAAGAAGCCCATGGTCGCGCCGTACTCGGGTGCCATGTTGGCGATGGTCGCGCGGTCCGGCACGGAGAGCGCCGCCGTGCCTGCGCCGAAAAACTCGACGAACTTGCCGACCACTTTCTGTTTGCGCAGCAGCTCGGTGACGGTCAGCACGAGGTCGGTCGCGGTGACGCCCTCGCGCAGCCTGCCCTTGAGGTGCACGCCGACTACGTCGGGCGTGAGGAAATACACCGGCTGGCCGAGCATGCCGGCCTCCGCCTCGATGCCGCCCACGCCCCAGCCGACCACGCCGATACCGTTGATCATGGTGGTGTGGGAATCGGTGCCAACCAGCGTGTCGGGGTAATAGACGCCGTCCCGGTGCTGCACGCCGCGCGCGAGATATTCGAGGTTGACCTGGTGCACGATGCCGACGCCGGGCGGCACGACCTTGAAGGTGTCGAACGCCTGCATGCCCCACTTCATGAACTTGTAACGCTCGCCGTTACGCTCGAATTCCATCTCCATGTTGAGGCGCAGCGCATCGGGGCGGTTGTAGTAGTCCACCTGCACCGAGTGATCCACCACGAGGTCAACCGGCACCAGCGGCTCGATGACCTTCGGATCCTTGCCCAGCTTCGCGGCGGCATCGCGCATCGCGGCGAGATCGACGAGCAGCGGGACTCCCGTAAAATCCTGAAGCACGATGCGCGCCACGACGAACGGAATTTCCGCGCTGCGCGGCGCGTTCGGCTGCCAGTTCGCGAGCTCGCGCACATGCGCCTCGGTGACCTTTTTGCCGTCGCAGTTGCGCAGCACCGATTCCAGCACGATACGGATCGACACCGGCAGGCGCGAGATTTTTCCGACGTTGGCGACTTCGAGCGCGGGCAGCGAATACAGCCTGCCCTGTTCGCCGTTGGCGAGGGTGAAGGACTGGCAGGTGTTGAACAGGTTGTGTGTCATGACAGAACCTCCGTGTTGGTGGAATGCGTGACTACAAAATACCTAAGGAACTTCTGAATAAATCCTCCGTTCGTGGTGAGCTTGTCGAACCATGAACGGAGGCAACTATCAATTAATGTGTAACTCACATGCCCTTCGACAAGCTCAGGGCGAACGGACTTATTCAGAGGTTCCCTAACTGGGGCTCCTCGGCACCTCGTTACTCGTCCTGCAATGCCTGTCCTGGAAACAGTTCTTCAGTGAAGCCGAATTTGCCGAGATCGCGGATGCGCATCGGATAGAGAATCCCATCCAGATGATCGCACTCGTGCTGCATGACGCGCGCATGGAATCCGCTCGCCGTTCTTTCAACCGGCGCCCCCTGTTCATCATACCCCTTGTAGCGGATGTCCCGGAAGCGCGGCACGAGCCCGCGCAGGCCGGGCAGGCTCAGGCAGCCTTCCCATGCTTCCTCGATGGCTTCATCCAGCACCATGATGGACGGGTTGATGAGCACGGTTTCCGGCACCGCCTCCGCCTCGGGGTAGCGCGAACTCTTCTCTACGCCGAAGATCACCACGCGCAGGTTCACGCCGATCTGCGGCGCGGCCAGCCCCACACCGTTCTGTGCCTGCATGGTGTCGCGCATGTCCTGCAGCAGGGCGCGCATCTCTTCGCCGAAGTTCTGGACCGGCTCGGCGCGCCTCAAGAGACGCGCGTCGCCCATGCGCAGCACCGGCCTAATCGCCATTGCATGTCACCACGCATTCGAGGATGCTGCGCACCCGCTCCATCGCCGCGCCGGCGGTGGCGTTGACCTGCTCCATGTTGACGCCACGCAGGTTGTCGCCGCGCCCCGCAGCATAATTCACGGCCACGGCGATGATGGCGTAATTCAGTTCCAGCTCCATCGCCAGCGCGGTCTCCGGCATGCCGGTCATGCCGACCATGTCCGCGCCGTCGCGCTCGTAGCGGTTGATCTCCGCGATGCTGTCGAGGCGCGGCCCCTGCGTCGCGGCATACACGCCGCCGTCCACGCAGGGTTGCTGCACCATGGCCGCGCCGCGCAGGATGCGGCCGCGCAATTCCGGGCAATAGGGCAGGGTGAAATTCGCGTTGGCGTAGTTCTGGTCGCGCGTATCGTAGAAGGTGGCATCGCGCCCGTGGGTGTAGTCGATGATCTGGTCCGGCACGGCGATGGTGCCCGGCGCAAGGTCGGCGCGGATGCCGCCCACCGTCGCAACCGAGATGACGTTGGTTACGCCCTGCTCGCGCAGCGCCCACAAATTGGCGCGATAGTTCACGAGGTGCGGCGGGATGGTGTGGCCATAGCCGTGGCGCGCGAGGAAGATCACCTCGTGCTCGTTCAGTATGCCGAACAGGAACGCGCCGGAAGGCTCGCCGTAGGGCGTGCGCATAACCTGACGGTGGGTGATTTTCAGGCTCGCGAGTTCGGTGAGGCCGCGACCGCCAATGATTGCCAACATTAGAAAACCTCCAAAAATCTACTGCGCGATTTGATAGCGGCGTTGCACGGTGCTCGCTCGTCGCCTACCCACTCGGTATGTCTCTGTCGCTGCGCGCCGCGCGCCTTGCTCTCGAACCGCTCGCTACGATTTTTTGAGGTTTTCATTCTCTTACTCCTTCACTGCATAAATGGCGGGCAGGTTGCGCCATGCCCCTTCGATATCCATGCCGTAGCCGAACACGAAACTGTCCGGCACCTCTATCCCCACAAAATCGGCATGGATCGGCTTGTCCCTGCCATGCCGCTTGTCGGCGAGCACCGCGCTGTAGAACTTGCCCACGCCCAGCTCCATCACGCGCCGGCGCAGCGCATCCAGAGTATGGCCTTCATCGAGAATGTCGTCCAGCACCAGCACCGTGCGGCCGCGCACCCTCTCGCACGGCTCGACTTTCCAGCATATTTTTCCGCCCTGCGTCGCATCGCCGTAGCGCGACGCATGCACGTAATCGAAATCCAGCGGAAAATCGAGCAGCGGCAGCAGCTGCCCGGTAAACACCACCGCACCGCCCATCACCGACAGCACCAGCGGATGCGTCTCCGCCAGCGCGGCATTGATCTGCCGCGCAACCCGGTGCAGCGCCGCCTGCACCTGCTCAGCCGGATACAGCAATTCGGCCTGTTGCAGGATGTCGCGGGCGCGCTGAGCCGGGATGGTCATTTCAAACTGTCCAGATAAGCTGCAAATTCGTCGCGCACTTCCGGATGCCTCAATCCCAATGCCACGGTCGCCTGCAGATAGCCGAGCTTCGAGCCGCAGTCGTAGCGGATACCCTTGAAGCGGTAGGCAAGCATCTTCTCTTCGCGCATCAGCGCGGCGATGCCGTCGGTGAGCTGGATCTCCCCGCCCGCCCCGGCCTGCACTTGTTGCAGGTGATGGAAGATGCGCGGCGTGAGGATGTAGCGCCCCACTACGGCCAGCGTCGAAGGGGCGTCTTCCGGTTTGGGTTTTTCGACGATGGAGTGCACCTCTTCGATGTCCGGCCCCAGCGGAGTGGCCGCGACGATGCCGTAGCTTCGGGTCTGCTCGCGCGGCACGTCCTGCACCCCGAGGATGGAACACTGATGCTGCCCGAACACCTCCACCATCTGGCTGACGATGGGCGTGTCGCCGTCGATCAGGTCGTCCGCGAGAATCACCGCAAACGGCTCGTCCTGCACCACCGGTTGCGCGCACAGCACCGCGTGCCCCAAACCCAACGCCTCGGCCTGGCGGATATAAATGCAGTTGATGTGTGCGGGTATCACCTCGCGCACCAGGCGCAGCAGCTCCTCCTTGCCGCGCATCTCCAGCTCTGCCTCCAGCTCGTAGGCCTTGTCGAAATGGTCCTCGATCGCGCGCTTGTTGCGCCCGGTGATGAACACCATGTCGGTGATGCCCGCCGCCACCGCCTCCTCCACCGCATACTGGATCAGCGGCTTGTCCACGATAGGCATCATCTCCTTGGGGCTGGCCTTGGTGGCCGGCAGGAAACGGCTGCCCATGCCGGCGACGGGGAACACCGCCTTGGTAATTTTTTTCATGTGCTCTCCAATAACGCCAAAAACTGCGGCTCATCCAGCACCGCCACCCCCAGCTCGCGCGCCTTGTCCAGCTTGCCGCCCGCCTCAGCACCCGCCACCACGTAATCGGTCTTCTTCGACACCGAGCCCGCCACCTTCGCGCCGAGCGCCTCGAGTTTTTCCTTGGCCTCGTCGCGCGCCATGCTGCCCAGCGTGCCGGTCAGTACGAAGGTCTTGCCGCTGAAGGGCAACTCCGCCATCTTGCGCCGCTCATGCTCCGGCCAGTGCAAACCGCTGGCGCGCAACTGCGCGATGACTTCACGGTTGTGCGCCTCCGCCAGAAAATCCACGATACTCTGCGCGACCACCGGCCCGACATCACGTACCTGCTGCAGGCCATCCGCATCGACGGCGAGCAGATTATCCAACGAGCCGAAGTGCTGCGCCAGGTCTTTTGCCGTCGCCTCACCGACATTGAGAATGCCGAGCGCGTAGATGAAGCGCGCCAGCGTGGTGCGCTTGCTCTGCTCGATAGCATCGAGCAGGTTGAGTGCAGACTTCTCGCCCATGCGCTCCAGGTTGGCGACGGCGTTCATGCCCAGCTTGTAGATATCGGCAGGCGTGTTCACGATCCCCCTGTCCACCAACTGATCGACCAGCTTGTAGCCAAGCCCTTCGATGTCCATCGCGCCGCGCCCCGCGAAATGCAGCAACGCCCGCTTGCGCTGCGCCGGGCAGAACAGGCCGCCCGTGCAGTGCCAGTCGGCTTCACCCTCCTCACGCGCGATGCGGCTGCCGCATACCGGGCATTTGCCGTGCAGGCGCTTGAACAAATCAAATGGTTCACCGGCATTTGCCGGGCGCTGGTCGATGACCACGCCCACCACCTCCGGGATCACATCGCCCGCACGGCGCACGATCACCGTATCGCCGATGCGCACGTCCTTGCGCCGCGTCTCATCCTCGTTGTGCAGCGTCGCATTGGAAACCGTCGTGCCGCCGACGAACACCGGCTCCAGCTTGGCGACCGGCGTGAGCTTGCCGGTGCGCCCGACCTGGATGTCGATGTCGCGCACTACGGTCATCTGTTCCTCGGCAGGATACTTGTGCGCGCAGGCCCAGCGCGGCTCGCGCGAGACGAAGCCGAGTTCGGCCTGCAGCGCGAGGCGGTTGACCTTGTACACCACGCCGTCGATATCGAACGGCAGGTTGTCGCGCTTGGCCGCGACGCGTTGATGAAAGTCCACCAAGCCCTTTGCACCATACACCACCGCGCGTTCATCGCTGACCGGCACGCCCATCCTCGCGAGCGCATCGAGCACCGCGCCATGCGTCGCAGGCAGCGCCCAGCCTTGTGCCTCGCCGAGGCCGTAGGCGAAGAATGACAGCGGACGCTTCGCGGCGAGCGCCGGGTCGAGCTGGCGGATGCTGCCCGCCGCGCCGTTGCGCGGATTCACCAGCGTAGTCAGCCCCTGCGCGCGCTGCTTCTCGTTGTAGCGCTCGAAATCGCGGCGACTCATGTACACCTCGCCGCGCACTTCCAGCACCTCGGCCTCGCAACCCTTGAGATGCAGAGGGATACAGTGGATGGTGCGCACGTTCTGCGTGACGTCCTCGCCGGTCTCGCCGTCGCCGCGCGTCGCGGCCTGCACCAGCACGCCGCGCTCGTAGCGCAGATTGATCGCGAGGCCGTCGAATTTCAGTTCGCAGGAATATTCGACCGGCGCATCGTTCTCACCCAGCCCGAGTTCCTTGCGCACCCGTGCATCGAAAGCGATTGCGCCCGCATCGCTGATGTCGGTCTCGGTGCGAATTGAGAGCATCGGCACGGCGTGCTTCACCGGCGCGAACGCATCGAGCGGCTTGCCGCCGACGCGGCGCGTCGGCGAATCGGGAGTAAGAAGTCCGGGGTACTGTGCTTCGAAGGTTTGCAGTTCGCGGAACAGCCGGTCGTATTCCGCATCGGGAATAATCGGCGCATCGAGCACGTAGTAGGCGTGATTGTGCCGCTCGACCTCGGCGCGCAATTGGGCGATGCGTGCAGCGACATCCATCAGGTGAAAAGCCGGCGCGCCTGCCCGCTGCCCGGCGCGATGCCGTTCTCGACCATCTTCGCCTCGACCGCGGCGATCTGCGCGCGGATGCGCGCCAGCCCGTTGTCGCTCAGCACCACGCGGTGATCGTCCACCAGGTTGGCCTGCAACTCCCTCGCGAGTTCGTGTGCGACGCGCACCATTTCGTCGAATTGCACGGTCGGATTCCTCACGCGCGGTACGTCGAGCAGCAGCGTCAGCCCCGGCGTGGCGAAGGTCTCCAGCATGTGGTGCTGGAACTGTTTGCTGTCCTGGCTGGTCAGGCTGAACGCGCTATGCCCCTGCGCGTCCAGCAGATGGAAGGCGCCGTCCGCTTCCAGCGTCATGCCGTGCAGCGCGGCGGCCTGCGCGATCCTCGCGCCGGGCAGCATACGCTCGCCGGGCGGCACGAGGTTGATCCCGACCATCTGGTCCACGTCGGCGCAGAACACATCCAGTTCGACCGCACGGTGGTGCGTCTCGTCGACATCCGGAACGGCCGTATCGGCCTTGATCTGCTTGGCGACGCCGAGCACCAGGTCGCGAAAATCCGCGAGCTTCGCCGCACTGATCGCGCCGCCGCGATCCGCCAGCTGCAGCGCGATGCGAAAGCGCGAATACAGGGTCTGGCTCTCGGCGATAGCGCGTTCCCATCGGCTGGTCAGGGTCAGCCCGCACACCTGCACCGGCTTGCCGAAATCGAACTTGCGCTGCCACAGCCCGTGCAGCACAGTGGCCGGGCCGGGCTCGGCCAGGTGCAATTCGATGATGAAATCGCTGCGCACCTCCAGCAGGGCGCATGAGCCGTCCAGCAGCGTGGCGGCAGGTATCTCTGCGGCAGGAGCGGCCTCTTCGGCCACATCGACCGGCGCCTCTCCGGCCAATGGTTCCAGAATATGCTCCACAGGTCTGGCGGCGCTTTCCTGATACAGTGCGTCCGCATGGCTCGCCTTGAATGCCGCGCCGAACTTGCGCCGGTACTTGCGCTGCTGCCACCAGCCGAAGACATACACCGCGACGATCACGCCGGCGCCGATAGCCAGCAGGGCTGCCTGTAATTCACTCATGCTCTATCCACCAGAAAGTCATGCGGGGAATTATCTCAAGCGGGGCGGCATCACGCCAGCGGCAGTTCCGCGTTGCCTATGCCGATGGCTGCGACCTCGTCGAGCGCCTTGAGGAAGGCATGCTGCTCGTGCAGCTGCGCCAGCGATTCGGGATGCGCGCGGCCGCGCATCTGCGCGAGGCGCGCACGGCTGACGGCGGACATCTCCCAGCGCAGCCCCTGCAGCAGCTCGTCCGCCGATTCCGGCTTGTTGCATACCAGCACCATGTCGCAACCCGCGTTCAGCGCGGCCTCGGCGCGCTGCACGATGCCGCCCGCGACCGTCGCGCCCTCCATGGAGAGGTCGTCACTGAAGATGACACCCTCGAAACCGAGCAGGCCGCGCAGCACATGCTTGAGCCAGATCGGCGAAAACCCCGCCGGACGGCTGTCCACCCTGGGATAGATGACATGCGCGGGCATCACCGCGCTCAGGCCGTAATCCACCATGCGCCGGAACGGCACCAAGTCGCACATCTCGATATCGACGAACTCGCGCTCGTCCACCGGAATCTCCAGATGCGAGTCGGCCTGCACGTAACCGTGGCCGGGGAAATGCTTGCCGACCGTGTGCATGCCGCCGTGCTTGAGGCCAAGCAGCAGGCTGTGCGCCAGCTCGGCAATCGCCTGCGGGTCGCTGTGGAAGGCGCGATCGCCGATCACGCTGCTCTGCCCGTAATCCACGTCCAGCACCGGCGTGAAGCTGAAGTCCACGCCGCACGCGCGCAACTCCGCCGCGAGCACATAGCCCGCCTGCTGCGCGAGGTGCCGCGCGCGCTGCGGATGCGCATCCCAGATTTTGCCAAGCTCGCGCATCGCGGGAATCTTCGTGAAACCCTCGCGGAAGCGCTGCACCCGCCCGCCCTCGTGATCGACCGCAATCAGCAGCGGCGGCGTGCGCAGCGCGTGGATCGCCGCGGTCAGCTCGGCCAACTGCCCCGGCGACTCGTAGTTGCGCGCAAACAGGATCACCCCGCCGACCAGCGGATGCCTGAGCCGCGCCTCGTCCTCCGCCGCCAGCGCCTTGCCCGCCACATCCAGCATCACCGGCCCTAAGCCCATATCTGCTCCCACTCGGTCAATTCAAAATGTGGCGGATTATACGGGGGATTCACTAGAAAGCAGCGCCACTTACCATAACTCCAGAGAAAAGTGTATATGCCGCTCGGCATATTGTTTATTGCTAGATATGGTAGGACACTGCAATCGTAGTCAGGAGGGAAAAGGATGATCCCTATTTATTCACATTCATTCCAATTGGAGAGGAAATTTGCATGCGTATTATTCTTTTGCCCGTTTTTATTATTGGCCTGACAGGCTGTGCATCTGTAACCCAAGGTACCTCGCAGACCTTATCTTTTAAGCTTGAGCCCAAAGAAGCAAAATGCATTTTGAGCCGGACGGGTGATGGTGAGTTAGGCTCCGTAAGTTCGAGTTCAAATACCATCTTGGTTCACAAAGACAAGGACGACATAATAGTCCAGTGCTCGGCCCCAGGTTACCCACAAAAAACGACTAGGATAGTTAGCGGCGCAACAACAGCCGGCGTTACAGGAGTGATGCTTGATTTTGGCATTACTGACATGATAACTGGCGCTATGTACGCCTACCCTGCAGATATTACTATCGTAATGGAAAAAGAATCGCCTGCAATTTCCAGCAACGAATCTCGACAAGATTCATCTTCCAAGACTGCGGCAGCAACCATTCAAACAAAAGAAGAAAAACTTAAGGAAGCTAAAAAACTCCATGATTCTGGCCTAATCAGCAATGAAGTGTATTTAGCTCAGCAAAAAGAAATTTTAGGCCATCCTTAACTGCGTAAGGCTCGCGGCGCAACCCTATAAGGCGTAGTTGCAGGTCGGGTCAGGCCGCAGGCCGTAACCCGACCGGCTACACGCTCTCCAGCACCACAAACGTCACCACCATCCCCCTCTCGTCGCTGATCGAAACATGGTGCCTGTTGACACCCAACTGGGCCAGATAAGCGCGCAAGGTCTCGTCGAACTGCAACACCGGCTTACCGAGGCCGTCGTGCGTGACGCCGATACGATGAAAGCTCACGGGAGGGCGCATGCCGCTGCCAGCCGCCTTGGCAAACGCCTCCTTGGCGGCGAAGCGCTTGGCGAGGAATCTCGCGGGAGCGGCCTGCCCGCGCAGCTCCGCCAGTTCGCTCTCGCTCAAAATGCGCCCTGCGAAGCGCTCGCCGTAGCGCGCCCAGATCGCCTCGATGCGGGAAATTTCGACGATGTCGGTGCCGATGCCAAATATCATGCTTGAGCGAGCAGCGCCTTCATCTTGCGCACCGCCGCATCCAGCCCGATAAACAGCGCTTCGGAGACGATCGCGTGGCCGATGTTGAGCTCGGCGATATGGGGGATCGCGACGATAGGCTGCACGTTGTGGTAGTGCAGGCCGTGCCCGGCGTTCACCTGCAGGCCCTGTGCATGGGCGTGCGCTACCGCGGCGCGGATGCGCTCCAGCTCATGTTCGCGCTCCGGCACGCTGTCAGCCTCGGCGTACTGGCCGGTGTGCAGCTCGACCACCGGCGCACCGATGCGCCGCGCGGCGTCGATCTGCTTTCCGTCGGGATCGATGAACAGCGACACGCGGATGCCAGCCGCGGCGCAGCGCTCGCAGGCCGCCTTAACCGCGTCGAAGTAGCGCACCACGTCCAGCCCGCCTTCGGTGGTCAGTTCCTCGCGGCGCTCCGGGACCAGACACAGATCGTGCGGCTTGATGCGCAGCGCATTCGCGATCATCTCTTCGGTGACCGCGCACTCGAGGTTCATGCGCGTTTGCAGCATGCTGCGCAGAATTTCCACGTCTGCATCCTGGATATGGCGGCGATCTTCGCGCAGGTGCAGCGTGATCGCGTCGGCGCCGGCTTCCTCGCAGATCAGCGCGGCACGTACCACGTTGGGATAGCGCGACCCGCGCGCCTGGCGCAGGGTGGCGACATGGTCGATGTTCAGTCCAAGTTTCATAGTTTCTGTAGGTCCTTGATGAGTTCGCGCGTATGCAATGCCTTGCCGCCGAGATAGTGGTTCAGCAGCATGCGCATCAGTTGCTTGCTCTGCTGTACCGTAACCGCATCGACGTAATCGTCGACCGCGATATCGAGCAGCGTCTTGCCCGCGATCGGCAGGCCCGCCTCGGACTCGCCTTCGTCCGGCACCGGGCCGCGCTCAACAATATAACGATAGCAGACTTCCGGGACTATCGGTTCGCCGGTGCGCGCTTCATGGGTCAGTTGCAACGCATAGCCGAGTTCCTGCAGCAGGTGCTTCTCGAAACAGCGCAGCGTCGCGGCATGGTCGCTTTCGTGCGCGAGACGGTACAGCGTCGCGCGATAGTAGTCGAACAGTTGCTCGTGTGGGTCGTCGCGCGCCAGCAGGTTGAGCAGCAGCTCGTTGAGATAGAAGCCGCACATCAGTGCCGTGCCCTGCAGGTAGGGCTGGCCGCCCTGCCATTCCGCGCCGTGCAGGGTGCGCACCTCGCCCTTGCCGAACCATGAGAGCAGCAGCGGCTGGAAGTTCATCAGCACGCCACGCAGGCTGGACTTGGGCCGCCGCGCGCCGCGTGCCATGATGGGTAAACGCCCGTGGCTGCGGCTGAACACGTCGAGAATCAGGCTGGTCTCGCGAAACGGGTAGCTGTGCAGCACGAAGGCCGGCTCATCCTGCTGCCTGTTCCGGCTGGCTGCGGTCATTCGTAGCCCAGTGAGCGCAGCACGCGCGTGTCGTCTGCCCAGCCGCTGCGCAGCTTGACGAACACCTCGAGGTACACCTTGCCGTCGAACAGCTTTTCCATGTCGAGGCGCGCCTGCGTGGCGATCTCCTTGAGCTTCTCGCCCTTCTTGCCGATCAGCATCGCCTTGTGCGCCTCCTTGTCCACAAGAATTGCGGCATGGATGCGGCGCAGCTTGCCTTCGAGCTTGAATTGCTCGATCACCACGCTGGTCGAGTACGGGAGCTCCTCGCCGGTGAAGCGGAACACTTTTTCGCGCAGCAGCTCCGCCGCGAGAAAGCGCTCGCTGCGGTCGGTGACGTCGTCCGCGTCGTAGATCAGTTCGCCCGGCGGCAGGTGGCGGCGCAAGGCCTCGCGCAGTTCGTCCAGCTTCGCTCCCTGCTTCGCGCTGACCGGCACGATGTCGGCGAACTTGAAATCCTGCGCGACGCGCTCGGCGAACGAGAACAATTGTCCCTTGTCCTCCACCTCGTCGATCTTGTTGATGACCAGCACGACGGGGCGGTTGTCCGGCAGCAGCTTGAGCACCTCGCGGTCGCGCTCGTCGTAGCGCAGCGCTTCCAGCACGAACACTACCACCTGCACGTCGCGCAGGCTGCTGGTGACAACGCGGTTCATGCCGCGGTTCAGCGCGTTCAGGTGCTTGGTCTGGAACCCCGGCGTGTCGACGAACACGAATTGCGCATGCTCGTCGGTGAGGATGCCGTGGATGCGGTGGCGCGTGGTCTGTGCCTTGCGCGAGGTGATGCTGATCTTCTGCCCGATCAGGTGATTGAGCAGCGTGGACTTGCCCACATTGGGCCGGCCGACGATGGCGATGAAGCCGCTGCGGAATGGTTCGGGCGTGCTATCCGTAGCGTGGGTGCCCGCAGAGTCTTGTTCGGTCATGTTGTCTTGGTTATCTGTTGGTAGGCGGCCTGCGCCGCCTGTTGTTCGGCGCTGCGGCGGCTGCCACCTGCGCCGCGCGTGGCGATTTTCAGCGAAGGGATGGCACACTCCACCTCGAAGGATTGCTCGTGCGCCTGGCCGCCGGTGGCAAGGATGGTGTAGGTTGGCAAAGCAATGCGTTTTCCTTGCAGGTATTCCTGCAGCAGGGTCTTGGCGTCCTTGCCCAGCGTCTGCACATCGACTTTCGCGAGATAAGGCACATACAGGCCCAGCACGGCTTTTTCGGCGGCGGTATAACCGCCGTCAAGCAACACCGCGCCGAACAGCGCCTCCATCGCATCCGCCAGGATGGAAGGGCGGCGAAAGCCGCCGCTCTTGCGCTCACCTTCGCCCAGCCGCAATTGGCTGCCCAGACCGAGTTGCTGCGCAAGTACCGCCAGCGTGTCTTCCCTGACCAAGTTGGAGCGCAGCCGCGACAGCTCGCCCTCGCTCAGCTGCGGGTAGTTGTCATACAGGTATTTTGCAATGACGCAGCCCAGCACGCTGTCGCCCAGGAATTCCAGGCGTTCGTTATGCTCCGGTGCGTAGCTGCGGTGGGTCAAGGCGTGCTGCAGCAACTGGGGCTGTGCAAAGACATGCCCCAGTTGCCTGCATAGCGCGCTGCTTTGTTTATTTGGCACCAGTCGGGCTGAATTCCAAGTACAGGCTGACGTTGGCGACCAGCGGTATCTTGACGGCATAGCTGGCGCTCAACACCATACGGCTGCCGCTGCTGTTGATTTCGATGTCTTCCGGCGTGATAACTGTGATGTTGTCGATCGAGGCGCGCTTTGCAAAGGACATGCGGATGTCGCGCGGGCTGGCCTTCTGCATTTCCGGGTCATTGGCGATCACGGTAAACAGGTTGCTGATTTTTGCCTCCTCCATATAGGCCGGGATGAGCTTCAACCCCCCGATGCTGGCCAGCACCAGGATGAATGCCCCGAAAATAAACCCGGAAAAGGTCAACCCACGTTGTCTTGCCGGCATTGCCTTGTTCATGTCGCTCTCCCCCTTTGACTTGTTGCTCTTTGGCTCAGTTGATTGACAGGCCGATCCGCTTCAGATCGGAAAAATTCATCCAGATAAAAAACGCCTTGCCGACGATCTGATTGTCCGGCACGAACCCCCAGTAGCGACTATCGCGGCTGTTGTCGCGATTATCGCCGAGCATGAAGTAATGCCCATCCGGCACCTTGCAGCGCACCATCTCGTTGTCGTAGCGGCAATTCTCGCGCCCCTTGAACTCGGCTACCGATCCCAGATGCAGCGTCGGCAGCTCGGGGTTCACCAGCACAGCATGCTGGCGCCCGCCCAGCATTTCGAGGCGCTTTTCAGTATGCACAAAATTAAGGCCGGTCTCAACGTAATTGTAATCGCCGTCCGGCCGCTGTGTTTGCTCGACGCCGTTGATCCAGAGCCGCTTGCTGCGATACTCGACCGTATCACCGGGGAGCGCCACCACGCGCTTGATGTAATCCAGCGAGGGGTTTTCCGGATAGTGGAACACCATCACGTCGCCGCGCTGCGGATCGTTGACCTGCACCAGTTTTTTGTTGACGATGGGCAGGCGGATGCCGTAGGTGAATTTGTTCACCAGAATGAAGTCACCCACCTGCAGGGTCGGTATCATCGAGCCGGAAGGTATCTTGAACGGCTCGACGAGGAAGGAGCGGATGAAAAATACGATCAGGATCACCGGAAAGAAGCTCTTGGCGTATTCAATCCACCAGGGTTCGGCGGCTTCGCTGCCGCGCTTTGCCGCCAGCACAAAGCGATCCAGCAGCCAGACCCCGCCGGTGACCAGCAGCAATATAAACAGAACCAGTGCGAAATCCATTATTCTTCCTATTCATCCACACGCAGAATCGCCAGGAACGCCTCCTGCGGAATTTCCACGCTACCCACCTGTTTCATGCGCTTCTTGCCAGCCTTCTGTTTTTCCAGCAGCTTCTTCTTGCGCGAAATGTCACCACCGTAGCATTTGGCCAGCACGTTCTTGCGCAGCGCCTTGACGTTTTCGCGCGCGATGATGTTCGATCCGATGGTCGCCTGGATCGCCACATCATACATCTGGCGCGGGATCAGTTCGCGCATCTTGGCCGCCACCTCGCGTCCGCGGTACTGGCTGTTGGCGCGGTGTACGATCACTGCTAGCGCATCCACCTTGTCGCCGTTGATCAGCATGTCCACCTTGACCACGTCCGCCGCGCGGTATTCCTTGAACTCGTAATCCATCGACGCATAACCGCGCGACACCGATTTCAGCTTATCGAAGAAGTCGAGCACGATCTCCGCCATCGGCATTTCATACACCAGCATCACCTGCTTGCCGTGATAGCTCATGTTGATCTGCACGCCGCGTTTCTGGGTGCACAGCGTAATCACCGAACCGACGTATTCCTGCGGCATATACAGGTTGACCGTGACAATCGGCTCACGGATTTCCTCGATTTTAGACGGGTCGGGCATCTTGGACGGGTTGTCCACCATCAGCACCGTGCCGTCGCGCAACACCACTTCGTAGATCACCGTCGGTGCCGTGGTGATCAGGTCCATGTCGAATTCGCGCTCCAGCCGCTCCTGCACGATTTCCATATGCAGCAGGCCGAGGAAACCGCAGCGGAAGCCGAAGCCCAGCGCCTGCGATACCTCCGGCTCGTAGCGCAACGCGGCATCGTTCAGCTTGAGCTTTTCCAGTGAGTCGCGTAGCGCTTCGTACTGGTTCGATTCCACCGGGAACAATCCGGCAAACACCTGCGGCTGGATTTCCTTGAAGCCCGGCAGCGGCTGCTGTGCAGGCCTGGCCTGATGGGTGATGGTATCGCCGACCTTGGCCGCTTTCAGCTCCTTGATGCCGGCAATCACGAAGCCCACCTGCCCGGCCGTGAGCGTTTCGCGGTTCTGCGACTTGGGCGTAAACACGCCGATGTGCTCGGTCAGTTGCTGCGCACCAGTGGCCATCAGCAGGATTTTTTCCTTGGGCCTGAGCGTGCCGTTCACCACCCGCACCAGCATCACCACGCCGACGTAGTTGTCGAACCATGAGTCGATGATCAGCGCCTGCAGAGGCGCATCCGGATCGCCTTGCGGCGCAGGCACCCTGGCAATCAACGCTTCCAGCACGTCCCGCACGCCTTCGCCGGTCTTGGCCGAGCAACGCACCGCATCGTGTGCATCGATACCGATCACTTCCTCGATTTCCTCGATGGCGTTGTCCGGGTTGGCGGACGGCAGGTCGATCTTGTTCAGCACCGGCACCACTTCCACGCCCAGATCCAGCGCGGTGTAGCAGTTTGCCACGGTCTGCGCCTCCACACCCTGCGAGGCGTCCACCACCAGCAGCGCGCCTTCGCAGGCGGACAGCGAGCGCGATACTTCGTAGGAAAAATCCACATGCCCCGGCGTGTCGATCAGATTGAGGTTGTACACCTGCCCGTCGTGCGCCCGGTATTGCAGCGCGGCGGTCTGCGCCTTGATGGTGATGCCGCGCTCGCGCTCCAGATCCATGGAGTCGAGCACCTGCGCCTCCATTTCGCGGTCGGACAGCCCGCCGCACAGTTGAATGATGCGGTCTGCCAGCGTGGACTTGCCGTGGTCGATATGGGCGATGATGGAGAAATTGCGGATTAACTGCATGAGTGCCTAAATAAAACGCCTGAACCGACTGATTCGCAAAGCGCGAATTCTAGCCGATTCGGGCGGAGTACGCAGGGTTGTGTTATTTCTCGTCCAGGCGGATCGCCACATACGAGGCGGCATCGTCGCGCCGCACCAGCAAGGCGACATTTTTCCCCTTGGGAACCTGCTTGAGTATCTCGTTGAACTGGCCCAGCGAGCGGATCGGGATGTTGCCGATGGCCAGCAGCACGTCGCCGTGCTGCAGCCCGGCGGCACGCGCGGCCGAGCCCTTGACCTCTTCCACCAGCAGCCCGCCGTTGATCTGCAACTCATCCAGTTGCTCCTTGCTCAGTTCGCTGACCGCAATGCCCAGGCGCGAGATCGCCTCGGCTACATCGTCGGCGAGCTTCTTCGCGGCGCGCGCCAGCTTGCCGTCTTCCGGCATTTCCGCGACCTCCACGGTGACCTGTTTGGACGCGCCCTTGCGCCACAGCTCGACCGTCACCTTGCTGCCGGGTTTGGTGGCGGCCACCATGCGCGGCAAATCACTGGAGCTGTTCACTGGCTTGCCGTCGAACTTGAGGATCACGTCGCTGGCTTCGATGCCCGCCTTGTCCGCCGGACCGTTTTTTTCCACGCTACTGATCAGCGCACCGGCCGGCTTGCTCAGGCCGAACGACTCGGCCAGTTCGCGCGTCAGTTCCTGGATCGATACCCCGATGCGCCCGCGCGTCACCTTGCCGCTGGTGCGTAATTGTTCGGTCACCTGCGTCGCCACGTCGATCGGAATGGCGAAGGACAAGCCCATCGAGCCGCCGGAACGGGTATATATCTGAGAATTGATGCCAACCACTTCGCCGTTCATGTTGAACAGCGGCCCGCCGGAATTGCCGGGGTTGATCGCCACATCGGTCTGGATGAACGGCACGAAATTATCCTGCGGCAGGGAGCGCCCTTTGGCGCTGACAATGCCCGCCGTCACGCTGCTGTCAAAGCCGAACGGCGAGCCGATGGCAACCACCCATTCGCCCACTCTCAGTTTATTCGGATCGCCGACGGTAATTTTCGGCAGCCCGGTCGCTTCAATCTTCAGCAGGGCCACATCGGTGCGTTTGTCCGCGCCGATGACCTTGGCGCGGAACTCGCGCTTGTCGGTGAGGCGTACGGTGATCTTTTCGGCGCTGTCCACCACGTGCGCGTTGGTCATGATGTAGCCATCTGCGCTGATGATGAAACCCGAACCCAGCGATTGCGACTCCTGCTCACGCGGCATCTGCGGGGCAAAGCGGCGGAAAAATTCATGGAAAGGATCGCCTTCGGGAATATTGTGGAATCCCTGGGCGTTGCGGATGATTTGCGTGGTGCTGATGTTGACCACCGCCGGCCCCTGCTTTTCCACCAGATCGGTGAAATCCGGCAATTCCTTGGCGTATGCCGATGCCCCCAAGGCAATCCCCGCAGCCAGCGCAATAAAACCAAGCAATTTTTTTAGCATAAATTTTCCTTATATTAAAAAAATCAGAAACTGCCGATCGCCCCTCTTCGCACCTCGGGCTATTTACCGTTGTAACGCACCGAGTCGAGCACCTGCATCACCGTGCGTGGCGGAACTTCGCCGACCACGGTAATTAAATTCTTATCCAGCACTTTGTGATGCAGATTCACCGCACCGCGGCTGGTCAAACCATTCCTGTCGTCTTCGTCTTCATCATTAGGCTCGATGAAGATGGAAATCGCGCTTAATCCGTCGGAAAACACCATCTGCGTCACGGGGGCATGCTTGCCGCGCATAGGCCGCTGGATCTCCTTCGTTTTCCTGAAGCCGGCCGGTAGCGCATCCACCACCCAGCCGCTATTGATGGCGGTGCCCCCCTTGGCGGTTTCCGGCGCTACGCCCACGCCGCGCCCTGCAGAGTCCTGTGCGCCGATCCAGGAGCGGTCGATGTTTCCGCCGATTTGCAATTGGGTAAAGGTATATTGCTCGATCACCTTGTTTTTATCGCCCAAGACGGCCGCCTTCAGGAGCAGGCCGGAATCGGTGTGCGCCCAGATTTTGTGCGCGTAACGCAGGTTATCCATGGGCTGGAACAGGATGACATGGGTGTTGTGCCCGGCCACCCGTTCCACTCCGGCCTCCCGGGCCTGATAGTTCGCACTCAGCGATGACAACTGCTCGGGCAGCAGGGACGGAAACCTGCTACGCCCCTGCTGGCTGTCCACCTGCACCATCTTGTGGCTGATGTAACACCAGACCTGCCCGTGGTGGCGGATGATTTCGCGCCTGGGCCCATCCAGGCTCTCCAGCTTTTCATATTCGCTGTCCGGTTCGACGACATGGGTGATGCGCGAAGTCTCGACGCGGTTGTCATACTGGTAAACAAACACCCCGCTGTAGTCGGTCTGGTGGGCTGCGAAAGCGACGGTCTTCAGCCAGTCGAGGCTGACCTCCCGCTCTCCCGCATGGGTATTGGCGGCGACCAGCAGCAGTCCGCAAAGCGCAATGCATATCCTCATCGCTGTCCCGGCCCCGGTGTTATTTTTCATCGCTGCTGTAGGAAACGGTGCGGATATAGGAGGCGCCGCCATTCATGTCGATGCTTGGGGAAAACTCCTGGTGCGCCATCAAATAGTCATTGGACTTGGGCTGAATCTGCGCACTGACCGGGCGCAAGGCAGGCTGCTGCATCGCCATCTGCGGCGCGGATTCCGGGCTGATCTGCAACGACATCCAGACCACCGCTCCGACTGCCGCCAGCGAGGCCGCCGCCGACAGCGCAACCGCACGCATTTTCTGTTTTACCGCCCGGCTACGCGGCGCCAGAACGGTGGGTTCATCCTGCATGCGCTCGCGCACCTTCGCACCCAGGTCGCAATGGATATGCTCCGGCTGGCGCAGCACATCACCGATCAGATGATAAACCGCCCAATCCCTGTGCGCATCAGAATCCTGTTTGATCCGGTCGAACAAATCTTCCGCCTCGTCCTCGAACAACTCGCCGTCCATCAATGCAGAAATTTCCTGTTTCATGTCTACCACCTCTTACCCTTGCTGGTTTCCAACAGCGGGCGCAGATTCTCTGCCACCGCCTCGCGCGCCCTGAAGATTCTCGACCGCACCGTGCCGATCGGGCAATTCATCACACTGGCGATTTCCTCATAACTCAGACCCTCGATCTCGCGCAGCGTCAGCGCGCTGCGCAAATCCTCCGGCAATTGCTGCAACGAAGTCTGCACGACATCGACAACCTGTTTGCTCATGAGTTCATTTTCCGGCGTACTGACCTCATGCAGCAGGCCGCCTTCCTCGAACGACTCGGCCTCTTCCGCATCGAACGGCGTGCTGGTCGGCGCACGCCGCTTGTTCGCCAGCAGATGATTTTTTGCCGTATTGATGCCGATGCGGTACAGCCAGGTATAAAAAGCGCTCTCGCCGCGGAACCCCGGCAGGGCGCGGTACGCCTTGATAAAGGCATCCTGCGTGACATCCTCGGCTTCTGCCGGGTCCCGCACGAAGCGGGAAATGAGCCGCCCGAGCTTGCGCTGGTACTTGGATACCAGCAAATCAAAGGCATGCTTGTCACCGCGCTGGACGCGCTCCACCAACTGCTGATCGATTTCCCGGTCTGCCATCCCTGACTTTTCCAAGTTGTTATCGTGACTGTCGCGCCTTTTGCGGAGGCAAGTATAACCGCTTCGCCCCGCGCGCGTTAGCCCGCTTTATTATGCGCAAAATCCGACCCGATAACAGGGAATAAGTTCCCATTCATTGCGGCCGAGGGGACGGAACCGTTCCTTGCCCTCGGTCTGCTATAGTTCTATCCGGGTAAATAAATCGGGATTCCAATTGCTGCGATTTGACACACTGATTATCGGCAGCGGCCTGGCGGGGCTGGCGCTGGCCATCAAGCTGGCCGATCACCGGAAAGTCGGGCTGATTACCAAGAAATCCCTGCTGGACGGCGCGAGCGGCCAGGCGCAGGGCGGCATTGCCGCCGTGCTGTCCGCCGACGATACGCTGGATGCGCATATCCAGGACACCCTCACCGCCGGCGCCGGCCTGTGCGATGAAGATGTCACGCGCTATGTCGTCGAGCACGGCAAGGCCGCCATCGACTGGCTGATTGATCAGGGCGTGCCGTTCACCAGGGACAGCTCCAGCGGCACGGGCTACCACCTCACCCGAGAAGGCGGGCACAGCCGCCGGCGCATCATCCATGCGGCGGATGCAACCGGCCATGCGGTGCAGGAAACGCTTGCCGCGCGTGTGCTGAAGCACCCGAACATCACGGTGCTGGAAAACCACCTGTCGGTCGACCTGATCACCGGCCGGAAACTCGGCCTGCCGGACAATCGCTGCTATGGCGCATACGCCCTGAACAGCCTGAGCGACGAGGTCGTCACCATCGCCGCCCGGGACACCATCCTGGCGACCGGCGGCACCGGCAAGGTCTACCTCTACACCACCAACCCCGACACGGCGACCGGCGACGGCATCGCGATGGCCTGGCGCGCCGGTTGCCGCGTGGCCAACATGGAGTTCATCCAGTTCCATCCGACCTGTTTGTACCACCCGCACGCGAAATCCTTCCTGATCAGCGAGGCGGTGCGCGGCGAAGGCGGCATCCTGAAGCTGCCCGACGGCACGCGTTTCATGCCTTGGCATGATGAGCGCGCCGAACTCGCCCCGCGCGACGTGGTGGCGCGTGCGATCGACTTCGAGATGAAGAAGCGCGGACTGGATTGCGTCTATCTGGATATCTCGCACCAGTCGGTCGAATTCCTGCAGGAACATTTCCCGACCATCTACGCGCGCTGCCTCAGCCTGGGCATCAACATCAGCAAGGAACCGATCCCGGTGGTTCCCGCGGCGCACTACACCTGCGGCGGGGTCGTCACCGACCTGAACGCACGTACCGATATGGAGAACCTGTATGCGGTGGGAGAAACCGCCTGCACCGGGCTGCACGGGGCCAACCGGCTGGCCAGCAATTCCCTGCTGGAATGCCTGGTGTTCGCGGATGCCGCGGTCCGCGATATCCTGGGCAAACCGCACGAGGCGCCGCCGCCCCTGCCCGCATGGGACGAAAGCCGCGTGACGGATGCGGACGAGCAGATCGTCATCTCGCACAACTGGGCGGAATTGCGCCACTTCATGTGGGACTATGTAGGTATCGTGCGCACCAACAAGCGATTGCAGCGCGCGCAGCACCGCATCCAGTTGCTGCAGGACGAAATCCATGAGTACTACACCAACTTTCACGTCAGCTCGGACCTGCTGGAGCTGCGCAACCTGGTGATGAACGCCGAACTGATCGTGCAAAGCGCCCTGCTGCGCCACGAAAGCCGCGGCCTGCATTTCAGCAAGGACTATCCGGGCATGCTGGCGGAGCCGCGCCCCACCATCCTCACGCCCGAAAATCTTTAAAACAACTTCCGGGAAAATCTCAGGCGCACGCGCAAGTCGCGGAATTCATCCTTGCCCAGCATATCCGAGAAGATGGTCCGGGAAACCCGAAAATAACGGCCCTCCGGCCTGATGCGCAATACGGCGAAATAGGGAGTGACGGCGGTCCCGCCTGTGATCTTGCCGGAGAGGGTGGAGCCGCCCCGGGTGGTTACCGACACGCTGTCCTGATCGAGCGAAATTTTGCGCCACGAACCCGGAAGCAGCAACAGCGCATCGCGCACCAGATAGTAGAACAGGCTCAGCAGGATAGTCACGAGCAGCGCCAGCCTGACTATCGGCGGCACCGCAGTCAGGCACACCACGGTGGCGACCAGCATATGGGATAACAGCAGCAACACGGCAAGGCGCAGCGAAGTCTGGAGCGCCATCTTTGGGCCGTAAAATCAGGCCATGAGAATTGCGGCGATGCCCAGCAGGACCAGGATCGCAACGGCTATCAGCATCAGATTGCTGCCGCCGGATTTGGCGGGCGATTCTACCGGGCTGGGGCGCGCAACAGGGCGGGAGGGTTTGGCTGACGGCGCCGCCTGGCTGATTGCCGCCGCGCTCGGGCGCTCGATTTTCAGGGTCTTTGCCAATTCGTCCACATCTTCGCTGCTGCCTGTCAGCGCGGCCAACCGCATGGTCGCGGCAGCGGAGTCGAAGGCCGACGACAAACCCGCCGCCAGCTTTACCTCTTCTTCATCCATGTTCTTGCGTGCACTGATATCGATCACATCAGGCAATTTCTTCTCGCCACCGGCGTGCGGCGAAACATCGATCTCTTTACCGGAACGAGGCAAGGTATCGCGGCAGGCGCGCAAATCGACGGCAAAATCCTTGGCGTTCTGGTAGCGATCCGCGAGCTTCTTGGCCAAGGCCTTGGCCACGATGAAATTGGCCATTTCCGGTACCGCGGGATTCAATGTATTAGGCGGTGCCGGCACCGCATTCAGGGTCTGGTACATGATGGCGTTGACATTCTCGCCATTGAACGGCGCTTGCCCGGTCAGCATCTCGTAGAGCATCACCCCCAGCGAGAAGATATCCGAACGCTGGTCAATCGCCTTGCCCATCACCTGCTCCGGCGACATGTACTTGGGCGAGCCCAGCACCATGCCGGTCTGGGTGCGCACCGCCGAGGAAGCCATGCGCGCAATGCCGAAGTCGGTAATTTTCACGTGCCCGTCGCGCACCACCATGATGTTCGAAGGCTTGACGTCGCGGTGCACGATGTCATGCTCGTGCGCATAGGCCAGTCCCTGCGCCACCTGTGCGACGATATCCAGCACCTGATCGACCGGCAACAGCCCGCTGTCGTTCATGATGTCGCGCAACTCGCGCCCTTGCAGGAATTCCATGGCGATGTAAGCCACGTCGCCGCTCTTGCCCACGTCGTAAATGGTCACGATGTTCGGGTGGTTGAGCCGCCCGGCCGCCTTGGCTTCCTGGTAGAAGCGGCCTTCGTATTCTTCCTTCTCGTCCAGCGCGAGCCCGAGGTTGATCGTCTTGATCGCAACCACGCGGTCGATCAGCGGATCCTTGGCCTTGTAGACGATGCCCATCGCGCCCTGACCGAGCTCGCCGAGCACCTCGTAGCGCCCTATCTGGCTGATCATGGCAACCATCCCAATGAATTTTTAATTGCGATATTCATCCGCATGAATCCTGTCTCAGGAAAGTCTCGCTAATCACAGAATTTCGGCCTGATATGCGCCGTCTTGCCCGGGTCCACATCGACACTCTGCGTGTGGAGAATGCCGCTTGCAGAACTCACAATCACCGTGTGTTTGCCCGGCGGAACCGCTACGGTCAAGCCCTTTCCAGTCACCTTGCCTTTATCCGCGCCATCCACGAACAACTGTGTTCCTTCCTTGCAGCTGACGGAGATGCGTGCCTCTGCGCCTTGTTCGGCACTATCCTTGAAGGTTTCAAGCCAGGTCTTTTTGTCGGCTGCCTTCTTGTCGGTTGGTTCGGCAGCCTTGGGCTTGGGCTGTGCCGCCGGTTGGCTGGTCTGGCCGGTCGCCTTCTTGACGTCTGCCTTGGCTTCGGCAGGCTTTTTTGCATCCGGTTTGACGGCAACGCGTGCGCCAGGCGTCTCCGCCGCCTTGCTTTCTGTGTGAGGCGCGACAGGAACGGCCGGCTGGCTGACATCTGCCGTATGCGGTTGTTCGGCGGGCAAGGCGGGCACTTCCCCATTGTGCGACGGTTTCAGCAGCAGCGCGCCGATCAGCAGCAGCGGGATGGCGGCAACAGCCGCATACAAGGCGCGCTGTTTGGGGGCTGCCTGCCTGAATTTTTCTGCAAATCCTCCCGCCATGTCGCCCAGCCTGCTTGCCGCAACATCCAGACCGAGCTTGACACGCCATGGCACACCGGCTTCCTGTTCGGCAGCGCCACTCTCCGCGGCCGGCTGCACCGGCTTGTCGCCCGGATAACCGATCGCGTATACCTCGTGCTCGCGCACATGCTTGTCGGTGCGCGAACCCTGGTAGTGGAACATCCCTGCATACTGCGGGGAAAGGCGCGATACTGCATCGTAGTAGGAACGTGACACGAGAATCTGGCCGGCTTCCGCAAAACCCATCACGCGCTGCGCGACGTTGATGCCGTCACCGACGATGTTGGGCTGGCCGTTGATGTCCCGCACCAGGCGGACCGGACCGAGGTTGATGCCCATCCGCACCAGCAGCGGAGGGTCGATATCGGGCGCCTCGTTGAGCATGCTTTCGCGCAGGCCGAGGGCGGCCTTCAAAGCGTCTTCGACATCACCGAGGAAATTGATCGCCGCACCGTCGCCCGTGTCGAGAATGATCCGGTCGGTCATCGGCACGTCGCCGATGGCGGCAGAAAGGTAGCTGTTAAACCTGTCTTTCAGCGAAATTTGCCCAGACACCGATTTCTTGGAATATTCCGCAATATCCAAGAACAGCACACTGCACATGATGGTCTTATTGCCGCGCTCTTCCATTCAGATTTCCAGTAGCTTGCCTGTTATTTTCCAAGGATTTCGGCCCGGATGATCGACCGGGTGCAATTTTACGGATTTTAATGATAGTCAGGGTTTTACACCAGTTTTACTTTTCCCGCCGCGCACCCGTCCGCTCCCGCGAACCGTCCCTGCCGCAACAGCCGGGCGGCGTCCGCTTTTCCCGGATTGCACCCGTTCTGTTCTGGGAGGAGTCGGCGCATCCGGCTGCGGCTCATCGCCGCCACCGATGATCCCTGCCCAATCCAGCACCTGCGCCACCTCGCTCTCGCCCAGCTCGGCCGTCATGCCGCGCTTCAACCGCGGTGGCAGATTGATGATGCCGAAGCGCACGCGCATCAAACGGCTGACCGGCAGGCCGAGCGCATCGAAGGTGCGACGCACCACGCGATTGCGGCCTTCCTTGAGCATCACGCGATACCAGTGATTGAAGCCTTCGCCGCCCTCATCCTCAAGTTTTTCGAATTTCACCGGCCCGTCTTCCAGCTCGATCCCCTGCCTGAGCGCCTGATCCATCTGCGCTTCCGTCATGGTTCCCTGCACGCGCACCGCGTATTCGCGCTCGACCTCGAAACGCGGGTGCATCAGGCGGTTCGCCAATTCTCCGGAAGTGGTAAAAATCAAAAGGCCGCTGGTATTGAAATCCAGCCGCCCGATGGCAGTCCACTTCTGGCCGCGCAGCTTGGGCAATTTGTCGAACACGCTGGTACGCTTCTCCGGGTCGTCGCGGCTGACAATCTCGCCTTCCGGCTTGTGGTACAGCAGCACGCGCACGGCGCGCTCCTTTGCGCCGACGCGGATGGTGCGGCGCTCCGCCTTCACCAGATCGCCTTCCACCACGCGCATCCCCAGGGTGGCCGGCTCGCCGTTTACGCTGACGCGTCCGGCAGCGATCCATTCCTCCATCAGGCGGCGCGAGCCGAAACCGGCCTGCGCCAGCACCTTCTGTAATTTTTCACCCTGTTCGCTCATATCGATATTTCGCGCCGCTCCAGTATGGCCTGTGCCAGCGTGCCGCTGTCCACCTGCTCCAGTTCGCCGCCGACCGGCAGGCCGCGTGCAATGCGCGATACCTTGACGCCCTGCGCCTGCAACAGGTTCGCCAGATAATGCGCCGTCGCATCGCCCTCCACGGTGAAGTTGGTCGCGAGGATCACTTCGCAGGGCTGCTCTTGCACGCGCCTGACCAGACGGTCGAAATGCAGCTCTTTCGCGCCGATGCCGTCCAGCGGCGACAGCCGGCCCATCAGCACGAAATACATGCCGCGGTAGCACTGCGTTTGCTCCATCATCAGCAGGTCGGCCGGCATTTCCACCACGCACAGCAGGCTTGCATCGCGCTTGGCCGATGCGCACAGCGCACATACCTCTTGTTCGGAAAAATTATTGCACTTGCTGCAGTGCCGGATGTTGCTGGCGGCCAGCTCCAGGGATTGCGCCAGGCGCAATGCACCGGGGCGATCACGCTGCAGCAGATGGTAGGCCATGCGCTGTGCGGATTTCGGCCCTACCCCCGGCAAACAACGCAGTGCGGCGATCAATTCCTCCAGACGGGACGGCGTCACCGGGAAAATTCCATCAGAATGGCAGCTTCATTCCGGGCGGCAGCCCCATGCCGGCGGTGAAACCGCCCATGCGCTGCTTTGAGATATCTTCCGCTTTTTTCATCGCATCGTTGAGCGCCAGCACAATCAGGTCTTCCAGCATTTCCTTGTCGTCGGACAGCACGCTGTCATCCAGCGACACGCGCCGCACTTCATGCGCGCAGGTCATCGTCACCTTGACCACGCCGGAGCCGGCCTGGCCTTCCACTTCGATGGTGGCCAATTCGGCCTGCGCCTTCTGCATGTTCTGCTGCATCTGCTGGGCCTGCTTCATCAGGTTGCCCAATCCGCCCTTCATCATTTTCCCACCCTCCTGAAATTATTCTATTGGCCTGACCGATTCCGTAATCAGGTTCGCATCCAGTTCTGCCTGCGCCTCGCGCACAAAATCATCGTGGGCGATCGAGTCGCTTGCCTGCTGCTGCCTGAATTGTTTGGCCTGCTGCTCCATCACGGCAGGGGTCGCGGTTTCAGTCTTGCCCAGTGTAATGTTCAGCTTGACCGGTTTGACGAAATAATCACTCAGCGCCGCCTGCAGTTTGTCGATGGCATTCTTGCTGGATTGCAGATGTTTGTGCTCTTGCGACAGGCACAGGGCAATCCGCCCGTCCGCAAAACTTTCCAGCACGCAGTGTTTCGCCAACTGTTGCGCCATGCCTTGCAAATTCAACTGCGTCAACAACACCCCCCAGTCCGGCATGCCCGTATCCCCCGGAGCCCGGCGGGCTGGGGCGGGTTCTGCCGCAGACTGCCCGGATCCTCCGGCCGAGGCAGCGGGACGCACAACAGCTGGCGCAGCCATGGCCGGCTGCGATGCGCCCTTGGCAGGCGCAAAAGCCAGCATGCGCAGCAGCGTCATTGTGAAACCGGCGTATTCGTCGGGTGCCAAGTCGATTTCATCGCGCCCGTGGATGGCGATCTGGTAGAACAGCTGCGTATCTTCCGGCGTGAACGCCTGCGCCAGTTCCAGCAGACGCGCCCGCTCCGGCTCGTCGTCGGCAATCGCCTGCGGCACGGTCTGCGCGAGCGCAATGCGGTGCAGCAATGTCGCCAGTTCCTGCAGAGCCGCATCGAACGCCACGCTGCGCGCAGCCATGCTGTCGGCAATTTCAAGCAGCCTCACGCCGTCCTGCTCGCGCAACGCCGCAAGCAAATCGAACAGATAACCCTGGTCTATCGCGCCCAGCATGGTGCGCACTACCGTCTCTTCCACCTTGCCGGCGGAGAAGGCGATCGCCTGGTCCATCAGGCTCAGCGCGTCGCGCATGCTGCCCTGTGCGGCGCGCGCGATGAGGCTGACCGCCGCAGGCTCGAAGGAAAGTTGCTCCTGCTCCAGCACATACTGCAGGCGCTCCGCGATCAGGGCTGGCGGCAATTGCTTCAGGTTGAATTGCAGGCAGCGCGACAACACCGTGACCGGAATCTTCTGCGGGTCGGTGGTGGCGAGGATGAATTTTACGTGCCCCGGCGGCTCTTCCAGCGTCTTCAGCATCGCATTGAAGGCCGACTTGGACAGCATGTGCACTTCGTCGATGATGTACACCTTGAAGCGCCCGCTGGTCGGTGCGTACAGCGCGCTTTCCAGCAGTTCGCGCATGTTGTCGACCTGGGTGTTGGACGCGGCATCCAGTTCGATCAAGTCGACGAAGCGCCCGCTGTCGATCTCCTTGCAGGCGCTGCATTCCCCGCATGGCGTCGCGGTGACGCCCGAGTCGCAATTCAGCGACTTGGCGAAGATGCGCGCGATGGTCGTCTTGCCCACCCCGCGCGTCCCGGTGAACAGATAGGCGTGATGCAGCCGGTTTTGTGCGAGCGCGTTGCTGAGAGCCCTGACGACATGCTCCTGCCCCGCCAGTTGCGCGAAGGTCTTAGGACGCCATTTGCGCGCGAGGACGGTTGTTGCCGACAAGTTACACCACGTCAGAAATAATAGGCGAAGCGGACCTGGCTGAAGTTGATGCCCTGATTCGGCTGCTTGATACCGCCGTTGGAAAGATGCTGGTAGCGAAAGCCCAGGTCAAACTGCCGACGATCGCCGAAGCGCGCCCCCACGCCGAGGTGGTCACCGAACTGGAAAGCGCTGCCGAACCTCCGGCTCGCATTGATGTAAGTCGGGGTGATCAGGTGGAAGCCGATGGCGCCCTCCGCATAGGGAGCAAACACACCCGGATTTTTCTGCTGCAGGCGAAACACCGGGGTAATGCCAATATCCTTGATATTCTGGTTACCGGCGGCCTGGCTGTGGCTGTGCCAGTAGCCCAGCGACGCCTCCCAGAAGCCGGTCACCAGCCAGTCTCCCTCGGCGAACCATTGCTTGTCCCAGTTCCAGAGGGCCCCGACCCGCGCTATGTTCGAAGACCTGCCATCGCCAACCTCAAGGTACATCCCATCCACGGCGAACACGTTGCCGCTGAAGAGCAGCGCACCAATCAGCAAACCGGTTTTTTTCATCACTCTCTCCAATGGTTCCACAATAGGAGGCGAGCCTTACCCCCGGCACTTGCAGTAATCGGCTGTGGCTGCTTCCTTCCGGACCTGACCAGATTCACCAACCTGCAATGCGGGGAGACCCGCCAATTCTTTTACGCCTCAAATCGATGCGACATGATAAAGGAAGCGGTTGCCAAAATCCACGCCGAATGAAAAAAAGCGGCCCTGAATTCAACAAAAAAGGACTTGGAGATCGTCCAAGTCCTTGTATCTGGTGGGCCGTGAAGGATTTGAACCTTCGACCAATGGATTAAGAGTCCACTGCTCTACCAGCTGAGCTAACGACCCGTTTCGATGCGAACATCAAAAGCGGCGCGCATTATCGTGAATGCCCGGCGGTTTGTCAAAATAAAGCTGGTTGCAAACCGGTTTAGCGCGTCGAGCCTTCCCTGAACAGCGCCGACTGCGCGTGCGCCTGCAAGCCCTCGCCGAATGCCAGGGTGGAGGCGATCGCGCCGAGCTTCTGCGCGCCCTGCGCGGAGACCTGGATCAGGCTGCTGCGTTTCTGGAAGTCATACACGCCCAGCGGCGAGGAGAAGCGCGCGGTGCCCGAGGTCGGCAGGACATGATTCGGCCCGGCGCAGTAGTCACCGAGCGATTCCGAGGTGTAGCGCCCCATGAAGATCGCGCCGGCATGTTTCAGCTTCGGCAAGAGCGCTTGCGGGTCTGCAACCGACAGCTCCAGGTGCTCGGGGGCAATGCGGTTGCTGATCACGCAGGCCTCGTCGAGATCGGCGACCTGAATCAAGGCGCCGCGATTCTCCAGCGCGGTTCGGATGATGTTGCGGCGTGGCATCTGTTCCAGCAGGCGGTCGGCGCTGGCTGCGACCGCTTCGATGAATTTTTCATCCGGCGACAGCAGGATGGCCTGCGCCAGTTCGTCGTGCTCGGCCTGCGAAAACAAATCCATCGCGATCCAGTCCGGGTTGGTCTGGCCGTCGCAGATCACCAGAATCTCGGAAGGCCCGGCGATCATGTCGATGCCGCACGCGCCGAACACGCGGCGCTTGGCCGAGGCGACGTAGGCGTTGCCGGGGCCGACGATCTTGTCCACTTTCGGGATGGTCGCTGTGCCGTAGGCCAGCGCCGCCACCGCCTGCGCGCCGCCGATGGTGAACACGCGATCCACGCCGGACAGATAAGCCGCCGCGAGCACCAATTGATTCTTCACGCCGTCCGGAGTCGGCACCACCATGATGAGTTCGCCCACCCCCGCGACCTTCGCGGGCAGCGCGTTCATCAGTACCGAAGACGGATAGGCCGCCTTGCCGCCCGGCACGTACAGGCCGACGCGATCCAGCGGCGTGACCTGCTGGCCGAGCAGCGTACCGTCGGTCTCGGTGTAGCTCCACGAAGCCTGCACCTGCTTCTGGTGATAGTCGGTGACGCGCTGCGCGGCCTGCTCCAGCGCGCTCTTCTGCTCGGCAGGCAGGCCGTCGAATGCCGCCTTGAGTTCGCTCTCTGGCAACTCCATCGCGGCGGCAGACTCCAGCGGCAGGCGGTCGAACTTGCGCGTGTATTCCAGCACGGCCGCATCGCCGCGCTTCTTCACGTCGGCGAGGATGGAAGCAACGGTCGCCTCCAGCTTCTCGTCGGCGGTTTCCTCGAAGGCCAGCAGCCTTGTCAGTTCCTCATCGAACCCAGCCGCACGGCTGGAAAATTTCCTGATATTCATGGCGGTTCCTTACTTCACGATCGCTTTGGCGAACGCATCCAGCAGCGGCTGGATCGCGCCATGCTTCAGCTTCAGTGCGGCCTGGTTCACCACCAGGCGCGACGAGATGTCGGCGATATGCTCGACCGCCTTGAGGTTGTTGGCCTTCAGCGTACCGCCGCTGCTCACCAGGTCGACGATCGCATCCGACAGCCCGACCAGTGGCGCGAGCTCCATCGAGCCGTACAGCTTGATGAGATCGACATGCACACCCTTCGCCGCGAAGTGGTCGCGCGCGGTCTGCACGTACTTGGTCGCCACGCGTAGCCGCGCGCCCTGGCGCACCGCGGAGTCGTAATCGAAATCGTTGCGCACCGCGACCATCATGCGGCAACGCGCGATGTTCAGGTCGAGCGGCTGGTAAAGCCCGACGCCGCCATGCTCGTTGAGCACGTCCTTGCCCGCCACGCCCATATCCGCCGCACCGTACTGCACATAGGTCGGCACGTCGGAAGCGCGCACGATGATGAGCCGCACATCGGCACGATTGGTCGGCAGAATCAGCTTGCGCGAAGTCTCCGGGTCTTCCAATGGCGTGATGCCTGCCGCCTGTAATAGCGGCAGAGTTTCCTCGAAGATGCGGCCCTTGGAGAGGGCGATGGTGATGGTCATGCGGGTTCGGCGGTTTATGCAAAGGCGTGCATTTTACCGTTAAATGCAGGGTAAGATGAAATGCCGTTTTTCCCATTTATCACACGTTAGGCGACGATGACCTCACCCTTCGCAATATCCTTCAATGTCCACATTGGTAACCGAACTGAGGTTGTCACAAGCGACGACCTCAAAGGGTATGCAGATGCGCTTCGTCTCGACCTCCATGCGGAAGACCGATATAGCTGGCTGCTCGTCCTCAATCTGCTTTCGTACGAGAAACTTCACGGGATCAATCCCTTTCAGATCGTTGATGAAATTCGCACTCTGGAGGATTCTTCAAGGATAACGAGAACCAAGCCCGCATCGCAGTTCGCTCATGCTCCCTTAAAAGGCCTGTGGCATAAGCACTTCTTTTGTTCTAAGTTCATGGCGCACAACATGATGAACCATCTATCCGGCGGCAAGCTGGAAAAATTGGTGAAAGAAGTTCTCGACCCAAACAAATCTCCTGTCGTAACCGAAAGCATGATTCGTGAGCTATCTCATCGCGTCACGGTGGAGGCCTTTGAGCAGAGAGCGGAAGATGGAAATTTAACGGGCGAATGGATTATCTTCGCCAAACATGAGGGGAAAAACTACTACCTTTGCCTTGCTACACATGGCACAGAGGACAACTCCATCTTCAACAACATTCGCGTTGCATGCTGGCCACAGTTCCCATTTCTTGCTACCGAAACGTAGCCACCTTGGGGCGCATTAGCCGCAAGGCGTAATGCGCCCTATGTATCAAACAATCATCCGGCGGGTTACGCTTTGCTAACCCGCCCTACGAAATCTGCTTTTCGTTTCCCCTGTGCGCCGCCTCGATCAGGCGTAAACGAGCGGTGTTGTTGGGCGAGCACTGTTTGAGCACGTGGCCGCGCAGCGGATCGTGCGAGTTGCGCAGCCCCGCTCGTTTGTGGCTGAGCGAGGTAACCCCCGAAGGGGGCGGCAAACCGGGGTCGCCTTTTCTTCGGTTACCTTCTTTTGGCGACGCAAAAGAAGGTGACTTGCTGCCGGGCAACCCCCAGCGGTTTTGAGTTTGATTTTGACACTGGATTCCGGCCTCCGCCGGAATGACGGTTGCCCTTCGACAAGCTCAGGGCGAACGGATGAAAACTACTTCACCCTTCTGATATTCGCCCCCAGCCCCGACAGCTTCGCCTCAATATGCTCATACCCGCGATCCAGGTGATAGATGCGATCCACGATGGTCTCGCCCTGCGCCGCCAGCCCGGCGATCACGAGGCACGCCGAGGCGCGCAGGTCGGTCGCCATCACCGCCGCACCTTCCAGATGGTCCACGCCGCGCACCACGCAGGTGTTGCCTTCGACGTCGATCAGCGCGCCGAGGCGGCGCAGTTCCTGCACGTGCATGAAGCGGTTCTCGAAGATGGTTTCGACCACCATCGCGCTGCCCTCCGCGATGCAATTCAGCGCCATGAATTGCGCCTGCATGTCGGTGGGGAAGGCCGGATAGGGCGCGGTGCGCAGGTTCACCGCCCTGGGGCGCCCGTTCATTTCGAGATGGATGCGGTCGCCGCTTGCCGTGATCTTCGCACCCGCTTCGGTGAGTTTTTCCAACACGGTGTCGAGAATATCGGCGCGCGTATGGGTCAATGTGACGCTACCGCCCGCTGTAGCCGCCGCGACGAGGAAGGTGCCGCTCTCGATGCGGTCCGGCATGATGTTGTACGCTGCACCGTGCAGTTTTTCGACGCCGGTGACGGTAATGGTGTCGGTGCCGTCGCCGGTGATCTTTGCGCCCATCGCGCGCAGGCAATTCGCGAGGTCGAGCACTTCCGGCTCGCGCGCCGCATTCTCCAGTACCGTCACGCCGTCCGCGAGCGCCGCGGCCATCATCAGGTTTTCGGTACCGGTCACGCTGACGATATCGAAGAAGATGCGCGCGCCCTTCAGGCGTTTGGCTTGGGCGTGGATATAGCCGTGCTCGATGTGGATTTCCGCGCCCATCGCCTGTAGGCCCTTGATATGCAGATCGACCGGGCGCGAGCCTATGGCGCAGCCGCCCGGCAGGGAAACGCGCGCCTCGCCGAAGCGCGCCACTAGCGGCCCCAGCACCAGAATCGCGGCACGCATGGTCTTCACCATGTCATAGGGCGCTTCGAGCCTGTCAATGTGCGCCGCCGACAAGATCACCTGCCCGCCGTTTACCTCTATCGCCATACCCATTTGCTGCAGCAGCTTGCGCATCGTGGCAACATCGTTCAGGTCGGGCACATTGGCAAGTTGCAGCGGTTCACCGGTCAGCAGACCGGCGCACAGAATCGGCAGCGCCGCATTCTTGGCGCCGGAGATGCGCACTTCGCCGTTGAGGCGATTGCCGCCCAGGATTGCCAGTTTTTGCATAGATTTTTTGGGTAGGGTGGGCACGCTGTTGTGCCCACACGGTTATGAATCAAGGTGGGCACAACAGCGTGCCCACCCTACCAAGCTAAATGTTTAACCCCTGTTTTCCCATTCTTGCGGCGTATAGGTTTTTATCGACAGCGCGTGGATTTCCTCGCGCATCCGCTCGCCCAGGGTCTGATAGACCAGTTGGTGGCGCTGCACGCGGCTCTTGCCGGCGAACGCATCGCTGACCACTATCGCTTCGAAGTGGCGGCCGTCGCCGTCCACGCTCAGGTACTCGGTCGCCATGCCCTGCGCTATACCGATTTCAATGCTTTCCGGAGTGACCATTATTCTGAATTTCCTGTTTGAACCACTAAGCACACGAAGTGCGCGAAGAAAAACATATTGCTGCTAAATGAGCCCCATTCCAAAACCTTCGTGGCCTCTGTGTACTTCGTGGTGAGGCGTATTTTCCGGGGTTGTTTCAGGCGGATTGCTGCGGCAGCAGGTCGGCCACGCCATACAGACGCGCCAGGCTGAGCAGGTCTTCCGGCAGGCCGGTCACGCGCAGGGTGCGCTGGCTGCGCTGCGCAGCGCGCAACCAGCCCAGCAGCATGCTAACCGCCGCGGAATCGACCGCCTCGACCTGGGAGAAGTCCACCAGCATATCCTCGCTGGCCAGATGCTGCAGGCCCGCTTCAAACAACGCGGGTACGGTCGCGATGGTCAGGCGGCCGCGCACCACCAGCCGGCCATCCTCGCGTGCGATCACTTTTTCTCCGCCTTCTGCAAGGGGACATTGGCGGCATTGGCATTCTTGTCGGACAGCATCTTGATCAGCCCGTCGATGCCGTTTTGCTGTATCTGCGTGTCAAAAGTGCCGCGATAGCTATTCACCATGCTGACCCCCTCTATGGCCACGTCGAACGCCTTCCAGCCGTCGGCCGTCTTCCTCATTTCGTAATCGACCGGAACCGGCGGCGCGCCCGGCTTGTTGATGGTGGTCTTGACGGTCGCTTCGGTCGTGTCGGAAGCCATCTTGAACGGCTTCACCTCCACCGTCTGATCGCGGTAGACCGTGAACGCCTTGGTATAGGTGCGCACCAGCATGTTGCGGAACTCCGTCACCAAGGCCTGCTTCTGCTCATTGGTCGCGGTGCGCCAATGCTTGCCCACCGCCAACTGCGTCATGCGCACAAAGTCGAAATGCGGCAGCACCTTGGCATCCACCAGATCCAGGATTTTCTTCTGGTTGCCTGCCTGGATATCCTTATCCTGTTTGACGATCTCGAGGACGTCCTGCGCGGTGGTCTTGATCAACGTATCAGGCGCGACCACTTCGGCCTGCGCAACACCCATCATGCAAAACAAAACTGCAACAACTTTCAGCAACATCTTCATTCCCAAAACTCCTTAGATTATTTGGCCGGCTCTTCGGCCTTGCTGTACAGGAACTTGCCAATCAGGTCTTCCAGTACGAGGGCGGACTGCGTCTTCTTCAGTTGATCGCCGTTTTTCAGCATCTGATCGTCGCCGCCGGGCATCAGGCCGACGTACTGTTCGCCCAGCAGGCCGGAAGTCAGGATATTGGCAAACGTGTCCTTCGGGAACTGGTAGCGCTTGTCCAGGCTCATCACCACCTTGGCCTCGTAGCGCCCCGTATCCAGGGTGATGTCCGTCACGCGCCCCACCAGCACGCCCGCGCTCTTGATCGACGCCTTGGGTTTCAGGCCGCCAATGTTCGAAAAATAGGCATGCACCTGATAGGACTCCGACACGTTGTAGGTGCCCAGGTTCCCCACCTTCATTGCCAGCATCACCAATGCGGCAATGCCTGCCACCACGAATATCCCCACCCACAAATCAACCGTCGTGCGTTCCATAACTCAATTTCCCCTAAACATGATTGCGGTCAAAATAAAATCCAGCATCAATATCGCCAGCGACGAAGTAACCACCGTACGCGTCGTCGCGCCGGAGACTCCTTCCGCCGTCGGCGGCGCATCGTAGCCCTCGAACAGCGCGATCACCGTCACCACGATGCCGAACACGAAACTCTTGAGCACACCGTTCAGGATGTCCTCGCGAAAATCCACGGCGGACTGCATCTGCGACCAGAACGAACCCTCGTCCACGCCGATCTGCACCACGCCGACGAAGTAGCCGCCGAACACCCCCACCGCGCTGAACATGGCGGCCAGCAGCGGCATGGAAATCACGCCCGCCCAGAAGCGCGGTGCGACAATGCGCGCGATCGGGTTGACCGCCATCATTTCCATCGCGGAGATCTGCTCGGTCGCCTTCATCAGCCCAATTTCAGCCGTCATCGCCGAACCGGCGCGACTGGCGAACAGCAGCGCGGCCACCACCGGCCCCAGTTCGCGCACCAGGGAGAGCGCCACCATGCTGCCCAGCGCCGATTCCGAACCGTAGCGCTTGAGCGTCTCGTAGCCCTGCAGGCCGAGCACCATGCCGACGAACAGCCCCGCCACGATAATGATGATGAGCGACATCACGCCGGTGGAAAACAGCTCCTTGATGACCAGGTGGAAGCGCCGGAAGCCGCTGCCCGAGTGCGTCAGCGTGAGCAGAAAAAAGCGCGTCGCCACGCCGATGCGCCACACCGCATTGACCGTGCGATGGCCTATTCCCTTGAATACTTTAACTGCCGGCATTGTGTCAGCCTCCCAGATTCATGTCTTGACGGTAATCGCTACCCGGATAATGGAAGGGCACCGGCCCGTCCATCTCGCCGTGCACGAACTGGTGCACGAATTCCTGGCCCGATGCGCGGATTTCGTCGGGCGTGCCCTCCGCCTCGATCACGCCGTTGGCCATGAAATAAACGTAATCCACGATCTTCAGCGACTCCTGAATGTCGTGCGTGACGATGATCGAGGTCGCACCCAACGCATCGTTCAGGCTGCGAATCAGGTCGCCGACCACCGTCAGCGAAATCGGATCCAGCCCAGCAAACGGCTCATCATACATGATGAGCATCGGGTCCAGCGCCACGGTGCGCGCCAGCGCCACGCGCCGCGCCATGCCGCCTGACAGCTCCGAAGGCATCAAATTATGCGTGCCGCGCAATCCCACCGCATGCAGCTTCATCAACACCAGGTCATGGATGAGCTCTTCCGGCAGGTTGGTATGCTCGCGCATCTGGAATGCCACGTTGTCGTATACCGACATGTCGGTGAACAGCGCGCCGAACTGGAACAACATGCCCATCTTGCGCCGCATGGCGTACAAACCGTCCTGATCCAGTTCGTGCAGCACCTGGCCGGCCACCTTGACATAACCGCTGGTCGGCTTGAGCGCACCGCCGATATGGCGCAGCAGCGTGGTCTTGCCACAGCCGCTCAAGCCCATGATGGCAATCAGCTTTCCCTTGGGGAAAACCATATTGATGCCTTTCAGGACGGGGCGCTTATCGTAGGCGAAATTGAGATCGCGAATTTCTGCCAATGCAGGAGAAGACAAAATCGGTATCCGGAAAATCGAGAGCGCGCATTCTAAACCAGAGCACAGCCCATCCTCAACAAATCGTCATATCCATGAATATCTATGCCTTTTTCCTATTGAGCTTGTAAGCGCTTACCGCTATGCTCAGCATTTGATGCCTACCGGCTACCCGGCATCAACCGCACCGCGCTGCACAGCCACATGGATGCGCACGAAAAACCTCAACCAATAGGACTCAGGCATGTACCTGGAGCATTTCGGACTCGACGAACCGCCGTTCAGAATCACGCCCGTGACGGTATTCTTTTTTTCCGGCGCCAACCG
Organism: Ferrigenium straubiae; assembly: GCF_051257895.1. Taxonomy (NCBI): domain Bacteria; kingdom Pseudomonadati; phylum Pseudomonadota; class Betaproteobacteria; order Nitrosomonadales; family Gallionellaceae; genus Ferrigenium; species Ferrigenium straubiae. The sequence continues at coordinate 2,485,219 of NZ_CP194331.1, read as the reverse complement.
TGGCGAAATCCTCGAGGCGCTGATCTATTCGCTGAGCGAGGCCGAAGGCATCATCAAGGTCAGCGGCGAGGTCGGCAGCGGCAAGACCATGCTGTGCCGCATGCTGCTCGAACGGCTGCCCAAGCATGTCGAAACCATCTACCTCGCCAACCCGAGCCTGTCGCGCGAGGAAATGCTTTATGCGATCGCCGATGCGCTCGGCCTGAGCATCGACGGCAAGCGCGTCGGCATCGTCATGCACAGCATCCAGAGCAAGCTCGAGGAGAAGGCCCGCGAAGGCAAACGCATCGTCGTGCTGGTGGACGAGGCACACGCCATGCCGCTGGATACACTGGAAGAATTGCGCCTGCTCTACAACCTGCAGATCGGCAATGCCAAGCTGCTGCAGATCATCCTGTTCGGCCAGCCGGAACTGAACGCCAAGCTGGACCAGCCGAACATGCGCCAGCTCAAGGATCGCATCGTCCACCATTTCCACATCCAGCCGCTGTCGCGCAACACCCTGGAAAGCTACCTGATGTTCAGGATGCGCGCGGCCGGCTACCGCGGCCCGGACATTTTTTCGCCGAACGCCATCAAGCTTATCGCAGAGGCGTCCAACGGGCTGATGCGCCGCATCAACATCCTCGCGGACAAATCGCTGCTGGCCGCCTTCGTGGAAGACACCCACAACATCGAAGCCCGCCACGTGCAGGCGGCCATGCGCGACAGCGAACTCAAACCGGCCCGTTCCCTGCCCGGCAGAAAACTGCTGATCGGGAGCGCGGCGGGCATATTGCTGCTGGCGGGTCTGGCAAGCTGGTGGCTGCTTAACAAACCATCGGCGCCAATTCAACAGGCCGCTTTGGCAACCAAAGGCCAGGTTCAGGACAAATCGGCCGAGCCAGTCCTGCCGCCGCCGGTGACGGCGACGGCACAGCCTGACCCTGCTCCCGCTAAAAAAACAAGTCCGGCAACCGTCACTGCCAGCCTGGCTCCCCCACCTCTTCCGGCGGCAACCAGTTTGCCACCATCGGCTGCGCCCGTAGCGGCCGGCAGTTCCAGCCTGTACGAACAGCGCCTGGCGGCGGGCAGGCAATTGCTCGAGCAGAAAAAGGCCGCTGCCAGCATCCAGTTGTTTTACAGCGAAGAAGTCAAGCTGGAGCGCATCGAGAATTTCCTGAGGCGCGCAAAGGGGCTGGGCAAGCTCCCGGAAATCTACCTGCTGCCAGCCAGGTTCGGCGACAGGGACGGGCTGCGCGTACTCTACGGCGCATACCCCTCGGCCAATGCGGCGCAAAATGCGATCAAGGAATTGCCGCAACGCTACCAGGAGGCTTTCACCGTATCCGTTTACACTTTCTAGCGGGGCTATAAACTGCAGGCATATTGAGCCAACCCCGCAAAACTGCTAGGCTTTGCGCCAATAAGGTAGGGGAGAAAAAGAATGCGCTTACGCAACATGTTTTATCTCTGCACCGTCAGCGTAATCATGGCCGGTTGCGGCACCAAGCCGATCCAGCCGTCGGACAAGCATATCCAGCCCCCCCCCCTCTCCCGAAACCGGCATTCCGCAACCCCTGAAACGCAGCATCGCTCTCCCGCCGCCCAAGCCGATGGCCAAGGCGGAAACCTACAGCGTCATCGTCACCAACGTTCCCGCGCAGGAAATCCTGTTCGCCCTGGCGCGCGACGCGAAAATCAACCTGGACATCCATCCCGGCATCCAGGGCACCGTCACCCTGAACGCGCTCGACCAGACCCTGCCGCAAATCCTGACGCGCATCGCGAGACAGATCGACATGCGCTACGAACTGAACAACGGCAACCTGACCGTGATGCCGGACACACCCTATCTGCACCATTACAAGATCGACTATGTGAACATGACGCGCGACACCGAAGGAACGATGTCTAACGCAACGCAAGTTGGCTCCTATTCGTCCGGCAGTGCCACCGTGACAGGTAGCTCCGCCAGCAATAATTCATCGCTTACTATCAAAAACAAATCTAACAACCGGTTCTGGGAGACCCTGATCCAGAACATCAAGGACATCCTGCACGAAACTGACAAGATCCTGCCGGATGGCTCCAGCGAAACCGTCGTCCAGCAGGTGAGCGCGGCCAGCAGCACCGGCACCGGGATGCAAGCGGCCGGCAATAAAAAAACCTCGCCCAAGGGCGGAATTGAAAACAGCCCGGCTCCGGTAAGCATCCAGGAAGGCGGCACCACCATCACGCGGCGCAACACCTTCCGCGAAGCCGCCTCGGTCATCGCCAACCCGGAGAACGGCATCATCACCGTGCGCGCCACCGGCAAGCAGCATGAAAAAATCCAGGAATTCGTCGATCAGATCATGGCCAACGCCCGCCGGCAGGTGCTGATCGAAGCCACCGTGGTGGAAGTAGAATTGAGTGACCAATACCAGCAGGGCATCGACTGGTCTGCATCCCATCTTGGCGGCAAGGGCTTCACGTTAAATCAAAAGGCGACCGAAGCTACAGCGGGTGTTTTGCGTGCCGCCCAGACCGGCAACATGTTCACCCTGGGATATCTCAACCAAGCTTCAAAATTTGGCAGTCTGTCTGCGAATATTTCCCTGCTGGAATCGTTCGGCAAAGTCAAGGTGCTCTCCAGCCCCAAACTCAGCGTGTTAAACAACCAGACTGCCATACTGCGCGTAGTAGATAATTTAGTGTATTTTGTTATTAATGTCACAACTACGGCGCCTACTGCAACCAGCTCGGCATTCAGCACATATTCAACCACCCCCAACACTGTACCGATTGGCTTCACCATGAGTGTGACGCCCCAAATAAATGATAGCGACACGGTACAAATCAATTTGCATCCATCAATTTCGCGCTTAGTTGGCTATGTTAACGATCCGAATCCAAGTTTAGCCCTAGCAACACCGCCTGTGGTAAGCCATATTCCGATCACCTCGACGCGCGAGATGGAATCGATACTGAAGATCGAAAGCAACCAGATCGCGGTGATGGGAGGGCTGATGCAGGACGAGGCAAGCACCAATACCGACGCCATTCCCGGCCTGTCCAGCATCCCTGGAGCGGGCAGCCTGTTCAAGAACCGCAACGACACTTCGAGGAAGACCGAGTTGGTCATCTTCCTGCGCCCGGTAGTCATCAAGGAGGCTAGCATAACTGGCGATTTCAGCGCCTACCGGAATACCCTGCCGGACGAAAATTTCTTCAAAGAACCGGCCAAGCCTTGAGGAACCTATGAGCCTGCTCCTGGATGCCCGCAAAAAGTCGCTGCAAGCCACGCAGCCGGGAACCGGCACAGGCACGGAAACGGCCACCCCGCAGGCCGCAGACCAGACGCGCAGTACCAGACAGAAGCTGTTCACCGCAAAGTCCCTGTTCCCGATCCCCGGCGGTGCGCTGCCCAACCGCAATCTGCTCTACGCCCTGGGCGGCACGATCCTGCTGCTTGTCGGCGGCATGATTTATCTCTGGTATCTGGATTCCACGAGCCACACGACACCTCCCCGCCCCATCAGCGCGCCGCCCGCCCCACCGGCCCACCAAACGCCGCCCACCGCCGCAACGGAGCCCGCAATCCCGCATGAGCCGACTGCGGCAGGCAACGGGCCGACTCCCGCAGCCCCCCCCCCGGAGCAGAACGGCTCGCTGCCACTCCACCGGCAAAGGGCGCTCCCGCCGCCGAGCCGCAATCGCGCATCCGCGCCCCGGCGCGCCAGGAGCCCATCCGCATCGAGCCGAAGAAAATCGAGCCGGTCGATGCACTGCTCAGCGACGCCTATCTCGCCTATGGCAATGGCAGGCTGGACGAAGCCCGGCGGCTGTACCTGAGCAGGCTCGAAAGGGATGCGCGCAATCCCGATGTGCTGCTCGGGCTGGCGGCCATCGCCCAGCAGCGCGGGGAAACCAGAGAGGCGGCGCAATATTTCGGCCGGGTGCTGGTGCTGGACCCGCGCAATGCGGCGGCAAATGCCGGAATGTCCGCGCTGAGCACCGACGACGATTACAGCGAGAGCCGCCTGAAAATCCTGCTCCGCGAGCAAGGCAACTCGGCCGTGCTGCATTTTGCGCTGGGCAACCTCTATGCCGGGCAATCGCGCTGGGGCGAGGCGCAGCAGGCCTATTTCAACGCCTATACGCTGGAACCCGGCAATGCCGAATACGCCTTCAATCTCGCGGTTAGCCTCGACCATCTCGGACAGAAAAAACCGGCTGCGCAGCATTACCAGCGCGCCATGCAGCTCGACCCGTCGCACAGCGCCGGTTTCGACCACTCCCGGATTTCGCAACGCGCACAGGAATTGGCGCGTTAACCGCCATGCCGAAAATCCAGAAAATGGAAAACCAACTCCAGCAGCCACTGGGGCGCATCCTCGTCGAGAAGGGCGTGATCAGCGACGACCAGTTGCGCATCGCCCTGCAAGAACAGAGCAAATCGCATGAGCCGCTCGGCCGCCTGCTGGTGCGCCTGGGGTTCCTCTCCGAAGCCACCATCCGCGATGTGCTATCGGAAAACCTCGGGCAGGAAAGCGTCGACCTCACTGCCGTCATCATCGATCCCGCCGCGCTGGCGTTCATCCCCAAAGACGTCGCGCGGCGCTACCAGCTGGTGCCGCTGTCGGTGGACAAGACCGGCCGCACCCTGACCCTGGCGGTCGCCGACCCGGACAACATCATCGCGCTCGACCAGGTGCGCGCGCTGCTCAAGGACGAGTACCGGCTGATCACCCAGCTCGCGAGCGAATCCGACATCCTGCGCGCGATCGACCAGTACTACGGCTTCGAGCTTTCCATCGACGGCATCCTGCACGAGATCGAGCCGGGCGAGATGGAATACCAGGCGCTGCAGCCCGGCGTAAACGAATTCAGCCAGCCGGTGGTGCGCCTGATCGACGCGCTGCTCACCGAGGCGGTGCAACACAGCGTTTCCGACATCCACTTCGAGCCGGAAAGCAGTTTCCTGCGCATCCGCTACCGCATTGACGGCGTGCTGCGCCAAGTGCGCAGCCTGCACAAGAGCTATTGGCCCGCGATGGTGGTGCGCCTCAAGGTGATGAGCAACATGAACATCGCCGAGACGCGCGCGCCGCAGGACGGGCGCATCTCGCTACGCCTGTCCGGCCGCCAGATCGACTTCCGTGTAGCCTCGCACCCCACCACGTACGGCGAGAACATGGTGCTGCGCATTCTCGACCGGCAGAAAGGCATCGTGCCGCTCGACCAGATCGGCCTCGATGATGCCGCCCTCAACCTGCTCAAGATGATCATCGCCAAGCCGGAAGGCATCGTGCTGGTCACCGGCCCGACCGGCAGCGGCAAGACCACCACGCTGTACTCGGTGCTGAACCACATCAACACCGAATCGATCAACATCATGACCCTGGAAGATCCGGTGGAATACCCGATCGCCATGATCCGCCAGACCTCGATCAACGAGTCCGTCAAGCTGGATTTCGCCAACGGCATCCGCTCGATGATGCGCCAGGATCCGGACGTCATCCTGGTCGGCGAGATCCGCGACCATCCGACCGCCGAAATGGCGTTCCGCGCCGCGATGACCGGCCATCAGGTCTATTCGACGCTACACACCAATTCGGCCATAGGCGCGATCCCGCGCCTCCTCGATATCGGCATCCTGCCAGACATCATGGCCGGCAACATCATCGGCATCGTGGCGCAACGCCTGGTGCGCGTGCTGTGCAGGGAATGCAAATACCCTTACCAGCCGGATGCGCTGGAGCGCAAGCTGCTGGGCATCGCTGCCGACCAGGACATCGCCCTGTACCGCGCCGCCGGTTGCGAAGCCTGCAATCACCAGGGCTATCACGGGCGCATGGCCATCATGGAGCTGCTGAAGATGGATCACGACCTGGACGACCTGGTCGCTTCCCGCGCCAGCACCAGCAAGATCAAGGAAGCCTTGCTTGCCAAGGGATTCCAGCCACTGGCTATCGACGGCATCCGGCGCATCATGCAGGGCGTTACCTCGCTGGCCGAAGTCAGCCGCGTGGTGGATCTGACCGACCGGTTGAGTTGACATGGCGCTCTATTCCTACCGCGCCATCAACGAGCGCGGCAAAACCACCAAAGGCATCCAGGATGCGGCCAATGTCGTGGATCTGGAGTTGCGCCTGAAGCGCGGTGGCCTCGACCTGATCGATGCCAGGGAAGACCGCGGCAAAACCGGCATGAGGCGCATCAGGGTCAAACGCCCCGAGCTCATCACCTTCTTCTTCAACCTCGAACAGCTCACCCACGCCGGCGTACCCTTGCTGGAAAGCCTTGCCGATCTGCGCGACACCATGACCGACATGCACTTCCGGGAAATCATCGCCAACCTCGTCGAGACCATCGAAGGCGGCAAAAAACTTTCCCAGGCCATGGAACAGCATCCCGATGCGTTCGACAGGATATACATCAGCCTCGTCCATGCCGGCGAGGAAAGCGGGCGCCTGCCGGAAGTGTTCCTGCACATCACCGAATCGCTGAAGTGGCAGGACGAAATGGCGTCGCATACCAAGACCATCATGCTCTACCCGGCCTTCGTCGGCACGGTCGTGGTGGCGATCACCTTTTTCCTGATGATCTACCTGGTGCCGCAACTGGTCGGCTTCATCAAGAGCACAGGGCAGGAAATCCCGATCCAGACACGCATGCTGCTGGCCACATCGGCATTCTTCGTGAATTACTGGTATGCGCTTGCCGCCCTGCCCGTGATCCTGCCAGTCGCAGCCAGGCTGATCGTCGCCTCCAGTCCGGAGATGCAGTTCCGGCTCGACAACCTGAAGCTCAACCTCTGGGTGATCGGCCCGATCCTGCGCAAGATCATCCTGGCTCGCTTTGCCAACACCTTTGCGATGATGTACAGCTCCGGCATCAGCATCCTCAACTGCATCGTCAATTCTCGCGATGTGGTCAACAACCGCGTGATCGTAAAAAGCCTGGACGATATCGTCCGCGAAATCGAATCCGGCAAGAACCTCACCCAAAGCTTCCAGCAAACCGATATCTTCCCGCCGCTGATAATACGCATGCTCAAAGTGGGTGAATCGACCGGCTCGCTGGATAAGGCATTGCTCAATGTCAGCTATTTCTACGACCGCGACGTGAAGGACTCCATCAATAAAATCCAGTCCCTGATCGAACCGACCATGACCATCATCCTCGGCGCATTGCTCGGCTGGGTCATGCTGTCGGTGCTGGCGCCGATCTACGACATCATCAGCAAGGTGCAATTCTGATGCAGCTGCTGCTATTCCTGAGCGCCAACCACCTCCATGCGCAGGTCATGGCGCACGGAAATATCTCCGCCCAGCACGAATTCACGGCCTCGCCGGAAGGTCAGGCGAACTTCGCCGCCTTCCTGCAGGAGGCAAAGCACCCGACCTATCTGCTGGTCGATCTGATCGAAGAGGATTTTCGCCAGGAAACCGTCCCGCACATGATCGGGCGCAGCCGCAGCGCGCTGCTGGAGCGCAAATTCGAACAGTTCTATCGCAGCACTCCGTTCCGCGAGGCCACCCTGCTGCAGCGGCAAAAGACCGGGCGGCGTGACGACGACATGCTGTTCTCGGCGCTGACCAACCCGGCGCTCATCAAGCCCTGGCTGGACATCATGCTGGCGCAGCAGATCCCGCTCGCCGGAATCTATTCCGTGCCGCAGATCAGTTCACCGCTGGTCAAGGATCACCCATCGAACCACCTGTTGCTGATTTCCTGGGAAAAATCCGCCGGCTTGCGCCAGACCTATTTCATCAATCACCGCCTGCAAATATCCCGGCTGACCCCCCTGCGCTCCGGCATGACCTTCCAGAATGCCGTGGTCGAAGAACTTACCCGCACCTACCAGTATCTGAAGAGCCTGAGCCTGCTCCCGCCCGGGCAGACGCTCGATGTACGCCTGCTGGGTCATGGCCGTGACCTGCTCGAACTGCAACTGGAATTACCGAGAAGCGCGGACATGCACTATGACTTCGCCGACCTCGCGGACATCGCCAGCCAGCACAGAATCGACTACCGCTTCGACGACTCGGACGCCACCCAGGTATTCCTGCACCAGCTCGCGGTACAGCCACCGCAGGCCCATTATGCGAACGCGACCCATACCCACTACTTCACGTTGTGGCAATTAAGGCACGTGCTCAACCTGGCCAGCGCCACGCTGCTGTTCGGCATGCTGCTCTGGGGAACGGCAAATTTGTGGCAAAGCCGCCGCGATGCCGTGGAAGCCGCATCGCTCAGAACCGCGGCGCAACGCACGCTGGAAGTAGCGCAGAATATTACCCACACCTTCCCGAGCACCTACGCCCCCGCGGCCGACATGAAGGCCGGGGTATCCATCATGCGCGTGCTCAATCGGTATGATTCCACGCCAGACCATATTTTGCTCCCGGTCAGCGCGGCACTTGACCGCCACCCGCAGGTTCAACTCGACGAACTTTCCTGGCGAATGGATGCGGCCGAGCCGGTTGCCCCCAATACACTCGCCGATGTTCCCGCCCAGGTCATCACCCTCAAGGGGCACCTGACCGGTTTCGCAGCCGACTACCGCGCCGCGCTGAATTACCTGGAACACTTCCAGCGCGACCTGGCCGCGCAGGGATACCAGGTGACGATGCTGGCCAGACCGCTTGATGTCAGCCCGGGCGGCAGCATTGCCGACCAGCGCGAAACATCGGCAAATGCGCTCAATTTCTCCCTGAAAATCTCCCGGAGGCCGACAGCATGAAATTCTCCACGTCGGACTTTCCGCTGATGCGCCGGAGCATCCTGACAGTTTGCGCCGCAGCCCTCGTCAGCACGATTATCCTGTACAGCAGCACCGAATATGCGGAAAGCGCGCGAAACGACCGGCGTAACGCGCAAAACATGCTCAACGACGCGCGCAACCGTCTGGCGACCGCCCATCAAGACCAGGAGAACATGGCGATTTACCCCACCGAATATGGCGCGCTTATCGAGCAGAAAATCATCGGCGACGACCAGCGCCTCGACTGGATAGAAGGCCTGGAAAAAATCCGCCAGAAAAACCTGGTGGCGGATTTCCGCTACAGCATCGCCCCGCAAAAAATCCATGCCCCCCAGCCGCCGGTCGACAGTGGCAACTTCGACATCGGCTACAGCGAAATGAAACTCCAGTTCGACCTGCTCCATGAGGGGCAGCTCCTGAGTTTCTTCGATGCGCTGCGCACCGGCATCAAGGGCAAATATCAACTGGATGGCTGCACGCTGCAACGCATCGGCGCCGACAGCGAGAGTGGACAAACCACTGCAACCCCGCTCAAAGCCGACTGCAGCGGCGGCTGGATTACGCTGAAAAACCGGAACGCTCCCAAATGAAGCCAGCACTCGGAACAGGCCTGATTTTCCTGGCGCTTGCGGCGGCCACAGCGGCCAACGCGGAAGGGCTGGGGAGGCTGTTTTTCACCCCGGAACAGCGCGCGCAACTCGAATACAACCAACCGCAGGATGAAGCCCAGCCGGGCAGCGCCCGCACGCTGACCATCAACGGTGTCGTACAGAAGCGCGGCGGCGAACGCACCGTCTGGATCAACGGCGTGCCGCAGCCGGCCGGCAAGAGCGACGAGCGCTCGCCGGAAAGCGTGCCCGTCGCCGTTCCGGGACAATCGGAACCAGTCAAGGCAAAGGTCGGGCAAAGGGTGCTTGTCGCCCCGGCGTCCGCGGAGAAATAAGGCCCCATGCGCCAGCACCGCCCTGCCGGAGCAAAACAGTGCGGCGCCGTGCTGATCGTAATGCTGGTGATTATGGTGATGGGGGTTGTTGCCATACTGGCCAGATCAATGAGCAGCACTGCATTGCAAATCGAGCGCAACAGAGTTACTGCCGATGCCTTGGCGCAGGCCAAGGAGGCCCTAATTGGATTTTCTGTCTCGGTGAACCTTAGCTCCGGCAAGCGGCCAGGCGATCTTCCCTGCCCCGACACAGACAATGACGGCATTCCAGGGGATACCACCTATACGACCTGCAACCTGCAATCCCAGCGAATCGGCCGCTTGCCATGGAAAACGCTGGGCTTGCCCGATTTGCGCGACGGCAATGGGGAACGGCTGTGGTATGCAGTCTCTACCAACTTCAAGAACAGCACGCGTAGCGGCACCTTGAACAGCGATAGCCCCGGCACCATCACGGTTCGCAGCCCCGATGGCAACGTAATTTACGATGCCGCCCAGGGTAATGGCGTGGCAGCCGTCGTCATCGCGCCCGGCGATATCTTGCAGCGGCAAGACGGCATCCAGCAAGACCGCGGCAGCGCAGGCATCAACACCGCCCGCAACTACCTGGATATCGCCAATGGCATAGACAATGCCAGCTTCACCGACAATACAACCAACGGTTTCATACAGGGCCGCATCAGGGATGGCAATGACAACCTCATCGTCAACGACCAACTGCTGGTCATCACGCAGGACAACATCATGCAGGCCGCCCAGAAGCGCGTGGCTGCCGAGGTAAGGCAATGCCTTAATGAATACGCCAGCAACTCCCAAAACAACGGCCGTTATCCTTGGGCGGCAAGACTCGACTCGACCAATCCCGTCAGCTACAACGACCGCAGCAATCGGATGTTTGGGCGCATCCCGGACACGCCTTTCGATAGCACAAAATATGATAGCAACTACCACATGGATGATAGCTGGACAGGCAACTGCAACATCAACTCCAACTCTGGTTGGTGGCTGAACTGGAAAGAAATGGTGTTTTACGGGCTGGCCGATGCCTACAAACCAGAATGGTATTGGTGGTGGAATCCGGCCTGCCCGACCTGCCTCAGCGTCAACCCGCCTTCTGCAACGGCGGACAAGAAATTCGTCGTGATTGTTGCAGGCAAAAAGCTGTCAGGACAGAGCCGCAGCACCAATTGGGACAAGGGAATTTCATCCAACTATTTGGAGGGTAGAAATGCCAATGGCGCGACACCGTTTGAGCAAAGCCCGGTTTCGGCCACCTTCAATGACACGGTAGTATTCCAATGATGAATAATACAAATTTCAACCGGACACAAACCGGATTCTCGCTGGTCGAGATGGCCATCGTGCTGGCTATCGTGGGTTTGCTGCTGGCCGGATTGCTGCCAACGATATCGAGCCAGATCGAACAGCAGCGCAGAAACGAGACCAGGAAGCAAATGGATGAAATCAAGGAAGCCCTCATCGGCTTTGCCATCATCAATGGCCGCCTGCCTTGCCCCGCTACCGCCACCGATCCGGGCGATGCCCGCTATGGCGTGGAGGACGCCAGCTGCCCAACCGGCAGCGCGGATGGTTATTTACCATGGAAAACCCTAGGGGTGCCGGAGAACGATGCATGGGGCAGCAAACGCAGCGGCATGGGCGATCCCTGGACAGGTTACTGGCGCTACAGGGTGGACCGTAATTTCACCACCGCCTTCAGCCTGACGACTCCCTTCTCTTCTACCGATTCGCTGGTTATCCAGAACAGCAGCGGCAACACCCTGACTACCACGACGGAGCGTCCCGTCGCAATCGTGTTTTCAACGGGCGCCAACCTGACCGCCGACGGTCAAAATGCAATCTATGACGGCATCTATCAAAGCGATGTTCCCAGCTCAACCTTCGATGACATGGTTATCTGGATTTCGCGCCCGCAACTGTTCAACCGCATGGTGACGGCCGGGAAACTCCCATAAAACCGCTTCACCAACCTTTTTTTTCACAATAAATCGCTCCTACGTGTAGGAGCCCGATTCATCGGGCGATGCCGGTTTATCGCTTCCTCAAGTGCCAATCGCGCAGCAAGCTGCGCTCCTACAACCAGACCGCATCCCAATGCGGGTATTCGGCAACACTTCCGGCCAAGCCGGAACGCAAGGAATTGGCTATGATGTAACGCGCAACACCGCGCACATCCTCATCGCTGCGCAATGCATGGTCGTGAAACCCGCGCTGCCAGACTTTCTGCCCGAGACCAGACGTCACTTTGGCCTTGTACAGGCGGACCGCACCGGACAAGTTGCCGTCGTTTTCGAGTTGCAGCAGCCAATGGATGTGATCCGGCATGACGACAAAAGCCAGGGTTCGCGCCTGACGCACGATATCCCGGTCATGGAAACACCGCACCGCGATTCGTGCAGTGTAAAAAGAAGCAAAGAGCGCCTTGCGCGATGCGGTAACGGCCGTCACCAGATAGGCATGTTCCGGCAAGGAAATGCGGCCTTTGCGGAGGTCTTTTCCATGCGGTTTCGCCGCATTATCCATAACGCATTTTCCTTCATGATGTGCCAATCGCGCAGCAAGCTGCGCTCCTACATGTAGGAGCCCGGTTTACCGGGCGACAGCTAAGCGCGCCGCCAGGTCGTACCTGCTGCGCTGTCCTCCAGCACGATGCCCGCATCGAGCAGCTCCTTGCGGATGCGATCGGCCTCGGCGAAGTTTTTCGCCTTCTTTGCGGCGATGCGCGCCTCGATCTGTGCATCGATCGCAGCGTCATCCAGCCCGCCCTCGCCCGCACTGCCTTGCAGGAATTGCTGCGGGTCGCGCTGCAAGAGGCCGAGCACGCCGCCCAGCGCCCTGAGTTGCGCGGCCGCTTCCACGGACTGCGTGCGGTTCACCTCGTTGGCGAGGTCGAACAGCACGGCCACCGCCTCGGGCGTGTTGAAGTCGTCATCCATCGCGGCCTTGAAGCGAGCAGCGTAGGGCGTATTCCAGTCAACCCGTTCCCCTTCGACATAACCAGCGACTTGGCTGGCGTTTGCTGCCAGCCTAGCCGAATGGCTAGTAGTTACATCAGGCTCAGGGCGAACGGCTAACGATTTGAGCGCAGTATAGAGCCGGGTGAGCGCCCCCTTCGCATCGTCGAGGTGCGCGTCGGAATAGTTCAGCGGGCTGCGGTAGTGCGCGCGCAGGATGAAGAAGCGCACCACCTCGGCATCGTATTGTTTGAGCACTTCGCGGATGGTGAAGAAGTTGCCGAGGCTCTTCGACATCTTCTCGTTGTCCACGCGCACGAAGCCGTTGTGCATCCAGTAGTTCACATACTGGCAGTGGTGCGCGCCTTCGCTCTGCGCGATCTCGTTCTCGTGGTGCGGGAACTGCAAATCCGCGCCGCCACCGTGGATGTCGAAGTGTTTGCCCAGGATTTCCGAACCCATTGCCGAACACTCGATGTGCCAGCCGGGGCGACCCTTGCCCCAAGGCGAATCCCACTTCACCTCGTCCGCCTCGCTCTCCTTCGCGCTCTTCCACAGTACGAAATCGAGCGGATCGTTCTTGCCGTCGGCCACCTCGACGCGCTCGCCGGCGCGCAAATCCTCCAGCGACTTGCCGGAGAGCTTGCCGTAGCCGACGAACTTCCTCACTGCATAATTCACGTCGCCATCCGCCGCCTTGTAGGCGAGGCCGTTCTTTTCCAGTTGCGCGATCATCGCCTGCATCTGTGGCACGTATTGGGTCGCGCGCGGCTCGTGGTCCGGGCGCAGCACGCCGAGCGCATCGGCGTCTTCGTGCATCGCGTCGATGAAGCGTGCGGTCAGGTCGTGGATGGATTCCCCATTCTCCGCCGCGCGCCGGATGATCTTGTCGTCGATGTCGGTGATGTTGCGCACGTAGGTGACGTCATAGCCGGATGCCTTGAGCCAGCGGTACACCATGTCGAACACCACCATCACGCGCGCATGCCCGAGGTGGCAGTAGTCGTACACCGTCATGCCGCACACGTACATGCGCACCTTGTTAGGCTCGATGGGCTTGAGGTCCTGCTTGTCGCGGGCGAGGGTGTTGTAGATTTTCAGCATTTTCAGTTCTTATCTGAGCCGTCATTCCGGCGCAGGCCGGAATCCAGTCAATCAATAAATCCTCCGCAACGCGGAGACAACAACTGCATTATGAATAAAACCGCTGGATTCCGGCCTGCGCCGGAATGACAATCAATTCTGTTCCTTAGCCCAGGAGTCCTTGAGCGTCACGGTGCGGTTGAACACCAGCTTCTTGCCCGGTTGATGGTCGCGGCGGTCGGTCACGAAGTAGCCGAGGCGCTCGAACTGGTAGCGCGTCTCGGGCGCGGCATCGTTCACGCAGCTTTCCACCCAGCCCTGCACCACGGTCAGCGAACCCGGATTCAGGTACGTGCAGAAATCCACCTCCCGGTCCGCGTCCGGCTCCGGCACGGTGAACAGCCGGTCGTAGAGGCGAATCTCGGCGGGCAGCGCGTGCTCGCGCGACAGGAAATGGATCACGCCCTTGACCTTGCGCCCTTCGGGGTTCTTGCCCAGCGTGTTGTGGTCGATGCTGCAGCGCAACTCGATGACCTTGCCTGACGCATCCTTCACCGCCTCGTCGCAGCGCATCACGTAGCTGTAGCGCAGCCGGACCTCGCCGCCCAGAGTGAGCCGTTGCCAACCCGGCGGAGGCGATTCGGCGAAGTCGTCGGCCTCGATGAGCAGCTCGTTGGAGAACGGCACGACGCGGCTGCCGAACTCGGGATGATTCGGATGGAACCCCGCCTCGCGCACCTGCGCGCCTTCGGCATTGGTGATCGTCACCTTCAGCGGGTTGATGATCGCCATCACGCGCGGCGCGCGCGCCTCGAGGTCTTCGCGAATCGCGCCTTCCATGATCGCCATATCGACGATGTTCTCGCTCTTGGACACGCCGATGCGCCTGGCGAATTCGCGGATGCCTTCCGGCGTGTAGCCGCGCCTTCTCATGCCCGAAATCGTGGGCATGCGCGGGTCGTCCCAGCCGCCCACATGCTTCTCGTTCACCAGTTGCAGCAGTTTGCGCTTGCTGGTGATGGTGTAGTGCAATTCGAGGCGCGAGAACTCGTACTGGCGCGGGTGGCAGGGAATGGTGATGTTGTCCAGCACCCAGTCGTACAGAGGGCGGTGGTCCTCGAACTCCAGCGTGCAGATCGAGTGGGTGATGCCTTCCAGCGCGTCGGAGATGCAGTGTGTGTAGTCGTACATCGGGTAGATGCACCACTTGTCGCCGGTGCGGATGTGGTGCGCGCGGCGGATGCGGTAGATGGCGGGATCGCGCAGGTTCATGTTGGGCGAGGCCATGTCGATCTTCGCGCGCAGCACCATGCTGCCGTCGGCGAATTCACCGGCCTTCATGCGCGCGAAGAGGTCGAGGTTTTCCTCAACGGAACGTTCGCGGCTGGGGCTGTTCCTGCCGGGCTGGGTCAGCGTGCCGCGATACTCGCGCATCTGCTCCGGCGTGAGGTCGTCCACATAGGCCAGCCCCTTGTTGATGAGCTCGACGGCGAACTCGTAGAGCCGCTCGAAATAGTCCGACGCCCAGTGCACCTCGCCATCCCACTGGAAGCCCAGCCAGCGCACGTCCTCCTGGATGGAGAGCGCGTATTCCTCACTCTCCTTCTCCGGGTTGGTGTCGTCGAAGCGCAGGTTGCATTTGCCGTGGTAATCCTGCGCCAGCCCGAAGTTCAGGCAGATCGACTTGGCGTGCCCGACGTGCAGGTAGCCGTTCGGCTCGGGCGGAAAGCGCGTGACGATGCTCTGGTGCTTGCCGCTCGCCAGATCGGCTTCAATGATGCTGCGGATGAAATTTGATGCGGCGGCAGGTGGCGTGCTGCTCATGCTGGACTCTTCTCGGTTTCGGTAGATTATCCTGCGAATTTTACCCGAAAACCCGCGCGCGAAGCGGAAGGCAGCAGGTGAATCAGGCAACAAAAAACCCGCCATGCATGCGGGTTTCATATGTTGCCTTGGGCAGTTAATCTGGTGGTGATAGGTGGACTTGAACCACCGACCCCAGCATTATGAGTGCTGTGCTCTAACCAACTGAGCTATATCACCGCGAAGAGCGCGGCATTCTCCGGATTTCGTCCTGCCTTGTCAATGCGCGCAGGCAACATCCTTAAGCTCGCTTCCGGCAAAATCCTTCTGCATTTCGGCCAGCTTGGTCGCGGTTGCGGCCTCCAACCCGTTCAGCACGAAGACGGTCGCCTTGAGTTTGCTGGCGCGCTCGCCAATCTGTGCGCTGCGCACCCCCTTGGTGCGCTGCAACTCGTCGAGAAAATGCTGCGCCGCCTCCCGCGTCCTGAACACGCCCAGCGAGATGGCGTTTATCCAGGGCGCTTCCGGCACGACGAAATACTCCTCGACGCCACGCGCCTTGAGTTGGGCGATTTTCCGGTTCACCGAGGCCTTGTCCTTCTGCGGCGGGATATACACCCAGTAGCCGATGGCGTATTCGACCTCGCGGTGGCTCAGTTTAGCGCCCAGTTGCATTGCCGTGAGGGCGGATGTCGCGCGCGCCAGGTCGGCACCCGAAAACTCGCCCCATTCCATGCAGGCGGCAGCCGGCCTGGCCGCGAGCGGCGCAGGCGCCTCCACCGGCGCCGGAGCAGGTGCCTGGACAGGTGCGGCAACCGGGGCGGAGACGGGCAATGCAGCGGCCGGCTTGCCCTGCGGCGCACTCACGAGACTGATCTTCTCCTCATGCAGCGGGGGCTGCGCCTGCACCGCCTGCTCGTCGGCGGTCAGCCGCCCGCCCCACTTCATCGCCGCGAAGAAGAGCACATTTACCAGCAATAAAATCCAGACCAATGCTTTCATCACGCGTTCGCTTCCTGTGCGATCAACAATAGACCCTGAAGAACCAGATTATCCACGATGCGCAGCGGCGCGTTAAGCCGATCCCGCAGCACCAAGGCCGCCCCGCCGCTCAGCACGACCGGCACAGCGTTGCCGCCGAGCAGCGCATGTTGCCGCTCGATCGCACCGCAACTGGCCTGCAGTGCGCCGCTGTAGAGCGCATCGGCGGTATTCAGCGGGAATGGAGCATACTCCCCTTGCGCCGCCTGCAACTGCGCGGTTGCGCCGCACAGGCTGCGCTGCATCAACTCCACACCGGGCAGGATCAGCCCGCCGATAAATTCCCCTTGGGCCGACAGGGCATCGACCGTGGTTGCCGTGCCGCTGTTCACCACGAGGCAAGCCCCGTTGACCAGATGCCAGGCCGCGATCAACGCCGCCCAGCGGTCGCTGCCCAGCTGCGCGGGGCTGGAATAACCGTTGCGCACGCCGCACTGCGCCTCCTGTGCGGCGATGAAACGGGGCTGGGCGGGCGCGCAGGCAGCGCGGATATGCTGCGCGACCTCATCCCCGGCGACATTGCTCACCCAGACTTGGCGTATGCCCTGCAGTCCGGCGAACTGGTGCGGCAGTCCGGCCGCCTGCTCGACGGGCAGGACGCCGCTGGACAGCCAGGCCTGCCCCTCAGCCACGGCCCACTTGATGCGCGTGTTGCCCACGTCGATCAGCAGTCTCATCGCATTCTTCCCGCCTCGCCGGAATTGAATTGGCGCATTCCCTCTGCGGTTTCGAGGCAGAGCTCGCCGCTCCCGCTGACCCCGCGCGCAATGCCGGTCACGGCCGAACCGTCTGCCATGCGCAGCTGGATCGGCTGGTCTTGGTGGATATGGTAGCGCTCCCATTCATCGCCGAACGCGGCAAAGCCGTCCCGCGCGAATTGCCGCAGCGCGCCGGCCAGCTCCTGCAGCACGGCGGCCAGCAGCCGGTTGCGGTCGGGCAGGCCGCGGCATATTTCATCCAGCGCGGCGGCGGGCTGGTCAATCTGATCCATGAGATTTTCCGGCAGGGAGCAATTCAGGCCGATGCCGATCACTACCGCGCTCGGGCCGAGCATATCGCCCTGAGCCTCGATAAGCACGCCGCCCAGCTTGCCCTGTTCGGCCAGGATATCGTTCGGCCATTTCAGCCCCACTCCCTGCGCGCCCAAGCCGTTCAGTGCGCGCGCAACTGCCACGCCCACCGCGAGGCTCAGGCCGGACAGCGCATTCAGCCCGCAATCGAAGCGCCACAGCAGCGAGAACGTCAGCGTGCTGCCCAGCCCGGCGTGCCAGGTCCTTCCGAGCCGCCCGCGCCCGGCGGTCTGCAGCTCCACCGCCAGCACGCTGCCGCTTGGCACATCCAGCCCGGCGCGCTGCAGCAGAAGGGTGTTGCTGGAAGCGGTCTGCGGCAGGATTTCGATATCGAACTGGGCGGCTTCCCCGCCCAGCCAGCGCAACACTTCTTCGCGTTCCAGCCGCTGCCACGGGCGCGCCAGGCGATAGCCGCGGCCGCGTATCCGCTGCAGCGCCACGCCATATTCCGCAACGCCGGCCAGCGCGTTGAACACGCTGGCGCGCGACACGCCGAGGCGTTCCGCCAGTATTTCGCCGGAATGGAATTCGCCATCCGCGAGGATATCCAGCAACTGCCAGGTGCGCGCCTGAATGAGATCTTTCGTCATTGCGGCATCCCACCATTTTGGTGCGGCCGATCGGCATCCCTTTGTGCCGGTATTTCGAGGAAACGCAGGATTTCTTCGCGCCGTTTCAATGCGTCCTGATAACCGAGTTCGATCAGCGCGCTGCAATACTTCTTCTCCGACAGGAGATAACTGACCAGGATCGACCCTCCCTGTTTCACCGCCCCGACCAAGCGCAGCAACAGGCGTATCGTCCAGGGCAATTCCGCGGCATAGCGCTCGGCGATTTTTTCGATCGGCTGGCTGGGCGAGATGACCAGCACCTCGACATGCTTCATGCCGGCTTGCACACGCACCGCTTCCGGCAGCATGGCCTCCAGTTCGTTGATGCGCTGCACCCGCTCCAGATCGACCTCCATACTGTCGAGGAAAATGCTGTTCAGCGCGTGCCCGGCAATCTGCGCCAGTGTCGGGTAGTCGCTCATATCGGCACGCGAGACCGGGCTGGCAGCGCCGTTCGTGGTGACGCCGATCACCAGGATGCGCGTTGCGCCCAGATGCAGCGCGGAACTGATCGGCGCAATCTGGCGCATCGAGCCGTCGCCGAAGTATTCGCGATTGATCAGGGTCGCCGGGAAGATGAAGGGCAGCGCCGACGAGGCCAGCAAGTGCCTGTTCTCGATCCGCGTCGGGATGCCGATGCGGCGCGTACGGTTCCACGGAACGATCTCGTCCACCCCCTGATAGAACGTGACCGACTGCCCCGACCCATAGCCGGAGGCGGTGATGCTCAGCGCGTACACCAACCCGCTGTCGATACTGTCCTGGATTTTCTCGCAGGGGAGCACCTCATCGAGAAATTCGACCAATGGTGAATTGTCCAGCAGGGATATTTGCTTGGGCCGGTTGATGCCCATGCCGTGCAGGATCAACCCGGCAAGCCACCGCGCCGAGTTGTTGAACACGCCGAGCGCATCGGTGCGATACACCTGGCTGGCGTGAAAATTCTTCCAGATATTATCGAGGTAGCGCACGCCCTTGCGGAAGCTTCGCGCATTGATCGCAAGCGCAGCGGCATTGAGCGCCCCGGCCGACGTGCCGCAGATTACCGGAAAAGGATTGTGCGCACGGCGCGGCAGGAATTCGGCTATCGCCTTGAGCACGCCGACCTGATAGGCGGCGCGCGCGCCGCCGCCGGTAAGGATTAACCCTACGCGCTTTTCCATTCGCTTCCTATTCGGCCACGGCTTTGACGGATTCGAGCGCGTCCTTCAGCGTCTCTTCCGGCAGCGCGTTCAGCGTTTCCGACAACATCTCGGCGGCATCCATCGCACCTACAGGCAAGGCTTGGGCATCGGTGTTCGCCACCAGCACTGCAGCCGCACCCACCACCTTGAGCAGGCGTGCGCGCTCGGCCATCAGCATCTCGATTTCCCTGCTCAGCAATTCAACTTCTTGTTTCTTCATGATTCACCCCGATAAACCGTCCTGACCGATTATAGCGCAGCGACTGCCCCTGCTTTCGCGGTAATCAGCCCCTGAGCGCTGCCAGCATTTTCTCCAGCCGCTTCACCGAGACAATCACCGGGGTCTTCAGCTCCTGCGCGAACAGCGATACGCGCAATTCCTGCAGCAGCCAGGCGAACTCCTCCACGCGCGGATCAGGCCTGCCCTGCTGCGCCTGACGCAGTTTCTGCAATGCCTGAGTGAGCGGCTGCATCTGCGCCATGCACTGCGCGTCGCGCGCCGGGTTGCTGCGCAGCTTCTCGATGCGCAGGCTGATCGCCTTGAGGTAGCGCGGTACATGCTGCAATCGCTCGTAGGGTGCCTCGGCGATGAAGCGTTTGTGCAGCAGCCATTCCAGTTGCGCGCGCACATCCTGATTGACCTGGGCGTTTGCTTTGAGCTGCGGCAGCGCCTTCTGCACCGCCTGATATTCGTTGAGAATGTTGCCGGCCAGCCGCGCGATTTCCTGTGCGACCAGCAGCAGGCGGTTCTTCGCTTCCTTGCCGCGCGCGGTGAACTCCGCCTCGTTTGCCGGCAGTGGGTCGTTGAGGCAGCAGCGTTCGAAGGTCAGCGCGAGGATCTGCTGCTGCAGTTCCTGCTGCGTGCCAAAGGGCATGAACAGCATGCCGATGCGCTGCGCATCGGGCAGGTTTTTTTCCAGATATTTGACCTGCTCTTTGAGCAGCAGCATGAACAGGCGGCGCAGTCCGCCGCGATGCGTGGCTTGCGCGGCATCGCGCGTGTCGAAGGCGCGCAGCACCACCGCGTCGCCGTCGTCCACCAGCGCATTGAACAGCGTCACTTTCTGCCCGGCGCGCTGCACCTCGCGCGTCTCGGCAAACGTGCCGAAACTCCATGCGGTGTAGCGCTGTTCCGCCGCGGCTGCGCCCTTCTCTTCCGCAGCCGCTGCAGCAACCGCAACGGGCACGACATGTGGCGCAAGCTCGCCATACAGTTGCGCGAAGTTGCGCGACATACCGAGCTGCCGCCCATGCTCGTCCAGCACGCGAAAATTCATCAGCAGGTGCGGCGGCAGCTGTTCGAGACGGAACGCATCCAGCGGCACATCGAGCTGCTTCTGCTCGCGGATGTAGCGCGCCAGCGCCTGCAACAGCGGCGTATTCGATGGCTGCACCTCGCGGCAGAATGCTG
This sequence comes from Ferrigenium straubiae, assembly GCF_051257895.1. Classification (NCBI taxonomy): domain Bacteria; kingdom Pseudomonadati; phylum Pseudomonadota; class Betaproteobacteria; order Nitrosomonadales; family Gallionellaceae; genus Ferrigenium; species Ferrigenium straubiae. Next base: position 2,464,364 of record NZ_CP194331.1, on the reverse strand, counting down.
CCGCGAATTCCGGCACCGGCACCAGGTGGCGGCGCAGCCGCTGCGGCAGCGTCTTGACGAACTGCTGCACCTTTTCCGCGAGTAGGCCGGGCACCAGCCACTCGCAGCGCGCAGCGCTCACCTGGTTGATGAGCGCGAGCGGCACGGCAAGCGTGACGCCGTCGTCGCTCTTACTCGGCGAGAAGTGGTAGCCCAGCGCGAAGCTGACGTTGTCGATCTTCAGTTGCGGCGGGAACTGTTCGGTGGTAATGCCCGCCGCCTCGTGGCGCATCAGGTCGTCCTTCTTCAGGTAGAGCAGCTTCGCGTTCTCGCGCTCCGCCTCCTTGCGCCAGTGCTCGAACGCCGCACCATTGTGGATGTCCGACGGGATGCGGCTGTCATAGAAAGCGAAGATCAGCTCGTCATCCACCAGCACGTCTGGGCGGCGCGCCTTGTGTTCCAGCACCTCGATGTCGCGGATCAGCTTCTGGTTGTGCGCGAAGAACGGCGCCTGGGTGTTGAACTCGCCCCCGACCAGCGCCTGGCGGATGAACACCTCGCGCGACTCCTCGGGATTCATCGGCCCATAGTGCACGCGCTTCTTCGGATTGATGACCAGCCCGTAGAGCGTGCTGCGCTCGAAGGCGGCGACCTGCGCGGCCTTCTTCTCCCAGTGCGGGTCGTAATAATGCCGCTTGATCATGTGCGCGCCGGTTTCCTCCAGCCATTCCGGCTCGATGCGCGCCACGCTACGTGCATACAGGCGGTGCGTCTCGATCAGCTCGCCCGCCATCACCCATTTGCTGCCTTTCTTCGCCAGCACCGAATTGGGCGCGATGAAGAACTTGATGCCGCGCGCGCCGAGGTATTCGTTGCCCTCCACGCTCTTCATGCCGATGTTGCCGAGCAGGCCGCACAGCAGGGCCTTGTGGATCTGTTCATAACTCGCCGGCTGCTCGTTCTCGCGCATGCCCATCTCGGTGACCTGCGCGTGCAACTGCTGGTGCAGCTCGCGCCACTCGCGCAGGCGCAACGGCGAGAGGAAGTTCTGCCGGCATTCCTCCGCCAGCAGGCGGTTGGATTTCTTGTGCGCCACCGCCTGTTCGAACCATGCCCACATCTTCAGGTAAGCCAGGAAGTCGGAGCGTTCGTCGGCAAAGCGCCTGTGTGCGGCATCCGCCGCCTCCTGCCGGTCCAGCGGACGCTCGCGCGGGTCCTGCACCGACAGTGCGCTGGCGATAACGAGGATTTCGGTCAGGCAGTGATACTGCCTTCCGGCCAGCAGCAGGCGCGCGATCTTCGGGTCGAGCGGCAGCCTGGCCAGCTCCTGCCCGAGGGGAGTGAGTTGCTGCGCCTCATCGATGGCATTGAGCTCGGCGAGCAGTTGGTAGCCATCGGCGATCATGCGCGGGGTGGGCGGCTCGATGAACGGAAACTCGGAAACCTCGCCGAGCTCCAGCGAGCTCATGCGCAGGATCACGGTAGCCAGCGAGACGCGGAAAATTTCCGGGTCGGTGAATTCGGCGCGCTGCAGGAAATCCGCCTCGTCGTAGAGGCGGATACACACGCCGCTCATCACACGCCCGCATCGCCCAGCGCGCTGGTTGGCGGCGGCGCGCGAGATTTTCTCAATGTGCAACTGCTCGACCTTTTGGCGGATGCTATAGCGGTTTACCCGCGCCAGCCCGCAGTCGATCACGTAGCCGATGTTGGGCACGGTCAGCGAAGTCTCCGCGACGTTGGTCGCGAGCACGACGCGTCGCTGTGCGCCGATCTTGAATACCCGATCCTGCTCCGCCGCCGACAGCCGTGCGAACAACGACAGCACCTCGATGCCCCCGTGGCGCATGCTTGGCGGATGATGCTTGCGCAACGCCTCCGCCGTATCGCGTATCTCGCGCTCGCCGGGCAGGAACACCAGCACGTCGCCGCGCAAACCGCCTGCGGCCAGTTCGTCCAGTGCGCTGCTCACCCCCTGCGGCACGTCCTGAGCCTCACCTTCGTCGTTCACCTGCAAGGGCCGATAGCGCGTCTCGATCGGATAGCTGCGCCCCGACACCTCGACCACCGGCGCATCGAAGTGTTTGGCGAAGCGCTCCGCATCCAGTGTGGCCGAAGTGATGATGAGCTTGAGGTCGCGGCGGCGCGGCAGCAACTGCTTGAGGTAACCGAGCAGGAAGTCGATATTGAGCGAACGCTCATGGGCCTCGTCGACGATCAGCGTGTCGTAGTTTCTCAGCAGCGGATCGCTGTGAATTTCCGCCAGCAGGATACCGTCGGTCATCAGTTTGATGCTGGTGTCGGGCGACACTTTGTCGTGGAAGCGCACCTTGTAGCCGACCGCGCCGCCCAGCTCGGTCTTGAGTTCGAATGCGATGCGCGACGCCACCGAGCGTGCCGCGACGCGGCGCGGCTGGGTATGGCCGATACAGCCCAAAATACCGCGTCCCAGCGCCAGGCAGATTTTCGGCAGCTGCGTGGTCTTGCCCGAGCCGGTCTCGCCGCACACGATGACCGCCTGGTTGCCGGCGATGGCGCGCGCCAGATCCTCGCGCTTGCCCACCACCGGCAGGTCGGCGGGAAATTCGATTTCGGCGAGCGCATCGAGCCGCGCCTTGCGCCGCAAAGCACTTGCCGACAATACGGTATTCATGGATGAAGAATGTTTCATAAAAGAAAAAGGGACTCGATTTCCCGAGTCCCTTATCTTAAAGCCTGCAACCTGTATTTAAGGCTTGGCTCTCGACCAGTCTTCTCGATATCGATCCAGTTTTACTTAACCAGGAAAACAAGGACGAAGACAGCGACTACGACGAAGGCGATAGGCAACATTGTTGTAACCATTTTTAAAAACCTCAGATAATTGATGATGGGGGCGCGAACGATATCAACTGTATGTTGCAATGTCAACGTCGTGGCAGCGAGTGAAAATTGCTGAAATAACTACCCGCAAAGCCATGTCACAAGACGCTTCCGGCAATTTTCACAACAGCACAAATCCCTCTCGAGAGTGGGGTAATAGTAATGGCGTTTGCATCTGGTGCATACCAAAGTTGTAGAAAAGAAGAAGGCCTGCATTTCTGCAGGCCTTCAATTTGCTGGTGGGTCGTGTTGGACTTGAACCAACGACCAAAGGATTATGAGTCCTCTGCTCTAACCAACTGAGCTAACGACCCGTAAACGTTCAGCCTTCGCTGTCGAGGAAGCTCTTGAGCTTCTCGGAACGAGACGGGTGGCGCAGCTTGCGCAGAGCCTTGGCTTCGATCTGACGGATGCGTTCGCGAGTTACATCGAATTGCTTGCCGACTTCTTCCAGTGTGTGGTCGGTGTTCATTTCGATGCCGAAGCGCATGCGCAGCACCTTGGCCTCGCGCTGGGTCAGGCTATCGAGGATGTCCGCCGTTGCGCCGCGCAGGCTTTCATAAACTGCGGCATCAAGCGGTACGGCGGTGTTCGAGTCTTCGATGAAATCGCCCAGGTGCGAATCGTCGTCGTCGCCCACCGGCGTTTCCATGGAGATCGGTTCCTTGGCGATTTTCAGGATTTTGTGGATCTTGTCTTCCGGCATTTCCATCTTGATCGCCAAGGTCGCCACATCCGGTTCCAGACCGGTCTCCTGCATGATCTGCCGCGAGATGCGGTTCATCTTGTTGATGGTTTCGATCATGTGCACCGGAATGCGGATGGTGCGCGCTTGGTCGGCGATGGAACGGGTGATGGCCTGGCGGATCCACCAGGTTGCATAGGTCGAGAACTTGTAGCCGCGGCGGTATTCGAACTTGTCCACCGCCTTCATCAGGCCGATATTGCCTTCCTGGATCAGGTCGAGGAACTGCAGGCCGCGGTTGGTGTATTTCTTGGCGATGGAAATCACCAGGCGCAGGTTGGCCTCGATCATGTCGCGCTTGGCGCGGCGCGCCTTGGCTTCGCCGTTGGTCATCTGCTTGTTGATTTCCTTGAGGTCCTTGATCGGAATGCCGACGCGCCGCTCCAAGTCCAGAAGGTGCTGCTGCTGCTCGACGATGGCGTGCTGGTAGCGTTCCAGCGTTTCGCCGTAGGGCTTCTTCGCCTTAAGTTCCTGTGCGACCCATTGCAGGTTGTCCTCGTTGCCCGGGAATACCTTGATGAAATGCGGGCGCGGCATCTTGCCCTTGGTCACGCACATGTCCTGGATGCTGCGCTCGCAACGGCGCACTTCTTCAACCAGGCCGCGCATGGTATCGCACAGCGCATCCACCTGTTTCGCGGAGAAGCGGAAGTTCATCAGTTCGTCAGAGATACCGGACTGGAACTTGTCGTATTGCTTGCTGCGGTAGCCGTATTTTTCGTAGGCCTTGCCCATCTTGTTGAACAGGTCGGCGATCACGGTAAAACGTGCCAGCGCATCGGCCTTGAGCTGCGCCAGATTGGCTGCGGCGGCGGCGGCAGTCGCCTCTTCGTCTTCTTCCTCGTCGGAGGCATGGCTGCCGCCTTCTTCTGCGTCTTCGGCTTCTTCGTCGCCTTCGGCACCGATGACCGCTTCATCAGCGGTATCGACAAAACCGTCGATCAACTCGTCGATGCGCATCTGGTCATTTTCGATTTTGGAGGCCAGCGCCAGGATTTCGGCAATCGTCGCCGGACACGCGGAAATCGCCTGAATCATGTGCTTCAGGCCTTCCTCGATGCGCTTGGCAATCTCGATTTCCTTCTCACGGGTGAGCAACTCGACCGTGCCCATTTCGCGCATGTACATGCGCACCGGGTCGGTGGTACGGCCGAACTCCGAGTCCACGGTGGACAGTGCAGCCTCCGCCTCCTCGGCGGCGTCCTCGTCGGCCGCCACGGGCGCGGCATCCGTCATGATCAGCGTTTCGGCATCGGGGGCGACATCGCACACCGTGATGCCCATGTCGTTGATCATGCTCACCACGCCTTCGATCTGCTCGACTTCGAGCATATCCGGCAAATGGTCGTTAATCTCCGCATAGGTCAGGTAGCCGCGCTCCTTGCCCAGCACAATCAGGGCTTTGAGGCGCGTGCGCCGTGCCTCGATGTCCTGCTGCTGGTCAACGACCGGCTGCGGAATATCGACAGCTTGCTTCTTGTCCTGTTTTTTCTTGTCTTTAGGCTTCGCCATATGTCAGGTTCCTAATTACGTAAATGCCGCACAGAAACGGTGGATTATACCCGATTTCATCAACCATTTCTTAAGCTTGTGAGGCCGGAACTCCAGCCAATTAGCCGATAGGACAGCTTTAGCGAAGGCCGGTTCTAACACGTGACATGCCAACTTTCGCGGATAAGCGTACCGGATGCCCATTTAGCCGATAGAAAACAGTCTCTCCTTGCGGTGCAAGAAGCTCGCTTCGGGAACATGCTGTCACTGCGTTCGAGCAGGTCAGGCGTAAACCGCCAAAACAAAAAACCCGGCACGAGGCCGGGTTATTTGTTTGTAAGGAGTCTGACGATGACCTACTTTCACATGGGAATCCACACTATCATCGGCGCGGAGTCGTTTCACTGTCCTGTTCGGGATGGGAAGGAGTGGGACCAACTCGCTATGGTCGTCAGACAAACTGTTCGGTATTCGACGGTGTTCTGTCGCCTACCCTGTCTGTAGTTCTCCGATTGAGTTTTGACGCTCGTTCGTCGAACCGTATCTGGAAGAAGTAAAGTGGTTTTGATTGTGCGTTGCGAAACGCCTTTGTTACTTAACGTTATAGGATCAAGCCTCACGGGCAATTAGTACTGGTTAGCTTAACGCATTACTGCGCTTCCACACCCAGCCTATCAACGTCCTGGTCTCGAACGACCCTTCAGTGTGCTCAAGGCACAAGGGAAATCTTATCTCAAGGCGAGTTTCCCGCTTAGATGCTTTCAGCGGTTATCTCTTCCGAATTTAGCTACCCGGCAATACCACTGGCGTGATAACCGGTACACCAGAGATTCGTCCACTCCGGTCCTCTCGTACTAGGAGCAGGTCCCTTCAAATTTCCAACGCCCACGGCAGATAGGGACCAAACTGTCTCACGACGTTTTAAACCCAGCTCACGTACCACTTTAAATGGCGAACAGCCATACCCTTGGGACCGGCTACAGCCCCAGGATGTGATGAGCCGACATCGAGGTGCCAAACTCCCCCGTCGATATGAACTCTTGGGAGGAATCAGCCTGTTATCCCCAGAGTACCTTTTATCCGTTGAGCGATGGCCCTTCCATACAGAACCACCGGATCACTATGACCTGCTTTCGCATCTGCTCGACTTGTCAGTCTCGCAGTTAAGCATCCTTTTGCCATTGCACTATCAGTACGATGTCCGACCGTACCTAGGATACCTTCGTACTCCTCCGTTACAATTTGGGAGGAGACCGCCCCAGTCAAACTGCCTACCATGCACGGTCCCCAACCCCGATAAGGGGTCTAGGTTAGAACCTCAATGACACCAGGCTGGTATTTCAACGTCGGCTCCACGATGTCTGGCGACACCGCTTCAAAGCCTCCCAGCTATCCTACACAGGTCCCATCAAAGTCCAATGCAAAGCTACAGTAAAGGTTCATGGGGTCTTTCCGTCTAGCCGCGGGTAGATTGCATCTTCACAAACATTTCAACTTCGCTGAGTCTCGGGTGGAGACAGTGTGGCCATCGTTACGCCATTCGTGCAGGTCGGAACTTACCCGACAAGGAATTTCGCTACCTTAGGACCGTTATAGTTACGGCCGCCGTTTACTGGGACTTCAATCAAGAGCTTGCACCCCATCATTTAATCTTCCAGCACCGGGCAGGCGTCACACTCTATACGTCCACTTTCGTGTTTGCAGAGTGCTGTGTTTTTATTAAACAGTCGCAGCCACCATTTCACTGCAACCCCATCGAGCTTCGAGAGCAAGTCTCTACACTCTACCGGGGCGCACCTTCTCCCGAAGTTACGGTGCTAATTTGCCGAGTTCCTTCACCCGAGTTCTCTCAAGCGCCTTAGAATTCTCATCCTGCCCACCTGTGTCGGTTTGCGGTACGGTCCCAATGCAACTGAAGCTTAGTGGCTTTTCTTGGAAGCTTGGTATCAGCAACTTCAGAGCACAAGGCTCCTCGTTATCACGCCTCAGAATTGACCCTCCGGATTTGCCTAAAGGATCTTCCTACACGCTTGAACCGGGACGTCCAACACCCGGCTTGCCTAACCTTCTCCGTCCCCACATCGCATTGCATTGAGGTACAGGAATATTAACCTGTTTCCCATCGACTACGCTTTTCAGCCTCGCCTTAGGGGCCGACTCACCCTGCGCCGATGAACGTTGCGCAGGAAACCTTGGGCTTTCGGCGAGGGAGCCTTTCACTCCCTTTATCGCTACTCATGTCAGCATTCGCACTTCTGATACCTCCAGCATCCCTCACGGGACACCTTCGCAGGCCTACAGAACGCTCTCCTACCATATGCTTACGCATATCCGCAGCTTCGGTGCACAGTTTGAGCCCCGTTACATCTTCCGCGCAGGACGACTCGATCAGTGAGCTATTACGCTTTCTTTAAATGATGGCTGCTTCTAAGCCAACATCCTGACTGTTTTAGCCTTCCCACTTCGTTTTCCACTTAACTGTGTCTTTGGGACCTTAGCTGGCGGTCTGGGTTGTTTCCCTCTTGTCACCGGACGTTAGCACCCGATGACTGTCTCCCATGCTCGCACTTCTCGGTATTCGGAGTTTGCAATGGTTTGGTAATCAGCAATAGACCCCTAGCCATGACAGTGCTCTACCCCCGAGAGTGATACATGAGGTACTACCTAAATAGTTTTCGGAGAGAACCAGCTATTTCCAAGTTTGTTTAGCCTTTCACCCCTATCCACAGCTCATCCCCTAACTTTTCAACGTTAGTGGGTTCGGACCTCCAGTTGGTTTTACCCAACCTTCATCCTGGCCATGGATAGATCACTTGGTTTCGGGTCTACACCCAGCAACTATCGCCCTTATCAGACTCGCTTTCGCTGCGCCTCCCCTATTCGGTTAAGCTCGCTACTGAATGTAAGTCGCTGACCCATTATACAAAAGGTACGCAGTCACCCTTGCGGGCTCCCACTGTTTGTATGCATGCGGTTTCAGGTTCTATTTCACTCCCCTTCCGGGGTTCTTTTCGCCTTTCCCTCACGGTACTGGTTCACTATCGGTCGATTACGAGTATTTAGCCTTGGAGGATGGTCCCCCCATGTTCAGACAGGGTTTCTCGTGCCCCGCCCTACTTGTTCCAAACCTAGTTCCACTCTCAAATTTTCGCGTACGGGGCTATCACCCACTATGGCCAGACTTTCCAGACTGTTCCACTAATTTGAAAGCTAAAGTTTGCAGGCTCTTCCGCGTTCGCTCGCCACTACTTACGGAATCTCGGTTGATTTCTTTTCCTCCAGGTACTTAGATGTTTCAGTTCCCTGGGTTCGCTCTACCTGACCTATGTATTCAGCCAGGAGTGACCCTTGCGGGCCGGGTTTCCCCATTCAGAAATCTGCGGATCAAAGCTTATTGCCAGCTCCCCGCAGCTTATCGCAGGCTGTCACGTCTTTCTTCGCCTGTAATCGCCAAGGCATCCACCACATGCACTTATTCGCTTGACCCTATAACGTTAAGCCCTCAGCATCGCTGCCAAGGCGCCATAGGTGTTTCGCATTTGTGTCCAGTTCATACGACTAGCATGAACTGACTTGATACAATCAAAACCCATGATTTTTCATGCATCCGCTTCCATAGGTCTCCCTATGTCCACGTTTGCGTGAATCACTTTCTTTACTTCTTCCAAATTTTTAAAGAACTGCTTATCGGCAAAAGCCAATATCAAAACCAACAAGGCTTGGATATAGGTTCTTGCTTTTTGTGTTTCAGGTATTGGTGGAGGTTGACGGGATCGAACCGACGACCCCCTGCTTGCAAAGCAGGTGCTCTCCCAGCTGAGCTAAACCCCCATTTTCTCTGGTGGGTCTGGTTGGACTCGAACCAACGACCCTCGCGTTATCAACACGATGCTCTAACCAGCTGAGCTACAGACCCTGAACTTGTCAGGACCAAGGAGCGAGAATTGGGATTGAGGGGTAAAGCAGCACGCTGCCCCTACTCAATCCTCTTTCCACAATCTTCAATCCTGCTCTTGAACAACCGATGAGTGTAGGCACTCAGCCTTTGGATATCTCTAGAAAGGAGGTGATCCAGCCGCACCTTCCGATACGGCTACCTTGTTACGACTTCACCCCAGTCATAAAACCCAGCGTGGTAAGCGCCCTCCTTGCGGTTAGGCTACCTACTTCTGCCAGATTCTACTCCCATGGTGTGACGGGCGGTGTGTACAAGACCCGGGAACGTATTCACCGCGACATGCTGATCCGCGATTACTAGCGATTCCGACTTCATGCTCTCGAGTTGCAGAGAACAATCCGGACTACGATCGGCTTTCTGAGATTGGCTCCCCCTCGCGGGTTGGCTACCCTCTGTACCGACCATTGTATTACGTGTGAAGCCCTACCCATAAGGGCCATGAGGACTTGACGTCATCCCCACCTTCCTCCGGTTTATCACCGGCAGTCCCAATAAAGTGCCCAACTGAATGATGGCAATTATTGGCAAGGGTTGCGCTCGTTGCGGGACTTAACCCAACATCTCACGACACGAGCTGACGACAGCCATGCAGCACCTGTGTCCAGGTTCCCTTTCGGGCACAATCCCATCTCTGGAATCTTCCTGGCATGTCAAGGGTAGGTAAGGTTTTTCGCGTTGCATCGAATTAATCCACATAATCCACCGCTTGTGCGGGTCCCCGTCAATTCCTTTGAGTTTTAATCTTGCGACCGTACTCCCCAGGCGGTCAACTTCACGCGTTAGCTGCGGTACTAAAGAAGTCTCCTTCCCCAACACCTAGTTGACATCGTTTAGGGCGTGGACTACCAGGGTATCTAATCCTGTTTGCTCCCCACGCTTTCGTGCATGAGCGTCAGTGTTAGCCCAGGGGGCTGCCTTCGCCATCGGTATTCCTCCACATCTCTACGCATTTCACTGCTACACGTGGAATTCTACCCCCCTCTGCTACACTCTAGTCTCGCAGTCACAAATGCAGTTCCCAGGTTGAGCCCGGGGATTTCACATCTGTCTTACGAAACCGCCTGCGCACGCTTTACGCCCAGTAATTCCGATTAACGCTCGCACCCTACGTATTACCGCGGCTGCTGGCACGTAGTTAGCCGGTGCTTCTTCTTACGGTACCGTCATCCACACGATGTATTGGATCGTGCGATTTCTTTCCGTCTGAAAGAGCTTTACAACCCGAAGGCCTTCTTCACTCACGCGGCATGGCTGGATCAGGCTTGCGCCCATTGTCCAAAATTCCCCACTGCTGCCTCCCGTAGGAGTCTGGGCCGTGTCTCAGTCCCAGTGTGGCTGGTCGTCCTCTCAGACCAGCTACGGATCGTCGCCTTGGTGAGCCTTTACCTCACCAACTAGCTAATCCGATATCGGCCACTCCGAAAGCGAGAGGTCTTGCGATCCCCCCCTTTCCCCCTCAGGGCATATGCGGTATTAGCGTAACTTTCGCTACGTTATCCCCCACTTCCGGACATGTTCCGATATATTACTCACCCGTTCGCCACTCGCCACCAGGGTTGCCCCCGTGCTGCCGTTCGACTTGCATGTGTAAAGCATGCCGCCAGCGTTCAATCTGAGCCAGGATCAAACTCTTCAGTTCAATTCCTGTTTTGGTTCACTTCTGAACCGGTCTTACTCAAAGTGAATCATTGACATGATTCTTTTCGACTTTGCGTAAGCACTTTTTACTGCATATTTTTAAAGTCGTTCCCGCATCCAAAAGGACACGAAAACTTCCCAAAAACCAAGTGCCTACACTCGTCGGTTGTTCGTTTTCTTTTTAAAGATCGGGCTGCCGTGGCAGCGAAGAGGTGCGCATTATAGGGACAGAAAAATTCCCGTCAACACTTTTCTGAAAAATTTTTGCAAATGCCTGCGCAAAGCCTGTTCCCGAGCAAAATTAACTACAATTCCGCCATGCCAGAGAATCTGAAAATGTCACCGATCACCCTTGGAATCGAATCATCCTGCGATGAGACCGGCATCGCGCTTTACCAGATGGGGCGCGGGCTGCTGGCGCACGCCTTGCATACCCAGGTCGCCATGCACAGCGAGTATGGCGGCGTGGTTCCCGAGCTCGCCTCACGCGATCATGTTCGGCGCGTCATCCCGCTGGTGCGTCAGGTCATGCATGAAGCCAATGTGGCTCTCAATCAAATCGATGCGATTGCCTATACCCAGGGACCAGGCTTAGGTGGCGCATTATTGGTTGGCGCCAGTGCCGCGAATGCCCTGGCCTATGCGCTCGACATTCCCGTCATCGGCATCCACCATCTGGAAGGCCACCTGCTCTCGCCTCTGCTGTCCGACCCCGCGCCGGAGTTTCCCTTCGTCGCCTTGCTGGTTTCCGGCGGGCACACGCAGCTGATGCGCGTGGACGGCGTGGGGCAATACGCCTTGCTCGGCGAAACACTGGACGACGCCGCAGGAGAAGCCTTCGACAAGAGCGCAAAGCTACTGGGCCTGGGTTACCCGGGCGGGCCCGCCTTGGCGAAGCTCGCCGCATCGGGCCGCCCCGGACAATTCAAACTGCCGCGCCCGATGCTGCACAGCGGCGACCTGGATTTCAGTTTCAGCGGACTAAAGACCGCGGTGCTCACCCTGGTCAGGCAGAGCGACGACAATGAACAGAGTCGCGCCGACATCGCCTGTGCGACGCAGGAAGCCATCGTCGATGTGCTGGCGCACAAGGCTCGCGCCGCCTTGGCGCAAACCGGCCTGAGCCGCTTGGTCGTTGCGGGAGGCGTGGGTGCAAACCGCTTATTGCGCAGCCGCCTGAATGAGGATATCGGCAAGCGCGGCGGCACCGTGTTTTACCCGGACCTGGAATTTTGCACCGACAACGGTGCGATGATCGCCTTCGCCGGAGCCTTGCGTCTCGCACAACAGCAGGGCAACAAGGATTACCGCTTCAACGTCAAACCGCGCTGGAACCTGACGGAAATCAGCAAGGAACTTTAACCCGGCTGCTTCGGTTTCCATCGTTTCCGGAAAACAAAATTGCGGGAAAATTCCATCCAACAGCTCCCGGAATTTCATCGCCGCTCCAAACACATGAAGGTGGTGAATCGCCGCATTCCAATTTCAAAAAGGTTGGCGCATAATCTGCGCAGCCCTTGGTAGCGCATCGCCATCCCGCTTTCGCAAATTCTGCCTCTTTGTTCATGGAGCCTCATGGCAAGGGGCGTAGGCTGGCGCAAGAGTGCGATGGATACTTTTGGTTTTCTTGTTTCTTACTCTCACATTCGGAAGGCATTCCGGCATGTTTCACGGACCGGTTTATTAATAAGCGGGGCGGTATTTGCAGAATTTTTAATCGAACAGTGTGAATTGTTAACTTAAATCTGGAGATGACCATGAATATACGTTATACGAAGACACTCGCAATATTGGCTGCTTTACCACTGACCATTGCCAGCGCCCACGGCGCGGCGGCCGGTGCCCCGGCGATGACCGAAGCGGAAATGGGTCAGGCAAACAAGATTTTCTTCGAGCGTTGCGCGGGCTGCCATGGCGTGCTGCGCAAAGGCGCGACCGGCAAAGCTCTGACTCCTGATGTCACCATCCCCAAAGGCACGGACTACCTGAAGGCATTCATCGGCTATGGCTCGCCGGGCGGCATGCCCGGCTTCCAGACCGGCGGCGAACTGACCGAGCAGGAAGTCGATCTGATGGCGCGCTATATACAGCAGACACCGGTGGCCCCTCCCGAAATGGGACTGAAGGAAATCGAGGCCACCTGGAAAGTCATCGTGCCAGTGAAGGATCGCCCCACGAAGAAGATGAACAGCATCAACATCGAGAACATCTTCTCCACCACGCTGCGCGATGACGGCAAAGTGGCGCTGATCGACGGCGACACCAAGGAGATCATCACCACCCTCAACACCGGCTATGCGGTGCATATCTCCCGTTACTCTGCATCCGGCCGTTACCTGTATGTGACCGGCCGCGATGCCAAGCTCAGCCTGATCGACCTGTGGATGAAAGTGCCGCAGGTTGTCGCCGAAGTAAAGACCGGCGCCGAGGCGCGCTCGATCGAGACTTCCAAGTACAAGGGCTGGGAAGACAAGTATGCGATCTCCGGCTCCTACTGGCCGCCGCAATACGTGATCCACGAAGGCGATACGCTGAAGCCGCTGAAAGTCGTCTCGACCAGCGGCATCGCCTCCGAGACCAACCAGTTCGTCCGCGAAGCGCGCGTTGCTGCCATCGTGGCCTCCCACTACCACCCGGAGTGGATGGTCAACGTGAAGGAAACCGGCAAGGTGCTCATCGTCAACTACTCGGACCTGGACAACCTGAAGACGACGACGATCGACACGCCGCGCTTCCTGCACGACGGCGGCTTCGAGTCGAGCAAGCGCTACTTCATGGATGCCGCCAATGCCTCCAACAAGATCGCGGTCATCGACATCAAGGAAGGCAAACTGGCTGCCACGATTGACGTGGACAAGGTTCCGCATCCGGGACGCGGCGCAAACTTCATCGACCCCAAATTCGGGCCGGTCTGGGCGACCAGCCACCTGGGGGCAGACACCATCACCGTGATCGGCACCGATCCGGTCAAGCACAAGCAGCACGCCTGGAAAGTGGTGCGCGCCATCAAGGGTCATGGCGCCGGATCGCTGTTCATCAAGAGCCATCCAAAGTCGAAGAACCTGTGGGTCGATGCGCCGCTCAATCCCGACGCCAAGATCAACCAGTCCGTCGGCGTGCTCGACATCAACAATCTCGATGCCGGCGTGACCGTGCTGCCAATCGCCGAATGGGCCAACCTCGGCGAAGGCTCCAAGCGCGTTGTCCACCCGGAATACAACAAGGCCGGTGACGAAGTCTGGTTCTCGGTCTGGAGCGGATCGAAAGACAAATCCGCCATCGTGATTGTTGACGACAAGACCCGCAAGCTGAAAAAGGTAATCACCGATCCGAGACTGATTACGCCTACCGGCCACTTCAACCTCTACAACACGCAGCACGACATTTACTAGACTCCTGGGAAATCGAAAAAACTATCTGGAAGGCATGACCATTCGCCCTTGGGGTTAACGCCTTTGCAGCAAAACCACAAGACATACCCACCCAATTGCTCCTGGAGCTGCATGTCGAACAGGCAGGCGCGACAAATTGCCGCGCGGCATCATGCCACATTCCCAAACCGGTTTTCTTGATAAACAATCCGCCTCGCCAGAAGTACGCATCATTGATTTCCGGCGCTAGTGTGTGATGTGCCCTCTCCCGATCGACACTTCAATTTGCCGAGAACGTAATGCGGACTTTTGGCACCCATTCATGCAATCACCCCGAACAACAAGGGAAAACATGTTTGCCAAATTGAGAGAGAACAAGTTTTTCAAATCGCTATCGCAAATCCTTTGCTCTATTGAGCTTATTGAAGAGCAGGGCAAAACCCCCACCTCTTGCCCCAATTTCCACATTCACTCATTCTCCCTGATGGAGGGTGATGCAACACCGTACGAGCTCTGCAAGACGCGCCAAGATGATAAAAATACACACCATAATCATCGATTTCCCGCAGATTCACAATCGCCACAAAACCTTATGAAATAAGGGATGCGGCAAATTGTCGCGCGACATCATGTCGCATTCCTGATGCAAATTTTTCTCTGTACTATTCATTCGAACCCGAAATAAAAACCACGCTCGGGTTCCATAGAATTCCGCTTCATTGTACTTAACCGGCTGATTGGTTAAGAACCTAGAGATTCTTCCAAAATCTTTGATGCAAGCAAGGAATTGTTCGGCAATCTTAAACTTGGAGACAACATGGAAAAGAAATACAAAAAAACACTAGCGGCCTTGGCTATCCTGGCCTCTTTGCCGCTAGCCATTACCAATGCCTACGCTGCAGATGCAGATGCGGCTGCGCCAGCAACAGCTCCGGCGATGTCTGCGGACGAAATGAAGCAGGCAAACCAGATATATTTCGAGCGCTGCGCAGGTTGCCACGGTGTTCTGCGTAAAGGTGCAACCGGCAAACCGTTGACTCCTGCCGATGTATCAATGAAAGGCACCGCTTACCTGAAGAAGACTATCTCCAATGGCACCCCAGGCGGTATGCCGAACTTCGGCACTGGAGGCGAATTGACCGCAGACCAAATCGATCTGATGGCGCGCTATGTGCAACAACCACCCGTAGCCCCACCTGAAATGGGCTTGAAGGACATTGAAGCCACTTGGAAGCTGATTGTGCCGGTAAAGGACCGCCCAACGAAAAAGATGAACAACTTCAATATCTCCAACGTCTTCTCCACCACGCTGCGCGATTCAGGCGAAGTGGCTTTGATCGATGGCGATACCAAAGAAATCATTACCATTCTGAAGACCGGTTATGCGGTACATATTTCCCGCTACTCCGCGTCCGGCCGCTACCTGTATGTGACCGGCCGCGATTCCAAGCTCAGCCTGATCGACTTGTGGATGGAAACACCCAAAGTTGTGGCTGAAGTCAAGACCGGTGTCGAGGCACGTTCGGTGGAAACCTCCAAGTTCAAGGGCTGGGAAGACAAGTATGCGATCTCCGGCACCTACTGGCCGCCGCAATATGTGATTCATGAAGGTGACACATTGAAGCCGTTGAAAGTCGTCGCAACCAGCGGTATCGCCTCCGAGACCAATGAATTCGTAAAAGAAGCGCGCGTCGCAGCTATCGTGGCTTCCCACTACAAACCCGAGTTCATGGTCAACGTAAAAGAAACCGGCAAGGTGATGATGGTCGACTACTCGGACCTGAACAACCTGAAAACAACAACGATCGACACACCGCGCTTCCTGCATGACGGCGGTTTAACATCCACTCATCGTTACTTCATGGATGCCGCCAACGCCTCGAACAAGATTGCGGTCATCGACCTCAAGGAAGGCAAGCTGGCTGCCACGATCGATGTGGGCAAGGTTCCGCATCCGGGGCGCGGCGCAAACTTCATCGACCCGAAATTCGGGCCGGTCTGGGCTACCAGCCACTTGGGCGACGACACGATCGCCGTAATTGGCACCGATCCTGAAAAGCACAAGCAGCATGCATGGAAAGTGGTGCGAACCATCAAGGGACATGGAAGTGGGTCGCTGTTCATCAAGAGCCATCCCAAGTCAACCAATCTGTGGGTAGATGCACCGCTCAACAAGGATGCAAAGATCAGCCAATCGATCGGGGTGCTTGACATCAACAATCTTGAAAAAGGGGTGACCGTATTGCCAATCGCCGAATGGGCCAACCTTGGTGAAGGCGCCAAGCGTGTCGTTCAGCCGGAATACAACAAGACAGGCGACGAGGTATGGTTTGCAGTCTGGAATGCCGCCGACAAGAAGTCTGCTCTCGTAGTAGTTGACGACAAGACGCGCAAGCTGAAGAAGGTCATCAATGACCCGAGGCTGATTACGCCTACCGGGCACTTTAACGTCAACAATACGATGCACGATATTTACTAGGACTCTCCGGTAAATTCCGGTTTCGCCATTCCGGTGGATCTTTGCCGGAATGGCGAATCACAAAGACTTGTGTTGAAACGTGTATCCTTGAAGGGCGGGAAAAACCCGCCCTTTCTTTCAGTTTCATCAAAAAATTTCACAGAAAAGTATGATGAAAAATCAATTTCGCAATAGAAAATTGTTGTTGGCGTTGGGCTGTATTTATGGCTTGGCCAATGCAGCGGGTGCGGCGGAAAGCGATGCAACAGCAGAGCTGGGCGAAGTAGTGGTGACTGCGACCAGAACCAGCGCTACGCTTTCCGAGGCGCCCGCCGCAGTGACCGTAATCAACGCCAACAATATCGAAACGAAAAACGCCTCGCGACTCGGCGACGTGCTGGATCAGGTGCCCAGCCTCTATTTGCGCGGCGGCGCGCTCGGCCAGTCGCAGGGCACCATAGGAACGAGCGGCATGTCGCTACGCGGCATCGACCAGAACAAGGTTCTCATCCTGCTGGACGGGCAGCCCATCCAGGACGCGGGTTCTGGAAAGGTGAACTGGCGCATCCCGTTTGTCGAAGACATCGCCCGCGTCGAGGTCGTACCCGGCGCGTTCTCCTCGCTCTACGGCAGCAATGCCGTCGGCGGAGTCGTCAATATCATCACCAAACAGCCGGATAAACGCGAACTCACCGCGAAGGTGAAGAAAGGCTGGGGCGATGCCCGCGGCGAGGACGGCAGCCTTTATTTCCGCGACAAGATGGATAACGGACTGGGGCTGGTAGCCGGATTCGGCCACCAGAGGCACGACAGCTACGTGAACGATTTCGTCGTCAAGACGCCGGTAGCGGGAGCGGCAGGCACGCCCGTCACGGGTGCGCAGGCCATCACCACCCGGGAAGGCGTCCCGGCCTATCTGGTAGGCGATCTGGGAGCCGTGCCGTGGAACGCGGCCAATGCCACCGCCAAACTGTTTTACAACCTGAATGGCCGCAACAAGATTTACGCGGGCGCCAACTACCAGGAAACCAGGCAGGATTACACCCAGTTCAACACCTATCTCAGAAACGCCGCCGGCACACCGGTCTCGAGCGGGACGCTCGGGATCAACGGACAGCGCGTCGTCCTGGCGAATTCCGATTTCACCCTTTTCTCGTTCCTGCCGCTCTATGAATCCGCGACGCGCTATTTTGCCGGTTACGACGGAACGGTCGGCAACGATTACCTGCTGAAGATTGACCTTGCGAGAATCGAGCGCAAGTACCACTTCACGCTGGCGAACCCCGCTGCCACCTGGAACGGCGGCGCGGGCTCGCTCTCGGACACGCCGAACGATGGCCTCGACGGCACGGCGCAACTGACCTTCCCGGTTGGCTCGCGACAGGTGCTGGTGACCGGCCTCGCGCTGCACAAGGACTCGGTGAACCAGCAAATCTACGCGCTCTCCAACTGGCGCAATCCGGACACAAAAACCGCCGTGAACAGCGGTTACCGCGGCCATTCGACCACCGTTTCCGTCTTCGCGCAGGACGAGTTCAGCGCCACGGAGGCGCTGAAAATTTATCTGGGCGGACGCTGGGATGACTGGAAAACCGAGGGCGACAATTTCAGCAACACCGCGCCGATCGGCACGACGCGCTATGCGGCGCGCAGCATCTCGGCTTTCAGCCCCAAGGCATCCGCCGTTTACCAGCCAACGAAAACTGCCGTGCTGCGCGCCTCGTTCGGAAAGTCGTTCCGCGCGCCGGCCAATCAGGACCTCTACACCTCTTCGACCAGCCGGGGCCGCACGACGACAGGCGACCCCAATCTCCAGCCTGAGCACGGCACCACCTGGGAGGTGGGCGGCGAATTCCGCCTCACGGAAGACACCAAAGTGACCGCCACCTATTACGACACCCGGCTGAGCAACCTGATCTACCTGAAGCAGGTCAGTGCGACCAATTCGCTGCGCATCAACGCGGGGAAGGCGAAAGTCAGCGGAATTGAGTTGGGCGTCACAACAAAACCGGCCAAATGGCTGGAGCTGGATGCCAACTATGCCTATATAGATTCAAGAGTGCTCGAAAACGCGGCCGATCCCCTGAGCGTCGGCAAGCGCCTGACCGATGCCCCGAGGAACATCACCGGCATCGGGCTGACTGCACGGCAGGGAGCCTGGTCCGGCTCGTTGAATGCGCGCTACGTGAGCCATATTTTCTGGACGGCGCAGAACACCGATGTCGTGGAAGGTGTGCCGGGCAGTTACGACGCGCACACCATGGTGAACGCAAAGCTGGCCTACGCCTTCACGCGGGCGGTAAAGGGAGCGCTCGCGGTCAACAACCTGCTAGACAAGAAGGCCTATTCCTACTTCCTGCTGCCCGGCCGCAACGTGACCGCCGAGGTAGATTTTTCCTTCTAGTACCGCAAAATTAATTTTTAGTTTCCCCCCCAGCTTGCGAGCCGGGGAAAAATCGGTTCAAATGCCGCGCATGGAAAAAGACGACCCGCAAGGTTTCATCATCCAGACACAGGTAAATTACCTGCCGGATCAATCCGATGAAGCGAGCAACCGCTTCGTATTTTCCTATACCATCAGCATCACCAACCTCGGCAGCATCGCCGCAAAACTCATCAGCCGTCACTGGATCATCACCGACGCCCACAACAACGTCCAGGAAGTACGCGGGCAGGGCGTGGTGGGCGAGCAACCCTTGCTCCGGCCGAGCCAGAGCTTCGAATACACCAGCGGTACGGTACTGTCCACGCAGGTCGGCACGATGCGCGGCAGCTACCGCATGCACGCCGACGACGGCAGCCAGTTCGATGTCGAGATTCCGCAATTTGTATTGAGCGTACCGCGCGTGCTCCACTAGATTTTCCGCACCATGCAATTCAAAGCCGCCCTACTCCTGCTGATCTTCCTCACCGCCTGCACCGTGCCCAAGCCGCCAGTCGCACCGCCTCAAGCGGCGATTCCATCTATTGCATCTCCCGCCGCACCGTTTGCGGTGAGCAAATGGGAGATGCTGCCGGACTGGCAGACCACCGACTTGCAGCCGGCTTGGGCAGCCTTCCTGCAGAGCTGCCGTGCGCTGAACGGCAAGCCAAACTGGCAAGCGGTTTGCACGCGCAGCAAGGAATTGGCGCAGCCCGACAACGCCGCCTTGCGTGCCTTCTTCGAGGAAGGCTTCACGCCTTATCAGGTATTCAATTCCGACGGCTCTTCGCAGGGGCTAGTTACCGGCTACTATGAGCCGAAGCTGGCCGGCAGCCGCGTCCGGACCGAGCGTTTCCGCTACCCGCTGTATGCCGCACCGGACGACCTGCTGACCATAGATCTGGGCGAGGCCTACCCGCAGCTCAAGGACTTGCGCCTGCGCGGGCGGCTGCAGGGCAAGCGCGTCGTGCCTTATTACAACCGTTCCGAAATCGAGGCAGGAAAAGCCGCGCTGCAGGGCCGTGAACTGTTCTGGGTGGACAACGCGGTGGAGCTGTTCTTCCTGCAGATACAGGGATCGGGGCGCATCGAACTGCCGGACGGCAGCCTGGTGAAGGTCGGTTACGCCGAACAGAACGGCTATCCCTATGTTTCCATCGGCAGGAAGCTGGTCGAGACGGGCGAACTCAAGCTCGAGGAAGCCTCGATGCAGGGCATCAAGGATTGGGCAAACCGCTTCCCCGAAAAGCTGCCTGCGCTGCTCGCGCAAAATCCCAGCTATGTGTTCTTCCGCGAACTGCCGAACGGTTTGGCCGCGCCGCTGGGCGCACTGGGCGTGCCACTGACCGAGGCATACAGCATCGCGGTGGACCCGCGCACCATCCCGCTCGGCGCGCCGGTGTTCCTCGCGACCACCCACCCGAACACCGCCGAACCGCTCAATCGCCTGGTGCTGGCGCAGGATACCGGCGGCGCAATCAAGGGCGCGGTACGCGCCGACTTTTTCTGGGGCTTCGGCGAACAGGCGGGCATTCAGGCGGGGCGCATGAAGCAGGGCGGGCAGATGTGGGTGCTGTTCCCCAAGGGTGCGGAGCCGGCGCTCAGCCAATAAGGGAGGCGCTGAATAAGTCCGTTCGCCCTGAGCCTGTCGAAGGGTGAATTCCACATCCTGTCGATTGCAAACACTTCCCCATTCATGGTTCGACAGGCTCTGGTGGAGCAACTAAGTATTGACTAAGCACGACGACACCGTGCCAAGTCACTACTTAACCACAAACGGGGGTTATTTCAGCGCTTCCCTAGGTGATGATGTTGGCGCGGTTGCCGCCGCTGCGCTTGGCGGCAAGCAGCGCCTGGTCGGCCAGCCCGACAAGCTCAGCCTCGGTGGCCCCGCGCTCGGGCAGGCGATGAATGCCGCCGACGCTGATGGTCACGACGCCGTATGACGAGTCGCTGTTCGGGATATTGAGAGCGCGCACCTGCTCGCAAAGCTTCTGCGCATGGCGCCGCAGGTCTTCGAGATTTGCGGCCAGCGAAACCACAGCGAATTCGTCTCCGCTGTAGCGCGCCGTGCAGTCCGAAGTGCGCGCAAACGACTTGGCGATGCAATCCCCCACCATGCGCAGGCACCCATCCCCCGCCGACCGACCGTAACGCTCGTTGAACTGCCTGAAATGATCGAAATCGATCATCAGCACCGACAGCTCGCTATGGGTGCGCTGCGCGGCAGAAAGCAGGCTCGTGAACTGCTCGCCGAAATGCCTTCGGTTGCTGAGGCCGACCAGATGATCGGTATAAGCCAGCGTATTCAACTGCTGGTTGAGCGTCTGCAAATCGAGATTGGACTGGTGCAGGTGCTGCTCGAGCAGGATGCGCGCAGTCACGTCCTTCTGGATGCCGATGTAATGCGCCAGTGTGCCGTCGGCGTCACGCACCGGGGAGATGCTGAGTTCATTCCAGAACATCGAGCCATCCTTGCGGTAGTTGCGCAGCGTGACCAGACAGCCCTCCCCCTTGGCGACAGCCGCGCGGACGATGTCGAGCCCGGGTTGCCCGGTATCGGTGCCTTGCAGGATGCGATAACTGCTGCCGAGAATCTCGTCGGAGGTGTAGCCGGTCAACGTCTCAAACCCCTTGTTGACGTAAATCAGAGGAAAACCCTGCTGCTTCGCGTCGGCGATCGTGACGCCATCGTGCGACTGGTCGACTGCCTGGGCAAGCAGTTCTTTGGGAATATTGGCCGCAGATATCACGCTGCTCTCCTATTTCTTGCCGGCCTCATTCAGGCGTTTTTCCAGTTCCTCGGCAGGCAGGTATCCGGGAATTTGTATTCCGTTGCCGAAAATCAGGTTGGGCGTACCGTTAACGCGCAGCTTCTTGCCCAGCGCCAGCACCTTGTCGGTGGGCGTCTTGCAGGATGCGTTGGTCGGCACCTTGCCGTCCAGCATCAATTCGTCCCATGCCTTGACCGGATTTTTGGCGCAGTACACGTTGCGCACGAGCTCGTCCGAGCCCTGGAAGATCGGGTACAGGAACAGGTACAGGGTGACATCGTTGACCTTGCTCAACTCCTTTTCCAGGCGTTTGCAGAAACCGCAATTGGGGTCGCTGAAATAGGCCAGCTTGCGCTTGCCGTTGCCCTTGACCTTCTTCACCGCGAGATCGAACGGCAGCTTGTCGAATTCGATGGCAAACAATACGCGGCGGCGCTCTTCCGTCATGTCGCGGCGGCTATTCACCTCGATCACGCTGCCATCGAACAGGTATTGCCCCTGCGCATCGGTATAGAGAAGCTGGTCGTTGATGACCACCTCATAGAGTCCGGCATAGGGTGTTTTGACGATATGCTCGAGCTTGCCGATGTTGGGAAACTTGCCTTGCAGCGACTGGCGGATTTCCTCCTCCCCGGCTTGCGCGCAGGACAGCCATGCAGACATAAACAGGACAAGCCACTTCCACAGGCTCAAGGCGGGAAATTTTTTCATGATGTTCTCTTTGGTTGGTTGTGGGCGTGTCGTAATCAGTAACCGATTGCTTTTCCTGAGTTTTCGTTCATGCCGACGGCAATCCCTGATATTCGGGCATGGCGGTCAAGCCGGCCATCGCGACTTCAAAAATTCAGGGCGGCAATCATAGCATGGCATCCAGTTTCATTTATAATCGCATCCCTCGCGAAAAACCATCATGCGCATAGGTCCTTACCATCTCAAAAACAATCTCATCGTCGCCCCTATGGCCGGGGTGACCGATCGCCCTTTCCGCATGCTGTGCAAGCGCATGGGCGCGGGCATGGCGGTGAGCGAGATGGTGGCGTCCAATTCGCTGCTGTACGGCTCGGAGAAGACCAAACGGCGCGCAAACCATGAAGGCGAGCCCGGCCCGATCTCGGTGCAGATCGTCGGTGCGGACGCCAAAATGCTCGCGCAGGCCGCGAAGTACAACGTGGATCGCGGTGCGCAGATCATCGACATCAACATGGGTTGCCCGGCCAAAAAAATTTGCAACGTGATGGCCGGCTCCGCGCTGCTGCAGAACGAGCCGCTGGTCGCCGAGATACTCGAAGCGGTGGTCGGCGCGGTGGCGGTGCCGGTCACACTGAAGATCCGCACCGGCTGGGACAGGCAAAACCGCAACGCGGTGAACATCGCCAGGCTTGCCGAAAACAGCGGCATCCAGGCGCTG
This sequence comes from Ferrigenium straubiae, assembly GCF_051257895.1. NCBI lineage: Bacteria > Pseudomonadati > Pseudomonadota > Betaproteobacteria > Nitrosomonadales > Gallionellaceae > Ferrigenium > Ferrigenium straubiae. Next base: position 2,441,258 of record NZ_CP194331.1, on the reverse strand, counting down.
GCCATCCATGGCCGCACCCGCGCCTGCGCCTATACCGGCGAGGCCGAGTACGACACCATCGCGGCGGTGAAGGCCGGCGTGAACATCCCCATCATCGCCAACGGCGACATCACCACCCCGGAAAAGGCCAGGCATGTGCTGAAATACACCGGCGCGGATGCCGTGATGATCGGCCGCGCAGCGCAAGGCCGCCCCTGGCTGTTCCGCGAGATCGACTATTTCCTGAAAACCGGCACCCATCTGCCCGCGCCGCAGATCAGCGAAATCCACCGCGTGCTGCATGAACACATGCAGGACCTGTACGGCCTTTACGGCGAACACACCGGACTGCGCGTGGCACGCAAGCATATCTCCTGGTACACGAAGGGACTGGCCGGTTCGGCGCAGTTCCGTCACCGGATGAATCAACTGGAAAGCCCTGCCGAACAGCTGGCGGCAGTGGACGAATTTTTTGCACAACAGGCGCAGCGCGGAACGCAGCTGCATTACGTTGAGGAGTTAGCGGCATGAACGATTGTGTAATAAACGAAAATGACATGGCGCGCCACGTGCGCAAGACGCTCAAGGAATACTTCAAGGACCTCGACGGCGAAGACCCGTGCTGCGGCATATACGGCATGGTGATGGACTGTGTCGAGAGGCCGCTGCTGGAAATGGTGCTGGAACATGTCGGCGGCAACCAGTCGCGCGCGGCGGAGATGCTGGGCATCAACCGCAACACCTTGCGCAAGAAGATGCTGCAGCACGGCATCGCGTAGCGGCGCCCCACCCCGAATTCTTTTTTAAACTGGAACCATCATGGCAGCAATCAAACAGGCACTCATCAGCGTGTCGGACAAATCCGGCATCCTCGAATTCGCGCAAGGCTTGAACCAGCTCGGCGTAACCATCCTCTCGACCGGCGGCACGGCCAGGCTGCTCGCCGACAACGGCGTGCCCTGCACCGAAGTCGCGGACTACACCGGCTTCCCCGAGATGCTGGACGGGCGCGTGAAGACGCTGCAGCCGAAAGTCCATGCAGGCATCCTCGCGCGCCGCGACCTGCCGGAACATGTCGCCACGCTCGCAAAGCACGGCATCCCGACCATCGATCTGGTCGTGGTGAACCTCTACCCGTTCGCGGCAACCGTCGCCAAGCCCGGTTGTACGCTGGAAGACGCGATCGAGAACATCGACATCGGCGGCCCGACCATGGTGCGCGCGGCGGCGAAGAACCATGCGCATGTCGCGATTGTCACCGACCCCGCTGACTACGCCGATGTACTGGAAGAGATGCGCACCAACAGCGGCGCGGTTTCCGATGCGACGCGCTTCGACCTGATGAAGAAAGCGTTCTCGCACACCGCCGCCTACGACAGCATGATCAGCAACTACCTCACCGCGATCGACAGCGACGGCGCGAGGAGCGAGTTCCCCGCGCAGATCAACTTCAACTTCGCCAAGGTGCAGGACATGCGCTACGGCGAGAACCCGCACCAGAGCGCGGCGTTTTACCGCGACCTGATTCCGGTGGCGGGCGGCATCGCGGGCTACACCCAGCTGCAGGGCAAGGAACTGTCCTACAACAACATCGGTGACGCCGACGCGGCGTGGGAACTGGTCAAGACCTTCGACCAGCCCGCCTGCGTGATCGTCAAGCACGCCAACCCCTGCGGCGTGGCAATTGCCGACACCCCGCTGAATGCCTACAAGCTGGCCTACGCCACCGACACCACCTCCGCGTTCGGCGGCATTATCGCCTTCAACCGCGAGCTGGATGAGGCGAGCGCCGCGCAGATCACCGCCAACCAGTTCGTCGAACTCATTATCGCGCCCTCCGCTTCCGAGGCCGCACTCAAGGTGACTGCCGCAAAGCAGAACGTGCGCGTGCTCACCGCGCCGCTGTCCAACGCGCACAACCAGTGGGATGTAAAGCGCGTCGGCGGCGGCCTGCTGGTACAGTCGCCGGACGCGCTCAACGTGCAGGCCTCGCAACTCAAGGTGGTGTCCAAGGCGCAGCCGACCGCCGAGCAACTGCAAGACCTGCTGTTTGCGTGGCGCGTCGCCAAATACGTAAAGTCCAACGCGATCGTGTTCTGCAAGGGCGGCCAGACGCTGGGCGTCGGCGCGGGCCAGATGAGCCGCGTGGACTCCACGCGCATCGCCTCGATCAAGGCGCAGAACGCGGGCCTGAACCTGAAGGATTCCGTAGTCTCGTCCGACGCCTTCTTCCCGTTCCGCGACGGCATCGACGTGCTGGCGCAGGCCGGTGCGAAGGCCGTGATCCAGCCGGGCGGCTCGATGCGCGACGAGGAAGTGATCGCTGCGGCGGACGAGCATGGGCTGGCGATGGTGTTCACCGGCTACCGTCACTTCAGACATTAAGCAAACGGTAGTGGATAAGCGCATAGCGCGCATCCACCAGCATGACGGTGGATGCAGCCTTCGGCCTTATCCACCCTACATTTGAGGTAGTTATGAAAATTCTGGTCATCGGTTCCGGCGGACGCGAGCACGCACTGGCCTGGCGTCTGGCGCAGGGCGCCAAGGTGCAGAAGGTGTATGTCGCGCCGGGCAATGCCGGCACCGCACTCGAGGACGGCGTGGAGAACGTCGCGATCACTTCCATCCCCGACCTGATCGAATTCGTGAAGCGCGAGAACATCGAGCTCACCGTGGTCGGCCCGGAAGCGCCGCTGGCGGCGGGCGTGGTCGATGCGTTCCGCGCCGAAGGCCTCAAGATTTTCGGCCCCACCAAAGCCGCCGCGCAGCTCGAATCCTCCAAGGATTTCGCCAAGCGCTTCATGACGCGCCACAACATCTCCACCGCGTTCTTCGAGACCTTCAGCAACATCGCTCAGGCGAAGGCCTACGTCGAGAGACACGGCGCTCCCATCGTCATCAAGGCCGACGGCCTCGCGGCGGGCAAGGGCGTGGTGGTCGCGATGAGCAAGGACGAGGCGTTCGATGCCATCGACATGATGCTGTCCGATAACAGGCTCGGCGACGCCGGCGCGCGCGTGGTGATCGAGGAATTCCTCGAAGGCGAGGAAGCCAGTTTCATCGTCATGGTGGACGGCAAACATGTGCTGCCGATGGCGACCAGCCAAGACCACAAGCGCCTGCTGGGCGGAGACCAAGGCCCCAACACCGGCGGCATGGGCGCCTATTCGCCCGCACCGGTCGTCACACCGACCATCCACGCGAAAGTGCTGCGCGAAGTCATCATGCCCGTGGTGCACGGCATGGAAAAGGAAGGCATCACCTACACCGGCTTCCTGTATGCCGGGTTGATGATCGCACCGGATGGCGGCATCAAGGTGCTGGAATTTAACTGCCGCATGGGCGACCCCGAGACCCAGCCCATCATGCTGCGCCTGAAGAGCGATTTCGCGGCAATCGTCGAACATGCGACCAACGGCACGCTGGACAAGGTCGAAGCCGAATGGGACAAGCGCACCGCGCTGGGCGTGGTCATGGCCGCGGCGAACTATCCCGACACGCCGCGCAAGGGCGACGTCATCGAGCGCCTGCCCAAAAAACTCGAGGACGCGCATGTATTCCACGCCGGCACCACGATGCAGGACGGCAAGGTGGTCACCAGCGGCGGGCGCGTGCTGTGCGTCGTCGCACTGGGCGACATGGTGAAGCACGCTCAGCAACGCGCCTACGAGATCGCCGACGGCATCCATTTTAACGGCTGCCAGATGCGCCGCGACATCGGCTGGCGCGCGATTGCCAGCAGGAAGTAATTGCTCCGCCACAGCGCCTCGCCTCGCAGCCTCGCCGCACACCTCAGGCGCGGCGGCCTGATCGCCTACCCCACCGAATCCTGCTACGGGCTGGGCTGCGACCCGGACAACCGTGCCGCCGTGCTGCGCCTGCTCAGCCTCAAGCAGCGCCCGCAGCGCAAGGGGTTGATCCTGATCGCGGCACACTACCGGCAAGTGGCGCGCTACCTGCAACCACTCACACCCGACGAACAGGCGAGACTGAAGAACAATGGCGCACAGGCGATCACTTACCTGATGCCGGCAAAGCCCTCCTGCCCGCGCTGGCTGCGCGGCAATCACGAGACCCTGGCGGTGCGCCTCACCGCGCATCCTTTCGCCATGCAACTCTGCTTGGGCGCGGACAGCGCACTGGTCTCCACCAGCGCCAACCGCAGCGGGCAGCGCCCTGCCAGGACTTACGCACAATGCCAGTGCCTGTTCGGGAGCAAGGTGTGGGTGTTGCCGGGGCGCGTGGGCAAGCGCAAGAAACCTTCCACGATCCGCGCCTGGGCGGGCGGCCAAACCATTCGCAACTGAACGGAGACAATCATGGGCGATTTCGATTCCGCAGCCGTCAAGGAGTACCTGCTCGAGCTGCAAGACCTGATCGTCGCGCGCCTCGAGCAGGTGGACGGCAAACCATTCCGCCGCGATAGCTGGAGCAGGCCGGAAGGTGGCGGCGGCATCACTTGCATCCTCGAGGAAGGCAATGTGCTGGAGCGCGGCGGCGTGGCGTTCTCGCATGTGACGGGCGACAGGATGCCACCTGCCGCGACCGCGCACCGCCCGGAACTGGCGGGCCGCCGCTGGGAAGCGCTGGGCGTGTCGCTGGTGCTGCATCCGCGCAATCCCTATGCGCCCACCGCCCATGCCAACGTGCGCATGTTCGTCGCGATGAAGGACGGCGAAGCGCCGGTGTTCTGGTTCGGCGGCAGCATGGACCTGACGCCGCATTACGGCTTCGAGGAAGACGCGGTGCATTTCCACCGGGCCTGCCGGAACTCGCTCGCGCCGTTCGGCGACGATCTCTATCCGCGCTTCAAGAAATGGTGCGACGAATACTTTTTCCTCAAGCACCGCAACGAACCGCGCGGCGTCGGCGGCATCTTCTTCGACGACCTGAGCGAACCGGATTTCGCCACCGCCTTCGCGATCCAGCAAAGTGTCGGCGACCACTTTCTGTCCGCCTATGTGCCAATCCTGGAGCGCCGCAAGGACACGCCCTACGGCGAACGCGAGCGCAATTTCCAGCTCTACCGGCGCGGCCGCTATGTCGAATTCAACCTGGTGATCGACCGCGGTACCATCTTCGGCCTGCAATCGGATGGCCGCACCGAGTCCATCCTGATGTCCATGCCGCCGCTGGTGAAATGGCGCTACGACTGGCATCCCGAGCCGGGCGCGCCGGAAGCGGAGTTGTACGAGAAATTTCTTGTGCCGCGTGACTGGTTGCAGGAACAACCGTAATTCTCAGACCCTTCGCAGCACGATGCCGCGAAACCAGCCTCCGGCGAGCAGCGGCATGTCGCTGAGCACTTGCAGTTGCGGCACTTCGCGCAGCACCTCCTCGAACACCACGTCTATCCTCGTAGCCAGGCGGCGCGTCAGCGGGTTGAGCGCGCGGCGCAGCCAGGCATGCTGTCGCGGGCGGAGGAATTTGTCGAAGACGAGGATCGTGCCACCGGGCTTGAGCACACGCGCCGCCTCGCCCAGACATTTTTCCGGGTACGGCACGACGGCAAGGATGAGATGCAGCACGACATGATCGAACTGCGCATCGGCAAACGGCAGCGCCATGCTGTCGCCCAGCACCCAGTCGATCTGCAGATTCGCGCCGCGCGGCCTGGCGCGGGACAGCATCGCCGCGCTGAAGTCGAGGGCGGTATAACGGTGTGCCGATGGCAGCAGCGGCAAGTCCAGCCCCGTCCCTGCCCCGCTCACCAGCACGCGCCCCGGCGTATCCGCCGCCAGGCTGCGCAACGATTCGGTGCGCGCCTTCAGCAGCGGGCGCTCGATAACCAGGTCATAGAGCGGCGCGATCAGGTTGTAGCTGTATCGCAACAGGGAGTTGGCAAGATAGGGCTGGCCGTCCTTTTTCATCTCGAATTGTCCATCAGGCCGTCATTCGGCGAAAGCCGGAATCCGGTACGAGCAGCTTCCCTTGATGATGGAATGCGCGCCTGCAGGAGCGCAGCTTGCTGCGCGAGGGGTGCGATCGCCCGATAAATCGGGCTCCTACGGCGCATGAGATCACAAGTTCCGCCAATGGATTATCCGGGTTCATGCCTTACCCCATCATAAGGTAATCCAGCGCAATGCCCGCGAACACCGCCGCGCCGAACCAGTTGTTGTGCAGGAAGGCCTTGAAACATTTCTCGCGGCTCCTGCCCCTGATGAGGGTGTAGTGATACAACGCGATGCCTGCCGCAACAAGCAGCCCCAGATGAAATATCCAGCCCAGCCCGACCATCCGCCCTGCCGCCGCCAGCAACCCCAGCGTGACGGCATAGCAGCCCATCACCGCCGCCACGTCGTATTTGCCGAAAAACAGTGCCGAGGAGTGAATGCCGAGATGGATGTCGTCGTCGCGGTCCACCATCGCATATTCGGTGTCGTAGGCGATCGCCCAGAACACGTTGGCGGCGAGCAGCAGCCAAGCCACCGGCGGTACATCGCCGAGCTGTGCGGCAAACGCCATCGGAATGCCGAAACCGAAGGCGATGCCGAGATAGGCCTGCGGGATGGCGAAAAAGCGTTTGGTAAAGGGGTAGCTCGCGGCAAGGAATACCGCAGGAAAGGACAGCAGCCAGGTCAACGGGTTGAGCGGCAGGATCAGCAGGAAAGAAACAAAAGCCAGCCCGGCGGCCAGCCACACCGCCTCACGTTCGCTGACCTTGCCGCTGGTGAGCGGGCGCTCGCTGGTGCGCTTCACATGCCTGTCGATGTGGCGGTCGGCATAGTCGTTGATGGCGCATCCGGCGGAGCGCATCAGCGTCGTGCCGAGCACAAAAATAACGGCAATATGCCAGGCTGGTGTCCCCTTGCCCGCGATCCACACGCCCCACAGCGTCGGCCACAGCAGCAGCAGGATGCCGATGGGACGGTGCAGGCGGGTGAGCTGGATATAGAGCGAGAAGCGTTCGGCGAGAGTCATTTCCGGATGGTAAATTTTCAACTTTTTGGGCACCTCGATGAGGAGATGCCCTGCGACATTATAGATGCCATGAATTCTACCTCGCATCCAGGCATGCCAAACACAAAAGGGGCATCCGGCTTCATAACCAAAGGCAAGGCCTATATCTCCCAAAGGCCAGAAATCATGTTGCAAAAAAACAACATAATTTACAGCTTAGTTTGCATTCCCTTTTTCTAATAGCGACAATCCGCCTCAGAACTCCTGAATATTGAGAGTTTTTGGATTCCGGTTAGCAGCAAATATTTTTATAACTAAATTGGAGAAAACCCATGTTACTCAAGAAACACCCCGTATCGAGCATCGCCGCCCTGTCGGCCCTTCTGTTCGCGCAAAGCGCCTTGGCAGCGGACACGCTGACCGACGCGCTGACCGGCGGCAAGGTTTCGGGCAATGTGCAATACCGTTACGAAGATGTGCGCAACGCTTCCGTTCCTGCCGCCGGGAAAAATACGAATGTGGCGACAGCGAATACGGTGCGTCTGCGCCTCGGCTATGAAACGGCCACCTTCAACGGTTTCGGCGCAATGGTAGAAGCCGAACACACGACAGATCTGGGTAATAAAAAATATTACAGCCAGAACCCCTTTAATGCCGCCCCTCAGTATGCAACGATACAAGACCCGGAAGTCACCGAGATTAATCAGGCCTATCTGAGCTATAGCGGCATCGCCAACACGAATGTGAAGTGGGGTCGCCAGCGCATCAAGCTGGACAATGACCGTTTCATCGGCAACGTGGGCTGGCGCCAGAATGAACAAACCTTTGATGCCTTCACGCTGGTCAACAAGTCGCTGCCGAGCACCACGATTACCGCAGGTTATATCACCAACGCAAACCGTATCATCGGCGATGGCGATGGAAACTTGGATGCAGGCAATGCCCACATGAGATCGCCCATCTTCAACATCAACTACAAGGGCTTCAGCTTCGCTGAAATCGCCGCCTACTACTATCAACTGGACTACAAGCCAGTTGGTGCTGGCGTAACTACCAATGCTAGCTCGGCTAACACCTTCGGTATCCGGCTGAACGGAAACACTCCAATGGGCGGAAACAAGCTGCTGTACACGGTGGAATTCGCTGAGCAACAGGACGGTAGCAACAACCCGACCAACTTCAAGGATACTTACACCTTCCTGGAAGCTGGCGTAGACGTAACCAATATGGCGGTATTCAAGGTGGGCTATGAAGTGCTGGGTACCGACTTGGGCGCTACGACCAAAGTTGGCGGTGGTGCAACCCGCCGCTCCTTTGCCACGCCATTGGCTACCCTGCACGCCTTCAACGGCTGGGCTGACATGTTCGCAGCAGCTACACCCAGTCAAGGACTGAAGGATGCCTATATTTCGGCAAGCACCAAACTGGCAGGCATCAACCTCGGAGCGGTCTACCACAGCTATGAAGCAGACAAGACCACTGCCGCCCTGTCCTCCAAAAAGCTAGGTGATGAATGGAACCTTGTAGCAACATATGGGTTCAACAAGAACACCACAGTCGGCTTGAAGTACGCAGACTATAAAGCCAAGGGGACGCGCGCTACCACCTTCGATAACACAGCTGGTACCACTACCGGCATAAACAATGTGAATACACAAAAGACTTGGCTGTGGGGCGAATTCAAGTTCTAAGAAACACAGTTTGTAGCAGAAAAACTAACGGGCATCTTCGGATGCCCGTTTTTTTTCGCGCTATTACAGGCAACACTCAAATTTCGGACAAACAAAAAGCGCGCAACAATGCGCGCCCGCGAGTTACGTAAATCCCGAATCAGACCTGCATGTTCATGATGTCATTGTAAGCCTGCACGACCTTGTTGCGCACCTGGACGGCGGCCTGGAAATTGACGCTGGCCTTCTGCATCGCAATCATGGTGTCGCTCAGGCTGACGCTGTTGTCGCCCAGCACAAATGCCTTCTGCATGGCCTCAGAATTGGCCTGCGACTGCGCCACCCCGTCCAGCGACGACTTCAGCACCGCAGCGAAATCCACTTTTCCGGTCTGCGCCACCTGGTTCGGCTCGCGTAGCCCCGCCGCTGCCTTCATGGTGCGCATTTGCGCCAACAAGCCGTCCACTGCCGAGGTATCCATTTCCCGCCTCCTTTTTTAGGTAGATGCACAATATCCGACAGGCCGCCATCTTTATAGTGAAAACAGGCACAGGTTTCCCCGTTTATTCAGGTTTTCAAGGGCATGTTTGCCACTGGTAATATGCCAGATGTACAAGTGGCTTTAAGGCATGACTCCAAATCATTATGGCCGAAGAAGAAAATAGGACAGCAAACCTGTTGAACCAGCTCACCTTCCAGCAAAAAATGGGGGTGGCGGCGGGTATTGCGGCATTGTTCGCGCTCATCGCGGGAGCATGGATATGGGGCCAGACGCCCGACTACCGCGTGCTGTACAGCAATCTGTCAGACCGCGATGGCGGGGCCATCATTCAGTCGCTGCAGCAGATGAACATCCCCTACAAGTTTGCCGAGGGCGGCGGCGCACTGCTGGTGGCCTCAAACCAGGTGCACGAAGCCCGCCTGAAGCTGGCCTCACAGGGGCTACCCAAGGGGGGAAATGTCGGCTTCGAATTGATGGAAAACCAGAAATTTGGCATCACCCAATTCGCCGAGCAGGTCAATTACCAGCGCGCGCTGGAGGGCGAACTGGCCCGCTCGGTGGAAAGCATCGGCGCGGTGGCCGCCGCACGCGTCCACCTGGCGATCCCCAAACCCAGTGTTTTCGTCAAAGAACAGCAAAAACCCAGCGCCTCCGTGGTGCTCTCCCTGCAGGGCGGCAGGTTGCTCGACTCCGCGCAGGTCAGCGCGATCATTCACCTGATTTCGAGCAGCGTGCCGGAAATGTCCGCCAAGAACGTGACCGTAGTTGACCAGAACGGCACGCTGCTGAGTGCAAACCACGAAGGCAACATCAGCGAGGGGCTGGATGCAAATCAGCTCAAATATGTGCAACAAATCGAGCAGAACTATGTCAAACGCATTGAGGATCTGCTGACTCCCCTGCTCGGCGCGAACAATATGCGTGCCCAGGTATCTGCCGATATCGATTTTTCGCGTACCGAGCAGACATCCGAAAGCTACAAACCGAACCAGGATCCGGCCGAGAGTACGGTACGCAGCAAACAAAGCTCCGAAGCGTTGAACGGCGCGGGACTCAATGCGGGCGGCGTCCCGGGTGCGCTGACCAATCAACCTCCGGTTCCGGCTACAGCGCCTATCGTTGCCAACACAGGGATACAGGGAGAAAGTGCCGTCGCGAGCAGCGGCAATATCTCCAACCTGCAAAAGGAATCTACCGTGAATTACGAAGTGGATCGCACCATACGCCACACCATCCTGCCGGTTGGCTCCATCAAACGCCTGTCGGTTGCGGTGGTGGTGAACGGCAACCGCAAGGTGACCGATGCGAAGGGCAAGCCCAGCGCCAAACCCTTGACCGATGTGGAGAAGGAGCAGATCAACAACCTGATCCGTGATGCGGTGGGCTTCGACCAGACTCGCGGCGACAGCCTGAATGTACAGGTTGCCGCCTTTACCGAAAGCAAGGAGCTTGTCGAGGAACCGCCATTCTGGAAACAACTCGACACCATCGAACTGGCGAAAGAGTTGCTTAAATATGCGCTGATTGCCGCGATCATGCTATTTGTGGTGTTCCGCGTCATCAAACCTGCATTGGATACCTTGCTCACGGCACAAAGCAAAACAGGCGGTTTTACCGCCGCTGAGAAACCCGAATCTACCCCCGAAGCAACCTATGCGCCCTCCACGCCGTCCTATGAGCAAAGCCTGCAAACCGCCCGGCAAATCGCCCAGCAGGAGCCGATGATCGTCGCCAGCGTAATCAAGGAATGGGTAAGCCATGAGTAATGGCGTCGAAAAAAGCGCGATCTTCCTGATGACGCTTGGCGAAAATGATGCGGCCTCAGTGCTGAAATACCTTGAACCCAAGGAGGTGCAAAAAATCAGCGCGGCCATGATGAAACTGAAAAATCTCAGCCGCGAGGAGATTTCGCAGGTATTCCGCGACTTCATCATCTCCGCATCGGGCAAGACCACCATCGGGATGGATTCCAACGATTACATCCGCAGCATGCTCGTCAAGGCATTGGGGGACGACAAGGCCAAAAACCTGCTGGATCGCATCATGCACAACAGCGATACCAGCGGTATCGAGAGCTTGAAATGGATGGATCCGGGTGCGGTGGCCGAAATGATCGGCAACGAGCATCCGCAGATCATCGCAACCATCCTGGTTCATCTGGAACCCGATCAGGCCGCCGACATACTGAAAATGCTTACCGAGCGCACCCGCAACGATGTGCTGTTGCGCATTTCCACGCTGGATGGGGTGCAGCCTGTGGCGTTACGCGAACTCAACGATGTGCTGGGCAAGCTCATGGCTGGCGGCGGCACCGGAAAAAAGAGTCTGCACGGCGGAGTAGAGACTGCGGCAGAAATCCTCAATTTCATGGGTGGCACGCTGGAAACGGAAATGATGGAAAATGTGCGCAGCTACGACCCCGAGCTGGCGCAGAAAATCGAAGACAAGATGTTCGTCTTCGAAAACCTGCTGGAAATCGACGATCGCGGCATCCAGCTCGTACTCCGCGAGGTCCAGTCCGAGTCGCTGATTATCGCGCTCAAGGGGGCCAGCGAAGAGTTGCGCGAAAAGATTTTCAAGAATATGTCGAAACGCGCTTCCGAAATGATGCGCGAAGACCTGGAGGCCAAAGGGCCGGTAAGACTCAGCGAGGTCGAAGCCAATCAGAAGGAAATCCTCAAGATCGTGCGGCGCCTGGCCGATGAGGGCCAGGTTATATTAGGCGCCAAGGGTGAAGAGGACACTTATGTCTAGCGTCATCATCCCCAAGGAGCAGTTGACCGCCTTCGAACGATGGGAATTGGCCTCGTTCGACCCTCACCCCGGCGACAGGCACCAAGACAATGCACTTGCCACCGTAGCGGAACTGGAGAGCATCCGTCAGCAGGCACATGATGAAGGTTACGCACAAGGCCGTGACGCGGGTTATGCCGCCGGCATCCAGCAAGCGCGCACCGAAACGGCGCTAATTCACACGCTGCTGCAAAACCTGCAAGATGCACTCAATCAAGTGGACGGGCAGCTGGCGCAATCATTGCTCGATTTATCGCTGGAAATCGCCCGCAAAATGACCGGTGAAACCCTGCAGGCGAAACCGGAAATCATCCTGAAAATCGTCGGCGATGCCATTGGCAGCCTGCCGCATTTCAACCAGAATGCCCACCTGATTCTGCACCCGGACGACGCTGAACTGGTGCGCAGGCATATGGGCGAACAGTTATCGCACGCCGGATGGAAGATATTTACCGATGCACAAATCGGGCGCGGCGGATGTCGTGTGGAAACCACACACAGCCAGGTGGATGCCACCACGGAAGCACGCTGGAAGCGCGTTGTCGAATCGATAGGGCAGGATAAATCATGGCTGGCATAGCCCCCTCCACACATTTGTCCAGATGGCGAAACCTTCTCAACGAAGGCCGCGAATATGTGGCAAATTGCGATCCTGCACCATCGAGCGGCCGGCTGACCAAGGTGACCGGCCTTGTCATGGAAGCCGTCGGCTTGAAAATGCCGGTCGGCAGCACCTGCGCGATCCACCTGCAGAATCACACCGTCGAGGCCGAAGTGGTCGGTTTCGCCGGTGAAAAATTATTCCTGATGCCGGAACACGATGTGCATGGCTTGGTGCCGGGTGCGCGCGTGATGCCCATCGAACCTGCGCATATACTGATGCTGGGTGGCAAACGCAAACCGACGCGCCGCATTGCCGACCGTGCCAAGCATCTGCCGGTCGGCAGCATGCTGCTGGGCCGCGTAGTGGATGGCGCCGGCAAACCACTAGATCAACTGGGGCCGCTGCTGGACACGGAATCCGCACCGCTGCAGAGCCGCCCCTTCAACCCACTGGAGCGTGCCTCGATCGATACCCCGCTGGATGTCGGGGTGCGCGCCATCAACAGCATGCTGACCGTAGGGCGCGGGCAGCGCATGGGATTGTTTGCCGGTAGCGGCGTCGGCAAGAGCGTGCTGCTTGGCATGATGGCGCGCTATACCAGTGCGGACATCACGGTAGTCGGATTGATCGGCGAGCGCGGCCGCGAAGTCAAGGAATTCATCAACGACATCCTCGGCAAGCAGGGCATGGCACGCTCGGTAGTCGTCGCCACGCCTGCAGACACCTCCCCGCTGATGCGTCTGCAGGGTGCAGCCTACGCCACCACCATCGCCGAACACTTCCGCGACCAGGGCAAGAACGTGCTGCTGATCATGGACTCGCTGACCCGTTTCGCCATGGCACAGCGCGAAATCGCACTGGCAGTCGGCGAACCGCCTGCTACCCGGGGTTATCCGCCTTCCGTCTTCGCCAAACTGCCGCAACTGGTGGAGCGCGCCGGTAATGGCATGGAAGGCAGCGGCTCGATAACCGCCTTCTACACGGTCCTGACCGAAGGCGACGACCAGCAGGACCCGATTGCCGACAGCGCACGCGCCATCCTCGACGGACACATCGTCCTGTCGCGGCGGCTGGTGGAACAGGGACATTATCCGGCGATCGATATCGAGGCTTCGATCAGCCGCGTGATGTCGCGCCTGGCATCTCCGGAACACCTTTCCATCGTGCAGCGCTTCAAGCATATGTACGCCCATTACCAGCGCAACCGCGATTTGATCAGCGTCGGCGCCTATATCAGGGGCAGCGACCCATTGCTGGACGAGGCCATTGCGCTCTACCCGAGGATGGAGCAGTTCCTGAAACAGGATATGTTCCAGCGCGAGCCCTATGCGTCGAGCATCGCCCAATTGACGGCGTTATTCGAACCGGGACATTAACGGCCTTATCATGATCAAACCATTCTCCCTGCAACCCCTGATGAAGCTGGCGCAACACCAGCGCGACTCGGCAACGAACAGGCTCGGACAATTGAACAAACAGCAGAGGAGCGCGGAGCAGAATCTCGACACCCTGCTGGAATACCGCAAGGACTATCAAACCCGCTTGCAGGAAGCAACGCGGAATGGGATGAGCCCAGCCGACTTGCGCAATTTTCAGCAATTCATCGATAAACTCGATGATGCAATCAGCCAGCAACTCAAGCTGGTCGAACAAAGCAAGGCATCGACCCAGGCCGGGCGCGACGAATTCGACATAACGCAGCGCAAATTGAAATCGTTCGACACGCTGCAACAACGCCACATCGAGGAACAAAAGAAGGTTGTCGCAAAATCCGAACAAAAAACACTGGATGAACATACCGGCAGAATGGCTGCCTACAGGATGAACAACAACGAAGACCAGAAATGAATCGAGGATGGCGGACCAATTTTCCGCTGCCGCCAACCAGACACAAGGAGAACTACCATGAGCAACCTGCCGATCAGCAGCACCCCCCAACCGCCCGGCAATGCCGCGGCCGGCACCGCGATCACCTCTGCGGCGGATATGCTGGCGATGGGCGCACAGCCTGTCGAACCTTTCGCGCTTTTGCTGGCACGGCAAATCGACGGGGCTGGCCTGTCTGTCCCGGATGCCGCGCAGACCGCCATCGCTATTGATGGCAATGCAACGAACGGTGGCGCAGACCCGTCCCAGAAGGATGCGCAAGACCCAGCGGCGGCCATCGCCCCTGGCGATCCGGCAAACACGCTTGCGGCAATATTGCTGCAACTCCCCCCTCAGGAAAGCAAGGGGCAGAAAACGGAAGGGATGCAGGCAACTCAGTCACTCATCGGCCTTTCCCGGAAAACAGATGGCCAGCAGTCCCCTGCCCTCGCTTCCTCCCTGGAAGCCGGGCACAAAACACCCATGGCAGGCTCGGAAGATGGTCAGATAACCAAACTCCTGTCCATCGCGCCCCCATCTGAGGCTGTCAGCCGCGCAGGGTTATCCGGCGCGGCTCAGTCGGCGCCCGATACCACCCAAGCCGTCGTTCCATCGATGGCGCCTGCTGCAATGTCGGCAACGTCAACCAACAACACGCCGGCCATTGCCACTCCCTTGGGCAGCAATGGGTGGGCACAGGAGTTTTCGCAAAAGATCAGCTGGATAGCCACGCAACAGAACCAAGTTGCCGAGCTGCACCTGAACCCCCCAAATTTAGGCCCATTGGATGTGGTGCTGAAAATTTCGGACAACCAAGCCACCGCCCTGTTCACATCTCCGCATGGCGCAGTGCGCGAGGCGGTGGAAAACGCCCTGCCTAAACTTCGTGAGATATTGGCCGATAACGGCATCATGTTGGGGAATACTACGGTCAGCGACCAGCCCCCGCGCGACCGCAGTATGGATGGGTTCATGAACCAGGACTCCGGCACGGCAGCACAGCACAGAATTTCCGCAGCGCCCGAACCGGCCGGCTCGTTACCGGAAGCCGCACAAACTGTGTCGGCGCGCCGCCATAACGGAATGGTGGATACTTTTGCCTGAACACTGGCGACGGCTTAAGTTAATGGAAAATTTCAGCACCAATCGGGTTATCATTAGCGCTGGATTTTCCGACCACTGATAAGGAATCGAATATGGCGAGAGCCGCAAAACCCACAGCACAGGCCGCCGAAGAGGAAGAGATCGAAGCATCGCCTAAAAAGAGCAAAAAAAAGCTCATCCTGTTCATCGTAGCGGTTGTGCTGCTGGCAGGCGGTGGAGCAGCGGCGTTCCTGTTGCTGAACCCGGAACCAGCGCCAAAGCGTGGTGGCGCCGCATCCGCAGAATCAGCACGCGCGGAGATACCGCCGAAATTCGTTGATTTAGGCCAATTTACGGCCAACCTGATGCGCGAGGAGGATGATCGCTACCTGCAAATTGCGATTTCACTCAAGATAACCAAACCGGAACTCGAAGAGAAAATTAAGGAAAGTAAACCGGAAATCCTGCACCGTGTGAACATGCTGCTACAAAGCAAACGCCCTTCCGAACTCGCCACTTTTGATGGCAAGGAGAGGCTTGCCCAGCAAATCAGGGCGCAAGTGGAATATGTGGTGGGCCTGCGCAAGACCGCTCCTGCCATCAGCACCGAGCAAGAAGCGTCACCAGTTGAACCCAATGTCGGTCGAAACGGCATTGCCGACGTGTTGTTTACTTCATTCATTATCCAGTAACGGGAAATGAGCGAATTTCTTTCACAGGACGAAGTCGATTCCCTGCTCAAGGGAGTGACCGGCGAAACAGACGATGATCTCGATCATCAGGAAGTCGCTCCTGGAGAAGTTCGCTCATACAACCTGGCTTCACAGGAACGTATCGTGCGTGGGCGCATGCCCACCATGGAAATCATCAACGAACGTTTCGCACGCCTGTTTCGCATCGGGCTGTTCAACTTCATTCGCCGCACCCCGGAAATTTCGGTCGGACCGGTGCGGGTATTGAAATTCGGCGAATTTATCCGCAACCTGCATGTGCCGACCAACCTGAACCTGATTCAGGCAAAACCATTGCGCGGCAACGGCTTGTTCGTCTTTGATCCCAATCTGGCCTTCCTGGTAGTGGATAACATGTTCGGCGGCGACGGACGTTTCCACACCCGCGTGGAGGGACGTGAATTTACCCAAACCGAGCATCGCATCATCCTGAAACTGCTCGAAGTGGTATTTGAAACCTATGGTAAATCCTGGGAAGCAGTCCACCCGCTGGAATTCGAGTTCGTGCGCTCGGAAATGAACCCGCAGTTCGCCAACATTGCCACCCCCAACGAAGTAGTGATCGTCACCACTTTCGACATCGAGCTAAGCGGCAATGGTGGCTCATTCCACATTTGCATGCCCTATTCCATGCTCGAACCGGTCAAGGATTTGCTCTATAGCACCATGCAAGGCGAGCACTTGGCTATCGACAAGCGTTGGCTGCAACTGCTCTCCAAGCAGGTGCAGTCCGCCAACATCGAATTGGTCGCCACGCTTGGTCAAGCCGATATGACTTTTGAGCAAGTGTTGAAAATGCAAATCGGCGATATCATCCCGCTGGAGGTCAGCGACAGCATCACCGCCTCGGTAGACGGCGTGCCGGTGATGGAATGCAAATATGGCGCTTTTAACAATCAATATGCATTGAAGGTCGAAAGAATGCTCTCGACTAACGAAGGAGAAGGTCATGCCTGACGAAACCACAATCAACGAAGAAGCCATCACTGCCGACGATTGGGGCGCAGCCATGGCCGAACAAACTGCAACCGATGACTGGGGTGCGGCCATGGCTGAGCAGACTGCACCCGCCAGCCAGCCAGCGACTCCCACCAAACCGCATGTACTGGAGCAATTCGGGGCAGGCGGTACTGCCTCTGCCACAAACGACCTCGATATGATCCTGGACATCCCGGTGCAACTGACCGTTGAACTGGGGCGCACCAAGATGCCGATCAAGAACTTGCTTCAACTGGCACAGGGCTCGGTCGTCGAACTGTCCGGCATGGCCGGTGAGCCATTGGACGTGATGATCAACGGATTCCTGATTGCACAGGGCGAAGTCGTGGTGGTAAATGACAAACTCGGCATACGCCTGACGGACATTATCACGCCATCCGAGCGGTTGCGGCGCCTCAACCGATAATGCGCACCAAGCTCCAAACTTCCATCGCGGCCCTCATGCTGGCGATTCCTACACTTGCGGCTGCCGTGGAGGGAACGCGCCCCGCCTACACCCCGCCGCCGCCCGCAGTCAGCTCCGGCAACATCATGCAAATCATTTTCAGCCTGCTTCTGGTGTTGGCCGCCATAGTGCTTGTGGCATGGCTGCTCAAGCGCATGAATATTGTGCAGCAAGGATCGGGGTATCCGCTCAAGGTATTGGGTGGCGTATCAATAGGGCAGCGCGAACGCATCGTGCTGGTTGAAGTAAATGATACCTGGCTGGTAGTCGGAGTGGGGCCGGGGCAAATTCGCACCTTGCACACGCTCCAAAAGGCAGAAATCCCTGCTGCCGATCTTCAAGCCACAGAAAACCACCTCCCTGAAAACAAATTTGCCAGCCTTCTGTCTTCGATCATCAGTCATCGAAAGCATGGTACGGGGAACAAATGACGGTGTTTCGACAGATGGGATACCGGAAGCAAAAGACTATGCGCAAAAATGGAGCGGCGGCGACCACCGACCTTCCGCTAAAACTGGCAGCCATGTGGCCGATTATCCTTTCTGTCTTCTGCCTTCTGGCCAGCCCGGCCGCATATGCGGAAGCCGGCTTGCCGGCATTCACCAGCACACCTGCACCGGGTGGCGGCCAAACCTACAGCCTGAGCCTGCAAACACTGCTGCTGCTCACCTCGCTGAGTTTCCTGCCGGCGATCCTGCTGATGATGACCGGCTTCACGCGCATCATCATTGTGCTAAGCCTGCTACGCTCCGCGCTCGGCACCCAGGCTTCGCCGCCCAACCAGGTGCTGGTCGGCCTGGCATTGTTTCTCACGTTCTTCGTGATGTCGCCGGTGTTCGACAAGATGTATACCGACGCCTATCTGCCCTACAGCGAAAACAAGCTTGATTTCCAGCATGCCCTGGAGAAAGCCAGCGTACCGCTGAAGACCTTCATGCTGCGCCAGACCCGTGAGGCGGATCTCGCGCTGTTCGTCAGGATATCCAACAGCGAACCGCTGCAAAGTGCGGATCAGGTACCGTTGCGCATCCTGGTGCCAGCCTATGTCACCAGCGAACTGAAAACCGCCTTCCAGATCGGCTTCGTGATCTTCATTCCGTTCCTCATTATCGACATGGTGGTAGCCAGTGTGCTGATGTCCATGGGTATGATGATGGTGTCGCCGGCCATTATTTCCCTACCCTTCAAGATCATGCTGTTCGTGCTGGCCGATGGCTGGAACCTGATAATCGGCTCCCTGGCGCAGAGTTTTTATACCTGATAGCCCATGACCCCCGAGACCGTCGTCACCATCGGACAGCAAGCCGTCGAAATGACGCTGATGCTCTCTGCTCCGTTGCTGCTCAGCGCGCTGGTCATTGGCCTGCTGGTAAGCATCTTTCAGGCCGCCACCCAGATCAATGAAATGACCCTGTCTTTCATTCCAAAACTGCTGGGAATTTTCCTGGTGCTGATTTTTGCCGGACCGTGGATGATAAATACGATGGTCGATTACATCCAAAGACTGTTCGGCAATATCCCCTGGATGATCGGTTAGGCAGGGCGTGTTGACATGATCAGCTTCACCAGTGCACAACTCGATGTCTGGCTTGCCACACTGATTTTCCCGTTGACGCGCATTCTGGCCATGATTGCCAGCTCTCCCGTACTCGGCAACAAGCAGGTACCGGCACGCGTAAAAATCGGCCTGTCCGTCATGCTTGCCATCATCATCGCACCCACCCTCGGCGAGATGCCGCCAGTCGCTATCGGCTCTCCGCAAGGGCTGTTAATCATCATTCAGCAGGTCATCATCGGGGTGGCGATGGGATTTACCATGCGCCTGATTTTCACTGCTGTGGAAATGGCTGGCGAACTGGCCGGACTGCAGATGGGATTGGGGTTTGCCAGTTTTTATGACCCGGTAAATGCCGGTCACTCTCCAATCATTGCCCAATGGCTGGGAATGATCGCGGCACTGGCTTTTTTGGCCTTGAATGGCCATTTATACATGCTGTCCGCGTTGGCCGAAAGTTTTCATACATTACCCATCGGCAGCATGATGTCAGCCAGGGGATTTTATGAGGTAGCTAGCTGGGGAGGAAGCATCTTTGCTTACGGCTTGCAGATTTCCCTGCCACTGCTGGCCGCACTACTGACCGCCAATATCGCTTTGGGGATACTGACCCGCGCCGCGCCGCAACTCAACCTGTTCGCCATCGGCTTCCCCATCACGCTGGCGATTGGTTTCCTCGTGCTGGCACTATCCATGCCTCACTTCACCCAGTTGCTGGACAGATTTACCCAGGAAGGATTGGGCACGATGCTTAACCTGGTAAAGCAGCCGCACTGACAAGGTCAGCCGCCGCCGCAGGCATGATTCTGGGGTTTGTCCCTGAGAATCAGATATAGTTGAACAACGAAAGCTCTGCGATTTTAACGAAAGATTTTTGTGCGGCCTGCAAAGTGAACTGTTGCTGGCTCAGATCGCTGATTGCCTTGTTGTAGTCGACATCCTGCAATTCCGACAGGATTTGCCTGTATTGCAGGCCCAGATCGTCACCTGCCGTCTGCAACGCATCGATTTCATTAAGGCGCAGACCGAGCGATGACCGGACATTCAGAACATTGTTCAGCGCATTATCCAGGCTTTTGAGTCCGTGATTCAGGCTGTTCGCCATATTGGCCCCGACCACCGGTGCGTTCAGTGCACTGATCAAATCGGAAAGAGTCTTGAATATGCTTTCGTTGGTGCTGGGCACTACCGTGAAGGCATCGCCATTGGCTGGTGCCCCCTGGATGTCGAACTGCATTCCATCGAAGCTGATGGCCTGACCGCTGACATAGGGTACTCCCAAAACGGCTGGCGCTGGCGGCGGCGGCAAGAGAGGATCTGGCAATACCTGTGGCCCCGGTGGAACGGCCGGTGGAGTCGTATCCCGTACGACATACTTCGTCAAATCCGGCCCGCCCGGAAAATCCGGCCCCACGCTGAAGGTCAGATTGTAGGTATGCCCCGCCTTCAGCAACGCGCTGCCGGTCACTGAACCGGTACTGATCACACCCGAGCCGGTATTGGTTGCCGCAGGCCGGGTGACAAACGTCCCATTACCATTCTTCACACGCATGAACACATCCGACCCGGAATCGCCTGCTGCAATCTGGCGCGTTGCGCTGACCTGTATATTTTGCTGCCCATCATCCCCGGAGTAACCCATTCCCGTGGGGGTGGCAACGAAAGGTTGTGTCTTGGACTGAAATCCGGCAAACAGATAATTCCCGACTCCATCCGTGCTGTTCGCAAAACCGATCAACTCCTGCAACCTGCCGCTCAGTTCGGTTGCAACAGATTTCCGGTCATTGCTGTTGAATCCTCCGCCACCGGCGCTCACTACCGCGGTCCGCACATCCTGCAACAAAGAGGTCACCCCCTGCAGGTTGCTCTCGGCCAGGGAAAGCTTGTGGCGTACGGCAGTCCGGTTGGCGGCATATTGTGTGTTCGTCGCATCGGACTGGGTAACCTGCAATGCACGAGCCGCTGCTACCGGATCGTCCGCTGCAGTCAGGATACGGCGCCCGCTTGTGATTTGCTGTTGGGTTTGCATAAGCCGCGTCTGCTGCTGCCCCAGCAATGACACATTGCTATCGTAAAGTGTATTAGAACTGACTCGCATCACACACCTACCTTCCTAAAGCCAATATCGCATCGAACATAGTAGAGGCAATCTGCATCGCCTTGGCTGCCGCCTGATACGCATTTTGATAGCGTATCAGGTTCGCCGCTTCCTCATCCAGATTCACCCCTGAAACCGCCTGCTGTGCGGCCACCGTCTGGGCCACCATGTTGGTTTGAGCCAGACTCGTCACCGCCATTTCACTGGTCTTGGCACCGACGCTGCCAACCAGCTGCCCATACGCCCCCTGCAGACTCACGGTTCCGTTCGCCATCAGGTTCTGCGTCTGCAAACCCGCCATCAATAAGGCATTACGGTTGTCGCCGGTGGCGGAGGTATTGGATGTGATGTTGAAAACATCCCCCGCAATGGGCGTTCCAGTAATTTGTGTTGTCCACCCATTAAAGGAAAGGGTTGCACCCACATTCGGGTCATACAATGCACCCGGAGCCCCTACCAGCGTTGTCGCCGCAGTAGTGTCGGTAACAGTGTAATGAGTCGCATCAATGAATGTTACCGTTACACTGTTTCTAAGATTAGCATTTGGCGGCGGGGGCGGATTGACTGTTCCGCTGCTGATTGTTGCGGTGCCGGTATTGGCCAAAGCGGCTGCCCCTCGTATTGGGGCCGCAGCTGCAATCTTGGCAGGATCATTGGTAGCCAGCGCAATGTCGCGTGCGCCGTTTGCGGTAGGGCGTATCAAAAAACTGTCGCCTATCGCAACCGGCGTCGGCGCGGTGATGGTCATGCCATCTACCGTCTGCGGCAAGGTTGCATAGCTCATCGTCACGTTATCCGACAGGCGCACCAAGCTATAGCCCGTGCCACCATTAAACCTTAACTGATAATCGCTGGTCGTCAATCCTGCCACATCCGTGATCGTGACAGACGGCACTCCCGATGCAGCATTATTGTTCGCATTCTTGTCGACGCGTGGAACGGCCACATTGAAAAGCCTGCTGCCCAGTGCGCCGTTCAAATCCTGTCCCAGTTGGTTTTGCTGATTGATGCTGATTGCCATTCCCACAGCTACCCGGCCAAGGGCATTACGCGCCGGCTCCAGGGTCTGGTCGCGAAAAGCAAGATAGGCGCCTATCTTGCCGCCTTGCACACTGCTTTGCTGCAAGGTGAAGGCTTTATTGTTGCTCAGATAGGCGATATCCACCTTGCTCGGATCGTTTGCCGACTGGACAACCTGCAATCGCATCGATTGCTCATCTATCACCAAAGCCTGACCGCTGCCAACAAACACGTTTGCCGTTCCATCCGGCTGCTGCAGTACGGTTGTTTTGATTTCCTGGTTCAATTGGCTGATCAACTGGTTACGTTGGTCAATCAGGTCATTGGGCTGCTGCCCTTGCCCCAGGGAACCGACCCGCTTGATGTTGCCGTTCAGGACAGCGATCTGCTGGGCATAGCTGTTGATAAGATTGACGCTATCGGAGACTTGGCCGGTAAGCGCGTTGGCGATATCCGTGAGGCGCTGGTCTATGGCCTGGAATCTGTTTACGGCAAACTGCGCATCACTGAGCATGGTTTGGCGCGCAGGGACTGATTCCGGGGCGCTGGCGACCCCATTCAGCGCATCGAAGAAGCTCTGGATTGCCGGCGAAGCCCCGGCAGTAGGATCAGAAATCAGATTGTCGATCTGCTTTATGGCGGTGTGGTAAGTAGTCAAATAACCGGCCTGATTCTGCTCCTGCAAAAGCTGGGTATTCAGGAATTGATCATAGATGCGTATGACACTGGTGACATCGACCCCCTGCCCGACAAATCCGAAACCAGTCTGCTGCCCGGCACGCGAACTGAGTTGAACCTGCTGCCGCGTATAGCCGGGAGTGTTCGCATTGGCAATGTTGTGCTGAGTAGTCGCCACCCCTACTTGGGCAGCATTCATACCGCTTAATGACGAGGTAAACAGATCAGCCACGATATTTCCTTAAATCGCCCACACGGGCTCAGTTATATTATCGGCATCGCCGGACAATTCTTTAGGGGTGCAGAGTTAGCCCGCTAATATTAAGCAGGAAAACATATCAATTTAAAATCAATAAATTGCAGTATATTGGCAAGCTCGGCCAGAATGAACCCAATAAACCGGCGTTACATCGAGGCAATCAACCTGCCAAATCGATCTTGCCCATGATGCTCGCCAGCTTGTCGGCGTATTTTGGATCGGTCGCATACCCCGCCTTTTGCATGGCCTGCGCCATTCCAACCGCATCGCCCTGCTGCAGCACGCCTGCGTAGCGCGGATTGTTGCTGATCATACTGGCATAGTCCTGAAATGCCTCGGCATAGGAAGCATAGGCACGGAATTTTTCAATCTGCTTGTATGCCACGCCGTTTCGGTACTCGGTGGTCATCACCTCCGCCACCTTGCCGTTCCAGCTGCTGTTCGCCTTGATGCCAAACAGGTTGAAACTGTTGCTGCCATCCGCCATGCGGATTTCGCGCATCCCCCAACCGCTTTCCAGCGCGGCCTGCCCCAGCATCAGTTGCGGCGGCACGCCACTTGCCTGACTGGCCTGTACGGCAAGCGGCCGCATACGATTCACGAAATCCTGTTGGGCATTTTCGCTATATGCGGACGGCAGGGCGTTAATTGAAGATTGTGCGCCGATTTTTTGACCTTGATCTACAGCCATCTGCCTGCTGAGTTGCTTGACCATGATGTCGGCCAAGCCCACGCCGCGGCTGGCCATGTTTTGCGCCAGCTGCTGATCCAGCATGCCGGTGAACATCCGGGTCTGCTCGCTATCGAACATGCCATCCTGCGGCGTGGCTTCGCGCATGCTCTTCAGCATCATATTGAGAAACACCGACTCGAACTGCTGCGCCGCCGCCTTGAGTGCCTGATCCGGCGAATGCTTGGCCTGCGCCCGCAACTGCTCCAGGCTCTGCATGTCGAGCGCCAGCTTTGCGGAAGCATCCGTCCGGTTGACCATCAGATGATCTCCAACTCGGCGCGCAAAGCGCCGGATGATTTCATCGCCTGAAGAATCGCCAGCAAATCCTGCGGGGTCGCACCTATCGAATTAAGCGCCTTGACCACTTCGCTCAGTGATGCCCCTTTGGAGAGTTGCACCAGGCCGCCCTGATCGGCTTTAACATCGATGGTGGCCTTCTCGGTCTGCACGGTCTGACCCCGCGAAAGCGCATTCGGTTGGCTCACCGCGCTCTCGGCGCTGATCACCACGGTCAGGTTGCCATGCGCCACGGCGCAAGTATCCAGCGTCACGGCCTGATTCATCACCACCGATCCGGTCCGCGCATTGATGATGACCTTGGCAATCCCCTGTGCCGGAATGACTTCCAGATTCTCGATCCTGGATATGAAAGCGACGCGCTCATTGCCCGCCGGCGCGCGCACCTGAATGACCCGACCATCCAGCGCCGACGCCATCTCCGGGGCGATCTGCGCGTTGATCGCCTCGACGATCCGCGCGGCGGTGGTAAAGTCCGTGCTCCTCAATTCCAGGTGGATGAACCCGCCCTGCCCCAAAAGCGTCGGAACGGCGCGCTCTACCGTCGCACCGGCCGGCAGCCGGCCCACACTCAAATGATTCACCTGCACCGACGAGCCACCCGCTGCAGCCCCCACACCACCCACCAGCACGTTGCCTTGCGCCATCGCATACACCTGGCCATCGGCGCCCTTCAGGGGTGTCATCAGCAGGGTTCCGCCGCGCAGGCTCTTGGCATTGCCGATTGAGGAAGCCGTCACATCGATGGTTTGCCCGGGCTTGGAAAATGGCGGCAAGGTAGCAGTCACCATCACTGCGGCAACATTCTTGAGTTGCAGGCTGGTCGCCGTAGGCAGGTTCACTCCCATCTGCGACAGCATATTGATAACGCTCTGCACCGTGAACGGCGTTTGCGTAGTCTGGTCACCGCTGCCGTCCAGGCCGACCACCAGCCCATAGCCGATCAACTGGTTATCGCGCACGCCCTGGATGGTGGCCAGATCCTTGATGCGATCCGCCGCTGCCGTGAGCGGCAACACCAGCAACGCCAGCAATATGAGCTTTCTCATTATCCGGTTTTCCAATTTTCGGCTCTAGCTCCTAGAACGGCAGCACCGACAGGAACAAACGCCCCAACACATCCATCACCGACGCGCTGTCCAGAACGCCACTCCTGCCCTTGTATTCGAGGTGCGCATCCGCCACCTGCGTCGATTGTACGGTATTCCCCGCTGCAATGGTGGCCGGATTCACCACGCCCGAGAAACGGATATATTCGCTGCTGCGGTCGATCGCCACCTGCTTCTCGCCGCTCACCAGAAGATTGCCGTTGGACAGCACCTCGATCACCGTCACCGCGATGGTTCCCGTGAAGTCCACCGCTCCGGTGCTGGCGCTACTATTGGCAAACTTGCCGCTCGAACTGCCGGAAAGCCCAAATCCCGTAAACAGCAGCTTGGGCGTCACAGAATTGCGCGTGATCGACGGTGTGGTCGTCGCCAGCGTGCCGCTATGGCTGGCGCTGCCGCTCGCCTTGTCGTTGGCCGCGGTTTTCTCCACGATATTGATGGTGAGAATGTCACCGATATTGCGCGCGCGCCTGTCTTCGAACAGGGGACGCTCACCGGCTCCGGCATGGAAAATCGCCCCATCCACAGGAGCAGCCACTTTCCTGTCAACCGGCCTGGCAGTCATCGGTTGGTGTATATCGGTGGAAGGGGTCGCGCACGCGACCAATCCCAGCAGCACGGGGATGACGATCAGCAATTTACGCACGGAATGCCCCTAAATCTGCGATAAACGCTGCAGCATCTGATCCGAAGTGGTAATAGCCTTGGAGTTGATCTCATAAGCACGCTGAGTCTGAATCATGTTTACCAACTCTTCGACCACGTTCACGTTGGAAGTTTCCACATAACTCTGATTTAACAGCCCGGCTCCATTGGTGCCCGGCACATTGGTGGCCGGCGTACCCGAAGAAACCGTTTCCTTGTAGAGGTTTTCGCCTTCGCTCATCAGGCCGGACGGGTTGACGAAGGTTGCCAGTTGCAGGCTCCCTACCTGTACCGGTGCAGTCACACCGGGCTGGGTGACGCTGACCACTCCATCGCGTCCTATCGTGACATTGATGGTACCCGCCGGAATGGTGATCGCAGGTTGGATGGGGAAACCACTGGCAGTCACCAGTTGCCCCTGGCTGTCGGTCTGAAACGAACCATCGCGAGTGTAGGATGTCGTGCCATCCGGCATCAGCACCTGGAAGAAACCGGCGCCCTGGATCGCCACATCCAACTGATTTCCGGTCAGCTGCAGATTGCCCTGGGTATGGATCCGCTCGGAAGCTACCGGACGTACCCCGGTACCGATCTGCAAGCCTGATGGGATCTGGGTTTGCTGCGAAGATTGCGCACCCGGCTGGCGGATGGTCTGATACAGCAAATCCTCGAATACTGCTCGCGAGCGCTTGAACCCGGTAGTGCTGACGTTGGCCAAGTTGTTGGAAATGACGTCCATCTGGGTCTGCTGCGCATCCAGGCCGGTCTTGGAAATCCACAAAGAGCGTATCATGATTTTGTCCTTTTAAAACAATCGGTCGATGGCCGACATCAGGGGATTATCTTCCCCGATTCCTAGCCGGTAATACTCATTATCTGGCTGGCCCGTTGCGCATTGTTATCCGCGCTCTGCAGCATCTTCATCTGCATGTCGAATTTGCGCGCCAGCGAAATCATGCTCACTATCGCTTCCACGGTATTCACATTGCTGCCTTCCAGATTACCCGGTACAACCCCCACATTCGCATCCGCAGCGGCCACCGTACCGTCTTTCAGGCGGAACAACCCGTCGCCGCCGCGCTCCAGTTGTTCCGGCGGCGGATTGACCAGTTTCAGCCTGCCAACGACGACCACCGACGTGATCTGCCCATAGCTCGGCACGGTCGAAATCGTGCCGTCCTTGGCGAAGGTCACCTCGGTATCCGGCGGAATGGTGATCGGACCACCATCGCCCAGCACATTCAGGCCGGTGCGTGTCTGCAGCACGCCATTTGGCGTAAGCTGAAAACTGCCATTGCGCGTGTAGGCCTCCTTGCCATCCGGACCCTGCACTGCGATCCAGCCCGGCCCATTAACCGCCACGTCCAGGTCGCGTCCGGTCGGCTGGAAAGCCGCCGGCGTAAAATCCGAACCCGCAGTGGAATCCACAACGAACGTGCGGGTCGGCAAGCCATCACCTACCAGCGGCACGGCACGGAAGGTGTTCAGCGTGGCGCGAAACCCGGGCGTGCTGGCATTGGCCAGATTCTCCGACACCGCCCCCTGTTGCTGCAGCACATGCGAAGCGCCGGTCATCGCGGTATAGATCAGCCTGTCCATATTCCCTCTCCGCTATTCAGATAGCGACAATTTGCCGAAGTCCCTGTGCATCACTACCTCAAGTTCACCAAGGTCTGCAACACCGCATCCTGCGCCTTGATGGTCTGCGCATTGGCCTCATAGACGCGCTGCGCCGTAATCATTTTTACCAGTTCGGCCGTCAGGTCCACATTGGAATCCTCCACCGCCGAGGATTGCAAAACTCCCAGCGAACTCGACCCCGGCGTGCCAAGCAACGGGCCGCCGGATGCGGAGGTTTCCACCCATTCGTTGTTGCCCACCGGCTGCAAACCCTGGGGATTGGTGAAGTTCGCCAACAACATCTGCCCCAGGGCGCGCGACTGTCCATTGGTATAACGTCCCAGTATTACCCCGTCGGCTCCGGTACTAAATCCGCTCAGCTGTCCCGAGGAAAAACCATCCTGAGTAAGGGTGTTCACCCCGAAGGCTCCGCCATATTGGGAGGTCTGGGCAAAATTGAAGGTAAGGGTCTGGGCTGCGGCTCCCGTCGGCGTAAATAACGCCGAAGCCACGGTTCCAACCGGAGTGGAAGCCGGGGTGGTGGACGCCAGCCGGCCCAGCGTATCAAAAGTAAGCTGTGTCAGCGCGGTACCGGCAGGCGGCACCAGCGCCCCGTCCATTGTCAGATAGGTATTCCAGTTGGCTGATGGCGCATTGGTGGCAGCAAGCGGAGCCGCCGCCACGCTGCCGGCAGCAGCAGGCGAAACAGTGAGCTGGGTGGCGCTATCGACAGAAACGATCGTGTAAGTTACGGCTCCCAGCGTGACAGTATTGCCAGCCGACAGCCCGGCCGTTGAACCGGTCGTCGTCATGGTGGACAAGGCTGGGGCTGTAATGGAGAAATTCCCCAATGCAGCCAGCGCGGCCCCGGTAATCGGTTGCCTTTGAAAGTACAGCAATCCGACATGGCTCGTGCCAAGGCTGTCGTAGACCGTCGTCGGGGTTGATCTGTTGTAGGATGTCGGATCGAGCGGATTGAAGGTCAGGGTTACCGGCGTCGCCTCGCGCGAATCGAGATTCACCCCAACCACCACGTTAGCCGTCTGCCGGGGCGCCAAATCAGCCGCACTGATCTGTATCGGCAGAGGTTGACCGGCAATGATCAATCCGTTTGCGTCCGGCATATAGCCAGACACCTGGTGTCCCTGGTTGTTGACGATGAAGCCGCTCTTGTCCACCTGGAATTGGCCATTGCGGGTAAAAGAGATATTGCCGCTCTGATCGACCACGCGGAAGAATCCCTGCCCACTGATCGCAGTATCCAGCGGATTGTTGGTGTTGGTGATATTCCCCTGAGTGAATTGTTGCATCACGCCCGCCAACTTGCCGCCCGTACCTATCTGCGCCGCACCGCTACCCGCAAGGGATGCCGCATACATATCGGCAAACTGCGCCTGCGATTGCTTGAAGCCGACCGTGCTCGCATTCGCTACGTTATTGCCGATCACGTCCAGTTGTTTGGACGATAAATTCAGGCCGCTCAAACCTTGCTGAAAACTCATGATACTCTCCTCGTGATTAACACATCAGGATGTGCTGCGCACACCCTGCAGTGTATTGCTGTAACTCAAAGAATCTGCCTGACTTGCGACAGTGCAACGCCATCCAGTTGCCCGACGCCCAGCGCGACTCCCTGCTTGCCTTGTGTGACGCTATGCACCATGCCGAATTGCAGCGCCGTCGCATCCACTTTATTGCCCGCCTGAATGGCCTCGACAGCAAAGGTATAACTACCATCCGCCACACCGATGCCGGAATTATCCCTGCCATCCCACTGCCAATTGACCAGGCCAACCGACTGCGCGCCCAAATTGATGTTGCGCACCAGTGCACCGCCTTTGTCGTAGATGGCGATGCCGACCTTATCGGCGGATTCCGTCATCTCAATCCCCCCATACCCGCTGCCATTGCTTAAATCCACCCCCTTGCCCGGCACCAGCACGCCATGCCCGATCATGGTTGCCGCCTGCAGCGACTGATTGGACACCATGCTGTCACTCAGTGCCTGCAAGGTGACATTCAGCTTGTCGATGCCGGTCACCGTGCTGAGCTGCGCCATCTGCGAGGTCACTTGCGCGTTGTCCATGGGATTGAGCGGATTCTGGTTTTTCATCTGTGTAACCAGCAGCTTCAGGAAGCGGTCCTGGGTGCTGGCCGCAGCCGATGCGTTCGCTGCCGAACCGGAAGTTGCATTCAATGAAGCAAACAATGCCGCAGCCGATCCGGCATCCTGTGTATTGTTAATCATGATATTCCTTTCGTTACCTCTACTTTTTCACATTACTGGCCGATGGTCAGCGTCTTGAGCAACAGCGTCTTCGATGTATTCATCACGTCTACGTTATTCTGGTAGGCGCGCGAGGCGGAGATCATATTCACCATCTCGCCGACCACATCCACGTTGGGCATCGCAACATAGCCCTGCTCATCGGCCATCGGATGCTTGGGGTCATAGACCATTTTCATCGGCGAATTATCCTCGACCACTCCAGTGACTTTCACGCCCGGTGTGTTGCCGCCATCCACCGGCACCGCGCTGAACACCACCTGTTTGGCGCGGTACGGCTGGCCATTGGCGCTGGTGGTGCTGTCGGCGTTCGCCAGATTGCTGGCAACCACGTTGAGGCGCTGCGATTGCGCCGCCATCCCGGAGCCCGCCACGTTAAATATATTGAATAAAGACATTACACGCCTCCATTAGTTTCCCGAACCATTCGGCCAAAAAGCTCGCACACCCAAGCACCCTCCGACTACCCCTGTATCGCGGCCAACGTGGCCTTCAGCTGCTCGCTGACAAACCTGACGCCGGCCTCGTAACGCAAGGCGTTATCGGTGAATTGCGCGCGCTCCACATCCATATCCACCGTATTACCGTCGGCGCTCGGCTGAACCGGTTTGCGGTACATCACCGGCGCCCCCATGATCGCCCCGCCCGCTCTTCCCTCCAGGTGCATGGGCGAAGTCTGCACGACCGGCAACTCGGTGGAAGTGCCCGCCAGGGCATTCCGCAACGCACTGGCAAAATCGATATCCCTCGCCTTATAGTTCGGCGTATCCGCATTCGCGATGTTGGAAGCCAGCAATTCCTGACGCGCCGCGCGCAGGCTCAGCGCGGTTTGCTGAAACCTCAGCATGTCATCCAATCTATCCACCATACCGCCTCCCTCCGTTTAAACCCGACACTTGTACCAAGTTACCTATTTACATGAAGAGCATGCTAAACCTGCGCCCCCCCCCCCCCCCATCCGCCGATAAGCGATGGATTCCCCCTCCAATTCCGGCGTTCCGACCCTTCCCTTAACCGCGTGCAACACGCACAATACCGTCCATGAACAAGCTTTTATTGATTACCTTTCTACTGTTGCAATCCGCTGCCGCCGTAGCGGCGCCCGCAGGCGACACACCGGCACGCAACTCCGCCGCATCGCAGGATCATGCCCAGATAAGAAATCTCGTTGCCGACTTCGTGCGGCAGCAAACTGCCGCACTGCCCGGCAAGGTCGCCTATCAGGTAGATGAGATAGACCGGCGCATCGTCCTGCCTCAATGCGCCAAGCTGGAAGCCTTCCTGCCAGCCGGCAGCCAGCTGACCGGAAAGACCTCGGTTGGAGTTCGCTGCCACCCTCCTTCACGCAATGAGGAAGCCAATGCCCCCCCCACGGGCGGCTGGAACATTTTTGTTCCCGTGCAAATCAGGCTCAGCCTCAATTTGCTGACCAGTGCGCGTCAACTGCCGCTGGGCCACACGCTGCAGGAACAGGATATTGCCACCCAGTCGACAGACTCTTCCCTGGCAGGAGGATTCACCGACCCCAAACAAGTCATCGGAAAAGTGCTGCGCTACGGCATCGCCGCCGGACAGGTGTTGCGCGAGGACATGCTGCGCCAGCCGTATAGCGTGACGCAAGGCCAAGTCGTGACGCTTGCCGTGCAGGGCAACGGTTTCAGCATACGCAGTGAAGGAGTCGCCCTGAACAATGCGAGCGAAGGGCAGGCCGTACAAGTTCGCGTCGGACCGGGTCGCGTAATCAGCGGAGTTGCGCGTGCCGGCGGTGTGGTGGAAATCGCGCCATAGCCAAAAAAGCGTCTGCCCCTAAAGTTTTGGGGAATTTTGCCGATATAATAGTCACGGCTGCTAGCTAAGCGTAGCCAGACTGAGAGGATGACCGTGAAAATCGACAAACCCAGCAAGCCATTGCCCGCCAGCTTGACCGGGGAAGGGGCGCATGCCGCGAAGGGAAAACCTTCACTGCGGCCCGCATCACAGCCGTCTGGCGACACCAGCGTTTCGCTCGGCTCCACGGCGGCGCAGTTGCACAGCATGGAAAGCAGCATGGCGAACACCCCGGTCGTCAATGCGGCCAAAGTTGCTGAAATCAAACAAGCCATCGCCGAAGGTCGCTTCAAGGTCAATTCGGAAGCCGTCGCCGGCCGCCTGCTCGAAACAGTGCGCGACCTGATCGGCAGCAAGGCTTAATACTTGAAGCCATCTTCCGACCCGCAATTGCTTTCCGCCCTGACCGCCGAACGTGCGGCACTGCTAAGCTTCGTGGCCCTGCTGGAACGGGAGCAGGGGATGCTGGTGGAAAATCTCACCGACCAGTTGCTCGAACTGTCCGAAAAGAAATCGGCTAGCGCAATCAATCTTAACGAACTCGCCGAAACGCGCCGTGCCTTGATGCGAAAAAATATCCCGCAACTCGACGCCAAAGCGATCCGCACATGGCTCGGAACACACAGCCCGCAAGGCTTGGCCGTCTGGGAGGAAATCCTCGTTTTGGCAGAACGCGCCCAGAGTCTCAATCAAACCAATGGCGAACTGATCCAGACGAAGCTGCGCCGTAACCAGCAGTCGCTTGCCGTATTGAGCAGTGCAGTAAACAAGGCGAATCTGTATGGCCCCGATGGGCAGACCAGTTTTTCGCCGGGAAGCGGCAGATCACTGGGAAGCGGCTGAAGCCGAAGCGACGCACGGATATCCCCGCACAAAACCCCTGCATTCCTCCTTCACCGCTTACTCCTCGACGCCTCCCCCCCTCTCCACGTTGGGCGACATGATCGTAATGATTACACGCCGGTTCCTGGCGCGATTTTCCGGGCTGTCGTTCGGCACCAGCGGCTGATTCGAGGCCAAACCCACCACGGCCAGGCGTTTTGCCGGCACACCATTATCGATCAGCATCCTGACTACGCTGCTGGCGCGCGCGGAAGACAACTCCCAATTGGAGGGAAACTGCGCGGTTGCAATGGGAACATCGTCGGAATGTCCTTCCACCTCGATGGGCAGTTCTTCCTTGCCCAGCACCGCCGCCACCTGGCGCAACACATCCAGCATCCCTGGCTGCAAGGTTGCCTCACCCGTCCTGAACAGCATGCTCGCACTGATATCGATGACCACCCCGCGTCGGGTCTGATTGATGCTGACCGTGCGCTGATCGATCAAGGAGGCCATCACCTGGCCCAAACCGGTGGCCAGGTTTTTCATGCGATCCTGTATTTTGCGCTGCTGCTCGCCCAAACGCGCGGTGCGCCTGTCCACCAGGGCGCCAAGCTGATCCTGCTGGCTGGATGCTATACCGGCAGGAGTGGTGACCGGATGCCTGGTAAAGGCAATGCTGAGTGAATTGCTGAAGGTCTTGTACTTTTCCTCGTTCACCGAGGAAATGGCGTACATCACCACGAAAAAAGCAAACAACAGGGTAACGAAATCCGCATAGGAAATCATCCAGCGGTCATGGTTGTCATGCTCGATGCGTTTGCGGCGGCGCGCCATGCCCGCCCTACTCGAGGTAGCCTTGCAGCCTGGTTTCGATCAGCCGCGGGCTATCGCCGTTGGCGATCCCCGTCAGCCCGTCTACGATCATCTCGCGCATCTCCGCCTGATGCATGATGATGGACTTCAGTTTATTGGCAACCGGGAGGAACAGCAGGTTCGCGAAGGCCACGCCGTAAATCGTCGCGACGAACGCCACGGCAATGCCGCTGCCCAGCTTGCTCGGTTCGCTGAGGTTCTGCATGACATGCATCAGACCCAGTATCGCCCCGATGATGCCGATGGTGGGGGAATATCCGGCAGCCGACTCCCATACGCGCGCAGCCTGCCAGCGCGACTGCTCCCAGGTATGGATGTCCACATCCAGCACCTCG
Source organism: Ferrigenium straubiae (assembly GCF_051257895.1). Classification (NCBI taxonomy): domain Bacteria; kingdom Pseudomonadati; phylum Pseudomonadota; class Betaproteobacteria; order Nitrosomonadales; family Gallionellaceae; genus Ferrigenium; species Ferrigenium straubiae. Next base: position 2,407,519 of record NZ_CP194331.1, on the reverse strand, counting down.
CGGATTTTTTCGGCACTGTTTCCGTCCACCAGAAGCTGCGCCCCTCTTTTCAGGAAAGGGTCCTCGACGGCGGAAGCCTGCGACTCCAGGGCCAGGATGCCTTCCTTGCGCGCCAGTGCGCTCCATTCCGTCAATTGTCTGACCAGCTCCCGGCCATGCAGTACCGGCGGCACGAACGCCCAGCGCCCCATCCTGACCGCCATGACAAATATCCTGGCCGGGCATTGCACCAGCACCGCACCGAGCGTGCCACCGAATACGATCAGGAAAGCCGCGCCCTGGAACATGATGGAAAGGCTGCCGCCCTCCAATATCTGCCCGGTCATGATACCGGTCACGCCAACCACCAGCCCGAGCAGCGTAAGCTTGTCCATCAGTAGCCTTTCATCCAGCTGCGCAGTCGCGCCACGGCCTGGCTATGCAGCTGCGAGACGCGCGACTCACCCACGCCCAACACTTCGCCGATTTCGCGCAGGTTCATTTCCTGTTCGTAGATCATGCCCATCACCATGCGCTCACGCTCCGGCAGGTTTTCGATCGCGCGCACCAGCTCGGCCCTGAAGCGTTCATCTTCCAGCATGTCCAGCGGACTGGCATCGTCGCTGAGCTCGAAGCGCTCGAAAAAATCCTCCTGGCCCTCGCTGTGCAAATCCTCGTAATACACCAGTTGCGCGCCGCGTGATTCCTGCAGCATCTGCTGGTACTCGGCGAGGGGCACTCCCATGTCTGCAGCGATTTCGGCTTCGCTTGGCGGTCTGCCCAGCTTCTGCTGCAAGCGGGTGACGGACGCCTCGATGCGCCGCATATCGCGGCGCAGGCTGCGCGGCAGCCAATCCGCCTCGCGCAACTCGTCCAGCATTGCGCCACGGATGCGTTGTGTCGCGTAAGTCTCGAACTGTGCCCCGTGAAATTCGTCGTAACGGCTTGCCGCATCCAGCAAACCCATCATACCGGCCTGGATAATGTCGTCGATCTGCACACTGGCCGGCAGCTTGACCATCATCTGGTGCGCAAGCCGTTTCACCAGATGAGAATATTCCCGCAGGCATTGCTCCTTGTCGTTTAATCCGGTGACCTTGTACATGCCCGCTAGTTTACAACGTGCGCCATTTCCTTGCAGTGTTGAGCAAAGGCCACAGTGTGATTACGAAGTCGCGACGGCCGGCCGGGATACCTGCCTTATCAGGCTCTGGATGATGGCGGAAACCCCACCCTCCGCTTCGTCCCGCTGCATCGGCAGGCACAGCAATTTTTGTGACAACTCCAGATAGGACTTCGCCGAAGCAGCGGACGGAAAGGCCTCGACCACCGACTTCCCCAGTTGCATCGCGCACCTGAGCCTTTCATCGGAGGGAATATGGCCCAGATACTCCAGTCGCACCGAAAGGTTGCGCCGGGCCACCTTGGCCATATTTTCAAACACCGTCAGCGCCGCCTGCACATTGCCCGCCTTGTTTACCGCAATCCCGAACTGCTGGCGCGCATCCTTCAGCGCCAGCCGCTTGATCAGGGCATAGCTCTCGGTAATGCCGCTGGGGGTCGCCTCCACCACGACCAGCAAGGCGCCCCCGCTTGCCAGGCTAGGCGATACCGCAACGGGTTTTCCGGCCAACTCCTCGGGCTGTCCGGGCACGGACATCGCGGCATCCACCAGTATGATATCCGCACCGTCACTGGCCTCGGTCAGTGCGTTTTCCAGCCGTTGCTGGACGGGCTGATCCAGTTTCGCCAAGGCATGCATGGCGCGCGCGGTAGGCAAGACGCCAAACCCTTTGGCGGCCAGCACTGCATCGCAAAGCCCGCATTTCCCCTGGGCGACATCCAGCAGATCATGCTTGGCAGACAAGCCCATACGGTCCAGTAAATTATTCGGCCCATGATTCTCGTCCAGCACCAGCACGTCCTTGCCGGAACGCGCCAGCGCCACCGCCAAGTTGATGGTCGCGCTGGTGCGCCCCACCCCGGCCTTGCCGGCCACCACGGTGATCACCTGCGTCTGATTGAGGACCAACAGGCGCCGCAGGCCTTCCGCCTGATCCACTCCGTCAGAGCGCACAGGAAGTCTCCTTGCACGCCGTGCCCGCGCCCGCAAGGAGTACGCCGGCGGGGGCTCCACCGTGTTGCGGCGCCCCTTCCGCAGCCATCATCACCGGAAAATCCAGATCGCGCAGGGTGAATGGCGTCTTTTCTTCCACCGGTTTGAGCGCGCGGTGCAGCAGGTAATCCACGTTAACCGGATGCAGGTCTTCCGGCACGCGCTGGCCGTTGGCCATATAGTGCATCGTCAGGCGGTGGCGCACCGCCACATCCAGCACCGTACCGAGATTGACCGCCTCGTCCAGCTTGGTGGGAATGCAGCCCACCACCTTGTTGCTGCGGTACATGCGCACCACGTCCTCCAGCGTGTCGCCGCCGCTGGTGGCGTTCAGCAGCAGAAGGCACTGCACGCCGGTCGCATCGAACATCTCGTTCTGGTCGCCGACGCGCTCATCGCGCTGCCCCATGCCAACCGTGTCGATCAGCACCAGGTGTTTGTGGCGCAATGCGGAAAGGGTGAGGCGCAAGTCGTCGGTGTCCTTCACCGCATGCACCGCCACGCCGAGTATCTTGCCGTAGATTTTGAGCTGCTCGTAGGCGGCGATCCGGTAGCTGTCGGTCGTGAGCAGCGCCACCTTGTCCGCACCGTAGCGCACCACTGCGCGCGCCGCCAGCTTGGCCGTGGTGGTGGTCTTGCCTACCCCGGTCGGCCCGATCAGCGCGTATACCCCGCCCTTGGCGATGATATCGTCCGACTTGTCCGCCACCTGCAGGTTGCGCTTGAACACCTCCTTGATCCACGACTCGCCCTGCATCTTTCCGGCGGGCATCTTGTCCAGCATCTGGCGCGCCAGCAACGTGCTGAACCCGGCATTGAGCATCTTGCGCAACAGGCCGGCGCGCTGCGGGTCGCGCAGCTGCACATCGTTCCAGTACATGGACGCAAACTGCTGCTGCAGCATGGCGCTCATCGACTTGATCTCGCTGAGGATGCTTTCTTGCGCCGGCATGGCTGTCGCAGGTTGCGCCTCGGTGGGGCGGGCAGATTGAGCCTGCGGCGCAGTCCTGATCTGCTGCACGGATTCGGGCTGCGGCAACTTGCCGGAATGCTGCAGCGACCTGCCCTGCTCGGCAGCCTTGTGCTGAAACTGCAGCGGCTTGGGCTGAAGCGGCGACTTGGCCGGGGTTGCCGGCACAGCCTGGGGCAAGGTCCTGGCCGCTTGCACCGGATGCTCTTCCGCAACCGACCTCGTCCATTCATCCGCCGTTATCTCCGGCCACTCGGGTTTCTGCACGGCGTGCCCGCCGGTCAACTGGGCGATGTCGCCATGCGCGATGGCGACGATCTCCACACCGCGCTCGGTCTGACGATTCGACAGGATCATCGCATCGGGACCCAGCTCGTCGCGAATTTCCTTCATAGCCTGACGTGTCGTCGGGGCGATGTATTTTCTGATACTCATGCTCTACCTCCCACCATAGCGGTCACCCGGATCGTTTTGAAGTCCGGTACTTCATCATGCGAAATCACCCTGATATTCGGCACTGCGCGCTTCAGGAAGCGCGCCAGCAAGTCGCGCAACTGCGCCGGCACCAGCATCACTGCCGGCAGCCCCATCTGCTCCTGCGTCTCGGCTGCGGCGCGGGTCTCGCGCAGCACGGTATCGGCCAGCCCAGGTTCGATGCCGATGCCGTTCTGGCTGGATTGCATCGCCTGGATCAGGAGATATTCCAGCTCCTTGTCCATGCCGATCACCTGCAGCTCCTGTGCGGACGGGTAGAACTGCTGCACGATGGCCGGGCCGAGCGCGACGCGCACCAGCGAGGTGAGATGGTAGGGATCCTGGGTGCGCGATGCGTTTTCCGCCAGCGTTTCCAGGATGGTGCGCATATCGCGGATATGCATGCCTTCTTCCAGCAGGTTCTGCAACACCTTCTGTACCACGCCCAGCGGCAGCGTCTTGGGCACCAGATCCTCGACCAGCTTGGGCGAAATCTTGCCGATGTGATCGAGCAACTGCTGCACCTCCTGGCGCCCGAGCAGCTCCGCGGAACGCGTGCCGAGCAGGTGGCTGATATGGGTCGCCACGACCGTGCCCGGATCGACCACGGTGTAGCCCATGACCTGCGCCTGGTCGCGCAGCGCCGTGTCGATCCACACCGCGGGCAGGCCGAAGGCCGGATCGCGGGTCTGCATGCCGGGCAGTTCGCCCGTCACGCTGCCCGGGTTGATCGCCAGCAGCATGTTCGGATAGGCCTCGCCGCTGCCGATTTCCACGCCCTTGAGAGTGATGCGGTAACCGTTCGGACGCAGGTCAAGATTGTCGCGGATATGCACCGGCGGCGGCAGGAAGCCGATGTCCTGGGTGAACTTTTTGCGGATGCCCTTGATGCGGCGCAGCAAGTCGCCGTCCTGCGCCTTGTCCACCAGCGCGATCAACCGGTAGCCCACCTCCAGCCCCAGCACATCGACCTGCTCGACATCCTCCCATCTCGCCTCGGCGGATTCCGGGATGACCGGCGTCACCGCTGCGGCGGCCTGTTCCACTTCGACCGCCTGCTCGCTCCTCTTCGACAGGTACCAGGCCAGCCAGCCCATCAGGCCGGCCAGCAGCAGAAAGGCGAAGTGCGGCATACCGGGGATCAGGCCCATCGCGCCGATAATCGTGGCGGTCAGCATGATGACCTGCGGTTGCTTGAACAACTGGCCGATCAGTTGCTGGCCGATGTTCTGGTCGCTTGCGACGCGGCTCACCACCAGGCCTGCGGCAGTGGAAATCACCAGCGCCGGAATCTGCGCTACCAGCCCGTCGCCGATGGTCAGCAGGGTGTAGTATTTGGCGGCGGTGCCGATATCGAGGTCGTGCTGCAGCACGCCGACGATCAGGCCGCCGATGATGTTGATCAGCAGGATGATGATGCCCGCAACCGCATCGCCGCGCACAAATTTGCTCGCACCGTCCATCGCGCCGTAGAAATCGGCTTCCTGCGCGATCTCGGCACGGCGCTGCCGCGCCACGTCCTCGCCGATCAGCCCCGCGTTCAGGTCGGCATCGATCGCCATCTGCTTGCCGGGCATCGCATCCAGGGTGAAGCGTGCGCCCACCTCGGCGATGCGCCCGGCACCCTTGGTGATCACCACGAAGTTGATGATCACCAGGATCGCGAACACCACGATGCCGACGGCGTAGTTGCCGCCCACCAGGAAATGGCCGAACGACTCGATCACCTTGCCCGCCGCATCCGGCCCGGTGTGGCCTTCCAGCAGCACGATGCGCGCGGAGGCCACGTTCAGCGACAGGCGCAGCAGGGTGGTGATCAGCAGCACGGTCGGGAAGATCGCGAAATCCAGCGCCTTGTTGGTGTTCATGCTGACCAGCAGCACCATGATGGAAATCGCGATATTGAAGGTGAACAGGATGTCCAGCAGCAGCGGCGGCAACGGCAGCACCATCATCGCCAGGATCATCACGATCAGCACCGGGCCGGCCATGCCGACCAGGCCGGCCCGGGTGATAAAGTTCTGTATTTGCGTGAGCAGCGGGTTCATGGTTTATTTCTTCATGCGGCGACAGCGCCCGGGTCCAGCTCGACCGGCACCGGCAGAGACTTCGGCTCCTGCGGACGCGCACCACCTTGTTTTTCGTAGCGATGCAGCTGGTAAACATAGGCCAGCACCTCGGCAACGGCGGTGTACAGCGCTTCGGGTATGGATTCGCCCAGATCGGTGTGCTTGTGCAGTGCGCGCGCCAGCGGCGGTGCTTCCAGGATCGGCACGTGATTTTCCTCGGCGATTTCGCGGATGCGCAGCGCCAGCAGATGCGAACCCTTCGCCACTACCATCGGCGCGCGCATGCCCGTCTCGCCGTACTTCAGCGCCACCGCATAGTGCGTCGGATTGGTCACCACCACATCGGCTGTCGGAATCGCTGCCATCATGCGCCGGCGCGCCGCCTCACGCTGCAGGCTGCGGATGCGTCCCTTGACCATCGGGTCGCCTTCGGTTTCCTTGGCTTCCTGGCGCACCTCTTCCTTGGTCATCTTGAGTTTCTTGTTGTGATCCCATAGCTGGAACGGCACGTCGACCGCCACGATCAGCAGCATCGCGCCGACGATCATCATAAAACTCGCGCCGATCAGGTGCCCCATCTGCGGGATTGAGGCGGCAAGGGATTGCGTGCCGAGCGCCATCACCGCATCCTTGTTGTGCCAGATCACCCATGCCCCCACCCCGCCCACCAGGATGGCTTTGCCGATCGCCTTGGCCAGCTCCACCAGCGCGGTCCCGGAAAACATGCGCGCGATGCCCGAGATCGGGTTCATCTTGGAAAATTTCGGCTGCAGCGCCTCGATGCTGAACAGCCAGCCGTTCAGCAGCAACGGGGAAAATACCGCGGCAAGCAGGACCGCGAGCAAAAAAGGAAAGAAGGTGAGGAGTGCATCCAGCGAGAGGTCATACAGGCGCGGGATCATCAATTCTGGATTGAAGGCCATTTCGCGGTTCAGCGTCAGGCCGTCGCGCAGCGACTTCACCATGTGCTGGGTGAACGAAGCCCCCATGAACCACAGGATGCCGCCACCCGCCAGCAATACCGCGAAGGTGGACAGCTCGCGCGAGCGCGCGACCTGGCCTTTTTCCCTTGCCTGGTCAAGCCGTCGCTGTGAGGGCTGTTCGGTTTTTTCTAGGTCGCTGTCTTCTGCCATGATGGATTCCGCGGGTCATGGCAATTATCGGCGGCTTGCGCAAACTTCGATTACACAAATAAAGGGGGGATTCCCTACCTATTCAGGAACCTTTGTATCGTTCTTACACCTGTTTGACAACTTTCGGCCAATATGCTGGCCAAGGCAGGATATTTTTCCGGCTCAAGGGGGCTGAAAACGAGCGCTAGGCACAAACGTAATAGGCGGTGACATCGTTGCCCCTGCCCGCGTATTCCAGCTTGTAGGACATGCTTTCCACCAGCGTAATGCCGCGCCCATGCTGGCCATGCTTGACCTTGTCCTCGGCTCCCGCCAGGGCTGCCGCGTAATCGAATCCCTCCCCGCTGTCGGCAACCCGGATTTTTACGCCATATTTCCCCTCGATCACCACTTTCTCGATCTCGAGGTCGATCTTTCCCCCTTCCAGCGCATGCAGGCGTTCATCGCGCAACTCAAGAAACTTGTCGAAGCCGTCTGCCCCGTGCTTGAGGCCGGAATCCAGCTGCAGGATGCCGTGATCCAGCGCGTTGTTGAACAGCTCGGACAGGATCATGAACAGCGGCGCGGCAAATTCATTGGCGACGTGAATTTTTTCGATGATATTGGTCAGCATCGGGACGATATTGAGATATTTCAGTTCGGCGGCGCCGAGGCTGATCTCGATTTTCCAGTTGCTGGTGCCTGCCGCTATCGCCTGGACGGGCACATGAACAACCGGAACCGCTTCCGCGCGAAGATAGGTCGGGACCTCGATCATGGCCAGCGAAACATCGTCATGCGCCGGCTTTCCGCCCAGGTGCGCATCCAGCAGACCCACCAGATTTTCAAAGCGCCCCCTGGGGTTGCTGTCCTGCAACAATTTCCGGATCCTATCCCTGCCGAACGGCTCACCCAGCGGAGATTCGGCCTCCGGCAAGCCGTCCGAAAACAGGCACAACTGGCAATTTTCCTCATATTGAAAAATCTCCGGTTTGCCGGAAAAACTCTCGCCCGGCAAGATGCCCAGCGGCAGATTGGTGGATTCCCATTCGTGCAAAATCTTCCCGTTCTTACCGACCAGCACTGGCGCCGGGTTGCCGCCGTTCCACACCTCGATGACGCGATTGCGCACGTTGATCGAAACCAGCGTGACCGCAACAAAACGATCTACCGGCATGAAGCGGTGGATTTTCAGGTTCAGCTCCTCCGCAATCTGGGTTATGCGGAAGCCGTTTTCGGTCATGTCGTAGAACGCCTGGCTGAGCGGCAATACATTGACGGCCGCAACCAGCCCATGTCCCACTGCATCGGCGAGCAGGATATGCAGCGCATCGTCCGGGGTGCGCGCCGCGAGCAACATATCGCCGCTCAGGTGTTCCGCCGGCCTGATCAGATGCCGGATCAGCGGATCCAGTTCGCCATGAACCTTGGTGATATGCCCCATGATATAGCTGCCGATGCGCTGCTCCTCGTCGAGGCGGTCGAGGTATTCCTCGAGTACCAGGATTTTTTCGAGGAAGTGTTGCTGCAATTGCACCACCCTGTCGAAATTGCTGCTGGCGCGGCGTATCGGCCTCAGGATGCCGATGATGAACCAGACGGACAAAACCAGCCCGCCCAGCGCAAATGCCAACAATATCGCTGCTGAACGGCTGCGCTGGCCGTTATGGGATTTTTCCAGCGTTTCATTCAAATCCCCCAACCCGTGGAGTTGCGCCTCCCGGATCGTTGCAATGATCGCATTGAATTGCTCGGTTATTTGCTGATCAACGCCTGCGGACAGGGCATCGATCGCCGGGATATTTTTCAAATCGCGGACGTCGCTGGTTTTCAGCGCCGAGTGGTATTTACTGGTCAGCAGGACATGCTCCCCCAGCAGCGCATCGACCCCGTCGGTGGACAAGCCGATCTGCTGCATGATCGGGATCAGCTGCCCCACCAGTATTTGCTCGACCTCCTCCCTTCGCCGGTCGAACTCCACGGTGTACCGCTTCAATGAAGCCGCATCGTGGCCGCGAATCAATATATTCTTCCACGCATGCCGCTGCTCCTTGAAAGCCGCTTCCGCACTGCGTGCGGTCGCCAGCGCATAGGCCTGCACGCTGGCGGTCGCCAACCCCTCCACCGTGCGATCATGTGCTTTCTCGGCTTGGTACAGGCTGTAAATACCGGTCACGACCATGGCACCGAGCAAAACGAAGATCAGCGCAAACAGCCGTGCCTTGACGCTGGCGGCGCTCAGCCAGTGCAGCAGCGGACTCTTGATCCGGATGATGTTGCCTTCCTCGATGCGCAGCCGGGGCGATCCCTTGCGGATTTCCCGGTATGCCTCCGAAGCGGAATCGATCTGCTCCTGCGTGGCCTTGTAACGGAACGAAACATAGCCGACGGTTTTGCCTTTTTCCAGCAGCGGCGTGACGTTGGACACCGCCCAGTAGAAGCTGCCGTCCTTGCGCCGGTTCTTGACTATCCCCTGCCAGGGCTTGTTGGCCTTGATGGTTTTCCAGAGGTCGGCGAACACCTCTGGCGGCATGTCGGGATGGCGCACGACATTGTGCGGCGCGCCGATGATTTCCTCGCGGCTGCGCCCGTTAATGTCGACGAACGTCTGGTTGCAGTAGGTAATGACGCCCTTGAGGTCGGTCTTGGTGACCATGATCACCCCGTCCGGCATCTGGGACTCGATGTTGGAAACAGGTAGATTCAGCCGCATGATCGTTTACCGCCAGCGCCGGGCCGCAGCCCGAACAGCTGCCTTCCTTTAGCTCGCCTGCCTGATGTTGAAAATTTTGCTGAAATTGGCGACCCCCAGCACCTGCGATACCACACCGGAAGTGTTGAGCAGCGTGACCGGCTTGTTGACCCCCTTGGCACGTTCATTCAGCAGCATCAGCATACCCAGCGCGGAACTGTCCAGGTAATCCACCTTGCTCATCTCGACCTCGATCTCGCGCACGGAGGGATTGCCGAGCAGCGGTGTATAGGCATCCTTGAATTCGCGGTGCACCTGAAAATCGAAACGGCCGTACATGTTGATGCGCGCCGCATGGTCCAGAATTTGTACATTGATAGCCATGATTACTCCCTTGTGATGAATGATTAAACACGATTGCTCTTGCCGCTATACGATGCCAGATATTCCAGCGTACGGCGCGCGATATTCTGCAGCGGCAGCACTTCGCTTGCGCCGCCCAGCAGGATCGCCTCCCTCGGCATGCCGAAAACCACACAGCTCGCCTCGTCCTGCGCGATGGTGAACGAACCGGCCTGTTTCATTTCCAGCAGACCCTGCGCGCCGTCCTTGCCCATGCCGGTAAGGATGATGCCCATCGCATTCGCACCGGCTGCATTGGCCGCCGAGCGGAACAGTACGTCCACCGATGGGCGGTGGCGGTTCACCGGAGGCCCCTGGTTCAGTTCGGTCATGTAGTTCGCCCCGCTGCGCTTGAGCAGCAGGTGCGAATGCCCCGGCGCAATGTAGGCGTGCCCCGGCAGGATACGCTCGTTGTGCTCCGCCTCCTTGACCGAAATCTTGCACAGGCTGTTCAGGCGCTCCGCAAACGACTTGGTGAAATTTTCCGGCATATGCTGCGCCACCAGGATGCCGGGAACGTCGGCGGGTAGGCGGGTCAGCACCTCCTTGATCGCCTCGGTGCCGCCGGTCGATGCGCCGATGATGATCAGCTTCTCCGTGGAGGAAAACTTTCCCGCAACGCTGGGCAGGATCGCATCCGCGGAAAATTTTTCCTGGATCGGCGGCGGCGTGGGGGAAGCCTTGCGCACACGCGCCTGCGCGGCGGCACGTATCTTGTCGGCGATCTCGCCTGCAGCTCCCTCCATGCCGCGCGTAATGTCCAGTTTCGGCTTGGAAACGAAATCCACCGCACCGAGCTCCAGCGCACGGAAAGTGATGTTGGAACCGCGTTCCGTCAGCGTGGAGACCATCACCACCGGCATCGGGCGCAAGCGCATCAGCCGCTCCAGAAAATCCAGCCCGTCCATCCTGGGCATTTCCACATCCAGCGTCAGCACATCCGGGTTGAGCGACTTGATCATCTCGCGCGCGACCAGCGGATCGGGTGCCGCGCCCACGCACTCCATGTCCTTTTCCCGATCGATAAGCTCCTTCATCACGCTGCGGATCAGCGCGGAATCGTCGATTACCAGGACCCTTATTTTCCGGTTTTCCATGCCTGCCTTTACTCAACCAAGCCAGCCGCTCAGCTGAACAACTCCACGTCGCCTTCCATCTTGGCGTAATGCAGCCGCGTCACGTACTCGGATTCGCGGCTGATGATCGTGTCGTTATGCACCTTCTTCAGCTTCTTCACCCTGACCAGCCCGGTGTGGGGGAAAAAATACACTTTGCGCGGATAGATATCGAGCAGGTCCTGCGCGACGAGGGGAATCTTCTCGGTCTTGAGGAATTTGAGCACGAATTCGGCATTTTTTTCGCCGATATTGGCGACCGTGAAACCGCGCAATACCGCCCCGCCGCCGAACACCTTCGCCTCGAAATTGCCGCGCTTCGCGCCCATCTTGAGCAGCTGGTTGATCAGCACTTCCATGGCGTAGGTGCCGTAGCGCGCCGACTCGCCCAGCGGGTTGTTCTGGTCCTGGCCGCTGTCCGGCAGCATGAAATGATTCATGCCGCCGATGCCGCTGACCCTGTCGCGGATGCATGCGCAGACGCAGGAGCCCAGCACCGTCACCAGCAGCATGTCGCGCGCCGTCGCATAGTATTCGCCGGGCAATATCTTGGCCGCCTCGGAATTATGCAGCCGGTCGAAATACAGGTTCGGCGCCATGAGCTCTTCATAACCATGCTCAGTCATGCCGGCGCACTCCTTCCCGATCCCTCTTCAGGATCACCTGGTCACTTGGGCACATGATGATGCCCATGCGGTTTTGACTTGGCCAATTCGTACACCGTCTTGCCGCGCAGACTGAAAACATGCCCGGCATTGTGAAAACTCTCCGAATGCCCGGCGAACAGCAATCCGTCCGGCTGCAGCAACGGCGCAAACCTCTCCAGTATTTTGAGTTGCGTCGCCTTGTCGAAATAAATCATCACGTTGCGGCAGAAAATCGCATCCAGCGGGCCGCGTATCTGCCAGTCGTTGTTGAGCAGGTTCACCTGCCGGAAGGTAATCATCGCGCGCAACTCCGGCCTCACCCGCACGAAGCCCGCCTGTGCGCCTGTTCCCCTGAGGAAAAAACGCTTCACCAGATCATCCGAAAGCTTCTCGATGCGCTCGGCCGGATAAACGCCCGCTTCCGCCTTGGCGAGCACATTGGTGTCCAGATCGGTGGCGACAATGTTGACCGGCGGCGTAAAGCTGCCAAAGGCATCCACCATGGTCATTGCCATCGAGTAGGGCTCCTCTCCGGTCGAAGCCGCCGAACACCACAGCGAGATGGGATGCCGCCCTTTCTGCTTGAGCGCATGCTCGGCCAGCAGCGGGAAATGGTGCGGTTCGCGGAAGAACGAGGTCAGGTTGGTGGTGAGCGCATTGACGAAGGCCTGCCACTCGGCCTCATCGTTGCTTTCCAGCAAGGCCAGGTAGTCCCTGAAATTATTCATGCCGGTCGCCCGCAGGCGGCGCGCCAGGCGGCTATACACCATATCCTGCTTGGATGGGTTGAGCGAGATGCCGGCATGGTCGTAGATCAACTGCCGCACCCGCTCGAAGTCCTTGGCCGTGAAAACGAATTCGCGGTCGCGGACAGCGTCGGCTTGAAAGTTGGTGTTCATCGCATCCCGAATGATTTCATTAAGCCAGCCTACCGGGTCGGCACCCTTCTCCAGCTTTGGGAAAGGTGCAGACCAATCTAAAACTCTTCCCACTCGCCGTCGTCGTCCGCCTGCGGCCTGGCTTTGGGCTTCGCCGCCGGCGTCTTGGCCGGCGCGGCCTTGGCCAGCGCCGTCCCCTTGCGCGCCGGTGTTTGCACGGGAGCCGGCAGGCGGCGTGCGGCAGCAGCGCCGCCTGCGCCTTCGTCCACCTTGAAGGTCGCCACCGACACCGACAGGTTCTGCGCCTGCTCTTCCAGCGATTCCGCCGCCGCCGCCGCTTCTTCGACCAGCGCGGCATTCTGCTGCGTGACTTCGTCCATCTGCGTGATCGCGAGGTTCACCTGTTCGATACCCTGACTTTGTTCCACCGACGCCGCGGTGATCTCGGACATGATGTCGGTCACGCGCTTGATCGAGTTGACGATCTCTTCCATGGTCTGTCCGGCCTGCGCAACCAGCTTGCTGCCGCCTTCGACCTTCTCCACCGAGTCACCAATCAGCGTCTTGATCTCCTTGGCGGCGGCCGCACTTCTTTGCGCCAGGTTGCGCACTTCCCCGGCCACCACCGCAAAACCACGCCCCTGTTCGCCCGCCCTGGCCGCTTCCACCGCCGCATTGAGGGCGAGGATGTTGGTCTGGAATGCGATGCCGTCGATCACCGAGATGATGTCGACGATCTTGCGCGAGGCTTCGTTGATCGCGTCCATCGTCGTGACGACTTCGCCGACCACCGCTCCACCCTTGACCGCGATATCCGAAGAACTGATCGCAAGCTGGTTGGCCTGTTTGGCGTTCTCGGCGTTCTGCTTTACGGTGGAGGTGAGTTCCTCCATGCTGCTCGCGGTTTCTTCGAGGCTGCTGGCCTGTTCTTCGGTGCGCTGCGACAGGTCGCTGTTGCCCGCGGCGATTTCCTTGGAAGCCGTGTTGATGGTGTCGGTCGCATCCTTGATGTCGCCGACCAGCGCCTTGAGGTTTTCCACCGTGCCGTTCACGCCGGTTTTCATTTCACCGAAGGAGCCGGGGTAGTCCTTGGCGATGGTCTGCGTCAGGTCGCCCTTGGCCAGCGCGTTCGCCACGCGCACCACGTCGCTGATACCAGTTTCGGTGACGTTGGAGAGTTGGTTGAGCAGCTCCGACAGCTCCTTCGTGTAGCCCGCCTTGCCGTCCATGCCCATCTTGACGCTGAAGTCGCCGCGCACCGCCGCCGCCTCGACGATGCTCTTGATCTCGCCGACGATCGCCCGCAGGCTGTCTTGCATGGTCTTCATCGAATACAGCAGGCTGCTGGTGTCGCCCGGCTTGACGGCCAGGGTCATGCTCAGGTCGCCGGCGGCAATCTTGCCGACCGCGTCGGCCGCATAGTCCGGCTCGCCGCCGAGCTGTTTCATCAGGCCGCGCACGATCATGATGGCGACAATCGCGCCGACCAGAACCGCAATCAGCGAGAGAACCACAATGAGAATCAGGGCGCTTTTCACCTGCTGATTGGCTTCTTCGCCAATGCTGATCATCCGGTCGCTTTGCAGCCCAATCAGCTCGTTCACGGATTTGATATAAGCATCCTGGAGATCCATCGTCTCTGCCAGAAACAGGGCTTTTGCTTCCGCCTGCTTGCCATCCTTCTGCAATTTGATGAAGGCATCCTGGGAGCCTACGTATTTGTTGCGCACATCTATTACCTTTGCCAGTGCGGCCTTGCCCTTTTCGGAAGCGATCGAGGCCTGCAGTTTTTCCAGGTTCTCCTTGATGAATTTGCGCTTTTCATCGATGCCGGCCAGTTCCTTCAGGATATTGTCGTGGCCCGCCACCAGCAACGAATCGCGCATCAACACGCCAATGGAGTTGATGCCATCGATCATGTTGTTCGCCTGCACCGTCTTCGGAAATTCGTCGTGGATGATGTCATCCAGTTCAGCCTGGATGCCGCGCATATTGATAATGCCAACGATGGCGACGATGATCAACAACACAATCACCGCACCGAAGCCCAGCCCCAAACGGGTTCCCACTTTCATGCCAGCCATGTTGTTTCTCCTTAAGTAATTCAACCCAAAGACAAGCCAAATCTTTTACCGGTTACCGATTGTCTGTTGCCGTCGCCTTTACATCCGGCGAACAAAAAACCTCCCGTTAAAACTCTTCCCACTCGCCGTCGTCGTCCGCCTGCGGCCTGGCTTTGGGCTTCGCCACCGGCGTCTTGGCCGGCGCAGCCTTGGCCAGCGCCGTCCCCTTGCGCGCCGGTGTTTGCGCGGGAGCCGGCAGGCGGCGCGCGGCAGCAGCGCCGCCTGTGCCTTCGTCCACCTTGAAGGTCGCCACCGACACCGACAGGTTCTGCGCCTGCTCTTCCAGCGATTCCGCCGCCGCCGCCGCTTCTTCGACCAGCGCGGCATTCTGCTGCGTGACTTCGTCCATCTGCGTGATCGCGAGGTTCACCTGTTCGATACCCTGACTTTGCTCCACCGACGCCGCGGTGATCTCGGACATGATGTCGGTCACGCGCTTGATCGAGTTGACGATCTCTTCCATGGTCTGTCCGGCCTGCGCAACCAGCTTGCTGCCGCCTTCGACCTTCTCCACCGAGTCACCAATCAGCGTCTTGATCTCCTTGGCGGCGGCCGCACTTCTTTGCGCCAGGTTGCGCACTTCTCCGGCCACCACCGCAAAACCACGCCCCTGTTCGCCCGCCCTGGCCGCTTCCACCGCCGCATTGAGGGCGAGGATGTTGGTCTGGAACGCGATGCCGTCGATCACCGAGATGATGTCGACGATCTTGCGCGAGGCTTCGTTGATCGCGTCCATCGTCGTGACGACTTCGCCGACCACCGCTCCACCCTTGACCGCGATATCCGAAGAACTGATCGCAAGCTGGTTGGCCTGTTTGGCGTTCTCGGCGTTCTGCTTTACGGTGGAGGTGAGTTCCTCCATGCTGCTCGCGGTTTCTTCGAGGCTGCTGGCCTGTTCTTCGGTGCGCTGCGACAGGTCGCTGTTGCCCGCGGCGATTTCCTTGGAAGCCGTGTTGATGGTGTCGGTCGCATCCTTGATGTCGCCGACCAGCGCCTTGAGGTTTTCCACCGTGCCGTTCACGCCGGTTTTCATTTCACCGAAGGAGCCGGGGTAGTCCTTGGCGATGGTCTGCGTCAGGTCGCCCTTGGCCAGCGCGTTCGCCACGCGCACCACGTCGCTGATACCAGTTTCGGTGACGTTGGAGAGTTGGTTGAGCAGCTCCGACAGCTCCTTCGTGTAGCCCGCCTTGCCGTCCATGCCCATCTTGACGCTGAAGTCGCCGCGCACCGCCGCCGCCTCGACGATGCTCTTGATCTCGCCGACGATCGCCCGCAGGCTGTCTTGCATGGTCTTCATCGAATACAGCAGGCTGCTGGTGTCGCCCGGCTTGACGGCAAAATCCATCGACAGGTCACCTGCGGAAATCTTGTGGACTGCTTCCGCCGCATAGTCCGGTTCACCGCCAATCTGGCGCAGCAACGCGCGAATCATATAGGTAGCAAAAAATAGCGTTACCAGCAAAGTCACCACGGAAAGCGTGATGTAGAAAATCATCAAGTTTTGGGCATTACCCTTGAGCTGTTCGGTCGTTTTCGACAAATCGCCTGACAGCCTGTCCTCAACCTCCTTTAACAGATCGATTTTCTCCGTTACCACCTTGAACCAGTGCGCGCTATCAACACCCAGGCTTTTCTCGTTCGCCCGTTCTACTGTGGTCTTTTTGATTGCCGCCACTTCATCTACCGCCGGGCCGCTGATCTTGTTTTTATAAAATTCTTTTTGCTCATCAAGGGCGTAAGTATTAAAAACCTTGACATAAACATCTTGTGCGGAAGCGTTTGAAAAAAATCGTGCGAAAATTTCCGGGGTAAATTTATCGGCCGCAAAGACGGCAGTGAGAATGGCGCGCTCTTGCCCGGCGCGCTCCTTGCTCAGCAACAGGGCTGCATAGGCAGAATTCAACCGTGCGATATGGCTATTGCTACTGAGTGTCGATGCCTGATTGGGGATATTCAGGAATATATCGATTATTCTGGTGTAATAGCTGACCGCCTCTTGCGCAGGAATGGTCTGCGCGGAGACTGCACCTCGCTTAGTATTAAGCTCGTCAATATTTTTCAATACTTCGCTTAGTGAGTTTCTCAGGAATGGCCCAAACTGGTCTGCATTGAAATTGGCTAACACCTGCTTTAGCTCGCCGACTTTCTTATCCGTGGCAGTACGTTGCGCCGGCAGTTCGCTGGCAAACTTGACGCCTTGGCTGCCCAGGAAACCCGCAGTCATGCCCCGTTCTTTCTGCAACTCATGGGTAAGCGCGCCAATCTTGACCGACAGCCCTACCAGGGATTCCAGTTTGCCCATTTCTCGGGCAATGACGGCTCTCTCGATGGTGCTACTGATTGAAAAATACAGAAGTCCCAATAACGGAACTGCAACAATCAATATCAACTTCGTTCTCATTTTCAGCGCACTGAATGACGGCAAAATCTTCTCCTGGGGCTATGTTATTTTTACGACGTAGTATTGCTGCAAAATATGTTTGGTATGGTAAAACAATAAAGCACTGCCCATGCCGGATTTGATTCCGCAAACTCCCCACTCCCTCCAGCAGATGGAGTGGGGCTGCAAATTAAAACTCTTCCCACTCGCCGTCGTCGTCCGCCTGCGGCCTGGCTTTGGGCTTCGCCACCGGCGTCTTGGCCGGCGCGGCCTTGGCCAGCGCCGTCCCCTTGCGCGCCGGTGTTTGCGCGGGAGCCGGCAGGCGGCGCGCGGCAGCAGCGCCGCCTGCGCCTTCGTCCACCTTGAAGGTCGCCACCGACACCGACAGGTTCTGCGCCTGCTCTTCCAGCGATTCCGCCGCCGCCGCCGCTTCTTCGACCAGCGCGGCATTCTGCTGCGTGACTTCGTCCATCTGCGTGATCGCGAGGTTCACCTGTTCGATACCCTGACTTTGCTCCACCGACGCCGCGGTGATCTCGGACATGATGTCGGTCACGCGCTTGATCGAGTTGACGATCTCTTCCATGGTCTGTCCGGCCTGCGCAACCAGCTTGCTGCCGCCTTCGACCTTCTCCACCGAGTCACCAATCAGCGTCTTGATCTCCTTGGCGGCGGCCGCACTTCTTTGCGCCAGGTTGCGCACTTCTCCGGCCACCACCGCAAAACCACGCCCCTGTTCGCCCGCCCTGGCCGCTTCCACCGCCGCATTGAGGGCGAGGATGTTGGTCTGGAACGCGATGCCGTCGATCACCGAGATGATGTCGACGATCTTGCGCGAGGCTTCGTTGATCGCGTCCATCGTCGTGACGACTTCGCCGACCACCGCTCCGCCCTTGACCGCGATATCCGAAGAACTGATCGCAAGCTGGTTGGCCTGTTTGGCGTTCTCGGCGTTCTGCTTTACGGTGGAGGTGAGTTCCTCCATGCTGCTCGCGGTTTCTTCGAGGCTGCTGGCCTGTTCTTCGGTGCGCTGCGACAGGTCGCTGTTGCCCGCGGCGATTTCCTTGGAAGCCGTGTTGATGGTGTCGGTCGCATCCTTGATGTCGCCGACCAGCGCCTTGAGGTTTTCCACCGTGCCGTTCACACCAGCCTTCACTTCGCCGAAGGTGCCGGGGTAGTCCTTGGCGATGGTCTGCGTCAGGTCGCCCTTGGCCAGCGCGTTCGCCACGCGCAGCACATCGTTCAACCCCGTCTCCGTCACGTTGGAAAGCTGGTTCAGCAGTTCCGACAGTTCCTTCGTGTACCCCGCCTTGCCGTCCATGCCCATCTTGACGCTGAAGTCGCCGCGCACCGCCGCCGCCTCGACGATGCTCTTGATCTCGCCGACGATCGCCCGCAGGCTGTCTTGCATAACATTAAAAGACGTCAGCAACTGCCCGATTTCGTCGTTGCTCCTGATCTCGATGGTGCTGCTCAGGTCGCCCGCAACAATCCTGGCCGCCACCTCCTGCGCCTGGCCCAATGGCCGCATGATGGCGCGAATCAGGGCGATGCCCAGCCAAAGCACCAGCACCAGACCGCCGACAATCAGGCCGATGGAAAGGTTGCGGCTGTTTTCATAGCGGACCAGGCCGTTTTCATACTCATGCTTTGCTTCATTAAGCTGCAGTTGCAGCAGCTGCTGGATGCCCTCACCGACCGGTTCATATAGCACACGGATTTTTTCTACCACGATCCTGTCGGCCAGTTTCAGGTCGTTGGCGCGAAGCGCCGCGATTGCCGGCTTCAAACCCTCCCCCACAAACTTCTTGCGATCCTCGGCAAACTTGTCCGCCAGAATTTTCTCCTCCGGAGTGAGCGTAGTAGACATGTATGCTTCCCATATCTTGCCGATCTCCGCGATATTCCGATCTACTTCCGCAGTATTCTTCTGAATGATTTCCGGCGTGGGCGTCACCATGGAAACGGCGATGCGTAGCCGGTTGGTAAGCAGCAATTTCTGGATGCTGGAAATCTGCTCCATGGGCACCGTGCGGTCCTCGTAAACACTGCGCAGTCCTTCATTGGA
Source organism: Ferrigenium straubiae (assembly GCF_051257895.1). NCBI lineage: Bacteria > Pseudomonadati > Pseudomonadota > Betaproteobacteria > Nitrosomonadales > Gallionellaceae > Ferrigenium > Ferrigenium straubiae. Next base: position 2,388,494 of record NZ_CP194331.1, on the reverse strand, counting down.
CTTGCTCATGCCAAGCATCCCCATGACGCCGATCACGATGAGTAAAACCGACAGGATTGCAATAACCGCCGTCAGGCGGGATTTGATACTGATATTATTGAACATTTCTAACTTTTCCAGATTGTAGACTTGATAATTTTCCGTCCTGTCGCCTGGCCCTAGGCTGCCGCCGCCTCAACCAGCTCCATATCACGGCTGGTCATCAATTTCTCGATGTCCATCACGATGATCATGCGCTCATCGACCGTTCCCAGCCCCATGATGTACTGCGTATCCAGCCCGGCGCTGAATTCCGGCGCAGGCTTGAGCTGCTCGGCGGTCAGCGCGATCACGTCCGAGACGCCGTCCACCACGATGCCGACCACGCGCTTGGCGACGTTGAGGATGATGACCACGGTGAACTGGTCGTATTCCACCTTGCCGAGGCGGAATTTGATGCGCATGTCCACGATCGGCACGATGATGCCGCGCAGATTGATGACTCCCTTGATGAAGTCGGGTGTGTTGGCGATCGTGGTGACCGCGTCGTAGCCGCGAATCTCCTGAACCTTGAGGATATCGATGCCGTATTCCTCATTGCCCAGCGTAAAAGTCAGCAGTTCGCGGCCATTGCCACCCGCCGCCTGTCCTTCGCTTGTCTGCATGGTTTTCTCCTTCCGGTAATTGACTGCCTACTCCAACGGTGTCTCTGCGCGGGATAATATCCCGCCCACAAATCTGCCCCTAGCGCTGCGCCAGCTTGATCAGCGCGGCCACATCCATGATCATCGCCACCCGACCGTCGCCCATGATCGTCGCACCCGAAATGCCGGGCACCCTGCGATAGTTCGTTTCCAGGCTCTTGATCACCACCTGGTGCTGGCCGATCAACTCGTCCACGAACAGTGCGACCTTTTTGCCTTCGCCTTCGAGCAGCACCAGGATGCCTTCCGCAGGATTGGCAACCCTGGGCTGGATATTGAACACCTTGTGCAGCGCAATCAGCGGCAGATATTCGCCGCGCACATGCACCACCTGCCCCTGGCCGCTGACATCCTTGATGTCGGCGGCAGTCGGCTGCAACGATTCGCTGATGAAGCTGAGCGGCACGATGTAAACCTGGTCGCCTACTGCGATGGACAGGCCGTCGAGTATCGCCAGCGTCAGCGGCAGGCTGATGGTGATGGTACTGCCATTTCCCTGCTGAGAGGCGATTTCGACGCGGCCGCCGATGCCCTCGATATTTTTTTTGACCACGTCCATACCGACACCGCGCCCGGAAACATCGGTAATCACGGCGGCGGTGGAAAAACCGGGCGCAAAGATCATTTGCCAGACATCGGCATCGCTCATGTTATCGCCAACCGGAATGCCCTTTTCCCGCGCCTTGGCGAGAATCTTTTCGCGGTTCAGCCCGGCGCCGTCATCCGTTACCTCGATGACGATATTGCCGCCCTGATGCGCGGCGCGCAGGGTGATGGTGCCTTGCGGGTCCTTGCCCTTGGCCTCGCGCTCATCCGGCAGTTCGATGCCGTGATCCAAACTGTTGCGCACCAAATGGGTCAGCGGGTCGCTGATTTTTTCGATCAATCCCTTGTCCAGCTCCGTGCCCTCGCCGATCATTTTGAGTTGCACCCTCTTGCCGAGCTTGCCGGCAAGGTCGCGCACCACGCGCGGGAAGCGGCTGAACACGAAGTTGATCGGCATCATGCGCACCGACATGACGGATTCCTGCAGGTCGCGGGTGTTGCGCTCGAGTTGCGCCAGCCCGTTGACCAGGCGTTCGTTTAATACCGGATCCAGATGAGAGGCGGTTTCCGCAAGCATCGCCTGGGTAATCACCAGCTCCCCCACCAGGTTGATCATCTGGTCGACCTTTTCCACGCTGACGCGGATCGAGGTTTCCGCCGCGGCAGCCGGTGCCCGGTCGGTGGCACGCCGCTGCGGCGCGTTGTCCGGCGGAGTATCCGATGTCGCCACCTGCTCTGTTGCGGGCGGCTGGCTTTCCACCTCGGTGAAGAAGCCGTAGCCCTGCGCATTCTCGACTTCCGACTTGACCGTCTCCGGCTCCACGAAGAAACCATAACCCTGCGCATCCTCGCTTGCCGCCTGGATTTTTTCCGGCTCGACGAAGAAGCCGTAACCCTGATCTTCTCCGGAAGCAGTGTCCTCCGCCTTTTGCCCATCGAACAGGGTAATGGTGAGTTGCTCCGGTTCCAGAAAAAACGAGAAGGTATCGCGCAAATCTGCTTCGGCGGCGTAGGTGGCCAGCGTTAGCGTCACCGACTCGGCGGCGATTTCCTGGTTTTCGATTTTGCCGATATTACCCAGCTCTTCGAGCAAATTGTCGAGTTCGGCCTTGCCGGGGAAGATGGCGGGAGATTTGTCGAACTTGATCCGGTAAATATGCTGCGCCGGGGAATGCGCCGCCTCTGCAGTTTCAGTTTTCTGCCCGCTGCCCGCTGCCCTCTGGCCGCCCTCCGCTGTCAATTTTTCCAGCCTGGCACGGATTTCGAGCGATGCAGCTTCGTCGGCAACCGTTCCGTTCTGGTGTGCCTCCAGCAAGCCGTGCAGCACGTCGCCCGCCTGCAGAAAGGCATCGACCATGTCGGCGGTAATCGCAATTTCATTCTTGCGGATGCGATCCAGCAGGGTTTCCAGTACATGCGTCACTTCGGTCATGTCGGTGAAACCGAAGGTGCCGCTGCCGCCCTTGATGGAGTGGGCCGCACGAAAGATGGCGTTCAACTGATCCGCATCGGGCGCATCCAGGTCGAGCTCAAGCAGCAGGCTTTCCATGCTTGCGAGGTGTTCGGCGGATTCCTCGAAGAACACCTGATAAAACTGGCTCATGTCGATGGACATTGGCTTTTTCCTGAAGGGAAGTATGAAATGCGGGGGCGTCTATCCATCAAAATTCTGGGCGTACCGGTGCTAACCGATCACTTTTTTGACGACCTCAAGCAATTTTTGCGGATCGAACGGCTTGACCAGCCAGCCGGTTGCGCCCGATGCCTTGCCCTGCGCCTTCATGGCATCGCTGGATTCGGTGGTCAGCATCAGGATCGGCGTCGCCCTGTATTGCGGCAGGCCGCGCAGGGTCTTGATCAGGGTCAGGCCATCCATCTTGGGCATGTTCTGGTCGGTCAGCACCAGATTGACCGCATTGGCCTTGGCCTTGTCCAGCCCCTCCTGGCCGTCGGCCGCCTCGATGACGGTGTAGCCTGCAGATTTGAGGGTAAACGCCACCATTTGGCGGATGGAGGCGGAATCGTCAACGGTTAATACGGTTTTTGCCATTTAATTGCACTCAATCAGATTGTTAGAACTTCTTTTGATTATAGCATCCAGTTGAAAATACAGCGAGGAGCGGGGTGCCTGCGAACATGCCCTAAAACAACTCGATGTCGCCGGTCGCGAAATTATCCTGCGCGACCGGGTTGGATTTCTTCTCGTCCAGCGAGACGACATGTTCGTGCAGCGAGCGATTGTAGGTGGCGATCTGCTCGAGGTATCCATTGCGGTTTGGCTGGTCCGTGCCCTTGCGCATCTCGTTGGCAACCTCCTGCAGGGCGACCAGGCGCATCTGGGCATGCGCAAGCAACTGCGAACTCATGTCCTGAAATTGCAGGGTAGAGACCGCCGCCGCCACGTTCTGCTCGACCTTGGTATTGATCAGATTCAGTTCATCGGCATTTCTGGCGATGGTCTCATTCAACTCGGAAAGATCCGCCATCATAACCTCGACGCGCTGCTTCGATTCCATCACGAAGGTCATGTCGGTTGCCGCGAGGCTGTTGATGGATTGCTCAGCAGAAATCAGGGATGCGTTGACATTGCCCACCAGCGCGCGTATCTGCCTGCTGAACTTGTTGGTGCTTTCCGAGAGATTGCGCACCTCATCCGCAACCACGGCAAACCCGCGTCCGGCCTCACCCGCGCGCGCCGCCTCGATCGCCGCATTCAGCGCCAGCAGGTTGGTCTGCTTGGCGATGCTCTCCACCTCGTTCAGGATGCCGAGGATGCCCGAGACCTGCACGTTGATGGCGTCCATCTTCTCCACCAGCTCCATCGCGCGTTTGCTGTTCTGGACAGTGGAATCGACAAACTCGTTCATTGCATCGGAAGTGGATTGGACGAAATGCTCGAATTTTTGTTTCGCATTCTGGTCCTCACTGGCCTCTCCGCCGTCCGTAATAAACAGCGTCAAGGCCTGCTGCGCGCGCACCTCATCCGCCATCGCAGTAAAGGTATTGACCAGTTTGGCTATGGCATCGCTGAGGATGGCCTGGGTGTTGCCAAGCTCGGTATGCGCCGAAGCGAGCTGGCTGGAAAGTTCGTTGCCCAATTGCACATGGAAAGCATTGCTTTCATGAATGAGAGGCATATCGCCCTGTACCGGCGATTCGGCGCGGCCCGGCGACTCTTCGCCGCCGGCCGCCCGCTTGAGCAGATAGCTCCAGACAGCCACGACAGTCAGGAACAGCAGCACATCGGCCAATATGCTGCCAAAGTAGAGCGCATGGCCGCCCAGCAAAATGCCGCTGGCCAATGCGCCGATTAAGGCTAGGCGAGAAAAGTTTGTCATGATTTATCGGCTCTGATTATTCTGTATAAACACGGTGCTCTGTGTCCACGCTAATCCGGTGTATGGCATAGCAGGCTGCTGTCGCCTTTCCCCGCTACGGCAATCCTCTCCAGCGCGGAAAGTACCCCCATGCTGTCGGCCTCCAATTTTCCAACCAGCTCGATACCGCCCAAAAAGTCGCCGGAGCGGAATGCCGTCACGGCTTCCCGGCCATGCTGATGAAAGTCCTGATGCGGATTCGCCACGGCCGCGTAGCCGTCCAGTCTGGAAAAACAATCCCGGCCCTCGCCTTCGAAATACCACTTGCCCAGCCGGCAATCGGTATGCGGCGCAAAACTGCCCGCATCGCGCTCCGATATACCCATGAACACCTTGTAAATTTCAAATTTGTACAGGATATGGTCGATCTTGGCGACCTCGATAAAGCTGCGCAGCGCCGCCGCCGAAATCGTGCCCTCTATCTGCTGCGACAGCTTCAGCAAATGTTCCATGCTGTCCGTCACGCCCGTGACATCGCCGCTGAACACATGCGACTTCGCCGCCCAGCCCTCCATTTGCACCTTGGTGCGGTCGGTCTCTCCCTGGATGGCGGTCACTATTGTCGAAATCTCGCTGGTCGCCTTCGCGGTGCGCTCAGCCAGCTTGCGCACCTCGTCCGCGACCACCGCAAAACCGCGTCCCTGCTCGCCTGCGCGCGCCGCTTCGATTGCCGCATTGAGCGCCAGCAGGTTGGTCTGGTCGGCAATTTCCTTGATCAGCTGGACGATGCTGCCGATCTGCGCCGCACGCTCGGTCAGGTTTTGCACGTTCTGCGAAGTCTGTATGGTATCTGCGGACAGCGCATTGAGGCTCTGGGCGATCCGCAGCACGGCCTCGCGGTTGTTCGCCGAAATGCCGGCCGCCTCGATGGCGTGCTGTTTTTCTTCGCGTAAGGCCTGCGCCGCGGCGACCTGGGATTTTTGCAGCTCCGCGAAGGAATCGCCGAACCCCTGCATGTTGTCATGCAACTTGGCCGCACCTTGTTGTTCGGCCAAGACTCCCTCCAACTCGGCACGCACCGCCTCGCGCTCACCCTCCAGCCGGGACAAATCGCCGCGTAGCGCGGCAATCTCCTGATCGGCTTGGGCCAGCCTGGCCTGCAACTCCCTGTGTTCCTGCCTTAATTTTCCGCAAAACATGCTATTCCCCTAACTCTGCTAGTGTCCGCGCACATCGCTGAGCAGTTCCTTGATATCGAGGATCAGCACGATGTCGCCCTCGCTGGACATGGTTACGCCCGCCACGCCCTTGGGACGGAAAGTATCCAGCGACTTGATCACCACATCGTCATGCCCGGCAAAGCCGTCCGCCGACAGGATGAAGCTGTTGTTGCCGAACTGCATCAGGACGCCCACTTCCGGATTGGGGCCCTGCTCCCAGCCGATCAATTGCGCCAGCGGCAGCACCGGCAGCACTTCGCCGCGTACCACCATGGTTGCCCTGCCGGAAACCTGCTGCAACTGATCGGGTGTGATGGACAGTATCTCCCGCACCATCGACAGCGGTACGGCAAAGGATTGTTCACCGAGGCGCAGAATCAGCACCGGCAGGATGGCCATTGTGAGTGGCAAGGAGATGGTCAGCACGGTTCCCTTGCCCGGTTCGGAGTGGATGTTTACGACGCCGTTCAACTTCTGGATGTTGGTCTTCACCACGTCCATGCCGACGCCGCGCCCAGAGACACTGGAGATTTCATCCTTGGTCGAAAACCCAGGCAGGAATATCAATTCCAGACACTGGCTCTCGTCCAGGGTGTTCGCTACCTCGGTAGTGATCAGCCCCTTCTCGATGGCCTTATTGCGGATCACCTCCGGCCGCATGCCGCGCCCGTCGTCCGCGATGGTAATCAGAATATGATCGCCTTCCTGACGTGCGCTCAGCTCCACCATGCTCTTTTCCGGCTTGCCGGCGACGATGCGCTCCTCGATGGTCTCCACGCCGTGATCCACTGCATTCCGCACCAGATGCACCAGCGGATCGTTCAAGTCCTCGATCATGGTCTTGTCCATTTCGGTTTCTTCGCCGGACAGCACCAACTCCACATCCTTGCCCAAGGATCTTGCCAAGTCACGCGCCAGGCGTGGATATTTCTTGAACAGCCGGCCGATCGGCTGCATGCGCGTCTTCATCACCGCATTCTGCAGATTCACCACCAGCATATCCAGTTGCGTAACGGATTGATCGAGATCACGCAAGGTGTCCGCGTCGTTACCCCCCTGGATAATGCTGGAGCGCAAGTGCGTCAGGCGGTTTTTGGTCAGACCGATTTCGCCGGACAGGTTGAGCACCTGGTCGAGGCGGTCGGTGTCCACGCGGATCGTCGACTCCTTGGCTTCCTTGGCCGGCACGTCGCCGTCGCGCCGCCCGACCGTGGCACCCGGCACATCGCTGGCGCGGCGGCCGAATGCCTTCCGGGTGGATTCCTCTTCGGATACCGCCGCAGCGATCTTTTCCGGATCGCGCGTCACGCCCACTTTGGCGGCAATGTCCGTGCCGCCGGTCAATGCGTTATACAGTGCCTCCCAATCCACCCCGTCCATGGCCTGCAGGGCTGGGGCCTGCACGGCAGAAGCCACAGCCGCCGGGGCTGGCTGACTTTTCACCGGAGCGGAAACCGCCTTTCCGCTCAGTGCCACCTTCAGGTTGTCGAGGATGTCCGCAGGCGCCGCGCCTGGCTGCAGGTTTTGCTGCAAGGCGCCAAACATCCTGCGCACCTCGGCGGTTGCCGCAAAAATCACATCCATGAGTTCGGCGCTCAAGGTCAACTCGCGGTTGCGCAGTTTGTCGAACAGGTTTTCGGTGAGATGGCACAGCGTGACCAGTTCGGTTGCATTGAGAAATCCGGCCCCTCCCTTGATGGTATGGAAACCGCGAAATATCTCGTTGAGCAGCTTGCTGTCATCGGGGTGCTTTTCCAACTCCATCAGCTTGCTGTCCACTTCGGACAGCATGTCGCCCGCCTCCAGCAAAAAATCGCTCAACAATTCTTCCATGCCGGCAAAGTCATTCATTTCATTCTCCCAAGTAGGTCGGGCTTCAGCCCGACACGGCACCAGGGTCTGGCCAAAGCCCGACCTGCGCTATCTTCAGAACCCCAGGCTTTCCAGCAAGTCGTCCACCTGATCCTGGCTGGTCACCACATCCGTGCGCCCTGCCGCATTGATGACCGGACCATTCAACAGACCCGAGTCAAATTCCGCCTTGACCGAAGGCGGCGCAGCCTCCAGCAGCAGAGAAACCAGTTGTTCCTCCATGGCCTTGGTCACGTCGATGATCTTCTTTATGACCTGGCCGGTCAGATCCTGAAAATCCTGCGCCATCATAATTTCCATCAGGTGGGCGTTGGTCGCCTTGGTCTGCTTGGGCACCTCATGGAGAAAGGCCTGCGTCTGCATGACGAGATCCCTGAATTGCATCACGTCCAGCTTTTGCTCAAACAGCATCTGCCACTGCCCCGCCAGGCGATGCGATTCGACCTCCACTTTTTCCAGAATCGGCTGCGCTGCATCAGTCGCATTCAGCACCCGCTCCGCTGCCTGTTGCGTCAGGGTTGCCACATAATTGAGGCGGTCACGCGCATCCGGGATGGAAGCCGCCGCTTTTTCGATTTCCTTGTTCAGTCCCAACTCGCGCAACGTGTCATGCAGCGTCCGCGCCATGTGCCCGATCTGGTTGATCATCTTCGCCGAATCGGCCTCCTTGCCCCCCATCGCGGGGAACGGGTTGTCTTCCTCGGCATTGGCCGACACGATGCTATCGAATAACGCTTCGAGGTCGTCGGAATCCTGATTTGCAGTATTGTCGTTCATCGCATTACTCACTTTTGCATGTTGGCAAATATTTTCTTCAACTTTTCATCCAGCGTGGCGGCCGTAAACGGTTTCACCACGTAGCCGCTTGCGCCGGCCTTCGCCGCCTCAATGATGTTTTCCTTCTTCGCCTCCGCCGTCACCATCAGCACCGGCAGATGCTTGAGCTTTTCGTCCGCGCGGATCGCGCGCAGCAACTCAATCCCCGTCATGTTGGGCATGTTCCAGTCGGACACCACAAAATCGAACTCGTCCGCGCGCAGTTTGACCAAGGCCTCCACGCCGTCTTCCGCCTCCTGGACATTCAGGAAACCCAGTTCCTTGAGCAAATTGCGCACGATGCGGCGCATCGTGGAAAAATCGTCCACCACCAAAAATTTCGTACTTTCTATTCCCATCATTTCCTCCAAAATCCGGCATCAAGGAATCAGGCCTGGGCAAAATACCCCGCTCCTCGATCCCCGATCCAAAATCCTTGTCCTCAATTCCGCATTCAAACCAGCAACGGGCGCAGCGTCGACGACAGCACTATTGAATCGAATTTCGGCACATAGTGATCCACCCCGACACGCCGTCCCATTGCACGGTTCGCATCCGAAGACAGCGACGAATGCATCACCACCGGTATGCCATCGAAGCGGCGGTCAGCCTTGATATTTTGCGTCAGCACATAACCGTCCATCTCGGGCATTTCCGCATCGGTCAGAATCACCTGAATCTGGTCGTGCAGGCTCCCTCCCACGCTCTGCGCCGCATCTGCCATCGCCCTGAGCCTCTCCCACGCCTCGTGGCCATTGGTTGCCTGGATGTGCTTGATGCCCATTTTATCGAGCACTTCAGCGATCTTTCTGCGCGCCACCATCGAATCGTCGGCGAAGAATATGCACAGGTCATGCGCCGACTCCACGCGCTCGACGTTTCCGACAATGGCGTCGCCGAATGCATTGGCCAGGATCTGTTCGACATCAAGAATTGAAATCAGCGATCCGTCCGGCAACTCGGTGATGGCGGTGATCAATGCGCCCTTGTCGGAGAGCATCCCTTCCGTCGCGCGCACCTTGTCCCAGTCCACCCGGATGATGCGATCCACCTCTTTCACCAGGAACCCCAGGATATGATTGCTGTACTCCGCCACCATCATGGTGTGATACTTTTCGGTCGGGTATATCCCCATGAAATTCGCCAGATTGAGCACCGGCATCACATGCCCGCGCAAGCTGACGATACCATCCACCCCGGTCGGCATATTGGGCGTGCGCGTGATCTTGCCCGCCTGGCAAACCTCCTTGACCTTGAACACGTTAATGCCGAATTTTTCGCTGCTGCCCAGACTGAACAGCAGGATCTCCATCTTGTTGGTGCCCGCCAGATTGGTGCGTGCGTCAACATTATCCAGCAAACCATCCTGGCTACCGCTTAACATATCTTCCGTGTAAGTCATTCCCCTCTCCCTGTCAGACAGAGGCAGAAACCGGGATGTTGCAGCCGCAACAAAGCCCCTGTCTTCCGCCTTCAGCCCTCCGTTACGCCAACAATCGCGCCAAGGTCTGCGCCAGCTTCTGCGGCTCGAACTTCGGCACGTATTCGTCCACTCCGACCGTCTTGCCGAGTTGCTGGTTGGACGAACTGCTCAACGATGAATGCATCAGTACCGGTATGCCGGCAAACCGCTTGTCCGCCTTGATTTTGCGCGTCAGCATGTAACCGTCCATCTCGGGCATTTCCACATCCGTCAAAATCACCTGCACCATATCCTTGAGCGGTATATGCGAGGCCTCGGCGTAATCCGCCATCTTCGACAACTCGGTCCATGCCTGGCGCCCGTTGATCGCCGAAATGTGCTTTATCTGCATCGCATCCAGTGTGCGCGCGATCTGGTTGCGCGCCACCGAAGAATCGTCGGCAAAGAATACCGTGCGTTCCTTGCCCAGCGGTTGCACGTTCCTGAAAATCAGTTCGTCGGTATCGAAGCGGCTGGTCTCGGAAAGCACCTTCTCCACATCCAGCATCATCACCAGGCGGCCATCCTTCAGCTCGGTGATCGCCGTGACCAGCCCGCCCATTTCGGCAACCAGCATTGCCGGCGGGACGCGCATTGCCGCCCAGTCAAGGCGCAGGATGTTATCCACCGCCTTGACCAGGAAACCCTGGGTATGGCCGTTGTATTCGGTGACGATCATGATCTCCGCCTTGTCGCCGGTCTCGACCCCCGTATATTTGGCCAGGTCGATCACCGGCACAAGCGCGCCGCGCAGACTCACCATGCCTTCCACCGCGGGCGGCATTTCCGGCGCACGGGTAATTTCCGGTATGCGCATCACCTCGCGCACCTTGAACACGTTGATGCCGAAGGTCTCCTCGCGCCCGGTACGATTGTCCAGGCCTAGCGTGAACATCAGGATTTCCAGCTTGTTGGTTCCCGCCAGCTTGGTACGGGCGTCAATATTTTTTAACAGGTCTGACATTTCTCTCTCCTCACCGCTCCCTCCCCACCTTACCCCATTGCACATTTGGTCAGCGGATATCCGGCTTTTTTTAATTCATCCGCCGACTTGGCCAACTCTTCTGCAGCCTCCTTGGCGTCCTTGGCGGATTGCGTATTGTTATCTACCAGGCCGGTGACTTGCTCAAGGCTATTCGCCACGCTCTCGCTCGCCGAAGACTGCTCTCTCATGGCAGTGGCAATATGCTCCATACGCTCGTCCACGTTGACCATCGCAGCCTTGATTGTTTTGAGTCCCTCGCTGTTCTGATGTACCAGGGAAACGCCGTTTTCGACATCGGTTATCGCGCCCTGCATGGATTTTACGGCAGCCTCCGAAATTGCGTTAATCTCCCCGATGGTGCTGGCGATATCCTTGGTGCTGGTTGCGGTGCGTTCCGCCAGTTTGCGCACCTCGTCCGCCACCACCGCGAAGCCACGCCCCTGCTCGCCGGCGCGCGCCGCCTCGATTGCCGCATTCAACGCCAGCAGGTTGGTCTGTTCGGCAATGTCCTTGATGGCATTCGCAATCGCGCCTATCTTCTGGATTGCCGCACTGAGATTGGCAATCGTCTTGCTGGACGACTGCACGGTGTCCACGGCCTTGTTCATTGCGGGATTGATCTGGCTTTGCATCCTTTCGGCATTTGCATTGATCACCGCCTCCATCGCCCGTGCATCGTTGAGTGAATCTGCCGCCATGCTTGCCACTTCGGCGATCGACTGGCTGAATTCCTCCATGGTGCTGGCGATTTGCTGGATATGATCCTGCTCGTTGACCGCATTGTCCGCCACGCTGGACACCCTGGCGTCCATATCCATGATGCGCTGCTGCATCAGCCCGACCGGCGTAACAATCTCGTCCACCATGGTGCGCAAATAGCATTGCATGGCCTGGATTTCACACAGCATCGATCCCATCTCATCCCGTCCGGAAATATCCAGCTCGGTATCGAGATTGCCCTCCATGATATTCCTGAATTCATTACTTACGGCATGCGCTGGGCGGCGCACGTACTTGTCGACACAGTAACCAATGAAGAAGAACAGGAAGATTTGCAGCGCAATCTGCCCGGCCATTATCTGCATCTCCATATGGTTAATTCGGTCGAGGTCGGGCTTCATGTCGATTACCACATCCGAAGCGCCAAGTACCGTGCCTTCCGGCACCGCATGACAGCCGGTGCAATCGGTGCCGTGGAAATCCTTGCTCGCCGCATAAGGGGTCACCACCCGCAATATCGGCATGCCGCGGTCATCATCAGTGAAAATAACACTGGGCTTCCCGCTTTCGATTGCCTTCCGCTGCACGTCATCCTTGATTCGCTCTTCGGGCAGGCCGGGGCCAAACTGCTCCACCACCTGCTGCACCCGGACATATTGCGCGGACTTAATATTCTTCGACGAAACAACTTTATGGATCAGCAGTTTGCGGTTATTTACATCGCCGATCTGTCCAGTCACCATCAGCATATTCGAGCTGTCGATGATTCCGTCGGCAATCTGGGCGCCCTTTTCGGCCGCCAATATTTGCGACTCCTCCCTGAGATCCGCAGAAACGAAGACCTGCGCGACCGCCAGGACGACGATGATCGTAACCTGGATCGTGGATTGCAGCTTGGCCTTCAGCGACCAGTTCTTGAACCTGAACCGCTCGTATTTCGACACGGCCTGCGCGCCGGACCGGTTCAATTCCTTGTACAGCGCTTCCGCTTCGGCAATCTGTTCGCGCGTTGGCGCCTTGCGCACCGACACATAGCCGGTGATCTTGCCGCCCTCGATGATCGGTGCGACGGTGGCGCGCACCCAATAGTGGTCGCCGTTCTTGCAGCGGTTCTTAACCGTGCCGCGCCACGGACGCTCTGCCTTCAGCGTATCCCACAGCCACTGGAAGGCCGAGGGCGGCATGTCGGGGTGGCGTACGATGTTGTGGCTTGTGCCGACCAGTTCTTCCCGCGCATACCCCGAGATCACCACGAATGCATCGTTCGCATAGGTAATGATGCCTTTGGTGTCGGTTTTCGAGACAAGGACAGCCTCTGCCGGAAACGGCACTTCTTTTTGCGAAACGTAAGCATTTTTATTCTGCATGGCCGACCCCCCCAAAAACTATTCTCTGGCAAGCATTGTGCAGCCGATTAAAACCTATTCCGCACGCACCCTTACACCTTAAACCGGCTTGCTGCGGCCTGCAATTCCCCGGCCAATTGCTCCAGGCGCACGATACCCTGCGCATTCGATTCCACCGCCGCATGATTCTCTTCCGACATTTGCGCAATTTTCTCCACGTTGCGCGCGATCTCGCTGCTCGCCAGGCTTTGCTCGCTCACCGAGGTGGCGATGTCGTTCACGCCGTGGCTGGATTGCGTGACCGCCTCGCCCGCTTCGGTCAACACGGCAGAGACCCGCTCGATATGCTCCTGAGTTGCCTGCAGGGATTGCAACCCCTCCTGCACGGTGGCCTCGACATGGGTGGATTTCTGGTTCAGCGAGTTGGTCACCCGGTCGATTTCATTGGCCGACTGTGCGGACTTCTCCGCCAGCTTGCGCACCTCATCCGCCACCACCGCGAAACCGCGCCCCTGCTCGCCGGCGCGCGCCGCCTCGATCGCCGCATTCAATGCCAGGAGGTTGGTCTGATCGGCGATTTCCTTTACCTGCTGGGTCATGCCGGCGATCGCTCGGGTGCTGTCGACGAATTCCTTGACCGAGTCGGCGATCTGGTTGACCGCCTGCTGCACGCTGTGGATTTCACCGATCATTTCCGTGACGTTCTGGTTGCCATGGCGAGTCTGGCTCAGACTCCTTTCGGACAGCTTGCGCACATCATCGGTGTTGGCGGCAACCGAACTGATGCTCACGGTGATCTGTTCCACTGCCGCCGCCGTGGATGCAGCCGCCTCACTCTGCGCCTGCGAGCTTTGCGAAATCTGCGATGAGGAGGCCGACAACTGCACCGCGGTGCCGGATACCGTGTCGGCATGGCCGACGATCTGCCGGATGATGCTGGCGAAATTGTCGATCAGCGCGTTGAAGGCCGCCGCCGCCTCGCCGATCTCATCCTGCCCGTAGACTTTGGCGCGCGCCCTCAGGTCGCCATCCGCCGCCATCTTCACCATTACGCCGCGCAGTTCATCCACCGAGCGATGCACGCCGCGGATGATGGAAACCCCAAGTCCGCCACCCATCACCGCACCGATCAGGATCAGCGCAATGGAGAGGTTGCGCATGTTCCTGTAGGTGGCGGTCGATTCCTCGTGCAGCTTCTGGGTGTCGCGCTTTTCCATCTCGATCAGCGCATCCAGAGCCTCGAACAGCGGTGCATAGAGGGGATTGACATGCTCTACCTGTATCCGCCTGATCTCGGCCACATTGTTGGCGCGCATCGCCTCCAGGGCCGGCTTGATGCCCTCTTCGACGAAACGACCGCGCACCTCGGCAAATTTCGCCGCCAGCTTCCGGTCCTCTTCGTCGGTCAGCGAGGTCATGAAGGCCGCCCATTGCTTGTCGATCTCGGCCTTGTTCTTCCCGACCACCTGGATATAGTCTGCCATGTGCTCCGGCTGGATGACCGCATTGGCGATGGCCAGCCGGTTGCCCAGATTCGCCTTGGCGATGGAAGTCAATTGCACGAGGGGCGTCATTTTTTCGTCGAACGTCGACTCCAGCGCCTGCTCCGTCCTGCTCGCGGCATACAGCCCCACCACGCCGACTATCACCAACCCCACCATAAAAAGCGCCAGCAAGATCGTCAACCGCGAACTGATTTTCATGTCGTTCAACATCATCAACTCCCGTATCAAATTTACACGCCCACCTTCCGACGCCATGCCGCAAGTCTCCTGTCGACATGAGGCAGTCCTGCCATGATCGGCACTTTAAATGGAAAACCCGGATTTTCTTCGGGGGAACAGAGAAATAAACACCCGCCAATTCGTGAAATCAGGGCTGGCGCGCTGTCGGCACAGCAGGCGCCGCCTCAGCATTCTGGGGGTTGTCGTTTTGCACCCCTCCCGCCTGCGTCTCCTCCATACCGCTGGATTCCGCATCTTCCTCTGCTGCCCCTCCGACCGTGCCGCCGTCATGGCTGGCTGCCTCCTCGGCCTTCTTGTTCATCACGATCATGCTAATGCGCCGATTGACCGGATTGAGCGGCTCTTCTTTCTTGAATAACACAGCAGAAGACAGCCCCACCACGCGGACGATTTTCTCATTCGCCATGCCGCCCGCAATCAGTTCGCGGCGCGAGGCATTGGCGCGGTCCGCAGACAGTTCCCAATTACTGTACCCCTTGGCACCCCCGCCATAAAGTGCCGCGTCGGTATGACCGGAAATGCTCACTTTATTTGGCACTTCATTCAGCATCTTGCCGATTTCGTGCAGGATTTCCTTGGTGTAGGGTTCCAGCTGGGCGCTACCGATCTGGAACATCGGGCGGTTTTTCTCGTCCACGATCTGGATGCGCAGCCCCTCGCTGGTGATGTCCAGCAGGATCTGGTTTTTGAATTGCTGCAGCCTGGGATTGCTTTCGATGGCCCTCTCGATGCTGGCTTTCAATTGTTTAAGCCTTTCAACTTCCTGCGCACGCTGACTGCGCAATGCTTCGGCTTGCACCTTTTTAAGATCGACAACCCTGGTTTCAGCGGACTTCCCGCCCAACTTCACCTGCCCCTCGGCGCGCGTAATATCGTGCCCGCCCCCCTGAATGAGAGTGGCGGTTTCACCGGAAACCTTGCCGCCTGACAATGCCACCTTGAGCGGCATCTTGAAATATTCGGCAATCCCTTCCAGATCTCCCTTGTTGGTCGTACCTAGCAGCCACATCAACAGGAAGAACGCCATCATTGCCGTGACGAAGTCGGCATAGGCAATCTTCCATGCCCCGCCGTGCGGCATGCCCACCACCTTCTTGACGCGCTTTACGATAATGGGTTTTTTATTTTTGTCGTCAGCCATGTTCAGAAGTTGGAAGGCAGAAAATGGAAGGCGGTGGGATTGTCGCGGCTATGCCGCATTTTCGGACAGGGCGCGCCGCACGGCAGCACGCGACAATCTACCCTCTGCTCCCCGCCCTCTGTCTCCCGGTCAGCGTTTTTGTTTGACATGCTCTTCCAGTTCGGCAAAGCCCGGGCGCTCGGTGGAATCCAGCACCTTGCAGCCGAACTCGACCGCCATCGCCGGCGCATAACCGTTGAGATTGGCCAGCAGGGTCACCTTGATGACATTGAGTATCTTGGTGCCTTCCATGGCCTTTTGTTCCAGTTGCGTAGCCAAGGGGCCGACAAAACCGTAGCCCAGCAGAATGCCCAGGAAAGTGCCCACCAGCGCATGCGCGATCAATATCCCCAATTCGGCCGGGGGAAGGCCGACCGATTCCATGGTATGCACCACGCCCATCACCGCCGCGACGATGCCGTAAGCCGGCATCGAGTCGCCAAGCTTGGCAATCACATGGGAAGCCACCATTTCCTCATGGTGGTGCGTGTCGATTTCGACATCCATCAGGTTCTCGATTTCCATCGCGTTCAGGTTGCCACTGACCATGATGCGCAAGTAATCGGTCATGAACTCGACCACATGGTGGTCCGCAATCACTTTGGGGTATTTGGCAAAAATTGCGCTCTCCGAGGGCTCCTCCACATCACCCTCGATGGACATCAGGCCCTCCTTGCGCACTTTGTTCAGCAACTCGTACAGCAAGGCCATCAGTTCCATGTAGATTGCCTTGTTGTACTTGGCGCCTTGCAGGGTCTTCGGCAGGCTTTTGAGTGTCGCCTTGATCGCTTTGCCGGTGTTACCAACAAAAAATGCACCTATTGCGGCACCTGCGATCATCAACAACTCGATAGGCTGGAGCAATGCGGCCAGATGGCCGCCGGCCATGGCAAACCCGCCGAATACCGAGAACAACACCACCACATAACCAATGATTACCAACATGCCCGCATTCCCTGTCGTCGTTTCCCTCCGCAAGAAGGAGGCATAGCTTCACTTTTGCGCGCCCGGCGTCGCAATCGGCAAAGCCCATATGCGCATTCTAGATTAATTCGGCAGGATTGAAAGCGGATGAATTGCGCATTTACGCAGTTTTCGGCCGGTTTGGAGCGCAAGACCACTATCCCGCCAGTCTTGCAAGCTATACGGTCAGCAGGCGACTTGCAGAGCGGCAATCGAGGCCTGTTTGGCGGCCTTGGTCTTGCCGGCGCGCGCGGGAGGATGGCAGATGCCGCACACATAGTTGTCGTGCAGTTCGTTCGCATGAGCCACAAAGTATCCGCCACATTCCCGACAGGGAGAGAGTTGCATCATTCCCGCCTTGAAAAAACGGACCAGAAACCATGCACGGGTAATGCTTAGCACGGGTTCGGCATCTTCGATGCCCTGCACCTGGTCGAGGTATAAGCGATATGCGGTAATCAGCGCCTGTACGCCGTCGATTCCGGCATTGATGACCAGGAACCTGTAGATATCCATGAACAGGGAGGAGTGGATATTCGGCTGCCAGCTCATGAACCAGTCGGTCGAATAAGGCAGCATACCCTTGGAAGGCGACTCGCCCTTGATCTCCTTGTAGAGCCTGAGCAGGCGCTCGCGGCTCAGCGAGGTTTCTTCCTGCAGCAACTGCAGGCGGGCGCCCAGTTCGATCAGGTCAATCGCAACCCTGACTTGCTGTGCCTCCCCTGCTACAGTCTTGACAGTCAGATCAGCCGCCTTTCTATGCAAGCTCTTCGACGGGTTGCGCCGACATCAGGATCGCAGCATGCGCCTGCGACATCATGCGATCCTTGCTGTAGCCAGTCACCATA
The DNA here is from genome assembly GCF_051257895.1 of Ferrigenium straubiae. Classification (NCBI taxonomy): domain Bacteria; kingdom Pseudomonadati; phylum Pseudomonadota; class Betaproteobacteria; order Nitrosomonadales; family Gallionellaceae; genus Ferrigenium; species Ferrigenium straubiae. The sequence continues at coordinate 2,370,791 of NZ_CP194331.1, read as the reverse complement.
TTGAGCAGCAGGTTTTCGTCAAAACGGAAACGGCACAACAGCATATTGGAAGCCGCTATCTTGATGATCTGCGCGGGTGTCAGGCCGGCGATGATATCCACCAGATCCTGGCCGATGCCCAAACGGAAAATTGCGGCCGACCTGTCCTCCTTGATCATTTGCTGAGCCAGCATCAGATAAGTCAGATTGATGTCGCGGATTCCTTCCTGCAATTGCATGGTGCTCATGTACCCCCCTAGCCAGTATGGAACAAACTGAACTGACTGCGCCGACGTTTACCGCTGACATCGACCGCACGAATTTCAGTGCTCGCATTATCAGGAGTTGCATGCAAGAAAAGAACTGGAAGCGCGCCGTTTTTTTTGTAAGCATCCAAAGATGAGCCATGTAAGATTTATTCTTACAAGACAAATTCTCTATCTTCAAATTAAACGCGAGGGGGGCGATGATGTCGATGGCTTTTTCTCAGGGGCGATTACCCCGAAAAATGCAGCCGAAATGCAGGAGATGTTCACGCCTGCGAAGTGGATTGACCCGTTGGTTGCATATAAAACGGGGCTGATCGCCGCGCGTTTTTTCATAAAGACATTAACTGCCAGCGGCAACTCGGAGGCTTATTTCGCGCAGACCGCCCGGTTCCGTCCGCCCTGCTTTGCCGCATACAGGCATTCATCGGCACGACTCAGCAAATCCTCGACCGAGGCGATCCCGCCTTTCTTCTGCGCCACGCCTACGCTGATTGTCAGCTTGATATCGGCCCCCTGACTCCTGAACTTCAGAGCAGCCACATTCAGGCGTAACCGCTCGGCACACTGGTAAGCCGCATCGATGCCAGTATCCGGACAGATCACCAGGAACTCTTCCCCGCCATAGCGGCACACTACATCCTGCGTGCGCGCCGACTGGCGCAAGGTATTGGCAATGCATTTCAGCGCCTCGTCACCCGCCTGGTGGCCGAACTTGTCATTGATGGCCTTGAAGTAGTCGACGTCGACCATCATGCAGGACAAGGTGCGGTCGCCGCGTTTGGACAATGCCCACTCCTGCTCGATGCGCTCCATCGCAAAACGGCGATTGGGCAGTTCGGTCAGCGCATCGGTCAATGCCAGCCGCTGCAAGCGCTCGTTGGAGGCCGCCAGATCCTTGGAAAAGCGCAGCAACTGCTCGCGGTCGAAGGCCAACTCCTCCTGCAATCGCACTACCCGTTGTGCAGCGCGCAGGCGCGCGAAAAAAACTTTCTGCGCGATCGGCTTGACCAGATAATCGTCCGCGCCCGCATCGAATGCCTCAACCAGCCTATCCACGCTCTCCTGTATGGTGAGAATGATCACATACACATCGCGCCGCTCCTGACTCTCGCGCAGCCTGCGGCACAGCGTGATGCCATCCATCTGCTGCATCGTCCACCCGGTAATCACCAGCTGCGGATGCTGCTGCTCGACGATGCGCATTGCCTCCACGCCGTTGCGCGCAACCAGCACCTCGTGCCCGGCTGTCTTCAGCATAGCCTCCAGCAGCACCAGCATTGCGCGATCGTCCTCGACCACCAGCACGCGCATCTTGTAATCGGCCTGGTCGGCGTGCGCCCAATGCGGCACCTCGGCCGCGGCATCAGCCGCATCCGACTGGCTCAGCAACTCCGCAAACGGCGGGATATGAACCATCCCCATATGCATCAACTCCAGCCAGTCCAGCCAGTCGCGCACGCACGCATCGCCGATCTCGATGAGATGATCCGTCTCGATGGCCACGCGCGCGGCATGCAGCCGCAGCTTCGCCACCAGCGCGCCGCGCTCTGCGGGACCCGCCAGGCACGCATCCGCCAGCAGCGATGCCACGTGCAGCAGATGCGTCAACCTCCATTCGCGCGAACCCTCGGTCGCCTTGCTGGATTCGGGCTGCCGGAAATCGCGCGCCAACACCTGGAAAATCCTGGGGAAGTGCATATCGGCAAGAATCGCCTCACTCAATTCCGCATGGTCGCAATCGAATTTATCGCGCTCCTGCCGATATAGCTCTGCCAGCGCCTTGCCCTTCGCGCATTCAAGCACATCGCCATACTCTTCGGGGTATGCCGTGGCCAGGGCCAGCTGGCCGATATTGCCGAGCAGGCCCAGCACGAAAATCTCCTCGGCCACGGCCAGCCGGGCGCGCGCCGCCAGATGCTTCGCGGCGATACCGGTCAGCAGCGAGTGCGCCCAGAAATACGGGTAGTTGAACTGCTTGCAGGGGCCGCTGCGGTAATCCGCGATCAGCGCGATGCCCAGCACCAGCTGGCGCAGCGCATGCACTCCCAGCACCGTCACCGCATCGGCGATGGTGGTGATCGGCCTGGAAGGGTTGGTGAGCAGCACATTGGCCGCCTTGATGACCCGCGCGCTCAAGGCTGGGTCCGAGCCGACCAGCCGGACAATGTCGGGATTGGATACATCATCGCGTTGCGTCAGGTTAATCACCTCCAGCGCCACTCCTTTCGGCGTGGGCAGGCGATTGCTGACTTTCAGGCGGGACAGTATTGGGCTTTCGGCGACATCCATCGAATTACTTCCTTGCTTTTCCGTCAGTAGTTTACCGCAACTGGGTGCGAGGGGGTAATGAAAAAATGCGGGAAGTCAGTTCTGGCGATAACGGGAAGTATTGTGGCCGAAAAAACAGGAGACGAGGCTCATCCTGACTTGGCTAAGGCCTACCACCCCAGATGGCGTAAACCATGCACGGTCCCTGGCACTCACGAGCAAGCACCGTTATCCAGGATGATCCCACAGACCGAGCGCCTGCATCTGCCGGGTAGCCTGCTCCGCCCAGCCACGGTTGGCGGCAGGCGAGGCCGGACTGGGATGCAAAATGCGCCCGAAGCGGATGCCTGGAACTTCCGCCAGCGCGTGACGCGCACGGGTTTCGGCGAAGCCGCCGATGCCGATCACCCACTCCGCGCCGCTGGCGCGGATTACTTCGGCCAGATGGGTGTCGCAGGCCGCAAACAGAGGGGCTGCCTGCGCCGGAGGCAGCTTGTCCGGCGTGACGTTGCGCGCGCCGGCGAAGAACGCCAGCGGGCAATAGTTGGCAACGAAGTGTTCAGCGAAGAAGTGGTCCGCCTCCCCGAAGCGTTGTGCAAACAATCCCCACAGCCGCCGCCCGCTCACTTCGCTGCGCGGGCATGCCCAGCCCTCGATGGGGCGTGCCGGGTTTTCGCACTCAGGCTTTCCGATGGGCGCATCGAGGTGCAGCCAGTCGCGCGCCGCCGCGATTTCGCCGAACGGCACGCCGATCTGCGTCATGCCGAACGGGCCCGGATTCATGCCGACGAACACGATGCGCTTCCTGCCTTCGCCATAGCGCCGCAGGTACTGCTCGTGGCACGCCCAGGCATAGTCGAGCGGGTTGTAGACATGCGTGACCGGCGCGGAAAAAGACAGGCCTGATACGGCGCGCGACAATTTTTGTGCGGCGGCAATCAACTCACTGGCGCTCATTGCTTATGCTCCTCAAATCTCCAGCGTCAGGCATTTGCATGCCCCACCGGCCTTGAGGAATTCGGAAACATCTACCTCGATGACTTCGAAGCCGCGTTGCTGCAGGGCAAATTTCAGTTCTGCGGACGCCCGGTGCAGGATGACGCTTCGATCGATGGAGATGGCATTGCAAGCGAAATTCCTCGCATCCGTTTCTGCGATCCAGATGATGTTCTCACCGAAGGCACTGTGCAGGGTTTCTATACTTTTTCCGGAGAACGCCTTTGCGTAGGCGATGGCTTGCCCCTCCGGCAGCGGGCAGAAGGCCGTATCGAGGTGATACCAGTGGGGGTCGACGAGGTTCAGCCCGGAGGTTTCGGCATCGAGCACGGCGGCAACTTCCTCCGGCGCGTGGGGGTCGCTGCGGATTCCCGAGCCGACCCAGAGCCTCCCCTGTGAATCGAACAGGGCATCTCCCGCGCCTTCGAAGATTGTCTCTTCACTCAGATGCCGCACGCTGTAATGAAGGGAGGCAAAAAATTTCTCGAAGAACCTTGCTTCCGGCTGTCTCTCAACATGGCGAAACGACGAGACGATGACATCCTTGTTGTGGACGAGGCCAGCATTGGCGGTAAACACCATATCCGGCAGCCCCGCAACAGGTTCGATCAGGCTGACCGTTGCCCGAGCCGTCACGATGTCATACAGGTTTTTCCACTGCTGCCTCGCCAGCACCTTGTCCACTCTCCCCTGGTTGCCTTCCATCCAGGGATTGATCACGTAGCGCACTTCAAAAAAGCTCGGCTCGCACATCAGAAAATGCTTCATCGTATCTCCCGTGCGGCTTCATTCCACGGCGCGACCTTGAACAGCAGCAGCATTCCCGGTATCGCCAGCACCGCGCACAGCAGGAAGAAGCCGCTCCAGCCCATCTGCTCTACCAGCCAGCCTGCGGTGGCATTGATGAAGGTGCGCGGCACGGCAGCAAGGCTGGTGAACAGCGCAAACTGGGTCGCGGTGTAGGCGGGGTGGGTGGTGTGCGCGATGTAAGCGACGAAGGCCGCCGTGCCCAGCCCGACGCCGAACGCCTCCAGGCCGATCACGAACGCGAGCTGTGTAAGGTGCAGCGCGGTGATTTCTGCATGGGTACCCTGTACCGCCAGCCAGTAGAAGCCGAAGATCGACACCACCTGCACCACGCCGAACAGCCACAGCGCGCGGTTGATGCCGAGCCTGAGCATCCAGATGCCGCCGAGCAGCGCGCCGATCACCGCCGGCCACAGCCCGGCATTCTTGGCGATCAGGCCAATCTGCGACTTGCTGAAGCCCATGTCGAGATAAAACGGCGTAGCCAGCGCGGTGCACAGGCTGTCGCCGAGTTTGTAGAAAAAAAGGAGCGCGAGGATCAGCAGCGCGCCTCGCCAGCCCTGCCGCCCGATGAATTCGCGGAATGGCTCGACCACCGCGGCGCGCAGCGTCTTGGGTGTGTTAAGTGCGACCGGCTCCCTGACCAGCAGCGTCATCGCTATGCCGGGCAGCATAAACAATGCAGTGATCAGGAACACCGTGTCCCAAGGCAGATGGTCGGCGAGGATCAGCGACAGCGAGCCGGGAATCAGCCCGGCGATGCGGTAGGCGTTGACATGCACCGCATTGCCAAGGCCGAGTTCATTGTCCAGCAGCAACTCGCGACGATAGGCGTCCAGCGCGATGTCCTGCGTGGCGGAGAGGAAAGCCAGCAGTGTGCAGAACAGCACGATGAGGCCTAAATTCTCTTGTGGCGAAAAGCCGCCCAGTGCGGCGATCACCACCAGCAGCGCGATCTGGGTCAGCAGCATCCAGCCGCGCCGCCGCCCGAGCAGCGGCACGACATAGCGGTCGAGCAGCGGCGACCAGAGGAATTTCCAGGTATAGGGAAACTGGATCAGCGCGAACGCGCCGATCACCTTGAGGTCGATATGTTCGGTGCGCAGCCACGCGGGAACCAGGTTGAGCAGCAGGTACAGCGGCAGGCCGGAAGCGAAACCGGTGAACACGCAGATCAGCATGCGGCGGGTGAAGAGTTGCTGCCAGACGGTCATCCAGTTATGCCGTGCGTTTGAAGCGGTACACCGCCGTACTGCCCAGCAGGTTCGGCAGCAGCCGCACCTCGCGCTCGCCGGTCATCACGCTGCGCTCCAGCACCGTCACGTCATGGCCGCGACAGAAGTCCTCGAAGTCGCGCAGCGTACAGAGATGCACGTTCGGCGTGTCATACCACTGGTAGGGCAACTCGCGCGATACCGGCATGTTGCCGAGCAGCACATGGAGGCGGTTTTTCCAGTAACCGAAGTTGGGGAAGCTTACGACACCCTCTCGTCCGACACGCAGCATTTCCCGAGTCAGCGCCTCGGTGTGGCGCGTGGCTTGCAGGGTCTGCGACAGGATCACGAAGTCGAACGAGCCGTCCTCGAAATCGGACAGGCCGGATTCCAGGTCATTCTGGATCACGTTTATTCCGTTGGCGATGCACGACACGATATCGAGATCGTTGATCTCCACGCCGTAGCCGCGCACCGCGCGGGTTTCCTTGAGGTAGCGCAGCAGGCTGCCGTCGCCGCAGCCGAGGTCGAGCACCGATGCACCCTTCGGTATCCAGGCGGCAATCGCGGCAAAATCCGGGCGTTCGGCGGCGAGCCGGGCGATATCGTTCTGCGTCATTTGGCAGATTCCTTCGCGACGTTATCAAGATAGGCGCGCATCACGTCGAAATAGTGCGGATTTTCCATCAGGAAGGAATCATGACCGTGCGTAGAGGTGATTTCGGCATAGCTGACGTTGCGCTGGTTGTGCAGCAGGGGGCGCACGACTTCCCGCGAGCGTTCCGGCGAGAAACGCCAGTCGGTGGTGAACGAAATCACCAAAAAATCCGCCTTGGCACGCGCGAACGCCTGGTTCAGGTCCCCGCCGTAGTCGTGCGCCGGATCGAAATAATCCAGGGCCTTGGTCATCAACAAGTAAGTGTTGGCATCGAAGTAGGATGCAAATTTGTCGCCCTGATAGCGCAGGTAAGACTCGATCTCGAACTCGATGTTGTAGCCATAACTGAATTTCCCATCGCGCAGTTCGCGCCCGAACTTGTCCGCCATCGCGTCGTCAGACAGGTAGGTGATGTGCCCCAGCATGCGCGCCAGCCTCAGACCGCGTGTCGGCACCACGTTGTGCTGGTAGAAATTGCCACCATGGAAATCCGGGTCGCTGAGAATCGCGCTGCGTGCCACGTCGTTGAATGCAATGTTCTGTGCGGTAAGGTGAGGCGCGGCGGCAATCGTCAGGACATGGCGCACCCGCTCAGGGAAGGTCAGCGACCATTGCAGCGCCTGCATCCCGCCCAGGCTGCCGCCGATCACCGCCGCGAATTGCCGGATACCGAGCAGATCGGCGAGGCGCGCCTGCGATGCCACCCAGTCTTCCACCGTGATGACCGGAAAATCTGCGCCGTATGGCTGCCCGGTCTCCGGGTTAATCGAGGAAGGGCCGGTCGAACCGTGACAGCCGCCGAGATTGTTCAGGCCGATTACAAAAAATTTATTGGTGTTGATCGGCTTGCCGGGCCCCACCATGTTGTCCCACCAGCCGATGTTTCCCGAGTTGTCCGCATAATGGCCTGCGACATGGTGATGGCCGGACAGCGCGTGGCAGATCAGGATCGCGTTGGACTTGTCCGCGTTCAGCGTGCCATAGGTCTCATACACCAATTCATAACGCGGCAGCACCGCACCGCTTCTGAAAACTAGCGGGGTGTCGAATTGCGCGCGTTTTGCGCTGACGATGCCGATGCTGTTGGATGCGTCCAAAATGAATTCCCTGAAAAAACAAAACCCGTTCAGCTTGCGCGGAGCGGGTTGCCTCGCTTTAGCTGGTATGTTTTAAGTGCCCCGCAAGCTGATGTCAAATCGGCACTGGTGCGCAGTTTCCGCGTTTTGCGAATCGCTGTCAATTCGTTTAAGGCATCAATAGAAACCCCAAAAGCACAAAAGCCCTCACGAGGAGGGCTTTTGTGTTTGAGAGGAGTCTGACGATGACCTACTTTCACATGCGGATGCACACTATCATCGGCGCGGAGTCGTTTCACTGTCCTGTTCGGGATGGGAAGGAGTGGGACCAACTCGCTATGGTCGTCAGACAAACTGTTCGGCATCCGACGCTGTTCTGTCGTCTGCCCTGTTTGTGGTTCATCGGTCGAGTTTTGAGGCTCTCGCGCTGAACCGTATCTGGAAGAAGTAAAGTGGTTTTGATTGCGCGTTGCGAAACGCCTTTGTTACTTAACGTTATAGGATCAAGCCTCACGGGCAATTAGTACTGGTTAGCTTAACGCATTACTGCGCTTCCACACCCAGCCTATCAACGTCCTGGTCTCGAACGACCCTTCAGTGTGCTCAAGGCACAAGGGAAATCTTATCTCAAGGCGAGTTTCCCGCTTAGATGCTTTCAGCGGTTATCTCTTCCGAATTTAGCTACCCGGCAATACCACTGGCGTGATAACCGGTACACCAGAGATTCGTCCACTCCGGTCCTCTCGTACTAGGAGCAGGTCCCTTCAAATTTCCAACGCCCACGGCAGATAGGGACCAAACTGTCTCACGACGTTTTAAACCCAGCTCACGTACCACTTTAAATGGCGAACAGCCATACCCTTGGGACCGGCTACAGCCCCAGGATGTGATGAGCCGACATCGAGGTGCCAAACTCCCCCGTCGATATGAACTCTTGGGAGGAATCAGCCTGTTATCCCCAGAGTACCTTTTATCCGTTGAGCGATGGCCCTTCCATACAGAACCACCGGATCACTATGACCTGCTTTCGCATCTGCTCGACTTGTCAGTCTCGCAGTTAAGCATCCTTTTGCCATTGCACTATCAGTACGATGTCCGACCGTACCTAGGATACCTTCGTACTCCTCCGTTACAATTTGGGAGGAGACCGCCCCAGTCAAACTGCCTACCATGCACGGTCCCCAACCCCGATCAGGGGTCTAGGTTAGAACCTCAATGACACCAGGCTGGTATTTCAACGTCGGCTCCACGATATCTAGCGATACCGCTTCAAAGCCTCCCAGCTATCCTACACAGGTCCCATCAAAGTCCAATGCAAAGCTACAGTAAAGGTTCATGGGGTCTTTCCGTCTAGCCGCGGGTAGATTGCATCTTCACAAACATTTCAACTTCGCTGAGTCTCGGGTGGAGACAGTGTGGCCATCGTTACGCCATTCGTGCAGGTCGGAACTTACCCGACAAGGAATTTCGCTACCTTAGGACCGTTATAGTTACGGCCGCCGTTTACTGGGACTTCAATCAAGAGCTTGCACCCCATCATTTAATCTTCCAGCACCGGGCAGGCGTCACACTCTATACGTCCACTTTCGTGTTTGCAGAGTGCTGTGTTTTTATTAAACAGTCGCAGCCACCATTTCACTGCAACCCCATCGAGCTTCAAGAGCAAGTCTCTACACTCTACCGGGGCGCACCTTCTCCCGAAGTTACGGTGCTAATTTGCCGAGTTCCTTCACCCGAGTTCTCTCAAGCGCCTTAGAATTCTCATCCTGCCCACCTGTGTCGGTTTGCGGTACGGTCCCAATGCAACTGAAGCTTAGTGGCTTTTCTTGGAAGCTTGGTATCAGCAACTTCGCGCCACAAGGGCACTCGTTATCACGCCTTGGAATTGACCCTCCGGATTTGCCTAAAGGATCTTCCTACACGCTTGAACCGGGACGTCCAACACCCGGCTTGCCTAACCTTCTCCGTCCCCACATCGCATTGCATTGAGGTACAGGAATATTAACCTGTTTCCCATCGACTACGCTTTTCAGCCTCGCCTTAGGGGCCGACTCACCCTGCGCCGATGAACGTTGCGCAGGAAACCTTGGGCTTTCGGCGAGGGAGCCTTTCACTCCCTTTATCGCTACTCATGTCAGCATTCGCACTTCTGATACCTCCAGCATCCCTCACGGGACACCTTCGCAGGCCTACAGAACGCTCTCCTACCATATGCTTACGCATATCCGCAGCTTCGGTGCACAGTTTGAGCCCCGTTACATCTTCCGCGCAGGACGACTCGATCAGTGAGCTATTACGCTTTCTTTAAATGATGGCTGCTTCTAAGCCAACATCCTGACTGTTTTAGCCTTCCCACTTCGTTTTCCACTTAACTGTGTCTTTGGGACCTTAGCTGGCGGTCTGGGTTGTTTCCCTCTTGACACCGGACGTTAGCACCCGGTGTCTGTCTCCCATGCTCGCACTTCTCGGTATTCGGAGTTTGCAATGGTTTGGTAATCAGCAATAGACCCCTAGCCATGACAGTGCTCTACCCCCGAGAGTGATACATGAGGTACTACCTAAATAGTTTTCGGAGAGAACCAGCTATTTCCAAGTTTGTTTAGCCTTTCACCCCTATCCACAGCTCATCCCCTAACTTTTCAACGTTAGTGGGTTCGGACCTCCAGTTGGTTTTACCCAACCTTCATCCTGGCCATGGATAGATCACTTGGTTTCGGGTCTACACCCAGCAACTATCGCCCTTATCAGACTCGCTTTCGCTGCGCCTCCCCTATTCGGTTAAGCTCGCTACTGAATGTAAGTCGCTGACCCATTATACAAAAGGTACGCAGTCACCCTTGCGGGCTCCCACTGTTTGTATGCATGCGGTTTCAGGTTCTATTTCACTCCCCTTCCGGGGTTCTTTTCGCCTTTCCCTCACGGTACTGGTTCACTATCGGTCGATTACGAGTATTTAGCCTTGGAGGATGGTCCCCCCATGTTCAGACAGGGTTTCTCGTGCCCCGCCCTACTTGTTCCAAACCTAGTTCCACCCTCAAATTTTCGCGTACGGGGCTATCACCCACTATGGCCAGACTTTCCAGACTGTTCCACTAATTTGAGAGCTAAAGTTTGCAGGCTCTTCCGCGTTCGCTCGCCACTACTTACGGAATCTCGGTTGATTTCTTTTCCTCCAGGTACTTAGATGTTTCAGTTCCCTGGGTTCGCTCTACCTGACCTATGTATTCAGTCAGGAGTGACCCTTGCGGGCCGGGTTTCCCCATTCAGAAATCTGCGGATCAAAGCTTATTGCCAGCTCCCCGCAGCTTATCGCAGGCTGTCACGTCTTTCTTCGCCTGTAATCGCCAAGGCATCCACCACATGCACTTATTCGCTTGACCCTATAACGTTAAGCCCTCAGCATCGCTGCCAAGGCGCCATAGGTGTTTCGCATTTGTGTCCAGTTCATACGACTAGCATGAACTGACTTGATACAATCAAAACCCATGATTTTTCATGCAGCAGCAAACACAGGTTGCCCCGTGTCCACGTCTGCGTGAATCACTTTCTTTACTTCTTCCAAATTTTTAAAGAACTGCTTATCGGCAAAAGCCAATATCAAAGCCTCATCAGCTTGGATATGGGTTCTCGCTTCTTGTGCTTCAGGTATTGGTGGAGGTTGACGGGATCGAACCGACGACCCCCTGCTTGCAAAGCAGGTGCTCTCCCAGCTGAGCTAAACCCCCATTTTTCTCTGGTGGGTCTGGTTGGACTCGAACCAACGACCCTCGCGTTATCAACACGATGCTCTAACCAGCTGAGCTACAGACCCTGAACTTGTCAGGACCAAGGAGCGAGGACCAGGGATGAGGGGTAAAGCAGCACGCTGCCCCTACTCAATCCTCGATCCACAATCTTCAATCCTGCTCTTGAACAACCGATGAGTGTAGGCACTCAGCCTTTGGATATCTCTAGAAAGGAGGTGATCCAGCCGCACCTTCCGATACGGCTACCTTGTTACGACTTCACCCCAGTCATAAAACCCAGCGTGGTAAGCGCCCTCCTTGCGGTTAGGCTACCTACTTCTGCCAGATTCTACTCCCATGGTGTGACGGGCGGTGTGTACAAGACCCGGGAACGTATTCACCGCGACATGCTGATCCGCGATTACTAGCGATTCCGACTTCATGCTCTCGAGTTGCAGAGAACAATCCGGACTACGATCGGCTTTCTGAGATTGGCTCCCCCTCGCGGGTTGGCTACCCTCTGTACCGACCATTGTATTACGTGTGAAGCCCTACCCATAAGGGCCATGAGGACTTGACGTCATCCCCACCTTCCTCCGGTTTATCACCGGCAGTCCCAATAAAGTGCCCAACTGAATGATGGCAATTATTGGCAAGGGTTGCGCTCGTTGCGGGACTTAACCCAACATCTCACGACACGAGCTGACGACAGCCATGCAGCACCTGTGTTCAGGTTCCCTTTCGGGCACGAATCCATCTCTGGAAACTTCCTGACATGTCAAGGGTAGGTAAGGTTTTTCGCGTTGCATCGAATTAATCCACATAATCCACCGCTTGTGCGGGTCCCCGTCAATTCCTTTGAGTTTTAATCTTGCGACCGTACTCCCCAGGCGGTCAACTTCACGCGTTAGCTGCGGTACTAAAGAAGTCTCCTTCCCCAACACCTAGTTGACATCGTTTAGGGCGTGGACTACCAGGGTATCTAATCCTGTTTGCTCCCCACGCTTTCGTGCATGAGCGTCAGTGTTAGCCCAGGGGGCTGCCTTCGCCATCGGTATTCCTCCACATCTCTACGCATTTCACTGCTACACGTGGAATTCTACCCCCCTCTGCTACACTCTAGTCTCGCAGTCACAAATGCAGTTCCCAGGTTAAGCCCGGGGATTTCACATCTGTCTTACGAAACCGCCTGCGCACGCTTTACGCCCAGTAATTCCGATTAACGCTCGCACCCTACGTATTACCGCGGCTGCTGGCACGTAGTTAGCCGGTGCTTCTTCTTACGGTACCGTCATCCACACGATGTATTAAATCGTGCGATTTCTTTCCGTCTGAAAGAGCTTTACAACCCGAAGGCCTTCTTCACTCACGCGGCATGGCTGGATCAGGCTTGCGCCCATTGTCCAAAATTCCCCACTGCTGCCTCCCGTAGGAGTCTGGGCCGTGTCTCAGTCCCAGTGTGGCTGGTCGTCCTCTCAGACCAGCTACGGATCGTCGCCTTGGTGAGCCTTTACCTCACCAACTAGCTAATCCGATATCGGCCACTCCGAAAGCGAGAGGTCTTGCGATCCCCCCCTTTCCCCCTCAGGGCATATGCGGTATTAGCGTAACTTTCGCTACGTTATCCCCCACTTCCGGATATGTTCCGATATATTACTCACCCGTTCGCCACTCGCCACCAGGGTTGCCCCCGTGCTGCCGTTCGACTTGCATGTGTAAAGCATGCCGCCAGCGTTCAATCTGAGCCAGGATCAAACTCTTCAGTTCAATTCCTGTTTTGGTTCACTTCTGAACCGGTCTTACTCAAAGTGAATCATTGACATGATTCTTTTCGACTTTGCGTAAGCACTTTTTACTACATATTTTTAAAGTCGTTCCCTCATCCCTAAGGACTCGGAAACTCCCCAAAAACCAAGTGCCTACACTCGTCGGTTGTTCGTTTTCTTTTTAAAGATCGGGCTGATGGGTTGCGGGGACAGGATTTGAACCTATGACCTTCGGGTTATGAGCCCGACGAGCTACCGAGCTGCTCCACCCCGCGTCAGCGAAGAGGGCGAACTATAGCAAAGCATCCGGGCTTCGTCAAACACTATGTAATTTATTTAATCTGGCACCGCACGCAATGAATCAATGGCACCCCAAGAAGGCCCCGGGCCGCCTCATGATTTGCACGGGTCGCCGATTTTCAAAATGCCACTTCAAGCCGCACCCCGGCCACCCATACATCCCGCAGGGTTGCATCCATATTTGGATTGAAAATGCGCTGCACCATCGGTTGTACGGACAACCACGGCTTCAATTGCGCGCGATAGGTAATTTCGACTACCGTTTCGGACGAATCGGAAGCATTGCCCAGCGCAAGTTGAGCATCGCGATACTTGCTGCTGGCATGGCAGGTAGTGACGGCAATACCGGCGGTATCTTCATCGCGCCCGTCAAATAACCCTTGGTAGATCAAGCCCAGGCTTCCGGACCAGTCCGCCTGATAAACATCCTTGTTGACCGTACCGAATCGAGCGAAACCCGACAAGCCCTGCGCAGGGTCATTTTGTTCGGCACGCAGGGTACGCTCAGCCAGGAAGTAGAACCCCTGGTCTGGGCGGCGCAGCGGATTGCCGAGTGCATCCACTTCGGTCAGATCGTCGGCGCGCGCAGTGTAACGCCACAAGCCAATGGCGGTCTTATTGAAGGATTTACCCTCTTCCGACGTATTGGAACCCAGTTCGATGACGGCGAGCGTGCCATCGCCCTTGTCCAGCCGGATATGCGTGCCCTGCGGATTATTGAGATGCCCCGGCACGCCGTCGGTCAATGCCCCCTGCACGTAATAGCCCGACGAAGCGTATTTCACGCGCATTCCCAGTGCGCCCATCGGGAAGACCGGGGGGCCGTTCTGCCCGGTCTGCGCCATTTCGGCCGACATGCCGTAAGGCGGCTGCAGGAACAGCCCTGAGGTATCGGTGACATAAAACTCGGAGTCGATCGCATACAACCCTGCCAGCACCGACAGACTGTCGTCGGCCGAATTCTTTTGCAGCCATGCTTGGAAGAACTGGCCGGCATTGGTGCTCGACTCGATGTTGTCCACCCCGGCGAAGCTGCCGGTGTAATTATTGATCGACTTGGCACCGTGCTGGACGTGGTACTGGAAGAAGGCGGTGGTGGCATCCCAACCGGCCAGCGTACCCAGATCCATGTTGATCGCTGCTTCGCTGTTCGCCAGCCAGACCGAACCGCGGCTGACGCCGCCCGACGTGTTCGCCAGCAGGTCGCTCTTGTGGGTCAGTTCCACCGTGATGCCCTTGTCGTAGAGGCTGGGGCGCGCCCCACCCCAATCGCCCGACAGAGTTTCCGTATTCCAGTCCGGCGCTTTTTCTTCCTCGGCGAACGCGATATTGCTCACTACCAGCCCGATAAATGCGGCCTTTACCAATCGATTCACGATACCCTCCCTTTTTATATTATTCATTGCGAATACCTCGAAGCGAGGCAGATTCTACCCCCACAAGGCTGATTGCGTCACCGCCACCGATGAAACGCGCTATTATTTGGCGCCGAATTTGCGCCGTCTGCGGCCGCATGACCAAGACACGAAGACTATATCCGTGAACATTACCTCCATCCCAGAAATCAGACCCGGCCAGTCCGTCGAACTGCTCAAGGAGCTGCACATCCTGACGCGCGACGGCAAGCTCAACCAGGACAGCCGGCGCAAACTGAAGCAGGTTTATCACCTGTATCACTTCATCGAACCGTTGCTCGATGAAATACTCGCAGAGAGGCAGGACCTGACGCTAGTGGATCACGGCGCAGGCAAGTCCTACCTGGGCTTCATCCTCTACGACCTGTTCCTGAAGGCACGCGAGGCCGGCCGCGTCTACGGCATCGAGACCCGCGAGGTGCTGGTCGGCAAATCCCGCGAACTGGCTGGGAAGCTGGGCTTTGCGCGCATGTCTTTCCTGAACCTGTCGGTGGAAGAATCCATCCACTCGCCGCAACTGCCCGAGCAAGTCGATGTCGTCACGGCGCTGCACGCCTGCAACACCGCCACCGACGACGCGATCAAGTTCGCGCTGCACAAGCAGGCGAAATTCATCGTGCTGGCGCCTTGCTGCCAGGCCGAGGTTGCGTCTGTATTGAACAAGCACAAGAACCAGTCGTTCGGCAAAACTCCGCTCTCGGAAATCTGGCGGCATCCGATCCACACCCGCGAATTCGGCAGCCACCTCACCAATGTGCTGCGCTGCCTGCTGCTGGAGTCACACGGCTACGGGGTAACGGTGACGGAACTGGTCGGCTGGGAGCACTCGATGAAGAACGAGCTCATCATCGCGCGCCGCGGGGATGCGCAGAGAAAGAATGCGCGGGAAAGACTGGAGCATATCCTGCGCGAATTGAATCTGGAAGAATTGCGTGAGCGGTTTATTTATTGAGCTGGCGCGCCAACGCCCAAGTCACATGTTCGCGCACCATCTCCGAAGGATGCGCCGCGCGCGACTGCAAGGCTGCAATCACGGCGGCACTCTGCGGCGTATTCCCCAAAGCCACGGCGATGTTGCGCAGCCACTGCTCGTGGCCGATGCGATAGATCGCGGTACCGGCCAGCTTGCGGTCGAATTCGGCCTCGTCCCACGTGAACAACTCGATTAATCCCACGTCGTCCAACCCGTGGCGCACCGCGAAATCCGGCTCGGCGCTGGCCTGCGCAAACTTGTTCCACGGACACACCAACTGGCAGTCGTCGCAGCCGTAGATGCGGTTGCCGATCAGCGGGCGCAACTCGACGGGGATGCTACCCTTGAGCTCGATGGTCAGGTAGGAAATGCAGCGGCGCGCATCGACGCGGTACGGCGCGACGATGGCCTGCGTCGGGCAGATGTCGATGCAGCGCGTGCAGGTTCCACAATGCTCCCGCTGCGGCTCGTCGGCCGGCAGCGGCAGGTTCACGTAAATCTCGCCGAGGAAGAACCGCGAGCCGTGTTCGCGCGACAGCAGCAGGGAGTGCTTGCCGCGCCATCCTATGCCGGCCTTGCGTGCCAACTCCTTTTCCATGACCGGCGCGCTGTCGGTGAAGACGCGCCCGTCGAATTCCGCCACTTCGGTGCGGATTTTCTCGGCCAGCTTCGCCAGGCGGTTGCGCACCACCTTGTGGTAATCGCGCCCCAGCGCATAGCGCGAGATGAAGGCGCGTTCGCCTTCTGCGAGCACCTGCCAGCTGTCGCGTGCGCCGGGCGGCATGTAGTTCATGCGCAGCGAAATCACCCGCAAGGTGCCGGGCAGCAGTTCCGCCGGGCGGCTGCGTTTGCTGCCATGTTTTGCCATATAATCCATCTCGCCGTGCATGCCGAGCGCGAGCCATTCCAGCAGGCCGGCCTCCGCCGCCGAAAGATCGGTGTCGCTGATGCCCACGGCCTGGAAGCCGAGCTCATGAGCCCATGCGCGTATCTGCGCGGCAAGCGCGTCGTAATCGATCGATTGAGGAACTCCGTTTTGCATAGTCCGGATGATAGCCGAATCAGCATGCGGGTACGCCAGGGATGCCATTCCTGATGATGGAATCCGCCATGCCCGCCCCTCTCCCTAACCCTCTCCCGCAAGCGGGAGAGGGGACGAACGACCGCTGCGCGAATCTTTCATTCTTCCTCCCCGATGAAAACGCGACCCTCGCGCTGGCGCAACGCCTCGCCGCGCGGCTCAAGCCCGGCATGGTGATCTACCTGCACGGCGACCTCGGCGCGGGCAAGACCACGCTGGTGCGCGGCGTGCTGAATGCGCTGGGCTATACCGGCCGGGTGAAGAGCCCCACCTACACGCTGCTTGAACCCTACCGGGCTGGCGGATTAGACTTGCGCCACTTCGACCTGTACCGCCTGCACGACGAGGAGGAATGGGAAGCGGCCGGCTTCCGCGACGAGTTCGACGGAAACAACATCTTCTTCATCGAATGGCCGGAAAAGGCGCAAGGGCTGATCCCGCAGGCCGATGTGGAAATCGGGTTTGAAATCCTGGCGCATGGCCGCAACGCGGAAATCCAGGCCAATACGGAAATGGGCAGGCAATGCTTAAGGCAGTTGTAAGACTCGCAACAATCCTGTTCTTCTGCTGGCTGCCGCAGGCGCACGCCGCCATCGCCGTTGGCTCGGCGCGCGTCTGGCCGGCGCAGGACTACACGCGCCTGACGCTCGAATCGAAACAGGCCATCCGCCACAACATGTTCACCATGAGCAACCCGGAGCGGCTGGTCATCGATCTGGAAGACGTCGAACCCGACGGCGCGCTCAACGAATTGACCAGGCTGATCGGCGCAGACGACCCCTACATAAAGAGCGTGCGCGTCGGGCGTTTCAAGCCCGGCGTGGTGCGCCTCGTCCTCGACCTGAAGGGCGAGGCCAAGCCGCAGCTCTTCGTCCTCAAGCCGGTCGGCGAATACGGCTACCGCCTGGTGCTGGACGTGTACCCCGCCCAGCCAGCCGACCCGCTGATGGCCCTGCTCGAACAGCCCCAGCCTCTCGCCCCGGAAGCCGCCAGCGCGCCCGCAGCCGCAGAATCCGCGAAAGAGCCACCCGACTCGATCGCATCGTTCGCCGAGGAGAAGCCCGAGCCGGCTGCAAAGCCGGCCATCGGCAAAGCCGATGCGCAAGCCGCACCGCCAAAAAATATCCCCGAGTTGCGCGCGCGCACCCTGATCGTCGCCATCGATGCCGGACACGGTGGCGAAGATCCGGGCGCGATCGGCCGGAAAGGCTCGCGCGAAAAGAATGTCACGCTGGCGATTGCGCGCAAGGTGAAGAAGCTGGTCGAAGAAACGCCGAACATGCGCGGCGTGCTGATCCGCGACGGCGACTACTTCATCCCGCTCGGTGCGCGCATCGCGAAGGCGCGCCGGGTGAACGCCGACCTGTTCATCTCCATCCACGCCGACGCCTTCATCAAGAAGACCGCGCGCGGCTCGTCGGTGTTCGCGCTCTCCGAACACGGCGCAACCAGCGCCGCGGCGCGCTGGCTGGCGAAGAAGGAAAACGAGGCCGACCTGATCGGCGGCGTGAACATCGCGGTGAAAGACCCCTACCTCGCGCGCACCCTGCTCGACCTGTCGCAGACCGCCACCATCAACGACAGCATGAAACTGGCCAAGCATGTGCTGGGCGAACTGGGCGGAATCAACGACCTGCACCGCGGCGAAGTCGAGCAGGCCGGCTTCGCCGTGCTGAAATCGCCGGACATCCCCTCGATCTTGGTCGAGACTGCCTTCATCAGCAACCCCAGCGAAGAGAGCCGCCTGAACGACGAGGGCTACCAAGGGAAACTCGCAAGCGCGATCCTCGGCGGCGTGAAGCGCTACTTCGCACAAAACCCCGCACTATCGAAACCGAAGTTCGCGCAGGCGGAGTTTTAAAAATTGCTGCGGAGGGCGTCTGCGGCGTTGCGCGGTACTCGCAATCCTCATGTACCTTTAGTACATTCCGGTTGCTGCGTTCCGTGCGCCTTGCATCCATCCCTCCTCGCGAATTTTTAGGGCAGCTTCTGGGGCGTTCCTCCCAGCTCGGCCAAACGCTCGCCCATGGCCATGAACAATTCTTGTTCTTTCGGCGTCATTGAGCGGAAATTCTGAAGCAACGCCTGCTCGGTGAAGTCGTATTCCGGCGAAGCGACAGGAAGTTTTTCACCTTCCGCAAGCGCGACCAACTGATACATTTTCATACCAAAAACGGAAGCTAGCGATTCAAGAAGCTGCGTGCTTGGCCCATGTTTTCCTGTTTCGATACGCGAAATATTTGCAGCAGTTATCTTGGCTCGATACGCAAGTTCGTCCTGCGTCCAGTGTCGCGCAATCCTGAGATTTTTGATTGTTTCGCCTAAATTCATAGGCTTGGAGTCTATGGCCTATATGACTAGGCCGAAATATATAGACCGAAAGATATATTGACTCTTAATTTACGTTAACCGTAATATCGCGCCGCAAACTTACGATTTGCGTATTTTATGTGGCTCATACAACTACGAAAAAAGGAAATAACCATGAAAAAGGTACTTGCAGGTTTGTGTGTTGCAGCAACGATGGCAACGGTTTCGGGTGTTGCACTGGCGACAGATGAAGGGTTTTATGTGCTGGGATCAGTTGGGCAGACACGAGTTAGCTATCCACAAGCTGCCACTGATGCGGCACTAACAAATGCGGGTGCAGTCGGCGTAGTTTCAACTGCAAGCAACAACCCTACGGCATTCAAGTTACAAGCAGGCTATCAAATCAACCAAAATTTTGCCGTAGAGGGCGGCTACATCGACTTAGGGAAAATTTCATATTCGGCAACTGGTACAGTTGGTGGCGTGGCAGGTACAGCGACTGAAACTGATAAAGCAGAGGCATGGAATATTAGCGCTGTCGGTATACTACCCTTTGGTAATTCTTTCTCAGCAATCGGTAAATTGGGTGTTGCATCTGTTCGTTCCAATGCTAACGCCGCAGTGACCTTGGCTGGCATCGGCACAGCCACTTTGGGCGCAAGCAAATCAAAAACCGACTTAACCTACGGCCTTGGCATCAAATACGACATATCCAAGAATTTTGCAGTACGTGGTGATTGGGATAGGTACAACACTGGAGTGACTGGCACTGGCAACATCAGTGTTTTGTCGCTGGGGGTAGCATATAAGTTCTGATGTTATTTTGAACATTGTTGGTTGCAGTAACAAAAACCCGCCAATTGGCGGGTTTTTTGATTTGGCGAAATAAAATGAGTTAAAGGCTGAATCACGCCGGAAACACTCCCGTAGAAAGGTAGCGATCCCCCCGGTCGCACACGATGAACGCGATGGTCGCGTTCTCGACCCGCTCCGAGATGCGCAGCGCCACGGCGAGTGCGCCGCCGGAGGAGATGCCGCAGAAGATGCCTTCCTCGCGCGCCAGGCGGCGCGTCATTTCCTCTGCGTCCTGCTGGTTCACGTATTCCAGGCTGTCCACGTTCCTGCCGTCGTAGATTTTCGGCAGGTAGGCCGGCGGCCATTTGCGGATGCCGGGAATCTGCGCTCCTTCTTCGGGCTGCACGCCGATGATCCGGATGTTGGGATTTTTTTCCTTGAAGTAGCGCGAGCAGCCCATGATGGTGCCGGTGGTGCCCATGCTGCTGACGAAGTGCGTGAGTTGCCCTTGCGTGTCGCGCCAGATTTCCGGCGCGGTGCCTTCGTAATGCGCCAGCGGGTTGTCGGGATTGGCGAACTGATCGAGGATGATGCCGCGCCCTTCGGTGCGCAGCCTTTCTGCCGTGTCGCGCGCCAGTTCCATGCTGCCCTCTTTCGGCGTCAGCACCAGCTCCGCGCCGAAGGCATGCATGGTCTGGCGGCGTTCCGCGCTCTGATTGTCCGGCATCACCAGGATCATCTTGTAGCCGCGCACCGCCGCCGCCATCGCCAGCGCGATGCCGGTGTTGCCGCTGGTCGCCTCGATCAGCGTGTCGCCCGGCTTGATGTCGCCGCGCGCTTCGGCGCGCATGATCATCGACAGCGCGGGGCGATCCTTCACCGAGCCGGCGGGATTGTTGCCTTCGAGCTTGGCGAGGATGACGTTCGAGGTAGCGCCGGGAATGCGCTTGAGCCGAACCAGCGGCGTGTTGCCGACGAAGTTCTCTATGGACGAATACATATTCAGGAAACCGACTTGAGCATCTGCCCCACATACCTCGCCACGCCCTGCTCGACCGTCAGGAACGGCTGGTCATACCCGGTGTTGCGCAGCGCCGTCATGTCGGCCTGGGTGTAGCTCTGGTATTTGCCGCGCAGGGCCTCGGGGAACGGCGTGTACTCGATCAGGCCTTGCTGCTGCAGTTCGGCGAGGCTTAATGCATTCTTCCCTTCGGCGTTGCGCAGCGCGTTGATGGTCGCTGCCGCCACGTCGTTGAAGCTCTGCGCCTGTCCGGTGCCGAGATTGAAGATGCCTGATTTGTGCGGATTGTCGAGGAAGTACATGTTCACCTTGACCACGTCTTCCACCGAGATGAAGTCGCGCAACTGCCCGCCGTTGGCGTAGCCGTCGCAGCCCTCGAACAGCTTCACCTTGCCCTCGGCGCGGTACTGATTGAAGAAGTGGAACGCGACCGAGGCCATGCGCCCCTTGTGCTGCTCGCGCGGGCCGTACACGTTGAAGTAGCGCAGGCCGACGATCTGCGCGTTGCGCTTGTGCCAGCGGCGCCGCACGATCTGGTCGAAGAGGAACTTTGAATAGGCGTACACGTTCAGCGGCGCCTCGCATTCGCGGCTCTCCTTGAACACCTTGCCGCCGCCATACACCGACGCGGACGAGGCATACAGGAACGGCACCTCTTCGTTCTGGCAGTAGTTCAGCAGCTCCAGCGTGTACTGGTAGTTGTTGTCCATCATGTAGCGGCCGTCGGTCTCCATGGTGTTGGAGCACGCGCCCTGATGCAGCACCGTCCTGACCAAGCCGTCGAAAAAGCCGTCCTGCAGCTTCTTCAGGAAGTCTTCCTTGTCGAGGTAGTCGGCAATCTCGCAATCGGCCAGATTCCTGAACTTGTCGGCGTTCCTGAGGTTGTCCACCGCGATGATGTTGTTCTCGCCGCGCTCGTTGAGCGCCTTGACGAGGTTGGAACCGATAAACCCGGCAGCGCCGGTGACGATGTAGTACATATTTACTCCTTAAGAACCGTGAAAAGTGACTCGCCGCTACGCAGTTCAAGTGAAAGGTGAAACGAAAAGCGGTTTCTGCATTTCACCTTTCACTTTTCACATTTCACCCATGTCTTTAATGATCTCTTCGCGCGACACCACCGCCGTGCCCAGCTTGCCGACCACGATGCCCGCCGCGCGGTTGGCGATGCGCACCGCATCGGGCAGATCCGCGCCACTCGCCAGCATCACCGCCAGCGTGGCGATCACGGTGTCACCCGCGCCGCTGACATCGAACACTTCGCGCGTCTGCGTCGGCTCGTGCAGCGCCTCGTTGGCGCGGTACAGGCTCATGCCGTCCTCGCTGCGCGTGACCAGCAGCGCGTCGAGCTGCAATTCGGTGCGCAGCTTTTCCGCCTTCGCGTTGAGCTCTGCCTCGGTCTTCCAGCTCCCCGCCACTTCGCGAAATTCGCTGCGGTTCGGCGTGAGCAGCGTCGCGCCGCGGTAGCGCGCGTAATCATCACCCTTGGGATCGACCAGCACCGGCTTGCCCGCGGCGCGCGCCAACCGGATCATCTCGCTGATATGCGCCAGCCCGCCCTTGCCGTAGTCGGACAGGATCACCACGTCCACCCCCGGCAGCTTGATGCGGAAATCCGCCAGCTTCGCATTCAGCACCTCGTGGCTGGGCGGCGTTTCGAAATCGATGCGTAGCAGCTGCTGGTGGCGCGCGACGGCGCGCAGCTTGATGATGGTTGAGATGGTGTTGTCGCGGTGCAGCAGCGCGCTGAGGTTGCCGTACTGGTTGAGCAGCTTCTCCAGGCACGCACCCGCCTCGTCGTCGCCGACCACCGACAGCAGGGTGATTTGCGCGCCGAGCGCGGCGATGTTGCGTGCCACGTTGGCCGCCCCGCCGGGACGCTCCTCGACGCGCTCGACCTTGAGTACCGGCACCGGCGCCTCCGGCGAGATGCGGTTGACGTCGCCGAACCAGTAGCGGTCCAGCATCACGTCGCCGACTACGAGGATTTTTGCGCCGTCGAATTTGGGCAACGCTGTCATAGCCGCCCTGCGCTTTTCTGATTCATATCGCTTCTCCGATTTCCTTGTTGATGTCGAGCAGCGCCTGCAAGGGGTCTGCCGCCTTGGTGATCGGGCGGCCGATCACCAGATAGCTGGAACCGGCCTGCAGCGCGGCCAACGGCGTCATCACGCGCGACTGGTCGTCGAGGCTCGCCTGCGCCGGACGGATGCCCGGCGTCACCAGGCAGAAATCCTTGCCGCACTGTTTGCGCAGCAGCGCGGCCTCCTGCGCGGAACACACCACGCCGTCCAGCCCGCTGTCGCGCGCCAGCACAGCGAGGCGCAGCACCATCTCGGCGGGCGTGGCGCTGATGCCAATGCCGGTGAGGTCTTCCTGCGCCATGCTGGTGAGCATGGTCACGGCGATCAGCTTCGGTCGATGTGCGCTGCTGTCCACCGCCTCGCGCGCCGCCTCCAGCATCTTGCGTCCGCCCAGCGCATGCACGTTGACCATCCATACTCCGAGAGCAGCCGCGGCCTTGCAGGCCTGCGCGGTAGTGTTGGGGATGTCGTGGAATTTCAGGTCGAGAAAAATCTCGAAACCGCGCTTCATGAGTTGATCCAGCAAGGCCGGACCGGCTGCGGTGAACAGTTCCTTGCCGATTTTCAGGCGGCACAGCGCAGGCTGCAGCCGCTCGGCCAGCGCAAGCGCCGGGGCGGCGGCGGGATAATCCAGCGCAATGATGATCTTCGGGTCGTTCATTCCAAATTCCTCATTTGAACCACGAAGAGCACGAAGATCGCGAAGAAAAACAATGCATCATTTCCAAAGGTCGATTCACCTTGCCGGGATCGCCAAACATCGCACAGCCCCACAAGAAATCTTCGTGTTCTCTGTGTTCTTCGTGGTGAGGCGTATTTTTCAGGTTCATAGAGGGGTACCGGTTTCTTCGCTGCGGCGCGGCGAGTAGCTGTCCCATGCCTGGCAGGCCGGGCAGTGCCAGTAGAACTGGCGCGCCTTGAAACCGCAATGGGCGCAGTGATACATGGCCAAGTTGCGCGTGCGTTTGTGCACCAGATCCTTCACCAACTCGACATCGGCGCGCCGCTCCATCGGCACTTCCAGCAGCCGCGCCTCGAGCAGCTTGTCCAGCCCGAGCAGGGTCGGGTTGCGCTGCAACTCGTCGCGCACCAGCTGGTAGGCGGAACCCGAGCCCTCGTTTTTCAGCACGCCATCGAACACTACGTTCATCAGGTCCAGCGAGTGGTATTTGCTTAAGTAGTCGCGCAGCAGCGCAATACCCTCCGCCTCGCGATCCAGGCTGCGACAGGCATTCAGCAGGCGCTCCGCGACCAGCGGCAGGTATTGCGCGTCCTGCGCCTCGATGTTCTTCCAGATGGCGATCGCCTCCTCGAGCCTGCCCTCGCCGGACGCCATGTCGCCCAGCATCATGGTGGCGCGCACCGCGTTCGGATAAGTAGCCAGCGCCTGCTGCAGATGGCCGCGCGCCGCGGCGGGATTGTCATCCGCGATCTCCTCGCTCGCCAGTTCGCAGTAGAAGAAGGCCGCCAGCTTGCCATAGGACTGTCCGGATACTTCCGTCAGCCGCTGTGCCACCTCGATCGCCTTGAGCCAGTCGTGCTCCTTCTGGAACAGTTCCAGCAGGAATTCCAGCGCGGGCTTGGCGTAGCGGGTATTCCCCAGTTCGCGGAACAGGCTCTCGGCGCGGTCGAAAATGCCCGCCTTCAGATAATCCTGCGCGAGCTCGAAAATCGCCTGCTGGCGCTTGTCGTCGTCCAGATCGGCGCGGTCCACGAGGTTGTGGTGCATGCGCAAGGCGCGATCCACTTCGCCGCGCCGGCGGAACAGGCTGCCCAGCGCGAAGTGCAGTTCGATGGTTTGCGGATCGACCTTGACCACCTCGATGAAGGCCTCGATGGCCTTGTCCTGCTGCTCGTTGAGCAGGAAGTTCAGCCCCTGGAAATACGATTGCGGCAGCGCGCTCGATTCCGAGAGCAATTCCTTGATGTCGATACGCGCGGCCAGCCATCCCATGCCAAAAAACAGCGGGAAGATAAGCAGCATCCAGGGTTCAAATTCCATACCGAAAAACTATCAGGAGGGTTGTATTGGGATCTGCTGCGTTTCGCCGACGCCGGCAAGCTTGTTCTTGACGCGGAGATCGCGCTTCAGGCGCGCGATCTCGCGGCGCTGCTGCAGCACGTTGGTAAGCATCGCGAGCACGCCGACCGCCGCGCCCGCGGCAAAAAATATCAGCAGCACGATCACCAGCGAAGACTGCCACTCATAGCCAAAAAAATAGCGCAGCGTGACCGGCTGGTCGTTTTTGACCGCAAATCCGAGCAGCACGACGAACAACACCGCACGCAAAATCCAATTGAGATAACGCATGGCATCCACCCCGAAAACCATCACAACAAGATTCCTGCAACACGCAGCGAGCGCAGCATCACCAAGCGCAGCGGTGTTTCAGGTATCCCGCAACGATAGCATAAAAAAAGGCGGCTATACCTTGCGATATGCCGCCACTTCAACCGTACTATACAGAATCAGGGCTTCTGCTGGCAGACCCGCTCCCTCAATTCCTTGCCCGCCTTGAAATGCGGCACATACTTGGCCGGCACTTTCACCTTGTCGCCGGTCTTGGGATTGCGCCCCTGGCGCGGCGGCCGGTAATTCAGGCCGAAGCTGCCGAAACCGCGAATCTCGATTCGCCCGCCACGCGCGAGCGTGGAGGACAGGGTATCCAGAATCACTTTAACGGCAAACTCGGCATCCTTGGTCAGCAGTTGCGGATGCAACTCGGCGAGCCTGGCAATCAAATCGGAACGGGTCATGGCAATACCTCAAACTCAGGCGTCTGTCTTGCTGCCGCCCATCTTGGCCTTCAGCAATGCGCCCAGATTGGTGGTGCCGGCGCTCGCGCTGCTTTCAGCGGAAAGCTTCTGCATCGCGGCGGATTCCTCAGCCTTGTTGAGCGCCTTGATCGACAGGTTGATGCCGCGATTCTTGCGGTCCACGTTGATGATCACGGCAGTCACGCTATCGCCTTCCTTCAGGTGGGTACGGATGTCTTCGACGCGGTCGGCGGAGACTTCGGAGGCCTTCAGATAGGCTTCCACGTCGCCCTCCAGCGCAATCACGGCACCCTTGGCATCCAGCGATTTCACCTTGCCGGTGACCACTGCGCCCTTTTCATGGCTGGCGGCAAAGCCACCGAACGGATCGCCTTCCAGCTGCTTGATGCCCAGCGAGATGCGCTCGCGCTCCACATCGATCGCCAATACCACGGCTTCGACTTCGTCGCCCTTCTTGTAGCCGCGCACGGCTTCTTCGCCGGGCTGGCTCCACGACAGGTCGGACAGATGCACCAGGCCGTCGATACCGCCATCCAGGCCGATAAATACGCCGAAGTCGGTGATGGACTTGATCGCACCCTTTACCTTGTCGCCCTTCTTGTGGTTGATCGCAAAATCGTCCCACGGGTTGGATTGGCACTGCTTCATGCCCAGGGAGATGCGGCGGCGCTGCTCGTCGATCTCGAGGATCATCACTTCCACTTCGTCGCCCAGCTGCACGACCTTGGAAGGATGAACGTTCTTGTTGGTCCAGTCCATTTCGGAAACGTGCACCAGGCCTTCGATGCCCTGCTCGATTTCGACAAACGCGCCGTAGTCGGTCAGGTTGGTCACCTTGCCGAACAGGCGGGTGCCTTGCGGGTAGCGCCGTGCAAGGCCGTTCCACGGATCGTCGCCCATCTGCTTGATGCCCAGCGAGACGCGGTTCTTCTCCTGGTCGAACTTGAGCACCTTGGCTTCGACTTCGTCGCCGACATTCAGTACTTCGGATGGATGCTTCACGCGGCGCCATGCCAGATCGGTGATATGCAACAGGCCGTCGATGCCGCCCAGGTCGACGAACGCGCCGTAGTCGGTGATGTTCTTGACCACGCCCTTGACGATCGCGCCTTCCTTGAGGTTTTCCATGATGGCTTCACGGTCGGCACCCATGCTGGCTTCCAGCACTGCGCGGCGCGAAACCACCACGTTGTTGCGCTTGCGGTCCAGCTTGATGACCTTCAGCTCCATGGTCTTGTTTTCGTAAGGCGTGGTGTCCTTGACCGGGCGGATGTCCACCAGCGAACCCGGCAGGAACGCGCGGATGCCGTTGACCATCGCGGTCAGGCCGCCCTTGACCTTACCGCTGACGAAGCCTTCCACGATCTTGCCTTCTTCCATGGCCACTTCCAGATCGTGCCATGCAGCGAGGCGCTTGGCCTTTTCGCGCGACAGCTTGGTTTCTCCATAGCCGTTTTCCAGCGCTTCGATTGCGACGGTGACAAAATCGCCCGCCTTGACTTCGATTTCGCCTTTCGCGTCGAGGAATTCCTCGACCGGGATCAAACTTTCGGACTTCAGTCCGGCATTCACGACCACCACGTTGTGGTCGATGCGCACGACTTGTGCGGTAATCAATTCGCCGGCGCGCATTTCCTTGCGCGTCAGGCTTTCTTCAAACATTGCGGCAAAACTATCGGGGTTTTGTACGGCGGCTGCAGTTGCGGTTGCGTTCATCGGATACACCTAAGAAAAATTCTGCCCGGAACAGAGGTTCATTGCAGAGGGTTGGTTAGCGATCCCGCAAGACGGAGGGTCAGGCGGGGCCTATTTCTTCACCTGGTAACGCGCGAGCACTTCGGCAACTGCCTGCTCGATGTTCAGAGCGGTAGTGTCCAGCAGACTCGCATCAGGTGCCTGTTGCAAAGGGGAGGCGCTACGTTGGGAATCCCGCTCGTCGCGCGCCCGGATATCTTGCAAAAGGGCGGCGATATTAGCACTCATTCCTTTTTCCTTCAACTGCTTATAGCGGCGCTCGGCGCGCGCCTCGGCGCTGGCGGTCAGGAATACCTTCAAGGCCGCGTCCGGGAACACCACCGAGCCCATGTCGCGCCCGTCGGCCACCAGCCCCGGCGCGCGGCGGAAGGCGCGCTGCCTTTCCAGCAGCGCGGCGCGCACCAGGGGCAGCGCCGCCACTTTGGAGGCGGCGGCGCCCGCCTCCTCGCTGCGCAACTCGTCCCCCACCTTCGCGCCGTCCAGCCAGATGCTTTCCCCTTCAAAACGGATTTCGATCTGCGCCGCCAAATGGGCCAGCTGCGATTCAGCATCCAGCGCGATGCCACGTTTCGCCGCAGCCAGCCCCAGCAGGCGGTACATCGCGCCGCTGTCGAGAAAATGGAAGCCCAACACCCTGGCGACGCGCTGCGCCACCGTACCCTTGCCCGAGGCGGAAGGCCCGTCGATCGCGATCACCGGCACGGCCTGCACCACCTCGCGGAAGCGTGCGAAATAATCCGGAAAGGTCTTGGCCACACAATCCGGATCGTTGATGCGCACCCCCGCAGCACCGAATGCCGCGAGCGAGAAGCACATCGCCATGCGGTGATCGTCGTAGGTGTTTACGCCTGAGGCAGGATTGAGGATCGAGGATCGAGAGGCGGGCGGGGTGATGCGAATAAAGTCCGCACCCTCTTCCACCGCCGCGCCAACCTTGCGCAGTTCGGTTGCCATCGCCGCGATGCGGTCGGTCTCCTTGACGCGCCAGCTCGCGATGTTGCGCAGCGTGGTCGTACCCTCGGCGAACAGCGCCGCGACCGCGAGCGTCATCGCCGCGTCGGGAATATGGTTGCAGTCGAGGTCGATGGCCTTGAGCCTGCCGTGCAGCGGTGCACGCGCCTCCATCCAGTTCGGCCCCATCGTGATATGCGCGCCCATCAGCGCCAGCGCATCGGCGAAGCGCACGTCGCCCTGGATGCTGTCGCTGCCCACCCCCTCGATGCGCAGCGGCCCGCCGCCGATCGCGCCCGCCGCGAGGAAATACGAGGCTGAAGAAGCATCTCCTTCCACGTGAATCACACCAGGCGATACATAATGATGGCTGCTCGGATTTACCCAATAACGATTCGAGTCATCGTAAAGTACATTCACTCCGAAGCGCCTCATCATCGCCAGCGTGATCTCGATGTACGGTTTGGAGATCAGCTCCCCAACTACTTCGACCGTGGCCTCGCGGCCCAGTAATGGCAACGCCATCAGCAGGCCGGTAAGGAACTGGCTGGATACGTCGCCGCGCACCTGAGCGGTGACCCCCTCCGGCTTGCCCGGAAAAATTTCCAGCGGCGGGAAACCTTCGTTGCCGAGATAACGAATGTCCGCTCCCAGTTGGCGCAACGCATCCACCAGATCGCCGATCGGCCGCTCATGCATGCGCGCCACGCCGGACAGCTTGTAATGCCCGCCGGACAAGGCCAGCGCCGCGGTCAGCGGACGGAATGCAGTGCCGGCGTTGCCGAGAAACAGTTCTGCCTGCTTGACCGGAAAGTTGCCGCCGCAACCCTGCACCCTGAAAATATGTTTATCGAGTTGCTCCACGCCGACCCCCAGAGCGCGCAGGCCATCCAGCATGCGCCCGGTATCGTCGGACAGCAGCACATCGCGTACTTCAGTCGTCCCTTCGGCCAGCGCGGCCAGCAGCAGCACGCGATTGGAGATGCTCTTGGAGCCGGGCAGCGTGATCGTGCCGTGGGCGGTCAGCAGAGGGGGGAGG
Organism: Ferrigenium straubiae; assembly: GCF_051257895.1. Lineage (NCBI taxonomy): Bacteria > Pseudomonadati > Pseudomonadota > Betaproteobacteria > Nitrosomonadales > Gallionellaceae > Ferrigenium > Ferrigenium straubiae. The sequence continues at coordinate 2,341,531 of NZ_CP194331.1, read as the reverse complement.
TCGATGAAGTTTGCGGATGTCATTGCGATTGAGCTGAATGGCGGATTTGCGAGGGCGGGATGATACCGCAGTGGGGAACGGCGCGCATGCTTGCCGGGGGTTGCCCGGCGGTTTTGTTTTGATGTTTGGAAAACGCCCTTCGACAAGCTCAGTGCGAACGGCCTCTTATGATTCGCCACGCTCCTTTACCTCTGCCCGCACCCAGCCTTTGGCAAAGGTAATGCGCAGCTCCGCCCCCACCGCTACCTTCCCCGCATCCGCCACCACCCCGCCGTTCGCATCCTGCACCAGGCTGTAACCACGCGCCAATACCCGCTGCGGATCGAGCAGGATCAGATGCTGCGCGAGATTATCCGCCCGCCCCAATCGTTGCACCTGTACCGTACGCATCGCCTTGGTCAGCCGTTGCGCCAGATTGGACTGCTGGTCGCGCAAGCGCGCAAAGTCGCTGCCCGCCGCGTGCAGGCGCCGTGCCAGCGATTGCCATTGCCAGAATTGCTGTTGCCTGCGGTAAGTCAGTGCTCTCTGCAATCGCCGCTGCAGTTGGCCCAGTTGTTGCGTCTGGCGCTGCAACTGTTGTGCGGGATGCACGAGGCGGCGCTGCAGATAGTCCACTGCCTGCATCGCATTCTGCAGGCGGTTGCGCTGCGCGCGTTGCAGATGTTGCGCCGTGTCGCGCAAGCTCCTCAGCAGGGCATGGCGATCCGGTACGACGCGCTGCGCGGCTGCAGTGGGGGTCGGGGCGCGCTCGTCGGCGGCGAAGTCGGCGATGGTAAAGTCGGTCTCGTGGCCCACGCCGCTGACGACGGGAATTTCGCTGGCGACGATGGCGCGCGCGACAACTTCTTCGTTGAACGCCCACAGGTCTTCGATGCTGCCACCGCCGCGGCAGACGATCAGCACGTCGCATTCTGCGCGCCGATTGGCTGTCGCGATGGCTGCCACAATCTTTTCCGCACTGCCTGTACCCTGCACCGGCGCGGGATACAGGATCACCGGCACGCTCGGCAGCCGCAGCTTCAGGGTGGTCAGCACATCGCGCAACGCGGCAGCCTGGGGCGAGGTGATAATGCCGATGCGCTTGGGAAAAGCGGGCAGCGCACGCTTGCGCCCGGCAGCGAACAGCCCCTCGTTTTCCAGTTTCTGCTTGAGTTGCGCGAATTGCTCGTACAGCACACCCAGCCCCGCGGGGCGCATCTGCTCGACAGTGAGCTGAAAATCGCCGCGCTGCTCGTACAACGTGGCGACGGCCAAGACTTCGACCTGCTGACCATTGGCGACTGGATTACTCAACAACTGGTTCTTGTGCCGGAACATCACGCAGCGCACCTGCGCCTGGTCGTCCTTCAGCGAAAAATAAAAATGGCCGGAAGCGGCCTTCACCAGGTTGGAAATTTCGCCGCGCACCCACAGCAACGGTACCTCTGACTCCAGCAACTTCTTGATTGCAAAGTTGAGTTCCGCGACACGCAAGACGCAGTTTTTTTCTTCACAAAATAGGCCTACGGACATATTGACATCCCGGAATAATCCACAAAACCAGCAAATTCGCCACTTCCTAAGGTTTTCCCCTACCACAGGGCTCCACACTTACACTAAGCAATTGTTTTATATTGATTTTACCGCCACACAAAAAATAGGCAAAGTAAGGAAAATCCTTATCGCACGCCACCTTAATGCATCACCCACAGGAATCATCCACAAAGTTATCCACAGATTTTGTGGGTAAACAAAAATACTCTTTATCGATAGGCAAGTTAGCAAAATATGGCAGAAGCAACCCCGGAGAAATGTTGCTCAACTCCATGCGACAAGATACAGTTGCGGCCTGAAATTTGTAGCTCATTTTATTTAAGCACATTTGGGGAGTCCGCGTGTTTGCAATCGTAGAAGCGGCCGGCTGGCCGATCTGGTTCCTGATCCTCGCATCCATCATAGCAGTCGGCCTGATCATCGAGCGTTCGGTTTTCCTGCGTGCGAACCGCATCGCCCCCCCTGCCCTGCTGGATGAAGTCATCAAGGAACTCAAGCAACGCGGCGTCAGCGAAGGCATGCTGGCCAGGCTGGCCGAAAGTTCGCCACTGGGACGCATCTTCGCCGCCGGCCTCAAGAACATAAAAAGTGCGCCCGAGGTGATGAAGGAATCCATTGAAGAGGCGGGGCGGGCAGTCACTCACGACCTGGAGCGCTTCCTGACTACCTTGGGCACGATCGCCTCCATCAGCCCGCTGCTGGGGCTGTTTGGCACCGTGGTGGGGATGATTGAAATTTTCGGCTCGCAAACCGCGGTGGGCAACAACCCAACGGTGCTCGCCCATGGCATCTCGGTGGCCCTGTACAACACGGCCTTCGGCCTGATCGTGGCGATTCCCAGCATGATTGCTTACCGGCACTTCCGCGCCCAGATAGACAGCCTGTCCATCGAAATGGAGCAGCAGGCGGTGAAGCTGGTGGAAATCGTGCACGGCCAGCGCAAGGGTTAGTCCATCATGCATTTCCGACGCGGGCGCAACCGTGAAGAGCCGGAGATCAACCTGATTCCGATGATCGACGTGCTGCTGGTGATCCTGATCTTTTTGATGGTGACCACCAGCTACGCCAAGTTCTCCGAACTGCAGATCAACCTGCCGCAGGCCGGCGGCGAAACGGTCGCCGAAGCGGCCAGGCCGATCAACATCGCAATAGACGCTTCGGAGCACTACGCCATCAACAACCAGGGGCTGCCCTTTTCCGGCGTGGATGCCCTGGCCGCCTCCCTGAAAAATGCCGCAGGTGACCAGGCCAACCCCACCATCGTCATCAATGCCGACGCCAAGACTCCGCACCAGTCCGTGATCAACGTGATGGAAGCTGCGCGCCTGGCGGGGTATGGACGCATTACCTTCACCACGCAGAGCCAGTCCAAGTAACGTGCACTGGTTGGAACGCCACTGGTACCGCATCACCCCGCTGCACCTGATTCTTTTCCCGCTCAGCCTGCTGTTTCGCGCGCTGGTGGCATTGCGCCGCATCCTGTACAGCATCCGCATGCTGCCCAGTTATAAATTGCCCGTGCCGGTCATCGTGGTCGGCAACATCAGCGTTGGCGGAACCGGCAAGACCCCGCTCACTCTTGCCCTAGCGCAGCAGCTTGTCGAGCGCGGCCGGCATCCGCTCATCGTCAGCCGCGGCTACGGCGGCGCCGCGCAACGGCCCCAGCAGGTCGATGCAGACGGCGATGCGCAACAAGTGGGCGACGAGCCGCTGCTGATGGCGCGGCGCAAGCTCTGCCCGGTGTGGATCGGCAAAGACCGTGCCGCCGCCGCACAGGCCGCGCTGCACGCACATCCGCAGTGCGACGTCGTGCTGTGCGACGACGGCCTGCAGCACTACCGCATGCAACGCGACGTAGAGGTCGCGGTCGTCGACGGCGAACGTCGCTTCGGCAACGGCTTCATGCTCCCCGCCGGTCCGCTGCGTGAGCCGGCAGCGCGCTTGCAAAATGTGGATGCGGTAGTGGCGAACGGCGGAGAGCCTTCGGCAGACCAGTATGCGATGCGCCTGTCGGGAGAGATTTTTTACAACCTGCTCGAGCCCGGCAAGACGGCTGCCGCCGAGCATTTTCGTTTGCTCAACAATCACGCCGTGGCCGGCATCGGGCATCCGCAACGCTTTTTCAGCCATCTTCAATCATTGGGGATCCCCTGCACGCCGCACGCCTTTCCCGACCATCACCCCTATTCCAGAGCCGACCTCGCCTTTGCCGATTGCGGCGCGATACTCCTCACCGAAAAAGATGCGGTAAAATGCGCCGCATTCGCCGACGCCCGATACTGGGTGTTGCGCGTGGATGCCCAGATCGACCCGGCCCTGGTCGACCATATACTGCGAAAGATAGAACCCCATGGACACAAAACTGCTTGATATCCTCGTTTGCCCGCTGTGCAAATCCCCGCTGGCCTATCAGAAGGCCGCGCAGGAACTGATCTGCAAGGCCGACCGGCTGGCCTTCAAAATCGAAGACGATATTCCGGTGATGCTGGCCGACGAGGCGCGCAAACTGACCGCCGAAGAAGCCGAAAATATAAAATGAACACCAAAAAAAACCGTAGCGAGCGGTTCGAGAGCAAGGCGCACGGAGCGCAGCGAACGAGGCATACCTCATGGGTAGGCGAGGAGCGAGCACCGCGCAACGCCGCTATCGAGCCGCGCAGTAGGTTTTGATGACCGATTTCCACGTCGTCATCCCGGCGCGCCATGCTTCCACTCGGCTGCCCGGCAAACCGCTGCTGCCGATTGCCGGAAAGCCAATGGTGGTAAGGGTTGCCGAACAGGCTGCGCAAAGCGGCGCGCAGCAGATATGGATCGCCACCGACCATCACACCATCGCCAACGTAGCGCACGAACACGGTTTCAAGGCCTGCCTGACCAGGGATACCCACGCCAGCGGCACCGACCGCATCGCCGAGGTGGCGGAACAGCATAGCTGGCCGGACGATACCATCGTGGTGAACGTGCAGGGTGACGAGCCGCTGATCCCGCCTGCGCTGATCCGCGCCGTCGCCGAACACCTGCACGATCACCCGGAATGCGCGATTGCCACGGCCTGCCACCCCATCCACGACGAAGCCTCGCTGCGCAACCCGAACATCGTCAAGGCGGTGCTCGACAAGGACGGCAACGCGCTGTATTTCAGCCGCGCGCCAATTCCCTGGCCGCGCGATGCATTCGCGCAGCAACAGCCGCTGCCCGCCGACCTGCCGGTGCTGCGCCATATCGGCATCTATGCCTATCGCGTGGGCTTTTTGCGCGCCTACGGCCGGCTTGCCCCGGCGGCAATCGAGCGCTTCGAGGCACTGGAACAGTTGCGCGCGCTGTATCATGGCCACAAGATTGGCGTGTTCGTGACCGGCGAGGCACCGCCGGCCGGCGTGGACACCGAACAGGATTTACATGCAGCACGGCAAGCTTTTGCCGCAACCATCAAACCCGAGGAGAACAAAAAATGAGACTGATACTGCTAGGCGCACCGGGCGCAGGCAAAGGCACACAGGCCAATTACATCAAGGAGAAATTCAACATCCCGCAAATCTCCACCGGCGACATGCTGCGCGCGGCGGTCAAGGCGGGCACACCGCTCGGCATCGCGGCCAAGAAGGTGATGGATGCCGGCGGCCTGGTCTCCGACGACATCATCATCAACCTGGTGAAGGAACGTATCAAGGATGCCGACTGCGCCAACGGTTTTTTGTTCGACGGTTTTCCGCGCACCATCCCGCAGGCGCAGGCGATGAAGGATGCCGGCATCCCGATTGACTACGTGGTGGAAATCGAGGTGGCGGACAGCGAGATCATCAAGCGCATGAGCGGACGCCGCGTGCACCTGGCCTCCGGGCGCACCTACCACACTGTATTCAATCCCCCCAAGGCGGCCGGCAAGGATGACCTCACCGGTGAGGACTTGGTGCAGCGCCCCGACGATGCGGAAGAAACGGTGCTCAAACGCCTCAACGTTTACCACGACCAGACCAAACCGCTGGTCGATTACTACTCCGCTTGGGCGAAATCCGGCGACGCAAAAGCGCCGAAGTACGCAAACATTCAGGGGGTGGGCAGTGTGGAGGCTATCCGCGACCAGATTTTCGCAGTGTTGGGCGGCAACTGATCGTGGCCGACAAGCCGGTGCTCACCTTGGAGGACGCCAAGCGCGTCGCGGCCGCGGCCGAGGCCGAAGCGCGACGCAATGACTGGCGCGTGGTCATCGCCGTCGTGGACGATGGCGGGCATCTGCTCTATCTGCAACGCGGCCACGACACCCAGTTCGGCAGCGTGGAAACGGCAATCCGGAAGGCCCATGCCGCCGTCGCGTTCCAGCGCCCCACCAAGGCTTCGGAAGATGCCGTGCTGGGCGGCCGTCTGATTCACCTTGCCCTGCCCGGCGTGATTCCTGCCGAAGGCGGCGTCCCGCTGGAAATCGATGGCATCATCGTGGGCGGCCTGGGCATCAGCGGCGTACGCTCGTTCCAGGACGGGCAGATCGCGGCAGCGGGCGTGGCGGCATTACCGAAAGGTTAGCCATGCCGGGGCGATACTCCCCTGCCGCACCTTCACCCGGATCAAATATTCCGCTTTTTCCCGCCGCTATGCAGATTGAGCGCCGCCGACTCGCTTTCCAACAACCCGGAAATGTGAAAGAATCCACGAATTGGAATTAACTGAATAGAGTGGGAAATGATCGACCGAGACGGCTACCGCCCGAATGTCGGCATCATTATCACGAACGACAAGAATCAGGTGTTCTGGGGCAAGCGGGTGCGGCAGCACGCGTGGCAGTTTCCGCAAGGCGGCATACAGCATGGCGAAACCCCGGAACAGGCGATGTACCGCGAGTTGCGCGAAGAAGTCGGCTTGATGCCGGAACATGTGAAAATTCTCGGACGCACCCGCGACTGGATGCGTTACGAGGTTCCGCAGGGATGGAACAAGCGCGAATCGCGCGGTAGTTACCGCGGGCAGAAGCAGATATGGTTTTTGCTGCGCCTGGTTGGTCGTGATTGCGATGTCTGTCTGCGCGCCTGCACGCATCCAGAATTCGATGCGTGGCGCTGGAACGATTACTGGCTGGACATCAATGCCGTAATTGAATTCAAGCGTGATGTTTACAGGATGGCGCTCAACGAACTGGTTCGTTACCTCCCAGCCTCCAATAAATAACGCCACATGTTTCGGGAACGAGTACGTAGTTAAACTTGATTGAAGGATAAGATTCATGAGTCGATTGTTGCGGCATGCCGCGCTGGTTGGGCTGTTGTTTACGGTTACCGGGTGTTCTACCGTCAAAAATACCAAGGATTCAGTCGTCGGCTGGTTCAATGGCAACGACAATACAAGTAGCACGAGCAGTACGCTTAGCACCACAAGCGGAACGAAGACGTCCGGCGACAGCTCCGGACCTTTACTCAAATATGGCGCCACAATGCGCGTCAACAAATATGCCGATCAGCGCAAGCAGGGCAATCCCCGCTTACTCGGGATAACCACGCAGCGTGTCCGCGGCGTGGATGGAGATCAGTTGCTGCTCGATCAGGAAATCGCGAATATCGTTACGACAGCCGTCAAGAAACGCTTCGATGGGGAAGGCTACCAGGTGCTGGAAGGCAGCAGCGCTGCCAATGCCCTGTTCGAAGTGACCGGGGTCATCAAGGACCTGACCCTGAACGTCAAGGAGCGCGATGAGATCAACATTGCGATTGAGACCACCCTGAAGGACGTGGCTACCGGAAAGGTGGTATGGTCGGGCATGGTGATGGAAAAGAACGACCGGTTTGCCGGTGTTTCCGGCAACAACAAGGACGACGTGGTCGCCTACCTGAACAAGGAGTTGCGCATTGCCACCACCAAGGCCGTGGAAGCGATCAGCGCATCGTTGATGGCATCACGACCGGAACTGTTCAATCTGACTGCCGGCACCAAGCCGATTCCCGGCGTAACGGTCTATACCGCTCCTGCTGCTGCCAGAAGTGTCTCGCCCGCCGCGATACCGGCTTATGGCGCGCAGCCGGCTGGCGACATTCCTCCGTCTGCCTACACGCCGCGCGCCAGCGCCACGTCTGGATTGCTGCTGGTGAATACCAACCCGCAGCGCGCCAAGGTGTATCTGGACGGGGTATATTACGGGATGTCGCCGTTGCGTCTGGAAATGGAGCCTGGCGTGCATGCAATCAGCGTGAAGCTGGAAGGCTACAAGATGGTCACCGAGAAAGTGTCGGTGCGCAAGGGCGACAATACTGAGGTGGAACTGAATCTCGAGCGTTAAGTCCGGCTGTTTGATGAAGTTTGACGGGCCCGCTTTGCGGGCCTTTGTTTTTAATGTGACTCGTCCTGAAAGAAGTTGACGCCTTTTCGACCAGGAAAAGGGGAAGTCAGATGGGAGCAGGAGTTAAGAGAACGCAGCGAGATTACACGCTGGCTTTTAAACTGGCAGTAGTCGAGCAAGTGGAAAAAGGCGAACTGACCTACAAACAGGCGCAGGACCGTTACGGGATTCAGGGGAGATCGACCGTCATGGTCTGGTTGCGCAAGCACGGTCGCCAGAACTGGGGAGCGATGGCATCATACGGTCGTATGAGTAACCAAGCCCAAATAGCCGGCAGCCAAGGGCTGACGCCGGAACAGCGGATCAAGGAGTTGGAAGTCCAGCTCAAGGAGGCGCGGGAGAAAGCCCAATTCTTCGAAGCGGTGATCGATGTTCTGAAGCAAGACTATGGAGTCCGCGTCGTAAAAAAGCCTGTGGGCAAGTCCTCGCGCAAAAGTCCGTTGAAGGACTGAACGTGTCGAGGGTTTGCCGCTACATGGGGATCAGCCGGCAGGCACATTACCAGTGGCAACATCGCCGGGCGCAGGAAGAAGCGAAGCACGAAACGGTGCTGGAACTGGTCAGGGCAAAACGCCTGCGCCAGCCCCGGCTGGGGACGCGCAAGCTGCACCACCTGATAGGCCCCGAGCTTGACGCCCACGGCCTTGGCATTGGCCGGGATGCGCTGTTCAATCTTTTGCGCGGTGCGCGCCTGTTGCTGCTCCCGCGACGGGCATACCACAAGACGACGCACAGCCACCATCGTTTCCGGCGCCATCCCAACTTGCTCAAAGCCGGTCCGGAGCAGGTTCGTGCCGAAGCGAGCGAGCAGGTCTGGGTTGCGGACATCACCTATCTGCCCACCCGCGAACGCTGTGTCTACCTGAGCCTGATCACCGATGCCTACTCACGCAAGATCGTGGGTTACCACGTCCATGACAGCCTGCACACGGCCCAAGTCAGCCAGGCCTTGAAGATGGCGCTGAAAGGGCGTTGTAGAAGCCAACCGGTGATCCATCATTCGGACAGGGGAATCCAGTACTGTGCCGACGAGTACCAGGCCATTCATCATAAACACGGGCTGATCTGCTCAATGACGGACGGCTACGACTGCTACCAGAATGCCTTGGCGGAACGGGTCAACGGCATTCTCAAGCAGGAGTTCCTGCTCCAGAAGCCGTCTGATCTGGCTCAGGCCCGGCGCATGGTCAGTCAATCCATTGCGATTTACAACACCGAGCACCCCCATCTCTCGCTACAATTGAAAACGCCCGATGAGGTTCATCGGGCGTCTATGTTGGCCAGCAATCAAGCCGGCCAATCCGTCATCACAGGTGTCAACCTATTTTAGGACGGGTCAATGCTTGCCGGTGCTGCCGAAGCCGCCGCTGCCGCGTTCGCTCAACGAAAACTCCTCCACGATATTAAACTTTGCCTGCATGACCGGCACAATCACCAGTTGCGCCATGCGCTCCATCGGCACCAAGGTAAAGGGTGTCTGGCTGCGGTTCCACAGCGAGACAAAAATCTGCCCCTGATAGTCGGAATCGATGAGGCCGACCAGGTTGCCGAGCACGACACCGTGCTTGTGCCCCAGGCCGGAGCGCGGCAGGATCATCGCGGCATAGCCTGGATCGCGAAGGTGGATGGCGATGCCGCTGGGAATCAGCTCGCACTGCTTGGGCTGGATCACCATATCCCGGTCGATGCACGCACGCAGGTCGATCCCCGCCGAACCGGAGGTGGCGTAGCCCGGCATGCTTTCATGCAGACGGGAATCGAGGATCTTTACATCCACCGGGATGTGCTTCATTTGCTTGCTCCTTCATAGCGTTGCGCAATGTGTTGCATCAATAGCCTGGCCTGCGTCAGCTTGCCTGCGCGCGGCAAGACATGGCTGCCGCTGTCATCGAACAGCACCAGTTCGTTTTCGTCGCTGCCGATGGCCTGTTGCGCGAAATTACCCACCAGCAGCGGCAGATTCTTCACGCAGCGTTTTTGCTCGGCATACTGCGCGAGATTCTCGCTCTCGGCGGCAAAACCCACGCAGAACGGCGGGTTCGGCAGTCCGGCGACATACGCCAAAATGTCCGGATTGAGCACCAGTTCCAGCGTGAGCGGTGCCACGCTTTTCTTGATCTTCTGCTCGCTCGGTTGCGCGACGCGATAATCCGCGACCGCCGCCACACCGATGAAAATATCGCAATCGCCGGCGCGTTGTTGCACAGCCTCGAACATCTGCGCGGCACTCACCACATCGATGCAGTTCGCGCCCTGCGGCCTGGCAAGCGCGACCGGGCCGGACACCAGCACCACTTCCGCGCCCTGCTCCAGCGCGGCCTGCGCGACGGCATAGCCCATCTTGCCGGAACTGCGGTTGGTGATGCCGCGCACCGCGTCGATCGCCTCGTAGGTCGGCCCGGCGGTGATCAGGATTTTTTTGCCGAGCAGCAGCTTGGGCTGGAAAAATGCCACGATGTCCTGCGCCAGATGCTCTACCTCAAGCATGCGCCCCATGCCCTCTTCGCCGCAGGCCTGCATCCCGCAGTCGGGACCGAGCACGCGCACGCCGTCGGCGAGCAACTGCGCAATGTTGCGCTGCGTCGCGGCGTTCTGCCACATCTCACGGTTCATCGCCGGAGCGACCAGCAGCGGGCAGTTGCGCGCCACGCACAGCGTGGAAAGCAAATCGTCCGCCAGGCCATGCGCCAGCTTGGCGATGAAATCCGCCGTTGCGGGAGCGATTACGATCGCATCGGCGTTGCGGCTAGGGCTGATATGCGCCATGCCGTTCGAAGCACCCATGTCCCACTGGCTGGTAAGTACCGGCCTGCCGGACAGTCCCTGCATGGTTGTGGGTGTAATGAAGCGGCACGCTGCCTCGGTCATCGCGATCTGCACCTCCATCCCCTGCTTCATCAGCAGACGCAACAGTTCCGCGGCCTTGTAGGCCGCAATACCGCCGGTAATGCCGAGCAGGATGCGTTTTGCGGGTTCTTGTTTCATAATGCCGCGCATCTTACAAGAAAGTTTGGCAAGAAAGCGAGGTGGTCATGGCAATCACCGACTGGCCAGAGGGCGAACGTCCGCGCGAGAAGTTGCTTCAGCGCGGCGCTTCATCATTATCCGATGCCGAATTGCTCGCGATCTTCCTGCGCACCGGCGTGACCGGCAAGAGCGCGGTGGATCTGGCACGCGAGCTGCTCACCCGCTTCGGCAGCCTCACCAAACTGTTCGCCGCCTGCGAAAAGGAATTTTGCGAAACGCACGGCATGGGGCAGGCGAAATTCGCGCAACTGCAGGCCGTGCTGGAAATGTCACGGCGCGCGCTGCAGGAGGAAATGCAGTGCGGCGATGCGCTCTGCTCGCCGCGCGCGGTACGCGACTACCTGCGGCTGCTGCTCGGCGGCCGGCAGCAGGAAGTCTTTCTGGCGCTGTTCCTCGACACCCAGCATCGCGTGATCGCTTCGGAGGAGCTGTTCCACGGCACACTCAGCCAGACCAGCGTCTATCCGCGCGAGGTGGTCAAGCGTGCGCTGGCGCACAATGCCGCCGCCGTGATCCTCGCGCACAACCATCCTTCCGGCGTCGCCGAGCCGAGCCAGGCCGACCAGCTCCTGACGACCGCGTTGAAACAATCCCTCGGTTTGGTTGACGTGCGCGTGCTGGATCACTTCGTGGTGGCAGGCGGGCAAACCCTGTCGTTTGCGGAAAAGGGGTTCATCTAGACTAGGCCTTTTGGCGTATTGACCATGCCGCACGAGGAGTAGATACTGCGACTAGTAATCAATAAGGGAGGCAGCAAACATGAAGCTGGTGCAATGGGTGTGTTGCGGAGTATTCGGAGCCTTGATGGCGGCGGGCACTGTTGCACAGGCTGAACCCCAAGGGGCTCCCAAGAAGGCCGTAACCAAAAAGGCCAAGCCTGCCGCCAAAAAAGCCGCAAAGCCGGGCGCACGCGCCTTGCAGGCGCAGCGCGAAGCGGCAGCGCGCGCCAAAGCCGAACAGGAAGCGCGTCAGCGTGCCGAAGCAGAAGCCAGAAAGCAGGCCGAAGCAGAAGCCAAACGTGCAGAGATCGAAGCGCGCGAGAAACCCATCAGGGATGCCGAAGAAATGATGAAGAACGGCAAGCCGGCCGATGCTTACGCATTGCTGGAGCCTCTGGAGTTCGAGCGTTCCGGCGAGGTGCGCTTCGACTACCTGCTCGGCATCGCCGCACTGGACAGCGGCAAGCCGGACAAGGCGACACTCGCCTTCGAGCGGGTATTGGCCGTTGATCCGAATTTTGCCGGAGCGCGCCTGGACATGGCGCGCGCCTATTACCAGCTCGGCGATCTGCCGCGCGCCCAAACCGAATTTCAGGAAGTATTGAAACAAAACCCGCCTGAGGCGGCGCGCATCACCATCCAGAAATATCTGGATGCCATTGTGGCCGCAGAACAGGCCAAGCAGACACGCATCAGCGGCTATGTCGAGGGCACCGTGGGGCATGACAGCAACATAGCCAACAGCAGCACCCAAACCTTTACGTTCGCCCCGACTTCGCCGTGGATCGGCTTCTTCCCCGGCAATCAACTGCCGCCGGCCGCCAAGCTGAGCGGCACTTACGAGGGCGTCAATGCTGGCGCCGAAATCAGCCACAACCTGAACGGCAATTGGGGGGTGTTTGCCGGCGCCGACCTGCGCCAGCACGGCAACATGACCCAGACCGCCTATGACACGGTCAGCACCGATGCCCGCTTAGGAGCAATCTACGCCGAGGAGCAGAATGCCTACAAACTGACGCTGACTGGCGGACAGTATTACACCGCCAACTCCATGCGCCGCGATTCGGTCGGCCTAAGCGCGGAATGGCAACATGTATTCAGCCCGGCCAACCAGATGAGCGCATTTGCGCAATATGGACAGAACCGTGCTGCCGGCGTCCAGCCGACCTCCCCGACGACGGATGCGCGCATCGAGGGTGACACCAATCAGGCTGTGGTTGGCGCCGGGTGGGTGCACATTATGGCGGATGGCAAGCAGGCCCTGTTTGGCAGCATTTATGCCGGCAAGGAACTGGATGTCGCACCGGTCATCTCCCCCGGCCTGCCCGACGGCGGCCGCACCGACGGCAAGAAGCGCTTCGAGGGATTGCGAATTGGCGGACAGGCCACTTTTTACGAACAACTGGACGGAATTGCCAGCCTGGGCTGGCAATCTGCGCACTACGGCAAACTGAACAACCTGATCATGGCCAACCGCAGCGAACAGCTTTATGACCTGACCGTGGCGGCAAACTGGCGGCTGGACAAGCTCTGGTCGGTCAGGCCGCAAGTTATTTTTTCCAGAAAAAATTCCAACATTTCCTTGTATAGCTTCGATCGCGCGGACGTTTCACTGACCATCCGCCGTGATTTCAGGTAACCATCTTTGCTTGAGGTGCCATCATGAAAATTAACAAACTACTCGCTTGCCTGGGGCTATCCGTTGTTTGTTTCACAGCGGCATCCCCGGTTTATGCTGCCGTAGCCGGGCATGTGCAGTTCGTCAACGGCGACGTGCAGGTCACCAACACGGCAGGACAGTCGCGCCCGGCACAAAAGGGCGATGCGATCAATGAAGGCGACACACTGACCTCCGCGCAGAAATCCTCTGCACAGATCAAGATGCAGGACGGCGGCTTCGTCGCGGTGCGCGAAGACACCAGGCTGAAATTCGACCAGTTCGTCTTTGCCGGCAAGGAAGACGGCAGCGAGAAGGGCTTCTTTTCCCTGTTCAAGGGCGGCTTTCGCGCGGTAACCGGCCTGATCGGCCGCATCAACAAGCAGAATTACAGGATCACCACCCCGGCGGCAACCATCGGCATCCGCGGAACGGATCATGAGACCTTTGTCATTGCGCCGGGGAGCCCGCTGGCGCAGATGGCGCCGACTGGAGCCTACAACAAGGTGAACGTCGGCGAAACGAGCATGACCACCGATAAGGGCACGATCTTCGTGCAGCCCAACCAGATGGGCTTTGCGGGTGGCATGAACCAGATGCCGCAATTGCAGCCGGTGAACACCAATGTGTTCACGGTTGGTGAGGCGCCTGCACCTGGTGCCAAGGTCGAGAAGAAAGAAGAAAAGGAAGAGAAGGCCGGAGCCAAGCAGGAAGAAAAAGCCGCCAAAAGCGGCAAGGAAGAAGGCAAGAAAGAGGAAGCCAAGGCTGAAGCAGCAGAAGGCGGCGCAGCCGGCGAAGAGGCTCCTGTCCGCGAGACTGCGGTAGTGGATGCAGCCGCCCCCAGCACAGGTGGAGCTCCCACCGCCGCCACTTCGACGATAGCGGCCACCACGACGGCTGAAATCATTGCGCCGCCAACCGGACTACAAGTCCAGACCACCACCACGCTTACGGCAGGGGGAACGACACTGAATCTTGTCTCAGGCACGGGTACCACCGCTGGGGGGCAGGTAATTACTCCTGGGGTAACTCCTGCTCCGGCACCGGTGCCGGTTGCAACCGCACCTTATGTGCAAAGCGACTTGGCAATGGCGCTCGTAACAAATAGCTCGAGTTACCTGAGCCCCTTCGTTCAGATGGGCACCCTGATCGCGAAACCGGCGGACCTGAACAATGCACTGCCTAATCCATCTTATATTGACCGTTATGCCGGAAAGGATGTGAACAGTTACGTCACCTACGCCCTGAACGGCACAACAACGGTCGGGCAGGCGACCACTACCTTGGCCAACGGCATCCAGTTCGGGAGGTGGGACAGCACCTCCGCACAATGGACAGCAGTGGGAAATACCAATTGCTGCGCTTGGCCATCTCCATCCAACACACCGGTCTATTCGCACTGGGCCGGCGGCCCGGCGGTCAATCCGGTCTATTTGCCGGAAGTGCTGCTTGGCACGGCAACCTATACCTTGGCCGGCGGCACCGCCCCAACAATCACCACGGTCACCACCCCCCCGGCAGTATCCCTGAGCTCTGCCTCCCTCTCGGTGAATTTCACCCAGCAGCTGGTGACGTTCAACCTGGCATTGAGCGTGGGCGGCACACCGTGGACCGCCAGCGCGAGCGGCGCCCCCTTGCAGATGATGTACTGGAACGGTGCCAAGACCGGGTTCAGGGCCTCGACAAACTTCGCAGCGATGACTGGCTGGGCGCCGCTGACGGTAACCGGTGCAACGGGAGGTGATGTCATCGGGCAACTAACCGGCAACGGCCTGGACGGCGCCATAATGTCGTATGTCTTGAGCGGCTCGGTAGGCGCTGCGGCCCAAGTGTCGGGCGTCGCAGCCTTCACCAGCACAGCGCAGAATACCGCGACGCCCTACCGGATTGCCGCCCTGTCCACCATCGACACGATCCCGGCAGGCCAGACCAATGCCGGTATGACAGTCCCGACGGAGAGAGGGGGATACAACAATGCCGCCAGCGTGCAGTTTGACGTGGCCGGCAATGCCATTCAGTTCAACGCCGACAAACCTTTCTCGAACGGCAGCGCCAACACCATCAACATTGGGACCGCCACCCCCGTCGGCCTGGGCACCGACCCCGTCTCCGGCATCAGCTGGGGACGCTGGCAGGGAGGCAACCTGGCGATCACCGACTTGGCTACCAACACGACGGCCAACCCCACCAACGTCAACTCGCACTGGATCACCGGCCCGACAATGACCGGCCCGGTCGATTTGCCAGTGTCCGGCACTTTCAACTACGTGCTGGCGGGAGGCACCGCGCCCACTGACTCGCTGGGCGGCGTGGGAACGCTGAACAGCGCCAGCCTGACCGCCAATTTCACCGCGCAGACCGTGGCTGTCAGCCTGGACGTGACTACCCCCAACGCGGGCAATCTGGTGGCCAGCGGAGCAAACATCCCCATCGAGCAGAAGAGTTTCTTCAACGCAGGCACGGCAAATGCGCCCAACGGCGGGGCAAACCTGGGCTCGCTGACGGTAACCTGCCCGGCAACCTGCCCCGGGGCAGTATTATCGGGCCATCTGGGCGGAGTATTCGTCGGTGCCGGCGGCATAGGTGCCGGAGTGGCATATGGCATGCAAAAGGATACCGTCATCGTCAACGGCGTAGCCGCCTTCCATCGCTGACATCCTTGGCAGCTAACACAGGCCCCGCGACGCGAGGCCTGTGTATTTGGCGAGAATGCGCACCGCAGTCAATCCCTGTAAAATCGCGCCCTCATTTACACTTTGCTACCATTCACCATGCGCGTCTCACAATTTTTCATCTCCACCCTGAAAGAAGCCCCATCCGAGGCGGAGTTGCCCAGCCACCGGCTGATGCTGCGCGCGGGCTACATCCGCAAGCTCGCGAGCGGCCTGTACACCTGGATGCCGCTCGGCCTGCGCGTGCTGCGCAAGGTGGAGAACGTCGTGCGCAAGGAAATGGACAAGAGCGGCGGCATCGAACTGCTGATGCCTGCCGTGCAGCCCGCCGAACTGTGGCAGGAAACCGGGCGCTGGGCGGTGTTCGGCCCGCAGATGCTGAAAATCAGGGACCGGCACGACAACGAGTTCTGTTTCGGCCCGACCCACGAGGAAGTTATCACCGACATCGCGCGCCGCGAGATCCGCAGCTACCGACAGTTGCCGGTCAACTTCTACCAGATCCAGACCAAGTTCCGCGACGAAGTGCGCCCGCGCTTCGGTGTGATGCGCGCGCGCGAATTTGTGATGAAGGATGCCTATTCGTTCCATGCCGACTATGCGAGCCTGGAGCAGACCTACCAGGTTATGCACGACACCTACAGCCGCATCTTCACGCGCCTCGGCCTGCAGTTCCGCGCGGTCGCGGCGGACACCGGCGCGATCGGCGGCAGCGGCTCGCACGAATTCCACGTGCTGGCGGATTCCGGCGAGGACGCGCTCGCGTTCTGCCCGGATTCGGATTACGCGGCAAACGTGGAACTGGCCGAAGCTGTCGCGCCGGGCGAGCCGCGCGCCGCCGCAACGCAGGAGATGCAGAAGGCCATCACGCCCGGACAGAAGACCATCGGGGAAGTCGCCGCCTTCTTCGACACTTCCGCAGAGAAGGTACTGAAGGCCATTGCGGTGGTGACGTACGAGGACGAATTCGTACTGCTGCTGCTGCGCGGCGACCACCAGCTCAACGAGATCAAGGCCGGCAAGGTGCTGGGCGAGTTCCGCTTCGCCAGCGACGACGAAATTCACCGCAACATGAATTGCCGCGCCGGTTACATCGGGCCGGTGAATACCGGAGTGCGCCTGCTGGTCGACCGCTCTGCTGCCGCATTGAGTGATTTCATTTGCGGCGCGAACGACGACGGCTTCCATTACACCGGCGTGAATTTCGGGCGTGACGTGGCGCTTGACGAAGCGAACGTGCACGACCTGCGCAACGTCGTCGCGGGTGACCTATCGCCGGACGGCAGGGGCGCGCTGGAAATCTGCCGCGGCATCGAGGTCGGGCACATCTTCCAGTTGCGCAGGAAATACGCCGAAGCGCTCAACGCCACCTTCCTCGACGCGCAGGGCAAGGCGCAGATCATGGAGATGGGCTGCTACGGCATCGGCGTGTCGCGCATCGTCGCCGCCGCGATCGAGCAGAACTACGACGAGCGCGGCATCATCCTGCCGGCCGCAATGGCGCCGTTCCAGGTCGCCATCGTGCCGATCGGCATGGGCAAAAGCGCGGCGGTGCGCGAAGCGGCGGAGCAGCTTTACGCCAAGCTTGTCGATGCGGGTATCGAAGTGCTGCTGGACGACCGTGACGAACGCCCCGGCGTGATGTTCGCCGACATGGAGCTGATCGGCATCCCGCACCGCATTGTCATCGGCGACCGCGGCCTCAAGGAGGGCAATGTCGAATACCAGGGGCGGCGCGATGCGCAGGCGCAGGCCGTCTCCTTGCAAAGTGCGGCGGAGTTCGTAAAATCCGAATCATGCAAGTGACCACAACGTCCTTTTTGCATCGTTTCGTCCTGCTGCCGCTGTGCCTGTCCGGGCTGCTGCCCGCTTCCGGTGCGCTTGCCGGCGCGCAGCAGGAAGAGGCACTCTCAGCCAGCGTCCGCGCAGTATTGCAGCGCAGCGTATCGGACCAGGCAGCATCCAGGCTGGCATTCGGCACGCAATCCGAGGCGGATGTATGGCTGAAGGAGATGTCGCACCGCTTGCGCAAACGCATGCCCGATGCCGAATCGCGCCTCGATTTCCTGAGCACTGTGCATTACGAGGCGACCCGCGCCGGGCTGGAGCCTGAGTTGGTGCTGGGCTTGATTGAAGTGGAGAGCGGTTTCAGGAAATACGCCGTTTCGGGCGCGGGCGCACACGGCTATATGCAGGTGATGCCGTTCTGGGTCAGGCAAATCGGCTCCGGGGATCACAACCTCTTCCACTTGCGCACCAACCTGCGATACGGCTGCACCATCCTGCGCCATTACCTGGACATCGAAAAAGGCAATCTGTATCGTGCGCTGGGGCGTTACAACGGCAGCCTGGGCCGCCCCGAATATCCCAACCTAGTGCGTGCCGCTTGGCACAACAAGTGGTCTCTGCCGCGCAAGACGGCCGACAGCGGCCTGCGCACGGCAGTCAATTGAATTTTTTGTTCCTGATGTAGGTCTCGACACTCTCGCGCGTCACTTCCCCGGTCTGATAGCTCACCTGCTCGCCATTCGGCGCGTACAAATAACTGGTCGGCAACGCTTCCACCTTGCCTATCTGCGCCGCGAGCCTGTTGTTGCCCAGCACGATCGGGTAACTGATGCCGTGTGCCTCAATGAAATCAGCCACCTTCTTGCTGGAGCCGGAACCCATGGCAACGCCGATCACCACCAGATCGTGGTCCTTGTGGGCGTTATGCAGGCTGCTCAACTCGGGAATCTCGGTCAGGCATGGCGGGCACCAGGTTGCCCAGAAATTTACCAGCACCCACTTGCCACGATAATCCGCCAGGCGATGTGTCCTGCCTTGCATATCCTCAAGCGAGAAATCCCCCGCATACCCCGAAAACGACCAAGCCAGCAACGGCCATATCAGCAACTTGCGTAACAACATGACTGCCCCCAGCTCTATCGAATAGTTATCAGTGGCCGTGCTTTTCCGGTGTTTTTTCGTCCTGCGCCGTCTCGCCACCCGTGCCATGCTCGGAAGCATGGGTCAGATACAGCGCCAGTGCGATCAGCGCGATGCTTGCGCCGAGATAGACCAGGTCCAGCGGCGTACTCATGTGCATGCGCAGGGCTTCCTCAAACAGCGTGACGATCATGATCATCAGGATCACTTTGGCCAGGCGCGACTTGAGGTCATCGAGGTTATTGATGACCAGTATCTTGCTGGAAGACTTGCTGCCATGCGCCTGGTCGATATCGCTGATGAACAGCTCGTACAGACCCAGCGAGAAAATCAGCATCACCGTCGCCAGCAGGTAGCCGTCCACCACCTCGACGATATGCGACACCGTACTGTCATGCAATGCCTTGCGCGTCTCAACAGTCAGGCTGGCATCGGCGTAATGCAAGGCGTGGCCGAACAGGTTCACCACGTCCACCGTGGCCATGTAGAAAATCGCAATGCCCGCCAGCAGGCTGCCGATCACCGCCGCCAAGATCATGAAGCGGCTGTTCCATAGCGCGCCCTCGAATAATTTCTCAAAAAAACCCATGCCTTGCTCCCGCCAATAAAAAATGTCGCGCATTAAAGCGTAAATGACTACCTTCCCGCAAGGGCTGCATACCCCCGATCCGGTTAGCTCAAGTTACCGATTAAGTCAAATTATTCACCTTAATTTTCCGATTCAAATAGTGCTTGCAAAAAAATAATGACCCACTAGAATTAGTAGAAATTTCGCAACAAAACACTAGATATAGTGTTTTTTGGTTTCCCGGGCCAAAAACGGTCTATGCAACCCTGGAGTTAATATCGTGCCTGTTACAGAAAACATCCCGACTACAACATCCGACAATAATGCTTCCCAACCTTCCGTCTCCATGACGTCCGATCGACACCAGGGCGACCCGCCACAAGAAAACAACTAGCCAATTTGAGCCGGGGGAGGCTCCATAGTTCCTCGGGCTACAGAACAAATTCACAACATACGCCAGAAAATAGTGCCCACACAACGCAGGTGGCAAGACCACCGGAAGATCAGGCGCGCTGGCTTTAAGGGAGCAACTTAAATGACACAGGAAATCAGCACCGAAGTATTGCTGGAAAAATATGCGGAGCCCGGCGAAAACTCCGTTCAAGACGTGCGCCGCCGCGTGGCGCGCGGCTTGGCTGAGGCCGAAAAACCGAAGCAGCGCGCCAAGTGGGAAGAGGAATTTTTCCTCGGCCAAGAAAACGGCCTGGTGCCTGCCGGCCGCATCAACTCGGCAGCCGGCCTGAAGATACATGCGACCCTGATCAATTGCTTCGTGCAGCCGGTGGGCGATGCGATCTCCGGCATCAGCAATGGCAAGCCGGGCATCTACGACGCATTGCAGCAGGCCGCGGAGACCATGCGGCGCGGTGGCGGGGTCGGCTATGATTTCTCGACCATCCGCCCCGAAGGCGCGATGGTCAAGGGCACGAACTCCCGCGCCAGCGGCCCGATTTCCTACATGCGCGTATTCGACCGCTCCTGCGAGACCGTCGAATCGGCCGGTGCGCGGCGCGGCGCGCAGATGGGCGTGCTGCGCTGCGACCATCCCGACATCGAGAAATTCATCCACGCCAAGGACAAGGGCGACCTGCGCAACTTCAACATTTCCGTGGGCGTCACGGATGACCTGATGCAGGCCGTGGAAAGCGGCGCGGATTTCGAGCTGGTGCACAGCGCCGAACCGTCCGCCGCGCTCAAGGAACAAGGGGCAGCGCAGCGCGCCGACGGCAAGTGGGTGTACCGCAGGGTGCCGGCCGCCGACCTGTGGAAACAGATCATCGAAAGTACCTACGACCATGCCGAGCCGGGCGTGCTGTTCATCGACCTGATGAACCGCGACAACAACCTCTCCTACATCGAGTTGATCGAGGCCACCAATCCCTGCGCCGAACAGCCGCTGCCTTCCTACGGCTGCTGCTGTCTGGGCTCGGTCAACCTGACCCTCATGGTGGACAACGCCTTCACCGCACAGGCCACCTTCAACTACGAAAAATTCCGGAAGCTGATCCAGGTCGGTGTGCGCATGCTGGACAACGTGCTGGACGTCACCTCCTGGCCTCTGCCCGAACAGCAGAAGGAAGCGGCAAACAAGCGGCGCATCGGGCTGGGCTATACCGGTCTGGGTGATGCTCTGGTGATGCTGGGCCTGCGCTACGACACCGACGCGGCGCGCGCGCTGGCCGCCGATCTCACGCGCTTCATGCGCGACGAGGCCTATCTCACCTCGGTGGACCTAGCCATCGAGCGCGGTGCCTTCCCGCTGCTGGACACCGAGCAGTACCTCGCCGCGCCGCGCTTCGCCTCGCGGCTGCCGGAGGAAATCAAGGACAAGATACGCAAGCACGGCATCCGCAACAGCCACCTGCTGTCGATCGCGCCCACCGGCACCATCTCACTGGCGTTCGCCGACAACGCCTCCAACGGCATCGAGCCGCCGTTCTCCTGGTTCTACACGCGCAAGAAGCGCATGATGGACGGCAGCACCAAGGATTACCCGGTGGAGGATCACGCCTGGCGCCTATACAAGGAACAGGGCGGCGACGTGGACAACCTGCCGCCCGCATTCGTCACCGCACTGGAGATTTCCGCGATCGACCACATGAAAATGGTTGCGGCCGTCGCGCCGTTCATCGACACGGCGATCAGCAAGACGGTCAACGTGCCGGCCGACTACCCCTACGAAGACTTCAAGGAACTCTACACCGAAGCCTGGAAGGCCGGCCTGAAAGGCCTCGCGACCTATCGCCCCAACAGCGTGCTGGGCTCCGTGCTGTCCGTCACGCCGGCTAAGAAAGAAGAGCAGCCGCAAGACCTGCTGTTCGACCAGGACCGCCGCATCGTGCTGGAGGCCGCACCCAATCCGACGCTCGCATCGCTGCGCTGGCCGGGCCGCCCGGATCTGCCAAGCGGCAGCGAAGGCTGGGTCTCGCAGGTGGTGGATCACACGCTCGGCAGCTTCGTCGTGTTCGTTTCCCATACCCGCAACGGCAGGAACCACCCGTTCGAAGTCTGGGTGAACGGCGGTGAGCAGCCGCGCGGACTGGGTGCGCTCGCGAAATCGCTGTCGATGGACATGCGCGCGCGCGACCCGGTGTGGCTGCGCATGAAGCTGGAGATGCTGATGAAGACCGCGGGCGACGACGCCTTCGACATGCCGATGCCGCCCGATGGCGAAATGAAACGCATGCCCAGCCTGGTGGCGGCGTTCGCCCACCTGCTGAAATACCGCATCGAGACGCTGGGTGCGCTGGAAGTCGGCGAAGGCGTCACCACGCCGATGATGGATGCGCTGTTCGCCAAGAAGGAACCGAAGACTGGCACCGACGGCACGATGAGCTGGACGGTGGACATCTCCAACGCCGGCACCGGCGACGACTTCGTGCTCGGCCTCAAGGAACTGATGATGCCGGACGGCCAGCGCCGCCCCTACTCGATGTGGCTCGCCGGGGTTTATCCGCGCGCCCTCGACGGCCTGTGCAAGGTGCTGAGCCTCGACATGCGCGTCATCGACCCGGCCTGGATCGGCATGAAGCTGCGCAAGCTGCTCAACTTCGGCGAACCGCTGGGCGATTTCATGGCGCGCGTGCCGGGCGGGGAAAAAATGGAAAGCTACCCTTCGACGGTTTCCTATGTCGCCAAGCTCATCATCCACCGCTACGCCATGCTCGGCATCCTCGACGAAAACGGCTATCCGGTGCAGCAGATGGGCGTACTGGAAGTCCCCGAGGCGCAAAACAAGGCCTCCGGGATCAAGCCGATGACCGGCAAGGTCTGCAAGGAGTGCGGCAACGCCACGCTGATCAAGAAGGACGGCTGCGAATTCTGCACGAGCTGCGGGACGATAGGCGCGTGCGGCTGACCGCTTGTCCGAACCAATGGGTCTCTACATTAACTAGTTAGAACTCTATATCTCAATGCTTGGAGAAATTTATGACTGATGAAAAACAAAAGCCGCAAGAAGAGGCCTCTCCCGACTGGGGGCATCGCCCAATAAAAACTGCCAGCATCCAACAAATTGAGGATGCGTTTTCAAAAGCATTGGGCGAGTTAACTGGCATGGCCTACAAGGTCAGCATTAACAAACTCGACTTAAAC
The DNA here is from genome assembly GCF_051257895.1 of Ferrigenium straubiae. NCBI lineage: Bacteria > Pseudomonadati > Pseudomonadota > Betaproteobacteria > Nitrosomonadales > Gallionellaceae > Ferrigenium > Ferrigenium straubiae. Next base: position 2,318,511 of record NZ_CP194331.1, on the reverse strand, counting down.
CACGGGCTTAATGCGTGGTTATCCGACACCTCATATATCGAACTTTCACTATCTCGCCCGCAATCAAATGAAAAGTTTCCGTTCTAACCCTGCGGTCAAGTCCGCTCCGCTTTCGCTGCGCTGGGACTGCGCTAAAGCGCAGCCCCTTACCTCCACGTTAGGGTGCGGCGACCCTTTCGTTGATCAGTCATTAGTACCAATAAAGGGAGAAAACTATGGGAATTAAGCCAGGTCCAAAAAGAACTGCCAAATCAACTGGGAAGCCAGATAGGCGCCAACGGGATAATAAAGAAACTCCTAGAAATACGCCCTCGCTTAAGCCTCACAAACACAAAAAAGGTGATTAGCAAGGGTTAATTGCACCAAGTAGGCTAAAGGGGTCAGCTTGCCCCCCCTTAGCGCTTGAAGCTGACCCCTTTAGTTGGACCCCTTTAGTTGCGAATCAGAAAGCCGGAAAAAAACGAGGGGGCAATGCCCCCTCGTTAATTTTCAGCCTGTGACAGACGGATCAGTGCTGATGTCCGCCCGATGCCGCTCCGCCTTGCGGGACCGCTTCGCCCTGCGGCGCCGCTCCTCCATGCTGCATTCCGCCGTGCATGCAGCAACCGCCTGCGGTCCCGCAGGCCGCCCCGCCCTGCGCCCCTGCCCCGCCATGATGCATCCCGCCATGCATGCCGCAGCAACCACCCGCTGCGCCACAGGCCCCTTTACCTTCCGCCGCCGCACCTCCCTGATGCATTCCACAGCAGCCGCCCGCCGTGCCGCATGCCCCTTGTCCCTGAGCGCCCTGGGTCGCGGCCTGTTTTTCCTGCTCCTGCGCCTTGTCCGCAGCAACGGCAGTGCCGACATTCAACATGACGCACATCGCAGCGGCCAGCGCCAGCAATGCGAATTTTGATCTTTGCATGTCAACCTCCTTGAAATCCGTTCAGGGCAAAAACTTCCAGATGCGGCGCCGCCCCGTTTCGCGCCCCGCACAAGATGCGTAATCGATATAACAAGCGCGGCTATTTCCTGAGTGAAATCAGCACCGCCCAGGCGCCCAGCGCGAGGTAGCACAGCAGGGACCATTCCGGGATGCCGAGGGCAAGGAAGGTCCAGCCCTTTGCAGCGCATTCGCCGGAGCCGTGCATCAGTTGCTTCAGCACATCGGCCATCGGCATCGTTTCCAGCATGTAGTCCAGGCCGGGGCCGCACGCCGGAACCTGATCCGCGGGCAGGTGCTGTATCCAGATGTGACGTGCCGCGACGCCCGCGCCGGACAGCGACAGCAGCGCAACCAGCGCCGCATAGACACGCTGACCGGTACGTTTCGGGCCATGCAGCGCGGCCAGCGCGAACACTACCAGCAGGGCGATGAAAACCACGCGTTGCACCATGCACAGCGGGCAGGGATCCTGGTGTTTGACGTATTGCAGGAACAGCGCGAAGCCGATCAGGCCGCCGGCGAACAGCGCACCCGCCAGATACAGCCAGCGGTTGGAGATTTTCCGCCAGAGGCTCACGCTATTCCGCCTCTTCTATCCACGCCGCCTGGATCGCTTCGAGGACTTTCTCGCCGCCGTGCTTCGGGTCATCGCGAAAATCCTCCAGCGCCAGCACCCAGTTGTGCAGGTCGGTGAAACGGACGGTCTTCGGGTCAACCTCGGGGTGCGCCTCCGCGAGCTCGATGGCGACCGTCCTGACATCGGTCCATTTCATTTATGCCCCTCCTTCGCCATGTTGATGGTGTACTTGGGAATCTCCACCACGAGGTTCTGATTATCCACGATGGCCTGACAGGACAGGCGCGAGGTCGGCTCCAGTCCCCAAGCCTTGTCGAGCATATCCTCTTCAATCTCCTCGGCAGGCTCCAGGGAATTGAAACCTTCGCGCAGAATGACATGACAGGTGGTGCAGGCGCAGGATTTTTCGCAGGCATGCTCGATTTCCACGCCATGCTGCAACAGCGCGTCGCAGATCGAAACCCCCGGCTCGGCCTCGAACAGCTTGCCCTGCGGGCAAAGTTCCTCATGCGGCAACACGATGATCTGCGGCATTATTTCACCTCCAGTTCGGAAATATTCTTGCCCGCGAGGACATGCGCCACGCTCTTGTCCATGCGCCTCTGCGCAAAAACGGTCGTCGCATCGTTCAGGACGGTGACGGCGCGTTTGATGGCGAGGTGGTCGGTAAGTTGCAGCGTGTCGCGCAACGCGCCCATCTGGCTTTCAATCCGCGCACGCTCGGCCTGGTCGAGCAAATCGCCATCCAGCTCCAGCGCGTGCTGCACCGCTTCGAGCAATTGCTGCGCCTCGGTCTGCTGCTCGCGCAGCGCGCGCGCCAGCATGTCGTCCTGCGCGTGCTGCGTGGATTCCTGCAGCATGCGCGTGATCTCGGCATCACTCAGCCCATAGGAAGGCTTGACCGCGACCGCCGCCTCGATGCCGCTGCTCATCTCGCGCGCCGACACGTTGAGCAGGCCGTCGGCATCCACCTGGAAGGTCACGCGGATGCGCGCCGCACCCGCCACCATCGCCGGAATGCCGCGCAGTTCGAACTTCGCCAGCGAGCGGCAATCGCTTACCAGCTCGCGTTCGCCCTGCACTACCTGGATGCTCATCGCGGTCTGCCCGTCCTTGAAGGTGGTGAATTCCTGCGCGCGCGCGGTCGGAATGGTGCTGTTGCGCGGGATGATCTTTTCCGCAAGACCGCCCATGGTCTCGATGCCGAGGCTGAGCGGAATCACATCAAGCAGCAGCCATTCGTCGCCGCCGCGGTTGCCCGCCAAGAGGTTGGCCTGGATCGCCGCGCCCAGCGCCACGACCTTATCCGGGTCGAGGTTGGTCAGCGGCGTCTGCCCGAAAAACTCCTCGACCGCATGCTGCACCTGCGGCATGCGCGTCGCTCCGCCGACCATCACCACCCCCTTGACGTCCTCGATGCCGAGTTTCGCGTCGCGCAACGCGCGGCGCAACGGCTGCAAAGTGCGCTGCACGAGGTTCTGCGACATCGCGTGGAACTCGCCGCGCGTGAGCACGTTGTCGATCAGCTCCCCAGTCGACAGCACCGCGGTGATGCGCGTCTCGGCGTGCTCGGTGAGCTGTTCCTTGGCGGCGCGCGCATGGGTCAGGAGCAGGCGCGTGTCCTGTGGGCCGAGCGCGGAGAGGTTGTTTTTTTCCAGCAGCCAGCAATGGATGCGCTGGTCGAAGTCGTCGCCGCCGAGCGCGGAATCGCCGTTGGCCGCGAGCACCTCGAACACACCGCGCGACAGGCGCAGGATAGAGATGTCGAAGGTGCCGCCGCCGAGGTCGTACACCGCATACACCCCCTCGGCGGCGTTATCCAGCCCGTAGGCGATCGCCGCCGCGGTCGGTTCGTTGAGCAGGCGCAGCACGTTCAGCCCCGCGAGGCGCGCCGCATCCTTGGTGGCCTGGCGTTGCGCGTCGTCGAAATAGGCCGGCACGGTGATGACCGCGCCGACCAGTTCGCCGCCCAGTGCGGCTTCGGCGCGGAGGCGCAGCACCTTGAGAATTTCGGCGGACACCTCGACCGGACTCTTCACGCCTGCCGCAGTGCGCAGTTGCAGCATGCCTGCGGTGTCGGCAAAACGGTACGGCAGGCGGCTGATTTCGCCGACATCCTTGAGGCCGCGTCCCATGAAGCGTTTCACCGAAACGATGGTGTTGGCCGCATCCTCGCTCTGCATGGCCTGCGCCGCCTCGCCCACCACGACACCGCCATCGGCCAGATAGCGCACCACCGAAGGCAGCATGCCGCGGCCGTTCTCGTCGTTGAGCACCACGCTGATGCCGTTGCGCACTGTGGCCACCAGCGAGTTGGTCGTGCCGAGATCGATGCCCACCGCCAGGCGGTGCTGGTGGGGCAGAGTGCTCAGGCCGGGTTCGGAAATTTGCAGTAAAGCCATTGTTGTAGGGTGGACACGTTTCTGTGTCCACGCGAGAAAATTGTTAAAAGGTTAATGCAGCGTGGGCACGGAAATGTACCCACACTGCGAATCAAACATCTATCGCATCGTAAGCGGCATGAATTTCTTCCGCGAGTTTTTCCATGAACCGCAGCTTGCGCACCGCGCCGGCGGCCGCCGCATAATCCTTTTCGGCGTCGATTTTAACCGCAAGCTGCGCCTCGAGTTCGTGCGTTTCGCGCTTCATCTGCGCCTCCAGCTTGTCGAGCGCTGCGGCATCTTTCGCCTGCTGCGCATCGACGACCGCTTCGCGCCACTCCATCTGCACCATGAGAAAGTCCAGCGGCATCACGGTGTTGTTGTCTTCCTGGGTGTCCACCCCATGCAGCGACAGCAGGTAACGCGCGCGCCGCAGCGGGCTGCGCAGCGTCTGGTAAGCCTCGTTCACCAGCGTTGCACGCTGCATGGCCATGCGCTGCTCGGCATCGGGCAGGTGTGCGGATTTGTCGGGGTGGACCTGTGCCTGCAGGGCGCGGTACTGCTGCTCAAGCTGCGCGATGTCTATCCGGTAAGACTGCCCAAGGCCGAACAACTGGAAGTGATTGTGCTGGAAGTCAAAACTGGCAGGCTGCATCAGACGCCGAAACTTTCGCCGCAGCCGCACTGGTTCTTCACATTCGGATTGCTGAATTTGAATCCTTCGTTCAGCCCCTCGCGCGTGTAATCCAGTTCCATGCCATCGATATAGGACAGGCTTTTCGGATCGACCAGCACTGTGACGCCATGACTGACGAACTGATGATCGTCACTGGCCACCTCGTCGGCGAACTCCAGCTTGTAGGCCATGCCGGAGCAACCGCTGGTGCGCACGCCGATGCGCAGGCCGACACCCTTGCCGCGCTTGGCGATGAAGTTCTGCACATGTTTGGCCGCGTTTTCCGTCAGCGTGATCGCCATGTCCTACTCCTTGCAACTCACGCTGCAGGCCGGGGTTTCCACCACCGCGCCGTGCTTGCTCTTGTAATCCGCGACCGCCGCCTTGATCGCGTCTTCCGCGAGGATCGAGCAGTGGATTTTCACCGGCGGCAGCGCCAGCTCCTCGGCGATTTGCGTGTTCTTGATCTCCAGCGCCTGATCGACCGTCTTGCCCTTGACCCACTCGGTGACCAGAGAGCTAGATGCGATCGCCGAGCCGCAGCCGTAAGTCTTGAACTTCGCGTCTTCGATCACGCCATCCTTGCCGACCTTGATCTGCAACTTCATCACGTCGCCGCACGCCGGCGCGCCGACCATGCCGGTCCCGACTTCCTCGTCATCCTTGTCCATGGAACCCACGTTGCGCGGGTGTTCGTAGTGATCCAGTAATTTTTCGCTGTATGCCATTTTGTTGCTCCTTATCAGTCGCAGTAAAACGTGAAAGGTGAAAGGTGAAACGGACTCCTCCCGGCAGTGAGGGTGGCGCAAAGCGCCGGGTGGGCATCACTTTTCACGTTTCACCTTCCGCTGATTTTCTCGCGTTCCACCTTTCACCATTTTTAGTGTGCCGCCCACTGCACCGAATTCAAATCTACGCCATCCTTGTACATCTCCCACAGCGGCGACAGTTCGCGCAGCTTGCCGATCTTGTTTTTCAGCAGGTCGATGGCGTAATCGACTTCTTCGACCGTGGTGAAACGCCCGATGCTGAAGCGGATCGAGCTGTGCGCAAGTTCGTCGCTGCGCCCCAGTGCGCGCAGCACGTAGGATGGCTCGAGGCTCGCCGAGGTGCAGGCCGAGCCGCTGGACACCGCGACATCCTTGATCGCCATCATCAGCGATTCGCCTTCGACGAAGCTGAAGCTGAGGTTGATGTTGTGCGGCACACGTTGTTCCATGTCGCCGTTGATATGCACTTCTTCCATGGCCATCAGGCCGTTCAGCAGGCGGTCGCGCAACATGCGGATGCGCTCGTTCTCCTGCGCCATCTCTTCCCTGGCGATGCGGAACGCCTCGCCCATACCGACGATCTGGTGCGTCGGCAAGGTGCCGGAGCGCATGCCGCGCTCGTGCCCGCCACCGTGCATCTGCGCCTCCAGGCGTACGCGCGGCTTACGCCGTACATACAATGCGCCGATGCCTTTCGGCCCGTAGGTCTTGTGCGCGGAAAACGACATCATGTCGACCTTCAACTGCTGCAGGTCGATCGCCACCTTGCCGGTCGCCTGTGCCGCATCCACATGGAACAGGATGCCCTTGTCGCGGCAGATTTCGCCGATCGCGGCGATGTCCTGGATCACGCCGATCTCGTTGTTCACCAGCATGACGGACACCAGCACGGTATCGGGACGTAGCGCCGCCTTGAGCTTGTCTAGGTCGAGCAGGCCGCTCGGCTCCGGGTTCAGGTAGGTCGCGCTATACCCTTCGCGCTCCAGTTCACGCACGGTATCCAGCACCGCCTTGTGCTCGATGGTCATGGTGACGATGTGCTTGCCCTTGCCCTGGTAGAAATGCGCCGCACCCTTGATGGCGAGGTTATTCGACTCGGTCGCGCCGGAAGTCCAGACGATTTCCTTGGGGTCGGCGTTCACCAGCGCGGCGACCTGCTCGCGCGCCAGTTCCACCGCCGCATCGGCTTCCCAGCCGAAGGCATGGGAACGGCTGGCGGGGTTGCCGAACTTCTCGGTGAGATAGGGAATCATCACCGAAGCCACGCGCGGGTCGACCGGCGTGGTTGCGGAGTAATCCATGTAAATGGGAAGCTTCATATTTTGTCTGTCGCGCCTTGTTCGCCTTAAACCGGAGTGTTCCCGGGCTTGACATCCTTCTTTTTCATCACCACGTGCACCGCGGCGGAATCCGTCCTGGCCTGACTGTCCACCAGTTGCCGCAGCGTGACCGAAGTCAGGTAGTCGAAAATCTTTCCGTTGAGGCCCATCCACAATTCGTGGGTCAGGCACTGGCGCTCGTCGTGGCAATTGCCCTTCCCGCCGCAACTGGTCGCATCCAGCGGCTCATCCACCGCGAGGATGATCTCGGCTATCGTGATCTTCTCAGCAGGCCTAGCAAGATAATAGCCGCCGCCCGGGCCGCGCACGCTTTCCACGATCTTGCTGCGGCGCAGCTTGCCGAACAACTGCTCCAGATAGGAGAGCGAAATCCTCTGCCGCTCGCTGATCGCAGCCATGGTCACCGGGCTGTGTCCGCCGCACATCGCCAAATCGGCCATTGCCGTCACGGCAAAACGCCCCTTGGTAGTTAATCGCATGTCATCACCTAATCAATGATTGTATTCAGATTATTCCGAAATACCCCGGAAAGCGTTCCAAATTCCGGCAGGTGGATAATAGAATACCCCAATATTTTAGTCAACTATCCTGTTCAAGTGATTAGGGTCAAATTTGTCAGCGGTAGCGCGTTCCTCATCAACCGGCACGCCCATTTTCTCAAGCTGCTGCAGGATGAAATCGATGCGATGGTCCACCGATACGCTGTGTCCGAGCAGACCATGGATCGCCTTGGAAAGCGGATCGTTCTGGTCGTTGCCGACGCCATAGGCATTGAAGCCGGCGGCAGCTTTCTTCTCTTCGTCGAGAATGCGTGCGGGGATGCCCGCCGCCGTCGCCCCCGCCGGGACGTCCTTCACCACCACCGCGTTCGAGCCGATCTTCGCTCCGTCGCCGATGGTGATCGGGCCGAGTATCTTGGCACCCGCCCCGACCACCACGCCGTTGCCCAGCGTGGGGTGCCGCTTGCCTTCCTTCCACGAAGTGCCGCCCAAGGTGACGCCGTGGTAGAGCGTGACATCGTCGCCGATTTCGGCGGTCTCGCCGATCACCACGCCCATGCCATGGTCAATGAAGAAGCGCCGCCCGATGGTTGCACCGGGATGAATCTCGATGCCGGTGAAAAAACGCGCGATATGCGACAGGAAGCGCGCCAGCCATTTCAGGTTGGCGTGCCACAGGGTATTCGCCATGCGGTGCATGATGCGCGCATGCAGGCCCGGATAGCAGGTCAGCACCTCGAAAGTGGTGCGCGCCGCCGGGTCACGGTCGAATACGCTGGCGATGTCTTCCCTAATATTTTTGAACATCATGGGTGCTCCGAAACATTCCGGTGCTCTTCCTGGTAACGCGATTTGAGGCGCGCATTGTACTCGGTTGTCACGCTCAATATGCCGCGCAGGATGTTGACCTCCTCCTGCTCCAGCCGCGCGCGGGCATACAGGCGGCGCAGGCGCTGCATCAGGCGTGCGGGGTTCTGCGTAGTGAAGAAACCGATCTCGAACAGGGTTTTCTCCAGATGCGCGAAAAATCCTTCCACCTGTTCATGCGATGCCGGCCGGACTTCCGGCATGACCGGCACATGGCTTCGCGCCGCCGCGCTCAGTTCATAGCCCATCACCTGCACCGCAGCCGCCAGGTTGAGCGAAGAAAAATCCGGGTTGGCGGGAATGTTGACCAGCACCTGCGCCTTGCCCATCTCCTTGTTGGTCAGGCCTGACATCTCGGTGCCGAACAGCAACGCCACCGGCTGTTGCGCGGCCTGCTGCAGCAACAGCGGCATCGCCTCGCGCGGGGTCTTCACCTCGATGGAAATATCGCGCAGCCGCGCGGTCATCGCCACCGTGAACACCACGCCCTGCAGTGCCTCGTCAACGGAGCCGCACACCACCGCATCGCGCAGGATGTCGTCTGCGCCGGCGGCCATCGCATCGGCCTGCGGGTCGGGAAAATATCTGGGATTGACCAGGTACAGATGGCGCAGCCCCATGGTCTTCATCGCGCGCGCCGCCGCGCCGATGTTGCCCGGATGGGTGGTGTGGCTGAGAACGACCCGGATGTTCTCCATAAGATTCTGTTTATACAAAGCGTAATTCCAACTAAAATGCGCGCTGAATTCCCCAGCTCATTAAAAAGGTCGTTTATATGCATCCCATGCTCAACATCGCGGTGAAGGCCGCGCGTCGCGCCGGCAACCTGATTTACCGCTCCGCCGACAAGATCGACCACCTCACCATCACCAAGAAATCCCATGCGGATTTCGTCAGCGAAGTGGACAGGGCCGCCGAACAAACCATCATCCAGACCCTGCTAGAGGCCTATCCGGACCACGCGATTCTAGCAGAAGAGAGCGGCGGCCAAGGCGAGTCGGAGTTCCTGTGGATCATCGATCCGCTGGACGGCACGACCAACTTCCTGCACGGTCTTCCGCAGTTCTCCGTATCCATCGCCCTGCAGCACAAGGGCATCATCACCCAAGCAGTAGTGTACGACCCGACCAAGAACGAATTGTTCACCGCCACACGCGGGCGCGGCGCATTCCTCAACGACAAGCGCCTGCGCGTCAGCAAGCGCCTGCACCTTGCCGACAGCCTGATCGGCACTGGTTTCCCCTATACCCGCTTCGAGCACATGGACGCCTATCTGGCGATCTTCAAGGACCTCATCCAGAAGACCGCCGGCCTGCGCCGCCCCGGCTCCGCCGCGCTGGACCTGGCCTGGGTGGCTGCAGGGCGCTACGACGGCTTTTTCGAAACCGGACTCAAGCCGTGGGACATGGCCGCAGGCTGCCTGCTGATCACCGAGGCGGGCGGCATGGTCAGCGACCTGCACGGCTCGGACACCTATCTCAAGACCGGCCATATCTGCGCGGGCAATCCCAACATCCACCCGCTGCTGCTGCAAACGATGGCGCCACATCTCACCGCGGTACTCAAGGGCTAGCCCGGCAAGTCAACCGGCCGAGGGCGGTTTTTATCGCCTCGGCTTTGACGTAGAATCGCGGTCACATGACAGGCCTTGCGGAGACACCATGAACGACCCGAAACTCGACCTCCTGATCAAGGAGAAAATGTACAAGTATGTTCCCACCCGCCCTGTCCAGATATTACACGGCGGCGTGATCGTGCTCGTATCGATCGCCATGGGCATAGTCACCCTGCCTACCGACCAAGGCACCCTGCGCCAGGGGCCGGGATCATTGCTGGGCGTCTATCTCGCCGTGGGCGGCCTGATACTCTATGTAGCATGGACCTACCTGCGCACCGCCAAGGCCAAAAAAGAGGCCATGGCGGAATTCCTCGCCGCCTCCGACAAGACAAAAGACGAATAATTTTCCGCGGTGCTGTCCTGCAACCGGACAACCGTCAGACAATCGAGTACCGTGGATAAAGAAATCAAAGAATCGACCCATACGCCAATGATGCAGCAATACCTGCGCATCAAGGCAGAGCATCCCGAGCTGCTGCTGTTCTACCGCATGGGCGACTTTTACGAGCTGTTCTACGGGGACGCGGAGCGCGCCGCGAAGCTGCTCGACATCACGCTCACGCAGCGCGGCGCGTCCAACGGGCAGCCAATCAAAATGGCGGGTGTGCCCTACCACGCGGTCGAGCAATACCTCGCGCGGCTGGTCAGGTTCGGCGAATCGGTCGCGATCTGCGAACAGATCGGCGACCCCGCCACGAGCAAGGGGCCGGTCGAGCGCAAGGTGGTGCGCATCGTCACGCCGGGCACGCTCACCGACTCCGCCTTGCTCGAAGAGAAACGCGACTGCCTGCTGCTGGCGCTGCACGAGCGCGGCAACGAAACCGGGCTCGCCTGGCTCAACCTCGCCTCCGGCCAGTTCGTCACCGCCGAGGTACCGGCACAGCAACTGCCCGCCGAACTCGAACGCCTGCAACCCTCCGAGATCCTTTACGCCGAAGAGGCACGCGCGCCGCAATTGCGGGATGCCGCACTGAAATCGCTGCCCGCCTGGCACTTCGATCTCGACGCCGCACGCCGCGCGCTGTGCCAGCAGTTCGCCACGCTCGACCTCGCCGGCTTCGGCTGCGACGACTTCACGCTCGGACTGCAGGCCGCGGGCGCGCTGCTCGGTTACGCCAAGCTCACACAGGGGCAAAGCATCGGCCATATCCGCGGCCTGCAGGTATACAGCGCGGATCGCTACGTGCGCATGGACGCCGCAACCAGGCGCAACCTCGAGATCACCCAGACCCTGCGCGGCGAGCCCGCGCCCACCCTGCTGTCGCTGCTCGACACCTGCGCGACCAACATGGGCAGCCGATTGCTTGCGCACTGGCTACATCATCCGCTGCGCGACCGCACCATGCTGGGCGCGAGGCTCGAAGCCGTCGAACAACTGGGCGAACTACACCGGAAAGTCCATGAGCAACTCAGACCCAGCGTGGATGTCGAGCGCATCACCGCGCGCATCGCGCTGAAGTCGGCGCGCCCGCGCGACCTCTCCGGCCTGCGCGACACGCTGCTGACCTTGCCGCAGTTGCAAACCGCCCTCGTAGGTCAGGCTTCAGCCCGACAGGATGACGACGTCGGGTTGAAGCCCGGCCTACAACCTCTCTCACTCATTGCCAGTCTCGCCGATGCGCTGCAAGCCGATGCCGCACTGGTCGAATTGCTGCAAAAAACAATCAAGCCCGAGCCCTCCTCCGTACTGCGCGAAGGCGGCGTGATCGCCGACGGCTTCGATGCCGAGCTCGACGAGTTGCGCGGCATCCAGACCAACTGCGGAGACTTCCTGCTCGCGCTCGAAGCGCGCGAGCGCGCGCGCACCGGCATCGAGAAGTTAAAAGTAGAGTTCAACCGCGTGCACGGCTTCTACATCGAAGTGAGCGTCGCCAATGCGGACAAGGTGCCGGACGACTACCGCCGCCGCCAGACGCTGAAGAACGCCGAGCGCTACATCACGCCGGAACTCAAGACCTTCGAGGACAAGGCGCTGTCCGCGAACGAGCGCGCGCTGGCGCGCGAGAAATTCCTCTACGACCAGTTGCTCGACGCACTCGCCCCCTTCATCCCGCCACTGCAGCGCGTCGCCGCCGCGATCGCCGAACTCGACGTGCTCGCGACCTTCGCCGAGCGCGCCGCGACGCTGAATTTCAGCGCGCCGCAGTTCTCCGGCGATGCGCAGATCAACATCGCACAAGGCCGCCATCCAGTGGTGGAAGCGCAAGTCGATACTTTTACGCCGAACGACGCCGCGCTCTCCGACGCGCGCCGCATGCTGCTCATCACCGGCCCCAACATGGGCGGCAAATCCACCTACATGCGCCAGGTCGCGATCATCGCGCTGCTCGCGCATGTCGGCTCTTTCGTCCCCGCGCAGGAAGCGGTGCTCGGCGAGATCGACCAGATTTTCACGCGCATCGGCGCATCGGACGACTTGGCCTCGGGACGCTCCACCTTCATGGTCGAGATGACCGAGGCCGCGAACATCCTGCACAACGCCACCGAGAAGAGCCTTGTGCTGGTGGACGAGATCGGGCGCGGCACTTCCACCTTCGACGGCCTCGCCCTCGCCTATGCCATCGCGCGCCACCTGCTGGAAAGGAACTGCAGCTACACCCTGTTCGCTACCCACTACTTCGAGCTCACGCGGCTCGCCGAAGAATTCGCCCAACTCGCCAACGTGCACCTCGCCGCCATCGAGCACCAGCACAGCATCGTGCTCCTGCACAGCGTCAACGAAGGTGCGGCCAGCCAGAGCTACGGCCTGCAGGTCGCCGCGCTCGCGGGCGTGCCGAACAGCGTGATCCGCAACGCAAAGAAACAACTGGTGCGGCTGGAACAGCAGAGCGCCGCGCAGAATCCGCAGGGCGACCTCTTCGCCGCCGTACCGCAAACGCCCGAACCGGAAGAGCATCCGCTGGTGTCCGCGATGCGCGACGTGCAGCCGGACGACCTCAGCCCGAAGGCGGCGCTGGAGAAGCTGTATCAGTTGAAGAAGCTGATGTAATATCAAAAAGGTGTACCGCCGCTAATAAATCTCCAGTTATGCAACTCCAGAAAGGAGTAAGGATGAGGAATGCCAACATACTTGAACTTCACTACTATTTTGGAGATGCCAGTCATGAAATTGATGCACTCCTTCGAAATAAGTGCGAAGCAGAACTTCTCGGAATAATCCTCGAAGCGGCAACACTATTAGAGATTGATGCAAACCTCATTAAGGAGGCATACAAAGAAGGAGGATTCCGAGATTTCTGGAAAGCTCTCGGAAAGAGCTCCCCTCAGATCACCCTGCTTCTACTTGTAGCCCAAATTATTATTTCAACAACCCCTCTTTTCGACTCCGAAAACAAAGAACTTGAAAAGGAGGAAAAACGCCTTAGTATCGAGGAAAAGAAATTAAATATTAAAAAATTAAAACAGGAAATTGAAAAAGGCGAACAAACTAACGAAAGTATTGATCGAGCAACCACATCCATCAGTGCCAATTTAAAAATCATCAAACGCAAATCAAATTTTTACTCCTCCTTAAGCGAATATCACAAAATTGAAAAAGTTGGCTTCATTGTTTTGAACAATGATTGGCAGCCTGTTTCAAATGAAAGGTTTGTACCTAGATCTGATTTTAGTAAATATGTCTTAAGCACCAACAGACTGAGATCAGAGGAAGACGACAATGCTGTAATTGAAATTATTTCCCCTGTTCTTAAAGAAGGTCGTTACAGATGGAAAGGGGTCTACAACGAAAATCCAATCAGCTTCGAAATGCAGGACTCCCATTTCCGTGATTCCGTACTTTTTGAAAATATTCCATTTCAGCATGGCAGCAAGATAGTTTGCGTTCTTGTTACTCATCGAGAGTTAGATGAGGTTGGCGCAATAAAAATTACTGGTTACTCCGTAACGACTGTCTTGGATAAGGTTGATAATGACACCCCGCAAGAGACACCGCAGGGCAAAAAATACAGACATGCAAAAAAGCTAGCTGAATCACAAGGAAACTTGTTTGATTCAAAGAAATAATCGGGGCAGCCTGGTGCAATGAGGGCCAAAGGGATTCAGCTTCACCTTTGTTTTCGCCGTCTCAGCAGACATAGCTATCGTGTAGCTTTGTCCTCCGACCAGCGCACTCTCCCCACCCTTCCCCCTTAATCCCACGCAGAAATACTCAGAATCATGTATTGATTCTGCCTCGGCAAGCGGCAACATTGCCGCATTCGAAGCGTGGAGGTTGCATGCCAAGCAAACCGGAAACCGCCCGATTGTGGCAGGAGATCGCGCTGGCCCTGGGTAAAGGGGTCAGCATCGCATTTGATTTCAAAAAATAAAGGTACCGGAGTCGATTTGATTTCCGCTAAGCCCAAGCCCGCAGCTATGGGTCAGCTTCGAATTGCATATAATGCAGCCGTAACTCACCATTCAAACGCATCACCACTCACATGCCCCACCTCGTCGTCTCCATCACCGGCCACGGCTACGGCCATGTCGCGCAGACCGCGCCGGTTCTGAACGCATTGCATCGGATGATGCCGCGATTGCGCATCACGGTGCGCTCCGCCACGCCACTGACGTATCTGAGTTCGCGCATCCATGCACCGTTCGAATATCTGCAGAGCGAGGGCGATATCGGCATGGCAATGTCTTCGGCGCTGGACATCCAGGTCGAAGAGAGCCGCGCGGCGTATCGCGCCTTTCATGCGGGCTGGGAGGTGCGCGCCAACGAAGAAGCCTGCCTGCTGCGCGACCTCGGCGCGGACCTGGTGCTGTCGAACGTGGGCTACCTGCCGCTGGCGGGCGCGCAGCGCGCGGGGATTCCGAATGCGGCGATGTCTTCGCTGAACTGGTTCGATATTTTCCGGCATTACTGCATGCAGACTGTTCATGCTTCGACAGGCTCTGGGCGAACTGAGGATGAAAAAATCGCGGCGCAGATACATGCCTGCTACGCGAATGCGGACGCCTTCCTGCGCCTCGCGCCCGGCATGGCGATGGAGCATCTGCCCAACGTGGTGCCACTCGGCCCCGTCGCCGTGATCGGCGCAAACCGGCGCGAGGAGCTGCATCATAGCCTGCAGCTTGCACAGAATGAGAGGCTGGTGCTGGTGAGCCTGGGCGGCATCGCGGGCCGCCTGCCCATCGAAAGCTGGCCGCGCATCGGCGGCGTGCGCTGGCTGGTGCAGCAAGGCTGGCAGGTCGAGCATCCCGATGCCATCGTCATCGAGCCGCTGCCGATGAGTTTTTCCGACTTGCTCGCCAGCTGCGATGCGCTGCTGTGCAAACCGGGCTACGGCAGCTTTGCCGAGGCCGCATGCTGCGGCACGCCGGTGCTGTATGTCAGCCGCGCCGACTGGCCGGAGTCGCCCGCCCTGACCGGATGGCTGCGGCAGCACGGCCTGTGCCGCGAGGTTTCGAGGGCGGCGCTGGAGCGGGGAAATCTGGCCGGGGTGCTGGAGGAAATCTTCCATGCACCGCGCCCGGTGCCGGTCGTCCCGGAAGGAATAGAACAGGCGGCGGGCTGGATAGCCGCTCGCTTGTAGAGGTAAGGGTAAAGTCAGGTGCGACGGCAACGGCGCTACCTGCCGCCGCCATCGCAGGGGGAATTACTTGCGGTGGAACTCGATGACGATCTGGCCGGGTTCGCGGGCGACGTAGTTGATTTCGATGCCGGCACCGTAGCGGTCGCTCAGTTGCGCGAGCAGCGGCAGCGGGTCATGGTCGTTGCAGAACAGCATGGTTTCGCCGGGGCGCAGCGAGTCGAAGGCGCCGAAAATGGCGGCGTGACGAAAGCGTTTGGCAACGCCGCGCGCATCGAACGGATAACGCATGTCGGGGGTAATGGAATTGGAGCAGTTGTGCATTTCGGGTTCCTTAAACAGAGATTGTTAATCAAAATAATGCCCGACTATTTTAATGGGATATATCGAAAATGCAAGCCTGACCCCGATTGCCAGCTTCCCTGCTGCGGCATTCCGCCGCAGCAAGGGAACTCGCCGCGCGCCACCGCGTCTCATTTGCCGGTCAACATCGGCGCCGCCACTTTTGAATATCACGCACCACACACCCTCTGCCGCGCATATTTTCAATGAATAACTTGGTCATGCAAAAACAGCTTGTGACAGTCACCGCGTTGCTCGTACTTCTTTCCGTATCTGATGCCGGAAAAGCCGAAGCGGCCGGCACTCCGCCATCTGCACCGATGAAATCGCCCGTCACGCGCGACCCGGCAAGCGGCGAGAAGGTTTACCGGAACACCTGCAGCATTTGCCATCGGCTCGGACTGAGGGGCGCGCCGCGCCTCGGCGACACTGAGGACTGGACGCTGCGCCTCGCGCAGGGCAGCGAAATCCTCTACGACCGCGCCATCAACGGCTACCGCGGCAAGAAGGGCTCCATGCCGTCGCGCGGCTCGAACGCCAGGCTGTCCGGGGACGAAGTCAAGGCGGCGGTGGACTACATGGTGTGGTATTCGGTGCCGAAGTCGCGCGGTCTGCTCGGGTCGCATCTGTTTTCCACCACCGCCAAACAATTTACAATTCGCTGACCTAAGGATGATGAACATGAAGCAAAAAACACTACTGATCGCCCTCGCCTCGCTCGCGCTCCTCGCCGGGTGCGGCGGCCAAAACAGGGAAACGGCCGTACCCGCGACTTCCACACCGCAGGTCCAGTCGAACGAGGTCAAGCCGCAGGTTGCCGTGATCGGCCCGGACACCGGGGAGAAGGTGTACAAGAGCACCTGCAGCATCTGCCACAAGTCCGGATTGCACGGTGCGCCGCGCATGGGCAGCGCGGCGGATTGGGAACCGCGCCTCGCGCAGGGCAAAGAGATACTCTATGACCGTGCCATCAACGGCTACCGCGGGAAGAAAGGCTCCATGCCGTCGCGCGGCTCCAATACCAAACTGTCCGAGGAAGAAGTCAAAGCGGCGGTGGACTACATGGCCGCGCATGCCGTCCCGAGCTTTACCATGGAGAAGTAACGCGCCGCTATTGCGGCATCAGGCTTTCCAGCGCCGGAAAAAGCTCCCGCTCCTCGAACCGGACATGCTCCATGAGGAGCCTGCCGAAACTGTCCAGCGCCTCGGCGTCGTTCCGCTGCAAGTCATCGAGCAGCGCGCGCAACTGCCGGTGGTCCTCGAGGGTGCGCCGTTCAAGCGGCTTGTTTTCCGCGCTGTGCAACAACGGCAGCAACGACCGCTCCTCGATCTGGAAATGCGGCTCCAGTTCGGCGGGAAAGACCTTGAGCACGCGCTGGCAAGTTGCGGCTATCCGCTCCGCATCGCGTGACTGCACGGCGCGCTCGCAGGCCTTCGCCAAGGTAAGGGCGGTGTGATGTTCCCGCGACAGGGGTTGCAGGGCTGGTATTCGTTTCATAAAACTCAGTCAGGGGTTACGACAAAAATTTCCGGGTCATCTCCATGGTCGAGCAGGATGCTGCGCACCCGTTCCTGCCACAGCCTGCCGAACTCGGCAGCCTCGGCCGGGGTGGCGTTGCCCGAGATGCAGTTCCCCATCAGCATGGGCATGCGCGGCGAAGCCGGGACGCGCTGCAGATTGGCTGCAGTATTCACGGCCTGCTCGGTATCGAGGCGGGTGAAACGGATTTCTCCCGGCATTTCTGCCGCGAAGAACAAGCGGTCACGCCGCACGAAGCGCCCGGCCAGCCCCTTGAAGCCGCCGTCGCCCATCGCGCCGGTCAGCATACTCACGACATTCGCGATCACGCCCGTCACGCCGCTCGCGTTGTCCTGACTGAACTCCACGAGGATGTCGCCGCGCACCGGCATTGCGCCGGGATAGAGAGCGGCCAGCGCCTTGTAGGTCATCCAGTAGGCTGAAGCGACCGTCGGGCAGGAATGGCCGGCCAGCTTCACTGCGTCAAAGTAACCATATTGAAGTATCCCGCCTTCGGTCGCGCCGAGAAATTCGGCCAGCGGGTCGTACAAACTGATCTTAGGTACTGCGTCGAAAAAATCCGGATGGCTCATGATTCACTTACCCCTAAATGTGGCCGATAGTAACATCACATTTGGCCGGCTGTCGTGTAGAATGGTGTCGTCATGTAGCGCAACTCAGTTCCGTTGGTGCAGTATCCGTAGATCCCATGCCGGATTCCAGGTGTGCCCTTCCGAAAGCCGTGCTAAACCCACATGCGTCATGGTGGAATGAGCGTTGCCAGCTACAGTCGTTTTGAACTAATTATAAATGGCACCCCTCCAATTCGCGGTTGCCTGACAAATAAATACTTGAGGAGAGAATGCAATGCAAGCCAGAAACATTTTTACCGCCCTGATGCTGTGCGCCATGATCGCACTCCCGCAATATGCGTCTGCCGGCAGGTATTGCCCGGTAACCGACAGTGGAGCAATTCGCGTCGACGAGTGCAAGTACGGCTCTAACGATGAATGCAAACGTGCCACAGGATCCAAAAAAGATTGCGTAGCCGATATACTTGATGCATCGGACAAGGCGCCGTATTGCCTGGTATTAGGGTGGATGGAAATCTGCGACAAATACTACGACAATGAGTCCTGCAACCAGGCTGCCGAGAAACAGGCTGGTCAATGCATCCCGAACTCGCGTTACAAAGGCCCCGAAAAACAGTGACCCTTTGCGGCATGCTCACGATAAATGGCTCGCAGTCCGGTTCATGGATTGAGATGAGAAGCGGGCTTCCATCGCCCTGACAGCCCACGGTTGCCGGCCCGATATACCAATATGGCACAGCCTGAAGAAAAACAGGATTCCAGATTGCCCGATGCACCTGCATTCTGGCGTGCGAAGCTGTGGCTGGGCCTGGGCGCAATCGCGGCCCTGACAGTTGGCGGATATCTCTACCTTGGCCATTCGGCAAACCGGCCGGGTGGCAACGCCAGCGCCGCTCATCTCGATCAAATAACAGCCCCCGACAAGGCCAAGCCTGCAAAGAAACTCTATGTATGCCCCATGCATCCCCAAGTTATCCGCGACCAGCCGGATGAGTTGTGCCCGATCTGCGGCATGGACCTGGTGGAACTGGATCAGCCGGGCGCATCCCCGGCAGAGCATAACCACGGCGTATTTATCGATACTGCTTCGCAGCAGAGGCTGGGGGTGCGGCTGGCCGCGGCCGAATGGCAAACGCTGAGCCAGGACATCCACGCCTACGGCAACGTGATTGCCGATGAAAGCCTGGTTTTCAACCTCAGCTCCAAACTCGAAGGGGTCATCAAGAAACTCCACGTAAATTCGGTCGGCCAGCAGGTCGAGGAGGGGGATGCGATTTACGAAATCTATTCCCCCGAATTGTTCAAGATCCAGTTCGAGTACGTCGACGTGATCAAGGAGAAGGATAAGCTCATGGTGCCCATGGCCTCCGAAGACGCCCACACGAACCCCGACTACCGGATGACCGAGAGCGAGATGATGGCGATCCAGATGAACGCCAAAATGCGCAATCTCTACACCGAAAAATTCCAGTATTTCGATGCAGGCCAATTGATCGAAGAACTCAATACCAGTTACCGCCCCAGGGAAGTGGTTGAAATCCGCGCGCCGCGCTCCGGTTTTATCACCAAGATCGACATCCGAGAAGGCAGCGCCATCAAGCCGATGGACAACCTGCTTTCCTTCGCCAACACGTCGCGGGTGTGGATTGACGTGCCGCTTTACCCGGACCAGCTGGCCTGGGTGAAGAATGGGGACGCGGTGGCGGTAAAACCGCCCAAGTCCAACGCACCGGAAATCAAGGCGCGCCTGCAATTCATCACCCCGATGGTCGATAGCGCGACGCGTACCGTACAGGCGCGACTGAGCGTCGACAACCCCGGCAATCGCTTGCTCATAGGATCTTTCCTCGATGTCATCATCCACACCAAGCCGCACAAGGCGCTTGCCGTTCCGCGCTCGGCAGTCATGCGCAGCGGCAAGGGCGACTGGGTGATGCGCTCCGATGGCAAAGGGCACTTCACGCCAACCAGGGTGGAAACAGGGATTGAGGCTTCCGATTCGATAGAGATCATTGCCGGCTTGCAAGCCGGCGACCAGATTGCGGTAAACGGGCAGTTCCTGCTGGATGCGGCAGCGTCGATGAGCGATGCTGCACAGCGCATGCAACACGACGATAAAGCCGGCAAGCATTAGAAGCTGCATTTAAGCTGCGTAGGGGGTATGCGGCGTTGCGCGATACTCGAAACCCTCATGTACTCTCAAGTACATTCCGGTTTCTGCGTTCCGTGCGCCATCCATTCCTTCTCGCGAATTTTTAAGGCAGCTTCTTTGATAACAAAGTAACCCTACCCACTGCGCCACTGCGCGGAGATTTTTGGCTCAAGCATGATTGCACGCATCATCAAATGGTCGCTGAAAAACCGCATCCTGGTGCTGCTGTGCGCCGTGATGCTGGCAGGCTGGGGCGTCTACTCATCGCGCCAGGTTGCGCTGGACGCCATTCCCGACCTGTCCGACGTGCAAGTCATCATCAAGACCGCCTACCCCGGCCAGCCGCCGCAGGTAGTTGAAGACCAGGTCACTTTCCCGCTCACCTCCGAGTTGCTGTCCGTGCCGGGTTCGACCGCTGTACGCGGGTTTTCCATGTTCGGCGAATCCTATGTGTATGTGATTTTCCAGGACGGCATAGACCCCTACTGGGCGCGTTCGCGCGTGCTGGAATACCTGAGCCAAATCAAAGATCGCCTGCCGTGGGGCGTCATTCCCGCGCTGGGGCCGGATGCCTCGGGTGTGGGCTGGGTATTCGAGTACGCGCTGGTGGACCGCCATCACCGCTACGATGCCGACCAGTTGCGCGCCATGCAGGATTTCTTCCTCAAATACGAATTGCAGAGTCTGCCCGGCGTGGCCGAAGTCGCCAGCATCGGCGGTATGTCGCGGCAATTCCAGATCGAGGTGAACCCTAACCGGCTGGCGGCATACAACCTCAGCATGGAGCGAGTCGGGCAGGCGATCCGCGACAGCAACATGACGGGCGGCGGCTCGGTGATGGAAATGGGGCGTTCCGAATACGTGGTGCGCTCGCAGAATTACCTGAAGAGCCTGGATGACTTCCGGCGCATTCCGCTGGCGACCAGCGCGCAGGGGGTGCCGGTCCGCCTGGAAGACGTGGCGGAAGTCCAGGTCGGTCACGAATTGCGCCGTGGGGTGACCGATCTGGATGGGCAAGGCGAAGTGACCGGCGGCATCGTCGTCATGCGCTACGGCGAAAACGCGCTCAAGACCATTGCGCGCGTCAAGGAGCGCCTCAAAGAATTGCAGAGCGGGCTGCCGCCCGGCATCGAGCTGGTGGTCACTTACGACCGCTCCGGCGTGATCGACCGCGCCATCAAGACCCTGAGCGAAAAGCTGGTCGAGGAATCGATCATCGTCTCCCTGGTATGCCTCGCCTTCCTGTTCCATCTGCGTTCCTCGCTGGTGGCGGTGGTCACGCTGCCGATCGGCATCCTGACCGCCTTCATCATCATGGAAAACCAGGGAGTGACCGCCAACATCATGTCGCTGGGCGGCATCGCCATCGCCATCGGCGCAATGGTGGATGCCGCGGTCGTGATGATAGAGAACATGCACAAGCATCTCGAGCGCGCCGGAGATCAGCCCGACTACTGGAAAGTCACCGCCCAGAGCGCACTCGAAGTAGGGCCGGCCCTGTTCTTCTCGCTGCTCATCATCACCGTCTCTTTCCTGCCGGTGCTGACGCTCACCGGACAGGCCGGCAAGCTGTTCGCCCCGCTCGCCTACACCAAGACCTATGCCATGGCCGCAAGCGCGGCCCTCGCCATCACGCTGGCGCCGGTGCTGATGGGCTATTTCATCCGCGGCCGCATCGCGAGCGAACAGAGCAACCCGCTGAACCGGATGCTGCACGCGCTCTACCACCCGTTCCTGATGGCCGCGCTGCAAAAACGCAGGCTCTCCATGGCGCTCTGTCTGGTATTCCTGCTCAGCGCCGCCTGGCCAATTGCCAAACTGGGCAGCGAGTTCATGCCGCCGCTCAACGAGGGCGACCTGCTGTACATGCCCACCACGCTGCCCGGCATATCGATAGACGAGGCGGCAAACATCATGCAGACCACCGACCGCCTGATCGCGCAGATGCCCGAGGTCGAGCGCGTGTTCGGCAAGGCCGGGCGCGCCAATACCGCCACCGACCCTGCGCCGCTTTCGATGCTGGAAACCACAATCCAGCTCAAACCGCGTGAGGAATGGCCGGACGGCGAAACCATGGAGGACCTGATCCACAAACTGGACAACCATGTGCGCCTGCCGGGGCTGACCAATTCCTGGGGATACCCGATCCGCACGCGCATAGACATGCTGTCCACCGGCATCCGCACGCCGCTGGGCATCAAGGTCACAGGCCCTGAGCTTTCCGGCATCAGCGAATTGGCCATGCAGATCGAGGACGTGATCAAAAATACCGTGCCGGGCACGCGCAACGCCTTCGCCGACCGCGCTTCCGGCGGGCGCTATGTGGATGTCGTGCTGGATCGCGTCCAGGCGGCGCGCTACGGCATCACCGCCGCCGATGTGCAGCGCCTCGTGCAAGGCGCCATCGGCGGAGAAAACATCGGCATGCTGATCGAGGGACGCAACCGCTTCCCGATCAACCTGCGCTACCAGCGCGCCTTCCGCGATTCGCTCAATGCGCTTGCGGCAAGCCGTATCATGACGCCTTCCGGCGCGCAGGTATCGCTGGGAACGATCGCCGAAATCAGCGTGAACGACGGGCCAGTCGAGATCAAGAGTGAAAACGGCCGCTTGGTGGCCTATGTCTATCTCGACTTTGCCGGGCGCGATCTGGGCAGCTACATCGCCGACGCGCAGGCTGCCGTGGCAAAATCCGTCAAGATCGAACCGGGCTACGCCATCGCCTGGTCGGGACAATATGTCAGCCTGCAGCACGCCAAGGAACGTTTCATGTGGGTCATACCGCTCACGCTGCTACTGGTTGTGGCCTTGCTGTACCTGAACTTCCGCCATCACAGCAAGGTGCTGCTGGTGGTGCTGTGCCTGCCCTTCTCCCTGGCGGGCGGCTTCTGGCTGGTGTACTGGCTGGGCTATCACCTGTCCGTGGCGGTCGCAGTCGGGTTCATCGCATTGGCCGGCGTAGCGGCCGAATTCGGCGTGGTCATGCTGCTCTATCTGGATCAGGCCATAGAGGAATTCCGCAAGGAGGGGCGGCTAAACAACCGGCAGGATCTGCAGCAGGCCATCGTCCAGGGAGCGCTGCTGCGCATCCGCCCGAAGATCATGACGGTATCGGTGATTGTGGCCGGCCTGGTGCCGGTGATGGTCAGCGCCGGCACCGGCGCGGATGTGATGAAGCGCATCGCCGCACCGCTGGTGGGCGGCATGATTTCCGCGCCACTGCTCTCTCTTATTGTTATTCCCGTGATCTACGCGTGGTGGCAGGAAAAAATCAACTTTCCGGAAAGTCCGTCTTTATCGTGAATCGCAGTAAGTTTGGTAGCCTGCAAGTCAATGCAAAATCAGTGCATCATAGCGTCGTTAAAACTGGCTCGGATTTGCGAGCACCAAACACCTTGGCTAAAATTATCACGTACTTTTCTGCCCGACCCTCATCTCCGCTTTACGCCCCAGGAATGTCACCAATTCGTTCCGCGCAACACCACAGCGCAGTGTTTAGTTGTCTCATTGGAAGGCAGCACTATGGCCCACATGCGCAACTGCACTAACGCACCATCCGGCCGCCGCACGACAAGGTCTTGGAACTTTCTTTCTCGCTTGGTTTCCACCATAAGCGTGCAATGGTCACTTTTTTCACAATCCCTCGCGCAATCCGTCCCCTGGAAAAGGCTTGGGCAGAGTTTATTCAGGGTAGCGTCACGATCCTGACCCAGCATGCGGCTAGCCGCCTCATTGATTGCTACGACGCGACGATCCTGATCAATAAAAACAATCCCCTCGTCGAGATTATCAAAAACTTGTTTCAATTCAGGCAGAGTAACCATAAATACTTGTGCTCCTAATAACGCTCGCCGGAGGAACGCTGATATTTTTTCGGGTATAAATAAAACAGCCCACAAAAATGTGGGCTGTTTCTTGGGTGACTACAGTCTGGTTACTTGATTGACAGCAAGTAAACGATGTAATCGCCTTTTTCCTGCGATGTGCAGTTTCTTTCAAGAACATCAACGCAGTGCTGATCGAAAGCTTCTTCCGTCTTCTTCAGATTCGAGAAACGTTTAGGGTTAACGACGGGAGAAAGAGAGGCAATTTTCTTTTTAGTTTCCGAATGCTTGCCGACGGCAGCAGGATTGTCGGTATGGCAATCAGTGCAAGCTACCTGTTTACCCTTTACGGTATGTTTCTTGATATAAAACGCACGCCCTGCTTCCGCATTCAAAACATAGGTAGGATTGGATCCTTTGACAAGAGCAGCATATTGTTTAACAAATTGTTTCGCACCATCAACATCCGCCTGGGCGGGCAGGCTGAAAAAGCCGAGAGTTGCAAGCAGAATATAAGCAAATTTACGCATTTTTTAAAGCCTCTCCAAGGAATTAAGTTTATTTTCATCAAGTTTTCACTTGTATTGACCAATATACTTACGATATATATTCATGTCAACAATGCCCCATCAAATATGGCGAATTTAATGCCCCAGTAGGATATCGGCATGTATGTCAAAATGAACCTTTAATAAGATTTGAATGGAACAAAAATTATCCATAAAAATCGAAGTCTGTTTGAATCAAAGTGATAAATGGCTTCAAATTGCCCTTGCAGCTAATCAATGACTGAAAAATTCAAGATTGCCATCATAGGTGCGGGGCCGGCCGGGCTGTCTGCTGCGGCACATGCTGCCGAACTGGGAATCTCGCATGTTTTGCTGGAGGCGGCACCGCACCCCGCGAATACCATTCACAAGTACCAGAAAGGCAAGCTCGTCATGGCCGAGCCTGCCGTGCTGCCGCTCAGAAGCCCGATGGCATTTGCAGCCGGGACTCGAGAAAACATTCTCAAAACATGGTACGAAGACCTCCAAAAACATAAGGTCAACCTGCGCCTGGGCGCACAGGTTAATGGAATAGCCGGTGAGCGCGGCGGCTTTCAGATCGCCCTGTCTTCCGGGCAGGCCATAGGTGCCGAGTTTGTAGTGCTTGCAATCGGACTCCAGGGCAATATTCACAAGCTTGGAGTTCAGGGACAGGATCTCCCGAACGTACAATACCAGCTCGATGACCCGGAAGAGTTTAAGGGCGAAACCATCGTAGTTGTGGGTGGTGGAGACGCCGGGGTGGAAAATGCTCTCGCACTCGCACAGCAAAATCGGGTAATCCTCATCAACCGGGAAGAAGAGTTCAGCCGCTGCAAGGAAGGCAACTTCACCTTGCTGCAAGCCGCCATCAAGACCGGCCAGATTGAGCCTCGTGCCAATACAAGAGTTGATTATATTGATACCGATACGGAGAACGGTTTTCTGCTAAGGGTTGTTGCAAAAACTCCCGAGGGTATCGAGAGCGTAGCTTGCCATCGCGTTATTGCGCGCCTTGGCGCCAGCCCTCCGCGCAAACTGCTGGAAAGCTTTGGCGTGAAATTCTCCGGCAGCGATATAACTTCGGCGCCCGAGTTATCGGAACAATACGAATCGAACGTACCTGGCCTCTATATTATCGGGGCGCTCGGCGGCTATCCGCTTATCAAGCAGGCGTTGAATCAAGGCTACGAGGCGATCGAATATATTCTCGGCAACCACATAGAGCCAGCTGATGAGCCGCTCCTAAAACAAAAAATCTCCAGTCTCGACCCATCATGCGCAGTGCACGAAGGGCTCGCCATTATCCGGCGCAACGCGCCTATACTGGCCGGCCTCACGGCATTACAACTGCGCGAACTTCTGCTCGAAAGCAGTATTTTGACTCCCAAGCCGGATGAAATTATTTTCAAATACGACGATTACACCAGCAGTTTCTTCTCAATTCTGGAAGGAGAGCTCGCCGTTCTTGTAAAGGCCAAGGACGGCCGTGAGATTTATTTCCAGATTAAAGCGGGGAATTTCTTTGGCGAAATGGGATTGATCTCCGGGCGCCGCAGATCCGCCACAATCAAGGCAATTACGGATTGCGTGCTTATCGAAACGCCGCGCCGCTCGATGCTTAAATTGATCAATTCCGTAGAATCCGTACGTCAGAAACTCGATGAAATATCGATGAAGCGGGTTGTTCGCAACTGCCTGACCAACACGCTCCCGGAAAGCGAATTGAACTATCTGCTACAAGGCGCAACGATCAAGCGATATAAAGCCGGAGATGTCCTGTTCCATCAGGGAGACAAGGCCGACGGGCTATATCTGATCCGGCGCGGCTCGGTGATAATTTCCCGCATGGCTGGCGGGAAGGAAGATGTAATGTCATATGTCGTTACGGGCAACTATTTTGGCGAAATGGCGCTTATTTCAGATAAGCCGCGCTCAACAACAGCGCGGGCTGCTTCAGCAACCGAGGTTGTTCTGCTCAAAGCCCCCGTGGCTATCGCAGTACTCGAGCGCAATTCAGACCTGCGCGATCTTTTTGCCGAGCGCTACCGCGAAAACGCTCACGAAGAAAAAATCGTCGAGCCTCAAGGAAAACCGGACAATCTATTCACTTTTCTTATTCAGCAGGGTGTTGGCGAAGCAACCGATGTATTGCTGATCGATTACTCGCTTTGTATCCGTTGCAACAACTGTGAAACCGCCTGTGCAAATACACATGGAGGCATCTCACTTTTTAACCGCGAAGCCGGCCCTACCCACGGCCACATCCATGTGCCTGCTTCATGCCGTCATTGCGAGCATCCGTATTGCATGCTGGATTGCCCGCCCAATGTTATTCACAGATCGGTCAACGGCGAGGTATTCATTGCAGATGGCTGTATTGGCTGCGGCAATTGCAAAAATAACTGCCCTTACGATGCCATCCAGATGGTGGCCGTTAATCCGAAGTTCAAGAAACCGGGTTTATGGCAAGCCCTGCTGGGTGGCACCAACCATCATGAGAGCAAACACATTGCCGATGAGGCGTCACCCAAGAAAGCAATCAAGTGCGACCTATGCAAGGATAATGCAATGGGTCCAGCCTGCGTCCGGTCATGCCCGACCGGAGCAGCCTTGCGTATCAGTCCGGAAGCTCTTTCCCTGACCATGCGTGACAGCTCCGCAACACTGGAATAGAACTGCAAATTCGAGGAATCCGCAACATGCAGCGCGACACCCTACTGGAGTATAAAAATTATCGGTATTTTAAAATCTCCGTGCTGCTGATGATTGCTGCCATATTGGCTTATTTATTCCATCAGCCCGCAATGGGCGCTTATGGAGGCTCCTGGCTGGGTTACTTGCTCGGGATTTTGTCGGCATTAATTGTTGTGGCGCTGGTTCTGTACGGGGTTCGCAGGCGCTTTGCGCCCATACGCACCGAGCGGCGAAACTTATCCAATGCCTCATTGCTACAGCATGGCGCTTCAGACCGCCGAAAACATGCTGGGAATCAGCTACGGCACCAGGGTGCAACACTTCAGGGCTGGCTTTCTGCTCACACCTACCTTGGAATAGCGCTCATTGTACTGGCTACGCTGCATACCGGTTTTCAGTTCGGGTGGAACATCCACACTTCTGCCTATGTATTGATGATGATTGTAATCATCAGCGGCTGCTACGGTATCTACGCTTATCTGCGCTTTCCACGCTTGATGACGGCCAATATGGGTGAAGTGGGCACATTTGATGCTCTGCTGCGCGAAATTGACAGCCTTGATAAACAGGCGAGCGTTAAGTCCCTTCAGTTTTCCGATGATATCTGCGCGATTGTGCTTAAGGCTCGGCAAGAAACCCGTATCGGCGGTAATTTTATCGAGCAACTGACGGCATTCCAGCGCAACTGCCCGACTATCAGGGCCGTACAACAGTTGCATGTGCTGGGCAAAAGCCTGAAATATGATCAGCTAAAATCCTTCGATGATCTTTATTCGGTCATGGCACACAAGGAGTCTCTGGTAAAGAAAGCACGGCGGGATGTAATGTACAGAGCCCGGCTGGATTTCTGGCTTTACTTGCATGCCCCGCTTTCGGTTGCATTTCTAACAGTACTCATCGTGCATGTTATCGCCATATTCTATTACTGGTAACCGTCAATGATTCGTTGCCTGCTTGCCCAGATTTCACGCAACCCGAGCGGTCAAACTGTCCGCAAGGAGTCCTTGGCCACTGGCGAAGTCATTCAGATCGGACGCGCCGCTGAATGCCAAATTTCCCTTTCCGACCACAGGGTCAACCTTCACCATGCAGCCATTCGCCGCTCCGATGAAGGGAAGTTATTTATTGATGCAGAAGAAGGTGCAGATATTTTCATTAACGGCTCGTCCAGGTCGAGTGCCGAATTTACACCGGGCACACATGTTCTTGTCGGCCCCTACGAACTTGTTGTTGAAACGCCCAATGATAATTACGACCTGGCGCTCTCAATAGAGGAGGTTGTCCCGCTACCGGACGACCATGTACATATTTCAGCAAAGCAGGCGCCTATCACTTTATCCAGAACCGGATTGTCAAAACGCAAGCCCACGCTCTGGCTGGCCGGTGCAATTGCGCTTGCTTTCCTGATACTCCCCATGATCCCTGCATCGAGCCCTACGCTACCTAAATGGGTGCCCAGCTCACAGGCGTGGCTTAAGAAATCCTGGCAATTGGGCGAGATGTCCCGGGGGCACCAGCTGATTAGCGCAAAATGCGACTCATGCCACCAGACGCCATTTGAAGCGGTGCCTGACAAAGCGTGTGAGAACTGCCACAAAGCGGCGGCAAGACATATCAAAGACAAGGCGCTGCACACAAACGCGTTCAAAGACATGCGTTGCGGAGAATGCCACCATGAGCACAGAGGGGAATCCGGGCAGGGAACTCTGAACGCACAATGTGTAGCATGTCATGCAAAAATCAAGGAGAAGAACGACAAAACCAGACTGGCAAACATCCGCGACTTCAGCAAGGATCACCCCGCATTCAGCCTGACTTTTAAAACGGGACACAAAGACAGTGATGTGGTACGTATTCCACAGAAGGACAAAGCCAAACTCATCGAAAAATCGGGGTTAAAGTTTTCGCATAAAGTTCATCTCGACAAGGAAGGCATTTCCAGCCCTGAGGGCGACACGGTGCTGGAATGCCGTGATTGTCACCAGCTGGATACGGATGGTGCACGCTTCAGGCCAATTTCCATGGAAAAGAACTGTCAACAATCCCGATGCCATGCGCTGAACTTCAAGCCTCCCGTATCTAAGCGTCAACTACCCCACGGATCAGAGAAAAAACTCATGGTCGCCCTGCGCGAGTATTACGCAACTGCGGCAATCAGCAAAATAGCTGCAGGTGAAAAATTTCAGTGCGGCACCGGGGACGTGGCGGGCAAGAATCAACTGGAACGTGCGTTAGATTGCGCCAGGCGCAATGCCCATGCAAATGCAGAGATTTTGTTCAAGCCGGACAGCGATTGTGGAGAGTGCCACGAAATCACGCATATTGCCGATGACAAGGATATTCCATGGAAAGTTACGCCCGTGACCATAACGAGCCACTGGCTGCGCAACTCACGCTTTACCCATGCAAAACATAGTACGGCAAAATGTACCGAGTGCCACGACAAAACACTCTCTGAGAAGAGTTCGGATGTGGCGATTCCTGAAATTGAAAAATGCCGTGAATGCCATGGGGGAAATAAGCAGGCAAAAAACCGGATCAATAGCAGCTGCGATAACTGCCATAGATTCCACAATGAAAGCATACATAGCCGTCAGGCTGACCAGTAAACCGATCTGCGCCGACACCTCCAACCCGCTATGGTATGTGATGCCCATGGGGGGCATATCTTGCATCAAGTCTCCATATCCTGTGTGATCCAAGCGGCACCGAAGCAATAACAACATTTATTACAAAACAGCAGAAAAAACGCTTGCATGAATAGCCGGCAAATCGGGCAAAAAAAGAGCAAGGCGGTTAAGCCTTGCTCTTTCATGTTTACGCTCGTCTTACAGCGAGGAGCGGTTAAAGTTTATTTCTTCTTTGCATCTTCCAGCTTGCCGGTACGGAAAACGTTAGGCTGCTCGTCACCTTCTGCGATCATGATGGCTGCGTTACCCTTGGCAAAACGGGAGAGCGCATGGTCAACGAAGATGTATTTGGCCGGAACGCGCGCCTTGAATTCCACCATTGCAGAACCACCAGGAGGTACTACAGTAGTTTGCACGTTCTGCAGCGGAGCGCCGGTGGTGCCTTCGTTCCAGACCTTGTCAAACACGGTGCCGATCGCATGGTAGGCCGAAGTCAGGTTAGGACCGCCAACGCCGAAGAACACGCGGACGTTGTCGCCCACCTTGACCTTCATCGGGCTGTTGGCCAAGGCCATGCGGGAACCGTTGATCACGACATCGGTCGGGTGCTCGGCCAGCATGCTGGGCACGTCGAATGCGCGGTGACCGGTGGCGGCGCCGTCAGTATAGATCTCACCCTGCATCATGTAGAATTCCTTGTCAACCTTCGGCAGGCCGCCAGCCGGTTCGATCAGGATCAGGCCATACATGCCGCTGGAGATATGCTGCGGAATAATGGGGGTAGCGCAGTGGTACACATACAGGCCGGGGTTCATAGCCTTGAAGACGAACGACTTGGTTTCGCCAGGAGCAACAACGGTCGCTGCAGCACCGCCGCCTTGACCCCAGACTGCATGCAGGTCAACGTTGTGCGTGACTGTGCTATCTTTCCTGTTGCTCAAGGTAATTTCAACCGTGTCACCTACGCGGGCGCGCAGCATCGGGCCAGGCACCTTGCTGTTATAGGTCCAGTAAGTGAATGTGGTTTTCTTGGCCGGATCGAGGATCCCTTCCAGTTCCACGGCTTCCAGAGCCATTTTAAGTGTTGTCGGTTCACGCTTGCCTACCGGCGTACCCACAGCGGTCGGATCCTGGTGAATATCTACAGCACCGGCTACCGATACTGGAGCAGTAGCAGCTACATCTGCAGCCCACGATGCCGATGTGCCGAATGCCAACAGACCCAGAGACAATGCCCCTATGATTCCTTTTACTTTCATGATGATTCCTCTCCCGTTTCATTGGTTATTAAAAACAAACTACTACACACTGCAATGCTACAACTACTACAACACACGCACCGCCCCATCAGCCAGCAAACACCAACAAAATGGGTAAGCACAAACACCACAAAATCAAACCTCTGTTGCAGAAAAAACGCTATGTATTTTTAATTATTTTGCTGCGGCATTTTGTCGCATCATGCCTAAAGAGAACATTACCGTCAAGAGGGGAAAAAGAAATTCTCGATGAGTTGTCAACATTAGTTTATTTCCGGGCGTTAAGGCATCTACGAGCAATATCAGGAAAAGGGATTTTCAAGCCATTCTGCTCATGCTAGGATGCCTACTCCCTGAGTGTGGGGTGTATTTAATAAAATAATTTCTTTGGAGAGATTGTCATGAAAGTGAAAGCATCTTGGGTGGGTATCGCAGCGGCTACAGCAGCGTTGATGTTTGCCGGTCAGGCAAGCGCTGCCGATGTGGAAGCAGGGAAGCTGGCATTTGCAAAATCTGTATGCAAGGGTTGCCATGCCGTGGACTACGAGGGATACGGGCCAGCTTTTCAGGATATTGGGCGGAAGTACGCTGGTGTTGCTACCGCGAAAGAAGACTTGACTAAAAGAATCATAAATGGAACCAAAGGCGCATGGGGTGATAACCCGATGCCTCCACAAAAAGGTGCTATGAGCGACGAAAATATCGGTGCAATCGTAGATTTCATCTTGTCGTTCAAGTAATTCCAGCAAAACCCTTTTTTTGAGTGGTTTTATCTTAAAAGCCAGCTTCGAGCTGGCTTTTTTATGATGCTCTACAAACCTGACTCACTTAAAACTCAGGCTCTGGAAACAAACCATGGGCAGCGCAATCAAATTGCGCGAGACACATTCCATGCTTCAAGGAGAAAAGTATTATGAGGATCACACTACTGGCCGTTCTTATGCTTGTTTCCGGTTACTCCCTTGCGGAAACCCAGAATGAGCCTTCGCAATGCCTGAAAAAACTGGAAAAGGATGTCCGATTTTCCTCGATTGCAAGACAAGTGGCGCTTGATGGGCAGGATGTGACAAGCCCTCAAATGCTGGATGACAGGACAAACCCAAATGAACAGCAACAACGGGCCATAGCCGACTGGATCGATGCCAGATCGCTATGCGTCAATAGCAAGCCAATCAAGCGCTCGGTCGATCTGCATATACTCTTTTTGAGCATTGTGCCGGAGCTGTACAACGGACAGGCAACCTTTGGGGAATTCAACAAGAAATGGAACGCGCTATTCAAGGAAGTTTCAGAAGCACCCATAACCGCCCCCGACCCAAACGCCCACAAACATCATCATTAACAAACATCCCCGGCAAAGCCGGGGATGTTTGTATCGTACCGCCGCCCTGAAGCCGCTTTGAAGCTGGCATTATTCGCACACAATCCGGTAGTACCAGCGCCCTATGCTCATCTGGTTCAGACTCATGCCTTCCAGCCCCCGGTGGACAGAGTCTATTTCAGCAGTTTTTTCAAGCTGGCCGTCAAAAATTTGCTACCATTCGCGCTCGCGGAAAGGAGCGACCAAACTGGCCAGCCGCACCGAATTATCCCAATTTCTCAGTATGGTAGAACGCCGCGCATACAAGCAGGCGTTATATGCCGTGCGCGATGAACACTCCGCGTTGGATATCGTACAGGACGCGATGATCAAACTCGCCGAGAAATACGGCGGCAAGCCGACCGCGGAGTTGCCGCTGTTGTTTCAACGTATCCTGCAAAACACCATACACGACTATTACCGCAGGCAAAAAGTCAAAAATGCCTGGACAACCCTGTTTTCCTCGTTCACCCCAAAAAATGAAGAGACTGAATATGATCCGCTCGACAACCTGAGAGATGAAGAGAACCTGAGCGCCCCTGCTGCGCCGGAGGATTCCCTCCAGCAATCCCAGGTCATCGCGCTGATTGAAGAATCGCTATGCCAACTCCCGCCACGTCAACGTGAAGCCTTCCTGCTGCGTTATTGGGAGGGTCTGGACACGGCAGAAACTGCCGCAGCGATGGGGTGCACCGAAGGAAGCGTAAAAACCCACTGTTCGCGCGCGGTACATGCGCTGGCCGCATCTCTCAACAAAAAAGGGATCCAACTGCCATGAATACAAATACCAATTCACCAAAAAAAAATGATTCCCGGGACATCGCTCCGCAGCGTATTGCGCAGTTGCTTACGCGTGCCGCCCAGCAGCTTGATGACAACACCGCCTCCGCACTGCGCCGGGTACGCAATGTTGCGCTGGAGAGGCAGTCGCAGGGCAAACCGGTTTTCGCGCTAAGCACAGGTCACGGCATGCGCTGGCTATTGCCGCATTCCGCCCATCAGTGGATGGCAATGATCATCATTCTTGTGGCGATATTTTTCGGCGGTATAAGCTATTGGCATCACGCTCATGAGAATGACCTTGCTCATCTGGATACCGCCATCCTGACCGACGATCTGCCGTTGGAAGTCTTCG
Source organism: Ferrigenium straubiae (assembly GCF_051257895.1). NCBI lineage: Bacteria > Pseudomonadati > Pseudomonadota > Betaproteobacteria > Nitrosomonadales > Gallionellaceae > Ferrigenium > Ferrigenium straubiae. Next base: position 2,285,300 of record NZ_CP194331.1, on the reverse strand, counting down.
TCGATTAATTCTTGTTCCGATCCATGCGAAATCCACTAATCATTGCTTTCTTGTTGCTGGGCTTGACCGGCATGCCTGCCAGCGCAGCAACGACACCGTGGCACTCGCTCACTCCCCTGCAACATGAAGCCCTCGCCCCCTTGTCGCAGCAGTGGGATAGCCTGCCCGAGCAGCAGCAGCACCGCCTGCTCAAAACAGCCAAGCGCTACCCGAATCTCACTCCCGAACAGAAGAAACGCTTCCGCGACCGCCTTGAGGTATGGAGTAAGCTCACTCCTGAACAACGCAACGCCGCCCGCGAAAAATACCGCGCCTTCAGCAAGGTGCCGGCGGAAAAACGCGAGCAGGTGAAGCAGATGATCAAGCAGGATCAGAAAGCAAAGTCCCTGCAATCTGCCAGCGGCATCCCGGCTGCATCACCACCCTCCGGCGGCAATTGACGGGGATTGAAGAACATCGCTTGCGACCGGGATTGGCAGTTTTTCGACGCCCGTCAGCGCCGCTCGGTCCACCACAGCATCAGCATCCCCAGCAACAGGAATAGGCCCGTCATCGCAGTAGCGCTGGCGAATGGCTGCCAGTCATTAAGCGCGCCCAGGTTGGCGAACAGCCGCCCGACGAAATGAAACACCAGGCCGAGCACGATGCCCATGAATACCATCGCGCCTATCCCGCCCGCACGCCGGTGGTAGGACGCAAACGGCAGCGCCAGCAGCATCATTACCATTAATGCAAATGGATAAACCAGCTTGTTCCACATCGCAATTTCGTAGCGCGTGCTTTTCTGGCGGTTATCCTTCAGGTGGCTGGTGTATTGGTACAGGCCGTAGGTGGACATTTGCTCCGGCACCACCAGCAGCACGCTCAGGATGCCCGGATTCAGCGCCGAACGCCATTCCTGGCTGGGAACTGTAACAATAGCAGTTCCCTGTTTGCCGAAGCGGGTCTCCATCACCTCCTCGAGTTGCCAGCGCCCCTCTTCGAGAAAGTTGGCACGCTTGGCATGGGTGATCGCCTCGAGGTGATAGGTGTCGTCGAAACGGTAAATGTCGATGTTCAGCAGACTGGTATCCGGCATCACGCTCTTAACATTTACGAAGCTGCGGTCATCCTTGACCCATACGCCGGAGCGGAACTCCTTGAGCGAGACCTGCGCATTCTGCGCCTTCAGGCGCAATTGCTGCGCCATCCGCTCGCTCGGCGGGGCGATGAATTCGCTGCAGATAAAACTCAGCACCACCAGCGGCAGCGCAATCCTGAACAGCGCGCCTATCATCTGCCACAGCGACGCTCCGGACGAGCGATAAACGGTCAGCTCCGAACTGGCCGCCATCTGCACCAGCGCGAAAATCGTGCCCACCAGCACCGCCACCGGGAACAGTTCGTAAACATGGCCGGGGATGGTCAGGATCACGAACAGCAGTACATACCCCAGATGGTACTGCCCCTGCCCCATGATATTCAGTTCATGGATCAAATCCAGAAAGGCGAACAGCATGATGAGCCCTGCAAACACCAGTGCAATGCTGAGGTAGATTTCGCGGCCGAGATAACGCGTCAGCAGGTTCATGCTTTTACCCCGAGTTCATCGGAGGAAGGCTGGCTCTTTTTCGCCATTACCCTGCGCAGCGAAAACAATGTCATGCGGCGATAAAACATCAGTGCCGTTATCACCAGCATCACCGTATGGATACCCCACAGCCCGACGCCAGGCGACAACTTGCCCTGCCCGACCCACGCATTGGTCACGCTGATCATATTGTTGTAGAGCATATACAGCACGATCGCAAGCACCAGGTTGAGCGAACGGCCGGCGCGCGGATTGACGTGGCCCAAGGGGATCGCCAACAGGGCGAGGATCAAGGCACTGATCGGCAGCCCTACCCGCCATTCCAGTTCGGCAATATCCCAAGTCGTGCGGTTGCGCCATAGTTCCACTGTCGGCATGGTGCGCGCCCAAGGCTCTGCCAGCTTGGGTGGCGCACTGTCAATGCGTATCGCATAGCGCTCGAACTCGACGATGCTGTAGTCGCGCTGGCCGGGCACGCCTTCATAGCGCGTGCCGTTGAGCAATACCAGGAAGCGGTCCCCGTTCGGCAAGGTTTCCTGCACCCCCTGCCGCGCGACCATCGTGCCGAGCTTGCCGTTCTGCTCCGAGCGCACGAAGACATTGCTGACGCGATTCGACCCGGGGTACATGTTCTCGACAAAATACACCCGGTCGGCCTGTTTCGATTCTCGGAACGACCCCGGGGTCGCGGCAGCCACATCGTCGCGGCTTTCCAGCTTTTTCTTGAATTCATCGGCCTTCTGCAGCGCCCATGGCGACAGCACCAGGCTGAGCAGGGCGATCACCCCGACCACCGGCAAGGCATACAGCATCACCGGGCGTATCCAGCGCCCCAGCCCGGCTCCGCAGCAGAACCACACCACCATCTCACTGTCGCGGTAACAGCGCGACAGCGTGAGGATGATGGAAACGAACAGGCTGATTGAAAGCAGCACCGGGAGATAGTTCATGGCGCTGAAGCCCAGCAGCGCCAGCACGCCATCCACCGCGATCAAGCCGCTGACCGCCTCGCCCAGCAGGCGTATCAGCTGGCTTATCACCACGATGCCCAGCAGCACCGCAAACACCAGCAGCCCGTTGCTGGCAAGCTCGCCTATCAGGGCGCGCTGAAAAAGCCCGGTGCGCGCCGGCTTTGACTTTATGCGGGAAGTTTGCGGATAATCGGGCATTGAGATGCAGGTCTTTACTATAGGGAGCAACGCGTGGAATTTAGCATAAAACAAGGCAGTCCGGAGAAGCAGCGCAGCGGCTGCGTGGTGGTTGGCGTATACGAAGGCGGAAAACTCTCGCCGGCGGCGCAGGCTCTCGACAAGGCTGCGGCGCATCGCCTGAGCGACCTCATCGCGCACGGCGACATGGACGGCAAGGCCGGCAGCGCGCTGATGCTGCACGATGTCGCCGCCGCCGAGCGCGTGTTGCTGGTCGGCCTCGGCAAGGCTGCCGAATTCGGCGCCAGGCAATTCCTCGATGCGCTGCAGGCCGCCTTCGGCGCGCTGAAAAAGACCGCCTGCAAGGATGCCGCGCTGTACCTCACCGACCTCGCCGTGAAAGACCGCGACGAAGCCTGGAAGATCAGGCAGGCCGTGCTGCTCGCCGCCGAATCCGCCTACCGCAGCGACCGGCTCAAGAGCAGGCCCGCCGACGCGTCCGCCCTGCGCAAGATCACGCTGTGCTGTTCCGCGAAACCGAACGCTGCGGCGCAACAGGCCCTCGACCAGGCCGCCGCTGTCGCGCACGGCATGAAGCTGACCAAGGACCTGGGCAACCTGCCGGGCAACATCTGCACGCCGACCTACCTCGCCGAACAGGCCAGGGCCCTCGCGAAAAAGCACAAGCTCAAGGCGACCGTGCTGGAAGAGAAAGACATGCAGAAGCTGGGCATGGGCTCCTTCCTTTCGGTCACGCGCGGCAGCGAACAACCCGCCAAGCTGATCACGCTCGAATACCACGGCGCCGGCAAGAAACAGAAGCCTGTCGTACTGGTCGGCAAGGGCATCACCTTCGATTCCGGCGGCATCTCGCTCAAGCCGGGCGCCGAGATGGACGAGATGAAATACGACATGTGCGGCGCGGCCAGCGTGCTCGGCACGATGCAGGCGATCGCCGAGATGGGGCTGAAGCTGAATGTCGTCGGCGTGATCCCGACTTGCGAGAACCTGCCCAGCGGCACGGCCACCAAGCCGGGCGACATCGTCACCTCCATGTCCGGGCAGACCATCGAGATACTCAACACCGATGCTGAAGGCCGCCTCATCCTGTGCGACGCGCTCACCTACTCGGCGAAGTTCGACCCCGACACCGTGATCGACATAGCCACCCTCACCGGCGCCTGCGTTATCGCGCTGGGCAACGTTGCCAGCGGCCTGTTCAGCAACGAGGACAGGCTCGCGAAGGAACTGCTCGAGGCGGGCGAATACGCGCACGACCGCGCCTGGCAACTGCCGCTGTGGGACGACTACCAGCCGCTGCTCGACAGCAACTTCGCCGACATGCAAAACATCGGCGGACGCGCCGGCGGCACCATCACCGCCGCCTGCTTCCTGTCGCGCTTCACCAAGGACTACCGCTGGGCGCACCTGGACATTGCGGGTACGGCGCACAAGTCCGGCAAGGACAAGGGCGCGACCGGCCGCCCGGTGCCGCTGCTCACGCAGTACCTGATCCGGCGCGCGCAATCGGCGAAACAATGACCAAGGTCGATTTCTACACCGGCTCCACCGACAAGCTGCGCACCGCCTGCCAGTTGAGCCACAAGGCGATGCAGAGCGGTGTGCGCACGATCATCAGCGCGCACGACCCGGCGACCGCCGACGCGCTGGACAAGCTGCTCTGGCACTATCCCGCGACGGCCTTCATCCCGCATTGCCGCAGCGATGCCGCCGAAGCCGGGCAGATGCCCGTCGTGCTGAACAGCGGCAACGGCAGCTTTCCCCATTACGACCTGCTGATCAGCCTGCATGACGAATGCGTGCCGTTCTTCAGCCGCTTCGAGCGCGTCATCGAGATCGTGAGTCACGATGCCGAGGGCAGCCGCCTCGGACGCGAACGCTTCAAGTTCTATCGCGACCGCGGCTACGAACTGAGCCATATCGACCTGTCCAAAGCACCATGACCTCCATCAGACAGCCCGGCGACAGCCTGCCGGACAATCTGCCCCTGCTGACCCAGGTAGCGGACGAACCGCTACCGGACGATCTGCCGACCCTCACCGAGATCGTCGCCGAAGCACAGCCCGAGCCCGATCTGGAAACACCCGCTGCCGAAGTATCCGCCCCCGCCTCATGCATCCCGGACGAAGAAATGCAGCGGCTGTTGCAGCGGCTCGAAGCACACCTGGAAAACGCGTTGACCCACAAACTCAGCCTCCAGCTCGAACAACTGCAGCGCCAGGCCGTCGAGCAGGCGGTCGATGAGCTCAAGGCCGAACTCCCCCAACTACTGCGCGACGCGCTGAGCGACTCGGACAGCCACAGTTAAGAATATCGACCGGCTGCGGGCGAGCCGCGACTGCCTGTATAATCCTGCCCTTTCCCGCAGCACCGAAGCCTAACACCATGGAACTCGCCAAAAGTTTTGAACCAAAAGACATCGAATCCCGCTGGTATCCCAAGTGGGAATCCTCCGGCTACTTCAAGGCCGGGCTTGACCCCAACAAAACAGACAATTTTTGCATCCAGCTGCCGCCGCCCAACGTGACGGGCACGCTGCACATGGGGCACGGCTTCAACCAGACCCTGATGGATGCGCTGACGCGCTACCACCGCATGCGCGGCGACAACACGCTGTGGCAGCCCGGCACCGACCATGCGGGCATCGCCACGCAGATCGTCGTCGAACGCCAGCTCGACGCGCAGGGCATCTCGCGCCACGACCTCGGCCGCGAGAAGTTCATCGAGAAGGTCTGGGAGTGGAAGGAATACTCCGGCAGCACCATCACCCGGCAGATGCGCCGCCTCGGCACCTCACCCGACTGGTCGCGCGAGCGCTTCACGATGGATCCCGGCCTGAACAAGACCGTCACCGAGACCTTCGTGCGCCTGTACAACGAAGGCCTGATCTATCGCGGCAAGCGCCTGGTGAACTGGGACCCGAAGCTGCACACCGCCGTCTCCGACCTCGAAGTGGCACAGGAAGAGGAAGACGGCTTCATGTGGCATATCCGCTACCCGCTCGCCGAGCCGGACGGCGTGAAGGGCCTCACGCACCTGACCATCGCCACCACCCGCCCCGAGACCATGCTCGGCGACGTCGCGGTGATGGTGCATCCCGAAGACGAGCGCTACCAGCATCTGATCGGCAAACAGATCACGCTGCCGCTGTGCGGGCGCGACATCCCGATCATCGCGGACGAATACGTGGATAAGGAATTCGGCACCGGCGTGGTCAAGGTCACGCCCGCGCATGACTTCAACGACTATGCGGTGGGGCAGCGCCATGCGCTTCCGATGATCTCCATACTCACACTGGATGCGAAGATCAACGACCACGCCCCGGCGAAATATCGCGGCATGGATCGATTCAACGCACGCAAAGCTATCGTTACCGACCTCGAAGCAGACGGTCTGTTCGAAAAGGCCGAGAAACACAGACTCAAGGTGCCGCGCGGCGACCGCACCGGCGTGGTGATCGAGCCGATGCTCACCGACCAGTGGTTCGTCGCGATGAGCAAGCCGGGTAAAGAGGGTAAGAGCATCACCGAACAGGCGCTGGAATGCGTCGCCAGCGGCGAGATCAGGTTCCACCCCGAAAACTGGGTCAACACCTACAACCAGTGGCTCAACAACATCCAGGACTGGTGCATTTCGCGCCAACTCTGGTGGGGGCATCAGATTCCCGCGTGGTACGGCGTGAACGGCGAGGTGTTCGTCGCGCGCGATGAAGCCGAAGCGCGCCATCTGGCAGACAACGCGGGCTACGCCGGCATGCTCATGCGCGACCCGGACGTGCTCGATACCTGGTTCTCCTCCGCACTATGGCCGTTCTCCACGCTGGGCTGGGAAGAGGGAAAACCGTTCAACGCACAGAACCCGTTCGTGCAGCAATACCTGCCCTCCTCGGTGCTGGTCACCGGCTTCGACATCATCTTTTTCTGGGTTGCGCGCATGGTGATGATGACCAAACACATCACCGGCAAGATTCCGTTCCGGGATGTGTACGTGCATGGCCTGATCCGCGACGCGGAAGGGCAGAAGATGTCCAAGTCCAAGGGCAACGTGCTCGACCCGATCGACCTGATCGACGGCATCGGCCTCGAAGACCTGGTGAAGAAGCGCACCAGCGGCCTGATGAACCCGAAACAGGCGGAACAGATCGAGAAACGCACACGCAAGGAATACCCGAACGGCATCCCCGCGTTCGGCACCGATGCCCTGCGTTTCACCTTCGCCAGCCTCGCCTCGCCGGGGCGCGACATCAAATTCGACATGCAGCGCTGCGAGGGTTACCGCAACTTCTGCAACAAGCTGTGGAACGCCACGCGCTTCGTGCTGATGAACTGCGAGGGCAAGGACTGCGGGCTGGAGCCGCACGGTAAGGAATCCTGTCACAGCGGTTATCTTGATTTCTCTGCAGCCGACCGCTGGATCACCAGCCTGCTGCAGCGCGTCGAGGACGAGGTGGTGAGGCATTATGCCGACTACCGTTTCGACCTGCTGGCCAAGGCAATCTACGAGTTCGTCTGGGACGAATACTGCGACTGGTACGTGGAACTCGCCAAGGTGCAGATGCAGAATGGCAGCGAGGCGCAGCAGCGCGCCACGCGGCGCACGCTGGTGCGCGCGCTGGAGACCACCCTGCGCCTCGCCCATCCGCTGATCCCGTTCATCACCGAGGAGCTCTGGCAGAAGGTCGCTCCGGTCGCAGGGCGCAGCGGCGAGAGCATCATGCTGCAGGCCTATCCGCGCGCCGACCTGGCGCGCTGCGACGAAAAATCCGAGGCGTGGGTGGCGACGCTGAAGGCCATGGTCAACGCCTGCCGCAGCCTGCGCGGCGAGATGAATCTTTCGCCGGCGCAGAAGGTGCCGCTGGCTGCCGCCGGTGACAAAAATACGATCGAAGCCTACGCGCCTTATCTCGCGGCGCTGGCAAGACTTTCCGAAGTATCCGCGACGGGAGATGCCCTGCCCGATTCAGACGCTCCGGTACAGATCGCCGGCGATTTCCGCCTCATGCTCAAGATCGAGATCGACGTTGCGGCGGAACGCGAACGGCTGGACAAGGAGATCGCGCGCCTGCAGGGCGAAGTAGAAAAAGCGAAAGCCAAGCTGTCCAACGCCAGCTTCGTAGATCGCGCGCCCGCCGCCGTGGTGGAGCAGGAACGCAAGCGCATGGAGGGTTTTGGCGCGACGCTGGAGCAACTGCAGGCACAGCGGAATAAGCTTGGTTAGTGGACTAATCAGTCCACGAAAAACACGAAACTCACGAAATAAAAACCAATCACCGGCGTGATGCTTTCGTGCCCTTCGTGTTTTTCGTGGATAGTCGTTTTTGAAACTTAAGCGCGGCGGCGGATCAGGAACGTAAATTCGCCGTTCTCTTCGGTCGAGGACAGGAGTTCGTTGCCGGTCTGGCGGCAGAACACCACAAAGTCCTTGGGCGATTCCGGATCGGTCGCCAGCACCCTGAGCACCTGCCCGCCGCTCAGCTGCGACAGGGATTTCTTGGTGCGCAGGATGGGCAGCGGACAGCTCAGCTTGCGCGCATCCAGTTCCATATCGAATTCCATCACGCCCCCACCGGCAAACCGGCCTGCATCCAGGCGGCGATACCGCCCTGCAGGTTGTACACGTCGAAAAAACCATTCGCGGCGGCAAAGGCAGCGGCCTGCGCCGAGCGCCCGCCCATCTGGCAGTAGAACACCGTGGGCCTGGTCTTATCCACCTCGCCGAGCCGCATCGGCAAAAGATGCAGCGGCAGGGATATGCCCTGCGGGATTTTGCCGCGCGCCACTTCCGCATCGGTGCGCACATCCACCAAGTGCACCTTGCCCTGCTGCAGCATCGCTTCGAGCTCGGCGACGCTGATGTTTTTGAAACCTGACATTGCCTATTCCCTTTCTGTTTGATCCTGATCCGCCAGCAGATGCGAGATGCGCTTGTTCGCCACCGCAAGCCGCCTTACCAGCATGCGCAAAAATGCATCGCCGAACTGGAAGCGACATCCCGTCGAAGCGCGCACCAGCACGTCCGGGTTGATTTCGATCAGCACCGTATCGCTCTTGGCGATCACGTCGGTGCTGCGTACAAATTCATGCTCGGAGAGGTGCGCCATTTCGCCGAAACAGTCGCCGCGATGCAGCAAACTCAACAGCCTGCCCTGCTTGACCACGCGCACCGTACCCTGCGCCAGGATGTAAAAGGCGCGCCCGCTTTCGCCATCGTGCAGGATATATTCCGCTTCCTGAACTCTGCGCCAGTCACTGATGCGCAACACCTCCCAAAGTTCCACGTCGCTGAAATTTTTGAAGAATGCGAGGCCGCGCAGGGTGTCGAATTTTTCGGTATCGAAGATCTCTTCCCGCACTGCCGTCACATGGCTGAAAAACCCGACCAGATCGCGCGCAAATTCATCCCAGGCCTGATAGCGCCTGGCCGTATCCTTCTCCATGGCGCGCCACACGATCGCATCCAGCTCCTCTGGCACTTCCGGGCGGAACACGCTGGGCGGCGGCGGCTCGATGTTGAGTATCTGGTAAATCATGCTGAAGTTGTTGCTCGCATCGAAGGGCAGCTTGCCGGTGAGCAGCTTGTACATCACCACACCCAGCGAATAGATATCGGTCTGGTGCGTCAGCGGCAATTCCTTGACCTGCTCGGGCGACATATAGGCCGGCGAGCCCACCCCGCTGACCTGGGTGGTCTGCTGGTTCTGGATGACCGCCGCGCCGAAATCGGAAATCTTGATATTGGTTTCGCCCTGCAGGAGGATGTTGGCCGGCTTGATGTCGCGGTGGATTACCCCCTGATACTGCGCGTATTCGAGCGCCTTGCAGCATTTGTAGGTGATTTCCGCGATCGCGCTGATCGGCAGCAGGTTGTCCACCTCGGCGTACCGCTCGAGCGTGCTGCCCTCGACGTATTCCATCACCATGTAATTGAGATCGCCCTCCATCACCGCATCGAGGATCTTCGCGATATGCGGGTGGGACAGCTTGCCCGCCAGCGAGGCTTCCGTCATCAGCAGCTTGCGGTAGACCTTGGCGCTGGCTGGGTCGCGCAGGCTCTCCAGGTCGAACAGCTTGATGGCAACCTGCTGCCTGCTGAAGGTATCTGTGGCCAGATACACGGTGCTGGTCGCCCCGCTGCCGAGTTCGCGCTCGATTTCGTATTTGCCGATCTTGTCCATTCGCATCGTTTGGCCGGAAACAGCGCAATTCTGCGTGCTTTGCGCCGCACTGTCCATCCCGAGACGCTCTGCCGCAATACCCTGTTCCCCGAGAGGTGTGAACCGGAAGCAAAAACAACTATCATAGTAATCATGAGAAAACTGATTCCGCTGCTGTTGCTGTGTTTTTCGCCCTGCGCCATGGGCGAAGGCCTGCCCGACCTGGGCGATGTCTCGCAGACCATCCTCACCCCGCTGCAGGAGCGCCAGATCGGCCAGCAAAGCGTGATGCAGATCCGCGCCGGCAAGCAATATCTCGACGACCCGGAAATCAATGATTACCTCAACCGGCTAGGCCAGAAGCTGGTCGAAAACAGCGCCGAGCCCAGCCTGGGCTTCGAGTTCTTTGCGCTCGCCGATTACAACATCAACGCCTTCGCGCTCCCGGGCGGTTTCATCGGCGTAAACAGCGGTTTGCTGCTGACCGCCCAGAGCGAATCTGAACTGGCTGCGGTGCTCAGCCACGAAATTGCCCATGTCACGCAACACCACCTGGCGCGCATGGTGGCCGGACAGCAAGGCGACAGCCTGGCCTCGATGGCCGCGATCGCCATCGCCATTCTCGCCGCGCGCAGCAACTCGCAAGCCTCCCAGGCGGCGCTTGCCGGCATGCAGGCGCGCGCCATCCAGAAACAACTGGATTACACCCGCGCCCATGAAGAGGAAGCAGACCGCATCGGTTTGGAGATTCTGCAAAAGTCGAACTTCAGCATCCACGCCATGCCGGAATTCCTGGACCGGCTGCAGAAAGCCACCCGCCTGCTGGAGGGGAATGCACCAAGCTACCTGCGCACCCACCCGATCACCAGCGAGCGCGTCGCCGACATCGGGAACCGCGTTCAGAAACAGCCTTACCGCCTGATCCCGGACAGCCTGGATTTCCAGCTGGTGCGCGCGAAGCTTATCGCTGCGCAAAAGACTGCGCCGGATGCCATCGCCTATTTCAGCGACGCGCTGGGCGCACAGAAACACGGCAACCCGATTGCGCAACGCTATGGTCTGGTAAGCGCATTGCTGCGCAACAACGAAACCGGCCGCGCCGCCGAAGAACTGGCGGCATTGCACAAACAGATCCAGAGTGATCCGATGGCCAGGCAGAACCCGATGGTAGAAACCCTCACCGGCCAGGTGAAGCGCACCGAAAAAAATGATGCCTCCGCTTTGGCATTTTACCGGGCTGCCGTACAAACTTTCCCTCAGCACCGCGCCCTGATTTACGACTATGCCGACCTGCTGCTGAACAGCAACCAGGCGGAAACCGCCGTCAAGCTGCTCACCGAACAGCTCACCCGCCACCCCAGCGATACGACGCTATATGACCTGCAGGCGCGCAGTTACGCCATGCTCGGCAAGCGCTTCGAGCAACACCAGGCGCAGGCCTACAGCTACGCCTGGCAGGGCAACCTCTACGCCGCGATCGATCAACTTGAACTGGCGAAACAGGTGGGCGGAAGCTTCTACCAGCTTTCAATGATAGAAAGTGATTTGCGGGAATTGCGCGAAATGTTGGGAGCGCCTGGTAAAAAGTAACCGATTGGCAATAACGCTTTGTCGGGATGGGGAGGTGAAAACCGTGTCCCTGCGGTTTCTGAATATTTATTTCTTCATTGGATCAATGTGTTGTTTTTTAATATTAGTGAAAACAACGGTCGCACAAGCCACCACGGCACCAAGATCGCAACTTTTTTGCATCTCTCCAGCGGCTCTTGGATCGCCCAGCTTCCTGTAGAGAACTCCTTTGTTGTAATGCGCTTTGGGATTATCCGGATCGGTCTCGATCACCCTGTCTATCTCGGCCAACGCCTCAGGATATCTCCCGGCGCCAAAATAAGCTGACGACAACGCCATTGCGATTTGAGCTTTTGTTGGATCGATAGAAAGCGCCTTCTTATAGTCCTCGATTGCCGATTCCCAGTTCTTATTGGCCGCGGAAGCTCGCGCCCTCCCGTAATAGATACGTGCTGAACCAAGCCTGTCTTCACCGTGAAGCAACCGGGCCGCATCGTCCCAGACTCTGAACTCCTCCGAAAAGACCTGCAACCGGTCCCACGCCAACGGAATCATCACCAGCACAGCCAAGCCGCAAAGAATGGCCTGCCTCCGGACAGACAATGCACTTAACAGCAGGGCAAAAATCAACATATAACCGGGCAACCACAGATACGCCCGATACAGGACGAACACCTCCTGTACGCGGATACTGGAGAACTCCACCATGAAATGACACCAGGGATAAAGCAGCGCCAAACCAAGCAGCCCCAATCTCCCTCCCTTCAGCAGGCTCCTCAGTGCAAACACTCCGTATGCAACAAACGCCGTTAACCCCACCCAGCTAGCCCACTCCTTCCACGTCAGCATGAACACCTCCCGCATGTCGATCGACATCCACACGGGATTGGGTATCAACATGAGGAAAGCATACTTAAAGAACAGTCCCGACTGCGTGAGCACGCTCAACAAGTGAAGTTGCTGCACATCCGCCGGCAGTGCCAGCTTCAAGAATAAAGGGGTCGCATCAGGCTCGTAAGGCTGACCCAAAATACCCTTTATGCGTAACACCACCAGCAGCGCGACAAAGAAGAACCCCATCCAAGTGAAGGATAGGGCACGCAGCGAATGCTCATTCCTTCCTCTCAGCAGCCAAGTCAACGGCAGAAGGATCGCAGGCGCCATCAGGCTGTGCTCTTTACTGAACACCGAGAAGAGATAGGCCAGGACCGCCAGCACTAGGTACCTCTTGTTGTGTTCGGTGATGCCGCGAAGATAGGCCAGTTGCATGAGCAAGGTGAACAGGGTCGCCATGAGGATGCTACGCTGAACCAGATATCCCGCCCCATACACTGCGAGAGGATGAACTGCAAAGATGGCGGCAGCCCCAAAAGCGCCGACCGAAAATCTGGCCCGGTATCCTACGTCTTTCAGGAACAGTTCGCCCCATAGAATCAACAACCGCCATACCAACCAAGTATTCAGGGTATGCAGCAACAAGTTCTGCACCCTGTATACGGGGAGACTCTCCCCGAAGAAGACCCATGTCGCACCGAACGTGAAGTAGGGCAGGCCGCGCAGATTGAGGAGCGTGCCCAACCCGGCATGCGATCCGATCGGCCCGAACAGGCCAAGGTCATCGAAGATAAGAGGATTACCCAGGAATGGCAGATAGAGCACTCCCGCAAGTAACAACAACACTGCGGGACGGAGCCACCCGAACGATGCTCCCTCACCTCGCCGCAAAATCATCCCCACTCCTCTTCGCCAAAAAAATGCCCCTCCGGAGAGGGGCCATCTGTTCCTAAATCACTACACAGAGAATCAGATCCATTTAGCAATGATGTTTTGAACTACAGTCGGGCAAGCCGTATTATTGGTTGGCGTTGCTCCGCCGACCGCACCCGTAGTAGTCGTTGCAGCCCAAGTCGTAGCTGTCGTGCCGAAGGTAGGCGTGAAACGGATGTTACATGCGGTGCCCGCAACGGAAGCGGGAACGTTCGCGATGATGACACCGTTGGTACCCATCTGGATGCTGGTCACTTCGGTGGTGGTGCTTGGAGTGCCTGTTCCGATCGAGGTCCATGCATCGATTGCATCGAAGGATACCGCTCCGCCGTTCTCCTGGGCGTACTGAGCAACAGCCAGTTTGATGGACTCTACCGCTGCAGCCACCTTGGATACCTTGGCTTTGGTGATGTAGTCCTGATACGCAGGGATCGCCACCGCAGCCAGAATGCCGATAATCGCCACCACGATCATCAATTCGATCAAGGTAAAACCTTTTTGAATTTGTTTCATGTTTGAGTCTCCTTAGGAAAACACACCAGAATGTGTGTCGCCATTTAATCAGCAATAGTCATGCCAAAACAATAATACATTGTTTATTAAATATTTTTAATTGCTTACCCATATTATAATCTTATCATCAATCGTCGATAATTTGTCACCATACTGACATTTTTGGGCAGTTATATCTCGACTAATTCGTGCCTCGTTCGATTCGCCACAAACCACCCTCGCAGATTTGGCGGATTTTTTGTGCCTATGCGTTCAGATTCACACCCGGAATCCCGCTCAAGTCCACGTCGTCGATCTGCTCGGGCGCCAGGAACTGTTTGGCGTAATCAAGATAGACTTTTTCGCGAATGAAGATGTCGAACAGGTCTGGGTCGATATGGCCGGCCAGTTTGAGTTTCCCGAGTATGGTCAGCGACTCGGTCAGTGTCTTGCCAAGCTTGTAGGGTCTGTCTTTGGCGGTGAGCGCCTCGAAAATATCGGCGATGCCCATCATGCGCGCCTGTACCGACATCTGCTCACGGGTCAGCCCGCGCGGATAGCCCTTGCCATCCATGCGCTCGTGATGGCCGCCGGCATATTCCGAGACATTCTTGAGGTGTCTCGGCCACGGCAGGGACTCCAGCATCTTGATGGTGACGACGATATGGTGGTTGATGATCTCGCGCTCCGCCGCAGTCAAGGTGCCTGCACGGATGTTAAGATTCTCGACCTCGTCCTCGCTCAGGAAATTTCCGGTTTCTCCATCAACGCCACGCCACTGGTAGGCGGCAATCCGTCGCACGCGCTGCTGCGCCTCGTCCGACATGGCCTCGCCGCCGATGTTGCAGTAGCGCAGAAATTCCCGGTCATCGTCGAGCTGCCGGATGCGCGCCGCGTATTCGGCACGGACGGCTTCCTCGTTTCCTTTGCCTTCCGAGAGAGTGCGCAGCATGGCGACCTCCGCATCGCGTTTGAGCACCTCGAAGCGCGTGTCCACCAGATGAATGCGGTCAAACAGGGTCTGCAGCTTGGTCGACTTGTCCACCACATGCACCGGCGTGGTGATCTTGCCGCAGTCGTGCAGCAGGCCGGCAATTTTCAGTTCATGCCGGTCTTTCTCGCTCATCACGAAATCCCCAAGCGGGCCGCTGCTGGTGCGGTTGACCGCCTCGGCCAGCATCATGGTCAGCACCGGCACGCGCGCGCAATGCCCGCCGGTGTAGGGGGATTTGTCGTCGATCGCGGTGTTGATGAGCTGAATGAACGATTCGAACAGCTCTTCCAGTTGCTCGATCAGGCGGCGGTTGGTGAGCGCAATGGCGGCCTGCGAGGCGAGCGATTCCAGCAATTGCTGGTCGTCACCCGAAAACGGAACGACCGCTCCGCTCTCGCGGTCCTGCGCGTTGATGAGTTGCAGCACTCCGATGATCTCGTTCTCGTGGTTGCGCATCGGCACGGCCAGGAAGGACTGCGAGCGGTAGCCGGTCTTGGCGTCGAATTTCTTGGTGCCGGAAAAATCGTAGCCTTCCGCCGCATAGGCGTCGGGGATGTTGACCGTCTCGCCACTGAGCGCCGAGTGGGTCACCACCATCGAGTGGATGGGCTTGTCCTCTTTGTCATAGAGGTGGATAGGGTAGAAGGTGATCGGCACCCCACTGGTGCCGCCCATCGCGATGTTCAACGAATCGGTGCGCATGATCTCGAAACGCAACACGCGCTGCTCCGGCTCATGCAGATAAAGTGTGCCTGCATCGGCATTGGTAATGCGCTTGGCCGCCTCCAGGATCGTTTCCAGCAGGCTGTTGATGTTGTGCTGCTGCGACAGCGCGATGCCGATCTCGTTGAGTTCCTTGAGGCGATGCAGCAAGTGCTCCGTGGAATCCATGATGCGCCCCTACTTGATACAGACTGCGCGTATCTGGTGCATGTCGGTGATACCCTGCAACACCTTTTCCATCCCGTCCTGCTTCAGGGTGTGCATGCCTTCTTCGAGGGCGATGGCCAGCAGTTCGGCGACGCGCGCATGCTCCTGAATCGCCTTCTTGACCGGATCGGTGCCGATCAGCAACTCGTGCAGGCCGACGCGGCCGCGGTAACCGGTGCCGGTACATTTGTCGCAGCCGACTGGCTCGTAAAGCGTAAATTCTTTTTTGTCGTTGGCGAACAGCTTGACCCATTCTTCATATAGCGCCTTGGTCGCGGCAGCCGGATCCTTTTTCCAGGTTGCAGTGTTGGTCAACTCATTACTGTATTCAGTAAGCATGGCCTTTATTTCGTCAGGATTTGCGATATGCGGCTTCTTGCACTCGCCGCACAGGCGCTTCGCCAGGCGTTGCGCCAGGATGCCCAGCAGCGCATCGGCAAAGTTGAACGGGTCCATCCCCATGTCCAGCAGGCGGATGATGGATTCCGGCGCGCTGTTGGTATGCAGGGTGGCAAACACCAGGTGGCCGGTGAGCGAGGCCTCGATGCCGATGGACACGGTTTCCTTGTCGCGCATTTCGCCGACCATGATCACGTCCGGGTCGGCGCGCAGGAAGGCGCGCATGATGGTCGCAAAGTCCAGCCCCGCCTTCTTGTTGATCTGCACCTGGCGCAAGCCCTTCTGGGTGATTTCCACCGGGTCTTCGGCCGTCCATATCTTGGTGTCGGGCGTATTGATGAATTTGAGAATGGAGTGCAGCGTGGTCGTCTTGCCGGAGCCGGTCGGCCCGCAGACGAAGAACAGGCCGTACGGCTTGCTAACCGTCGCCTTAATCAATTCGTTGTTGCGCGCCGAGAAGCCCATCTTTTCCAGCGGCAGCGGCTCGCCGGAGGCGAGAATACGCATCACCACGTCTTCGACCCCGCCCTGCGACGGGATGGTCGCGACGCGCAACTCGATGTCCAGCGGGCCGAATTTCTTGAACTTGATTTTGCCGTCCTGCGGCTTGCGCTTCTCGGAAATATCCAGGTCACACATAATCTTGAGGCGCGTCACCAGCGCGTTGCGGTAGGTGGCGGGCACCTCGATGTAATTGAGCAGCGAACCGTCCTTGCGCACGCGAATCTGGGTTTTCATCTTGCCCGGCCCCGGCTCGATATGGATGTCCGAGGCCCCCATGCGGTAGCTGTCCACGATAATCTTGTTGACCAGCTTGACCAGTTCGTTGTCGGCCGCGGCACTGACATCGTCCTGGCTGACACCGGCACTCTCCTCATCGTCCCCGCCGAGGCTGGACAGCAGGTCGTCCATCGAGGACTCGTCCATGGCGAAGCCGCCGGTGGCATCGGACGAGCCTCCTCCGCCATAGAACGAATCCAGTGTCTGCTTGAATTCACGCTGCGAGCAGACCTTATAGACCAGCCGGTTCTTGGGGAATATATTGTTGACCACCCGCGAGGCCTGGATGCGCTCCGGATCGGTGGTCAGGATGATCAGCCCCTCCTGGGTTTCCTCGATCGGAATCCAGTGGCTGCTTTCCACGTACTCCCGCTTCAGGTTTTTCAGCAAATCGGCCGGCTTGATGCGATCCGCCTTGTAGGGTTCGTAAGGGACGCCGAAGAAGGTGGACAACGCCTTGCCCAGCGCGGCTGCTGTAACCTGAAACTCATCGATCAGCACTTCCTCGATGTCGATCCCCTTGCGGCGGGCGGTGCGGGTCGCCAATTCGAATTCCGCCACGGAAAGCACCGCATCGGCCACCAGAAAGTCATATTTGGTCTTGACCGTGGCGATCTGCTGACGCTGGCGCAAGGCCACCGCCATGCTCTGCGCCAGTTCCTGGACGCCTTCTTCGACCATCGCCGCAAAAGGAGCGCCGGCCTTGTTGTTGATGACCTGGATGACGCCGACCAGATCGCCGCCGCTATCCAGGATCGGAGCAACCAGCATCTGCTTGGTGCGGTAGCCGGTGCGTTTGTCCACTTCCTGCAGGAAACGCAGGTGCGGGCTGTAACCGGCCAGTTCCTGCACGTCGTAGACATCCTTGATGTTGAGCAATCTTTTGTGCATTGCCGCATAACCGGCAACGCTCTGCTCCGCAATCGGCAGTTTGAGATCCTTGAAGGAATTCAGGCCGGTCTTGACCTTGGAGATCAGCGAGGCATTGTCTTCGCCCACCACATAGATGGTCAGCCGGTCGGCGTTGAACAGCGTACAGATGTCCTTGCTGACATCCAGCATGATTTCATCGATATTACTGGTGGCATGTATCCTGTTGATGACGTGATTGAGGTTCTTGGTGAACTCGAGCTTAAGGCTCATTTCACCAACATTGCCTGCTCCACCATTGGCCGCCATGACTGTACTCATTCCCGCTCCCTTGCCCGTTTCCCCAAGCTACTGCTGCGCCGACCTCGGCACCGACCACAACCCGCCATCCAGAACCTGCACATCATATCCTGCCTGCGCCAGGATGAATGCGGCAGCCGCGCTGCGCCGCCCGCTCTGGCAATAGGCGATGTATTTCTTGCTGCGATCCAGCACGCCGATCGCATTGCGTATGTCATTCAACGGCACATTCATCGCTCCGGGCAGCCTGTCATAACGGTACTCCGGCGGATGCCGTACGTCCAGCCACACTGCGCCTTGCGCCACGGCCTGCATGGCCTGTTCATAGCTCAGCTTGTGCAGCAGCGGTTCCTGCAGCAGCGCCAGAAAATCCTGCCGCCCGAGGCGCAATAATACTCCGTTGGATTTCATCGTGACGGTCGCATTGCGTTTGCTGCCGGAAACCAGCGCCTCTTCGCCGAACACATCGCCTGCCTTCAGGCTGGCAAGCGGCACATCCGCGCCGCCCACGCGGCGCGTCACCTCGGCGCGGCCGCTATCGATCAGGTAATAATAATCACCCTCGTCGCCCTCGCGGATAACGACATCGCCCTCCCACACGGCAACCGCTTCGATGCGCTGCAACAGCGCGCTGATATTCGCCATCGGCAAATGCGCCAGCGGCCCATTTTTGAGATTGTCCGCGCTAAACATGCTGGAGTTCAACAAATGCTTGATGCTGGTCGATGCATCGATACCGTCTTCACGGCCGGACACGGGGAACCCCCGCTGCTCCGCCGAATCATGCCGGGAAAATTGATCCCATGTCACCATCCGGTCCAGCAACTCGTCATCGACGCGCAGCAAATGGCTCTCGCGCAAGGCCGAAGCAGAGACGATGTACGGCTGGCGCTTGCCCAACGGATGTTTGGCCCATTCGGACTGTGCGCCGACCACCACCCTGTTGCCGTCCTGATAGACCAGTTCCAGCTCCCCGTCCACCAGATAGACCGACTGGCCTTGCAGTCCATGCACCTTGAACGGGTCGCCCCCCTGGGGTACCGTTTCGATATGGCAATAATCGAGCAACTCGCGCAAGCGCGCCGGGCCGAATGTGGAAATCGGCTCCAGTCCGGCCAGAACTTTGATGTCGAGCGCGTAAGTCATCGGCTGCCTCCTAGAACTCGAGCTTCTGATTGCTCAGCAACATAACGAAACAGTGCTGATTGCAGCCAATCCCGCCTGCACCCCAGAGTCCTGAGTTCATCATTCTTGTCAGCCTTGGTTACCCGGCTATTTGGTCTGGAACACGAATACGCCGTCCCAATCCGCGGGCGGGGGATTCTTGCGGAAGTAGGCAATGCGCTCGGTATAAATTCCATACAGCGCTGTCTCCGGCGACATGCGCTGCAAGTTCATCAGCTGCAGTTCGGCCTGATCCCAATCCTGCTTGCGATACAGGCGGCGCACTTCATGAAACAGCTTGACCTCGTCCTGCAGCGCCTTGCCCACTTCGCTGAGCAGCCCGATCGGCTCGTAAATCGCCACCGGCTTGTCCTTGCCTTTGACCCGCACATGGTCAAGCTCGCGATAAACGAAATCGGTCACGGCATTCCGGGTGTTTTCGCCGACCACCACGCCGACGCCGTATTGCTTGGTAATGCCTTCCAGGCGCGAAGCGAGATTCACTGCGTCGCCCATCACCGTGTAGGCCACGCGCACTTCCGAGCCCATGTTGCCGACACTGACACGACCGCTGTTGATGCCCACGCCGATGTGGATTTCCGGCCAGCCGCGCTCCTTGAAATGCGGCTGCAAGGCTTTCAGGGCCGCCTGCATCTCGATGCCGGCCAGGATGGCGTGGCGCGCATGGTTCTCATCCGGCAGGGGTGCTCCCCAGAACGCCATGATGCAGTCGCCCATGTACTTGTCGATGGTGCCGCGATGCTTGTAAACAACGCGGGACAGGGGCGTCAGGAACTCGTTCATCAGCAGCGTCAGCTCCTTCGGGTCCAGTCCCTCCGAGATGGTGGTGAAGCCGCGCACGTCGGAAAACAGAATGGTCATCTCGCGGCTCTCACCTTCCATCGACACACTTTCCGGGTGCTCGGCCATCTCCTCGACCAACTCGCTCGGCACGTATTGACCGAACAGGCCAGTAATCTGGCGTTTGGTGCGCGACTCGACGAAGTAGCCGTAGGACATGTCCAGTGCGAAGATCAGGGCAATCATCAGCAAGCTGCTCGCCACCGGGAACAGCAACGCCCCGTAGTGCCAGATGGCCAGGCTCATGCCCAGCGTAACGGCAAACATGAATACCGAGACCAAGATTGCCCTGGCGGGGCTCATCTGCGGCAGCAGGATACTCAGCGCGATGCCCATGAGCAGCAGCCAGACCACCTCGGCGCCGACCATATAAGCCGGGTGCTCCTTCAGGTTCTGGTCGAGAATGCCGGAAATCATGTTGGCGTGGACTTCCACCCCCGGATAGACCTCAGCTACCGGCGTGGCGCGCATATCCATCAGCCCGGGAGCGGTGGTGCCTACCAGCACGATCTTGTTCTTGAGCTGGGCGATGTCGACGCGGTCGTGCAGCACGTCCGCAATCGAAATGTAGCGGAAGCTTCCCTGCCTGCCGCGGTACGGCACAAAGGTGGCCACTTCGTCATCCACCGGGATTTTCAGCCTGCCGGCGACACTGTCCAGTTCCAGCCACTCCAGGCCGCCATAGCCGTTGGTCTTGCCCTCGGCAAAACCCGGCAACAGTGCGGGCTGGCCAAGCAGGGTGCGCACCATTGCCAAGGAAAGGGATTCGTAATAGTTGCCGCCAAACTCTGCGACCATCGGCACGCGGCGCACCACGCCGTCGGCATCAACCAGCGGATTAAAGTGTCCGGCACTTGCGGCCGCCTTCTGCAACTCGGGAAGATTTGCGCCGTAACCGCTCCATGTCGTAAATCCGATCGGCCTGCCCTTGAACGTGCCCGCCGGAAACACCGGCTCGGGCAAGGCCCCGGATATGTTGCCGCCCTTCTGGCTGGTCAGGTAGTAGCCCAGCACCACGTTGCGGTTTTTGATTTCGCCGGCGAACAGGCTGTCGTATTCGAGTTGCGGCTGGATCTGTGCCAAGGTGGCCTGAAATTGCGCATCTCCCTTGAGTTGCTCCTGCCCGATTTTCTTCAATACCTTGAGCCCCGAGCTCTCGTCCTTTTCGGCGAAAACCACGTCGAAGCCGACTACCGCGACGTTGTGTCTGTCGAACAGCTTGTCCATCAGCAGGCTGAGGCGGTCCCGGCTCCACGGCCAGCGGCCCTCCTCCTTGAGGCTCTTCTCGTCGATATCGAGAATGACGATGCGGTCGTCCACCGTCCGCGGCATGGTCAACTGCAAACGGTAGTCGTAGAGGATGGCAGACAGCCTGTCGACAAAATTCAGCCGGTAGAAATTCGCGGCATTGCCCGCAAAAAACAAGACTATCAGCAGACCCAGCCCGATCAGGATTGCGTTTTTTTTCACGCCGCGGCCCTTAGGAGAGTACGGGCGTCAAAAGACAGGAGCATGAACGCAGCCGCGCCGCATCCCTGAAAAACATGCCGCATGGCGGCACACCATATTCAGTCATTTGTCTGCCGCCCTTGGCTGTTATTCCTTGAAATAGAATTCCATTTTCACCCCGGCCAACTCGATCACATCGTGATCGTTAAGCTGGTGCGGCTGGTCGCTCAGCGATACGCCATTCACCATTGGATGGCTTGCGCCCTCCACGTGGGTGATGAAGTAGCCATGCGGGCGGCGCGTCAGGACGGCCACCTGCACCCCGGGTTTGCCCAGCGTGGTGAGGTTCTTGACCAGCTCCAGTTCCTTTCCGGCGTTGGGGCCGGTCAGGATTTGCACCGCTGCAGCCTGTGGTGCGGAGGCAGCTGCAGCGGCCGCTACCGGCTGGGCAACGGGCTGAGGAACAGGCTGGACAACCGGCTTGGCGAGCGGTGCGGCAGGTTGAGGCGCCTCGAATTTGCCGGTTTTCTCCAACTCTGGCGCAGGTTTGGCAGCCGGACCGCTCGGCGCCCTCATGCTTATGGTCGAATTGCCCGTCTCGGCGCCAGCGGCAGCCTGCTTCACCGGCGCGCGCAACACCATGGTCTTCTCGAAATCGGCGGCATTCACCTGCCCGGCCTGGTCGTTGACGTACTTCAGGCGGTATTTGCCGATGTCTACCAGATCGTTGTTTTGCAGAAAATGCTTCTTGGTCGGCACACCGTTCACTTCCAGCCCGTTGGTGCTGTCCAGGTCTTCGAGGAAGGAGTCGTGCAGGATGGTGACGATCGCGGCATGCTCGCCGCTCACCGCGAGGTTGTCGATGACGATATCGTTATGCGCCTTGCGCCCGATGGTCATGCGCTCCTTGTTCAGGGGGTATTCCTTGATTACCACCCCATCCATGCTGAGTATCAGTTTTGCAGCCATAGTTGTGCCCTTCCAGATTTTGAGCCGATTATTTTTTGAAACAATTGAACAGCTTTGCCAACAAGCCGCGCGGCGCGGCAAATTCGCCGTTTATCTTTACCAGGATCACCGAAACATTGTCGCGGCCGCCGTTGTCGTTCGCCAGCTGGATCAATTGCCCCGCAGCCAGCGGCAGGTTGCCCTGCATCGCATACAGCGTCGACTGGATATCCTCGTCTTCCACCATGTCGTTCAGGCCGTCCGAACACAGCAGGTAAATGTCCCCGACCAGCACGTCGTGCACATGGATTTCCGGCACCACCTCGGCGTCGATCCCGACCGCACGCGTCACCAGATTCTTGTTCTTGGACAGGCGCGCATCCTCGACGCTGATCATCCCGCCGTCGATCTGTTCCTGCAGCAGGGAATGGTCGCGGGTAATCGTCTTGAGCTCCTCGCCGCGCAAGCGGTACATGCGCGAATCCCCCACATGTCCGACCACCACGCGGTTATCGTAGAACAGGCCGGTAACGATGGTCGTGCCCATTCCCGCATATTGCGGCTGGCTCTGCGCGGCATGGTAAATCGAGGCATTCGCGCGCCGGATATTGTCGCGCAACAGCACCACCCCCAGTTCCTCACCGCTGGCCTCATCGCGATCCGTCGGGCTGGCATTCTGCAGGTGCTGGCAGATTTCCGTCGCGACGACCGAAACGGCGATACCGCTCGCCACCTCGCCGGCATTGTAGCCGCCCATGCCGTCCGCCAGCACGACCAGGCCGCAGGCCAACTCCTGCGCGACGCTGTCTTCGTTGTGCGCGCGCACCATGCCCGGATCGGTCCGACTGACTATTTCAAGCGCGTCTTCCATTTTCATAGTTCACCCCTGCAAGCCGGCTGCACACCGGCGCAGCGCTTCGGCCATTTCAGCGCCGTTCGCATAGCGGTTTTCGATCTGCTTGGCCAGTGACTTGTTGATGATGTCCACCAGGCACGGCGGCAAATCCGGCCGGATGCCCAGAATATCGGTATGCGGTTCGTTGGCGATGCGATACATCAGCTGCGCCATCGAGTCCCCCTCGAACGGAAGCTTACCACAAGCCAGTTGGTACAAACTCACCCCCAACGAGAACAGATCGGAATGCCCCTCGATCTTCCTGCCCGCCAGCTGTTCCGGCGACATGTAGGAGGGCGTGCCCAGCACCATGCCGGTCTTGGTCTTGGAGGAATCGGTGATGCGCGCAATGCCGAAGTCGGTCACTTTGGGCGTATCTGTCTCGGGGTCGTACATGATATTGGCCGGCTTGATGTCGCGGTGCACCACGTTCTGTTTGTGCGCATAATCCAGCGCGTCGGCGACGCGGGCGACGATGCTCATCATCCGTGGCAAGGGCAGCAGGTTGTCCGGTTTGGTGAACGGTACCAGATCCTTGCCCTTGAGGAATTCCATCGCGATGTAGGCCAGGTCGTGCTCCTCGCCTGCGTCATAGATGGACACGATGTTGGGATGGTTGAGGCGCCCGGCCGTCTCGGCCTCGCGGAAGAAGCGCTCCTTCACGTCCTGCAATTCGTCCGGCTCGAACTCCTGCGCCAGCGCCATGGTCTTGATCGCCACCACGCGGCCGATCTTGGGGTCCTTGCCGTAATACACCACGCCCATCGCGCCCTTGCCGAGTTCCTTCTCGATCTCGTAGCGCCCCAGCATCGGCTTGGACACGCCCGCCTTGTCCAGCACCATGGTGCTGGCGTTGGTGCGCCCGCCCCCGCCGCCGCCCAGCATGACGGTTTCGGACATCGCGTGCACCTGCGTCAGGCGCTGCTCCAAATCGCGGAATTTCGGGTTGTACTCCGCCATGTACCTGAACACCGACTCGGCCTTGTTGAACTGGCGCTTGCGCTCGAAATCGAGCCCGAGGTTGTAGAGCACCTCCATCAGGCTGTCGTCCATCGGCACCTTGCGGAACTTGTCGAAAGCGATGTCCAGTTGCCCCTGCCCCTGGAAGGCCAGGCCCAGCATGCGGTTGCTCTCTGCGGATTCGGCGTCGGACTTCTGTTTGCCCTTCTCCGTCAACAGGTGGCGCTTGGTCGTGAGCAGCAGGTGGCCGGCGAGCAGCAGGGTCGCAGGCAGCATCAGTTGCAGCCACAGCGCCTGCGTCGTCATCAGTACGAAATGCGTGGTCAGCAGTGCCACGAGCAGTGCTGCGGTGACCGCCGCGCCGATCGCCGCGCTCAGGCGCGGCAGCAACAGGATGAGGTATAGCGCGACCAGCAGGAACACGCCGATTTCCGCCATCGCCCCCCAGGCGGGTGCCACGAAATAATCCCCCTTGAGGATGCTGGACACCGAATGCGCCAGGATCAGCGCGGGTGCCATGCCCGCAGAAACCGGCGTCACTTGCAGGGTGCCCACACCCGCTGCCGATGCGCCGATCAGCACGATCTTGTCGCGGTATTTTTCCGCCGGAATTTTGCCGGTGAACACGTCGTAGAAGGAATCCACCGGAAAGGCCGGCCGGCCGTCCCTATCCTTGTAGAAATAAGTGTGCATCTGCAAGGCCGGGTCGGTGGCGATTTTATGGTTGCCCAACTGCACGCCCCCTCCGAGGCTGACCAGAATATCCCTGGGCTCGAGATTGAGGCTTTTAGCCGCCAGCATCAGCGACAGCGAGGGGTAATACTGGTCGTAATAGCCCACCACCAGCGGCTCGGTGCGCACCGCACCGTCCACGTCCGGGAAGCTGTTCAGGTGTCCGATGGCCAATGCCTTGCCGCCCAGCGCCGGGATCGGCGCCAGCACGCTCCGCGAAGGCAGCGGCTGGGCGCCGGAGCCGGAAGCATCCTTCACGTTTTCGAGCCTGTTGCGCAGCACATAGTCGGGCAAGGCCTGATTGGGCTTGCCCTGCGGCTCGCCCAGTTCGAAAAACATCGCGAGCAGCACATCGTTGGCCCTGGCCATGCTCTCGCTGAGCTTCTTGTCGTTATCGAGATTTTTTGCCGCCTCCAGCAGCAGCGCATCGAGCGGCGAAGGCTCCATGGTGCCTGCAGGAACGGCCATGATGCTCGCCGGGCTCATCGCACTTGCTGCACTCACCGCGCTGGCGTGATTCACTGCGCTTGCCGGAGCCGCGAGGTCCGCCATGATTTCCGGGCCGGCATCTTCCAGGAGGGAAGACTTGCCGAGCAGGCCGGCAATCTTGTGGATGTAGGCGAGTCCCGCATCGACCTGTGGCTCGAAGAAGAAGGCGGTATGGCCGATCACCTTGGCGTGGCCCGCCGCGAGGATGTCCACCATCCTGGCGTGAATCTCGCGCGGCCACGGCCAGCGGCCCAGATTGGCGATGCTCTGCTCATCGATCGCGATCACCGCGATCCTGTCGCTCGGCGTGCGCGACGAGGCCAGCACCCCCAGGTCATAGGCCTTGCGCTCCAGGCTTTGCATCAGGTCGCTGTTTGCGCCCAGCATGAACACCAGCGCGACCAGCAGACCGACGAACCAGTCCTTTTTCCAGAACGACCACTTGTTCATTGCCACTCCCCGATGCCCATCGTCAAGCAGGTTACACCGCGGATATTAAGGTATTTCTCAACAACACACCATAATCCTTTTGATTTATAGCGGATTTACGCAAACGGGCTTCTTCATTTGATCAGCAATACCGGACAGCTCGCGAGGTGCAGTACCTTGTTTACCACCGACCCCAGCAGCAATGTCTGCAGGCCGCCCTGCCCCTGCCGGCCCATCACGATCTGGTCGGCCCTCTGCTCCCTGGCATATTGCACGATCGCCTCCGCCGGCGTGCCGACGCTGATGTGGTAGTGGTAAGGCAAGGCGGCGGCATCCAGCGCGGCGCGCGCCTGCTGCAGCGCAGCCGTGCCCTGCTCGCGGTAATAGTCGTCGATGGTTTGCTGGTTGATGAACAGCTTGACGTTGCCGGTCGCCACATTCCACTGTACGTTCAGCAACAGCAGTTGCGGCCGTTCCTTCAGCGTAGCGATATTCCCGATCACGTATTCGACCGCGCGCAGTGCATTGGCCGAGCCATCCACCGGAATCAGTATCTTCATCATTCCCCCCTCTGCGATTTGTTGTCCACCGTCTCTTCCACCAGATCGACCACCGGCGCGGCAACCGCCATGCGCAACGCCAGCCATTTGCCGAGCGCCACCACCAGCAGCGCGCACACCAGCGGAACCAGCCAGTGCAGATAATGATGCGCCTCGACGAGCGCCGCAAACAGCGCCTCGGTCACCAGCATCTCGCCCGCCACATAACCGAGCAGTGCGCCGCCCGCGTAAATGATGAGCGGGAAGCGGTCGATCAGCTTCAGCACCACCTGGCTGCTCCACGCAATCAGCGGGATGCTGACCAGCAGGCCGAATACCAGCAGCGACACGTTACCCTTGGCCGCCGCAGCCACACCCAGCACGTTGTCCAGGCTCATCACGAAATCGGCAATGATGATGGTCTTGACCGCGCCGAGCAGGCGCGTGTCCGCCTTGAGGTTGTCCGCACTATGCCCCTCCTCGGGCAGGATCAGCTTGATGCCTATCCACAGCAGCAGCAGCGCGCCGACCAGCTTCAGGTAGGGCAGCGACAGCAGGCCGACCGCGAAGAAGGTCAGCACGATGCGCAGGCCGATCGCGCCGCCCACGCCGAACAGGATGCCCTTCCTGCGCTGCGCCTCGGGCAGGTTGCGGCACGCCAGTGCGATCACCACCGCATTGTCGCCGGAAAGCAACAGGTCGATCATGATGATCTTGAACACATCCACCCAGAACTGGGGGGTAGAAAACATCTCCAGCATTGTGACCTTTCAGTATCGGAATCCCTTGCAACCCGCCGTTACGGTGCGGGCACAATCTTACCGAATTATCCGCTGCAGCAAGGCGGTATTTGCATGGATGCGATGCGACAACGCATCAGGAATTGCGCTGCGGCGGGGCAAATGTTAACTTGCCCGAAAATAACTCAAAAAAAACGCTCATGCCCGTCTCACTACCCTACCGTCTAGGCAAATACGAACTGACCCGGCAGATCGGCGAAGGCGCCACGGGAAAAGTCTACTATGCGCTGGACACCTTTTCCGGCCGCGAGGTCGCGGTGAAGCTCATCGACCCGAACGTCCTCGCCGACCCCGAATTCAACGAGGAATGCCGCCGGCAATTCCTCAACGAGGCCGCGCTCGCGGGCCGGCTGGCGCACCCGCACATCGCCGCAATCCTGGAAGCCTCGGTCACCGAGGACGTGGGTTACGTCGTGATGGAATACGTGCCGGAAGGCAACCTCTCGCGCTACACCTTCCGGGACACGCTGTTGCCGGTAAGCGAGGTGCTCCAGATCATCTTCAAGTGCTGCGGCGCGCTCGACTACGCGTTCCGCCACGGCATCATCCACCGCGACATCAAGCCCGCCAACATCATGGTCGTGTCCGGCAGCAACGTGAAAATCGCCGACTTCGGCATAGCCGTGTTCTATCAGACGCAGGTCTCGCAGAAGGTGACCGTCGGCACCCCCTCCTACATGTCCCCGGAACAACTCGGCGGCCACCGCCTGCCCCATCTCAGTGACATGTACTCGCTCGGCATCGTGGCCTATGAGCTGCTCACCGGCAGACTGCCGTTCTATGGCCGGGACCTGCTCGAATTGTTCGACGCCATCACCAAACAGGAGCCGCCACCGCCAAGTGCGCACCGGCCCGAGCTCCCCGCCAAACTCGACAGGATGGTCATGAAGATGATCGCCAAGAACCCGGCCGACCGCTACCCCAGCTGGACTGACCTTGCGCTCGATATCGCCGGGACAGGCCGCTTCAGCAAATTCCAGCAGGATTTTTCCGACAGCGACAAATTCAAGATGCTGCGCGAAAGCGAATCGCTGCACGAATTTTCCGACCCGGAAATCTGGGAACTCGTACAAGCCAGCGTATGGGCCATGCTCCCTGCCAGAACCGTCATCCTGCGCGAAGACGAGCCAGGCCGGAGCATGTACTTTCTGGCCTCCGGGCAGATGAAGGTCACCAAGCAGGGGCGCCTGCTCAACGTCATCAAGGCCGGCGAATACTTCGGGGAAATGGCCTACATCATGCGTGGAACGAAGCGGCAGGCCACGCTGGAAGCGCTCTCGGACGTAGTCGTTGCCGAACTTCCATTTCCTGCACTGGAACAACTCAGCACCGGCTGCGAATTGCGTTTCACCAAGACCCTGCTGCTCTCCATGACCGACCGCCTCATGCTCGCGGACGACCGCATCGTGCGCATGCATGGATAAGCTGCGGCTCACTTGGAACTCGCTTCCTTCGCGAAGAGATGGCGTTGCGGGAAATGCCCGCATGGAATTCCCCACGGCCGAATAGTGCCCCACGCCGGGGCATCAAGCCTTGAAGCTCACCGTCACCCGCAAGCCCCGGCCTTCATTCGCCGGCTGCATCTGCAGGGTTGCGTCGTGCACCTCGGCGATCCGCTGGACGATGGAGAGTCCCAAGCCACTGCCGCTGGCCTGCGTGCCCAGCGGGCGATAGAAGCGCTCCAGCACCTTGTCGCGCTCCTGTTCAGGAATGCCCGGGCCGTTGTCGCTCACCGAGAGGCGCACCGCGCCCGGCTCATGCTCGATACCGACCTCGACCGATGTGCCGGGCGGGGTGTGCCTTATCGAGTTGTCGAGCAGGTTGCGCAGCAGCACTCGCAGCAGCTCCGGATTGCCGCGCACCACAGCTTCGTCGCAGGCCAGCAATTCGAGTTGCACATTTTTTGCAAGCGCGGCGGGCGCGAGCGCGGCAATCGCTTCGGCGGCGATGCCCCTGAGCTGGCACTGCTCTGCCACGCCGCGATCCAGCGTGTCGATCCGCGCCAGCGCCAGCAGCTGGTCGATCAGGTGGGCGGCGCGGTCGCAGCCGAGGATCGCGTTGTCGAGCGCATGGAGGCGCTCCGCTTCTCCGGTGGCGGAGCGCGCCACTTGCGCCTGCGCCTTGATCGCGGCGACCGGGGTGCGCAGTTCGTGCGCGGCGTCCGCAGTGAACCGACGCTCCTTCTGCATGGAAGCCTCGATGCGCACGAACAGCCGGTTGAGTCGCTCGATCAGCGGCACCACTTCGCGCGCCAGCCTGTCGAGGGGGCGCAGGCCGCGCAGCACCGCGACCCACAGCAGCAGCGCCAGCAGCGGCAGGGAAAACCACAGCGGCCGCAGCAGGTTGCCCGCCAGGTCGCGCGCCAACTCGTCGCGCACCTCGATGCGTTCCGCGACATGGATCAGGTATTCGCCGGATTCGTCCCAGGTGCTGAAGACGCGCCAACGGTGCCCATCGATGACGGTATCGCTGAAACCGCGCTCCTTGCTCGCCAGCGGCTGCTGCGGGGCGTTGGCGGAATGCAGGCGTAGTTCCCGCCCTTTTTCCCACACCTGGAACGCAACGCGGCGCGCGTATTTGTGCAACTGCGGTACGTGGTCGGTTTCCAGCTCATCGATTTCATGCGTCGCCTGGATGACCAGCAGCGAGGCGGCCTGCGCCAGGTGCGCGTCCAGCACTTCGTCGAATTCCTCGCGCGCATCGTGGTAGGTGAAGGCAGTCGCGCCGAGCCAGACCAGCGTGATCGCCGCCAGTGCCAGGGCCAGCAGCCGTTGTTTGAGCGAAGCGCGTTGCCACATTTCAATTGCCCTTGCCGCGCGGCATCAGGTAGCCGACGCCGCGTATGGTTTCGATCAGCTCGGGGAAAAGCTTGCGGCGCAGATGATGGATGTGCACCTCCACCGCGTTGCTTTCGATCTCGCTGCCCCACGCGTAGAGCTGCTCTTCGAGCCGGGTGCGCGACAGGACTTTTCCCGCGTTGAGCATCAGCGCGTGCAGTACCGCGAACTCCCTGGCCGAGAGCTCGACCGGTTTGCCACGGTACAGCACACTGTGGGCGGCGGGATCGAGCCTGACCCCGGCGACCTCCAGCAAGGGCTCGGCCTTTCCGCTGGCGCGGCGGATCAGCGCACGCAGGCGCGCCGCGAGTTCGCCCATGTCAAACGGCTTGACCAGGTAGTCGTCCGCGCCTGCATCCAGCCCCCCTGATGCGGTCGTCCACCGTGTCCATCGCGGTCAGGATCAGCACGGGTGTCGGAACGTCTCGGCTGCGCAACCGGCGTAACACTTCCAGCCCGGACAGGCGCGGCAATCCGAGGTCCAGCACCACCGCCGCATAAGGCTCGGTGGCAAGCGCCTGCTCCGCCGATGCGCCGTCCTTCATCCAGTCCACGGCATAGCCGGCCTGCTTCAGGCCCGCCTGAATCGCATCACCCAGCAGGGCATCGTCTTCGACTACCAGCACGCGCATCGTCCCACCGCAAAAAAAACATCAATCAATCGTCATCGTGGTGTCCGGCATGAGCCGTCTCCGCGCTTGGTGTCGCAAACGCGATAGACGGATAGACGACCCAGAATGCCACCACCGCGACCAGCATTATGATCCCCAGCCAGAGATATGAGCGTTGGATACCCTGATCCGGTTCGGCTGACTTGAAGCCGGTGACCATGGCGCGTACCAGATTCTCGCGATGCAGCACGCTGCTCACCACCACCCCGGCGATGTGGATCAACACCACGGCCAGCATGGTATTGGATACGATCTCATGCAACTCTTCCAGCACATCGCCGCCGATATCCTGATATGTCAGCACCCCGCTCACCCCGGACAGAATGCCCAGCCCGAGCAGCATCCAGACCGACACGCTGCCCAGCGGATTGTGTCCGATATAGTGCGCAGGCTTGCCTTTGAGCATGGACAACGAGTAGGCAATAATTTCGCCGGGTTTGAACAGGAACGAGCGGAACTGCGCATAGCGGGTGCCGAAAAATCCCCATAGCAGCCTGAAGACGAGCAACCCCAGCAGGGTGTAGCCGAGCACCACATGGATATCGCGGTCCATCTCCGACTCCGCAGTCAGGTAGGCGCCCGTAAACGACAACACCAGCAGCCAGTGGAAGACTCGCGTCGGTACATCCCAGACCAGGATACGTTGACTCATGATGGTCTCCTTTTACTTGGGTATTTTTATATCGTGCTCGTTGAAATCGCCGCGCTCCGCCCGCGGGTGGCAAGCCCCGCAATTGGCCGGACTCTTCACCTGAGGATTTTTCCAGACTGCCGGGTCGACCTCGTGGCCGTCGTGTTTGCGCTTGAACCAGGCGCTCTCGCTGATGCGCAGCGGTGCAGTCGAAGCGCTCCAGCGGTTGGAGGCATTGCCCACCAGAAACGCGGTGATCTCCTTGTTGTCCTGTGCATCCAGCGAGGCATCCGAACCGAAGTGCTTGTCCAGGCCGGCCATGATCTTGCGCCACGATTCGGCGGGCAGCAGCCCCGGTGCATAGGCAATATGGCAGGTGGAGCATTCCTGCTGGAACTTGGCGTTGGTCTGCGCGGGCTGCAGCGGCTTGCCGCGGTTTTCGCCGCCGTATTTTCCGCCGTGCTTCTCACCAAACCATCCGCCGGATCTTCCTTCGCGCGCACCGTCATCTGCCTGTGCGGCCGTCACGCCCATCGCCAGCAGGGTAACGGCCAGCACCCGGAATGTTTGCTTGTACCTCGGCATGTCTCTCTCCTTATTTCTTGAAGGTCAGCAGGTAGGCGAGCACATCGCCCTTTTCCTGCGGCGTACATTCACGGCTCAACACATCGTTGCAGTTGCGTTTGAACCATTTCTCCACCTTTTTCGGGTTGGCGAACCGCTCCGCGTTGGCAGATGGAGCAAGCGGCTCAATGATCTTCCCGGTCTTGGCATGCTTGCCCGGCGCGGCGGAATTGTCAGTATGGCAGGAAGAACAACTCCATTCTCCGCCATGCTTCGCCTTGAAGAAGCTCTCCCCACGTGCCGCCGAAAACCCCTGGAATCCGGGCGTGGCCGACGCTTCCTTTTGGATGGCAGCCAGTATCTCGCTGGGCGTTTCCGCCAGCGCCGGTTGTGCCGCCAAGCCGGCAAGCGCCACTAATACCAGACCCGATTTATGAAATACATGAAACATTTTTGATCTCCTGAAATGAATTACGAGGTGTGCAGGATAAAAGGTCAAGCTTAAGGGATGCTTAACGCAAAAAATATTTTCGGAATGAGCCGCAATGAGCTGCGACAACAGAGGGAATGGTGCCGCTTGTCGGATTCGAACTGACGACCTACCGCTTACAAGGCGGTTGCTCTACCAACTGAGCTAAAGCGGCATTAAAAGTGCAGCATACAACCGGGGATTTTTGCGGACTGGTGGGTCGTGGCAGATTCGAACTGCCGACCAACGGATTAAAAGTCCGCTGCTCTACCGGCTGAGCTAACGACCCTACGCAAAAGAGCGCGAATTATACGGGTTTGGCCCACCCTGTCAACGCAAAATGCCGCTTGCGGCAAGGCTTGCGGACTATGCCGCGCGATAGGCGGTCGGGTCGGCCATGCCCGCGGAATCAAACCCCGCGCGGCGCAGGCGGCACGAGTCGCAGACGCCGCAGGCGCGCCCGGATTCGTCGGCCTGGTAGCAGGAAACCGTCTGCGCGTAATCCACCCCGAGTGCAGTTCCCCGCCGGATGATCTCCGCCTTGGACAGGTGCAGCAGGGGCGCGTGGACGGTCAGCGGG
The DNA here is from genome assembly GCF_051257895.1 of Ferrigenium straubiae. Classification (NCBI taxonomy): domain Bacteria; kingdom Pseudomonadati; phylum Pseudomonadota; class Betaproteobacteria; order Nitrosomonadales; family Gallionellaceae; genus Ferrigenium; species Ferrigenium straubiae. The sequence goes on along the minus strand of NZ_CP194331.1, from coordinate 2,252,289 downwards.
CTGCCCTCGACGGCGGCCCGGGTGGCGAGATTGGCCATGCGCTCGAAGGCCTCGATATAGGCGGGGCGGCAATCGGGATAGCCGGAATAATCCACCGCGTTCACGCCGATGAAGATGTCCTGAGCCTGCAATACCTCGGCCCAGGCCAGGGCCAGCGAGAGCATGATGGTGTTGCGTGCGGGAACATAGGTCAGCGGGATGCCTGCGCTGGGCTGTTGCGGCACCGCGATGCTGCTATCGGTGAGGGCGGAACCGCCGAATCCCGTGAGGTCGATGTCGATCGTACGGTGTTCTTGCGCACCGAGCATCTGCGCGACGCGCTGTGCGGCGGCCAGCTCGGCGTGATGGCGCTGCCCGTAATCCACGCTCAGCGCATGGCAGGCAAAACCCTGCGCACGCGCCATGGCCAGCACGGTTGCCGAATCCAGCCCACCCGACAGAAGCACGACGGCGTTTTTCATCGCTAATGCCCCGGCTCGTTGTTCCACAGCAGCTTGTGCAATTGCAGCAGCATCCTCACCGGCAGGCGGTCGCGCAATATCCATTCGGCGAGCTGCGTCGCATCCAGTGCGCCATGCGCGGGCGAAAAGGCTACTTCGCATTTTTCGCCGAGACCATGCTGCCGCAGGATTTGTTCGGCCCACTGGTAATCCTTCTCGTCGCACAGCACGAACTTGATTTCGTCGTGCGGGTTCAGCAGCGGCAGATTTTCCCAGCGGTTCTTTCCGGACTCGCCGGATGCGGGGGTCTTGATGTCCACCACGCGCATCACGCGCGCATCCACCTCGCCGATATCCAGCGCGCCGCTCGTTTCCAGCGACACCTGGTAGCCCGCATCGCATAACGCGCGCAACAGCGGCAGGCAGTTCTTCTGCGCCAGCGGTTCGCCGCCGGTGACGGTCACGTAGCGTGGCGCATATCCGGCAACCTGCCGGAGAATTTCCGCCACGCTCATGTCCTGCCCGCCCATAAAGGCGTAAGTCGTGTCGCAGTAGGTGCAGCGCAACGGGCAGCCGGTCAGGCGGATGAACACCGTGGGCAGGCCGATGCGGCTGGTCTCGCCCTGCAGGGAAAAAAATATTTCGCTGATGCGCAAATGCACAGCTGGATTTTGGGGGGGCATAGCGGACTACTTGCCGGCAGCGAGGAGTTTTTTGGCCTTGCCGGCGGCTTCGCTGCCAGGATATTTGGCGACAAGCTGCTTGAGGGTTTTTTGTGCGGCCGCATCCTGCTTCAATTCCTGCTGGCAGCCGGCGATGCTGAACAGTACCTCAGGCGCCTTGGGCGTGCTGGGATAAGCCTTGAGCAGGCTCTGATAGGCACCGAGCGCGCTCTTATAATCCTTCAGGGTGAACAGCGCATTACCCAGCCAGTAACCGGCATTGGGCACATGCACCGACTTGGGGTATTTCTCGAGGAATTCCTGGAATGCCGCAACTGCATTCTCGTAGCTCCCGCCCTTGAATAAGCCATAGGCGGCCTCGAAGGCGCGGTTCTCAGCTGCGGGATTATCGGGATCGGCCGGTACCGCGGGAACATCGCCCCCAGCTTGCGCCGCATTATCCGTGGGTTCGAAGCGGCGCAGTCGCGTATCCAGATCCACGTAGAAATCCTTCTCGCGCTTTTCGGCATCCTGCAGGCCGTGCGCGAGCTCTTCGTTCTGCCCGCGCAGCTTGCGGATTTCGCCGTTCAGCGCTTCGACCTGGCCGAGCAGGTCCAGCAGCGACTTGGTTTGCTGTTCGGTGGCGGATTCCAGCTTGAGCATGCGCTCCTCGAGCTGCTGGATTTGTTTGCGCGCATCGTCATCGGAGAACAACCCCGCCTGCGCGGGGGCGGCACAACACAAGGCCAGCAACAAGAGGACCCGCTGCTTCAGCATCGTTTACTTCGCGTAGTTCAGATCGGTACGGCGGTTCTGTTTCCAGCATGCCTCGTTGTGGTCGGCGCAGCGCGGCTTCTCTTCGCCGTAGCTGACGCTATCCAGTTGGTCCGCCCTCGCGCCGCCTGCCGCCAGCATCTTGCTCACACCGTCTGCGCGGCGCTGGCCGAGACCGAGGTTGTATTCGTTGCTGCCGCGCTCGTCGCAATTGCCTTCGAGGCGCACCTTGCGGTTGGAGTGCTCGCTCAGATACTTGGCGTGCGCCTGCACCAGCGGCTTGTCCGCCTCCTGAACCACTGCCACATCGAACGGATAGTAGGTGCTGCGCCCTGCCAGGATGCTGCTCGGATCGTTGAGCGGATCGACTTCAGCCTTGGGTGCGGGAGCCGGAGCCGGCTTGGGTGCTTCGGCCTTGGGTGCCGGTGCGGGTGCCGCTTCTTCCTTCTTTGGCTCGCTGGCACAGGCAGCAAGCAAATTGACCAAAACAATGCTGATTATTAGTTTTTTCATGGCATTCCCCTTTACTAGGTTAGGTTAAGGATAGGGTCCCCACACAGGTTCGCGTGCATCGCCGCTTTGCGTAAACATGTGCTGCTTGACACGACCGTCGCTGGAAACAGTCGCCAATATACCACGACCGCGCGCCTCGCTGGCAAACAGTATCAGCTTGCCGTTGGGCGCATAGCTGGGTTTTTTCTCCCACCCGCCCTCGGTGAGCAGCGACATCTGCCCGCTCTGGAAGTCCTGCATGGCGACATAAAACCCGCCACCGTTGAGGTGCGCGAACACGAAGCCCTTGCCGTCCGGGCTGTGCCGTGGCGAAAAATTGGTGCCTTCGCCAAACGTCAGGCGCTCCGCCGGCCCGCCCTCCGCCGGCATGCGATAGATCTGCGCGCTGCCGCCGCGATCCGAGGTGAACAGCAGGGATTGCCCGTCCGGCGAGAAATGCGGCTCGGTATCGATCGCGCCGCTGAAGGTGATGCGCCGCAACCCGCTGCCGTCCGGACGAACCAGGTAAATCTGCGAACTGCCGTCGCGCGTCAGCACCACCGCCAGCTGCCGACCGTCCGGCGACCAGGCCGGCGCACTGTTGCTGCCGCGAAAATCGGCCAGCACCTTGCGCTGATTGGTGTACAGCGACTGCACGTACACCACGGCATGCTCGGTCTCGAAACTCACATAGGCGAGATGGCTGCCGTCCGGCGACCAGGCGGGAGACATGATCGGCTGGTTCTGTGCAAGCACGGTCTGTTCGTTGGCGCCGTCGCTGTCTGCCACGATCAGGCGGTAACTCTTCCCCACGCGGTTCACATAGGCGATGCGCGTGCTGAATACGCCCTTGGCGCCGGTGAGTTTTTCATAGACCAGGTCCGCGATGCGATGCCCGATGGCGCGTACCTGGTTTTCGGCTGACGAGACCGCTTGGCCGATCAATTCCGTCTCCTTGACCGCGTCCAGCAGGCGGAAACGCGCCTCGATGCGGCCATTGGGCAGCACCGCAACCGTACCGATTGCCAGCGCCTCCGCACCGCGCACCTGCCAGTCCGGATAGCTGACCTCTGCTGGTTCGTGCGGCGATTTACCGGTCGGATCGACCAGACGGAACAGCCCGCTGCGCTGCAGATCACCGGTCACCACCTCGTTGATGGCCTGCGCGATCTTCTCATCCCCGCCGAACGGCACGATGGCCACCGGAATCTGGTGCTCCCCCGCACCGATGATTTCGATGCTCAACACCGCGCCTGCCATCGAGGCCTGCGCCAGCAACAGCAACCCAACCACACTCCGCAACACACGCAACACCATATCTATCCTCTTCTATTCGACCGGCCTGAATACCAGTTTCAATTCGCGAAATCTGTTGAACATCGTCGCATCGGCGGGCAACGGCAAGGGCTGCGACTTCAGGATCGCGCGCTCCACCGCATCGTCGTAGGCCGCGTTGCCGCTGGATTTGACAAGCCTTGCGCTCAGCACCCCGCCGCCCGGCAGCAGCGTCACGAGGAACTCGGCGCGCGCATCATCCGCCACATCCGGCGGCATCACGATGTTGCGGCGCACCTTGCTGGTGATCCTGCCGGTGTATTCATCCACCACGCGTCCGATCGCCGATTCCCGCCCGGCCCGCTCGCGCGCGGCCATGCCTGCGATGCTGCCCGCTCCCTGCCCCCCGGGCTGGGCAATCACATCGGCGATGCGCGGAAGCACTTTCTTTTTCTCCGGCTTCTCCTCGGCCGCCCTGGTCTCTGCCTTCTTCTTGTCGGGCATGACGATCTCCGGCTCAACCGCTTTTTCCGGCTGCGGCGGTGCTTCCTGCTTGACTGCTTTCTCCGGTGGCGGCGGTGCGGCCTCCTCGGCCTTCGCCTGGCCCGGCGGTGCCCCGGCCTCGCCCGGCAGGCTAGCCCACAACTCCACGCTCATCGTCCCGGAAGGCTGCGCCTGCCACGCAAAGCCGAAATACAGCAACGCGAAAAAAACGCCATGCACCGCCGCGGCCAGGATGCCCGCAGGCAGCTTGTAGGGTTCGTAGTAAGCGACCGCGCTCATTTGCCCTTTGCTTGAGTGAGCAATCCGACCTTCTTGATGTGCTGCTGTTGCAGCACGTCCATCACGTTGACGACTTCTTCATAGCGCACGTTTTTGTCGGCGGAAATAACCACCGCCTGCTCCGCCTGGATGCCCTGCCGGGTCTTCAGGATCGCGACCAGCTCTTCGCGCGAAACCTTGCTTTCCTTGCCGCCCCTGGAATGATCGCGCAAAGCCAGCGTGGCGTCTTTCCTGATGACGACCTCCAGCGGCGCGACCGGCGGGACCAGCGACTTGCCCACGCTGGGCAGATCGATCTGCCCGGGATTCATCAGCGGCGCGGTCACCATGAAGATCACCAGCAGCACCAGCATCACGTCGATATAGGGCACGACGTTGATCTCGTTCATCAGGCGGCGCGCGGAATGGCGTTCAGAGTTCACGGCTGCACCTCCAACACGTTACTGGCGTAGCCAGCCGTTTGCGGGAGGAGGTGCAAGGCAGCCATTCCCGCACCCGTCGCTACCGCGCACCGTGTCATGGCTGCCTCTGCAACACGTTGGAAAACTCTTCGGTGAAACTCTCGAAACGCGTCGCCAGCCGGTTGATGTCATGCGCGTAGCGGTTGTAGGCGATCACCGCCGGGATCGCCGCGAACAGGCCCATCGCGGTCGCCACCAGCGCCTCGGCGATCCCCGGCGCGACATGCGCCAGCGTCGCCTGCCCGACGTTCGCCAGGCCGCGGAACGCATTCATGATGCCCCACACCGTGCCGAACAGCCCGACATACGGGCTGACCGAACCGACCGAGGCGAGGAACGCCAGATGCGACTCCAGCCGGTCCATCTCGCGCTGGTAGGTCGCGCGCATCGCGCGACGCGTGCCGTCCATCACCGCAGCGGCCTCCACGCCATGCTGCTTCCTCAGCTTTACGAACTCGACAAAACCGGCGGCGAAGATGCGCTCCAGCGCGCCCTGGTTGCGCCGCGTGTTGCCGCTCACCTGTTTGTACAGCTCATTCAGATTCTGGTTGTGCCAGAACGCATCTTCAAACTCCCCGGTCAGCCTGACCTCATGGCGGATAGCGAACAGCTTGAGGAAGATGTACCACCACGACAGCAGCGACACCAGCAGCAACAGGCCCATCACGAGCTGCACCAGCACGCTGGCATTGCTGATGAGATGTATAAACGACAAATCCTGCGTCACTTCCATTGTTGTCCTTTCCCGATTAAACCTTCCACTGCCTACGCAAGACCTCCGGCACGCTGACCGGCTTGAAGCCTTCCACCGAAACGCACACCAGATGCACCTCGCCCTCGGCCAGCACATCACCATTACGCCGCACAGTCTGCACCAGATTCAGGCGGCTGCGCCCGATCTCCTTGATCTGCGCCGTGACCTCCAGCAAATCGTCGAGCAGCGCAGGTTTGAGATAATCCAGCTTCAGCGAGCGCACCACGAACACCACGCCGAACTCTTTCATCAGCCCGGCGTTGCTGTAGCCATGCGTGCGCAGCCACTCGGTGCGCGCGCGCTCCATGAAGTTCACGTAGCTCGCGTGATACACCACGCCGCCCGCGTCGGTGTCCTGAAAATAGACCCGGACCGGCAGCGCAAATATCCTGTGCCTACTCATCCAGCAAGTCCCCGCTGATCGGGTTGCCCGCTACCACCAGCCCGAAATGGCGATAGGCATTCGCGGTGGCCATGCGCCCGCGCGGGGTGCGCTGCAGGTAACCCTGCTGGATCAGGTATGGCTCCAGCACGTCCTCGATGGTGTCGCGCTCCTCGCCGATCGCGGCCGCGAGGTTGTCCACGCCAACCGGCCCGCCGAGGAATTTTTCGATCACGGTCAGCAACAGTTTTCGGTCCATCACGTCCAGCCCGCGCGCATCCACGTCGAGCATGGTCAGCGCGGCATCGGCAACCTCGCGCGTCGCATCGCCTGCTGCCTTCACGTCGGCGAAGTCGCGCACGCGCCGCAATAAACGATTCGCGATGCGCGGCGTGCCGCGCGAACGGTTGGCGATCTCCAGCGCGGCATCAAACGACAGGCTCATCTCCAGCAGCTTCGCCGAACGCATCACGATGCGCTGTAATTCCTGCGGCGTGTAGAACTCCAGCCTTGCCACGATGCCGAAGCGGTCGCGCAGCGGATTGGTCAGCATGCCCGCGCGCGTGGTCGCCCCCACCAGCGTGAACGGCGGCAGGTCGAGCTTCACCGAGCGCGCGGCAGGGCCTTCGCCTATCATGATGTCGATCTGGTAATCCTCCAGCGCGGGATAGAGGATCTCCTCGACCACGGGCGAGAGGCGATGAATCTCGTCGATGAACAGCACGTCGTTCGGCTCGAGGTTGGTGAGCAGCGCGGCGAGGTCGCCGGCACGCTCCAGCACCGGGCCGGAAGTGTGGCGGATGTTGACACCCATCTCGCGCGCGATGATCTGCGCCAGCGTGGTCTTGCCCAAGCCCGGCGGGCCGAACAGCAGCACATGATCGAGCGGCTCGTTGCGCCGCTTCGCCGCCTCGATGAAGATTTCCAGTTGTCCGCGGATTTTTTCCTGCCCGACGTATTCGTCGAGCTGCTTCGGGCGCAGCGCGCGCTCCAGCGCCTCCTCCTGTTTCGACACGGAGGTGGGCGCGATCAGGCGCGGTTCGGCGGAGAGGTTGTCGCTGTGAATCATGCTTTGGATAATAACTTAAGGGCCTGGCGGATGCCGTCCGAAACATCGGTGTCTTTAGGCAATTGCTTGACCGCCCAGCCGGCCTCCTTCTCGTTGTAGCCCAGGGCCAGCAGCGCGTTGACGATGTCGTCGCCGGACGATGCGGGCGCAACATCCCGCGCGGCGCTCGCGACGCTTGCCGCAAATTTGCCCTGCAATTCCAGCAGCAGCCGCTCGGCGGTCTTCTTGCCGACGCCGGGAATTTTGGTGAGGCGGCCCGCCTCCTTGTTCGCCACCGCGAGCGCCAGGTCGGCGAGGCTCAGGCCGGACAGCACGGCCAGCGCGAGTTTGGGACCGACGCCGCTGATCTTGAGCAGCTGACGGAACGCCGCGCGTTCGTCCAGCGAACCGAAGCCGAACAACAGGTGCGCATCCTCGCGCACGATGAGCTGCGTATGCAGCACCACTTTTTCGTGCAGCACCGGCAGGTTGTAGAAGGTGCTCATCGGCACGTCCAGTTCGTAGGCCACGCCCTGCACATCCAGCAGGATTTGCGGCGGGTTCTTTTCCAGCAGGATTCCGGTTAAACGGCCAATCATTTTCCTATCCCAAAATTAAACCAAGTGAGAGCAAGGCTCCATGCAGCAGCATCGCGGCGATGGTCAGCCTGATCGCGCCGCCGAGCTGCTGCGGTTGCGCGGCGTGCCGCAGCAGCAGGCGTGCCGCCTTGACGCTCAACGGTAGCGCGAGTACTGTCAGCAGGGCGAGCACCGGCAACCCATCCAGCGCCACCGCCGACAACAGCCATCCATAGGCCAGCGCCGCGATCAGCACATAACCCCAGCGCGCCTGCTGCACCTCCAGCCGCGCCACCCAGTGCAGCTTGCCCGCCGCCGTATCCGCCTTGCGATCCGGGAACTGGTTGATGTAAAGCAGGTTGGCCACCAGCAGCGCGTAGGACAGACCGGCCACAAACGGCGCGGCGGAGAAACCTTTGCGCTGCACGAAATCCGTCCCCACCGTTATCAGCAGGAATCCCGCCGCCACGCACAACTCGCCCCAGCCGCGGCTGTTCAAACGGAACGGCGGCGCGGAATACGCCCAGCCGATGAACAGGCCGGCGAGGCCGACATACCACAGCTGCGGCGCGGAGCGCAGCATCAGCCACAGCCCCGCCAGCGCCACGCCGGACAGCAGCGCAAAACCGAAATTGCGCGTCTGCGCCATGGTCAGCACGCCGTTCTGGATGAAGCGGCTGCCGCCGGTGAACGGGAAGATGCGCTCGGTGTTCTGTGCGTCGGTGCCGTTCAGCGCATCGTAATAATCGTTCAGCACGTTAACCCCGGCATGCGCCAGCAGCGCAAACAGCAGCGTAACCGCCGCCAGTTCCGGGTTAAGCGCGATGCCGTCATGCCGGGCTGCCGCCAGTCCGAGCAGGCATGCCATCAGGCTCGCCGTGAGGAACGCCGGGCGCGTCGCCGCGGCGTAACGCAGCCGCGGGTTCTGGAATGTTGCGATGGTCGGTTCCAGCGGTTGCACTGTCATACCAGCCTCCCCCCCCCGAACGCGAAAACCCTTGGTCGCCAAAGCGCCCAAACCCATTCCGCCATGCGCATGACAGATCGCGCAGGCCAGCGCATCCGCCGCATCCGGGCTGGGTGTGCCGGACAGTTTCAGCAGGCGCTGCACCATCTCCTGCACCTGCTCCTTCTTCGCGTGGCCGTTGCCGACCACCGCCTGCTTCACCTGCAGCGCGGTGTATTCAGCCACCGGCAGGTTCACCAGCACCGCCGCGCAGATCGCCGCGCCGCGCGCCTGCCCGAGCAGCAAGGTGGATTGCGGGTTGACGTTGACGAACACCTTCTCCACCGCCACCTGCTGCGGCTCATGCTGCGCTATCACCTCACCCAGCGAATCCAATATCACCTTCAACCGCTCCGGCAGTTCGCCGTCCGGCGTCTTGATGCAGCCGCTCGCGACGTAGTGCAACTGCTGTCCGTGTTTCTCGAGGACACCAAAACCCGTGATGCGCAGGCCGGGATCGATGCCGAGGATGCGCACTACTCCTCCATGACAGCGGTGGTATAGACCTCCTGCACGTCATCCAGATTCTCCAGCGCATCGAGCAGCTTCTGCATCTTCACCGCGTCGTCGCCGCTGAAGACTACCTCGCTGGACGGCTTCATCGTCACTTCGGCGAATTCCGGCTTGTAGCCCGCCGCCTCCAGCGCCTGCTTCACGTTCACGAAATCGTTGGGCGCGGCGACCACCTCGATGCTGCCGTCGTCGTTGGTCGAGATATCTTCCGCGCCGGCGTCCAGCGCAACCTCCATGAGGCCGTTCTCGTCGGTACCGGGGGCGAAGATCATCTGCCCGCAATGCTTGAACAGGAAGGACACCGAGCCGTCCGTCCCCATGTTGCCGCCGTTCTTGGCAAAGGCGTGGCGCACTTCCGCGACGGTGCGCGTCTTGTTGTCGGTCATGCAGTCCACCATCACCGCCGCACCGTTGATGCCGTAGCCCTCGTAGCGCAATTCCTCGTAATTCACCCCCTCGAGCTGGCCGCTGCCGCGCTTGATCGCGTTCTCCACGGTGTCCTTGGGCATGTTGTTCTCGCGCGCCTTCTCGATCGCGAGGCGCAGGCGCGGGTTCGCGCCCGCGTCGCCGCCGCCCATGCGTGCCGCGACGGTGATCTCCTTGATCAGGCGCGTGAAAATCTTGCCGCGCTTCGCGTCCTGCTTGCCCTTGCGGTGTTGAATGTTTGCCCACTTGCTATGTCCAGCCATATTTCTCTCCAAAAAAAGCAGCCTTGCCATTCCCTATAAGACCATTCCGCGATGTTATCATTTACGCCTCAAATATCCCAATACAAGCCAAGCCGGACTGCCATGACCGAACCGCTGCTCATCGCCAAGAACGACAAACAAGAACTCTGCCTGCTGCCGCAGATGGCCAACCGCCACGGCCTGATCACCGGCGCGACCGGCACCGGCAAGACCGTGACCCTGCAGACGCTGGCTGAATCATTCAGCCGCATCGGCGTACCGGTGTTCCTCTCGGACATCAAGGGCGACCTCTCCGGCATGAGCAAACCCGGCGGCGGCAACGCCAGGGTCGAGGCGCGGGTGGGGCAACTCAAGCTGGAAAATTTTGCGCACCGCGCGTACCCGGTGACGTTCTGGGACATGTTCGGCGAGCTGGGCCATCCGCTACGCGCCACCATCTCCGACATGGGGCCGCTGCTGATCGGACGCATGCTCAACCTCAACGACGTGCAGCAGGGCGTGCTCTCGCTGGTGTTCAAGATCGCCGACGATAACGGCCTCTTGCTGCTCGACCTGAAAGACCTGCGCACGATGGTGCAGCATGTCGGCGACAACGCGAAGGAGTTCACCACCGAGTACGGCAACATTTCCGCCGCGAGCGTCGGCGCGATCCAGCGCGGCCTGTTGCAGATCGAGACGCAGGGCGGCGAAAGCCTGTTCGGCGAGCCGATGCTCGACATCAACGACCTGATGCAGACGGGAAGCGACGGCTGCGGCATGATCAACATCCTCGCCGCCGACAAGCTGATGACCTCGCCCAAGGTCTATTCGACGATGCTGCTGTGGCTGCTCGCGGAGCTGTTCGAGAACTTGCCCGAGGCGGGCGACCTCGCCAAACCGAAGATGGTATTCTTCTTCGACGAGGCGCACCTGCTGTTCAACGACGCGCCCGCCGCGCTGCTCGACAAGATCGAGCAGGTGGTGCGCCTGATCCGCTCGAAAGGCGTGGGCGTGTACTTCGTCACGCAGAACCCCGCCGACGTGCCGGACAAGGTGCTCGGGCAGCTCGGCAACCGCATCCAGCACGCGTTGCGCGCCTTCAGCCCGCGCGACCAGAAGGCGGTGAAGGCCGCCGCCGAGACCATGCGCGACAACCCGGAACTGGATGAAGCCTCCGTCATCACCGAACTCGGCGTCGGCGAGGCGCTGGTCTCCTGCCTGGACGAACACGGCCGCCCGGGCATCGTGGAGCGCGCGCTGATCGTCCCGCCGCAGGCGCAGATCGGCCCGATCACGGATGCCGAACGCAAGGCCGTCATGCAGGAATCGCTGCTCGCGGGGCACTACGAAAAAGCCGTGGACCGCGAGTCGGCCTACGAAATCCTCAAGGGACGCACCGCCGAAAAAACCACTGCCGCACCGCCCACGCCAGCCGAGAGCAGCGGACAGTCAAGTGGAGGATTAGGCGGAATGCTGGGCAGCGTGCTGGGGGGCGGCGGAAGCCGCCGTGAGGGCGCCGCCGAGGCGCTGGCCAAGAGCGCCGCGCGCGCCATCGGCTCGGAAGTCGGGCGGCAGATCATCCGCGGCGTGCTGGGTTCATTGCTCGGGAGACGCAGGTAGCACCACCATAATTCAAAAAAAGGGGGAGTGAAATGAAGACGATTCTGGTTGCAAACCCGAAAGGCGGCAGCGGCAAGTCCACGCTGTCGGTCAACATCGCCGGCTACCTCGCGAGCCGCGGCCAGCAGGTCGCGATGCTCGACCTCGACCGGCAGCAATCCTCCGCCCTGTGGCTCGCCACGCGCCCCGACACCCTGCCACGCATCCGCCTGCTCGATTCCAGGAAGGAAGACGACCGGCCAAACGACTGGCTGGTGATCGATTCGCCCGCCGGCCTGCACGGCAAAAACCTCGACCACGCCGTCAGGCTGGCGCACAAAATCGTCGTGCCGGTCGCCCCTTCGCTGTTCGACCTGCAGGCCAGCCTCGATTTCCTGAAAGCCCTGGCCGAAGAAAAATCGGTGCGCAAGAACAAGTGCCAGATCGGCGTGGTCGGCATGCGCATGGAGATGCGCACCAAGGCCGCCTGGGCGCTGGAGCATTTCCTCTCCACCCTCGACCTCCCGGTGCTGGCCTATCTGCGCGAAACCCAGGTGTATGTGAATGCCGCCTTCGAGGGGAAATCCCTGTTCGACCTGCCGCCCTACCTCGCCGAGCGCGAGCTCGAGCAATGGGCACTCCTGCTGGACTGGCTGGAGAAATAGGAAACCACTTTAAAACAGGGCCCTCTACTCAGGGGAAACACCTACACCGCCATCCTGCCGATGGCCGGATTTTGCTAATATGCGCATCCACCTCAACCGCCGCATTTTATGAACCCGTTCATTTACCTCATCGCCGGCAGCCTGCTGCTCACCGCCTGCGCGCAAGCCCCGCAGCGCACCGAGCCTGCACCTGCCCTCGCGCCACAGGCGGAAGCCGCGCCGGTGCTGCCCAATGTCGAGTTGAGCGACGAACTGCTCTACGAATTCCTCCTGACCGAGATCGCCAACCAGCGCGGGCACAAGGCATTGGCCGTGGAAGGCAGCACGGACCTCGCCAGAAAAACCCGCGATCCACGCCTGGCGAGACGCGCTGCGCAGCTGGCGTTCGAGTCCGGCGACATGAACAAGTCGATCGAGGCATTCCGGCAATGGCAGGAAGTCGAACCGACTGCGCCTCTGGCGGGACGCATGCTGGCTTCGATCCTGGTGCGCGGCAGCAGGCTGGGCGAAGCGCAGCCGGAACTGGCCGGGATGCTGGAAGCGGAGAAAGCGAATCCCGGCCTCGCCTTCATGCAGGTTTTCCAGTTGCTTGCCCCTTACCCCGACAAGCCTGCGGCCCTAAAGCTGATGCGCGAACTCGCCCAGCCCTATCCGCAGGCTGCCGAGGCGCACTGGTCGGTGGCACAACTGGCGCAACAGGCAGGTGACAACCAGCTTGCGCTAAACGAGGTGCGGCAGGCGCGCAGCCTGCGCCCGGAATGGGACATGGCGGCCATGCTGGAGGCGCAGCTGCTGCAGAAAAACGCGCCCAAGCAGGCGCTGGAAGTGTTGCGCGGCTACCTGTCCGATTATCCGGAGGCACGCGAAATCCGCCTGCAGTATGCGCGCCTGCTGCTCGAGCAGAAGCAGTACCGGCCGTCGCGCGCCGAATTCCAGCGCCTCGCGGAAAGCAGTCCCGACAACCCGGACCTCGCCTTTGCGATCGCGCTGATTTCCCTGCAGATGAACGAGTTGCAGGATGCGGAGGTACAGCTCAAGCGCGCGCTTGAAAAAGGCAAGAAGGACCAGGATACGGTGCAGTTTTACCTCGGGCAACTGGGTGAGGCCAGGGAAAACGAAGACGAGGCGATAGCGCATTACCGCGAAGTCAGAAGCGGCGAACACCAGTTCGCGGCGCGATTGCGCGTGGCCTATCTGCTGAACAAGCGCGGCAAACTGGACGAGGCAAGGGAATATCTGCAGCAGACCCAGGCCGCCAACAACCAGCAGCGCGTGCAACTGCTGCTGATCGAGGCGCAGCTGCTGCGCGAGGCGAAGCGGCTGGAGGATGCCTACCAGGTGCTGCAGCAGGGTCTGGCGAAGCTGCCCAACCACCCCGACCTGCTTTACGAAACCGCGATGCTGGCGGACCGGATCGGCAAACCGGACGTGTTCGAGCAATTGATCCGCAAGCTGATCCAGCTCAAGCCCGACCACGCGCATGCCTACAATGCGCTGGGCTACAGCCTGCTGGAGCGCAACGAGCGCATTCCCGAGGCAGTGGAACTGGTGGAAAAAGCCCTGCAGCTCGCCCCCGACGATGCCGCGATCATGGACAGCGTGGGCTGGGGCTACTACCGCAGCGGCCGGCTGGAAGAGAGCCTGAAGCTGCTGCGGCGCGCCTTTGCCGGCAACCCCGACCCGGAGGTCGCCGCACATCTCGGCGAGGTGTTGTGGGTGCACGGCGACAAGGATGAGGCGAAGAAGGTCTGGCAGGACAGCCTCAAGGCCAACCCCGGCAATACGCTGCTGCAGGCCGTCATCAAGAAATTTATTCCCTGATGCGCTGGCTGGGTGTTTTGCTGGCAGGCATGCTGGGCGGCTGCGCACTGCTGCCGTCCACACCCGTACCAGCCATGCGCCCCGCGCAGCCGGAAGCCGCGCCGTTCGCACTGAACGGACGCATTGCGGTCAAATACAACGGCTCGCGCCACTCTGCCGGCTTGCGCTGGACACATACGGCGCAATCCGACGAGATCCTGCTGCTCGCACCGCTCGGACAGACTGCCGCGCGCGTCTACCGCGACGCGCAAAGCGCTACGCTGGACGATGGCGACAAACACTATCAAGCCGTCAATACGGAAGCTCTGATGCAGCAGGTGCTGGGCTGGTATTTGCCGCTGAGCGGCCTGCACCACTGGGTGCTGGGCCTGCCTGAAGCGGGGAGCCCCGCGCAAATCGAACGCAACGGCAACGGCCAGATCGCCGTACTGCGCCAGGGCAGCTGGGAGGTGCATTACCAGCGCTACCCCGACGACAGGCCGGACAGCCTGCCGACGCGTTTGCAATTGAGCCGCGAGGGATTGCAGGTGCAACTGCTGATCGACGAGTGGGAACTGCCGTGATGCAAACGCTCACCTGCCCAGCGCCGGCCAAGCTCAACCTGTTCCTGCATGTCACCGGACGCAGGCCGGACGGCTACCACCTGCTGCAAACCCTGTTCCGCTTCATCGACCTGCACGACACACTGCATTTCACGTTGCGCAAGGATGGCTTGGTGCGGCGCACCAGCACCACCGAGGGCGTGCCCGAGGAGCAGGATTTATGTGTGCGCGCCGCACGCCTGCTGCAAGACGAGACCGGTTGCGCGCTGGGCGCAGATATCGCAATCGAAAAACATATTCCGATGGGCGGTGGTCTGGGCGGCGGCAGCTCGGATGCGGCAACCACGCTGGTCGCGCTGAACCGCCTGTGGTCGCTGGGGTTGTCGCGCCAGCGCCTGATGCAGCTCGGCCTGCGCCTGGGCGCGGATGTGCCGGTGTTCGTGTTCGGCGAAAACGCCTTTGCCGAGGGTGTGGGCGAAGAGTTGCAGGCCTGTCCCCTGCCGGAGGCGTGGTATGTGGTGCTGTTTCCCCCGGTGCAGGTGCCGACCGCGCAGATTTTTGGGCATCCGGAATTGACACGCGATACGGTTTCCATCACAATGCGCGCCCTTTCGGAGCGGCACGTGGATCTGCACAACGATTTGCAATCAGTGGCCTGCAAGCTCTATCCGGAAGTGGAGCGCCATATAGCCTGGCTAGGCAATTTCGGCAAGGCGATGATGACCGGATCGGGAGCATGCGTGTTCGCCGAGTTCGCTGATCAAAGCCAGGCCGAAGCGGTGTTGAAACGGCTGCCGCACGACATGCGCGGCGTGGTGGCGCGAGGTTTAGCACAGCATCCGCTGCATGATTGGGTGCTCGATTGAGTTATTGGGGAGTCGCCAAGTGGTAAGGCACCGGATTTTGATTCCGGCATTCGTAGGTTCGATCCCTACCTCCCCAGCCAAAACGTAAGTTTCGGCGCAGGCTAATGTGAGTGAAACGAACGTTAAGCTCGCGAAGCGGGCGGCCGAAGCCAGATTCGGGGCATTTGCCCCGTTGTTTTTCGATTCTTTGAGGGGTTGCACGTGTCCTACGACCGCTTGATGGTGTTCACCGGCAATGCCAATCCGAAGCTTGCCGCAGCAGTCGCGCAGCACCTGCACATCCATCTCGGACGCGCCAACGTGGGACGTTTTTCCGACGGTGAAGTGATGGTGGAGCTCCTCGAGAACGTGCGCGGCAAGGACGTATTCGTCCTGCAATCCACCTGCGCACCGACCAACGACAACCTGATGGAAGTGATGGTGATGGTGGACGCGCTGAAGCGCGCCTCCGCCGGGCGGATCACCGCGGCGATGCCGTATTTCGGCTACGCGCGCCAGGACCGCCGCCCGCGCTCGGCGCGCGTCGCGATCACCGCCAAGGTGGTGGCCGACATGCTCACCGGCGCCGGGATAGACCGGTTGCTGACCATGGATTTGCACTCCGACCAGATCCAGGGCTTTTTCGATATCCCGGTGGACAACATCTATGCCAGCCCGATCCTGCTGTCCGACGTGTGGAAGAGCAATTATCCGAACCTGATCGTAGTATCACCGGACGTAGGCGGCGTGGTACGCGCCCGGGCGCTGGCCAAGGAACTGGAAGCGGACCTGGCGATCATCGACAAGCGCCGCCCCAAGCCGAACGTGGCGAAGGTGATGAACATCATCGGCGACGTGGTGGGGCGCACCTGTTTGATCATGGACGACATGGTGGATACCGCCAACACGCTGTGTGAGGCGGCCAATGCGCTGAAGGAAAAGGGTGCGGCGCGCGTGCTGGCCTACTGTACCCATCCGGTGCTGTCCGGTCCTGCAATCGATCGCATCGAAAATTCAGCGATCGATGAACTGGTGGTCACCGACACCATCCCGCTGAGCGAAGCGGCGCGCAACTGCAAGCGCATTCGCCAGCTGAGCACGGCGGAATTGCTCGCTGAAACGATACGCCGCATCAACAACGAAGAATCGGTGAGCTCGCTGTTCACCGAATAGGATTAGCGGCAGCCATGGGGGCTGTTGCAAAGTAGGGTTTGCCTGGTCGCGGGCAAGCCTGTTTATTGGAGAAGTAAAATGACTATCGAAATCAATGCAACAACCCGCAAGGCGCAAGGTACGGGTGCGAGCCGCCGTCTGCGTAATTCCGGCCGCGTGCCAGGAATTGTCTATGGCTCCGGAAACGTCGTGATGATCGACCTGGATCACAACGATCTTTATCACAAACTGCGCTCGGAGGCCTTCCACGCCTCCGTGCTGACGCTGAACCTGGAAGGCAAGAAGGAATCCGTGCTGCTGCGCGACTTCGTGATGCACCCGTTCCGCCAGCAAGTGCAACACATCGACTTCCAGCGCGTGGACGCAACGAAGAAGATGCACATCAAGGTGCCGCTGCACTTCATCAACGAAGCCATCGCCCCCGGCGTGAAGGTTGGCGGCGGCAAGATCAGCCATGTATTGAACGAACTGGATATCGTCTGCCTGCCCAAGGATCTGCCGGCCTTCATCGAAGTCGATCTGGGCAAGCTGGAACTGGGACATTCCGTGCACGTAGCCGACCTGAAGCTGCCCAAGGGCGTGGAAGCGGCAGCACACGGCACACATACCTCGGAAGCGGTGGTAGCAACCGTGCAAGTTCCGCGCGGCGCAGTTGAGGCGGAAGTGGCTGCCGAAGCTGCACCCGCAGCAGCCACTGCTCCGGCCGCTGCTCCGGCAGCAGCCAAAGAAACCAAGAAGTAAGACGGGAACATCGTCATGCAACCCGCCATTGCTGATTACGGCATGGCGGGTTTTTCGTTTTCATCACTATGCCATCGATACGCCTGATCGTCGGCCTGGGCAATCCCGGGCGCGAATATGAAACTACCCGGCATAACGCAGGTTACTGGTGGGTGGACGAACTTGCGCGCCTGAAAAATCTGAATTTCAAGAACGAACCCAAGTTTCACGGCCTGATGGCGCGCGGCCAGTTGCACGATCACGAGATGCTGCTGCTCAAACCGCAGACATTCATGAATGTGAGCGGGCGATCGGTCGGCGCGCTGGCGCAGTTCTACAAGATCGCCCCGGCGGAAATCCTGGTGGTACACGACGAACTGGATTTGCCGCCGGGTGTGGCGCGCCTGAAGCTCGGCGGCGGACACGGCGGGCATAACGGCCTGAAGGACATCATTGCCCATCTCGGCACGAAGGACTTCTGGCGGCTGCGCCTCGGCATCGGCCATCCGGGCGAACGCAGCGAGGTGTCAAACTTCGTGTTGCATGACCCGCGCCGCGAAGAGCGCGAGCTGATCGATACGGCGATGCAGCGCGCGCTGGACGTCGCGCACCTGGTCGTTGAAGGAAAAACCGAAGCAGCGATGTTGAAGCTGCACAGCAACTAACCAAGGAAACAACCATGAGTCTCAAATGCGGAATCGTCGGTCTGCCCAATGTCGGCAAGTCCACCCTGTTCAATGCGCTGACCAAGGCGGGCATTGCGGCGGAAAACTATCCGTTCTGCACTATCGAGCCGAACGTCGGTATCGTCGAAGTTCCCGACCCGCGCATGGCCGAGCTGGCGAAAATCGTCAAGCCGCAGCGCATGCAGCCTGCCATCGTCGAGTTCGTCGATATTGCCGGCCTGGTCGCGGGCGCATCAAAAGGCGAAGGGCTGGGCAACCAGTTCCTTGCCAACATTCGCGAGACCGATGCCATCGTCAACGTGGTGCGCTGTTTCGACGACCCGAATGTGGTGCATGTGGCCGGGCGCGTTGATCCTATATCCGATATCGAAGTCATCCTTACCGAGCTGGCGCTGGCCGACCTTGCCGTGGTGGAGCGCACGCTCCAGCGCGACAGCAAGAAGGCCAAGTCCGGCGACAAGGATGCGCAGAAGCTGGTTGCCGTGCTGGAAAAGCTGCTGCCGCATCTGAATGAAGGTAAGCCGGCGCGCACATCTGGTTTAAGCGATGAAGAGAAGCATCTCATCAAGCCGTTGTGCCTGCTCACCATCAAACCCGCGATGTACGTCGGCAATGTGCTGGAAAACGGCTTCGAGAACAACCCTCATCTTGACCGTCTGCGCGAACATGCGGCGAAAGAGGGTGCGCCTGTCGTCGCTCTATGCGCCAAGATCGAAGCGGAGCTGGCCGACCTCGACGATGCCGACAAAAAGGAATTTCTCGCCGACCTCGGCCTGGATGAACCCGGCTTGAACAGGCTGATCCGCACCGGCTACGACCTGCTCGGCCTGCAGACCTACTTCACTGCGGGTGTGAAGGAGGTGCGCGCCTGGACCATCCACAAGGGCGACACTGCACCGCAGGCGGCGGGTGTGATCCACACCGACTTCGAGAAGGGATTCATTCGCGCGCAAACGATTTCTTATGGCGATTTCATTGCCTGCGGCGGCGAGGCGGGCGCGAAGGAAAAAGGCAAGATGCGCGTCGAGGGAAAGGATTACGTCGTACAGGATGGCGACGTCATGAATTTCCTGTTCAACGTCTAAGCCGCAACCTGCAGGATGCAGCGGCAAATTTCAGGGGACACAAAGACAGTCGCAAACCATCAGGTTTGCAACAGCGACAACGAAACAGCCAATCCTGACTTGGCAAAATAAAGAGGCGCACGCGCCAATTAGCGCGCCAAAAACCAATCACGCCAGGGAAAACCCCTTACTGCCGAAGCATCAGGGGGTGGCCAACACACCCCTCCCGCATAAGGAGGAGTCCGATTCCCCGCTGCCATACAGCGGCTCTTCCGTACCGGTGAAACCAGCCGATTGCGGGAACGGCAACCGCCGCCACCCCCGCACCAGAAGTGCGCCTCACCGTGTCGTGGCAACTGCCACAACAGGCACACCCCAGATCAGTTCGGCTTGCCGATTCCCGGTGTTGGGAAAGGCCATGTTGCAGCCGGACGCACAGGCGCTGGCGCAGAAGGAGCCGGGGCTGCCGGCTTGGCTGCCACCGGGGCTGCCGGTTTAGCCGCTGCCGGTTTAGCCGCTGCCGGTTTAGCCGCTGCCGGTTTAGCCGCTGCCGGTTTAGCCGCTGCCGGTTTAGCTGCTGCCGGTTTCTTCGCTGCTACCTTTTTAGCTACTGGCTTCTTGGCTGCCACTTTTTTGGCGGCTGGCTTCTTGGCTGCTACCTTTTTAGCTGCTGGCTTCTTGGCTGCCACTTTTTTGGCGGCTGGCTTCTTAGCTGCTACCTTTTTAGCCGCTGGCTTCTTGACTACTACTTTCTTGGCGGCTGGCTTCTTGGCTGCTACCTTTTTAGCTGCTGGCTTCTTGGCTACCACTTTCTTGGCGGCTGGCTTCTTCGCTGCTACCTTTTTAGCTGCTGGCTTCTTGGCTGCCACTTTCTTGGCGGCTGGCTTCTTGGCTGCTACTGCTTTCTTAGCCGCCGGTTTCTTGGCTACCACTTTCTTGGCTACCACTTTCTTGGCTACCGGTTTCTTGGCTACCGGTTTCTTGGCTGCCACTTTCTTGGCTACCGGTTTCTTGGCTGCCACCGCTTTCTTGGCTGCCGGTTTCTTTGCTGCTGGTTTAGCCTTCTTTGCTTCTGCCATTTCAACCTCCTTGTGATAATGAAAGTTAACGAAAACAACACATGCTGCTACTACACCCCCAGCCCGCGCTCTGGTTCAAGCACAAGCTAAAGCCTGTCAATTCGCCGCACCGCACCAACCCCGGGCAACAACATTCGCACCGCACATACAACTACGGCAGATTGCCTTGCATCGATCGAATTGATTAAAAAAAACGGAATAGAACAGGAAATATCGCCGGCAAGCACTGAATCGCCTGAAACACCATCGGTAGCAATATGCGTCATGCACGCACTCCCTGAAAATTTTGCCAAACTCAAAAACACTACATTTAGCTATTTTTTCCATCCATGACGCTAATTGTAGTAGTTGACATCAACATCGTAAGCAGAGAAAAGAAGTGCATATCTCATCCAATTTACCCTTTTACACACTGACAAAGGGCTGAAAACATGGGTTTATCCGGGCAATCCTGCGAGATAACGCACCCAATCAAAGCACGACCCAGGATCAGTCTTGCGCTGCGGCGCGACATCGCTATGCCCCGCAATGCCGCGTATTGGATAGGTTTTGCGCAGCGCCATGGTCAAACGATGGAGTGCATCGTATTGCGCATCGGCAAAAGGAACCGTATCGCCGCCTTCCAGTTCGATGCCGAGCGAAAAATCATTGCAGCGCATCCTCCCCTGCCAGCAGGATTCGCCCGCATGCCAGGCGCGCTTCAGGCAGGAAACGAACTGAATAATTTTTCCATCGCGGCGCACAAAAAAGTGCGCGGACACTCTCAGCCCCGCAATGGTTTGATAATAAGGATGGGCATGCGCGTCCAGGGTATTGGTGAACAGCCGTTCCACATCGTTCCCGCCGAATTCGCCCGGCGGCAGGCTGATGTTATGGATCACCAGCAACTCGATTGGGCCTGCGGGGCGATCGTCGCAGTTCGGAGACGGGATATATATACCGCCAACCAGCAAACCCTGCGCGTCAATCCGCATCGTCTGCGCCGTTCGGGCCTTTGATGCCCAGACGCTCCATCCGGTAGCGCATGGTACGGAACGTCAGCCCCAGCAACTTGGCGGCTGCCGTACGATTGAAACCGGTCTGCTCCAGCGCTTCCAGCAAGGCCTGCTTCTCGATGCGGTCCAGATATTCCGGCAGCGGGTATTTGCTGCCGAGGGACACATTGTCAGCGTGGTCGTGCACCACGGGAACCAGCAATAGATCCAGCTCCTCGATCAACCCTCCCATGCACAGCGCCAACGCCCTCTCGATGATATTTTCCAGTTCGCGCACGTTACCCGGAAAGCTGTAGCCTTGCAGCGCTCGCAGGGCTTCTTCGGAAAACCGCACCTGCGCACTGCCGCGCAAACGCTCCAGAATGCGCTGTGCAATCTCCGGTATATCCTCGCGCATCTCGCGCAGGGCGGGCATCTGGATCGGGATCACACTCAGGCGGTAGTACAGATCCTGGCGGAACCTGCCCTGCCGCACGCATTCGGCCAGATCGCGGTGCGTCGCGCTGATGATGCGCACATCCACCGCCTCTTCGCCGGCACCGCCGATTCTGCGCACGCATTTCTCCTGGATCGCGCGCAACAGCTTGACTTGCATATCCAGCGGCAGATCGGCCACCTCATCGAGAAACAGGGTTCCGCCGTGCGCAGCCTGGAAAAACCCGTCCCTGTCCCTGTCCGCGCCGGTGAATGCGCCTTTCTTGCAGCCGAAAAATTCGCTTTCCATCAGGTTGGCCGGGATCGCCCCGCAGTTCACCGCGACAAACGGCTGGTCGTGCCGCGCGCCGCTTTGCACGATGAGGCGTGCGGCCAGTTCCTTGCCGCTGCCCGATTCGCCGCTGATATGCACCGGCGCCTGGCTGCGCGCCACGCGCCCGATCAGGTCACGCACTTTCTGCATCGCGGGCGAATGGCCGAGCAGCGCCTTGTCATCCGATGCAGCCGCCTGCGGCAGCTTCAGCGCGGATTTGACCAGGGCGCGCAACTGGTCCAGCGACACCGGCTTGGCCAGATAATCGAATGCTCCGGCCTTGAGCGCGGCCACCGCATTTTCCATGTTGCCGTGTGCGGTGATCACCGCCACCGGCACATCAAGGTTTTTCTGCATGATGTGCTGCACGACCTGCAACCCGTCGCCATCTGGCATGCGCATATCGGTCAGGCACAGGTCATAGCGACGCGACGCCAGTTTCGCCTGCGCCTCGCGCACATTACCCGCCCGATCCGCCTCCAGCCCCATCTTGTGCAGCGCCAGTTCCAGCAACTCCAGAATGTCCGGCTCATCGTCCACCAGCAGCACCGTGGGACTTTTCGACCGATGGTTACCCGCCATGCTCATGCCCCCCACCATCTTCATGCAACTCCCCGAATGTTATACGGAAGCAGGCGCCCGCCTGCTCCTTCCCGGCTTGCCCATCCCGGCCATGATATTCCAGCTGCGCGCCGTTTGCCTCGCACAATTCCTTGGCAATATACAGGCCCAGGCCGGTGCCGTCGGCTGCGGTGGTAAAGAACGGCTCGAACAGCCTGCGACGGTATTCGGCGGAAATGCCCGGCCCGTCGTCCTGCACATCCAGCATCACCCTTTTACCCGCCGACCCCATTACCAGCATCAGGCTGCCGGGCATCTTGCGGCCATAGCGCAGCGCGTTGCGGCACAGATTCCACAGCACCTGGCGCAGGTGGCCGCGATCGAAGGAAATTGTGTCCCCCGGGATCCCCGCCAACACCATCACTCCCGGCTCAAGCCGCTCCGCGAGGCTGAACTCTTCCACGAAAGTGCGCAGCATCGCATTCAGCTCGAACACTTCGAGCTGCGCACGGTCGCGCCGATTCAGCTGCATCACATCCTGCACGATGCGGTTGATGCGCTGCGTGTTGTCCAGCACGATCTGCAGCAACCGCTGCTGCTTGGCATCACCCTGCTCCTCCTGCATCAGTTCAGCAGCGTAGCTGATCGCCGACAAGGGATTGCGCACCTCATGCGCGATACTGGCAGTCAGGCGGCCCAGTGCGGCCAGCTTGATCTGCTGCGCCTCCGCCCGGACGCGCTGCATGTCTTCCAGGAAGATCACCGCGCCATGCGCCGTATTCCGCTCGACCGCGACGAAACGCAACCTTGCCTGCACCCCGACATCCAGCTGCAGGGTGTCGCGGCTGACCGCACCGGTTCTCTTCCACAGCGCATACTGTCCGAACAGCAACGGAAAATTTTCCGCCAGCGAACCCCCGGATATTGAGCTGTGACGCAGCAGGCGCGCCGCACTCGGATTCATCTGCATGATTACGCCGTGCTCATCCACCACCAGCACGCCGTCCTGCATGTCGCGCATCACCAGGCGGTTCGCCTCGGACAGGCTGGCCAGATCGTGGCCGCGGCGTTGAGCCAGTTGCTGGCTGTCCACGGCATACTTCGCCATCATATGCGCCAGCCAAGCCACTGCAAAATAGGAGATGCACAGCAAGCCAACCTGGACATATTGGGCTACTTCGGCATCTGCATACAGCACCGCATATGAATGCTCCAGCAAGGCGGCAATGCTTGCCAGCGCGGCGAAGAACAGGGTGATTTTGCCGCGGCTGATCAAGCCGGCCGCCGCCAGCGAAACCAGCAGCAGGAGCCCGATATTGCTCTGTATCCCGCCGCTGGCATAAGAAAGCACCGACAAGCCGACAATGTCGCTGCCGACCTGTCCGGCCAGTTGCCAGGAAAAATGCGGCCAGCGCAATTTGAGCGGAATGAAGGAAAGGATCACCACGACCACATAGATCAGGCTGACAGTGAAGAATATCGACCAGTTGCGCGCACCAAGCGGCAGCGAATGCCCTAATGCCCCGGCGAGAAACACGAAAAGGCTGGTTAGCGCCAGCCGGTACAGATTGAAATAGCGCAGGGAGCGCCATAAATCGACTGGGTGGAACTCTGCAATAAGCTTGTCGGTCATTGCATCCGGCGCAGGTTGTTTGCGCCAGGTTGTCTATTTACGATAGGCATCACGATGTTCTACGCTGCAGAAAAAACGCCCTTCGGCCTGGACGCTCTCACCCTTGGGCAGGTGCACGCCGCAATACGCGCAGCGCACCATGTCCTCGGCCGTTGCCACATCCTGCTGCGGCATTTTTTTGCGGTAAGACCTGATCAACAGATACACCACGGCCACGATGGCGATGATCAATAACAGACGGCTCACATGAACTCCACAGGCAGGGCAGGGGCAGGAATTGTACTACGCAATCAGCGCCACGCTCTTGACCTGCGCGAACACTTCCATGCCCGGCGCAAGACCGAGCTGGTCGCATGAGCGGCGCGTGATGCGCGACAGCAGCAACTGCCCGCTGCCAACGGACATGCGCAGATTCACGCGGCCCGATCCCTCGTCGCGAATCTCTTCGATGCGCGCCTCCAGGATGTTGCTGATGCTTGAGTCCTGCGGCGCGGCGGTGGCGATGCTCACGTCGCGCGCCAGCACGCGGGCGCGCACCCTGCTGCCGACGGCGTGTTCCACCCTGTTCACCCACAGGCTGCCGCCGGGGAAATCCAGCCGGCTCAGGTGATACTCCTCGTCGTGTTCGGCCACGCCGGCCTCGATCACCGCACCCGCGTCGTCCAGGTACGCGGTCGGCAGATCCAGCCGCCCGAGGATTTCGTTGAGCGCGCCGCTGGCGATGACGCGCCCCTGCTCCATCAGCACCAGCTGGTCGGCGAGCCGCGCCACCTCGTCCAGCGCATGGCTGACATAGATCACCGGGATGTCCAGCTCCTCGTGCAGCCGCTCCAGATACGGCAGGATGTCGCGCTTGCTCGCCGCATCCAGCGCCGAAAGAGGCTCGTCCATCAGCAGCAGGCGCGGGCTGGCAAGCAGTGCGCGGCCGATGGCAACGCGCTGCCGCTCGCCGCCGGACAGCCCGGCAGGGCTGTCGCGCCCGATCAGCTTGTTCAGGCCGAGCCACTCCACCACCTGCTCCAGCTGCACCCTGCGCTGCTCCGGCGGAATGCGTTTCAGGCCGTATTCCAGGTTTTCCTTCACCGACAGATGCGGGAACAGGCTGGCTTCCTGGAACACGTAACCCAGCGGGCGCCGGTGCACCGGCATAAATTTGTCGCCGCTCTGCCACACCTCGTCCTTCACCTGCAGCGCCCCGTTGGCGGTGCGTTCCAGCCCCGCGATGCAGCGCAGCAAGGTGGTCTTGCCCGAACCGGACGGGCCGAACAGCGCGATGACGCCATGCGCGAATACATTCAGATCCGCGTGCAACACGAAACCGGGATAGACGAGATCGAAGCGTGCGTGGATCATCCTGAAAATCCCAAGCCAACCACGAAGGGCACGAAGAAAATCCTGAAACTATTTTTCCGGAAAGATTCACTTTTCAGGTCGTCGCTCAATATCATGCAACGGCATAACAAACCTTCGTGTTCTTCGTGGTGAAATGTTTTTTTGATAGTCATCTGCGCCGCCCCGTCGGGTTGAGCGTATACAGCGCCAGCAGCACCACGAAAGCGAACACCACCATCCCCGCCGACAGCCAGTGCGCCGAGGCATATTCCATCGCCTCGACATGGTCGTATATCTGCACCGACACCACGCGCGTCTTGTCCGGGATGTTGCCGCCGATCATCAGGATCACGCCGAATTCGCCGACGGTGTGCGCGAAGCCGAGCACCGTCGCAGTGAGGAAGCCAGGTTTCGCGAGCGGCAGCGCCACGCTGAAGAAAGCATCCAGGGTCGATGCGCGCAGCGTCGCGGCGGCTTCCAGCGCGCGTTCGGGAATGGCCTCGAAGGCGTTCTGCAGCGGCTGCACCACGAACGGCATGGAATAGAACACCGAGGCGACCACCAGCCCGGCGAAGGTGAAGGGCAACAGGCCGATCCCCAGCGCCTGCGTGAACGCGCCAAGCGGCCCGGACGGCCCCATCGCCACCAGCAGATAGAAACCGATCACCGTCGGCGGCAGCACGATGGGCAGCGCCACCACCGCGCCGACCGGACCCTTCCAGAAGGAACGGGTGCGCGCCAGCCACCACGCAACCGGCGTGCCGAGCAGCAACAGGATGAGGGTCGTAACCGAGGCCAGTTTGAGAGTGAGCCAGATCGCGGAAAGGTCGGCGGAGGAGAAAGCGGATTCCATCGCGCTATTTTGCTTCACCCGGCGAAACTAAGCCATAGCAATCAGTAATCGCGCGCGCCTTGCTGCTCATGATGAAGCGCGCAGCAAATAAGATCAGAACTCATAGCCGTAGGATTTGATGATGGCCCTGGCCTTGTCGCTCTGCAAATATTTCATCAGTTTTTCGGCGGCGGGATTACCCTTGCCAGTCAACAGGAGAGCCGCGTTCTGGCGGATGGGCGCGTGCAGGTGGCCGGGCACGATCCAGGCTGAACCGCCGGTAATCTTGCCGTCCACCATGATCTGTGACAGCGCCACAAACCCGAGATCGGCGTTGCCGCTTGCGGCAAACTGGTAGGTCTGTGCAATGTTTTCGCCCTGCACCAGCCTGGGCGAAACGGACTCCCAGAGCCCCATGCCGGTCAGCACCTCCTCTGCCGCCTTGCCATAGGGAGCGAGCCTGGGGCTGGCGATGGCGAGCTTGTTGAACTGGCCATGCCGCAGCACCTCACCCTTGGCATCCACAAAGCCAGGCTTGGCCGACCATAGCGCCAAGCTGCCTATGGCATAGGTGAAATGCGAGCCGGGTACGGCCAGCCCCTCGGCCTCCAGCTTGGCGGGAGTATCCGAATCCGCCGAGAGGAATACATGGAAAGGCGCGCCATTTTTGATCTGGGCGTAAAACTTTCCGGTGGAGCCGGATGACAGGCTGGCTTTGTGCCCGGTGTCCCTGGCGAATTCTGCGGCGATGGCGTTCATGGGTGCGGTGAAGTTGGCGGCCACGGCGACGCTCACCTCCTCCGCGCGCGCGGAAAAGGACAGCAGCAACGAGCAGGCTGCCAGCAGGCAAGTTGCCAGATTGAGAAATACGGTGAATAGAGGCACTCTTGCGCCACAAATAATGCGATGCATTGGGTTTCCTTTCAAATAGATCAGTCCGCTACGCCGATGATCACGCTGGACGCCTTGAAGATCGCGCTCGCTTTTCCTCCGACCGTCAGCCCGAGGCTGGCCGCGCTTTCGTTGGTGATGATCGAGGCGATGGCGCCCCCTCCGGGAAGGTCGATCACGATCTCCGCATTCACCGCGCCCGGCTGCAGGCGGGAAATCGTGCCAGCGAGGCGATTACGTGCCGAGATTTTTGCGCCCCCGGTGTCGGTCATGACGATGACGGACGATGCCTTGACCAGGGCGAAAACTTCCGCCCCGATCTTGAGCCCGAGGTTGCCGGTGCTCTCATGTGTGACAGTGGCGACGATTTTCTGGCCGCCCACGATGTCGACTTCGATCTCATCGTTGACCGCCCCACGTTTAATGCTGGCGACCTTGCCGACAAACTGGTTGCGCGCGCTGGTTTTCATGCCCATTCTCCTGATAAGTAAGAAATCGTCGGCAATTTTTTCCGACTGGTGGCTGAGCTGGTCGATGAAACGGCGGTGCTCTTGCTCGATCAGGCAAAAATTTTCCACGAGCTGCCTGCCGCGCGGCGTGAGGTGGGTCGAGCCTCCGCCCTTGCCGCCCGTTGTCCGCTCCACCAGCGGTTCGCCCGCAAGATTGTTCATCTGGTCGATGGCATCCCACGCCGCCTTGTAGCTCATCTTCATCGACTTCGCCGCCTGGGTGATCGACCCATGTTCGGCTATCCTGGACAGCAATTCGATGCGCCCCGGACCGCCGAAGCTCTTGTCTCCGACGGTCATCCACAGCGACCCTTTCAGTTCTATTCCGCGCCCGCGAGCCATCGTTTGCCTCCTTCACCCCGAAAAACAAGAGCGGCATTATCTCACCCTCCGCATGAAGGCAATTCCCGATTCTTTTCTGCCCGGGAAACAGGCACGCACCTGATCGCATCCGCCGCACCCCGGAGGCTCGAGATCGGATTGCCCAAGGCGCTTGCCCAGCTCACTGAACAGGAAGTGTTTCCACTTCATGTTTTGCGTATTGCGGGCGGCAAGCCCGGGGCAATGCCGGAGGAGCAGGCGCGTAACATCTTCCCTTTCATTCAGCCCCAAGTCCTGCCAAAGATGCCGGTGCCCGAAACAGGCGCAGGCAACAGCATGGGAAACCAGCCAGCCAAGCCGGTCTTGGCGGCATTGGTAATCCCAAAGCAGCTCGACCAGCGGCAGAAACAGTCCGGGCAGCCAGTCGGCCAGCAACTTGGCGTGCAGCGAATTGAACTGAAATAGGGGCTGCGATTGCCCGTCAAGGAGCATGGCGAATTCTTTGGAAGGTATGCCAAGTGTGGCTGCGAACAGCGGCAAGTCGCCATTGTCTGCGGTGCACATGACATTTGTGATTACAGATGCTGCAATCTCATGACTGTCATCCAAGACCGGCTGCGTCGGAGGGTATGCGGCTATTGGCGGCATGAACTCCCCCGCGCTGCTGGCACAATGCGATGACCCAATCATGGTTCCGGCGCTCGCCTTGCCTCAGTCGGAGATCTTCCGCACCTCAATCGCCTGTAACCAATTTACGTGGCGCGGGTTGGTGCGGATAGCAGCGATAAATAGACAGTTACGAACAGCATGAATCATGACTTTCCCTTCCCCTGTGGCGTTATATTTATGCGTATTACTTGTATTGCTGTGATGCGCTCCTGGCTAGAAGGAATGCAGAAGCCCCAGCCCGCCCCCCGAGAGCGTCGCACCGAGACCCGCCGCACCCGCCGTGCTGGTTATGGTGTTGCCGGCATGGAAGTTGTAACTGGCCGCCGCGTCGTTATTCAAGCGGGTGTAGAAGCCATACAGTTCGGTGCGCTTCGAGAGGTTGTAGCCATAGCGCAGGGAGTATTGGTTCGCGCCGGTATTAGCCACGCCGCCCAGATCGCCTGCGCGTGCGTAAAACGCGCCGATGTTGCTTGCGCCGAACTTGTATTTTCCGGTCAGTTCCCAGCCGTTGCGCGAGGATGTGGCGGTGCTGGTTGTCAGCGTCGCCACGGACAGGCGTTCGCAGGTCAGGCCGATCAGTCCGTTCCCGATCTTGTATGTGCCGACCAGTCGGCTCGCCGTGTCGGTCAGGCTGGTTGCCGTAGATAGCGTATCCTTGTGGGCCTCGTAGGCGTAGGCGGCATAGAACGCATCCTTGTCGTAGGCAGCCGAAAACGACCAGATAGATTTGTCGCCGCCCGCAGCGAGAGTCCCTTTCTTGGCATTGTCCGGCGCGTAAGCCAGCCTGGCCTGGAAACCGTTGAAATCCGGCGTCCAGTACTGGAGCACGTTTTTCTGCCGGGTATTGAAGTTAACGGTGCTCGAAGCAGCGGTGACGCTGTTGGTGTTAAGCCCGGCACGTCCCATGACGTTGATCGCCGAGGCGATGTGGGTGTTGCCGAACAACTCGACCCGGCTGCGCGCCTCCTTGTAGGGCGTGTCCCAGTTGCCGAAAAACGCGGTGCCGAAATTGCCTTGCAGCCCCACGTTGCTGTTACGCGTTTTCGCAAATGGCGCGCCGTTGCTGTTGGTCAGGTCGAACTCCGCCTCCAGTTGCCAGATTGCGGTGAGATCGTCACCCAGATATTCCTTGCCCTTGAACCCCAGGCGAGTCGCGTTGGAACTCACACGGTTCAGGCTGGCCGCGTTGGTTGCAAGGGTGGCCTTGTTATTTTTCACGGACTCGACATCCGCATGCAACACGCCATAGACGGTGACATTGCCGGTATCGGCAAGAGCCGGCGCAGAAACGGCAGCCAGGATGGCAGTGGCGATGATTCTTTTTTGCATGAATAAACTCCTTTTGATTAGTTGGTGTGCTTCTGAGTCACTTCTTCCTTATTCCCTCTTTCCCGCTTTTCGGGATGAGCTGGTTGCTTGTCGTATTACCACCCATGCACGTTATATCTTGCTGCATATAACGGCATTCAAAAAAAGAGGCGGTAAACGACAACGCCTTCAAGCCCCCACCGCATTCGAAATGCGGCAATGACGCTTGAAATTCCAGCCTGCAAGCAAGGCAGCTTTTGTTTGTTAAACTGTTAAATTAACTTTTCGCACAATTGTTTCCTCCCTGATAGCGTGATACACGATACGATATAACGCATGGCGAAACAACCAAAAAAAGAACTAGTTCGTTAGGGTAGGTGGTATATAACGCAAATCCGAGCCTGAAACACGACTAAGAATCCTACCATGCCAGAATAAATGGGGGAACCGCCTCTTGCCATGCCACCCGGGCAAGCGAGACCTGCAAGGTTGTGGAAATCAGAGCATAGTTGAAAAGGGAACACCAGAATGAACAACCGTCAGACTATCGTGACATGCCCGCCGGGCATTAGGAATCTCGCTTTTTTGCGGTCCCCTCCCAATTTTTCAAGTGAAGTTACATACGTTTGGCGTGCGCCGGACGAAACGCCTTGCATTGCTCCGGATCGGATTCCAGGTACGCACCCTCGATCAGGTCGATGCAGTACGGGATCGCGGGGAACACCGCGTTCAGGCAGTCGTCGATCGCGGAAGGCTTGCCGGGCAGGTTGACGATCAGGCTCTTGCCGCGGATACCGGCGGTCTGGCGCGAGAGAATAGCGGTGGGCACGAACTTCAGGGATGCGGCGCGCATCAGCTCGCCGAAGCCCGGCATCATCTTCTCGCACACCGCCTCGGTGGCTTCCGGCGTGACATCGCGCAGCGCCGGGCCGGTGCCGCCGGTGGTAACGATCAGGGAGCAGTTCTCCCGGTCACTCAGCTCGATCAGCGTCGCCTCGATCAGCGGCTGTTCGTCGGGAATCACCCGCACCACCTGTTCCCACGGCGAGGTCAGCACGCGCGTAAACCAGGCATGTATCGCCGGACCGCCCTTGTCCTCGTATTCGCCGCGGCTCGCGCGGTCGGAAATGGTCAGAATACCGATGCGTGCAATGCTCATTTAACCCCCTTTACCACGAAGCACACGAAGAACACGAAGAAAAACCAAACGATTGCCGGCTGCAACCTATTGAAAACTCTTCGTGTGCTTCGTGCTCTTCGTGGCGAATAGTCTTTTCCGGATTCATTACTTACTCCTTGAAGCACATGCCATCCTGGAAAGCCGTGCCGTCGAGCAACTGCACCGCCACCATGCTGCCCGCCGCAAAACCGTTGCACTCCGCCGGCAAAACTGCCAGGCCGTCCGCCCGCGCCATGGACAGCAGCATGCCACTACCCTGCGCACCGGTGGAGGTGGCCGCGTAGCCGCCCTCTTCCTGCGCGAGCATCACGCGGATGAACTCGGTGCGCCCGGGCTGGTGCTTCACGTTGTGCGTGAGACGCGCTGAGACGGTGCGGCGGTGGGTGCGTGCGTGCCCCATCATGCGGCGTAGCGCCGGCACGACGAATTGCTCGAAGCAGACCATGCTCGAAACGGGATTTCCCGGTAAACCAAAAATTATTTTCTCACCGACCTTGCCGAACGCGACCGGATGCCCCGGCTTCATCGCCACGCGCCAGAACAGCATCTTCGCACCCAGCGCCTCGATGGTCGGGCGGACGTAGTCGTGCACGCCGACCGAGGTGCCGCCGGAAACCAGCAGCACGTCATATTCCAGCCCACGCTTCAGGTAGCGCGCCAGTTCGTCGGGATCGTCGCGCGCGATGCCGAGCAGCACTGGCTCGATGCCCAGCGCCTGCACCTGACCCATCAGCGCATAGCTGTTGGAATTGGGAATCTTGTTCGGATCGACGGGCTCGTCGAGGCCTTCCAGCTCGTTGCCGGTGGACAGGATTGCCACGCGCGGCCGCCGGTATACCTGCACCTGCGCACGCTTCACCGTCGCCAGCACGCCGATCACGCCGGGTGTAATTTCGGTGCCAGGCGTCAGCACCACCTCACCGTTGCGCATATTTTCGCCGAGGCGGCGGATGTCGTTGCCCGGCTTGACCGACAGATTGATCTGCACGCGGCTGTCCGGTTTTGCCTCGGTGTCCTCGACCCGGATCACCGCATCGGCGCCCTGCGGCATCGGCGCGCCGGTCATAATGCGCGCGCACTGGCCGGGCGCCAGCGTCTTGGTCGGCATGTCTCCGGCCTTGATGTCTTCGATGATTTCCAGCGTCGCGGGAACAGTGCCCATATCGGCGCTGCGTAGCGCGTAGCCGTCCATCGCCGAGATGTCGTAGGGCGGCTGGTCGCGGTTGGCGCGCACTTCCTCGGCCAGCACGCGGCCCAGCGATTGTTCGAGTTTCACCTGCTCCGCGCCCGACGCCGCGACCGAATCAAGCACAACGCGCTGCGCCTCGCTTACTTGCAAATGTTCCATCACCTCACTCCATTCATTGCCGCCGCAACATCCTGCGGCGTGTCCAGATCGAAAAAACTGCGCAGCTGCGGATCGGCCTTGAGCATCTCTGCCTCGTCCACATAGCGCACGTCCAGCTGTTGCAACACGCCGCGCAAACCCTTTTGCTGCGCAGCGAGGCTCGCGCACAGCGGCGCGAGGCAACTGGCCGCATAGAAGGCCGCGAGCGGCTGCGGATGCCCATGCACGACGGGCACGACCGCCTGATGCTGCAAACGGTATTTTGCGAGCAACTCGACCACTTCCGGCACGACGAAAGGCATGTCGCAGGCCACCATGAACGCCCACGGCGTGGTGATCTTGCCGAGGGAGGCAGCCAGCCCGGCCAGCGGGCCGCCGTCGGGTACTTCGTCGCAGACCTGCGGCAGGTCGATCCCGGCGCGCGGCTGGCGCACGCTGACGATCACCTGCGGGAACAGCTGCTGCATGGTTGCGGTAACCGTCTGCAGCAGTGTCTTGCCGCCCAGCGTCACGTTCGCCTTGTCCGTTCCCATGCGGCTTGAGTCGCCGCCCGCCATGACAATCGCGGTGCAGTCCGTAATCATTTCCGGTCGAGCAGGAACTGCGCAATCGCGGCGACGTCCTCCAGCCCGAAATGCGGCAACTGCGGATAGACCTCGTCCATGTCGGTGACGATGGCGATCAGCCCGTCCTCGATCGTGCAGCGCGGCGGCTTGGCGCATTCGCGGCGCAGCACCTCGATCTTCGCTCCGGCGCAGTGGGAAAAGCCTTCCGCGAGCACCAGGTCGGCCTCGCCGAGGAAGCGCCCCGCCAGTTGCTCCGGCTCGCGCCGGTCGACCGCGTCGGCGACCAGTTGCAGCTCGTTGGACGTGACCAGCATGCTCATCACCGCGCCGGCCTGTTTGTAGCGGAAGCTGTCCTTGCCGGGAGTGTCCAGCACCACCTTGTGATGCGCGTGCTTGATGGTCGCGACGCGCAGCCCCCGGCCGCTCAGCTCATGCAGCAGCTTTTCGACCAGCGTGGTCTTGCCGGAACCGGAATGCCCGACGACGGTAAATACGTTCGGCATGAATTAAACCTATGGATGGGGAGTCACCCAAGACTCTCCCTGCGGCGTGACTTCTTTCTTCCAGATCGGCACGCGCTGCTTCAGCTCGTCGATCATCCAGCGGCAGGCTTCCAGTGCGGCGACGCGATGCTCCGCGCCTGCCGCGATGAACACGATGTTGTCGCCGCCGCTGACCGTGCCGATGCGATGCACGATGCGCGCATCCAGCAGGGCGTATTTCTCGATCGCATCGCTGCGCAGCTTGTTCAGTTCCGACAGCGCCATGCTGCCGTAGGCATCGAAGCTGATCTCCGAGACCTCGCGCCCTTCCGAAAAATCACGCGCGCAGCCGAGAAAGGTGGCGATGCCGCCCATGCGTTTCGAGCTGCCCTTGAGCGCCGCAATCTCCTCGTCCTGGGAGAAGTCTTCGGCCTGGATGCGAACTGCGTCTTTCATTGGATCACCCTTTACCCGCCTGAAAACTTGGCCATGAAGGCCACTTCGCTGTTGTCCGCAAGCGGCAGCGCAAGGTCGCGGGCGTGTTCGCCGTTGACCGCCATCATCGTCGCGAGGTGCATGGCTTCCGGGTAACGCGCCGCAAGCGTTTCCTTGAGGCTGCCCAGCGTCAGCCCCGGCGCATGCGCCACCGAGACCTCCCGCTCGCCCGTCGCGGCCGCGATCGGGCCGAAGAACAACACCCTGATCATTTCATTTCTCCGCGCTTCCCCAAGTCTTCCCGAAGCCAGACGCCGCTCTTGCCGCCGCGCTTCTCCTCCAGCTGCACGAACTCGATGCGCATGCCGCGGTCGATCGCCTTGCACATGTCGTAAATGGTCAGCAGCGCCACATTGGCGGCGCACAAGGCCTCCATCTCGACCCCGGTCTGGCCGGTGCAGCCCGCCGTGGTGACGACCTTGATGCCCACGCAGCCGCTCGCATCCGGCTCGGTGATCTCGCTGAACTCGACCTCCACGCCGGTCAGCGCAATGGGATGGCACATCGGGATCATGTCGGAGGTGCGCTTCGCCGCCATGACCGCGCCGACATCGGCCACCGTCAGCACGTCGCCCTTGGCGATCCTGCCCGCGCGGATGCGCTCCAGCGTCGCGGGCTGCATGCGCAGCACGCCGCTGGCAATCGCGACGCGCTGGGTGTCGGATTTTGCCGAGACATCCACCATGCGCGCGCGGCCCGCGTCGGAAAAATGGGTCAATTCGTCCATGTGCCATTCGCCTTTGAAGTGCAACTTTCCATCACAACATCTTCCTCCCGCAAGGGAGAGGCCGTACCGCCACAGGCGCGGCAGGCGGGGTCCTTGCTCAGCGCGCTGCGCATGACCTGCATGTCGAGCGCGTTGATCGTGAGCAGCCTGCCGCTCAGGCCGCGCTCCACTCCCATCAACACCTTGAGCGCCTCCGCCGCCTGCAGCGCGCCGACGATGCCGACCAGCGGCGCGAATACGCCGGTGGTCGCACAGCGCAGCTCGGCCGCTACGCTGTCCTCGGGGAACAGACAGTTGTAGCAGGGTGCTTTCGTTTGTTCGGGTTCCTCTTCACGGCGGAAGTCGAATACCGAGACCTGCCCGTCGAACTGGATCGCCGCGCCCGAAACCAGCGGCTTGCGCAGTTCCAGGCAGACGCGGTTGACGGCGTAGCGCGTGGCAAAGTTGTCGCTGCAATCCAGCACCACGTCAGCCTGCGCAGCCAGCTCGCGCAACTGCGCCGCATCGGCGCGCACCGGTACGGCAACGCATTCGACTTCGGGGTTGATCTCGTGCAGCGCGGCCTGCGCGGAGTCGACCTTGGGCAGCCCGACCGTCGAAGTGCGGTGGATGATCTGGCGCTGCAGATTGCTGAAGTCCACCTCGTCGTGGTCGCACAGGATCAGTTTGCCGACGCCGCTGGCGGCGAGGTACAGCGCGGCGGGCGAGCCTAGCCCGCCGAGGCCGATGATGAGCGCCGTAGCGTCGAGCAGGCGCTGCTGCCCCTCGATGCCGATCTCCGGCAGCAGGATATGCCGGCTATAGCGCAGCAGTTGTTGGTCGTCCATGCAGGCAGTCTACAGTTGAAAATGAATTACGCGCGAAAAAATCATCACCCGCCGATATAGGACATTTCTATTTTTTCTCTGGGTCTTTCCGTCGCGGCGTGGCGCAGTTGCGAGTAGCGGTCGAAGCGCTGCTCCCACTTGCCGGCAATCAGGTTGGTCAGCATTTGATCCGTCGCACCCGTGCGCAGCGGGCCGCGCAAGTCCGCGCCATTGCTGGCGAACAGACAGGTATAGAGCTTGCCGTCGGTGGAAAGCCTCGCGCGGGTGCATTCGTGGCAGAACGCCTGGGTGACCGATGCGATCACCCCGACCTCGCCGCCGCCGTCCGCATAGCGCCAGCGCTCCGCGACTTCGCCGGTGTAATTGGGGTCGGCCTGCAGGACAGGGTAGCGGCTGTTGATCTTTTCCAGGATTTCCCGCGCCGGAACCACGTCGTCCATGCACCAGCCGTTGGTGCAGCCTACGTCCATGAAT
Organism: Ferrigenium straubiae; assembly: GCF_051257895.1. NCBI lineage: Bacteria > Pseudomonadati > Pseudomonadota > Betaproteobacteria > Nitrosomonadales > Gallionellaceae > Ferrigenium > Ferrigenium straubiae. The sequence goes on along the minus strand of NZ_CP194331.1, from coordinate 2,216,361 downwards.
TCGATGAAGCGCAGCACGACGCCGCTGTTGCGGAAATGCCCCGCCATCGGGATGATTTCGTGATCGTTTACGCCGCGCCTGACCACCATATTGACCTTGACCGGCGCAAGCCCGACGCGCTGCGCGGCAGCGATGCCGTCCAGCACGGTCCTAACGGAAACATCCGAGTCGCTCATGTGCCGGAAGGTCTCGTCGGTCAGTCCGTCGAGGCTGGCGGTGATGCGCGCCAGGCCGGCATCCTTGAGCGCCTGCGCCTTCTTGGCCAGCAGCACGGCATTGGTGGTCAGCGCGACTTCGACCGGCTTGCCTTCCCTAGTGTGCAGCCTGGCGAGCGACTCGATCAGACGTTCGACACCGCGGCGCAGCAGCGGCTCGCCGCCGGTCAGGCGGATTTTCTGCACCCCGAGCTGGATAAACGATCTGGCCAGCCGCTCGATCTCCTCGAAGTTGAGCAGCTCGGCGCGCGGCAGGAAGGAATGCTCATCGAAGGCTTCGCGCGGCATGCAGTAGGTGCAGCGCAGGTTGCAGCGATCGGTGACCGAGATGCGCAGGTCGCGCAGCGGCCGCTGCAGGGAGTCGGCAACGAATTGCCCATATCCCCGCAAGGTATCATCCAGTACGGCCCCAGTCTCCTGTGTGACAGCGGATGCAATCGGAATGATTCTGGATATCTCAGCCATGATGCATGTTAATGCGCAGCAGTCCGTCTGTCATCTGTCCGCGGGGGAAGCAGAACCGCCCGCTCCAGGATATGCGTGGCGATATTCTCGATGTCGGTGTGCGCAAAGCTGTAAGGCACGCCCGGCGGCGGAACGCCATCGATGACTACGGCCTGGATATGCGGGTCGCGCCGGCATAGCGGCTCACCGGGATTGTCGGCGCGCATCACCTCGAGGCCGGGCAAGGGCGCATTGTCGAAGCCGATCGCCAGGACCAGGTCGCATTCGGCGAGATGTCCGGCCAGCAGGACAGGATCGGGATCGGTCTGATCGGGGGTTTCGCACAGCAGCCCCCAGCGGTCGCGGTTGGCAATCAGCGTCTGCCGGCAGCCGCCTTGGCGCAGGTTGCTGGTTTCCGATCCCGGCTTGTCCATGTCGAATGGCTTGTGCGCATATTTCACCGCCGCGATCCCGACTTGCCGGAAGCTGAACTCCTCGGCAAGCCTGGCTACCAGCTCGCCGCGCCCGCCGCCGTAACCGCAAATGCGGAATATCTTCATGCAACTCTCCCATGCACCGGACTGGTGGCCGGTATTATTAAAAACAGAGAATCGCGCTTTCTGATAACCGATTGATTCAATTTCAATCCAGCCTGTTTTCTGCCGCCGCATGCGTTAACAGCTTCGACAGAGAGTAATTCGGATGGGGATTAGACCATACCGGCCACTTCGCCGATATAGACCAAAATAACTAGTCCATTCGGCTTAATGACAAAGAAGGCTCGAAGAGGAATTGCAATCGGTTCGCAGCAGCAAAATGACCACAAAATCCAAATGCTCGGCTCCGCCAGGAAAAATCCATGGCGGCGGAAGAAGGGAATTGACGGGAAATTCAGAAGACCAACTTTGATTGGTCGGGGTGAGAGGATTCGAACCTCCGACTCCTGCGTCCCGAACGCAGTACTCTACCAGGCTGAGCTACACCCCGTTGCGAAAGGCCAAAAACCAGCCTGACCGGAAACTAAAATTGCCGCGTGGCGGCAAAGTGCGCTAATTCTAACAGACATTGTTTGTATTTTGAATCGGCAAGTGCGGCGATAGCCGCGCAGGCCGCTTCCACTTCACGCATCGCCTGCTGGCGCGTGAAATCCAGTGCGCCGGTGACATGGATAATCCGCAGCACTTCGTCGAACTTCTCCACATCGCCCTGCTCGATCGCACCGCGCACCACGGCGGCCTGTTCCGGCGTGCCGTGCTGCATGGCGTAGATCAGCGGCAGGGTGGGCTTGCCTTCGGCGAGGTCGTCGCCGAGATGCTTGCCGGTCTGCGCCTCGTCGGCGGAATAGTCGAGCACGTCATCGACGAGCTGGAACGCGGTGCCGAGATGCATGCCGTATTTTGCCGCAGCCTCTTCATCAGCCGCCGAGGCCTTGCCGAGAATCGCGCCGAGGCGCATCGCCGCCTCGAACAGCTTGGCGGTCTTGCAGTGGATCACGCGCATGTAGTTGGCGGCATCGACATCCGCATCGTGGCAATTGAGCAGTTGCAGCACCTCGCCCTCGGCGATGGTGTTGGTGGCGTCGGCCAGCGTCTGCATCACGCGCATCTCGCCCACCGCGACCATCATCTGGAAGGCTCGCGAATACAGGAAATCGCCGACCAGCACACTGGCGGAATTGCCGAACAGCGCATTGGCCGTCTCGCGCCCGCGGCGCAACGAGGATTCATCCACCACATCGTCGTGCAGCAGCGTGGCGGTATGGATGAACTCCACCACCGCCGCCAGATCGTAATGGTATTTACCCTTGTAGTTGAAAGCCTCGGCGGACAACACTACCAGCGCCGGGCGCAGCCGCTTGCCGCCGCTGTTGATGATGTATTCGCCGACCTGATTGATCAGCATCACTTCCGAGTGCAGCCGGGTGCGTATCACCTGGTCCACGGCCGCCATGTCCGCGGCGATCAATTGCCTGAGGTTTTCCAAAAACTTTCTTCCCTGATTTATTGTGTCGCCGTGCTGTGCGGCTGAAAGGGCGGATTAACACGCCTCAATTTTTTATTCTAATATACCATTGTCGCATAAAATTTCCGTTCCTCGTATGCCCTCCATGAAAACAAACCTTTCCTCCGTCTTGATATGGCTGGGCGTCGCGCTGCTGGGCGCAGCGGCAGTCGGCGGCATCGCGCTGAACCGCGGCGAATCGATCAACGCACTGTGGTTCGTCACCGCCGCGCTGTGCGTGTACGCCATCGCCTACCGCTTCTACGCGGCATGGATTGCCGCAACCGTGCTGTGCATCGATGAGACACGCGCCACGCCGGCCGAGCGGCTCAACAACGGTCGCGACTTCATGCCGACGAATCGCTGGGTTGTGTTCGGCCACCATTTCGCCGCCATCGCCGGCCCCGGCCCGCTGATCGGCCCGACGCTGGCCGCGCAGTTCGGCTACCTGCCCGGCACCCTGTGGATATTGATCGGCGCGGTGCTGGGCGGCTGCGTGCAGGACATGGTGACGCTGTTCTTCTCCACGCGCCGTGACGGCCGCAGCCTCGGCCAGATGGCGCGCGACGAGCTGGGCAGCATCGGCGGCATCGCCGCGCTGATCGCCACCTTCCTCATCATGATCATCCTGATCGCGGTGCTCGGCCTAGTGGTGGTCAACGCGATGAAGCACAGCCCATGGGCGACCTCCACGGTCGCCGCGACGATTCCCATCGCGATGCTGGTCGGGCTGTACATGTACAAGCTGCGCCCGGGGCGCGTGCTGGAAGGCTCGGCGCTCGGCGTAATCCTGCTGCTGCTGTCGGTCGCGGGCGGCGGCTGGATCGACCAGCAGACCGAGCTGCGCGAACTGTTCGACCACCCCGGTCTGCCGCTGGCCTTCGCCATCATCGGTTACGGTTTTGCCGCCGCGATCCTGCCGGTATGGCTGCTGCTCGCACCGCGCGACTATCTGTCCACCTTCATGAAGCTCGGCACGGTAATCCTGCTCGCGCTGGCGATCGTGTGGTTGCGGCCCGAAATCAAAATGCCCGCGCTGACCCAGTTCGTAGACGGCACCGGGCCGATCTTCGGCGGCAAGCTGTTCCCCTTCGTGTTCATCACCATCGCCTGCGGCGCGATCTCCGGTTTTCACTCGCTGATCGCCTCCGGCACGACTCCTAAATTATTGTCCAACGAGCACGACATCCGCATGATTGGCTACGGCGGCATGGTGCTCGAGTCGCTGGTCGCCATCATGGCGATGATCGCCGCGACGGTGCTCGACCCCGGCGTGTATTTCGCGATCAACTCGCCGGCCGGCATGGTCGGCAAGACGGCGGCTGAAGCGGTCGCGACGATCTCCGCCTGGGGCTTCCCGGTCAGCGTCGAGCAGATGAATACACTGTCCAAACAGATGGGTGAGGCCACGCTGTTCGCGCGCACCGGTGGCGCGCCGTCGCTGGCGGTCGGCATGGCGAGCATCTTCGGCAGCGCATTCGGCGAGCACCTGCTCGCGCTGTGGTACCACTTTGCGATCATGTTCGAGGCGCTCTTCATCCTCACCACGCTGGACGCCGGCACACGCGTCGGACGCTTCATGCTGCAGGATTTGCTAGGCAACCTGTGGAAGCCGATGGGGCGCACCTCGTGGTATCCCTCGGTGCTGCTCAGCAGCGCGGTGGTCGTCGCGGCCTGGGGCTACTTCCTGTATATCGGCGTGATAGATCCGAACGGCGGAGTGAACATCCTCTGGCCGCTGTTCGGCATCGCAAACCAGATCCTCGCGGCGATTGCGCTGTGCGTGGCGACCGGCATCCTGGTGAAATCCGGCAAACTGAAGTACGCGTGGATAACCGCGCTGCCGCTGGCCTGGCTGGTCGTCATCACCAGCACCGCGACTTGGCAAAAACTGACCAGCGACGATCCGCGCATCGGCTTCCTCGCCGCCGCCAACAGCCTGTCGGACAAGCTTGCCGCCGGCGCCTTGCCGCCGGACAAGGCTGCAGTCGCACCGCAACTGATCTTCAACCAGCAACTCGATGCCGTGCTCGCGCTGTTCTTCGCCGGCCTGCTGTGGCTGATCGTCATCGACATGTTGCGCGTCTGCGCGCGCCACCTGGGCGGCAAGCGCGTGCCGCCGCTGTCCGAGGCGCCGCATTACCCGACCCGCCTGGAGGAAGCATGGCAACGCGACTGAATGATCTGCTGCGCACCCTGTGGCGAGCCGCCCGCCGGCTCAGCGGCGACGACGGCTACGAGCGTTACCTGGCGCATCATGCCGCCGCCCATCCGGGCACCCCGGCGCTGCCGCGCCGCGCCTGGTTTGCGCTTCAGCAGCAGCAAAAGTGGTCGGGGATCAAACGCTGCTGCTAAAAATTTGCGCAACCCCCTATTTTTATGGATAATGCGCGCCCCGTGAGTGCGTACACCCGCCGCACCAAATTACCGCAAGGAAAGAAAATGAAAGCCGATATTCACCCGAACTACCAGGAAATCACCGTGACTTGCAGTTGCGGCAACAGCTTCAAGACCAAGTCCGTCATGGGCAAGCCCGCGCTGAACGTCGAAGTCTGCTCCGAATGCCACCCGTTCTATACCGGCACGCAGAAGATCGTCGATACCGCCGGCCGCATCGACAAATTCCGCCAGAAATACGGCAAGGCTGCGGCATAATAACCAGCGACTTGGCTGTCGTATTTTGATAGCCCGGTCGAATGGCTAGAAGTTTAATCAGGGAACTTCGCCCCACAGTCTTATCAAAAGGCAGCGTTTGCTGCCTTTTTTATTTGCGGCGACAATCACACCTAATTTTTAACACCCATCAGGAACTGCCATGCGTCTACTGATTATCGGCCTCGCTCTTTCGCTGCTGGCCGGCTGCGCCCAGAATCCGGTCACCGGGCAGAACGATTTCGTGATGATGTCGGAAGCACAGGAAATCGCCCTCGGCCGCCAGTACAACGAACAGGTGATCCAGAAGCAGTACCAGGTCTACGAATCGAAGCCGTTGCAGGATTACGTCAACCGCATCGGTCAGAAACTCGCAAAGAACAGCCACCGCCCCAATCTGGGCTATCACTTCACCGTGCTGGACACGCCGGAAGTCAACGCCTTCGCGCTGCCCGGCGGCTATGTGTACATCACGCGCGGCATCATGGCCTACCTCAACAGCGAGGCGGAGCTGGCCGCCGTGGTGGGCCACGAAATCGGCCACGTCACGGCACGCCACGGCGTGCGCCAGCAGAGCGCCGCTCAGGCCGCCAACCTCGGGCTGACCATCGCCTCCATCTTCGTGCCGGAAATCAATTCGATGGGCGGGCAGAACCTCACCAATCTGGTCGGCGGCGCGCTGCTGTCCGGCTACGGGCGCGAGCACGAGCTCGAGGCCGACCGCCTGGGTGCGCAATACCTCGCGCGCTCCGACTACGATCCGCAGGCCATCATCAGCGTCCTGCGCACGCTGAAGAACCAGGAGCTGAAGGATGCCGAGTTGGCCAAGCAGGAAGGCCGCGAGCCGCGCCGCTATTCCGGCCTGTTCGCCACGCACCCGGACAACGACACGCGCCTGAAACAGGTGGTCGGCGAAGCCGACAAGCTGGCTCCCGCCACCCCCTTCGAGGGCCGCGCCGAGTACCTTGCCGCCACCGACGGACTGGTGTTCAACGACAACACCGAGCAGGGCGTGGTCCGCAATAACCGCTTCTACCACGGCGAGCTGGGCATCGCGCTGCAGTTCCCGGAAGCCTGGCAGGTACATAACCTGCCGGATGCGCTGGTCGCCGTCAGCCCGCAGGGCGAAGCCCGGTTGCAAATGAATATGGATCAGAAACCACGCGGCACTCCGGCAGACTACGCACGCCGCCTGGCGGGCTATAGCGCGCAAGTGCGCTCGCTCGACCTAAACGGTTTGCCTGCCGCCACTTTCGAATTGCCGAATGCAGTCGGCGGCGTGATTTATTTCGACCAGAAGGCATTCATCGTGCAGGGCCAGGGCAAGACCAACCAGAGCCTGGCTGCGCACCGCTCCGAGATCCTCGACACGGTGCACAGCTTCCACGCACTCACCGCCGAGGAACGCAAACTGGTCAGGCCGCTCAGCATCCATGTCATCACCGCGCGACAGGGCGACACCTATGCAAGGCTCGCGCAGGACTCGCCGCTCGGCAAATCGGCGGAAAGTTACCTGCGCCTGATCAACGCGCAATATCCGGATGGCGAACCGCGGGCGGGGCAACGCATCAAGATTGTGGAATAAGGACATCACCACGAAGAACGCGAAGATCACGAAGGATTCCCGCGGAATTGCACCTTCGCGTTCTTCGTGCCCTTCGTGGTTGGTTTAATCATAATTTCAAGAATAAATGTATTTCATAAAGCCCACCGACCCGCACCCGATCACCCCCGCCAAGGCGGTGATGCTCGGCCTGCTGTGCCTGACCTGGCTGGGTACGGGGCTGATCGGACACGACCCGTGGAAGCCGGATGAGGCGACCGCCTTCGGGCTGATCTACTCGATGCTGCAAAGCGGCGACTGGCTGGTTCCGACCCTGGCGGGCGAGCCGTACATGGACAAGCCGCCGCTGTACTACTGGACCGCCGCACTGTCCGCCAAATTATTTTCCCCGCTGCTGCCGCTACACGATGGCGCACGCCTCGTCAGCGGTTTTTATATCGCGCTGACCCTGCTGTGCACCGGCCTCGCCGGACGCAAACTGTACGGCGAGAACCGCGGCTGGGCGGCAGCGATCATCCTGCTCGGCTGCGTCGGCATGCTGGTGCGCGCACACCAGATGATCACCGACCTCGCGCTGCTCGCCGGATGCGCGATGCTACTCTACGGCTTCATATACAGCCAAGAACGCGCGCTGCGCGCCGGTGTGCTGATCGGCACCGGCGTAGGCATCGGTTTCATGTCCAAGGGCTTCATCGCACCGGTGCTGTTCGTTTTGATCGCCGCGCTGCTGCCCGCGCTGTTCCGGAACTGGCGCTCACGCAACTATCTTTCCAGCCTGGGCATCGCCGTTCTGTGCGCCCTGCCCTGGCTCACGATCTGGCCGCTGCTGCTCTACCAGCATTCGCCGCAGTTGTTCGCCGACTGGGCATGGACACACAACATCGGCCACTGGCTGGATCACGCAAAGGGCGGTCCTACGAGGGAATCGCTCTACTACCTGAAAAACCTGCCGTGGCTGGCGTGGCCCGCCCTGCCCCTCGCGGCATGGACGATCTGGCAATCGCGCAAGCGCCTCGCGCAGCGCGACGATCTGCACCTGCCGCTGGTCACCCTGGTCGTGATGTTCGTCACGCTCAGCCTCGTGCCGGACATCAAGGAAGTGTTCGCGCTGCCGATGCTGCTGCCGATCACCCTGCTCGCCACCGCCTCGCTGTCGTCGCTGAAACGCGGCGCGGCCAACGCGCTGGACTGGTTCGGCCTGATGACCTTCGCGCTGTTCGCCATCGCGATGTGGTGGGGCTGGGCGGGGCTGCTGCTCGACAACCACGCCAAGATCACGCTGTGGCTGAAAGACTACCAGCCGGGCTTTGAGCCGGAATTTCACGCCGCACCATTCGCCATCGCGATTATCGCCACCTTGCTGTGGCTGGTGCTGGTGTGGCGCGTCGGCCGCTCGATGCGCCGCGCGGTGACCAACTGGGCGACCGGCATCACGCTGGTCTGGGTGCTCGCGATGACGCTGTGGCTGCCGTGGCTGGACAGCGGCAAGAGCTACCGCAGCATGGTCGCCTCGCTGAAGCGCGCCATGCCGCAGCAATATCAATGCGTCGGGCGCGATTACCTCGGCGACGGACAGCGCGCCATGCTGCATTACTTTGGCGGCATCGTCACGCAGCCAGACCGAGGCGGCCGCTGCGACCTGCGCCTCGTCCAGGGAGACCGGTTATCCAGGCCGCTACTCGACGAAACCCGCTGGGAAAAAATCTGGGAAGGCAGCCGCAAGGGCGACAAAAACGAGCACTACCGGCTATACCGGCGGATCGGGAAATCGTGAGAGCAGCACCGTAGTTACGATGCCGCGGAAAATACCTCGTCGAATGCCTGCATGAATCGCGGCAGTTCGTTTTCCGGCAGCCGGTTGATGCCCGCTGCACCCTTCCTGCCGCCGCCGGTATCGAAGCGGGAACAGAGAATGTCGGCGCCGCTACTGGTGGACTGCGGAGCGCGCACGCTGACCACGAAGGCACCGTCGCCGCGCTGCGTCAGCACGGCATGCGCGCGGTCGGGGGATGCGCTGGCAAGAGAGTTGCCGAAAGCGCCGTTCACGCGGCGGCTCCAGGGTTTGGCGGGAAGAATGTAGACCGCACCGTTCGGAGTTTCACGCTCCGGCCTGATGGTGCGGGCGAGCGCCATGTCCTCGGCGTAGCCCTGCTTCAGTATTTCAAAGACACCATCTTCGCGAGCGAAGATGAACGGGTTTTTCTGCTGGTGCAGGATGCGGTACAGTTCCGCGGGGTGGAAATGCAGGTCATCCACGGACTCGCCATAGCTGTTGTAGTTGAGGCACTCGCCCAGTTCGCGCAGCGTGGCAAGCCGTTTGGGGTCGAGGCCGAGCGGCTTGGCGGCCTCATATGCGGCTTCGTGGAGATTATCGCCGAACGCGCCGATAACCGCCCAGACCAGATACTTGCCGCCCAGATGACAGTTCACCAGCAGGCTGGTGCAGACATCCGGGCTGGTGTCGATCGTCGCGGCCAGATTGGGATGCTCTGGAATATCCTGCGCGACATGGTGGTCGAAATAGCTGACCTTCGCCCCCTTGCCGAGCAGCGCAAGCAGCGCAGCGCGGTTCTTGTCCATGGACAGATCGAGCACCGTCACCTCGTCGCCGGCACCGGCTTCCACGCGCCGCAGCAGGTCGATGTCGCGCTTGGTGCCGGTGACGAGATTATTGGCTGCCGGGAAGGCGAGCCGCAACTGGTGCAGCGCGCAGATGCCGTCGGCATCGCCGTTGAAAACATCGTGGTTCATCGTGATTGATCCAAAAATAATCATCCAAAAAGGTGAAGCTGGCCGGTAAGCCGGGTTCTGTCGTGGACAGTCATTCCTCTAGGCGTTTCGTTACCTGACGCTCGAGCAACCTACCCGCAGGCGACGCGAGCAACGTCATGGCCTGCCTATTTGGTCTTGCTCCGGATGGGGTTTACCCTGCCGCCAGTGTTGCCACCGGCGCGGTGAGCTCTTACCTCGCCATTTCAACCTTGCCTGATCTGCTCGCGCAGCCATCGGCGGTATATTTTCTGTGGCACTTTCCATCGCCTCACGGCGTCCGGCCGTTAACCGGCATCCCGCTCTGTGGAGCCCGGACTTTCCTCTCCGCACACAAGGTGCGCAGCGACTGTCTGGCCAGCTTCGAGGCGGAGTCTATCACGGGAACATCGGGCGAGTCCGTCAACCCGGACTTTGAATTACAATCCCGCCACTCGACCAAACGGAATACCCTCATGCAACAGATCACCCTCACCCGCCCCGACGACTGGCACCTGCATCTGCGCGATGACTCCTTGATGCAGTCGGTACTGCCGGATACTATGCGGCAATTCGGCCGCGCCATCGTGATGCCCAATCTCAGGCCGCCGGTCACCACGACCTCGCAGGCGCAGGCTTACCGCACGCGCATCCTCGCCGTGCTGTCGCCAAGCTCGAGATTCCGGCCCCTGATGACGCTGTATCTCACCGACAACACCACGGCACAGGAAATCCAGCGCGCCAAGTCGAGCGGCGTGGTGCACGCGGTCAAGCTGTATCCGGCGGGAGCGACCACCAACTCCGACGCGGGCGTGACGGACATCCGCAAGGCTTATCCGGCGCTGGAGGAGATGCAGCGGCTCGGCATGCCGCTGCTGGTGCATGGCGAAGTCACCGACCCGGCGGTGGATATCTTCGACCGCGAGGCGGTCTTCATTGAGCGCGTGATGCAACCGTTGCTGCACGACCTGCCGCAACTGCGCGTGGTGTTTGAGCACATCACCACGAAGGACGCGGTGCAGTTCGTGACGGATGCGCCCGGCAACATCGCGGCGACCATCACCGCACATCACCTGCTGTACAACCGCAACGCGCTGCTGGCCGGCGGCATCCGCCCGCACTACTACTGCCTGCCGGTGCTGAAGCGCGAAACTCATCGCGAGGCATTGGGCAAGGCAGCCACGAGCGGCAACCCGAAATTCTTCCTCGGTACCGACAGCGCGCCGCACGCACAGCACACCAAGGAAACGGCCTGCGGCTGTGCCGGCTGCTATACCGCGCATGCCGCCATCGAACTGTACGCCGAGGCGTTCGAACAATGGAACGCGCTGGACCGGCTGGAAGGCTTCGCGAGCTTTTACGGCGCAGATTTTTACCGCCTGCCGCGCAATACCGGCAAAATCACGCTACGCAAGGAAAGCTGGCAGGCGCCGGACAGCCTTGCGTTCGGCGAACACCGCCTCGTGCCGCTACGCGCCGGAGAAGCGATCACCTGGAAGCTGGGCGACTGACATGACCGCGACGGATAATCCCGGCGAGATATCCCGCATCAAGATCAATCTGGAAACCTCGAAGATTGCGTGGAAGGAGCTGCAGCGTTTCTTCGCCGGCGGCAAGGCGCTGGTGGCCTCCGCCGATCTGGACCTGGTCGAAGTCGCATACCAGATGTCCGAGGACAACGTGGAACAGATCCAGCAATGGGCCATGGCGGGAAAGCTGGTGCGCGTGCCCGATGAGCAGGCGCGCGAATGGTTTGAGGCCGATGCGCTGGTTTGGGCCGTAGTGGTTAAACCGTGGGTGCTGGTACAGCCGGTGGGCCTACTACACTAGGAACCTATTTTTCCTTTTTCTTTTTCATCGCCGCCTCGATCTGGCGGCACATGGTCTTCAGGATTTTGATGCGCGCGAAATTCTTGTCGTTGGCCTCGACCAGCGTCCACGGCGCGATTTCGGTGCTGGTGCGGTCCACCATATCGCACACGGCATGCTCGTATTCTTCCCATTTCTTGCGGTTGCGCCAGTCCTCCTCGGTGATCTTGAAGCGCTTGAAGCCGATCTTTTCGCGCTCCTTGAAGCGTCTTAGCTGCTCCGCCTTGCTGATGGTAAGCCAGAACTTGACCACCACGATATTGTGGCGCACCAGTTGCGCCTCGAAGTCGTTGATCTCGCTGTAGGCGCGCATCCAGTCGGTCTTCGAGCAGAAGCCCTCGACGCGCTCGACGAGCACGCGGCCATACCACGAGCGGTCGAAGATCGTCACCCGCCCGCGCCGCGGGACGTGCCGCCAGAAGCGCCACAAATAGGGCTGCGCGCGCTCTTCTTCAGTGGGTGCAGCGATCGGGACGATGTTGTACTGGCGCGCATCCAGCGCGCCGGTGATGCGGCGGATCGCGCCGCCTTTTCCGGCCGCGTCGTTGCCCTCGAACATGGCGAGAACGGTGATATCCTTGAACTTCGCGCTGCGCGTGAGCAGCGCGAGCTTGCCCTGATATTTTTCCAGCTCGGTTTCAAATTTCTTCTTGTCGATCTTCTGGTCGAGATCCAGCGTCTTCAGGATATGCAGCTTGTCGATCGAAGGGAGCGGCGGCGGCGCGGAAATCTCCGTCACCTTTTTGCCAGCCTCATCCAGGCGCTTGCGGATGGCGTCCAGGATGATCTTGCCCATGGTCAGGCTGCGGTAGCGCGGATCGTAACCCTCGACGATAGTCCACGGCGCTTCGGCCGTGCTGGTGTGGCGCATCACGCTTTCGCTCACGACGCGAAACTTTTCGTACATCTTGTAATGTTCCCAGTCACGCTCGGTGACGCGCCAGCGGGTCTTCGGGTCTTTTTCGAGGAGCTTCAGGCGCTTCTCCTGCTTCTCCTTGGACAAATGCATCCAGAACTTAAGGATCAGCGCGCCCTCTTCCACCAGCATCGTTTCCAGACGCCTGGCGCGCTCCAGGCTCTGGTCGAGGTCGGCAGTCTTGGTGCGCCCGGCCACCCGGTTGAGGATCGGCCAGGTGTACCAGGAACCGAGGAACACGCCTATCCTGCCCTTGGGCGGCAGCTCGCGCCAGAAGCGCCACATCATCGGGCGATCGAGTTCCTCGTCGGACGGCTCGCCCATACCGTGGGTCTGGATGAAGCGCGGGTCCATCCATTCGTTGAGCAGGTTGACGGTCTCGCCGCGCCCCGCGCCATCCACGCCGCCGACCAGGATGATGACCGGGAATTTCGCTAGCTTCGCCAGATCGATCTGCGCTTCGAGCAATGCCTCGCGCAGCTGCGGCACCTCCTTGTCGTAGGTCTCCTTGTCTATCTTGTGGCCGAGTTCGGCTGATTCAAACATGGTGCCCTCCCAAGTTCAGAAAAAATTCTCATAATAAATCCGGCCCGATAACCAGGCGCAACGTGGTCTGCGCCGCTCCCTCGCGTTCGCGCCGGTTGAACCACCACAGCGCGCCCTTCTTGATGTTCAGCGAATAGCCGTTGCAACCCAGCAGTTGCGCCGCGACTTCGCCCAGCGTCGGCTGATGCCCGACCACCAGTACCGTGCCACCCGCATCCGGCCAGTGCGCCGCCTGCAGGACATCCTGCGCGGAAGCGCCGGGCGCAATGGTGGGCGCGAGGGTGTAGCGTTTGGTGAGCGCCGCGGCAGTCTGCTGCGCGCGGGCCGCCGGGCTGACCAGGATGCGCGCATGTTCGGGTAAATGGCCATGCAAAAAGGCCGCGACCTTCTCGGCCTGCTTGACGCCCTTCGCGGTGAGTTCGCGGGTGTCATCGGGTGTGCCATCCGCCGCTTCCGCATGCCGCCACAGAATCAGGTCCACCATGGCCTCCGACGAATATTATTTTTCGTTGTCAGCATATACCGTATACACTGTTATCGTCACTTTAACCCTAAGGGAATGACATGACAACCAGGACAACCAAAAAGGCCACAACGGCTACGGCAAAACCCGCTGCAACAAAGGCACCGTTGAAGAAGGCACCGGCAAAAGAGGCGGAGAAGAAACCCAGGAAAGAGCACAAGGAGAAGGTGGTGCGCGATAGCTTCACCATGCCGCAGGGCGAGTACCGCAAGATCGCCGAGATCAAGGAGGCCTGCCTGAAGGCCGGGCTGCACGTGAAGAAAAGCGAAGTGTTGCGCGCCGGCCTGAAGGCGCTATGTGCCATGAATGCGGCGCAGTTGAAGCGCACCCTGATCGGGCTGGAAAAGATCAGGACCGGCCGCCCGAAAAAACACAAAGGCTAATTCTGGACCGCTTTGACCTGTGGGCTGGCGAGCTGCGCCAGCAATCTGTCCTGTGCGCACTTTAGCGCCGCGCGGCGCGGTTTCTTGCGCCGGTAATGCCCCTCGCCATCCATGTCCCACGACTGGCAGTTATCCTGCAGGTAAACCTTCAGCCCCTCGTCGATCACGCGCTTCTTGAGCTTCTTGTCGAGCACCGGGAAGCACACCTCGATGCGGCGGAAAAAATTCCGGTCCATCCAGTCCGCGCTTGCGAGGTACACGTCGTGTTTCAGGTCGTTGCAGAAATAGAAGATGCGCGTGTGCTCCAGGAAACGCCCGACCAGCGAACGCACGCGGATATTTTCCGACAGTCCTTTCACACCGGGGCGCAAGGCACACACGCCGCGCACGATCAGGTCTACCTTCACGCCCGCCTGCGAGGCCTCATATAGTGCGACTATGGTTTCCGGTTCGAGCAGTGCGTTCATCTTGGCGATGATATGGGCGCGCTTGCCCGCCCTAGCGAGGCGGGTCTCGTTCTGGATGGCGCGCAGCACCTCACTGTGCAACGAGAACGGCGACTGCCACAGGTGGTGCAGCTTGCGCGCCTTGCCGAGGCTGGTGAGCTGACTGAACACCTCGTTCACGTCTTCGCAAACTTCCTCGTTGCAGGTGAACAGGCCGAAGTCGGTATAGAGCCGCGCGGTGCGCGGATGGTAATTGCCGGTGCCGAGATGCACGTAGCGGCGCAGCCTGCCGTCCTCGCGACGCACCACCATCAGCATCTTGGCATGAGTCTTGTGACCGACCACGCCGTACACTACATGCGCACCCACTTCTTCCAAGCGGGTTGCCCAGTTGATGTTGGCCTCCTCGTCGAAGCGCGCCATCAACTCCACCACCACCGTCACTTCCTTGCCGCGCCGCGCCGCGCCGATCAGCGCCTCCATCAGTGCGGAGTCCGCGCCGGTGCGGTACACGGTCTGCTTGATCGCGACCACGCCCGGATCGCTGGCGGCCTGCTGGATGAAATCGATCACCGGCTTGAACGACTGGAAGGGGTGGTGCAGCAGGATGTCGCCTTTGCGGATCGCCTTGAACATGTCCGCACCCTTTTTCTGGATCACCGGCGGCACGCCGGGTGCGAATGCGGAAAACTTCAGGTCGTCGCGCGCCACCAGATTGGGGATTTCCATGAGCCGCACCAGGTTCACCGGCCCGTGCACGCGGTACAGGTCCTCCGGCGCGAGATTGAATTCCTTGAGCAGCAATTCGGCGATCTGCGGCGAACAAGTGTCGGCGATTTCGAGGCGCACCGCGTCGCCGAAGTGGCGCTGTGGCAGCTCACCCTGCAGGCTGAGGCGCAGGTTCTTCATTTCCTCCTCGTCCACGAACAGGTTGCTGTTGCGCGTGACGCGGAACTGGTAGCAGCCGAGCGCCTCCATGCCGGCAAACAGTTCGCCGACATGCGCATGCAGGATCGAGGAGAGGAACACGAAGCCGTGTGCGCAGCCGCTGATCTCCGGCGGCATCAGGATGGTGCGCGGCAGCACGCGCGGCGCCTGCACGATGGCGCGCGCCGAGTTGCGGCCGAAGGCATCCTTGCCCTGCAGCTCCACGGCGAAGTTCAGGCTCTTGTTGAGCACGCGCGGGAAGGGATGCGCCGGATCGAGCCCGATCGGGGTCAACACCGGCATCACCTCGCGCATGAAAAAATCCTTGACCCAGGCCTGCTGCACCTCGTTCCACTGGGTGCGGCGCATGAAGCGGATGCCCTGCGCGGCGAGCGCGGGGACGATGTCCGTATCGAACAGCCGGTATTGCCGCTCGATGAGCTGGTGCGCCTGTTCGCACACCAGCTTGAGCGTCTGTTTGGCGGTCATGCCGTCCGCTCCGACGGCGATGCCGCCGAGCTTGATCTGCTCCTTCAGCCCCGCCACGCGGATCTCGAAGAATTCGTCGAGATTGCTGCTGACGATGCACAGGTACTTCAACCGCTCCAGCAGCGGAACGGACGCGTCTTCGGCCTGCGCCAGCACGCGCCGGTTGAACTCAAGCTGGCCGAGCTCGCGGTTAAGGAATTGCTGCGGGGCGAATTTCTTGGCCAAGGCAGGGGATGATCAGCTCTTGGGCGGTACGTACCCTTGCGGCATCTGTGTGCCTTCGCCGAAGAAGTAGTTCTCCATCTGCGCGGCAAGAAACTTGCGCGCCTGCGCATCGGCAAGGTTGAGACGGTTCTCGTTCACCAGCATGGTCTGGAACTTGATCCAGCCCTGCCAAGCCTCCTTGGAAACATTCTCGAAAATCCGCTGACCCAGCGGGCCGGGGTAAGTCGGACGATCCAGCCCCTCCGCTTCGCGGCCCAGTTTCACGCAATGCACCATTCTTGCCATTTGTTCTATCTCCATGCGAGTGATTGACTCCCGCAATTATGACACCGGGACGGATTTTTTGCGCGCACCAAGCTGAAAACAAGCAAACATGAGGAGTGCGGCATTTTGACGCGCGGCAATATGCCACATTCCCAGAAGAAAATTCTTGGCCGAAAATTGCGGGGCTCTATAAAAATTCAGGGAGAAGAACCATGCAATTGAAGAAAATCACATTCTGTATCGCGCTGGCGTTTACGCCCGGTGCATTTGCAGCCGAATCAACCTTGCCGGAAGTGGTAGTTACTGCGCCTGCAATGGAACAGCCGCTGGTGGTAACAACCGACCCGCGCAAGCCGCGCCAGCCGATCCCGGCGCATGACGGGGCGGACTACCTGAAGACCATTCCCGGCTTTTCGGTGATCCGCAAAGGCGGCACAGACGGCGACCCAGTATTTCGCGGCATGGCGGGTTCGCGCCTGAACATCCTGCTGGATGGCGAACAGATTCTGGGCGGCTGCAGCGGGCGCATGGATCCGCCCACTGCCTACATATTCCCGTCTTCCTACGACAAGATCACGGTGCTGAAAGGCCCGCAGACGGTGATTTACGGCCCCGGCAGCTCCGCAGGCACCGTATTATTTGAACGCAACATTACGCGCCGCAGCGATACCGGTGCCGGTTTTGACGGCAGCGCAACGACGGGCAGCTCTGGCCGCACCGACCTGATGGGCGACGTGCAGGGCGGTTCGCCGGACTGGTACGCACGGGCTATAGCGACCAATTCGCGTGCTGGCGATTACAAGGATGGCAATGGCGTCAGCGTTCATTCCGCCTACTCGCGCTGGAGTGCCAATGCTGCCATTGGCTTGACCCCAAGCGACGGCACACGCATCGAATTATCGATGGCCAGGAGCGATGGCCATGCGGCATATGCCGATCGTACGGTGGACGGTTCAAAGTTCGCACGCGACAACGTTGGCCTGAAGGCTGACTGGAAGAACCCGGATCACGGCTTGCTGGGCAAGGTGGAAGCACAATTTTTCCGCAACTACATTGACCATGTCATGGATAGCTACAGCCTGCGCGCAGGCGGCAATCCGGCCAGCATGATGGCCGCGATGAATCCGGATCGCACCACTACGGGCGGGAGGATTGCCGGTACGCTGAATTTCTCTGATGCAACACAACTCAAGCTGGGCCTGGACGCACAATCCAATGTGCATACCGGCCGCACGGGTGCAGCCCCTGGCTACATGGGAGATTACACGTTGCAAGCGCGCATTGAGGATGCCAACTTCCAGAATCATGGCTTATTCGGTGAGGTTACGCATCAACTCGGCAACGATGCACGCATCGTCGGCGGCCTGCGCGCCGACTGGTGGAAGGCGCAGGATAAGCGCGCCACGGTATCCAGAGGCATGGCGGCGGCAGCGGCCAATCCCACCGCAAACCTTGCGCGCAGCGACACACTAACGAGCGGCTTCGCCCGTTATGAACGGGATGTGCTGGGTAATGCCGGCACTTTTTATGCGGGACTGGGTCACACGGAAAGATCTCCTGATTACTGGGAATTGCTTTACAAGCACACCGCGACCACGTTGAGCGCCTTCAATACAGTGCGCCCGGAAAAAACTACCCAGCTGGATGTCGGCATGACATATAAACAGGGCGACATCTCCGGCTCACTGTCGGGTTTCTACAGCAAGATCACCGACTTCAACCTGATCGAGTCGGCATGCAAAACAACTGCGGCAAACGCGCTGGTTGGATTGGCAAGTTCCTGCGGTATGGGCCAATATGCCGTCTCGATGACACGCAATATTTCTGCCACCACTTGGGGTGGCGAAGCCAGCGCGGCATGGCAATTTGCACCGCAATGGAAGGTGGACGGCTCGCTGGCTTATGTGCGTGGCAGCAACGACACCGACGGCACTGCTCTTGCGCAAATTTCACCGCTGGAAGGACGTCTGGGCGCAGCCTATGACAACGGTACGTGTAATATCGGCGGCCTGTTGCGCATGGTTGCCGCACAGGATCGCTTCGTGGCCAATCAGGGCAATATCGCCGGACAGGATATTGGCCGCACTGCAGGCTTTGGTGTGTTGTCGCTGAACGCCAGCTGGCGCGCCAGCAAGAGCGTACTGGTCAGTGCCGGCGTGGACAATCTGGCAGACCGCGTATACGCCGAGCATATCAGCCGGGCGGGCGCGATGGTGACGGGCTTCACACAAACCACGCGCGTCAACGAAATGGGGCGCAACCTGTGGCTGAAGGCAAACCTCAAGTTTGATTGAGCCTGTACGGTTGAAATGAAAAAGCCGCCGGACGATCCGGCGGCTTTTTTTGTACAGTGTAATAGGTGCTCCCCGTAGGAAAATTCCTAGGCGTTTTATAGGTTTCCCTATGAAAATTTAAGCATTGGCCGATATTTTTTCCAGGGTCAGTCTTGCATCATGCATCCACACGGCTCCCCTCCTGAGCGTGTGTCTTAATCCCGTTAAGACATTAACCAGCCACCCCCTTATGGCTGGTTTTTTTTACCCGTATTTTCTATGAGGCCGACCAGCTCACCGCGCCGGTGTAGGCAGTCAGCAATACAATCAATCCGAACACGATGCGGTACCACGCGAACACCACGAAGGTGTGGTTCGAGATGAAGCGGATGAAACCCTTCACCGCCCACATCGCGGCGACGAACGAACAGATGAAACCCACCGCGAACACCGGAAGGTCGGAGGCGTGCAGCAGCGCCCAGTTCTTGTAGAGGTCGTAGGCGGTCGCGGCAAACATCGTCGGAATCGCGAGGAAAAAAGAAAACTCCGCCGCCGTCTTGCGCGAAAGGCCGAAGATCAGCCCGCCCATGATCGTCGCCCCGGAACGCGAGGTACCGGGGATCATCGCCACGGCCTGCGCGAAGCCCACCTTGAGTGCGTCCGGCCAGCGCATCTCGTCCACCGAATTGATGCGCGGATGGTAGGTGCGCTTCTCCACATAAAGAATGATGAAGCCGCCCACGACTAGCGCGGTCGCGACGGTGATCGGGTTGAACAGCAGCGCTTTGATCGTCGAATGGAACATCAGCCCCAGCACCGCCGCCGGCAGGAAGCCGATGAACAGCATCGCGGCAAAGCGCTGCGAAGGCTTGTCGCTCGGCAGCCCCGCCACCATCTTCGCCAGCCGCTCTCGGTAGTCCCAGCACACCGCGAGGATCGCCCCGAGCTGGATCACGATCTTGAACACCTTGCTGGTCTCGTCGTTGTAGCCGAGCAGATCGCCGAGGATGATGAGATGGCCGGTCGAAGAGACCGGTAGGAATTCGGTGAGGCCCTCGACGATGCCGAGGATGGCGGCCTTGGTGAGCAGTGCAATGTCCATGAAGTCTCGTCATTCCGGCGCAGGCCGGAATCCAGTTGTTATAAAAAGGCCGTTCGCCCTGAGCCTGTCGAAGGGCAGGATTATACCTGCGGGCTCGTCGACCGCTCCAGCCGCGACAGCCAGCCCATCGCGTGCTCGCGCGTCTCGCCGCACATCTCGACGGACGGCTGCAGCCCGGCGCAAAAGGCCGGGCGCTCCGGCCTACCGAACACCTTGCAGCGCAGATCCTCGTCGAGCTGCACGCACGGCACTCCGGCAGGCTTGCCGTTCGGCATGCCCGGCAGCGGCGAGTTGATCGAAGGCGCGATGCAGCAGGCGGCGCAGTGGGGGCGGCAGTTCATATCAATGAATTATATTTGGTCTAAATGGTAATGGCAGAATGTCGGTGCGGATTCAACCCGTCGATGCAACACACTAAACTTTGCGAAAGCGAAAGGAGTGTTGCAGATGAAACAAAGACCTCGCATTCATTACACTGAATCCCAGAAGGCGCTGATGTGGGATCGCTGGCAGAAAGGCGATTCCCTTCAGCAGATCGCGCAGCTGTTTGATCGATACCATTCATCAATCGAGCGAATTTTGTCTGAGGCCGGCGGCATTCGGCCGATTCCTCGACGTCGTTCGAGACTGGCACTAACCTTGTCTGAACGTGAAGAAATCTCTCGATCAGTCGTTGCAGGGGATTCAATCCGCTCTATCGCCAAGAAGCTTGGCCGTGCCGCTTCGACAATTAGTCGAGAGATCGAACGTAACGGTGATCGAAAGAGCTATCGCGCAAGCCAGGCCGACCAGGCTGCCTGGGAGCGTGCGCATCGCCCCCAACCTTGTAAACTGGTGAAGAACCGCGCGATGGCACATATCGTGGCAGGCAAACTGAAAATGGCATGGTCACCGGAGCAGATTGCCGGATGGCTAAAATGCACCTATCCAGATGACGAGGACTATCAGGTGTCACACGAGACCATCTATCGCAGCCTCTACATCCAGGCCAGAGGCGCATTGAAGAAGGAACTTCTGGCCCACCTGCGGCGCACGCGAGTCATGCGCCGTTCGCGGCATCATACGCAGAAGACGGATAATCATGGCCGAATCACCGATGCGGTATCGATTAGCGAGCGTCCGGCCACGGCAGAAGACCGGGCAGTGCCAGGCCACTGGGAGGGCGACCTGCTGTGTGGGACTTTAAGTAGCCAGATTGCGACACTTGTTGAGCGCCAGACACGCTATGTGATGTTGGTGAAGGTGGCAGGAAAAGATACCGAGACCGTCATAAATGCATTGATCAAACATGCTCACAAGCTGCCGCAGGAACTTTACAAATCGCTGACGTGGGATCGAGGTAAGGAGATGGCGGACCACAAGCGCTTTACCTTGGCGACCGACATCAAGGTCTATTTCTGTGACCCTCAGAATCCTTGGCAGCGCGGGACGAATGAAAATACCAATGGATTGTTGAGACAGTACTTCCCAAAAGGGATGGACATCTCCGGATACACGCAAGCACAGCTAAATGGCGTGGCGAGGAAGCTAAATGAACGTCCAAGGAAGACGCTAAACTACGAAACACCGGCTGAACGATTTAACCAACTTGTTGCATCGACGGGTTGAATCCGCAGGCCATAGCGGCCAGTGACACGCACCGTCGATTAAGTCCGCGCAACCCAAAGCTATCTCTCGTCACCGTGAACAGCCGCCTATCAAGGAGACAGATCACCGATTTGATCGGCAATTCACCCAAGCTGAAGGCGAAATTCAATCAGATTTGGCGGCACTGCCCCAACTCGGCAAATTGAATTCTTCCCGGAGTAACTGAAGCTCCGGTTGATGCAGCGCGGCGAGTAAATCAAGAAGTCGCGCACCTTTTGGCCGGAGATATATTGCAACCTGGCGGCGATCATCCTTGCTGGCAACACGCTTGACCAGTTCAGCCTTCTCACAACGATCAACCAGGGCTACAACACCGTGATGTTTGGCCTGCAACCGTTCGGCCAGTTCTCCGATGGTGGCCCATTCACGCCCGGGAAACCCTTTGATGTGCAATAGCAATTGATACTGCAATGACGTCACCCCATGCGTCTGACACAAATCTTCACTCAAGCGCAAGAAACAGCGCAGGCGATAGCGGAAATGCGACAGCTTTTCGAAATCGGTTTTTTTCATAGTAATGTTTTTGCCCAAAGACGGCAGATTTTCTTGACAACACTCTCTTCATCGTCTAACGTATCACAACATGATATAATCATCATATGATACATCGTAACTCAAAATCGCTTTCAACTTCATGCAAGGAGGCTTCTCATGAACATTCTGTCGATTCCCAAAATGATCCTGACGCCAAGGAATAGCTGGCCCCATCTGGAAAAGCCCCCAACTTCTCTGGCAAGCTTGTTCTTGTCCCTGGTACTGCCGCTTTCCGCGCTGCCGCCGCTACTGCTTTACTATGCGGGGACACACTACGGCGATGCATTCGCCGCTGGGTTTGGAGGCAAACCGTGGGGAACGATTGCTATCGTTTTCTTCTTCGCCGAGATGCTTACCATACTCGGCATGGGCTGGTTCATCGGCCAAGTCGTGGCAGTTCAAGAGGCGCAGATATCGACACACTATGCCTACATGCTGGCCGGCATCACACCGACTCCGCTGTGGCTTTCCTCTATAGGATTGCTGGTACCAAGTTTTGCGTTCAATGCCGTCATTGTACTCATGGCCTTGGCGGCTTCATGCAGCTTAATTTATCACGGAGTGTATACCCTCTGTCACATGCGCGAAGAAACGGCTGCCGCAGCCATTACGCACACAGTGATGGGCGCCGTAGTGTCTGCATGGGCACTGCTACTGCTGGGCGTTGTGGCGAGTTAAGTATCTCCTTTTAGCTGCACAGAACAGACATAACGCGTTCTATCCTTTTATGGCAGCAATGGCCGACAAACCGCCACCCCAAGCATGGCAGCCTAGATGCGGTTACGCCTTGGGTAACCTGCGCTCCCTGCTCGGAGACACCATACTGCTCTGCAAAGTCGCGGTGTAGTCCGGGGCGAGGTTGAAATGTTCCCGTGACGAATCTGTCGTCCTTCTTCCACCACTGTGAGGGGCTGCGCTTCCTCGAAGCAGACTCTCAGGACATCTTCGTGCATGTTCACAGGCGGGCGATGAGGAGCCTCACGCGCTCGACGACATGCTCGACGGTAAACCCGAATTGGCGGAAGTTCTCTTCGCCGGGGGCGCTTGCACCGAAGCGATCGAGGCCGAGCACGTCGCCGTGATTCACCCACTCGCACCAGCCGAACGAAGACCCGGCTTCGACGGCGAGGCGCGCCGTCACTGACCGTGGAAGAACCTCCGCGCGGTAGCTTTCCGGCTGCGCGCGGAAGAGCTCGAAACTCGGGATGCTGACGACTCTGGCATCGATGCCTTCACTCCACAGCTTGCCTTGCGCTTCCACGATGAGCTGCACTTCGGAGCCGCTCGCCATCAGGATGACGTCAGGCTCTTTCTTCTTCTCCTTCGACAGGACATAGGCGCCGCGCAGCACGCCCGCTGCGCTCGCGAGCTTCGCGCGGTCGAACACCGGCAGCGCCTGACGGGATAGCGCGAGCAGTGTCGGCCCGCTCGTTCGTGCCATCGCCGCGCGCCAGGCATATGCCGTCTCGTTGGCGTCGGCCGGGCGAATCACGCAGAGGTTGGGCATCGCGCGCAGCGCCGCGAGATGCTCAACCGGCTGGTGCGTCGAGCCGTCCTCGCCCAATCCAATGGAATCATGGGTCATCACGTAGATGACCGGCAGCCCCGTCAGCGCGGCAAGGCGGATCGCCGGGCGCGCATAGTCGGTGAAGATCAGGAAGGTTCCCGCATACGGCCGCACGCCTCCATGCAGCGCCATCCCGGAAGACGCGGCGCACATCGCGTGCTCGCGGATGCCCCAGTGGATATTGCGGTTCTGGTAGCTGCCTTTCCCGAAGTCGCCGGAGCCCTTGATCAGCGTGTCGGTGGAAGGCGCGAGATCGGCGCTGCCGCCGATGAGCCACGGCAATTTGCTTGCAATGCTGTTCAGCACCTTACCCGATGCGGAGCGCGTCGCCATCGGACCATCCTTGGGCGAGAACTCCGGAATGTCCGCATCCCACCCGTCAGGGAGCGCCCCCCGCAGCGCGGCTTCGAAAGTCGCGGCGAGTTCCGGGTGCGCGTTGCGGTACGCGGCGAACTTCTCCTGCCACTCCGCTTCGAGCCGGCTCCCTCTGGCAACCATCTTGCGCATGTGTGCGAGCGCCTCTTCCGGCACGAGAAATTTTGCGTCGCGCGGCCAGCCGTAGAAATCCTTCACCGCCTTTACCTCTTCCTCGCCGAGCGGCGCGCCATGCGCCTTGGCGGTGTCCTGGGCATGCGGTGCCCCGTAGCCGATGTGCGAGCGCAGGATGATGAGCGAGGGCCTTTCAGTTTCGTTGACGGCATTCGCAAAACCCTGCTCAAGAGCGGCGAGATCGTTTGCGGCGTCGCCGAGGTTCTGTACATGCCAGTGGTAGCCCTCGAAGCGTTTCGCCACGTCGTCGGAGCAGGCCAGCTTCGTGTCGCCCTCGATGGTGATATGGTTGTCGTCGTAGAGGACGATCAGCTTGCCGAGCCCGAGATGCCCGGCGAGCGAGGCGGCCTCGTGCGATGCGCCCTCCATCAGGTCGCCGTCGCTGCAGAAGACAAAGGTGCGGTGATCGACGATCCCGTGTCCCGGCCGGTTGTAAACCGCGGCAAGGTGTGCTTCGGCCATCGCCATGCCGACGGCGTTCATCAGCCCTTGGCCGAGCGGGCCCGCGGTTGCCTCGACGCCCGGCACGCCATGCTCGGAATGCCCCGGAGTTTTCGAGCCCCACTGGCGGAAGCGTTTGATCTCGGAGAGCGGCAGGTCGTAGCCACACAGGTGCAGCAGTGCGTAGAGCAGCATCGAAGCGTGCCCCGCCGATAGCACAAAACGGTCGCGATCGAACCAGTGTGGATTGGCGGGATTAGCGCGAAGAAATCGCGTCCACAGCACGTAGCCTGCCGGAGCCAGCGCCATCGGCGTGCCGGGATGGCCGGAGTTCGCCTGCTGCACGGCATCCATCGCGAGGGTGCGGACGGTGTTGATGCAGAGGGCGTCGAGAGCCGTCCCGGTTGCCGTTTCTTCCGGTGTCCGATAATTCATTCTTATTCGCTCTCCGGATATTGCGGCAGCCGCTTCGCCATCGTCTCGATCAGGTGATCGTAGGGTTCGCAGAACTTCTGATAGCCTTCATCTTCAAGCTGCTGCGCCACCTGCTTCATGTCGATCCCGAGCTCCGGCAACTTGTCGAGCACCCACTGCGCGCCTGCAACGTCCTGCTCGATGCGAACCTCGGGATGGCCATGATCGCGGTACGCATCGAGCGTGCTGACCGGAACCGTGTTGATCGTATTCGGCCCGATGAGTTCGTCGACGTATTTTACATCGCTGTAGTCGTGCCTCTTGGTGCTGGTGCTCGCCCAGAGCAGCGTTTGTACCCGCACGCCGCGCGAGGCAAGTTTCCGGAAGCGCTCGCCGGTGAAGGCTTCCTTGCATATCTGATACGCGAGCTTCGAGTTGGCGACGGCGACCTGGCCATGGAGCTTCGCCGCAAGCTCCGCTTTCTCGCCGCCCGCCGCGATGATCTTTTCCAGGAGCGGATCGACGAGCGTGTCCATGCGGCTCACGAAGAAGCTCGCGACCGATGCGATATTTTCCACCGGCTCGCCGTGGCTCAGGCGATCTTCGATTCCCGAGAGGTAGGCTTCGATCACCTGCCGATAGCGCGGCAGCCCGAAGAGCAGCGTGATGTTGACGTTGATCCCCTCGCTGATGAGCTGGCGGATCGCGGGCAGTCCCGCGTCGGTGGCCGGCACTTTGATGAAAACGTTGGGCCGGAAGAGCTTGTCCCACAGGCGGCGCGCCTCCTCGATTGTCGCGTTGGTGTCGTGAGCCAGATGGGGGTTCACTTCGAGGCTCACGTAGCCCCACTCGCCCGAAGAGTTCTCGTACACATCCCGGAATTCGTCGGCGGCATCTTTCACGTCCTTGATGCTCATGGCGTCGTATATCTCGGCAGGGGTCCGCCCGCCCATGGCAAGTTTCTCGATGTCGGGATCGTAGTCATGGCTCTCAAGGATTGCCTTCTCGAAGATCGACGGATTCGAGGTCATGCCCCGCAGCCCGTCGTCTTCGATCAGGCGGTGGAGCCCGCCGCTCCTGATCAGGTCGCGGCGGATGTAATCCAGCCAGACCGACTGGCCGAGGTTTTCCAACTGTGTCAGCGGACTCGCTTTCATCGCTTTGGCCTCCTCATTGTCACGCAGCGTTTGCACACATCGAGAGAATCCTCTCTCCCGCCTGCGGGAGAGGGGTGTCCATAATGTACTCCGTCTGAAGGGAATTTCATGTACCCAATTTAATGTAATTGCGAAAATGTGCCGTCAGGGTTTCTTTTTCTGATGGCCTCCGAATTCGGACCGCATCGCGGACAGCAGCCGGTCGGCGTAGTCCGCTTCGCCGCGCGACGAGAAGCGGCTGAAGAGTGCGGCCCGCACTTCGCGGCGCCGCCTCGATGCTTGGCGCAAGCGAAGCAAAGACCGGCTGGAGATGCGCGTCCTGCGCGGCCGAGGGGTTGCCGGAAAAGAGGCTCGCGGTGTGCCCGTCAAATGCGGACGGCACTTTGAGGCCAATCCGGTTACTCGCAGACGACGGCTTCATAGTCGCTCCCTTCCCATGTCGCGTCGTCGCGCCAGTAGAACGTGAACTGAATGCTGTCGCCGACGCTGAGCCCGGCAACCGGAATTTCGGCCGCCCATACTCCGAGCCCGGTGTCGTCCGTCTCGCTGTCCCGCGCGTCGTTCCAGCCATTGATTCCCCAGTGCACGAGTGCAGGCCGCCTGAGCGCGATCGTAAACCGGTTGCCGCACTTCAGGCGCCGCGGCCGGTAGCGCGGCCCCCAGAGGTGATGCGTAATTTCCAGCGGCTTCCCCATATAACGATTCCACGTTGCGGCCGGCCTGTCGACGGGATAGCCGAGCGTGTGGCTGTAGCACAGCTTGATGAATTCGCTGTGCGCCCAAATCAGGGGCATCGCGCCTCCGCTCGGCTTGCCGGGCTCCAGTTTCCGCTCCGTGATGGCGGGGCTGTCCCAGACCTGCTCGGGGATAAGCCCGCCTGCTCCAGTCATCGCGGCCATCGCCTCAAGGTAGGGGATCGGGTCTGCGCCGGCCACAAGTGCATAATGCCCGCGCTCCCCGGTCAGGAGGGGCCAGCCGCGACCGCGGCCGCTTCCGTCGAACGCGCTGCCGTCTTCGTGCTCGCCGTATCCATCGCCGTTGTAGCGGTGCCAGACCGGCCCGTTCGGCGTGTCGGTCTTGAGCAGCTGGTCGGCGGCTTTCAGCGTCTCGAGGATGCGCGGATCGTCCGCGCGGCGCAGCCCGTAGCGCACGAGCTGCAGGAAGTCGGTCGCGATCTCCTGGTTGGCTGGCAGAAACGGATCGCGCACCCGGTTTTTGATGAGTATCTCCTCGGACTTCGCTCCTTCGTGCACGAGCGCGTCCACCGGCGCCGTGCGGATGTAGTAGCCGCCAACGCCGAGCCGGCGCGAAAGCTCGGTATCCTCGGCATAGGTCCATTGCTCGACATGCGCATTCCAGTTGTCGGCGAGCAGGAGCGCGAATCTGCGCGCCCGTTCGTCGAGAAACGCGCTGCCCTCGACGAGCGCCGCAATTGCGATCGCGAGCGTGAACGTGTTGACGCCGGGGTCTTCTTCCCACCGGTCCTGGCCGGTAACCGGGCCCTCCCGTGCGATGAAGCGCAGGGCCCTGCGCACCATGTCTTTCACCGGGATGCCATTGAGCGCATTGCGTTCATCCAGCAGCGAGACAAGGATGACGGGAAATGCCGCTTCGTCGAGCTGGATGCCCTGCCAGTGCGCGGTGCCGCCGAGCCACTGGTTCTGCAGCCAGTGTCCGTCTTCCTGCTGGGTTGCGATAAGATAGCGGAGCACGTCGCGCGCATCATCGTACGATTGCATCGCGACCATCGCACCCGCGGTCTCGACAAGGTCGCGCGACCACACGAGATGGTAGCCGCTGCGATCCACACTATTCTCACCCCAGGGAACGGAGAGGCTCGCGACAACCGCGCCGCAATAGGTCCGGTCCTGGTGGACCTTGAGGACCATCGCCGACAGCTCCAGCGTGCTGCGCAAATTTGGCGGCAGTCGGGGAAACCGGCAACCGCTCAGCCAGGTTTGCCACGCCCGGCATTGCGCGTCCCAGACCGACGAAAAGTCTTCCATCAGGTTCGCGACCGCAAGCGTCGCCGCCGAGCCCTTGCTTGTGCCGAGCCCGAGGGCGAGGGTCGCGCGGACCGGGAGTTCGCCGGTCAGCGCAACGGCGCCCGGCCCGGCGCTGTCGTACTCCCACGTCATGCGCCCGTTCCGGTTGAAGTCCTGCCAGCCGTCGCTTTCCTCGATGGAGCCGGCGGAGCAACGCTGCCAGACGTCTTCGCCCCCGTCGCCTGCCGCAGCGAGCGCCAATCCGAATGGCCCCTGCTCCGCACAGAGGACGGTGCGGCCGTTGTGTTTTTCCACCGAGGCGACATTGCGCTCGCCATCGGCTCCAAGGCGCGGCGCGAGCAGCGCATAAAGCCGAAGGTTGGCATCGCCTTCGAGCCGCAGGCGCAGCATCAGCACATCGCGGCGCTGCGACGGACAGACCTGCAGCGTGAACGTGAACCGCGGATGGGTGTGCACGACCTCAACTGCGGGCACGGCGGGAGAAGGGAGCTTGAGGACGTAACTGCCAAGCCGCCGCAGCTCGACCCAGAAACCCATGTCGTCCGCAATGATGAACCCGATGTCCTTGATCTGGGGAATGTCGATGCGCGGATAATAGACTTCGGTGACGATGCCCTCGGCGAGAGTGAACCACACGCGCGATGAACCGAGGCTCGTGCCCACCATGTCCTTGGCGGCGGGCGCCCAGGTCGGACAGGAATACCCTGCGGGTGGTGCTTTCATCGGCTGCCTCTCCAGTGGGCACAAGGGCTGGTCCTACCTTTGCCGGACGGGCTTTGCTAGTCCGGCTTCGTCAGCGTCGGAATCAGCCAATTATTGCCGTCGCGCGCAATCAGCGATTCGGCGGTCTCCGGACCCCACGAACCGGTGACGTAGTTCGGGAAATCCGGCGCGGGGTTTTCCGCCCAGACGTCCAGGATCGGCATCAACAGCTTCCAGGCGGCCTCAACCTGATCGGCGCGCATGAACAACGTGGCATCTCCGACCATGACATCCCAAAGCAGTGTTTCGTACGCTTCCGGCGTGTCAATACGGAATGCGTCACGGTAGCTGAACCGCATATCGACGGGCCGCAGACGCAACCCGGAGCCCGGCTCCTTCGCCATGAACTTGAGGACGATCCCCTGTTCCGGCTGGATCTGGATGACCAGCCGCACCGGCTGCCGGTTGATGCCTGCTGATGCCGGGAAAGAGCGGTGGGGCACATCGCGGAAGCGAATCGAAATTTCGGAGACATCGGCAAACATGCGTTTTCCGGTACGCAGATAGAACGGCACGCCCTGCCAGCGCCAGTTGTCCACATAGAGCTTGAGAGCCGCATAGGTTTCGGTGTTGGAATGCGTGGCCACGTCGGGCTCGTCGCGATAGCCCGGCAAATGCACGCCCTCTATCCATCCGGCACCGTACTGGCCGCGCGCCGCACAGGAGGGCACGTCTTCGCTGGCGATCGGGCGCAGCGCGTGCATCACATCAACCTTCCGGTCGCGGATGTCATCCGCGTCATATGCCACGGGCGGCTCCATTGCGACGAGGCACAACAACTGGAGCAGATGGTTTTGTACCATGTCGCGCAAGGCGCCTGCCTGTTCGTAGTAGCCGCCGCGATTTTCTACCCCCAGGGTTTCCGCCACCGTGATGGTCACGTGATCTACATAGCGGCGGTTCCAGATAGGTTCGAAGATCGGGTTTGCGAAGCGCATCGCAAGGATATTCTGCACGGTCTCCTTGCCCAGAAAATGATCGATGCGGAAGATCTGCGATTCGCTGAAGAAGCTGCGCAACACGTCGTTGATCTCGCGGAAAGAAGCGAGGTCGTACCCGAGGGGTTTTTCCACCACGATGCGCACGCGCTCGCGATCCTGTGCGAGTGCGGTCGCACCCAAGCCGCGTGCGATGGCCTCAAACAGCGAGGAGGGGGTGGCCAGGTAAAATACCTTGTCGGCCTTGCATTCCCATTCGTGATCGCAGGACGCCAGCACCTTTTCCAGCCCGGCGAAGCTGGCCGGATCATTGATGTCGGCTTTGACGAAGCGAATCTTGCGGGAAAATTCCTGCCACGCCTGATCCGCTGGTGCGCCGCTGCGCGAATGCCGGATGACGCCTTGCAGGTAATAATTGGCCAGCGTCTGGTTATCGTAGTTTGCGCGGCCGACGCCGAGCAGCAGAAAGTGTTCGGGCAGGCGCCCGGCAAGATGCAGGTTGAAAAGCGCCGGCACGATCTTGCGCGATGCAAGATCGCCTCCTGCCCCGAACAGCACGAAATACTTGTCGCGCAAAGCAGTGGCCGGTTTCATGTTCTGCCTTTCGCATGGTCATGCGGGGTTCATGTGGCATGACGGTTCTGCAGGTCACGCCATGCATCGCATCAAGCTGAAAGATACCGATCCGCTGTCGCCCGGTTCAGTACCGTATTCGGATGATCCGGGCGAACTGGTTGATCGGAAACTGGCGGATCAAGAATAATAGCGAGGGTGCCGGTTTGCGATAAAGTGAACTGCGTATTTTCGAACCGGCCGCTTCGAACGGTGCGGCAAAGGAAGAAGTCCTGTTTCCGCGCATTTTGGCCGCCCGGCGCGGGCCTGATGTACCGGATTCCATGTAATTCCGGAATACATGATCGTACCCCCGCTCTTCAAAAGAGCGAAGCAGCGGGCTATGCCTTGCGGTAAACCTGCGCCCCCTGCTTCACGAACTCCACCGCCTTCGCTTCCATGCCCTTCGCCAGCGCCTCCTGTTCGGAGACGCCTTCCTGCGCGGCGAAGTCGCGCACGTCCTGCGAGATTTTCATCGAGCAGAAGCTCGGGCCGCACATCGAGCAGAAGTGCGCGACCTTGCCGGATTCCTTGGGCATGGTCTCGTCGTGGAATTCGCGCGCCTTGTCCGGGTCGAGGCCGAGGTTGAACTGGTCTTCCCAGCGGAATTCGAAGCGCGCCTTGGAGAGCGCGTTGTCGCGTATCTGCGCGCCGGGGTGTCCCTTGGCTAGGTCGGCGGCGTGCGCGGCGATCTTGTAGGTGATGATGCCTTCCTTGACGTCGTCCTTGTCCGGCAGGCCGAGGTGCTCCTTCGGCGTGACGTAGCACAGCATCGCGGTGCCGAACCAGCCGATCATCGCCGCACCGATTGCGCTGGTGATGTGGTCGTAGCCGGGCGCGATGTCCATCGTCAAGGGACCGAGCGTGTAGAACGGCGCCTCGTGGCACCACTTCTGCTGCAGGTCCATGTTCTTCTTGATGAGGTGCATCGGCACATGGCCGGGGCCTTCGATCATCACCTGCACGTCGTGCTTCCACGCGATCAGCGTCTGCTCGCCGAGCGTCTTGAGTTCACCGAGTTGCGCCTCGTCGTTGGCGTCGTAGATCGAGCCGGGGCGCAGGCCGTCACCGAGGCTGAAGCCCACGTCGTAGGCCTTCATGATTTCGCAGATTTCCTCGAAGTGCGTCGCGAGGAAGTTCTCCTTGTGGTGCGCGAGGCACCATTTCGCCATGATCGAACCGCCGCGAGAAACTATCCCGGTCATGCGCTTCGCGGTCAGCGGCACGTAGCGCAGCAGCACGCCGGAGTGGATGGTGAAATAGTCCACGCCCTGCTCGGCCTGCTCGATCAGCGTATCGCGGAATATCTCCCAAGTCAGGTCTTCGGCGCGGCCGTTCACCTTTTCCAGCGCCTGATAGATCGGCACGGTTCCAATAGGGACGGGCGAATTGCGGATGATCCATTCGCGCGTCTCGTGGATGTGCTTGCCGGTGGACAGGTCCATCACCGTGTCGCCGCCCCAGCGGATCGACCAGGTCATCTTCTCGACTTCTTCCTGGATGCTCGAACCCAGCGCCGAGTTGCCGATGTTGGCGTTGATCTTCACCAGGAAATTGCGCCCGATGATCATCGGCTCGACTTCGGGGTGGTTGATGTTGGCGGGGATGATCGCGCGGCCGGCCGCCACTTCGCTGCGCACGAATTCCGGCGTGATCTGTTTGGGCATCGCCATGCCGAAGTTTTCGCCGGGATGCTGTTGCAGCATCATTTCGGAGAGCCCCTCGCGACGCTGGTTCTCTCTGATGGCAATGTATTCCATCTCCGGCGTGATGATGCCCTGCTTCGCATAGTGCATCTGCGTGACGTTCCTGCCGGGCTTGGCGCGGCGCGGCGTGCGCTGCAGGTTGAAGCGCAGCTCCGCCAGTTCGGGGTCGTTCAGGCGCTGCTGGCCGTAAGCGGAGGAAAGCTTGTCCAGCGTTTCGGTATCGCCGCGTTCGTCGATCCACGCCTCGCGCAGCGCGGGCAGGCCGGAGCGGATGTCGATCTTCGCCGCCGGGTCGGTGTAGGGGCCGGAACAGTCGTACACGTAGATCGGCGGATTTTTTTCCGCGCCCATGCCGCTCGGCGTGTCGGCCTGCGAGATTTCGCGCATCGGCACGCGGAGGTCGGGGCGGCTGCCCTGCACGTACACCTTGCGCGAGTTCGGCAAGGGCTGGATTGCTGCGGCATCGACCTGCGCAGCTTCGGCGATAAACTTGGGATTGGCGTTCATTGATGGTGCTCCAAAATGGCGGGGAGCACCTCTGGGATGCTTCCCTTTGCGGCATTACCCGCACAGGTTCAAAGGGTGTCTCTCACTCCGCCATTTTCATATACCGGCGAAGACCCCTAGCGAGGTTCGCAAGGTACTGGAAAGACGAGCGAAAAGCAAGCTCGGCCACAGCCGGAAATCCCCTGCTGACAGTCGTGCCAAATTTCGCTAACCTACCCCTCCAGCACCTTCTGAATTGAACCGGCGGAGAAAGACATGGAAAGGCTGATTTGCGTGATCGGCAACAAGGGCGGCACCGGCAAGACCAGCATCACGCACATGCTGTGCCACGGTCTCGGGCTGCTCGGCAGACGCTCGATCGCCGTGCTTACCGACGCCGCGCGCGATCCGCTGTCGCGCGGCATCCGGCGCTACACCCCGCTCGACGGCCGTTCGCCGGACCGGCTCGCGGAAATCGTCGCCAAACTGGAATCGCGGCCGAAGTGGCTCGGCGTGATCGACGGCGGAGGCAACCGCCCGGAGATGGACAAGAAATTCTACGAGATGTCGGGGCTCGTGCTGCTGCCCTTCCGCGAGTCGCACGAGGACATCCGCACGGTGCGCAACGACCTCGACGCTTTCCCGAGGGCATTGGGCATCCCGTCGCAATGGCCGACCAACCCGTGGCAGCAGATGGCGGCAGAGCGCACGCTGGACGAGATGATGCAGGATTACCGCCCGCGCCTGCTTGACCCGGTGTACTCGGTGAGCGCGAGCAAGCTGCTGCTGGAAGACCGGATAACGCCCGAGCTGCCGACGGTGCTGAACAACATCTGCCGCAGCCTGGCCTGGCAGGTGCTGGAGCGCCTGAACTTGCCCGAAGGGGAATAGTCCTACGCAAGCCCGCAGCGCCCACCGGCCATGCGGCCGCGCCGCCCCGGTTGGTATTACCCGGCCGTTGTGACTATAATCCGCCACTTATTTAGCCTTGCCACATACCATGCAGTTGTTCGCCTTCGGCATTAACCATCAAACCGCGCCGCTCGCCGTGCGCGAACAGGTCGCGTTCAACGCCGACGGGATGGAGGACGCCCTGCGCAACCTCGTGGAGAACGGCGCGGCCAAGGAGGCGGCGATCCTGTCCACCTGCAACCGCACCGAGCTGTATTGCAACGCCGCGCAGCCCGAGCACGCCATCGACTGGCTGGCGCAGTACCACCAGCTGCCGCGCAAGGACCTCGACCCCTATCTCTACATGCTGCCGCGCGAACAGGCCGTGAAGCATTCGTTCCGCGTCGCCAGCGGGCTGGATTCCATGGTGCTCGGCGAGCCGCAGATCCTCGGCCAGATGAAGCAGGCGGTGCGCCAGGCCGAAGAGGCCGGCACGCTGGGTTTCCTGCTGCACAAGCTGTTCCAGCGCACCTTCTCGGTCGCCAAGGACGTGCGCACCCAGACCGAGATTGGCGCAAACCTCGTGTCGATGGCGGCAGCGGCGGTGCGGCTGGCCGAGCGCATCTTCCCGAGCATCGCCGAGCAGCGCGTGCTGTTCATCGGCGCGGGCGAGATGATCGAGCTCAACGCGGTGCATTTCGCGGCGCGCTCCCCCAAACACATCACCGTTGCCAACCGCACGCTGGAGCGCGCGCATGTGCTGGCGCGGCGCATCAACGGCCACGCGATCACGCTCAACGAGCTGCCGGAGCAGCTCGCGCACCACGACATCATCGTCACCTGCACCGCAAGCCCGCTGCCGATCCTCGGCAAGGGCATGGTGGAGCGCGCGCTCAAGGCGCGCAGGCACCGGCCGCTGTTCATCGTCGACCTCGCCGTGCCGCGCGACGTGGAGGCGGAAGTCGCGGAACTGAGCGACGTGTTCCTCTATAGCGTGGACGACCTCGCCGAGGTGGTGAAGGACGGCCTCGATGCGCGCCAGAACGCGGTCCGCGAAGCCGAAGTCATCATCGACTCCGGCGTGAACGATTTCATCCACTGGATGGAATCGCGCGAGGTGGTGCCGACCATCCGCGCGCTGCGCGACCAGGCCGAACGCAACCGCCGTCACGAGATGGAAAAGGCCATGCGCCTCTTGGCCAAGGGCGAGAGCCCGGAGAAGGTGCTGGAGGCAATGAGCAGCGGCTTGACCAACAAGTTCCTGCACGCACCCACCCACGCGCTGAACCAGGTGCACGGCGACGACCGCGAGGCCTTCCTCGATATCATCCATCGCCTGTACCACCTGCACACCGACGAATGATTCCGGATTGTCGATCAGCTTTTGTAGGAGCGGCTTTAGCCGCGAACAATCGGCTATTCGCGGCTAAAGCCGCTCCTACAGCCTTTGCTTACCACCTCTCGCCCAGCTGCCGAATTTAGAATGAAACCCAACATTGCCGCCAGACTCGCTCAACTGAGCGAGCGCCTGCACGAAGTCGACCAGCTGCTGAGCACCGAAGAATCCACGAAGGACATGGACGCGTTCCGCCGCCTGAGCCGCGAGCGCGCCGAGCTGGAGCCGGTGGTGACGCTGTACCACGCCTACCAGAGCTGCCTCGGCGACATCGCCGCCGCGCAGGAGATGGCCGCCGATCCCGAGATGAAGGAATTCGCGCAGACCGAGATCGCTGAAGGCGAAGCGCGTCTCGCGCAGCTCGATCGCGACCTCGAAGTGCAGCTGCTGCCCAAGGACCCCAACGACGAGCGCAACGTGTTCCTCGAAATCCGCGCGGGCACCGGCGGCGACGAGGCCGCGCTGTTCGCGGGCGACCTGTTCCGCATGTACACGCGCTTCGCCGAACGCAAGCGCTGGCAGGTCGAAGTCATCTCCGAGAGCCCCGGCGAGGTCGGCGGCTACAAGGAAATCATCGTGCGCATCGTCGGGCAGGGCGCGTATTCGGTGCTCAAGTTCGAGTCCGGCGCGCACCGCGTACAGCGCGTGCCCGCCACCGAGACGCAGGGCCGCGTGCACACCTCGGCCTGCACCGTCGCCATCCTGCCGGAAGCGGACGAGGTCGACGACGTGGTGCTCAATCCCGCCGAACTGCGCATCGACACCTTCCGCGCCTCGGGCGCGGGCGGGCAGCACATCAACAAGACCGACTCCGCGGTGCGCATCACCCACCTGCCGACCGGCACCGTGGTCGAGTGCCAGGACGGCCGCTCGCAGCACCAGAACAAGGCTCAGGCGATGCGCGTGCTGGCCGCGCGCATCAAGGACAAGCAGGAGCAGGAGGCGCACAGCAAGATCGCCGCCGAACGCAAGTCGCTGGTCGGCAGCGGCGACCGCTCCGAGCGCATCCGCACCTACAACTTCCCGCAGGGCCGCGTCACCGACCACCGCATCAACCTCACGCTGTACAAGATGGATGCGATCATGGACGGCGACATCGGCGAACTCACCGGCGCGCTGATGGCCGAGCACCAGGCGGAGCAGCTTGCCGCGATGGCGGAAGAAAATATCTAGATATTCCGGTCTATTGGCCCTGCTGTAGGAAACAATAGTGTTTAATCAAGGCGAATACCTCTCCTCTTATTCGTAAAGGGTAAATGTCATGCAAGAAACAATTGCTGTTGTTTTTGATTTTGACGACACGCTCGCCCCAGACACAACATCGGGCTACCTACAACACCATGGGGTTGATGCGCAGAATTTTTGGATAAACGAAGTCAATCCTTTGTATGGTGAAGACTGGGACCCTGTTCCAGCGTATCTTCATAAGATGCTCGCTGCCGCAAACGCAAAACAAATTCCGCTAAACAAGCAGACTCTTTCGGAATGGGGCAAGAATGCGCCGCTGCACGCAGGAACTGATTCGATTTTCGCACGATTAAAACGTACCGTCGAAGAAACAAATCCTACTGTCGCAATTGAATTCTATGTGATCAGCAGCGGCATTGGTGAGGTCATCCGAAGCACAAAGATCGCCAGCGAATTTAAGGATATTTGGGCATCCGAATTTCATTTCGACCACGAAGGGAATGCAACATTCCCAAAAAAGATTATTAGTTTTACCGACAAAACTCGTTATTTGTTTCATATACAAAAGGGCTTAATCGGAAAGCCATCTCGTGGGAAGCCTCTTGAGGTAAATAAGAAATTTGAATATGACCAAATCCGTATTCCATTCACAAATATGATTTTTGTTGGAGATGGACTTACGGACGTACCCTGTTTTTCGTTGCTCACCAAGGAAAAAGGTATGGCTGTAGCGGTGTATGACAAGAACCACGTCAAGAAATGGTCTAATGCTTATCAGTTTGTCGCAGACCGACGTGTCTCTACGCTCTATTCAACGAACTACAGTGAAGGCTCCGACTTATCGAATTTTCTAACAATGGCTGTCAGAAACTTAGCTGAGCGAATTGCAGTCACTAAAGCCGCGTTCCGTATTTAGCGCCTCAACTTAAGGAATTAAGGGCATTTAACATTTTGATAGCTGCACTCCCATATCTAATTAGTCTATGCCGTACGCTATCCAGTCCTTCCAGACGCAAAATAAAGCCGTGCTCGAATCCGCGCTGGCGCTGAACTCTAACACTGCGCGTATCGAGGTACAGATGCTGTTGCAGCAGGTGCTGGGCGTGTCGCGCGCGCATCTGCTGGCGCATCCCGAGCAGGTGCTCGATGACGCGCAGGAAGCGAGTTACCGCGCGCTGCTGCAGCGCCGCCTCAAGGGTGAGCCGCTGGCCTATATCCTCGGCGAGCGCGAATTTTTCGGGCTGAACTTCAAAGTCACGCCCGCGACGCTGATCCCGCGCCCCGAGACCGAGTTGCTGGTGGAGCTGGCGCTCGA
Source organism: Ferrigenium straubiae (assembly GCF_051257895.1). NCBI lineage: Bacteria > Pseudomonadati > Pseudomonadota > Betaproteobacteria > Nitrosomonadales > Gallionellaceae > Ferrigenium > Ferrigenium straubiae. Next base: position 2,179,165 of record NZ_CP194331.1, on the reverse strand, counting down.
GCGTATTCCCTCTCCCCTGCCCCTCTCCCGTGAACGGGAGAGGGAAGAGCGTAGCGGAGGGAGAGGGGCGTTCCGTGTGCTCGACCTCGGCACCGGCAGCGGCGCGATCGCGCTTGCCATCGCCCGTGCGCGGCCGGATGTCGAGGTCACGGCGGTGGATGCTTCGCCCGAGGCGCTGGAGGTGGCGCGGGAAAATGCGCTGCGGCTGTTGGTTCAACATGAACCCGCTCACATTTCGACAAAGCCTTTAGTCCTGAGCGAAGTCGAAGGGTCAGTGCGAACGGATATTTTGATCGCCAACGTGCGCCTGCTGTGCAGCGACTGGTTCTCGGCATTGGCCGGCGAACGCTTCGACCTGATCGTCTCCAACCCGCCCTACATCGCCGAGGGCGACGCGCATCTCGCGCAGGGCGACCTGCGCTTCGAGCCGCACGGTGCGCTGGCTTCCGGCGCAGACGGGCTGGACGACATTCGCCGCATCGTCGCGCAGGCGAAAGATCATCTCAACCCCGGCGGCTGGCTGCTGTTCGAACACGGCTACGACCAGGCCACACGGGTGCGCGAACTGCTCGATGCGGCGGAGTACGCCGGGGTGTTTTCGGCGCGCGACCTCGCGGACATCGAGCGGGTAAGCGGCGGGGCGATCCCCCGATAGCTTCCGCCCTTCGATAAGCTCAGGGCGAACGGACTTTTCAGTGTCTTCATTTGTCAGTCCTTTCCCTTTGCGGCATAATTCACTCTGCCGTTCAGGCCCATGGGAGAGCGTGTCGCCCGGCTCCGTTTCACGGACTGCGACACCGCCGAAGGCGCAACACCCGCAACCGCTCAGGTACAAGGAACCATGGGGACAGGCAAATCTGGAGAGTGTTGGATTAACCAATCACCGAAGGGGCACGCAGCGTGAGCTGCAATCTCTCAGGTACCAAGGACAGATGGGGCGTAGCGCAACTGCGCTGCGCCTTTTTCATTTGCAGAAAGCGAACATGACACTAAAACAGACTCCATTGAATGAAGCACACCGCGCGATGGGCGCGAAGATGGTCGATTTCGGCGGCTGGGACATGCCGGTGAACTACGGCTCGCAGATCGACGAACATCACCAGGTGCGCAACGACTGCGGCATGTTCGACGTGTCGCATATGCGCGTGGTGGATATCAAGGGCAAGGGGGTGCGCGACTTCCTGCGCTACCTGCTGGCAAACAACGTGGACAAGCTCACCACGCCCGGCAAGGCACTGTATTCCTGCATGCTGCTGGAAAACGGCGGGGTGATCGACGACCTGATCGTGTACTTCATGGAAGAGCAATGGTTCCGCATCGTGGTGAATGCGGGCACCGCCGACAAGGACATCGCGTGGATGAAAAAGCAAGCCACCGAGCACGCGAAGGCCCACCCCGAGTGCTACGCAAAGAGCGAAGGTGGCGCGGAAGGCGAAGTTTCCGCTGAAGTCGCGCCTCCGGAAGAAGAGGTCAAGCGTATACCGAATGCCTACCTGTTCGGCGACATGAGCCAGGAAGATGCGGCAAAGCTCATATGGGGAGAAGAGGACGAGGAACAGACGGAAAAACCGCCACTGGACATTGCCGAACACCCCGAGCTGTCGATCATCGCGATCCAGGGCCCGAACGCCAGGGAAAAACTCTGGACGGCGATGCCCGGCAGCCAGCAGCTGACTGAAAAACTCGCGCCCTTTAGCGCCATCGTGGTCGGCACGATGTTCATCGCGCGCACCGGCTACACCGGCGAGGACGGTTTCGAGGTGGTGCTGCCCTCCATCGCCGCACCGTATTTCTGGAAGTCGCTGTCGGAAAAGGGCGTCGAGCCCTGCGGGCTGGGTGCACGCGACACCCTGCGCCTCGAGGCCGGCATGAACCTCTATGGGCAGGACATGGACGAGAACGTGAACCCGCTTGAATCCGGCCTCGCGTGGACGGTGGACCTGAAGAGCGAGCGCGACTTCATCGGTAAGGCCGCATTGCTGGCCAACCCGCCGGCACGCAAGCTGGTCGGGCTGGTGCTGCAGGATCGCGGCGTGCTGCGCGGCCACCAAAAGGTGCACACCGCGCACGGCGAGGGCGAGATCACCAGCGGCAGCTTCTCGCCGACCCTGAACCAGTCGATCGCGCTGGCGCGCGTGCCCAAGGACGTGCAGGTCGGCGACGAAGTGCAGGTAGCGATCCGCGATAAAATGCTGACGGCAAAGGTGGTGAAGTACCCGTTCGCACGCAATGGTAAGGCAGTCGTTAGCGGTTAGTTAAAACCGCACTGCGACAAAACCAACTAGCGACTAACGTCTAACGACTAACAACTGGAGATTCAAAATGAGCAACCCGAGCAACCTGCCAAGTAATTTAAAGTACACCGCCTCCCATGAATGGATCAGGAGCGAAGCCGACGGCACCATCAGCATCGGCATCACCCAGCACGCGCAGGAACTGCTGGGCGATATGGTGTTCGTCGAGAACCCCGCAGTCGGACGCAAGCTCAAGGCCAAGGAAGAATGCGCGGTCGTGGAATCGGTCAAGGCCGCCGCCGACGTGTACGCGCCGGTTTCCGGCGAAGTGGTCGCGGTGAACAATGAACTGGGCAGCGCCCCCGAGAAAATCAACGCCGACGCGTACGGCGCGTGGATGTTCAGGATGAAGCCGGACAACGCGGCCGATGTCGCGGCACTGATGGATGCGGCGGCGTATCAGGCCGTCGTGGACAGCGAAGCCCATTAAATCTGTGAAACGTGAAAAGTGAAACGCAGCGCCTTTCCCACCTTTCACGTTTCACCTTTCACTTTTCACGGTTTATAAAATGCCCTTCATCCCCCACACCGAGCAGGACATCGCGGCGATGCTCGCGAGCATCGGCGCGAAGAACATCGACGCGCTGTTCGATGAAATTCCCGCCGCGCTGAAAAGCGGCAAGCTGACCGCCATCGGCGACGGCCTGAACGAGATGCAGGTTGCGCGCCTGATGCAGGAGCGTGCCGCGCAGGACGGCCAGCCGCTCAACTTCATCGGCGCGGGTGCCTATGAGCACCATATCCCCGCCGCAGTCTGGGAGATCGCCACGCGCGGCGAGTACTACACCGCCTACACTCCGTATCAGGCCGAGGCCAGCCAGGGCACGCTGCAAACGCTCTACGAATACCAAACCATGATCGCGTCGCTGACCGGCATGGACGCGTCCAACGCCAGCCTGTACGACGGCGCGTCCGCACTGGCCGAGGCGATCCTGATGGCGGTGCGTTCGCACAAGTCTTCGCGCCGCGTGCTGATCCCCGCCACGGTCAGCCCGCTGTACCGCAGCGTCGCGCAGAGCATCGTCAGGCTGCAGAACATCGAACTGGTGGAGGTCCCGTTCGACGCCGCGACCGGCACCACCGACCTCAAGGCGCTGAAACAGCACGCGGGCAGCGATCTCGCCGCGCTGGTCATCCCGCAGCCGAACTTCTTCGGCGCGCTGGAAGACGTCGATGCGCTGACCGCCTGGGCGCATGCGCAAAACGCGCTGGCCATCGCGCTGGCGAACCCGCTGTCGCTCGCCCTGCTGAAAGCGCCGGGACAATGGGCCGAAAAAGGCGCGGATATTGCGGTAGGCGACGGCCAACCGCTCGGCGCACCGCTCTCCAGCGGCGGCCCATACTTTGGCTTCATGTGCTGCAAGCAGGCGCTGGTGCGCCAGATGCCGGGGCGCATCATCGGCCGCACCGTCGATCTGGACGGCAAGCCGGGCTTCACGCTGACGCTGCAGGCACGCGAACAGCATATCCGCCGCGCCAAGGCGACTTCCAACATCTGCTCCAACCAGGGGCTGATGGTCACCGCTGCAACCATACACATGGCGCTGCTCGGCAGCGACGGGCTGCGCCGCGTTGCCGCAGCTTCGCATGCCAACACGCAGGCCCTCGCAGTGCAGGCCGGCGGCATCCCAGGTGTGAAGCGGCTGTTCATCGCGCCGCATTTCCACGAAGTGGTCTTGCATTTGCCCGAGTCTTCCGCCAAAGTGCTGGCGAGCATGGCCGATCAGGGCATCTCGGGCGGCTTTGACCTGAAACCGCACTACCCGCAACTGGGCAACGCGATCCTGGTGTGCGCCACCGAAACCAAGACCAATGAGGATTTGCAACGCTTTGTGGCGGCGTTACGCCACGCACTTCACTAGGTTTCACTAACTTCACAGGGAGAACGATATGGCACACAGTACGACACTCGGCGGCAACCCCGTGCAACTGAACGGCAACTTCCCCAAGGTAGGACAAACCGCACCGGAATTTTCGCTGGTGAACAAGGATCTGCAGGACATCACGCTGGCCAGTTTCGGCAACAAGCGCAAGGTGCTGAACATCGTCCCCAGCCTGGACACGGCAACCTGCGCGGCTTCCGAACGGCGCTTCAACCAGGTTGCAAGCACGCTGGACAATGCCGTGGTGATCACCATCTCCGCCGACCTGCCGTTTGCCCAATCGCGTTTCTGCGCCAGCGAAGGCCTGAACAACGTGGTCAACCTGTCCCTGATGCGCGGCCGCGAGTTCCTGCGCAACTACGGCGTGGAGATCGCCAGCGGCGTGCTGGTCGGGCTCGCCACGCGCGCGGTGATCGTGCTGGATGGCAACAACGTGGTGCGCTATACCGAGCTGGTCAGCGAGATCAAGAACGAGCCGAATTACGATGCGGCACTGGCGGCACTGAAGGCCATTTAAAACTTACCGTTCGGGCTGAGGTATCGAAGCCCGTTCACCCTTCGATACCTCAGGGCAAACGGACTTCGAACTTCGCTTGGCGGGATCAATAAAATATTTTCCAGCTTAGCGCTAAAACCACCAACCTACGAATCAACTGTCTCACTAAGGTTACACATCATGCTGATTTTTGAACGCTCCCATCCCGGCCGCCGCAATGCAGCACAGGCTCCGCAGCACGCCGCAGCAGCCGGCGGCATCCCGGCTGCGCTGCTGCGCGGGGATAAGCCGCTGCTGCCGGAAGCCTCGGAGATGGACGTGGTGCGCCACTACACCGAGCTGTCGCAGAAGAACTTCTCCATCGACACGCACTTCTACCCGCTCGGCTCCTGCACGATGAAGTACAACCCGCGCGCCTGCAACCAGCTTTCGATGCTGCCGAACTTCCTCGCGCGCCATCCGCTCGCGCCGGAAGCCACCGGGCAGGGCGTGCTCGCGTGCCTGCATGACCTGCAGGAAATATTGAAAGACGTGACCGGTATGGCGGGTGTATCGCTGATGCCGATGGCCGGCGCGCAGGGCGAGTTCGCGGGCATCGCGATGATCCGCGCCTACCACGAGGCGCGCAATGATACGGCGCGCACCGAGATCATCGTGCCGGACGCGGCGCACGGCACCAACCCCGCGACCGCGGTGATGTGCGGCTACACGGTGAAGGAAATTCCGACCGACGCGAACGGCGACGTCGATCTCGAAGCGCTGCGCGCCGCAACTGGCCCGCAGACCGCCGGGTTGATGCTGACCAATCCATCCACGCTGGGCGTGTTCGAAAAACGTATCGCCGACATCCAGAAGATCGTGCACGACGCGGGCGGCCTGCTGTATTACGACGGCGCAAACCTGAACGCGATCCTCGGCAAGGTCAAGCCCGGCGACATGGGCTTCGACGTGATCCACATGAACCTGCACAAGACCTTCTCCACGCCGCACGGCGGCGGCGGGCCGGGCGCGGGCGCGGTAGGCGTCGCGCAGCGTTTGCTGCCGTTCCTGCCGCTGCCGGTAGTCGCTAAACAGGACGAAGCCTATCGCTACTTAACCGAGCAGGACTTGCCGCAATCCATCGGCCACCTGTCCGCCTTCAGCGGCAACATCGGCATCCTGCTGCGCGCCTACGTGTATGCACGCATGCTCGGCGCGGAAGGCATGCACCGCGTCGCCGAATTCGCCACGCTGAATGCCAACTACCTGATGGCGGAACTCACCAAGGCCGGTTTTACCGTTGCCTTCCCGCAGCGCCGCGCCAGCCACGAGTTCATCGTCTCGATGAAGCCGCTCAAGGACGCGACCGGCATCTCCGCGATGGACGTCGCGAAGCGCCTGCTGGACAAGGGCTTTCACCCGCCCACCACCTACTTCCCGATGCTGGTGCCGGAGTGCCTGCTCATCGAGCCGACCGAAACCGAATCGAAGGAGACGCTGGACGCCTTCGTCAACGCGATGAAGGAAATCCGCGACGAGGCCCATGCCACGCCGGAACTCGTGAAGGGCGCGCCGCACACCATGCCGGTGCGCCGCCTCGACGACGTGAAGGCCGCGCGGGAACTTGACTTGACGTGGAAGTCTAACGACTGACGCTTGGCGTTACTTTATGAAAGGGATCTCCATGTTTAACTTCGGCAAAGCAACCGCTCTATTACTGGCTATCGCCGCCCTCGCGGGATGCGCTTCCGGCCTGTCAGGCTCGACGTACACCCGCGACCAGGCCCGGCAGGTTGAGGACGTGCGCATGGCCACGGTCGAGAGCGTGCGCGAGGTGCTGATCGAAGGCACCAAGTCTGGGATCGGCACCGCAGCAGGAGCGGTGGTGGGGGGCATTGGAGGCAGCAATGCCGGCTCCGGCAAGGGCAGCTCAGTGGGCGCCGTACTGGGTACGGTGGCCGGCGGCGTGGTGGGCTCTGCCATCGAAGAGGGTGCGACCCGTCAATCCGCCATGGAAATCACCGTCAAATTCGATGACGGCAAGCTGATCGCGGTAACCCAGGCGGGGGACGAGAAATTCCAGCCCGGTGAAAGGGTACGCGTGCTGACCGGCAGCGGCGTAACCCGCATCAGCCATTAACCGGCATAAGGCGCAGCCAACTTAGCGCAATAGCAGCAGCAAAGCGGATAAGTGCCGTCAGGCACGTATCCGCCATTTGATCTATTCACCACATCGTTCTCGAGGGTGAAAATGAATAAAGCTGTTGGCCTCACCTCACACCCCGAACACTCTTCCGATTGGCACAGCCTGCCGGTGCAGGAAGTGTTGCGCGCGCTAGCGGCGGATCATGCCGGATTACCCAAAGACGAAGCAGCGCGCCGCCTGCAGCAATACGGCCCGAACCGCCTGCCCGCCGCGAAGGGCGACAGCCTGCTGGTGCGTTTCGCACGCCAGTTCAACAACGTCCTGATCTACGTGCTGCTGGTCTCCGCGCTGATCACCGCACTGCTCGGCCACTGGGTGGACTGCGGCGTAATCGCCGGCGTGGTGCTGATCAACGCCATCATCGGGGTCATCCAGGAAGGCAAGGCGGAACGCGCGCTGGACGCCATCCGCAACATGCTGTCACCGAACGCGACGGTGCTGCGCGACGGGCAGCGGCGCGAGATTCCGGCGGAACAGGTGGTGACCGGCGACATCGTGCTGCTGGCCTCCGGCGACAAGGTGCCCGCCGATTTGCGCCTGATTGAAGCGCACCAGTTGCGTGTCGAGGAGGCCGCGCTGACCGGCGAATCGGCGACGGTGGGAAAGAACACCGCGACGGTGGATGCGCAGGCCGTAATCGGCGACCGCAGCTGCATGGCTTACTCCGGCACGCTGGTGGTCTATGGGCAGGCGCGCGGTGTAGCGGTCGCCACCGGTGCGGCGACCGAGATTGGCCGCATCAGCGGCATGATCGCCGCAGTAACCGCCCTGGAAACGCCGCTGCTGCGCCAGATGACGCGTTTCGGCCAGCAACTGACCGCGGCCATCCTGCTGCTGGCCGGACTGACCTTTGCCTTCGGCGTGTGGATGCGCGGCTACGGCTGGCCGGAAATGTTCCTTGCCGCTGTCGGCCTGGCGGTTGCCGCCATCCCGGAAGGACTGCCCGCCGTGATGACCATCACGCTGGCCATCGGCGTGCAGCGCATGGCAAAACGCAACGCCATCATCCGCCGTCTGCCTGCGGTGGAAACGCTCGGCTCGGTGACGGTGATCTGCTCCGACAAGACCGGCACGCTGACCCGGAACGAGATGACCGTACAGCGCGTCCTCACCGCAGGCCGCGTATTCGAGGTCAGCGGCAGCGGCTATTCGCCGCATGGCGGTTTTTCCATCGCCGGGCGCGAGGTATTCGTCGACGATTTCCCCGAGCTGATCGAACTGGGACGCACCGCGCTGCTGTGCAACGATGCGGAACTGCACGCGTATCCTGCCACCGGTGCGGGCTGGCACATTGAAGGCGACCCTACCGAAGGCGCGCTGCTCACGCTAGCCGCCAAAAGCGGACTCGACATCTCCTTCGAACGCGAGGCGCTGCGCCGCACCGACCTGATCCCGTTCGAGTCGCAGCATCGCTTCATGGCGACGCTGCACCACGATCTCGAAGGGCACGGCTTCATCATCCTCAAGGGCGCACCGGAAAGCGTGCTGGAAATATGCCAGTTCGAGCGCGCGGACGGCGAGGATCGTCCTTTGCGCCTCATCGACTGGCAGCAGGCGATGCAGGATGCGGCGCGGCAGGGACTGCGCCTGCTCGCCATAGCGATGCGCCCCGCCGGCAAGGAGCAGCGCGAGCTCAGCATGGCCGATGTAAGGCACGGCTTTTCGCTGCTCGGCGTGTTCGGCATCGGCGACCCGCCGCGCGACGAGGCCTTGCTTGCCGTGGCACGCTGCCGCGAAGCCGGCATCTCGGTAAAGATGATCACGGGTGACCATCTCGATACCGCGTGCGCCATCGGCGCGCGCTTCGGCCTGGCGGCGGAAGGCGCGCTGAGTGGCGCGGAAATCGAACAAATGGACGAGGCTGCCCTGCGTGTCGCGGCAACCCGGGCAGACATCTTTGCCCGCGCCAGCCCGGAGCACAAACTCAGCCTGGTGCAGGCGTTGCAGGCCAACGGCGCAGTGGTGGCGATGACCGGCGACGGCGTGAACGATGCGCCCGCGCTGAAGCGAGCCGATGTCGGCGTGGCAATGGGTAAAAAAGGCACCGAGGCGGCGCGCGAGGCGGCCGGGATGGTGCTGGCCGACGACAATTTCGCCTCGATCGATGCGGCGGTGGAAGAAGGACGCACCGTTTACGACAACCTGAAAAAAGCCATCGTGTTCATCCTGCCGACCAACGGCGGCGAGGCGATGGTCGTCGTCGCTGCGATCTTCCTCGGCCTGACGCTGCCGATCACGCCGGTGCAAATCCTGTGGGTGAACATGGTCACCGCCGTCACGCTGTCGCTGGCGCTGGCTTTCGAGGCGCCGGAAGCGGGCGTGATGCGCCGCCCGCCGCGCGATCCGGCGGAGCCGCTGCTCAGCCGGTTCCTGCTGTGGCGCGTATTTCTGGTGTCATGCCTGATGGTGGCCGGCGCGCTGGGCTTCTTCCTCTGGGAACAGGGGCACGGCGCGAGTATCGAGACCGCGCGCACCGCGGCAGTGAACGCGATAGTCATGGGTGAAATCTTCTACCTGTTCAACTGCCGTTTCCTGCTTGCGTCGTCCTGTGGCGCAAACACCTTTACCGGATCGCGCCCAGTGCTCATCTCGATCGCCGTAGCCGTCGCGTTGCAGGCGCTGTTCACCTACGCACCGCTGCTCCAGCGACTGTTCGGCACCTCCGCCCTCGATGCGATGGCGTGGTGGCGCATCCTGCTATTCGGTGTGGTGCTGTTTGCGGCGGTGGAAATCGAAAAGACGTGGCTGAGGCGCAGGCAGTAGTTCTCTATTCGCGCACCGCCAGCTTGCTGTGGTGGGTTAAACAAGTGAAATGGACGGTCAGGCCAAGCGCATGACCCGTAAAGAATCAGGCATTTTTACAATCGATCAGCATCAGCGATATGTCGTCGTGCGGCGCGGTCGGGCCGATATGCGCCGTTACCGCATCCTGCACTGCGGCCACGCGCCGATCCGCGGGGGCAGCCAGCAACGCCTTGCACAGCCGCTCGATGCCGAACATCTCGCCCGCCTCGCTGGAGGCCTCGATCAGGCCGTCGGAATACATCGCGATCTGGCTGCCCGCTGGCCAGGCAATCCTGGCAGTGGCGGCCATACCGTCACCGGAATCGACGATGCCCAGCGGCAGGTGCTGCGAACTCATCCTGCGCACCACCATCCCCTCCGGATTCAGCAGCAGCAGATCGGGCATGCCGCCGATCCAGACTTCGGCCGTGCCCGCCGCTTCGTCGATGTGCAGCAGGGCAGCCGCCACAAAACGGTCAACCGGCAAGGTTGCGCGCAAATTCCGGTTGATTTCGGCAACAATTTCCCCGATGGGATGGCCGTGCTCGGCCATGGCGTGGAACGTCGACAGCACCGGCAGAACTGTGATGGCCGCGGCAAGGCCATGGCCCGTGGCATCCGCCATCAATGCATAGAAACGGTCTCCGGGGCTAGGGATAGCGGCAATGATGTCGCCGCTGAAAGTGGCGGTGGGGACAAACCAGTAATGCAGTTGCGAGCCGGATAAACCGCCGCGCTTCATCAGCCGCAGGATGATGTCCTGCGCCAGCGCGTTTTCTTCCTGCTGTGCGTCGTGGTAAATCTGCAATTGGCGGTTCAATTCGAGAATCTCGAAGGTGCGCGCGCCGATGCTGTCGTAAAGGTTGCTGACCGTGTCGACGAGCGCATCGTGGAGCGGATTCTCCGCAAGCCCCGCTTGCGCGGCAGCGACACCGGAGCGCAGCGCAAAAATTTCCCTGGCCATGCGCGCGTCCACGCCGGTGATGTGGTGCACCAGCCATTTCACCAGGAAGGCCAGCAAATGGTCGGTGACATCCCTGGGGTTGGTCGCGATCATTTCTCCGGCACGCACGATGAGATCGACGAATCCCTGGTGCGCCTTGAGATGAGCCTCCCGGTTGGCCGGGTTGACCGGCAGGGATTGCATCAGGTCGGCTTCATGCTGGAAGTGGTACACCGTGTAGTCGCGCAGCTCGGCGAGAACGGCCGCAAGCTCCTCGGCCGCAGCCCCCTGCTCGTGCAGGCTGCTCAGCGCATTGATGATCGCGATGAGCCGCCGGTGCTGGCTGTCCACGCTATCCAGCCCCGTCTCCAGCTGTTCGCCCCAGGCCAAGGCATGCGCCGCCGCCATCAGGCTCTCCCTTTCTTGCGTTGCACGAAGTACCCCGTTGCAGTCACGATCTGATATAGCGGAAAAAATGGATCAGCTCGTGCAGCTTGATGGCGGTCGCATCCAGCTCGCCGGCGCGTTCGCGCGTCTGTGCGACGGAGGCCAGGTTGGCTTCGATGGCGGCGGCTATCCTGCTGATGTTGGCGCTGACTTCCTCGCTCGCCTGCGACTGTTGCGCGGACGCGCTCGCAATCTGCTGCGCCATGCCGATGATGCGCCCGCCATGCTCCGCCGCCTTGAGCAATTCGCTCTCGGTCACGTCCATTTCGGCATCGGTTTTCTTCACCTGCTCGCCGGCGGAGTCCATGCTTCCGACCGCAATCTGGGTGGCGCTCTGGATGGCCGTCACGGTGCGGCCGATTTCCTCGGTCTGGACGCGCGACCTTTCCGCCAGCTTGCGCACCTCGTCCGCCACGACCGCGAAGCCCCGCCCCATCTCGCCGGCGCGTGCAGCCTCGATGGCGGCATTGAGCGCCAGCAAATTAGTTTGTTCGGCGATCTCCTTGATGCCCCGGGTGATGGTGCCGATCTGGTGGATGGACTGGAACAAGTTGAGCATGGTGCCGCTTGCCTCGGACACGGTAGTCACCACGGCATTGGATGCCGCGCGGCTTTGATGCATTTGCGCCGTCACCTTGCGCAATTCATCGCCCGATTCGCCGACTGCATCCGCGGTCGCCCGCGCGGAATCGGCGACCTCCCTTACCGAAGCACTCATCTCCACCATGGTGCCGGCGATGTTGGACACGGAATCGGACTGTTGCTCCGACTGCCGGTAAACCCCCTCCATCTCGCAGCTGAAATTTTTCGCGTTATCGCCGACCGCGCCGGCCATCTCGGCGATCTCGGCCATCATCACCTTGAGATGGGTCTGCATGGCAATCAGCCCGTCGTTGAGCTTGCCGAGCTCATCCAGCCGATGGATGGGAATCTCGCCGGTGAGGTCGCCCTGGCTGATCTGGTCGAGGTGCCGAGTGGTACGGTCGATGGCGGTCAGCATGGAGTTCTGCAGGAGTGCCAGCGTGGCCGCAGCGGCCACGACGCCGATGCCGGACAGCAGCAACAGGCTGTTGGCTACGTCCTTGGGCAGCCCCAGCGCATCGCCGAGCAGCCAAATCAGCCCCGCGATCCCTTGCAGGAGAACCATCGCGGCAACCAGGCCGGCAAGCTTGGTGTACAGCGAGATGCGCTGCCGGCGCGAGGGCTCCGGAATGCTCGCGCCGCTCGCCTTGAGCGATTTATACAAGGGTTCGGCGACGGCAATCTGTTCCCGCGTCGGCTCCGTGCGCACCGACATGTAGCCGATGGTCTGGTCGTTCTTGCGCACCGGCACGACCAGCGCATCGACCCAGTAATAATCGCCGTTCTTGCAGCGGTTCTTGACCACGCCCCGCCACGGACGCCCGTCCCTAAGGGTGTTCCACAGCCAGGCGAACGCCTGCGGCGGCATGTCGGGATGGCGGACGACATTGTGGTTCTTGCCGATCAGCTCCTCGGTCGAAAACCCGCAAATTTTGACGAATGTATCGTTGGCGTAGGTCGTTATGCCCTTGAGGTCGGTTTTTGAGACGATGTATTCCCCCTTGGGAAAGGGGCGCTCGGTCTGGGTGACGGGTAAATTGGTTTTCACGGTGATTCCCTTTGCTGAAAATATTGCTGTCTATGCGCTGCCCAGCGATGAGGCATATTTCATGTCCTCGACAAGGATGTGCTTGCCCAGCCAGTCGCGCAAAAAGAGCAGCACCTCCCGGTCGATTCTTCTGCAGAACCCATGCTGGTATTGCCAGCGGATATCCTGAATGGTCTCGGTGAAGGCGGCATGCTGCAGCTTGTGTGCAACCAGGTTTTCGAACGGATACCCCGCATCCTGCAGATAGCGCTCTTCGCGGCTGAAGTGGTCAATCGCGTAATCGACCAGTTCGTCCAGCACGAACTCGATGTTGCGCCGGTTTCCGATCTTTTCCGCCGTGGCCAGTTGATTGATGAGCGCGATCAAAACGCGGTGATCATCGTCCATGCACGGCTCTTTTACCGACATCGTGCTCGTCCATCGAATCAGGGATGCCTCCCGGCGGCAGTCCATGACTTTCAGAAAAGCCTCCACGATCAACGGGTCGAACTGCCGGCCGGACTGGCTGACGATATAGTCGATGACCTCTTTCTCGGGCCATGCTTTCTTGTATGGCCTTGCCGAGGCGAGCGCGTCGAAAACGTCAACCAGCCCGACGATGCGCGCGGAAAGCGGTATTTCATCGCTGGCGATCCGGGACGGATATCCCTGGCCGTTGTAGTGCTCGTGATGGCAAAGGGCGATCTCGCCGGAAAGCCTGAGCAGATAGTCGCCGCCATCGAGGATGCGGCTGGCTTTTTCCAGTGCCTGTTTGCCCTTCAGGGTGTGCTCCTCGATGATTTTCCGCTCCTGCGGATCCAGTTTCCCCGGTTTCTGCAGGATGCTTTCCGGAATGGAGACCTTGCCTACATCGTGAAGAATGCTGGCGGTGCTGATGAAATGCCCGAATTCACGGGTGATCAGGTTTTTGTAGTGCCCGAGCTCATTCAACACCTGAACGATCTCATCGGTCATGATGGCTACGCGCAGAACGTGTTCGCCGGTATCTTGATCCTTGTGTTCAGCAAGATTGGCGAGTGCGACAACCATGGCGCGTCCGGTTCGATCCGCCCGTCTGGTCAGAGCGTGCACCTGGATGGTGCTCGCAGCCTTGTCGTTGATAAAAGAGAGCAACCCTCTTTTTTCTGCATCGAGCTCTTGCTGCAGCTCGATATAAACAAGTACGGCAAAGTTCTCGATGCATGGGAGGTAGAACCCGACTGCGTTCCGGCCATAATGGCTCGAACGCCGGCCAGTGATGTCGCGCAGTAATTCCTGAACTTGCTCATCGCGCAGGGTCTGGCCTGCGGTATCGGAGAATCGCCCCGTGCCCTGGGCAACCCGGAAGGAGTTGCTGGCTGCGCCGTATGTTGCAACGGTCATGAGCGCCGAAGCAGGAGACCCGCAGGCTCTTGCAATGAAATGAACGAGGTTTTCGTATAGCGATTCCAGCGAGGCTGCCTGACCAATCTCACGACAAACATCTTGTACTCTCTCGAAAAAACAACTGCTGGTATTCATGCTCTACCTTGGCCACTGCATAATTGAACCGTATCAACCCACTGCTACAGTAAAAGCGCATCGTTGGGCTAACGTTGGTTCAGACCATTCCCCCAGGCCATCAGTTGGTGTATCGTTGGTGCTCGGTAACCTTCAGGATCAACGGCCCGGAAAGAACTGGTACAGGTACGCGATGACGAAAACCTTATCTCTCTCCACCTTTGGCGCCTTTCTGGCCAGACATGGAACCAGGCCTCTTCCAGGCCTGAGCGGCGGAAAAATGACTGCGCTGCTGGTCTACCTGGCGATCAAGGCAGGCCACAAGCACCGCCGTGAAGCACTGGCCGAACTTTTCTGGCCGGACTTGCCGGCCGAGGCTGCCCGATTCAATTTGCGCCACACTTTTTTCCATTTGCGCCAGTCGTTGGGCGGCGACACCGGCACACGCCCTTTCCTGCTGGCCAATCGCGAGTGGCTGTGCTTCAACCCGGACAGCCCGTATCGCATGGACACGGTGGAATTTGCCGCCACGGTGCCCGCCTGCGTGGAAACGCCCTACCCGCAGTATTGCGATCCCTGCATCGCAAAAATGGAATACATGGCCGGGCTTTACCGCGGGGAATTCATGGCGGAGCTTCCCCTGCCGGACTGCCCGGATTTCGAGGACTGGCTGCAGATGCAGCGCGAATCCATGCGCCGCCATGCCATCACGCTGCTGGGACGCCTCTCGGATTGTCACGAACAGGCGAAAGCCTATACCAGGGCGCTGCCGTTCACGTTGCGCTATGTAGAACTGGAACCCTGGAATGAGGAGGCGCACCGCCGGGCAATCCGCCTTTTTGCGCTGAACGGACAGAACGGCGCGGCCATCGCCCAGTATGACGCCTGCTGCCGCGCGCTGAAAAAAGAACTGGGAATACTCCCCGGCGAAAAGACCCGGAGCCTGGCCGATCGCATCCGCAAAGGCGAATTCCAGCCGGATCGGGCCTATGCAAAAGGAAAGCCGCCGGTCTCCTCCGTTCCGCCGCTCTCGGCGGAGCGGCATCACGTGACGGTCCTGTACTGCGAATTGTCCCCCCGGACCGGAAATCCAAGCAGGGCCCTATCCCTGCTGCAAACGCCCCAGAAGTGCTGCACCGGCATCATCCAGCGCTTCTCCGGACATATCGTCCAGGCGCACGGCGGCGGCTTGCTGGCCTATTTCGGCTATCCGGTATCCGACGAGAGCGCCGCGCGCCAGGCGGTGCAGGCCGCGCTGGCGTGCGCGGCCGAAGCGACGCCCTCCCTCGAAGTGCGCGCAGGCGTCCACACCGGCCTGATCGTCGCAGGCACGGCCGCGGGCATTCCCGACACCATCGGCCTGACATCGGGGCTCGCCATTCGCCTGCGCCTCGCGGTGAAGAGCGGCGAAGTCGCGCTGAGCGCGGACACCTATCGCCTGGTGGCAAAGCATTTCGGTTGCAGGAGCCTGGGGGAAGGGCAACTCCGCGACATCCCCTATCCGCTGAAGGTGTACAGGGTGAAAGGGGAGCGCGCCGCCGGGAAGGGAGCGGACAATTTCCGCATGGGCAAACCATTCGGCGCGCTCTTCGCCGACAGCAACCGCATCGCGCGCCAGATTGCCGAGGACATGGCGCCCAGGGTCGCCGCCGACCCGCGCTATCAGGAGGCAAGGAAGAACGTACCGGACGCGATGCGCGCCGAGCTGGGCGCCGCGCTCACGCGCATCGCCGACTTGCTGCTGAAAGACGACGCAGAATTCTGCAAACAGCTCGCGGAAAACGAGTCCTTCCGGCAGTTCGTCGTGGACATGATCGTCCGCCTCGAAGGCGCGGAAAAATCCCCGCGCGAATAGCGGCTCTAGTCGCGCGCCAGCCTGCTGTGGCGGATGGAATAGGTGAAATAGATGATCACGCCGAGGGTCAGCCAGACGATGAAGCGCAGCCAGGTCTGTGCCGGAAGGAAGGCCATGAGCGCGGCGCAGGAGACCATGCCGAGCACCGGGAACAGGTGGCCGAACGGATTCTTGAACGGGCGCGGCAGGTCCGGATGGCGCACGCGCAGCACGATGACACCGAGGCAGACCAGCACGAAGGCGGCCAGCGTGCCGATGTTGACCAGTTCCGCGAGCACACCGAGCGGGAATAGCCCCGCGGCGGCGGACATGATGATGCCGGTGATGACGATCACGCGCACCGGCGTCTTTCTTTCGGGGTCGACCTTGGAGAGGAATGGCGACATCAGCCCGTCGCGCGACATCGAGAGGATGATACGGGTCAGCGCGTAGTAGAGCACAAGCATCACGGTGGTCAGCCCCGCGATGACGCCTGTGGCGACCAGCGCCGAGGCCCAGTTGTAGCCAAGCATTTGCAGCGCATGCGCGACCGGCGAGGATACGCCGAGGCTGGTGTAGGGCACGATGCCGGTCAGCAAGCCGGAGACGATGATGTAGATCACGGTGCAGAAGGCGAGCGAGGCGATGATGCCGACCGGCAGGTCGCGCTGCGGGTTCTTGGCCTCCTCTGCCGCGGTCGAGACGGCGTCGAAGCCGACATAGGCGAAGAACACCAGCGACGCGCCCGCGAGCACGCCGGTGGTCTTGCCGTCCGGCAGGGTGTTGAACCAGCCGTAGGGCATGAACGGTTGCCAGTTGGCCGGATCGACGTTGAACGCGGCGATGCTGACGAAGATGGCGATGGCCGACACCTTGACGAACACCATCGCGGTGTTGAGCTGCGCGCTCTGCCTGACGCCGACGATGAGCAGCCCCATCAGGATCAGGATGATGGAAGCGGCGGGCAGGTTGATGATGCCGCCGAGCGCCGGCGATTTGGTGAGCGCCTCCGGCAGGCCCATGCCCATCGCGGAGAGCGCGTTGTTGAAATAGCCCGACCAGCCGTTGGCGACCGCCGCCACCGACACGCTGTATTCCAGCAGCAATATCCAGCCGATCACCCACGCGACGATCTCGCCGAACGCGACGTAGCTGTAGCCGTACGCGCTGCCGCAGCCGCCCACGGCGGCAGCCAGCTCCGCGTAGGCCAGCGCGGCGAAGGCGCAAGCGAAACCGGAAATGATAAAGGACAGCACCACCGCCGGGCCGGCCTGGTTGGCCGCGGCGATACCGGTCAGCACGAAGATGCCGGTGCCGATGATCGCGCCGACGCCGAGCAAAGTGAGGTCGAAGGCGCTCAGGCAGCGCTTCAGCCCGGTGTCGCAGACGGCATCGTCGGTGTTGATCGGCTTGGTGCGGAATATCGGCAACGGCATGGTGTTCCCCCTGAATTTTTTGTGGCGGGATTATGCCTTATCGCACCGTTCGCCGCAGCAGACAACCGCCGCTCCAGTGATACAATTTGCGCCTCTCAATCTATTTAGGGTTTTGCGATGCACACGCTGATTTGCGGTTCGATGGCCTACGACACCATCATGGTGTTCCAGGATCAATTCAAGAAACACATCCTGCCCGAGAAGATCCACATCCTGAACGTCGCCTTTCTCGTCCCGGAGATGCGCCGCGAGTTCGGCGGCTGCGCGGGCAACATCGCGTACAACCTGAAGCTGCTCGGCGGCAAGCCGATGATCATGGCGACGGTGGGCGACGACTTCGACCCCTATGCGGCGCGCCTGGAAAAGCTCGGCCTGTCGCAGGCGCATATCCGCCATGTGCGGGACAGCTACACCGGCCAGGCGTTCATCACCACCGACCTGGACGACAACCAGATCACCGCCTTCCATCCCGGCGCGATGAGTTTCTCCGAGCGCAACCATGTCGGCGACGCGGAGAACGTCAGCCTCGGCATCGTCTCGCCGGACGGTCGCGAGGGCATGCTGCAGCACGCGCGCGAATTCCGCGAGGCGGGCATCCCGTGGATATTCGACCCGGGCCAGGGCATGCCGATGTTCGGCAAGGATGAACTGCTGCGCTTCATCGAGCAGGCCGACTATGTGACGGTGAACGACTACGAGGCGCAACTGCTGCAGGACAAGACCGGCAAGAAGATCGAGGAACTCGCCAAAATGACGCGCGCCTTCATCATGACCCGCGGCGGCGAAGGCTCGACCATCTACGCCGGCGGCAAGGAGATCGCCATCCCCTGCGCCAAGGCAGCCGCGCTGACCGACCCTACCGGCTGCGGCGACGCGTACCGCGCCGGCCTGCTGCACGGCATCCAGCAAGGCTGGGACTGGGAAACCACCGGACGCCTGGCCTCGCTGCTCGGCACCATCAAGATCGCGAGCCGCGGCGGGCAGAACCATGCGCCTACCCGCGACGAACTGAGGGCGCAGTTCAAGCAGCACTTCGGCTTCGACGTGCCGCTGTAAATCATGCGCATCCTTCCGCTCCTCATCGCCCTGCTGCTGGCCGGATGCGCCAGCGACCGGCAGGGCGGCGTCGGCAGCAATGGCGACGCCAACAATGTCGCCACCATCAAGCGCGGCGTGGTTGAAAGCGTCACGCCGATCGAACTGGACGCGAGCTCCGGCGGCGGCACCTCCCTCGGCGGCCTGTTCGGCCAGGTCGGCGGCTCGAATACCGGCGGCGGGCGCGGGGCAGTAGTCGGCACCATCCTCGGCGGCGTGCTCGGCAGCACGCTCGGCAACCAGTCCGGCATCGCCACCAAATCCGGCCTGGAAATCTGGGTCAAGCTGGACGGCGAGGAAGGCAAGAGCACCTACGTGATGCAGCCCGGCAAGCCGGACGAGTTCAAGGTCGGCGAGCGCGTGCGCGTGTTGCGCAAGCGTGGCGAGGCGCGCGTCGAGCATGAGACCGCGGCCGAAACGCCGAAAGAACCGGCCAAAGACACCCCGAAAGAACCACCCAAGCCCTGATGACGGATTGGCCGGCCATCTCGGCCGCCATCGCCTCGGCGACACGGCAGCCCTTCCGGCTCATGTCACATGCGGCAACCGGCGGCGGCTGCATCAACCAGACTTTTCTCATCTGCGGGCAGGACGGGCGGCAGTTCTTCGTCAAGCTCAACGACGCGCGCCATCAACCGATGTTCGCCGCGGAGGCGGCCGGCCTCGAAGCCATCGCCGCGACGCAAACCCTCCGCGTGCCGCAACCAATTGCGCACGGCACGGCAGGCGCGCATAGCTTCCTCGTGCTGGAATACCTGGAACTGAATCCGCGCGGCGATGCGCGCCTCCTCGGCGCACAGCTCGCCGCGCTGCATCGCAGCACGAACGAACGATTCGGCTTCGCGCAGGACAACTTCATCGGCACGACGCCGCAGCCGAACGGCTGGGAAGATAATTGGATAACGTTCTGGCGCGAGCAACGCCTCGGCTTCCAGTTACGCCTCGTGGCGCGGAACGGCCACGGCGGCAGGCTGCAGACGCTCGGCGAGAAGCTGCTCGATACCCTGCCCGCCTTCTTCACGGGCTACACCCCGCAGCCCGCACTGCTGCACGGCGACCTGTGGAGCGGCAATCACGCCTTCCTCGCGGACGGCACGCCGGTGGTCTTCGACTCAGCACCCTACTACGGCGACCGCGAATGCGATCTCGCGATGACCGAGCTGTTCGGCGGCTACCCCGCCGATTTCTACGCCGCCTATCGCGCCGCATATCCGCTGGATGCGGGCTATGCGGTGCGCAGGGGGTTGTATAACTTGTACCACATCCTCAACCATACGAATCTTTTCGGCGGAGGGTATGCGCGGCAGGCGGAGGAGATGATGGTGGAGTTGCTGGCGGAAATTACAGGGTAATGACTAGTGGGCGCTTTTCAAATAGTCTGCGTATGCCTGCTTTATGCCTTTTTCCAGCGGCACCGTTGCTGACCAGCCCAATCCGGCCATGCGGCCAACATCCAGCAGCTTGCGAGGAGCTCCATCCGGCTTTGCAGTATCAAACACAAGCTCACCATCGAACCCGACCACCCTCTTGACCAATTCAGCCAGTTCCCGGATCGTCAGGTCCGCTCCGCAACCGATATTCACGAGTGGCGGCCGATCTTGGGCAAATAAACCAGCTGCCTGCCTTTCAGGCAAATTCATGAGGTACAAACAGGCATCTGCCATGTCATCGCTGTAAAGGAACTCCCGCCGTGGCGCGCCGGTACCCCAAACGACCACTTCCTTGTCGCCGCGCTGTTTGGCTTCGTGAATCTTGCGGATCAATGCAGGCAGTACATGTGAGTTTTCCAGGTCGTAATTGTCGCCCGGCCCATACAAATTGGTTGGCATAACGGCAAGGTACTTCGTGCCGTATTGGCGATTATATGACCAGCACATTTCAATACCGGCTATCTTGGCCACCGCATAAGGCCGGTTGGTCGGCTCGAGCGGACCGGTAAGCAGATATTCTTCCCTGATGGGCTGCGGGCAGTCTCTCGGATAGATGCAGGACGAACCCAGAAACAACAGGCGTTTGACCTTGCTGCACCAGGCCTCATGGATGACATTGGTCTGGATCGCCAGGTTCTGCCGGATGAATTCTGCAGGGTAGGTATTATTGGCAAGGATGCCGCCCACTTTTGCTGCAGCCAGCAGGACATATTCCGGTTTTTCCGCAGAAAAAAAGTCGCGCACCGCGGCCTGGTCGGTCAAGTCAAGCTCGGTGTGTGTACGCGTAATGAGTTTATGGTAGCCCCTGGCTTGCAGTTGCCGCATCAAGGCGGAGCCGGCCAGGCCACGATGGCCCGCGATGTAAATCTTGCTATCTTGTTCCATGAGGGGAAAGGCAGGCAGGTTATTCGTGATGTCCCACGGCATTGTAGCCATGTCTCTTCACCAGTTCGTCGCGCTCCGCCCCCTTGAGGTCTTCGCGCACCATTTCGCTCACCAGCTCATCAAATGTAATCTTTGGCGTCCAGCCGAGCTTGTTCTTCGCTTTGCTGGCATCGCCCAGCAGCGTCTCCACTTCTGTAGGCCGGAAGTAGCGCGGATCAACGGCAACGATGCATTTTCCGGCGTCGTCGAAGCCCTTCTCTTCCACCCCCTTGCCGCGCCAGGTAATGTCCATGCCGAGTTCCCTGGCCGCCGCATTCACGAAATCGCGCACGCTGTATTGCACGCCGCTGGCGATGACGAAATCTTCCGGCTGTTCCTGTTGCAGCATCAGCCATTGCATCTCGACATAGTCCCTGGCGTGCCCCCAGTCGCGCAGCGCATTCAGGTTGCCGAGATAGAGGCATTCCTGAAGGCCTAGCTTGATGCGCGCCAGCGCGCGCGTGATCTTGCGCGTGACGAAGGTCTCGCCGCGTATCGGCGACTCGTGGTTGAACAGGATGCCGTTGCAGGCATACATGCCATAGGCTTCGCGGTAATTGACGGTGATCCAGTAGGCATAGAGCTTGGCCACCGCATAGGGGCTGCGCGGATAGAACGGCGTCGTCTCCTTCTGCGGTGTTTCCTGCACCAAGCCATACAGCTCAGAAGTGGATGCCTGATAGAAGCGGGTTTTCTTTTCCATGCCGAGGATGCGGATCGCTTCCAGGATGCGCAAGGCGCCCAGCGCATCGGAGTTGGCCGTGTATTCCGGCTCTTCGAACGACACCGCCACGTGGCTTTGTGCCGCAAGGTTGTATATCTCGTCCGGCTGCACCTTCTGGATGATATGCGCCAGGCTGGAAGAATCGGTCATGTCGCCGTGATGCAGGAAGAACGGCAGGCCTTTCTCATGCATGTCGTGAAACAGGTGATCGATGCGAGCGGTGTTGAACATGGAGCTGCGGCGCTTCATTCCGTGCACCTCATAGCCTTTGTCGAGCAACAGTTCGGCAAGGTATGCGCCGTCCTGGCCGGTCACGCCGGTAATCAAGGCAACTTTTTTGGCCTGGCTCATTCGATACTCCTTCCTGTGCGGCTATCTGCCGTAGTTGTCTTCGTAACGCTGAATATCGTCTTCCCCAAGGTATTCACCGACCTGGATTTCAACGATATGCAGCGGTTCGGTACCCAGATTCTCGAGTCGGTGTGTTGCGCCTATCGGAATGTAGGTGCTCTGGTTTTTCCGCACCGTAATTACCTCGTCGCCGTTGGTGACGGTTGCGGTGCCTGACACCACCACCCAGTGTTCGGAGCGCCGACTATGACTCTGCAGGCTGAGGCGCGCACCAGGGGCAACCTCAATGCGCTTGATTTTGAAGCCATCCGGATCTTCCTCGAGGACAGTATAACTGCCCCATGGCCGGTTGACCTTGGCATGATAGACATGCTCGGTGGCACCGTTTTTATGCAGGATATCGACGACTTCGCGCACGCGCTGCGTCTGGTCGCTCTTTGAAACGAGCACGGCGTCGGCGGTTTCGACAACGCAAATATCCTCAAGGCCGATGGCGGCAACCAGCCTTTTCTCGGCGCGAACCAAGCTGTTTTTGCAGCCCAGCGCGATGACGTTGCCCTGCAGGGCATTGCCGTTTTCATCCTTGCTGGAGATTTCATGCACGGCCTGCCAGCTTCCCACATCATTCCAGCCGATATCGCAGGGGATCAGCGATACGTGGCCGGATTTTTCCAGTACGCCGTAATCGATGGAGATGGAAGGCATGGCCGCAAAATGCCTATCGACGGCCTGCTGGAACGTTCCTGCAGCGCGGCTCTCGGCAACGATGGCTTGAATCACTTCATATACTGCCGGCAGGTATTGCCGAATTTCAGCAAGGATCACCGAGGCACGCCAGACAAACATGCCCGAGTTCCAGTAGTAATTGCCTTCCCTTATGAATTGTTCGGCAGTGGCTCTGTCCGGTTTTTCGGTAAACCGCTCGACTTCATAGACGCCGGAGGCATGAACCAGGCCGCCCCTGATTTTGATGTAGCCAAACCCGGTATCCGGCCGGGTGGGCTGGATGCCGAAAGTGACGAGCTTGCCGCTTTCGGCGGCTTCAATCGCAGCACCTAAATGCGCGCGGAAACGCACCTCATCCTTGATGACGTGGTCGGCCGGCAGCACGACCATGATGGGGTCGGAACCATCTGACATCAGATAAGCCGCCGCCAGTGCGATGGCTGGCGCGGTGTTGCGACCGACGGGTTCAAAGATGCTCTGATAAGGCTGGAGGGCGTGATAGGCCTCGCCTTTGGCAAGTGCCTCCTGGGTAACGATCAGGATATTTTCGGCATCGATTAGCGGGGACAGGCGGTCGATGGTGGCTTGAAGCAACGATACGTCGCCATCCAGTGGAAGAAATTGCTTGGGCAAGTGCTGACGCGATAGCGGCCACAGGCGGCTACCACTGCCGCCTGCAAGAATAGTCGCGCAAATATCTTTCTGTTTCAAAAAACTGCCCATCGAATTAAAAATATCGAACAAACCGATGACACTCCCATATGCCGCCCTTGCTTGACATTGCATACCGATGGTGTGCCCAACTCAAGAGATTGGAAATGCAGGAAGAGATGAAAACTGATGGTCCGCTCCTTCCAATGGCGTTGTTACACGGAACGCCACCTCTGCATGGGAGCATTATAAAGCCACAGTTGATTATTAAGATGCCAAATAAAACTTTTCTCAAACAGTCTGATGGCCAACCGGCGGTATACAGGGGGGTAATAGTACCTGCGTAGTCATCACCAATGCTTCGCCACCGGGTTGTTGCAAGCTGCCTGGAACAGCTGCCGGTCGTCGAGCCGGATGGCGCTCATCGTGCCGCCCCACAGGCAGCCGGTGTCGAGCGCGATGACGTTTTTGCGGAGCAGCAGGCCGAGCGCCGACCAGTGGCCGAAGACAACGGTGGCATCGCGGCTGGCGCGATCGGGGATATCGAACCACGGCAGGTAGCCTTGCGGGATGTCCGGCATCTCGCCCTTGAACTTGAATTCCATCTCGCCCTCCACCGTGCAGATGCGCATGCGGGTGAAGGCGTTGACGATGACGCGCAGGCGCTTGTAGCCGGTGAGGCTGTCGTCCCAGCCATGCGGGGCGTTGCCGTACATATGCTCGAGGAAGGTGACGTAGTCGTCGGCACGCAGCGCGGCCTCGACTTTGCGCGCGAGGCTCGCGGCCTGCGCCACGCTCCATTGCGGCAGCAGCCCGGCGTGCACGAGCACGTAGCTTCCCTCGGCATGCAGCAGGAGCCTATGGCGCAGCCAGTGCAGCAGTTCGTCGCGGTCCGGCGCGTTGAGGATGCCGTCCAGGGTGTCGGTGCGGTGCAGTTCGCCGATGCCTTCCGCGACGGCGATCAGGTGCAGGTCGTGGTTGCCGAGCACGGTGATCGCGCTGTCACCTAACGACCGGACCAGCCGCAGCACCTCCAGCGAGCCCGGCCCGCGGTTCACCAGGTCGCCGACCAGCCACAGCCTGTCCTGCGCCGGGTCGAAGCGCACCTGCTCCAGCAACTGCGCCAGCTCGTCATAGCAGCCCTGCACATCGCCCACCGCATAAATCGCCATCGCGCTTTCCCGCCGTGTTTACCTGTAAAATAGCGTAACAGATTTTTCAGGAAGGGCACGATGAAACGCATATTGGTTACCGGGGGCGCCGGTTTTCTGGGCTCCCATCTTTGCGACCGGCTGATCAGGGATGGCAACGATGTCCTGTGCGTCGACAATTTCTTCACCGGCAGCAAGACGAACATCGCGCACCTGGTCGGCAATCCCTATTTCGAGCTCATGCGCCACGATGTCACCTTCCCGCTGTACGTGGAGGTCGATGAAATATACAACCTCGCGTGCCCGGCCTCGCCGGTGCACTACCAGTTCGACCCGGTGCAGACGACCAAGACCAGCGTGCACGGCGCGATCAACATGCTCGGCCTCGCCAAGCGGGTCAAGGCGCGGATTTTCCAGGCCTCGACCTCCGAGGTGTACGGCGACCCGGTGATGCATCCGCAGCAGGAAAGCTACTGGGGCAACGTCAATCCCATCGGCCCGCGCTCCTGCTACGACGAAGGCAAGCGCTGCGCCGAGACCCTGTTCTTTGACTACTACCGCCAGCACAACCTGAGCATCAAGGTCGCGCGCATCTTCAATACCTACGGCCCGAGGATGCACCCCAACGACGGGCGGGTCGTGAGCAACTTCATCGTGCAGGCCCTCCGCAGCGAGGACATCACGATCTACGGCGACGGGCAGCAGACCCGCAGCTTCTGCTACGTGGACGACATGATCGAGGGCTTCATCCGCCTGATGGGCTCCGATGAGTCGCTCACCGGGCCGGTCAACCTTGGCAACCCGGGCGAGTACACCATGCTCGAACTGGCGGAAACCATCCTCAGGATCGCCGGCTCAAGCAGCAAGCTGGTTCACAAGCCGCTGCCCCAGGACGATCCCCGCCAGAGGCAGCCGGACATCACCCTTGCGCAGGGCACGCTCGGTTGGGCGCCGCGAGTCCATCTGGAAGACGGGCTCAAGGAAACCGTGGATTACTTCCGCAGGATCTTGTAGTCCAAAACGCATGTTGATCCCCCCATTCAGAAACTCCTCAAAATGAAATTCAAGCTCAGGCTCAAAAATATCCCGAAATATGCTTCGTTCTTTTCCGAACTTCGCCAGTACAAGAGCATGGAAGGCGCGGAAGACATCTCCATGCGCGACTTATATCCGATATTGGATGAGCGGACTTCGACGACTGCATTCGACACGCACTATTTTTATCAGGATATATGGGCCTTCCGGAAAATACTCGAGAGCGGCGTCGAAGCTCACGTCGACGTCGGCTCCAAGGTCGATTACGTGGGCTTCCTTTCCACGATCACCCGGGTAACTTTCATTGACATTCGACCGTTGGTCACCGACTTGCCCAACCTTGATAGCAAGCCGGGCTCCATCCTCGGAATGCCCTATCCGGACGGATCGGTTTCTTCGCTTTCATGCCTGCACGTAGCCGAGCATATCGGGCTGGGCCGCTATGGCGATCCGCTCGATCCATTGGGCACGGTCAAGGCATGCCGGGAGCTTCAGCGGGTTCTCGCCCCCGGCGGGAATCTTTACTTTGGCTTGCCCATCGGCAGGCCACGTGTTTGCTTCAATGCACACCGCATCCACTCCACCGAGCAGATCCTGGAATATTTTTCGGGGCTGAAGCTTGTTGAATTCTCGTTTGTCAACGACAAGGGCCGCTTCCTGAAAGATGTCGACCCCGGCATAGGACGGGACGCAAAATACGGCTGTGGTCTCTTCCAGTTCACAAAATAAGAGAAATTATTCATGGGACTTTACAAAGATTTCCTGGTCAAGATTTCCCGCAATGCCTTTGTGCAGCGCCTGATGGCAAAGCAGGTGCGCGTCCTGAATCACGCCATGGGAATCGGCTCGGGCGGCGACTTCTGCAACAGCGGTGAATTCGTGGTATTCGACTTATTGAGCCGGCATTGCCAGCCCCCTTATTGCATTTTCGATGTCGGCGCCAACAAGGGCCAGTTCCTCAAATTCACCCTGGAAAAAACCAAGGGTAAGGATTGCCAGATCCATTGCTTTGAACCCGGCCGCGAAACCTTCAAGATACTGACGGCCAACAGCCCCATCGATCCGAAAATAATACTGAACAACGTCGGGCTGGGAAAAGAGCGTACCGAGATGGTCTTGTATTACAACGCGCAGGGCGCCGAGGGTGCATCCCTTACCAAAAGGGATCTGGATCACTACGGAATTCACTTTGACCAGTCCGAGACCGTCAGGATAGAAAACCTGGACAATTATTGCGAGGAAAACGGTATCGAGCACATCCACTTGCTGAAGCTCGATATAGAAGGCCATGAACTGGATGCCTTGTACGGCTCAAGAAACATGATCGCAAAAAATGTGATAGATATCATTCTCTTCGAGTTTGGGGGCTGCAATGTCGATACACGCAGATTTTTCCGGGACTACTGGCATTTCTTCAAAGATACGAATATGGATATCTACAGGGTTGCTCCCTCCGGATTTTTAATAAAAATCACCAAATACAACGAGGAATGCGAGCAGTTCCTCGCCTCGAACTTCGTGGCTCTGGCAAAAGACAAGCAAGCATAAAACAGCACAGGATTTATCCCTATCTTCACATGCCCCGCAACATTCTTCTGATCCAATTGGGAGACATCGGTGATGTTGTCCTCACCGCTCCGACGATCCGCGCCGCAAAAGAATCCTGCCCGGGTGCCCGCGTATCCATCCTGGTTTTCAGGCCATATGGCTCCCTGCTGGCCGCCGACCCGAATGTTCACGAAGTCATAGAGACTGCAAGAACCCGCGGCTCCCTGTTCCGCCGCCTGCGCGAGTTTGTTTCATTCGCGCGGCGTCTGCGGCAGAAGCATTACGACTTCGTGATCGATCTGCGGACCGGAGACCGCGGAGCGATCCTCTCGTTCCTTACGGGAGCGCCGGAACGGATCGGCTGCCAGGGAGTCAAGAAGCAGTTCTGGCATGAAGCCCTGTTTACGAAAATCATCCGCGACCTCAAGGTTGCACCGCCGCCCGTTCATCCCGGCGCGGATCAATCCCTGCGCGTCGTGCGCGAGCTTGGCATCACCACGGAAGATTCCACGCCGCGGCTCTACATCGCACCGGACGACCGGCTGCGCGCCACGGCTCTGCTCGAGGAAGCCGGGCTTGCCCCCGGAACCTGCATGGTGACAGTCAATCCATTTTCGCGCTGGAAATACAAGGAATGGGATAATGCGAAATGGAAAGAGGTAATAGACCGGATATGGGAGGCGCATCGCATACCGGCCGTATTGATCGGATCTCCGGAAGAAGCGGCCGGCTGCCAGGACATTGTTGCGGGGCGTGAAGAAAGAGCTTTCAATCTGGCCGGGAAGACCACCCTCGGCGAGCTTGCGGCGGTGATTTCCATGAGCTCGTTGCATCTGGGCGTCGATAGTGCCGCGCCGCACATTGCCGCGGCACTGGACACCCCGACGGTCACGGTACACGGCCCTTCCGACTGGCGGGCATGGCGTGTCATCAACGAGCGCCACCGGATCGTGAGTCCCGTGATGGATTGCCTCCCGTGCAGCATGATGGGATGCGAGGGAAGCGGAAGGAGCCGCTGCCTCGATGAGCTTGCAGCCGAACCCGTCGCCCAAGCCGCCCTTCAAATACTTGAAGAAGAGAGTCGCTGTTCAGAACCCAGAATAAATTGAAACAGGAGTAATCGTATCCATCTGCTTTTTCAACACCACAAAATCATCGTTCTTTTTTCCGAGTAAATTTCTGCCATAGGCCTTAAGTAGACCCCACAACGACGGTTTTCTTAAATCCTTATAAGGTGGCCTGCGGGACAAGTAGCTTGTTCCGTCAAAAGCAGTTATAACATATGTCAAACAGTCAGTTGGCATAATCTCGGCCAGCATTGGCTCATCAAAACCCAGCTTATCGAAATCGGCATTTCTCACGAAGATAAGATTTGCAGTAGTGCAGGCTGCCAGCGAATAATTTTTTGCCTTAGCCAACTTGCAAATGCTCAATGCAGATGAACCGAAATAATTCCCCGGCGCAGCAACCAATTCGACATGTGGAGGAATTGTCGGATTAAACTCAACCAGCACCACTCTTGCGGAAAATAAATTGATTGATTCGAAGACATGGTAGTCATTTCCATCAATGTCGATGGACAGCACGTCAATAATTCGCGGTGCGCCAACCTTCTCCAGAATCGCATCCAGAGTATTCTCGCCCGCGAGGCCGACGTATGCACAACATGCGACAACTTTCTTAAATTCCGCCAAGCTTTTTTCAAGTTGCACCACCTTATCAGGATTGCCTTCTATTAGAACAGCACTCCATGCCTTGTCATGCCACAACTGCCATGTATTGCTGAAATGCTTGCCATCCCATGCCCCAAACTCAACGCAAAACGCATTCTCAATCCCAATACGGTTCAGGATTTCTTCGATAATCCCGTCCTCTCCAAATTGCGAAGTTATATTTTTCTTATAGCCGGATAAATCAGCAGCAGTCTTCATATCAATAACCCTTTTGATAAAACCTGAAATAGTAAAGTCCACTGAAAAGACAGATTAACAACCAATCACCCCTCGGCACCTTCAACAAACCTGGAGTGGAACTACCGTGGCAACGATAATATCGCTCTGCACCCGGATGATATAGCGGCTATCGATCTTCTTGATGCAATTCAAAACTTCCGAAAGATCGGGATGCCCCTCGCGCCCATCGAAAGTCCGCGCGTCGTCAATGAAGATCACATGTCCCCTGATCGGGGATGCTGCAATCTGGTTCAACGAGATAAGGATCGGGTCTTCGATCTCTCCCTTGCCGGTCTCTCCGCCGCTGTAATGACCATCCAGCCAGAACACCGCCGGCTCTCCCAGCGAGGCGAGTATTGCGGGCAATTCCCGTGCACAGTCTCCATGCACGATATGAACATTCTTGTCAGCCGCAAACCGCATGCAGGCTTTTTTGTAGAGCGTCTCGTCAACCTCGATCGAAATCACGTTCGAATACATGTCCTTTATGGCCGCCACCGTATCGCCGAAATAGGTTCCCGTCTCGACAAACACATGCGGGCGGGGGTTCGGGATATTGTGCCGAATCACCGCCAGTTTTACCGACTGTGGCGGCAAGGAATACCCTCCCCGCAGGGTCTCCTCGCAGAAGCGCCGTTCCCGGCGGCGGCGATCATACTGACGTTTCAATGACCGGAAAAATCCTTTTTTTTGCGACATACAGTTCCTCCAATATTCTCAGTCCAGTGCGCCCAGCATCCGGAACACCCGGTCAAAACGCATTTCCCAGCTATGCTCCCGCAAAGCGCGAACCCGGCCTGCGCGGCGGATTATCTCCGCCTGCTCGGGATCGGACAACAGCCAGCGAATTTTTTCCAGGAGATCGCCGAAGCCGGTGTAGGTGACGATCTCGCGGCCGATCTCGTAGAACGGCAGCAGCTCTTCGTGGTGCTCGGTGAGGTAGAGCCCGCCGCTCATCGGCACCTCGAAGTCCCGCCCCTTCAGGCAAAACGTCTCATTGTGCCCCAGCACCCCGCCGAAGCCGAGGTTGATTTTGCTGCGCGACCAGGTGCGCACCATCTCCTCCATGGTCAGCGGGCCGCTCGGCCAGCCGGGGCCGAAGGCTTCCACGCGCACGCCAGCTTCGCGCAGCCTGGCGACGACCCCGGGACGGTTGCCGTAGCATTGCCCGACGAAGGAAACGTCATACACCTTTTCCTCGTCGTAGGGCCGGTGGATGCCCGGATTCGCGCCCTCCGGAAGGTAGAGCGGCGTGGCGCCTTCGACGACGTATTTCTCGAGCGCGTCGATGGTGCTGGTCCAGCACAGATCGAAGTGGCGGCAGATGTCCCTGGCGCCCGCCGCATGACCACCGCGCACCCTGCCGACGAACGTCTCCTTGTCGTTCAGGGCGAGGTTGGCCATCGGCGCACCGAACCCGCGCAGTTTCTCTAGGGCGCCGGAATCCACCTGCTCGCCGGAAAGATAGGTGAACACCGCGTCGAACGGCCGCTCCACAGCCCAGGCCTGCACCGTCCGCAGCAACCCCGCGTTCATTGCCTCCCTCCAGCCGGCATCACCCGGCTGCTTGCCTGCGGCAAGCGCGGGGTCGCGCCAGTCCAGGTGTTTCACCTCCCCGAAAGCCGCCAGCGACGGGCCAAGCGACGGACCTTCCCAGTTGTAGTTGTGGTAGATGGCGAGGATATGCAGATCGCCCTTCGCCTTGGGCGTTCTGCCCGGAAGGCGAAGGGCAATCCGCGCACGGATTTCCGTTTCTCCGGGAATCGAG
Source organism: Ferrigenium straubiae (assembly GCF_051257895.1). Classification (NCBI taxonomy): domain Bacteria; kingdom Pseudomonadati; phylum Pseudomonadota; class Betaproteobacteria; order Nitrosomonadales; family Gallionellaceae; genus Ferrigenium; species Ferrigenium straubiae. The sequence continues at coordinate 2,148,399 of NZ_CP194331.1, read as the reverse complement.
AGGCCGTGCTGGCAGAAGCTGTTGCGGTAGTGCGTCTCTTCCCGCTCCAGGCGGCGGCGGTTGCGCCATGCGCGGAAGGAGCGTCTGAGCATGCGGAAAGCGCTGCTCATCGGCGGAAGGTATAGAGGCGCGGCCCGGCGGACTTGCTCTCGAGGTCGTTCATCATGTTGAGGATATGTCCCGAATCGATCGCCGGCGCAGAAAAGCGGCGTGCTGCGTCCACGCACACCTCGAGCGCGCCGACGCCTGCTCCCACCATGAAGCAATCCGGATTTTCCGGAACATGCTGAAAAGCCTCTTCGCGCATGAAATCCCATTGCGTGGCGACATAGGAAGCCGGTATCGGCACATGGACCAGCCTGGGGCGCGATCCCGCCCGCTCGAACCATGCTGTGCATGCCGCCTCGTTGAAATCGGAATTGACGACGCACACCGTTTTGCCGTCAACTGCCTTGGCAAACCGGGTGCTCGAAAGGTAGGCGTAGACGCAGTAGAACGGGATGTAGTTTGTTTGTGCAAGCCTGATCTCATGGCGTGCGAGGAATTTCAGGAAATGGATGGCCCAGTCCCTGCCGTCTTTCTTGCCGAACAGGGCACGCAGCCCACGGCGCTCCCGCGTGTTGCCGGGAAAGACCAGCGGCGCCAGGATGCCCGAGGCGGCCAGATAGCGTAGCGCTTCCGCGTGCGCGGGGAATGCCGCCTTGATCGCGGCCACCGATTCGGCCTGCCGGTAGAGGCCGTTGCATTTCAGCGAGCCGCTGTAGAACGCGTACTCCCCGTCGGCAAAACGGACGACCGGAAGGGAGGAGTGATTTTTTATCCCCGCCTCGATGCGGTCGGCAAGCAGCGCTACGTAGGCATCGCCCGACGGCACCGATTCGTGGAACAGGCAGATTTCCTCTTCCCGCTGGCCGGGGGCGTTTCGCGCGAAGACCGGCTCGTTGTCCATGCCTTCGATGGCGAGGCGCGCATAACGGAAGTGTTTGCTGCCCAGAAGGTGCTCAAGGGAGGCTGCGCTCGGCATGCTGTTCGTGTGGAGATTCGTCATTATTCCCCCATCTCCTGCAGAAACTTTTTGTATTTTTCGGCGAACTCGGGATTCAGCGAATTGCTGCACAGGGCAACGTTGTCCGAGAACCTCTCGGTCTTGTAAACATCCACGGTCACGTCCTGAAACACATATGACAGCAGGGCCTTCGTGTTGTGCTCGTCGAACACATGGAAGTGGATGAACGGATATTCCAGGGGATAGGTTTCATGGAACCGCCTCTGCCAGCCGTCTTTTTCGATGGCCGACTGCCGGTAGTCCTCGACGTGGGTGGTATCAGCGTAGCCGGCCCGGTTTTCAAAATCTTCCACGAAGTGCTCCAGAGGGGTCGGCTTCCTGAACCGGTCATAGGTGTAGGCGTAGTGCGGGATGGCATGGAACTGGTGGCCGGTTTTCCTGGTAATGAAGTAGAAGTTGAGCAGCAGCCCGATGGGGTTCGGGGAATGCTCGATCAGGTTCGACGATATTGCGGCGTCGTACCGGTTGTGCAGCTCCGGCATGGCATGGGCATCGTGCATGTCCAGGACTATCGTCTTGCGATCCCTTGGAATTCTCGGACCGTGCACGAGGAACTTGAACTCCTGCTTGAGATGCCGCTTCAGGATGGAGAGGGATTTTGCCGAGGCGGCCCGTCGGCCGGTCTGCAGCACCTTGCCGAAGCCGCCGTCCGGAATATTGATGTCCTCGACCCGGCATCGTCCATAGTCGATCAGCTGGTCGACGGTGCCTCCCGCGCGCGCGACGTGACCCTGTATGTTCTTTTCGACCAGTTGGTCTATATCGGTACCGAGCAATAGCGGCATTCTGTTCCTTAAAAACTGTTTGTTAATTCCGGTGACGCCCCGGCCTCTTCGCGAATCACCCGGTATCTGGCTAATTTCCCCTGCGCTTCAGTTTTGTCCGGCATCACCGGCATCAGCAAGCGGATGGAAAGAATGCGCCAGAATGCCCGGCGGCGCTGCCTCTGGCACAGCCTCCTCACGGTCTCCGGGCGGTAGTGCTTGCGGTAAAAGAGCAATTCCGCACGAATCTTCTTCCTCACGACCTCCGCCGGAAGGGTGGCGCGCTCGCTCTGCCCCCCGTGATGCATGATGACTGCGTCGTCGATAAAGCCGATCTCGAAGCCGCGCTTGCGGATTCTCAGGCAAAGATCCTGGTCCTCGCCGTACAGGAAAAAATCCTCATCGAACCCGCCGATTTCGCGCAACAGGCTCGCGCTGGCGATCTGGCAGGCCCCCAGCACGCAGGCAATGCTCCCGGGAAGGGCGCCAAGGTCTGAAGCTCCGTACCGGTGTCCCGGATAACGGTCTGATGCCGAGTCCTGCCGTGTCCCGTCCGGATTGAGCACCCTGGGGCCCGCGAGGCCCACTTCCGGATGCGCATCCATGTAGGTAGCCATCCTGAAAAAAGAGTCCGGCTCAACCGTGGTGTCGGGGTTCAGGAAGATCACATAGCGGCCGCTGCATTCCCGTAGCGCCTGGTTGTTTGCGGCCCCGAAACCGCGGTTCGCCTCGTTGGCGATGAGCCTCACACCGGGAAATTTCTCGTGGACAATCGCGGCGCTCCCGTCCTGCGAGGCATTGTCGACAACAAAGACCTCATAGCTGACCCGCTGCGACGCAAAGACGGATTCCAGGCAGGCAACCGTCAGGTCGGCAGTGTTGTATGACACGATAATGATAGAGACATCCATAAATTGTTGCGCGCTGCCCTACCCCTGCATTCCGTATCCCTCAACCCGCTCATTATGCAGCATCCCGCCCCCGCAAACCAGTTTCCCCCCACCGCATCGGGCGGCAATGCCCCGGTATCGATTGAATTTTCCCGCAGTCATGCGGGCATCGGCCGGCCGTATTTCGCTGTAGAATGGTGCAATAAATTTTTGCGTCGCTCGGTAAAACCTCCGCCTCTTGCCTGACACCCGTTCCATGCTGAAAGATCGCGCTGCCTGATGCTGTTCAACTCCTACGGATTCATCTTCCTCTATCTGCCCGTCGTGTTGCTGGGATTCTTCTGGCTGGCGCGGCTGAGCCACGCCTTTGCCGCGGGGTGGCTGGCCCTTGCCTCGCTGTTCTTCTATGGCTACTGGAACCCGGCCTATATCGGTCTGCTGTCAGGCTCCATCATCGGCAACTACGCCTTCGGGATGTGGATTGCCAAGGCAGGCGTCAGTCATAAAGACCGGCGCAAAAAGGGGCTGCTGATCGCGGCGATTGCCTCCAACCTGGCGTTGCTGGCCTATTATAAGTATGCGAATTTCTTCGTCGCCAGCGTCAATGCCGCGGCGGGCACGCAATGGAGCTTGGGCGAGATCATGCTGCCCTTGGGCATTTCTTTCTTCACCTTCACCCAGATCGCCTTCCTGGTGGATACCTATCAGGGCAAGGTGAAGGAGTACAACTTCGTCCACTACCTGCTGTTCGTCACCTATTTCCCGCACCTGATTGCCGGCCCGATATTGCACCACAAGGAGATGATGCCACAATTCGCGCATGCTTCGACTTACCGCGTCAATTGGGAACATGTCGCCACCGGCTTGCTACTGTTCACGCTGGGGCTGTGCAAGAAGGTGCTCTGGGCGGATTCGCTCGCGCCGTTCGCCACGGCCATTTTCGACGGCGCGCGGCATGCCATGACGACAGGCACGCTGCCTACCATTTATGAGGCATGGTCGGGCGCGCTGGCCTACACCCTGCAAATCTACTTCGATTTCTCCGGCTATACCGACATGGCGCTGGGGGTCGCGCTGATGTTCGGCATCCGCCTGCCCATCAATTTCAACTCGCCCTACAAGGCGACCAGCATCATCGAATTCTGGCGGCGCTGGCATATGACGCTGTCGCGCTTCCTGCGCGACTATCTGTATATTCCGCTGGGCGGCAACCGCAAAGGCAAGCTGCGCCGTTACCTGAACCTGATGACTACGATGCTGCTCGGCGGGCTGTGGCACGGCGCAGGCTGGACGTTCGTGGTCTGGGGCGCGCTGCACGGCGCGTATCTCGCCATCAATCATCTGTGGCGCGAGATTACCGGAGAAAGGCTCGCGCGCATTCCCAATTGGCTGGGCGCGCTGGCGGGAGGCGCGCTCACCTTCATCGCCGTTGTCGCCGCATGGGTGGTATTCCGCGCGGACAGCATGGCACATGCGCTGTTCATCCTCAAGGCGATGTTCGGCATCGCCTCGCGCCCGATCTCGTTCGATGCCGTAATCCACGGCAACCTGCTGCTGCTCACCGACGTGTCGGGGCGCGACCTGATGCGCCTGCTGGTTCCGGGCCTGCTCTGGGTATGGCTGCTGCCGAATTCTTCCCGTATCCGCTTCGTCAAGGGCAGTATGTTGCTGGCGCTGCTGCAGGCCGCCATCGTGTTCGGCATGTTGTATCTTGCGGTAGACCAGTTCGGCAGTTACAGCCCATTTCTTTACTTCCAGTTCTGACCATGAGGCACGCCAAACTCTTTTCCATCCTCGTGTCCGCAATCGTGATCGGTTACGGTGCGATCGGCTATTACTTCCTGCCGATGGCCGGCTTCGAGGGCGATCTCACCCGCCTCGGGATGCTGCCCGAATCGCAATTCGGCTGGCGCAAGCCACGGCCCGCCATCGACCCGGCGCTGATGCGGCAATCCTCCATGCAGGAGGCGGACGTGCTGGTCATCGGCGACAGCTTCTCGGACGGCCGCGTATGGCAGACAGTCCTGACCCAACACGGCCTGAAGGTGCGCACTGTGCACTGGGACAGCATACGCGCGATCTGTACCGACTTCATGCCCTGGTTAAAAGCGCAGGGATTCAGGGGGCAATTCGTGGTGCTGCAGATCATCGAACGCAACATTCCGGAAGGACTGGAAAAGTTTACCGCTTGCCAACACATGGATACCCATACCAATGTATCCGCCGACAGGCCGCGCTCCCCTCCTGCCGTGTCATTTGACCCGGATCACAGCAATCGCAGCGGCCGTATCTCGATAGGCATCCAGGCTGCACTGAGTTTCAGGGAATATGAAAAACTGAGCGATACCCCGGACTTCAGATTGGTTGCACTGCCGAATGGCGCCAAAATTGCGCGCATAAAGAATGGTTGTGAATTGTTCAGCCACAGGCGCTGTAACGACACGCTATTCCTGGGCGAGGACAAAGAGGGGGAGATGGATGGCAGCGTGTTGAGCAACATCGAAAAACTCAATGCCCGCCTGGGCGGCATTACGCCGATCTGGGCGTTAGTGCCGAACAAGTCCACGGCCTATCTGTATCCCGGCAAGCAATTCTGGAACGAGGCGGAACGGCGCTTCGGAGCACCCAACCTGTTGCGCATGACGCAACAGGCCATCGACAGAAAAACCGTCGATCTTTATCCCGCGAACAACACGCACTTCTCGACGGTTGGCTATCTGCTGATGGGAGAGGAAATATTCAAGACCATACAAAAGGCACAGCATACCGGGAGCTTGCACTAACTCCCCCGGCTCCACTTGCTGCGCCCCGGCGCAGGATCCCACGCCTCGATATCCTCCAGCGGGTAGTTGTAGCGCAAGGCGTAACCCACACGGCGCAACTTGCCCAGCCAGGAAGCACGCACACAGTTGTCCGGATTGCCTGCCGGCCTGCCGCCATCCGGCCTGCGCAGCGCCGCCAGATAGAAACGGTAAAACTCGATCTGCGTGATGCCCCACTTCATCACGAAGATGCGCCCGCCCAGGTTATGCCTGATGCGTTCGGTGCTCTTGCAGCCGAAATGGTAGAAACGGCTGCCGCCGACGACGCGGTAGTTGCGGCAGCCCGCCACCCAGAACTTCATGAGCAGATCGTCGTCGCTGCTCATGCCCGGCGAAAACTCCAGGCTGTATCCGCCGACCATACCCCACCATTTTTTGTGAACGAGGGTGGGCTGTGAAGCGGAGCCCTCCCTGTCGCCGCGGGTATCCGCCAGATAGCCCTGCAAAAACTTCGCCTCGTCGAATGTGGCCGGCGATTCGCCGAAACTCTGTTTGATGATGATATCGTTGCCGCCGTTCTCCGGCTGGATGAGCGTGCCGAAAAACAGCGCAAGGTCACTGTCCGCCGATTTAACCGCCTCGGCGAAAGCCGTATCCCAGCCAGGCGCGGCGACCATATCATCGTTCATATACAACACCCAGTCGTGCTGTGCCTGAGCCATCAGATGGTTCACCGATAGGCAAACACCGACGTTCCTGTCCGACTGCGTGTATTTGATGCCCTGCGATTTCACCCATTCAAGCGAGCCATCCGAACCGTCGTTCAGGTGCACGATGATCTCGTGCTCGAACCTCGAGTGTTTTTTCAGACTCTCGACGCAAAGCCTCAGATAGGGCAGATTGTTCCAACTCGGGATGACGATGCTGAACATGTATTCCCCTCTCGAACTAGGGCTTGGCGGACAGTTCGCCGTGATGAACGTTGTAGCAAGCCGCCAGCAGCACAGCAACGGTAAAGCCATAGAAGGCAGTGGCCATGGTCAGATTCAGGAATTCCACCGTCAGGCCGAACACGAAAACACCGCTCACGAAAACCACCCCCAGAATACCCGACCGCCGGATCGGGGCCGACCCGGATTTCGTTGCGAGCCAGAATAATCTCAGCGGGACGAGAAAACTAGCAAGAATGGCAACCAGCCCCAATATTCCCATTCCAACAGTCTTTGCCAGAATATCGTTGTGCACCTCACCTTGCCCTAACCGGCCTGCATCCGGCGTGAGCTTCTCTGCTTCTACCATCGGCCGCATCTCTGATGCAAAGCCTTCAGGCCCGACACCCACGAACGGATGGCGATAAAAAACATCGACGGCCGCCTTGTAGAGTTGCCACCGTATACCTGTTGAAGTGTCCCGATTCCCCTGTTCGAAGGCTCTAATATCATTGGCAAACTGATTCACGCGCTGATGAAATGTATCGATAGCGAAATAGCTAGCCGTCATGGCCAGCACTGCAACTAACAGGCTGATCTTTATCGTCTTCAGAAAACCCTTGCCCACGCTGAAATAAAAGAAAAACCCGATGAACAGCGGAATCGCCAGCCAACCGCCTCTCGATCCGGAGCCAAGGGATGCCCATACGCCTGCGATGCCGCCCAGTATCTTCAACACGCGCAGCGCCGGGGCATCCCGCCCGAGCCAATTCAGGGAAAACAGTGACAGCATCCCCAGTATCAGTTCAAGGTCACCGAAATGTATCTTGTCCAGCGTAGGGCTGATCAGCCAGCCCGCATAATTCCTGAAGGCCATAATCAAGCCACCAATGGCACCGAGCGGAAAAGCGTATTGCAGCAGGCCCATCACCCGCAAAGGGAGGCGCTGCAACAACAGGAAGATCGGTATAGCCAGCCAATAACGCGAAGCCGCGTCATGGGGATGCGCAGTAATATTCTTGTGGGCAATTTGGCTGGCAAGAATGGTAAATGACAGCAAAAACATGGCCGCCACATAGGCTGTCCATTCCGGTTTCCATGCTACGGCATTCATGCCGGCAGGGCGAACCATCCAGGTCGAAAGGGCAAGCAACAGCATGAACAGAAACACAGCGTTCATCCCCCCCTTCACCGTCAGCATCAGGGCTGGGTAGACCAAAAGGAGCAGTGCTGTAGTCTTTTCGACAAAATGGAAATAATAAGAGCGCTTGGTGTTCATCGGTTCACAATGGGCTGATTGCATATTGATCGGGGCAAAGTGCCAACTGACCCCATGGATTGTCAAACGGGGTTTCCCACCGATGCTCCCTGTTTTCTGGAAAGAACATCCTCATAAAGATGCTCCATATTCGCCGCCAGCCTCTCCCAATCGTGGGCCGATGCGGTTTGCGCCGCCGCAATTCCCATTGCTTCCCGCCGTGCCTTGTCCGACAACCGGGCGATGCACTCTGCGGCAGCATCCACATCCTGTGGTGCGGAAATGACAAATCCGTTGACTCCTTCTTCTACAAGGTCTTTTGCCCCGACGTTTGAACTGACAATGGCAGGCAGCCCGGCGGCCATTGCTTCCAGCACCACCATACCGAAGGTATCAAACTTGGAAAGCATGATGAATATATCCGCCGCCCGGTAATAACGCTCCAGCCCTTCAACCTGTGTTCCGGCGAAAGCCACGGATTCGGCCATACCCAGCGATTGTGCCTTCTTGCGGTACTTATCCTCATCCCCCCTTCCCACCACCAGGAGCCGGATATTTTTCTCTTGCCCCTCGGTTCGAGCTTGGGCCAGCGCTGCGATGATGGTGTCCAGCCCCTTGACCTCAAAATTCATCCCGACAAACAGCAGGAGGATGTCCGATGCACCGATTCCATAGCGCCCTCTGATATCAGCGCGGCAAGCGGTGCGATCCGGCACTAGGAAACGCGCAACGTCAACGCCGGGATGGGCTATTTGCCAATGACCGGGCAGCGTTGCATATTCGTGGCGGAATGCATCCATGGCAATGGAGGATACGGGGAGGAACCAGGATGATGCACCGCCTTTTATTGCGCGCCGCTCGACGGCACTCAACGCATAATCGTAAAGGCTGGGGCGTCCGTTCCGTACCTTCCTGACCCAGTAGGCGTGAGGTATGCCGTGCAGGGAAAATATATCTGCATTGAAAATCCAGTGGTGGGTATGCACCAAATCAAAATTCATGCGATCTATCTTCCGCTTTACATACCAGGCGAAAAACAGCGGGCGCAGGAAACGAGGAAAGCGGACGGTTGGCACCTTGTGAAACTCGATCCGGTCCGAATTGACAATCCACCGGTTTGCAAAGACATGCATTTCGAAGTTTTCATTCCGTGCCAGGCGCCCGGTAATTTCACTGACGAAACGCTCTCCGCCGCCGATCAACCCATATTTTGGTACGACAACGGCGATCTTTCGCTGCGTCCGGCTAATGGCATCCGTATAAATTGCTGCGGACTCCTGCGCGACTGTCTCCCATTTGCGCACGAAGGGTGGTGCGGCTTCCGTCCGATCCAGTTGCTCCATAACCGCCCGCACCCATCTTTCCAGCGATTCGTCCAGCGACACAACTTCCCCTGCCTGTGCATCCACCTGCGCTGCCGCACCGCAGGCATCGGACACCACCACCGGGACACACGCCGCCATCGCCTCACTGATGACCATGCCGTAAGGCTCGACTTTCGCCGGATGCAGCAACACATCGATCTCATTGAAATGTAAAGAGTTGCAACGCCAGCCGAACAACCGGAAGCCGCCTTGCCAGCCGGAAAACAAGTGCCGCACATTCCGCTCATCGGGACCGATCACCCACAACTCGAGGTTCGGCCGTTCACGGCGCAATTGCGCGGCGATCTCGGCCGCCAACGGCAATCCCTTGCGCTGCCACTCTCTGCCGACGAAGCCGATGATGCCTCCGTCCCTGGGCACGGTGCGCAGCGCCCTCTCGGTGTCGCACACCGCGCCGGGCATAACCGGTTCGGTGAGTTTGTGCGCATACTCCGGATAGTAGCGCGCCAACTGGCGCGCAATGATCCCGGAATTCGGCACAATGTGCCGTGCCGCGCGCAACGCGCGCCGCTCCATATAGAGATGCATCGCCACGCGCAGTGAAGCCATTTTCCACCAGGGCTTCTCGCGCACCGAGGCGAATGGCTGTCCATGGAGAGTGGTGAGGTGGTGCACCCCGACGCGTTCGTGGCTATGGATCAGCCAACCGGGTTGTGGGTGCGCACGCAGCCATTTTTCAACGCGCCGCCCGAAGCGCCAGTAATAGAGCCAGCGCGGCCGATAAATCATCGTGCCAAATTCATGCACCGTTATCCCTTGCGGTTTTTCGGCGACGCAGCATTCGCACAACACCTGCACCTGATGCCCGAGTTTCACAAGCTCGCGTGTCGTCTCCCAGACGTAGCGTTCCATCCCGCCCACTGGCCCGTAACGCCTCACGATGTGAATTATTTTCATCCTGCCTCTAAAATAATGGGGTGCCGTTATAGAATGTACGCGTTGAATCATCCGACCGACAACCCAAATATGAATAGTATAGCAAGTGAGCCGCGGCCTTTATGCAACCTGTGCGGCTCGGCGGGCGAATTTGCACAGACCGGCATCACCGACCCGGACGGCAATCTCGGCGGCTCATGGGGTTTCCGGCATTGCTCCAATCCTGCCTGCGGCGCGTGTTGGCTGGACCCGGCACCGCCGCCGCACGAGCTCTGGAAGGCATACACCACCTATCACACACACACGCGCAAATCCGGCAATCGCCTTACCGGGGCCACGCTCAGTCTGGTACACCGCTTTATCAAGCTTGGCTTGCTACCCCTCTGGATCACCAACGGACTGAAACGCGAGGCCGATTATCTGCGCTACATGACGCTGAAGCATGAGCCGCCCGGCAAGCTGTTGGACGTCGGCTGCGGAGGCGGGCGTTTCCTCAATCGGATGAAGAAGCGCGGCTGGCAGGTAGAGGGGATCGATTTCGACGCACAGGCGATCGAGAAGGCCATTGCGCGCTACGGCATCAAGGGGCATGTCGGCGATCTGACGCAATGCGCCTTGCCATCGGACAGTTTCGATGCGATCACCATGAGCCAGACCATCGAACATCTGCATGATCCCTATGCCGCGCTCGCCGAAAGCCTGCGCATCCTGAAGCCCGGCGGACTGCTGGTGATGACCACTCCCAACGTGGAGAGCATCGGGGCCGGCGAATTCGGCGCATTCTGGCGCGGCTGGGAGCCTCCAAGGCATCTGCACCTGTTCTCCGTGGAATCGCTACGGCTGCTTGCGCAACGCGCCGGCTTCGAGGTGATCGATGCCCGCACCTACTCGGCCGGTTCCGCCGTGGTGTATCGCGTGAGCCGCTCGAACCGGCAAAAACAAACCGGCAAATTATCCTGGCTGGATGAATTGGGCCTGCTGGCCTGGGGTTACCGCAAGGAGTTGCAGGAATACCGCGCGCAGCAATCCAGTCCGCATACCGGCCAGAACGTGCTGATCCGTACGCGCAAACCATAACCGGGCAGACAAATGTTCTCCATCATCATCCCCAGCTGGAACAACCTTGCGCTGCTGCAACTCTGCATACGCAGCATCTGGCAGCATTCCGCCTACGCGCACCAGATCATCGTGCATGTCAACGACGGCAGCGACGGCACGCTTGCCTGGGTGCGCGAACAGGGCATCACGCACACCCACTCTCCTGAGAACATCGGCATCTGCCTGGCGGTAAACGAAGCGGCGATGCATGCCGCGCAGGATTACATCCTGTATCTGAACGACGACATGTACTGCTGCCCCGGCTGGGATCAAGCGCTGGTCGACAAGCTCGGGCGGCTGGACACCGATTTGTTCATGCTCTCCGGCACCATGATCGAGCCGCGCGATACTCGCAATCCCTGCGTGATCGTGCGCGATTACGGCAGCGACGCGGATACTTTCAACGAAGCGGGGCTGCTCGAAGAATTGCCGCAACTGCGCAAGGCCGACTGGTACGGTGCGACCTGGCCGCCCACGCTGGTCAGCAGGCGCTGGTGGTTCAAGGTGGGCGGATACAGCAGCGAGTTCTCTCCCGGCATGAGCAGCGACAACGATTTTTCCATGAAGCTGTGGCACGCGGGCTGCCGCATCTTCCTGGGCGCGGGCGATTCGCTGGTCTATCACTTCCAGTGCAAATCCACCGGCAAGGTAAAGAAGAACGACGGCGGCAGGCAGTTCCTGAACAAGTGGGGGATGCGCCAATCGGTTTTCGACCGCTATTACCTGCGACGCGGAATACCCGCCCAAGGCTTGCGTCTGGAAGAGCCCGAAGATACCCGCGAGTTGCGCTGGCAATTGCTGCGCAGCAGATTGAAGCGCGCGCTGGGCTAGCGGCTATCGGGAGGCGGCGCGCAACGCCTCGAGTTTGCGGTATTTCAGATAGGTAGTGCGGGCATTCATGCGTGCGATGCTCAATCCGGCGATTCCATCCAGCACCCCCAGCCGCAAGACATAGGTGCGCACGAACGCCCAGCCGGCGCGCAGGGCGGCAGCCAGCCAGGTGGACCGTTTCCCGGATTGAAACATCTGTTGTGCGGCGGCGGCGGAATAATGCTCCACCTTGCGCTGCACGTCATCCGCCGTGAGATAGCTGTAATGCAGCAGCGGATTTTTCAGCCTGTCCGTCCGGCCCGTCAGCAGCACGCTCTCGTGCACCAGACTATCCGAAAACCTCCCCGCTCCGCGCTTGAACAAGCGCAGCACATAGTCCGGATACCAACCGGAATGGCGGATGAATTTGCCGCAGAATTGCGACAGACGCGGCAAATAGAATCCCTGCACACGCCCCTCGTTCATGGCCTGTATCAATTCGGCGCGCAGCTCCGGCGTAACGCGCTCGTCCGCATCAATCGAGAACACCCAGTCCTTGCTCGCATAGCCAAGGGCACGGTTCTTCTGCGGCCCGAAACCCGGCCAATCGGGGTGCACATACACCTGCGCCCCCACCTCCTTGCAGATGCTCACCGTATCGTCGGTACTGCCGGCATCCACCACCACGATCTCATCCGCCCACGACACGGACTGCAGGCAATCGCGTATGTTGGCCGCCTCATTTTTGGTGATGAGGACGATGGAAAGAGAGGTCATGGCTTATGGCCGTTCAGCGCCGGCCGATACTCCGGCACCCAATCCTGCAGCGCGGCGCGCACCTGCTCATCGGGCATGCCGGGCAACTTGGCCCAATCCAGCAGATTCCCCAGCCAGGCCGCATCGGCTTGCCGTGCCTGGGCGATGCGCAGCTTGGGATGCGGCGTCAACAAAGTATGCTCGTTATCCGCCAGCAGCTCCTCGTAGAGTTTCTCGCCGGGGCGCAGCCCGGTAAACTCGATCCTGACATCCTCTTCGGTGAAGCCGGAGAGACGGATCAAGTCCTTGGCCAGATCGACGATCTTCACCGGCTCCCCCATATCCAGCACGAAAATCTCGCCACCCTGCCCCATCAGCCCGGCCTGCAACACCAGTTGCGCCGCCTCGGGAATGGACATGAAATAGCGGGTGATCTCGGGATGGGTGACCGTGACCGGCCCGCCTTGCGCAATCTGTTCGCGGAACTTGGGGATCACGCTGCCGTTGCTGCCGAGAACATTGCCGAAGCGCACCATGACGAAGCGCGTATCGCCGGATGGCTGCAACGCCTGGCACACCATCTCCGCGAGCCGCTTGGAAGCGCCCATCACGTTGGTCGGATTGACCGCCTTGTCGGTGGAAATCATCACGAATTTTCCGACGCCATGCCGCTGCGCCGCATGCGCCACCGTCCAGGTGCCCAGCACGTTGTTGCGGATCGCCTGCCATGCATTGTACTTTTCCATGAGCGGCACATGCTTGTAAGCCGCCGCGTGAAACAGCACTCCCGGCCGATGCTGCCGCATGACTTCGTCGACCCGCTCCGCATCGCGCACATCGCCCACGAGATAAATGAAATTCAAGGCGGGGAAAGCCTGCTTCATTTCCTGTTCGATGGTATACAGCGCAAATTCGCTCAACTCGAACAGTATCAGCCTCGCAGGCGCAAACCGCGCAATCTGGCGGCACATTTCGGAGCCGATCGAGCCGCCCGCACCGGTGACCATAACCGTTTTTCCGGCCAACAGGCCATGCAATCCGGCGTCATCCAACGCCACCGGATCACGCCCGAGCAGATCGTCCAGTTCGACCGCGCGCAGCTGCGATACCCCCACCTTGCCGCTCACCAGGTCGTCGAAAGAAGGCACCGTAAGCGCCTTCACATTGGCCTGGTTGCAAAGCTGGATCGCACGCTTGCGCTGCTGGTGCGAACAGGACGGCATGGCGATGATGACGCGCTCGACGCCGAAATGATTGACCCAGTGCGCCAGATCGTCCAGACGGCCCAGCACTTTTACGCCATTCAGGATGCAGCCTTGCTTGTTGGCATCATCGTCCAGAAAGCCGACCAATTGCCAGGAAGGGTTTTTTTCAAGGTCTTTTGACAATATGACCGCTGCATCGCCGGCGCCCAGCACCAGAACCGGCTCGGCAGACAACTTCATGCGTCCATACAGCCCGGTTTCCTTCCACATCCGGTACAGCACCCGGCTGCCGCCCATAATCAGCATCAGCAACAACGGGTCCAATATCAGCACCGAGCGCGGCACCACCATATCGCTGCGCAGCATCCACAGCACAAACGGGATGACTATTGCCGCGAACAGCACTGCCAGCACGATGCGGCGCAAATCGTTGAGGCTGGCATATCGCCACATGCCGCGATACAAACCAAACCCCCAGAATATTGCCATTTGCAGCAGGACGATCCACAACAGGTTGTATTTTATTTCTGCGGTAAAATCCGGTGGCACCTCGAAATTGAACCGGAGCAGATACGCACCGATCAACGCAAATGCCGCCGCCGCCGTATCGTGCAGGATAGCCAGCGCGGTACGAGCATTCGATTTACGCAACATCGGCATTCTCCTGTTTTGCCCGATACAGATACCAGCGCCAATCGATCCACATCATCAGCCCTGAATAAATTACGGCACACCAGATCAGCAGATAGGCCTGCCCATGAGCATCCAGGCCAATCCCCCACAAAGCAGATATGCCAACCAGCAACATCAGCGCATATTCGGCGAATGCGGTGTTGCGGTGCCCCCAGCCCATCTGCACAAGGCGCTGGTAATAGTGGCTGCGATGCGCCTGGGAAAGCTTTTCGCCGCGCCGCATGCGCTTGAACAGCGTCATGGTCGCGTCGGCCGCAAACGGTGAAAACACCAGCAGCGGGAACCAGAACGGCCAATACCCGGCCTGCCAGCCCGACACACCGAATACGGCGGCAAGGAAACCCAGCGGAATCGAACCGGCGTCGCCCATGAATACCTTGGCCGGATGAAAATTAAAAACCAGAAAACCTGCCGCCGCCGACACGACCGAAAAATTCAGCAGCGCGAACATCTCGTTGCCAGTCAGCCATGCGCCAATCCCGTAGCTGCCGAAACCAAACAATGCCATGCCGCCCGCCAGCCCGTCCGAACCATCCATGAAATTGTACAAATTGGTCATCCACACGACGAACAGCAATACAGGAATGAACCACAGCAACGGTACGCCGGCACCCGCCAAGGCGACCAGCGCAGCAAGGAAGTGGCCGGCAAGGCGCGTTTGCGGGGAGAGGCCGCGTACATCATCCAGCAGCGACAGCGCGAACAAACCTGCTGCGGGCAATGCAATCCACCACGCCAGGAACTGCATCAGCAATGCCCAGCTTGACAATATTCCCACCATCAACGCGATGCCGCCAACCCGCGGAATCGGGACACTATGCAGCGAACGCTCGTTGGGTATATCTCGGACAATAGCGCCGGTTTTGCTCGTCATCAGAATGAATGTCAACATCAGCGTCACCAGTGCGCTAAGCAGTGGAACATAATACGTCATGCCATTTACCGGAAATCAGGGTGGCGCATTTTAGCATCACCGTCAGGGAACCATGCCCTTCCTCAAGCCGCACCGCATCCTATAAGATGCGAACCACCCGAAACCACGACTCTCCTATGGCGCCTCTTTTTGCCGACATACAAACGCCGCATATCCTGCTGGTCAAGACCTCGTCGCTGGGCGACGTGCTGCACAACCTGCCGGTGGCCAGCGACATCGCGCGCCGCTACCCGGACGCGCAGATCGACTGGCTGGTGGAGGAAAGTTTTGCCGCGCTGCCCAGGCTGCACTCGGCGGTACGCAACGTCATCCCGGTTGCGGTGCGGCGCTGGCGCGGCAAGCTGCTGAGCGCCGCCACATGGCGCGAAATCGCGGCATTTCGCAGCACGCTGACAGCACAACATTACGATATTGCAATCGACACGCAGGGCCTGCTCAAGAGCGCTTTGCTGATGCGCGGCGCACGCGGGCTGCGCTGCGGCTTTGACCGGAACAGCGCACGCGAGCCACTGGCATCCGGCCTGTACCAGCAGACTTTTCAGGTCGCGAAGGGGCAGCACGCCGTCGAACGCAACCGCCAGCTCGCCGCGCAGGCGCTCGGTTATACGCTGCAAGAACGAGCCGATTACGGCATCCGTCCGCCCGTCCTCGCACAACCTGTCTGGCTCGTGGAAGGCGCTTACGCCGTGCTGCTGCACGCTACCAGCCGCGCCGACAAGCTGTGGAACGAGGCAAACTGGATCGCGCTGGGGCATTACCTGCATGAGAAAAATATCCGCTGCGTTCTACCGTGGGGCAGCGAGGCGGAACAGGCGCGCAGCCTGCGCCTCGCCACGGCGATTCCCGATGCGGTCGCGCCGCCGCGCCTGAACCTGAACGAGGCGGCCGCCTTGCTCGGCGGCGCACGGGCGGTGATGGGCGTGGACACCGGCCTCGCCCACCTCGCGGCGGCACTCGGCGTGCCCACCGTCGGCATCTACACCGCTACCGATCCGGCGCTCACCGGCCTGTACGCGGGGCGATGTGCCGTCAATCTCGGCAATGCCGGCCACGCACCGGATGTCGCCGCCGTCATCGAGGCGCTGCAAGGAATGGCGGCATGCTGAACCCGCGATTTTTTTACACCCTCACGCTATGGCTGCTGTTGCCGTATATCTTCCTGCGTCTAGCCTGGCGCGCGCGCAAACAGCCGGAATACCTGCGCCATGTCGGCGAGCGCTTCGGCTTTTATCCCGCGCAGAGCGACCGGCCGATCATCTGGCTGCACACCGTTTCGGTAGGCGAGACGCGCGCCGCACAGAGCCTCATCGCGCGGCTCCGCACAAGCTACCCCGACCACCAGATCCTGCTCACCCACACCACGCCGACCGGGCGCGCCACGAGCGAGCAACTGTATGGCGACGATGTGCTGCGCGTGTATCTGCCCTACGACTACCCGTTTGCGGTGAACCGGTTCCTGAATCATTTCAAGCCGCGGCTCGGCATCCTGATGGAGACGGAAATCTGGTTCAACCTGATCCATGCCTGCCGCGAGACCGGCACGCCGCTGCTGCTGCTGAACGCGCGCCTCTCGGAAAAATCGGCGCGCGGCTATGCACGATTCGCGCGGCTGACCCGCGACGCGCTGGGCGAACTCGCCGCCGTTGCCGCGCAGACCACCGACGATGCCGCGCGCCTGGCCGGCCTCGGCGCAAAAAATGTTGCCGTGACCGGCAACCTCAAGTTCGACATCGAGCCGCCGCCCGCGATGCTGGAACTGGGCAGGCAATTGCGCGGGCAGTTCGGCGCATCGCGCAAGGTGTTCCTCGCCGCGAGCACCCGCGACGGTGAGGAAGCCTTGCTGCTCGACGCGCTGCAGCAGGTGCAGATCCCCGGCCTGCTGCTGGTGATCGTGCCGCGCCATCCGCAGCGCTTCGCGGAGGTCGCCGCTCTGCTGGAACGGCACGGCATCCCGTTCCGGCGCCGGAGCGAAATGGAGCAGGGCAGCGCTATCCCGCCGGAAACCGGGGCGGTGCTGGGCGACAGCATGGGCGAGATGTTCGCCTACTACGCCGCCGCCGACCTCGCCTTCGTCGGCGGCAGCCTGCTGCCCTACGGCGGACAGAACCTGATCGAGGCCTGCGCGGCCGGCGCCCCGGTGCTGATCGGCCCGCACACCTACAATTTTGCCGAGGCGACGAGGCTGGCAATCGCCGCCGGAGCGGCAATGCAGGTGCAGGATGGCGGCGAACTGGCCAGCGAAACCCGGCGCCTGCTGGACGACCCGGAAGCGCTGCGCGAAATGCGGCAATGCTGCGCCGGGTTTGTGGCGTCCAACCGCGGGGCGACGGACAAATCGCTGCAACTCATCGCCTCGGTTATCGACGGTTGATTCGGCAGTTGATTTGGCTGTTCAATAACCCTGTTTTATAAGCTAGAATTCGCCCTATCCTCCGACACATCGAGACATCCGTGCTGATACGTATCCATGTCAAACAACTGCGCCTGGGCATGTTCGTCCATGAGTTGTGTGGCTCGTGGATGGATCATCCGTTCTGGCGTGGCGCCTTCCTGCTGGACAACCCCAGCGACCTGAAAACCCTCCTCGCAACCGGCCTCAAGGAAGTATGGATAGACGACGCCAAAGGTTTGGGCGTCGCGGACGGAGAAGACGAGAAAGCGATCGCGGCGGAAGTCGAAACCACGCTTGCACAGGCCGATACGGCCATCAAGACAATTCAGCGCGTCGATGTCGCTCAGGAAGCCGCACGTGCCATCAAGATCTGCGCCAGATCCAAGCAGGCCGTTTCCTCCATGTTCAGGGAGGCGCGCATGGGCAAGGCGCTGAGTTCCGACGACGCACTGCCCATCGTCGAGGAAATCTCCACCTCGGTGATGCGCAATCCCGGTGCATTGATCGGGCTGGCGCGCCTCAAAAACAAGGATGATTACACCTACATGCATTCGGTCGCAGTGTGCGCGCTGATGGTGTCCCTGGCGCGGCAACTGGGGCTCGACGACGAGCAGGTGCGCCAGGCCGGCTTGGCCGGGCTGCTGCACGATGTCGGCAAAATGACGATCCCGCTGAGCATCCTCAACAAGCCCGGCAAGCTGACCGATACCGAGTTCGCGGCGGTGAAGAACCACCCGGTCGAGGGGCACAGGATGCTGCTGGAAGGTAACGGCATCAACCAAGCGGCGCTGGACGTCTGCCTGCACCACCACGAAAAAGTGGACGGCAGCGGCTATCCGGAGCGGCTCACGGAGGCGCAGATCAGCCTGTATGCCAAGATGGGGGCGGTGTGCGACGTCTACGACGCGATCACCTCCAACCGCCCCTACAAGAACGGCTGGGAGCCCGCCGAATCGCTGCGCAAGATGGCGGAATGGAGCAAGGGGCATTTCGACACCGAGATATTTCATGCCTTCGTCAAAAGCGTCGGTATCTACCCGATCGGCTCGCTGGTCAAGCTGGAATCCGGTCATTTGGGCGTAGTCATCGAACAAAGCGGAAAATCGCTGCTCACCCCGGTGGTCAAAGTGTTCTTCTCGATCAAGTCCAACGCCCGGATCCCGCCGGAGATGGTGGATTTGTCGAAACCCGCCTGCAAGGACAAGATCGTCTCGCACGAAGACTCGGGAAAGTGGGGCATCCGCGACATCCACGAGCTGTGGAGCGGCATGCCCGCCGCGTCGTGGTAAGCAATCCCAGCAAAATATCCTTTTTGCGTTTATAATCCGCGCCCTCCGAGGGGTGCTGCAGCGGGTTTGATCCACATTCCCCCGTCAGGCTCGGAGCCATAACTGTTTCAACGGCACCCATTCATTAACTTTTTATGAATGGAGTGCTTCATGAACGCCACGTTTACCGATTACAAAGTCGCCGACCTGTCCCTCGCCGCCTGGGGGCGCAAGGAAATCGCCATTGCCGAGACCGAGATGCCCGGCCTGATGGCGATCCGCGAGGAATTTGCGAAGAGCCAGCCGCTCAAGGGTGCGCGCATCACCGGCAGTCTGCACATGACCATCCAGACCGCCGTGCTGATCGAGACGCTCACCGCGCTCGGCGCGCAGGTGCGCTGGGCATCGTGCAACATCTTCTCCACGCAGGACCACGCCGCCGCCGCAATTGCCGCAGACGGCATCCCGGTGTTCGCGGTCAAGGGCGAAACGCTCACCGAGTACTGGGACTACACCCACCGCATCTTTGAATGGGCGGATGGTGGTTATTCCAACATGATCCTCGACGACGGCGGCGATGCCACCCTGCTGCTGCATCTCGGCGCCAGGGCCGAGAAGGACATCGGCGTGCTGGCCAACCCCGGCTCCGAGGAAGAACGCATCCTGTTCGCCGCGATCAAGGCCAAGCTCGCCACCGACAAGACCTGGTACTCGACGCGCCTCGCCCAGATCAAGGGCGTGACCGAGGAGACTACCACCGGCGTGCACCGCCTGTACCAGATGCACGAGCGCGGCGAGCTGAAGTTCCCCGCGATCAACGTCAACGACTCGGTGACCAAGTCCAAGTTCGACAACCTGTACGGCTGCCGCGAATCGCTGGTGGACGGCATCAAGCGCGCCACCGACGTGATGATCGCGGGCAAGGTCGCGCTGATCGCCGGCTACGGTGACGTGGGCAAGGGCTCGGCGCAGGCAATGCGTGCGCTGTCGGCGCAGGTATGGGTGACCGAGATCGACCCGATTTGCGCACTGCAGGCCGCGATGGAAGGCTACCGCGTCGTGACCATGGAATACGCCGCCGACAAGGCCGATATTTTCGTCACCTGCACCGGCAACTTCCACGTGATCAACCACGACCACATGGCGAAGATGAAAGACCAGGCGATCGTCTGCAACATCGGCCACTTCGACAACGAGATCGACGTCGCCTCGATCGAGAAGTACCAGTGGGAAGAAATCAAGCCTCAGGTGGATCACGTCATTTTCCCGGACGGCAAGCGCATCATCATGCTCGCCAAGGGCCGCCTGGTGAACCTCGGCTGCGGCACCGGCCATCCGTCCTACGTGATGTCCTCGTCGTTCGCCAACCAGACCATTGCGCAGATCGAACTGTACACCCGCACCAAGGACTATCCGGTCGGCGTGTATACCCTGCCCAAGCATCTTGACGAGAAGGTGGCGCGCCTGCAGCTGACCAAGCTGAATGCGCAGTTGAGCGAACTGACCGACCAGCAGGCCGCCTATATCGGCGTGCCGAAGAACGGCCCGTACAAGTCGGAGCATTACCGCTACTAGTATCCGGTAACCGTTCGTGCCGAGCTTGTCGAAGGCCATTTATGATTCGACAAGCTCGGCACGAACGGCCTTTGACGCCGAACCTGGAAGGAGATCGATGAGACTGCTGCTGATCTGGGTGTTGAACGCGCTGGCTCTGCTGGCTGTGGCGAACTTCGTGCCGGGCATCCATCTGGACAGCTTCGTCGATGCGATGATCGCCGCGTTCTTCCTCGGATTGGTCAACACGCTGATCCGCCCGCTGTTGCTGCTGCTCACGCTGCCGGTTACGCTGCTTACCCTGGGGTTGTTCATCTTCGTCATCAACGGCCTGCTGTTCTGGTTCGTCGGGTCGGTGCTGAAAGGTTTCGTCGTGGACGGCTTCTGGCACGGCGTGCTCGGTGCGGTCCTGTACAGTATTTTTTCGTGGGCGCTGTCCGCAGCCGCCGCACAAGTCATGAGGCCACGCAATGATTAGGAATGGCATGAATAAACCGCTTTACAGCTTCGAATTCTTCCCACCGCAAACTCCGGAAGGCGCGGAAAAGCTCGCCGCCGCGCGCAAGCAACTGGCGGCGCTCGGCCCGGACTATTTTTCCGTCACCTACGGCGCAGGCGGCTCCACGCGCGAGCGCACCCTGGAAGTCGTGCAGCAGATCAAGGCCGAGGGACTCGAAGTCGCGCCGCACCTGTCCTGCATCGGCTCGACGCGAGAGAGCATCCGCGAAGTCCTGCAGACCTACAAGCAGCTCGGCATCCGGCGCATCGTCGCGCTGCGCGGCGACCTGCCCTCGGGCATGGCGACCGCCGGCGAATTCCAGTACGCCAACGAACTGGTGTCGTTCATCCGCGCGCAGACCGGCGAGCATTTCCACATCGAGGTAGCGGCCTATCCGGAAGTCCATCCGCAGGCCCGCTCGGCGCGCGACGACCTCGCCAACTTCAAGCGCAAAGCCGCGGCCGGCGCGAACTCGGCGATCACCCAGTATTTCTACAATCCCGACAGCTATTTCCATTTCGTCGATGAATGCCGCAAGCTCGGCGTCACCCTCCCCATCGTGCCGGGCATCATGCCCATCGTGAAATTCTCGCAACTCGCGCGCTTTTCCGACGCCTGCGGCGCGGAGATCCCGCGCTGGGTACGCAAGACACTGGAAGGCTACGGTGACGACAACGAGTCGGTGCAGGCCTTCGGCCTCGACGTGGTCACACTGCTGTGCGAGAAGCTGCTCACGGGCGGCGCGCCGGGGCTGCACTTCTACACGCTGAACCAGGCCGGGCCGTCGCTGGAAATCTGGAAGCGGCTGGGACTGTCAAGATAAACCCCGCTCACCACGAAGCACACGAAGGTCACGAAGAAATGCGTAAGAAGTTTCCACAATTTGGCTTGCTCGACAGATGAGCACATCCGGTCTCGTAAATCTTCGTGTTCTTCGTGTCTTCGTGGTGAAATGTTTTTAAACTAATGATGAAATCCCCCGAACTTCTCCTGCCCGCCGGCACGCTGGAAAAAATGCGCACCGCCTACGCCTTCGGCGCGGACGCGGTGTACGCCGGACAGCCGCGCTATTCCCTGCGCGCGCGCAACAACGAATTCCAGCTCGAAGAACTGGCCAGCGGCATTCAGGAGGCGCACGCGCTCGGCAGGAAGTTCTACGTCGCCAGCAACCTGATGCCGCACAACGCCAAGCTCAAGACCTACTTGGCTGACATGCAGCCGGTCATCGCGATGCGGCCGGACGCACTCATCATGGCCGACCCCGGCCTGATCGCGATGGTGCGCGAGCGCTGGCCGGAGGCGGAAGTTCATCTGTCGGTGCAGGCCAACACCATTAACTATGCGGCAGTGAAATTCTGGCAATCGCTGGGCCTCACACGCGTGATCCTGTCGCGCGAGCTGTCGCTGGACGAGATCGAGGAGATCCGCCAGGAGTGCCCGGATATCGAACTCGAGGTGTTCATCCACGGCGCCCTGTGCATGGCCTATTCCGGTCGCTGCCTGCTGTCCGGCTACTTCAACCACCGCGACGCCAACCAGGGCACCTGCACCAACTCCTGCCGCTGGGACTACAAGGTGGACAACGCGATCGAGGGCGGCACCGGCGACATCCAAAAAATTGATTTCGACTTCGACAAGGCGCTAAGCGAAAGCGCGCTGTCGTCCTGCGGCAGCCAGCCGCGCCACCCACTCGCCGACCGCGCCTACCTGATCTCGCGCCAGGATCACCCGGACGAGCTGATGCCGGTGCTGGAAGACGAGCACGGCACCTACATCATGAACTCCAAGGACCTGCGCGCGGTGGAGCATGTCGAACGGCTGGTGAAGATCGGCGTGGATTCGCTGAAGATCGAAGGCCGCACCAAGTCCATCTACTACGTCGCGCGCACCGCACAGGTATACCGGCAGGCGATCGACGACGCGGCCGCGGGCAGACCATTCAACTACGCACTGCTCGGCGCGCTCGATGCGCTCGCGAGCCGCGGCTACACCGATGGCTTCCTCGAACGCCACCATACCCACGAGCACCAGAACTACATGCAGGGCCACTCCGAAAGCACGCGCCAGCAATACGTCGGCGACATCGTGAGCTGCGCGAACGGCATCGCCGAGATCGACGTAAAAAACAAATTCCAGGTCGGCGACCGGCTCGAGATCATCCACCCTTCCGGCAACCGCATCGTCGAACTCACCGAGATGAAAAACCTCGATGGCGAAGCCGTCAGCGTCGCGCCGGGCAGCGGGCATCGCGTGCAGATACCGCTGCAGGGCCAATACCAAAATGGCATGATTGCTCGTTTTATTTAAACGGATATCCAGATGATTTTTTCCACTCTCTCCCAAGCCGACCGCTACGCCGCGCTGCATCCGCTGTTCCCGCGCGTCTTCGAATACATGCGCAACACCGACCTGCTCTCGCTCGCGCCGGGGCGTTATCCCATCGTCGATAAGCAGCTCTTCGTCATCATGGAGAGCGTGCCGGGACGCGCGCGCGAGGCGGCGAAGCTGGAGTGCCACCGCAAGTACATCGACATCCAGCTGGTGCTGGAAGGCACCGACGAGATGGGCTGGAAGGCGCTGGCGGAATGCACGCAGCCGGTGAGTGATTACAGCGAGGAGAAGGACATCCGCTTCTTCCACGACGCTGCGGCAAGCTGGATCGCCACCCCGCCCGGCGCGTTCTGCATCTTCTTCCCGGAGGATGCGCACGCGCCGCTGGTCAGCTCAGACAACATCCGCAAGGCCATCTTCAAGGTCGCGGTATAACCGCTCAGTGCGGCTTCCTGGGCACGAACGCGACCTCGCCGCGCCAGTCGACCCGCTTGCCGTTGATGTCGAAAAGCAGGTTGATTTTCGCCTTCCTGAAACTCTCTCTGGGCCTGGGCGCACCGCCGTGCCGCGCGAGCTCGATCCAGCTCTCGCCGGCGAAATCCGCCTGCAGCTGAGAATTAGGCGCGATGGGTGAGTCGGCCTGCGGCAACTGCAGGTGATCGGGAAGGTTCCGCCGGTCCAGCACGCGGATGAGCCGCACCGATTCGCCGCCGGTGTTGACGTAGGTGCTCTCGTCCCACAGCAGGTTGATCGTGACCGGCAGGGTATTGCTCACCTTCACGCGATAGAACGCGCCGTCCTGGAAACTGACAGCGACCGGCACCTTCTCGATGGGCCTGAGAACGGTCACGACCTGGTCATAGACGGTTTCTTGTCCGGCGTGGGGAAACACCGAGCAGCCCGCGACTGCCAGTAGGGCAACAGCGATACAAGACCTGATTCTCATATCCCTCCCTTTGTATGAGCGATACTCCCGGCCGAGCCGCCCGGCTCGGCAAGCATGTTACGCTTGCCGGCCAGCCGTCCTAACAGCTCGTCTCGTCATCGAAAGCGATGTCGCCTTCCGCCACCTTGTCGCCAATCTTGAGATTCTTGAAATCGAACAGGCCGCTATCCAGCAGGTGCGAGGGCTTGACGCTCTGCATTGCGGTGAAGATGGTCTGGCTGCGCCCCGGATACTCGAGCTCCCATGCGGCGAGCATCTTCTTGACGTTCTTGCGCTGCATGTTTTCCTGTGAGCCGCACAGGTTGCACGGGATGATCGGGAATTCCATGCCGCGCGCGTAGCGGGCGATGTCCTTTTCCGCGCAATAGACCAGCGGACGGATCACGATGTGGTCGCCCTTGTCGGTGACCAGCTTCGGCGGCATCGCCTTGAGCTTGCCGCCGAAGAACATGTTCAGGAACAGCGTCTCGATCATGTCGTCGCGGTGGTGGCCGAGCGCGATCTTGTTAGCACCGAGTTCGTTCGCAACGCGGTAGATGATGCCGCGCCGCAGCCGCGAGCACAGCGAGCAGGTGGTCTTGCCCTCGGGGATTTTTTCCTTGACGATGGAATAGGTGTCCTGGTTTTCGATGTGGAAATCCACGCCGATGGACTTGAGGTACTCCGGCAGCACTTCTTCAGGGAAGCCCGGCTGCTTCTGGTCGAGGTTCATCGCGATGATGCGGAAATCGATCGGCGCGCGCTTGCGCAGGGTGAGCAGGATATCGAGCAGTGCATGCGAGTCCTTGCCGCCGGACAGGCAGACCATCACCGTGTCGCCCGCTTCGATCATGTTGAAATCTGCGATCGCCTTGCCGACCTGATGCTCGAGCCGCCCCTTGAGGCGGTTGAAGTTGGTCGAATGGCGCTCGAAATGGATGGGTTGTGCAACGTCGTTCATGATGATTCCAGGTTAAATGTTGATGCTTCTGCCGCCATCGATGGCGATGACTTGTCCGGTCACGTAGGGCGCATCCTGGACCAGGAAGGCCACGGTCCGGGCGATGTCGTCCGGCTCGCCCTCGCGCTTGAGCAGGGTATGCGCGACGATCTTGCGGCGCAACTCCACGTCCTCCCATGCCTGTCCATCCGGCCACACGATCACGCCGGGGGCGACGGCGTTGACGCGCACCTGCGGCGCCATTTCCTGCGCCAGCGCGCGGGTCAGCGCGACCAGCCCCGCCTTGGCGACGCTATACAGCAGATGCCCCTGCATCGGCCGCTCGGCGTGAATGTCCGCAATGTTCACGATGCAGCCGTGACTGCTGCGCAATTCGTCCGCCGCAGCCTGCGCGAGGAACAGCGGCGCGTGCAGGTTGGTGCCGAGCAGGTCGTGCCACTGCCGCTCGTCCACCTCCGCGAGTGGCGTGGCGTAGAAACTCGAAGCGTTGTTGACCAGCACGTCCAGCCGCCCGAATTTTTTGACGACCTTGTGGACCAGCTTCGGCAGGGCATCCAGGTCGAGCAGGTCGACCTGAAATGCAGCCGCGCTTTTCGGGCGCAGCTCGTTCAGCTCGTCCTGCAAGGCCTGAGCCTCCTTCTCGGAACGGTGATAATGCACGGCGAGCTCCGCGCCCGCCGCGTGCAGGCGGCGGCAGATCGCCGCGCCCACGCGCTTCGCCCCGCCGGTCACCAGCACCACTTTGCCTTGCATCGCCTGTTCCATTAGACTCGCGCTCCACTCTCAAGCTCGCGAATTATACCCGACCATGCCGCTTCAACTACCGCCCCCCAGCCCGGAAGCCGCGCAGCACAGCGCCCGATTAGGCGACTTCATCCGCCGCGACATTGCCGAACAGGGCGGCTGGATCACCTTTGCGCGCTACATGGAACTGGCCCTGTATGCGCCGGGGCTGGGCTACTACACCGCGGGGGCGCACAAGTTCGGCGAGGCGGGCGACTTCGTCACTGCGCCGGAGCTGTCGCCGCTGTTCGGCCGCACCCTGGCGCGGCAGGTTGCGGAGATCATGGCCGCGAGCGCGCCGCAGATTCTGGAGCTGGGCGCGGGCAGCGGCAAGCTCGCGGCGGACCTGCTCGGCGAACTGGAGAAGCTCGGCAGCCTGCCGGAGAGCTACGCCATCCTCGAAGTGAGCGCCGACCTGCGCGCGCGCCAGCAGGCCTTGCTGCAGGAGCGACTGCCGCACCTGATGGAGCGGGTGCGCTGGCTGGATGCGCTGCCGGAAAAATTCAGCGGCATGGTCGTCGCCAACGAGGTGCTCGACGCCCTGCCGGTGCATCTGGTGCACTGGCAGGACAGTGCGCTGGCCGAGCGCGGCGTCGCCGTCGGCGACAACGGTTTCGTCTGGCAGGAGCGCCCCATCGCCGACTCCGCCCTGCTGCATGCCGCGCAGCAGATCGCCGTGCCGGACGATTATGTGAGTGAAATCTGCCTCGCCGCACGCGGCCTGATCAACAGCTTGGCGGGCTGTCTGGAAAAAGGCGCGCTGCTGTTCATCGACTACGGCTTCGGCGCGCGCGAGTTCTACCACCCGCAGCGCAACCGCGGCACGCTGATGTGCCACTACCGCCACCACGCACACGACGATCCGTTCTATCTGCCCGGCCTGCAGGACATCACCGCGCACGTGAACTTCACCGACATTGCGGAATGCGGCATCGATGCCGGGCTGGAGCTGCTCGGCTACACCTCGCAGGCGTTCTTCCTGCTGAACTGCGGCATCGCCGACCTGCTGAAGGATACCCCGCCGGAAAACCTGCGCGACTACCTGCCGCTCTCGGCGCAGCTGCAGAAGCTCACCAGCCCGGCGGAGATGGGCGAACTGTTCAAGGCGATGGCCCTGTGCAGGGGGATGGCCGGACCGCTATGCGGCTTCGCGCGCGGCGACCTGACCCGAACGCTGTAGCCTCCGCCCGAGGCTACTGCCCCTGCACCCACTCGACCAGCGCATCCTGCGCGGCCTGTCCGTATTTCGCGTTCGGGTGGTTGATGAGGAACACCACGACCCATTCCCTGCCGCCCTGTGAGCGCACATAACCCGCGATGGTCTTCACACCCTCCAGGGTGCCGGTCTTGAGGTGGGCATGGCTGGCCGCGGCGCTTTCCCTGAGGCGTTTTTTGACCGAACCATCCACGCCGAGGATCGGCAACGAGGCCGCAAATTCGGCGCTGTACGGATGAGCGGCGGCGTGCTGCAGCAGTTGCGCGAGATGCGCCGCGCTGATTCGTTCGCTGCGCGACAGGCCCGCACCGTTTTCCAGCGCCAGTTCGGGGAAATCAAGCTGCTGCTTCTGCAGCCAGCCCTGCACGGTTCGCGTGCTGCGCTCGAGATTGGTCGAGGTGGCGCCCTCCTGCGCGGCTGCACCCAGCGTCAGGAACAGCTGCCGCGCCATGACGTTGTTGCTGAACTTGTTGATGTCGCGGATGACCGCGCTCAGCGGCTCGGAGTGGTGTGTCGAGAAGAGTTGCGCGTTGCCGCCCGCGACGCCTTCGCGCTGTTTTCCTTTCAGCGCACCGCCGAGTTCCTGCCATAGCGCACGAAATACCGCCTCCACGTAGCGTGTGTGCGGCATCACACTGAGGTGCTGTTCGCGCTCGCCGCATTCGCCGGGGTAGCCGCCTTGCAGGACGACGCTGTCGCCATCCGGCTGCACGAGGACGCCGTCATCCCAGTTGTCGCAGCCGTTCCTGGATGCCTTGGGGGCGGATTGCGGCGCGAGCCGGTTATCCAGCTTCACGCCTTCGAGCGGCGGCTCGCTGATGACCTTCATGCCGTTGCCGTTCGGCAGGTAGCGCAGGCGCAGCGTGTTGAAGTTCAGCAGCAGCGCGTCCGGCCCGACGTTGTAGGCGCGCACCGGGTCGTTGTCGAAGGCGGCAGGGTCGTGCGGCGGCAACTCGAAGAAGCTGCGGTCCAGCACCAGGTCGCCGCGAATTTCGTGCAGGCCGCGCGCGCGCAATTCGCGCAGCCACAGCCAGAATTGCTCGAGGGTGAATTTCGGATCGCCATAGCCTTTCAGCACCAGATTGCCGTGCAGCACGCCGTCCTTCAGTTCGCCGTCCAGCCAAGCCTCGGTCTTCCAGCTGTAGGCCGGGCCGAGCATGTCCAGCGCGGCATAGGTGGTGAGCAGCTTCATCGTAGAAGCCGGGTTCATCGGCCGGTCTGCGTTCAGGTTGAGAAGCGGCCTGTGCGCGTGCGCCTCGCGCACCTCGATGGCGACACTAGAAAGCGGAATGCCCGCCTGCTTCAGCGCCTGCGTCACCGTTGCGGGCAGCGCGGCAGCACAGGCATCGAATGCAAGCAGCAATGCCGCAGCAATGCCAGCCAGCCACCTCATGTCAGCTCCTCGACGATTTCCCGTGTGCGTGTCACCAGCAATTGCATCTCCTCTTCATCGATCACATACGGCGGCATGAAATAGACGGTGTTGCCGATCGGGCGCAGCAGCAGTTCGTTTTGCAGCGCAAGCGCGAAGCAGCGCTGCGCGAAATCCTTATGCGGCGATTCGACCTCGAACGCCCAGATCATGCCGGTGTTGCGCCAGTTGCGCACCGCATGATGCTCGGACAATGGCCGCGCCATTGCGTTCAGTGACGCAGCCTTGCTGCGGTTCGCGGCGAGCACGTCGTCCTGCACGAAAATATCCAGCGTGGCGAGCGCGGCGCGGCAGGCCAGCGGGTTGCCGGTATAGGAATGCGAATGCAGGAAGCCGCGCGCCGTCTCGTCGGCGTAGAAGGCCTGGTAGATTTCGTCGCGCGTCATCACCACGGACAGCGGCAAATAGCCGCCGGTGATACCCTTGGAGAGGCACAGAAAATCCGGTGTTATTCCCTCTCCCCCAACCCCTCTCCCGTAAACGTGAGAGGGGAGCGCATCACTGCTTTCATTCCCTCTCCCCTTGGGGGAGAGGGTTAGGGAGAGGGGTGACGCCTGCTCGCACGCGAACAGCGTGCCGGTGCGCCCCATGCCGACCGCGATCTCGTCGGCGATCAGGTGAACGTTATATTGATCGCACAACTCGCGCGCCTTGCTCAAATAGACCGGATGGTACATCGCCATGCCCGCCGCGCCCTGCACCAGCGGCTCGACGATGAAGGCCGCGAGTTGCGCGTGGTGCTGCTGCAAATGCCGTTCGAGCGCGGCGGCGCAGCGCAGCGCATAGGCCTCGGCACTCTCGCCCGCTTCGGCCTTGCGCCAGTCCGGCGTTGGCACGGTGGCCTGCTGCCGGATCAGCGCGCCGTAGGCATCGCGGAACAGCGCAACATCCGTCACCGACAGTGCGCCCAGCGTTTCGCCGTGGTAGCTGTTCTCCAGGCTGATGAATTGCGTCTTGCCCGGTTGGCCGCTGTTGCGCCAGTAATGCGCGCTCATCTTCAGCGCGATCTCCGTCGCCGAGGCGCCGTCCGAACCATAGAAGCAGTGCCCCAGCCCGATTGGCGCCAGCTCGCGCAGCCGCTCGGAAAGCCGTACCACCGGCTCATGGGTGAAGCCCGCCAGCATCGCATGCTCCAGCGTCTCGAGCTGGTCGCGCAGCGCGGCGTTGATGCGCGGGTTGCAATGCCCGAACAGGTTCACCCACCAGGAACTGACCGCATCCAGGTAGCGCTTCCCGTCGCAGTCATACAGCCACACGCCCTGACCGCGCGCGATCGGCACCAGCGGGAAACTCTCGTAGTGCTTCATCTGCGAGCAGGGGTGCCAGACGGCGGACAGGCTGCGCGCGAGCAATCCGGCATTGGTCGAAACAGGATTTTGCATGGGTGAAATCATAGCGGGTTTTGCTTATTGCCATCCGAACTATGTTCGGATAGCCTGACCGGCAGCATACGCAAACTTGGGGGGAGGAGCCATGCGCATACTCATCACGGGCGGTACTGGCCTGATCGGCCGGCATCTTTGCAAGGCGTTACTGGCGGAAGGGCATGAGCTGACCGTGTTCAGCCGCAACCCGGCTTCCGTCCCGGCCAAGTGTGGCGCAGGAGTCAAAGCCCTAAGCTCGCTCGCCGATTGGCGCCCCGACATGACTTTCGACGCGGTCATCAACCTCACGGGCGAGCCTATCATCGACAAGCGCTGGTCGGCGCAGCGCAAACGGGTCTTGTGGGACAGCCGCGTCACCCTCACCGAAGAGCTGGTGCGGCGCATCGCCGCCGCCGAGTGCAAGCCTTCGGTGCTGCTCAGCGGCTCGGCGGTGGGCTACTACGGCAACGGCGGCGACCGCATGCTGGACGAAACATCGGCGGCCGGTGCAGGCTTCGCCGCAGAGCTCTGCGTGGCTTGGGAGAACGCGGCGCGCGCCGCCGAAAAATTGGGAGTGCGGCCACAACACGGTGCGGCGGAGCCGTCTGGTGCGGGAGTGGGCGCATCGCACCTTCTCCCGCAAACGGCCGACTCTGCCGGTAACGTGTCGAAGGTGCGCGTCTGTCTGCTGCGCACCGCGCCGGTGCTGAGCAATGACGGCGGCATATTGGCGCGCATGCTGCCGCCGTTCCGGCTGGGGCTGGGCGCGAAGCTGGGCGACGGCAGGCAGTGGATAAGCTGGGTGCATATCGAAGACCACATCGCGATGATGCTCAGGCTGTTGCGCGACGACCAGATGCACGGCCCGTACAACCTGGCCGCACCGAATCCGGTCACCAACGCCGAATTCACCCGGACGCTGGCGGCGGCCTTGCGCCGCCCGGCGCCCTTCACCGCCCCCGCCACCATGCTGAAGCTGGCCATGGGCGAATCCGCCGACATGCTGCTGGAAGGGCAGAGGATGCTGCCCCAAAAGATGATGGCGGCGCACTTCCGCTTCGCCTTCCCGACGCTGGAAGAGGCGTTGCGCGACCTGATCGGCTAGGCGGGTTTCAGGAAGCTACCGGCGAATGGCTGTTCCTCGGCCAAAACGGCCATTTTCAACAAATGAGGGTAATGGCTGCTTTACAACATCTTTCCGGACAACCTCATTCATCGAGACTAGGCAGAAATATCTAGCTATTTCGGCCTATGTATTTACGCATGTCAGTGTGGTTCAATGCGCTTCGGAGCCTGTGTCTCCATTTTTTGATGTAATAAAGAGACGCAGCTATATATAAGCACTTAAGAATCATAAGGATGGGAAGATAAAATGCCTGTCTCTATATTAAAAATGTCCGGACCTATGGGGCTCTGCAATAACTGTTAGGCCGCATGATGAGCGCTCTGGAACAGTTCAATCGCAACATCGATGCCTCTGATAAGCTCGTGGCAATGTACCGGCAACTACGCGTTTTCCGGAATCTGGGGGCGCGAGGTCGGCTCGATGCGCCGAACCAAGATCTCTTGTGGCTCCCACGCTCCGCAGTTGTCGCAACCATATCCGCACTGGACACTTACGTCCACAGTGTCGTCAAAGATCGGCTTCCACACCAATTCTCGCCTGGTGCAATTATTCCCGAGTCGTTAGCGGAACAACTTGCCTTACTCATGCCTGTTAAAAACGCGAACACCTTTCGACAAGCAGTGCCAATACTGCTCGCCCACGACACAATAGGTCAGCTACTGAAGAAGCTTGAGGACAACTTTTTACAGTTCCAGTCATTTCAAGCTCCAGACAAGATAATTGAGGCTTACCGACTTATCGGCTTCAACAATATGTTTGAGCCAGTTTCCGATTTGTGGCCTGGCCCAAACACAACGACAGAACACTTGAAACGTCGACTTGCTGGTTACGTTCAGCGGCGTAACCAAATCGCTCATGAAGGGGATTTAGAGGCTAATGGACAGCAGCGCCCTATGCAGCCTGACTACGCAATACAGTGCCGTGAGTTTGTTGGTTTTCTGGTACAACGTCTCGATCAGGTTGCATATGAGGCCTAACCTTTCGCGCCAGTGGGACGCTACGCCGGCAAGCCGGCTCCGCCCCCCAGAGCTTGCACGTAGAAGTTTTAACCCAGGGAGCGCCACATGAACATTAAACAAATCATAGCGTCAGCCGGTAAGAATTTGCACACGGTCCTCCTCACGGCACGCGAGGAGGATGGAAGCATTGAAACCCGAGAAGCAGAACCGTACAGCTATAGATTCAAAGGTGGACATGAGTTGTTCTACTGTTACGACATCGGGAAACAAGGAACTCGCTCTTTCGTTGTTACGCGAATCATTTCAGTCGAAGAAACCGCTAATTCGTTCGCGCCACGCTGGCCAGTCGAAGTTTAAATAGAACACAGGAATCCTGTAAGGGATGCGGATTCAACCCGTCGATGCAACACACTAAACTTTGCGAAAGCGAAAGGAGTGTTGCAGATGAAACAAAGACCTCGCATTCATTACACTGAATCCCAGAAGGCGCTGATGTGGGATCGCTGGCAGAAAGGCGATTCCCTTCAGCAGATCGCGCAGCTGTTTGATCGATACCATTCATCAATCGAGCGAATTTTGTCTGAGGCCGGCGGCATTCGGCCGATTCCTCGACGTCGTTCGAGACTGGCACTAACCTTGTCTGAACGTGAAGAAATCTCTCGATCAGTCGTTGCAGGGGATTCAATCCGCTCTATCGCCAAGAAGCTTGGCCGTGCCGCTTCGACAATTAGTCGAGAGATCGAACGTAACGGTGATCGAAAGAGCTATCGCGCAAGCCAGGCCGACCAGGCTGCCTGGGAGCGTGCGCATCGCCCCCAACCTTGTAAACTGGTGAAGAACCGCGCGATGGCACATATCGTGGCAGGCAAACTGAAAATGGCATGGTCACCGGAGCAGATTGCCGGATGGCTAAAATGCACCTATCCAGATGACGAGGACTATCAGGTGTCACACGAGACCATCTATCGCAGCCTCTACATCCAGGCCAGAGGCGCATTGAAGAAGGAACTTCTGGCCCACCTGCGGCGCACGCGAGTCATGCGCCGTTCGCGGCATCATACGCAGAAGACGGATAATCATGGCCGAATCACCGATGCGGTATCGATTAGCGAGCGTCCGGCCACGGCAGAAGACCGGGCAGTGCCAGGCCACTGGGAGGGCGACCTGCTGTGTGGGACTTTAAGTAGCCAGATTGCGACACTTGTTGAGCGCCAGACACGCTATGTGATGTTGGTGAAGGTGGCAGGAAAAGATACCGAGACCGTCATAAATGCATTGATCAAACATGCTCACAAGCTGCCGCAGGAACTTTACAAATCGCTGACGTGGGATCGAGGTAAGGAGATGGCGGACCACAAGCGCTTTACCTTGGCGACCGACATCAAGGTCTATTTCTGTGACCCTCAGAATCCTTGGCAGCGCGGGACGAATGAAAATACCAATGGATTGTTGAGACAGTACTTCCCAAAAGGGATGGACATCTCCGGATACACGCAAGCACAGCTAAATGGCGTGGCGAGGAAGCTAAATGAACGTCCAAGGAAGACGCTAAACTACGAAACACCGGCTGAACGATTTAACCAACTTGTTGCATCGACGGGTTGAATCCGCAGAGCATTATGGTCATCAAAAAGATTCACCCACCCAAGCCACCGAAGCCAATTGACCGCCTTCAGAATATGAAAACAGTGCGTCCCAT
The DNA here is from genome assembly GCF_051257895.1 of Ferrigenium straubiae. Taxonomy (NCBI): domain Bacteria; kingdom Pseudomonadati; phylum Pseudomonadota; class Betaproteobacteria; order Nitrosomonadales; family Gallionellaceae; genus Ferrigenium; species Ferrigenium straubiae. Next base: position 2,114,464 of record NZ_CP194331.1, on the reverse strand, counting down.
TGGAAAAACAAAATGGGTTAAGGCACATTGGCGGTGGGACTACAACACAAGAAAATGGGAATGGGTTTTGGGGCACTGGAGCGCCTAAATGGAACTTCTGACATGGCGCTCAACCTCGCTCTTCGGTCGCTGGACGCTGCGCGATAAAGCTGCGCAGCACCGGTTAGCTCTACGTTGAACGTCTACTCCTGAGCACAAAGTGGAAATAATCTGGATTCATCTGAATCCGCACCGATGAACAGCCATTCAAGAAAACCACCTACAACACCTTGCCGGGGTTCATCAGGCCCTGCGGATCGAACACCTGCTTGATGCTGCGCATCAGTTCGAGCTCCAGCGGGTCCTTGTAGTCGCGGATAGTGGCGCGTTTGAGCTGGCCGAGACCATGCTCGGCGCTGATGCTGCCACCGAGTTCGCGCACCACTTCGTAGACCAGCCGGTTCACCGCGCCCTCATGCTGCTCGATGAAAGTATTGTTCCGTTCGGCATCCGCCAGCGAGACGTTGTAGTGGATGTTGCCGTCGCCCATGTGGCCGAACGCGACGATGCGCACGCCGGGCCAAGCGCCCTGCAAGGCGGCATCGGCGCGCGCGATGAATTCCGCGACACGGCTGACCGGCACGGAGATGTCGTGCTTGATGCTGATGCCTTCACGCTTCTGCGCATCGCTGATGTTCTGGCGCAGCTTCCACCAGTTTGCCGCCTGTGCGGCATCGGCGGTGGCGGCAAACTCCGGGATGTCCGCACCGAAACTTGTGATCGCGTCACGCAGCGCGCCATCCAGCGGGCGCGCCTGCATGTCGTCCGACTGGATCAGCAGGTAATACTCGTAGTGTTTTGTGAACGGTTCGGCAACGCCAGGAACATGCCGGAACACGATGTCCAGGCTGCTGCGCGAGACGAGCTCGAAGGCGCTCAGGGTGTCGCCGCAGGCGGCGCGGACATGCGCCAGCAGGCGCACGGCGAGGGCGGGGTCGGGAATGGCCACGACGGCGGTGGCGGAAGATCGCGGGCGCGGATACAGCTTGAGCACGGCGGCGGTGATGATGCCCAGCGTGCCTTCCGCGCCGATGAACAGGTGCTTCAGGTCGTAGCCGGAGTTGTCCTTGCGCAGGCTGCGCAGGCCGTTCCAGATGCGCCCGTCGGGTAGCACCACTTCCAGCCCGAGCACCAGATCGCGCGCATTGCCATAGCGCAGCACGCCGTTGCCGCCGGCGTTGGTGGACAGGTTGCCGCCGATCTCGCAATGGTTCAGGGTCGCCGTCAGTTCGAGCGGGAACAGGCGATCATGCTGCTCCGCCGCCTCACGCGCATCGGCCAGGATGCAGCCTGCCTCGACGGTCATGGTGTAGTTCACCGCATCGATCGCGCGGATGCGCTTCATGCGCGACAGGTTGAGCACGATCTGCCTACCTTCGGCCAGCGGCACCGATGCGCCGCACAGGCTGGTGTTGCCGCCCTGTGGCACGATGGCGATCCGGCTCGCGGCGCACAGCTCCACTATTGCCGAGACCTGCTGCGTATCCGATGGGAACACCACCGCCAGCGCACTGCCAAAATAGCGTCCGCGTTTGTCGGCATAATAGGGTGCAGCGGTCTCGCCGCTCAGGATGCCATCGCCGCCGACGATGGCGGCGACGGCGTCAAGAAAATTTGTCGCCATGTCTAAGTGCTATTGGTGAGGGGAATGATTCCGGATCAGGCCTTTTTCGCCATGAAGGGCTTGACGCACATCTGGTAGAGGGACGAAAAAATCATGATCGTCGAGGCGATGCTGTAGCCTACACCCCCGACCATCACCAGCCAGGCAAAGCCCGGATTCATCTTGGTCAGCCACCAGGATGCAACATCGATAATCAGGAAGATGAACGGCGTGAAAATCAGCAGCGATTTGACGATCGGGCTGAAGCCGGTTGCCAGGCTGAAGATCAGGCCGACGAAGAAGAAGATGAAGGCAATGCCAAACAGGTGGATATGCGAAACGCGGGTCAGATTGGTGATGTTCGCCCCACGGTCGGTTGCCGCCACCTGGATCATGACGTCCTTCTCTCCAACCTTGGCCAGGCCGGGCATGTTGGCGTGGCAGGCGACGCAATGCTGTTCGGTGATCGGCTTGATCTTCGACTCCCACTCGCCTTCCGGCGCTCCCGCGCGTGCCCACTTGATCATGGCCAGCCTGGCCTCGCCGGGCGCGTAATCCTTCATCGAGCCGTTGAGTTTGGCCTCCAGCTTCGAGCCTTCGCGATTGCCGTAATAGCTGTAGACGATGTCATCCAGCGACAATCCGGGCTTGCCGTCCGCCATGCCGTGGGTCAGCATGATTTGCGCGCCGGACATGAGCAAGCCCAAGCCGATGACGAGAAGATAGCCGGTAAACAAGGCCTTGACGGGCAAGGCGAGATTCTCCAGGTTCGACCAAGTCAGCTCTTTCATTTTGTTTCTCCTGTTTTTTGCAAGCTACCGTCGTAAAAGAAGGGGCGGATCAAATATCCCTGATCAATCGATCCAGAAATGGAGTTGGCGAAACTCTCCGACATGCAAAGCACGGGGAAATTTTCGCCCTGCCCTGTGAAACCGCAAGAATGGCATGGGAGGTGTCTAAAAATTGCGCAACCGGTCCCTCCGCCGGCCGGTTAAATGCTAACAGAAAACCGCCCGAGAGGCACAATTCGCGGGCAGCTTCCCCCGCCCTCATTTCATGCGAAAAATCCCGCATTTTCGAGATGAAAAATTCATATTCGTGCAGTATAATCGGGGCGCCATTTCGGCTTTTGATCGTTTTAAGGAGTTTGAAGAATGATGAAAGATTTGCTTACTATTGTCAGGATTCCCCTTGTTATTTTCCCGATTATTTATTTCCTGTTTTATGTGTTCTCGCAAGGGCATTTTTCGTATTAATGAAAAGCAGCACTTTACAGCCCGTGAAGCTGTGAATGTTTGATGTTACCGGGAAGCGCCGTAACCTGAAACTGCAGTAACACGGGCTGTGCCATCACATCTGGATGGCAAAACCTTCCAGCCCTTCGCAAAAGCATACACTCCCACTTTGTAAATTGCCTGTCTGGTTTTCGGATCGGGTCGATCCGGATTAGCTCCTGAGTTTAGACCAGGGGCGGCTGTCACACGGCCTCGGCAGCATTTCCACACTCCCCATGACGACGCCTGGAACCATGGCATCGCTTGCTGCTTCCCCTTCGAGTTGCACACACCCTGTCGGCTGAAATTTATGCGCAAAAAAATCCCGCCTTGCGGCGGGATTTCAAGAGATACTTTTTTTGCTATTTCGTGTGTATCAAATAGCCTTGTGAATATCAAACACCCTCTTCTCGGGCTCGGGATGCTCGCCTTCCCAAACCGTCGGCAACAGCTTTTGTGCCAGATACAGCACAACAAACGGTGCGGTAAAGAGCGTTGCGACCGTAAACAGGCTTTCGCGCCCGAATACCTCGGGATGGAAAGTCATCAAGCCCCTCATGGTCTTGGACAATTCCTGCCCGCCAATCACCACGTTCCAGCGCATCGCCAACACCCCGATCATCATCGACAAGCCGCTGATGAAGAGCCAGAAGAGCAGGGTTTTTGGCTTGGGCATTTTCACCATCATTATCGACGTTATCACCAGCGCCAGCAGCGACCCGCCCCATTGAATCGTCATGGCGACCGTGATCGGACCATTAACCAGATCCATGACCCCTTCGACACCCTCGCGCGCCTTGTAAAGCATTTGCACCATTTCCAGTGCCTCGATCACCATCACGATGACGATACCCGTCCACAATACATACAGCAGGCCCTGCATGGCACCGTCATCTGTAGGCTTCTTGCGCCACCAGGAGGTAATCACATAGATCACGATCAGCAGGCCGACGCCCGAACCCACGGCAGACAACAGGAAGATGATCGGCATCAGATCGGACGACCACCATTCGCGTGTTTTCAGCGAGCCGAACAGGAACCCGACGTAGCCGTGCAATCCGCATGCACCGGGGATACCTATCATCGCCAGCCTGCGCGCAATGGTGTGGTCAGTGTCAAGCGCACGCTGCGACACATCATCCGATCCCAGGGTAAGCGCCTTGTATACCTTCTGCATGATGCCTGTCCTGGATTTCGACAAGGCGACAATGTCGGCGCGGAACGAAAACCAGGTTTCCAGCAGCAGCAGACAGATGTAGAAGCCCGCGACATAACCGAAGGCCGCCATCGCCGAGGTCCAGTGCGGCGTCAAAACCGCATTCAGTGCGCGCGTCGGCTGACCCAGATGGAACAGCAACGGTGTCGGCGCAAAGAACATGAAGCACAGCGACGTCAGCAGGGCGAATTTCGAGATTGGTGCGAAACGCTCCATGCCAAACACGTGGTGCAGACTGGACACCACAAACGCGCCGGCAACCAGCCCGGTGATGTAGGGATAGATTACGATAAGTTCGCTCCACGGCACCTCGGTTTCGTTCGGAAACGTGAATCCGGAAAACGGGGCTACGTGATAAAAGACATCTTTTTCCATTTTAGAAAACCTCCTTATCTAACCCTTTGTAAAACACATTGGGGTAATTACCCATAGCCGGCTGCAGCACGTTTACCTTGTTCTTGGCGATAAACTGGCTGACTGGGCTTTCCGGATCCAAGCGATCGCCGAAAATCCGCGTGCCGGTCGGACATACCTCGACGCAGGCGGGCTGCATCCCCTTGGTAATACGGTGGTAGCACCAGTTGCACTTCTCGGCGGTGCCTCTTTCATGATTCAAACTGCGTGCGCCGTACGGGCAGGCCTGGACACAATACTGGCAACCGATACAGTATTTCGTGTCGATCAATACCGGGCCGTCCACTGCCTTATAGGTAGCGCCGGTCGGACAGACCTGAACACACGATGGCTTCTCGCACTGGTTACACAGTTTGGCCACGAAAAACGCTTTTTCGACCTTTTGATCCTTGTAGCGATCGTCGAACTTGAACCTGGTCTCATTGCTGCCAGCCACCACGTTCTTGAGATCATGGATGCTGTCGACGTGCGCATGTTTTTCGCCTTCCAGATAGACGTAACGCTCAACCCAGGTACGGGTGTGGTTCCTGTCCATCTGCACACTGTTTTCCATCTTGCAGGCTTCCACACAGCGCAAACAGCCGATACAACGATCAACATCGACGCCGAACGCCCACTTGTGCTCAGTCCAGTTGTAGTTGGGTATCTTGGGCGGATTCTTGCGCGCCTCGGCGTATTGCTCCGGTGCCTGCTGGAATGTCGGTCCGACACCCCCAAGAGGATTTGCGGCGCCTCCGCCAGCCGAAGCCAGCGCGCTGCCGGTACCGACCAACGCTCCGGCACATGCTGCGCCTTTACCCAACAAGCCCAAGAAGTCGCGGCGTGACAGATCGCCCGCTTCTTTTTCTATTTTCGTATCCTGAGTAGTCATTTTTCCCTCGCTAGGTAACTTATTCATTTGCAGCTCGCAGTGGCGTAGTAAGCCGCCAAGTTATCGATATCGGAAGCACTCAGGGTCTTCGCCACGCTTGACATGACCGCATGGCTGCGGCTGCCATCCTGGAATGACTTGAGTGCAACAGCCAGATATCCTGCATTCTGCCCGGCCAGGTTCGGCCATACCTGCGCGCCGGCAATTCCAGAGGCGCCGGGTTTATTGAGGCCACCGGAGTTGTGGCATGCCGCGCAACCTGCTGCCGCTGCCTTGGCCTTGCCCAGCGCTGCCTTATCCTTGTCGCCGCCGGTCACACTGCAGCTATTCCTGGAGAAATAGGCTGCCACATTACGCATATCGGCATCGCTCAAGCCAGCCGCCATGGGGCTCATCAAATCATTTTTGCGTGCCCCTTCCTTGAAGGCCTTAAGCGAATTGACCAGATAATCGCCATTCTGGCCGGCCAGATTCGGCCATTCCGGATTGACGCTGGCTCCGGAATTGCCGTGGCATGCAGCACAAGCCGCCGCTACAGATTTTCCTGCACCCGCATCTCCCGCCTTTGCTGCGCTCACTGGAAGTGCCTTGCCGGTTGTTGGATCCACAGGCGGTCTCGGGATAGCGGCAAAACTGATCCTGGGCGAATGCGGGTTGTGGCAGGAGGTGCACTGCGCTTTGCCTCCATGACCATCGACCACAACCTGCGGCACACCGCCCTCATCCCTGCCCCTCAAAGGACGCCCTGCTATTTTCTCATGGCAGTTGGTGCACAGAACCCGCATGTCTTCCGGATCACGCATCAGGTTCCTGTCCGCCACATTGGCTGGGTGTGTCGTATGTTTGAGGTGAGTGATGGTGGTCACTTGGTCCTCGGTGGAAAGCGGCATAGCATCTTTGGACGGGTGATTACCCGCAGGGCCGTTGTGGCAGACCTCGCAATTGACGCCCGATTTAACAACTGTACCCACCACCTTGCCATCCTTGTTGGCTTTCTGGTGTATGCCGGACGACCATTCGGCATAGATTTCCTTATGGCAGGACTGGCAGGATGCAGAGCCCTGATGTTTAGGTAGCTTGGCCGCAATTTGCGCGACTGAAGCGCCGCGGTAGTGCCCGTATTGGTGAAACGTATCCTGGATGGCCATGAATTTTGCAGTTGTGGCAACCACTGCAATTATCGCAACCAGTGTCAATAAACGAACTATGTGCTTGTGCATAATCTTCCCTTTTTTGGTTTTCGACTCAACCTAAACCGCCCTAGTTTTTGACTAACCTAGTCCTGACGAAACGTCACTCTATTGGATGGGTACAGGATACTTTTTGATATAGGTCAAGTTTTTGCTGCCATGCCGAAACCATGGCGTACAAACACGCCACGAAGCCCCTGAAACAGCAATATAGCCCCTCCACCCAAGCCACAAATTATTGTTGTGCCGCCACGATGCCTTTACCGAGCCGCACATGTTGCAGACTAAGCCTGCATGCGTGGTGTTCCTATACCTCTAAAGAACAGGGTAGACGGAAAAAAAGAACTAGTTCTTTCGGATAGCTCGACTCCGAAGCAGGGTTTTCTAAAACTCCAGCGGATCGACATCCAGCGACCAGCGCAGCTTCTGCATGGGCAATTCATCCAGCAAGGGCTGCCAGGCACGCAGAAATTGCTGCAGGTCCTTGCGCTTCGCGCCTTGCACCAGAAGCTGCGCACGGGTATGGCTGGCGCGGCGCGGCAGCGCGGCGGGCACCACGCCGAAGACTTCTACGGCATGGCGAAAAGAGACCGCAACGGCGCGGGCCTGATTGAGGAACGCATAGACTTCTGCCTCACTCCTCCCCTCGGCGCGCAACATCGCCTGATAGATGAACGGCGGGAAACCCGCCAGTTGGCGCTCGGCGAGCTGTGCCGCCGCCCAGCCCTCGAAATCATGGGCCTGCAGCGCACGAAACAACGGATGATCGGGAAAGGCAGTCTGGATCAGCACCTCGCCGGGCTTGTCGGCACGCCCGGCACGCCCCGCCACCTGCGCCAGCTGCGCGAAGAGCTTCTCCGCCGCGCGGAAATCGCTGCTGTACAGCGCACCATCCGGGTTGAGCACCCCGACCAGCGTCAGCGCGGGGAAATCGTGCCCCTTGGCGAGCATCTGCGTGCCGACCAGTATATCCACTTCATTGGCGTGAATCTGCTCGCGCATGCTCTGCCAGGCGCGCTTGCTGCGCGTGCTATCGCGATCCACCCGCAGGATGCGCGCCTCCGGAAAGCGTTCCTGCAGCACACTTTCCACGCGCTGCGTGCCGCTGCCGACCGGATGCAGATCGGCGTTGCCGCAGTCCGGGCACGCATGCGGCACACGCACCTGATAGCCACAGTGATGGCAGCGCAGCCGCCGGTCATTGAGATGCAGCACCATCTTGCCCGCGCAGTGCTTACAACCGGATAGCCAGCCGCAGCCGGTACACATCAGCACCGGCGCATAACCGCGCCGGTTGATGAACAGCAGGCTCTGCTCGCGGCGCTCGATGCGCTGCCCGATCTCGCGCAGCAGGTTTTCGCTGACGCCGTGATGCATCGCGGTCTGGTTGATGTTGACGCAGCGCACCGCAGGCAGGCGTGCCTCAGCGAGCGCACGCCCGGTCAGCCTGAGCATGCGGTAGCGCCCGCTCTGTGCGTTGTGATAGCTCTCCAGCGACGGCGTCGCCGAGCCCAGCACGATGGGTATTTTTTTTTGATTTGCGCGAAAGATTGCCACATCGCGCGCCGAATAGCGCAGCCCGTCCTGCTGCTTGAACGAACCGTCGTGCTCCTCGTCCACGATGATCAGTGCCAGGTTAGGTAATTCGGCGAACACCGCGAGGCGTGTGCCGAGCACGATCTGCGCGGCGCCCGACTGCGCCTGCTGCCAGTTGTGCAGCCGCTCGCCTTCGTTCAGGCCGCTGTGCAGGCTGATCAGGTTTACATCGGGGAAGCGGCTGCGGAAATAATTTTCCAGTTGCGGCGTGAGATTGATCTCCGGCACCAGCAGCAACACCTGCCCGCCTTGCTGAAGCACTTGGTGCATCAGATGTACATACACCTCGGTCTTGCCGCTGCCGGTAACGCCGTGCAGCAGGAAACAGGCATAGCCCTGCGCCGCACTGACCGCATCCACCGCGCACTGCTGTTCGCCGGTCAGCGTGTGCGCACCATGAAAAATATGGCCTTTCACGTTTACCTCCTCTCCCGCAGGGATTGGAGATTGCCTTTCTCGTTCGCCTCCTCGCCCGCTTGCGGGAGAGGATTGAGGAGAGGGCATCGGGGGAGGATTGAGGAGTGGGCCTACAGGACGTGCGAAACTCTCGACCCACCCCTCCGCCACCAGCGCCTTCAACTGCGCCCCCGCCGTCGCCGACAGGCTCTTGAGTTGCGCAAGATGGTAAGGCCCTTCGGCGAGCCTCGCGAGGAGGCGCCGCTGCACCACCTTGCGTTTCGGAAAAGATTCGAGATCGAGCGCCATGCCGCTGACAGTGAGGCGATAACTCAATGCGGGCTTGCCGATGACGGGCTTGTCCGAACGCAGCTTCGTCGGCAACGCCGCCAGCACCGTCTGGCCAATAGGATAGCGGTAATAATCGCTGCAAAAGCGCAGCAGATCGAGCAATGCCGCCGAGAGCGGCAGGCTGTCGTGCAGCACCTGCCGCACCGGCTTGATGCGCTCCAGCGTCATCTCCGAAGCAGCCGCAATCTCCATCACCACCCCGACCATCTGCCTGCGCCCGAACGGCACGGTCACGCGCTGACCGACGGCGACCTCCTCCGCCACCGTGTAATCGAACAGGGTGGGCAGCGGGACATCGAGGGCGATGCGGACGATAGGCATATTTTTCAAACAGGATAACGCAGCGATTGTCGCAGAAATGCAAAAGCCGCAGGGAGTGCCTGCGGCTTTTTGTTCAAGCTATGAGCTTAGTGATACTTTCTGCTCAACTCGTGCACCGCCGCAATCAGCGCCGCCGCATGTTCCGGGTTGGCGTGCTGCGAAATGCCGTGGCCGAGATTGAACACGTGGCCGCTGCCGTAGCCGTAGCTGGCGAGGATGCGCTCGACTTCCGTGCGGATCGCATCCTTTGAAGCGAACAGCACGGCGGGATCCATGTTGCCCTGCAGCGCGACCTTGTCGCCGACTTTCTGCCGGGCGACGCCGATGTCCATGGTCCAGTCCAGGCCGACGGCATCGCAGCCGCTGTCGGCGATGCTCTCGATCCACAGGCCGCCGCCCTTGGTGAACACGATGGACGGGATGCGCACGCCGTCCTTCTCCTTGATCAGGCCATCGACGATGCGCTGGGTATAGGCCAGCGAGAACTCGTGGAATGCCGCATGCGACAGCACGCCGCCCCAGGAATCGAAAATCATCACCGCCTGTGCGCCGGCTTCGATCTGCGCGTTCAGGTAGGCGATCACCGCCCTGGTGGTGACGCCGAGGATGTGGTGCATCAGCTTCGGCTCGTTGTACATCAGGGTCTTCACCTTGGCGTAGTCATCGCTGCCGCCGCCCTCGACCATGTAGCAGGACAGCGTGAACGGGCTGCCGGAGAAACCGATCAACGGCACGCGTCCGTCGAGCGCCTTGCGGATCTGCGTCACGGCGTCGGTGACGTATTTCAGGTCTGTACCAATGTCCGGCACGCGCAAGGCCTTGATCGCCGCTTCGTCATTCAGCGGATGCTCGAACTTCGGGCCTTCGCCTTCAGAAAAATACAGCCCCAGCCCCATCGCGTCCGGCACGGTGAGGATGTCGGAGAACAGGATCGCGGCATCCAGCGGGAAGCGGTCCAGCGGTTGCAGCGTGACCTCGGTGGCGAAGTCCGGGCTCTTGCACAGGCCGAGGAAGCTGCCGGCGCGCTGGCGCGTAGCGCGGTATTCCGGCAGGTAGCGGCCGGCCTGGCGCATCATCCATACGGGGGTGTAGTCGGTCGGCTGGCGCAGCAAAGCGCGCAGGAAGGTGTCGTTCTTTAGCTTAAAGTTCATTGGCAATTACCTAAATATTTTGTCCGCAGATTACGCAGAGTAAACAGATTCAAAATTCCGCGTCATTGGTACATTCTGCGGACAACTTGCTTTCTAACGCGGCAGCAGCGACGAGCCCATCAGGAACTCGTCCACCGCCCGCGCACACTGGCGGCCTTCGCGGATCGCCCACACCACCAGCGACTGTCCGCGGCGCATGTCGCCCGCCGCAAACACCTTGTTTACGCTGGTCTTGTAACAGCCCGCACCGTCGGTCGTTGCCTTGGCGTTGCCGCGCGCGTCCTTCTCCACACCGAACGCGTCCAGCACCTGCTGCAGCGGATTGGTGAAGCCCATCGCCAGGAACACCAGGTCGGCCTTCAGCTCGAACTCGCTGCCCGCGATCTCGCTCATCTTGCCGTCCTTCCACTCGACGCGCACCGCCTTGATGGCCTTGAGCACGCCCTTCTCGCCGACAAATTCCTTGGTGGCGATCGCCCAGTCGCGCGAGCAGCCTTCCTCATGCGAGCTGGAGGTGCGCAACTTCATCGGCCAGTTCGGCCACACCAGAAAACGGTTCTCCTGCTCGGGCGGGCGCGGCATCACCTCGATCTGCGTCACCGAAGCCGCGCCGTGGCGGTTCGAGGTGCCGACGCAGTCGGAGCCGGTGTCGCCGCCGCCGATCACCACCACATGCTTGCCCTTCGCGCTGATCGGGTTCTTGCCGTCGCCGGCCACTTCCTTATTTTGCGGGATCAGGAACTCCAGCGCGTAGTGCACGCCCTTAAGCTCGCGCCCGGGAATCGGCAGGTCGCGCGGCTGTTCCGAACCGCCCGCAAGGATCACTGCATCGAACTTCTTCAGCAAGGCTTCCGGGGAGATCGTCTTCTGCGCGTCGTTCGCGACACCCCGGCCCGGCTTCTCCTTACCGACGAAGGTACCGGTCTGGAACTTCACTCCCTCGGCCGCAAGCTGCGCCATGCGCCAGTCGATCAGACGCTTGTCGAGCTTGAAGTCCGGAATGCCGTACCGGAGCAGCCCGCCGACGCGGCTGTTCTTCTCGAACACGGTCACCGCATGGCCCGCACGCGCCAGCTGCTGAGCGGCCGCGAGGCCGGCGGGGCCCGAGCCGACGATCGCGACCTTCCTGCCGGTCTTCTTCGCCGCGGGCTGCGGCACCACCCAACCGTTCTCGCCGCCCTTGTCGATGAGGAAGTGTTCGATAGACTTGATGCCCACTGCGTCGCCGTCGATGTTCACCGTACAGGCCGCCTCGCAGGGGGCGGGACAGATGCGCCCGGTGAACTCGGGGAAGTTGTTGGTGGAATGCAGCGTATCCAGCGCCTCGCGCCAGTTGCCGCGGTACACCAAGTCGTTCCAGTCCGGGATGATGTTGTTGACCGGGCAGCCGCTGGTGCAAAAAGGGATGCCGCAGTCCATGCAGCGCGCACCCTGTATCTTCGCCTGCTCGTCGCTCAGATGCAGCGTGAACTCGCGGTAATTCCTCAGCCGTTTCTCCACCGGCAGGTGATCCTCATGCTGCCGCTGGAATTCCATGAATCCGGTAATCTTACCCATTGTGGGCACCTCTAGAAATTTGGCTTTGCGGGATGAAGCGCAAGGAGCCGCGCAGCGAGCGACGAGACATATCGAACGGATAGGCGAGGAACGAGCGAGCACGCGACGCCGCGATTCGCCCGCAAAACGAATTTATAGGGGTGTCCACTATGCGGCCTCCTTCTGCTGCGCCGCAATCTCCTGCAGGGCACGACGGTATTCGGTCGGCATGACCTTGATGAATTTCGGCAGGTATCGCGCCCAGTTGTCCAGGATATCTCTGGCGCGCGCGCTGCCGGTATGCTGCCAGTGGTTGCGGATGAACTCGCGCAGCACCTGCTCGTCAGCCCGGTTGAGGTGGTTGAAATGCACGCGACCGTGCGCCTCGACTTCGCCTGTCTCGCTGGCCTCTGCCTCGGCGGGTACGGGTTCGAGCTCCACCATCGCGAGGTTGCAGCGCTTCTCGAAGCCACCGTCCTCGTCGAGCACGAAGGCCACGCCGCCGGACATGCCCGCGGCAAAGTTGCGCCCGGTCTGTCCGAGCACGATGACCATGCCGCCGGTCATGTATTCGCAGCCGTGATCGCCCACGCCTTCCACCACCGCGACGGCGCCAGAGTTGCGCACCGCGAAACGTTCGCCGGCCACGCCGCTGAAGTAACACTCGCCGGAAGTCGCGCCGTACAGGACGGTGTTGCCGACGATGATGTTCTCGTGCGAGGCAATCTTCGCGTCCTTGGGCGGCATGATCGCGATGCGTCCGCCGCACAGCCCCTTGCCGACGTAGTCGTTGCCCTCGCCGCGCAACTCGAACGAAATGCCGTGCGCGAGGAACGCGCCGAAGCTCTGCCCCGCAGTGCCGCCGAACTTCACGCTGATGGTGTCGGTCGGCAGTCCCGCCTGGCCGTAGCGCTTCGCGACCTCATGCGACAGCATCGTGCCGACGGTGCGGTTCACGTTGGCGATCCCGCTCTCGATGGCCACCGGCTTCCTGTGGTTCAGCGCGCCCTGCGCCTTGGCGATCAGGGCGTTGTCCAGCGCCTTCTCCAGCTCGTGATCCTGTGCTTCGGCATGACGCCGAGCCACGCTGTCCGGCATGTCCGGCTGGTGGAAGATTCTTGAAAAATTCAGCCCCTGCGACTTCCAGTGCGCGATGCCCTGCCTCACGTCGAGCAGGTCGCTGCGCCCGATCAGGTCGTCAAACTTGCGGATACCGAGTTGCGCCATGTATTCGCGCACTTCTTCGGCGATGAAGAAGAAGAAGTTCACCACATGCTCCGGCTGGCCGGTGAATTTCTTGCGCAGCTCGGGATCCTGCGTGGCCACGCCCACCGGGCAGGTGTTGAGGTGGCACTTGCGCATCATGATGCAGCCTTCCACCACGAGCGGCGCGGTCGCGAAGCCGAATTCATCCGCGCCGAGCAGCGCGCCGATCAGCACGTCGCGCCCGGTCTTGATCTGGCCGTCCACCTGCAGCAGGACGCGGCCGCGCAACTGGTTCAGCACCAGCGTCTGCTGCGCCTCCGCCAGGCCGAGTTCCCACGGCGTGCCGGTGTGCTTGATCGAGGAGATCGGCGACGCGCCGGTGCCGCCGTCGAAGCCGGAGATCACGATGTGGTCCGCCTTGGTCTTGGCCACGCCGGCCGCGACCGTGCCCACGCCGACCTCGGAAACCAGCTTGACCGAGATCGACGCGGAAGGATTGGCGTTCTTCAGGTCGTGGATGAGCTGCGCGAGGTCCTCGATCGAATAGATGTCGTGGTGCGGCGGCGGCGAGATCAGGCCGACGCCCGGCACCGAGAAGCGCAGCTTGGCGATGTATTCGGTCACCTTGTGGCCGGGCAACTGCCCGCCCTCGCCTGGCTTCGCGCCCTGCGCCATCTTGATCTGGATCTGGTCGGCGCTCGCGAGGTATTCGGCGGTCACGCCGAAACGGCCGGAAGCCACCTGCTTGATGCGCGAGCGCAGCGAGTCGCCTTCCTTGAGTTCGTGGTCTCTGGCGATGCGGTTCTTGCCGATGATGTCGGACAGCATCTCGCCGCCCCCGAACGGCCTGGAGCGCGCCGCATCCTCGCCGCCCTCGCCGGTGTTGGATTTGCCGCCAATGCGGTTCATCGCGATCGCCAGCGTGGTATGCGCCTCGGTTGAAATCGAGCCGAGCGACATCGCGCCTGTGACAAAGCGCTTGACGATCTCCTTCGCCGGTTCGACTTCCTCGATCGGCACCGTTTTTCCAGCCTGCTTGACCTCGAACAGGCCGCGCAGCGTCTTCAGCTTGCCCGCCTGCTCGTTGATGAGCTTCGAATATTCCTTGAAGGTCGCGGCGCTGTTGGTGCGCGTGGCGTTCTGCAGCTTCGCGATGGTGTCCGGCGTCCACATGTGCTCTTCGCCGCGTGTGCGCCAGGCATACTCGCCGCCCGCGTCGAGCGCGTTGGCCAGCACCGGGTCGCTGCCGAAGGCGGCGCGGTGGGTGCGCAACGCCTCTTCGGCGACTTCGCCAAGGCCGATGCCCTCGATCTGGGTCGACGTGCCGGTGAAATATTTCTCGACGAATTCCGCATTGAGACCAATCGCCTCGAAAATCTGCGCGCCGCAATAGGACTGGTAGGTGGAGATACCCATCTTGGACATCACCTTCATCAGCCCCTTATTGATCGCCTTGATATAGCGTTTCTGGGCCTCAGCTGGCGTGATCGCACCGGAGGTCCGGCTGGCCAGTGTGTCCGCGGTCTCGAAGGCGAGCCAGGGATGCACCGCCTCTGCACCGTAGCTGGCGAGGGCCGCAAAATGATGCACTTCGCGCGCAGCGCCGGTCTCGATCACCATCCCGACCGAGGTGCGCAATCCCGTGCGAACCAGATGTTGATGCACGGCGGAGCAGGCGAGCAGCGACGGAATCGCAGCGCGCTCGCGGCTCACGGCGCGGTCGGAAAGGATGATCACGTTGTAACCTTCCCTCACCGCCCGCTCTACCCGGATACAAACCGCGTCAAGCGCCCGCGCCATGCCAGCCGTCCCGTCATCTGCCGGTGCCGTAATGTCCACAACGATGGAACGGAACGTGCCGTTGCTCAACTGTTCGATATGCTTCAGCTTCGCCATGTCGGCAGGCGGGAGAACCGGCTGGTGCGTCTCCAGCCGTGGCGTCGGCTCGGTCTCGTCGATGCCAAGCAGGTTGGGGTTTGGGCTGATGAGCGAGATCAGCGACATGACGATTTCCTCGCGGATCGGGTCGATCGGCGGATTGGTCACCTGCGCGAACAGTTGCTGGAAATAATCGAAGAGCGAGCGGTTCCTGTTCGACAACACCGGCAGCGCGGCGTCGATGCCCATCGAACCGATCGGCTCCTCGCCGCTCGCGATCATCGGCGCGAGGATGAACTTGAGGTCTTCCTGCGAATAACCGAACGCCTGCTGGGTATCCAGCAACGAGGCGTTGAGCTTCGTCTCACTTTTGACTTCGGGCAGGTCGCCGAGGAAATAGCGCGACTGCTCGACCCACTGGCGGTATGGCTTGGCCTTCGCAAGCTGGCTCTTGAGCTCCGCATCCTCGACGATGCGCCCGGCCTGCATGTCGATGAGGAACATCTTGCCCGGCTGCAGGCGCCATTTCTTGACGATCTTGTGCTGCGGGATGTCCAGCACGCCCATCTCGGACGCCATCAGCACCAGGTCGTCGTCGGTGATCAGGTAGCGCGCCGGACGCAGGCCGTTGCGGTCCAGCGTCGCGCCGATCATGCGCCCGTCGGTGAACGCCACGGCGGCAGGGCCGTCCCACGGCTCCATCAGTGCCATGTGGTATTCGTAGAAGGCACGGCGCTCCTCGTCCATCAGAGGATTACCCGCCCAGGCCTCCGGAATCAGCATCATCATCGCGTGCGGCAGCGAGTAGCCTCCCATCACCAGCAGTTCCAGCGCGTTGTCGAAACAGGCAGAATCGGACTGGTTTTCCACGATCAGCGGCCAGAGCTTGTCGAGGTCTTCGCCGAGCAGCTTCGAGGACATCGCCGCATGGCGCGCGGCCATCCAGTTCACGTTCCCGCGCACCGTGTTGATCTCGCCGTTGTGCGCGATCATGCGGAACGGATGCGCTCGCACCCATGTCGGGAAGGTGTTGGTGGAGAAGCGCTGGTGCACCAGCGCCAGCGCGCTGGCCACACTCTTGTCCTGCAGGTCGAGGTAATACTTGCCGACCTGGCCGGCGAGCAGCATGCCCTTGTAGACGATGGTGCGCGACGACAGCGAAGGAACATACAGGCTCTGGGAGCCTCCGAGGCTCCGCCGCACCTCGTGCTGCACGATCTTGCGGATCACGAACAGCTTGCGCTCGAACGCATCGGCATCGGGGCAATTTGCACCGCGTCCGATGAACACCTGGCGCACGACGGGCTCCGAGTTCCTGACGCTCTCGCCGAGGCCTGAGCCGTCCACCGGCACGTCGCGCCAGCACAGCAGCTGCTGCCCCTCGGCGGCGATCTTGTCGGCAAGGATCTGCTCGCAGGCTGCACGGATCGAGGCGTCGCGCGACAGGAACAGCATCCCCACGCCGTAGCTGCCCACCTCCGGCAATACGATGCCTTGTGCTGCACACTGTGCGCGGAAGAACGCATCGGGGATCTGCAGCAGGATGCCCGCGCCGTCGCCGGCCAGCGGATCGGCGCCCACCGCCCCGCGATGGGTCAGGTTTTCCAGTATCTGCAAGCCCTGGCGTACCATGTCATGGCTCGGCTTACCCTTGATATGCGCGACGAACCCGACTCCGCAGGCATCGCGCTCCTGGCGTGGATCGTACAGACCTTGTTGCGAGGGAGAAACAGAGAAGCTCACGGCATTCCTTGATCGAAACATTAAAGCAAACAGCAGTCGGCGACGTGCGGAGACAAATTCACCTACCACCCATCATCACCGGTCATTGTTCCCCGGATGGGGCAACACTTCAACTATCCGGCAATTCCTGATCCTCCATCAGGCTAGATCAGGCCGAGCGCCACCATCGACTTGGCAACCTTCATGAACCCGGCGATATTTGCACCAACGACATAGTTGCCCGTTGCGCCAAACTCTTCCGCCGTTTGATAGGTGTTTTCATGGATGTTGGTCATGATCTGGTCGAGCTTGTTCTCGGTGAACTCGAACGACCAGGCATCGCGGCTGGCGTTCTGCTGCATTTCGAGCGCCGAGGTCGCCACGCCGCCGGCATTGGCGGCCTTGCCCGGGC
Organism: Ferrigenium straubiae; assembly: GCF_051257895.1. Lineage (NCBI taxonomy): Bacteria > Pseudomonadati > Pseudomonadota > Betaproteobacteria > Nitrosomonadales > Gallionellaceae > Ferrigenium > Ferrigenium straubiae. Next base: position 2,097,288 of record NZ_CP194331.1, on the reverse strand, counting down.
CGTAGGCGACCTTCGCATCGAGGAATATCTTGACGCCCTCCGGCGTGGTGGGCATGTTCGCGCCTTCGCCGACAGCGATGCAGCCGTTCTTGATCAGCGTCTGCGCATCCTTGCCGTTGAGTTCGTTCTGCGTCGCGGAAGGCATCGCAACCTGGCAGGGGATGTCCCAGATATTGCCCCCGGCTATATATTTCGCGTCCTTGTGATAATTTGCATAGTCGGCGATCCTGCGCCGCTCGACCTCCTTGAGTCTCTTGACGAGATCAAGGTCTATCCCTTTCTCATGGACGATGATGCCATTCGAGTCGGAACAGGCGACAACTTTGGCGCCGAGTTGGTTCAGCTTCTCGATCGTGTAGATCGCGACATTACCGGAACCGGAAACCACGCAGGTTTTGCCCTCAATCGTATCCTTGCGCGCCTTGAGCATCTCGCGCACGAAATAGACGGCGCCATACCCGGTCGCCTCCGTCCTGACGAGGGAGCCGCCCCAGCTGATCCCCTTGCCGGTCAGCACCGCAGACTCGTACTTATTGGTGATCCGTTTGTACTGGCCGAACAAATAGCCAAGCTCGCGGCCGCCAACGCCAATATCGCCCGCAGGGACGTCCGTGTATTCGCCGAGGTGCCGGTAGAGTTCGGTCATGAAGCTCTGGCAGAAGCGCATGATCTCATTGTCAGACTTGCCCTTCGGGTCGAAGTCGGAACCGCCCTTGCCGCCTCCAATCGGCATGCCGGTGAGCGCATTCTTGAATATCTGCTCGAAACCCAGGAATTTGATGATGCCGAGATAGACCGATGGGTGAAAGCGCAGGCCGCCCTTGTAGGGGCCGATGGCGCTGTTGAATTCGACGCGGAAACCGCGGTTGATGTGGACGACCCCCTTGTCATCCTGCCATGGCACGCGAAAGATGATCTGGCGCTCGGGTTCGCAGATGCGTTCGATAATCTTCTGGTCGGCGAATTCCGGATATTTGACGAGCACAGGGCCGAGCGACTCGAGCACTTCATGGACGGCCTGATGAAACTCATCCTCTCCAGGATTCCTCGCCTTGACCTGCTGATAGATCGTTTCGATTTTCTCTCCCAACGCCGCTGCCATGTCGTCTCCAATCAGTTAAGTGCTTGCTTGTAAATTTCACCCATAAACATCCACGCCCGCAGGTCGGGAAAAATGGGGGAGGCATTCTAGCCGCAATATCTGCTTGCCACAAGTTGACTTCGTAGCCTTGGGCGAGGGGGTGTCAAAAGCCACCCGGCATCTCCTCCGCCGCGAAAATGCGGCGGTGTTCGCGGATGGCATAACGGTCGGTCATACCGGCGATATAGTCGGCCACCGCGCGTGCGCGCTCCGGCTCCGTCTGCCCGGCGGCCGGCTGGAATTGCGGCGGCAGCAGGCGGCCGTCCGCCATGAAGATGCCGAACAGGTCGCTGACGATGCGCTGCGCCTTGACGCTCATGCGCATCACGCGATAGTGGCGGTACAAATGGGTATGCAGAAAGCTTTTCAGCACGCGCTGCCGCTCATGCATCTCAGGACTGAAGGCGATCATTGCCGCGGTACTGCGCACGTCCTCTAGCGTGGCCGGTTTCAACACGGCGATATTGTGTTCGCTCTGCTGGATCAGGTCGGACACCAGCGTGTTGATCATGCGCCGCACGGTTTCATGCACCACGCGCCGCTCCGGCAACGCGGGAAAGGCGTGGCGCACTTCCTGCAGATGCATCGCCACCAGCGGCACGGTGGCGAGTTGCTCGAGCGTAATCAGGCCGGAGCGCAGGCCGTCGTCCACGTCGTGGTTGTTGTAGGCGATCTCGTCGGCGAGGTTGGCGATCTGCGCTTCCAGCGAAGGACGCTGGTTCTTCAGAAATCGTTCGCCCAGTTCGCCGAGTTGTACTGCCTTGTCTGGCGAGCAATGCTTGAGGATGCCCTCGCGCGTCTCGAAGGTGAGGTTCAGCCCGTCGAACGCGGCATAGCGTTCTTCCAGCAGGTCCACCACGCGCAGCGACTGCAGGTTGTGCTCAAAGCCGCCATATTCCTTCATGCAGGCATTCAGCGCATCCTGCCCGGCATGGCCGAACGGCGTGTGGCCGAGGTCGTGCGCCAGGGAAATCGCTTCGGCGAGGTCTTCGTTCAGGCGCAGGCGGCGCGCGATGGAGCGGGCGATCTGCGCCACTTCGATGCTGTGGGTCAGGCGGGTGCGGAACAGGTCGCCTTCGTGGTTCACGAACACCTGGGTTTTGTATTCGAGGCGGCGGAACGCGCCGGAATGGATGATGCGGTCGCGGTCGCGCTGGAATTCGCTGCGGCCGTGCGGTGCGGCTTCAGCGATTTTCCGGCCGCGCGAATTGGCCTCGCTGACGGCGTAGGGAGCCAGGCCGCAAGCCATCGGCTCAGCCATGCACGCAGGCTTCCAGGGTCTGCCGCAACAGGGCAGGGGGCACATCGCCGTACACCACCGCGCGGCCGAGCTCCTTGAGCAGCACGAAGCGCATCTTGCCGCCTTCCACTTTCTTGTCCAGTTCCATCAATTCGAGATACTTTGCCGCACCCAGATCGGGGGCGACGGTGGGCAGCCTGGCGCGTTCGAACAGGCTGCGAACGCGCGCCACGTCCTGCGCGCCGATCCAGCCGAGGCGCTGCGACAAGTCTGCCGCCATGATGGTGCCGGCCGCGACGCCCTCGCCGTGCAGCCAGTTGCCATAGCCCATGCCCGATTCGATCGCATGTCCGAAGGTGTGCCCCAGGTTCAGCAGGGCGCGCTCGCCGCTTTCGCGTTCGTCCGCCGCGACGACCTCGACCTTGTTCCGGCAGCTGCGCGCGATAGCGTATTGCAGGGCGCCCGTATCGCGTGCCAGCAGTTTGTCCATGTTCTGCTCCAGCCATTCGAGGAACGGCAGGTCGCGGATCAGGCCGTATTTGATGACCTCGGCGAGGCCCGCCGCAAGCTCGTTGTCCGGCAGGGTGTTCAGCGTGTCGGTATCGGCCAGCACCAGCTGCGGCTGGTAGAACGCACCGATCATGTTCTTGCCGAGCGGATGGTTGATGCCAGTCTTGCCTCCCACCGAGGAATCCACCTGCGCGAGCAGCGTGGTGGGTATCTGGATGAACGGCACGCCGCGCAGATAGGTCGCGGCGGCATAGCCGGTCATGTCGCCGATCACGCCGCCGCCGAGCGCGATCAGCGGGGTGGTTCGTTCACAGCGGTTGGTCAGCAGCGCGTCGTAGATCAGGTTGAGCGTGGCGGAGTTTTTATATTCTTCGCCATCCGGCAGGATAACCGGTATGGCGCTGACATCAATGCCCTGCAGGGTTTTCTGGAGTTTTTCCAGATACAGCGGCGCCACCGTCGCATTAGTCACGATGGCTGCCCGCTTACGCGGCAAAACGCCCTGCAGCAACCCTGCCTGTCCGAGCAGCCCGCTGCCGATGTGTATCGGATAACTGCGCTCCCCCAATCCTACTGTCAGTATTTGCATCATCTTCCGGCTAATTTCATTGTCTGGTTTTTCTGAATGCCTCAATTTCATCTGCGAGATGCAGCATCAGGGCATGCGCGCTCTGCTTGCCGCTCTGCACGACGATGTCAGCGACCTGCCGATACAAGGGGTCGCGCTGCTGGAACAGTTCCGTCAACTTGGCGTACGGGTCGGCGGCTTGCAGCAGCGGGCGGTTGCGGTCATGGCGGGTACGCTGCCACAAATCGTGAGCGCTCGCCTTCAGATAGATAACGATGCCGTTCTGCTGCAGCAACTCGCGGTTCGACTCCAGCAGCACCGCCCCGCCGCCGGTTGCCAGAACCATGTTGTCGCGCCCCACCAGATCGCAAATGGCTGCCCTTTCGCGCTGGCGAAAACCGGCTTCGCCCTCGACATCGAAAATATGCGGAATCGTCACGCCGGTGCGCTTCTGGATTTCCTCGTCGCTGTCCACAAAAGCCTTGCCAAGATGCCTGGCCAGCACACGTCCCATGGTGGTCTTTCCCGAGCCCATCATGCCCACCAGAATCAGGTTGCCTGACCGAAACTTGCGATCCCCCTCGGGGTGGTTGATTAGCTGGCTGTTTTGCATGCTGCAATTGTAAACGATAAAAACAAAAGCCCGGACTAGGCCGGGCCAGTGCTTAATTAAATCTGCTAGATCAGCGCAGGCTCATCTCATCCTTCATGATCTTGGGGGTAATAAAGATCAGCAACTCCGACTTGTTGTCCGTCTTGGTGTTATTCTTGAACAGCCAGCCGACAACTGGCACATCCCCAAGCAGCGGAACCTTCTGCGTGGCATCGGAAATGTCCTGGGTAAAGACGCCGCCGATCACAACCGTACCGCCGTTTTCGACCAGCACTTCCGTATTTACCTTCTTGGTATTGATGCTCGGTACGCCGCCAAATATGGCGCCCACGCTATCCTGGTTTGCCGCAACTAGCATGTTGATATGGTCATCCGGCGTAATTTGCGGGGTCACGCTGAGGCTCAGCGTCGCATCCTTGAATGAAACACTGGTGGCGCCGCTACTGGTAGCCGCCTGATAAGGAATTTGCGTGCCTGATGAGATAGTGGCCGCAACTTTGTCCTTTGTCACTACGCGCGGGCTGGCAATATTCTTGGTCACGCCATCCAGTTCCGACGCGGTCAATTCCAGCGTCAACACCTTGGTGGCCAGCGGATTGAACAGCGACAGCGTCAACCCGCCCGTCCCGCTGGCTGCGCCAGGGAGATTGACATTGGGCTGGATGAGGGCCCGCGTTGCCGTTGGCGTATTGGCACCCACCGAAAACCCTGCATTGGGGCCGACGGCAGGGCCGGTATAGCCCAGCTTCCCGCCCAAAGTCCGGGTAAACTGATCGCCCGCCGAAACAAAGCGCGCCTCGATCAACACCTGCCGTACCGGTACGTCGATTTGCTTGATGATCTTGCGCACTTCCTCGAGGCGCGAAGGAGTGTCCTGAATGAATATCGTGCCGGTGCGGGCATCGGATACCGCGCTGCCGCGTTTCGACATGATGGGCTGCTTCGGATCGGTCAGCAATTTGATCATCTCACCTACCGTCTGGTAGCTGAGCTGAAAACTCTCGGTACGCAACTCCTCCAGATCGGAAATTTCCTGGCGCGCGGCCAAGTTTATTTTCTCCTTGGCAGCAATTTCTTCGCGGGGCGCAACCTGAATCACGTTACCGTTCTTGCGCATATCCAAGCCGCGACTCTGCAGGATGATATCCAATGCCTGATCCCAAGGCACATCCTTGAGGCGCAGAGTGAGATTACCGCTCACCGTATCGCTGATGACCATGTTCAGTTCGGTGAAATCGGCAATCACATTCAATGCCTCGCGCACATCAATCTTCTGGAAGTTGAGCGTCAGCTTTTCACCCGCATAGCCGATTTGAGTGCCCTTGACCAGCTTGTTGGGATCATCGGCCAATGGCTTCACTTCGACGATGAACTTATTGTCTGTCTGATAGGCCGCGTGCTCCCACAACCCCTTGGGTTCAATCACCATGCGCACGTTGTCACCCTGCACGAAGGTATCCACCCCTTGTACCGGGGTTGCGAAATCAACTACATCCAGCTTGCGCTGCAGATTACGCGGCAGGCTGGTTTTGAGGAAATCGACGATCAGCGTCGTGCCCTGCTGGCGGATGTCGATGCCGGTGCCGGGATCGGAAAGGTCAACCTGGATGCGTCCTTCGCCATTCTTGCCGCGCCGGAAATCGATGTCGCGCAGGGTATGCTTTTGCACACCCTGTTTGGCCTCGGCAAACCGTGATGCCGTATCGGCCGCTGCAGCCCGATTCGCCGCCTTGCCCTGCAGGGTAATCAACAGGCTGTTACCGTCGATTTTGGTATCGTAGGCAAGCATCTGGTTGAGATTGATCACCAAACGGGTACGGTTGCCGGCCTGCACAATATTGGCGCTACGCAAGTCGCCTTCGCTGAAATCCTGTGCAGATTTCCCCAGCCCGTTTGCAGTATTGGGAAAATCCAGCGCGATGCGCGGCGGAGTGTTGATGGTAAAACCGGCCGGCACATTGGCCAGCGGCTGCGCCAGCTCGACCTTGATGACTGTCGTCCCGTCACCGGCGCGGCTGACATTCAACGCAGTAATGCTGTTTTGCACGTCGGCTTGAGCCTGTGCGCCGCACAGGCCAAATGCAACAAACATGCCCAGCATTCGCACGATGCCACTGAGAATGGAATTAAGTCGTTTCATTGTCTTACTCCTAAACCGGCATAGCCGGATCGAACATTAATAACGCAGAAATGCGCAGGCAACCGGCTAGCGCCGTTAAAGCCAAGACCCGCATCATTCAATCAACTGAAGGCTGCTCATGCGCTCTGACCAGTCGCCGGCACTATCCTGCACCATTTCCTTAACTTTCACTCCCGTGTCAGTCACTTCCTGGATCAATCCGAAGTTCAAACCGGCATAGTTACCGGCTTTAACCCGATGCAGTTTGCCATCCGGCGCACGAATCACCGCATAACCGATCTTGTTCTGGTAAAGGTAACCGACCATCCTCAGCCCTTCGAGCGGAAACTCCTCCAAAGCCTCTTTGGGGCGATCCAGGTCAGGCTGGTTTATTCCGGCACGGCTTCCGGAGCGCAACTCCGGTTTGCGCGGCTTGAACGGATCGGGCAAACTTGCCTCGTTGTTATAGGCAAAAGGCTCGTATGGTTTGACCTCTGGCGGCGGTGGGATCTTGCCGCGCATGTCCGCGCCGGCATTCTTGACAAAATCGCGCAAATCCTGGAATTCCTCGCCCCCACACCCGGCCAGCAGCAGCGTAGCCAGCACAAGATAAATAAGCCTCATCATTTTTTCACTCCTGCTGGCTTGGCTGCTTTCTTCTGTGCCGATGCTTCCGCTTCATCCAGATAGCGGAAAGTCTTTGCGGTAGCGTCCATGGACAATCCCGTGCCAACCGGATTTATCGCTATGTCATTGAGCGTGACGATGCGTGACAGCATCGCGATATCGCTGGAGAATTTTCCGATATCATCATAGCTCCCGGTCACCTTGATCGTAATCGGCTGCTCGGCGAATGTACCGTCCCGCACCGTTTCTGCACCCGGACGGAACAATTCAAACTGCAAGCCACGCCCCAGCCCTGCCTGATTGATGTCCGTCAACAGCGCATCCATTTCGGATTTGCTTGGCAACTGCTTGAGTAGAGCACCAAAGGATTCCTGGGTTTCGGTGAGTTGCTTCTTGATCAAGTCCAGGTTGATCGCCTGTTTTTTCTTGGCCAGGAAGGTTTCCTTGAGGCTGCCCTCCTCTTTCTTGATGGTTTGCAGATTCCCCCACTGATCCTGCCAGTCAAGCAGCGCGCCAGCGATCACCACGCAGAGGAACAGAGCAACAAAGGTAATGATCTTCACCGGCCATGGCCAAGCACCGGGGTTCTTCGGGTTTAGGTTTTTCAGGTCTTCCAGTTTCATCATGGCATTAACCCTTTGTGCCGGCGGTGTTCTGCTTGGTCAGGTTGAATGTCAGCGTAAACTCGCTTACCCGCGCACCGCCCGCACCGGAGGCATGAATCTCCACCAAGGCCGGTGAATCAAGCCACGGCGAATCCTCGATCGCCCTCATCAAGGTGGAAATCCGTGCATTGGACTGCGCATAGCCGACCACATTGATTTTATTGCCCGTCTGCTTGAGCGTCTTGAGGTGCACGCCATCCGGCAGGATGCGCAGCATCTGGTCCAGCAAGTGCACCACGTCCGAACGGTCACTTTGCAGTTTTTCCACCGCATCCTTGCGGATCAGCAGGGATTGCGTCTGCTCCTGGAGCTTCTTGATTTCCGCAATCTGTTTGTCCAGCACCGCCGTCTCCTGCTTCAGGTATGCATTGCGCCTTTCCTGGTAGGAAATCTGTGCACTGATATAGCCATGCACAAACCCCACCAGCAATGCCCCCAGCACTACGAAGATCACGCTCAGTGCGGCAAACTGGATCTGGCGGGCGCGCCGCTTTTCGGCGCGATGCGGCAATAAGTTTATGCGTATCATGATGGGTCGAACCTCCGCATCGCCAGTCCGCAGGCGACAATCAGGGACGGCGCGTCCATCTGCAACTGACGCGGCTTGATGCGGCTCGACAGCGTCATCAGGGCAAACGGGTTGGCCACCATGGTGCTGACCTGGGTGCGGGTCGCCACCGCATCGTCCAGACCTGGCAGCACCGCGCACCCTCCCGCCAGCACGATGTAGTCCACCTCATTGTATTGCGTCGAAGTAAAGAAGAACTGCAGCGCCCTAGCAATTTCCATCACGACGCTCTCGCGAAAGGGCGACAGCACATCGCTTTCATAGTTATCCGGCAATCCGCCACTGCGCTTGGCCGCCTCCGCCTCGTCGGCGGACAAACCGAACATCGCCTGAATCTGCTGCGTCAACTGGTCGCCGCCGACCTGCTGGTCCCGCGAATAGACCGACTGGCCATTACGCAGCACATTGACGTTCATCACGTTCGAGCCGACATCGACCAGCGCGACGCACTTGTCCACCGCGTTGTCCGGTAACTGGGCGCTTATCTGTTCAAACGCCGTTTCGGCCGCATAGGGCTCGACGTCGACGACCAGAGCCTTCAAGCTTGCCGCCTGAGCGGCTGCGACGCGGTCTTCGACATTGGCCTTGCGCGAAGCGGCCAGCAACACTTCGAGCTCTTCAGGATTGCCGGGGGCGGGACCGATCACCTGAAAGTCAAGATTGACCTCATCCAGCGCGAACGGAATATACTGGTTTGCCTCGGATTCGACCTGATATTCTAGGTCTTCTTCGCGCATACCGGCCGGCAGCAGAATTTTCTTGGTAATCACCGCCGCGGCGGGAAGCGCTAGGCTGACGTTCTTGATGCGGCTGCCCAAGCGCTTCCAGGCGCGCTGAAGGGTCTCCGCCACTGCATCGAGGTTGTTGATGTTGCCATCGGTGACGGCATCCTTGGGGAGCGGCTCGATCGCGTAGCGCTCCACGACATACCCGCCTTTTTTTGGCAATTCGCTCAGTTCAACCATCTTGACGGAGGATGCACTGATATCCACGCCTATCATGGGTGGAGTCTTGGTCTGCAGAAAGTCCAGCGGGATATCAAAATTTACTTTTGGCATAGGCCGTTTAGCGCTTTTCCGTACAAAGTGGTTTAAATCCTAGCAATAACTATAAATCATGTAAAGTTATTTTTGGAGGGTCATTTTATCCGCGAGCCGATATAATTGCGCCCACCATATCATCAATTTCTCTTTCCAGACAACTGCACATGCTTTCCCGCCGCTGGCTGCTCCCGATCCTTGCAGCGCTGACCCTGCTTTCACTCCCGGCAATATTGCTTGGCTTGGCGGTCATGCTGGCATACCCGACACTACCTTCGCTGGAGGCGCTCACCGACTACCGCCCCAAGATTCCGCTACGCGTTTACAGCGCCGAAGGCGCGCTGCTCGGCGAGTTTGGCGAGGAACGGCGCGCGCTGGTCAAAATTTCCGAAGTCCCCGACGTGATGAAGAAGGCCATTCTCGCCGCCGAGGACGACCGTTTTTATGAGCATGGCGGCGTAGATTACATGGGGGTGCTGCGCGCGGCAATCTCCAACTTCACCGCCGGTGGTGCGAAACAAGGGGCAAGCACCATCACCATGCAGGTGGCGCGCAATTTTTTCCTTTCCAAGGAAAAGACTATGACGCGCAAATTCAATGAGGTATTGCTCGCCTTCAAGATCGAGCACAACCTGAGCAAGGACGAAATCCTGCAGCTCTACTTCAACCAGATCTACCTCGGCCAGCGCGCCTACGGCTTCGCGGCGGCATCCCAGGTCTATTTTGGCAAGCCGCTCGGCCAGGTGACCTTGGCCGAGGCAGCCATGCTCGCCGGCCTGCCCAAGGCGCCCTCCTCATATAACCCCGTGGTCAATCCAAAGCGTGCCAAACTGCGCCAGGCTTACGTGCTACGCCGCATGCACGAGCTGCACTTTATCGACGACGAGCAACTCCGCCTCGCCCAGCAGCAGCCCATCACCGCCAAGCACGGCACTCAGGAATACGGCACCAAGTCGGACTACATCGCAGAAATGGCCCGCCAGGCCGTTTATGAGAAATACCACGAAGATACCTACGCGCTGGGCTTCAAGGTCTACACCACCATCCGCCAGCAGGAGCAACTCGCCGCATACCAGGCCGTCCGCGCCGGCGTGCTGGAATACGACCGCCGCCACGGCTATCGCGGCCCGGAAGGTTTTATCGACCCGAAAAAAGGCAGTGGCGAAGAATATCTGGAAGAGGCGCTGCAGGAAGTCGCCGACAACGACGACCTGATTCCCGCCGTGGTGCAGGAAGCCTCGCCCAAACTGGTCCGCGCCTATTGCAAGGGCGGGGAAGTCGCCGAAGTCAGCGGCGAAGCCCTGCAATTCGCCCAGCGCGCGCTGAACGGCAAGGTCGCCCTGAACCAGCGCATCATCCCCGGCTCGGTCATCCGCCTGCAGAAGGACGAAAAGGGGGTCTGGCAGATAAGCCAGCTTCCACAGGTCGAAGCTGCCTTCGTTTCCGCGGATCCGCGCGACGGTGCTATCCACGCGCTGGTCGGCGGCTTCAATTTCGGGCGCAACCAGTTCAACCGCATCACTCAGGCCTGGCGGCAGCCGGGATCAAGCCTCAAGCCCTTCATTTACTCCGCCGCACTGGAAAAAGGCTTCACGCCCGCCACGGTGATCAATGACGCGCCCCTGATGTTCGACGCCGAGCAAACCGGCAGCGAGCCCTGGCAGCCGAAGAATTTCGATAACGAATATGCCGGCCCGATGCGCATGCGCAGGGCACTGACCAAGTCGAAGAACCTGGTCTCCATCCGCATCCTGCAATCCATCACGCCGCAATACGCCCAGGACTACCTCACCAAATTCGGCTTCGACGCCGACAAGCACCCGCCCTATCTCACCATGGCGCTGGGCGCCGGCTCCGTCACCCCCATGCAGATGCTGACCGGCTATTCGACCTTCGCCAACGGCGGCTTCCGCGTCACCCCCTACTTCATCGAGCGCATCGAAGACGCCCAGGGCAAGGTGCTGCTCAAGACCAGGCCGGTCACGGCGGGCGAGGATGCGGAACAGGTCATCGACGTGCGCAACGCCTACACCATGATCAGCATGATGCAGGACGTGGTCAAGCACGGCACCGCCATCCGCGCCATGCAGCTCGGCCGCCAAGACCTGGCCGGAAAGACCGGCACCACCAGCGACTCGATAGATGCCTGGTTCTGCGGCTTCCAGCCCACCCTGGTCGGCATCGCCTGGATGGGCTTCGACCAGCCACGCAGCCTGGGCGACAAGGAAACCGGCGGCGGCGCGGCCCTGCCGATCTGGATGAGCTACATGGAAAAGGCGCTCAAGGACGTACCGCAGGCCGAATACGCCATGCCGGACAACATGACCGTCGTGCGCATCAACGAGGCAGGGTATCGCGACCCGAACGGCTCGCTGTTCGAGTCTTTCTACCAGGAGAATATCCCGCCCGAGCAGGCCATGCCACCTCCTGCTCCCAGCGGGGAAGCGCGGCCGGTGGATACAGTCAAGGACCAGCTGCTCTGACATGTCCAAGGAACACAAAAACCATAACGGCAAACGCGACCTGATGCGCGAGCAGCTCGCGCACCTGGCCGCCAAGCTGATGGCCGAGGGCGGCATCACCGACCACGCCTTCGCCAAGCGCAAGGCCGCGCGGCAACTCGGCGCATCCGACACCCAGCACCTGCCCAGCAACCAGGAAGTGGACGAGGCGCTGCACAGCTACCGCGCGCTGTATCAGCACGACAGCCACCCGGACATCCTGCGCCTATTGCGCGAGGAAGCCCTTTCCATCATGCGCCTGCTGGAGCCGTTCCACCCCTACCTCACCGGCTCGGTGCTGAGCGGCACGGCGGGTGCGCACTCCGACATCAACCTGATGCTGTTCTCCGACGACGCCAAGGCCGTGCTGCTGTTCCTGCTCAAGCACAACATCGACTTCGAGGACGGCGAATGGAAAGCGCAGGTAGGCGGCCACGAGGAGACCGTGCCGAGCTACACCCTGACCGGCGAATCCGGCATGCAGACCCACATCGTCGTGCTGCCCGAGAACGCCCGCCACAGCGGCAGCCGCCACCCGGAGACCCATGCCGACATCGCGGCAGTGGAGATGCTGCTGGCTGGCTAATCTCAAGCCATCAAATAAGCTCCATTACCCATTGCCCAGTCGCGGCCGATCTGGGTAAGCTGCGGACAACGTCTTTCCCCGAAAACAGACCGGAACCTCTTCAACTTGAACGGAGGCTCGCCATGATCACGCTACGCAAGGCAAATGAACGCGGCCACGCGCACCACGGCTGGCTGGAAAGCTGGCATAGCTTCTCCTTCGCCGACTACCAGGACCACAAGCATATGCGCTTCGGCGCATTGCGCGTCATCAACGAGGATATCGTGCAGCCCGGCAGGGGCTTCGACACCCACGGCCACCGCGACATGGAAATCATCACCTTCATCCTCTCCGGCCGCCTGCGCCACCGCGACAGCATGGGCAACGGCGAGGACATCCACGCCGGCGAAATACAGTTGATGCGCGCGGGCAGCGGCGTGCAGCACAGCGAATTCAACCCCTCGGACAGCGAAGCGGTGCACCTGCTGCAGATCTGGATCATGCCTGACGAACAAGGGCTTGCGCCGGGCTACTGGCAGAAGACCTTCCCCGACGAGGCTAAACGCGGACGCTGGTGCCTGCTGGTCTCGCCCGATGCGGCGAACGGCTCGCTGCGCATCCACCAGAACGCACGCCTCTCGGCCGCGCTGCTGGATGGCGCGGAGACACTGGACTACCCCATCGCCGCGGGACGCAGGGCCTACCTGCATGTCGCGCGCGGCAGCTTGCAGGCCAATGGATATGAACTGAACGCGGGGGATGCGCTGATGTATGTCGATGAGGCGCGGGTCAGCCTTGCGGCGGGGAAGAGGGCGGAGGTGTTGTTGTTTGATTTGGCGTAGGGTGCGGAACCGCGCTGTCTCTAAGGCCGTTCGTGCTGAGCTTGTCGAAGCATGAAAGGCCGTAATCAAAAGTAACTTCGCCGGGGGTAGCCCGGCAGCTAGTTACCTTTCTTGTCTTGCCAAGAAAGGTAACTCAAAGAAGGCGCCCCCGGTTTGCCGCCCCCTTCGGGGGTTCCCTGCGTTGCTCGCCTAGTCAGGCTGCTGCGGAACTCGCGCTACGCGCTCAGACAGTCCTCGCCGAGATCCCCTGACCAGCCTCCACTACTCAGCGGCGCACAGGGGAAGGGCAAATGGAAATTCAAAATCATTAATGCGTAGATTTGAATTGCTGCGTGGTCACGATGTGCCCATGGCTCAACGAAATCGCTTGCAAACCTGCTTTTCAATGAAGCTGCCTATCCGCAGAAGCAATAAGGACAACTCTCGCCAAATCACTTCTATCGCTGGTTCATTAAACTCTTTAAGAGAGTGCCCGCAGACAGGACAAAGGGAACGCTCTGGCTGTCCGCGATAAGTAACAATGCGTGGGCTGACGCGATTGTTGCACGACATACATATGACCCGTCCGTCTCCTGGCGCTGTGTTATTGGAGTCATCGATCAAAGTGACAGAACTAGCCGCAACTCCCTTCGTCCGTTGTATCGGCACAAAATGTACTTGCTGCCCTGTCCGTGGCAAGTTCGCTCCTATGACATCTTTGACACGAAAGTGTCTATCTGTTTTGTCTTCACCAACGATATAGCCATAGCCTTTTTCGGCTGAGAACCACTTTACAACACCATCTTGGATTGGCTCGGACATATGCTTAATGAAAACTAACGAAAAGTAGACAACCTAATAACCCGAATCTTTAGTTTTAAGCCTCAATCGTGCTGCTTCAACCACTTCGCCGCATCCAGCGCAAAGTAAGTCAATATCCCATCCGCCCCCGCTCGCTTGAACGCCAGCAGCGCCTCCAGCACGCAGGCCTGCTCGTTGAGCCAGCCGTTCTGCGCGGCGGCCTTGAGCATCGCGTATTCGCCGCTGACCTGGTAGACGAAGGTCGGCGCCTTGAATTCGTCCTTCACGCGGCGCACGATGTCGAGGTAGGGCATGCCGGGCTTGACCATCACCATGTCCGCGCCTTCCTGCAGGTCGAGGCCTACTTCCCAGAGCGCCTCGTCGGAGTTGGCCGGGTCCATCTGGTAGGTGTACTTGTTGCCGGAACCGAGGTTGCCGCTGGAGCCGACCGCATCGCGGAACGGGCCGTAGAAGCTGGAGGCATACTTGGCGGAGTAGGCCATGATGCGTGTGTGGATGCAGCCCTTGCGATCCAGCGCGGCGCGCACCGCGCCGATGCGCCCGTCCATCATGTCGGAGGGGGCGACGATGTCGGCGCCTGCCATCGCATGGACTTGCGCCTGCTGCGCCAGCACGGCCACGGTCTCGTCGTTGAGCACGTAGCCGCTGGCGTCGATCAGCCCATCTTGGCCGTGGCTGGTGTAGGGGTCGAGCGCGATGTCGGTCATCACGCCGAGTCCGGGGAAATTTTTCTTCAGTTCGGCGACCACGCGCGGCACGAGGCCGTCCGGGTTGTAGGCCTCCTTGGCGTCCAGGCTCTTGAGCGGCGCGTCGATCACCGGGAAGATCGCCATCACCGGGATACCGAGCTTCACGCACTGCTCGGCGTCCTTAAGCAGCAGGTCCAGGGTCTTGCGCTGCACCCCCGGCATGGACTTCACGTCCTCGACCTTCTGGCTGCCTTCGAGCACAAAGACCGGGTAGATGAAGTCCGCCGGTGTGAGCACATGCTCACGCATCAAGTCCCGTGAAAATGCGTCGTGACGCATGCGGCGCATGCGCTTATGAGGGTATTGGCCGAGTGTCTGCATGATTTTTTCCCGAATTGTGGTCTTCGATTGAACTATTTCAGAGAACGCTAATCTGATGCTGTGAATGATGATGAATCGTTCCCCGTTTCTCCTCCCTGAGCGGGTCGTCTTAACCCCCTGTTAAGACATTTTTAAGCCCCCGGTATCCGGGGGCTTTTTTTATCCATTGTCCTTCAGCCAGCCGGCGATCACCGCTTCCGCCTCCTCCATGCCGATCTTCTTCAGGCTGGAGAACAACTGCACGGAGCACTGCGGAAAATGCTCGGCCAAGTGAGATTTTACGCGATTCAGGGTCAAGGTGGCCTGCTGGCGGCTGAGCTTGTCCGACTTGGTCAGCAGGATATGCACCGGCTTGCCGGTCGGCGCGAACCAGTCCAGCATGTTCTCGTCCAGCTCGGTCAGCGGGCGGCGCGCGTCCATGATGACCACCAGACCGCACAGTTCTTCGCGGGTCTGCAGATATTTGCTCAGCAGGTTCTCCCAGTGCTGCTGCACGTCCGGCGGCACTTTGGCGTAACCGTAGCCGGGCAGGTCGACCAGGAAGTTGTTGTCGCCGAGCGAGAAATAGTTGAGGTGCTGGGTGCGCCCCGGCGTCTTGCTGGTGTAGGCCAGCCGGGTGTGGTTGGCCAGCGTGTTGATTGCGCTCGACTTGCCCGCGTTGGAGCGCCCGACGAACGCGACTTCCCTCCCGCCGTGCAGCGGCAGATCGTGCAAATGATTGACCGTAGTAAAAAACTGGGCCTGAGAGAACAGTCCCATTACCAGACGGCGAAAATCTTGTCGGCCGCGGCAATGGTCGCGGCGATATCCGCCTCGCTATGCGCGGCAGAGACGAAACCAGCCTCGAACGCCGACGGCGCGAGGTAGTGGCCCGCGTCCAGCATCGCGTGGAAGAAGCGGTTGAACGCCTCCTTGTCGCATGCCATCACCTCGGCGTAGCTGGTCGGCAAGGCCTTGCTGAAATACAGGCCGAACATGCCGCCAACGGATTGCGCGCAGAATTGGATGCCATGCTTCTGCGCGGCCGCAGTCAGACCTTCGGTGAGCTGCTTCGCGAGTTGCGACAGGCGCTCGTAGAAACCGGCTTGCTGCACCAATTTGAGCGTGGCCAACCCCGCCGCGACAGCGACCGGGTTGCCGGACAGCGTGCCTGCCTGGTACACCGGGCCGAGCGGAGCGAGGCATTGCATGATGTCGCGCCGCCCGCCGAAGGCCGCCGCGGGCAGGCCGCCGCCCATCACCTTGCCGAGCGTGACCAGATCCGGCTTGACGCCGTAATGTCCCTGCGCGCCCTGCAGCCCGACGCGGAAGCCGGTCATCACCTCGTCGAGAATCAGCACCGCACCGTGCTTGGTGCACAGGTTGCGCATCGCGTCGAGAAACTCGCGCTTCGGCGCGACGAGGTTCATGTTGCCCGCAACCGGCTCGACGATCACCGCCGCGATTTCCTTGCCCATCTCGGCGAAGGCCTTCTCCAGTCCGGCGGCATCGTTGTAATCCAGCACCGTGGTAAGTTGAGCGATCTCCGCAGGCACACCGGAAGAGCTCGGCTGACCGAAGGTCAGCGCGCCGGAGCCGGCCTTGACCAGCAAACCGTCGGAATGGCCGTGGTAACAGCCCTCGAACTTGACGATGCGCGAACGGCCGGTGAAGCCGCGCGCGAGGCGGATCGCGCTCATCGTCGCCTCGGTGCCGGAGCTCACCAGCCGCACCATCTCCAGACTCGACAGCAGCTTGCACAGCAGATTGGCGAGTTCCAGCTCGCTCGCCGTCGGCGCACCGAAACCCAGGCCCTGCGCGGCCGCATCCTGCACCGCCTTGACCACCTCGGGATGGCAGTGCCCGACGATCATCGGCCCCCAGGAGCCGACGTAATCGGTGTATTTCTTGCCGTCCGCATCCCACACGCTGGCGCCCTGCCCGCGCTGAAAGAACAGCGGCGTGCCGCCGACCGAGCGGAAGGCGCGCACCGGCGAATTCACCCCGCCGGGGATGACTTTCTGCGATTGATCAAATAGCTCTTGGTTGTGCGAAGTCATACTGATTTACCTTGCTCAAATAAATTGTAAAATTCTCTTGCCGCACCCTCGACATCCGGCGCGGAAAACACCGCCGAAATCACCGCCAGCGCATCCGCCCCCACTTCGATCAGTTGCGTGCCGTTCTGCGCGGTGATGCCGCCGATCGCGACAATCGGCACCGCCAGCTCGCGGCGCGCCTGTTGCAACAACTCCGGCGTCGCCGCCACCGCCTGCGGCTTCACCGTCGAGGCGAAGAAGCTGCCGAACGCCACGTAATCCGCGCCCTGCCACACCGCCTCCTGCGCCAGCACGAGGCGATTATAGCAAGACACCCCTATCAGCCTGCCGCCGCCGAGCAGCGCGCGCGCTTCCGCGATGCTGCCGTCCTCACCGCCGAGGTGCACGCCGTCCGCCTCCACCTGCTGCGCCAGCGCAACGTCGTCGTTGACGATCAGTTGCGCACCGAATTCGCGCGCCAGTTCGCGCAAGGCTTGCGCCTGCTTCAGGCGCAGCGCCGCATCGGCGGCCTTGTTGCGGTACTGCAGCACCCGCGCCCCGCCCCGCAGGGCGAGGCGTACCCTGTGCAGCAGCTCCGCCGTGTCGCTTTCGTCCGGCGTGATCGCATACAACCCTTTAATTCGGGCGTTCAGGTTTTGGTTCATCCTCTTCGCCGCGCGCCCAGAACAAGCGATCCGGGATATGCTGTCCCATGCCAGGACGAAAACCTGCACTCAATGTCTGCCAGGTATATTCCTGCGCCTCCTTGACCGCCTCCGGCACGTCCACGCCCTGCGCCAGGAGTGCCGCGATTGCGGAGGCCAGCGTGCAGCCGGAGCCGTGATAGATGCCCGGCAGCCGCGCCCAGCTGTCGCTGCGCAGCACGCCGCGCTCGCCATAAAGCGTGTTGATTACCTTGGGCGTCTGCTCGTGCGTGCCGGTAATCAACACGTACTCGCAACCCAGAGCCAGGATGCGCCTGGCGCATTCGTCGAGGGCCGGGTCGTCCTCTTCATCGTTCTCATCCAGCGCGAGGCGGCGTGCCTCCATGCTGTTCGGCGTAATGATGGTGGTCTGCGGGATCAGCAGCTCGCGCATCGCATCCAGCATATCCTCGTTCGCGAGTTCGTCGCCGCGCCCCGAGGCCAGTACCGGGTCGAGCACCAGCGGGATGTCCGGATAATCCGCGAGGATCTCGGCGATGGCCGCGATGTTCTCCACGCTGCCGAGCAGGCCGATCTTGAATGCCGCGACCGGCACGTCCTCAAGCATCGCGCGCGCCTGGTCCACCACCCACTCGGGGTCGATCGGCAGCACGTCGTCCACGCCGCTGGTGTCCTGCACGGTGATCGCCGTGACCACCGACAGCGGATGGCATCCCATGCTGGAAATGGTCAGCAGGTCGGCCTGCAGGCCGGCGCCGCCGCTGGGATCGGTCGCGGCGAAACTCATGACGAGCGGGAAGGATTCGGACATGATGGGGCGATGGTAAAATGCGCTTTCGGACGGGTATTTTACCCTATAACCCCCAAGATAATTTCAAAAGAATGGAGCCGCTATGCGTATCCTGCACACCATGCTGCGTGTTGTCGATCTGGAAAAATCGCTCGCCTTCTACACCGGCGTGCTCGGCATGAAATTGCTGCGCCGCACCGATTACCCCGAAGGCAAGTTCACCCTGGCCTTCGTCGGCTACGGTGACGAGGCGCAGGGCGCGGTGATAGAGCTCACCCACAACTGGGGCGTGGAAAAGTACGAACCCGGCAACGCCTTCGGCCACATCGCGATCGAGGTGGCCGACGCCTATGCCGCCTGCGACAACATCAGGCAGCGCGGCGGCAGGGTGGTGCGCGAGGCCGGGCCGATGAAGCACGGCAGCACCGTGATCGCGTTCGTCGAGGACCCGGACGGCTACAAGATCGAACTGATCCAGAAGAAATAATCCCGGCACCCCGCCAACTCCCGGAGGCCGCTTGGCTACACAACGCAAGACAATTTTTGCCGGGCCAGCCGGCCATCTCGAGGGCATGCTGCACCTGCCCGACGATGAGCCGCGCGCGGTGGCCGTGGTCGCGCACCCGCTGCCCACCATGGGCGGTACGATGGACAACAAGGTGGTGACGACCCTGGCGAAGGCCTTCGCCGAGCTGGGCTTTGCCGCGTTGCGCTTCAACTTCCGCGGAGTGGGCGAAAGCGCCGGCAGCTACGACCACGGCGACGGCGAGACGTGGGACGCGATCGCGGCAGCCGAGCACCTGCGCGGCGAATACCCCGGCCTGCCGCTGATCCTCTCCGGCTTTTCCTTCGGCGGCTACGTGCAGGCGCGCGCGGCCGAAGCCTTGCAGCCGCAACACCTGGTGCTGGTCGCGCCCGCCGTGGAGCGCTTCACCCCTTCGACAGGGCTCGGGGCAGGCATGCCGCCGGTGCCAGCCGACACCCTGCTGATCCACGGCGACCTGGACGAGGTGGTGGAACTCGATGCGGTGCTGCGCTGGGCGCGCCCGCAGCACCTGCCCGTCGTCGTGCTCGCGGGCGCGGACCATTTCTTCCACGGGCGGCTGGCGCAGCTCAGGCAGATCGTGCTGCGGCACTTCGGAGGGCAGCCATGAATGCGGTGATAAGCGCGCGCAACCTGCGCAAATTCTACGGCGGACAACTGGTGGTGAACGGGCTGAACCTGTCCATCCGGTGCGGCGAGTGCTTCGGCCTGCTCGGACCGAACGGCGCGGGCAAGACCACCACGCTGCGTTTGCTGCTCGGTCTGATCGCGCCGGACGCGGGCGAACTGCGGCTGCTGGACCATCCCGTTCCGGGCGAAGCACGCCCTGCGCGGCTGCGCGTCGGCGTGGTGCCGCAGATGGACAACCTCGATCCGGACTTCACGGTAGCGGAAAACCTGCTGGTGTATGGCCGCTACTTCGGCATGAGCGATGCGGCCATCGAGGCGCGCCTGCCGGAACTGCTGGAGTTCGCCAACCTGACCGGCAAGCGCGACGCACGCGTGCCGACCCTGTCCGGCGGCATGAAGCGGCGGCTGACCCTGGCGCGCGCGCTGGTGAACGACCCGGAGGTCATCTTCCTCGACGAGCCGACCACCGGACTCGACCCGCAGGCGCGCCACCTGATCTGGCAACGGCTGCGCGAGCTGACCGCGCGCGGCAAGACGCTGCTGCTCACCACGCACTTCATGGACGAGGCCGAGCGGCTCTGCCACCGCCTCGCGGTGATGGACAACGGACGCATCATCAGCGAAGGCTCGCCGCGCGAACTCATCGAGCGCAACATCGAGCCGCAGGTGGTCGAGGTGTTCGGCGAGGGCGCGGCGGAATGGGCGCAGGGCCACGCGGCACGCCATGCGCAGCGCTTCGAAGTGAGCGGCGAAACGGTATTTTGCTATGTGCAGGATGCGCAACCGCTGCTGCATGAGTTGCAGCAGCATCCGGAACTGCGCTACTTGCATCGCCCGGCGAATCTGGAAGATGTTTTTTTGAAACTGACCGGCAGGGAGATGCGCGAATGACTCCAGGTAACTCGTTGGGGATGGTGCGCTGTTGTAGGAGCGCAACTTGTTGCGCGAGTCCTGAATCGCCCGGCAAGCCGGGCTCCTACAATGCACGAGTAATCCAATTGGCAGTGATGGAATGAAAACAAGAATCTTCGCGCCACCGCGCCCGAGCCTCCGCTTCGTCCCGATCTGGCGGCGCAACTTCCTCGTGTGGAAGAAGATGGCCGGCTCGTCGATCCTCGGCCATCTCGCCGATCCGGTGATCTACATGCTGGGCCTGGGCTACGGGCTGGGCGGGATGCTGCCGGAGGTCGGTGGCATGTCCTACATCGCCTTCCTCGCCGCCGGGACGGTGTGCTACAGCACCATGAACAGCGCGAGCTTCGAGGCCTTGTATTCCGGCTTCGCGCGCATGCACGAGCAGCGCACTTGGGAGGCGATCCTCAACACCCCCATCACACTAGACGACATCGTGTTCTCGGAAATCGCCTGGGCAGCGAGCAAAAGCCTGCTCTCCGGCCTCGCGGTGCTCGCGGTGATCTGGCTGCTCGGGCTGTCGCATTCGCCGCTCACGCTGTGGCTCATCCCGCTCGCGCTGCTGGTCGGCCTGTGCTTCGCCTCGCTCGGGCTGATCATGACCGCCGTCGCGCCCGGCTACGACTTCTTCATGTACTACTTCACGCTGGTGATCACGCCGATGGTGCTATTATGCGGCGTGTTTTTCCCGGTCGACCAGTTGCCGCCGCTGCTGCAAAACATATCGGCCTTCCTGCCGCTGACGCACGCGATCGACCTAGCGCGGCCGCTGCTGAACAACACAATTCCGGCGCAGCCCCTGTGGCATGCCGCCGTGCTGCTGGCCTACGCGCTGCTGGGTTTTTACGTGTCGCTGGTGCTGTTCCGGCGGCGCTTGTCGCAATGAGGATAGTTCATGCTGTGGGTTAAATCGTTTCATATCATTTTCGTGGTGAGCTGGTTCGCGGGTCTGTTCTATCTGCCGCGCATCTTCGTCAACCACGCGATGGCGACCGAGCCTGCCGAAATCGCGCGGCTTAAACTGATGGAGCGCAAGCTGTACCGCTTCGTCACGCCGATTGCCTGGCTGGCGATCGGTTTCGGCCTGTGGCTCTGGCTGGGCTACGGCATCGGCGGCGGCTGGATGCATGCCAAACTTCTGCTGGTGCTGGTGCTGCTGGGCTACCACCGCTATTGCGGTCACCTGGTCAAGCTGTTCGCCGAAGACCGCAACACGCGCAGCCATGTGTTCTACCGTTGGTTCAACGAGATGCCCGTGCTGCTGCTGATCGCCATCGTCATCCTCGTCACCGTCAAGCCCTTCTGATCCATGCCTGATTTTTTCGCCCCCTGCCCGCGCGGACTGGAAGCCATCCTGCATGGCGACCTCGAAGCGCTCGGCGCAAGCAACGTGCGCAGCACCGAAGGCGGCGTGCATTTTTCCGGCGACTGGCCGCTGTGCTACCGCGCCAACCTGGAGAACCGCATCGCCAGCCGCATCCTGTGGCGCGTCAAGGAAGCGCAGTACCGCAGCGAACATGACATTTACCAGACTGCGCTCGAGCTGCAATGGCAGCGCTGGTTCGACGTGGGCAACACGATCCGCGTCAACGTCACGGCGATCAAGTGCCCGCTGAAGAGCCTGGAGTTCGTCACGCTGCGCATCAAGGACGCGGTGTGCGACCGCTTCCGCGAGCACTGCAACGAGCGTCCGAGCGTGGACACGCTCACGCCGGACATCCGCATCCATGCCTTCCTCGAAGGCAACAGCATGATGCTGTACCTCGACACCTCGGGCGACGCGCTGTTCAAGCGTGGCGTGCGATCACACACCAACATCGCGCCGATCCGCGAGAACCTCGCGGCGGGCATTTTGCGCCTGAGCGGCTGGCAGCCCGGCACGCCGCTGCTCGACCCGATGTGCGGCAGCGGCACCTTTTTGATCGAGGCGGCGCAGATGTCCCTCAACATCCAGCCCGGCATCGGGCGCGGCTTCGCCTTCGAGAAGCTGAAAAATTTCGATGCCGCGAAGTGGAGCCAGATGCGCGAACAGGCGATCGCCGCGCAGCTTCCGGCCAGGCCGCTGGAAATCTACGGCAGCGACCTGTACGGCGACGCGCTGAAGACCGCATGGCGCAACCTGCACGAGGCCGGCCTGTCGGAATGCGTGCAGCTCAAGCAGGCCAATATCCTGGAAATTTCCGCCCCGGCGGAGAGCGGCGTGCTGGTGGCCAACCTGCCCTACGGCGAACGCATGGGCGAGCTGGACGAACTGGCGGAGTTGTACCCGAAGCTGGGCGACGCGCTGAAGAAGAAATTCGGCGGCTGGACGGCTTACCTGTTCACGGCGGACAAGGCGATCCTGAAACTGATGCGATTGTCTCCGTCGAAGCGCATCCCGCTGTTCAACGGCGCGATCGAGTGCCGCCTGCTGGAGTACAGGATCGTGGCGGGCAGCAACCGCAAATAAAAAAGCCGCGCCTGTGCGCGGCTTTTTGCTCCATGCCGGCAACGTCAGGTCAGCTTCAGATGATCGGTGCCACTCATCACGTCGCGGTCTCCGCTCAGCTTGCTTTCCAGCTTGATGCGCAGGCGCAGGTCGTTGAGCGAGTCGGCGTTCTTCAGCGCCTCCTCGTAGGAGATCATGCCGGCCTCGTAGAGGTTGTACAGCGCGCCGTCGAAGGTCTCCATGCCCAATTCGCGCGACTTGGCCATCACATCCTTGATCGCATGCACCTCGCCCTTGAAAATCAGGTCGGCGATCAGCGGCGAATTGAGCAGGATTTCGATCGCGGCGGCACGGCCCGCCCCGTCCTTCTTCGGGATCAGGCGCTGCGAGATCAGCGCCTTGATGTTCAGCGACAGGTCCATGAGCAACTGTTCGCGGCGCTCCTCCGGGAAGAAGTTGATGATGCGGTCCAGCGCCTGGTTGGCGCTGTTGGCGTGCAGCGTGGCCATGCACAGGTGGCCGGTCTCGGCGAAAGCCACGGCGTACTCCATGGTCTCGCGGTCGCGGATTTCGCCGATCAGGATCACGTCCGGCGCCTGGCGCAGGGTATTCTTCAGCGCGTTGTGCCAGTTCTCGGTGTCCACGCCGACTTCGCGATGGGTGATGATGCAGTTGGCGTGATCGTGCACGTATTCCACCGGATCCTCAATGGTGATGATGTGCCCGTAGCTGTTCTTGTTGCGGTGGCCGATCATCGCCGCCAGCGTGGTGGACTTGCCCGAGCCGGTGCCGCCGACCAGGATCACCAGGCCGCGCTTGGTCATCACGATGTCCTTCAGCACCGGCGGCAACCCCATCTGATCGAGATCGGGAATCTTGGTGGTGATAGTGCGCAGCACCATACCGACGCGCTGCTGCTGCATGAACACGTTCACGCGGAAGCGCCCGATGCCGGGCGGGCTGATCGCGAAGTTGCACTCATGCGTCGCCTCGAACTCGGCGGCCTGCTTGTCGTTCATGATGGCGCGCGCCAGCTCTTGGGTATGCACCGGAGTCAGCGCCTGGTTGGAAACCGGCGTCATCTTGCCGTCCACCTTGAAGGCCGGCGGAAAGCCGCTCGTAACGAACAGGTCGGAGGCCTTCTTGCTGATCATGCCGCGCAACAGATTGTGGATTAGCTCGGTGGCCTGGTCTCTTTCCATAATAAACTCCTGAATATAGCTGGTAGCTTGTAGTAGGGTGGGCACGTTCTTTGTGCCCACCCTACCGTTGAATCAACCGGGGAACAGATCCTTGTTCATCGCCTTGCTGCGCGCTTCGGCGGCGCTGACGATGTTGTTTTTGACCAGGTTGGTCAGGCACTGATCGAGAGTCTGCATGCCGAGGTTCTGGCCGGTCTGGATCGCGGAATACATCTGCGGCACCTTGGCCTCGCGGATCAGGTTGCGGATCGCCGGTGTGCAGACCATGATCTCGTGCGCGGCCACGCGGCCCGTGCCGTCCTTGGTCTTGAGCAGTGCCTGCGAGATCACCGCGCGCAAGCTTTCGGAGAGCATCGCGCGCACCATTTCCTTTTCGTCGGCGGGGAACACGTCGATGATACGGTCGATGGTCTTGGCCGCCGAGCTGGTGTGCAGCGTGCCGAAAACCAGGTGGCCGGTTTCCGCCGCCGACATCGCGAGGCGGATGGTTTCCAGGTCGCGCATTTCGCCGACCAGGATGATGTCCGGGTCTTCGCGCAGCGCCGAGCGCAGCGCATTCTGGAAGGACAGGGTATCGCGCCCGACCTCGCGCTGATTGATCAGGCACTTCTTGCTCTCGTGCACGAATTCGATCGGGTCCTCCACCGTCAGGATATGCCCCAGTTCGTGCTCGTTGCGGTGGTTGATCATCGCCGCCAGCGTGGTGGACTTGCCGGAGCCGGTCGGCCCGGTGACCAGCACCATGCCGCGCGGATAGTCCGAGATGGTCTCGAAGCTCTTCGGAGCCTTGAGGTCTTCCAGCGACAGAATCTTGGAGGGAATGGTACGCATCACCGCGCCCGCGCCACGGTTCTGGATGAAGGCATTCACGCGGAAGCGCGCCAGCCCCGGCACCTCGAAGGAGAAGTCGACTTCCTTGTTCTCCTCGTAGAACTTGCGCTGCTGGTCGTTCATGATGTCGTACACCAGCGCATGTACTTCCTTGTGCTCCATCGCGGGCAGGTTGATGCGGCGCATATCGCCGTGCACGCGGATCATCGGCGGCAGGCCGGCGGAGAGATGCAGGTCGGAGGCCTTGTTCTTGACGCCGAAGGCAAGCAGTTCGGTGATATCCATTATAATCTTCCCTGTTTTGCCGGTTTTAATCCGGTTTGATTGAGACGGCTGCAGGCCGCATGAAAAGGACGGGCAGCGCACGGGATTATGACAACAATCGCTTCCAACATGCAAGCCGTGCGCGCCGCGATGGACGCTGCCGCCGCCAAGGCGGAGCGCGCCGCGAACGACGTAATCCTGCTCGCGGTGAGCAAGACTTTCCCGCCCGAAGCGCTGCGCGAGGCATATGATGCAGGGCAGACCCGCTTCGCCGAGAGCTACGTGCAGGAGGCGCTGGACAAGATCGCCGCGCTACGCGATCTGCCGATCGAGTGGCACTTCATCGGGCCGATCCAGAGCAACAAGACGCGCGTCATCGCGGAAAGTTTTTCCTGGGTGCACGGCGTGGATCGGCTGAAGATCGCCGAGCGGCTCTCGGCGCAGCGCCCCGCGCCGCTGCCGCCGCTGCAGGTGTGCCTGCAGGTGAACATCAGCGGCGAGGCCAGCAAGAGCGGCGTGCCGCCCGAAGAAGCGGAGCAACTGGCGAGGGCGGTCGCGCAACTGCCGCATCTTGCGCTGCGCGGGCTGATGGCCATCCCCGAACCCAGCGACGAAGTTGCCGCGCAGCGCGAGGCATTCGCGCGGCTGCGCGAGCTGCTCGAACAACTGAACCGGCAGGGCCTGCAACTCGATACCCTGTCGATGGGCATGTCGCAGGACTTTGCCGCGGCCATCGCGGAAGGCGCGACCATGGTGCGCGTCGGCTCGGCGATTTTCGGTAATCGAACTTATCAAAAGGAAACAACATGAACATCTGCTTCATCGGCGGCGGCAACATGGCCACCGCACTCATCGGCGGCCTGCTCGGCAAGGGGTTTTTCACCGAGCAGCTCTGCGTGGTGGAAGTCAACGCGGAGAGCCGCGCGAGGCTGCAGCGCGATTTTTCCGTGCAATCCGTGGACAATCTCTTCGAGGGCGTGGACGGCAGCCAAGTCATCGTGCTCGCGGTAAAGCCGCAGCAGTTGCGCGAGGTGGCGCAGCAGCTTGCCCCGCTGATCAAGGGGCAACTGCTGATCTCGATTGCCGCCGGCATCCGCGCCGGCGACATCGCGCGCTGGGCGAACTGCCCGAAGGTAGTGCGCGCCATGCCCAACACCCCGGCGCTGATCCGCAGCGGCATGACCGGGCTGTACGCCTTGCCCGCGGTGGGCACCGTGCAATGCGGGCAGGCGCAGGACATCCTGGAGGCGGTCGGCGAAACGCTGTGGCTGCAGGATGAGGCGATGCTGGATGCCGTCACGGCGATTTCCGGCAGCGGCTCGGCCTACGTGTTCTATTTCATCGAGGCGCTGCAGCAGGCGGCGCGCGAGCTGGGTTTCAATGCCGAAGACGCGCGCCGCCTGAGCCTCGCGACCTTCCTCGGCGCCAGCAAGCTTGCCGCCGGCAGCGATGAGGATGCGAGCGTGCTGCGCGCGCGCGTCACCTCGAAGAACGGCACCACCGAGCGCGCGCTGCTCAGCATGTCCGCCAACCGGGTCGCGGAACATATCGCGCAGGCCGCCCATGCCGCCGCCGAACGTTCCAGGGAAATGGGCAACGAACTGGGCAGGGACTGACATGCTCAACGAAGCCCTGCTGTTCCTGCTCGACATGCTGCTACAGCCCTTCGCGGCGATCCTGCTGTTGCGCTTCCACGCCGTATGGCTGCGCGCGCCGATGCGCAACCCTATCGGCGAATTCGTCATGGCGTTGACCGACTTCATGGTGCTGCGCGCGCGCCGTTTCATCCCCGCGGTGCGCGGGCTGGACAGCGCGACACTGCTGCTCGCGCTGCTCGCCGAAATGCTCTACCTGGCCGCAGCCCTGTGGGCGCAGGGCTACGCCTTCCACGGCTTCCCGTTGCCGGGGCTGCTGGTTCTGGCCATGGTCAAGCTGCTCAAGATCAGCCTCTACCTGCTGATGGCGGCCGTATTCGCGCAGGCGATCCTGTCCTGGGTGAATCCCCACACGCCGGCCGCGCCGCTGCTCTCGGCCATTACCCACCGCTTCCTCCAGCCCCTGCGCCGCGTCGTGCCGATGCTGGGCAGCGTGGACCTGTCGCCGCTGCTGCTGTTCATCGTCTGCCAGCTCATCGTGATCGTGCCGGTCGGCGCGCTGGAACGCCTCGCCGCCGGAATGCTGTAAATGGCTGTGTGGTACCGCCGCAGCGGGGAAGTCGTCACCCTGACCCTGCATGTCCAGCCCGGCGCGAAGCGCAGCGAGATCGCCGGCCTGCACGGCGAGGCGCTCAAAATCCGGCTCGCCGCCCCTCCCGTCGAGGGGCGCGCCAACGAGGCCCTGCTGAAATTCATCGCGGAATTGTTCGAGGTGCCGCTGCGCCAGGTGGAGCTAAGGCAGGGCGGGCAATCGCGCCACAAGGTCGTGGCGATAACCGGCAGCAAAATCGAACCGGAAAATTTGCTCCCCTGAAGGATTGCCGGAAGCTGCTGCCGGGTATTTGCTACAGGACCTGAAGCGGCATCAGTGAGGTTCGTGGATTGCCTCCAGGTAATGCCTTTCCACCTCCTCCATCCAGGCGCTATCGGCCATATCCGGCCAGTTGTCCGGCTCGAAGCCCGGAGCATGGAGCAGATCCTCCCGATCCATCTTCAGTGAAAAGATGTCGTCCGATGCACCCTTCTTCGGCATCCCGATTTTCCCCCAAGGAATGGCGAAGTGCTTCGCACCGAACCCCATGATGCCGCGGAAGGACAGCACCGCGTAGGCCACGCAGCCGGTGTTGAGGTCGAGCACCACATCCTCGATGACTCCCAGATCTTCCGACCAACTGTTGCTGACGTGTTTTCCGATGATTTCCCTGCTTGGCACAACGTGACGTTTGAACATGATCAACCCTCCGGTAGATTGAAAACGAAAACAGCGCTATTGCTGACAACCAGGCGGCAAACTTTTACATGGAAGAGGACGCAAATATATAGGTTGAAATACCTATTGCACCGGCGGTGCGCGAAGATATCCGCCCCGCCGTTACAAGTGGCGGCGGGGCAGGCAGTAAAGCCGGGTGGAGGCGGAGCCCGGGGCGGCTAGATTTTCAGGCGCTCGACCGGCCTGCCATGCCTGAGATGCTCCTCGATGATCTCGTCGAGGTCTTTCTCGTCCACGTAGGTGTACCAGGTGCCCTCCGGATACACCACGATGACCGGCCCCTCGTCGCAGCGGTTCATGCAGCCCGCAGTGTTGATGCGGATGTTGTTCCTGAGAGTGGAGATGCCGAGCTCGGCAACCTTGTTCTTCATGTATTCGCGTGCCTTCGGCGCGCCGCGCTTGCCGCAGCAGTCGCCGCCGTCCGCGCGCTGGTTGGTGCAGAAAAAAACATGCTTGTCGTAAAAACCCATCATGTGCTCCGTAGATTGAAATCGTCGACCGGCGCAGCGGGCTTCAGCCCGCCCCTGCCGTGCGCAATTATACTTTCCTGATGCGCCACAGGTGAAACAGCAACAACAACGGGAAGACCAGCGCGATGGTCTGCGCCAGCCCGTTGTAATTGAGCAGGTGCCCGTAGTGCCAGTGATACACCGACATCGCGGCGGCGGGCGTGTTGTCGCCGAACAAAAAATTCACCACGGCGAAGTAGGCCAGCGCCACCGCCGCGCCGCAGACGATCGCCGCACCGCGCGGCAGCGACAGTGCGGCGAACAGCAGCGCCATCCCGAACAGCATCCCCAGCACCGCCTCGCTGTTGATCCACAGCAGCAACGCCCAGGATTTCAGCAGCAGCGCCGCCGCAACAAATTTCGCCAGCGCCACCACACTCAAAATCACCGGCAAGGCGGTGGCGGTATTGCGCGGCGCGCGCAACAGGGTCAGCAGCAGCGTGCCCAGCATCAGCAGGTTCAGCGTGACGGCGGCGCTCTCCCACCAGTCGAACGGGGCGGAGGACAGCGCGGCAAACGGCTGGCGCGCCACCTCGCTGATAAACACGTTGCCGAGCATCGGCAGGGAGGGATTGATTTGCCCGAACATCCACAGCGCGAGCAGCGCCAGGCCGAAATCCATCTCCCGGCCCTGGTGGAACAGGCCGCTGCGCCAGCGCGTCAGGCGGCCGAACAACCAGTCCCACGAGGCCACACGCACCGCCAGCAGCGCGCCGATCAGCGCGCCCGCGCCGTTGGCCAGCAAGTCCATGTTCGAACTGATGCGCGCGGGCAGATACATCTGCAGAAACTCCATGCCCGCCGACAGCGACACCCCGAGGCACAGGCCGAGGATCAAGCTGGCCGCAGCGCCGAAGCGCGCATGCAACGCCAGCCCGGCCAGCAGGCCGAGCGGCAGGTAGGACAGCAGATTCACGGTCGCATCGAAGGCGGTATAGGTGAGCCGCAGGGGTGCGGCCAGCACCTCGAAAAAATCCAGCCCCTGCTCGCGCCAGCCGGTAAAAGGTGACAGGCTGGCATACACGATGAACAGCGCATAGCCGATGGCCAGCCAGGTACGCAGCCGCGCGCGGGTTTCGGTGAAGAACAGTTCCTTCATTCGCGGAATTACCGATCCAGCGGGCTGACCACGCCGCGCCCGCCCTTGTTCAGTACATGGGTGTAGATCATCGTGGTGGAAACGTCAGAATGGCCGAGCAGCTCCTGCACGGTGCGGATGTCATAGCCAGATTGCAGCAGATGCGTGGCGAACGAATGGCGCAAGACATGCGGAGTAACAGGCTTGTGAATTTCGGCGATCTTCGCCGCCTCGCGAACGGCCCGTTGTACACTGGCCTCGTAAAGATGATGGCGACGCTCGATACCGGAGCGCGGGTCGATCGAGCGTACCGCAGACGGGAACACGAATTGCCAGCCCCAAGTGCGTGCCGCCTTGGGATATTTAACGGCAAGCGCATTAGGCAGATACACCTCGCCAAAACCGGCCTCCAGATCGCGCTCATGCAAGGCTTTCACCTTGGCCAGATGCGCTTGCAGAGGCAGGATCAGATTCTCGGGCAGCACCGTCACCCTGTCCTTGTTGCCCTTCCCCTCGCGCACCACAATCTCGCGCCTTTCAAATTCCACATCTTTCACCCGCAACCGCAAACCTTCCAGCAGGCGCATACCTGTGCCATACAGCAGGGCTGCGACTAGCCCCATCGTCCCGGACATGGCGTTCAGCAAGGCTCGCATCTCCGTTGGTGTCAAAACCACCGGTAAACGCTTCCCCGTTTTGGCTGCAATCACCTCATCCAGCCAAGGCAGCTCGACATGCAATACCTCACGGTACAAGAACAGCAACGCGGACTTGGCCTGATTCTGGGTGGAAGAAGACACCTTGCGCTCCACCGCCAGATGGCTCAGAAAACTTTGCACTTCATCAGCCCCCATATCCTTGGGATGGCGCTTATCATGGAACAGAATAAACCGGCGCGCCCAGTCAACGTAGGACTCTTCGGTACGAATGCTATAGTGGCGCACGCGAATCTCTGCGCGCATCCGGTCGAGCAGCTTGGGCGAATCTTGAGAAACGGTTTTAGCTTCCATCCGCAGAATTTTAGGTTGCCCTAAAAAGGAAGTCCAGTAGAGAAATTATGCTAACCGCATGAAAATATGAAGCTCCCAAGCATAATATTGACAACTTGAACGGACATGGGCGACATTACTACCCCATGAAACAGTTTTCTATTTTTAGTTAGGGTTCAATTTATGCGCACCCGTCGAGACAGAGCGCACGCAGCTATTTTGGGTGTCTTGGTTTTCGTCCTAATCATCATTCCAATGTTCGTGCAGCTTGTTATCTATCTTTTCAAGATGATTTTTTAATGGAGGTTCACATGCCGCAGTTTTTGTTTGCCGTCGAAATCCCACCAAACATCGCAATGTCGTCATCGCCAGGACACCCATACGAGTGGGTAGCGTTCGCAAATGAAGCAGATAAAATCTTAAAGCCCTTGAAAGAAGCCGTGCAGCTTCAAAAAAATGTCTGGTTGCTGCCTGCTGAAAATACTTGGCAATATCTGATGGCTCTGTCAACCACGGCGGCGTCTCATAAACTTTCATATTCTGTGTCCCTTCTACAGAGTGATGCTATCCACATCACAAAACCCTAACCCGGCGTTCAAGGCCGACCGCGCGAAGCGCGGCGGCTTAACTCTACGTTGGGGGCTTAGGTGAAAATTGGCGTCACTCGCTCGCTCAAAATAATCTACTGCTTGAACATGGCGGCTCTCATCATCTTCTTCTGCTTTGTGGTGTGGCAATTCTTGCGGTCCTCTCTTATTGATGTTTTGAGAATTTCATTCAATTCTGTAGTGCTCGCCCTCCTTTGTTTCCGCTTCGTCAAAGTCATTCGCAAACCAACTGCACTTGATGCCGTTGTTACAAGCCGTTTGCTTAAGACACTCCGTGCTCTGGCTATCTTCTTCATGTGGGTTGGTGTGATTGCAATGGTGAGCTTCTTCTTCATCAAGCCAATTACATTCGCAATTTTTTCTGGCTCGTCAGAGCCAGGGCTTGGAATGTTGCCTGTACTCATGTACATAGGGATGGCTGCAATACTGGGAGCTGTAGGTATCTTTTTATTCGAGATAACTCGCTTTGTTGGGCATTTTGCGAATGGAGGATCAAGGAGCGTATTACGTCGAGGGGAGAATGATTAAAAATATTGTGATGATGCTACTTGTTGTCGCAAGCGAAAGTGCGATAGCTGAGTGGATGGCGGTTGATAGCAATGCTCCCTTCAATAACGCATTTGCTCTCTATGCCGACTCCTCCACCATTCAACTAATTGGCAGCAAAGTGAAAGTATTATTTTTGGCTGATTACAAAATGCAGCAGGTGAAAAGTCGCTATCCTGATCTTAAACCGTATTGGTCAATGAAGACGGAAACGGAATTTGACTGCAAGGAAAAACTGTCGCGAGTTATTTCTGTCTTTGCTTATCCTGAAAAAATGGGAAGCGGTGTAGCAATAAACATGAGCGGCGGAGTTTTACCTGAAGTGGACACAAACAAATGGTGGCCAGTGCCGCCTTATGGTCACATTCTCAGCATGATGGAGTTTGCGTGTGGAACGCATTGAACTCTTTTGTGAATCCCCCAACCAGTCAGTCGAGAGGGACTGCGCAAAAGCGCGCAGCCCCTCACTTTTACGTTAGCCATTATCGGAAAGCCCTATGCGAATCTTCGCCATTTTCTTACTGCTATCTCTATCCTGTTTCATTCAGAATAGTGCTCTTGCTCATGACTCAGTGTTTTCACAAGTTCATGCCAAATGTATAGAAAAAGCGGACTTCAGAGACAGCTTGATTTTGGATTGTCTTTACGAGGAGCTCGATCGTCAAGACGAACAACTAAACAAGACATACAAGCAGTTGCTTACCCAACTTCCCGGAGAGAGAAAGGAGAGCCTTAAGAAAATTCAGAGAAAGTGGATCGAATATAGAAACTTAACTTGTGACTACTTGGCTAGTGCTGCTGGTTCGGAAGGATGGGTAGTGAAGTTAGAGTACGCCGAGTGCCTTGCCAGAATCACAGCAGGGCGAGTTGTTGAGCTTAACTACTTGACAAAGTATCCCAATTAAATTGTCACCCTGGCTAACCCTGCGCTCAAGTTCGCGCCCTCCGGTCGCTGGGACGCGCCTTCGGCGCGCCCCTTAGCTCCACGTTAGACATAGATATGCGAACACCGCTAACGCCTGAAAGTTTTATGGAGTGCCCGATACACGGACACCGTAAACCGGCTTTTATTTGTCAGCATCTTCAGCATGGTTCTAACCTTGGTTTTTTTACACCCGCAGAGCTTCCTACGTCTGATGACCCGTGGGCGCAAGCATGGTGTGCTGAATGCGAGCGCGTTGCTATTGAAGTCGGAGAGTGGAATGATATTTCGGAAGCTTTTGCTTCGTTTCGTTGGGTATGTGAAGGTTGTTTTGAGGTGGCTCGTGAGCGCAATGTCTAACCCTGCGGTCAAGTTCGCCCTTCGGGCTGGGACGCTCCGCTACGCTGCGCGCCCCTTACCTACACGTTGGGAGGCACAATGATCAAAAGGTGCCAGCTTCCTATAGGGTGTTTATTAGGGTCGCTCGCGTTGACGGCTAGCGCCCATGATGCAGAACCCAATCTACGTCTTGGCTCTGTGAAGACGTTCCAGGTAGTCGCAACCATTATTGCCCCACAAGAAGCGCGACTGTCATTGGATGCTTTGAAAGCACCCTTTATTGGAATACTTCAGAAACGGGGCAAGAAGATAGATCAGAACAACTACGACAACGTGGTCTCAACAAATGTGCAGATTGAGGGCTCTGGTTCGCACTATTCTGTCGCCTTATCTTTCTCATACAGTGAGCCTTGTGTCGCTGGTCGTTTGAAACTCAAACTCACATGCTCCCTCTGGGAACACTACGAGTTACTCAAGTCATTTTCGACCCTCGAAGATGCAGTTAACTACTCTGCGAACACCACCAAAACGGCTGCACGACTTTTCGATGCTGAGTTCGATCGCAACTAATCATCCCAACCCACCGGTCGAGTGGGACGCTTCGCGGCGATGCCGCTCGCGCCCCTCACCTTTACGTTGGGCCTCATGAACGCTCTACGAATTGCAGCCCTACTGGCTATCTCTTGCTTCCTCCTCCTTGGCTGCCAGAGAAGCAACGGCTCGTTTGTCTGTCATTTTGGTGTGCCGGGTGGTGATGCCTATGCGGTCGCAGATATCGTTGCCAAACACATCGAGAAGAACTACTCCTTTGCGAATCGAACGAGTGTCGACAGAACTCACAGCGGAAAGATATATTACGTTGCCCCAGGGTGCGTGCCGTCGTTCACATTCTACGAAATCGTCGAACCTAACGACATTCATGTGGTTGAAGAGTTGGCGAGACAATCACTTCCGCTCGCTGGAATTGATAGGGTCTCTCTGGTCTTCTACGAGAAGCAGAATTGGGTAGCAACTTCACCCAATGGCGGCGGTCATCGGGGTCATGAAAATGCCATTAAACGCGTTACAGTCGAGAAGTAGTCTTATGGCCTGCCTCGTCACACAATCGAGGCCCAACCCTGCATTCGAGAGGGACAGCCCAAAAGCGGGCTGCCCCTCAATTTGAACGTTAGGGCTTTCCCTACTCACCACATGGAGACATCATGAGTCTGATTTTGGAACTAGCTGGCCCAGCAGCGGGAGTGTCAGCTGCTGCGATCGGTGATTTGCTAAAGGAATGGACTCAGCTTCGACAGACTAAG
The DNA here is from genome assembly GCF_051257895.1 of Ferrigenium straubiae. NCBI lineage: Bacteria > Pseudomonadati > Pseudomonadota > Betaproteobacteria > Nitrosomonadales > Gallionellaceae > Ferrigenium > Ferrigenium straubiae. The sequence continues at coordinate 2,062,917 of NZ_CP194331.1, read as the reverse complement.
AAAGACGAAGAGCTAAACACTCCGGAATGGCAGGCACTTGAGAAAGCATATGTTGAGCATCTGTTGTGGCGCTTCAACTATCCAAAAAAGGTATTTGGGCAGCAGATCATTGCGAATTGGATAATCACCTTTGTTGTTCTTGCTTTGGTGGTCAGTGGTCTAGTGTTTTCGTTTCTTCAGCTACGTTATGCAATTGCTCTCGGCGATTTGTCTTCCCTCAAGAGCGCCGTAGAAATTGAAACTGCCGGCAAGGTCTCAATCAACTCATCGATTGTTGGCGCCATTACTCTCATTATTTCCCTGGCATTCTTCGCTCTTTATCTGAAGTATGTGTTCCAAATTAAGCACCCCATTCCTCCTCATGTAAGTTTGTCCGACACAGATGCCTCTAGCATCGTCACGAAATTGCGCGGGAATCCAAAGGAAAAGGACGGTGATGATGAAGAAATTCGGATAGTGGGCATCAAGAATGGCTAGCCCTAACAATCCGGTCCAGGGGACGGTCAGCCAGCTTCGCAGTCTGCCCGCCCCTGACCTCCGTCGTTAGGCAACCTCGTAAACTCCGAGAGACTTATTCAGTGTTTCCCTGGCTACCCATACTGTAATCGACGATCAACGGCGCATGATCGGAGAAGCGCTGCTCCCTGTAGATGCTCGCCGTCTTTGCCCTGGCGGCGATACCGGGGGTGGCGATCTGGCAGTCGATGCGCCAGCCGACATCCTTCTCCCATGCTCGCCCGCGGTTCGACCACCAGGTGTAGGCCTCCAGTTCGGGGTGCAGCCGCCGGAACACGTCGATGAAGCCCACCTCGTCGAACAGCCTGGTGAGCCAGGCGCGCTCCTCGGGCAGGAAGCCGGAGTTCTTGCGGTTGCCGCGCCAGTTCCTGAGGTCTTTCTCGGTATGCGCGATGTTCCAGTCGCCGCAGACGATGACCTCGCGCCCGCTCTGCCTGAGCGCAACGAGATGCGGCATGAACGCCTCCATGAAGCCGAACTTCACCGCCTGCCGCTCCTCGCCGCTCGAGCCGGATGGCAGGTAGAGCGACACCACGCTGAGGTTGCCGAACTGCGCCTCGAGGTAGCGCCCCTCGGCGTCGAATTCGGGAATGCCCAGGCCCTCGATCACCGCGTCCGGCTCGCGCCTCGTGTAGATGCCGACGCCGCTGTAGCCCTTCTTTTCGGCGTAATGGAAGTGACCGCGATAGCCGGAGGGCGCAAGCATCTGCGCGGTCATATCCGCGGCCTGCGCCTTGAGCTCCTGCAGGCAGACGATGTCCGCCTCCTGCTCGGCGAGCCATTGGTAAAAGCCCTTCGTGGCGGCGGAGCGGATGCCGTTGAGGTTGAGGGTGATGATGCGCATGAAAATTTCCGGTGGGGAGGGTGCGCCATTATAATGACGGCCTTCGCCCCAACCGAGGCTATCATCATGTTCAATTTCAGGCAGGACTTCATCCGTTTCGCCGTGCAGCAGAAGGTGTTGCGCTTCGGCGAATTCCAGACCAAGGCCGGGCGCCTGTCGCCGTACTTTTTCAACGCCGGGCTGTTCAACGATGGTGCCGCACTAAGAAACCTGTCGCAGTTCTACGCACAGGCCATCCTGGCCTCGGAACTGCCATTCGACATGCTGTTCGGCCCGGCCTACAAGGGCATCCCGCTGGTTGCGGGGGCGGCCATCGCGCTCGCCGAGCAGGGGCGCAACGTGCCCTATGCCTACAACCGCAAGGAGGCCAAGGACCATGGCGAAGGCGGCACGACGGTCGGCGCTGCGCTGCAGGGACGCGTGCTGATCGTGGACGACGTAATTTCCGCGGGTACCTCGGTGCGCGAGTCCATCGAGTTGATCCGGATGGGCGGCGGCGAGCCCTGTGGCGTGGTGATCGCGCTGGATCGCATGGAGAAAGGGCAGGGCGAACTTTCCGCCGCACAGGAGGTGCAACGCAACTATGGTATCCCGGTGGTGTCTATCGCCACACTGGACGACCTGCTCGGCTATTTGCAGGGCGAAGCGGACATGATGCAGAATCTGGCCGCCGTACAAACCTATCGCGACCGTTATGGAGTAAAAAAATGACCAAATTCAAATTGTTTGCCGCGTTGATCGCCGGCATCGCCTTCAGCCTGCCCGCCGCCGCGAAGATGTACAAATGGGTAGACGACAAGGGCGTCACGCATTACGGCGAGACCGTCCCCCCGGAATATGCCGGCAAGGATCGCACCGAGCTGAACAAGGAAGGGCGGGCGGTGAAAAAACAGGAGGTGCTTACCCCGGAAGAGCGCCGCGCCAGCGAGCAGTCCGGTGCCAAGAAACGTGCCGAAGAGGAGGCAGCACTGGAGCAGAAGCGTCGTGACAAGGCGCTGGTCAACACCTACAGCAACTCGAGTGAAATCGACCTCGCACGCAACCGCAACCTGCAACAGGTGGAGGCGCGCATCACCAGTATCAACTCGCGGCTCAAGATGGCCGAAGACAACCTGGCCGGGCTGAACAAGGAGGCCGACGGCTACAACTCAGCGGGCAGGAAAGTCCCGGCATCCCTGCGGGAGGACCTGAAGGAAACGCAGGAGCGGGTGACCAAGCTGCTGCAGGATCAGGAGCAAGCCAAGGCGGAAAAGGCTGCGCTGGACGCGCGCTACGATGCAGACAAGGCGCGCTACAAGGAACTGACCGGCAAGTAAGAGCGCCCCAAAAACCTGCTGCACAGCTCTATTGCTGCGTTGTGCGGCACTCTGTTATAGCACTTCGAAGCGGCGGGCGGCCGCGTTGTAGCCCAGCAGTTCGCCGCGCTCGATATCGAAATACCAGCCATGCAGCGCGAGGTTGCCTTGTTCGACGCGCTCGCGTATCCAGGGAAAAGTCATCAGGTTATCCAGCGAGACCAGGATCGCCTGCTGCTCGCAGGCGCACTGGCGCGCCGCGCTGCCGTTATCCGTATATTCCCGGCTTACCCGTTCCCGCGCGGCATCGGCTATCCCCATCCATTGCGAGATGAATGCGTCTTCCTTCCGCACATCGCCTTCCAGCAGTGCCTGGATGCCGCCGCAATGCGCATGCCCGAGCACGATGATATGTCCGACGTTCAGCTTGCGCACGCCGAACTCCAGCGCGGCGCTGGTGCCGTGGTAATGCCCCTGGTTTTCTGCGGGAGGGACGAGATTGGCGACGTTGCGGATAACGAACAGGTCGCCCGGCGCGCAATCCAGCACCAGCGCCGGGTCAACGCGCGCATCGCAGCAGGCGACCACCATGGTTCTGGGCGCCTGTCCCTGCTCGACCAGTTCGCGGAACAGCGCGTCGTCCCTGGCGAAATGCCTTTCGCGGAAGCGCGAAAAGCCCTCGATGAGCTGCTTCGGCGAACTCATGCGCCGGTGAGACGTTGTGCCGCTTCGCGGTATTTGTCGGCGGTCTTCTGCAGCACGTCCTGCGGAATATGCGGTGCGGGAGGCCGCTTGTCCCAGCCGGAGGCTTCCAGCCAGTCGCGCACGAACTGCTTGTCGAAGCTCGGCGGATTGCTGCCGACGCGGTATTGGTCGGCCGGCCAGAACCGCGAGGAGTCAGGCGTGAGCGCCTCGTCGATCAGGTACAGCTTGCCCGCTTCGTCCACGCCGAATTCGAACTTGGTATCGGCGATGATGATGCCCTTGCCCGCCGCATAATTTGCCGCTTCGGTATAAAGCGCCAGCGCCGCATCGCGCACTTCTCCGGCGCGCGCCTCACCGAGCAGTTCGGCGGCCTGTTCAAAGGAAATATTCTCGTCGTGGTCGCCGACCGCCGCCTTGGTGGACGGCGTAAACAGCGGCTGCGGCAGCTTTTCCGCCTCGCGCAGCCCGGCCGGCAACGCAATGCCGCACACCGCACCGGTCTTCTGATATTCCTTCCAGCCGGAGCCTACCAGGTAGCCGCGCACGATCGCCTCGATCGGCAGCGGCTTGAGCTTGCGGGTGACGAAGGCGCGGCCCCTCACCTGCGCCAGCTCTTCCTCACCCTTGACCACCGACTCGGGCGCGATGCCGGTCAGGTGGTTCGGAATGACATGGCCCAGCCTGTCGAACCAGAAATTCGACACCCGGGTCAGCACCTCGCCCTTGCCCGGAATCGGGTCGGGCAGGATCACGTCAAACGCGGAGAGCCGGTCGGTCTGCACGATCAGCAGATGTTGGGCATCCACCTCATAGAGATCGCGCACCTTGCCGCGGTGCAGCAACGGCAGGCTTTTGATGTCGGATTGGAGTATCGGGGTATTCATCATGTTCTCAAAACCATTAGCCATAAAACATTGTAGGGTGGGCACGTTTTTGTGCCCACGCGTGATTAACCTCTGCCAGACCGCGTGGGCACAAAAAACGTGCCCACCCTACGGCTGCCCTTAATCGTTGCTCGGATAGGGATAGCGCACATGGCCGATGCGCACGACCAGCACCGCCAGCGTCAGCAGCAGGATAGAGGCGGTGATGGCCAGCATGCGCCATTCCTCCATACCCTTGAAATCCAGCACCAGATAGCGCGCCAGCGCCACCATCGATATGTAAAGCGGGAAGCGCACCGGCAGCTTGCCGGACCGGTAATAGGCACCGACCATGGCGAGCACTTCGAGATAGAGGAACAGCATCAGCAGGTCGGCCAGGGTCACTTGCGCCACGCGCACCATGTTCACGATTTCGTTGGCCATGGCAATCACCGTCGCGACGGCAATCACCAGCAGGCCGACATGCTCCACCAGCGAGAGCAGTTGCTGGTTGAATTCCTGGATCGTTTTTCTCACTGTTTATCTCCCGGCAATTCCACGGTTTCAAGGCCGCATCATCTTTGCGGATATCACCTCACGTCAGGGCTGGCGGCGCCGTCGCAGCGATGGCCTCTGCCTGCTTCTTGCGGTAGTCAGCGAGCTTCTGCGCGAGTTGCGCATCGTTCAGCGCGAGCATGGAAATCGCGAACAGTCCGGCATTGGCCGCGCCCGCCTCGCCGATCGCGAAGGTCGCGACCGGGATGCCCTTGGGCATTTGCACGATGGACAGCAGCGAGTCCATGCCCTTGAGGTATTTGGAAGGGATCGGCACACCGAGCACCGGCAGCGCGGTCTTGCCGGCAATCACGCCCGCGAGGTGTGCGGCGCCGCCCGCGCCCGCGATGAAACATTGCACGCCCTGCGCATGCATATCCTTGATGTAGTCGAACAGCAGGTCCGGGGAGCGGTGCGCGGAGATCACCCGCGTATCGTAAGCCACGCCGAAGTCCTGCAGCTGCCGCGCGGCCTGCTGCATGATCTCCCAGTCGTTGGCGCTGCCCATGACGATGGAAACCAGTGGCTTGCCCATTTCTATGCCTCCTGGTGGTAGCGCACGATGCGCTCGACTTCGTTCTTCGAGCCGAGGATCACCGGCACACGCTGATGCAGCTCGGACGGCTGGATGTCCATGATGCGCTGGTAGCCGGTGGAAGCCACGCCGCCCGCCTGCTCGACGATGAAGGACATCGGGTTGGCCTCGTACAGCAGGCGCAGCTTGCCTGCCTTGGTGGGATCCTTGGTGTCCTTGGGGTACATGAACACGCCTCCGCGGATCAGGATGCGGTGCACCTCGGCGACCATCGACGCGATCCAGCGCATGTTGAAGTTGACGCCGCGCGGCCCGTTCTTGCCAGCGATGCATTCGTCGACGTAACGCTGCACCGGCTTCTCCCAGAAGCGCTCGTTGGAGGCATTGATGGCGAATTCCAGCGTATCCGCCGGGATGGTCATGTTCGGGTGGGTCAGCATGAATTCGCCGATGTCGTTGTCCAGCGTGAAGCCGTTCACGCCGTGCCCGCTGGTGATCACCATCATGGTCGACGGGCCGTACAGCGCATAGCCGGCGCAAGCCTGGGTGGTGCCGGGCTGCAGGAAGTCTTCCGCCGTCGGGTTTTCGATGCCCTTGGGCGCGCGCAGGATCGAGAAGATCGTGCCGACGGAAATGTTCACGTCGATGTTGGAGGAGCCGTCGAGCGGATCGAACACCAGCAGGTATTTGCCCTTCGGGTAACAGGCAGGAATATGGTAGACATCGTCCATTTCCTCGGAAGCCATCCCCGCGAGGTGGCCTGCCCATTCGGTCGACTTGATGAAAATTTCGTTGGTGATGACGTCGAGCTTCTTCTGGGTCTCGCCCTGGACGTTCTCGCTGCCCGCACTGCCCAGCACGCCGATCAGCGCACCCTTGTTGACGTCGTGCGCGATCTGCTTGCAGGCGATCACGATGTCGCTGATCAGGCCGGTGAAATCGCCGCTCGCACCAGGGATGGCGCGCTGCTCTTCTATGATGAACTGGGTCAAACTTTTGCTCATGCTTCTTTCCTCACAAGGTTGTTGAATTATATAACTTTACTGCCATACCTTAATGGCTATTTGGTCAGCGAAATGAATAGCTGCGGCAGCTTTGCAGGCAGCTGCGCCACTCGATCGATGATGGTGTACTGCTTGCCGAAGATGTCCGCGACATACTTGTCCGCCTTGGGATCGAGGTTGATGCAATAGGCATAGATGCCCTGCCGGTCCAGCTCCGCCACCGCCTGCCGCGCATCCTCGATCAGCATGCGTCCATCCTTGCTGTCCACGTCTGCCGGCTCGCCGTCGGTCAGGATCAGCATCAGTTTCTTGTCGGCCGGCTGTTTTTCCAGATAGTGCGCGGCATGGCGCATCGCCGCGCCCATGCGCGTGGAATAATTGGCCTGCATCGCGGCGAGCCGCCCCTTCACCTGCTCGTCCCAGCCTTCGCTGTAGCCCTTGATGTGCAGGTAGCGCACGTCGTGCCGCGTGTTGGAATGGAAGCCCGCAATCGCGAACGGATCACCCAGTTTTTCGATCGCCCAGGCCAGCAGCGATACCGCCTCGCGGCTCAGCTCCAGGATGGTCTGGTCGCAGCCCGCCGCCTTTTCGTTGAGCGACTCCGACAGGTCCAGCAGCAGCAGCACCGCGATGTTGCGCCCGCTGGTGCGGTGGCTCATGTTGATGCGCGGATCGGGCGTCGCTCCGCTCTTGTAGTCGATCAGCGAGCGCAGCGCGATGTCGAGATCCAGCTCGCTACCTTCTTCCTGATAGCGGATGCGCACCTTTTCCTGCGGCTTGAGCAGGTCGAGCATCTTCTTCAATTGTTTGGCCAGCGCACCGTGCCTGGCCAGCAGCCGGTCGATGTCCGCCGCATTGCCGGGCGGGTGCAGGGCTTCGTATACGCTGACCCAGTCCGGGCGGTAGCTCTGGCTGTGGTAATCCCACTCGTGGTAATGGCGCGGCGGCAGGCCGCCGATTTCCTCGCCCGGTTCGATCTTGCGCGGCTCATCGAACGCCTCTTCCTCGTCACCCTCCTCGATGAATTTCCACATCTGGCGGTTGTCGTCGCGGTAATCCACCACCGTGTCCTTGAAGTGGATTTTGGCGAACTGATCGCTCTCGCGGCGCGTTTTGACTATGAAGGAAACTGCCAGCTCGGCCATCTCCGGCGTGCTCGAATCGCCGTTCCGCATCAACTCGTGAAAGCGCCGCGCAAACTCGGCGATATGCGGATTTTTGCAGGTGTACCGCGAATCGAGGATCGCGCGCGACAGCATCGCGAGGCGATGGCGCACACCGGATTCCAGCTCGGGGTCACAGGCGTCTTCGGCAGGAACCGGATGCAGCGCCATGAAGATGCGGCGCAGGCCAGGGTACTCGCGCATCGCGAGGTATTCCACGCGGCTGTCTTCGAGAAACTCCACTGCCATGCGTTGCAGCGGGCTGAAGTTGTCGGCAAAAATGGTCGTCGTCCAGCGCCGGTGTCCGGCCACGTGGGCCAGCACCGCGCGGTAGCGGTCTATCCCCAGGACTCGCTCAACCGTTCGTGGTGAGCTTGTCGAACCACACAGCCCTTCGACAGGCTCAGGGCGAACGGTTGAAGATTTCGCAGGGGGGATGACAAAGTCGTCATACGCATCCGGCAGGCGGATGCCAAGTTTGTCGTAATAGGGAACCGGCTTGCGCAGCTCGTCGAACGCGCCGGAATAGGGGATCAGTTGCCCTTCGTCGCGCCACAGCCCGCGCAGATACATGTCCAGCCTGCGCTCGTTGTCCACCAGCAGCGTGCCGTGCCGCTCGCGCTGCAGCACCGCGCGGCTGTCCGCCGACTGCAGGCTGAAGTAGTCGATCTGCCGCTCGGGGTGATCCTTGTAATAGCGCACGCCGTATTCCACCCACTGCTTCAGCCCCGCGAGCGAGAGTTGGCCGAGCAGCAGCGGAATCTTCCGGAACAATTCCGACAGCCCTGGGCTGGGAAAAGTCTGGTGGATGCCGTGGATCGAGCCGGTAGTGCGCTCCATGAAGTCGAGCACGATATCCAGGTAACCGCGCAACTGCTCCGGCGATTGCAAGCGCCGTGCAGTAGCAGGCAACGATTGCAGAAAGGGCGTGATCGCGTTGCCGTTGGGCGACTTCCACATCCGGCGGATGCACTCCATGACGCCGGGCAGCGCATCCTCGCCCAGCGACTTGGCCACCGCGGGCCATTCCTCGAGGAAGATCAGGATGGGCTCGGCCCCGCGCCCCATCTTGCCGAGGAAACGCGCACTTTCGATGTAGGCGTCCACCCCCTCTTTGGTGAGCGTGGCCAGCGCGTCGCGCATGCAATCGGCGAACACCGGCTCGACGCGCGGGAAGCCGCAGTCGAGCTGCTTCCAGTATGCTTCCAGTTCGGCGGGTATCGTCGTGACTTCCATGATTTTCAGCGCAGGCCGGATCTAGCCGAACACCGCATCGATCGCATGATCCAGCGTATCGCGGATGTCCGCGTCGTCGGTGATCGGGCGCACCAGCGCCATGCGGCATGCGGCACGCGGCTCGACGCCGCCCTTGATCAGGGTGGCCGCGTACACCAGCAGGCGCGTGGATATACCTTCATCCAGGCCGTGCCCCTTCAGGTTGCGTGCCGCCTGTCCGATCTTCACCAGTTGCGCGGACAGCCCCGCTTCGATACCGGTTTCCCTGCAGAGAATATCCGCCTCGACTGCAGACTCCGGGTAATCGAAATCGAAGGCGGTGAAACGCTGCTTGGTGGACTGCTTCAGATCCTTCAGCAGGCTCTGGTAGCCGGGGTTGTAGGAGATCACCATCTGGAAATCGGGGTGTGCCTCGATCAGCTCGCCCTTCTTGTCCAGCGGCAGGGTGCGTCTATGGTCGGTCAGCGGGTGGATCACCACCGTGGTGTCCTGGCGCGCCTCAACGATCTCGTCGAGATAGCAGATCGCGCCGATACGCGCCGCAGTGGTCAGCGGGCCGTCCAGCCAGCGCGTGCCATTGGCGTCGAGCAGATAGCGCCCGACCAGATCGCTGGCAGTCATATCCTCGTTACAGGCCACGGTGATCAGCGGCTTGCCCAGCTTCCACGCCATGTATTCGACGAAGCGTGATTTGCCGCAACCGGTCGGGCCCTTGATCATTACCGGCAGGCGCGCCGCGTAGGCGGCTTCGTACAGCACAACTTCATCGGCCTGCGGGCGATAGAACGGCTCCTTGTGAATCCGGTACTGGTCTTTGTTTTCCATGGCTGCTCCTGTAAACAAAAACGCCCCCATAAGCGGGGGCGCGTTTTATTGCTCAAGCAGGTCGGGTTAGGCCGCAAGGCCGTAACCCGATGGAGCAAATTGTCGGGTACGCTATGCCAACCCGACCTACCCCCATCCTGCTTACTTGTGCACGCCCAGTTTTTCGCGCCAGCCCGGGAAAATCTTGTCTGCGTCCTTCGGGAAAGACTCGAACGCGCGGGCAAATTCCTTGTGCTCCTTCGCCCACTGGATCGGGTCGGCACCCGCCTTCCAGCATTCGTACGCCTGACGCAGCGACTTCGCGCCGGCTGCCGGAGAATCGATATGGCCGTAGGAGCCGCCGCCCGCAGTGTTGATCACGTTGCCGTGGCCGAGGTTCTCGAAGAATCCGGGCAGGCGCAGCGCGTTCATGCCGCCGGAGATGATCGGCGTAGTGGCCTTCATGCCATACCATTCCTGATGGTAGAACGGGCCGGTGCAGCTATCGCGCTCGATCATGTAGGCAATGATGCGGTCGTCCTTGCCGCCTTCCATCTTGCCGTAGCCCATGGTGCCGACGTGGATGCCGGAGGCGCCCTGCAGACGCGACATCTTGGCCAGCACGAAGGCGGTATAGCCGCGCTTGGAAGAAGGCGAGGTCACGGCGCCGTGGCCGGCGCGGTGGTAATGCAAAAATTGGTTGGGGTACTGGCGGCGTGCCGTGGTTACCATGCCGGGGCCGCCGACATAACCGTCCACCAGGAAGGCGACCTTGTCCGCATCCGGACCGAAGGTTTTCAGGATCAAATCGGCGCGCGCGCACATCTCATAGTGGTCGTCGGCGGTGATGTTGGCGGAGAACAGCTTGGGCTCGCCGGTTTCGTCCTGCGCGCGCTTCATCGCATCTGCCACCAGCTGCATGGTCTTCTTCAGCGGTGCGAAAACCTGGTTGCCCTGCGGCTCGTCGTTCTTGATGAAATCGCCGCCCAGCCAGAACTGGTACGCGGCATGCGCGAACGGCTCTGGGCGCAGGCCCAGCTTGGGCTTGATGATAGTGCCGGAGATGTAGCCGCCGTTTTCCACCGGGCGGCCAAGGATACGCCACAGGTCGGAGATGTTCTTGGCGGGGCCGTCGAACAGTTGCAGCATGCGCGGCGGCATGTAGAAATCCTGCATCTGCGAGTTCTTCACGTCGGACATGCCCTGATTGTTGCCGATACACAACGTCAGGAAAGAAACCAGCATCGCGCGGCCGTCGATGATATTGCGGTCGAACAAGTCGATCGGGTAGGCGATCTTCATAATGCCCTTGGCTTCATCGATGAAGTACACCAGCGCATCCACGCCCTTAGTGAAGTCATCGGTGGTGGAGACTTCCACGTTGGTGCCGGTGGACGATTCGGCGGCAAAATGCGCTGCCACTTCCAGGAAGCCATGGCCTGCTGCCGGCTCCAGGGTGTAGGCCACCAAAACATGGTTGCCGCCCTTGATCAGGTCTTCTTCTTTCAGACTCAGGTCCGCGTAACGGTTCGATTGATCCATGGCTTTTTCTCCTGTAATGACGATGTGTTTCAAGTTGCAATGGTGATCACTATAGAGGCATCCACATATAAACAACAGTCAATTGTCTTTATAAACACAATAAATATTTCTTATAGATTGCTATAATCGCGCCATCCCCTTCACACCCTGCGCCATGCTCCACATCACCCTGCGCCAGCTTCAGGTCTTCGAAAAGGTGGCCAGCCATCTGAACTACTCGCGCGCCGCCGAGGAACTATACCTATCGCAACCGGCAGTGTCCATGCAAATCAAGCAGTTGGAGGGAAATATCGGCCTGCCGCTGTTCGAACAGATGGGCAAGAAAGTCTTTCTCACCGAAGCCGGCCGCGAGCTTTTCCACTACAGCCGCAACATCACGCAACAGCTTGCCGAGATGCAAACGGTGTTCGATGAAATGAAGGGGCTGGAGCAGGGCAGGCTCACCCTGTCGGTGGTCAACACCGCCAACTCTTTCGCCCCGCGGCTGCTGGCGAAATTCTGCAAGCAGCATCCCCATATCAACGTGATCCTGCAGGTCGCCAACCGCGATGCCGTGCTCAAGCAGCTTGCCGACAACAGCACCGACCTCGCCATCATGGGGCGCCCGCCCGAAGGTCTGGACATCAGCGCGGAATCGTTCATGGATAACCCGCTGGTGGTGATCGCCGCGCCCGATCACCCGCTCGCCAGGCTCAAGCGCGTCAAACTCGCGCAACTCGCACAGGAAACCTTCCTGTCGCGCGAACCGGGCTCCGGCACGCGTAGCGCCATGGAGCGCGTCTTCGCGGAGCATCAAATCCAGCCTCGCATCGGCATGGAAGTGGAAACCAACGAAGCCATCAAACAGGCCGTGCAGGCAGGCATGGGCCTCGGCATCCTGTCGCTGCACAGCATCGAACTGGAACTGGAAACCAGGCGGCTTGCCATGCTCAATGTCGAGCACTTCCCCCTGCTGCGCCACTGGTTCGTCGCGCACCGCAGCAACAAGCGCCTGTCCAGCGCCGCAGCGGCATTCAAAGAATTTCTGCTGGAAGATGCCAATAAGGTCCTCCACCCCATTCCGAAAAGCAGGCGCTGATACCCCCGGATAATTCCCGCCTCCGAGCCACGCGCTCATCGGAATTGACACGCCGCCTGTCAGGAAGCCTTAGCCTTTGGTCGGTTTCGGATAGAAACCATTAAATACGCCCCCTACTATGCACGCCCAAAGGAGAACGTATGAAAACGCAAAAAGGCTTTACCCTGGTCGAACTGATGATCGTCGTTGTAGTTATCGCCATCCTGGCGAGCATCGGTATTCCCGCTTACGGCGATTATGTGCTGCGCGGCAAATTGACGGAGGCGATGACCGAACTGGCTGCGATGCGGGTAAAGCTTGAGCAGTATTACCAGGACAACCGGACTTACGTGGGCGGCTGCGCTGCAGGCACCGTTGCGCCACTCCCTTCAGGCACCAAATATTTTACTTACACCTGCCCGACCCTGACAGCTTCGGCATTTACGGTAACAGCCGCCGGCATTGCCGCTCAAGGCACGGACGGCTTTGTTTATACCATCGATCAAAACAACGCCAAAATAACGACTGACGTTCCATCGGCTGACTGGGGCGCCGAACCGATCAGCTGCTGGGTCACCAAGAAGGGTGGCGCATGTTAATTCCGGGCAAACAAGGCGGGGTGACGCTGATCGAACTAATGATCGGCATAGTCATCATTTCTTTGCTGATGGTTATAGGCGCACCATCCTTTAGCCTGTGGATACAGAATACCCAGACCCGCACCGCGGCCGAATCCGTCCAGAACGGCTTGCAGATTGCCCGTACCGAAGCGGTGCGGCGCAACACCAATGTGCGCTTTAACCTGACCGATGCCGGGGGCAAGGTAGCATGGACGGTGTGCCTGAACGTGACCGCCAGCCCCTGCGCTGCTGCCGACACCGTGCAAAGCCGCAGCGGCAGTGAGGGTGGAGTGAATGCCCGCGCGGGCGTCAGCGTAGCCGCCCTGCCCTCCCCGATACCGGCCGAACACTTCAGCGCTACGCTTGCTGCCGGTGCAGGGTTGCCGGCCGGAGTTACTTTTGACGGCATGGGCCGAGTCCCCGCGCTCAACCCGGACGGCACGGCAAACAACGACGATATCACCCGCGTCGATGTCACCAATGCGGCCAACGCAGGCGTGCGCCGCATGGTTATCGTTATCGGAACCGGGGGCCAAACCCGGATGTGCGACCCCGCTCTTGCTCTTGCTGCCAACCCACAGGGATGCTCTTAAATCACCATGAGGAAAGCCGCCCTGAAAACGATGCGCTCAACACAGCAAGGTTCCGTGGTGCTGGAAGCATTGATCTCGATCCTGCTCTTCGCAATCGGGATTCTGGCGATTATCGGCCTGCAGGCCGCTTCAATCAAAAATGTCGCCGCCGCCAAGTATCGTATCGATGCCAGTTTGCTGGTCAATCAGGTCATCGGGCAAATGTGGGCAAGCGATAAAACCAATGCAACCCTGGTGGCAAACTTCAGCAGCCCCGCCGGAGCCAGTTACGCCACATGGGCAAACTCTGTGGCACAAGCCCTGCCGGGCGTCTCCGGTGTAGCGGCAAACGCTCCGACCATTGCCATCGATGCCAGTAACAACGCCACCATTACCGTATTCTGGCAAGCGCCGAATGAGGCCGTTGCCCACAACTACACCGCCATTGCCGTGGTGAATAACTAGCCCGAAGAGATCTTTCATGCCCTCACATCAGCCCAACAGGCGCCACATTACCGGTTTCAGCATGGTTGAAATCATGGTCGGCATGGTCATCGGCTTGATCGGCACCATAATCGTCATGCAGGTATTTGCCAACTTTGAAGGGCAAAAGCGCACTACCACCAGCGGCTCGGACGCGCAAACCAACGGGGGTATCGGCCTCTATACCATCGAACGCGACGCGCGCATGGCCGGGTATGGTTTTGCCGACGCCACCGGCTGCGCCTTAAACAGGTCTTTTAATGGTACGGCGCTGCCCTCATTGGTCTTATCTCCTGCCACCATCGCCAACGGTGCTGGCGGCCTGCCCGACAGCATCACCATCCTCTCCGGAAATAAATCGAGCTGGAGCGTGCCTATCAGGGTCATATCCATACATACCCAGGCATCCACCCAATTCAACACCAACGCCACGCTCGGAATTGCGCAAGGCGATTTGCTCATAGCATACGAAGCAGCTACACCGCCGAATTGCACGTTGTTTCAGGTAGACAACACCAACCCCGTCCTCAACCCAATCCTCCATGCAGCAGGCAGCTGGAATGGCAATTCGGCCATTTTCCCTGCCGCAGGCTATTCGACAGATGCGTTGTTGATGGATGTCGGCAGCTTGATGTCGCATACTTACTCCATCGACGCCAACAGCAATCTGGTATTCACCGATTATTCATCCGCGACCAACACCAACACCTCACAAATCCTCGCGCCCGATATAGTCAGCATACAAGCTGAATACGGCTTTGATACCCGTGCCGGCGCACAAACCGATGCCCGTGTCGACACATGGAGCGCGACCATGATCGATGCTGACGCAAGCGGAACGACTGGCGATGCAGGCGATATCAACCGAATTTATGCATTGCGCTTCGCCTTGGTGGCGCGCAGTGGGTTGATTGAGAAACCTGATCCCGCTACCGGCATTTGCAACACCACCACTGCCGGCCCAACCTGGACGGGCGGCACTATCAGCCTTGCTGCAGATGCCAATTGGCGATGCTATCGCTACAAGACCTTTGAAACCGTTGTGCCGCTGCGCAACACAATTTGGGGAGGTGTGTAATGCTCGTCCTTACTCTCCACAAAGACATCCATGCGCAAAGCATGGCTGGACAGACTGCCGGTTGCGCTGGCACACCGCCGCCAAAACAACAAAAGGGAGTGGTGTTAATCATCACCCTCATCGTATTGGTTGCCATGACCCTGGCTGCGATCGCGCTGGTACGGTCGGTGGACACCGGCAATATCGTAGCCGGCAACATGGCGTTCAAACAGGGCGCTGCACTGGCTGGCGATGCAGGGACAGAGGCCGCCATAACCTGGTTGACCGGTATTGCGGGCGTCGTCGCCTCGCAAAGCGACGATCCTGCCAACGGCTATTACGCCACCAGTCAGGAAACCCTGGACATGACTGGCAATAGTGGCAACCCGGCCCGTTCGCTGGTTGACTGGGACGGCAACAATTGCAACAACGCCGTAGCAAACGGCACGGCAACTGCTTGTGTGCAGCCCGCCGCATTGATTCCAGCCAACGCGGCAGGATACGAGGCCAGATACATTATCCATCGCCTCTGCCCAAGCACCGGGCTGCCGAACAACTGCGCCTCCACCGCCACCGTTGTTGCCGGAACAAGTTCGGGCGCGAAAGACTACACCGGCAAGGGCGGGTTAAGCGGCACTGCCGAAGTGGAATATTACCGCGTCACCACTCGTATTCGGGGGCCGCGCAATACCACCAGTTATGTTGAAACCATCGTCCATTTCTAATGTGCCACATCAGGAGGCGATCATGAAAACCGCTGCCAAACGTATTATGCAAACATCATTGCTGTTCGCAGCAACCAGCTTGGGTGCGACCGCCCAGGCCGCAGCGACAGATATTGCCAATTCACCGATGGCCTCGTCGGGCAGCACCCCCGTGAAGCCCAACATCATATTCATCCTGGACGACTCGGGCAGCATGGACTGGGAATACCTGCCCGATTCCGTGAACAACAACAAAAGCAAATTTTGCTATCGGAATTACCTCTATAACGGCGTCTACTACAACCCAAACATCACCTATGCTCTGCCGGTTAATGCCGATCGCTCCTCATTTCCGGATTCCGTATTCACTGCCGCCCTGGTCAGCGGCTTCAGCGGCACAGCCACCAAAAACCTGTCCACCCAGTTCAGAACCGGCAATGACAGCGCCGATCAGGCAGCCTATTATTATAAATATACCGGCGCATCACCCGCTACGCCGGCGCGCGGCACCTGCTATGCCGACACCAGTTATACCAAAGTGACTGTCAACAGCACTTCCGGTCCGGGTGGTACGGACGAACGGCAAAATTTTGCCAATTGGTACACTTATTACCGCGACCGCATGCACACCATGAAATCGGCAGCGGGACTCGCTTTCAAGAATATCGACAGCAATTTCCGCGTCGGCTTCTCCACCATCGGATATACCGGCGTCGATTCCACCGATAATCGCTTCCTGAAAATTAGTGATTTCGATTTTGTGGGTGACGGGACAGGCCAAAAGGAAAAGTGGTATAGCAAGCTCTATATAACCGGCACCCCAGGCTATACCCCATTACGTCCCGCCCTTGCCAAGGCCGGGCGGATTTACGCCGGACAACTGCTGACTGGTGCCAATGACCCGGTGCAATACTCCTGCCAGCAAAACTTCGCAATCCTCTCCACCGACGGCTACTGGAACACCGACAATGAAACCGGCACCTACGGGCCGGACCGGATCGATGGCAGCACCAACGTCGGCCAGCAGGATGGCGCAGCACCCCGGCCGATGAACGACGGCGCCACCGTCACCAAATCCACCAGCCAGCTCCAGCAGAGCCAGAGCCGGATATCCCAGAGCACCAGCCAGCTTCAGTACCGGACACAACAGATCCAGCAGCGCATCCAGCAGATCCAACAGGGCACCAGTGCAATCCAGAAGCTTACCGGGCAGCTTTATACGAGGCATTCAGCTGACAGTGGCTCCACGTGGAATAACTGGACGGCAGTATCCACCTGCACCGAGGATTCTGGCGGCTCAAAACGCGATGAATGCATAGTCGGCACCCTGGAGCAGAGAACCTCCAGCAATTCCGGCTCAAGCTGGACGGGCTGGTCCGCCACATCGTCCTGCACAACAGACAACAGCGGCACCAACCGCACGCAATGCCGCATAACACAGAACTGGACCATTGCCGCCTCATGCACGCCGACACACACCGGTCCTTCCGGCACTTACGTCTGGACCGGCAATTCGGCCGCGGTGGATTGCCAGACTGGCGCCATAACATGGAGCAATGTGTCGAGTTGCACGCCATCAGGTTCTACGGTCTGCCAGACCGCCGATACTGGCTGGGTGAATGTTTCCTCCTGCACGCCCTCGGGGCCAACCAACGGCCAGACCGTCACCTGCCAGACCGCCGATACTGGCTGGATCGGCACAAGTTCCTGCACACCGGGCTCATCGGGCGGCGGTACTACCACCTGCCAAACGACCACCACCGGCCCCACTTACGTATCCTCCTGCACAGCGGCCTCCGCTTCATCAGGCAACAGCTGGACGCAGACCACTTGCACGACCACCGTAATCTCACCAGCCACAGGTGTGGCATCCTGTACGCCTGCGGCACCTTCCTCCGGGAACAACTACGTGACCACCAGTTGCAACACGGTAACGACCGGCCCGACCATCGTAACCTCCTGCACCGCAGCTGGTGCATCGGCAGCGAACAATTACACTGCGACCACCTGTACTGCAGGGAGCGGCGGGGTCAGCGACTCGCTGGCGGACGTGGCGATGTATTACTATCAGACCGACTTGCGTACCTCGGCGCTGGGTAACTGTACCGGCGCGCTCGGCGCCGGCGTGGATGTATGCGAGAACAACGTCCCCGGCAGCGGTGACGATGTCAATTCGCGGCAGCACATGACGACCTTCACCCTGGGACTGGGTGTGGACGGTACGCTGGGCTATGCCGACAACTACAAGTCCGGCGGTTCGGCCGACTACAATGCCATCGTGCAGGGCACAAAAAACTGGCCAGACCCTATCGCGAACACTGGTGCCGAACGAGTCGACGATTTGTGGCATGCCGCCGTCAATGGCCGCGGCGTATATTACAGCGCACGCGACCCGGCTACTCTGGTGACAGGCATCAGCAGCGCATTGGCCGGCGTGACTGCGCGAGCAGGCTCATCCGCCGCCGCCGCGACCAGCAACCTGGAGCCGGTAGCCGGAGATAACTATCTGTTTGTCGCCTTGTACCGTACCGTGTTCTGGGACGGCGACTTGCAGGCCAAAACTATCGATCCGATAACGGGTATTGTTTCATCTACCCCGGTATGGACTGCACAGCCGCTGCTGGATCTCAAGGTAGGCGCAAGCAGCGATACGCGTACGATTTATACTTTCGACGGCGGCACTGCCAACAAGCTGAAACCTTTCCTCTGGGCCAGCCTGAGCGGCACAGAACAGGCTTATTTCAACAGTATGTGCTCCCCAACCGCACTGCTGACGCAATGCACTGCGCTGACAGCCGCCGAACAAACTGCGGCATCCGGGGAAAATCTGGTCAACTTCCTGCGCGGCCAGAACGGCAATGAAGCGACACTCTATCGCGACCGCGACCATGTGCTGGGCGATATGGTCACCTCCCAGCCGGTGTATGTCAAAAAACCGCCTTTCGAGTATGTGGATACCCACTACGGGCCAGAAGCGACCTCCGGCACCTTCAAATACCTGCATGCCAGCCGCACGCCTATGGTCTACGTGGCAGCCAACGACGGCATGCTGCATGCCTTCAATGGCGATACCGGCCAGGAACAATGGGCATATGTTCCGCCAATGGTGATGAGCAATCTTTACCGGCTGGCCGATAAAACTTATTCCGCCAACCATCGCTATTATGTCGACGGTTCGCCGACCGTCGCCGATATCTGCCCGAATGCGCCAGCCAGCTCCTGCACCGGCGCCCAGTGGAAAACCATTCTGGTGGGCGGCTTAAATGCCGGCGGCAGGGGATATTACGCGCTGGACGTCACCAATCCTGCCACGCCCAAGGCGCTGTGGAACTTCACCACTACCGAAGATTCGGATTTGGGCTACAGCTTCGGCAACCCGGTCGTGACCAAACGCAAGGATGGCACATGGGTGGTCGTTGTAACATCCGGCTACAACAACATTTCGCCCGGGAATGGCCAGGGCTACCTCTACGTACTGAACGCCAACACGGGTGCACTGCTGGAAAAGATCGGCACTGCTACGGGTGATACAACCACGCCCAGCGGCTTGGCAAAAATCAACGTCTGGGTCAGCGTATCGACTGACAATACGGCCGAGCGTTTTTATGGCGGCGACCTGCTCGGCAATCTCTGGCGCTTTACCCTGGACAGCGCCACTCCGCCTGCCTCGCCGGTTTCAGTTGCTGGATCCGCCCTGCTGCTTGCGGAGCTGGGCGCGATCAATGGCGCCGGTGTCCAGCCCATCACGACCAAGCCCGAGCTTACCGTCGTTCCCTACGGCGGGGTCGATTATGCAGTGGTGCAAGTGGGTACCGGCCGTTATCTCGGGTTGACCGATTTGTCGAATACGGATCAGCAATCGGTATATGCGATCAAGGATGACCTGTCGAGCACAGGACTCGGTCAGGCAAGGGCCAGCGGGGTGCTTGTTGCGCAAATTCTGAGCGATTTCACCGGCGCAAGCGGTGAAAAATTGCGCACTACGTCGACCAACCCGGTAGACTGGGCAAGCAAGGCCGGTTGGTATATTGACCTTAACCCCGACAATACCTCACCGGGAGAGCGGGTCAACGTGGATGTACAACTGCAACTGGGATCGCTGACAGTCGCAACCAATGTCCCCAGCAACAATACCTGCAACGTTGGAGGATATTCTTTCCTGTACAACTTTGATTTCAAGTCCGGGCAATACCTGCAAACCGCAGCTGCGCAGGCGGTTGGTTCAAAACTGGCTTCAGGCGCCATGGTAGCCGGGATGAATACCATTCGTTTACAATCCGGCAAGGTTATTACCATCATTACCGATACCGGCGGCGGCATTACTTCTAAGGAAACGCCCACAGCAGTGTCCTCATCCGGTACCGCAAAGCGCGTTTCGTGGCGTGAACTGATACAGTAGCAAATATCGTATTAGACAAGAAAGCGGCCTCATGGCCGCTTTCTGTTTTCTGCGAGACTCGGTGATATAAGCGGCCCTCAGTCCAGTTGCTGCCCGTGCTCGCGCGTGGCGTGAAACTGCACCTTCGGCCAACGCTCCTGTGCCAACCGGAGATTCACCCCGGTGTCCGCGAGGTAGGCGTAGTTGCCGTCCACGTCCTTCGCAAGCCTTCCCTGGTTGGCCTTGACGAATTCATTCAGGTGCGCGACATCCGGGCAGGTGACCCAGCGCGCGGTATGGATGCCGGCGCGTTCGAACACCGCATCCACGCCGTATTCGGCCTTGAGGCGGTGCTCGACCACCTCGAACTGCAACTGCCCGACCGCGCCGATCAGCGGAGTGTTATCCACCAGCGGCGCAAACACCTGCACCGCGCCCTCCTCACCTAACTGGCGCAGCCCCTTTTCCAGTTGCTTGGCCTTCATCGGGTCGCGCAGGCGCGCGCGGCTGAACAGCTCCGGCGCAAAATACGGGATGCCCTTGAAGGTCAGCGCCTCACCTTCGGTGAGCACGTCGCCGATCTGCAACTGGCCATGATTGTGGATGCCGATGATGTCGCCCGCGTAGGCCTCGTCCATGCGCGTGCGCTCGTTGGCCATGAAGGTCACCGCATTGGCGAGCTTCATCTCCTTGCCGGTGCGGCGCTGTCTGACCTTCATGCCCGAGGCGTATTTGCCGGAGCACACGCGCAGGAAGGCGATGCGGTCGCGGTGGTTCGGATCCATGTTGGCCTGGATCTTGAACACGAAACCTGTGAAGGCGGATTCGGTCGGCTGCACCATGCGCCTGTCGGTTTCGCGCGGCAACGGGGATGGCGCCCAGTCCACGAGCGCGCGCAGCACTTCGCGCACGCCGAAGTTGTTGATGCCGGAGCCGAAGAACACCGGGGTCTGCTTGCCCTTGAGGAATTCATCCAGATCGAATGACGCGCCCGCGCCCATCACGAGTTCGGTCTCGTCGCGCATGGTCTGCATCTCGCTCGGGCACAGCTCGGCCAGCTTGTCGATCTGCGCACCCTGCAGCACTTCGACTTCCTGGCCTGCCTTCTCCTCGCCCGGCGTGAAGCGCAGCACGGAGTCGTTAAGCAGGTGGTACACGCCCTGGAAGCGCTTGCCCATGCCTATCGGCCAGGTCACCGGCGCACAATGGATTTTCAGCACCGACTCGATCTCGTCCAGCACCTCGAGCGGCTCGCGCACCTCGCGGTCCATCTTGTTGATAAAGGTGATGATGGGCGTGTTGCGCAAACGGCACACTTCGAGCAGCTTGATGGTCTGCTCCTCCACGCCCTTGGCCGCGTCCACCACCATCACCGCCGCATCCACCGCGGTCAGCACGCGATAGGTGTCCTCGGAAAAATCCTGGTGGCCGGGGGTGTCGAGCAGGTTGATCACACAATCGTCGTAGGTGAACTGCATCACCGAGCTGGCCACCGAAATGCCGCGCTGCTTCTCGATCTCCAGCCAGTCGGAGGTCGCGTGGCGACCGCTCTTGCGCGCCTTTACCGTGCCCGCCATCTGGATCGCGCCGCCGAACAGCAGCAGCTTCTCGGTGAGCGTCGTCTTGCCGGCGTCGGGGTGGGAGATGATCGCAAAGGTGCGGCGGCGTTTGACCTCGCGCGCAATCGCAGCATCGGCTGTTGCCGCATCTGGAGTGCCTATCGAATCGTCACCTGCGAGTTCGCTCATGGGTGTTTATCTGCCGTGAAAAACAAATGCCCGAACGGATCGGGCATTTGTTATTAATATTTGGTGGCCCGGGGCGGAATCGAACCACCGACACAAGGATTTTCAATCCTCTGCTCTACCGACTGAGCTACCAGGCCATTTTTACTGCATTCCTCATCAACCGGGCAAACCGGCCAACTTCGGAAGCCGCGCATTATACCGGTAACGCATCAAATGACAAACCCCGCTGAAGCGGGGTTTGCGAGAGCGCTGTGAAACGAACAGCCCATGAAGCAAATGCAAATTACATCATGCCGCCCATGCCACCCATACCGCCCATATCGCCGCCCATGCCGCCGGCAGCCGGCTTGTCTTCCGGCAGTTCGGCCACCATGCAGGCAGTGGTCAGCATCAGGCCGGCGATGGAGGAAGCGTTCTGCAGCGCGGTGCGTGTCACCTTGGTCGGATCGACCACGCCCATCGCGAGCATGTCGCCGTATTCGCTGGTCGCGGCGTTGTAGCCGAAGCTGCCCTTGCCTTCCATCACCTTGTTCACCACCACGGACGGCTCGTCACCGGCATTGGCCACGATGGCGCGCAGCGGCGATTCCATCGCGCGCAGCACGATGGTGATGCCGGCGTCCTGGTCGTGGTTGTCGCCCTTCAGCTTGGCAACCTCGGCCTTGGCGCGCAGCAGCGCCACGCCACCGCCAGCCACGATGCCTTCTTCCCAGGCAGCACGGGTCGCATGCAGTGCATCTTCGATGCGCGCCTTCTTCTCCTTCATTTCGACTTCGGTCGCTGCGCCGACCTTGATCACCGCCACACCGCCGGACAGCTTGGCCATGCGTTCCTGCAGCTTCTCCTTGTCGTAGTCGCTGGTCGATTCTTCGACTTGCTTCTTGATTTGGGTGGTGCGCGCCAAAATCGCATCATGCTTGCCTGCACCGTCGATGATGGTGGTGTTTTCCTTGCCCACTTCGATGCGCTTGGCCTGGCCCAGCTCGGCCAGAGTCGCCTTCTCCAGCGTCAGGCCGACTTCCTCGGCGATCACCGTGCCGCCCGTCAGGATGGCGATGTCTTCCAGCATGGCCTTGCGGCGGTCACCGAAACCGGGAGCCTTGACCGCAACGGTCTTCAGGATGCCGCGGATGTTGTTCACCACCAATGTCGCCAGCGCTTCGCCTTCGACGTCTTCGGCGATGATCAGCAGCGGACGCCCTGATTTTGCGATCTGCTCCAGTACGGGCAGCAGGTCGCGGATGTTGGATATCTTCTTGTCGTGCAACAGGATGAAGGGGTTCTCCATCGCGGCGAGCTGCTTGTCGGGATTGTTGATGAAGTAGGGCGACAGGTAACCGCGGTCGAACTGCATCCCTTCGACCACTTCGAGTTCGTTGTCGAGGGACTTGCCGTCCTCGACGGTGATCACGCCTTCCTTGCCGACCTTGTCCATCGCGTCGGCGATGATCTTGCCGATGTTGGCGTCAGAGTTGGCGGAGATGCTGCCGACCTGGGCGATCTCGGTGGAGGTGGTGCAAGGCTTGGACATCTTCTTCAGTTCGCCCACTGCTGTAATCACCGCCTTGTCGATGCCGCGCTTCAGATCCATCGGGTTCATGCCGGCGGCAACGAACTTCATGCCTTCCTGCACGATGGACTGCGCCAGCACGGTCGCGGTCGTGGTGCCGTCGCCGGCGACGTCGGAGGTCTTGGAAGCGACTTCCTTGACCATCTGCGCACCCATGTTCTCGAACTTGTCCTTCAGTTCGATTTCCTTGGCGACAGACACACCATCCTTGGTGATGGTTGGCGCACCGTAGGAGCGGTCCAGCACTACGTTGCGGCCCTTCGGGCCCAGGGTCACCTTGACCGCGTCGGCCAGGATATTCACGCCTACGACCATCTTGCTGCGCGCGGCGTCGTGGAATTTTACGTCTTTAGCTGCCATGTTTTTCTCTCCTGAATTCGTTGGGGTTGCTTAGGCTTCTACTACGCCGATGATGTCATCTTCGCGCATGGTCAGATATTCCTGGCCGTCCATCTTGAATGCCTGGCCTGAATACTTGCCGAACAGGATACGGTCGCCGACCTTGACATTCATCGGGCGCACCTTGCCGTCGTCGCCGATCTTGCCATTGCCCACGGCAATGATTTCGCCTTGATCGGGTTTCTCGGCAGCAGCATCGGGAATCACGATACCGGAAGCGGTTTTACGCTCTTCTTCCATACGCTTGACGATTACACGGTCGTGCAAAGGGCGAATTTTCATACTAAGTCTCCTAGAACAAGGGGTTGAACAATGGGTTGAAAAATGCGGAGGCGAAGTTTAGCACTCCAGACCTGCGAGTGCCAATAGTGGGGACGATCTGCCCGGCTTTCAAGGGCAGAACGGGGAATTATTTTTGCGCGGGAAGCGCGATCTTGTTGCCGGTGCTGAACTGGTAGTCGCGGAAGATATGCTCGGCAGACAGCGTCTGGTAGGTGCCGTCGGGATTGCGGTGGGTCGTATCCTTGAGACGATAGGTGTAATGCCCGCAGGTCCAGCAGTCATAGTTGCGCATGTGGGTGCACAGGCAGATCTTGTCCTTGACGGAAATCCTTCTTGCATCGGGATGCAAGGCCCGCTCGCGGTTATAGGCATCGATGTAGGAGCAGTTGCCATTGGCATCGAGGATATAGCCGTACGCCTCGCAGTTGGGGCGGATGCCCGAGCCGATCGCGGGGCCATTTTTCAGCATGCGCATCGGGTAGCCGGTCGGCGACAACATATTAACCTCGATGTCGTCCTCGCCGGCCTTGAAGTATTCCTGCCGCACGTCTTCCGGGATGCCGCACTCCTCGGCAACAGTGAAGCGCGTCGCCACCTGCACCGCAGCTGAACCCGTTTCCAGGAAGCTCACCGCATCGCTGCCGGTGAAAATGCCGCCTGCCGGGATGACCGGGATATCCAGCTTTTCTTCCTGAAGGTGCTGCTGAATCTCGGCGACGATGGTGCGCAAATCGTATTGTGCCCAATCCAGGCCGAAGCCCAGATGGCCGCCTGCCAGCGGCCCCTCCACCACGATGAAATCAGGCAGCCGGTTGAGCCTGGCATTCTTGCGCAGGAACAGCTGCAGGGCGCGCAACGAGGAGACGATGATACTCAGCTTGGCGTCGCGGAAGCGCGGATGACCCTCCATCAGCGTAAACGAACCGAGGTGCAGGCCGGCTGCCAGCGTGATGCCGTCGATGCCCGCGTCCAGCGCGCTGCACAGCCGCGTACGCAGCGTCTCGCGCGGCGAATTCATGGTGAGCTTTTCCATGCAGTTGATGAAAACCATGCCGTCGCCGCGCTTGGCTTCCATGGTCTTGCCGACGTGCAGGCGCGTCGCCTCCTCAACCTGTGCCAGATCGAATTGCACAATCGCCTTGTCGGCCTTGTGGACGTTGAGCTTGTATTGTTTCTGCTTGGTGCTGACAAACTTCGTCTTGTAGCGGCGATCCGTCACGGTCGGCAGCATCGCGTCGGAGATATGGCCGATTCCGCCCAGCCGTGCGGCTTCCAGCGCCAATTCGGCGGTGGAAATATCCACGCCCATCCCGCCGATCATGATCGGCACCAGCTCGCGCTTGCCAAAGCGCAGGCGAAAGTCATCCACACACTTCATTACTGCCATCCCCCAAGTGCCCTCCTGGCTGTATTCCCGCAAGAGAGTCAAAAATAATTGTCATGCACAACTTCGAAAGGCGAAGCATGCCACAGATGGGGTCATACGGAAAGCCGCCTGCCCATACCGCCATGCCAACACGGGCTTCGACATGGGCTGGATGCGGGAGTTGCACGCAACCTTTTCCATCAACGAGTTGCCGGATTGAAATACCCAACAACCTCAAAAGCGCGCAGCATCCTGCCAAACTTCGGGATGCTATAATTCGCGCCTTTCTTGAAAGCATTGTGCAATGTCCGTCACCCTGAATTTCCAGTCCCACCTGCATGAACTGTTCTCGCAGGCCATGAATGTTGTTCTCGATGAGCAGGATTCCGGGCAAGCCGGCTCAGCCCTGGCTGCCGGCCTGTCCATCGAGCGCTCCAAACAGGTATCGCATGGCGACTATGCCTGCAATTTGGCAATGCAACTGGCCAAACCGTTGCGCAAACCGCCGCGCGCCATCGCAGAGGCACTGATCGCGGCGCTGCCAGCCTCAGACGTGGTGGAGAAGGTGGAAATTGCCGGTGCCGGTTTCATCAATGTATTCATCACCGCTGCTGCCAAGCAGGCGGTCGTCAAGGCGGTGCTGCAGGCGGCCGACGGCTACGGGCGCGGCTCGCTGGGCGGAGAGCACAAGGTTCAGGTGGAATTCGTCTCGGCCAACCCAACGGGGCCCTTGCATGTCGGGCACGGGCGCGGCGCGGCCTACGGCGCGAGCCTCGCGAACGTGCTGGCGGCGGCAGGCTACGCGGTGACGCGCGAATATTATGTGAACGACGCCGGGCGGCAAATGGACATCCTCGCACTGTCCACCTGGCTGCGCTACCTCGAACTGCACGGTGCGCAACTGGCGTTCCCGAAAAACGCCTATCAGGGCGGCTACGTGCGCGACATGGCGCAGCAGATCAGCGCGGCGCATGGCGCGAAATATGTCCATCCGGTCGGCCATGCCTTCGACGGCGCGCCTTCCGCCGAAGAAGACGGCGACGCGCATCTCGATGCGCTGATCGCCAACGCCAAGCGCCTGCTGGGCGAGGACTACGCCTATATCCACAATCACGCGCTGACCGAACAGCTCGGCGACTGCCGCAACGACCTGGCCGAATTCGGCGTGCATTTCGATGAGTGGTTCTCCGAGCAGTCGCTGTTCGACAGCGGGCTGGTGGCGCGCGCCGTGGAGACGCTCAAGGCCGGCAATCACCTGTACCTGCAGGACGGCGCCTGGTGGTTCCGCTCCACCGCGTTCGGCGACGAGAAGGACCGCGTGGTGCAGCGCGAGAACGGGCTCTACACCTATTTTGCCTCCGACATCGCCTACCACCTCAACAAGTTCGAGCGCGGCTTCGAGCGCATCATCAACGTGTGGGGCGCGGACCACCACGGCTACATCCCGCGCGTCAACGGCGCGCTCCGGGCACTCGGGCTGGACAGCGGCAGGCTGACCGTCGCGCTGGTGCAATTCGCAGTGCTGTACCGCAACGGCCAGAAGGCCGCGATGTCCACGCGCAGCGGCGAATTCGTCACCCTGCGCGAACTGCGTAGCGAGGTGGGCAACGATGCAACGCGCTTCTTCTACGTGCTGCGCAAGAGCGACCAGCACCTGGACTTCGACATGGACCTGGCCAAATCGCAGAGCAACGAGAACCCGGTGTATTACGTGCAATACGCGCACGCACGCGTGCACAGCGTGCTGGCGCAATGGGATGGCGAGCGCGCAAGCCTGCTCAATGCGCAGTCCGGCCTGCTGGACAGCGATTACGAAAAAACGCTGCTGCAGAGGCTGATCGACTACCCCCAGGCGGTCGAAAACGCCGCACAGGATCTTTCGCCGCACCTGATCGCCTTTTACCTCAGGGAGTTGGCCGCCGATTTCCACAGCTACTATAATGCCTCGCGCTTTCTGGTCGAGGATGAGGCGCTCAAGTATGCGCGGCTGGCGCTGATCGCCGCGGTAGCGCAGGTGCTCAAGAACGGCCTGGCGCTGCTCGGCGTGAGCGCACCGGAAAAAATGTAAAGGAAGCTGAGATGAGCAGAAACACAGGCAACAAATCCTCCGCGCCGCGCAAGAGCGGCAGTTCGCTGCTGACCGGCATCCTCATCGGCATGGTGATCGGCGTCGGCATGGCTGCCGGGCTGGCCTGGTACATCATGAAATCACCCAGCCCCTTCGTGCAGAAGGAGCAGGTGGCAGCCAAGCCACCGGTGGACGTGTCCAAGCCGGCGGCCCCTGCCGTAACCGCAGCGCCGGCTGCGCAGCCGGCAGCCTCCGGTGTGGCTGAAGGCAAGCCGCGCTTCGAGTTCTACAAGGTGCTGACCGACAAGCAGGATGCGACCGTCGCCGTGCCGGCCAAACCTGCCGACAAGCTGCAGGCAGCCAAGCCCCAATCAGCGGAGAGCAAGCCCACGGACAGCAAACCGGCCACCGCCGCCAGTGAACCGTATTTTCTGCAGGCAGGCTCATTTTCCAACGCGGACGATGCCGAGAAGCTCAAGGCCAGGCTGGCCCTACTGGGCATCGAGGCCAGCACCCAGACTGCGACCATCCCCGACAAGGGGGTGTGGCATCGCGTGCGCCTCGGGCCGTATAAAAATGCCGACGAAATGAGCAAGGCGCGCACCCTGCTGAAACAAAATGGGGTGGATGCCACTCCAATGCGCGCGCAGTAGCGTAAACACCACCATCAATCAAGGAGCGACTAGTGAAAAATATGTTCAAGAACCTGTTTGTTGCAGCACTGTTGTTGATCGGCAGCTCGGCGTTTGCCGCCGTGGAGATCGGTAGGGATTACAAACTGCTGAACCCACCGCAACCGGCCGGCGCCAATAAAATCGAGGTGCTGGAGTTCTTCTTCTACGGCTGCTCGCACTGTTTCCACCTGCATCCGCAGCTGAGCGCATGGGAAAAGACCATGCCCAAGGACGTGGATCTGATTTACGTGCCGACCATCTTCCGCGATTCCTGGGAGCCGATGGCGCGCACTTTCTACGCGCTCGAATCGCTCGGCCAGTTGCACCAGCACCATGACGCACTGTACAAGGCGTGGAACGTGGACAACGAGGTACTCGGTGACGAGGCCAAGGTGCTGGATTTCCTCGTGCCGCGCGGCGTGGATCGCACGAAGTTCTCCGCGGCCTACAACTCGTTCTCGATGCAGAGCAAGGTGGTGCGCGCCAAGCAGATGATCCGCAGCTACAGCATCAGCGGTACTCCGACCCTGGTCGTGGACGGTAAATACATGATCAGCGGCCTGCAGCCCGCGGACGCGATCCGCGTACTGAATGAAGTGATCGAAATGGCACGCAAAGAACGCGCCGCCAAAATGAAGGCCAAGCAAAAATAATCGCCTTGCATGGCCACTCGACTGATGAAACTACTAGCCATCTCACTAGACAACCATAAGACGATTGCCAAGTGATTGGTTATAAACATGCAAAAGACGCATGTTAAGTCCACCCGCAAGGAGTACGCCGTGGTTGTAAACCGGCTAAAGCCGGAACAACCACGCAGGCTGGTCATCAGCGGCGCGTCGAGCGGCTTGGGCCTCGCGCTCGCACGCCACTATCTCGAGCGCGGTGCCGTCGTCGCCGCCTTCGCGCGGCGCAGCGAGTTGCTGCAAGTCCTCGCTGCCGAATTCCCCGAACGAGCCTTCTGCTATGCGCTGGACGTGCGCGACGCGGCCGCCGTGCAGGCGGCGGCCAACGACTTCATCACCCGCAGCGGCGTGCCGGATATTGTGATCGCCAACGCCGGGGTGAGCGCCGGCACCCTCACCGAACATGCCGAGGATCTCGACGCCTTCCGCCAGGTCATGGACATCAACGTGCTCGGCGTGGTGCAGACATTCCAGCCTTTCATCGCGGCAATGCGCGCGGCAGGGCAAGGCACGCTGGCCGGCATCGCCAGCGTGGCCGGCTTCCGCGGCCTGCCGGGAGCGGGCGCCTACTCCGCCTCCAAGGCCGCCGCAATCACCTATCTGGAGTCCCTGCGCGTCGAGCTGCACGGCAGCGGCGTGAGGGTCGTCACGATCTGCCCCGGCTACATCAGGACGCCGATGACCGACATCAACCCCTACCCGATGCCCTTCATGCTGGAGCCGGATGAGGCGGCGAAACGCATCGCGCACGCCATCGAGCGACAAACCGCCTTCGCCGTGATCCCGTGGCAGATGGGACTGGCCGGACGCGCGCTCAAGCTGCTGCCGCGCTGGCTGTACGACCGGCTGTTTGCGCACGCGCCGCACAAGCCGCGCAACCTTCTCTAAGAAATTGCCTCAGAAATTGCTGCGGAAGGCGTCTGCGGCGTTGCGCGGTACTCGCAATCCTCATGTACTCTGTGTACATTCCGGTTGCTGCGTTCCGTGCGCCTTGCATCCATCCCTCCTCGCTAATTTTTGAGACAACTTCTAAGCCATGCGCCTGTATAAAAAATTCCTCGACGGCGTACCGGAGTATCTGGCCCACCATTACTGGTGGGCCTACCTGTGGCGCGGCAGCATCTGGTTCTTCGACCACCAGCCCATCATCAACGCGATCCTGTTCGGCCAGTACGAGAGACTGCTGAGCAAGACGCTCGCGCAGGTCGAGCGCAAACCCGGTGCGAAAATCCTGCAGCTGACCTGCGTGTACGGCAAGCTCACGCCCTCATTGCTGTCCTGCACAAATGGCGAAATCCACCTGTGCGACGCCGCGACCGGACAGTTGCGACTGGCGCGGCGCAAGACCCGGCATGCCGCGGAGCGCTGCCACCTCGCGCGCATGAATGCCGAATCTCTCGGCTACCGCAGCGATGCCTTCGACCAGGTGATCGTATTCTTCCTGTTCCACGAGATGCCCGCCGCAGCGCGCGAGAATACCTACGCCGAGATCGCACGCGTGGTGCGCGCAGGAGGCTCGGTGCTGATCACCGAATATGCCGCAACACCGCGCCGGCATCTGCTGTACCGGTTTATGCTGTTCCGCTGGGTGCTGGGTCATCTGGAGCCGTTCCTGCCGGGCTTTTGGCGGGAAGACGTGACGGCAAATCTGGAAGTTGCATTACAGAAACACGGCAAGGCCCTGGCGGGTGAGCCGCACGTCGAATATTGCTTCGCGGGGTTCTACCGCGTGATGCGCTTCGATATAACCTGAGGAGCCGCTGAACAAGTCCTCCGTTCGTGGTGAGCTTGTCGAACCATGAATGGAGGCTGAATAAATCAGCAAGTTGTAAAACACGCCCTTCGACATAACCAACGACTTGGCGGGCGTTTCTTGGCCGCCTAGTCGGATGGCTAGTAGTTCCATCAGGCTCAGGGCGAACGGACTTATTCAGCCTTCCCCTAACCCGCCAGCTTCTTCTTCAGGATATCGTTCAACTGCGCCGGATTGGCCTTGCCCTTGCTGGCCTTCATCGCGAGGCCGACGAAGAAACCGAACAGCTTGTCCTTGCCGCTGCGGTATTCCGCCACCTTGTCTGCGTTGGCCGCGATGATCTCATCCACCAGCGCCTCGATCGCGCCGCTGTCGGAGACCTGCTTGAGCCCCTTGGCCTCGATGATCGCATCGGCCTCACCGCCTTCGACCCACATCGCGCGGAACACTTCCTTCGCGCCGGAGTTGGAGATGGTGCCATCACTGATGCGCTTCAGCATGCCGCCGAGTTGCTTTGCGCTGATCGGGCACTGCCTCATGTCGAGGCCATCGCGGTTGAGCTGAGCGCTCACCTCGCCGATGAGCCAGTTGGCGCAAGCCTTCGCCTGCCCCGGCGCTTCGCCGAGCGCGGCCTCGAAAAAATCCGCCATCTCGCGCGATGAAGTGAGCAGGCTGGCGTCATAGGCGGACAGCCCGAGCTCACCCGCGTAGCGTTCCTGCTTGGTGTGCGGCAATTCGGGCAGCGTGGCGCGTACCTCTTCAATCCACTGCGGCGAAATCTCCAGCGGCAGCAGGTCGGGGTCGGGGAAGTAGCGGTAGTCGTGCGCCTCCTCCTTGGTGCGCATCATGCGCGTCTCGCCCTTGTCCGGGTCGAACAGCACGGTGGCCTGCTGGATCGCGCCGCCGCCCTCCAGCTTGTCGATCTGCCATTGCACTTCGTAGTTGATCGCCTGTTCGAGGAAGCGGAACGAGTTGAGGTTCTTGATCTCGCGCCGCGTGCCGAACGGCGTGCCTGGCTTGTGCACCGACACGTTGGCATCGCAGCGGAACGAGCCCTCCTGCATGTTGCCGTCGCAGATGCCGATCCACTGCACCAGCGTGTGCAGCGCCTTCGCGTAGGCCACCGCCTCGGCGGCGCTGCGCATGTCCGGCTCGGAGACGATCTCCAGCAGCGGCGTGCCCGCGCGGTTCAGGTCGATGCCTGTCATGCCGTGGAAGTCCTCGTGCAGCGACTTGCCCGCGTCCTCCTCGAGATGCGCGCGCGTGATGCGCACGGTCTTCTCGTAGGCCGGGCTATTGCCCTGCGCGGGCACCTGGATCACGAGCTGTCCGTTACCGACCACCGGCAGGTCGAACTGGCTGATCTGGTAGCCCTTGGGCAGGTCGGGATAGAAGTAATTCTTGCGCGCGAACACCGAGCGCGGCGCGAGATGCGCGCCGGTGGCGAGGCCGAACCGGATCGCGCGCTCCACCGCGCCCTTGTTCAATACCGGCAGCACGCCGGGCAATGCGAGGCTCACCGCATCGGCCTGCGTGTTGGGCTCCGCGCCGAACGCGGTCGATGCACCGCAGAATATCTTGCTGCTGGTCGAAAGCTGCGCGTGCACTTCCAGCCCGATGACGATTTCCCAGGTCATGGCGCTTCCTTAAATTCCTTGCGGCGCGCGGCTGTGCCAGTCGGTCGCCAGTTGATATTGGTGCGCGACGTTGAGCATGCGCGCCTCCTCGAAATAGTTGCCGATGATCTGCAGGCCAACCGGCATGTTGTTTTCCCCGAAGCCGCAGGGAATCGACATGCCGGGCAGGCCGGCGAGGTTCACCGCAATCGTATAGATGTCGGAGAGGTACATCTGCACCGGGTCGTCACTCTTCTCGCCCAGATTGAAGGCCGTGGACGGCGCGGTCGGCCCCATGATCACGTCGCACTGCTTGAACGCCTCGCTGAAATCCTGCGCGATGAGGCGGCGGATCTTCTGCGCCTGCAGGTAGTAGGCGTCGTAGTAGCCGTGAGAGAGCACGTAGGTGCCGATCATGATGCGGCGCTTCACCTCCGCGCCGAAGCCCTGCGCGCGGCTCTTCTCGTACATATCGGTCAGGTCGGAATATTCCGGTGCGCGGTAACCGTAGCGCACGCCGTCGAAGCGCGACAGGTTGCTTGATGCCTCTGCGGGGGCGAGCACGTAATACACCGGCACGGAAAGCTTCGAATTCGGCAGGCCGATTTCGACCACGGTCGCGCCGAGTCTCTTGTATTCGGCGATCGCTGCCTCCACGGCCTGCGCCACGTCGCTGCCCATTCCCTCGGAGAAGAATTCCCTGGGCAGGCCGATGCGCAGGCCGTTGAGCGGCTTATCCAAGTCACGCGCATAGTCGTCCTTGTCGCGTTGCAGGCTGGTCGAATCGCGCTCGTCGAATCCAGCCATGGTGCTGAGCATCAAGGCGAGGTCTTCCGCGCTGCGCCCCATCGGGCCAGCCTGGTCGAGGCTGGATGCAAAGGCGATCATGCCGTAGCGCGAACACACGCCGTAGGTGGGCTTGAGGCCGGAGATACCACACAGCGAGGCGGGCTGGCGGATCGAGCCGCCAGTATCGGTGCCGGTCGCCGCCGCGCACAGCCGTGCGGCGACCGCCGCCGCCGTGCCGCCGGAGGAACCCCCCGGCACGCGCGCCCGGTCCCATGGATTCTTCACCGGGCCGTAAAAGGAGGTCTCGTTCGACGAACCCATCGCGAACTCGTCCATATTGGTCTTGCCGAGGTTCACCGCGCCCGCGCGGTTGAACTGCTCGATGACATGCGCGTCGTAGGGCGAGACGAAGTTGTGCAGCATCTTCGAGCCGCAGGTGGTGAGCCAGCCCTTGGCGCAGAAGATGTCCTTCTGCGCGACCGGAATACCGGTCAGCGCCTCCGCATTGCCGGCGGCGATGCGCGCATCGGCCGCGCGCGCCTGCGCCAGCGACATTTCCGGATTCACCGTGATGTAGGCGTTGAGCTCAGGGTTGAGCCTCGCGATGCGGTCGAGATAGAGTTGCGTGAGTTCGACGCTGGAAATCTTCTTTGCAGCGAGGGCTGCGGAAAGTTGTTTGATGCTTGCGTTTATCATATCTGCTTGTGATTGGGTGAAACGTGAAACGTGAAACATGAAACGGAAGCCCGGTTCTGCGTTTCACGTTTCACTTGAGCCATGAAATGGCGAGTCACGTTTCGCATCATTCGATGACCTTGGGGACGAGGTACAACCCCGCCTCGACTTGCGGCGCGATAGCCTGGAACAGTTCGCGCTGGTTGGTTTCCGTCACAACGTCCTCGCGCAGCCGCTGCGATACGTCCTGTGCGTGCGACATCGGGGTGATGCCCGAGGTATCGACGGCCTGCATTTCCTCGATCAGGGAAAAAATGCCGGATAGTTGCGAGCGGGCGGTTTCGATTTCCGCATCGCTCATCGCCAGCCGCGCCAGACGGGCGACTTTTTCTACATCTTGGGTGGTTAAAAACATGGCAAAAACTTTATTGAAACAAGGCCGATAGGGTATCATAAAGGGGTTTATCGGCACACCTCTTTGACTATCGGGAACAAACATGTTTGGATTTTTGAACGGCTATTTTGCCAACGACCTTGCAATTGACCTCGGCACCGCCAACACCCTCATCTGGGTGCGCGGCCAGGGCATCGTGCTGAACGAACCTTCGGTGGTGGCGATCCGCCAGGAGGGCGGGCCAAACGGCAAGAAGGTAATCCAGCAGGTCGGCCTCGCAGCTAAACAAATGCTGGGGCGCACACCGGGCAACATCACCGCGATCCGCCCGATGAAGGACGGCGTGATCGCCGACTTTACCGTCACCGAGCAGATGCTCAAGCAGTTCATCCGCCGGGTTTACAAGGCCGGCATCTTCAGCCCCAGCCCGCGCATCGTGATCTGCGTGCCGTGCGGCTCCACCCAGGTGGAGCGCCGCGCGATCCGTGAATCGGCGGTCGGCGCGGGCGCGCGTCGCGTGGAACTGATCGAGGAGCCGATGGCTGCGGCGATCGGCGCCGGCCTGCCGGTGGAAGATGCAACCGGTTCGATGGTCGTGGACATCGGCGGCGGCACCACGGAAGTCGGCGTGATTTCGCTGGGCGGCGCGGTATATTCCGGCTCGGTGCGCGTCGGCGGCGACAAGTTCGACGAGGCGATCATCAACTACATCCGCCGCAACTACGGCATGCTGATCGGCGAAACCACCGCCGAGGAAATCAAGAAGACCATCGGCTCTGCCTTCCCGGGCAGCGAGGTGCGCGAGATGGAAGTGAAGGGGCGCAACCTCGCGGAAGGCGTGCCGCGCAGCTTCACCATCTCCAGCAACGAAATCCTCGAAGCGCTGACCGATCCGCTCAACAGCATCGTCAGCGCGGTGAAGACCGCGCTGGAACAGACCCCGCCGGAACTCGGCGCGGACATCGCCAACAAGGGCATGGTGCTCACCGGCGGCGGCGCGCTGCTGCGCGACCTGGACCGCCTGCTGATGGAAGAAACCGGCCTGCCGGTGCTGATCGCCGACGATCCGCTGACCTGCGTGGTGCGCGGCTCGGGGCGCGCCCTCGACAGCATGGACAAATCCACCAACATCTTCACCACCGAGTAATTGTTAAGCGCAACACCCCGTAAAGCCGCGATGGAAAGTCGTTGACAGACAACACCCAATCCCTGCAATTCTTCAATCGCGGCCCCAGCCCTGCGGTGCGGCTGGTGTTCTTCGCAGTGCTCTCCCTGCTGCTGCTGTTCATCGACGCGCGCTACCGCTACCTGGAATCCACGCGCAGCGCGCTGTCCGTGCTGGTCTCGCCGATACAGCGTCTGGCAACCCTGCCTGGCGTGCTGTGGCAGCAGGCCGGCGATTTCCTGACCACCCAGCAGCATCTGGTGGAAAACAACCGGGCGCTGCACCAGCAGCATGACCACGATGCGGCGCAGCTGTCACAATTGCAGGCGTTGCAGCAGGAGAACAGCCAGTTGCGCAGCCTGCTCGCCCTGCCGCAACGCGGCGCCCCAGCCACGCTGGCGGCCGAGATCGTGTATGCCGAGCGCGACGTATTCAAGCGCAAGGTGCTCATCGACAAGGGCGCGAATGCCGGCGTGCAGATCGGGCGGGTGGTCATCGACGATATCGGCATCGTCGGCCAGATTACCCGCGTCCACCCCTGGCTTTCCGAAGTCACGCTGATCACCGAAAAGGACCATGCCGTGCCGGTGCAGGTGCTGCGCAACGGCTTGCGCACCATCGTGTTCGGCGCAGGCGACACCAGCCAGTTGTCGCTGCGCTACATGCCGATCAGCTCCGACATCCAGGATGGCGACACGCTGGTCACCTCGGGTATCGACGGCGTCTATCCGCCGGGCATCCCGGTCGCCAGGGTGGTGAAGATCGAGCGCGACCCGGCCTACCCCTTTGCGCGCATCACCTGTCTGCCGGTGGCCGGCGTGGACAACCACCGCCACCTGCTGATCCTGTCCGGCCTGCCCAGGCTGCCTGAGCCTCCGGCTGAAGAGCCCGCGGCGCCGCAACCTTCGAAATCGAAGCAGAAGAAATAATGCCCTACCTCGCCCCTGCCCATCCCGAAATCCAGCGCCCGGTCAGCAATACCCTGATCGTGTTCAGCGTGCTGCTCGCGCTGTTCCTCAACGGCCTGCCATGGAAGGGCATCTGGCTGATGCTGCGCCCGGACTTCGTCGCCGTGGTGATGCTGTACTGGTGCACGCACAAGCCGGCGCGCATCGGCATCGGACTGGCCTGGGCGGTCGGCATCCTCGCCGACGTGGCCGATGCCAGCCTGTTCGGCCAGCATGCGCTCGCCTACACCCTGCTTGCCTTCGGCGGCGTGACGCTGCATAACCGCCTGCAGATGTTCGACCTGCGCCAGCAGACCACGCAGGTGTTCGGCATCCTGGCACTGACGTATCTGGCCTATGCGCTGGTGCACTGGCAGGTCAACGGCTACGTGGTGTGGCCGTACTTCCTCGGCTGCCTGACCTCGACCCTGCTGTGGGTGCCGCTCAGCCTCATGTTCCACGCGGTGCGGCAGATGCGTGTGGATCGCGAATGAACAAGCACGTCGAACTCAAAAACCATCAGCGCGAAATTTTCTACTTCCGGCTGCGGCTGGCGATCAGCATCGGCTTCGTGCTGGTGCTGATGGCGATTCTGCTGCTGCGCTTCTTCTACCTGCAGGTGGTGCGCCACGACTACTACCAGACGCTCGCGGAGAGCAACCGCATCTCCATCGTGCCCATCGTCCCGAACCGCGGCATGATCCTCGACCGCAACGGCGTGGTGCTGGCGCACAACTACTCCGGCTACACGCTGGAGATCACGCCGAACAAGACCGCCGACCTGGAAGCCACGATAGCCGAGTTGTCCACGCTGGTCGAGATCACCCCCAAGGATCGCAGGCGCTTCAACAAGCTGCTCGCCGAACGGCGCAACTTCGAAACCCTGATGATCCGCAACCGGCTCAGCGACGAGGAAGTCGCGCGCTTTGCCGCGCAGCAATACCGCTTCCCCGGCGTCGAGATCAAGGCGCGGCTGTTCCGCGATTACCCGTACGGCGAACAGATGTCCCACCTGCTCGGTTATATCGGGCGCATCAACCAGACCGACGTGGAGCAACTCGAGGAAAACGACCTCGCCGCCAATTACCGCGGCTCGGATTACATCGGCAAGACCGGCCTGGAGCAGAGCTACGAAAGCGTGCTGCACGGCAAGACCGGCGTGGAACAGGTCGAGGTGGATTCGGGCGGCCGCGCGGTGCGCATGCTGTCGCGCACCCCGCCGGCTTCCGGCAACACGCTGGTGCTGAGCATCGACGCGAAGCTGCAGGAGATCGCGGTGCAATCGTTCGGCAACTACCGCGGCGCGCTGGTGGCGATCGACCCGAACAACGGCGAGGTGCTGGCCTTCGTCAGCAAGCCCGGCTACGACCCCGGCCTGTTCATCGACGGCATCGACACGCAAAGCTGGGACGAGCTGAACAACTCCCCCGACACGCCGCTCAACAACCGCGCGCTGCGCGGGCAGTACCCGCCGGGCTCCACGATCAAGCCGTTCATGGCGCTGGCCGGGCTGCACTACAACACCCGCTCGCCCGGCCACACCATCGGCGACCCGGGTTACTTCAATCTGCCCGGCAGCGGCCACCAGTACCGCGACTGGAAACAGGGCGGCCATGGCAGCGTGGACATGTTCAAGTCCATCGTGGTGTCCTGCGACACCTACTATTACGGGCTGGCCAACGAGCTCGGCATCGACAACATCTTCAGCTTCCTGTCGAGCTTCGGCTTCGGCAAGAAGACCAGCCTGGACATGGAAGGCGAAACCTCCGGCCTGCTGCCCTCGCAGGAATGGAAGATGCGGCGCTACCAGCAGAAATGGTATGCCGGCGACACCGTTTCGGTCGGCATCGGGCAAGGCTACAACCTGGTCACGCCGCTGCAGCTGGCGCATGCCACCGCAACGCTGGCCAACAACGGCGTAAGCTACAAGCCGCATCTGGTCAGGGAGGTGCGCAACTCGCGCAGCAACGAAATCCGCCTGATCGAAAACAAGCCGGAGACCGACCTGCAGATTCCACCCGCGCACCTCGACCTGGTGAAGCGCGCGATGGTCGCGGTCAACCAGCCGGGGGGCACGGCGGCGGGCGCGGCGGCGGGCGCGCCCTACCGCATCGCCGGCAAGACCGGCACCGCACAGGTGATCGCGATGAAGCAGGGCGAAAAATACGACGAGAGCAAGATCGACGAGCGGCACCGTGACCATGCCTGGTTCATCGCCTTCGCGCCCGCCGAACAGCCCAAAATCGCGCTGGTGGTGCTGGCGGAGAACGGCGGGCACGGCGGCGGCACGGCAGCGCCGATCGCGCGCAAGGTGATGGACTACTACCTGCTCGGCAAGGTGCCACAGCCGCTGCCGGACGCAGCCGACAAGGAGGGGGCGGAACATGACTAGGCGCCAGCTCTGGCAGCGCTTCATCGCGCACCTCGACCTGCCGCTGCTGCTCGGCATCGGCCTGCTGATGGCGGTCAGCCTGCTGGTGCTGTACAGCGCGGACAACGCCGGCTGGGGCAAGCCGTTGAACCAGATGCTCAACATCATCGTGGCGTTCACCTGCATGTGGCTGATCGCCAACCTGCCGCTGCATTACCTGATGCGCACCGCCGTGCCGATTTATGTGCTGGGCATGTTGCTGCTCATCGGCGTCGCGCTGTTCGGTGAAATCAGCCACGGCGCGCGGCGCTGGCTGAACCTCGGCATCGCCACCATCCAGCCGTCCGAGCTGATGAAGATCGGCGTGCCGCTGATGATGGCCTGGTACTTCGAGAAGCACGAGGCCACGCTCACCCTGAAGAACTACTTCATCGCCGCGCTGCTGCTGCTCATGCCGGTGGCGCTGATCGCGCGCCAGCCCGACCTCGGCACCGCGATCCTGATCTCCGCGAGCGGCTTCTACGTGCTGTTCCTCGCGGGCCTCTCCTGGCGCATCATGGGCGGGCTATTCGTTGCGGCCTCGGTCAGCGCCCCCTTCCTGTGGAACATGCTGCACGACTACCAGAAGCACCGCATCCTGATGCTGCTCGACCCCTCGCAGGATGCGCTCGGCAAGGGCTACCACACCATCCAGGCGACCATCGCGGTGGGCTCGGGCGGCATCCTCGGCAAGGGCTACCTGGACGGCACGCAGACCCATCTCGATTTCCTGCCGGAGCGCACCACCGACTTCATCTTCGCGGTGTACTCGGAAGAGTTCGGCCTGCTCGGCAACCTGATCCTGCTCAGCCTGTACCTGTTCGTGATCGCGCGCGGCTTCGTCATCACTGCGAACGCCTCGACCTACTTCACGCGCCTCATGGCGGGCTCCATCACGCTGACCTTCGCCACCTACGCCTTCGTCAACATGGGCATGGTCAGCGGCATCCTGCCGGTGGTCGGCGTACCGCTGCCGCTGGTAAGCTACGGCGGCACCTCGATGCTGACCCTGCTGCTGGGTTTTGGTATGCTGATGAGCATCGAGACGCACAAGAAACTGGTTAAAACATAGAGCATTTCCGGGAGATCGCATGAATAAGCAAGTGTTGGTTTTGGCATTGGCAACCCTCATCCTCGCCGCCTGCGGCAGCACGCCGCAGCGCCAGGTGGCAACGCGCAGCACCCCCGCGCCGGTCGAGGATCACGGGGGCAGCACGCCTGCAAAGGGAGGCGGCTACCTCGCCGGAGACGGCCCCGGCGCGGACGCCCCGGCCAACCTCGACGCCATTCCCGACGCCGTGCCGAAGAGCGAACCGCTGCACCGCTACGCCAACCGCCCCTACACCGCGCTGGGCAAGACCTACACCCCGCTGACCTCAGCGGGCAACTACAGGGAGCGCGGCATCGCCTCCTGGTACGGCAAGAAATTCCACGGCCAGCGCACCTCCAGCGGCGAGGTGTACGACATGTACGGCATGACCGCCGCGCACCCCACCCTGCCGATCCCGAGCTACGCGCGCGTGACCAACACCGCCAGCAAGAAATCCGTGGTGGTGCGCATCAACGACCGCGGCCCCTTCCTGCATGAGCGCGTGATGGACCTGTCCTACACCGCCGCGCACAAGCTCGGCATCATCGGCAACGGCAGCTCGGAAGTGGAAGTCGAGAGCATCACTCCGGACGCCAGCGTGAACACCCTCGCCAAGCCCGATGCAGTGGAAAGCAAACCATTGGCGAAGGCCGAAGCACCCGCCGCAAGCGCGCCGCCCGCCGCCACAACCACGGCCGCCACCACCGGCAACGTCTACCTGCAGCTCGGCGCGTTCAAGACCCCCGAAGCCGCGGAGACCTTCATGGCGCAGATGCGCACCAAGCTGGGCGATGCCGGCAAGCAGCTCAGCGTGTTCCTCAAGGACGGCCTCAACCGCGTCCACCTCGGGCCGTATGCGAATCAGGATGCGGCGCGGAGCAGCGCGGAGGGGTTGAAGGGGAAGTTGGGGTTTAAGCCGATGGTGAACTTGCGTTAAGCAAGATAATTTTGCTGGGGTATAACACCCCCCTCGCCCCTTGCGGGAGAGGGTTGGGGAGAGGGGTAAACCCAAAACCAACACCGCCGGGGGTAGCCCGGCAGCTAGTCACTTTTTCTTGCGTCGCCAAGAAAAAGTAACCAAAAAAAAGGCGACCCCGGTTTGCCGCCCGCTTCGCGGGTACCCTGCGTTGCTCGACTGGTCAGGCGGCTGCGGAACTCGCGCTCCGCGCTCAGACAGTCCTCGCCGAAATCCCCTGACCAGCCTGCGCTTGTATCTTCCCCATTGTGGTGGTTAGCTACCACCACCCGAAGCAGAGGCAGCTTGAAGTCTGCGCTAAGGCCTGACCTTGTCGAGTAGATTAAGCCCTCTGCTTCACCACATCGCCAGCAAAGACACTGAACGGTAGCCAAGGGGCAAACCCTGAATGCACAAGGCAAGTGGGCGAAGTTGGCACCATTGTAACGGAGGTCATCATGTTTTATCTCGGTATGGATGTCGCCAAGGCCAAGCTGGATTGTTGCCTGTTGCTGGATGATGCCATTGGCAAGCGCAAGGCCAAGGTGATCAGTAACAGCAAGTCCGGCATTGCTGATTTGCTGGCTTGGGTCGTAAAGCAACACGTTTCCCTAGCAGAGTTGCATGTGGTCATGGAAGGAACGGGGGTTTACCACGAGCAGGCCGCGCTGGCGCTGGCTGATGCGGGTGTAGCGGTTTCCATTGTCAATCCGGCGCAGGTCAAGGACTTCGGGCGTGGGCTGGCGGTGCGCACCAAGACGGACGGGGTAGATAGCTTTGTCTTGGCTCGCTATGGCGCCTTGCTCAAGCCTGCAGCTTGGGTGCCGCCTGCGCCAGAGGCGCGGATATTGCAGGCGCTGATTACGCGGCGCGATGCCATTGCCCAAGACCTGCAACGCGAGCGCAACCGGCGGGAGAAAGCCGATGCCACGGACACTCCAGCACTGATACAGCAATCCATCTCCGACAGCATTGCATTCCTGTCCGGGCAACTCGCGCAATTGCAGCAGGACATTGATCAACATATCGATCATCATCCGGGACTCAAGAAAGACCTGTCACTGCTCCAGAGCATCCCTGCGGTGGGGCCGCAGGTTGGAAACAATCTGCTGGCGGTCATGCACAGCCATAACTTCGGCTCAGCCGAACAGCTTGCGGCCTATCTTGGCCTGGTTCCCATAGAACGGCAGTCGGGAAGTTCGATATTGGGGCGATCGAGACTCTCCAAGGCGGGACCTGCCAGAATACGCGCTGTGCTGTACATGGCGGCTGTCGTGGCAATACGTTGCAACCCACACGTCAAAGCAATCTACGAACGCCTGCTCGCCAGAGGTAAATCCAAGATGTCCGCGCTCGGCGCCGCTATGCGCAAACTGGTGCATCTGTGCTACGGCGTCCTCAAAACCCGTCAACCCTATCGCCATGACTATGCAAAAATCAGTTGACGAGGAAGACGGTATCTACTCGGCGGCGCACAGGGGATGAAAAGCAAATCTCAACCCCAAAAACATTAAGGCATGCCGGGCTATCGCCCTGCATGCCTAATTTCAGTCGCTTGCTGCCTTATACAATATAGCGTTTAATCCAACCGCACATAAGTTAAGCCATTTTTTTCAAGGCAATTGTGGAGCAAACACCGGCAAGGGGAGGCAGATGATACAGATCATCCATGGAAGTATTTTTGATACTAAATGCGATCTCCTAATTGTGCCGTGTGATAGCGGTGGGGGCGTTACGCGCTCTGTACTTACGAATCTTTATGAGCGCGGCCTTCCCGTACGGATCGGTCGCATCCCATATGGAAAGGTGCACTTCCGAGAGTCCAAGTACGAATTCGCAAGCACAATAGGATACGCTGCATCGGTTAATGTTGACACGGTTACATCAGAGGCAAAGGCAATCCGTCAAATCGCGAGTGAAATTGTCCGCTACGCGACTGAAAATCAGATCAGA
The DNA here is from genome assembly GCF_051257895.1 of Ferrigenium straubiae. NCBI lineage: Bacteria > Pseudomonadati > Pseudomonadota > Betaproteobacteria > Nitrosomonadales > Gallionellaceae > Ferrigenium > Ferrigenium straubiae. The sequence continues at coordinate 2,020,444 of NZ_CP194331.1, read as the reverse complement.
ATTATCAATATCCCTCTTTTGGGTACAGGTGCAGGAGGAATGACACCTGTCGATTCGTTTGAGGCCCTCAGATCAGTTCTAGACTCGGAGGGAAATATTACCTTCAACGTGTTTTGCTTCACCCAAGAAGCATATCGAAACCTCCACGCCACTCGAGCACCTGCACTAGCAGAACAGCCTGTACCTCACCCAAGAGTTTTCATTAGCTACACTGGAACCAATAAGGACAACGCATCTTGGGTCAAATTGCTTGCTACAGCACTACGTCAACACGGGGTTGACGCGCGCCTTGATGCATTTCACTTGAAGCCCGGCTTCGATCTCCCGCAATGGATGACAAACGAGGTCATCATGGCGGAAAAGGTATTACTTATCTGTGACAGGTATTACATGGAGAAGGCGGATTTTCGGAAGGGAGGTGTTGGCTGGGAGACGATGGTTATTCAAGGCGATATGCTTGCTCAGGGCGATAATAAACAGAAATACATTGCCATCATCCGCGAAGATGCTGCTGACGAAGCACTTCCTATTTACATGAAGTCAAAGTATGCATTCAACTGGGGCAAAGATGCTGGGATTGACCCGGCTCGCCTCAAGGAGCTTGTGCTGTGCATTTTTGATTGCGACACTGAACCGGAACTCGGATCTGTACCTGAGTATGTAAAACAGAAAATCAACAAATCAGTGTAGCGTGCGCTTACGCACGCTACCACAACGGTTTTGATTCTTTGCTTTTCATCCCCTGTGCGCCGCCGAGTAGATACCGTCTTCCTCGTCAACTGATTTTTGCATAGTCATGGCGATAGGGTTGACGGGTTTTGAGGACGCCGTAGCACAGATGCACCAGTTTGCGCATAGCGGCGCCGAGCGCGGACATCTTGGATTTACCTCTGGCGAGCAGGCGTTCGTAGATTGCTTTGACGTGTGGGTTGCAACGTATTGCCACGACAGCCGCCATGTACAGCACAGCGCGTATTCTGGCAGGTCCCGCCTTGGAGAGTCTCGATCGCCCCAATATCGAACTTCCCGACTGCCGTTCTATGGGAACCAGGCCAAGATAGGCCGCAAGCTGTTCGGCTGAGCCGAAGTTATGGCTGTGCATGACCGCCAGCAGATTGTTTCCAACCTGCGGCCCCACCGCAGGGATGCTCTGGAGCAGTGACAGGTCTTTCTTGAGTCCCGGATGATGATCGATATGTTGATCAATGTCCTGCTGCAATTGCGCGAGTTGCCCGGACAGGAATGCAATGCTGTCGGAGATGGATTGCTGTATCAGTGCTGGAGTGTCCGTGGCATCGGCTTTCTCCCGCCGGTTGCGCTCGCGTTGCAGGTCTTGGGCAATGGCATCGCGCCGCGTAATCAGCGCCTGCAATATCCGCGCCTCTGGCGCAGGCGGCACCCAAGCTGCAGGCTTGAGCAAGGCGCCATAGCGAGCCAAGACAAAGCTATCTACCCCGTCCGTCTTGGTGCGCACCGCCAGCCCACGCCCGAAGTCCTTGACCTGCGCCGGATTGACAATGGAAACCGCTACACCCGCATCAGCCAGCGCCAGCGCGGCCTGCTCGTGGTAAACCCCCGTTCCTTCCATGACCACATGCAACTCTGCTAGGGAAACGTGTTGCTTTACGACCCAAGCCAGCAAATCAGCAATGCCGGACTTGCTGTTACTGATCACCTTGGCCTTGCGCTTGCCAATGGCATCATCCAGCAACAGGCAACAATCCAGCTTGGCCTTGGCGACATCCATACCGAGATAAAACATGATGACCTCCGTTACAATGGTGCCAACTTCGCCCACTTGCCTTGTGCATTCAGGGTTTGCCCCTTGGCTACCGTTCAGTGTCTTTGCTGGCGATGTGGTGAAGCAGAGGGCTTAATCTACTCGACAAGGTCAGGCCTTAGCGCAGACTTCAAGCTGCCTCTGCTTCGGGTGGTGGTAGCTAACCACCACAATGGGGAAGATACAAGCGCAGGCTGGTCAGGGGATTTCGGCGAGGACTGTCTGAGCGCGGAGCGCGAGTTCCGCAGCCGCCTGACCAGTCGAGCAACGCAGGGTACCCGCGAAGCGGGCGGCAAACCGGGGGCGCCTTCTTTTTGGTTACTTTTTCTTGGCGACGCAAGAAAAAGTGACTAGCTGCCGGGCTACCCCCGGCGAAGTTGGTTTTGATTGTTAGACACGCTCACCCTTCGATACCTCAGGGCGAACGGACTATGAACTACCCCGCCACCCTCAACACCAACCCCTTCAAATACGCCCCCTCCGGGAAACTCAGCAGCACCGGGTGATCGGCGCTCGCGTGCAGGCGGTGCACAATCTGCGCATCCACGCCGGCGTCGAGCGCTGCGCCCGCGACGATCTTCTGGAACAGGTCTTCGCTGACGCCACCCGAGCAGGAATAGGTCGCGAGCAGGCCGCCCGGGCGGAGCAGCTTGAAGCCGAGCAGGTTGATGTCCTTGTAGCCGCGTGCGGCCTTCTCGGCGAAGGCGGCGGTGGGCGCGAACTTGGGCGGGTCGAGGATGATGAAGTCAAAGGAACGGCCTTGGTCGCGCAGCTTGCGCAGCGCCTGGAACACGTCGGCCTCCTGCCACTCGGCGCGCGCCGCATCGAGTCCGTTGCGGGATAAATTCTCCTCGGCGATGCGCAGCGCGTCGCCCGAGGCGTCGATGGACAGCACCGACTTCGCGCCGCCGCGCAGCGCATAGAGCGAGAAACCGCCGGTGTAGCAGAAGCAGTTCAGTACGTCGCGATCCTTCGCGAGCGTCTCGGTCAGCGCGCGGTTGTCGCGCTGATCGAGGAAGAAGCCGGTCTTCTGGCCCGCGACGACATCCACCGCGAAGCGCAGGCCGTGCTCGACGACCTCGACGCTTTCCGGCAGCGCGCCGCGCAGCACGCCGTTGCGCGGCTCCAGTCCTTCGAGTCCGCGCGAATCGGAATCGGAGCGCTCGTAGATGCATGCTGGACTGCACAGCTCCTGCAGGGTGTCGGCGATGGCATCGCGCCAACTCTCCGCGCCCGCGCTGCCGACCTGCATCACCAGCGTGTCGCCGTAGCGGTCGACGATGAGCCCCGGCAGGCCGTCGGATTCGGCGTGGATCAGGCGCAGGCCGGTACTTCCCCCCCTCTCCCCCTGCCCCTCTCCCACAAGGGGCGAGGGGAGCAAATCACGGCGCATCTTCAATGCTTGCGAAATCCTGCGGCAGAAAAATTCTGCATTGATCCTTTCATTTTCGTCCCACGACCAGACGCGCGCGGTGATCTGCGAGTCCGGGTTGTACGCCGCCCACGCGAGGAAATTGCCCGCGTTGTCGCGCACCGGCAGCGTGTCTCCCTTTTGCGGCGCGCCCTCGACGAACTCGATGGCGCCGGAGAACACCCAGGGATGGCGGCGCAGCAACGATTTCTCGCGGCCTGCCTTGAGGATGATAGCTGCACCTGCGACTCCCTCTCCCCCAGCCCCTCTCCCGCGAGCGGGAGAGGGTGGCCGAGAGGCCGGGAGAGGGTTCTTCGCGGGGCGGCGCTCGTTTGCGCCATGTTTTGCCTTGTTACGAAAGTCGGGCTTGCCGCTCGCGGGGCGGCGTGTGTTGTCTGGCTTTTTGGTGGTCATGTCTTTTTCTTCGCGCGCGGGTGCGCCGCGTCGTAAATCTTGCTGAGGTACTGGAAATCGAGGTGGGTGTAGACCTGCGTGGTGGAGATGCTCGCATGGCCGAGCATTTCCTGCACCGCGCGCAGGTCGCCGCTGGACTGCAGCACATGGGTGGCGAACGAATGGCGCAGCAGGTGCGGGTGCACGTTGCTGGTGATGCCCTGTTTGATGCCCCATTGCTTCATGCGCAGCTGCACCATGCGCGGCGTCATGCGGCTGCCGCGCGCGCCTACGAACAGCGCGGGCTCATCTTCCCTCGCGAGCTGGCCGCGCACCGCGAGCCAGGCCTGCAAGGCGGAGCTGGCGTGGCTGCCGAGCGGCACGATGCGCGTCTTGCTGCCCTTGCCGGTGACGCGCACTTCGCCTGCCTGCAGGTCGAGCTGCGCCGGGTCGAGGTTCACCAGTTCCGCGAGGCGCAGGCCGGAGGAATAGAACAACTCGAACATCGCCTTGTCGCGGATCGCCTCCGGCGTGTCGGTGGGCAACTCGACCATGCGCGCCGCCTCGTCGGGCGACAGCGCCTGCGGCAGGGTCTTGGGCGACTTCGGCGCGCGCAGGCCGGTGCAGGGGTTGTCCGCAAAGCCGTGGTCGCGCATCAAATAGGTGAAGAAGCCGCGCCACGCCGAGAGCATGCGCGCGAGCGTGCGGCCGCCCAAGCCCTTGGCGTGCAGTTGCGCAATAAACCGGCGGATATGGTGGATTTTGAGGCTCGCGAGCGGCGTTGCTGCGGTCAGTTCAAACAGGCGGCGCAGGTCGCGCGCGTAGTTCTCGGCGGTCAGGGCAGAGTATTGCTTCTCGTTGCGCAGCCACGCCAGGTAACCATCCAGATAGTTCTGGTTTGGCGCGGCAGCTTCGGTCATTGCGCGAGATGCGGATGCAGCGCGGCGCTCGCGGCCTCGGCGATGCGCTGCAGGAACACCGTGCCCATCTCTGGGTAGAAGCGCTGCTTGTCTTCGCTGGCCAGCACCAGCAGGCCGATGGTCTCGCTGCCCGCGTGCAAGGGCAGATAGGCGAAGGAATGCAGTTGTGAGGCGGCCTCGCCGAACCATCCGGCGGTGTCCTGCGCGGCGTGGTGCAGGCAGACCGGCTGCGCCTGCGCCTCGGCGAAGGCCAGTGTCTCTGCGCTGGGCGGGTTGACCTGCCAGAGGCGTAGCGCCGCATGCGGCACCGCGAAGACTTCGCGCAGCAGGTGCGGGATCATTTCCTGCAGTGTGTGAAGGTCGCGCGCGGCGAACAGCGCGACGACGAACTCGTGCACCTTGTGCTGCAGCGCGTCGTTCTCCTTCGCAAATGTGATCAGCTCGTTGAGCTTCTTCTCGATCTCCCTGTTCTTCTCGCGCAAGGCGAGCAGCTGACGCTCGGAGAGCGAGACGGCGCGCCCGCCGTGCGGGTGCGGCAAGTTGATCTGCGCCAGCAGGTCGGTATGGCCCTCGAAAAACTGCGGGTTGTCCTGCAGGTATTGTGCGACGTCTTCGGCTCTCATTTTGACTCCCTATATGCTTATTTCGCCTTCAAAAACGGTAATCGCCGGGCCGGTCATCAGCACCGGCGCGCCCTCTCCGGCCCAGGCGATGGTCAGCAGGCCGCCGCGCGTGGCGACGCTCACCGGGCTGTCCAGCAGGCCGCGCCGGATGCCCGCCACGACTGCCGCGCAGGCGCCGGTGCCGCACGACAGCGTTTCGCCCGCGCCGCGCTCGTACACGCGCAGCCGGATATGGCCGCGATCCATGACCTGCATGAAGCCGGCGTTGACACGGTTCGGGAAGCGCGGGTGGCGCTCGATGAGCGGCCCGAGCCTTTCCACCGGCGCATGCTCGACATCCGCCACGACCTGCACCGCGTGCGGATTGCCCATCGACAGCGCGCTGATCTCCAGTACCTCTCCAGCCGCATCGAGCGGCTCGCTCACCGCTCCCTTGCCCTCGAACGGGATAAGCCCGGCCTCGAAAATCGGCGCACCCATGTTGACCGTCACGCGCCCGTCGTCCTCGAGGCGCGGGCTGACCAGGCCGCTCTTGGTTTCCACTACGATCTCGCGCTTCGGCGTGAGCCCCTGGTCGTGCACGAAGCGCACGAAGCAGCGCGCGCCGTTGCCGCACTGCTCGACCTCGCCGCCGTCGGCGTTGAAGATGCGATAGCGGAAATCCGCCTCGGGATGCTGTGCCTTCTCCACCAGCAGAATCTGGTCGCAGCCCACACCAAAATGGCGATCGGCGAGCAGGCGCAGCTGTTCCGGCGTCAGCTCGATCTTCTGGCGCACGCCGTCCAGCACCACGAAGTCGTTGCCCGCGCCGTGCATCTTGGTAAACCTGAGATTCATCTTTGCAATTCTTTATGTCTGAAACAATTTGTCGTATGGTCGTTGACCATGCCGGTCGCCTGCATCAGGGCGTAGCAGATCGTCGTGCCGACGAACTTGAAGCCGCGCCGCTTCAGTTCCCGGCTCATTGCTTCCGATTGCGGCGTGCTGACCGGCACCTCGGTGAGGCTGCGCCAGGCGTTCTGCCTCGGTTTGCCCTCGACGAACTGCCAGAGGAATGCGTCGAAGCTGCCGCAGGACTCCTGCACCTCGAGGAATTTCTGCGCGTTGACGACGGCAGCCTCCAGCTTCAGGCGGTTGCGCACGATGCCCGCATCCTGCAGCAGTGATTCTATTTTATCCGCGCCGTAGCGGGCAATGCGCGCCGCGTCGAAATCGTCGAAGGCGGCGCGGTAATTCTCGCGCTTGCGCAAAATGGTGATCCAGCTCAGGCCGGCCTGCGCGCCTTCCAGGATCAGGAACTCGAACAGGCGCCGGTCGTCGTGCAGCGGCACGCCCCACTCGCGGTCGTGATAGGCGCGGTAGAGCGCATCGTCGCCCGCCCAGGCGCAGCGCGGCTTGTTCATGGCGCCGGCGGACGGGTGCCGAACTTTGAAGCGTCGCGCCACATGCAGCGGTCCATCACCACAGTGATGCCGGCCTCCCTCGCGCGCTCGGCCGCCGCCTCGTGGACGACGCCGTCCTGCAGCCAGAGGTTCCTGATGCCAAGCCGGATGCAACTCTCCACGATGGCGGGCACATGCTCCGGCGCGCGGAACACGTCGACGATGTCCGGCAGGAACGGCAGGCTTTCGAGATCGGGATAGGCTTTTTCGCCGAGCGCCTCCTCAACCATGGGCCGCACAGGAACGATGCGATAACCCAAACCCTGCAGGCCGCTCGCGACGCGGAAGCTGGGGCGCGCCTGATTCGGCGACAGCCCCACGACGGCGATGCTGCGCACGCTGCACAGCAGCTCGCGGATCTGCTCCGGTTCGGGGTTGCTGAAGGTCATGGCGAGCGAGGTATTTTGATCATTGCAGGCGGCACGATAGCATTTTTCCGGCGTGCCGTGGCGTGGACGGTAGGGCCAAAAAACGCTATGCTGCACGCCTTCACGTAACGCGCCCGTAGCTCAGTTGGATAGAGTATTGGTTTCCGAAGCCAAGGGTCACAGGTTCGACTCCTGTCGGGCGCGCCAAATTCAGAAACGGAATTGCCTGCCTTATGAAACAGTCGATCACCCTGCGCACCGGCGCCTCCCCAGTGCGGATTAACTTGCCCGATCAGGAGCACCCATCATGCTGATCCAGCTTGGCATCATCGGACTGATCGCGGCCATGTTGCCGCTGGCGATCGTCTGGGTATCGGTCGACCGGGACAAGTACCGCAAGCTGGTCTGGGTCACCCTGTTCCTGACCTTCGATCTCATCATGTTCGGCGCCTTCACGCGGCTGACCGATTCCGGCCTCGGCTGCCCGGACTGGCCGGGCTGCTACGGGCAGGCCGACCCGCTGCGCGCGCATGCGGACATCAGCGCCGCCGAGGCCGCGATGCCGACCGGACCGGTGACGGTCATGAAGGCCTGGATCGAGATGCTGCACCGCTATCTCGCGATGGCCATCGGCGTGCTGATCGTCTCGATCATGGCGATCGCGTGGCGCAAGTGGCGGCAGAGCAGGGAGACGCGCTTCGCGCCGTGGTTCGCGACGACGATGTTCGGCTTCGTCTGCCTGCAGGGCGCTTTCGGCGCCTGGACCGTCACCATGAAGCTGCAGCCCATCATCGTGACCGGCCACCTGCTGCTCGGCATGACGCTGCTCGCGCTGCTCACCTGGCATGGCGCGCGCCAGGCCGATCATCTTCCGGTGGAACGCAAGGCGGCGGCGCTGCGCCTGCCGGCGCTGCTCGCGGCAATCCTGCTGACGATCCAGGTCGCGCTCGGCGGCTGGGTCAGCAGCAACTACGCGGCGCTCGCCTGCACCGATTTCCCGCTCTGCCAGGGCGCCCTCTTGCCGCACATGGATTTCGCGCACGGCTTCGCGCTGTGGCGCGACCTGGGCAAGACCGCCGGCGGCGAATTCCTGCCCTTCGCGGCGCTGACCGCGATCCACTGGACGCACCGCATTTTCGCCTTCGCCGTGATCGCGCTGCTCGTCTGGCTGGGGTTCAGGGCGCTCAGGATCGGCGGGCTGCAGAAGACCGCGCGCTGGCTGCTTGCCGGGATCGCGCTGCAGTTCGCGACCGGCGTTTTGACCGTCTACCTGGATTTCCCCCTCGCGCTCGCGGTGATCCACAACGGCGGCGCGGCGCTGCTCGTGCTGCTGCTGGCAATGCTGAACTACAAAGTCCGTCTCGCCCGATAAGAAGCTATCCGGCTGATCCCTGTTTCTGCGCGCTGACCGCGGTGAGGATACCCTGCAAAATCGCCGCGGGGGTGGGCGGGCAGCCGCTCACCGCCACGTCCACCGGGATAACGTTCGCAACCCTGCCGCAGGTGGCGTAGTCCCCGCCCCCGGAGCAGAGGATACCGCTACCGCAGCCGCAGTCGCCGACCGCGACCACCAGCTTGGGTTCCGGCATCGCGTCGTAGGCGCGCTTGAGCGCCACTTCCATGTGGCGCGACACCGGGCCGGTGACCAGCAGCAGGTCCGCATGGCGCGGGCTCGCGGTGAACTTGATGCCCAGTCCCTCGATGTTGTAATAGGCGTTGTTGAGCGCGCGGATCTCCAGCTCGCAGGCGTTGCATGAACCCGCATCCACTTGGCGGATGCTCAGCGCGCCGCCGAACACGCTCAGGATTTCTTCCTGCAGCCGCTGCGGCTCCACGCGCAGCGCCTCGTCCGGCTGCGGCGGCGCCTCGGTCTTGATGCCGGTTTTGATGATCTGCCGAATGATTTGATAGGTAGGCATGCTACAAGTCCTGGCCCGAGTAGCTCAGGTTGAACGATTTGTTGATGAGCGGAAAGTCCGGCACGATGTTGCCCAGGACGGCATGTTCCACCACCGGCCAGTTCTGCCAGGACGGATCGTGCGGATGGACGCGCGCGAGCCTGCCTTCGGCATCGCTGTGGATCGCCACCAGCACCTCGCCGCGCCAGCCTTCCACCATGCCCGCGCCGAAGCCGTTGCCGGGCAACTTGTCCAGCGGCGCGCACAACTCGCCGCCATAAACGAGGCGATCCAGGATTTCGCGCTGCAGGCGCAACGACTCGAACAGTTCGTCGAAGCGCACGATGACGCGCGCCGCAACATCGCCGTTGCGGTAGGTCGCCATGCGTACGTCCAGCCTGTCGTAGGGCGCGCAGGGGAACTGCACGCGCGCATCCCAGGCCTGCGCACTGGCGCGCCCGGCCAGGCCGCACAGGCCGAGCCGCGCAGCCAGTTTCGGCTCGACGCGCCCAGCGGCGATGAAGCGGTCCTGCATCCCCGCATGCTCCTCGTAGATGTTGCGCAGCACGCGCACCTCGCGCTCCAGCATCGCGCACTCGTTGCGCAGCACGGACTTGCCCGGCTCTGCGAGGTCGGCGGCCACTCCGCCCGGTACGATCCTGTCCATCAGGTAGCGGTGCCCGAACAGCGCGGCGTTGTTGCGCAGCACCTGCTCCTTCAGCATCCAGAACTGCGCGAAGCCGAAGGACAATGCGACGTCGTTGCCGAGATCGCCGAGGTCGCCGAGATGGTTGGCGATGCGCTCGCGTTCGAGGAACAGCGCGCGCAGCCAGAGCGCGCGCTCCGGGGGCGTCACGCCCGCGATGCTCTCGGCGGCCATCGCATACGCCCATGCGTAGGCAACGGTGCTGTCGCCGCTCACCCGCCCGGCGAGCTTCGCACCCTGCTGCAAGTCCAGGCTCTCGAAGCGCTTCTCGATGCCCTTGTGCGTGTAGCCGAGGCGCTCCTCGAGGCGCAGCACCTTCTCGCCGACTACCGAAAAACGGAAGTGCCCCGGCTCGATGGTGCCGGCGTGGATCGGCCCTACCGCGATTTCATGCACGCCCTGCCCCTCGACCTGGACGAAAGGATAATTGTCGGGCTCATGCGCGCGGTTCGGCGCGGCATCGAAATCCTTGCGCAGCGGGAAGCCTTGCCACGCGCCATGGCGTATCCATTTGCGGTGGTCCTGGCCTTCCTCGGCATAGATGCCGAGCAGGTCGTACGCCGCGCGCTGCATGCGCGCGGCCGCGGGGAATATCCGGCCGATGTCCGGATAGACGGGCTGGGCGGCATCCAGCGCCAAGTTCAGGCAGATCAGGCCGGCCTCGTTGACCAGCGCGATATGCAACCCGAATCCCTTGTGTTGAGCGCGCCTGTCGCTCCCCCACAGGGCCAGCAGCCTTCCGCCGCCGTCCGCCACGTTCCGGCAGATCGGCATCAGGTCGTCAGGCTTGATCTCGCCGAGCCAGGCTGGAATCGCGCCGTCCAGCCGGGTCAGATGCAGGTTGGGGTGGGTGATGGGCATGGCTTATCCTAGCAAAGCCGCCGCCTGGCGGTACCAGTCGGCGAGATAGGGCGGCATGTACAGGCCGAGTATCAGCACCAGCAAGAGGTGCGCGAACACCGGCAGCAGGGCGGGCGGGTGCGGCAGGGGCTTCGCCGTCGTCTCGCCGAACACGATGGGCTGCACCTTGCCGAAGATCGCGGCGAAAGCGATGCCCAGCGCGATCAGCAGGACCGGCGTGGTCCACGGGTAGTCGTGCATCGCCGTGGTGATGATCAGGAATTCGCTCGCAAACACGCCGAACGGCGGCATGCCGAGGATCGCGAAGGTGCCGAGCATCAGCCCCCAGCCGACCGTGGGGCTGACTTGCAGCATGCCGCGGATGTTCTCCATCTGCTGCGTGCCGGCCTTCTGCACCGCATGGCCGACCGCGAAGAAGATCGCCGACTTGGTCAGCGAATGCATGGTCATGTGCAGCAGCGCCGCGAAGGTCGCGACCTTCCCGCCCATGCCGAAGGCGAAGGTGATCAGCCCCATGTGCTCGATCGAGGAATAGGCGAACATGCGCTTGATGTCCTTCTGCCGCGACAGGAACAGCGCGGCGACTACTACCGAGAGCAGGCCGAAGCCCATCATCAGGTTGCCCGCAAAATGCGTCTCCAGCGAGCCGTCCACCAGCACCTTGCTGCGCATCACCGCGCACAGCGCGACGTTCAGCAAGAGGCCCGAGAGCACCGCAGAGACCGGCGTCGGGCCTTCCGCATGCGCGTCCGGCAACCAGCTGTGCAGCGGCACCAGGCCGATCTTCGTGCCGTAGCCGACCAGCAGGAAGATGAAAGCGAGCTTGAGCACGGTGGGTTCCAGCTCGCCCTTGACCTCGTTGAGGTGCGTCCAGAGCAGCGCGGTGCCGCCCTGGCCGAGTACGCGCTCGGCGGCGAAATACAGCAGGATGGTGCCGAACAGCGCGAGCGCGATGCCCACGCCGCAGAGGATGAAATACTTCCACGCCGCCTCCAGGCTGGCCGGGGTGCGATACAGCGAGACCAGCAGCACCGTGGTCAGCGTCGCCGCCTCCATCGCGACCCAGACGATGCCCATGTTGTTGGCGGTCAGCGCGACCAGCATGGCCAGCGTGAAGAGCTGGTACATGCTGTAGTAGAGGTGCAGCATCGGCGTGCTGAGCCTGCCGTGATCCTGCTCGATGCGCATGTAGGGGCGCGAGAACAGCGAGGTGGTGAACGCGACGAAGGCGGTCAGCGCGACCAGGAACACGTTGAACTGGTCGATGAAGAACTGCTCGCGGAACGCGACCTGCGGCCCTGCCTCGACCACGCGCACGGTCAGCGCCGCGGCGGCGGCGAAGGTGAGGAAGCTCATCAGCGAATTCAGTTCCGCCGCCCAGCGGCGCGAGCCGAACGCAGCCAGCAGCAGCCCACCCAGCAGCGGAAAAAGCAGCAGCGCCGTAAGCTCCATCTCAATCATCTTTCAGCTTCTCCATGTGGGTGATGTCGAGGCTGTCGAAGGTCTCGCGGATCTGGAAGAAGAAGATGCCGAAGATGAAGGTGGCCACCAGCACGTCGAGCGCAATGCCCAGCTCGACCACGAGCGGCATGCCGTGCGTGGCGCTGGTCGCGGCGAAGAACAGGCCGTTTTCCATCGCGAGAAAGCCGACCACCTGCGAGATCGCCTTGCGCCTTGTGAGCATCATCAGCAGCGACAGCAGCACGCTCGCGAGCGCGATACCGATCAGGCCGCGGGTGATGCCTTCGGCGAGTTGCGAGATCGGCGCGGCGAGGTTGAAGGCGAAAATCACCAGCACGATGCCGACCAGCATGGTGGTCGGAATGTTGATCAGGGTCTCCACGTCCCATCTCACGTTGAGCCTACGAATCAGGCGGTGCAGCAGCCAAGGCAGCACCAGCACCTTGAGCAGCAGGGTCAGTGCGGCGGAATAATAGAGGTGATGCTGCGCGGTCGAGTAAGCCACGACGAAGGTGCTGACCGCGAGCACCAGCCCCTGCCAGGCGAACAGGTTGATCAGCGACAGGATGCGCCGCTGCGACAGCATCGCGAAGACGATCAGCAGCAGGATCGCCGCGAGCAGGTTGATGAACTGGATGGTATAGCTCATCTGCATGTCACGCACCTAATAAGAAGTGGATCAGCAGCCCCAGCACAGCAAGCAGGAACGCCGTGCCGAGAAACTCCGGCGCGCGGAAGATGCGCATCTTGGCGAGCAGCGTCTCCAGCAGGGCGAGTCCGGCGCCGGCCAGGATCAGTTTCCCCAGCAGCGCGATGATGGCTACCGGCAGCGCACCCCAGTTGCCCACCTCGGCGATGCCGTGCGGGAAGAACAGCGCGATGCCGATGGAGATGTAGGCAAACAACTTGAGGCTGCTCGCCCATTCGATCAGCGCGAGGTGGCGCGCCGAATACTCCAGGATCATCGCCTCGTGGATCATGGTCAGTTCGAGGTGCGTGTTCGGGTTGTCCACCGGAATGCGCGCGTTCTCGGCCAGGAGCACGATGCCGAAGGCCAGCGCAGCGAAGGCCAGGCTGGGATACAGCACGAACTGGTGGTGCGCGAGCGCTTCCACGATGCGCGGCAGCTGCGTCGAGTGGCTGATCAGCGAGGCGGTGAAGAGCACCATCAGCAGCGCGGGCTCGGCAAGGAACGACACCAGCATCTCGCGCCGCGCGCCCAACGTGCCGAACGCGGTGCCGATGTCCATCGCGGCGAGCGCGATGAACACCCGCGCGAGCGCGAACACGCCGACCAGGGCGATCACGTCGGCGGCAGGCGAGAACGGCAGGTCCACCGCGATGATGGGGATGATGGCCGCCGCGAGCCACATGCAGCCGAACAGGATGTAGGGCGTGACGCGGAACAGCGGCGAGGCGTTGTGCGCGATCACCGCGTCCTTGTGGAACAGCTTGCGCAGCGTGCGGAAGGGCTGAAGCAGGCCGGGGCCGGAACGGTTCTGCAGCCGGGCGCGGCACTGCCCCACCCAACCCATGAGCAGCGGCGCGAGCAGCACCACCAGCAGTGACTGGCAGAGCTGGAACAGGATGCCGAGGGTCAGGTTTATGTTTTCCATCACATGGACACCAGCAGACCGGTAGGGTGGGCACGCTTTTTGTGCCCACGCGTGAAGGGTAATGAGGAGCACACACCGGCAGTATCAATCATATTCCAGCACCACGCTATCCATCGCACCAGCCCAATCACGCGCATATACCCCATCGCGCACATAACGATGAAATGTCGAATGAGGCCAATCCGCCACTCGTTGTACATGCCCATGTTTAACAGGGTTGAAATGAATGTAATCCACATGACGAGCAAAATCATTTTCATCGCGAATTTGATGTTCCCAAAACCGCCGCTGCCAGATGGTCGATTCGCGATGCTTGAGTTTTGATGCGGTTATCCAATCGGCACGACGATAATTTTCTCCACAGGCCAAAGAAACCGCGCGCTTGATTTTCATCCAACGTGTGGAAAAATCGGCATCACCATCAGGTAATGTCCACACGCAATGCAAATGGTCAGGCAGCAATACCCATGCATCAATAACGAAAGGTCGCGCCACACGCACCGTTTCGATTGCGGCGCGCAAGGCGTTACGCATCGCTTCATCACATAGAATCGACTGTCGCCGGTAAGCAACTACGGTAAAGAAATAACTGGAGCCAGCAGTCGTTGCGCGGCGATAACGTGACATGGTTGGTTACTCTAAATATTGAATCCGCGTGGGCACAAAAACGTACCCACCCTACACACGATGCCGAGGGTCAGGTTTATGTTTTCCATCACATGAACGCCAGCAGCACGACCAGCGTGACGAAGGTGTAGCTCAGGTACAGGTGGATGCGCCCGTGCTGCAGCACCGACACCCAGGACGACAGCTTCTCGGTGATGCGCTTGATCGGCAGGTAGAGGGCGAGCCAGATGCGGTCGTCGCTGCGGCCGTGATAGCGCGGATGGGTGTCGAACGCGCCCGGCAGCTCGCTCTCGATCTTGAAGAACGGTTCGAAGATGCGCCGGATCGGCTGGCCGAAGCCCTCGGCGGTGTCCTGCATGCGCGCGGTCTGCGCCGGGAAACCGCAGTCCCAGGCCGGGCCGCGGCGCAGCCTCCCATGGTAGAAGCGGTGCACCGCGAGCGAGGTCACCAGCATCACGCCGAGTACCGCGAACAGGAAGAACACCGGGCTGTAGCTCGCACGCTCGGTGTCCACCGGGCTGAGGAACAGCCAGCCGCCGGCCGCATTGCCCAGCCCCTGCCCGATCAGCATCTGCGTGACATGGTCGAGCTGCTGTATCACGAAGACCGGCGCCAGCCCGAGCGCCACGCAACCGAAGGCCAGCCAGCCGAGCCCGAGACGCTCCCAGGGGCCGGCGTCGTGCGCATGCTCCAGCGCGGGCTCGCGTGGCTGGCCGAGGAAAATGATCCCGTAGAACTTCACCATCACGTAGGCCGCGAGTGCGGCCGCGAGCGCGATCACCGCCGCCGCCACCGGAATCAGCATGTTGATGTAGCTGTTCGGCAGGCCCGGCGAGAGCAGGAAGGCCTGCAGCAGCAGCCATTCCGAGACGAAGCCGTTGAGCGGCGGCAGGCCGGAGATGGCCAGCACGCCGACCAGCATCAGCACCGCGGCCCAGGGCATCCTGCGGATCAGCCCGCCGAGGCGCCCCATGTTGCGCTCCCCGGTCGCGTGCAGGACCGAACCCGCACCGATGAACAGCAGGCTCTTGAAGAAGGCGTGGTTGAGGCTGTGGTACAGCGCCGCGGTGAGCGCCAACGCCGCGAGCGCATCCTTGCCGTAAACGTGGAAGATGATCGCGAGACCGATGCCCACCAGCAGCAGCCCGATGTTCTCGATGGAGGAATAGGCGAGCAGCCGCTTCATGTCGCCCTGCACCGCGGCAAACATCACGCCGAACAACGCGGTGAGCAGGCCCAGCGCGAGCGCCAGCACTCCCCACCACCACTGGTGCGCATCCAGCAGGTCGAAGGTGACGCGCAGGATGCCGTAGATCGCGGTCTTCAGCATCACGCCGCTCATCAGCGCGGAAACCGGCGAGGGTGCAGCCGGATGCGCCTCGGGCAGCCAGACATGCAGCGGCAGCAGCCCGGCCTTCGCGCCGAAGCCGAACAGCGCGAGCAGGAACGCCACCGACGACCAGAATTCCGTGAGGTGCGCCTCGCGCATCGCCGCGAAGGTGTATGCGCCTATGCCCTGCCCGCCCTGCATCACGCCGAAGGAGAGCAGGATGGCGATCGCGCCGACATGCGCGATCAGCAGGTAGAGGTAGCCCGCCTTGCGGATGTCGGGAACATGATGGTCGGTGGTGACGAGGAAATAGGAGGACAGCGCCATGGTCTCCCAGGCCACCATGAACATGTAGGCGTCATCGGCGAGCAGCACCAGCGCCATGCCGGCGAGGAACAGGTGGTATTCCAGGCACAGCAGGCCGAGCGTTTTGCCCGGCATGGATCGGAAATAGCCCGCGCCGAACAGCGACACGCCGAACGATGCGCCGCCGAGCAGGATCAGGAAAAAGGCCGAGAGTGGATCGAGGCGCAGGTGCAGCGGAAGGTCGGGCAGGCCGAGCGGAAGGATGGCGACGGTGGCGGGTTCGCCGAGCGCCCACAGGCCGGTGGCGGCAAGCGCCAGCGAGGCGAAGGCACCGGCGGGGAAGATGGCCTTGGCGACGAGATGCGGACTGCCCTGCAGCGCCAGCCCCAGGATTCCCAGAGCCAGCCAAAGCACGACGATCGTGCCCGCCACATCCAACGGCAACACCCCGGCCATGTCCATCCTGATCGTTTTTCCTCCCTTTGCAGACGGTAGCCGCTGCGCAAGGCCGCAATTCTACTCCTTATGGGAAGGCCGCCTCAACACGGGAGGCCGCCCCGCATCCGGGCAAAGCTTCACTCCCCGGTGCAGAGCGGCTGGTCGAGCCCTGATTCCCTCGGTTTTGGCGCATTCGACTGGGTGGCCGGCCTGATGGACTCGGTGAACTTTTCCGGGGTTGGTGTTGCAGGAGCCGCCTGCGTCTCTGCCTTCGGCGGCTCGGCGGGCGCGCCCTCCGCCCAGGCCGCCGGGCTGGCGGCGACAAACACCGAAGCGGTAATCAAAGAAATGATGCGCATGTTCTCTCCTTTCGAGCGTTCATTATGCTCGATTGAAGCTTCCATGCAAATGCACTATGCCGCTTGCCGTTTCCGGACAAGGAGATCCGGCTTCCTGATGAGGGCGTATTCGAGCGCGTTGGCCAGGCTGTCGATCAAGGCCTCCTGCAGCTCGGGCGTGAGATCGCCGGCCGTGCCGACCGAGGCCTGATATTCGGCAAGCGAAACCTGGTGCTTATCCGTGTCGAATGCGGCCACGTGAACTGTTGTCGAGTTGGTCCAATACTCGATGCTGGCCATGGCTCCACTTCCAAGGCGAAACTCATTCCTCTTCACTTTATGGCGTGTCATTTGGAACTCCTTTTCTTCGATGGTTGGGTGGCCGTGAAAAGAAGGGCGGAACGATACCCGATGGTATGAATAATGAACCAGGAATACCGGATAAGAAATACGCTGAACTACGTAGCAAGGTAGTGAACGGGGAAAGGCGCTGTGGCCTGAAGCCGGTCGCGGGATCGACCGGCTAGCCGTAAACCACCTTCACGTTCTCCGGCCGCAGCAACTCGCGCAGACCGCTTATCAGGTCGTCGTGCAACGTGACCTGCCACGCCTCGCCGAGGCGCAGCTCGCAGGCGGCGGCGTGGTTGCGGTAGTGGATCAGCACCGGGCATTTGCCGTCGCGGTACGGTGTAAAGAGTTTCTTGAGTTGCGCGACGTTCGCCTTGCCGTCGCAGTTCAGCTCAAGCCGCTGCGCGAAGGCGGAGCGCGCCGAGGCGAAGTCGAACAACTCGTCGGCGTTCACGCGCACGCTATCGGTATACGAATCCAGGCTGGCCTTGCCTTGCACCACCAGCAGCTCGTCCTCGCGTATCCACGGGCGGCTCAGCTCGTAGAGGTCGTTGAACACGGTCACCTCGATCTGCGCGCCACCGTCGTCCAGCGTGACCACCGCCATGCGTCCGCGCCGCGTCTGCTGGATGCGCAGCCCGGCCACGATGCCCGCCAGCACCACCTGCACGCCACGCGACCTGCCCTGCCCGCCGTTGCCGTAACCACCGCCGTTCGAAGATTTGCCGACGAACTGCGGCGTGAGGTCGCCCAGCCGCACCTTGATGAAGTTCGCGAGCTCCTCCTCGTATTCCTGATAAGGATGCCCGCCGAGGTAGAAACCGAGGCTGGTCTTTTCGTGCGCAAGCTGCTCGCGCAGCCGCCAGCGCGGCACGTCGGCATGCTGCACGGTCAGGGCTGCATCCGCCTCGTCGTCACCGAACAGGCTGTTCTGGTTCGCCGCGCGCGCGTGCTGGTCGGCGCTCGCCAGCGCGGCATCCAGCGTCGCCATCAGGCAGGCGCGATGGGCGTTGATACCGTCGAACGCGCCGGCGCGAATCAGCGCCTCGACGGTGCGCCGGTTGACGATGCGCTTGTCCACGCGGCGGCAGAAATCGAACAGGTCCCTGAACGGGCCGCGTTCGCGCGCCTGGATGATGTTTTCGACGGCCGCCCTGCCGGTACCCTTGACCGCACCGAGGCCGTAGGCGATGGTTTTTTCGCCCACCGGCGCGAACATGTAGCCCGAGCTGTTCACGTCCGGCGGCAGGATGCGCAGGCCCTGATGCCGCGCATCATCGTAAAAGATGCGCACCTTGTCGGTGTTGTCCATGTCCGCCGACAGCGTCGCCGCCATGAAGGCGGCCAGATGGTGCGCCTTGAGATAGGCGGTCTGGTAGGCCACCAGCGCGTAGGCGGCGGCGTGCGACTTGTTGAAGCCGTAGCCGGCGAACTTCTCCATCAGATCGAACAGCTCGCCGGCCTGTGCCTCGGAGGTATTGTTCTTGAGCGCGCCGTTGACGAAGATTCCGCGGTGCTCGGCCATCTCCTCGGGCTTCTTCTTGCCCATCGCGCGGCGCAGCAGGTCGGCGCCACCGAGGCTGTAGCCGCCGACGATCTGCGCCATCTGCATCACCTGCTCCTGGTAGACCATGATGCCGTAGGTCTCGCGCAGCACCGATTCGACGGCGGGATGCGGATACTCGAACGCGGCGCCTTCCTTGCGCCGGCAGAAATCCGGAATCAGGTCCATCGGGCCGGGGCGGTAGAGCGCCACCAGCGCGATGATGTCCTCGAAGCGGTCCGGCTTGGCCAGCTTGAGCATGTCCTTCATGCCGCGCGATTCGAGCTGGAACACCGCGGTGGTGTTCGCGGTCTTGAAGATGCGTTCGTAGGTCGGCTTGTCGTCGAGCGGAATGGTTTCGATGTTGAAGGCACTGTCCTCGGCCTTCAGCCCGCGCACATACTTCACCGCCCAGTCGATGATGGTCAGCGTGCGCAGGCCGAGGAAGTCGAACTTCACCAGCCCGACGGCCTCGACGTCGTCCTTATCGAACTGGCTCACCACGCTGGCCTCGGAATCGGCGCAATACAGCGGGCAGAAATCGGTAAGTTTGCCCGGTGCGATCAGCACGCCGCCCGCGTGCATGCCGACGTTGCGCGTCAGGTCCTCAAGGCGCCCGGCGAGTTCCAGCAGCTCCGGCACGCCCTCCTCGCGTTCGGCGATGGCGTTGATCTCCGGCTCCATCTCGCGCGCCTTGGCGAGCGACACCGGCTTCACGCCCTCGAGCGGGATCGCCTTGGACAGGCTGTCGCACAGGCCATAGGGAAAATCCATCACGCGCCCGACGTCGCGGATCACCGCCTTGGACGCCATGGTGCCGAAGGTGGCGATTTGCGACACGCACTGCGCGCCGTATTTCTTCTTCACGTAGTCGATGACGCGCTCGCGCCCGTCCTGGCAGAAGTCCACGTCGAAGTCGGGCATCGAGACGCGCTCGGGGTTGAGGAAGCGCTCGAACAGCAGCCCGTAGCGTAGCGGGTCGAGGTCGGTGATGCCGAGGCTGTAGGCCACCAGCGAACCCGCGCCGGAGCCGCGCCCCGGGCCGACCGGCACGCCGTTGCCCTTCGCCCAGCGGATGAAGTCCGCCACGATCAGGAAGTAGCCAGGGAAGCCCATCTTGATGATGGTCTCGGTCTCGAACGCGAGCCGCGCCTGGTATTCCGGCAGCTTCGCGGCGTGCTCCGCCGCATCGGGATAGAGCTGCTCCATGCGCAACGCCAAGCCGCGCTCGGCCTCGCTGCGCAGGTAGTTTTCCAGGCTTGAGCCGTCTGGCGTGGGGAAGTCCGGCAGGCGCGGCTTACCCAGCACGAGTGACAGGTTGCAGCGCCGCGCGATCTCCACGCTGTTCTGCAACGCCTCCGGCAGGTCGGCGAACAGCTCGGCCATCTCTGCCTGCGTTTTGAAATACTGCTGCGCGGTGAATTGCTTCGCGCGGCGCTTGTCGTTAAGCACGTAGCCCTCGGAGATGCACACGCGCGCCTCGTGCGCCTTGAAGTCGTCCGCCTTGAGGAACTGCACCGGGTGGGTGGCGACCACCGGCAGGCCGAGCCCGGCGGCGAGTTGCGCCGCCGCGTGGATGTAATGCTCCTCATCGGCGAAACCCACGCGCTGCACTTCGACGTAATAGCGGTTGGCGAACAGCGCCGCCCATTCCTGCGCGTACTGCCTGGCCTGTTGCGCGTTGCCGGCCAGCAGCGCGCAGCCGACGTCGCCGAGGTGCGCGCCAGACAGCGCGATCAGCCCGGCCGTACCCTCGTGCAACCACTCGCGGCGCAGCTCGGCGCGGCCGCGGTGCTGGTTCTCCAGGTAGGCGCGCGACAGCAGGCGGCACAGCAGCAGATAGCCCTCGCGCGACTGGCACAGCAGCAGCAGTCGGTGCGGCCGGTCGCGGTCGGCGTCGTTGCTGATGAGCACGTCGCAGCCGGCGACGGGCTTGATGCCCTTGCCGCGCGCGCCCTGGTAGAACTTCACCAGCCCGAACACGTTGTTCAGGTCGGTCAGCGCCAGCGCGGGCATGGCATCGCTCTTCGCGGCGGCGATCGCCTCGTCCACGCGCAGCATGCCATCCGAAATGGAATATTCGCTGTGCAGGCGGAGATGGACAAAAGACGGTTGCGGCATGATGGAAGTCGGATAAATCGAGGGATGATTCTAGCACCGCAAAACGCACAAAAATTTCTTGCCTCTGATTCAAAACGTTAGAATCCAGCCTCAACTTCGCGGCCATCATTCCACGTGCACCCACCCCTCACCCCGCAACGCGAACGCTACCTGCTGCTCACCCTCGCGGGCATCCAGTTCAGCCATGTGCTGGACTTCATGATCATGATGCCGCTCGGCCCGATCCTGATCGCCGAGTTCGGCATCACCACGCACGAGTTCGGCCTGCTGGTCGCGTCCTACAGCTTTTCCGCCGCCGCCTCCGGATTGCTCGCCGCGACCTTCGTCGACCGCTTCGAGCGCCGCCGCCTGCTGCTTTCCATGTTCGCGCTGTTCGGGCTGGCAACGCTGGCCTGCGGGCTGGCGCCGGGCTATGCGACCCTCCTCGTCGCGCGCGGCCTGGCCGGGGCATTCGGCGGCGTGATGGGCGCGCTGGTGCAGACCATGATCGGCGATGTGATCCCGTTCGAGCGCCGCGCCCGCGCGGGCAGCATGGTGTCGGCGGCGTTCTCTGTCTCCACCGTCGCGGGCGTGCCGCTGTCGCTGTGGCTGGCCAACCATTTCCAGTGGCGCGCGCCTTTCGTCTTCATCGCAGTGCTGGTCGTGCTGTTCATTCTCATCGGCCTGCGCGTGCTGCCGGAGATGCGCCACCACCTTGGCACGCAACAGCGCGCCCATCCCTTCGTGCCGATGTTCGACGTATTGCGCGACGCCAACCACCTGCGCGCCCTGCTGTTCTCCGCACTGATCATCTTCTCCGGCTTCACGGTGATCCCCTACATCACCCTCTATTCCGTGCATAACGTCGGCATCTCGCAGCATGACATCCCGCTCGTCTACCTCGCGGGCGGTGCGGCGACCCTAATCACCGCGCGGCTGATCGGCTACTGGGCCGATTCGCACGGCAAAATCGAGGTCTACCGCCTGGTCGCCCTTGCCGCGCTGCTGCCGCTGCTGGTGGTCACGCATATCGGCGCGGTGCCGCTGTGGTTGTGGCTGGTCTGCACCACCTCCTTTTTCGTGCTGGTGTCCGGGCGCATGATCCCGGCGATGGCGATCATCACCTCGGCGGCGCAGCCGAGACTGCGCGGCACCTTCATGTCGCTCAACGCCACCACGCAGGCGCTCGCGATGGGGCTGGCCTCGACGCTGGCGGGATTCATCATTTCGCAGGACAATGCGGGGCATATCGTCGATTACGGCACGGTCGGCTACGTGGCGGTGGCGGCCAACCTGCTGGCGGTGGGGTTCGTCTCCCGCATCGCGATGCACGGCGCCGCGCCGCCTCAACCATCGGGGATCCCATGAGACTGAAACAGATCGTCAACCACCTGCTGCGCTGGCGTGCCCGGCTCTACGAGCGCATCGCGGAACTCTGGAAGCACGGCTTCTACCTCTACCTCGCGGGGCTGTTCACGGTGTTCGCGGTGCTCGACACCACGGTGCTACATATCACCAGCGACATGCGCCAGGCGGCGTTCGACGCGATGCTGCGCTACCGGATCGTCGCGCCCAAGCCCGACCCGGACATCGTCATCGTGGATATCAACGAGGCCAGCCTCGCGGCGATGGCGAAAGACTACGGGCGCTGGCCATGGCCGCGCCAGGTGATGGGCGAGTTCGTCGAACAGGTCGAGAAGCAGCAGCCGAAGGCGGTGGTGTTCGACATCCTGTTCAGCGACGCGGACGTGTACAACCCGGACAGCGACGCCTATTTCAACGAGGCCATCGCGGCCACGAACAACACCTTCTTCCCGATGCTGCGCCTCGACCCGGAGAGCGACGGCCTGAGCCAGGTCAAGCCTTCCATGATTCCCGGCGTGACCCCGCTGCCCGGCGCACAGCCCGACGACAAGGCGACCGTGGCGGTGGTGCTGCCACACTTCCAGGCCGCGCTCGACGGCGGACGCCTCGGCCTGCACAACATCTACCCCGATCCCGACAACGTGGCGCGGCGCTACAGCGTCTACCGCGACGACTACGGCTGGAAGCTGCCCTCGCTGCCGGCGCGTATCGCGCAGGAGCTGGGCTGGGAAGTGCCGCCCGCGCAGGAGGTGCTGCTGAACTGGCGCGGCAAGCCGTTCACCTACCGCTACGTCAGCTTCAGCGACGTGTACGCCGACCTGACGAGCAAGGAGAAGAAGCGCCCGCCAGACGAATTCAAAAACAAGATCGTCATCATCGGCTCGACCGCGCCCAGCCTGTTCGACATCAAGGCGACGCCGATGGACAAGATGCACCCCGGTGTGGAAATCCTCGCCACGGCGATCGACAACTTCAAGCACGGCGACGCGCTGCGCTTCCCCGAGGCGCGCTTCCTGTACCTGCTGCTCACGCTGTCCATCGTGTGGATCACGGCATGGGGCTTCTACCGCGACACGGGGCGCGACAAGATCGACCGCCTGTTCGGCTTGTCGCAGTTCATCCTCATCGGCATCAGCTACGCGAGCATCAACTTCACCACCACCTACATCAACCTCACCGGCCCGGTGTCGATCGGGCTGGCCTTCTTCTCGCTGGCGCGCCTCTACGCCGTGGCGACGGGCAAGGCGCTCGGGCCTAACATGGTGCGCGCCGCGGCGGCGCGCAACGGCGACCTGCACGCCACGCTGCTGCTTATCCGGCTAGATACCGAACGCAACGCGATCACCCCCGCGGCGCTGGAGAAGATACGCCACGGCCTGGAACGAACCGGGACGCTCGCCAAGAGCGTGGACGCGCTGCGCGGCGAGCAGAAAGGCCTGTGGGACCTGTTCGAAAAAAACATCGCCGTCTCCTGGGTGACCGAGGCCGGGGATACGGAAGCGCAGGCGGCGATCGAACGCGATGCCGACGCCGTGGTAACTGCATTGCCGACAGTATTGCGCCGCTACCTCGCGCAGCCGGATAATGCCGCGCAGCACTACATCCATCACGGGCGCATCTTCGGCGGCGACGCGGCGCGCGCCGGCTGGCGCGCAATGTTCGCCGAGGCATTGCTGGAATGGGACAACAAAAAGGGAGACAAGGCATGAAGACAACACGATGGAGCATCACGATGGCCGCGCTGCTGCTGAGCGGCACGCTGCACGCCGCCGAGAGCGGCACGGCCATCAAGGGCGACGAGCTCAAGGCCGAGCCGTTCCGCGACGCGAAGACGGTGGCGGCGCTGGCAACGGGCGACAAGGTCGACATCCTCAAAAAGGACGGCGGCTGGTACGAGGTGAAGAGCGCGAAAGGCAAGGGCTGGGTGCGCATGCTGAGCATCCGCAAGGGCGATACGCGCAAGGGCGGCGGCGACGCTTCCGGCGTGCTCGCGCTCGCCTCGGGACGCGCCGGCACCGGCAAGGTGGTCGCGACCACTGGCATCCGCGGCCTGAACGAGGAGGAGCTCAAGGCGGCAAAATTCAACGAGGCCGAAGTGAAGCGCGCCGAATCCTACGCGACCGGCAAGGCCGAGGCCGCTAAATTCGCCGCCGCCGGCAAGCTCGCCGCGCGCCCCTTCGATTACCTGCCCGCGCCAAAATGAGGAGGAACGCCATGAACAACAAGACACTCTGGATATTGGGCCTGGCGCTGTTCTCCGCCCCCGCATTGGCCGCAAACCCCTTCGAGCAGCAACTGCTGGACACGCTGAAGCAGGGCGTGCAGGAAAAGGTGACCGGCAAGCCCGCCACCCCGATCGAGGAGGAGGTCGCGATCGGGCGGCAGATCGCCGGCAACCTGCTCGGCGCGGCGCCGCTGGTCAAGGACGCGAAGCTGCAGAAGTACGTCAACAACGTCGGCCGCTGGGTCGCGAGCCAGAGCGAGCGCCCCGACCTGGAATGGCACTTCGGCGTGATCGACTCGAATGACGTCAATGCCTTCGCCGCGCCCGGCGGCTACATCTTCGTCACCAAGGGGCTGTACAAACTGCTGCAGAGCGAGGCAGAACTCGCGGGCGTGCTCGCGCACGAGGTCGGCCACGTGATCCGCCAGCACCACCTCAAGATATTGCAGCAGAGTAAGCTGATCGACCTCGGCAGCCAGGCCATCGCGAAGAACGTCGGCGGCAGCGACAAGGTGCAGGGCCTCATCGGCAGCGGCGCGGAGATCGTGTCGCGCTCGCTCGACAAGAACGCCGAGTTCGAGGCCGACCGCATCGCCGTGGTGCTCGCCACGCGCGCAGGCTACGACTCATTCGGCCTGCCCACGGTGCTGCAGCAGATCGGCCACTACGCCAAGGAAGACGGCGACGTCGCGCTGCTGTTCAAGACCCACCCGCACCCCGACGAGCGCCTCGGCAAGCTCGGAACCGCGATGGATGACCGCTTCGATGGGGTGAAGGGGAAGACGCTGGAGAAGAGGTTGTACAGGGTCAAGTAACCGGACTGCTATCGCGCGATGTGGTAGCTTGCCCTCGGTTATTCAACATCAAAACCGTCGGGGGTTGCCCGACAGCAAGTTACCTTTCTTGTCTTGCCAAGAAAGGTAACCCAAAGAAGTCGCCCCGGTTTGCCGCCGCTGCGCGGTTCCCTGCGTTGCTCGGCCGGTCAGGCGGCTGCGGAACTCGCGCTACGCGCTCAGACAGTCCTCGCCGACTCCCCCTGACCAGCCTCCGCTACTCGGCGGCGCACAGGGAAGGGAAGTCAAAAGCTGAAAGATGGATGGGTTTCGCTATGCTCAACCCGTCCTGCCCAGATACTAATCGCAAAGCCACTCCCTCGGTTTTGATTCGCGCTTTGGCCTTTATTGCTGAGGAGCATAGTCCATTGCAACAAGCCGAAATTGGTCAACTTTAATTGGTGGTGACCACTCTCCTGGGACATACGCAAGTCTTGCAAGTAAAGCACTTTCAGTAAGTCGACCGCAACCCAAAGTTAGATTTGAAAAATCATTATTTCTTACGATGTGCAAATGAAACCAGCCAGTACCCAATGGCTCACATTTCCAATTCGATAGCACCAATAGGGAATTGTCATCACCGAATGCAACCGCAACAATGTCATTATTTAATGCCCCACAACCAGAACCAATACGCTGAGCAATAGCTTCTATTACGGCCTGACTTGAAATGGTCTCATTCATTTTGTAATCGCCAAGTTTGGATGAGCCACAGATTGGATATTTTATTCTTTGACTTTCATAAGCATAATTCTTATGCACGCTCCATTGTTGTAATTGTTTCCTACGATCTGAATACCATTGGATTAGGCATGCTTTCGAATGACAGTCTGACTCTCGGCGCTTCCACTCGCGAACGGTCTCATTTTTAAATTCTGCCGAACCGCCACTATTTTCCTTAGCCTGTTTATAAAGGCCACTGAGATCAAGGTCCAGCGCAGCCAACTCTGCATCACTACAAATCAGTTTTTCAGCATCACTTATAGCTTTTGCGCAATTGAATGATGGCGAAGGTACTACCTTCACTCCATTGGATTGGTCAACTTTGCTTGGTATTGATAATTCGCATGCACTTTTTGACTTATAAAAAACATTACGATCCTCACTTCCATCATCAAATGAACCTATAAGTGTGAAGCTATTAGCATCTTTACTTAATAATTTCTTTTCGCTGACAAGCCTGCGCTGATTCCCATATAGCCCGAGAGGAATGTGATCCCACTTGATACATTCAGTAAGATTGCGTTCAAAAAATGGCCCCGCCTCAGTCCAGTCATTTTGATAATTTGATGAGGCCAACTTATTGCTCGCTGGAGCAGGTTTATGCCCATTCAAATCGTTGATGGATTTGGCCTGTGAGCCTTTCTTGGAAGAAGGGGCATTACTGGGCGGCGTCCTTTGTAACAACGGATTGTATTGGGGAGACTTACAATCTATCCCTCGATACCAAAGAGCCACCCGCCCCTTCTCCGTATCCAAAATTACACCATCATCGAATTCAGAATACCCTCTTACACGCACCCCCGTTTGATCCTCAAAAAAACGCACCAGTTTTTCTCTTGTATTTCCTCCCCACAATTGATAGCAAAAATGCGATCCAGCGGGCTCATTAAAAGGTACATAGTAAAAATCCTCCGCTCGAGCTATTCCTGTAATTAGCAATGCAGTGAAAACTGCAAATTTTTTCATAGTCGCCTCATAACTAAAAAATAAAAGGGGTGGTTCATGCTGCACTCCTTAATTCCCGGCATCACAAAGCTGGTTTATCCAGTTGATCGAATCGTCGTCACCTTCTGCTTTAAGACGTCGTGATACTTCTTCGCGGAGTCGGGAATCGGCGCACAAGTATGGGACTGCGATTACCGAAATACGCGCCTTTACGACCTGCACTATTTTGAGAATGTTTTCTTCGTTCATTGGGGATACTCCTATCTCATAAAATGAAAGGGGGTCAGCTTCGCGCCGACTTTTTCATATCGCATGGACTGACTATGAAGCGCACACTAACCCGCACGCATCACACGGTCAATATGCCGAAAGGCCTATTTTGCAGGGAAGTGCCGCAGAAAACAGTGTGAGAACTGGAACGTGCAAACTGCATCAGGCGCGTAGCGCACCGGCTGTGCGCGAAGGTTTTTGCCGGCAATCCAGCACGCGCCAGACCTGGATGGTTTCGCCGCTCACACGGTAGTAGATTGCGTAGGGAAACCGCTTCGAGAGCGCACGGTAATAGCTGAAGAATTGCTGATGGATTCCCGCGTAGAGCAGCAGCGCATCGATGTCGGAAAACAGAGCATCCAGAAAGTAAGCGCCCAGCCCTTCCTGCTGCCGCTCATAAAACTGCTGACCGGTCTGGAGATCGCCCATTGCGATATCCAGAATCTCGATCTTCATGACATGCCGTCACGCAGCTTTTTCTTGGCGATATCCCAGGGCACGAAACCGGCCTGATTTTCCGCATGGGCACGTTCGGCATCCTTGAGCGCCTGAGCATGCCATTCGGGGGATGTGAGCGCTGCCGGATCGCGCGCCAAGTCATCCCAGATCGCCTCCATCATGCGCAGCTTTTCTGCGCGTGTCAGGTTTTCTATGCTCAACATGGCGCGCTCCTTTGCTCGAATCGAAGCAGATTCTGCTGCACGGGGCAGCGAATTGGAGCGGGTGAACGGGATCGAACCGTCGTATGCAGCTTGGGAAGCTGCCGTTCTACCATTGAACTACACCCGCTTGGTGTAAAATGCGGCGGCATTCTAACACGGCCTTCGGCAATTTCAGAGACTCCCAAAGTGATAACGGTCAGCATCAACGGCGCATCCCGCCAGTTCCCGCAAGCCATCAGCATCGCCGCGCTCATCGAGGAGATGGGCCTGACGAGAAAACGCATCGCACTGGAGCGCAACGGCGAGATCGTGCCGCGCAGCCAGTTCGCGGCGCAGCAGATCGCGGACGGGGACAGGATGGAGATCGTCGTCGCGGTGGGCGGGGGCTGACCCCCTCTCCCTCAATCCCTCTGATGGAACTGCTAGCCATTCGACTAAGCTGTCAAAATACGACAGCCAAGTCGCTGGTTATCCCGCGAGGGGAGAGGAAAGCAAGATTCAACTTAACAGGAACACGGAAATGAACGACAAACTCATCATCGCAGGCAAGAGCTATTCATCGCGCCTGCTGGTCGGCACCGGCAAGTACAAGGACTTCACCGAGACGCGCGCGGCGCTCGATGCGAGCGGAGCGGAGATCGTGACGGTGGCGATCCGCCGCACCAACCTCGGGCAGAACGCGAACGAGCCCAGCCTGCTCGACGCCGTGCCGCCGTCGCAGTTCACCTACCTGCCGAACACCGCGGGCTGCTACACCGCCGATGACGCGGTGCGCACCCTGCGCCTCGCGCGCGAACTGCTCGACGGGCATACCTTGGTCAAGCTGGAGGTACTCGGCGACCCGCAGTCGCTCTACCCCAACGTGGTCGAGACCCTCGCCGCTGCAAAGACGCTGATCGCGGAAGGCTTCCAGGTCATGGTCTACACCTCGGACGACCCCATCGTCGCCAAGCAGCTCGAAGACCTCGGCTGTGTGGCGATCATGCCGCTCGCCTCGCTGATCGGCTCGGGTATGGGCATCCTCAACCCTTGGAATTTGCAACTCGTGATGGAGCGCGTGAAGGTGCCGGTGATCGTGGACGCGGGCGTGGGCACGGCATCGGATGCGGCCATCGCGATGGAGCTGGGCTGCGACGGCGTGCTGATGAACACCGCGATCGCCGCCGCGCAGAACCCGGTGCTGATGGCCGGCGCGATGAAGAAGGCCGTGGAGGCCGGGCGCGAGGCCTACCTCGCCGGGCGCATGCCGAAGAAGTTCTACAGCGCCAGCCCGAGCTCGCCGACTGCTGGAATCATCGATTCGACGCGCAGTTAAAAACTCCCTCTCCCGCCCTGCCGGGCACCCTCTCCCACGCGTGGGAGAGGGGATGGGGAGAGGGTGCTTTCATACAAGCACCATGACAGACACCACTGACCTCAGCAAGCGCCATATCCGCAGCTTCGTGCTGCGCCAGGGCCGCGTCTCGCCCGCGCAGCAGCGCGCGGTGGACACGCTGCTGCCGCGCTACGGCATCCCCTACGCCGCACAGCCGCTTGATCTCGATCAGGCCTTCGGCCGCGCCGCACCGAAGATCCTGGAAATCGGCTTCGGCATGGGCGAGAGCACCGCGACCATCGCGCAGGCAGTCCCCGAAAACGACTACCTCACACTCGAAGTGCACACGCCGGGCGTGGGCAACCTGCTCAAGCTGATCGACGCGCAACAGATCGCCAACATCCGCATCATCCAGCACGACGCCGTGGAAGTGCTGCGCGACATGATCGCCGACGGCTCGCTCTCCGGCGTGCACATCTTCTTCCCCGACCCGTGGCACAAGGCGCGCCACAACAAGCGCCGCCTGATCCAGGCGCCTTTCGTCGCGCAACTGGTGCGAAAACTCAAGCCAGGCGGCTACCTCCACGTCGCCACCGACTGGCAGGATTACGCCGAGCAGGTGTTGCGCGTGCTGAGCGAGGAGCCGCTGCTGGAGAACACCGCCGCGGACTACGCGCCGCGCCCCGAGTACCGCCCGCTCACCAAGTTCGAGCAGCGCGGAATACGCTTGGGGCATGGGGTGTGGGATTTAGTCTTTCGCCGCAAGGAAAATCTCTAGCAAGTCGTTCAGGAATCGCTGCCCCAGTTCAGTCGGCGCGATGCGGCCTGGATCGCGCGTCAACAGCCCGCGCTTTTCCGCCTCTTCCAGTTTGCGGCGTATCGACAGCAGCGACAGGCTGGTGCGCTCCTGGAACAGCGCGGCCTCGAAGCCCCGGTTCAGGCGCAGCGCGTTCATCATGAACTCGAAGGCGAGATCGGCGGGCGCGACCTCGTGCTGCTCCTGCACAGGGCTGCCCTGCGCCACCGCATCGAGGTAGGCCTGCGGCTGCCGGTGGCGCATCTGGCGGATCACCCGGTCGTGAAAGCTCAGCTTGCTGTGCGCGCCCGCGCCAATGCCGAGGTAGTCGCCGAACTGCCAGTAGTTGAGGTTGTGGCGCGCCTGCCGCTTCGGCAGCGCGAAAGCCGAGGTCTCGTAATGCTCGTAGCCATGCGCCGCAAGCAGCTCCTCGATGCGGAGCTGCATCTCGCCGCTCGCATCGTCGTCCGGCAGCGGCGGCGGATTGCGGTAGAACAGCGTGTTCGGTTCCAGTGTGAGGTGGTAGCAGGACAGGTGCTGCGGTGCGAACGCGAGCGCTGCCTGCGCATCCTGCAGGGCCTGCTCCAGCGTCTGGCCGGGCAGCGCGTACATGAGGTCGAGATTGATGTTGTCGAAGTGTTGCTGCGCGATGGCGATCGCGCGCCTGGCTTCGTCGGCGCTGTGGATGCGCCCCAGCGCCTTCAGATGCGCGTCGTTGAAGCTCTGGATGCCCAGCGACAGGCGGTTCACGCCCGCCTCGCGGTACGCCGCGAAGCGTTCCGCTTCGACCGTGCCGGGATTGGCCTCCAGCGTGATCTCCGCACCGAGATCGAGCGGCAGCAGCATGCGCACCTGGCGCAGGATCTCCGCGACGCTCTCGCCCGAGAGCAGGCTGGGCGTGCCGCCGCCGAAGAACACCGTGTAGACCTTGCGCCCCCAGATCGACGGCAGCGCGAGTTCGAGGTCGCGGATCAGCGCGGCGACGTATTCCTTTTCCGGAATTTGGCCACTTCTACCCTCTCCCCCGCCCTCTCCCTGCAAGGGCGAGGGAGTACCGCGCAGCTCGTGCGAATTGAAGTCGCAATAGGGGCATTTGCGCACGCACCAAGGGATGTGGATGTAGAGCGACAGCGGCGGGGTCGCCTGGAAATTCACCGCCTGCGCCCTGAGGCCGGCGGGATGCAGCTGGTGTACGGTCATGCGCCGAGGCTGAGCTTGTCGAGCAATACCTTGAGCGCCTTGGCGCGGTGGCTAACCAGCGCCTTCTCGTCGTGCGACAGCTCGGCGGCGGTTTTGCCGGATTCGGGCAGCCGGAACAGCGGGTCGTAGCCGAAGCCGCCCTCGCCGCGCTCCTCGTGGCCGATCTCGCCGTGCCATTCGCCCTCGGCGATGACGGGCTGCGGGTCTTCGGCATGGTGCACCAGCACCAGCACGCAGTAGTAGTGCGCGCGGCGGTCGGCAACGCCCTGCATCTCGCGCAGCAGCTTCTCGTTATTGCGCGCATCGGATTTCGGATTGTCCCCGGCATAGCGCGCCGACTGCACGCTGGGCGCGCCGCCCAGCGCCGCGACGCAGATGCCGGAATCGTCCGCGAGCGCGGGCAGGCCCGAGGCCGCGCTCACATGGCGCGCCTTGGCGAGCGCGTTCTCGACGAAGGTGCAGTGCGGCTCCTCGGCCTCGCTGATACCGAGCTCGGCCTGCGTGAGCACCTCGATGCCCAAGGGCGCGAGCATGCGCTGGAATTCGCGCAGCTTGCCGGGATTGTTGGAGGCTATGACGAGTTTTTTCATTACGCCAGTGCGGCGCGCTGTTTATCGATCAGCTGCGCGATGCCGGCCTTCGCGAGTTCCAGCAGCTCGTCCATCTCGGCGCGCGTGAAGGGATGGCCTTCGGCGGTGCCCTGCACCTCGACGAAGTGGCCGTTGCCCAACATCACCACGTTCATGTCGGTGTCGCAGGCGGAGTCTTCCGCGTAATCCAGGTCGAGCACCGGCACACCCTCGTAGATGCCGACCGACACCGCGGCGATGAATTCCTTGAGCGGGGTTTCCTGGATTTTGTTTTTCTTCAACAGCTCGCTCACCGCGTCGTGCAGTGCGACGAAGGCGCCGGTGATGCTGGCGGTACGCGTACCGCCGTCGGCCTGGATCACGTCGCAGTCAACCACGATGGTGCGCTCGCCGAGTTTTTTCAAATCGACCACGGCGCGCAGGCTGCGCCCGATGAGGCGCTGGATCTCCTGGGTGCGCCCGGACTGCTTGCCCTTGGCCGCCTCGCGGCCCATGCGCTCGTTGGTCGAGCGCGGCAGCATGCCGTATTCGGCGGTGACCCAGCCCTCGCCGCTGCCCTTCTTGTGCGGCGGCACTTTTTCTTCGACGCTCGCGGTGCAGACCACCTTGGTGTCGCCGCATTCGATCAGCACCGAGCCTTCGGCATGCTTGGTGTAGCGGCGGGTGATGCGGATTTCACGCAGTTGGCTGGGCGATCTCTGGCTGGGGCGCATGTTAAATCCTCGATAAAGGGTTAATGGGTTACGAAAGTCAGGCGACTTCCAGGATGTGGCAGACGAGTTGGTCGGTATCGTGGTCGGCTTCGTTTTTTCCCCAGCGTATCGCGATACCGGTGGCGTTGTCGGAATGGCCGTTCTCGCGTTCCAGTGCGCTCGTGATCAGGCTGTCCAGCACCTGTGCGACAGGCTTTGCGGCAAAGGCCACGGCCAGCTCCTCGTCGGTAAACGGCCCCCACAGGCCGTCGCTGCCGAGCAGCAGCGTATCGCCGGATTGCAGCGCTATCGGTTTGCCTTGCTCCATGTAAAACAGGTCTTCGACGCCGCCGAGGCAGTTGGTGATCTGGTTGCGCTGCGGATGGATGCGCGCCTCTTCGGCGGTGACCATGCCCCATTCGAGCCACTGCTGCACCATCGAATGGTCGCGCGTCTTGACCAGCACCGCGCCGTCGCGCAGCAGGTAGAACCGCGAGTCCCCGGCGTGCCCCCAGTACACTTTGCCATCCTGGATCAGCGCAGCCACGCAGGTCGATCCCGGAGAGCCGCCCAGATCCTTGTCGTGCGCAACCTTGAGGATACGCTCGTTGGCGTGGCGCATGGTTTCCAGCACAAACCCGTCGGGGTCGGCAATGCGCGGATGCGCACTCCGGCCGAACGACTCGACGAACGTATCGACAATCAACTCCGCCGCCACCTCACCGTGCAAGTGCCCACCCATGCCGTCCGCCAGCACCAGCAGCAATACTTCGCTGCTGTAGGCATAGGCGGCGCGATCCTGGTTGTATTTGCGGTTGCCGATGTGGCTGGCCTGGTGTATCGAAAACTTCATGGGCAAAGGGGAAATTTGACAGGACGCAATCGTAATATAATGCGCCGCTCCAGCACAGCCCTTTATTCGGGAGCCTTTCCATGATACTCAGTATGACCGGTTACGCCGCCGCCAGCGCGGAGCTCGACAGCGGCTCGCTGACCCTTGAGCTGCGCGCCGTCAACCACCGCTACCTGGACATCCAGTTGCGCATGCCGGACGAGTTGCGCAGCGTCGAGGGCGCGCTGCGCGAGGCGATCACCGCGCAACTGCAGCGCGGCAAGGTGGATTGCCGCATCAACTACGCGGCACGCGGCGCGCAAACCAGCACGGCGCTGAACCGCGACCTGCTGCTGCAGCTTGCCGCGTGGAACCGGGAAGTGCAGAATGCCCTGCCGGATGCGCGCTCCTTGGGCGTGGCGGACGTGCTGCGCTGGAACGGCGTGCTGGAAGCGCCGTCTGCCTCGGCGGACGAGCTGCGCGCCGCGCTGCTCAACCTGCTGCAGGAGGTGCTGCAGGAGTTTTCTGCGTCGCGCGCGCGCGAAGGCGAGAAACTCAAGGACTTCCTGCTGCAGCGCGTGGAAAAGATCGAGGCGCTGCGCAATAGCGTGATGCCGCATGTACCCGCCGCGATCGCCGCCTACGAGCAGAAGCTCACCGCGCGGCTGCGCGAGGCGCTGCAAGGCGCCCCGGCACATGACGCCCTCGACGAGCGCATCCGCCAGGAAATCACCCTGTTCGCGAGCAAGATCGACGTGGACGAGGAGCTGTCGCGGCTTGCCAGCCATCTGGCCGAGATGCGCCGCATCCTCGCGCAGGGCGGCGCGGTGGGCAAACGGCTGGATTTCCTGATGCAGGAACTGAACCGCGAGGCCAACACGCTCGGTTCGAAATCGGTGGATGCGGAAGTGTCGCGCAGCGCGATGGAGATGAAGATCCTCATCGAGCAGATGCGCGAGCAAATTCAAAACCTGGAGTAAAAGCTTCACCACGAAGTGCACGAAGATCACGAAGATTTTTCACAGATGCGATAGGTCGAATGCTTGCCTCAAGATAGCTTCGATTCCCCGAAAATGCATTTCTTCGCACCCTTCGTGCCTTCGCGGTTAAACAAATCATTGAGGTAAACCATGTCCGGAAACCTGTTTGTCATCAGCGCGCCTTCCGGCGCGGGCAAGACCAGCCTGGTGCAGGCCTTGCTCAACATCAATCCGCAGATCGAGCTATCGGTCTCCTACACGACACGCAACCCGCGCCCCGGCGAGCGCGACGGCAAGGATTACCATTTCGTCAGCCGCGAAACCTTCGTCATCATGATGGAACGCGGCGAGTTCCTGGAGAGCGCGGAAGTCTACGGCAACCTGTACGGCACCTCGCAAACCTGGATCGGCCAGGCCATCACCCAGAATCGCGACATCCTGCTGGAGATCGACTGGCAGGGCGCGGCGCAGGTGCGCCGGCTGTTCCCGGAATGCGTCAGCATCTTCATCCTGCCGCCTTCCCTGGATGCGCTGGAGCAGCGCCTCAAGGGGCGCGGCAAGGACAACGACGAAGTGATCGCAAAGCGCATGGCGGCGGTGCGCGAGGATGTCGCCCATGTCGCCGAATTCGATTATGTTATTATCAACGACAATCTGAACGAGGCGCTGCGCGACCTCAACGCGGTGGTGCTTTCCGCCCGACTGAGGGGCGCGAGGCAGCTGGCGCGTCATCAGGCATTGATCAACCAGTTACAGAACCCGGAGTAAATCATGGCACGCATCACCGTCGAAGAATGTCTCACCCAAATCCCGAACCGCTTTGAACTGACGCTGGCAGCCGCCTACCGCGCCCGCCAGCTGGCCAACGGCGCAAGCTACCTGGTCGACGAGAGCAACGACAAGCACACCGTCGTCGCACTGCGCGAAATCAGCGAAGGCAAGGTGGGCAAGGAAATCCTCAACCGCGGCCAGGCATAAAACCCGTGATCCTGCATGACCGATACAGAGCTGCTTATCGGAGAAGTCTCAGCCTACCTTAAACCGGAGGACGTCGACTACGTCCGCGAAGCGCTTGCATTCAGCCAGGCCGCGCACCAGGGGCAGAAGCGCCAGTCCGGCGACCCGTACATCTCCCACCCGATCGCCGTCGCGCGCATCCTCACCACCCTGCACCTGGATGTCCAGGCGATCATCGCCGCATTGCTGCACGACGTGGTGGAAGACACCGAGGTCACCGCGGAGCAGGTCGCCGAAAAATTCGGCAAGCCGGTCGCGGAACTGGTCGACGGCCTCTCCAAGCTGGACCGCATCCAGTTCGAAACCCGCGAGGACGCGGAGGCGGAAAATTTCCGCAAGATGCTGCTGGCAATGGCGCGCGACGTGCGCGTCATCCTCATCAAGCTGGCCGACCGCCTGCACAACATGCGCACGCTGGAATCCATGCCGCACGACAAAAGCGAGCGCATCGCCCGCGAGACCATGGACATCTATGCGCCGATCGCCAACCGTCTCGGCCTGAACGATATTTACCGCGAGTTGCTGGATTTAAGCTTCAAGTACCTGAACCCCAACCGCTACGCGGTGCTGTCCAAGGCGCTCAGGGTGGCGCGAGGCAACCGCCGCGAAGTGGTCGGCAAGATCCTCGAGACGATCCGGCAGCGGCTCGCCGAGTTCAATATCCAGGCCGACGTGACCGGCCGGGAAAAAAACATCTACAGCATCTACAAGAAGATGCAGAGCAAGTCGCTGGCCTTCGCTGAGGTGCTGGACATCTACGGGTTCCGCGTGCTGGTCAACGATTTCGCGTCCTGCTATGTGGCGCTGGGCGCGCTGCACGGCCTGTACAAGCCGATCCCCGGCAAGTTCAAGGATTACATCGCGATCCCCAAGGTCAACGGCTATCAATCGCTGCACACCACACTGTTCGGCCCGTTCGGCACGCCCATCGAAATCCAGATCCGCACCCACGAGATGCACAAGATCGCCGATGCCGGCGTGGCCTCGCACTGGCTGTACAAGAGCGGCCACGTCTCGATCAAGAATCTGCACAAGAAGACCCACCAGTGGCTGCAGGAACTGCTGGAAAGCCTGAGCCAGAGCAGCGACTCGTCGGAATTCCTCGAGCACCTCAAGGTGGACCTGTTCCCCGACGAGGTGTATGTATTCACGCCCAAGGGCAAGATCCTCGCGCTGCCGCGCGGCGCGACCGCGGTGGACTTCGCCTACAGCGTGCATACCGACATCGGCAACCACTGCATCGCCGTCAAGGTCAACCACGAACTGGTGCCGCTGCGCACCGAGCTCCGCAACGGCGACCGCGTGGAAATCATTACCGCGCCGCAGGCCAAACCGAATCCGGCCTGGCTGGGCTATGTGACCACCAGCAAGGCGCGCAGCCATATCCGCCACTTCCTCAAGACCATGCAGTCCGGCGAGTCCGCACAATTCGGCGAGCGCCTGCTCAACCAGGCGCTGCATACACTGGGCGTCAAGCCGCAGGACATCGGCAAGGCAAACTGGAACAAGCTGCTCAAGGATACCGGCGTGAAAACGCGCCAGGAAATCCTCGCCGACATCGGCCTCGGGCGCCGCCTCAACATGGTGGTGGCGCGGCAACTGGCCAGCATCGGCGAGGCACTGCCGGCCGAGGCGGCAGGCGGCACGGCCATCACTATCCAGGGTACCGAGGGCATGGCGGTGCAGTTCGCCAAGTGCTGCCACCCGATCCCGGGCGACCCTATCATCGGCGTGCTCAAGAGCGGTCAGGGCCTCACGGTGCACACGCGCGACTGCCAGTCCCTGCACAAGGGGCGCGGCGGTGAACAATGGCTGGACGTGGTGTGGGGCAAGGATATCCAGCGCCCCTTCGATGTCGGCCTCAAGCTGGTGGTCGCCAACCAGCGCGGCGTGCTGGCGAAGGTGGCCGCTGCGATTGCCGATGCGGAATCCAACATCGAGAATGTCAGCTTCACCAACGAGGGCGAATACACCGCGCTGCACTTCACGCTGGAAGTGAACAACCGCCTGCACCTCGCCAACATCATGCGCAGCCTGCGCAAGATACCGGAAGTCAAACGGATCATCCGCTAGTCTTGTGCAAGGCCGACCCGAAACCCCATTTTGCGCCCCCCCTGCCGAGGCCCGCCTGTGCCGGTTTGACGCCGGGCAACCGGCGCAATATGCTGCGCTACCGCGTTCCGGCCACAGACCGGGCGGGTGGCAACGCGTGACGATGGAGACCCTATGAACCTGAAGTTCTGGAAGAAAAAGACCGGCGCCGGTGAAGAGACGGCGCAGGGCAATCTTGCCGTGAACGCAAAGCCGCGGGAATCGCTCGATTTCGTTGCGGCGGAACAGGGCAGTGCCGGACAGAACCCGGAACCAGCCGGGCACGAATTATCCGGCGCCGATGAAACCAGCCCGGAAACATCCGCCAAACCGGGTCCGGTCGAGCGCATGAAATTGTTGCTCGGCGGCTTGACCAGGCATTTCAAAAGGACTCCGACCTTCCGCGCAGAGGTAGAACCCGAGGCGCCGGAAGACGAATTCCACGAAGGGGAACCGGCGCGCTCCAGGAAACGGCTGATCATCGGCGGCGTGGTTGCCGCAGTGGTTTTATTGCTGATTGGCATCGGGATTGCCCTTTGGCCAAGTGCCGAGCAGCCGCCCCAGAAACAATCGGCCCCCCATGATGTTGCCGCCCCTCCCGACGCCGCCCCTCCCGACGCCGCCACTCCCGACGACGCCACTCCCGACGACGCCACTCCCAGCGCCGCCCAGCCTGCGGCCGCGCCTCAGCCCCCCCCAAACGAAATCGAGGCACTCAGGAAAGAGAACGCCGAATTGCAGGCAAAAATCGAAGAGCTTAAAAAGGGGCAGGCGCAGCAGCGCCCCACTGCTGCGCCTGCCCGGCAAACCGGCGCAAGCACACCCCTGTCCTCCGTCGGCGGCGAAATGGCTGTCGGCAGCAGCGATCCCAAGGCCGCCGCGATGACGCTGAAAGAGGCCATCGATGCGATGAACGCCAGCTCGGGCGATTACCGCAAAAAACCCGCCAAATGAGCCAACTGCGCGGGATTGTTCCTGACCGGCGCAAACGGGTTTAACCAGCGCCCCCTTCACGCTATACTGCCGGCTGATTTTGAACCTGCCGCCCGGTGCCGATCGCCGATCCCCTTGCCGCCACGCAACGCCGAGGGCGATGCACAGGACGGCATCGAGCCGTTCAATTCGCTACCCGACGCTTGGCCAAACAATAAACAACACGGATATTCATATCATGGATCAAACCAAGGAAGCCTCTCCCGACATATCGGCCTTTCTCGCGTCGGCAGTGCACGACATGAAAAACTCCATCGGCGTGCTGGTCAATTTTCTGGAAACCAGCCTCACTGAACTCGGGCCGGGTGCCAAGGAAAAGGCGGCGCCGATGCTCTATGAAGTCAAGCGGGTCAATGACAATTTGATCCAGATGCTGGCAATTTACAAAATCGGCAACCAGTTCTATCCCTTCGACCTGGCGGAAAACTCCATCGATGATTTTGTCCGGGAAATTGTCGAACAAAACAAAACCCTGCTGGATTATTCCGGCATCACCCTTGAGGTGGATTGCGACAAAGGGCTGGACTGGTATTTCGATTATGAACTGATTTCGGGGGTGGTCTCCCATGCCTTGAACAATGCGACGCACTACACCAGGGACAAGCTGAGACTTTCCGTGAAGGATGAGGATGGCGAACTGGTGATGCGCGTCGAAGATAACGGCAGCGGTTACCCGAAAAGCATCCTCGAGGCCGGCGATGCAGTCGGCAGGGGAGTAAATTTCGCCTCCGGCAGCACGGGGCTCGGCTTGTATTTCTCGTCCATGGTGGCCAGACTCCACAAAAACCGCGGCAAGATTGGCGGCGTCTTCCTGGAAAACGGCGGGAAACTCGGCGGAAGCTGTTTTATCCTGCGCCTGCCCTGAGCGACAAGGCGAACTTATGTACATCC
The DNA here is from genome assembly GCF_051257895.1 of Ferrigenium straubiae. NCBI lineage: Bacteria > Pseudomonadati > Pseudomonadota > Betaproteobacteria > Nitrosomonadales > Gallionellaceae > Ferrigenium > Ferrigenium straubiae. Next base: position 1,981,516 of record NZ_CP194331.1, on the reverse strand, counting down.
CCCAAGATACCACTGCCCTGTTTGCCGGAAAATCCTTCCTGGTCATCGACGACTTCCAGGGCATGCGTGCGCTGCTGCGCGAAATGCTCAAAATATTCGGCAGCAGGAATATCGACACGGTCACCAACGGCAAGGAGGCCATCGCCTTCCTGGAGAAGAACAAGTACGACGTCGTGCTGTGCGACTACAACCTGGGCGGCGGAAAAACCGGCCAGCATGTCCTCGAAGAGGCAAAACATCGCGACCTGATCGGGCTCGCGACGGCCTGGATCATCATCACCGCCGAAAAAACCGCCGACCTGGTTTTTGGCGCTGCCGAATATATGCCGGACGATTACATCATCAAGCCGGTCAACGAGGCCACGATGAAGAGCCGGCTGGAAAAAGTGCTCACCCGCAAAGCAATGCTCATCGATATCGAAAAGGCGGTGCGCGACAAGGATTATGATCGGACCGTCGCCCTTTGCGACAAGGCGCTTGCCTCGAGCAAGACCAATACCACGGAATTGCAGCGCATCAAGACCGGCACGCTGCTGACCATGGGCAGGTATGGGCGTGCCCGGCAGGAATTCGAGCAGATCCTGGCCAAGCGCGACATCCCCTGGGCCAGGACCGGCCTGGGCAAGGCTTACTTCTACAATGGCGATCTGGCGCGGGCGCAGCAATTATTCCGCGAGGTCATCAATGCCAACCCGGCCTACCTCGAGGCGCACGACTGGCTGGCCAAGAGCCACGAAAAGGCCGGTGAGCTGGAAGAGGCGCAGCGCGCGCTGGCGCGCTGCACCGAGCTGTCGCCGAATTCAGTCGTGCGCCAGAGGAGCCTCGGCGAGCTGGCACAGAAGCGCGGCGACCTGGAAACGGCCGAAACGGCTTTCCGGAAAACCATCAAGCTGGGCGAATTTTCCATCCACAAGACCCCCGTTGCCTATTTGGGTCTGGCCAAGATACGCTCGGAAAACGACGACCCCGCCGAGGCGCTGCAGATCCTGAAGGAAATCAACAAGGAATTCAACAGCGCCGAGACCAACCTGCACGCCAAGGTAGTGGAGGGGATGGTCTACAGCAAGTCCGGCGATCTGGCGAGCGCGGGAAGGATATCCAGGGAAGTTGCCGAACTGGCCAAAGCGGATGATGGCCATCTCACCACCGGCATCATGCTTGAGGCCGCCCAGCTATTCCTGGCAACCGGAAACAAGGAAGCTGCCGAAGATATAGCGCAATCCATCGTCAAGAATAACCACGAGAACACCGAGCTGCTCGCGCAGGTCAGCGATCTATACAGCCAGGCCGGCATGTCTGACCAAGGCGAGGAGCTGGTCAAAAAATCCTGCCAGGAGGTCATTGCGATCAACGACCGCGGTGTCGTTCTGGCCAAGGAAGGCAAGCTGGATGAAGCGATCCGCCTGCTCAACGACGCACACGCCATGCTGCCGAACAACAAGCGGGTCATGATCAATCTGGCCAACATGGCCGTGATGTCCATGCGGCAAAACGGCAGGAACAGCGACCTGATGCAGATAGCAGCCGAATGCCTGAAGCAGGTTGCAAAACTCGAACCCCAGGAAAAATGGTGCGAACAATTGCAGCTTGCGCTGGACGCCCTTCCCGGGTGACAGGCCCGTAAGACCTGCGCCCCTATTCCGCCGGCGGGCGCTGCGCGTGGCTGGAAGTCACGGCAAACTCGACCAGTTCGGCTGGATGCTCCGTGTAAGCCTGCCCGAGGCTGATGGAGCCTGATCCCTGCAGAATCATTTCCTCGCGTGCGAGGCGTACCACGTTTCCGTCGCCGAAGCGGACATAGGTGCCGTTGGTGCTCTGGTCCACCACGACAAATTTGCCGAAGCGCAATTCGATGCGGATGTGCTGGCGCGACGCGAAACTGCTCTCCACCACAAGATCGCAGACGTCCCCGCGCCCCAGCACCACGCTGCGCCGCTCCTTGTTGACCTTGAGCGACTGGTCGCGGTAGCGCAGGGTTATCTCATCGATATTTTCCGGTGACTTGCGGAATACGGGAGTGCCGATGCGGGTGCTCAGCATGTCGTCCATCTCCCAGATCACGATGGAAATATCGAAGTGCTCCTGCTTGCCCTTGAATTCGGCGCGCATGATCTGGCGCGTCTTCTCGCGCAGATCGGGCGGCAGCGCATTGACCACGGCCTGGGTCGTCATGATCTGGTCGGCGCGGGTGATCGCGGCAACGCGCGCGGCGACGTTGACGGTATCGCCGAACACATCGCCTGCCTCGCGGATTGCCTCGCCATAGTTGAAGCCGACGCGGATATGCATCGCATGGCCGCCTTCATACTTACCGTTTTTCACCGCGCGCTGCATTGCGCAGGCGGCATGCATGGCGGCTTCGGCGCTGGGGAAGGAGCACATGACTTCATCCCCGATGGTCTTGATCAGCGTGCCGTGATGGGCTGAAATTTCGCCATCCATCGTCGCAATGCACTGCGCAATCAGGCGGCGCGCCAGACTGTCCCCAAGATTATCGTAGAGCGCGGTACTGCCGCAGATATCGGCAAACAGGATCGCAAGTTTTTCTAGCTGCTGAGGCATAACGAACTATCAGAACAGGCATGGGGGAATTCATGTCTGTTTTTCATGAAACCGCCCACGCTTTCCATACAAAACTCAACCAAAATCACCCCCGAGGTTATCGCGGCCGAACCACCGGCACTTTCGGGCTATTCTACTTTTTTTGGTGTGGCTTTTGCCATTATTTTTGCCCCTGCCGCCGATGCGACCGGCAAGGCGCGCCCCTAGCCACGGGCACGCAAATACGCCAGCCATTGCCCGCCCCAGCGATGCAGGCACAGACCCAGGATGATGCTCCCCGTTCCCAGCCACACCTGCGGCAGCACCACCTCGTTGTTCAGCCCATGCCCCAGCAGCAAGGCCAGCACCGGCGTGACCAGCGTGATCAGCGCAATGCGCCCCGTCTCCATATGCTTGATCATGTAGTAATACAGCGCAAACCCAAGCACCGAACCAAACACACCTAGATACAGGGTCGCCGCGAGCGCGCGCTCCGGCCATGCCGCCGGCAGGCTCCCATCGTCCAACCACCATGCGGCGAAGAACAGCGGCAGGGAAACGACCAGGCTGCCCAGCGTCGTTGCCAGCGGCGGGCTGTCGTCGCCGATGCGCTTGATCCACACCAGCCCCAGCGATTGCACCGCCACCGCAGCGAACAGCGCCGCCAGCCCGAGAGCAGCTCCATCGCCCAGCCCCATCCCGCCGCGAAACACCAGCGCCAGGCCGAGCACACCCAGCAGCATGCCAGCCAGCTTGGTCGGCGTAAGCGCCTCCTCCTTCAGCCAGAGCGCCGCCCCCAGGCTGGTGATCAGCGGCGACAGGCCGAACAGCACCGAGATCATGCCCGAGCTGACGTATTGCGCCGACCAGTAAGTCAGCGCCATCGCACCAAACATGCTCAGCCCGCTCGCCGCATAGCTCAGCAGCGCCTTGCGGTGCAACGGAAGACGCACGCGCAGCAGCGCAAGCAGCACCGCACACAGCAAGGCGCCGGCTGCCATGCGCGAGAACACCGCAAAGCTTGGCCCGAAGCCCAGCGCGCTCCACTTGATGGCGAGCGGCGTGGTGGACCAGATCAGGATCACCGAAACAAAGGCTGCGGGCAACGACATATTTCTCCAACATAAAAAACAAAAAGGCCACAGAAACATTCCGTGGCCCTTTGGAAACAACCGAAGCGACTATTGCTTAAACGCTAACTCTCCAGGCCACGAAACGCGAAGCGCCACGCCATGCGCACGGCGGCGGGTGCTCGGACGGGATGGAATGCGGAGAGCGAAATCATGAGGGGATTATCAGGGAGCGTGAGAGGGTGTGTCAAACTTGCTGCATCCAGCGAGATCCGGGATGCCTGGTGCTCCCTGATAGAATGCGCACCTGCACAGTATCCATCCGAACGTATCCATGGCCATCAAATCGACCGTCTTCAAAGCCGCCCTCCAGATCGCCGACATGGACCGGCACTATTACGCCGACCACTCACTTACCCTGGCGCGACACCCTTCGGAAACCGACGAGCGCATGATGGTGCGCCTGCTCGCCTTCGCGCTGTACGCCGATGAAGCGCTGGCTTTCGGCAAGGGTCTGAGCAGCGACGAGGAGCCCGACCTGTGGCGGAAGGACCTCACCGGCGCGATCGAACGCTGGATCGAAGTCGGCCTGCCCGACGAGCGCGCGCTCCGCAAAGCCAGCGGACGCGCCGCGCAAGTCGTGGTCGTCAGCTACGGCCGCGCGGCGAATATCTGGTGGAATGAAAACCGCGCCAAGCTGCAGCGCCTGAACAACCTCACCGTGCTCAACCTGGCCGGCGAAACCACGCTGGCGCTCGCCGCGCTGGCCAGCCGCACCATGCAACTGCAATGCACGATGCAGGAGGGTCATATCATGATGACCAGCGACGCCGGCATGATCGAGATCGAGCCGGTGGTATGGCAGGGCGAGTTCCGCTAATGGCCGCAAAGCCCTGTCCCTGCGGCGCAGCGGACTACGCCGCCTGCTGCGGCCGCTACCACGGCGGCGTGCCCGCGCCGGATGCAGCGGCCCTGATGCGCTCGCGCTACAGCGCCTATGCGCTCAAGCTGGAAGCCTACCTGCTTGCCACCTGGCACCCGAGCACCCGCCCCGCCGCGCTTGACCTCGCGGCGGACGACGCCAGGTGGCTGGGGCTGGAAGTGAAGAAGCACCACGCGGAATCGGCGGACCGCGCCACGGTAGAATTCGTCGCGCGCTACAAGATCGGCGGCCGCGCCCATCGCCTGCACGAGATCAGCAATTTCGTGCGCGAGGAAGGGCAATGGTTCTACGTGGACGGAAAATTTCCGGGCTGACCGATCCCGAACCGCACCCCGATACCGCTACAGTCACGACATGAGCAAACTAACCCTGGACCGCATCCTGCAATCGCAGGGCTTTGGCACCCGCAAGTGGTGCAGCCAGCTGATCGCCGAGGGCGAGGTGAGCATCGCCGGCAAAGTCGTCCGGGACAGCCGCCTCGCCATCGAGACCGATGGCCTCGAATTCACCCTCTATGGCGAGGCGTGGACTTATCGCGAGCATGTCTATATCGCGCTGAACAAGCCGGCCAATTTCGAATGCTCGCGCAAGGCCAGTCACCATCCCGGCGTGCTGACCATCCTGCCGGAGCAATTCACGCGGCGCGACGTGCAACCGGTCGGCCGCCTCGACCACGACACCACCGGTCTGCTGCTGATGTCGGATGACGGGCCGTTCATCCACAAACAGTCCTCGCCCAAACACCATGTGCCCAAGGTCTATGCCGCCATCACGCATGACCCGGTCACACCTGAACTGGTCGCGCAACTGTTGCGTGGCGTGAAGCTGCACGACGAACCTGCGCCGCTGGCGGCGGTGACTTGCCGCATGATCGATGACCACCAGATCGAGATCGTGCTGGAGCAGGGCAAATACCATCAGGTAAAACGCATGCTGGCAGCCGCCGGCAACCACTGCGTCGCGCTGCGCCGTACACAGATCGGCCTGCTGAAACTCGATGAGCTGGGACTGGCCGAGGGCGAATGGTGCTACCTCGATACAGCGCAACTGGCGCTGCTGAAGCCGTACTGATCTTAGAGGCTCGCCAGGCGCATGTAGCTGCGTATCCTGTCGGCGTGATCCAGATCGGCCTCATTCAGGCTCTGGAATAACTTGATGGCTTTCGAGGGATGCTCTGTTTCATGCATGGCATGCTGGAAATGTATTTCCCCCGCCGAGTCTTCCAGCCTGATGGCCAGATCGAATGCATCGGCCCTCGACAGGCGAGGCCTTCCCCAGCGCCCGATGACACCTTCCAGCTCGCCGCTCAGGCTCTTCAAGGTTGCCAGCGAGGTGCCTACCAACTCGGCCGGAAACATCCCCGCCTCCAGGAAATACTGTTTCCCGCTCATGAGCAGGGCCGCATGATTTTTTTCCTCGATGCCCAGCTTCCACCAGAAGCGCGCGTCATCGGGGAACAGATGATGGAAGCCGAGGTAGACCTCGGCCATATTAAGCTCCAGCCGCGTCGCTTCCTCTATCAGTTGCCGCAGATCCTCACTCATAGCCCTGCCTCCGCATTCTGTAAGAAGGATCGCTGTGCAGAACATGCTCACCAAGCGAGGGATGAGCATTTACGTGTTTGCAATCTACTATCCCGCCTCGCACGGGTGAAGTAGGTCGTTTATGTAGAGGACCGCAGGGCAAGAAGGCGTAGGCTGCCAACTCTGGCCAGGCCACACGGATGCTGCCGAAAACAAAACGGGCAAGGCGCAAGCCTTGCCCGTCCGTTAAAAAACCGCCTGCTTACTTGGCAGCGGCAGCGTCCTTCTCGCACTTCTTCATAAAGCTGTTCTTCGCCGCACCGGCCAGCTTCTTCTCGGCAGCGCGAGCTTCGCAGGAAGGCGCGGCGGCGGCATCCTTCTCGCATTTCTTCATGAAGCTGTTCTTGGCTGCGCCGGCCAGCTTCTTCTCGGCAGCCTTGGCCGCGCAATCGTCAGCGGCCAGCGCGCTGTTAGCGGCAAACAGGGCGACAAGGGCAACGATGATGAGTTTTTTCATAAGGTTCTCCTGGGAAAATGATTTGACTATGCTGCACGGCCCGGACAGCAGCACCAGGCCAGTGCGCGCGCATTATATCCGCTGGGGCACTGCCTAGGCCGTAGCCAATTCATGTAGCACCGCCTTGAGCAAAGTCCAGCAGCGCGCGACCGATTCGATCTCCACCCGCTCGCCGGGCGCATGCGCGCCGCGGATGTCGGGGCCGAAGGAGATCATGTCCAGATGCGGATGGCTCGCGGCGAGCAGGCCGCATTCCAGCCCGGCGTGGATCACCTGCAGGCCGGCGGGTTGGCCGAACTGTTTCGTGTAGACCCGCTGGCACAGCGCGAGCAAGCCGGAGGACGGGTTCGGCGTCCAGCCCGGATACGCACCGTCCTTCCAGGCCCGCAGGCCGTAGCCGGCCGCGCGGGAAACCAGCTTGCCGGCCAGCGCATCGGCGCGCGCATCACTCAGCGAACGCACCTTGAACGTCGCCTTGAACGCGCCCTGCTCCAGCGCGCATACGCCGAGGTTGGCCGAGGTGTCGGTTACGCCGGGGAAGTCCTCGCTCATGCGCTCGACCCCGCTCGCGGTGGTGTCTAGGAAAGCGAGCAGGCGCTCCTGCTCCACGCGCAAAATGGCTCTGTCCGGCGGCGCGTCGTCATGCCGGCAGGCGAACGTCACGTTCGCATCCTCCTCCACATAACGCTGCCGCCATGCCTCGTGGCGGTGCCGCACCCACTCGTCGATCGTCGATGCGATCGCTTCGGGCAGCGCGCAGACCGCATAGGCCTCGCGCGGAATCGCGTTGCGTGCCGTACCGCCCTTCATCTCGATCAGGCGCAGGTCGGTGTGCGCGGACAGGTCGCGCAGCGCCTCCGCCAGCAGCTTGATCGCGTTGCCGCGCACGAGATGGATGTCGATGCCGGAGTGGCCGCCGCGCAGCCCGGACACCTCGAAGCGCAGCAGCGCATAGTCCGGCGGCACCTCTTCCCGTGCGCAGTCGTGGCGCACCTCCACGTCCACGCCGCCCGCACAGCCCAGGTAAAAATGCCCCCACTCCTCGGTATCGAGGTTGACCAGCATCTTGCCCTGCAGGGTGCCGGGCGCGAGCCCGCGCGCGCCGTCCATGCCCGATTCCTCGTTGACCGTGAGCAGCACCTCCAGCGGCGGATGGACCAGGCTCGGCTCTTGCAGCGCGGCCAGCGCGAGCGCGACCCCGATGCCGTTGTCCGCGCCCAGCGTGGTGCCCTCAGCCACTACCCAGCCGTCGTGCACCACTGCCTTGATGGCATCGCGCTCGAAGTCGTGCTGCGTGCCGGAATTGGCCTCGCACACCATGTCGAGGTGGCCCTGCAGGATCACGCCGGGCAGCGATTCACAGCCGGGGCTGCCGGGCTTTTTCAGGATCAGGTTGCCCGCACCATCGACGACGGCGGCGATGCTGTGCGCCCGCGCCCACTCGCTCAGGTGTTCGCGCAGCGCCGCTTCGTGATACGAAGGATGCGGGATCGCGCACAGCGCGGCGAAGTGCGCCCAGACCGGGTGCGGTTGTAGGTTCTGCAAGGTAGCTCTCCAGTTGATTATTGCGGTCAAGAATACACGCTGTTTCGATCAGCCCTCTTTGCGGCTGTAGCCCTTGAAGGCCAGAAAGGCTCCCATCACGAAGAGCACCGCCAGCAACACATAGGTGGCGAAATTCTGCCCCGCCTGTTGAGCCTGCGGAGCAAACATGCGGTACAGGCCGATGAGCAGGGCAAACCACCCCGTGAGCGTCACCATTACCGGCCAGCGAGGCCCCCAGTAATTATGCACGCGGATGATGGCCAGGCCCGCGACGAACAATATCGTGCCGTTCAGGTAAGTGATGGGGGCAATGTTGACCGCCCAGATCCGGAGGTTCATCGCCTCGGAGGCGGCGAGTACCATCACGGTAGGGCCGATCAGCGCCGCGAGTTGCTTGGACTTCGTCATTTCATCCCTGATATCTGGCCATAAAAACCATTCGGATATGTTACCCCAACCCCATGGTTTCGGATTCACCCGACCTTTTTGGCGCGCAAATCGGGCGCCAGCGCCGCGAAGATGGGCAGGGGCAGCGGCGGCAACTGGCCGCAGGCCAGCGCCGCAACGATCTCGCCGGCCAGCCCCGCGCTGATGAGACCGCGCGTACCGTGCGCGAGGCTGCAATAGAGCATTGGCTGCACCTCGCCCACGAGCGGCATCGCGAGGGGCGCCGAGCAGCGCATCGCGGCACGGCCTTCCAGTTTTTGGATATCCACCTCGCCGAGCGCCGCGCGCAGGGCCGGCGAATGTGCGGCAAGTTTCGCGAGATTGTCTTCGTGCTCGGCGGCGCGCACCCCGGGCGACTCGTCGCCGAAGGCATGCGTCGCGCCCGCGACATGCATGCCGTCCAGCGCCGGGGCGCAATAGCCGTCGCCGCACACCACCGCATGCAAGGCCCGGCTGGCCGGAGTCGCGGGCAGCAGGCTGACCTGGCCGCGCACCGGTGTGAGCGGAAAATGCGCGAACTGCTCAAAGGCCAATGCCGAGTGCGCGCAGCAGACCACCGCGATGTCGGCCTCGACGGCCCAGTTCGCGCCGCACTCGTCGCGCCCCGCCACGCGCCAGCCCGCATCCGATTTCGTCAGCGCCTCCGCCGCATGGCCGAGGCGCAGTTCGATGCGTTCATCGTCCGCGAGCCTCGCGCAGAGCGCGGACGGCACGACCCAGCCGCCGCCGGGGAACCACAGCCCGCCGTAGGCCATCTCCATCCCCGCGAGCCGCGTCGCCTCGGCGGCCTCGACCGGGCGCAGCAGGTGCGCGGGCCACTCATATTCGGCGAGCTTCGCGATGCGCCTCTCTTCGCTAGGCGAAAACGCAACCTGCAGCAGCCCGCACTCGGCGCGCAGTTCGCCATCCGCCGGCAACACCTCGTCGATGAGCGCGAGCGCATGCCCGTAGGCCGCCTGCACGAAGCGGTGCACCGGATTGCCGCCCGCGCCGAAGCGCGCGTGCAGGATGCCGCGCGGATTGCCCGAGGCCGCGCTTGCGAGCCGCGGCGCACGCTCGACCAGCGTAACCGCGATGCCGCGATGCGCCAGCGCGCGGGCGGCGGCACAGCCCGCGATGCCGCCGCCGATGACGACGACGCTGGCAGGCGTGCTCCGCATGCTCCCCTCTCCCCGCGTGGGGGAGTGAGTGTGCATCTGGCCGCGCAGCATCTCGCGCTTGCGCCCGAAGCCCGGCACCCTCTCCACCGCGAAGCCGGCCTCTTGCAGGCCGCGCCGCACCCAGCCCGCGCTGGTGTAGGTCGCGAGCGTCGCCGCAGGGCGCGAGGCGCGGGCGATGCCCGCCACCACTTCCCCGCTCCACATCTCGGGATTCCTCGCGGGGGAGAACCCGTCAAGGAACCACGCATCCATGACCCCTTCCTGCAGTTGCGTCAGCACTTCAGCGACATCGCCGATCGCAAGCGTGAGCCGCACGCGTCCATTGGCGAAGACCCAGCGGTTCCAGCCCGGCACGTGCCGCCGCCAGCGCGCGAGCAGCGCGTCCGCGAACGGCACGAACTCGGGCCACAGCGCGAGTGCGGCACGCAGCTCATCATCGTCCAGCGGAAATTTCTCGATGCTGAAAAAATCCAGGCTCGCACCCGATGGTGCCACCCGCTCGAACAGTTGCCAGGCGCAGAGAAAATTCAGCCCGGTGCCGAAACCCGTCTCGCCGACGGCGAGGCTCTCGCCCGCAGGCAGCGCCGCGAAGCGCTCCGCGAGCCGGTTGCCCGCGAGGAACACATGGCGCGTCTCCTCGAGCCCGGAATCGGCGGAAAAATACACGTCGCCGAAGCGCGTGGAATAGGGCAGGCCGTCTTGCCAAGCGAGCGTCATGGGTTATTGAAGAAACTGAAAAAGAAATCGCCCTTGCGGGCGCGGTTTAAAACTGGGCCACTCCCTTGGACGGTCGCGGGAGCCGTCGAGATGGTATCAGAAAGAAGGGAAAGATCAGAACCGGTAGTTCACGCCGAGTCCGAGGCAACTCAGCTCCTGCCTGAACGAATAATCGGCGATCACCCCGTCGGTGTAGGCGATCGTGACCGTTTTGCTGCCGAAATCCGCGTAGCTGTACTCCACATAAGCCGATACGTTCCGGCCGATCTTGCGCTCCAGGCCGATGCCCAGAATCCACCCGCCGCGCGTGGCTTTCGTGTTCCCGGTATAGGGCACGCCGAAAAGCGGGGCCGGGTCGGAATCGTCGTGGCTGGTTCTCGCCCATGCACCCCCGCCTTTCAGGTAGGCGAGCGTGGCCGGCCGAAGCTCATAGCCGATCCGGCCGGTAAGGGAAACCAGGGACTTGATGTCGTAGGTGACGGTATCCGCAGGGCCGCTGCCGTTGAGGTACTGGTGGCTCCCGCTTAAATTCGCCTTGTCCGCGGAGAGTTGCGCGCCCCACACCCAGTCAGCGGTCTGGCGGTCACAACCCAACTGCCCCCCGAGCGCGCCGCCGCTGGCCGTGGCGGAACCGATGGGAGCGCCGATGGCCAAGTCAGTGCCGCTTATGTGGGCCCAGCCATATCCGGCATTGACCCCCATGTAGCATCCGTTCCAGCCTGCGGGAGCCTCGGCATGCGCCTGCCGGGGGGCTCCCGCCGCCAGCAGGCAGAGCAGAATCGCATGGGTTCTCATTCATGTTCTCCCGGGATTCAAAGGACGTCGAACATGATGCCTTTGCGCTTCTTTAATATGGAATACAGGCAACACCCCAGTTCAGGGTGGTGAGACCGCGTACTGGCCGTTCCCGCCAGCGCTAATCCTTCTCGGCACGGCGGACGCCCGCGAGCCATTCCAGCACGCCACGGCCGGCGTGGCGTCCGCTGGCGAAACAGGCGGTCAGCAGGTAGCCGCCGGTGGGCGCCTCCCAGTCGAGCATCTCGCCGGCGCAGAACACGCCGGGGAGGTCGCGCACCATCAGGCGCCCGTCCAGCGCCTCGAAGAGCACGCCGCCCGCGCTGCTGATCGCTTCGTCCAGCGGACGCGGCGCGATGAGGCGCAGCGGCAGGGACTTGATCGCGGCGGCCAGCCGCTCGGGGCGGTCGAAATCCTCCCTCGGCAGCAACTCGCGCAAAAGCCCGCTTTGCACGCCCGCGATCTTCGCCCGGCTCTGCAGATGGCTGGACATCGAGCGTGAACCGCGCGGGTGATTCACTTCGGCGCTGATCCGCTGCAGGTCCTTGCCGGGTGCCAGGTCGATGCGGATGACGGCCTCGCCCCTTGCCTCGATTTCGTCGCGCAGCATCGCGGACAGGGCATAGATCGGGCCGCCTTCCACCCCCGTTGCTGTCACCATCACGTCGCCGCGCCTGGAATGGACATGGCCCGCCGCACCGGTGAAGCTCACGCCCACCGCCTTCAGCGGCTGCCCGGCGAATTTCTCGCTGAAGTGCAGGCTCCATCCGGCATCGAAACCGCAATTCGCGGGCCGCAACGGCGCGACAGGGATGCCGAGCTGTGCAAGCAGCGTCACCCATGCGCCGTCGGAGCCGAGCCGCGCCCAGCTTCCCCCACCCAGCGCGAGCACCGCCGCATCGGCCTGCACAATGGCCTCTCCCCCGACCGTGTCGAAACGCAGCGCGACGGTTTTGCCATCCGCGCTTTCATCGGCCCAGCCGCGCCAGCGATGGCGCAGGTGAAAATGCACGCCGTTCTCGCGCAAACGGCGCAGCCAGGCGCGCAGCAGCGGCGCGGCCTTCATGTCGGACGGAAACACGCGCCCCGAACTGCCGGCAAAGGTCTGGATGCCGAGGCCATGCACCCACTCCCGCAGCGCATCCGGCCCGAATCCTTCGAGCAGCGGCTCGATCTCGGCGCGGCGCGCGCCGTAACGCGAGAGGAAATCCTCCAGCGGCTCGGCATGCGTGATGTTGAGGCCTCCCTTGCCCGCCCGCAGCAGCTTGCGCCCCACGGTCGGCATGGCATCGTAGAGATCGACCCGCGCACCGCCCTCAACCAGCGCCTCGGCCGCCATCAGCCCGGCCGGGCCGCCGCCGATGACAGCCACCGTATACGGATTATTTTTCATTCAGCGATTCAGCACGGACGCGCTCAGGGTTTGCGGAACAACTCGTCGAGCGGGTTCTTGCCTGCGGGAGCAGTAACATGAAATTCGCGTAGCGATTCGTTCGCCTCCTCGCCCGCTTGCGGGAGAGGATTGAGGAGAGGGGAGCGGGCATGGTGAGCTTCATTATGTGGAGTGTTGGCCTCTCCATGCCCGTTGCCGGAGACACGCTTCGCTGCAAACTCCTCCTCGATGTTGTCGCGGTAGAAGCTCCACGCCGCCCCCGAGCCACTGAAGCGGCGCCAGGTATCCTCGCCGACTCCGCCATACTGCAGCGTACTGCCGTCGTCGAGTTGCACCTGCAGCAACCGGGCGCGCGTATCGTAGCCGATGGCGCGCAGCCTGCCCGAATTGATCTTCTTCATTTCCATTACGCGCTCTCCATGCCGAAGCAGACCACCCTATTGCGTCCCGCCTGCTTGGCCGCATAAAGCGCGGCATCCGCTTCCGCCAGGATCTCCTTCAGTTCGCACTTAGCGTTGGACGGGCAGAGCGCGACGCCGATGCTCACCGAGAGGGCGATTGCCTTGCCTGCGTCGGTAAACGGGGTGGCGTGGATGATCGCCCGCAAGGATTCGGCCAGCGCCAGGGCGCCTTCGCGGTCGGTGTCCGGGGCAACCACGCAAAATTCTTCACCGCCGTAGCGCCCCATGAAGTCGTAGCCGCGCAACCGCCCTTCAAGCAGCTCGGCGATCTTGCGCAGCACTTCGTCCCCCGTCGGGTGACCGTAGGTGTCGTTGATCCGCTTGAAGTGATCCACGTCTATCATCAGTAACGCCAGTGGCGCCCCATCGCGCCGTGCCAGGGCATGCTCGGCCCATTCCATCAGGGCGCGCCGGTTGGGGATGCGCGTGAGGCTGTCGGTCATCGCGAGGCGCATGATCTCGCGATCCGTGCGCTCCTTGACCATCAGCACGAAGCCGATCGAGCCCAGCAGCGCAGTCGCCATGACGGCGACATAGGTGAAGAGCTGGACGGGGTGGATGGGCAAGGCCTTCTGCGGCTGCGCGATCTCGCTCAGGCCGAACAGCGCCAGGGCCGCGCGCAGCGCGAGCACCAGCATGATCATGACGATGCCGATGAACAGCACCCGCCACGCCCGGCCCGCACGGGTCTCGCGGTCGGACAGCAGGGCGCGCGCGATCAGCGCCATCTGCAGGCCGTAAACCAGGCCGCCCCAGATGAAGCGCCCCTGCAGATCGTCCACCAGCAAGGTTGTCTGCAGCAGCGTCAGCGCGACCGGCAGCCAGTACTGCCAGCGCGGCGCCTCGCGCCGCTGGAATTCGTAAATAGCCGCGAGGATCAGCGCATGCGAGGCCGCCTTGAGGCCGTTGGCGGCGATGATCGAGAGCACATCCGGGACGATGCCGCGGGCTGCGATCAGTGTCCAGACCAGCGTCTCCAGGAGCATCGCCACCGCCCACTTGCCCATGCCGTCGTGCCTGCCGCCGCCGTTCCGGCCATAGGCGGCAAGGAACAGCGCCAGCACCGACAGCGCATAGACCAGCATCAGGGAGAACAGCAGCGTGCGAGGGTCCAGGTTCATGGTGTCACGTCATGCTCTTTCAAAAATTCGCGCCGCCTTTGGCACTCATGCAGCCAGCGACTCGAAGCGGTGTATCGGCGCCAACTGATCGCCAAGCTCCTTTGCCGCTTCCTCGGTATCGTAATCCGCCTGCAACCCCATCCAGAAACCGCTGCTCGTGCCGAAGAAAGCCGCCAGCCGCAAGGCCGTGCCGCCGTGATCGCGCGCTTGCCGGAACCGATCGCCGAGATGCGCGCCTCGGTCACGCCGATCTCCTTTGCCAAGCGGTATTGCGAAATACCGAGCGGCACCAGGAACTCCTCACGCAGCACTTCGCCGGGGTGGATGTTGCGCAGTTTACGAGAAGTTTTCTTGGTCATGATTTTCATTCAAGCGAAATCGTGGTCTGTCCCTGATTATTTCGGTCAGCCGAGCGCCGGAAACAGGCCGCGCATGCCGCTGGCGACAAACTCCACCGCGATCGCGGCGAGTATCAGCCCCATCAGGCGGGTGAACACATTGATGCCGATCTTGCCCAGCCGCTGCGCGACCCAGGGCGCGATCAGGAAGGTCAGCCAGACAGTGACGCTGAGCAGGACGATGATCAGGCCCATGATCAGATAATGCTGAAAGCCGTCTGCCTTGTGCGCCTCCACGATCACCGCGCTGATCGAGCCGGGGCCCGCCAGCAACGGTGTGGACAAAGGCACGATCGCATTCGCCGAAACTGTCTCGCCGTCAGGTTTGGCTTGCTTGCTGTTACCGTTTTCGTAAAAGCTGCCGAGCATCATCTTGATCGCCATCAGCAGCAACAAGATGCCGCCTGCCACAAGGAAAGAATTGATGCTGATACCGAAGAACGCCAGCAGCGGTTGCCCGATCAGCAAGGCCACCAGCAGGATGGCGCACACTGTCAGCGAAGCGAGGCGCCCGACCTGGGCGCGCTTGGTTGCCGTCATCTCCGCAGTAAACAGAATGATGATGGGAATGATCCCGATCGGATCAAGGATCGCGAACAGGCTGATGAAGATCTTGGTGTATTCGGTGAAATCCAGCATAGCGCTCGAACGTCAACATGTGAAAATACGGAGGAACAAACTTGGGTTTAACAAAAACAACCCGAGCTTAGCACCTTTCCTTTCTTGCGCCCTCCTTCTTGCCGGTTTCTTGTGCCCAGAATAATCCAAACGCCCGTCGATTGTTTCACTTCCGCCTCTCTTTCAACACCGACTTCACCATCTTCCCGAACGCCTTGTCCTTCTTGCGCTTGTCCAGGTAAGACATCTCGTTGAAGTCCGACTCGGCCTTGAGCTTCAGGTAGCCCTGGTAATGCGCCGGGTCCAGTGCGCCGCTCTCGATGGCCTTGCGGATCGCGCAGCCCGGCTCGTTGTTGTGGCTGCAATCGGCGAAGCGGCAGTGCGCGGCCAGCGCCGCGATGTCGGCGAAGCTATCATCCAGCCCTTCGCCCGCGCTCAAGATGCCCAGTTCGCGCATCCCCGGCATGTCGATCAGCAGTGCGCCGTTGTCGAGCGCAACCAAGTGGCGGCGCGTGGTGGTGTGCCGGCCCTCGCCGGTGCCGCTCACAGTGCCCGTCTCCAGTTCATCATGGCCCAGCAACTGGTTGATCAGCGTCGTCTTGCCCACGCCAGAAGAACCGAGCAGGCAATAGGTCTTGCCCGGCAGCATGAATTCTTGCACTTGGGCGACGCCTTCGCCCGTCACGCTGCTCAGCGGGATGATGTTGGCCGTGATGCCCGCCGCGCGGATGTTCGCCTGCATGCGCTCCAGTTCGGCAGGGCTCACCAGGTCTGTCTTGGTCAGCAGCAGCACCGGCTCGATATGCCCCTCGTTGACCATCACCAGGTAGCGCTCCAGCCTGCGCACATTGAAATCGAAATGGCACGACTGCACGACGAAGGCGACATCGATGTTCGCCGCGATCATCTGGAAATCGATGTTCTTGCCGGGAGATTTGCGCCGCAGGAAAGACCTTCTGGGCACAACCTCATGGATGCTCGCATGCGACGCCGCATCGTGATACTGCACGCACACCCAATCGCCCACGCAGGGCATGTCCACGGCAGAGGCGGCGGCGTGCAGGAACTTGCCCGTCAGCTCGGCGGGTACCTCGCCCGCTTCGTTGCGCACCACATAGCGCCCGCGGTCCACAGCCGTCACGCGCGCTAGGCGCTGGCTCGGCTCGCACAGCTTGCCGGCCTGTTCCTGAAGCTGGCTGTCCAGGCCGAGTTCGATCAACTCCATGGTGCTTGCCTCCATGACTCAGAAAAGAAAATCGCCCTTGCGGGCGATGGCTGGAAAACTATTGCGATGCTGACCCCATTAGCTCTAGCTCGATAGCCCCTTTAACTCTGATTGCTCGAAACTTCAAACAATGTGTAAGTCCACTTTTCCCTTTCTGTAAGCGGATCAACGACACAGACCTCTTGAACTATTGCAGTAATCATACTTGGAACTTCAAAGTGTCCACCTTCTAATTGTTTAGAAAGTTTCCCCTTAATCAACTGACCATCGTTAGGAATCATTGCAAAGAAATCACTCTCAATATCTACACCAACAAGCTTTCCCGAGTAAGTCCGTATTTGTGTCATTGCATCATCCGTCTCTTCAAGTTTTTGAAGAGTGCGCTTGAGCTTGTCGAAGCTTATACGAGAACTCACCTCACTACCGAAAGGCGAGCTCCAATCCGTTGACAAAGAGACTTCCGAATCCACCAACACATGAAGTAAATGCTTAAATCTGCTTCTTGCTAACACATTAAAGCTTTTGAGCCTCTCTGGTATGCATTCAGGTACATCGGTATCTCGTAGAAGTTCAGCCAATATTTTTGCCGCCTGAACACCCTCGTCATTACTAACAAGCTCACCAGATTTTGACTGCAATCTAATACCTATGGAGCTCGCAAAAACTGTCGTGAAGAGCAATTCATTCTTAAACTTAACTTCCTCAGGAATACGCTTTAATTCCCGATTCGAAGCGCAGGCAAAAGCATTCACGGCATTCTGCACAGCCTCCAGAATCTTCCCTAACTTTCCACAGCCAATTTCGTATTGATTGGAGATTCTTCCGAGAGCCACATCGAATACTTGGCGATTCGTTGCCTTAGCCTGTTCAAGTGCAGTTGAAATTTTTGCCGGTAATGTTGACGATGGAAGATCAAGAAAGTCATCGGCTTCTGGAAGCCACTCCGGCTTAATTTGAGATTGTTTTAGGAGGGCAATATCAAATTGCGTTGGTGAGAATTTGACTTCGTATGCGAAGCCCTCTTCTGGCTCGGACAATGCTTTTGAAATTGAAATGTGAGCATTCTTTAATGCTAAATAACGAGCGGGACTGACTCGCAAATATAGCCAGCTATTTAGCTCCCTCACTCCATCAAGCCAATAGACCAAATAAATTTGCCCAACGTTATCTTTGCAGCTATATAACTTTGGGCCATCGTAGTAATCAAGTACCTCCCAAGGTACCAATTCCTTGATGACATTTTCAATATTATGCTGTGGCATTATTGGTCACCAATCTGAAATTGCGATGAGGAACATCAGTCTCTAGCCACCATGTAAGGTGGAACTTTGAACACGTTTCCAAAACACGTCCGTCTTCCTTGTAAATTATTCCGATCGCGATGAGCTTTTCATTTAATTTTTGATAACGTTTTCTTTTCTTGTCTATCGCATTCTCGCTTGTAAATACTGACACTCCTTGCGCAATACACAATTTTTCTGGAGGAAATTCTCTGTGTGGAAACCCCTCGTCCATGCACGTAGGCAAGAAGTCCTCCTTGGTCAGCGGACTGCCCGACACAAGACGATACACAACCACCTCATCATTGCGAGCGTTACTCGGCGGGCATGGATCCGTTGCCATGGACGCAATCGGATATGCAGTCAGAGAATCAGGCCGCCCCTCAGCCGCAGAGGTAAGCGATATCCCGAAAGCTGGAAATGAACTGCTCGCCATTCCTTCTAGAGAACGAATATCAGATGACACAATCGGAAAGTTATTCTTTGTCATATTCTTCCAGCAAGTACACTAAATATGCTTCGAGTAAAAATCGAACTAACGGGGTCAGCATCGCAATTATTTCTCCACTTCCCAATCCTCCAACTTCAACCCCGCGATGCGTGAAAACTCTCTTGTGTTATGCGATACCAGCGTGCAGCCATTCGCTAACGCAATTGCCGCAATCTGTAAATCGTAGGGGCCGATAGGCGTACCTTTTCGCGCAAGGTCGGCGCGAATTTCTCCAGAAAGTCGCGCCGCCTTGCCATCAAACGGAAGGCTATTGAATTCGGGGAACAACGATTCGAGCAAGGCCAGATTTGCATCGCGGCGCGCGCTCTTGAATGCGCCGTAGAACAGCTCCGCCTTTACCACGTCGCACAAAACGACCTGTGACGGAGTGTGCGCTGCAAGCCGGCCTTTGACGATGGAGGATGTATTGTTGAGATGGTGAATCCAGACGTTGGTATCCGGCAAGTAAAGCATCAATCCAGCTCCGCACGCTTTTCATACTCGCCCTGCGGCTCCCGGACCAGTGGTTCGCCCTGCCACGCACCAGCGGTTCTTTCCCAGACATTATTTCCTGCAACTGGCTTTGCCTCTTTTGCGCCCGCCCCTTCATCCAGCAGGATCACGCGCACCTGTTTGCCGTTCCAATTCTGAAGCTCGCGCGGCAAGTCCACCACGCCGTCATGCGCTTTGCTGACAAATTCGACTGCCTGCATGGCTCACCTCCATTATTGATGGATGCATTCTAGTCTGTGGTGTGTGGGTTTGCCAGTCACACAACTCCACTCATGGTTCGACAGGCTCACCACGAACGGAGTTATTTGTAGCTTACCGACTAATCGGCTTATACCGAATCCGCTTAGGCTTCGCCCCTTCTTCACCCAAGCGCTTCTTCTTGTCCGCCTCATATTCCTGGTAGTTGCCGTCGAAGAACACCCACTTGGAATCGCCTTCCGCCGCGAGGATATGGGTGGCGATGCGGTCGAGGAACCAGCGGTCGTGGGAGATTGAATTATTAATCGCATTTGTTTTCATTCATGCACCACCAACGCTTCGCGAGTGACCTCGACAAATCTGCCGGATGCAAACGCCGCTTCGATCCCACTCAAATTGGCATGCAGAATTTTTTCCAGCTCTATGTTGGTGATGTTGCCGGTTGAGATCAATAGCAGCAACGGTTCACCCGTCAGCAGATAGGACTGCACGAAGTCGTCATCCTTGCTGATGACGATACGGCCCTCCTGCATGGCTCGGGTAATAAGCTCGCTATCGGCGGTGAGATTCTTCCTCGGCAGGTCGAGAGTATGCAGCGCATCATGCCCCGCTTCATTCAACCATTGGGCGAAGCGCCGAGGCAGTTGCGCATCGACCAGGAATTTCATGCTGCCAGGCGTTCCAGCCGTTTCACATGGGTCAGGCGGGCGGCGTAGGAAAGCGCGGCCAGGATATCCTCACGTTCCAGGTCTTCGTAGTCGCTCAGTATCTCTTCGGTGGTCATGCCACTAGCCAGCCACTCCAGCACATTTTCCACCGGATAGCGCAGGCCGCGTATGCAGGGCTTGCCGTGGCATACAGCGGGATCAATGGTGATGCGGTCGCTCATTGTTGCCTCCTGCTTCTGGATGAAGTCCATTCTAGTCTGTGCTGCGCAGGTTAGCCAGCACCCCGGCCACCACCCTAACCCTCCCCCTGAGGGAGAGGGCACCCTTCGACAGGCTCAGGGTGAACGGTGTGTTATCTACTAATCGGCTTATACCGAATCCGCTTCGGCTTCGCGCCCTCTTCGCCTAGGCGTTTCTTCTTGTCCGCCTCGTATTCCTGATAGTTGCCGTCAAAGAACGTCCACTTGGAATCGCCTTCCGCCGCGAGGATGTGGGTGGCGATGCGGTCGAGGAACCAGCGGTCGTGGGAGATGACCATCACGCAGCCGGCAAATTCGAGCAGGGCGTCTTCGAGGGCGCGCAGGGTTTCCACGTCGAGGTCGTTGGAGGGTTCGTCGAGCAACAGCACATTGCCGCCGGAGATCAGCGTCTGCGCGAGGTGCAGGCGACCGCGTTCGCCGCCTGACAGTTGCCCGACGATCTTGCCCTGGTCCGCGCCCTTGAAGTTGAAGCGGCCGATGTAGGCGCGCGCCGGGGTTTCGTATTTGCCCACGGTCAGAATCTCGTTGCCGCCGGAGATCGCGTCGAACACAGTCTTGTTGTTCTCCAGCCCTTCGCGCGACTGGTCGACGAAGGCGATCTTCACAGTCGATCCGATCTTCACCGTGCCGGAATCCGGCTGTTCCTTGCCGGTGATCATGCGGAACATTGTCGATTTACCCGCGCCGTTCGGGCCGATGATGCCGACGATCGCGCCCGCAGGCACCTTGAAGCTGAAGTTGTCGATCAGCAGACGGTCGCCGTAGGCTTTGCTGACGCCTTCGAACTCGATGACCTCGTTGCCGAGCCGCTCGCCGACCGGGATGAAGATTTCCTGCGTCTCGTTGCGCTTCTGGTATTCGGTGTTGGAGAGTTCCTCGAAGCGGTTCAGGCGCGCCTTGGACTTGGCCTGGCGCGCCTTGGGGTTCTGGCGCACCCATTCCAGTTCCTGCTTCATCGACTTCATGTGCGCATCGATCTGTTTGTTCTCCTGCTCCAGCCGCGCCTCCTTCTGCTCCAGCCAGCTCGAGTAGTTGCCCTTCCACGGGATGCCGTGGCCGCGATCCAATTCCAGAATCCATTCGGCGGCGTTATCCAAAAAGTAGCGGTCGTGGGTCACGGCAACCACGGTGCCGGGGAAGCGCACGAGGAACTGCTCGAGCCACTCGACCGATTCCGCGTCGAGGTGGTTGGTCGGCTCGTCGAGCAGCAGCATGTCGGGCTTTTCCAGCAGCAGCTTGCACAGCGCCACGCGGCGCTTCTCGCCGCCGGAGAGGTTCTTGATGACCGCATCCCAATCCGGCAGGCGCAACGCGTCGGCGGCGATCTCCATCTGGTGTGCGGCATCGCTGCCCCCTGCGGCGATGATGTTTTCGAGGCGCGCCTGCTCGGCAGCGAGCTTGTCGAAGTCGGCGTCCGGCTCGGCATAGGCGGCATACACCTCGTCGAGTTTCTTCTGCGCCTGCATGACCTCGCCCAAGGCGGACTCCACTTCCTGGCGCACCGTCCATTCGGGGTCGAGCTGCGGCTCTTGCGGCAGGTAGCCGATGCGGATGTTCGGCTCGCGCTGCACCTCGCCGTCGTATTCCTTGTCCACGCCCGCCATGATGCGCAGCACGGTGGACTTGCCCGAACCGTTGAGGCCGAGCAGGCCGATCTTCGCGCCGGGGAAGAAGCTGAGGGAGATGTCCTTGATGATCTGACGCTTGGGCGGGACGATTTTGCTCACGCGGAGCATCGACATTACGTATTGGGCCATTTTGCTTTGCGGATAAGAGTGTTTACGGAAGGGGCGTAGCTTAACCGATAGCGCCGGGTTTGGGGATATGGCCCGGGTACGGGTAGCGCACCGCGCGGCTACTTGCTAAGATGGGGCCGCCATTATTGCAAACCGACTATTTCGCCAAACGACAGGAGACTCCCGATGAAGATCACCATGAAGAAGCTGCTGGCCGAACTCAACAAGGATCTGGAATGGGAATATGCGGCGGCCATCCAGTACACGCAGCACGCCTCAGCGATCCACGGCGCGCAATACGATTCCATCCAGAAGGAGCTGCTGATCCACGCGCAGCAGGAGATGGCGCATGCCGTTCTGCTCTCCGACCAAATCGACTCGCTCGGCGGCGTGCCCACGGTGGACGTGGAGAAGCGCGAAATCTCCAAGGACAGCGTACAGATGCTCAAGCAGGACCTCGCGGGCGAGGAGTACGCGATCAAGCGCTACAAGGAGCGCATCGCCCAGGCCGAGGCGCTCAAGGAATACGGCCTGCGGCGCGTGCTGGAGGACATCCTGGTCATGGAAGAGGAGCACCGGCGCGACATCGCCAACGCGCTGGACAAGTAGCAAAATGGTAAGTATTGCTGCGAGCCCGTCATTCCGGGCTTGACCCGGAATCCAGCAATTATCAATAGGTGTGCTTTGCGCACCACTGGATACCGGCCTTCGCCGGTATGACGGCATTGCCTTATTGCCTGAGCGGCGGCATTCACGCCTTCCGCCTGCGCACCGCCGCCTTGCGCAACTCCTCCAGCAGCAGCATGCCTATCCCGAACGGGACGATGAACAGCCAGACCTCGATCCCCAGCGGCGCGGTGCCGAACAGCGTGTTGCCCCACGGGGTGTAGTCGATCAACAGCAACAGCATCAGCTCGAAGCCGATACCGTACCAGATCAGCGGGTTGCGGCGGTAACCACGGCCGAAGGCGGACAGCGTCGGATGGCGGCAGAGGAACACATTGACCACCTGCATCGCGATGATCGCCGTGAGACAGGCCGCGGTGGCCTGCAGGTAGAGGTTGCCGTGGTATCCCGGCAGGCTTCCGTATTGCCAGCCGCCCCCGTGCAGCACGAAGAAGAACGCAGCCATGCCCGCAACCGCCTCCAGCGGGCCCAGGAACAGGTAGGCGCGCAGCAGCGTACCCCAGTCGAGCAGCCGCTCGCCGCGCGGGCGCGGCGGGCGCTGCATGGTGTCCGGGCCGGGCTTTTCCGCGCCGAGCGCCAGCGCAGGCAGCATGTCGGTGCCGAGATCGACCGCAAGGATCTGGATGATGGTCAGCGGCAGCGGAATCCTGAACAGCACGAAGGCGAGGTAGGGCACCAGCTCGGGGATGTTCGAGGTGAGGATGTAGGTGAGGAACTTGCGCAGGTTGTCGAACACCGCGCGCCCTTCCTCGATCGCGGCGACGATGGTAGCGAAGTGGTCGTCGAGCAGGATGATGTCGGCCGCTTCCTTCGCGACATCGGTGCCTGAGACTCCCATCGCGATGCCCACGTCGGCGCACTTCAGCGCCGGCGCGTCGTTCACCCCGTCGCCGGTCACCGCGACGATCTCGCCCTTGCGCTGCAGCGCCTGCACGATGCGCATCTTCTGGTCGGCGCCGGTGCGCGCAAACAGCACTCCCGGTTCGTCGAGCAGCAGTTGCAGGTCGGTCTCCGACATGCGGCGCAGCCTGTCGCCGGTGATGGCGAGCGGCACATGCGCCATGCCGATCTCGCGCGCCAGCGCGCTCGCGGTCTCGGGGTGGTCTCCGGTGATCATGATTACGCGGATGCCGGCGGCCTTGCAGGTGGCGATTGCCTTGGGGACACCCTCGCGCGGCGGGTCGATAAGGCCAATCAACCCGGCGAAAATCAGCTCGGCTTCGCCCATCGCGGCATGCTGCGGCAAATTGCGATACGCGAGTGCGATCACGCGCAGCCCCTGTTCGGCCATCTGTTCCTGCCGCGCCAGCAGCTCGGTACGGCAGGCTTCATCCATCCGATGCTGCCTGCCATTCAGCAGGATGGCATCGCACAGCGGCAGCACGCTTTCCAGGGCGCCCTTGCAGTACAGCTTGCGGCCGTGCGGCGTGTCGCAGATCACCGACATGCGCTTGCGCTCGGTGTCGAACGGGATTTCGCCGACGCGCGGGAATACCGCGCCACCCGGCGGCACGCCCTGCAGCAGCGCGACTTCCATCGGGTCGCCCTGCCATACTTCATGCTTGTTCTGCTCGACGCGGCGCAGGTCGTGGCAATTGCGCATGATCGCGAACAGCGGCTCGGCTCCTTCCAGTTCGCCGGGTTCCATGAGCATGCCGGAATAGAACACCTGCCGGATACTCATGCGGTTCTGCGTCAATGTGCCGGTCTTGTCGCTGCAGATCACGGTGGCCGAGCCCAGCGTTTCCACGGCGGGCAGGTGGCGCACCAGCGCGTTCTTCTTCGCCATGCGCTGCGTCGCCATCGCGAGCGACAACGTGACGGTGGGCAGCAGGCCCTCCGGCACGTTGGCGACGATGATACCGATCGCGAACACCAGGTTTTCCCAGAACGACAGGCCGATCATCCGGCCGATAAGGAAAAATACAACACCGAGCAGGGTGGCGAACAGCGCGACCAGCCGGGAGAGCCGCGCAATCTCCTTTTGCAGCGGCGAGAGCGGTTCACGCGCGGTTTGTGTGAGGCGCGCGATGTTGCCGAATTCGGTGTGCATGCCGGTGGCGTACACCATGGCCTTCGCCTCGCCCGAGATCAGCGAGGTGCCGGCGTGTAGGATGTCGCGCCGCAGCATGGCCTGCTCCTCGGGTTCGGCGGCCGCATTGCGCGCCATCGGCTTCGACTCGCCGGTAAGATTGGCGGTGTTGACGCGCACGCCGAAAGCCTCGATCAGGCGGCAGTCGGCGGGCACGTCGTCGCCCGCCGCAAGCAGCACCACGTCGCCCGGCACCAGTTCCGCGACCGGTACCTGCACCGCCTTGCCGTCGCGCAACGCGGTGGTGTGGCGCGGCAACAGGTCGCGCAGCGCGGCGAGCGCCTTCTCGGCGCGGTATTCCTGCCAGAACGAGAACAGCCCGTTGACCAGGATCACGCCGAGGATGGCATAGCCCAGCGTGGCCATGCCCTGGCCAGGCTCGCGCCACTCGGCGAAGAAGGCAAGCCCGGCCGCGAGCCACAGGATCAGCGCGAAGAAGTGGGTGAATTCGCCAAGCAGCTTGCGGACAAGGGGCAGCTTTTTGGCGAGGAACAGCCCCGCGGCAAAGGGCAGTCCCGCGATGGGCGGCAGTGCGCCGATTTCCTCGATGAGGTTGGGCCCGTACTTCGCGAGCCTGCGCTTGGCGTCGGCCTGGCTCAGGCCGTCCGCGCCGCTGTGCAGGTGGGCGTAGAGTTCCTCAATGTCGCGGCGGTGCGGGTTCACGGCTCGCCCTGTTACGGGTTACTTCCACATCCTCGAGAAGCGCCCGGCCGGCTTGCCGCCGAGGGTGCGTAGCCGCTCGTACAGCTCGCGCTCCTCACCGGAAAGTTTCTCGGGCACATGCACGTCGACGCGCAAATACATTTCGCCGTAATGGCCGTTGCCGAATTCCGGCAGGCCCTTGCCCTTGAGGCGCAGCACCGCGCCGGGCTGGGTGCCGGGCGGGATGGTCACGCTGGCCGAGCCGTCCAGTGTCGGCACTTCCAGCGTCGCGCCGAGCACGGCATCGGTCAGCGGAATGGCTTCCTGGCGCAGCAGATCGGCGCCGGCCCGCTCGAAGCGCGGGTCGCGCCGGGTGCGCACCACCACGAACAAGTCACCGTCCACACCGCCCGCCTCGGGCCTGGGCATACCCTTGCCGGGAATGCGCAGCGCCATACCTTCCTCGACACCTCTGGGGATTTTCACCGTCAGGTTTTCCTCACGCTCGACCTCGCCGCTGCCGCCGCAGGCCTTGCAGGGGTGTTCGATGATGCTGCCGCGCCCGTGGCAGACGGGACACACGCCGATCTGCTGGATCAGGATATGCTCCTTTTCCTTGCGGTGGCTGCGCGTGACGCGCCCGGTGCCTTCGCATGCGTCACATTTCTTTGGCGCGGCACCGCCCTCGGCGCCCGTGCCGCGGCAGGCTGGGCAGGAAACAGGGCGGCTCAGGCGAACCCGCTCCTCGCCGCCGCTGGCCACCAGTTCCAGCGGGATGGAAAGTTCCATCTCGATGTTCGCGCCGCGCGGCGGCCCGGCATCGCGGCGGAAGAACCCCTCGAAGGGGCTGCCCATGCCGAAATCGAAGTTGAGCCCGCCGAAGATGTCCTCGAAGTTGATGCCGCCGAACAGGTCCTCGCGGCTGAAGCCCTCCACGCCGGCGAAGCCGCGCGCATCGTATTCGGCGCGCTTCTTCGGGTCGGACAGGATCGCATAGGCTTCGGCAATTTCCTTGAAGCGATCCTCGGCGCCCTGCTCCTTGTTGCGGTCGGGGTGGTATTTGAGCGCGAGGCTGCGGAAGGCGTCCTTGATCGCCTTCTGGTCGGCATTTCGGGCGACGCCGAGCACCTCGTAGTAGTCGCGTTGTGCAGGAATGATGTTCTCCTGAATTTGAGTGTAGGTCGGGTTTTAACCCGACACATCGGGCTAAAGCCCGACCTACGCCAGGTGCGAAGATGATCAGTCCGGGGCTTTCTTTTCGCCGGAGTTTTTGCCGAGACGCTTGGCGAAGGTCGCCCTGATCTCGTTGAGCTGGGCGAGTCGCACCGCAACCCTGCGGTTGACGCTGCCCTCCGGGTACTCGCCCTTGTCGTCCGCCTCCCCGGCCGGCAGGCCGGTCAGCAGGGCGACGGCCTCATCGACATGCTCCACGGCGTAGATGCGGAACTGCCCGGCCTCGGCGGCCGCGACCACGTCGTGGCGCAGCATCAGGTGCTTCACGTTGGCGGCGGGAATCAGCACACCCTGCTCGCCGTTCAGGCCGCGCGCCTTGCAGATGTCGAAGAAGCCCTCGATCTTCTCGTTGACCGCGCCGATCGCCTGCACCTGGCCGAGCTGGTTCACCGAGCCGGTCACCGCAAGCGACTGCCTGATCGGCGCCTCCGCGAGGTTGGAGAGCAGCGCGCAGAGTTCGGCCAGCGAGGCGCTGTCGCCGTCGACCATGCCGTAGGACTGCTCGAACACCAGGCTCGCGGAGAGCGCGAGCGGCTGGTTCTTGGCATAGCGCGCGGCCATGAAGGAGGAGAGGATCATCATGCCCTTGGAGTGGATCGCGCCGGAGAGCTTTACCTCGCGCTCGATGTTGACCATGTCTCCTTCGCCGAGCCGGGTGTTGGCGGTGATGCGGGTCGGCTGGGCGAACGCGAAGTTGCCCAGTTCGAGCACCGAGAGGCCGTTGATCTGCCCCGTCACCGCGCCCTGCGTCGCGATCATCAGGGTGTCGCGCAGGATCGCCTCGTGCAGGCGATCCCTCATCCGGTCGAGCCGTTTGATCTGCGTGTCGATCGCGCGCTGCACGTCGGAAGCCTCTACCGCACCGCGGCCAGCCTCGCGCGCCCAGTAATCGGCCTCGCGCAAGAGGTCCGCCACGCTGCGCATGTGCGTGGAAAGCCGCTCTGCATCGCCCGCGAGGCGCGCGCTGTGCTCGATCACGCGCGCCACCGCGCCGCGGTCGAACGGCAGCAGCGACTCCTTGCGCGCCAGCGTGGCGACAAGGCGAGCGTAGAGCTGGTGCGTATCCTTGTTGCGCTCGATGCGCTCCTCGAAGTCCGCTGCGACCTTGAACAACTCGCCGAACTCCGGGTCATATTGCTGCAGCAGGTAATAGAAAATGCGGTCGCCGAACAGCACCACCTTGATGTCCAGCGGGATCGGCTCGGGCTCCAGCGAGACGGTGCTGACCAGGCTGAACATCTGCCCCAGCGATTCGATGCGGATCTCGCGCTTCTGCAGCGCCCGCTTCAGCGCCTCCCAGGCGAAGGGCTGCACCAGCACCTTGCGGATGTCCAGCAACAGGTAGCCGCCATTCGCGCGGTGCAGCGCGCCCGGTTTGATCAGCGTGAAATCCGTGACCAGCGCGCCGAGCTGCGCGATATGTTCGAGCCGGCCGACCAGGTTGCTGTAGGTCGGGTTGTCCTCGCTGACGATGGGTGAGCCGGCTTTTTCGCCGTTGGTCACCAGCGCGTTCACCCGGTAGCGATGGAAGGTATGGCGGGCGACCATAGTCATGCCGTCGAAGGCGACGGACTCTTCCTGCTTGCGGAAGTCGTCCACGTTGTCGACCATGTCCTGCTGCACCGCATCGAGGTATTTCAGCACCTCTGGCAAGTCGTGATAGGCCTCGCGCAGTTCGTCGACGAGATGGCCGACCGCCGACAGGGTGGTCTCGCGGTCGAGCTGCTTGATGCGCTCGTGCAGCTCCTTGCGCCAGGGCTGGATCTGACGCAGGGTTTTTTCCAGCCGCTCCTGCAGGTCGGCGATGGTCGCCTCCACGCGCTTCTTTTCCTCGTCCGGCAGCTTCTCGTATTCGCCCGGCGGAATCACCTCGTGGTCGCGGGTCGGCGCGAAGGCGAAGCCGTCCGGGGTGCGCAGCAGCATGATCTGCTGCTTCGCCGCCTCCTCGCCCAGTTCCTTGAAGGCATGCTCCTCGCGCTTGCCGAACTCCTCATGGATCGCCCCCGCCTTGGCGCGGTATTCGTCGCTCTCGAACAGCGCAGGAATGGCGGTGCGCAAATAATCCACCAGCTGCTCCATGCGGCGGCGCAGCTCCGACCCCCTGCCGGGCGGGAGCCTCAGCGCCTGCGGCTTGTGCGGCTTGTCGAAATTGTTGAGATAGCACCAGTCGTCCGGCTTGTGTCCGTCCTTCGCCTTCTTCTCGAGAAATTGCCGCACCATGCTGCTCTTGCCGATGCCGGAGGGGCCGAGCACGAAGAGGTTGTAGCCTTCATGACGGATGCCCGCGCCGAAATGCACGGCATCCATCGCGCGCATCTGTCCGATGATCTCGGTCAGGTCATCCAGATCCGCCGTGGTCTGGAAGCCGAACTGGGCGGGGTCGCAGGGATGGTGCAGCTTTTGCGTTTCCAGTAGGGCAGTCATTTTTTCTCCCGGACGAGTTATCTAAATGCCTCATTCGAACCACGAAGAACACGAAGAAAAAACAAGGCGCTCCCAAAATTAGGGCGTCTTTGGCGGCAAACGCTCAACACCATACAACTCCATACCTTCGTGGCCTTCGTGTCCTTCGTGGTGAACCGTATTTTTCAGGGCTACTTGTTTTCCTTGTACTCCGCATCCACGACCTTGCCGCGTGGGCCCGAGCCGGAAGGGCGCGGCTCGCCGGTCGAGGCGCCTACGTTGGGCGGCGGCTCGGGGCCTTCCCAGCGCGTCTCCGCGTAGGGCTGTCCCTTGGGCGCCTGGCCCGACTGCGCATAGAGCACCGCCCCGGCCTCCTGCAGCACCTTCTTCAGCGTCTCGGCGCGCTCGGTCGCAAGCGGCGCGTCCTTCTTCATCAGCGCTTCCTTGGTTTCGTGCAGCGCGAACTCGATGCGCTTCTTCAGCTCGTCGGTGAGCTTGTCGGCGAAGCTGGCGAGCATCTTTTCGGCCTCGTAGCAGCCTGCATCCGCGGCATTGAGCTTTTCCGCATCGTCGCGCCGCTTCTTGTCCGCATCGGCGTAGCGTTCCGCCTCTTCCACCATGCGCTTCTTGGTGTCTTCCGCAAGCCGTGTGGAGCCGGTGATGTTGATCGACTGCGTCTTGCCGCTGGCGGTATCCTTCGCCGAGACGCTGAGGATGCCGTTGGAATCGATGTCGAACGCCACCTCGATCTTGGGGACGCCGCGCGGCGCGGGCGGCAGGCCGTCGAGGTTGAATTCGCCGAGGCTGGTGTTGTCGGACGACATCGGCCGCTCGCCCTGGAAGACGTGGATGGTGACGCTGGTCTGCATGTCGGCGGCGGTGGTGAAGGTCTCGCTGCGCTTGACCGGGATCGGCGTGTTGCGCGCAATCAGCGGGGTGGCGATGCCGCCGAGCGTCTCGACGCCGAGCGTAAGCGGCGTCACGTCCACCAGCACGATGCCGCCGACCTCGCCCGCGAGCACCCCGGCCTGGATCGCCGCGCCCGCGGCGACGCATTCCATCGGGTCGACGCCCATCTCGGCCTTGCGCCCGAAGATGTCCTCAAAAAAACTGCGCACCACCGGCATGCGCGTCGGCCCGCCGACGAACACCACGCGATCCACATCCTTCGGCACGATGCCCGTATCGTGCAGAGCCTGCTCGACCGGCCCCTTGCAGCGCTCGATCACCGGGCGCACAAGGCGCTCCAGCTCGGTGCGGTTGAGGTCGAGCTCGAGGTGGCGCGGCTCGCCGTTGACGGTGGCGAGATACGGCAAGCTGACATGGGTGGTGACGCTCGCGGTAAGTTCGATCTTGGCGGTCTCGGCGGCCTCGATGAGGCGCGCGGCTGCCTTGGGGTCGTTGCGCACGTCCACGCCGGTGGCCATCTGGAAGCGCTCGACGAGGTGCTCATAGACGCGCTGGTTCATGTCGGTACCGCCGAGCTTGGTGTCGCCGCTGGTGGCCTTGACCTCGAACACGCCCTTGCCGAATTCCATGATGGTCACGTCCAGCGTGCCGCCGCCGAGGTCGATCACCGCGATGCGCAGCTCCTGCCCCGCGCGGTCGAGGCCGTAGGCGAGCGAGGCGGCGGTGGGCTCGTTGACGAGGCGCACCACCTCCAGCCCGGCAATGCGGCAGGCATCCTTGGTCGCGGCGCGCTGGTTGTCGTCGAAATAGGCCGGCACCGTCACCACCGCCTTCTCCACCGGCTCGCCGAGGAAGGCCTCGGCATCGCGCTTGATCTTCTGCAGCAAAAAGGCGGAAAGCTGCTCGGGCGAATAATCCTTGTCCCGCAGCCGGGTGTTTTCGCGTTTGCCCATCCTGCGTTTGAAGGCGCTCGCCGTGCCCTCCGGGTTGGAGGCCGCCTGGCGCCGCGCGGGTTCGCCGACCAACATCTGGCCGTCGGCGGTGAGCGCGACGTAGCTGGGGAAGGCCTTGCCGCCGAGGCTGACACCTTCGGCGCTGGGGATGATGACGGGACGCCCGCCGCGGAGTACGGCGGCGGCGGAATTGGAAGTGCCCAGATCAATACCGATGATGGCCATGAAACCTCCCGATATGTATTTCCTGCAAAGCGGCGAGCGCCGCCCTTGAGACACCGCGGCTATTCTACCCCCTTGGGGAAAAAATCACCGCTTGGGCCAGATTACACAGATTGCGCAAGATTAAACATAGGGGTGATTCAGTAGCCGCCTACCTCAGCTTGATCTCCGTCCAGATGCGCGACAGCACGCGGCGCCGGTGGCGGTCGAGGTCGCGCAGCATCTCCAGCCGCGCGCGCTGCTCCGGGCCGGGGAACACCGCGGGGTTTTGCGCGACTTCCGGCCGGATGTATTGCAGCGCGTCGCGGTTGGGGTTGCCCGAGCCGATCAGGTTGGTGAGCTCGGCGGAATTCCCGCCCTCGAGCATAAAGTCGATGAAGCGGTGCGCGAGATCGGGGCGCGGGCCACTCTTGTGCAGCACCATCGAGTCCATGGACAGCACCGCACCCTCCTTCGGGATGCTGGCGAGGATACGGAAACCGCGTCCGGCCTTCTGCGCATCTAGGTCGGCCTGGAAGATGTCATTGGAATAGCCGTGCACCAGCCAGATGTTGCCCACCGTCAGTTCCTTGATGTAGCTCGACGCGTTGAATGCCGCCCAGTAGGGCTTGGCGCGGACGATCAGGTCACGCGCCTGTTTCCAGTGCGCCTCGTCCACATCGTTCGCTGAATAACCAAGGTACTTCAGCGCCGCCGCGAGCAGTTCGCGCTGGCTGTCGAGCACGGTGACGTGCCCGCGGATTTTCGCCAGGTAGCGCGGCTCGAAGATGGCCGCCCAGCTGTCGAGCGGCAGCTTCAGCCCGCGCAGCCTCTCGCTGTTGTAGCCAATCAGCGTGAGGGTGTAGGCATATGGCACCGAGAATTTATTGCCCGGATCGAACGGAGTGTCGAGGTAGGCCGGATCGATGTTCTTCAGGTTCGGCAGCAGGCCCTTATCGAGCGGACGCAGGGCTTTTTGGCGGATCAGCGATTCCATCGCGTTGCCGGTCGGCACGATGAGGTCGTAGCCGGTCGCGCCCGCGGCCAGCTTGGCGAGCATCTCCTCGTTGTCGGAGTAATAGTCCTGCACCACGCGGCAGGCGCATCGCTCCTCGAAGCGAGCCACCGTCTCGCCCGAGATGTAGTTGTTCCAGTTGTAGAGGTGCAGCACGTCGTCGGCATGCGCGCCGCCGATGAACAGCAGGAACAGCAGGCCGGGCCACTTCATGCCTTGCCTTTCAGCACATCCGGCGCGAACTTCGCGGCGAGCACGATCATGGTCAGCGTGAGCAGCATCAGCAGCGTGGACACCGCGTTCACTTCCGGCGTCACCGCGATCTTGATCATCGAGTAGATATGCAGCGGCAGGGTGGACACCCCGACGCCGGCGGTGAAGAAGGTGATCACGAAGTCGTCGATCGACAGCGTGAACGCCATCAGGCCGCCCGCGACCACGCCGGGCAGTATCAGCGGGAAGGTGACGTAGCGGAAGGTCTCCCAGGGCGATGCGCCGAGGTCGCGCGCCGCCTCGAAGATGCTCTCGTCCATGCCGGCCAGCCGCGCACGCACGATGATCGCGACGAAGCCGATGGAGAAGGTGATATGCGCGAGCACGATGGACAGCAGGCCGAGCGTCAGATTGAGCACCTGGATGAAGAACAGCAGCAGCGACACGCCGAGCAGGATTTCCGGCATCGCCACCGGAGTCAGCACCATGAAGGTCAGCAGGCGCAGCCTGTAGCGGTGCATCGCGATGCCGGCCATCGTGCCGAGCACCGTGGCAACCAGGCTCGACACCAGCGCGATGAACAGTGAGTTGCCCGCGGCGGCTAGCATCGCCTCGTCGCTGAACAGCACCTCGTACCAGTGCCAGGTAAATCCCACCCATTCGGCGTTGAGGTGCGAGTCGTTGAACGAGTAGGTGACGACGATCGCGAGCGGCACGTAGAGGAAGGCGTACACCGCGAGCGCCGCCGCCCATAGCCATGGTCCCCTACGCATAGCTGCCCCGCTTTCCGGCAAGCTTCGCCGCGAGCCACGCGGCCAGCAGCACCGCGAGGGTCAGCATGATCGACAGCGTCGAGCCGAATGGCCAGTCGCGCGTGCCAAGGAACTGCTCCTTGATGAGGTTGCCGATCAGCATGTCGCCGGTGCCGCCGAGGATGTCGGGGATCGCGAACATGCCGAGTACCGGGATGAACACCAGCGCCGAGCCGGAGAAAATGCCCGGCAGCGAGAGCGGGAAGGTCACGCGCCAGAACCGCTGCCACGCATTCGCCCCGCAATCCTGCGCGGCGTCGAGCAGCGCGGGGTCGTGCTTCTCGAGATTGGTGTAGAGCGGCAGCACCATGAACGGCAGGTGCACGTACACCATCGCGACCAGCACCGCGAACGGCGAGAACAGTAGGTGCACCGGCTCCATGCCTATCCCCTGCAGCAGCCCGTTGACCACCCGGCTCAGCACGGCCTGCGGGCCAAGCACGATCATCCAGGCATAGACGCGGATCAGGAAGTTGCTCGCGAACGGCAGGATCACCAGCAGCACCATCAGGTCGCGGCTCTTCTTCGGGCTGCGCGCGATCAGCAGCGCGAGCGGATAGGCCATGATGAGGCAGATCAGCGTGGTGGCGAGCGCCACGAAAAACGACTTGATGAAGATTTCCGTGTAGATGAAGTCGCTGAAGAAGAACCGGTAGGTCTCCAGCGTGATGCCTTGCAATACTTTGGGATCGGCGGCGGCGAGCGGCGCGAGCCCGCCGAACTCGCCCGGATAGCGGAACGAGGCAAGCACCATGATGGCGCTCGGCGCGACGAAGAACAGCAGCAGGAATACGAACGGCGGGCCGCTCACCAGCCACCTGGCGAGGAGGAAGGCCGGTCTGTGAAGGCGCTCAGTCATGCAGGAACATCCCCGCATCGTGGCGCCAGCCGATCTTGACTGTGTCGCCCACCTCGAACAGCTCGGCGCGCCCCGGCGCGGAATTGGGCAGCAGCGCCTCGACCGTTGCGCCGTTGGGAAGCGCAACCTTGTACACGCTGACGTCGCCGCGATACAGCAGGTTGTGCACCACGCCGGAGAAGTGGTTCTTCAGTTCGTCCAGCTCGCCGTGCACGCCGATGCGCACCTGCTCGGTGCGTATCGCAAACACGCCCTTGCCGCCGGAGACCGCGCCCTTCGGCAGCGGCGCGACGATCTCGCCCAGTCCCGCCACTTCGAGGTGGATATGAGTGTGGCCGACTTTCGTCACCTGCGCCTCGAGCTGGTTGAGGTGGCCGATAAAGTCGGCGACGAAGCGGGTCTGCGGGCAGCCGTACAGCCGGGATGGCTCGTCCACCTGCTCCACCCTGCCCCGGTTCATCACCGCGATGCGGTGCGAGAGCGCCAGCGCCTCGACCTGGGCGTGGGTGACGAACACGAAGGTCACGCCGACCTCGCGCTGCAGGTTGATGAGCTCGACCTGCATCTCCTCGCGCAGCTTGGCGTCGAGCGCGCCGAGCGGCTCATCGAGCAGCAACAGGCGCGGCCGGTTGACCAACCCGCGCGCGAGCGCGACGCGCTGCTTCTGCCCGCCGGACAGTTCGTGCGGATAGGCGTCTGCCTTGTCGGTGAGGTGCACCTGCTCCAGCGTCTCGCGCAGCATACGGTCGATCTCGGCGGCCGGGCGGCGCGCCATCCTGAGCGGGAAGGCGACGTTCTGCGCGACCGTCATATGCGGGAACAGCGCGTAGCTCTGGAACACGGTATGGATGGGACGCTTTTCCGCGGGGGTGGCGGCGAGGTCCTTGCCGTCGAGCAGGATCTGCCCCGCGTCGGGCAGGTCGAAGCCCGCGATCATGCGCAGGATGGTGGTCTTGCCGCAGCCGGAGGGGCCGAGCAGGGTGAAGAACTCGCCCGCTTCGATATTCAGGCTGACATCGTCCACCGCGACGAAATTGCCGAAGCGGCGCGTGACATTCCTGATTTCGAGCTGAGCCATCTCCGACCACCCGCAAGAGTCTGCACGGCATTACTTTAACCGATAACGCCCTGCAAGGTCAGGCACGTCCCTGCGCATCCCGCCGGCTCCCGCATATTCAAAAAACAGATAACCAAACGAGAACAAGTTATTTCACGGCATGAGGTCGCGTCCCTACGATGCGCCCATCGTGAAATGCGCACTCGCGATCGATCCCAATCAACGAATAAAGGAGTTTCATCATGCAGAAGAAAATCATCGCGGCAGCCATCGCCGCCGCCGTTTCCGCGCCGGTCTTCGCCGAGAACAGCAACATCAACGTCTATGGCGTGCTGCACGCCGACCTCGAATCCGTCAGGAACGACAAGGCCGCCGCCGCGACCGGCCTGAACCGCATCGTATCCAACGCCTCACGCCTCGGCGTCAGGGGCAGGGAAGACCTCGGCGACGGCCTCGCGGCAATCTGGCAACTGGAGGCGCAGTTCGACCTCACCAACAGCGGCGGCACACCGTTCGCGAGCACGCGCAACAGCCAGGTGGGGCTGGAGGGCGGCTTCGGCACCGCGTTCTACGGCAACTGGGACACGCCCTACAAGGTCGCGCACAACAGGGTCGAGTTGTTCGACAACACCCACACCGCCTCCGCGCTCGACCTCACCGGCCGCGTCGGCACCGCAAACGGCAACGCCAGCTTCAACACGCGCCAGAAGAACGTGCTCCAGTACTGGACGCCCAGCTTCAACGGCTTCCAGGCGAAACTCGCCTACGCGCCGGACAATACGAAGAAGGCTAGCGTCGCGGCGGGCGGCGACAAGTCCGTCTGGTCGCTGTCGGCGGCCTACGAGAACGATGCGCTCTACGCCGCCTACGCCTACGAGGCGCACAGGGACGCGTTATCCACGGCGGCCAGCCTGACCGATGCGGCGCACCGGCTGGTGGGCGCCTACAAGATCGGTAGCGGCCAGGTCGGCCTGACCGTCGAGCGCCTCTCGGTGGCGACGGCGGTGGGCAGCACCGCGACTTCCTCGCGCAACGGCTGGGAGTTGTCCGGCAAATACAGGTTCGGCGCGAACAGCCTCGGCGCGTTCTACAGCCGCGCGGGCGACCTGGGCGGCGTGGCGAACACCGGCGCGAACCAGTATTCGCTGCGCTACGGCTACAACCTCTCCAAACGCACCGAACTGTACGGTTTCTACACCGCGCTGAGCAACGATGCGGCGGCCTCCTACAACTTCTCGGCAAACACCACCGTCGCGAGTGCGGCGGGTGCGGCGGGCCTCGGCGCGAAGCTTTCCGGGTTCGGCCTCGGGCTGGCGCACAGCTTCTAAACAACAAAGCTCACAAGGAGAAAATCACATGAAACGATACCAACTTACCGCCGCCATCCTGGCCTTCGCGCTCGGCTTGTCCGCCGCCCATGCCGCGGAAATCAAACTGCTCAACGTGTCCTACGATCCGACGCGCGAACTGTATCAGGACTACAACGCCGCCTTCGCCAGATACTGGAAGGGCAAAACCGGCGATGACGTAGTTGTCAAACAGTCGCATGGCGGCTCCGGTAAACAGGCGCGCGCGATCATCGACGGGCTGGAGGCCGACGTGGCGACGCTGGCGCTGGCCGGAGACATCGACGCGCTCGCAGCAAAGGGCTGGCTGATCCCGGCGGACTGGCAGAAGCGGCTGCCGCACAACAGCGCGCCCTACACCTCGACCATCGTGTTCCTGGTGCGCAAGGACAACCCAAAGGCCATCAGGGACTGGAGCGACCTGGTCAAGCCTGGCATCGCCGTCATCACGCCCAACCCCAAGACCTCCGGAGGCGCACGCTGGAACTACCTCGCAGCCTGGGGCTACGCGCTGAAGCACAACGGCAACGACGAGGCCAAGGCGAAGGAATTCGTCGGCAAGCTGTTCGCCAACGTGCCGGTGCTGGATTCCGGCGCGCGCGGCTCCACCACCACCTTCGTCGAGCGCGGCATCGGCGACGTGCTGCTGGCCTGGGAGAACGAGGCCTATCTCGCGGTCAAGGAACTCGGCCCGGACAAGTTCGACATCATCGCACCCAGCCTGAGCATCCTCGCCGAGCCGCCGGTCACCGTGGTGGACAAGAATGCGGACAAGCACGGCACGCGCAAGGTCGCGGAAGCCTATCTCGAATACCTCTATTCCCCGGAAGGCCAGGAGATCGCGGCGCAGAACTACTACCGCCCGACCGATGCCAAGGTGGCCGAGAAATACGCGAGGCAGTTTCCGAGGCTGAACCTGATCACCATCGACGCGGTATTCGGCGGCTGGGCCAAGGTGCAGAAAAAACACTTCGACGACGGCGGAGTGTTCGACCAGATTTACGGCAGGAAGTAGGCGCTTATTCCGAAAACAGATAACCAATGAAGAATTTGTTATTTTTCTGCACCGGATTGCCTCGCTAGACTGCACGCCAATTCAACTTCAAGGAATATCCGATGGCGCAATTCAAGGCGCACAGCGTGCTGCCCGGCTTCAATCTGGCGCTGGGCTTCACGCTGCTGTATCTCTCGCTGATCGTGCTGATCCCGCTGTCTTCGCTGTTCTTCAAGACCGCGGCGCTGGGCTGGGGCGGCTTCTGGGAGGTCGCCACTGGCGAACGCGTGGTCGCCTCACTGAAGGTTACTTTCTTCGCTTCATTCGCCGCCGCCTTGGTGAATGCCGTCTTCGGGCTGATCGTGGCCTGGGTGCTGGTGCGCTACCGCTTCCCCGGCAAGTGCCTCATCGATGCGCTGGTCGACTTGCCGTTCGCGCTGCCGACTGCCGTGGCGGGTATCGTGCTGGCGACGCTGTATGCGCCCAACGGCTGGCTCGGCCAGCATTTCGCCGCGCACGACATCAAGGTGGCCTACACCCCGCTGGGTATCGTGGTCGCGCTGACCTTCATCGGCCTGCCGTTCGTGGTGCGCACGGTGCAGCCGGTGCTGGCCGACGTGGAGGCCGAGGTCGAAGAGGCGGCAGCGAGCCTGGGTGCTTCGCGCTGGGACGTGTTCCGCCGCGTGATCTTCCCGGCGATCTTCCCGGCGCTGCTGACCGGCTTCGCGCTGGCCTTCGCGCGCGCCATCGGCGAATACGGCTCGGTGATCTTCATCGCGGGCAACATGCCCTACGCCTCCGAAATCGCGCCGCTGCTGATCGTCGCCAAGCTGGAGCAATACGACTACGCAGGCGCGACGGCCATTGCGGTGGTGATGCTGCTGATCTCGTTCGCGCTGCTGCTCGCGATCAACGGCCTGCAATGGTGGGCGAGCCGCAAAGGAGCAAGATGATGTCTTCGAGCCCATCCATACAGCGACGCATTTCCACGCACGAATCGCGCGGCGTCACGCTGCTGCTGACCGGCATCGCGCTCGGCTACCTCGTGCTGTTCCTCTGCATCCCGCTGTTCGCGGTGTTCTACGAGGCGTTCAAGAAGGGCTGGCCGCTGTACTGGGCGGCCTTGCAGGAGCCCGACGCATGGGAGGCGATCAAGCTCACGCTGCTCGTCGCCGCCATCGCGGTTCCCGCGAACCTGGTGTTCGGCGTGACGGCGGCCTGGGCGATCGCCAAGTTCGAGTTCAGGGGCAAGAGCCTGCTCATCACGCTGATCGACCTGCCGTTCGCGGTCAGCCCGGTGGTGTCCGGCCTGATCTACGTGCTGCTGTTCGGCGCGCAGGGCTGGTTCGGGCCGTGGCTGCTGGAACACGACATCAGGCTGATCTTCGCGGTGCCCGGCATTGTGCTCGCGACCGTGTTCGTGACCTTCCCGTTCGTCGCGCGCGAATTGATCCCATTGATGCAGGCGCAGGGCAAGGAGGAGGAAGAGGCCGCGATCTCGCTCGGCGCGTCCGGCTGGCAGGCGTTCCGCCGCGTGACCCTGCCCGGCATCAAGTGGGGGCTGCTGTACGGCGTGATTCTGTGCAACGCGCGCGCGATGGGCGAATTCGGCGCGGTTTCGGTGGTGTCCGGTCATATCCGCGGATTGACCAACACCATGCCGCTGCATGTCGAGATCCTCTACAACGAATACAACTTCGCCGCCGCGTTCAGCGTGGCCTCGCTGCTGGCCCTGCTGGCGCTGGTGACGCTGGGGGTGAAGGCGGCGGTTGAGTGGCAGGCAAAACGGGCGGGAGAGCCTTTGCACGGAGCATAAAAGCAAAAAGTAGGGTGGATAAGCGCAACGCGCGCATCCACCATCGCAAAGGTGGATGCGGCTTTCGGTCTTATCCACCCTACATGAACTTGCGTCACGGAGTAAGGAAATGAGCATCACGATACAGAATCTGAACAAGCATTTCGGCGCGTACAAGGCGCTGGATGACATCAACCTCGAAGTGGGGAGCGGCGAGCTGATCGCGCTGCTCGGCCCTTCCGGCTGCGGCAAGACTTCGCTGCTGCGCATCATCGGCGGGCTGGATGTCGCCGATTCCGGCAGGCTGCTGTTTCACGGCGAGGATGTCGAGAGCCGCGACGCGCGCGAGCGCAACGTCGGCTTCGTGTTCCAGCATTACGCGCTGTTCCGCCACATGACGGTGTTCGAGAACGTCGCGTTCGGCCTGCGCGTGAAGCCGAAAAAACAGCGCCCGAGCGAGGCCGAGATCAAATGCCGCGTGCATGAATTATTGAATCTCGTGCAATTGAATTTCCTTGCGGACCGTTATCCGGCGCAGCTCTCCGGCGGTCAGCGGCAGCGCATCGCGCTGGCGCGTTCGCTCGCGGTCGAGCCGAAGATCTTGCTGCTCGACGAGCCGTTTGGCGCGCTTGATGCGCAGGTGCGCAAGGAGCTGCGCCGCTGGCTGCGCCGTTTGCACGACGAGTTGCATGTAACCAGCGTGTTCGTCACGCACGACCAGGAGGAGGCGCTCGAAGTGGCCGACCGCGTGGTGGTGATGAACCGGGGCAGGATCGAGCAGGCCGGCACGCCGGACGAGGTGTACGCGCAACCTGCCACGCCGTTCGTATACCGGTTCATCGGCAACGTGAACCTGTTTCACGGTCGCGACCACGCGCCATGGTCGGAACAGCACGGCGACGCGGTAGCGTATGTTCGCCCGCACGACATCGACATCGGCCGCACGCCGCAGGACGACACGGCGCTACCTGTAGAGGTTAAACTGGTGCGCGCCATCGGAGCGGTGGTGCGCGTGGAAGTCGCCCCGGATGCCGGCAGCGAGTTCATCGAGATCGAGCTTTCCCGCGAACGCTTCGATGCCGCGCCGCTGGCGGACGGCGACAGGGTGTTCATCCGCCCGCGCCAGTTCCGCGTGTTCGAGACAGGAGACGCAACATGAACTTCCAGCAACTCAGGATCATCCGCGAAACCGCGCGCTGCAACTTCAACCTCACCGAAGTCGGTAACGCGCTGTTCACCTCGCAGTCCGGCGTGTCCAAGCACATCAAGGACCTGGAGGACGAGCTCGGCGTTGAGCTGTTCGTGCGCAAGGGTAAGCGCCTGCTCGGGCTGACCGATCCGGGGCGCGAACTGCTGGAAATCGCCGAGCGCATCCTGCTCGACGCGAACAACATCAAGAACCTCGTCGAGCAATACAGCAAGCGTGACGAAGGCCAGCTCACCGTCATCGCCACGCATACGCAGGCGCGCTATGCCCTGCCGAAAGTCATTACCGAATTCAAGAAGGCCTTCCCCAAGGTGCATCTCAAGCTGCACCAAGCCGGGCCGAGCGAGATCGTCGCGATGCTGCTCTCCGGCGAAGCGGACATCGGCGTGGCAACGGAAGCCTTGTCCGATGTCACCCGGCTCGACTCGTTCCCCTATTACTCCTGGCACCACGCGGTGATCGTGCCGGCCGGTCATCCTCTGGAGAAAATCAGGGCGCTGACCCTGAAGAAAATTGCCGAATACCCCATCGTCACCTATCACGAGGGATTGACCGGGCGAACGAAGATCGACCAGTCGTTTGCCGAAGCCGGTATCGCGCCGGAGATCGTGATGTCCGCACTCGATGCCGACGTCATCAAGACTTACGTGGAACTGGGAATGGGCATCGGCATCATCGCCTCGATGGCATTCAACCCGGCCAAGGACACCGATCTACGCCTGCTGGGCGCTTCGCACCTGTTCAGCGCGAATACCACGTATATCGCGTTGCGGCGCGGACATTATCTGCGCAGCTTCGCCTATCGCTTCATCGAGCTGTGTTCTCCCGCGCTAGACAAGGCAACGGTGCGCGCCGGCATCTCTCCCTTGTAATCCCGGCAAACAAAAAGCGGCCTGTCGGCCGCTTTCTGTTTAGCGAGAGAAACGAGCTTACTTGATGATCGCGTTCAGCTCGCCCTTGGCGTAGCGGGTTACCATCGCGTCCAGCGAGATCGGCTTGATCTTCGCGGCCTGTCCGGCGCAGCCGAAGGCTTCGTAGCGCGCCTTGCAGATTTCCTTCATCGCCTTGGTGGTGGCGGCGAGGAACTTGCGTGGGTCGAAGTCCTTGGGGTTCTGCGCGAGGTAGCGGCGGGTCGCACCGGTCGAGGCCATGCGCAGGTCGGTGTCGATGTTGACCTTGCGCACGCCGTGCTTGATGCCCTCCACAATTTCTTCAACCGGCACGCCGTAGGTCTCGCCCATCGCGCCGCCGAATTCGTTGATGACCTTGAGCCATTCCTGCGGCACGCTCGACGAACCGTGCATCACCAGGTGGGTGTTGGGGATGCGCGCGTGGATTTCCTTGATGCGGTCGATGCGCAGCACCGCACCGGTTGGCGGACGGGTGAACTTGTAGGCGCCATGCGAGGTGCCGATCGCGATCGCCAAGGCGTCCACCTGGGTGGCCTTGACGAATTCGGCGGCCTCGTTCGGGTCGGTCAACAATTGATCCTGGGAGAGCGCACCTTCCGCGCCGTGGCCGTCTTCCTTCTCGCCGTGGCCGGATTCGAGCGAACCCAGACAGCCGAGCTCGCCCTCGACGGAGACGCCGACCGCGTGCGACATGTCCACCACGCTGCGCGTGGTGTTGACGTTGTACTCGAAGGTGGACGGCGTCTTGCCGTCGGTCATCAGCGAGCCGTCCATCATCACGCTGGAAAAGCCGGACTTGATCGCCTGGATGCAGATCGCGGGCGATGCGCCGTGGTCCTGGTGCATCACCACCGGGATATGCGGATAGGACTCCACCGCGGCCTCGATGAGGTGGCGCAGGAAGGCCTCGCCGGCGTATTTGCGCGCGCCGGCCGAGCCCTGCATGATGACCGGGCTGTTGGTTTCGTCGGCCGCCTCCATGATGGCCTTGACCTGCTCGAGGTTGTTCACGTTGAAGGCGGGCAGGCCGTAGCCGTGTTCCGCCGCATGGTCCAGCAATTGGCGCAGTGATACGAGTGCCATATTTTTCTCCTAGCTAATTAGTCAAAATCAAATTCAGTGCTTGCGGTGATCGCCGACCCGCACGATCTTCATCGTGTTGGTGTGCCCGGAACGGCCTATGGCCTCGCCCACGGTCATCACCATCAAGTCTCCCTCCGCCACCAGGCCGAGGCGCAGCAGCTCCTCCTCTGCCTGGTGCAGCGTCGCCGACGGGTCCTTGGAGCTCGACTCGAATGCGATCGGATGCACGCCGCTGAACAGGGTGACCTTGGTCAGGGTCGCCTCGATCG
Organism: Ferrigenium straubiae; assembly: GCF_051257895.1. NCBI lineage: Bacteria > Pseudomonadati > Pseudomonadota > Betaproteobacteria > Nitrosomonadales > Gallionellaceae > Ferrigenium > Ferrigenium straubiae. The sequence continues at coordinate 1,939,216 of NZ_CP194331.1, read as the reverse complement.
GCGTCAGGGCAAAGATCGGCACATGGGTACTGAGGCGCGACATCCACAGCGCGGTGCTGCCGGACTGGGTCAGCGCCACGATGGCCTTGATCCTGAAGTGCGAGGCGGCATACAGCGCGGACATCGCGATGGACTGGTCGATGCGCGTGAACTTGCCGCGCGACAGGCATTGCTCTATCCCGATCTCCTCGAGCTCCTTTTCCGCATTCAGGCAGATGCGCGCCATGGCCTCCACGGTCTCCACCGGGTAGTCGCCCACCGCCGTCTCCGCGGACAGCATCACAGCATCGGTGCCGTCCAGCACGGCGTTGGCCACGTCGGAGACCTCCGCCCTTGTCGGGATTGGCGCCGTGATCATCGACTCCATCATCTGCGTGGCGGTGATCACCAGGCGGTTCTTCGCGCGCGCCATCCTGATCATCTTCTTCTGCAGGCCGGGCACGGCCGCGTCGCCGACTTCCACGGAGAGGTCGCCGCGCGCCACCATGATGGCGTCGGACGCATCGATGATCTCGCCCAGCAGGGGTATGGCCTCGGCGCGCTCGATCTTGGCCATCACCAGGCTCTTGCCGCCCGCTTCGTGCATCAGCTCGCGCGCCAGGCGCATGTCGTCGCCGTTGCGCGGAAAGGACACCGCGAGGTAGTCCGCCTTGATCAAGGCGGCTGTCTTGATGTCTTCCTTATCCTTGTCGGTCAGTGCGGGCGCGGTCAGGCCGCCGCCCTTGCGGTTGATGCCCTTGTTGTTGGACAGCACGCCGCCGCGCACCACCCTGCAGACCACCTCGGCACCCCTTACCTCGACAACGTCGAATTCAAGCATGCCGTCGTTGAGCAGCAGCACCGAGCCCGGCCCCACATCCTTGGGCAGGTCCTTGTAGTCCAGCCCGACGCGCTCCTGGTTGCCCAGGCCGTCCAGCGCGGCATCGAGGATGAAGATGTCGCCCTTGTTCAGCACGATCTTGCCGTTCTCGAACTTGCGTACGCGGATCTTGGGACCCTGCAGGTCGGCAAGTATCCCCACGGTGCGGCCCACCGCCGCAGCTGCCGCGCGCACCGTCTCGGCGCGCTGCACATGATCCTGCACCGAGCCATGCGAGAAGTTCATCCGCACCAGGTCAACCCCGGCGCGAATCATGCGCTCAAGGACTTCCCGGCTGCTGGAGGCAGGCCCGAGGGTGGTGACGATCTTTGTTCTGCGCAGCGTGTTCATTCGCCGATACAGCCGCGGCCGGATTCCGCCGCACGCTGCTCGAGGATTTCCACGGCAGGCAGTTTCTTGCCCTCGAGGAATTCCAGGAAAGCGCCGCCCGCGGTGGAGATGTAGGAGACCTTGTCGTAGATACCGTACTTCTGGATCGCGGCGATGGTGTCGCCGCCGCCCGCGAGCGTGAAGGCCGGGGTTTCCGCGATCGCCGTGGCGATTTTTTTGGTGCCTTCGCCGAACTGGTCGAACTCGAACACGCCGACCGGGCCGTTCCACACTACGGTGCCGGCCTTCATGATGATGTCGGCCAGCTCCTGCGCGGATTGCGGGCCGATGTCGAAGATCATGTCGTCGTCTGCCACCTCATCCGCGCCCTTCAATACGGCAGGTTCGTTGGCATCGAACTTCTTGCCGACCACCACGTCCGTCGCAAGGGGAATGGAGGCGCCGCGCGCCAGCATCAGCTGCATCAGTTCCTGTGCGGTCGGCACCAGGTCGTCCTCGCACAGCGACTTGCCGACGTTCTTGCCCGCGGCCTTGAGGAAGGTGTTGGCGATGCCGCCGCCGACCACCAGCTGTTCGCATTTCTCGGACAGCGATTCGAGCACGGTCAGCTTGGTGGATACCTTGCTGCCACCGACGATGGCCACCATCGGGCGCGCCGGATTGAGCAGCGCCTTGGACAGCGCGTCCAGTTCTTCCATGAGCAGGATGCCGGCCGCCGCGACCGGCGCGTACTTCGCCACGCCGTGGGTCGAGGCCTCCGCGCGGTGCGCAGTGCCGAAAGCATCCATCACGAACACGTCGCACAGGGCCGCGTATTTCCGCGCCGTGTCCTCGACGTTCTTCTTCTCGCCCTTGTTGAAGCGGCAGTTCTCCAGCAGCACCAGTTCGCCCTCGGCGACGCTGAAGCCGCCGTCGATCCAGTCCTTGATCAGGCGCACCGGCTTGCCCAGCTTGTCGGCGATGACATGCGCCACCGGCTTGAGCGAGTTTTCCTCCGAGTAGACGCCTTCTTCCGGACGTCCCAGGTGCGAGGTCACCATCACGCGCGCGCCGGCCTGCATGGCTGCATTGATGGTCGCCATCGACGCGGTGATGCGCACGTCGGAGGTCACATTGCCGTCCTTGACCGGCACGTTGAGATCGGAACGGATCAGGACGCGTTTGCCCCTGAGATCCAGATCGGTCATTTTGATTACGGACATTTTCTTTCTCCTGAATTTAAGTAAACGGTAAGGGCTGGCGCGAAGCCAGGCCTTACAACTCACGCCGCTTGAAACGAGAAGCCCGTCTTCCCGGCAAGGGAGACGGGCATTTCACGGTTTATTTTGCGACGTGCCTTACCAGACGCATCAGGTTGCAGGTATAGCCGTACTCGTTGTCGTACCACGCGACCACCTTGACGAAGGTCGGGTCGAGTGCGATGCCCGCGTCGGCGTCGAAGATGGACGGGCAGGTATGGCCGCGGAAGTCGGTGGCGACCACCTTGTCAGCGGTGTAACCCAGCACGCCCTTCAGCGGACCGTTCTCGGAGGCCGCCTTCATCGCGGCGCAGATTTCCTCGTAGCTCGCGGCCTTGTTCAACTCGACCGTCAAGTCAACCACGGACACGTCGGAGGTCGGCACGCGGAAAGCCATCCCGGTGAGCTTCTTGTTCAGCTCGGGGATTACCTTGCCCACGGCCTTGGCCGCGCCAGTCGAGGACGGGATGATGTTCTCGAGGATGCCACGGCCGCCGCGCCAGTCCTTGTTGGACGGGCCGTCCACGGTCTTCTGCGTCGCGGTCGCCGCATGCACCGTGGTCATCAGGCCACGCTTGACGCCGAAGGTATCGTTCAGCACCTTGGCGACCGGCGCCAGCGCATTGGTGGTGCAGGAAGCCGCGGAGACGATCTTCTCGCCTGCGTACTTGTCATGGTTCACCCCGTACACGAACATCGGCGTGTCGTCCTTGGAAGGCGCGGATTGCACGACCTTCTTCGCACCGGCGGCGATATGCTTCTCGCAGGTCTCCCTGGTCAGGAACAGGCCGGTACACTCGATCACGAGGTCCGCGCCGACTTCGCTCCACTTCAGGTTGGCGGGATCCTTCTCGGCTGTCAGGCGGATCTTCTTGCCGTTGACGATCAGGGTATTGCCCTCGACAGAAACCGTACCCTTGAAGCGGCCGTGTACTGAATCGTAGCTCAGCATGTAGGCCAGGTAGTCCGGCTCGAGCAGGTCGTTGATGCCCACGACCTCAATGTCAGCGAAGTCCTGTACCGCCGCGCGCAACACCATGCGCCCGATGCGGCCGAATCCATTGATACCGACACGAATTGTCATTTCATTCTCCTCAGTAATTAATAATCCTTTGCGTCGACACAGGCTCACGCCATCTCATGCGCCAATCACTTTCTTCACCGTCTCCGCCACGTTGGCGGCGGTGAAACCGAAATGCTTGAACAGTTCGCCGGCCGGCGCAGATTCGCCGAAGCAATCCATGCCCACGACCGCCCCGTCCAGGCCGACATACTTGTACCAGCCGCCGGTCACGCCCGCTTCGACCGCAACGCGCTTCACGCCCCTGGGCAGCACGCTGTCCCGGTAGGCTTGGTCCTGCTTGTCGAACACGCTGGTGGAAGGCATCGACACCACGCGCACGCTGACGCCTTCGGCGGCCAGCGACTTTTGTGCCTCCATGGCCAGCGCCACTTCCGATCCGGTGGCGATGATCACCGCCTGCGGCTTGCCGCCCGGTGCTTCGGACAGCACGTAAGCACCCCTGCGGATATTGATGATCTGCGGCTTGTCGCGCTTCTGGAACGCCAGGTTCTGGCGGCTGAAAATCAGGCTGCTCGGGCCGTCCCGGCGCTCGACTGCGGCAGCCCAGGCGACGACGGATTCCACCGTGTCGCACGGACGCCAGACCTCCATGTTGGGGATGTGGCGCAGGGTCGCGGTCTGCTCGACCGGCTGGTGCGTCGGGCCGTCCTCGCCGAGACCGATGGAATCGTGGGTGAACACATAGATTACGCGCTGCTTCATCAATGCAGACATACGCAGCGCGTTGCGTGCGTATTCCGAGAACATCAGGAAGGTGCCGCCGAACGGCAGGAAGCCACCGTGCAGGGCCATGCCGTTCATAATGTGCGCCATGCCGAATTCGCGCACGCCGTAGCTGATGTAGTTGCCGGTGCTCTTGCCGCGGATATGCTTGCAGCCCGTCCAGTTGGTCAGGTTGGAACCGGTCAGGTCGGCCGAGCCGCCAAGGAATTCCGGCAGCGCCGGAGCCAGCGCGTTGATGGCATTCTGCGAAGCCTTGCGGGTCGCGATGGTTTCGGCTTTCTCGTTGATCGCCGAAATCACGCCGTCAATATGAGCCGGCCAGTTGAAAGGCAGCTCTCCCTTGATGCGGCGCACGAATTCGGCAGCCTCTTTCGGGAATGCGGCGCGGTACTCGACAAACTTGTTGTTCCACAGCGTCTCCAGGCCCTCACCTTTGGTGCGCGCATCCCAAGCGTCATAGACATGCTGGGGAATCTCGAACGGCGGATACTTCCAGCCGATGTATTCGCGCGTCGCGGCGACTTCGTCGTTGCCCAGCGCGGCACCGTGCACGTCATGGGTGCCTGCTTTATTCGGAGATCCTGCTCCAATAATCGTCTTGCAGCAGATCAGGGTGGGCTTGTCGGTCACGGCCTTGCCCGCCTTGATCGCGGCATCGACCGCCTCCGGGTCGTGGCCGTTCACGTCGGCGACCACGTGCCAGCCGTACGCCTCGAAGCGCTTCGGCGTATCGTCGGTGAACCAGCCGTCGGTATGGCCGTCGATGGAAATGCCGTTGTCGTCCCAGAAGGCAACCAGCTTGCCCAGCCCCCAGGTGCCCGCCAGCGCACAAGCTTCATGCGAGATGCCTTCCATCATGCAACCGTCGCCCATGAACACGTAGGTGTAGTGGTTGACGATTTCGTGGCCGGGCCGGTTGAATTCGGCAGCCAGCAGCTTTTCCGCCATCGCCATGCCCACCGCATTGGTGATGCCCTGGCCGAGCGGGCCGCCGGTAGTTTCCACGCCCGGCGTGTAGCCGTATTCGGGGTGGCCCGGGGTGCGGGAATGCATCTGGCGGAAGCGCTTCAGTTCATCCATTGGCAGGTCGTAGCCAGACAGATGCAGCAGGGCATAGACCAGCATCGAGCCATGCCCGTTGGACAGGATGAAACGGTCGCGGTCGGGCCACTTGGGGTTGGCCGGATTGTGGCGCAGGTGGCGGTTCCACAGCACCTCGGCGATTTCCGCCATGCCCATCGGCGCGCCGGGATGGCCGGAATTCGCCTTTTGCACAGCATCCACTGCCAGCATCCGGATCGCGCCGGTAATGTCGTTGAACTTGGGAGGGGTGATGTTGCGTGTCGCGGCCATGGTCTATGGTCTCCAGAATATCCTGTGGGTTGGTCGTGTAAATCCGTTAGGGTCGACGATTATACCGCAACACCGCTGCCATGGCTTCCTACTGTGATTCGCCTTCGCCCCCCTTTTTGGCAAATTTAATGCCTAATTGCTTGAGTTTGCGGTAAAGATGGGTGCGCTCCAGGCCGACTTTTTCGGCTACCCGCGTGACGTTGCCGGCCTCCTTGCGCAAATGGTAGTCGAAATAGAGCGCATCGAAGTGCTCACGCGCCTCACGCAAGGGCAGATCCAGCGGCAGGAAAAACTGCTGCGTCTGGCCGTCGATGCTCAGGGTGATCTGCTGGCTCTGCGCCTCGGCAGGCTGAACCTGCGGCTTGGGCGCTCCCTCCCTGACCGCCTTGGCAATGGTGCTGAGCAGCTTTTGCAGCGCGATGGGTTTTTCCAGAAAATCAACCGCGCCGATGCGCGTCGCCTCGACCGCCGTCTCGATGGTGCCATGGCCCGACATCATCACGACGGGCATGGTCAGCAAATCCTGCTCGACCCACTCCTTGAGCAGGGTCACGCCATCGGTGTCCGGCATCCAGATGTCGAGCAGCACCACATCCGGCTCGCGTTCATTGCGGAAAGCGCGCGCCTGCGCGGCGTTTTCCGCCAGGTGCACCTGGTAACCCTCGTCGAACAGGATTTCCGAAAGCAGCTCGCGAATGCCGACCTCGTCGTCCACCACCAGAATTTGCTTGCTAGCCATTATTCTCCTTCCTCGGCCAGAGGCAGGTGTATGTTGACCCGCGCCCCGCCGCTTGCGTTGTTTTCGATGCCGATGCGTCCGCCATGCTCCTCCACAATTTTTTTCACGATCGCCAGCCCCAGTCCGGTACCTTTGGTCTTGGTCGTCATGTATGGTTCAAAGGCGCGCGACAGCACGCTCTCCGGAAAGCCCGCGCCGTTATCCTCGACGCGCAGGTGTATCTCGCCCTGGTGCACCGCGGTGCTCAGCGTTATTTGCGGCTGCGCGACGCCCTGCAACGCATCCTGCGCATTCTGCAGCAGGTTGTGGATGACCTGGCGCAGACGGGTGGCATCGCCGTTGACCTCGCTGCGCGACGCTTCCAGTTTCAGCATGTTGGGGATGGCATTCGCCTCGTACAGCCCCAGCACCTCCCGGATCAGTTTGTGCATATCCAGGCGCGCCAGCTTCAACGAGGGGCCGCGCGCGTAATCGGCAAAGTCGCTCACCATGTTCTTCATCGCGCCAACCTGGCTGACGATGGTCTCCGTGGCGCGCCGCAGCAGTTGTGCGTTGTCCTCATCGAGCTTGCCGCCGAGTTTGTGCTGCAGGCGCTCCGCCGAAAGCTGGATCGGGGTGAGCGGGTTCTTGATTTCGTGCGCGAGACGGCGCGCCACCTCGCCCCATGCCGCCTGCCGCTCAGCCTTCAGCAGGTGGCTGACGTCATCGAACACGACCACATAGCCCGCATCGCCACCCTGCGGCAGGCGGGTGCCGCGCATCAGCAGGATCTGGTTGCCGTTCCTGCTCAGGCGTTCGATCTGCCGCTGCCACTCGCAGTTGGTCGCCTCGCCGAACGCCTCCATGATGGTATTGCAGAACGGTTTCAGCAGGCTGTGCTTTTCGGCGATTTGGGCCAGCGACATGCGCTGCATCTCGTGCAGTGGCACGGCAAGAATCTGCGCCGCACTGGTATTCACCGAACGCAGCCGCAACTCATTGTCCAGCGCCAGCACCCCGGAAGACAGGTGGGTCAGCACGCTTTCCAAGTAGCCCTTGGCGCTTTCCACCTCGCGTTGCTGCTGTTCGCTGGCCTGCTTCGCCTCGTATAACTGCTGCGTCATCTGGTTGAACAAGCCGGTCAGCGCGCCCAGCTCGTCGCTGCTCTGTATCGGATACTGGCCGGTGAAGTCGCCTTGCGCCACGGCGCGCGTGCCATCCGCGAGCGCTTCCAGCGAGGAACCCAGCCGCTCGCTGATGAAAAACGCCGCCGACACCGCCGTCAGCAGCACCACCAGCAGCGACAGCGTCAGGGTGATCGCGTACAGCCGCTTCAGCCCGAGGCGCGAGAGCGTCAGCTCCTGATAATCGCGATACACCGCCTGCACGGTCTCGGCATCCGCCTCGACCTGCTTCGGTACCGGCTGGGTAAACTGCAGCACATATCGCGCCCCCGGCTGCATATTGGAATTCACCCTCAGCAGCACGCGCAGCGTCAGCCCTTTCGCCGGCAGGGTGTCGATCACCGCGTATTCGCCCTTGTCCAGCGTTGCCCGCAGCGCATCGGCATCCGGCATTTCCGGCATCAGCGCATTGCCGCTGGAGGAAAATGCCACGACATTTCCCTTGGCGCTGAACAAGGCCGCCTCCTGCGCCTCCTTCACGTCGATCAGCTGGTCCAGTGCGCGCTGGTATTGATCCGGCTGTTTCTCCGCGAGCAACAATCCGATGAACTGGGTCTTCTTGGTCAGCTCCTTCAGGCTGTTGTCGAGCCCACTCCGGCCGAGGTTGAGTCCGCCCTCCAGCGCCTTTTCGACGCGCACGTCGAACCACGACTCGATGCTCTTGCCCAGAAAATTCACCGAGACCACGTAAACCAGCATGCCGGGCAGGACGGCGATCAGGGTGAAAAAAACCACCAGGCGCAAGGTAAGCCGGGCGCCAAAAACCTTGTCCCTGAGCTTGCTGCGCAGGCGCAGCAACTGATAGCCAACCAATCCCGCCAGGCACAACGCGAACAGGCCGGTCAAGCCGAGCAACGCGTAATAACTGATGGAAAACACGCCGGTATTGGTGCTGCTGCTGGACAGCAGGTACAGCAACACTCCGCCGACGAGGATGCTGATGAAATTGAGGTACTTCACCGTGCCGTCACTCCGTCTTGCCTTCGCTGCGTGTGGTGATCTCCATCGGGCGGATCACCCAGCGGTACCAGTCGGAACCGAGCGCCCAATCCTTGCCGGTCAACGCGTTCACCTGCAGCGGCAGCGGCAATTGTGCGATATCCAGGCGGAAACGCACTGCCGCCGTGTAGTCGCCGTCCTTCTTCATCAGTTCGGCGGGAATGATCGCCGAGCTCTGCCTGGACAGCATGTTCAGCGCGTCCTCGAAGCTGGCGAAATTCTGGAACAGCGCGCCGCGCGAGATGCGGTACTGCCGCGTCAGCGCATTGTAGGAAAGCTTGACCGATTGCTCGCCCTGAAAGATTTCCTCGTCCAGCCAGTACCAGCGCGAACGCGTCAGCATGAACTCGCCCACGAAATACAGCGGCACGCCGCGCGCAAGAGCCTGCTGCGCCGCAAAAGTCAGGCTGATGTCGTAGCTGGCGGTAAGCTGATAGCCCTCATCGCCCAGGCGCACTTCCGCCTTGTTGACGGAAATGCCGTCTGCATGAGCCGTTGCGATGAACAGCCAGACCAGCAGCGCACTGTGCAACAGCCATCCATGCGACCTAAATTTTTTGCAGCAATGCATAAAAGAATCCGTCGTGCTGGTCATTGGGCAACATCTGCCCGGTGCTGTTTTCCGGCAAGGCTACCGGCAAACGCCGTGCATCCGGCTGTTGCGCCAGGAACGACGCAATGACCTGTTCGTTTTCCTGCCGGAATACCGAGCAGGTGGCGTAGAGCAATTTACCATCTTGCGCCAGCAGCCGCCACAGCGCGCTCAGAATATCGAGTTGTTGCGCGGCAAACCCGGCAATATCTTCCGGCCGGCGCAGCCACTTGATGTCCGGGTGGCGGCGCACCACGCCGGATGCGGAGCAGGGCACATCGGCGAGGATGCGCTGGAAAGCCTTGCCGTCCCACCACTGATCCGGCGTGGCGGCATCGCCGCACACAAGCTGTGCAGACAAGCCGAGGCGCTGCAGGTTTTCCGCGACGCGGCGCAGGCGCTCCTCGTCCTTGTCCACCGCAACCATTTGCACCCCGGTGCTTTCAAGGATATGCGCCGTCTTGCCGCCGGGCGCGGCGCAGGCGTCCAGCACGCGCATTCCGTCCTGCGCATCCAGCAGGCGCGCTGCGTGCTGCGCACCCGCATCCTGCACCGAGACGAGGCCGTCGAAAAATCCCGGCAGCCTGTCGACCGGCAGCGGCTTGTCCAGCAGCAGCGCGCACGGCTCGATCAGGCGCGCGGCGATCTCCTGCTGTGCCAGCTGCGTGAGGTATTCCTGCACCGTGCCGCGGCGCCGGTTGACGCGCAGGGTCATCGGCGGATGCCGGTTGCCTTCATCGAGGATCGCCGCGCTGCGTTCGCCGTACTGCGTACTCAATTCGTCTATCCACCACTGCGGATGGCTGTAGCGCCCTTCGTCATCCCGTGCGGCCTGTTCCAGCAGGGCTGCCCGCTTGCGCAGGAAGTTGCGCAGGACCGCATTGACCAGACCTGCAACGCGCGGATTCAAGTCCTGCGCGGCACGCACCGCATGATCGACCACCGCGTGCTGCGCCGACTTGCCGTGCTGCAGCTGGTAGAGCGCCACCAGCAGCAGGCAGCGCACCCACTCATCCTCCAGCGGCTTGTGCAGCAGCAAACCCAGTACCGCGCGCAACCGGCCATAGAAACGCAGCGTGCCATAGCTCAGATCCTGCAAGGCGGCGCGCTGTGCGGGTACCCAGTCACGCTTGCCGCGCAGCGCCTCATCCAGCGCCTGGTTGAGGTTGCGGCCGCTGGCAAGCACCTGCCGGACGACCTGGCTGGCTGCGATTTGAACGTTCTGCATTTACAAAAAACTGTCGCTGGGCTTGACCGGTACGGCCTGCAGGAACTGTGCAGCCGGCTGCGCCTTGCCGCCGGGGCGCTGCAATACCTCCAGCCGCAGCGCATCCTTGCCGCAGGCCACCGTGATGCCGCGCTTGTCCACCGCCAGCACCTTGCCCGCCTCGCCTTGCGCGCCTTCCTGCAGCGCGGCCTGCCAGATTTTCACCGCCACCCCATTGAGGCTCGCATGGCATACCGGAAAGGGATTGAAGGCACGCACCGTGCGCTCGATCTGCCGCGCATCCTGCCGCCAGTCGATCTGCGCCTCGCTCTTGAGCAGCTTGGCGGCGTAGGTCGCCACCGCATCGTCCTGCCTGACCGGCGCGAGGCTGCCTTCCTGCAAGAGGCGCAGCGCATCGAGGATGCAGTCTGCACCCGTCGCCGCCAGTTTGTCGTGCAGCGTTGCCGCCGTATCGTCCGGCGCGATCGGGCAGGCGCGGCGCAACAGCATGTCGCCGGTGTCCAGCCCCTCGTCCATCTGCATGATGGTAATGCCGGTTTCATTGTCGCCCGCCTGGATCGCGCGTGGGATCGGCGCCGCACCGCGCCAGCGCGGCAGCAGCGACGCATGAATGTTGAGGCAGCCGCGGCGCGGCAGTTGCAGCACGGCCTTGGGCAGGATCAACCCATAGGCGGCCACGACCATCACGTCGGCATCGAGTGCGGCGATCTCGCGCTGCGCTTCTTCGGTCTTCAGGGTGGCGGGCTGCAACACCGGCAAACCGTGCTGCAGGGCGAGCTGTTTCACCGGACTGGCAACCAGCTGCATGCCGCGTCCGGCCGGGCGGTCCGGCTGGGTCAGCACCGCAACGATCCGGTGTTCCTTGAGCAGCGCGGCGAGCGCGCTGGCCGCAAACTGCGGCGTTCCGGCAAAGATGATTTTCACTGTGATTAGACCTACAGGGTTTCGCGCCGGTGCTTCTTCAGCTTGGCGCGGAGGCGGGTTTGTTTGAGTTGCGAGAGGTATTCGACGAACACCTTGCCGCGCAGGTGATCCACCTCGTGCTGGATGCAGACCGCCAGGAAGCCGTCCGCCTCCAGCGTGAACGGCTCGCCTTTTTCATCGAGAGCGCGCACCGTCACCTTTTCCGCGCGGCGCACCTTTTCATAGATGCCCGGCACCGACAGACAGCCTTCCTCGCTTTCCTCCTCGCCGCTACGGGCGAGGATTTCCGGATTGATGAACACCCGCAACTGGTCGTGCGTCTCGGAAACATCCACCACGATGATCTGCTCGTGCACGTCCACCTGCGTCGCCGCCAAGCCGACCCCGGGCGCGGCATACATGGTTTCCGCCATGTCCTGCGCCAGCTTGCGGGTGGCTGCATCGACCCGTTCTACCTTCCTGGCGACCTTGTGCAGCCGCTCGTCCGGATACTGCAGAATTTTCAGGATAGCCATGTGCGCTCCATAAATGCTTGCTAATTTATATGACTGGATGCAGAATTTAACGCAACGCGGCAACATTGCGTGCCTTTTACATTGATTCTGCCGGAGTTTTCCATGCGCAAGATTATATCGCTGATTTGCCTGTTGTTGCCCGTCATGGCCTTTGCCGCCCAGCCCGACACCCGCCCGGAACTCCGCAGCGACGCGCCCGACCGGCATGTAGTCGTCAAGGGTGACACCCTGTGGGACATCTCCGGAAAGTTCTTCAAGGATCCCTGGAGATGGCCTTACATCTGGGGCATGAACAAGGACAGCATCAAGGATCCGCACTGGATTTATCCGGGCGACATCATCCTCCTCGACCGCGCCACGGGCACCCTGCGCATCGGCCAGCCCGGCGAAACCGCGGCCCCGACCCCGAGCAATGTCGTGAAGCTTTCCCCGCGTGCGCACGAAGGCCGCAGCGACCACGATGCCATCCCGAGCATCCCCGCCAGCGCCATCGCGCCGTTCCTGAGCCAGCCCTTGGTCATTGAGGAAAGCGCCCTGAAGGATGCGCCCAGACTGGTCGGCGCGCGCGAAGGCCGTGTCATCCTCGGAGCTCACGATACCGGATTCGCCAAGGGCCTGACCCAGGACAAGGGCGACAAGTGGCAGATTTACCGCCCGGGCAAGACCTTCACCGACCCCGATACCGATGAAGTGCTGGGCATCGAGGCGATCTATCTGGGCAATGCCGAGGTGGCCAATTTTGCGGATGTCAGCACCGTTGTGATCACCCGCTCCGAGCAGGAAATCAATCCGGGCGACCGCTTGGTCGCACCTTCCGGCAGCGCCGTCAACACCTACCTGCCGCGCGCGCCGGGCGGCAACATTTCCGCGCGCGTCATCTCGGTATACGGCGGTGTCTCACAGGCCGGGCAGAATACCGTCATCACCCTGAGTAAGGGCAAGCGTGACGGCCTGGAAAGCGGCCATGTGCTCGCTCTGTACCACAAGGGTGAGGAAGTGAAGAACGAAGGCGAAAAATTCACCCTGCCGGACGAACGCTACGGCCTGGCGTTCGTGTTCCGCGTGTTCGACAAGGTCTCGTACGCGCTGGTGATGAATACCCGCCTGCCGGTGCAACTGCTGGATCGCGCCCAAACCCCCTGATGCCCTTAGACGCTTCGCTCAAGGCCTGGCTGGCGCTCAGCCTGACGCATGGCCTGGGCGGAGAAGGCGCGCGCCGCCTGCTGAAGGAGTTCGGTTCGCCCGAGGCGGTGTTCGCCGCCTCCACCGGCTCACTCAGAGCCTTCGTCAAGCCCGGAGTCGCCGCCGAGATCGGCAAAGACATCGATGAGGCCTCGCTCGCCGCCACCATCACCTGGCTGGAAGACGGCAGCAACCGCATCGTCACCCTCGCCGACGGCGAATACCCGCAAGCCCTGCTGAACACCTCCGACCCGCCGCTGCTGCTTTATGTGAAGGGACGGCTCGACCTGCTCAACCGTCCCGCACTGGCCGTGGTCGGCAGCCGCAACGCGACGCCGCAGGGCCTCAGCAACGCCGAGGCCTTCGCCAGATCACTGAGCAATGCCGGGCTATGCGTCATCAGCGGCATGGCGCACGGCATCGATGCCGCCGCGCATCGTGGCGCGTTGAGCTGCCAAGGGAACAATTGCGGCAGCAGCATCGCCGTGGTCGGCACCGGGCTCGACAAGGTCTATCCCGCCGCGAACCGCGACCTCGCACATGCGCTCGCCGGCCGGGGCGCGTTGGTCTCGGAATTCCCGCTTGGCACCCCTCCGCTAGCCGCCAACTTCCCGCGCCGCAACCGCATCATCAGCGGCATGAGCTCAGGCTGTCTGGTCGTGGAGGCGTCACTGCAGAGCGGCTCGCTGATCACCGCGCGGCTCGCGCTGGAGCAGGGCAGGGAAGTGTTCGCGATTCCCGGTTCGATCCATGCACCGCAGAGCAAGGGCTGCCATGCGCTGCTCAAGCAGGGCGCGAAGCTGGTCGAGACCGCGCAGGACATTCTCGAGGAACTGGGCGGCCTGCCCGCCCCACCCCTCCCCGCGACGCAGCAAGGCGCAGACTCCGCACTACTGGAACTAATCGGTTTCGATCCGGTCGATCTGGACACGCTTGGCGCGCGCTGCGGCTTGACGGTAAGCGAGCTATCCGCCATGCTGTTGACACTCGAGCTGGAAGGGCGCATCAGCGCGCTGCCCGGCGGACAGTACCAACGCATTAATTAAAATAAATATTTCGCGCAGACCATGTTTGAAATCCTGATGTACTTATTCGAAAGCTACTTCGACGCCGGGAGCTATCCGGAGCCGGACAAACTGTCGCGCAAACTTTCCGCCGCCGGCTTCGAGGGCGAGGAAATCAGCGAGGCGCTGACCTGGCTGTCCGACCTGCAGCAGCAGAACCCGGAAAATTACCCGGCCAGCCTCGAGCACGCCGGCCTGCGCCATTTTGCCGGACTGGAACTGCAGCGCATCGGCTTCGAGGCGCGCCAGTTCCTGATGTTCGCCGAGCAGCAGCACATGATCTCCGCCGTCGAACGCGAGATGATCATCGACCGCGCCGTCGCGCTGCAACGCGAGAACCTCGGGCTGGACCGGCTCAAGCTCATCATGCTGATGGTGCTGTGGAACCGCCATCAGGACCTCGACCCCTTGCTGGTCGAAGAGTTGCTCTCCCCGATGCACTCCACGCAACTGCATTAAACGAATATCGCGCATGGCAACCAACCTCCTGATCGTCGAATCCCCGGCCAAGGCCAAGACCCTCAAAAAATACCTGGGCAAGGATTTCGAAGTGCTCGCCTCGTACGGGCATGTGCGCGACCTCGTGCCCAAGACCGGCGCGGTCGACCCCGACAACAATTTCGCGATGCAGTACGAGACCATCGCGCGCAACAGCAAGCATGTCGACGCGATCGCGAAGGCTGCCGCCGAGGCCGACAATATCCTGCTAGCACCCGACCCTGACCGCGAAGGAGAGGCGATCGCCTGGCATATTTCCGAGTTGCTGAAGGGCAAGCGTGCGCTCAAGGGCAAGAAGATGCAGCGCGTGGTGTTCTACGAGATCACCCAGTCGGCGGTGCGCGAAGCGGTCGCTCACCCTCGAGAAATCTCGCTGCCGCTGGTGAATGCGCAGCAGGCTCGGCGCGCACTCGACTACCTGGTCGGCTTCAGCCTGTCGCCGCTGCTGTGGCGCAAAATCCGCCCCGGCCTGTCCGCGGGCCGCGTGCAGAGTCCGGCCTTGCGCCTGATCGTCGAGCGCGAACTTGAGATCGAGAAATTCAGGAGTCAGGAATACTGGACGGTGCACCTCGACAGCCAAAAGCTCGGTATCCCGTTCACCGCGAGGCTGTTCCAGTACCAGGGCAAGAAGCTCGAGCAGCTCTCCATCGGCAGCCAGGCCGAATACGACGCGATCCACGCCAAGCTTTCGGACGCCAAGCTGCCGCCCAAGGTGGCGCGCGTCGAGAAAAAAGCCAAGCAACGCTACGCCGCCGCGCCCTTCACCACCTCCACCCTGCAGCAGGAGGCGGTGCGCAAGCTCGGAATGTCTGCGGAGCGCACCATGCGCACCGCGCAGTCGCTGTACGAGGGCGTGGATATCGGCGGCCAGACCATCGGCCTCATCACCTACATGCGTACCGACTCGGTGAACCTCGCGAACGAGGCCGTCGCCGAGATCCGGGATTACATCAAGGACAACTTCGCCGCCGATTACCTGCCGGGCAAGCAGCCCGTCTACAAGAGCAAATCGAAAAACGCGCAGGAGGCACACGAGGCGATCCGCCCGACCTCGATTTTGCGCACGCCGGACAGCATCCGCGATCACCTCAGCGCCGACCAGGCGCGCCTCTACGAGATGGTGTGGAAGCGCACCCTCGCGTGCCAGATGGCGCCCGCGCGCTTCGACACCGTGAGCGTGGACATCCGCCTCGGCGGCGACACCACGCTATTCCGCGCCTCGGGCCAGACGCTGGTGTTCCCCGGCTTCATCGGCGTGTACATGGAGGACGTGGACGACGCCGAGGAGGAGGAGGGTGGCAAGCTGCCGCCGCTCGCCGAGGGCGACACGCTGCCGCTGGACAAGCTCTACGGTGAGCAGCACTTCACCCAGCCGCCGCCGCGCTACTCCGAGGCCAGCCTGGTCAAGTCGCTCGAAGAACACGGCATCGGCCGCCCCTCGACCTACGCGACCATCATTTCCACCCTGCAGGCGCGCGAATACGCCGTGCTCGACAAGAAGCGCTTCATGCCCACCGACGTCGGGCGCGTGGTCAACAAATTCCTCACCGAGCACTTCACGCGCTACGTCGATTACGGCTTCACCGCGCACCTCGAGGACGAGCTCGACGAAATCTCCGAGGGCAAGCGCGATTGGATCCCGGTGCTGGACGAGTTCTGGAAAGGCTTCAACAAGCTGCTCGCCGACAAGAAGGACGTCGAGCGCCCCGGCACCGAGGTGCTCGAGGAGGCCTGCCCGAAATGCGGCAAGCCCCTGTCCAAACGGCTCGGCAAGCGCGGCAGCTTCATCGGCTGCACCGGCTACCCCGAGTGCGACTACACGCGCAGCCTCGGCGGCGAGGAGGAAGCGGGCGAGGCCAGGCGAGAACTCGGCGCACATCCCGAAACGAAGCAGCCCGTGCTGCTGCTGCGTGGCCCCTACGGCCACTACGTGCAGCTAGGCGAGGTGGAGGAGGGCGCAAAGACCAAGCCGAAGCGCGTCTCCTGGCCCAGGGAGCTGCCGCTGGAGCAGGCCGGCCTCGATGCCGCGCTGAAGCTCTTGTCGCTGCCGCGCGAGCTCGGCGCGCACCCCGAGACCGGCAAGAAAGTCATCGTCAACATCGGCCGCTTCGGCCCCTACATCGGCCACGATGGCAAGTTCAAGTCCATCCCGAAAGCCGACAGCATCTTCGACATCGGGCTTGAGCGCGCCGTGGAACTGCTCGCGCAGGCCAGAACCGGTGGCGCGACCGTGCTGCGCACGCTCGGCGAGCACCCGGACGACAAGGCACCCATCGAAATCTGCAGCGGCCGCTACGGCCCTTACGCGCGCCACGGCAAGGTCAACGCGACCCTGCCCAAGGACATGTCGCCCGACGAGATCACGCTGGAACAGGCGCTGGAGATGATCGTGACCAAGGCCGCGAAGGGCGGGGCAGGGAAGGCGGCGAAAAAACCCGCCGCGAAGAAGGCGACTGCCGCCAAGGCCAAGGCGGCGGCCAAACCTAAGGCTGCTGCGAAGACGGGTTCAAAGACGGCCAAAAAGACTGTGGTTGCGAAGACCAAGACTGCAGCGGCCAAGCCTGCCGCGAAGAAAACTACCAAGAAAAATACGTAGGGCGTCAATAAGCGAAGCGCATTGCGCCGCATGAAAATTCCGCCATACCGCCGCCATGCCTGATTACCGTCGCGCCTGACATCCGGGCGGTACTTATTTTTTCACCGTTACCCTGGCTGCAACGGCGGGGCAACGACCTGCTGATCCGGCATGTGGATTTGCTGCGCGAGGCGGTGGCATCGGTGCGGCAACGGCACCCCTTCGCCATTCATGGCTGGGTGGTGTTGCCAGAGCACCTGCATTGCATCATCGAGCTCCCTCCCGATGACGCCGACTTCGCTACCCGATGGCGGTTAATCAAGATAGCGTTTTCCAAGGCGCTGCCTAAGACCGAACGGCGCTCTCAGATTCGCATGGCACGCAACGAACGGGGTATTTGGCAACGCCGTTACTGGGAACACTTGATCGCGATGAGGCGGATTTTCGTGCGCACATGGATTACGTCCATATCAACCCGCTCAAGCATGGCCTGGTCGAACGGCTGGCGGACTGGCCGCATTCGACTTTCCATCGTTTGGTGGAGCGGGGTGTTTACCCGCCGGATTGGGCGGGTGGCGATAAAAATATGCTCGGATACAAGGACTGACATCCGGCGCAATGCGCTACGCTTATTGACGCCCTACGCCTTACGCGCTATCGGGTGCGTTTGATGATGAACCCATTTTCAATTTTCTCAAACCCAACCTTGGGGTAATACGCCATAGCTTCAGGTACGGATAGCAGAACAAGCGCCACCTCTTCACCAATAGCAGAGCGAACGCGGGCAATAAGTTCACGCCCGATACCATGTTTTTGAAACGCCTTATCCACTGCGAGATCGGACAGGTAGCAACAATAGCTGAAATCAGTCAGAGCGCGGCATACTCCAACGAGTTTGCCTTCGTGCCAAGCGGAGAAAATCAGGTTTGCATTGGAAAACATACGCTCAATCCGCGCCAAATCGTTGGTGGGGCGGCGAATGCCGGACGCATCAAAAACCGCAGCTACATCAGTAGCGACAAGGGGAAAATTATGACGGTATTCAACCTCTGACATAAAAGCCTAACGTAGGTGCTAACTCCCCACCTTGATCTGCCAATCCTTGTGGCAGGCCACGCACTTTGCGAGCGCGCCGGAGGTCATCTTCAGCAGTTCCGGCGCGAGCTTGCCGCTCTCGCCGGCCCTGGCGATCTCGTCCATGTCGCCGTGCATACCCATCGCGAGCCTCTTGAAGTCGACCGGCAGCTTCACCATCAGCGCGGGGTTCACGTCCGCTGCGCCCGCCATGCCCGCGCTGCGCGCCGCCTTGACGATGCGCGGCACGTCGTTCTGGCTCGCGGCGTCCGCGATCTCCTGCGTTGCGGCGAGCAGACCGCGCATTTCCTTCATGACGAAGTCGCGCTCAGCGGACGACAACACGATCGCGGTCCTGCCATCCGTGCCCGCGGCGGTGTTGCCGCGCACGAAGAACCAGGCGAAGACGGCGACGGTGGCGGCCCAGAGCAGCAGGGCAATCAAGGCAAGCTTGCTTATTTTCATTTTGTTTCCCCAGTGATGTAAAAAGCCCGGCTGCTCATCAGTCAGGGCATGATTTCTACATATTCGTAAACCTCGCAGTCGCGCAGGGTCTTGCGCACGTCCAGCGGCGCCTTCGCGTACCAGGCATGCGGGTCGTGGCGGTCGATCTCGCGGCCGAGGAACCTCACCAGGTCGCAGATCGGGTCGACGACGTTGTCGCGGTAGCGCCGGTCGTTCTTCACGTAGGCGAGATAGAGGTTCTTCATACAGTTGCCGCGGCACCAGGGCTGCGCCTCGCAGCGGTCGCAGGGCATGTCGGGATGCGGCTGCAGCGGGCTGGGCTTGAGCCAGTTTTCGATCACGCTGCCCTGCAGCATCTCGGGCGCGTACATCATGTCGGGGCAGGGGAATATCTTGCCGTCCGGCATCACGTTGAGGATGTGCGTGGACACGCGGCACTGGGTCTTGCCGTGGTACAACTCGGTGGCGCGCGTCGGCAGCACCTTGTTACGCACGATGCCCATGATCGGGATGATCGGGTAGAGCCTGTCGGTCGAGGAGAAGAACTTGTCCACGAGCTGCGTGATCACCTTTTTCTTCTTCTCCATCGCCTCTGGGGTGTAAGTACCTTCTCCGGCAACGAACTGGAAGTACAGGTAATCGAAGGTGCTCGCGAGTTCATCCAGTTCCTCGAACGAGGTCTCCTCGCTGCTCCAGGTCACGCGCGCGGTGAAGGTTCCCTTCATCTTGTCGCGCACCTTCTGGGAGTTTTTGACCACCTGTCGGTACACGCCCTGGCCGCGGAAGCCGTCGGTGATCTTCTCGCCGCCATCGATGGAGATCAGGATATTGGAGAGGTTCGACAGGACGTGGTCCGGCAGGTTGTCGAGCAGCGTGCCGTTGGTCTGGAGCTGGAAGCGGAAGGTGGGGTAGCGCTCCATGATCTCCTCGATGAAGTCGAGGTTCAGGGTCGGCTCGCCGCCGTAGAAAGTGACATAGACTTCATGCTTCGATAGGTGTTTTTTGATGAAGGCGTCGAGCGTGTCGACGTCGTAGGATACCTTGCCCTGCGAGCCGACCATGTCGCCCACGCCGAGCGAGCAGTAGCTGCACTTCAGGTTGCAGGTCAGGGTGGTAAGCAGTTGCAGCTCCACGCGGTCGCCCACGATGGGTGATGTTTCGGGCGTGGTTTCAATCGGTTGCTGGGTGCGTTGCGGAAAGAATGTTACCGGTGTATTCATTATCTGTTTTGTATTGTATATTCAAAATATTAAAAGGCACGCCGGTAAAGGCGTGCCTCCAGCCTTGCGGCTCCTTACACGTCCAGGTTTTTCACGCCCAGCGCGTTTTTCTCGATGAACGCGCGGCGCGGCTCGACGATATCGCCCATCAGGGTGGTGAAAATTTCGTCGGCGGCGATCGCATCCTCGATGCGCACCCTGAGCAGGATGCGGTTGGTCACGTCCATGGTGGTTTCCCACAGCTGCTCCGGGTTCATCTCGCCCAGACCCTTGTAGCGCTGGATATTGACTCCGCGCTTGGCTTCCTCAAGCAGCCATTCGATGGCCTGCTTGAAACTGGTCACGGCGCGCTTCTGTTCGCCGCGGGCGATATACGCGCTGGGTTTAAGCAGACCATTCAGGATGTCCGCTGCCTGGCGAATCTGCACGTAGTCGCTGCCGTTGAGGAAATCACGGTCCATGTAGCTGAGCGAGTAGTTGCCGTGATACAGCTTTTCCAGGCGCAGGCGCGGTTCACCGGCTTCATCGTTTTCCACCGCAACCTTGATGTTGCCGCCGCAAGCCGCTTCGAGCAGCTGCGCGCTCTTCTGCGCCTGCTTGGCGTCGTCCAGCGACAACGTGGGTAGGGTCAGCAGGGCGTGGCTGGCTTCCGGCGCGGTGAAGCGCGACAGGCGGTCGATCACCGCCTCGGCGAGGAAGTACTGCTTGGCGATCTCTTCCAATGCTTCCGCCTGGATCGGCGCTGCATCGGCGGCCGGGTAGAGCACGGCGTTGTTGAGCGCGGACTTGAGCATGTAGATCTTCATCTCCTGGTCGTCCTTGAGGTAGCGCTCATCCTTGCCCTGCTTGATCTTGTACAACGGCGGCTGTGCGATGTAGATATGGCCGCGCTCGACCAGTTCTGGCATCTGCCGGTAGAAGAATGTAAGCAGCAGGGTGCGGATATGTGAGCCGTCCACGTCCGCATCGGTCATGATGATGATGCGGTGGTAGCGCAGCTTGTCGGCGTTGTATTCATCCTTGCCGATGCCAGTACCGAGCACGGTGATCAGGGTCGCGATTTCCTGCGACGCAATGAGCTTTTCGAAGCGCGCTTTCTCTACGTTGAGGATCTTGCCCTTGAGCGGCAGGATCGCCTGGAACTTGCGGTCGCGGCCCTGCTTGGCCGAGCCGCCTGCGGAATCACCCTCCACTAGGTACAACTCGGAGAGGGCGGGGTCCTTTTCCTGGCAGTCGGCCAGCTTGCCGGGCAGACCCATACCGTCCAGCACACCCTTGCGGCGCGTCAGCTCGCGCGCCTTGCGCGCCGCTTCTCGGGCGCGGGCCGCATCGATGATCTTGCTGCAGATGATCTTCGCGTCAATCGGGTTTTCCTGCAGGTAGTCGGCCAACTTCTGCGCCACGACTTCCTGCACGGCCGGTTGCACTTCGCTGGAGACCAGCTTATCCTTGGTCTGCGAGGAGAACTTCGGGTCAGGCACTTTGACCGATAGCACGCAGGTCAAGCCCTCGCGCATATCGTCTCCCGTGGTATCCACTTTGGCTTTTTTCGCCAGTTCGTTTTCCTCGATGTACTTATTGATAACGCGAGTCATCGCCATACGCAGGCCGGTCATGTGTGTACCGCCGTCGCGTTGCGGGATGTTGTTGGTGAAGCACTGCACAACTTCCGAGTAACTGTCGTTCCACTGCATGGCAACGTCGACGGTGATATTGTCTTTTTCGCCACAGGCCTGGAAGGTTTTGGGGTGCAACACGGACTTGCTTTTGTTCATATACTCGACGAAGCCGCGCACCCCACCGGAGTAGGCAAAGTTCTCGCTCTTGCCGGTGCGCTGGTCGATCAACTCGATCTTCACGCCGTTGTTGAGGAATGACAGTTCGCGCAGGCGCTTAGCGAGGATTTCGTAGTGGAACTCTACATTACCGAAGATTTCCTTGTCGGCGAGGAAGTGCACCTCGGTGCCGCGCTTCTTGGTTTCGCCCAGGTCGTGCACCGGGGAAACTTCGATGCCGTTCTGCACTTCGACCAGGCGATCCTTGACCGCGCCGCGGTTGAATTCCAGGCCGTATTTTCTGCCATCGCGGTAAATCACCAACTTGAGCCACTCCGACAGGCCGTTGACGCAACTCACGCCCACGCCATGCAGACCGCCCGATACCTTGTAGCTGTTCTGGTTGAACTTACCTCCGGCATGCAGCACGGTCATCACAATCTCGGCCGCCGAGCGCTTCGGCTCGAACTTATCGTCAAACTTAATGCCGACTGGGATGCCTCGGCCATTGTCCGCCACCGAGATCGAGTTGTCGCCATGAATAATGACCTTGATGTCGTCGCAATGGCCGGCTAGTGACTCATCGATAGCGTTGTCCACCACTTCAAACACCATATGGTGCAGGCCGGTGCCGTCGGATGTGTCGCCGATGTACATACCGGGACGTTTGCGCACTGCCTCCAGCCCTTCGAGTTGCTGGATGCTTGATTCGTCGTAATTATCGCTCATTGAGTTATTCTGCCTTTTGTTTCACGTGGAACATTTAAATACGCATCGGCATGACGACGTAGCGAAATTCCTGATTATCGGGAATAGTCATCAGAATGCTGCTATTGGGGTCGCCGAACGAAAAAGTAGCGGTGCCGCTGCTGATGTTGTTCAGCCCGTCCATCAGGTAGTTGACATTAAAACCGATATCCAGCGCCTCGCCGTGATAATCGGTTTCAATTTCTTCCTGAGCTTCTTCCTGTTCGCTGTTGCTGCTGATAATACTGAGATTCTTCTCGGTCAGCACAAAGCGTACTCCCCTGAATTTCTCGTTGGACAGGATTGCGGCACGCTGTAAAGCCTGCTGAATGACGATCCGCTCCATACTGAGATGATTGTCGTATTTCGGAATAACGCGCTCGTAATCGGGAAATTTTCCTTCGATTACCTTTGTTATCATGGTGATGCCAGAGAAAGTAGTTTTCACCTGCTGTTGGGAAAACTCCAGCTCGACGCTTTCATCGTTGTCCGACAGCAGTTTGGATAACTCCATGACCGCCTTGCGCGGAAGGATGATTTCCTGCTTCTCGTACTGCCCTTCGATGGAGCCCGCATTGTAGGCAAGCCGGTGTCCATCGGTAGCCACCGCCTTGAGCTTATTGCCGTCGACGATCAGCAATACGCCGTTAAGGTAATAGCGCACATCCTGTTGTGCCATTGCGTATTGAACGGAAAGCAGCAGGCTTTTCAGTTCCTTTTGCGGCAACACTATTTTTTTTGCGTTTTCCAGTTGGTTGCTCAACTTTGGAAAATCCTGCGATGGCAAGGTTTGCAGGCTAAAGCGGCTTTTATTGGTCTTGATCTGGGCCTTGTTTTCCTTGGTATCGATGGTGATCTTGCTTTGATCAGGGAGAACCCTGAGTATTTCCTGGAGTTTTTTCCCACCCACCGTAAAGGATGTAGTTTGACCAATGGATGCTTCCGTATCAATAGTCGTGGTGATCTGTATTTCCAGATCCGTCGTGGTGAAGCGCATCTTGCCGTCCTGATTTTCAATCAGCACATTCGACAGTATTGGCAGGGTCTGTTTTCGCTCTACGATGCCAATGACCACTTGCAGGGGTTTAAGTATGGTTTCTTTGTTTACTTCTTTAATAAACATAATATGAATCCTTAATAAGAGCTAATTAAGTGGCCTCAATAGTGTGGATAACTAAAAAACTTCTTCTTATACAGAAAATTATATAAAAACAAACTACATGGAACTACTGTGGGTAAATGACATGGCTAATGTGGATAATTTATCGGTACGCCGAAAAACATTAAGTTATCAACATTCGCTACACATTAATCCCATGGTTAACTACACATAATTCCTTACCCGTTTTATCCCCGTAAAGTTTGAAGCAGGATTTTGTAATCGGCGTCTATCGTAGTGTCCAAAGCTCGGAGATTTGTCATCATCTTGCACGCATGAATCACGGTCGAGTGATCTTTTCCACCAAAAGCATTACCAATTTCAGGCAGGCTCATGGAAGTTAATTCCCGGGCAAGCGACATGGCTGTTTGCCGTGGCCTGGTCAGGTTGCGAGTTCTTTTTTTCGAAAGCAGGTCGGCCATCTTGATATGGTAATAGTCGGCAACCGTTTTTTGTATATTATCGATGGAAATTTGCCGGCTTTGCGCAATCAGGATGTCTTTCAGGGCTTCTTTTGCTGTTTCAACGGAGATGGCGCGACGGTGAAATTTTGCATATGCTTCAACGCGCTTCAAGGCGCCCTCGAGTTCGCGAATATTCGAGTTGACATGTTTAGCAATGAAAAAAGCGACCGCCTCATCAAGTACATAACCGCCCAAGCCGGCTTTTTTCAACAGGATGGCAACGCGCATTTCCAGTTCCGGCGGTTCGATGGCCACAGTAAGCCCCCAACCGAAACGTGAAACGAGGCGGCTATCGAGCCCAGCAATTTCCTTTGGGAAGGTGTCGCTGGTCATGATGACCTGCTTGTGCGAATCGATGAGCGTATTGAAGGCGTAGAAAAATTCTTCCTGAGTTTTTGTTTTTCCGGCGAAAAACTGGATATCGTCGATCAGCAGAATGTCGAGGGAATGATAGTATTGTTTGAATTCCTCAAATTTATTAGATTGGTAAGCGCGCACTACGTCTGAGACGTACCGCTCGGCGTGCATATAGCAAATTTTTGCCTGCGGGTTATGAGCCTTGATTTGATTGCCTATCGCCTGGATCAAGTGGGTTTTACCCAACCCCACCCCACCGTAAATAAATAGAGGGTTGTAAGAGGCGCCCGGTAATTCAGCGACTTGCGTGGCGGCGGCAAAAGCGAGTTGGTTGGCTTTGCCGATCACAAAATTGTCAAAAGTCAGGTTGGGGTTGAGTTTCACATAATTGCGAAAGGAAGTCTCGACCTTCGGTTTGCCATCATTGACCGGTGCCGCTGCTTTCTGGGGGGCAGCTTCGCGTGGCGCGGCAGGTTCTGTTTCGAGGATACGGAACTCGAACGGCGGGATTCGCGAATAAGCCAAACCTGCCTGCCTGTTGATTTCGGGTAAGAATCGCTCCTGGACAAGTTTCAGGGTGAAGCTGTTTGGCGCGGTCAGCACCAGAGATCCGTTCTCGCTCTTGAGGACCAACGGCTTTATCCAGGAATTGTATTGTTGCGGCGGCAGGCTCTTTTCGAACGAGCGAAGACATGAATCCCAAAAAGAAATATCCTGCATGATTTAGTTGGAAGGAGAGACTCTGCGACAATGAAAGTTGCCGCATTCTACCGCGCAAGCGAAAACTTATCCACAGGCAAAAAAGTAAAATATACTTGACACTTACGCCCCAAGGCTTTGTAATAGCACGTTTTACGAACACCTAGGAAAAGAACATGAAACGCACATACCAACCGTCAGTCACCAAAAGGAAGCGCACCCATGGCTTTTTGTCGCGCATGAAAACGCGTGGAGGCCGCGCCGTTATTAATGCACGTCGCGCCAAGGGCCGTGCAAGACTCGCAGTCTGATCTATCGGCGAAATTTACCGCTGCGCATCGCTTGTTGCGCGAAAACGGTTTTGATCATGTTGTTCGCGCCGAAAACATATCCGACAGGCATTTCAAAATTTTTTTTGTGCACAACGGCAAGGAAAATGCCAGGCTCGGGATGATTGTTGGCAAAAAAACACTGGCCCGCGCAACCGACCGGAATCGCATGAAAAGAGTCATCAGGGAGGCGTTCCGCCAACATAGCGTTAAGCAGTACGGGCTGGATCTGGTGGTGATGTTGAGGCGCAATGACCCCCAAGAAGAGGGGGTGCAGGTTGGCAACTTGAAGATGCTGTTTAATCGGGTGGAAAGCAGATGCGCAGAATCATGATTAAGCTGATACACGGCTATCAATACCTGATCAGCCCGCTGAAACCGCCTACCTGCAGATTTACTCCCACCTGTTCCCATTACACCTGCGAAACACTGGCGAAATACGGTGTCATGAAAGGGGGGTGGCTCGGCATTAAGAGATTGCTGCGCTGCAATCCCTGGAACCCCGGCGGATACGACCCCGCACCCTAAACATCAGGCCCGATCATGGATTTTCAAAGACTCTTCTTGTTTCTAATTTTTGCGTTTTCGCTGGGATTGGTCTGGGATGGCTGGCAGCGCCACCAGCACCCAGAGCGGTATGTTCAGCAAGAGGCGGCGGCAAACGAGGTGCAGCCGAAATCTCAGGCAACACCCCCAGCGGCATCCATTCCTGCCGCCTCGTCCCAGACCGGGTCGGCGCAGGCTCCTGTTGCCCAGCAGCCCCTCCAGCAAGTGGCTGGAAAGATAATTCACGTCAAGACCGATGTTCTTGAAGCAGAAATCAGCACCATCGGCGGGGATATCAGCCGTCTGGCGCTGCTGGAACACCCCGACGGGCAGGATAAGAGCAAACCGCTGGTGCTTTTCCATCGTGGTGCCGGCACCCACAATTATGCCGCACAAAGCGGCCTGCTCGGTGCGGGGTTGCCCAATCACAACAGCCTGTTTGTTCCGGAACAGGATCAATACACGCTTTCCGGGAATGCCGAACAGGTACAGGTGCGCCTGAAAGCGGAGGGTGATGCCGCGCTGAAGGCAACCAAGGTAATTACCTTCCATAAGGGGAGCTACCTGGTCGATGTCGCCTATGAGTTGGAAAACACCGGGCAGCAGGCAGTAGCGGCAAGCAGCTACTATCAGTTGATTCGTGATAGCGCCGCGCTGGCCGGAAGTTCGATGTTTTTGCCCACTTATATCGGTGCTGCGGTCTACACCGACAGTGAAAAATTCCAGAAGGTGGCATTTCCCGATATGGAAAAGAGCAAGACGGACTATCCCAAGCAAGCCGATAACGGCTGGATCGGGATGTTGCAGCAGTATTTCGTTGCGGCATGGCTGCCCAAGGAAAAAACCAATCGCGAGTATTTTACGCGTAAACTGGACGGCGATCTGTATTCAGTGGGGGTTCTCCTGCCGGAGCAGGTGGTCAATCCTGGCCAGAAAGCGCTGATGGGCACCACCCTCTATGCCGGCCCTGCCCAATCCAACCTAGATAAGATCTCTCCCGGGCTGGGATTGACGGTGGATTACGGCTGGCTGACCGTTCTTTCCGCCCCGCTATTCTGGGTCATGGAGTTGTTCCATCAATGGACGCATAACTGGGGTATCGCCATCATTCTGCTGACCGTGCTGATCAAGCTGCTGTTTTTCCCGCTGTCTGCGGCGAGCTACCGCTCCATGGCCAAGATGCGCGTGGTCGCACCCAAGCTGGAAAAGATCAAACAGCAATGCGGCAGCGACCGGGAGAAGCTGAATCGCGCCATGATGGACTTGTACAAAACGGAGAAAATCAATCCACTGGGCGGGTGTCTGCCGGTGCTGGTGCAAATCCCGGTATTTATCGCCCTGTACTGGGCCATTCTGGCTAGCGTCGAGTTGCGTTATGCGCCGTTCTTCGGCTGGATTACCGACCTGTCGGCGGCGGACCCGTATTACATCCTGCCGATCATCATGGGCGCCAGCATGATTATCCAGATGCGCCTCAATCCAAAGCCGACCGACCCCATGCAGGCCAGGATCATGCAGATCATGCCGATTGCTTTCAGCGCGATTTTCTTCATTTTCCCCGCCGGACTGGTGTTGTACTCCATCGTGAACAACATCCTTTCCATCGGCCAGCAGTGGTATATCACCCGGGCTGCCGAGGATGCGAGCAAAGCCGCCGCAGCCAAACGCTGATACCATCGCCGCCATTGCCACCGCGCAAGGACGAGGCGGCATCGGGGTGGTGAGGATATCCGGACCGCAACTCAAAACGCTGGCGCGTGGCATCTTGGGCAAGTTGCCCGCCGCGCGGCATGCTACCTACGGCGAATTCCTCGATGAAAACGGCGACCCCCTGGATCAGGGGGTCGCCCTATTTTTTCCAGCCCCGCGTTCCTATACTGGCGAGGATGTGCTCGAACTGCAGGGGCACGGCGGCTCCGCCGTCCTGCAACTGCTGCTGCAGCGCTGCCTCGCTCTGGGCGCGCGGCTCGCGCAGCCCGGCGAATTCACGCAGCGCGCCTTTCTGAACGACAAACTTGACTTGGCTCAGGCGGAAAGCGTCGCCGACCTGATTGAGGCCAACACCGCCGAGGCTGCGCGCAGCGCGATGCGCTCCCTGCACGGGGAATTTTCCGCTGCTATCCGTCACATGGTCGACGAGTTGATCCACCTGCGCATGCTGGTGGAGGCGATGCTGGACTTTCCGGAAGAGGAGGTGGATGCCGTCGACCTGGAGCGCCGCAATGCTCTGTTGAACAGTATTCGAGCCAGTCTGCAGCATACGCTGGGCACCGCAAAACAGGGCAGCCTCCTGCGCGAGGGTGCGCATGTGGTCATTGCTGGGCAGCCGAACGTCGGCAAATCCAGCCTGCTGAACCGCTTGGCCGGCGAGGAAATTGCACTGGTCAGCGACATACCAGGCACCACCCGTGACGTAATCCGTCAGGCGATCCAGATCCGCGGGGTGCCACTACACATCATGGACACGGCGGGGTTGCGCAAATCGGAGGACGCGGTGGAGAGCATGGGCATCGCGCGCGCGCACCAGACCATGCACCGCGCCGACCTGATCCTGCTGTTGCTGGATGCGAGCAAGGGGCTGACGGCGCAGGACGAGGCGATCCTTGCAAGTTTGCCGACGGATATTCCGCGGCTACTCGTGTTCAACAAGGCAGACCTTCTGGACGGGAGCGCTACTGTAGCTACCGGCGTGCCGTTTGCCCTTGTGTCTGCCAAAACCGGTGCGGGAATGGAGGAGTTGCGCGGCAAGTTGCTGGAAGCAGCAGGCTGGCGCGAGCAGGAAAGCGGCGCATTCATGGCGCGGGAGCGGCACCTGCGCGCCTTGGCGCTGGCTCAGACCCACTTGGAACAGGCGCAAGCGGTGCTGGCGAGTGCAGAACTGTTTGCCGAAGAGTTGCGTCTGGCGCAGTACGCGCTGAACGAAATTACCGGGGAATTTACCTCCGACGACCTGCTTGGCGAGATATTCAGCCGCTTCTGTATCGGAAAATAGCTCCAACTGTTTCACGTGAAACAATGCGGTTAACGTGAAACTCGCGCAGCGATTTGTTTGCTCCCTCGCCCGCTTGCGGGAGAGGGTTGGGGAGAAGGGCGGGCATGATGAATTCTATTTTGATGGATTTCCGTCATGACCGTTGGGTTTCCTGATGCGCTGTTGTATGATGCGCGTCCTTTTTGAGGCGGTTGCTGCATGAATTTTCCCGATATGTTCGATGTGGTCGTAGTGGGCGGTGGGCACGCCGGCACGGAGGCCGCCCTGGCCAGTGCGCGCGCGGGTTGCAAAACCCTGTTGCTCAGCCACAACATCGAGACGCTCGGGCAGATGTCGTGCAACCCATCTATCGGCGGGATCGGCAAGGGGCACCTAGTCAAGGAGGTGGATGCGCTCGGCGGTGCGATGGCGGCAGCCACCGACGAGAGCGGCATCCAGTTCCGCATCCTGAATTCCAGCAAGGGGCCCGCAGTGCGTGCGACGCGCGCGCAGGCCGACCGCATCCTTTACAGGCAGGCAATCCGCACGAGGCTGGAGAACCAGCCTAACCTGTGGCTGTTCCAGCAGGCGGTGGACGATCTGCTGGTTGATCGGGACAGGGTATGCGGGGTGGTCACGCAACTGGGTCTGCGTTTCAGCGCAAAAACCGTAGTGCTCACGGCGGGCACCTTCCTGTCCGGCCTGATACATGTCGGGCAGGCTCATTATCCGGCAGGCCGTGCGGGCGACCCCCCCTCCATCAGCCTCGCACACCGCCTGCGCGAGTTGGATCTGCCGGTGGGGCGGCTGAAGACCGGCACTCCGCCGCGCATCGACGGGCGCAGCATAAATTATTCGGTGATGCAGGAGCAGCCGGGTGACGATCCCGTGCCGGTGTTCTCGTTCTTGGGCAATGCCGCGCAGCATCCGCGGCAGCTGCCCTGCTGGATCACCGAGACAAACCCAAGCACCCATGACATCATCCGCGGCGGGCTGGACCGCTCGCCGCTCTTCACCGGCGTGATCGAGGGGATCGGGCCACGTTACTGCCCGTCGATCGAGGACAAGATCACGCGCTTTGCCGGCAAGGACTCGCACCAGATTTTTCTCGAGCCGGAAGGGCTGACCACCCACGAGGTTTATCCCAACGGCATATCCACCAGCCTGCCGTTCGATGTGCAACTGGCTCTGGTGCGCTCTATCAAGGGGTTGGAAAACGCGCATATCTTGCGTCCCGGCTACGCGATCGAATACGATTATTTCGACCCACGCGGGCTGAAAAGCTCACTGGAAACCAAGGCGATTCATGGGCTGTTCTTCGCCGGGCAGATCAACGGCACGACCGGCTACGAGGAGGCGGCGGCACAGGGTCTGCTGGCCGGGCTGAATGCGGCGCTGCAGGTCACTGGGCGCGAAGCCTGGTGTCCGCGCCGCGACGAGGCCTATTTGGGCGTGATGGTGGACGACCTGATCACGCGCGGCGCTTCCGAGCCGTATCGCATGTTCACCAGCCGCGCGGAGTACCGCCTGCAGTTACGCGAGGACAATGCGGATCTGCGGCTGACGGAGATCGGGCGCAAACTTGGCATTGTGGACGATGTGCGCTGGCACGCATTCGAGCAGAAGCGTGAGGCCATCGCGCGCGAACAGGAGCGGTTGCGCAACACCTGGGTGAATCCGCGCAACCTGCCCGAAGAGGACGCGATGCGCGTGCTAGGCAAGCCGATCGAGCGTGAGTACTCGCTGCATGAGTTGCTGCGCCGTCCGGATGTGGACTATGCCAGCCTGCTGACCCTGCCTGGTGCGGGGGTTGTGGTGAGTGACGAAAAAGTCGCCGAGCAGGTGGAAACCCAGGCGAAATACCACGGCTATATCGAGCGGCAGCGCGACGAGATCGGGCGCAACGAGCAATACGAGACGCTTGGGCTGCCGGAAAATCTCGATTACCGCAAGGTGCGTGGCCTGTCCATCGAGGTACAGCAGAAGCTCAACCAGCATAGACCCGAGACCGTCGGGCAGGCGGCGCGCATTTCCGGGATTACCCCTGCGGCGATTTCCTTATTGTTGGTGCATATCAAGCGCGGGTTCCACGATGACCGGCAGCAGAAGCGCGCATGAGTCCTTCAGAGGAGTTGCAGCGTGGCATTGCGGAGTTGGGGATTGCGCTGGACGCGGAGGCGCAGCGCAAGCTGCTGGACTACTTGGCGTTGCTGCACAAATGGAACAGGGTCTATAACCTGACCGCAATCCGTGATCAACAGCAGATGGTGAGCCATCACTTGCTCGACAGCCTCGCGGCTATGCCGCATCTGTGGGCAGGGCGGTGGCTGGATGTGGGGTGCGGCGCGGGCCTGCCGGGGCTGGTACTGGCGGTCGCACAGCCGGACTGGCAGTTCGCCCTGCTGGACAGCAACAGCAAGAAAACCGGCTTCGTGCAACAGGCAGTCATCGAACTGGACTTGAGAAACGTGAGCGTTCACTGCGAGCGTGTGGAAGAGTGGCAAACAGCGGAGCGTTTCGACGGGATCATCTCGCGGGCGTTCAGCGATCTGGGTCAATTCCTGCGCAGCACCCGCCATCTGATGGCGCAGCACGGGCGTTGGGCTGCGATGAAGGGTGCGCCGCAACGGGAATTGGCGGGTGTTCCGGAAGGATGCCTGGTGGAACGCGTGATACCGCTGCAGGTGCCGGGGCTGGATGCGGCGCGCAGCCTGGTAATTGCAATATGCCCAGCGACTAAGCACCATGAAAAGGGGAGCGAAGCAACATGAAGAAAATACTGGCAATAACCAACCAGAAGGGTGGGGTAGGGAAGACCACCACCACCGTAAATCTGGCGGCCAGCCTCGCGGCGGCCCAGCAGCGAGTGCTGCTGATCGACCTCGATCCGCAGGGCAACGCCACCATGGGCAGCGGCATCGACAAGCGTGATTTGCAGGTCAGCGTCTACGATGTGCTGCTAGGAGGCAAGACGGTAGCCGAATCGCGGATACACTCGGAAGCCGGAAAATACGACCTGCTGCCCGCCAACCGTGAACTGGCGGGCGCGGAAGTCGAGTTAGTCGGTCTGGCACATCGCGAAACGCGCCTGCGCGATGCCTTGCAGGGTGTCGCGGCAGATTATGACTACGTGCTGATCGATTGCCCGCCCGCGCTGAATCTACTGACTCTGAACGGCCTGTGCGCGGCGAGGTCGGTGATGATTCCAATGCAGTGCGAATATTACGCGCTGGAAGGGCTGAGCGACCTGGTGAATACTATTCGCAAGGTGCGCGCCAACCTGAATCCGGACTTAGAAATCGAAGGGTTGCTGCGTACCATGTTCGACCCGCGCAATGCCCTTGCACAGCAGGTTTCGGATCAATTGCAGGAGCACTTCGGCAGCAAGGTTTACCGCACCGTGATCCCGCGCAATGTGCGGTTGGCAGAGGCGCCCAGCTTTGGTGTACCGGTGCTGTATCACGACAAGTTATCCAAGGGAACACAGGCCTATCTGGCGCTGGCCGGGGAATTATTGAACAACGCAGCGCAATCGGCTGCATCAGCATAAGGGAAGCAATCATGGCAAAACTGCACAAGGGGTTGGGGCGCGGACTGGACGCATTGCTGTCCGGCGGCAAGAGCGAAAAAGACGAGGTGCTGCGCGATCTGAACGTCACGCTGCTCAAACCGGGCAGGTACCAGCCGCGTTCGCATATGGACGAGGCATCGTTGGATGAACTCGCGGCCTCGATCAAGGCGCAGGGGATCATGCAGCCGATTCTGGTGCGGCAGCTTGCCGACAGCAGCTACGAGATCATCGCCGGCGAGCGGCGCTGGCGTGCCGCGCAGCTGGCCGGGCTGACCCATGTGCCGGTGCTGGTGCGCAGCGTTCCGGACAATGCGGCGCTGGCGATGGCCCTGATCGAGAACATCCAGCGCGAGAACCTGAATCCGCTGGAAGAGGCTATCGGTCTGCAGCGCCTGATCGACGAATTCAAGATGACGCACCAGGTCGCCGCAGAGGCAGTAGGCCGCTCGCGCAGCGCAGCCAGCAACTTGCTGCGCCTGCTCAAGCTGCCGCAGGCCGTGCAGAACATGTTGATGGAAAACAAGCTGGACATGGGACATGCACGCGCGCTGCTGTCGCTGGAGAGCGCGCAGCAGATATTGCTGGCCAACAAGATCGTCCTGGAAGGGCTGTCCGTGCGCGAAGCGGAAAAACTGGCGCAGAAGCAGGTCGATGAGCCGGAAAAGCACAAACCCAAGGCGCACCGGCTCAACCGCGATACCCAGCGGCTGCAGGAGGAAATGAGCGCATGCCTCGGAACCCCTGTGGAAATCAAACCGGGCAACAAGGGCACGGGAAAGCTGGTCATTGCCTATGCCAACCATGATCAGCTGGATGAATTCCTGGGCAGGCTCAAGAAGGGCAAATAAGTGGGAAAAGACGCGGGTGAGACGCCACAACAATGTTTGACACCCCCGGCAAGCGTCTCTATAATCGCCACCCTTTGTGCCGTAGAGGCCAAAGAAAAGAGGTTGGCGCGCCAAGTGGTTGGGCTGCAGGTGGTAATCGCCCTGATCGTCGCGGGCGTCGCTTACGGGCTGAATGGTGCTCCGGAATATGCAGTAGCGGTGTTAAGCGGGGGATTGGTATCGGTTCTCAACGGAGCATTGCTGGCGTGGAGGATGTCCCGGGCAGCTTTGCATTCCGCACATGAAGCACAACATCCCAGTGGTGCTCATCGTCAACTACGGCTCATGTATTTTTACGCCGCCGAAAGATTTTTGGTGGTTGTTGCGCTGCTCGGCTTGTGCATGGCGGCGCTGAAATTATCGCCGCTCGCTGTGCTGGGTGGTTTTGTGACAGGACAGTCGGCACTGCTGGCAGGCCGGTTGTTCCTGAATAGGTTGAACAAGTTTTAGACTGAGATAGCGACTAAAAATGTCTAGCGAAGCGCACACAACAGCAGGGTACATCAAGCATCACTTGCAAAACCTGACTTACGGCCAATTGCCCGACGGCACTTGGGGTATTGCACATAGCGCAGAGGAAGCCAAGGCGATGGGCTTCTGGGCGCTCAATCTCGACACCTTCATCATGTCCCTGCTGCTGGGCGCCGTGATCATGTTCACGTTCCGCAGCGTGGCAAAGAGCGTCGTTTCCGGCACGCCGGGGGGCCTGCAGAACTTCTGTGAATGGGCCATCGAGTTCGTCGACAGCAGCGTGCGCGGTTCCTTCTCGGCCAAGAACAACATGGTTGCCCCGCTGGCGCTGACCATCTTCTTTTGGGTATTCTGCATGAACCTGATGGACTTGATTCCCATCGACTGGGTTCCCGGCCTGATGAGCATGCTGGGTGTTCCATTCTTCAAGGTTGTTCCTTCGACCGATCCCAATGCGACCTTCGGCATGGCGATCGGCGTGTTCCTGCTGGTGCTGTACTACAGCGTCAAGATGAAGGGCCTGGGCGGTTTCATGGGCGAACTGACCCTGCAGCCGTTCGGAAAGTGGGGCATGCCGGTCAACCTGTTGCTGGAAGGCGTGAACCTGATCGCCAAGCCGATCTCGCTCGCGCTGCGTCTGTTCGGCAACATGTACGCGGGCGAAATGATCTTTATCCTGATCGCGCTGATGGGCGGCGCCTGGGCGGGCTTTTCGTTCAGTGGCGTGACCCTGTTCGGTTCTCAAATCCTGCTTTCACTCGGTTGGGCGATATTCCACATCCTGATCGTGACCCTGCAGGCGTTCATCTTCATGACGCTGACCGTGGTTTATCTGGACATGGCGCATCAGGAACATCACTGATTCTCGGTTTCATCAACATCACTTTTATCAAATAGGAGAAATACAAATGGAAATGGCAAACGCACTGCTGTACATCGCCGGAGCACTGATGATGGGTCTGGGCGCTCTCGGCGCAGCCGTCGGTATCGGTATCCTGGGCGGTCGCTTCCTGGAAGGCGCAGCACGCCAACCCGAACTGATCCCGATGTTGCGTACCCAGTTCTTCGTGGTGATGGGTCTGGTCGACGCCGTTCCGATGATCGCTGTGGGTATCGCGATGTACGTTCTGTTCGCTGTGGTGGGTTAATCCGCGCAACGCGAAACGCATAACTAAGAAAGGTAGCTTGCATGAATATCAATGCAACTCTCCTCGCCCAGCTCATCATGTTTGCGCTGTTCGTGTGGTTCTGCATGAAGTTCGTCTGGACGCCCATCGTGGCGGCGCTGGACGCACGCAAGAAGCAGGTCGCCGACGGTTTGGCCGATGCCGAGCGCGCCAAGCACGACCTCGAACTGGCCTCCAAGCGTTCTGCAGAGATCCTGCGCGAAGCCAAGGAAAAAGCAGGCGACATCGTGGCGAGCGGCGAGAAACGCGCGAGCGAGATCGTCGAAGAAGCCAAGGCCAAGGCTAAGGTGGAGTATGATCGAATTGTTGCGGCAGGGCATGCTGATGTTGATCAGCAAGTCTTTCAAGCCAAGGAACAATTGCGCACTCAGGTCTCTGCGATCGCATTGGCCGGCGCAGGCAAGATCCTCGGTCGCGAGATCGATGCCAAGGCGCATAACGATCTGCTCGACAAACTCGTCGCGGAAATCTGAACGCCATGTCCGAAGCCATTACCACTGCACGCCCCTATGCCCAGGCGGCATTTGAAGAGGCACAAAAGAAGGCGGACCTGAAAGGCTGGTCGGAAATGCTGCTGTCCCTTGCCGAGGCGATCAATTACCCGGAAGTTCGCGCGGTAGCCACCAATCCGCGGGTTGACAAGGCGCAAGTCGAGAGCCTGATGGAGGGCTTGCTGGGTAGCCAGGCAAGCGCGCAACAGCGCAATTTCGCCAGGGTGCTGGTGGATAACCAGCGCCTGTTGATCCTGCCGGAAATCGCCGCCATCTTCGAGGCCTTGCGCGCGGAAGCGGAAAAAACCGTGAATGTGGTAGTGGATTCCGCGTTTGAATTGTCTGCCGCACAGCAGGAAAAGATTGTTGCCTCGCTAAAGAAGCGCATGGGTCGCGAAATCAAGCTGACCTGCAAAGTTAACAAGGAATTGCTGGGCGGCGTAGTGATCCGTGCCGGTGACAAGGTGATCGATGGCTCGGCCCGCACCCGTCTCGGTGAGATGGCGAACGCGCTTGCTTGATGGCAGGCACATTGGCCTGATAAAAGATTTATCAAGATAAGGAAATCCAGATGAAGCTCAACCCTTCTGAAATTAGCAATCTGATTCGCAGTCGCATCGAGAACTTCGAGGCCCTGACGCAGGCGCGCACCGAAGGTA
Source organism: Ferrigenium straubiae (assembly GCF_051257895.1). Lineage (NCBI taxonomy): Bacteria > Pseudomonadati > Pseudomonadota > Betaproteobacteria > Nitrosomonadales > Gallionellaceae > Ferrigenium > Ferrigenium straubiae. The sequence goes on along the minus strand of NZ_CP194331.1, from coordinate 1,903,057 downwards.
CGGTGGTCAGCGTGACCGACGGTATCGTTCGTGTGCACGGTCTTTCCGACGTGATGCAGGGTGAAATGCTGGAGTTTCCCGGCAACACCTTCGGCCTCGCGCTGAACCTGGAGCGCGACTCCGTCGGCGCCGTGGTGCTGGGCGAATACGAACACATTACCGAAGGCGACACCGTCAAGTGCACCGGCCGCATTCTGGAAGTGCCGGTTGGCCCCGAACTGCGCGGCCGCGTGGTGAATGCGCTGGGTCAGCCCATCGACGGCAAGGGTCCGATCAACGCCAAGATGACCGACAAGATCGAAAAGGTCGCGCCGGGCGTGATCGCGCGTAAGTCGGTCGACCAGCCCGTACAAACCGGCCTGAAGTCCATCGACTCCATGGTGCCGGTCGGCCGCGGCCAGCGCGAACTGATCATCGGCGACCGCCAGACCGGCAAGACTGCCGTGGCAGTGGACGCCATCATCAACCAGAAGGGTCAGAACATGACCTGTATCTACGTTGCCATCGGCCAGAAGGCTTCGACCGTGGCCAATGTGGTGCGCAAGCTGGAAGAGCACGGTGCGATGGAATACACCATCGTGGTTGCCGCTACCGCTTCCGATTCAGCTGCGATGCAATTCCTGGCACCTTATGCCGGTTGCACCATGGGCGAATACTTCCGCGATCGCGGCGAAGACGCGCTGATCGTATATGACGACTTGACCAAGCAAGCCTGGGCTTATCGCCAGATCTCCCTGTTGTTGCGCCGCCCGCCAGGCCGTGAAGCTTACCCCGGCGACGTGTTCTATCTGCACTCCCGTTTGCTGGAGCGCGCCGCCCGCGTGAACGCAGAGTATGTCGAAGCCTTCACCAAAGGCGCCGTCAAGGGCAAGACCGGTTCGCTGACCGCCTTGCCGGTGATCGAGACACAAGCAGGCGACGTGTCCGCCTTCGTGCCGACCAACGTGATTTCCATTACCGACGGTCAGATATTCCTGGAAACCGACCTGTTCAACGCCGGCATCCGTCCCGCGATCAACGCCGGTATCTCGGTGTCCCGCGTGGGTGGTGCAGCGCAGACCAAGGTCATCAAGAAGCTCGGTGGCGGTGTGCGTCTGGCGCTAGCGCAGTACCGTGAACTGGCTGCGTTCGCGCAATTCGCCTCCGATCTGGACGAGGCGACTCGCAAGCAACTCGAGCGCGGCAAGATCGTGACCGAGTTGATGAAGCAGTTGCAATATGCACCGCTGTCCGTTTCCAAGATGGCCGCGACGCTGTTTGCTGTGAACAAGGGGTATTTTGACGACGTGGCCGTGCCCAAAGTGCTGGCCTTCGAGGCGGGGTTGCATGCGCATCTGAGCTCGAAGAACAAGGACCTGATGGATGCGATCGAATCCAGCAAGGATCTGTCCGGCGACAACGAGAAGCTGCTGGCTGCTGCTGTCGAAGCGTTCAAGGCAACAGCGGCTTACTAAGCGGGAGCTAAACCATGGCAGGCAGCAAAGAAATTCGCACCAAGATCAAGAGCGTTGAAAATACGCGCAAGATCACCCGTGCGATGGAGATGGTAGCAGCGGCGAAGATGCGCAAGGCGCAGGAACGCATGCGTGCCGCCCGCCCCTATGCCGAAAAGATACGCAACGTCGCCGCCCACTTGTCGCGCGCCAATCCGGAGTACCGGCATGCATTCCTGACCAAGCGCGACACCGTGAAGAACGTCGGTTTGATCGTTGTCACCTCGGACAAGGGCCTGTGCGGCGGTTTGAATACCAACCTGCTGCGTCTGGCAGTGAACGAGATGAAGTCGTGGGAAACTGCGGGCAAGGGTCTCGTGGTGTGCCCCATCGGCAACAAGGGCTTCGGCTTCATGAACCGCATCGGCGCCAAGGTCAAGTCGCATTTGACCGGGCTGGGCGATACGCCTCATGTGGAAAAGCTGATCGGCGCCGTGAAGGTGATGCTGGATGCTTACGTAGCCGGTGAAATTGACGCGATCTACCTGAGCTACAACCACTTCATCAACACCATGCGGCAGGAGCCGCGCATGGAACAGTTGCTGCCGCTGACCGGCGAGCAAATGGGCACCACCGAAGGCAATTGGGACTATATCTACGAGCCGGATGCCAAGAAGGTGATCGACGAGTTGCTGTTGCGCTACATCGAATCCTTGGTTTATCAGGCCGTGGTTGAGAACATCGCTTCCGAACAGAGCTCGCGCATGGTGGCGATGAAGGCCGCCTCCGACAACGCGAAGAATGTCATCAGCGAGCTCAAGCTGGTTTACAACAAGGCGCGCCAGGCAGCGATCACCAAGGAAATTTCCGAGATCGTTGGCGGTGCAGCGGCGATCAGCTAGTCATCGGCGCAAAGTATTCAGAAATAATTTAGACGGGGAATCTTAAAAATGAGTCAAGGAAAGATTGTTCAGTGTATCGGCGCGGTGGTTGACATCGAGTTCCCGCGCGACAAAATGCCCAAGGTATATGAAGCGCTGACCTTGGCGGATGCGGGTTCATCCACCGCAGAAGCGGGTTTGACCTTCGAGGTCGAGCAACAGCTGGGCGACGGCGTGGTGCGTACCATCGCCATGGGTTCCTCTGACGGTCTGCGCCGCGGCATGGTCGTGAACGCATCCGGCAACCCGATCCAGGTGCCGGTCGGCACCGGCACACTGGGCCGCATCATGGACGTGCTGGGCCGCCCGATCGACGAAGTGGGCCCGATCAAGAGCGCCGAAAAGCGTTCTATTCACCAGGCAGCCCCCAAGTTTGATGAACTGTCTCCCTCGGTTGACCTGCTGGAAACCGGTATCAAGGTGATTGACCTGGTTTGTCCGTTCGCCAAGGGCGGCAAGGTTGGCCTGTTCGGTGGTGCCGGCGTGGGCAAGACCGTGAACATGCTGGAGCTGATCAACAACATTGCCAAGCAGCACAGCGGCCTGTCGGTGTTTGCCGGCGTGGGTGAGCGTACCCGCGAAGGCAACGACTTCTACCACGAAATGACCGATGCGGGCGTTATCGACACAGAAGACTTCACCAAGTCCAAAGTGGCGATGGTGTTCGGTCAGATGAACGAGCCGCCCGGCAACCGTCTGCGCGTTGCCCTGTCCGGCTTGACCATGGCCGAGAAGTTCCGCGACGAAGGCCGCGACATCCTGTTCTTCGTGGACAACATTTACCGTTACACCCTGGCCGGTACCGAAGTGTCCGCGCTGCTGGGCCGTATGCCTTCCGCAGTGGGTTACCAACCTACGCTGGCCGAAGAAATGGGCCGGCTGCAGGAACGCATCACCTCGACCAAGGTAGGCTCGATCACCTCGATCCAGGCCGTGTACGTGCCGGCGGACGACTTGACCGACCCGTCGCCTGCGACCACCTTCCTGCACCTGGACTCCACCGTGGTGCTTTCCCGCGACATCGCCTCGCTGGGTATCTATCCTGCGGTCGACCCGCTGGACTCCACCTCGCGTCAGCTCGACCCGCTGGTCGTGGGTGAAGAGCACTACACCGTGGCGCGCCGCGTGCAGCAGACGCTGCAACGCTACAAGGAATTGCGCGACATCATCGCGATTCTGGGTATGGACGAACTGGCGCCTGAAGACAAACTGGCCGTGGCGCGCGCGCGCAAGATCCAGCGCTTCCTGTCGCAACCGTTCCACGTCGCCGAGCAATTTACCGGCGCACCGGGCAAGTATGTGTCGCTGAAGGACACCATCAAGGGCTTCAAGGCCATTGTGGACGGCGAATACGACCACCTGCCGGAACAGGCGTTCTACATGGTGGGCAGCATCGAAGAAGCGGTCGAGAAGGCCAAGACCCTGCAATAATCAGTGGGAGCAACCATGGCAATGACCGTACATGTGGACGTGGTGAGCGCGGAGGAGCAGATTTTCTCCGGCTTGGCTGAATTCATCGCAGTCCCGGGCGAAATGGGCGAGCTGGGCATCTACCCGCGCCACACCGCGCTGCTGACCCGCATCAAACCGGGTGCGGTGCGCATCAAGCGCCCTGACCAGGAGCAGGAAGAACTGGTCTATGTTTCCGGCGGCATGCTGGAAGTGCAGCCCGGCGTGGTGACCATTCTGGCCGACACCGCGATACGCGGTGGCGACCTGGACGAGGCGCGCGCCTTGGAAGCGAAACAGGCCGCGGAAGAGGCGCTCAAGAACCGCACCTCAGACATCGACTACGCCCAAGCGCAGGCTGAACTGGCCGAAGCTATTGCCCAGTTGCGCGCGATTCAGCAGTTGCGCAAGCAAGCGGGGCATTAAACCACATACCTGAACGCTGCCCCAGAGAGGGGGCATGCCAAGTCAGCTGTTCGTCCAATGCAATTGCCGTTCTGCTTCTGTAACAGCTGCAAATTGATCTGATATATTCCCCATACTGGCAACAAAGGCATCGTCAAGGGGCGGCGTATCATTGCCCCTTGACAGTATTGTGGTAAGGCTGTTGTAATGCCTGACGTTCATTTGCTGAACGCACATTATGTTCGACGATACTACCAGCTACGGCTTACTCAAAACACTAGAAAATGATCCTGGGCTTTCCCAAAGAGATTTGGCGAAGCGGCTGGGCGTCAGCCTCGGCAAGATTAATTACTGCCTCAATGCATTGATCGAGAAGGGTTGCCTGAAGGTCAGCAATTTCCGCAACAGCGATAACAAGCTGGGGTATGCATATTTGCTTACTTCCCAAGGTGTCGAAGAAAAGGCGCGCATCACCGTACACTTCCTTAAATACAAGATGCAGGAATATGAGCGGCTGCGAACAGAGATCGAAGAACTGAAGCGTGAAGCGGAGCAAAGCGGGCTTGCTGGAGAACGCGCATAAGTGCCCGTCTCCTAGGCTGTGTGCATACTGTGACAAGAATCGGTCGCCCATTAGTAGAGGATGCTGTCAGAAGATTTATTGCATGAAGTTATAAGCTAGCTTATGAGGCAGGCGAGGCTACATGACGGTTTTCATAGTGGCGATGTGGGTGATATCCGCAAGGCGGGCGACTCGCCACTCACCATAGCCGATCCCGTTTTACAACGAGCCATCGTTTCAGGCTTGCCATGCTGACACAAGAACAATATCCAATTCTTCCGAAGAAGCGACTGACATACCATATGTCGCGTAGTACCGGAGGCGGTACTGGCTAGTTGGCCCACTCGGTAGCACTAGGGGACTTATACACGAAATGCGGCGAATTCACTGTCAACATTGCCCTTATAGAGAATAGGCAACCTATTTTTGATATTGCATACGTCCCTATATTGAATGTTTGTTACTACACAGCAATCGGTGTGGGCGCGTACGTTAAACGTTCTGCAGAAACAGCTTGAGTGATCCGAGTTCTACCGAGCCTACAGATGAGCCACTCAAAGGAGTGGTTAGCCTTTCACATACTGACGAAACGTACTGTAGCAATATAAGCTGGAAGAATATGAATGTATACGCATGGGGAGCTCACTTAAATTGTGTTTGGTTGCAGAGGGTGCAGCGCATTTCTATCCACGTTTAGTGCTAACCATGGAATGGGATACTGCAGCAGCACATGCGGTAGTTTGATGGCAGGCGGCGTCGTGCATTATCAAACAGGCAAAGAACTTCTTTGCAATAAATTTGACTCGCATAATTCGGAATTTTTTGTGCGTGTGAGCAGAAGCGCAAATTTAGCCAGGTAATCAGGGGACTCAATCCATGAGCAAAGAATTTGCAAGTATTTCGACTAATGTGAATTGGCATCACGCTACCGTCACCAGATCACGCCGCGAAGCACAAAATGGTCACCGTGGTGCAATTCTTTGGTTTACTGGATTATCCGGCGCTGGCAAATCTACACTAGCGCACGCAGTGGAAGAAAAATTACATCAACACGGATGTCGTACGTTTGTTCTGGATGGGGATAACGTAAGACATGGGCTGTGTGGAGACTTGGGTTTTACAAATGAAGACAGGGTTGAGAACATCCGCCGGGTGGGAGAAATTGCTAAATTATTTATGGAGGCAGGGGTCATCATATTGACTGCCTTTATTTCACCTTTTCGTGAAGATCGGGAGCGTGTTCGCGGCATGGTCGAACATGGAGATTTCATCGAGATATATTGTGACAGCCCCATCGAGATGTGCGAATCGCGCGATGTAAAAGGCCTCTACAAAAAAGCCCGTGCCGGACAGATTAAAAATTTCACGGGTATCTCGTCTCCGTATGAGGAGCCAAAAAAAGCAGAATTAACTGTGAATACTGGCTCAATAGATTTGGACACTTGCGTGGGCTACGTTCTAAGTGAAATGCAGGCCCGGAGAATTATAAAAATAGTTTGAGCCAGGGAATATCGATTCACAGATTGTTTTCTTGCACCCAATAGAACTGGTTTTGTTATTGACTGACCGAGAGCGGCGAAATGGAATTAAATAAAATACTTATAACAGGGGCCGATGGTTTTATCGGATCCCATCTTACAGAGTCTCTGGTGCGCCAAGGGTACAAAGTCCGCGCATTGGTACTTTATAACTCCTTTGGCTCATGGGGATGGCTGGATCAGTGCGCACCAGATGTAAGAGGTCAGTTCGAGGTATTCGCAGGTGATATTCGCGATCCACATGGCGTAAAGGAGGCGATGAAAGGTTGTGATGCGGTATTGCATTTGGCCGCACTGATCGCTATCCCTTATTCATACCATTCGCCGGATACCTATGTGGATACCAACGTCAAAGGCACACTGAACGTGTTGCAAGCGGCGCGTGAGCTGGGTGTTAAGAGGGTTATTCATACCTCGACCAGCGAGGTATATGGCACAGCGCGTTTTGTGCCGATCACCGAAGAGCACCCATTGCAGGGCCAATCGCCGTACTCGGCCACAAAAATTGCGGCTGATCAGCTGGCCTTTTCCTTCTATGCGTCCTTCGGTCTGCCTGTGGTTATTGCACGCCCCTTCAATACCTATGGTCCGCGCCAGTCGGCACGGGCAGTGATCCCGACCATCATTACTCAAATAGCGAATGGCAAGCGCCAGATCAAGCTCGGAGCGGTATCGCCGACCCGGGATTTCAATTTCGTGCAGGATACGGTAGCTGGATTCATCGCCGTACTGAATTCTGGCCATGGGCTGGGTGAGGTGGTCAATTTCGGCAGCAATTTTGAGATTTCAGTCGGTGATACGGCACAGCTTATCGCTGAAGCGATGAATACCAAGATTGAGATCATCACGGATGAAGCGCGTTTACGTCCCGAGGACTCCGAGGTTGAGCGTTTGTGGGCCGCAAATGCAAAAGCCAAGCAGCTCTTTGGTTGGCAGCCAAACTATGGCGGACGCGAAGGATTCAAGCGTGGCTTGGCAGAAACCGCAGAATGGTTTACGCGACCGAGCAATCTGGCTGGCTACAAAGCAGATATCTATAACCTATGAATGCCAAGAGCCCCCCGATTATGCTGACTGAACAAGTTGTTTCGGCAATACGCACTGTCGTCGGGGAGGGGCCTGTGGTACTGCACGAACCCAATTTCTCTGGCAACGAGTGGCTCTATTTGAAAGAGTGTCTTGACTCTACCTTTGTTTCATCGGTGGGCAAATTTGTTGACCGCTTCGAGGCAGACCTTGCGGCCTATACCGGTGTCAAATATGCCGTAGCAGCAGTCAATGGAACAGCGGCATTGCATGTTTGCCTCAAGTTGGTCGGAGTAAAGCAGGATGATGAGGTGCTGATGCCAACCCTCACCTTCATTGCGACGGCCAATGCTGTCAGCTACTGCGGGGCTATTCCTCATTTTGTGGACAGTGAAGAAGCTACTTTAGGACTTGATCCAAAAAAGCTCTTTGATTATCTCAAAGAGATTTCTGAATTTCGGGCGGATGGCTGCTTCAATAAGAAAACGGGCCGCCGTATCAAAGCCGTTTTACCGATGCATACTTTCGGGCACCCCGTTGACCTTGATCCGCTAGTTGAGGTATGTCGCCACTATCGGCTTGAGATGGTTGAAGATGCCGCCGAATCGCTAGGGTCGTATTACAAGGGGCGGCACACCGGAAACTTGGGCAGAGTTTCGGCGCTAAGCTTCAACGGGAATAAAGTCATCACTACCGGCGGCGGCGGCGCTATTCTTACAAACGATCCAGAGATCGCCAAGGTTGCGAAGCATATAACCACGACCGCAAAGGTTCCCCACAAATGGTCGTTTGCTCACGACATGATCGGCTTCAATTATCGCTTGCCAAATATCAATGCTGCGCTGGGCTGCGCGCAGCTTGAGCAGCTGCCAATCTTTATCAAGGAAAAGCGAGCGCTGGCAGAAAGCTACAAGAAAGCTTTTATAGGCGTTGATAACGTTCATTTTTATACTGAGCCAGAGTTTGCTCAAAGCAATTATTGGTTGAATGTTTTGCTATTGGACCGGCAGTTTGTAAATCAGCGTGATGTGCTGCTTGAGGCCACCAACAGCTCGGGGATAATGACGCGCCCAGCGTGGACACTGATGCATGAATTGGATATATATAAGGCATGCCCGGCGATGGGCGATCTGGAGGTGGCTAAAGATATTGAGCGGCGTCTGATCAATATCCCCAGTAGTGCAAGCTTGGGCAAGCTGAAAGGTTAACTGTTGGATTGGCATATAGCGAGTGAGTCAGTGAAAGCGATGGGGAAGCAATGAGGCAGCCATGCGACTGGGTGGATCACATCCCCAGCGGCTCACTACCGATATATTTCACACAAGCATACCAGTCGCTCTTCGCTGAACATGATGGTGCAAAAACAGTCAGCGTATGCATCAACGATGGGGTTTCAGAATGGTATCTGCCGCTGCTGTTGCGCAAGATCGGAGATAGGGTATATGAGGCATATACTGCATATGGCTATGGTGGGATATTGAGTGCAACCGGTAGCACGGTTTCAATGGCGTTGCTGGAGAAGCTGCGCAAATTTCTTCAAGAAGAAAATGTGGTTTGCGCCTTTATAAGGCATTCTCCTTTCCTCGGAAACCAAGAGTGGTTGCCGCGTGGACAGTCAGAGTTTAACCGCACAACCTATGTTCGCACCTTGACCCAAGGCGGGGATTTAGACAAGTTTAGCGCTAGCTCGCCGCAAAAGTTGCGATGGTCGATCAACTATGCGCGCCGCCATGATTTGATGACGCACTTTCACCCCTTGAAAACGTGCAAAGAAAGTTTAATTAGAGAATTTTATAGTATTTATCATGGGCTGATGGATGGAAAGAAGACCAATAACTACTATCTTTTTTCGGAAGAGTTTTTTCAGAAGCACGCGCTTCATTTTGGCGACAACTGCGAATTGGCAGCTGTGCATGATCCGTCAAGTGGTAAGCTGATCGCAGCTGCCTTCTTCCTGCTGGATGGCGCGGATTGGGCTCACTACCATCTGAGTGCTTCGCATCGTGATTTTATGAAACTGCAGCCGGTTGAATTGATGATGGCGGAGGCAACATTGCGATATGGGAATGCCGGGTATCGGAATTTACATTTGGGTGGAGGGCATGCTGCCGATGAAAGTGATGGATTGAGTCGCTTTAAGAAAAAATTTGCGACAGAGAGCAGGCCTTTCCATCTCTCACGCTGGGTCTGCGATGACATACGTTACCAGGCTGAGCGCGCGCGCCTGACCCTGAAATACCCGAACTTCTTTCTGATAAGCGATGCGCGGGGTGAGGCATGATCGGCGGGGAGTATTATTTTCAAACTTCTGCGCCAATCTCGAATAGCTTGGAAAAAGAGTTGACGATGAGTTTCAGCAAACTCTCATATTTTGCAACTGGCAGAGATACACTGTTCTCCCTTTTCTCCGGCTTGGAGATCGGACGGATCTGGTTGCCTAACTATTTATGCCATTCAGTATGGTCATCTGTCAGGCAGGTCGGGAAGCCGGTCATGTATTACGATGTGGATGACAGTCTGCGTGGGGTACACGACTGGATAGCTGATACCCAGCCAGATGATGTAGTACTGGTGATCCATTTCTTTGGTATTCCGGATATTGGATTGCTGAAGAAGTTACGCGAGAAGAACGTCACACTAGTGTCGGATGCCACTCACTTGTTATTCAATGCCGAAGGGTTGGCTGAAGTGATACAAGAATCGGATTTTTCCATGGCAAGCTTGCGCAAGTCAGGACCATTTCCGGATGGGGCCTTTTGCGGGAGCAATAAGCATTCCGTGCCAGCACCGAGTGAACCCGCACGCCAGAGTTTCTGGTCATTGCGCGCGGCAGCGATGCTTTCACGTGGATATTCGGCAAGGCAAGATTTTGCTGATGACGAGAATTTTATCATGCTGCGTCAGGCAGAGGAGATACTGGACAATGCACCAGCCGGACGATATGGTATGAGCTATGCCAGCAACGGAGTGATGTCAGCAATTGACATCTCAAGTCAACGTGTGGCTGTGGCTGAAAATACGGCTGTGCTGGCAGCGCGTCTTGGTCATGCATGCGAGTTGCCTGTTTACGGGCATGGAGTTTCTCAATATTTCGTATGCAAGTTCAGCGACAAAAAATCGCGTGACGCAGTGCACAGCACACTTGGGACAAAACGTATCTATTGCCCTATCCATTGGGATACATCATTCCTCTCCCAACCCCACGCACTCTCGGACAAACTGCTCAGCATCCCCTGCGATGCAAGGTATAGCGCTAGGGATATGTCGAGAACCGCTGATGAATTGATTGCCGCGCTATGAAAAAAATAGCTATTTATACCAGTGCTCGTTCGGATTATGGATTGTTGCGAAATTTCATCTCGCAATCCGCCGAGGTATTTAACGTAGACATCCTTGTAGCTGGAGCACATCACCTGCAATCGAAGGGAATGACACGGCATGAGATCGAGGCGGATTGGGGGGAAGACGCACGTATAAGAATGATTCCCGTGGAGTTCCTGCTTGAAGACTGTTCCGCACAGGCGCAGGCTAAATCTCTTTCGTTGGCGCAAGCCAGCCTCGGACAGTGGTTCGCCACCCAATCTTATGATGCTTTGGTCATATTGGGAGACCGCTGGGAACTTTTCGGCGCTTCGCTACCAGCCATGCTTTATGGGATTCCTATCGCTCATATCAGTGGCGGTGAGGTCACAGAAGGGGTGATTGATGACTGCATACGGCATGCGCACACCAAACTGGCGCACCTGCACTTTGCCGCGAACGAGCACTATGCGGAGAACATCAGCAGAATGGGAGAGGAAGATTGGCGTATCACGGTCTCCGGCGAATGCGGCCTGGATTCGATCCATCGCCAGGATCTGGCCACACCAGAGGAGATCAAGGAACGCTTCGGATTGTCCCTGAAGCAGAAGTTCATTCTGGTCACATATCACCCAGCCTCGCTGGATTCGGAGTTTTCAGTGTCTGCCCAGGTCGATTCATTGCTGCAGGCGCTGGGATATTTTCCGGAGTACCAGGTTGTTCTTACATCCCCAGGGGCCGAGAAAGGTGCAGATGAGGTGGTGGAATGCATCAAGAGGTTTGTAGATGATCGGACGAATGCGCTGTTCGTGGATAATTTTGGAAGCAGAAACTATCTGGCTGTCCTAAGAAATAGTTCCGCGGTGTTGGGAAATTCCTCAAGCGGATTGGTTGAAGCGGCATCCTTTGGGGTGCCTACAGTCAATGTGGGCAATCGACAGAAAAATCGAATGGCGGCAGAGTCTGTTCTTCACGTGAATTATGATCCGCTAGCGATCCAAGAAGCTTTGGAGCGTGTCTTGAGCCCGGCCTTCCAGCAATTTAGTCGCAGTTGTATCAACCCTTATGATCCATTCAAGGACGGCCGTAATTCGGAGCGGATCGTAAGTGCCTTGCTGAACGCAATGACTACGCGCACCAGACATGAGTTACTCACAAAAAAATTCAACCTTGACGTGAACAAGAGTGAATGGAATGCATTAATCAGGAATTTCAAGTGAACGGAAAGACATTCATTATTGCGGAAGCTGGCGTCAACCATAATGGTGACATCGGACTAGCCTATCAATTGATTGATGCAGCCCGCAAGGCGGGAGCGGATGCCGTAAAGTTCCAGACTTTCAAGACAGAAAAGATAGTCACTCGCCATGCAGACATGGCAGATTACCAAAAAGAAAATCTGGCAGTAAGCAATTCGCAATTCGAGATGATTAAGAAGCTCGAACTTAGCTATGATGAGTTCCGGGAATTGCACACATATTGCAGACGCACGGGGATACTGTTTCTTTCCACGCCTGACGAGGAAGACAGTTTGGACTTTCTGGCGGATGAACTTGATATACCTTGGCTCAAGATAGGTTCTGGAGAGGTGAACAATTACCCGTTTCTTCGGCGTGCCGCATTCAAGCAAAAGCCAATCATCCTTTCAACCGGCATGTCGACACTTGGTGAGGTTGAGACTGCCATGCGCCTCATCAGGGAGATAAACCAGAAAGAGCTGGTAGTTCTGCACTGTACGACCAATTATCCATGCCCGATGAATGAAGTGAATCTCAGGGCGATGCTGACGCTCAAAGAAGCATTCAAGATAAGAATCGGATATTCCGACCATACCATTGGGCTCGAAGTGCCGGTAGCAGCCGTTGCTTTGGGGGCCGAAGTACTTGAAAAGCATTTTACGCTGGATAAGGAAATGGAAGGTCCAGACCATAAGGCTTCAATGGATCCAGGCGAATTGTCAGCCATGGTTCGCGCTATCCGGAATATCGAATCCGCAATGGGCGATGGCATAAAGCGTCCAAATCCGAGCGAGGAGAAGACCAAGCAAATTGTGCGTAAGCGCCTAGTTGCAGCATGCGATCTGCACGCGGGAAGGCGATTGTCAGAAAACGATCTGATATTTAAACGCGCAAATTCGGGCATATTCGCAGAACATTTTGAATTGGTTTGCAATCGTATACTTCATACTGCAGTTAATGCGGATCAGCCTGTCGAATGGGATGATATATTCGGTGGGCATTAAGTCTTTGAGCAGTATTTTTCATCAGTTAACGAAGTAATTATTGGGGGTGGCATGTCATTTGATCCGGTTTGGGAGCAGGTATTCAAAACGCAAGCGTGGGGCAAATATCCCGGCGAAGATTTGATCCGATTCGTGGCCCGCAATTTTTATCGGGTACCAGATCGCACTGCGGTCCAGATCCTGGAGGTGGGTTGTGGCCCGGGTGCGAATCTATGGTATATCGCCAGAGAAAGATTCACGGTTTATGGGGTGGACGGCTCCGCGACAGCCATAGCGCAAGCTAAAGCTCGCCTTGATTCGGAATGCCCAGGGTGGAAGGGGGAATTGAAAGTCGGTGATATCACCCTCCTCGACTTCGAAAATGGTGTCTTTGATGCAGTAATTGATAACGAGGCTATTTGCTGCAACTCTTTTAACGATTCAGTAAAGATTTACGCCGAGTTGGCGCGGGTATGCAAACCGGGTGGAAAGCTGTTTTCCCGAGCTTTTGCTAAAGGCTGTTGGGGTGATGGTACAGGCCAGCCTGTGGGACACAATGCTTGGATCGTGGCCGAGGGGCCATTGCTGAATAAGGGATTTAATAGGTTTACGGAATTGTCCGAAATACCCGAGCTGATCAAGGGATTTGAAATCAAAGAGACTGAATTATTGACGCGTACGATGGAAGGTCGCAAACATGAAGTCAAGGAATGGCTCATTGTTGGAGAGAAACAACAATAGACGGTCCGGCATACTAATCGTGAGCACCATATACCAGAATGAAAGATATTAAAAAAATACTTGTCTCGCCAGATTCGTCCATACGCGACACGATACAACTTATTGATTCGAGTGCCATGCAAATCGCGTTGGTGGTGGACGGTGACAATCACTTGCTAGGTACGGTGACTGATGGCGATGTCAGGCGCGGAATTTTGCGTGGCGTGGCGCTGAATGAGACCGTCGATAAGATAATGAATCCGAATCCCAGCGTTTGCAGGGAAGATGACGCGCGCGAAGCGATTCTGACTCGCATGGAGATCAGAAATTTGCGTCACATGCCTGTAGTCGATAAGGCCGGTCGGGTCGTAAGACTAGAGACGCACGACGAGTTGCTTGCACCCAAAGAGCGGGATAATCTGGTGGTGTTGATGGCGGGAGGCCTTGGTGTCAGGCTGAGACCACTGACTGAGAATTGCCCTAAGCCCATGCTGAAAATAGGTGGGAGACCCATCCTCGAAACCATTTTACTCAATTTTATCGAATACGGTTTTCGGCGCTTCTATCTCTCCGTTAATTATATGTCGGAGGCCATTACCGAATATTTTGGCGATGGCTCGCGTTGGGGGGTAGATATCCGGTATCTGCGCGAATCTCAGAAACTAGGGACTGCCGGAGCACTCAGCTTACTGCCGGAAAGGCCGAATTCGCCCATTCTGGTCATGAACGGCGATCTGTTGACTAAGGTTAATTTTACGCAGCTTGTTGATTTTCACGGGGCGCACCGTTCAAAGGCGACCATGTGTGTCAGGGAGTATGATTTTCAGGTACCCTACGGAGTGGTCAAAATGGATCATCACAGCATCACGGCCATCGAGGAAAAGCCGGTTCAAACGTTTTTCGTCAACGCAGGGATTTATATGCTCGAGCCAGAAATACTGGACATGATCCCCAAGAGCGATTTTTTCGACATGCCTACCCTGTTTGACCGTTTGATTGCCGATAGAAGCAAAACCATTGCTTTCCCAGTGCGTGAATACTGGCTGGATATTGGTCACGTCGAGGACTTTGAGAGAGCCAATTTGGAGCACTCTGGGGATGCGCAATGAGGGTTCTGGTGGTTGGTTTCGGGTCTATTGGGCAGCGGCATGCTCGATTGCTTAAGGAGCTAGGGTGCGAGGTTGCTGTAGTGAGCAGCCGAGAAATTGAGCATCCAGTTGTTTTTTGTGATATTGGCACAGCCTTGGAAGAGTGGAAGCCGGAATACGTGGTTTTGGCAAACAAAACCCATGAGCACCATAGCGTATTGTCTACCCTCGCACAATATGATTTCGAAGGCAGGGTGTTAGTTGAGAAACCGCTTTTTGACCAGGTTTATGAGGTACCGCCCAATCGTTTTGCTTGCCTTGCTGTCGCCTATAACCTGAGATTCCACCCACTGATTAACAGATTGCGCGATTTTCTTGTTGATCAGCGCCCGTTATCCGCCTTTGCATATGTAGGGCAATATTTGCCTCAATGGCGGCCATCGACAGATTATCGATGTAGTTATTCAGCCAAACGTTCCGAGGGGGGCGGGGTGCTGCGAGATCTAAGCCATGAGCTGGATTACATGAGATGGTTGTTTGGCGACTGGGTGCGGCTGACTGCGATTGGCGGACATTTCAGTCATCTTGAAATTGATAGTGATGATTTCTATACCCTGCTGTTGGAGATGAATGCCTGTCCGCTTGTGAGCATTCATGTGAATTATCTTGACAGGGTCGCACGCAGGGAGGTGCTTGTGCACACTGACCAGCATTCGCTCAAGATCGATTTTGTAAAAGGGACGATTGACATTGACGGCAACACCGAGTTAGTGAATGTTGAACGTGATGTAACATATCTTGATGAACATAAGGCTATGCTCGCCGGTGATTTTGCCAAGCTATGTAACTATAAAGACGGGCTCGCAGTCATGAAGATGATTGACTCTGCAGAAATTGCAGCGAAGAAAGAAATATGGGTAACAGCTCATGGCTAGATTATGCACAATTTGCGCGAGAGGCGGATCTAAAGGGGTAAAGGGAAAGAACACTCGAGAGTTGCTCGGGAAGCCCCTTATTGCACACAGTATTGAACAGGCAAAGGCATCGAAGCTTTTTGAGGCTATAGCTGTCAGCAGTGATTCAGATGAAATTCTGGAAGTTGCTGGCCGGTATGGTGCAGATATGCTGATCAAGCGACCAGACGAAATGGCAAGTGACACGGCGGCAAAACTGCCCGCTATTCAGCATTGTGTCCTCGAAGCGGAAAATCGAGCCAGCAGTAAATTCAATGTATTGGTTGATCTGGATGCTACGTCCCCCTTGCGTTTACCGGAAGATATCGCTGGAGCAGTCAGGCTTCTGGAAGAACGCGAGGTTTCTAATGTAATAACGGGAGCGCCAGCGAGGCGTTCCCCTTATTTCAATCTTGTCGAAGTTGGCGAAGATGGAGTGGTACGACTATCCAAGCCGCTTGAAAAAGCTATCGTGCGCCGTCAGGACGCGCCCAAGTGCTATGACATGAATGCCTCCATCTATGTTTGGCGCCATGATGCTTTGTTTGTGGAGCGCGCCATTTTTCAACCAGATACTTTGCTTTATGTGATGCCTGAGGAACGTTCTATCGATATCGATAGTGAGCTTGATTTCAAGTTCGTTGAATTTTTAATGAGAGGAGGGGCGCATGAGTGAGACATTTAACCCGGAATGGTTCAGCCTCAAAGGGAAAACCGCCATTGTTACCGGAGGGGTGGGGATTCTGGGCAAGCCATTTTGTAGGGGCTTGGCCGAATTTGGCGCCAATGTGGCAGTTGTAGATCTTGATGAATCAAAATGCCGAGCGTTTGCTGATGAATTGATAAAAAATCATGGGATAAAGGCAGTCGGTGTTGCCTGTGATGTTACCTCCCCGGAAGCGGTTGCCAGAATGGTCGAGCAAGTAGTTAATGCATTCGGCGAAATCAACATACTCCACAACAATGCAGGGGGGAAATCTTCCAATATGGAAGCATACTTTGCGCCATTTGAGGAATATAGCTTGGAGGAGTGGCGCAATGCCATGTCTGTCAATATAGACGGCATGTTTCTTGTCGCGCAGGCCGTAGGCAAACAAATGGTAAAACAGGGTAAGGGGGGGAGCATCGTTCAAACTGCCTCTATTTACGGTGCAATGGCGCCGGATCAGCGGATTTATGAAGGTTCGTTCTATTATGGCCGCGCCATTAATACACCCGCCGTATATTCAGCTTCAAAAGCTGCGGTAATCGGCCTCACGCGATATCTTGCCACTTACTGGGCGAATAAGGGAATCAGGGTAAATAGCATTTGCCCAGGCGGTGTCGAGAGTGGCCAAAACGAAGAATTTCAAATGAGGTATTCGGCGAGAATTCCTATGGGCAGGATGGCACAAGCGAACGAAATGGTTGGCGCATTGGTTTATTTGGCATCGGACGCATCGAGCTATATTACGGGACAAAATTTGCTTATAGATGGCGGTCTTAGTGCTTGGTGACACCCAAAAGGTAATAAGTCGTGGACAATAAAATAGATTTAGCTGAAATTCAAAAAAAGAACACCAAAAATACGATTGTCATAACGGGTGCGCCTAGATCCGGCACTAGTCTGCTGGGAAAACTAGTTAGCACACTCGAGGGTGTCGAGTACCATTTTGAACCGCCGCTGGTGTGGGGGTTGTCCGCCTTGCTTTCAATGAAAGCCCTGTCCCCAGAAGTTGCATCGGTTCTGTTGCAATTGCACTTGCATGAGGATCTTCTCCTCGAATCTGCACATGGAAGAAAGGCAAACCTCCGTCCAGGAGATGACAGTCTGGTTCTCAACTCAATTTACTGGCCGGAGTTGCTTTCACGGTGGCAAAATATCCGCAATCGGGATGATGCAATTAACTACATTGCCGATAGAAAACTGCGGCTCGCCTTCAAGATGCCGAGTGTGATAGATGCAATCCCGTTTTTCGATGCCACGCTCCCTGAGTCCCAGTTCATCATCATAATGAGAGATGGGCGAGACGTAGTGAAATCCATCATCAAGAAACGGTGGCTTAGCGACGAAGGGCTGAAAAATAACTATTGGCCTTTCAAGATAGTCAATGGGAGCAAGGTTCCCCATTTGGTTGAGGATTCAATGGTTGGCGAATGGGTAAAGATGAATGAAGCAACCCGAGCATGTTATCTTTGGAGGCGGGATGCGGAGTTTGCGATACAAGCGAAGAGCAGTGGACTGGGTAATAGGCTGCACATCCTCTCTTACGAGGAGTTAAGGCAGAACCCCGACTCTATCATGGACGAGTTGGCACAGTTCCTATCTACACAAACCACGAATCTAACCAAACTTGGCATCATGTCTGTCAGGCCGATGGTAGATAAAACGGGGGGTGTAAAAAACTACGATTTCCTGGGTGAAGTGGAAGCAAATGAACTGAAGAAACTCAATGAACTGAATGCTGCTTGGGGATATCCCTGATGATCAGGGCGCAAGCGAGGTCTTCGCGACTGAAGCTTCGTCAAGCTGCGGACTATTCTTTAAGGCGTTATGAAGTTAATCCACTTGTCGCCTCCGCCACGTCCCCATTCCAAACGGGACCGTACGACAGAGTGGCGTACTCATGGGAAGCAGTCGATGCATCTCTGACCTTGGCAATATCATGAGGCTGATTTTCATCAGTTCAATGCCAATCTCTAAGCTGTTTGGCGAAAAGCTGGATGCGTGGTGGTTCGCCAATCATGGTGTTGATGTCGAGTTCTGGGATATTTCAGGATTTTTTTATTCCGGAGAAGGCCTGTCCCAATATTTTGGCGGCGCCCGTGATTATCGATACATCGGCCCCAATCATTGCATCTATGATAATGATGGTTCGTTCCAGAAATCACTCCATGCGCTTACTCAAGATTCGGTGGTCTGGTACCTGAGCCGCTTCCACAGGATAACGCCAGATGACTGGATATTTGCCGAATTGCAACGGAAGGGGGTCCGTTATTATCTGCAACATTTCGATACGTTAATCGAACCAGCACAAATTATTCAAAGGACCCGCAAGCTCCTGGCTGCATATAGGCAGCGATATCACAACAGGTTGTTGCAACCGTACGGCGTGGTCGGTTCCGGCAGGTTCGGGCGGAAGCAATCTCTTGAGGTGTTCCCCGGGGCGCGTTTCATCAGCATCCCTTCCATCAAGGTACGATGGCAGCCGTCGGAACGGATGGTCAAGGGGCCTTATAACCTTTTTGTGGATGAGAGCGTGGACTATGCGCCAGATGCCAAGATGATGGGCTGCGCGGTCTGTCGAGACCCTGATGCATATTATGCGCGACTGAACCGATTGTTTGCCGAAATCGAGGCTTGGAGCGGGATGCCGGTCGTGATTGCGGCTTCAGGAAAATATCACTACCCCAGAGACAGGTTCGGCGGCCGACCTTTGATCTATGGGCAGACGTTGCCGCTCATTCAAAATGCCCAACTGGTTATGGGGCATATGTCACTGGCCCTGGATCAGTGTCTGGTATCCGAGAAGCCTGTGATGATCATGGATGATCCAGATTTTACGGAAATGAAGCGCAGTGGTTTTGCTGCCGCCCTGATCCATTTTGTTGCGAAGCCAGTGTTTGTGACAGAGGTGGACAAGGCAGTGTACTTGCGGGCAATGTCACCCAACATCGAACTGATGAAGCGACTGGTTCGTGATTATCTGAAAGAGGATGGGGTATCCCTTAGCTATCACTCTATCCTGATGAAAGAGATGGAATGAACAATAGCCCTCTGAACCAATATGCTTTCCTTGCAATAGCTGGGGAAATGAAGAAAGTTATTCCGAGATGATGTATGCGCTGTTGAAGAAGATAAGTGTTGCACGGGTCGGCGTATTAATCGCTCTGATCCTGCTGATCAATGCCTTTGAATTACTCGGACTTTCCCTGTTCATTCCGATTATCGATTTATTTCAAAGCAAGGGAGGCGTGACGAGTGGGCTGACACAGACCATGTTGAACTTTCTGTCCGCCTTGGGGTTGCCTGCTGTGTTGCCGACATTTCTGGTGTTGTTGTCTTTGCTGTTCCTGGTCAAGGGCGGGTTGATAATGTGGATGCGCCATATAAGTGTGAAAATGGCCGCCGAGATACAGAACCAACTGAGATCTGTCTTGTTCCATGACTTTCTGGAAGCAAGGACCGACTTTATCAATGGGCACAAACAGGGGGCGTTACTCAGCGTGTTGAGCGAGCACACTGTTCGAACCGGGCAGGCATTCTTCACGCTGATTCAGGTGGTGGCGCAATGGGTGACCGTGTTGGCTTATCTGTCGTTTGTGTTATGGATATCCTGGAAGCTCACAGTGACGGCCCTGGTGATGGGGGCGGGTGCCGCTCCGATAATCCGCTGGATGGGGCGACAGGCCCACCAGCATGGAAAGGATTACACCCAAGCTCTGGAGGAGACGCAGCACCGAGCGCTGGAAGGGCTGCAGGCCAAGAAGCTGGTCAATGCCATGAATTGGGGGGGGGGCACTGGAGCGGCGCTTCCGGGAGGGTAGCGGTGCAGTCCGTCATCATTGGCAATGGATGGCGTTCTGGTCGAATAGTCCGGGTATCGTGATTCAGCCGATCTCGGTCATTATCCTGAGCCTGATAATCTGGTTCTCACTATATTTCGATCTGTCGGTAGCTTTCCTGGGCGCATTTGCCCTGGCATTTACTCGATTGCTTCCGAATGTCCAGTCGGTGATTAGTATGGGTGCCGATTTTCAGGCCAATAAGCCGAGCGTTGACAGGGTGTTCGGCTTGCTTGAGGCGGCGGCTGCGGCCAGTGAGCCGACTGGCAAAGGCGATTTTCATGGTATGCAGCGTTGCATAAAGCTGGAAGGGGTTCGCTACCGATATCCGGGGCGGGAGCCCGTCCTCAACGGGCTGGATCTGATAATCGCCAAGGGACAAACGGTGGCGTTGGTTGGCCCATCCGGCTCTGGCAAGACGACTATCGCCGATCTGATCCTGGGGTTGTATCGGCCGGAAGCGGGGCGAGTCATGATAGACAATATCGACTTGGCAGAGCTGGAGTTGCGGCGGTACCGAGAGCGTATTGCCTATGTTTCGCAGGAGGCG
The DNA here is from genome assembly GCF_051257895.1 of Ferrigenium straubiae. NCBI lineage: Bacteria > Pseudomonadati > Pseudomonadota > Betaproteobacteria > Nitrosomonadales > Gallionellaceae > Ferrigenium > Ferrigenium straubiae. Next base: position 1,882,326 of record NZ_CP194331.1, on the reverse strand, counting down.
GTGTTGTTTCACGACACTATTCGCAGCAACCTGATTCTGGGGCTGGAGTGGAGTGTCGGTGATGATGAATTGCGGGCTGCCTGTGAGAAGGCTGGTGCATGGGAGTTCATCGCTCAGCGTTCGGGAGGGCTGGATGCGATCATCGGCGATCGTGGTGTACAACTCTCCGGTGGGCAACGGCAACGACTGGCATTGGCGAGGGCGTTGCTGCGCCGCCCCGAGATACTGATCCTCGATGAGGCCACCAGCGCGCTGGATCACGAGAGTGAGCAGTGGATCACGCAGATGCTATGCGACCTGCAGGCGAGCGGCCGTTTTACCATCATCGTCATCGCACATCGCTACACCACGATTCAGCATGCCGACCATATATATGAGATCCGCAGCGATGGTGCGCGCTCACTCGGGAATTGGGAGCAGGCAAAGGCATATCTCGTGCGTGAGTCTCATGCACTTGCTATATCATGACTGCCGATATCGATTGTGTGGGTGCTGGAGTAGGGAAGCGATGTTGATAACTGTGACTCTATGTCGGGGGCGTTGGTTAGCGTGGCTGGTAAATCCTCCCGACTTGATTTGATGAAAAATCCCATTTTCAATTTGGTCGCAAAGATCATAGATTCGTTCAGGACCCGAGCAAGGCTCCGCGGTGTGGCGTCCCTCGGGTCATTCTCGATCGCCAAAACAGAAATGTTCAGAGCGGTGGTATCGTTTGGTTATTATGTGGATCCGGCAGAATGCGCAATACGGGTGGGGATGCAGTCATCAGTCGATGGCACCGTAAACTTCGAGCGCAGCAAAGCCAGTCTGGAAATAGGAAAAAACACAGCCATCAATGGCGGAACAATGTTTGTGTTGGCGGACCGGATGTGTGTCGGCGATAACGTCTGGATATCCTTTGATTGTCTGATTCTGGACCACGATGGCCATGCGATTGACCCGGCCGTGCGCCGTAAGGATTTGCCCGATTATATGGAGGGACGCCCGAAAGACTGGTCGGTTGTAAAAAGATCTCCGGTCATCATCGAAGATGATGTCTGGGTAGGGGCCCGCGCCATCATCCTCAAAGGAGTAACAGTGGGGCGGGCATCAATAGTGGCTGCAGGTTCAGTGGTTACAAAAGACGTTCCTGCCTACAGCATCGTGGGCGGAAACCCTGCGACGGTCATCGGGACCGTTCCGATGAATCGAAATGATTGAACTGTTCTCGTCCCCTTATAAAACGTTCATTAAAATAGCCCTAGCCTGTAATGACAAATAAACATTTTGCTGAAAAATACATCGATGACATCGCGAAAGTCAGCATCGCTTCGAATTATTTCTCTCCTGTATGGCAGGAAGCCATCGCGACTACGGGTAACTTTGAAAGCATGCTGGATATCGGCTGCGGCACGGGCGTTTTCGCAGCCGAGGCGAAGGCATTGACGGGATGCCGGCTCTATGGCGTGGATGGCAGCGATTATGCGCTCCAGCAAGCCAGAGGGGTCGGTTTTGAGACCTTGTCGCTCATCAGTGACTTCAATGTCGACACCTTGCCTTTTGATGCCGGGCAGTTGGATTTTTGTCTGTGTAAAGACCTGCTCGAACATTTGCTGCGGCCGGATTTCGTTCTGAAGGAAGCGCATCGCGTGTTGAAGCCGGGCGGATTTCTGCTTGTGCATGTACCCAATCATTTCACGCTCCAGGGGCGGATCAAATTTCTGTTCAATAGCGATATCGATACCCACCAGTATTTCCCGGGTGCGAAGTGCTGGGATTTCCCGCATATCCGCTTTTTTACTCATGAGGGGCTGGCCGGGCTGCTTGGCTTGGCAGGATTCCAGATTGCCCGCGATCTAAGCCATCATTTTCCCGCTATTCCTTACGGCAAGTACCTGATTCCGTCATCTGCCGCCAGGAGGAGGCTGGTGAACCGCTACCCGTCGCAGTTCGCCGAAGGATTCACCTTCCTTGCAAAGAAGATCTAAGCCATTTTTCAAACAGGTCGCGCGTGAAGATAACTTTCCTGACTGAGAACATCCATTGCGGTGGCCTGGATTCCTTCCTGATTTCACTGGTCAATCACTGGCCCTATCCAGAAGACGAACTGAGAATAATTTGCAATCCAGCCCATCCCGGCTACCAGGTGCTGAAAGACAGGATCATCCGCCCTTGTGAGGTGGTGCGCCACGACATATCGACCTATCCCGTTCTGGTGTCCAAGAGCAACCGGAATCGGTTCTTGCGAACAGCAAGGCGGGTGCTGTCGCCTCTGTTGAGATATGGCTACTTTGTCTATTACCTCATCCGCTTGCGCTCGATCTTTGCCAAATGGCAGACCGATCGCTTGATGGTGGTGAACGGAGGGCATCCCGGGGGGGACACCTGTCGGGCTGCAGTCATTGCCTGGCGGTTATTTCATGAAGACAAGCCGCGAGCGATATATAACTTTCATAACCTGGCCAACATGCCCAATCGAATCGACCGGCTGCCGGAGAAACTGATGGATTCCTGGCTGGTGAGCAATGCCCGCGCACTGGTCGGGGTGTCGAAGATCTGCGCGGAGTCGTTGCGCAAGCGGATCGGTGATACAGCTATGAACAAGGTATCGTATATCTACAACGGCATTGCTGAGCCTGTGGAGTCGGCCAATCTCGGAACATCGTTGCGCGAAGAGCTCGGCATACCTGCGGGTGTTCCGTTGTGCCTGATGTTGGCAACTTATGAGCCACGCAAGGGACATGATTTCCTGTTTAGAGCATTCCAGAAAGTAATTGCGGCAATTCCCAATGCACATCTGGTGGTTTGCGGATATGGCTATCCTGAAGAAGTGGAACGAGTGAGACACCTGATAGAGTTATATGACCTTTCCCGGCATGTCAATCTGCAGGGTTTTCGCAGCGATGTGGATGCCATGCTGAAGCAAGCCGACGTGTTACTGGTGGCATCACAGATCTTTGAGTCATTCGGACTGACCAGTGTGGAGGCAATGGCGAACCGGGTGCCGGTAGTGGCAACAAGAGTCGGCGGCGTCCCAGAGGTCGTGGCGGATGGCGAGGGTGGATTCTGTGTTGGGCCGGATGATGTTCAGGGCTATGCGAATCATATTATCGCCTTCCTGAAAGAATCCGACTTCAGGAAAGAACAGGCCAAAAAAGGGTATCAGCGTTATCGGCGGCTATTTTCGGCAGAGCGCATGGCAAAGGAATATGCCATGCTCGTTCATCGTGAATGCTGAATTCTTCGGCCTTTGAAGGGCGGGCATCGCCGCATCGGGGCCCAACCTGTCGGAGTGGATTGATCGCTTGCCTTTTCCCATGAAGAAAATCGCTATCCTCCAATCGAACTATATCCCTTGGAAGGGATACTTCGACATGATTGCCGCAGTGGATGAATTCATCATTTACGATGACATGCAGTTTACAAAGAATGATTGGCGAAATCGTAATTTGATTAAAACTCCACAGGGGGTGCAATGGCTTACTGTCCCAGTTGGACAGGATATTAAGCGAAGAATCAGAGATGTTGAATTGCCAGAAAATAATTGGCAAAGAAAGCACTGGAAGACACTAGAAAGTAACTATAGTCGGGCAACACATTTTGATGAAATAGCAACCTTACTCAGTCATTTTTATGTGCGCAGGTATAGAAACTTATCGGAACTAAATCGGGAGTTCATCCAAGGTATTTGTGGCTACCTTAACATAACGACGAAAATAAGCTGTTCATGGGACTACAGACTGGTTGAAGGGAGGTCTGCTCGATTGGTTGATTTATGTGAACAGGCGGGTGCTGATGAATATATCTCCGGTCCAGCCGCCAAGGATTACATCGAAGAGAAGCTTTTTGCTGAGCAGGGTATCAAGCTAAGCTGGTTCGACTACTCTGGCTATAAAGAATACCCGCAGCTTTGGGGAGGCTTCGTGCATGGTGTGAGCATCCTTGATTTACTGTTTAACTGTGGCACGGATTCTCCTGAATTTATGAAATATGTCTGCAGGGAAAGATCATCATGAACAAATCCATTAGCATCGTTATCCCTGTCTTCCGTAGCGGCAACATCCTGAAGGAGCTGTGTCGCCGACTTGAAGGGATCCTTTCATCGTTGACGGATCAATGGGAAATCATCTTGGTCGATGATGCTAGCAACGATGGCACATTCGACCGAATGCAGGAAATCCGTGTACACGACAAGCGGGTCAAATTAGTGCGCTTCGCGCGCAATATGGGCCAGCATCATGCAACTCTTTGCGGTTTGCAGCGTGCGAGCGGAGATTATGTGCTGACATTGGACGATGATCTGCAGAATCCCCCTGAAGAAATTCCACGGTTCATTGGAAAAATCGATGAAGGATACGACTTGGTTATCGGCGACATTAAAGGAAGCAAGAAACATCATTGGTTACGCAATGTGGCCAGTCGGGCGATACAAGCCCTGGTTGGGCGCATCCTGCATAAGCCCCAAGGATTGACGCTGTCCAGTTATAGGGGGATGACGAAGCGCGTTGCTCGGGCAATGAGTTCGTTCAAAGGAACGCATGTTTATATCCCGGCGCTGATGCTGAATTCTGTTCCGCCTGACCGGATATGCAATATCTCCGTCCAGCATGATGTGCGTGCCGATGGCAAAAGCACTTATACGCTGAAGAAGCTGTTAACCCTTGCATCGTATTTGTTGATTAACCACTCGCGGATACCATTGCGGTTCGTTACAACTTGGGGTGGGCTGGTCAGTTTGGCCAGCTTGGCATTTGCGGTATTTATCGTTATCAAGGTCTTGCTGTACGGCTCTCAATTTGCAGGCTGGGCGTCTCTTGCGGTTCTGATCTCATTCCTGGCCGGGAACATCCTGCTTTGCATAGGGGTGCTGGGCGAATATATCGGAAGAATCATCGAAGAAAATATGGCGAGTAGTCAGTTTCCTATCTTTGAAGAGCATCTGTAATGGGATTCCTTTTCGTTACCGGCATGCTGCGATCAGGTACTAGCCTGATTCAGACACTGTTAACAAACCATCCGGAGATGTTTGTGGCCTACCAGCCTTATCATCAGCTTTATGTGGATGTAAGGCGTTTGTTCCTTGAAGAGTGCGGCATAGAAAAATTTCTGCCGCTAGGCGATGGCCAGGACAGCTCTGACGAAGAGCGCCTTCAATTCTCGCGATGGCTGAAAGAGCGGACTTTCAATGTCGAAGAAGCAGCATACCTGGTGAAGAGCGCGACAACTGGTAAAGGCGGCAGTGCCCTTGGGTACACCGATGGAATAACCATGGGTTCTGGGTCTTTCTTCGATATTCAAACCCGGCTCCATAGTCTTTTGTCCGAGCGCTGTCATCGCGATGATGCCAAATACATAGGCGCCAAGGAAGTGCTCTGCGAGGAATACATACCGGCGATAGTCGACTCCGGCGGGCGATGTGTGATTATCGTTCGTGACCCCCGTGCTGTGATCTCATCTGCTAGCCATGGGTGTTATCACCAACAAGTGGGTGACCGATACCCGCTTTTGATGTTGATCAGGCTATGGCGCAAAAGTGCCGCATATTGGCTGTCCTTCAGGAACCACCCGCTGGTACATGTAGTTCGCTATGAGGATCTAGTGCAAGATCCGGATGCTACCCTGAGTGGAATTACAGAGTGGCTCGGGATCGGGGACTTCCCAGAAGGGCTGATCCATCAGCCGCTATATGACCACCAGGGGAGAGAGTGGAAAGGCAACTCGTCGTTCGGTGACAAAAAGGGCGTTGATCGCAAGAGCGAGGAGGTCTGGCGCACATTGCTTTCGGGCGAAGAAATTCGCTTCATCGAAGCCTGCACCAAGCCGGAGCTGGATGCTCTGGGTTATTCATGCAGCACGGATTTACGAGCGGATGACATCTCTGGATTAGTTGAGGAGACGCAGGGTGTGCGCACTGCATACCTGTCTAATTACGCATTGTCCGTGAAAAATCGGCAGTTTGAGTTGTCGCGCTGGGAGGCTGCATCGCAAGGCAGATATCATGACGTCGAGGGCAATAGAAGATTATTTTTATTCCCTGATGTATTCGCCGCAATGGGGGCGAAATGCTAGTCAAGCAGATATTCAGCTACGGACTCCTCGGGATAATAAGAAACACGCTTGGCTATCTGATTTACCTGTTGGTCACATATTTCGGGGTTCCTCCCAAGTGGGCAATAAGCATCTTGTATGCGGCCGGTGCAACGGTTGGGTTTTTCGGAAGCCGAAAATATGTTTTTATGCATGAAGGGAGTCTGCAAGCGACTGGTACCAGGTACATCGTTGTTCACTTGCTTGGGTATATGATTAATCTCGGGCTAATGGCCATTCTGGCGGATAAATTCGGGTATCCACATCAATGGGTGCAGCTGGTGGCGATTTTTGTAGTTGCGGTATTCCTGTTTATTGCGTTCAAATTCTTTGTCTTCAGGGATGGTGAATCTGTTCAGGCAAAGGTCGAAGGATGAAACGCTGCCTGGTATGTAACGGGCATTACGAGTCCAGGCTTATGGATTGCCCGGCCTGCGGCCATGCTCCGGTGGTGGTAGATGGCTTCATCGCATATGCCCCGTTGCTTTCCCGCGTGGGCGGCGGATTTGATGCGGCACGCTTCTCGGACTTGGCTCGTTTGGAAGAAGCCAATTTTTGGTTTCGATGCCGTAATAAATTGATTCTCTGGGCAATAAGAAAATATTGTCCAAGTTTCCATTCGTTTCTTGAGATTGGTTGCGGGACGGGGTTCGTTATATCTGGTATTGCAAAATCTTTTCCTGATACGACGTTGTATGGTAGTGAGATATTTACGGCTGGTTTGGAATTCGCCTCCGCCCGATTGCCATCAGCGAATCTCATGCAAATGGATGCCCGCAATATTCCCTTCTATAATGAGTTCGATGCAATCGGGGCCTTTGATGTTCTGGAGCATATAGAAGAAGATGAACTGGTTCTTGCCCAGCTTCATTCTGCACTTAATCCTGATGGTGTGATGTTGTTAACTGTGCCTCAGCATGAATGGTTGTGGAGCGCAACAGACGAGCGTGCTTGCCATGTCAGGCGTTATGAGGCTGCAAATTTTCAACGCAAGATCAAATCTGCGGGTTTTGAAATAGTGCGTTCAACGTCATTTGTATCTATTCTTCTGCCTGCGATGATGGTTTCCAGGTTTTTTAAGAGGAGAGGGGCGGATGGGGTTGATGCCAGGGCGGAGCTTGCGATCTCCCCTTTTCTGAATTTATTGTTCCTGTGCCTGCTTAGCATTGAACTTGTTTGCGTGAAGATTGGACTGGATTTTCCTTTTGGCGGCTCTAGGCTAGTCGTTGCAAAGAAGATACGATGAGCCGATTTCAGGCGTGGTGTGCGTTGTCGGGTGAATATAATTATGGAAACGCTGAATAAGTCGTCATTCCCGCAAAGCCGGGCTTGTTCAGCACCTATTCTAATTAGGCAGCCCATTTTTCAAGTAAGTCATGGCTGCGCTGTGGAACCTCAATGCCTGACGCGGATAAACATTAGAGGACGGTGGTAGGCAGTGAAGATCCCCTTCAATAAGCCATACATGACAGGCAATGAGTTGCCTTATATATCTCAGGCGCATGCCAATTTGCATCTGGCAGGCAACGGGCAGTTTACGACTAAGTGCTGCGATTGGCTGGAAAAAAATATTGGCTGCTATCAGGCCCTGTTGACGCACTCTTGTACTGCCGCGCTGGAAATGGCGGCGATACTCATCGGTGTTCAGCCGGGTGATGAGATCATCATGCCCTCCTACACGTTCGTTTCTACTGCGAACGCCTTTGTGTTACGCGGCGGGGTTCCTGTGTTTGTGGATATTCGCCCCGATACGCTGAACATCGATGAATCAAAGATTGAGGCGGCGATCACTTCCAGAACCAAGGCCATTGTGTCCGTGCATTATGCGGGAGTGGCTTGCGAGATGGATGCGATCATGGCCATCGCCAATTACCACAATCTGGTCCTCATCGAGGATGCGGCGCAAGGCATCATGTCGACCTACAAGGGGCGGCCGCTCGGTAGCATTGGCCATCTGGCGGCGCTAAGCTTCCATGAGACGAAGAATATTATTTCGGGTGAGGGTGGAGCGTTGTTGGTGAATGCGCCCGAGTATGTTGAGCGCGCCGAGATTCTTCTGGAGAAAGGAACAAACCGAAGCCGCTTCTTCCGCGGACAGGTGGATAAATACACTTGGGTGGATATTGGCTCGTCATATCTGCCGGGTGAGATCATCGCCGCATTTCTTTGGGCACAGATGGAATATGCTGGCGCGATTACAGAGCGTCGCTTGGCGGTCTGGGATGGGTACCATGAAGCTTTCCAGCCATTGGAAGAGGCGTGCAAACTGAGGCGTCCCATCATACCTTTGGACTGTCGGCAGAATGCGCATATGTATTATGTTCTGTTGGATTCTTTGGCGACCAGGACGCGGGTGATCGATAGGTTAAAGCAGCAGGGCATTAATGCGGTGTTCCATTATGTCCCATTGCATAGCGCACCTGCCGGCATTCGGTATGGCAGGGTGCATGGGGGTATGGCGGTCACCGATTCTGTTAGCGGCAACTTGTTGCGCCTCCCGTTGTGGGTTGGCCTTTCTCGGGAGCATCAGGCTTATATCGTTGGAGCGTTGGTAGATGCGATCTAATTCTATCTCAAATTCGTCTGGTTTTTTGTCAGAGTCTGCTCCTCTAAAAACCATGCACAAGCATTTTGGTAATTTGTTCCTTTTAGTGATGTTGGTATTCGTATGCCATGGATTGATGTTGCTCAATGACGGCATATACTGGGACGATTGGATGCTCCATGGGGTGTACCTGAATAATGGTGCGGCGGGGCTTGTTGACCTCTTCCGAGAGGTGGGTAATCCGGTAGCTGGGTATCTTCACTCGGTGCTATGGCAGACTCCGAACCCTAAGCTTTCTTATAACTTAGTGGCGTTCCTCAGTATCATGTTGTCGAGCCAGTTGGTTTATTTACTGGCTTCGCGAGTGCGTTTTCTGAGTTTGCGAGAGAGTCTCTTTGTCGGGGCTATGTTTTGTTGCTTTACGGCATATCAGACCTATGTGCTCCAGATAGCGCTTTCGGCCAGATTCTGCTATTTCTTGTTTTTGATGGCCGCCTATATTGCGTTGCAGGCCCTCCGGATGGATAGGGGGGCTGGTTTTCTGTTGCGGACACTAGCATTGGTAATTTTTGCCATCAGTTTTTTTTATAACTCATTGCTGGTCCTATATTTTTCCTTTTTGGTATTGTTATTTCTGGAGTGCCGGGGCGAGTGGGAGAATAAAAATCTGACGGGTAGGATTGCAGTTTCTCTGCGGTATGCTGATTTCATTCTGTTGCCGTTCGTTTATTGGGCACTCAAGAATATCCTCTGGAAGCCATCTGGAAACTACGAGGGCTACAACCATCTGCTGTTGGAGCCGGTTCGCTGGCTCGATGGCTTGATGGGTTTTGCAGAAAATTCGTTTTTCATGCAGCTTTATCACGCCGTTAAGTTGGGTAAGGCATATCCGATAGCCGTTGTGCTGCTTACTGGCATATTTATTGTCGTGACATGGTTCGTGAGCAGGATATGGCTGCGGGAAGAAGGGAGCAGTTCATCCAATATGCCGGTGAGTTTTAAACGCATCGGCGGATTCGCTTTGCTGGGAACGTTCCTTGTTTTTGCCCTCTTGCGCTACGTTGTTATACCTTCTGCGTTGTTCGGTGAATCTTCAGCCGTCAGAGAGTGGAGTGCATTCCATGTCTTTCTTGTAAGTTTCATGATTGCAGGCATGCCTGTGCTGCTATGGCGAATTTTTGCTTTGGTTGAGACGAGGAATCTGGCTTTTTATTCATTGTTTATGATGCTCTGCGCCATTTTTCCTTATGTCCTGGTGGGGAAAGCCCCCTTCTATAGCGGAACGGGTACGCGTTATGCATTGCTGGTCAGCCTCCCAGTCGCGCTCATGCTCGTGGTGCTCGGGCGCGCCTTCGCATCCATGGCGTTCAGCAGAACGTCAGCGGTTGTCCTGCGTGCTTTTGCAGGCTTCCTCATGGCGACCTTTGTCCTTGTGAGTGCGATGATTTATATCGAATGGCAAGTGCGATGGATCAAGGACTCGTCGATAATTGAGAACCTGAAAAAACTCCCGACAGAGCAGGTTGATCGGGTCAACGTTATCTTTGTGGATGATCAGTTCCCGGTTCTCGATATCAGCTATAACTATTACGAATACGCTGGAATGTTCAAGGCGGCCTGGAATGAGGAGAAACGGCTTGGGTTTTCAAGTTTCAATGAGATCACCCCGGAAGAATTTATCCGTAGATTTCCCCTGCAGTTGAATATGCTCAAGGATTTCCAATTGGGAGGATGCAGAGCGGCAATACGAATCAGACAGGCTGACCCCGGGGTGAGTCACGCGAGTCTTGTCGCCGCTTATTATTCGAAACGATTCGTTCAGCCGGAGGCGCTCCCTGTCTTTTTGGGCGGAATCAGTGTTGTCGAAATGTCGGATATGTCCTGTCCTTAAGGGGCAGCCGGAGCGATCAAGTCTCCTGGCTTTTGCAGGGCTTAACGAGCCGGAGTTGCGCAGCCGATGCGCCCGACAGGTTCGTTGTGTCCTGTGATCGAATCGACAGTATAATTGATGGGATATGCCGATTCCTTATTAAGAAGGAGCGCTATTTATATGAGTAAGAACATGAAAGTAGTAATTCTGTGTGGCGGACAAGGAACGCGCATTCGTGACGTAAGCGAGAATATGCCCAAACCGATGATCACGGTGGGCGGGTTGCCGATTCTTTGGCACATCATGAAATATTATGCAAGCAAAGGGCAAAAGGAATTCGTTTTATGTCTCGGCTATAAGGGCCAAGCTATCAAGGATTTTTTCCTCAACTATGAATCCCAGACGAGGGACTTCTCGGTCACATTGGGCGGGGCAAGGGAGATCGAGTATCACACCGATCATGAAGAGGCCGATTGGCGTGTGACGCTGGCGGACACAGGGCAGGATGCCATGACGGGTGCGCGCGTGCGGAAGATACGCAAATATATCGCTGATGATAAGCATTTCATGCTGACATATGGCGATGGTGTGGGGGATGTGGATATTGATGCGTTGATCAAATTCCATATCGATCATGGCCGCATCCTTACAGTGACAGGGGTGCGTCCACCCGGGCGCTTCGGCGAGTTGATGCATTCTCCCGAGGGCGTGGTGACGGAATTCAACGAGAAGCCTCAGGCAACAGGCGGGCGGATATCCGGCGGCTTTTTCGTGTGCCGGAAGGAAATATTCGATTATCTGAATGACCGCGAGGATTTGGTGTTCGAGCTTGAACCGATGCGTAAATTGGTGTCGGAGGGACAGATGGTGATGTATCCGCACGATGGTTTCTGGCAGCCGATGGATACCTATCGGGATTATATGTACCTTAATGGTCTCGTAAGCAAGGGTGAGGCTCCGTGGATCAAGTGGTGAACCGATCACTGGAGAAACTCCGGGGGTGTCGCGTCCTTGTGACGGGGGACACCGGCTTCAAGGGCTCCTGGTTGTGCTTGTGGCTGCATCAACTGGGCGCGCAGGTTTTGGGGTATGCGCTTCCGCCGGAGCAAGAGGATGCTCACTTCAATCTGTTGAATATGGAAGAGCTAATCGAGCACGTTACTGGCGATATCCGCGATCTTGCATCCGTGCAGGCCGTCTTTGACCGTTTTCAGCCGGAGGTCGTATTCCATCTGGCGGCGCAGCCGTTGGTGCGGTATTCGTATGTGGAGCCCAAGCTCACATTCGATACGAATGTTGCCGGGTCGGTCAATATTTTTGAGGCTGTCAGGTCATGTGATTCGGTCAGGGCTTTTGTCTGCGTGACCTCAGACAAGTGCTATCGCAATAACGAATGGATATGGGGTTATCGCGAGAACGACGAGCTAGGCGGACATGATCCATACAGCGCATCCAAGGCTGCTGCAGAGCTGGTGTTTTCCTCCTATCAGGATTCGTTCTTCTTCGCGCGATCAGATTTTGGTGCGGCAACTGTGCGGGCAGGGAATGTGATCGGCGGCGGCGACTGGGCCGCCGACCGTATTGTGCCGGATGCGGTCCGCGCATTGAAGGTGGGAGATCCGATTTATCTCCGCAACCCGAATTCGACGCGCCCTTGGCAGCATGTGTTGGAGCCCCTGTCCGGCTATCTGCTGGCCGCGGTCAATTTGCTCGAGCGCCCTGAAGTTTTCAGGGGTGCTTGGAATTTCGGCCCAGATACGCAATCCATTCGTACAGTGGGTGACTTGGCGCAGTTGATCGTCACAGCATGGGGGAGTGGACGAGTCGAGTTCGCTCCGCAGACCAGCGCACCTCATGAGGCGCGGTTGCTTCATTTGAACTGCGATAAGGCGCATCAGTTGATGAAGTGGCACCCGAAGTGGGGAGTGGAGCGTGCGATTGCCGAAACAGTGGATTGGTATCGTGATGTGCATAAAGGCGGCAACGCATTTGACATCTCTAGCAGACAAATATTGGCATACATGGAGTCGAAATGATCGAAGGCGTGAAAATTACTCCCTTGAAACAAATCCTGGATGAACGTGGAAAGATCATGCACATGATGCGTGGTGATGCCGCGGATTTTCATGGGTTCGGGGAGATCTATTTCTCCTGCGTGCATCCCGGCGCCATAAAAGGATGGCATATCCACAAAGAAATGGTGCTGAACTATGCCGTGCCGCACGGCAACATAAAATTTGTACTTTATGATGATCGTGCGAACAGCCCTACGCGAGGTGAGCTTCAGGAGATATTTATGGGGCCGGATAACTATTGCCTGGTTACGGTGCCGCCTCTGGTTTGGAATGGTTTCAAGGGGATCGGGCAGGAAATGGCCATTGTCGCAAACTGTACGTCCATTCCTCATCGAGCCGATGAGATCGAGCGCATGGATCCGTTCGATCCGGCAATTCCATATCGATGGGAGATCAAGCACCGATGAGCGACGTGGTTCTGCTTACCGGGGGACTGGGGTATGTCGGCGGGCGTATATCCCACCATCTGCTCGAGGCGTCGGATTACCACCTCAGGATAGGGACGCGTGATGCGTCGCAGCCGAAGCCAGAATGGCTGGGTCGGGGTGAGATCGTTTCATTGGACTTGCTGGATGAGGCATCACTTGCAGCGGCTTGCCGCGGGGTGAAGTGCGTGATTCATCTGGCCGCTTTGAATGAAATCGACAGTGCGGCCGACCCGGAGCAAGCCCTTATGATAAACGGACTAGGGTCGCTGAAGTTGCTGCGCGCCGCTATCAGAGCTGGGGTCGAGCGCTTCATCTATTTTTCAACGGCACATGTTTACGGCAGCCCACTGGCAGGTCGATTGACCGAGGAGAGTCTGCCGCGCCCACAACATCCCTATGCGATCACGCACCGGACCGCAGAAGATTTTGTTCTTGCTGCGCGGGATAAGAACGAGATCGATGGAATCGTGGTTCGCCTTTCCAATGGGTTTGGCGCTCCCGAGCGGGCGGAAGTCAATCGCTGGTCGCTCCTGGCCAACGATCTCTGTCGGCAGGCTGTGACGGCGAAAAAATTGGTGCTTCGCTCATCCGGCCTCCAATATCGGGATTTCATCACCCTGACAGATGTCGGCAGAGCAGTTTTGCATCTGTTGGATCTCGCGCCGGAAGCTTGTGGCGATGGCCTGTTTAATCTTGGCGGAGAGGCCCCCTTGCGCATCATCGATGTGGCGGAAAAGGTTGCGGAACGGTGTGAGGCTGTTCTGGGCTTCAGGCCGGAAATACATAAGCCGCCAAGCTCTGCCGATGAGCAGGTGTTGTCGCTTGACTATCGGATGGATAGGTTAAAAGGAACGGGCTTTTACCTGTTGGCCAACATTGACGAAGAGATAGAGGCGACTCTCCGGCTGTGTCAGCGCTCTTTCGGGCAGAAGGGCTGACATGATCAGTCCGGCAGTCTCGGTAATCATCCCGACATACAATCATGCACAGTTCCTGAGGGCGGCCCTTCAGTCCGTCATCAATCAGACCTTTGCGGACTGGGAGGCAGTGGTCGTCAACAACTATTCTGAAGATGATACGGTTCAAATTGTTGCTTCGTTCAATGACCCGCGAATCAGGCTGGTCAACTTTCGCAATCATGGCGTGATTGCGGCATCAAGAAATCATGGCATAGGTCTGGCGACCGGCAAGACGATTGCCTTTCTGGATTCGGATGATGTCTGGTATCGCGAGAAGCTGCAACGATGTATGGATGTAATAGGCGATCAGGTGGATGTCGTGTGCCATGCCGAGGCTTGGGTAAAGGAAAATGCGCCGCCACGTGTCGTGATGTATGGTCCGCAATTGAGGACATGCTATCTTTCCCTGCTCTATGACGGGAATTGCCTGTCGACTTCGGCTATCGTCGTGCGGAAATCGGCTCTGGATAAAGCAGGAGGTTTCAGTGAGGATTCGCAGATGGTCACGGCGGAGGATTATGAGCTTTGGCTGCGCCTGGCAAAAAAAGGTTGTTCCTTTGTGCTGATTGAGGAGGTCCTGGGTGAGTACCGTTTGCATGGCGGGAATCAAAGCAAGGCGGTAATGCGCAATCTCGGCGCCGAACTGGCGGTGCTTCGGAAGCATTTTTCAGAGATCCGCGATGATGGCATAGCGACGCGTCTGAAGATGCAAAGACGCTTTGCCCTTGCTTACTATACGGCGGCGCGAGGGATGCAGGCCGAGGGCGATCATGTCAGTGGAATGAAGCTGCTTCTCCGGTCGTGGCTGAGATATCCGTTCATACCGAAACAGTATGCCGCAGCTTTGATAGGGCTACTGGGATTTCTCAAGCCACGTGGGGTTAGTTGACCCAAGGTGATGAGGAGGTGAAGAAGCTGGCCGGACTCCTGTATGGCGGGTGTCGCCCCCTGCCTCAGCCGGGTGAATTACCTCCTCCGCTGCGAGGCAGGGATTTCAGGTTCTTTGCCTACGGACGACATGCGCTCTTTGAAGCATTGATTCTGGCCGGCGTCAGAAAAGATGATGTGGTGCTTCTTCCCGAATATATATGCGGCGAAACGCTGTCCGCTGTGAATGCCTGTGGGGCGAGGGTGGAGTACTATCCTGTGGGGCTGAATATGGAACTCGCTGTTCCCCCGGAGGTTTTGCCGAAAGCGCGAGCAGTCCTTGCAATCAATTATTTTGGCTTTCCTCAGGCACTGGCGCCATTCGCAGCTTATTGCTACAAGAGTGGCGCGGTATTGATCGAGGATAATGCGCACGGCTTTCTGAGTCAGGATGAAGGTGGTGAATATCTTGGGATGCGCGGATGCGTGGGTATTTTCAGCTTCAGGAAGTCCATGCCGCTCGTAAATGGCAGCGGGCTCGTAGTCAACCAACCTGACACAGTCAGCACCCTTAAAGCGCAGCTGCCTTTTGTGCACTATGCAAGATCTCGGATCTTCCGAATAAAGGGATTCCTGAGGCAGTTGCCCCGATGGAATATGGCCGGGCTGTTATATGCATTGATCAGTCTGGACAGGGGGGTCCGCAAGTTGCGTACAGGCAGCGATTATGTAAGGTCGGGAGTCGAGGAAGAGTTAGAGTTGCCGGGGCGGCCTGAACCGGATGCGAGCTTACTGCAAGCCTTGAAATCACTGGATGTGGAGGGTGAGATTTCAAGACGAAGACGCCTGTATCTCGGGTCTCAAGAGCTTGTGGGTGATTATGGCGGGATCCCGGTCTTTCCACGTCTGCCGGAACATGTTGTTCCTTACTGTTTCCCCTTTCGTGCGCCACCGGAGCGAATCGAGGCTATAAGGCGAGCATTAAGGAAGCAATATCTGGACTGTTATCTTTGGCCGGAATTGCCGTTGGAAATCCAGAAAAAATCGGTCGAACGGTACCAAGACGTCTGGGTGATTAACTTTATTTGGTGATTCTAGGATACCCCAGATAATTACGCCCTCGCCGAGGGTTCGGACTTGGCAACCGGGATTCTGACAATGAGGGAGAGTAATATGACTATGGAAGATGCGGCTTGGGCAAGGCCAGAGGAGCTCAAAAAAACCGAGGAAGAGGCTATAAAGCGTGCACAGGCTGGAGAATTGAGTTCCGAAAACGATTATTCGGCATACTACGCATATAAGACAGGTGCCAACCGGGATCTAATCAAGCACCATGCAGTATCCGAAGATGTTCTGGCATCCGAGTACGTCACAAACGTTAATGCGCTCATGGGAATGTTGGGGGTGGGATTCCGAGGGAACGTCATGGATCTGGGTTGCGCAATTGGGATCATCCCTGAACATATTCGGAACGTCTCTGGTGTGGAAAAAGTAACAGGGATTGATATTTCAGAAACCGGGGTCGACGTCGCGCGCAGGGACTACCCGAAATGTTACTTTCTATGCCAGCCTGCAGATGAGTTGTCCAATATCACGGGTGATTCGATAGATGTGATTCATGGGCGAGAGTTCTATCCCTTTACGAGAACGAATGACCTCGATTTTCAGATCAATTGCCTCAAGGGTTATCTGTCCAAACTAAAACCTGGAGGAGCGGTCGTTCTTTCAATGGTGTGCTTGAGCAAAGGTATTTGTACCAATTGGATTGCGGCTAGAAGTCGATTGTTGAATGAGGGTTATTCGGTTGTCGAGAGACGAGTGCTCATACACGATGCTATTTTTAGGCGTCTCGGCAAAGTTTGTTATAAACAGTCGCTTAATGGATTCTTGGTCATGATGCAGGGGATGATAAGTTTTGCCTTGGGGAAAAAACAGCGATATGTCTACATCATGGTCAGGTGATACGGCTGATAATTCAACTTTAGTATCTTGATGGTTCATTTATATGTCTGGTTGGGAATGTTGTTCTGAGATAGTTGCGGCGGCGCAGTGGGATGAGAATCTGGCACTGGCCGATGACCATACGGTTTTTCAGTCCCATGGCTGGGGGGAATATAAGAGAGCTGCGGGATGGGAGCCCCTGCGCTACTGGTGTCGGGATAAGGATGGGCGCGTTCAGGGAATGGCCCAGTTCCTCCTGAAGAGATTGCCGTTGGGTATCGGGTTGTTATGGGCTGCTGGCGGTCCGGCGTTGGTCTTCCCAAGCAAGAGTCAGATCCAGGCGAGCGAGTTGTTGCGGGAGTTGCTGGAGGTGCTGGATAAAAGCCATCCGCGCGCACTGATCCGTTTTCAGAGCCATTCGCCCCATGATTCAGCGCTGGTCTACGATATCAGCAAGGTATGTCACAGGCCGGCCGCTAGGCTCAACAGCGGTTTCAGTATCCGGATGGATCTGGGTTCGCTGGATGAGGCGGCATTCCGGAAGCAGATGACGTCCAAGCATCGTTACTATACGAAGAAGGCTGCCGAAGCCGGTATCAGCTGGTCGGTCGGTAATGGCGACCAGCAATTGCGTGAGCTGGCGGCGCTCCATCGCGAGATGGTTCAGGCCAAACAACTTGGATCGATTGCGACGAGTTATGAAGAGCTTGAGCGTATGAGGAACGCATTGGGCGACCATGTCCTGATAGTCAATGGGTGCTTGAACGAGACACCGCTGACTTCTTGCCTGGTTCTGCTCTTTGGAAAGAAGGCGTTCTATATGGTGGCATCGACAGGCGAGAAAGGACGGGATGTCAGCGCGGCCTATGCGATGGTCGAACAATTGATTCAGCGATTGCGCGAGCGTGGGATATCCTGTTTTGATTTTGGCGGAATCGACCCGGTCAATAAATCTGCGAGTGGCGTGAATCATTTCAAATGCGGCTTCGGCGGTCAAATAACCGAATATGTCGGCGAATGGGAATCCGCGAGTTCCAGATTGATCCAATCGGCGCTTAATTTCGCAATACGGAAGCGCGGGGGGCGGGTTTGAGCCTGGCTCAGTTCGGTCATCGATTCCTCACCGAGTTGGTCGCATTGAGCGGGGCTTGCCGCGTGCCCCAGAATGGCCTGCGCATATTGATGTACCACGCAGTGGGCGGTCGGGCTGACAATGACCATCTCGGCTATTACAACATCACTGCCGAACGTTTCGCACGGCATATGGAGATATTGAACCAGACCGCCGGGCTCACCGTGTCCCCTGTCACCCAGGCCGCCTGTGAGGCGGACAGTGCGAAAGTGGCCATCACCTTTGATGACGGCTACCGGGATAATTTGCGGGTTGCGGCGCCCATTCTGCTGGCGCGCGGCATGCCGTTCGCGGTATTTGTGGCGACTCGATTCGTACGAGACCGGCATCCGGACTTCCTGTCACCGGAGGAAGTCCGCGAACTGGCAGCGCTGCCGGGTGCGACTATCGGTGCCCATGGGGATACGCACGTGCCGCTCGCAGGCTGCGATGATCATTCTCTCGCCAGAGAACTGGCTGATAGCAGGGCCTATCTGGAGGATCTGACGGGGCGTGCGGTGACGACGATGTCCTATCCCCATGGTTCGGTAGATCGGCGCGTACGCGATGCGGTCGAGGCTGCCGGATACGATCATGCAGGATGCAGTCATATCGGCATCAACCGTTCAACTTGCGATCCCTTGCTGCTGGCGCGCACCACGATATTCGCTCAGGACGGCGAACGTTCCCTCAGGAGGAAACTGGCTGGTTGCTGGGATTGGTATGGTCGACTGCAGCCACAACCTGTGGGTATGAGAGTGCCATGAAGCGTTGCCTGCTCGTTATTGCGGCCATCCATCTGCTGCTGCTCGCGCTAGTGGTGAGTTTCTTGGCGGGCGCGGCGGCATGGTTGCGGGATCCGGAAGCGCCCGCAAAGTCCGATGTCATCGTGGTGCTGGCCGGTTCGGTGGAGCGCGCTTTCTATGCTGCGGACCTGTATCGTCAGAACTTTGCTCCGCTGGTTCTGGTGAGCAGTCCGGAGCGGGAGGCTGGGCAGCGCATGCTGGATGATCTGGGGATGAATTTGCCCGCAGAGGAAGACATCAATATCCAGGTATTGCAGCGCAAGGGTGTCCCGCTTGAGCATATTCGTGTCATCGGGACGGGTGCGCGCAGCACTTTCGAAGAGGCGCTGGCCGTGCGCGACGAGATCTCAGGCAAATCGCTGCGGATAATGGTCGTTACTTCGCCATACCATGTACGCCGCACAGGCATGATCTTTCGCAAGATATTGGGCGATGTGCCTGCGGAATTGCACGTCGTCGGCAACGTCTATGAGAAGTTCCCGGAGCAATGGTGGAACGACCAGGGGGCTGCGCGCAATGTTCTGCTGGAGAGCGCAAAAATAGCGTACTACCTGCTGGGAGGTGCTTTTTTGAGTCATGAGGGCAAGCAATGAGTGAGCCGCAGTCAGGTGAACGCGTCGCGCTCGTCATCCCGATACTGAACGAGGCGGCCACCTTGCCGCCGTTGCTGAGCGCAATACAGGGCCAGACCCGGCTCCCGGATGAGATCGTCTTTGTCGACGCCGGTTCGACCGATGCCAGCCTGAGCGTCATCTCCGCCTGGTGGCAGGAGCAGGGTTGGCCGGATGGCGCTTGTCGGGTCGAAGTGAATCCAGGCGGATATCCAGGGCACAACCGCAACATTGGGGTTGGTATCACCACCTGCGAGTGGATCGCCTTCATCGATTGTGGCATCTACCCGGAGCCCGACTGGCTGGAACGGCTGTTGGCTTGTGCAGGCCAAACGGGCGCGCCAGCCGTTTTTGGCTTGTGCGATTTCTTCGCAGAGGGTGCGATCGCCAAGGCAGCCTGTGCGCTCAGTTATGGACTGGGGAGCGAACACCCCGTATTGCCTGCGTCTCTCTTCCAACGCAGCGCCTTTCTAAAAACGGGGATGTTCGAGGAACAGCTTCGTGCGGCCGAGGACGTCAAGTGGATGGCCTTGCTGGAATCCTGGTCTGGCCCCAAGGTGGTGTGTTTACAGGCGCGGGTTCATTACCGCGTTTTCCCAGATTCAATCCCTGCCATTGCCAGAAAGTGGTATCTGTACAAGAGCCATGTCATCAAAGCGGGAATCGGCGTCAAGTACGATTTATTGCAACTGGTTGTTGTTGTTGGATGGCTGATTATGCTGTCCATATCGCTGCAGATAGCGGCCTGGAGTGTATTGGTTTATGTGGTTTTGCGCGGTATGGTTGATCCAGTTCGGCGTAGCAAGCAAAGAAAATGGTGGGATGGGCAGACATCTTCATTGCTATGGGCTCCCATTGTTGCTCTTGTAATAGATGCTTCCAAGTTGCATGCTAGCCTAGATGGATATGTGAAGCGAATAAGGGGGTGACAAAAAAGGATGATGAACTTTTTGAGGATTCAGTTCGGTAAAATGAACCTTGGGGTTTTGGATGAGGAGTTTGCATTTAAATCGGTGTTAATGGCGGCGCTGGGCACGGTTGCCATTATTAGTATCGTCGGTTATGTATTGCTCGGGCCGCGAGCACTATATGACATGACAACCCTTCTGGTCACGCTGACTGCTTGTGGACTGTTACTATCCGTGTTGCTCAAGAGTGAGGAGGTCTTGTTTCCTGCGTATGCGTTGTTGGTGGTGTTTTTTCTGATTTTCATTTTCCCACGTGTTCTTTCATTCTTGTTTTTCCCGGATAGAGTGCGTTTTCCGCTAACCGTATTCTTGACAGTGCAACAGATAAATTTGGGGTATGTCTATATTGTGCTGGGCACTGCAGCACTTTGCGCAGGCTTCTTTTTGGCATATATGGCCCTCAAAAAACACTTGAATAAATGGAGCGTTGTTGGCGTTGCAACAAAAACTTACCCAGCTAGCCATTTGGCCCTCGCCTTTACTGTTGTTTGCGTGGTTCAGCTCTACATAGCGTTATGGCTTGGCAATAGTGTGCTATCGAAAATGTATTATGGTGTCGAGCATAAGTTTGTAGGAGTGGTTACGGTTCTGTTTGTCAGTATGCATGCATTTTTAATTGTTATGATCTCAATGCTGGCTGCAAGAGGGCGTGGTAGTAAAACCAATATGCCCATCCTTTTGTTTGCTGCCGCTTTCATGATAGTAATGGTCATGCTTGGCTCACGTTCTGGGGGAGTCGCAATTTTTCAATTGGTGTTGATAGCGATGCTCGTTCTCTACGGGAATTTTCGCGAACGGCTACGAAATTATTTTGTTTTTTTTCTCACTATTGCGGCATTAAGTGTAGTTTCTTTTCCTATTGCTACAGCAGCTAGAACGGCTATGCTTGCCGAGCGCGACGGTTTTGTAACGGAAAATCGCCCATTGACTAAGCCATTGACTAAGCCATTGACTAAGCCATTGACTAAGCCGCCGGAAACGGCTGGTGAACAAGGCTCTGCCGGAAGTGCTATAGGAGGGTCGATATTGAGTCGGCTAGGAGCAGGTTTTGATACGGCAGTCATGACCGTTGTATTGGGGGCAGATCCGGAGATGGCGTTACGAAATATTAACTTGCCTTATGCATTGAAAAGCGCAACGAACATAATTCTCCCCGGGGTGGTTTTTGCTGATGCGCCGTTTAATACCGCACTTCTATGGCCTTTTGTTTATAAATTACGGGATGCTGAATTATTGAAAGCAGGGTATTACGAAAGTTTCATATGGACCTCATGGGGGGTAGCGTACTGCATGTTTGGATGGGGCATGGGATTGTTTGCTTTGTTCGTGGCCGGTTTTATTCTGCTGTCGATGTATATGGCCATATCCAAAAAGTTCAAAGGTGGGTTGGTGCCCTATTTTTCAGCGTGGATTCTGCTGAATATATTTTCGTTTTATTCTGCTATGGGGTTAGATGATTGGCTGGTTGGGCTGCAGAGATCTTTGTTCTCATTGATTTTGGTTCTGCTGATACTTTGGGCACTTGATGGCATGAAGCGTTCGCACCCTTTTGCTATTAGAGGAGGTAATAAGTGATCATATCGCCAATAAGCGGAGCATCGTGGCGATAAGCTATCGAAAACAAATGATTTTGAGAATATGCCAACAAAGATGAAGCTAGCCCGTGTTTCTGCCTCGCCATACTTTGTGGCTTCCCAGCTTCCTGCACAGTTGGATGCAATTGTATGCAGTGGTATCGAAGTTACAGTGATATCCAGTGATGGACCTGAGTTGGAAAAGCTAAGATTGGGTGCATCACCTCCCCGCATCATTACCATTGAAATCGCACGATCGATTTCCGTTATCAAGGACATCCGGGCGCTTTGGATGCTGTTTAGGCTATTCAGGCGAGAGCACTTTGACATTGTTCATTCAACAAATCCCAAGGCGGGCTTGCTGACGGCAATTGCTGGCATACTCGCCGGCGTGCCTGTTCGATTGCATACGTTCACCGGCCAGCCTTGGGTAAATCTGCAAGGGCCTATGCGAGTACTGGCTCACTTGAGTGATAGCCTTGTTGCTCGGTTGAACACTCATTGCTATGCGGATAGTCAAAGCCAGCGACAATTTCTTGTTGATCGGCATGTCGTGCTGCCGGAGTGGGTAAGTGTTATTGGTGCGGGTTCAATTGCTGGAGTCGATCTTGTGCGCTTTAATGCAGGTAGATTCACCGATCAGGATCGTATTCAAGTCAGACGAAACTTAGGTATCCCCTTGGATGCGCCAGTGCTATTGTTCGTGGGGCGCATTACGGCAGACAAAGGTGTGAGCGAGTTGCTGGCTGCATTTCAGGAAATCAAAAAAACGGGTAGTAGCGCGCATTTGGTGTTTGTCGGCCCCTTTGATACTGAACGAGGGGGGGGGGGGAGATTACGCGTACTGATATTGATGCCCTTCCTGATACCCATCTGGTCGGATATACCGGCCAGCCAGAGGTGTATATGGCTATTGCGGATATTCTGTGTTTGCCTAGTTACCGCGAGGGGTTTGGAACTGTAGTGATCGAGGCGGCAGCGATGGGTATACCTACTGTTGGTACAGATATATATGGTTTATCCGATGCTGTGGTAAATGAAGAGACAGGGATTCTGGTGCCACCACGGGATTCAACCGCGCTCGGACAGGCGTTATCTTCTTTACTCAAGGATTTGCTGCGCTGCAGGGCCATGGGCAATGCTGCCAGATGTCGGGTCGAACAGTTATTTGATGCAAAAAAAATAAACGAGGGAGTTATATTGGAGTACCGTCGTTTGTTTTCGGATGTACATCGTAATGACAGAAAAATTGCATAAAGTTCTTGTCACCGGAGCAACTGGTTTTATCGGGCGGGCGCTGTGTCAGAGTTTGCTTGATTCTGATGTTTGGGTTATCGCTGCTGTCCGTTGTTACAGGCCGGATAGCGTATTCACGAACAGAACATTTACTCAGGTAGAGGTAGGCGAGATATCAGGTACTACAGATTGGATGGAAGCGTTGGATGGTGTAGAGGTCGTTTTTCATCTTGCGGCACATGTTCATGTGATGCAGAAAATATCCGATGGTGTGATGGCCGAGTTCTGGCGTATTAATGTGGCAGGGGCGGAGCATTTGGCACGTTGCGCAGCAGCAAGAGGTGTGAAGCGGTTGGTTTTTGTGAGTTCAATCGGGGTAAATGGTACTCAAACATCTGCAAATTACCAATTTTCAGAGTTGGATGTTCCAGCACCACATGACGGGTATGCTATTTCGAAGTGGGAGGCAGAGAAAGCACTGTATCGCGTGATGCAAGAGACAGGTTTGGAAATTGTGATTATTCGCCCACCTTTGGTTTATGGCGGTGGAGCACCTGGTAACTTTGGGCTGATGATCAAAGCCTTAGGGTTGCCGCTGCCCCTTGCTTCGATAAATAATCTACGCGATTTTATTTATGTGGGAAATCTGGTTAGTGCTATGCTTGTGTGCGCAAAGCACTCGGACGCAGCAGGAAAAACATATTTGGTGCGTGACGGCGAGGCGATATCAACCCCCAATTTGTTACGTCAATTGGGAAGGGAGATGGGTTGCACACCGTGGCTTATTCGATTTCCTATTAAGCTGCTAAAGATACTGGGGAAACTGACTGGGTACTCGGGTCAGATTGAGCGATTATCAAGTTCGTTGCGGCTGAATGACGATAAGATACGCCACGATTTGGAATGGGTCCCGCCTTATACACTGGAGCAGGGTTTGCGAGCCACAGCTGAATGGTATCGTGTTGAATTGCACCCAAAACTGACCCAGTTCCGACAATAGTTTGCAGCCAAATTTGACCCACTGTTGAAATGCATGTAAATCTGACCCGGGTTGTGCATTGAATTTTGACCCACCCTTGAATTATCTCTGGATCTTTCAGGTTGTGGATAGTTTTCTGTTTTTACCCTCCTTTCCGACTTGAGTTGAACTGTTTCTGAAGCGGTAACTATCGTTGCCGGTTTCCACGATATGGCAGTGATGTGTAAGCCTATCCATGTTGAATTGCACTCAAAACTGACCCATCCAGGGCAGTAATATGCATCCAAATTTGACCCACGTATAGATACTGTCCCGCTCATTTTTTGAGCGGGAGCAACAGGAGTGATCAACGTGGCGATATTGAGCAGCATCAGACGTTGGCATTTGCGTGATCAAATGCCGATCCGGGAGATCGTTCGCAGAACCGGACTCTCCCGCAACACCATCAGGAAGTACCTGGCCAACAAGGTCGTTGAGCCCAAGTACCCCAACCGCAAGACCCCCTGCAAGCTAGACGACTACGCGGCCAAGCTGGCCGCATGGCTGAAGACGGAAGCTGGCAAGGGGCGCAAGCAGAAGCGCAGCCTCAAACAACTGCACCACGACTTGGTGCAACTGGGTTTCACCGGTTCCTATGACCGCGTGACCGCCTTTGCCCGCCGCTGGCGGCAAGAGCAACAGGAGCTTGCCAGAACGGCCGGACGCAGCACCTTCATCCCGCTCACCTTTGCACCCGGCGAAGCCTTCCAGTTCGACTGGAGCGAAGACTGGGCGGTCATGGCAGGCGAGCGCACCAAGCTACAGATCGCCCACTTCAAGCTGAGTCATAGCCGAGCCTTCTTTCTGCGCGCCTACCCGCTCCAGACACACGAGATGCTGTTCGACGCGCACAACCATGCCTTCGCTGCATTCGGCGGCGTGCCCGCCCGTGGCATCTACGACAACATGAGGACCGCCGTAGACAAGGTGCGACGCGGCAAGCAGCGCGACGTCAACATCCGCTTCACTGCCATGGTGAGCCACTACCTGTTCGATGCCGAGTTCTGCAACCCGGCGTCCGGCTGGGAGAAGGGGCAAATCGAGAAGAACGTACAGGACGCCCGTCACCGCATCTGGAACAAGCTGCCTGTGTTCGGCAGTCTGGCGGAACTCAATGACTGGCTGCACCGGCGTTGCCTGTCTCTCTGGGCGGAGACCTCCCATCCTGAGCAACACGAGCGCAGCATCGCAGAGGTCTATGCGGAAGAACGCGACCACCTGATGGCGCTGTCCTGTCCATTCGACGGGTTCGTGGAACACATCAAGCGAGTGTCGCCGACCTGCCTGGTCATGTTCGAGCGCAACCGTTACAGCGTACCTGCCTCCTATGCCAATCGCCCGATCAGCCTGCGGGTGTACGCCGACCGGCTGGTGTTCGTCGCCGAAGCGCAGATCATTGCCGAGCATGTACGGGTGATCTCGCACAAACACGGTCCGGGACGGACGATCTACGACTGGCGTCACTATCTGAGCGTACTCCAGCGCAAGCCCGGTGCCTTGCGCAACGGTGCACCGTTCACCGAATTGCCGGAAGGCTTCAAGCGCTTGCAGGCCATCCTGCTCAAGCGGCCGTGTGGGGAACGCGAGATGGTCGATATTTTGGCACTGGTGATGCAGCACGAAGAGTCTGCGGTACTGACCGCAGTCGAGTTGGCGTTGGAGGGCGGCGTACCGTCCAAGCAACATGTGCTCAACCTGCTCAAGCGGCTGATCGAGCCTGCACCACCGGCCCCTGTCGATACACCTGCCCATCTGGCGCTGGTGGTCGAGCCGCAATCCAACGTCAGCCGCTACGACCAGCTTCGGGAGATACTCCAGCCATGATCACAACGCTCAAGAGCATCAAGCTGTACGGCATGGCGCAGGCGGTCGATGAGCTGGCCAGCCAAGGTTCGCCTGCATACCAAAGTGCGCAGGAGATGCTGAGTACGCTGCTCAAGGCAGAGATGGCGGAACGTGAGGTGCGCTCCATCGCTTACCAGATGAAGGCATCCCGCTTCCCAGCCTACCGTGACTTGGCGAGCTTCGACTTCAGTCAGAGCGTGATTAACGAAGCGCTGATCCGGCAGTTGCACCGTTGCGAGTTCCTGGATCAGGCGCAGAACGTGGTGCTGGTTGGTGGGCCGGGTACGGGCAAGACGCATCTGGCCACCGCACTCGGGGTGCAGGCTGTTCAGCATCAACACCGTCGTGTGCGCTACTTCTCGACAATCGAGCTGGTCAATGCACTGGAGCTGGAGAAGGCGGCAGGCAAACAAGGCCAGATCGCCAACCGGATGATGTATGCCGACCTGGTGATCCTGGATGAGCTGGGCTATTTGCCGTTTAGCCAGGCTGGTGGTGCATTGCTGTTCCACTTCATCGGGAAGCTCTACGAGCGTACGAGTCTGGTGATCACGACAAACTTGAGCTTCGCTGAATGGGGCAGTGTGTTCGGGGATGCCAAGATGACGACGGCACTACTGGATAGGCTTACACATCACTGCCATATCGTGGAAACCGGCAACGATAGTTACCGCTTCAGAAACAGTTCAACTCAAGTCGGAAAGGAGGGTAAAAACAGAAAACTATCCACGACCTGAAAGATCCAGAGATAATTCAAGGGTGGGTCAAAATTCAATGCACAACCCGGGTCAGATTTACATGCATTTCAACAGTGCTGCGTCCGGCCGTTCTGGCAAGCTCCTGTTGCTCTTGCCGCCAGCGGCGGGCAAAGGCGGTCACGCGGTCATAGGAACCGGTGAAACCCAGTTGCACCAAGTCGTGGTGCAGTTGTTTGAGGCTGCGCTTCTGCTTGCGCCCCTTGCCAGCTTCCGTCTTCAGCCATGCGGCCAGCTTGGCCGCGTAGTCGTCTAGCTTGCAGGGGGTCTTGCGGTTGGGGTACTTGGGCTCAACGACCTTGTTGGCCAGGTACTTCCTGATGGTGTTGCGGGAGAGTCCGGTTCTGCGAACGATCTCCCGGATCGGCATTTGATCACGCAAATGCCAACGTCTGATGCTGCTCAATATCGCCACGTTGATCACTCCTGTTGCTCCCGCTCAAAAAATGAGCGGGACAGTATCTATACGTGGGTCAAATTTGGATGCATATTACTGCCCTGGATGGGTCAGTTTTGAGTGCAATTCAACAAACAATGTGTTAGTAGAGCGCCTGATTGACCCCACCCAGATCTTCTTCGCTTAGCGAACCCGCCGCCGCCTTCAGGCGCAACCGGCTGACGAGATAGTTGTACTCGGCTTGGTACAGATCGCGGCGGGTGGCGTACAGTTGCTGCTGTGCATTCAGCACATCGAGGTTGGTGCGCACGCCGACTTCCTGTCCGAGCTTGCTGGCTTCCAGGACGCTTTCGCTGGAGGTGAGTGCCTGCTGCAGCGCCTTGACCTGGGCGATGCCGTTGACCACGCCGAGATAGGCCTGGCGGGTCTGCAGCGCGACGGTGCGGCGGGTGTCTTCCAGGGTTTGCCTGGCGCGCTCGCGATTGGCCTCGGCCTCGCGCCATCTGGAATTGACGGCGCCCCCCTGGAATAATGGCATGTTTAGTTGCACGCCGACGCTCTTGTTGGTGGTGTCGCTGCCCACGCCGAAGGTGCCGCCATTGGACTGGTTGTTGGAGTAATTCGCCACCAGGTCCAGCGTGGGGTAATGACCGCCGCGGTTGCGCGCGACTTCCTTCTCGGCGATCTCGGCACCCGCTTTCGTGATGGCCAGCTGCAGGCTGTTCGACTGCGCCTCATCCACCCACTTCTCCATGTTGGCGGGCTGCGGGCTTTCCAGCTTGAAACCCTTGCCGAGATGCTTGAGGTCTTTCGGCATCGCGTTGATCAGTTGCTGCAAGGCACGTTTCTTGATTTCAAGGTTGTTCTGCGCGGCGATTTCCTGTGCGCTGGTCAGGTCGTAGCGCGCCTGCGCCTCGTGGGTGTCGGTGATGGTGGCGCTGCCCACCTCGAAGTTGCGCTTGGCCTGCTCCAGTTGCTCGGAGATGGCCTTCTTCTGCGCCTCGGCGAGTTCCACGCTGTCCTGTGCGATCAGTACGTCGAAATAGGCCTGTGCGACGCGCAGGATCAAATCCTGTTCGGCGATCCTGAACTGGGCATCGGCCTGTACAACCTGCAATTCGGCTTCGGTGTAGGTCATCCAGTTCTGCTGGCGGAACAATGGCTGCGTCAGGCTCACGCCGTAGCCGTGGGTATTGTAGCGGGTGGTGCCGCCCGGGAATGGAAACGCCCCCTTGTACTGGATATTCTGGTCATTGAACGTGCTGTTCGCATTGAGGCTGATGCTGGGCAGCAGCAGCGAGCGGCCCTGCGGCAGCTTTTCCTGGCCGGCCTGCTGGGCGGCACGCGCGGCGGCAAACACCGGATCGTTCGCCTGGGCGGCGCGGAAGGTTTCCAGCAGGTCGGCAGCCTGCGCCGCGCTACTCGCGCCGAGCAGGGCTGCCAGAAGTAGTGGTAATGGCTTCAGCTTCATTGGGTTTTCGCGCAGTCGATATATTAGATATTTCTAATACTACAGATTGCCGCCGCCTTGCGCAATCCCGATGTGAGGCTCGGGTCCGGCCAACCAAAAGGTTACCTGCACTGAAACTTCATTTTCAGAACACGAACCGCTTGGGCTGCTCGGCATTGCGCAACGGCGCGACGCAGGTTTCCATGATGTTGACGGTCTCGAATACGTCCGGCGCGGCGCGGGTGATCAGCTTTGCCTCCATCAGGGGAGCGTCTCCCACGATGGCGAACAGCCGCCCGCCGACGTTCAGGCTGTTCTGGAAGGCTGCCGGCAATACCGGCGTCGAACCGGTCAGCACGATGACATCGTAGGTGCCCTTGTTCCAGCCGTGCGCCGCATCGCCCGTTTCGAGGGTGACGTTGTTGCGGTGGTAGGCGGCCAGATTCTGTTTGGCCATGGCGCTCAGTTCCGGCACGATTTCCACCGAGGTGACCTGCCCCGCCAGCGCGGACAGCAGCGCGGTCAGGTAGCCGCTGCCGGTGCCTATCTCCAGCAAGCTGTCATTGCGGGTGAGGTGCAATTCCTGCACGGTACGCGCTTCGAGCTTGGGCTGCCACATGGCGGCTCCATGGCCCAGCGGGATCTCCATGTCGGCAAATGCCAGTTCCTTTTTGTCCGCGGGCACGAAGTGTTCGCGGCGGACATGCTTGAGCAACTCCAGTATCCGCAGCTCCAGCACCTCGCAGGGGCGGATTTGCTGCTCGATCATGTTGAAACGTGCTTGTTCGATGTTCTGCATTCCATCCTCCTGAATTGCCGCACTATTATTATTCCGGCACGAATGCGCCGCGCGGGCAGTATAGCAACACCACCCTGCAGGCTCAACACCGACCGCTTATTGGCGGCTGCGGCTCAGTCATGCCGGAATTTTCAGTGCATCGCCCGCTTGACCGGAAACACCAGCGCGAAGGTGCTGCCCTTGCCTTCCTCGCTCATGACTTCGAACTTGGCCTGGTGGCGCATCGCGATATGCTTGACGATCGCCAGGCCCAGTCCCGTTCCGCCCGTTTCGCGCGAGCGGCTGCGGTCTACCCGGTAGAAGCGCTCGGTCAGGCGCGGGATATGCTGTGCGGCAATACCGATGCCGCTGTCCTGCACCGAAAACACCGGCTGCCCGCCGCGCTCCGCCCAGCGCAGCAGGATAGCGCCGCCCTTGGGCGTGTAGCGGATCGCGTTGCTGATCAGGTTGCCGAACGCACTATGCAGTTCCTCGCGGTTGCCGAGCAGTTTCACTCCGCTCGCGGCTTCGAGGCGCAGCACATGCGAGCCGTTGCTCAGCAATTGGCCTTCCCGGTGAATTTCTTCGAGCAGCACGCCCATATCCACCGTCTCCTCGCTCAGCGGGTTCTGGTCGTTTTCCAGGTGCGACAGGGTAAGCAGGTCGGCAACCAGGTTTTCCATGCGGCGCGTCTGCTCGGCCATCAGATGCAGGGCGCGCCGCGCATCCTCGCGGTTGAGGTCGGGCATATCCTGCAGGTTTTCGACAAAGCCGTTCACCACGGTCAGCGGGGTGCGCAATTCGTGCGAGACGTTCGCGACGAAATCGCGGCGTATGGCCTCGATGCGCTCCAGCCGCGTGATGTCGCGGCTGATCAGCAGCCGCTTGTTCATGCCGTAGGGGATGAGCTTGATGGACAGCACCATCTCGTCGTGGCGCGCCGGGCGCATCACCAGCGGCTCGCTGAAATTGGATTCATGGAGATACTCGACGAACTCCGGCTGGCGCACCAGATAGGTGATGTCCTGCATGAAGTCGTGCTCGGGGTCGAGGTCGAAATGCTGCTGTGCCAGCGGGTTGCACCATTCGATGCGATTCGACTCGTTCAGGATCGCCACCCCCTCCGGCAAGGCGGCCGTGGCCTGCTCGATGTGCTGCAGCTCGGCCGCCAGTTCCTGACGGGTCTGGTTATGCTGCTTGACCATGCGGTACAGCTGTGAGAACACCTCATCCCAGATGCCGCCCGCCTCGGGGATGGTCTCGCTACGCGCATCCTGCAGCCATCGCCCCAGCCTGTAGAGCTGCCGCGCATGGCGCGCCATCACGATCAGTAGCACCAGCAGCATGAACAGCAGCGCCGGCATGGCCGAAAACACGGCCCACAGCAGCAGCGCGATCAGCGCGACGAGCACGAGGGGGATGCTTAAACGTAGCCAGAAACCCTGCAAGAAATTCTCCTAGTTGAGCGAAAAGCGGTAGCCGCTGCCGCGCACCGTCTGGACCAGCCCATCCATGCCGGCCGGTTCCAGGGCGGCGCGCAGGCGGCGGATATGCACATCCACCGTGCGTTCCTCGACGAAGGCCTGCGTGCCCCATACCTGATCGAGCAATTGCGTGCGGCTGTATACCCGCTCCGCGTGGGTCATGAAGAAATGCAGCAGGCGGAACTCGGTGGGGCCGAGTTCGATTGCCGCACCCTTTGCGGTCACGCGATGCGAGGCCGGCAACAATTCCAGGCCGCCCGCCGCAACCGTCTCGTCCGGCATCTGCGGAGCATGGCGGCGCAGCACGGCGCGGATGCGCGCCATCAGCTCCCGCGGCGAAAAGGGCTTGGTGATGTAGTCGTCAGCACCCGCCTCCAGCCCCAGCACCTTGTCGCGCTCTTCGCCGCGCGCGGTCAGCATGATAATCGGGATGTCGTGGGTAGCGGGGTCGCTGCGCAGCTGTTTCGCCAGGATCACGCCGCTGGTGTTCGGCAGCATCCAGTCCAGCAGGATCAGATCCGGCGCATTGCCCCGTATCTGCCGCCATGCGCTGTCCGCATCCTCGGCGCGCAGCGCCTGAAAACCCGCCTGCTCCATGTTGAACACCAGCAGTTCCTGGATCGCCGGCTCGTCCTCCACAATCAGGATTTTTGTACTCATTGCATTCCTTCAGCCTCGACTGCGGCCAAGGATAGGAAAATTTTATGACAGGCGTATGACACGAATCAGTCGTGGTGGTGAATAGGGTGCGGCGCGGCCACATGTTCGGTCTGGCTGGCCGCACGGTGGTGCATGTACGCATGCTCCGGCTCCTCGGGCAGCTTGCGGCCTATGACCTGCGGCAGCAGCGAGCCGGCCAGCATGCCGGCCACGCTCATCAGCAGGCCGACCAGTTGCGGCGGCCAGATTTCGGAAGGCTCGAACACCTCGCATAATCCCCAGGTCGACAGCCCGAGCAGCATCGCCAGCAGCGCGCCCTGGGTGCTGGCGCGCTTCCAGTAGAGTCCGAAGGCAAGCGGTACGAAGGCCGCGACCAGGGTGATCTTGTAGGCGTTCTCCACCATCTTGAAGATTGACAGCTCGGAATTCAGCGCTACGGCCAGCACCACCGCGCCGAAGCCCCACAGCGTGATACGCATCGCGCGCAGGAACTGGCGGTCGGTCATGTCCTTGAGGATGAAATGCTTGAGGATGTTCTCGGTGAATGCGACCGAGGGTGCGAGCAGAGTTGCGGACGAGCAACTCATGATCGCCGAGAGCAGCGCGCCGAAGAAGATCACCTGAGCGAACACCGGCGTGTGCTGGAGGATCAGCGTCGGCAGCACGAGCTGCGAATCCTGCTCCAGCAACTCGCCGAATAATTTCGGATCGATCAGCGTCGCGGAATAGGCGAGGAACATCGGTACGAAGGCGAACAGGAAATACAGCGAGCCGCCGAGCACCGAGCCGCGCACCGCGGTCTTCTCGTCCTTTGCGGCGGTGATGCGCTGGAACACGTCCTGCTGCGGGATAGAGCCGAGCATCATGGTCAGCCACGCGCCGATGAACGGCACCCAGTGCGTGTAGTCGCCTTTCGGGAAGAAATCCAGCTTGCCCGCCGCCTCGGCGTGCGCGACCACCGCGCCCACGCCGCCGGTCATGCCGCTCACGAACCACGCGATGAATAGCATGCCGGCCATGATCACCGTCATCTGCACGAAGTCGAGCAGCGCCACCGACCACATGCCGCCGAAGGTGGTGTAAGTCAGCACGATGGCCGCGCCGATCATCATGCCCGCCTCCTGGCTCACCGCGCCGCCGCTGATCACGTTGAACACCAGCCCCAGCGCCATGATCTGCGCCGATACCCAGCCGAGGTAGGAAATCACGATGCACACCGCCGCGATCAGCTCGACGACCTTGTTGTAGCGCACGCGGTAGAAGTCGCCGATGGTCAGGAGGTTCATGCGGTACAGCTTGTTGGCGAAGAACAGCCCGGCGAGGATCAGGCACAGGCTCGCGCCGAATGGGTCGGCAACCACGCCGCCCATGCCTTCCTTGACGAAGGTTGCGGAGATGCCCAGCACGGTCTCCGCGCCGAACCAGGTGGCGAACACCGTCGCGGTGACGATGGGCAGCGGCAGGTGGCGCCCGGCGACGGCGAAGTCCTTTGCGCTGTGCACGCGGGTTGCGGCATACAGGCCGATGCCGACGGACACCAGTAGATAGAGAACGACGAACCAGACCAGCATGACAAACACCCGCTCGGAATTGCAACGGGGCGGATTTTAGCAGCCTTGCGCCGAAGAACAATCGGGGGCGGCTATTTTTCGTGGAGTTCGCGCAGGTCCTTGTTGAGGAAGAAGGCGATCACGGTGCGGATCACCACGATGCCGCCGAGCATGGCGAGCGATTCCCAGCTGGGGATCACGATGGTCTGGATGATGTCGCCGGCGAGGAAGAAATCCAGCCCCAGTGCGGTCTTTTCGCCGATGGCGCTGCGGATGTGGCTGATCGGCGCCGCTTGCGGCTCGCGCACCAGCGCCGATTTGATGCATAGCACGAGCCGGATCAGCCCCTCGATCGCGCCCCACAGCACCACGGCGATGCCGATCGCCTCGATCCAGGGCGCGACCAGTTCGACGAACTCGACCAGCAACTGGTGCATCTGCGCTTCTCCGCCCGAAGTGACGGTGGGCTACAGTTCCCCGGCGTGATTGGCCAAGTATTTCGCCACACCTTCCGGTGAGGCATTCATGCCCGCCTTGCCCTTGTTCCAACCGGCCGGACAGACCTCGCCATGCTCCTCGGTGAATTGCAGCGCGTCCACCATGCGCAGCATCTCGTCGATGTTGCGTCCCAGCGGCAGGTCGTTCACCACCTGGTGGCGCACGGTGCCGGCGCGATCGATTAGGAAGGAGCCGCGGAACGCCACTCCGGCCGCATCGAACTCCACGTCGTAGGCCTTGCAGATTTCATGCTTGATGTCGGCGACCAGCGGATACTGCACCTGGCCGATGCCGCCCTTCTCGACGGGCGTGTTCTTCCAGGCGAGATGGGTGAACTGCGAGTCGATCGACACGCCGATCACCTCGGTGTTGCGCTTCTTGAATTCATCCAGGCGATGGTTGAAGGCGATCAGTTCGGACGGGCAGACGAAGGTGAAGTCCAGTGGATAGAAGAAAATCACGGCATATTTGCCGTCGGTGTGTTTCTTCAGGTTGAAGGTTGCGTTGATTTCATTGTTGCCCATCACGGCAACGGCGCTGAAATCGGGTGCGGGCTTGCCAACGAGAACGGCCATGGTGATCTCCTGAGGGTAATGTTGGGCAGCACAATTTAGGCCTTTGCCTCGGCTGCGTCAACTTATGGATAAAAAAGGCCGATTCTATTTCAGGCGGCATCGATGTCCCATGACCTGCGTCATGAAATGCACTGCCACAAAGATGGTGGGCATGGGCGAATAGAATCGCCGGGCGGGCAGGCTATGCGCTGCCGGCCACGGCAAACTGGATGCGGTGCAGTTGCGCGTACACACCGCCCCTGTCCAGCAGTTCGCGGTGCGTGCCGATCTCGGCGATCTCGCCCTTCTGCAAGACGACAATCCGGTCGGCCTTCTCTATGGTGGACAGGCGGTGCGCGATGACCAGCGTGGTACGACCCTGCATCAGGGTTTCCAGCGCGGCCTGCACATGGCGCTCGGATTCGGAATCCAGCGCCGAGGTCGCCTCGTCGAGGATCAGGATGGGCGCGTCCTTGAGAATGGCGCGCGCAATGGCGATGCGCTGGCGCTGGCCGCCGGAGAGCTTTACGCCGCGCTCGCCGACCAGCGTTTCCAGCCCCTCCGGCCACTCGCGGATGAACTCCATCGCGTGCGCGGCAGTCGCGGCGGCGACGATCTCCGCCTCGCTCACCTCGCGCATCTGGCCGTAGGCGATGTTCGCCGCGACCGTGTCGTTGAACAGCACCACTTCCTGGCTCACCAGCGCGATGTTGGCGCGCAGGCTGGCCAGCGTCAGGCCGTTGATGTCGTGGCCGTCCAGCGTGATGCGTCCGCCGGTCGGCGTGTAGAAGCGCGGCACGAGGTTGGCGAGCGTGGTCTTGCCGCTGCCGGAGGCGCCGACCAGCGCGACGTTTTCCCCGGCGCGGATATGCAGCGTGATATCCCGCAGCGCAAGCCGCCCGTCCGTGCCGTAGGCGAACTGCACATGGTCGAATTGCACTTCGCCGCGCACGCGCCCCACCGCGAATGTGCCGCTGTCGGTTTCGCTCTCGGTGTCGGTCAGCTCGAACACGCTCTCCGCCGCCGCCAGCCCGCGTTGCAGGTATTCGCTCACCCCGGCCAGGCGCTTGAGCGGCGCGGTCAGCATCAGCATCGCGGCGATGAAGGAGAGGAAGCCGCCCACCGTGGTTTCGTCAGCCTTCGACTGCAGCGTGGCGAGATAGATAATCACGGCGAGCGCGATGGCCGCGACCATCTGTACGATGGGTACGTTCGCCGCGGAGGCGGCGGCCTGCTTCATGTTGTGGCGGCGCACCCAGTTGGCCTGCTCGTGGAAACGCCCACCCTCGTAATGCTGGCCGCCGAACAGCTTGACCACCTTGTGCGCGGTGACGCTCTCCTCGATCACCTGGGTGATGTCGCCCATCGCGCGCTGCGCGTCGCGGCTGGAGGTACGCAGGCGGCCGCTGATGGTGCTGATGATGTAGGCGATGACCGGCGCCATCACCAGCGTGAGCAGCGTCAGTTTCCAGTTGAGGTAGAAC
The DNA here is from genome assembly GCF_051257895.1 of Ferrigenium straubiae. NCBI lineage: Bacteria > Pseudomonadati > Pseudomonadota > Betaproteobacteria > Nitrosomonadales > Gallionellaceae > Ferrigenium > Ferrigenium straubiae. The sequence continues at coordinate 1,846,796 of NZ_CP194331.1, read as the reverse complement.
AGCCAGCCCAGAAGGCCGGCGATGATGATGGAGTCGCGGATGACGATGGTCACCACGGTGGTTGCCGCCGCCGTGACCTGCGTCACGTCGAAGGTCAGCTTGGAGATCAGGTTGCCGGTGGCGTGGTCGTCATAGTAGCGCGTCGGCAGCGAGAGCAGTTTGGCGAACATCTCGTCGCGCAGGTCCATCACCACCTTGTTGCCGACCCAGTTGATCGCATAGGTCGAGACGAAGGTCGCCAGCCCGCGCACGAGGAAGATCGCGATGATGATGACCGGCGCGAGCCTGATGACCGCCTCGTCCTTGTTCACGAAGGTGCCGTCCAGCATGGGTTTGAGCAGGGCCGGCAGCAGCGGTTCGGTGGCTGCCGCCACCACCATGCCGAGGATGGAGGCCGAGAAGGCGCGCCAGTACGGCTTGACGTAATCGAGAAGGCGCAGGTAGAGCTGACTGCTGGATAAATTCATGGCGCGCACTTTAGCAGAAAAAGGCCGCAGCCTAATGATGGCGCGCCAGTTTTTGGCAAGTATTACTGAAGCGCCCTAAAATTCGATGCCACTCTGCGCCTGTATCCCGGCATCGAAGGCGTGTTTGACGGGGCGCATTTCGGTGACGGTATCGGCGATCTCGATCAGCGCGTCCGGCGCGCCGCGCCCGGTCAGCACCACGTGCTGCATTGCCGGGCGGTTACGCAACGCCTCCAGCACCTGCCCGATTTCAATATAGTGCAGCTTCAGTGCAATATTGATTTCATCCAGCACCACTAGTTGCAGATTCGGATTGCGCAGCATGTCGTGCGCCACCTGCCAGGCGGCCTGCGCCTTGGCGATATCGCGCTCGCGATCCTGCGTTTCCCAAGTGTATCCCTCGCCCATCACGTGGTATTCGACTTCAGGAAAGCGCCGGAAGAAGGTTTCTTCGCCGGTGGAGAAGCTGCCCTTGATGAATTGCACCACGCCGGCGTGCATGCCGTGCCCCAGCGCACGCGCGATCATGCCGAACGCCGCGCTGCTTTTGCCTTTGCCGTTGCCGGTATGTACCAGGATGACGCCGCGCTCCTGCGTTGCAGCGGCGATTTTGGCATCCACGATTTTCTTGTGGCGCTGTTTGCGTGTGCGGTCGCGATCCTGCGCTGCCGCTTCAGTTTCTTCCGTCATGGTGTTTCCTCCAGTTCGAACAAACGGCGCAGCATCGGCGTATCCAGATGCTGCTCCAGCGCATCGGTCAGGCGGTCGATTTCGGCCTCGCGGCGCGCATGATAGTCCGGTGTTGCGGGATCGCCCAAGCCGGCCCAGCGCAACAGTGCGTCGGTGGCCGCAGGCGATTCGAACAAGCCATGCAGGTAGGTGGCAAGAATCTGCCCATCTTTGGAGATCGCGCCGTCCGGCAATGCCTGCCCATCCGTGCCATGTTCGAGCCGCATCGCCGGGATCTCCAGCGCCGCGCCGCTGGAGATCCCGGCATGTATCTCATAGCCGGCGACCGGTGCCGCTTCCAGTTCCAGCACCCCGCGCATGTTGCGCAGTTGTTTGTTGGCGGAGAGGGTGGTGTCCAGCTCCAGCAAACCCAGCCCCGCGCTGCTGCCTGCCTCGCCTTCCAGGCCGAGCGGGTCGTGGATATTCTCCCCCAGCATCTGCAGGCCGCCGCAGATGCCGATGAGCTTGCCGCCGTAGCGCAAGTGCCGCCGGATCGCCTCCGCCCAGCCGCGGCTGCGCAGCCACGCGAGGTCGGTGCGCACCGCCTTGGAGCCGGGCAGGATGATCAGGTCCGCCGCCGGGATGGGCTCGTCCAGCGCCACGAAGCGGAACTCCACCTGCGGGTGCAGACGCAAGGGGTCGAAGTCGGTGTGGTTGCTGATGTGCGGCAGCACCGGTGCGGTGATGCGTAATTTTCCCGCGCTCGTTCCTGCTCTCTGGGCTGGTAGTGGCAAGGCGTCTTCGGCTTCCAGATGCAGGCCGTGCAAATACGGCATAACACCGATCACCGGCTTGCCGGTCTCGCGCTCCAGCCAGTCCAGGCCGCCCTGCAGCAGCGACAAATCGCCACGGAAGCGGTTGATGATGAAACCCGCCACGCGCGCCTGCTCGGTTGCCGAAAGCAGCGCCAGCGTGCCGACGATATGCGCGAATACCCCGCCGCGGTCGATATCCGCGACCAGGATGACAGGGCAGTCCGCTTCCTCGGCAAACCCCATATTGGCGATGTCGCCGGCGCGCAGATTGATTTCGGCGGGGCTGCCTGCGCCTTCTGCGACCACTGCTTGGTAGTGACGGCTCAGGCGCGCGTGCGACGCGAATACCGCCGCGCGGGCGGTTTGCTTGTAGGCGTGATAATCCACCGCGTGCATGTTGCCGATGGAATGCCCTTGGATAATGACCTGCGCGCCGGTATCGCTGTTCGGCTTGAGCAGCACCGGGTTCATGTCGCTGTGCGGCTCGACCCGCGCGGCTTGCGCCTGCACCGCCTGAGCGCGGCCGATCTCGCCGCCGTCACTGGTCACCGCACTGTTCAACGCCATGTTCTGCGGCTTGAAAGGTGCAACCCGCACATTCTGCCGTGCCAGCCAGCGGCACAGCGCTACCGCCAGGGTGCTCTTTCCGGCATCCGAGGTCGTACCCTGCACCATGACGGTCTTAGCGTGCATGGCGGCTCGCGACAGGCGTCAGCAATCAGGCGTGCGCAGAACGCCCGGACAGGTTCGCAGCGGCGATTTGCACGCAGGCGGCAATGGACAGATACAGGAAGGCGCCGGTCAGGTAGAGGCCGTAATACTTGGCCACGCTGCCCGCATATTGCAGCGCGCTCATCTCGGCAAACCGTCCGGAGAACAGGAAAAAGCTGCCGCTGGAAATCACAAAGGCCATACTGGTTGCCACCAGGGCTGTCGCTGTAAACAGCGACAGGCTGCGCCAGGACTGGCTATGGCGTGCCGCATAGAAACGCCCCGCATACCACATGACGGCGTAAGTGGGGATCAGGAACCAGTAGGCGGGCGAGACGCACCAGTCGCTCACGCCGGCATAATTGATCGCAGAATAATCCGCCAGGCCGGCAACCAGCAGCAGGGCCGGGAACGCCGCCAGCGGCAAATATATTCCGGCCAGCAGGAATGCCGCCAGCGACGCATCGGGCAGGTGCGTCAGGGAATCGAAATGGTGCGAACGGGTTGCCGCCATAAGCAGCACCAGCAGCGCGAACAATGCAATGGACTTATTCCGGGTCAGCTTCATTGTAAAAAATCCTCATTTATTGAATGCCAAAAACACGCTTACCTTAACATAAAGTCGGGGTAGGCAGGCAAGGGGATAGCCCTTGCCCGACCTGCAATTATTGCTGGTAACTCAGCCCCACGAACAGCCTGCGCCCCGGCGTATTGAAGCTATACGCCTCGCTGTAGGCACGGTTGAACAGATTGTCCACGCGCGCCGACAGGTTCAAATGTGCGTCTATCTTGTAGGCTGCAGTCAGGCTGACCGACTGATAGGCCGGCAACACGAAGTTATCGAAATTGCTGTTTTTGCGCGCACCGCTGTGATGCAGCTCCGCACCCGCATTCCAGGCACCCAACTCGCGCGAGCACGCAAAATTCGCGTGTTCCCTTGCACGGCGCGGAAGTATCTGCCCGGTTGCGGCATCACGCGGGTTTTGCAAGGTGGCATTGGCCGTTAAATGTGTACCGTCAAACTTGCCGGCATAACCCAGCTCGAAACCGTCTATGCGAGCCTCGCCTATATTCTCCATGGTGGTGAAAGTGCCGTTTACCGCGATCAGGTCGCGAATCCGGTTGTCGAAATAAACCACATTGAGGCGCTGCCCGTTTGCCGCATAACGCAATCCCGCTTCCCTGTTATGCGCGCGCTCTGGGCGCAGGTTGGGGTTTCCTGCAAACCCCCAGGTAAGCGGATAAAACAGGTCGTTAAAGGTAGGAGCCTTGAATGCGCTGCCGATACTCGCGGTGAATCGCCATGTATCGGTAAATTGCAGGCCGTAGCCGAGCAAACCGGTATTGGCTATGCCGAAGTCCGAGTAGTTGTCATGGCGCAGATTGAATTGCACCTGCTGCCTGCCGTATTCCCCGACATATCCTCCCATCAGGCTGCCCACGTTACGCCGGGTGCGTGAAAATGCCGTGCTGGAGGTGACCGCTTGTGACAGATGTTCCGCGGCGAGATTGATATGCTGCTTATCCATTACTCGTACATCGTTCTGCCAGGCAATCTGCCGGTTGGCCGTTTTAAACAGGGCACCCGACGCGACATCCGGCGCGCCGTTCAGGAAACTCTGGGAATCATCCGTTCCCTGCGCCAATTGCAACCTGCTCTGCCACGTATCGCTGATGCGGTTGTCGGCCGCCAATGAAAGTTTCCTGATGCTTGATTTGCTGCTATGGATATCTGTGGGTACTGCCGGGAAAGAGGAGCTGTCAGTCTGGCTGTTGCCGCTGCTGTCGAACAGTGAGGCGGATAACTGATGATCCGCATTGAAGGCATGCTGCAGCTGCGCGCTGAACGTCGTGTTGTCATAGCCGTCCCTGTCGGGATTGGCCCTCGCGGCAAGCTGGGGATTGATGGCCGATACGCCATCGGTTTTGGTCTTGCCGGCATTGACGCTGAACGACGTGTCGTTCACTTCGCCCGAAAATCCTGCCGCCAGACGCTGCGTGTTCTGGTTGCCCAGGCCGACGCTTGCATTAATGGCCGGTGCGCCACGACCGCGCCTGGTAAACAACTGGATCACGCCGCCAATGGCTTCGGAACCATACAGGCTGCTGATATTGCCGCGTACTACTTCGATGCGCTCGATGCTATCCAGCATGATGTGCTCAAGCGCGGTCAATCCGCTGGTGGCGGAGTTGATGCGCACGCCGTCCAGCAGCACCAGCACATGGCTCGAATTGGTGCCGCGCATGAAGGTGCCGGACAGTTTGCCTAAGCCGCCGCTCTGAGCCACTTCGACTCCCGCAAGTGAGCGCAGCAGCGTGGGTACATCCTGCGCACCGGACTTGCGGATATCCTGCTCATTCAGCACGGTAGTGTGCGCGATGGTTTGATCCAGCGGCTGCGGCATACGCGATGCCGTCACGACTGTCTCACCCAAGCTGGGCGTTTCGGCATAAGCGGCAAAAGGAAAAGAGATCGCACCGGACAGCGCGACGGTTATCAATTTCTGTTTCATGGTTGGTTCCCGGATAAGTTCCAAGCGTCCCCGCTGGAACATTAAAATTCAGGGAATACCACGGGCAAAAAAGCAGAATGGGGACGGCGATGCCGTTCAATTTGTGCCGATGCGGCCGCCCGCAGCATCTCCTGTTCCCTTTGCTCCGGGGCCGGTCTCCGGGCTCGCAAGTCTTGATCTGCCGCCTTCCCATGATTGCTCACAGTGGCATACTGGCAAATCCGCACTCGCTTACCGTTGCGGGGGCAGCACAGGCATCGGGTATTCCCTCACCTGTTTCCCGTTTAACCCGTCTGCAAGCAGACGGGAACCTCAAAGCAGGGCGCACTGTAACACAGGCGGGATGCGCTGCCAAAAAATCACAAACCGCTTTCAGAACTCCCGCTTACCGTTTGACTTATCAGCACTTTTCAAATTATAGTCAACGCATGGAAAACGAATTGACCGCACTGGAAGGCAAGCTTGCGCAACTGATACAAGTGAGCGGCAAGCTGCGTGCGGAAAATCACCAGTTGCGCCAGGAGCTGGCGCATGCACTCAGCAGCAACAGGCTGTGCAGCGACAAGGTGGAAAGCGCAAAGGCGCGCCTCGAAAGGCTGCTGGCCACCCTCCCCGAAGAACAGACATGAGCGGCTCCACCAAAACGTTGGACATCAAGATTCTCGACCGGGAGTTGCGCGTCGCCTGTCCCGAAGAGGAGCGCGGCGAACTGCTCGATGCGGTCACCTATCTCGACAAAAAAATGCGCGAGATCCGCGATGCCGGCAAGATCGCCAGCATCGAGCGCATCGCCATCATGGCCGCCCTGAACATCGCCCACGAATTGCTCTCGGTCAAGGTCGGGCGCGGCATTGACCTCGCCGACGTTAAGCGTAGAATGAACGACATGGAAACAGCGATTGACAAGGCGTTAGCCGAGCAGGATACGCTGTTCTGAGTTGTCCCCTGCGGTGTTCGTCAGGCCCATAATTCTTTGAACCGATAAGCTCTGCTTAAGGCTGCAACCCTCGATGTTACTGTTGTGAGCGTCCCTCGCGGATGCACCTGATGTAACTGGGAAGCCGCCCTCTTGAACCCGGGTTCAAGATGCCGGGTCAACGGCACAGGCGGGGGGCTTTATTCCGGTGCGACCTCAGGGGGTCGCACTTTTTTTTGCGGATGAGGAACATGCGCTACTGGCTGATGAAATCCGAGCCATCCGATTGCAGCATCGACGATCTCGCGGCGATGACTAACCAGACCGTGGCCTGGTACGGCGTGCGCAACTACCAGGCGCGCAACTTCATGCGCGACCAGATGCGGGTCGGCGACGGCGCGCTGTTCTACCACTCCAACTGCAAGGAGCCGGGCATCGCCGGCATCATCAAAATTACCAGTGCTGCCTATCCCGATGCGACCCAGTTCGATCGCAAGAGCCGCTTCTTCGATCTCAAGGCCACACCCGAGCAGCCGCGCTGGTTCAACGTGGACGTGCAACTGGCGCGCAAGATCCCGCTGATTCCGCTCGGCGAATTGCGCCGACATCCTGAGTTGGCGCGAATGCGCACCCTGCAACGCGGCAACCGCCTGTCCATCACCCCGCTCGATCCGGCGGAGTGGAACTTCATCCTGAAGCATCTGGTGCGCGAGCGATGATGAAAAAAACCCTTCACCACGAAGGACGCGAAGATCACGAAGATTTTTCGGGGCATGTGGCGAGGAACCCGCAACAAGGCCGATGTTCCCAGAGTGTCTGCCGGTTTTTCTTCGCGACCTTCATGCGCTTCGTGGTTCAAGTACGGAATTCAAATTGATGGAGTGGTATGCCGCCTATCTCCTGCTCGGCGCCTTCGTCGGCTTCTTCGCCGGCCTGCTCGGCATCGGCGGCGGGCTGGTGCTGGTGCCGGTGCTGAGCTGGCTGTTCGAGGCGCAGCACCTGGGGGGCGAGCAAGGCATGCACCTCGCACTGGGCACTTCGATGGCCGCGATTCTCTACACCGCTGCCACCAGCGCCTATACGCACCACGCGCATGGTGCGGTCAATATGGCTGTCGTGCGCGGCATGACGCCGGGCCTGCTGCTCGGCACGCTGCTCGGGGCGCTGTTCGCCAGCGCTGTCTCGCAATCCTGGCTGTCGCTGTTCTTTGCGCTGTTCGTGTATTTCGCCGCCGTACAGATGCTGCTCGACCTGAGGCCCAAGGCCGCCCGGCAACTGCCCGAGCGCACCGGCCTGACGCTGGCCGGCAGCTTCATTGGCGCGATCAGCAGCCTGGTCTCCATCGGCGGCGGAACGCTGAGCGTGCCTTATATGTTGTGGCACAACATTCCCTTCAAACAGGCCATCGGCACTTCGGCCGCACTCGGCTTTCCCATTGCACTCGGCGGTACGACAGGCTATGTCGCCACCGGTCTGATGCTGCACACGCTGCCTGTCGGGACGCTGGGTTTCGTCTATCTACCCGCGCTGTTCATGCTTATCTTCGGTAGCGCCTTCACCACGCCGCTCGGCGCGAGGGCGACCCACCGGCTGCCGCTGCAGCCGCTGCGGCGCGGGTTTGCCGTGCTGTTGCTGGTGCTGGCGACGCGGATGTTGCTGAAGGCTTTTACCTGATAGTTTTCCGGAGCCGGAAAACCAGCGTTACCAGTGCGACCAGCAGCAGCATCGCCACCGCGTTGTGCAGCACCGCGACCGGCAGCGACAGACCGAGCAGCACGTTGAGAACGCCGAGCGCGAACTGAAGCAGGATCAAGCCGAGGATGATTCGGCCGAGGTTGCGCAGGCCTCGCACCGCCATGACCCCAAAAGACAGCCAGCCCAGGTAGGCAACAAGCAGCAGCGCCCCGGCTCGATGCATCCAGTGGATTGCGGTGAGTCTTTCCGCAGAAAGCGGCAGGCCGGAGGAATCGAAGCCGTAGGAAAAATCCATGGGCGGCAGCAGCGCGCCGTTGCAGAGCGGGAAACCGCTGCAGGCGAGCGCGGCAAAATTGGAACTCACCCAGCCACCCAGCATGACCTCTGCCAGCAGCAAGGCGACGCCTAGCCAACCAGGCATGCGCCACTTCTGCGCCTCGCGCGCATCGATGGCGGCGGGCTGCACCGTCTGGCGCAGCGCGATCCAGCTCAGCAGCATCAGCATCGCAATGCCGCCCGCGAGATGCACCAGCACGATGACCGGGCGCGGCAGATGGGAAAACGCCCAGATGCCGAAGACGGCGAGGAACACCATCAGCCCCAGCAGCAGGGTCGGCAGCAGCGGCGATTGGCGCAGTTCCTTGCGTTTTTTCCACGCCAGCCCGCACACCGCGATGGCCAGCAAGCCGAGCAGTTGCACCACCTGGCTGTGCAGCTTCCACTGCCACGAGGTGTGGCCGCGCGGCGCATCCGCTCTGGGTGGCTGCCTTTCCTTGAGCGCGTTTTCCTCATAGCAGGCCGGCCAGTTGGCGCAGCCCAGGCCGGCATCGGAAAGGCGCGCATAGGCGCTCAGCACCACGGCGCAGAAAGCGAGCACGCAGGTAACGAGGACAAGTTTCGGATACATCGTTCGACGCCGGAAATGATGACCGCGCAATTGTATGCGATAGCGGCGGACAAGGCGATTCTGCCGGCCGCACGGTGCGGCAAAACAGGAAGAATCGGCTGGAATCAGGGAGTGCCGGGATAATGGAAACGGATGGTGTTGCGCCCAGCCATCTTGGCCTGGTACATCGCGACGTCGGCCCATTTGAGGATGTCTTCGCGGCTGTATTCATGGCCGGCGAACAGCACGATCCCGATGCTAGAAGTGCAGCGGTGCTCGACGGCGAGCTCGCCGTTTGCCTCCTGCAGCAGCTCCAGTCGGTAAGGCTGTGCCAGTGCAGCGCGAATCTTCTCAGCTACCCCGTTTGCCTGTGTGGCGGAGGTCACGCTGTCGCCATACAGTTCCTTCAGCATCACCACGAATTCGTCGCCGCCGAAACGCGCCACGGTGTCTTCCTCGCGCACGCAAGCCGCAATGCGCTGCGAGGCTTCGATCAGCAGCAGGTCTCCGACATCGTGGCCATGCGCATCGTTGAGCGGCTTGAAGTTGTCGAGGTCGAGGAACATCAGCGCACCGTGGCGACCGCTGCGCCGGCTGGATGCCAAAGTCTGGCCCAGCCGGTCGATCAGCAGGCGGCGGTTCGGCAATTGCGTGAGCGGATCGTAAAACGCCAGGTTTTTCAGGTGTTCCTCGCTGATCTTGCGCGCCGTGATGTCCTGCTTCAACGCCACGAAATGGGTGATTTCGCCGCTCTTGCCGCGCACCGGCGTGATGGTTGTTTCATCGTGGTACAGCGTGCCGTCCTTGTGCCGGTTGATCAATTCGCCATGCCATACCCGCCCGGAGAGGATGGTCTGCCACATCGCCGCATAAAACTGCCGGTCATGGCATTCCGATTTGAAAAGCTCGCCGCAATAGCATCCGGCTGCCTCGTCGAACTCGTAGCCGGTCAATCTGGTGAATGCCTGATTTGCCCAGATGATGCGTGCCTCCCGGTCGGTGATCATGAGCGCATTGGCGGCGGCATTGAGAGCTGCATCGTGCAGGCGCAAGGCCTCAGCGATGCTCGTGCGTTCGATGGCTAGGGCGGCCAGCCCGGCATAGTTCTCGATCATCGCGATTTCGCCCGGCTGCGGCGTGGCGGGATGGCGGTGATAAATGGCGAACGTACCCAGTATGCGTCCGTCGTAGCCCTTGACTGGCTGCGACCAGCAGGACTGCAAGCCCGCGCGGCCTGCCAGTTCGCGGTAATTCTCCCAGTGAGGGTGAGTCCTGATGTCCTCGACGATGGTGCGTTCACCGCGATAGGCCGCCGTGCCGCACGAACCCATTCCTTCGCCGATGGCGATGCCGTTGACCGCCCGATTGTAAAAGTCCGGCAGACTGGGCGCTGCTCCGTGCCGCAAACACCCGCTCTCCTGATCCGACAGCAGGATGGAACACAGCATTTCCGGGTGATGCACCTCAATCAGTTGCGCCAGCATTTCCAGGATGCCCGGCAATTCGGCGTGGTGCACGATCATCTCGAGCACGGCGTTCTGATGCGCCAGTTCGGTGCCCATCTGTTTCAATTGGGCCGCGCTTTCATGCAAGCGCTGTTCGTTTTCGGTGCGCCGCCGAAAGTACCTGACCAGCATGTAGGCCAGCACAGCCGCCAGCAGGCACAGCAAGCCGCCCAGAAGCAGCGTGATGTTGAGCGACAAGGTGCCGGCATTCCAGCCGGAGCGCGGGTAGGCGGCGATTTCCCAGCTTCCGCCTGGCAGGGAGATTTGCTGCACGACCGGTTGCGCGGCAAACACACCGGCGCTGCCATAGAAAACTTCGCCACGGCTGCCCTCGCCGTCGCGGCCGCGGATGGCGACATGCAGGGTTTTTTCGATGGCGGGCAAATCCGCCTCGTGCAGCAAACCGTCGAGCAGGATGGGTGTGCCGATGGCGCCGATAAAAGGCCTGTTTCCCGAAGCCTGGTCTGCGCCGTATACCGGGATGCGCACCACCACTCCTTCGCCGCCTTCCAGCAGCTTCAGAGGCCCGGCGATTACCGGCTGCCCTGTGGAAATCATTCTCCGGTAGGCAGGCCATTGCGCGGGGAGCTTGCTGAAATCCTGCCCGACGAGCCTTTCATTGCCTTCGGGCGGATAGACGCAACAGACGACGCTGCCGCGAAACAGGGCGATATCGAGCAGGGCTGGGCTGGATGCCTTGGCCTGCTCCGCCAGTCTTATGAATTCATGTTGCGGCAAATCGGGGTGTGCCGCATAGACTACCGCCATGGCGCGCGAGGCGGCGATCGACGTGTTGACGGCGGCCTCCAGTCTGGCGCGCACTGCAGAGATACGCTCCATGACATGGAGCCGTTCATCCTGGGTGATATATTCGCGCTCGAGGTTATAGGCTGCCAGCACGGCCGCGAACATTAACGATGCCGCGGCGAGGGCGGCCACTTTGGGGCTGAATATCCGGTGCAATTTCGATCCTGCGCTTTCGTTCGTTAAAAGTGCCTTGTTGCCATTTGCAGGATTGACCATTCGGAAAACTGCAGCGCGGCATTAGACCACAGCTCATTCGGCGGAAATATATGCCGAATTACCTAGATAATCAGGCATAGGTAATTTCCCTATGCCGGCTCCAAACGCCCTATTTATGCTAATCTGCGCGAGCCTTTCATTTTTTGGCAAGTTAATTATGTCCTCTGGAAATTCATTTTGCGGGATAAAGCGTAATGAGCCGCACAGCGAATGACGAGGCATATCAGTTGGATAGATGAGGAATGAGCGAGCACGCGACACCGCGATTTGCCCGCAAAATGGATTTATAGAGGGCATATGAATGGCTATCTGAAACGCATCCTCAACGCACGCGTCTATGACGTGGCGGTCGAAACCCCGCTGGAATTCGCGCCCAACCTTTCCGCGCGCACCGGCAATACGCTGCTGCTCAAGCGCGAGGACATGCAGCCGGTGTTTTCCTTCAAGCTGCGCGGCGCATACAACAAGATGGCGCAGCTCACGCCCGAACAACTGAAGCGAGGAGTCATCGCCGCCTCGGCGGGCAATCACGCGCAGGGCGTGGCGCTTTCGGCGCAGAAACTCGGCTGCAGGGCGGTCATCGTGATGCCAGCCACCACTCCGCAGATCAAGATCGACGCGGTGAAAGGCCGCGGCGCCAAGGTGGTGCTGCACGGCGATTCGTATTCCGACGCCTGCGCGCACGCGCTGGAACTGGAAAAGCAGGAAGGCATGACCTTCGTGCATCCCTACGACGACCCCGACGTGATCGCCGGGCAGGGCACCATCGCGATGGAAATTCTGCGCCAGCACACCCGGCCGATTCACGCGATCTTCTGCGCCATCGGCGGTGGCGGATTGATCTCCGGCGTGGCGGCCTATGTCAAGGAACTGCGCCCCGAGATCAGGATCATCGGCGTGCAGCCCACCGATTCCGACGCGATGTACCGTTCGCTGAAAACCAAAAAGCGCGTCACGCTCGAGCATGTCGGGCTGTTCGCCGACGGCGTGGCGGTGAAGCAGGTCGGGCAGGAGACCTTCCGCCTGTGCCGCAAGCTGGTGGATGAGGTCGTGCTGGTGGATACCGACGCCACCTGCGCCGCGATCAAGGACGTGTTCGAGGATACGCGCTCGATCCTCGAACCGGCGGGCGCGCTGGCGATCGCCGGCGCGAAGCTATATGCCGCACGCGAGAAGCTCAAGAATGAGACGCTGGTTGCCGTCGCCTGCGGTGCGAACATGAACTTCGACCGCCTGCGCTTCGTCGCGGAACGCGCCGAAATCGGCGAGCAGCGCGAGGCGATCCTCGCCGTCACCATCCCCGAGACGCCCGGCAGCTTCCGCAAATTCTGCGCGCTGCTCGGTAAGCGCAACATCACCGAGTTCAACTACCGCTACGACGACCCGAAAGTGGCACATGTGTTCGTCGGCATCCAGGTGCGCGACCAGTCCGAGACGGCCGAGCTGGTGGAGAGGCTGCGGCGCAACAACCTGCCCACGCTCGATCTGTCCGACAACGAGATGGCCAAGCTGCACCTGCGTTACCTGGTTGGCGGGCATGCGCCGGAGGTCAAGGATGAAATCCTGTTCCGCTTCGAGTTCCCGGAACGCCCCGGTGCGCTGATGAACTTCCTCAACAGCATGAGCCACAACTGGAACATCAGCCTGTTCCACTACCGCAACCACGGCGCGGACTACGGCCGCGTGCTGGTTGGCATGCAGGGGCCGCACCACGACAAGAAGGCGCTCAGGACTTTCCTCGACACTCTCGGTTACCGCTACTGGGACGAGAGCGGCAACCCGGCGTACCGCTTGTTCCTGGGGTGACCTGTGCACGGCTCGCTCAAGCAAGCCATCCGCAAGAGCACGCTGTCCCTACGTGAGCAGCTTCTCGCCGATACCCGCGCTGCACACAGCGCGGCGATCACCGAGCGTCTGCTGCAGCTGCCGGAGTACCGGCAGGCCGGGGCGGTGCTGGGCTACATGAACTTCGGCGCGGAATTCGAAAGCTCGCTCTGGGTGGAGCGTGCGCTGGCGGAAGGCAAGCGGCTCGCGTTGCCCAAGGTGAACCGCCACACCAACCACCTCGACCTGTACTGGGTGGATGATCTTGAGAACCAGCTTGCGCCTGGTCTGTGGGGGATACGCGAGCCGGTTGTTGAGCGCTGCGAGCGGCTGAACAATCCAGATGAGGTAGAATTTGCGCTGCTGCCGGGGGTGACTTTCACCCGCGACGGCGCACGGCTGGGTTACGGCGGCGGGTTTTACGACAAGCTGCTTGCAGGCATGGCGCAACGGCCTATACTGGTAGCTGCGGCATTTGCGTTGCAGATCGTCGATGCCCTCCCGCAGGAGGCGACCGACATCAAGGTCGAATGGATCGTCACCGAGCGGGAAACCATAGACTGCGCGGCTCAAGGGCGTATCAAGTAGCATTTCAAAACTGGTGTTGCGGCAATATCGGAGGTGAAAGATGTCATCTTTACCCGATCAAGACCCGCCCGATTCCGATCCACAGGAAACGCAGGAGTGGCTGGACGCACTCGCGTCGGTGCTGGAAAACGAGGGTGCGGAACGCGCACATTTCCTGCTCGAACAACTGACCGGCAAGGCTCGCAAGGCCGGCGCCGGCATGCCGTTCAGCGCAACCACTCCCTATTGCAACACCATCCCGCCGGATCAGGAGCAGCGTTCTGCTGGCGACCACGAGATGGAGCACCATATCCGCGCGCTCACGCGCTGGAACGCGACGGCGCTGGTGCTGAACGCAAACCGCGAATTCTCTGGGCTGGGCGGGCATATCGCCACCTTCGCCTCGGCGGCCACGCTGTACGACGTGGGCTTCAACCATTTCTTCCACGGCAGGACCGAGACCCACGGCGGCGACCTGGTGTATTTCCAGGGCCACTCCTCGCCGGGCATGTATGCGCGCGCCTTCCTCGAGGGGCGCATCGATGAGGAGCGGATGCGCAAATTCCGCCAGGAGTCGGAAGGCGGCGGTCTATCGTCCTATCCGCACCCATGGCTGATGCCGGACTTCTGGCAGTTCTCCACCGTATCGATGGGGCTGGGGCCGCTGATGGCGATCTACCAGGCACGCTTCATGCGCTACCTGGAGCATCGCGGCATCGCGCAGACCAGTGCCCGCAAGGTATGGGCCTTCCTCGGCGACGGCGAGACCGACGAACCGGAATCGCTCGGCGCGATCTCGCTCGCGGGGCGCGAGAAGCTCGACAACCTGATCTTTGTCGTGAACTGCAACCTGCAGCGGCTCGACGGCCCGGTGCGCGGCAACGGCAAGATCATCCAGGAACTGGAGGGCGTGTTCCGCGGCGCGGGCTGGAACGTCATCAAGGTGGTGTGGGGCCGGCACTGGGACCGGCTGTTCACCAAGGACAAGAACGGCCTGCTGCAAAAACGCATGGAGGAGGCGGTGGACGGCGACTACCAGACCTACAAGGCGCGCGATGGCGCCTACGTGCGCCAGCACTTCTTCGGCAAGTATCCGGAGTTGCTGGAGATGGTCGCGGACATGTCCGATGACGAAATCTGGCGGCTGAACCGCGGCGGGCACGACCCCTATAAAGTGTACGCGGCCTATGCGGAGGCGGCGAAACACACCGGCCAGCCGACAGTGATCCTCGCCAAGACGGTGAAGGGTTACGGCATGGGCGCATCCGGCGAGGCGCAGAACCCGACTCACCAGCAGAAGAAAATGGATATCGATTCGCTGCGCCAATTCCGCGACCGCTTCAACATCCCGTTGACCGATGCGCAGGTGGAAAGCCTGGATTTCTGCCGCCCGCCCGAGGACAGCCTGGAGATGAAATATCTCAGGAATCGCATCGAGGAACTGGGCACGGTGCCTGCGCGCAATCCGGCCGGCGAGCCGCTGAAGATACCGGGACTGGAGGCGTTCGAGGTGCTGCTCAAGGGCACCGAAGAGCGCGAGATTTCCACCACCATGGCGTTTGTGCGCCTGCTCGGCATCCTCATCAAGGATTCGAACATCGGCAGGCTGGTCGTGCCGATCGTGCCGGACGAATCGCGCACCTTCGGCATGGAGGGGCTGTTCCGCCAGATCGGCATCTTCTCGCAGGTTGGGCAGCTCTATACACCGCAGGACGCCGAGCAGCTGATGTTCTACAAGGAGGACGAGCACGGCCAGATCCTGCAGGAGGGCATCAACGAGGCGGGGGCGATGTCCTCGTGGATCGCAGCCGCGACCTCTTACGCAAACCATAGTGCAGCGACGATTCCGTTCTACATCTATTACTCGATGTTCGGCTTCCAGCGCATCGGCGACCTGGCTTGGGCGGCGGGCGACATGTGCGCGCGCGGCTTCCTGCTCGGCGGTACCGCGGGGCGCACCACGCTGAACGGCGAGGGGTTACAGCACCAGGACGGGCACAGCCACCTGGCAGCGGCGACCATCCCGAACTGCGTGGCCTACGACCCGGCCTTCGCCTACGAACTGGCGGTAATTCTTCACGACGGCCTGCGCCGCATGTACGTAGAGCAGGAGAACCGCTTTTATTACATCACGGTGATGAACGAGAACTACGCGCATCCGGCGATGCCGGAGGGCGCGGAGGAGGGCATCGTCAGGGGAATGTACCTCTTCAGGGAAGGGGAAAGGGAGCCCTCGCAAGGAGGAGGCCGAGTGGTACCCAACGGCTCCGCCGTTACCCCTTCGCACAAGGGGGAGGGAAAAAAACTGGTGGTGCAGTTGCTGGGGAGCGGGGCGATTTTGCGCGAGGTCATCGCGGCGGCGGAGTTGCTGGAGAAGGACTTCGGCGTGGCTGCCGACATCTGGAGCGTGACCAGCTTCAACGAACTGCGCCGCGATGGGCTGGACCGCGAACGCTGGAACCGGTTGCATCCCGAGGACGAGCCGCGCGTCAGTTATGTCGAGCTATGCTTCGCCGGGCGCAGCGGTCCGGTGATTGCCGCGACCGATTACCTCAAGAGCTACGCCGATCAGATCCGCGCTTTCGTGCCGGCACACTATACCGTGCTGGGCACGGACGGTTTCGGCCGCTCGGATACGCGCGAGAAGCTGCGCCGCTTCTTCGAGGTGGATCGCGGCCATGTCGCCGTCGCGGCGCTCAAGGCGCTGGCCGACGAGGGCGCAATCGGCAAAGGTGAGGTAAGCAGGGCGATCAAGTTGTACCAGATCGATCCGGACAGGCCCAACCCGGTCACCGCATAAGGGGGCGACATGACAGAAATTATCGAGGTGGTCGTGCCGGACATCGGCAACTTCAAGGATGTGAGCGTCATCGATGTGCTGGTTAAGGCGGGAGATACGATCGAGGCGGAAGAGGGCATCATCACCCTGGAGACCGACAAGGCGACGATGGACGTGCCGTCACCGTTCGCGGGCGTAGTGCAAGAGGTAAAAATCAAGGCAGGCGACAAGGTATCGCAAGGCTCGCTGATTCTGCTGCTGGAAAGCGGCGATACGGCAGCGCTTTTACCTGGCGCAGATCATGCTTCTTTGCCTACAAAAAATTCATTGGGGAGCACTATCCTTATTCCCCCTCCAACTCCCCCCTTGATGGGGGGCGAGCCAGCCGCCGCACCTTCTTTGCACCCTCCCCTTCAAGTGGAGGGCCGGGGTGGGGATGGGGTAAAAGCGCACGCCAGCCCCGCGATCCGCCGCTTCGCGCGCGAATTTGGTGTGGATTTGGCGCAGGTGAAGGGCAGCGGGCAGAAGGGCCGCGTCACCCAGGAAGACGTACAGGGCTTCGTCAAGGCTGCGCTCGCGCAGCCGCGCGGCGCAGGCGGTCTGCAGGTTCTTCCCATGCCGGAGGTGGATTTCGCCGCCTTCGGCGCAATCGAAAACAGGCCGCTGTCGCGCATCAGGAAACTGTCCGGCCCCTATTTGCATCGCAACTGGGTGAGCATTCCGCATGTCACGCAGTTCGATGAGGCCGACATCACCGAGTTGGAAGTATGGCGCAAGCAGCTGAACGAGGAATATGCCAAGCAGGGCGTCAAGATCACGCCGCTGGCCTTTTTCCTCAAGGTCGTGGTGGAGGCACTGCAGCAATACCCCGAGTTCAACGCCTCGCTTGATGCGAGCGGAGAGAACCTGGTGCTGAAAAAGTATTTCCACATCGGCGTGGCGGTGGATACGCCGGAAGGGCTGGTGGTGCCGGTGCTGCGCGATGTGGACCGCAAGGGCATCGTGCAACTCGCCAGTGAGCTCGGCGAGATCAGCGCGCGGGCGCGCGACAAGAAGCTCTCCGCCGCCGAGATGCAGGGCGGCTGCTTCACCATCTCCAGCCTCGGCGGCATCGGTGGCACGGCGTTCACGCCGATCGTGAACGCGCCGGAGGTGGCTATCCTCGGCGTGTCGCGCTCCAGCATGAAACCGGTGTACAAGGACGGCGGTTTCGTGCCACGCCTGATGCTGCCGCTGTCGCTGTCCTACGATCATCGCGTGATCGACGGCGCCGCCGCCGCGCGCTTCGTCGTCTGCCTGTCGCAGACGCTGGCGGATATCCGCCGCCTGGCGCTGTAAAATCTGCACTCATCGGCCGCGGATGATCGCGGATAAGCGGCAGCCGCACGAAATAGGTTGTTCGCCAGGGAGGCGCATGGGAAAATCGGGCCAGTCGCATATTTCCACCCTTACAAATCCAGGTTTATCCTTGGCCGATTATGGTTTCTAGCAACAAGAGCGTCGCCCCCATCGGCGTCCTGGGCGGGACGTTTGACCCGATTCATTTCGGGCACCTCCGCCTCGCCGAGGAGATGCTGGAGTTGGCGCACTTCCGCGAAATCCGCTTCATTCCCGCCGGTACGCCGCCGCATCGCGGCAAGCCGCAAGTGTCCGCACAGCACCGCAGCGCGATGGTACGCCTGGCGATAACCGGACAGCCCGCTTTCGTGCTGGACGAGCGCGAAGTCAATCGCACCACGCCGTGCTACACGGTGGACACGCTGCGTGAACTGCGCGCCGAACTGGGGACGGCGCAGCCGCTGTGCCTGCTGATGGGCGGCGATGCCTTTCTGCAGCTGCACACCTGGCACGAATGGGAGCAGCTGTTCGAACTGGCGCATATCGTGGTCGGCTACCGGCCCGGCTTCACGCTGGAGGAGCGCATTCACGGCGCTTTGCCGGAATTGCAGCGGCACTACCAGCGGCGACTGTGCACTGAAAACGTCCTGGCGCAACAGCCTTGCGGCGGCATCGCCGAGTTGGCCATTCCCAAGCTGGAAATCTCCGCCACCGACATCCGCCGCCGCGTCGCGGAAGGCCGTACCATACGCTATCTGCTGCCCGATGCGGTGGCCGGTTACATTCATCAACATCATCTATACCAACCATGCTGACTACCGAAAAAAAAACCCAGGCCGTCGTTGCCGCGCTCGAAGACATCAAGGCCAACGACATCACCGTGATCGACACCAGCAAGCTCAGCTCGATGTTCGAGCGCATGGTCATCGCCAGCGCCCAGTCCACACGGCAGACCAAGGCGCTTGCCGACAACGTGGTGGTCAAGCTCAAGGAGCAGGGTGCGCAGGTGTACGGCCGCGAGGGCGAAGACAGCGGCGAGTGGATCCTGATCGACCTCGGCGAGGTGCTGGTGCACATCATGCAGCCCGCGGTGCGCGAGTACTACAACCTCGAAGAACTGTGGAGCAAGGCGCAGGCGTTGCGCCCGAAACTGGCCAAGGCGCCGAAGTAAAGCGTGAAGCTGCTCATCGTATCGGTGGGGCACCGGGTGCCGGACTGGATCACGGCGGGCTTCAACGAATATGCCAAGCGCATGCCGCGCGAAGCGAAGATCGAGTTGCTGGAGATCAAGCCCGAGCCGCGCAGCACCGGCAAGAACACCGCGCAGATCATGGAGGCGGAGGCGCAGCGCATTCTTGCCGCCCTACCGCAGGGCAGCCTGCGCATCGCGCTGGACGAGCGCGGCGCGCAACCGACCACCAAGCAGCTCGCCGCGCAGATGCAGGAATGGATGCGCGAGGGGCGCGACGTGGCGTTCATCATCGGCGGTGCGGACGGCCTGCACGAGTCGGTCAAGCAGGCCGCGCAGCAACTGCTGGCGTTGTCCGCGCTGACCCTGCCGCATGCCTTCGTGCGCCTGCTGCTTGCCGAGCAGTTGTATCGGGCGCATAGTCTGTTGCACAATCACCCCTATCACCGTGAGTGAATACCCTGGGTTATCTTGAGTAAGCCTTATGGCCATCATCCAACCACGCATCTACCTGGCCTCGCAAAGCCCGCGCCGTCGCGAATTGCTTAAGCAGATCGGCATCAACTTCGAGCTGCTGCTGTTGCGTTCCGACCCGTACCGCAACCCGGATGTGGATGAAACGCCGCATGACGGCGAGCCGCCGGAGGAATACGTGCAGCGTGTTTGCCGTGCCAAGGCCGAAGCGGGCTACGCCTCGCTGAAACTGCGCAGCCTGCCGCCGTTCCCGGTGTTGGCCGCCGATACGACCGTCGTGTTGGATAACAGGATTTTCGGCAAGCCGGACAACGCCGGACATGCCGCCGAGATGCTGCGCCAGCTTTCCGGCTGCGAGCACAAGGTGTTCAGCGCAGTGGCGGTCGCACTCGGCGATCATGTCGAGACTGCACTTTCCGTTTCCACGGTGCGTTTCGCAACGCTCGACGAGGAGCGCATCCAGCGTTACCTGCTCACCCGCGAATACACGGACAAGGCCGGCGGCTATGCCATCCAGGGATATGCCGGCGCGTTCGTCGAGCATATTGCCGGCAGCTATTCCGGCGTGATGGGGTTGCCGCTGTTTGAAACCGTACAATTATTGAAACACTTTGACTATCCCACACCATGAGCGAAGAAATCCTGATCAACGTCACCCCCCAGGAAACCCGCGTCGCGGTGATGCAGCTTGGCGTGGTGCAGGACCTGCATATCGAGCGCAGCAGCAGTTGCGGCATCGTCGGCAATGTCTATCTCGGCAAGGTCAGCCGCGTGTTGCCGGGCATGCAGTCCGCCTTTGTCGACATCGGCCTGGAGCGTTCGGCGTTCCTGCATGTGGCGGACATCTGGGAAAACAGCAACAACGGCGATATTCCCAAGCCGATCGAAAAAATCCTCTTCGAAGGCCAGGCCCTGCTGGTGCAGGTCATCAAAGAGCCCATCGGCAGCAAGGGCGCGCGGCTGTCGACGCAGATCAGCATCGCCGGGCGATTGCTGGTTTATCTGCCGCAGGAGGCACATATCGGCGTGTCGCAGCGCATCGAGAATGCAGCCCAGCGCGATGCCTTGCGTGCTAGGCTGCAGGCCGTGCTGCCGCCGGAACACCAGGGCGGCTACATCATCCGCACCGTCACGGAGGCGACGGATGATCCGGATTTTCCGGCGGATATTACCTACCTCGACAAGCTCTGGCATAACCTGCAGAACACCGCGCAGAACGCCAGCGCGCCGCAATTGCTGTATCAGGAGCTCAACCTCAGCCTGCGGGTGTTGCGCGATTTCGTCGGCAACGACACGACCAGGATCCTGGTGGATTCGCGCATCACCTATCAGAGCATGCTGGAGTTTGCGCAGGCCTACAACCCAGCCGCGACGGATCGCCTGGAGCACTATCCCGGCGCGCGTCCGCTGTTCGATCTGTACGGCGTGGAGGAGGAAATCGAGCGCGCGCTGGCGAAGCGCGTCGATCTCAAGTCCGGCGGCTACCTGATCATCGACCAGACCGAGGCGCTGACCACCATAGACGTGAATACCGGCGGCTTTGTCGGGCTGCGCAATTTCGACGACACCATCTTCAAGACCAACCTGGAAGCCACGCAGGTCATCGCGCGGCAGCTGCGCCTGCGCAACCTCGGCGGCATCATCATCTGCGATTTCATCGATATGGACACGGAGGAGCATCGCGACGCGGTGCTGGAGGAGTTCAAGAAGGCGCTGGCGCGCGACCATACGCGCATCAGCGTGAGCGGTTTTTCCTCGCTGGGGCTGGTGGAAATGACGCGCAAGCGCACCCGCGAGAGCCTGGCGCATGTCCTGTGCGAATCCTGTCCGACTTGCCAGGGACGCGGGGAGGTGAAGACCGCGCAGACCGTGTGCTACGAGATCCTGCGTGAAATCGTGCGCGAGGCGCGCCAGTTCAACGCACGCGAATACCGCATTCTCGCCTCGCAGCAGGTGATCGACCTGTTCCTGGAGGAGGAATCCCAGGCGCTGGCGATGCTTTCTGACTTCATTGGCAAGCCGATTTCCCTGCAGGTCGAGACCCTTTACGGCCAGGAACAATACGATGTCATCCTGATGTAGGGTTCGCGCGTTTAATGGCACCGGTCCGTTAGACCACACCGGCGTTCCATACGCATTCCGATCAATATAAAACCGTCTCGGGGAGAAAAAAGTATGTTCAAGAAGCAACTCGCGGCCTTGCTGGCTGCCACCGCATTTGTCATGCCCATGTTTGCCCATGCCAGCGGCGATCACCACGCCGGTGATGCTGCCGTGGCACAAGCCTTCATCAAGGAAATCCAGGCCGACCAGAACGCCTATGCTGCCGCCAAGGGCGCGGCGTTCTTCCAGGAACTGTCCAAGGGCCAGAAGCCACGCGCCACCGTGGTGACCTGCTCCGACTCGCGCGTACACACCAATATGCTCGACAAGACGCCCGAGGGCGACCTGTTCATGATCCGCAACATCGGCAACCAGCTCGCGACCGCCAAAGGATCCGTTCAGTACGGCGTGAACCACCTGGCTTCCTCGCTGCTGATCTTTATCGGCCATTCCAAATGTGGCGCGATTGCAGCAGCGGGCGGCGACTACTCCACGCTTGAGGAGCCGATCAAGAAGGAACTGGACACTATTAATATCGCCAAGGGTTCCGCCAACATCGATGGCGTAAAAGCCAACGTCAACAACCAGGTTGCCGCCGCGCTCAAGGAGTGGGGAGAAAAAGTGAAGAGCGGCGAGCTGCTGGTGGTGGGCGCGGTGTACGACTTTGCCGACGACATGAAACAGGGCGCAGGCAGGCTCAACGTCATCAACATTAACGGCGAGACCGACCCCGCCAGGCTGAGCGGCATGCCTGCGACGGCGGCCAAGGCGGCGCACGGGCACGAGCATCACTGATTAGCGGCAGGGCGGACGATAAGGGCCGGCGCAAGCCGGCCTTGTCATTTATGCGTCCGCCGGTTTTTCGGGCGCGAGGATGGGGTGGCCTATATGAATGGGCAGGCGCATCAAATATAATCGCGCCACTTTTGGTGCATACTCACCAGATCTCAAGGAGGGGTATTTTGATTCTGGTAACCGGCAGCGCTGGCTTTATCGGCTCGAACTTCGTGCTGGACTGGTTTGCGCGGCAGGACGAAGCCGTCGTCGGGCTGGACAAGCTGACCTACGCGGGCAACCTGGAAAATCTCGCCTCCCTTGGGGACGAACCGCGCCACATTTTCGTGCGCGGCGACATCGGCGACACGGAGTTGGTGGCAGGGCTGCTGGCGCAACACCGCCCGCGCGCCGTCGTCAATTTCGCGGCGGAAAGCCATGTGGACCGCTCCATCCATGGACCGGGAGATTTCATCCAGACCAACATCGTCGGCACCTTCCACCTGCTCGAGGCGGTGCGTGCCTACTGGTCAGGCATGGCGGATGAGGAAAAGACCGGTTTCCGCTTCCTGCATGTTTCCACCGATGAAGTGTACGGCTCGCTCGCCCAAGGCGATCCCGCCTTCAGCGAAACGCACCGCTACGAGCCGAACAGTCCCTATTCGGCCAGCAAGGCCGCCAGCGACCATCTGGTGCGCGCTTACCACCATACCTACGGCCTGCCGGTGCTCACCACCAATTGTTCCAACAACTATGGCCCATATCACTTTCCGGAGAAGCTCATCCCGCTGATGATCGTCAATGCGCTCGCAGGCAAGCCGCTGCCGGTGTACGGCGACGGCCAGCAGATTCGTGACTGGCTCTACGTCAGGGACCACTGCGCGGCAATTCGCTGTGTGCTGGAAAAGGGCAAGGTGGGTGAGGTCTACAATATCGGCGGCTGGAACGAGAAAGCCAACCTCGACATCGTGCATACCGTCTGTGCATTGCTCGACGAACTGCGCGCGCGCGCGGACGGCAAGTCCTACCGCGAGCAGATCGCCTTCGTCACTGACCGCCCCGGCCATGATCGCCGCTACGCGATCGACGCGCGCAAGATCGAGCGTGAACTGGGCTGGAAACCTGCCGAGACGTTCGAGACCGGCATCCGCAAGACTGTGCAGTGGTATCTCGACAACCCGGACTGGGTCAGCCACGTGCAGTCCGGAAGCTACCGGCAGTGGGTCGAAAAAAATTACGTGGGGCGTGGCAATTGAAAATCCTCCTGTTCGGAAAGGGTGGACAGGTCGGCTGGGAACTGCAGCGCAGCCTTGCGCCGCTGGGCGAGCTGATCGCGCTGGATGCAGACAGCCGGGAGATGTGCGGCGACTTCACCGATCCGGACGGCCTTGCACGCACGATTCGCGCCGTGGCGCCGGACGTGATCGTCAACGCTGCCGCCCATACGGCGGTGGACAAGGCCGAGAGCGAGCCGGAGCTGGTGCGTGCCATCAACGCGCAGGCGCCTGGCGTGCTGGCGCAGGAGGCCAGGCGCGGCGACGCCTGGCTGGTCCATTATTCCACCGATTATGTGTTCGACGGCAGCGGCGACCGCCCTTGGCGGGAGGCGGACGCCCCCGCATCGCTCAGCGTTTACGGTTCGACCAAGCTCGAAGGCGAACAACTGATCCAGCAATCCGGCTGCCGGCACCTGATTTTCCGCACCAGCTGGGTGTATGGCGCGCGCGGCGGCAACTTTGCCAGGACCATGCTGAAACTGGCGCAGGAGCGCGACAGCCTCAAGGTGATCGACGACCAGGTCGGCGCGCCCACCGGCGCGGACCTGCTGGCCGACGTGACCGCTCATGCAATCCGCGCCGCGCAGCAGCGGCTGGAACTGGCCGGGCTCTACCATCTGGTTGCAGCAGGTGAGACCTCGTGGCATGGTTACGCCAGCTTCGTCATCGACTACGCACGGCATGCAGGCATGCAGCTCAAGGTCGCGCCGGATGCCATCCAGGCCGTGCCCACCAGCGCATTTCCTACGCCGGCGAGGCGGCCGCACAACTCGCGCATGGACACCCATAAACTGCAACAGGCTTTCGGGTTGAATATGCCGCATTGGCAGGATGGCGTGACCAGGATGCTTACCGAAATTTTGGAAAAATAACCATGAATAATCGCAAGGGCATCATTCTCGCAGGCGGTTCCGGCACGCGCCTGCATCCCGTTACCCTGGCGGTGTCCAAGCAACTCCTGCCGATCTACGACAAGCCGATGATCTACTACCCGCTGTCCACCCTGATGATGGCCGGGATACGCGACATTTTGATTATCTCCACGCCGCAGGACACGCCGCGCTTTGAGCAATTGCTGGGCGACGGCAGCGCGTGGGGGCTGAATCTGCAGTATGCCGTGCAACCCGCACCGGAAGGCCTGGCGCAGGCTTTCATCATCGGGCGGGAATTCATCGGCAATCATCCCTGCGCACTGGTGCTGGGCGACAACATCTTCTACGGCCATGCGCTCCATGAGCAGTTGAAAAGGGCAATGCAGCAAAACAGCGGGGCAACGGTGTTCGCCTACCATGTGCGTGACCCGCAGCGCTACGGAGTCGTGAAATTTGACGGCAACGGACGCGCGATTTCGCTGGAAGAAAAACCGGTGCAGCCCAAGTCAAATTATGCGGTCACCGGCCTGTATTTTTACGACAACGGCATCCTGGACATTGCTGCCGGCCTCAAGCCCTCCGCGCGCGGAGAACTGGAAATCACCGATGTCAACCGCATCTACCTGGAACGCGGCGGCCTGTCCGTCGAAATCATGGGGCGCGGCTACGCCTGGCTGGACACCGGCACACATGAATCGCTGCTTGAAGCCAGCCAGTTCATCCAGACCATCGAGCATCGCCAGGGGCTGAAGATCGCCTGCCCGGAAGAGATTGCCTACCGCCAGGGGTTCATCGACGCCGCGCAACTAGAGAGGCTCGCCGCCCCGTTGCTAAAGAGCGGTTATGGCAGCTACCTCATGCAGGTGCTGAAAGAAAAGGGCTAAACTGGATGAAAGCGATCCAGACCACCATTCCCGATCTGCTGATCATGGAACCTCAGGTATTTGGCGATGAACGCGGCTTCTTCTACGAAAGCTTCAATCGGCGCAAATTTGCCGAATTGACGGGCCACGATGCGGATTTTGTGCAGGACAACCATTCGCGCTCGGCCAGAAACGTGCTGCGCGGCCTGCACTACCAGATACAGCGCCCGCAAGGCAAACTGGTGCGCGTGGTGCAAGGTACGGTGCTCGATGTTGCGGTGGACATACGCCGCGGTTCGCCGACTTTCGGGCGGCATGTCGCGGTGGAACTGTCCGCCGACAACAAGCGCATGCTCTGGATACCGGAGGGTTTTGCCCATGGCTTCGTTGCGCTTTCGGACACGGCTGAATTTCTGTACAAGACCACGGACTACTGGTGCCCGGAACACGAACGCTGCATCCGCTGGGACGATCCCGCGCTGGCGATCGATTGGCGATTTCAGGCTGCTCCTTCTGTTTCCGCCAAGGATGCGCAAGGTAAACCGCTCGCCGAAGCGGAGTTGTTTGCCTGATTCCTCCGGGCCTCAGGCCTGCCGAGGGAGGCTCTTTAAATCCCGGAGCTTTTCCTCTTGGCACTCTCGGCCTATGAGTGCTAGTATTTGAAGAAGGAGGAACATCATGAATACCATTATGAGTTTGCCTGTACCGTCCGCCGTTGGCAGTCTGGAAGGCTATATACAAGCCGTGAACCGCTTTCCGCTGTTGTCCGAGGAGGAGGAGTATGCCTTGGCGACGCGCTTCAGGAACGGGAATGATCTGGATGCCGCGCGCAATCTGGTACTTTCGCACTTGCGCGTGGTGGTCAGCGTGGCGCGCGGCTATGCCGGCTACGGGTTGCCGCAGGCCGACCTGATTCAGGAAGGCAATATTGGCCTGATGAAGGCGGTGAAACGCTACGACCCGGAGCGCAGGGTGCGCCTGGTGTCGTTTGCGCTGCACTGGATACGTGCCGAAATCCAGGAGTTCATCGTACGTAACTGGCGGTTGGTGAAAATTGCCACCACCAAGGCGCAGCGCAAGCTGTTCTTCAATCTGCGTAGCATGAAGCAGGGTCTCGCGCCGCTCAAGCCGCAGCAAATCAGCGAAATTGCGCAGCAGCTCAACGTCAGCGAACGCGATGTGACGGAGATGGAGTCGCGTTTCGCCGGCCATGAAGTCGCCTTGGAACCGGCTGGTGGGGATGACGAGGAAAGCTATGCGCCGATCCACTATCTGGCCGATGGCGAGGAACACGAGCCGTCACATATTCTGGAAACGGCTGAGCGTGAGCGCCTGCAAACGTCCGGTCTGGCGAATGCCCTGTCCACCCTGGATGAGCGCAGCCGCCGTATCGTCGAGGCGCGCTGGTTGCGCGAAGGGGATGCTGCAACCCTGCACGAATTGGCGGCTGAGTTCAATGTTTCCGCCGAACGTATCCGCCAGATCGAGCAGAAGGCGCTGAGCAAAATGCACGCGGCATTGGCCGCGGTTTAACGGTTGATCCGAAAAATAAAAAAGCCGCAGCTTGCTGTGGCTTTTTTATTCGACCCTGCACCAAGCAGAGTCTATTTGACTATCTTCAAGTGTGGTTTAGGTTTTGGCTTGGGCGTGTCCTCGGTATCGGCTGCGGCCGGCGGCGGTGTTCCAGGGTCGTTGCCCTGGAAAACCAAGCCTTGGCCGTTTTCCTTGGCGAATATGCCGATGACCGCTGCGACAGGCACCATGATATCGAAGGGCACGCCGCCAAAACGGCCGTTGCAGGAAATTATCTCGTTACCCATTTCCAGGTTGCGCACCGCACTCGCGCTGAGGTTCAGCACAATTTCGCCATCCTTGACGAAAGCCTGCGGCACCTCGGTGCGCTCGTCGACGCGAACCGCCAGATAGGGGGTCAAGCCGCTATCCACGCACCATTCGTAGATCGCACGAATCAGGTATGGGCGCGTGGACAAATCGCTCACTTGCGCATCGCCCTTTCGGAGGGCGTCAGCGCATCGATGAAGCCCTGGCGCGAAAACAGCCGCTCGGCATACTTCATCAGCGGCGCGGCTTCCTTGCCCATCTGGATGCCGTAACGGTCGAGCCGCCACAGCAACGGAGCGATCGCCACATCCAGCATGGAGAATTCGTCACCCAGCAGGAATTTCTGCTTGGTAAGTATCTGCGCAAGCTGGGTCAGGTTGTCGCGAATTGCGGCACGCGCCTTGTCGGCGTTTTTTCCGCCTTGTTCTATGATGTCCACCTGGCTGTACAGTTCCTGCTCGAAACGGTGCAGGAACAAGCGGGCGCGGCCGCGCATGACGGGATCCGGCGGCATCAGTTGCGGGTGCGGGAAGCGTTCATCGATATACTCGTTGATGATGTTGGCTTCATACAGAATCAGGTCGCGCTCGACCAGAACCGGCACTTTATTATACGGATTGATCGCCGCGATATCCTCGGCGCGGTTCATCAGATCCACGTCGATCACTTCAAAGTCCATGCCCTTCTCGTACAGCACGATCCGGCAACGGTGGGAATATGGGCACGTCGTGCCCGAATAGAGTCGCATCATAGAAACAGCCTGCCATCGAAAAAAACCGTTAAACAAAAGCCAAAAGGCGAGACCAGCGGCCCCGCCATAATGGCACTTAACGAAACAGCCGGGAAACTACCACAAGCAGCCCCTGAAATTCAAGCACTTAGTGGATATCTTTCCAGATTTCTCTCTTCAAGGCGTAAATCAGCGCGAAGAGGATGAACAGGAAACCCAGCACGATAAAACCGAGATTATAGCGCACCAGCTTGACGGGTTCACCCATGAATACCAGGTAACTGGTCAAATCGGCGATGGCCACGTCGTATTCGGCAGGCTTCATCGAGCCGGGTTTGTCCAGCACCAGCCTCCTGATTTCACCCCCCTCGCGGTTCTCGACGACCAGCCTCTGCTCGCCCTGCAGTTCGGCCAGCATGTTCGGCATCCCCACATTCGGAAAGATCAGGTTGTTCCAGCCGCTTGGGCGGCTGCTATCCACGTAGAAGCTGCGCAAGTAGGTGTAGATCCAGTCCGGCCCCCGCGAGCGGGAAATTACGCTGAGATCGGGAGGAGTGACGCCATACACTTGCCTGGCGGCTTCCTTGTCCATGGAGGCCTGCATGGTCGAGCCGAGCTTGGCGCCCTCGGGCAGCTCCTTCTTGATCTGCTCTTCACTCATGCCGATATCTTTCAGCCGGTTGTAGCGCATGTAGGAGGCGCTGTGGCAGCTCAGGCAGTACAGGGTGAACAGTTTTGCGCCGCGTTGCAGCGAAACCCGGTCTTTCAGGTCGACCGGCGCCTTGTCCAGGCGAATGTCGGCTGCACCGGCCATGGCCGGCAACGAGAACAACCACAGCACCCATAATCTTCCGATGGCCTTCATGTTGAGGGTCTCCGTTGTCGTTTTATGGAAACGTCACGCGATCCGGCTCGGGTCTGGTCTTGTCGATCCTGGTGTACCAGGGCATCAGCAGGAAGAAGGCAAAGTACACCGCGGCAAACCCGCGGGAAATCCAGGTATACAGTGGCGTGGCCTGCATCAGCCCCAGCCAGCCGAGGCCGATGAAGCTGACCACGAACGCTGCCAGGAAAGCCTTGAAAATCGGGCCGCGGTAGCGGATCGACCGGACTTTGCCCCGATCCAGCCAGGGCAGGAAGAAGAAGACCACCGTTGCCACCCCCATCGCCATGACGCCCGGAAATTGAGAACCGAACAGGGGCGGCATGGCGCGCAGGATGGCGTAATACGGGGTGAAGTACCATACCGGCGCGATGTGCTCGGGCGTCTTCATCGGATTGGCCGGGATGAAATTGTTGGTCTCCAGAAAGTAGCCGCCCATTTCCGGAACAAAGAAGATGATGGCGCAGAAGATGATCAGGAAGCCGACCGCCCCGACCCCGTCTTTTACCGTGTAATAAGGGTGAAAGGCAACGCTGTCCAGCGGGTTGCCTTTGGCATTTTTGTGTTTCTTGATTTCGATGCCGTCCGGGTTGTTCGAGCCGACTTCATGCAGCGCCACGAGATGTGCAACCACGATCCCCAGCAATACCAGCGGGATCGCGATGACGTGCAGCGCGAAAAAGCGGTTCAGCGTGGCATCCGAAACCACGTAATCGCCGCGAATCAGCAGCGCGAGGTCCGGGCCGACGAAGGGCACGGTGGAAAAGAGGTTCACGATAACCTGTGCGCCCCAGAACGACATCTGCCCCCAAGGCAGCAGATAGCCCATGAACGCCTCGGCCATCAGCAGGAGGTAAATGATTACGCCGATGATCCACAGCAATTCGCGCGGCTTGCGGTACGAGCCGTACATGAGGCCGCGGAACATATGCAGGTAAATCACCACGAAGAACATCGAGGCGCCCGTGGAATGGATGTAGCGCAGCAGCCAGCCCCATTGCACATCGCGCATGATGTATTCGATGGAAGCAAAGGCAGACAGCGCATCCGGCTTGTAGCTCATGGTTAGGAAGATACCGCTCACGATCTGGATCACCAGTACCAGCAGCGCCAGCGAGCCGAAGAGATACCAGAAATTGAAGTTCTTCGGCGCATAGTATTCCGAGACATGCACTCGGTAGGTCGAGAGGAGCGGAAAGCGGTCGTCGATCCAGCCGATCAGTTTCTTCAGGAGGCCTGTCATGCAGCCTCCTTGCTGTCGTCGCCGATGAGGAGTCGCCCGTCGCTGAGGTATTTATGCGGCGGAACGATCAAATTGGTCGGTGCGGGCACGCCCTTGAAAACGCGTGCCGCCAGGTCGAAGCGCGAGCCGTGGCAGGGGCAGAACCAGCCGCCCGCCCAGTCCCTGCCCAGATCGACCGGGGCAATCTCGGGGCGATAGGTCGGTGAGCAGCCCAGATGGGTGCAGATACCGAGCACCACAAGGTACTCGGGCTTGATGGAGCGGTAGGGGTTTTTGCAGTATGCGGGTTGCTGCGGGACGGTTGAATCCGGGTCGACCAGTTTGTCGTCATGCCTGGCCAGCAGATCGAGCATTTCAGGGGTGCGGCGCACAATCCACACCGGTTTGCCCTGCCACTCGACGCTGATCATCATGCCGGGCTCGATGCCGCTCACGTCCACTTCAACCGGGGCGCCGGCCGCCTTGGCGCGCTCACTCGGCATCAGGCTCAGCACGAATGGGGCGCCGGCTCCCGCTGCGGCAATTCCGCCTGCCGCGGTCGTGGCGGCGATCAACAACTTGCGCTTGCTGCGATCTACATTGTCAGTCATGGCCGCTCGTCCCTTTTAATAGTATTGCGCTATTACCCGGATGACGATTCCGGCTGGAACTGTAATGACTGCCCGTATTGCTTTAAGCTTCGAAGCGGGTCGGGCGCAGTTTGCCGGGACAAACAAATGCATGGCAGTTGGCATGAAACTCATGCCGACAGTGATTACTATATAGCAAAATTGCCTGATGCAAGATACGGTATACCCAGTATTCCTTGGCGACATGCCAAGGCTGCCAATGGCTGCGACCTTTCTTTTTGTTTATACTGCGGCATATCCAGAAGGCCGAACATGAGCGCATTGAACATCGTGGTCCTCGCTGCCGGTAAAGGCACGCGCATGTATTCCGAAAAACCCAAGGTATTGCACGCACTGGCAGGCAGGCCGCTGCTCCAGCATGTGCTGGATTGCGCCATGGCGCTCGAGCCAAAACAGGTCTGCGTGGTGTACGGGCATGGCGGGGATGCCGTGCCGCAGGCGATGCGGCAGTACGATGCGAAATTCGTCATCCAGGAGCCGCAGCTCGGTACTGGCCATGCCGTACAGCAGACGATGCCACATCTCGCCGATGACAGCCGGACGCTGGTGGTGTACGGGGACGTGCCGCTGATCCAGCCCAGCACGCTGCACCGGATGCGGCAGGCGGGCGAGGGCTTGGTGCTGCTGACGGTCGAACTGGACAATCCGGCAGGCTACGGGCGCATCGTGCGCGACGCGCAGGGCGATGTGCTTTGCATCGTCGAGGAAAAGGACGCGACGCCCGAGCAGCGCGAAATCAGGGAGGTGAACACCGGCATCCTGCTTGCGCCGACCGGCAAGCTGCGCGAGTGGCTGGCCAACTTGAAGAGCGACAATGCGCAGGGCGAGTATTACCTGACCGACGTCGTCGCGATGGCGGTGGGGCAGGGCGTTGCGGTGCATACCGTGCAGCCCGCCCACGCATGGGAAATCCACGGCATCAACAGCAAGGCGCAACTGGCCGCACTGGAGCGCACCTGGCAGCAGGTCGAGGCGGACCGCCTGCTGGCGCACGGCGTGACGCTCGCCGATCCGGCGCGCATCGACGTGCGCGGCAGGTTGTTCTGCGGGCACGATGTCGGGATCGATGTCGGCTGCATTTTCGAAGGCGACGTGACCCTGGGCAGCAATGTGCACGTGGGGGCTTACAGCGTTATCCGGAATGCCAGTATCGCCGATGGCACCAGCATTGCTCCCTACAGCCTGATCGACAGCAGCGAGGTGGGCGCCAACTGCGTTATCGGCCCGTACGCGCGCCTGCGCCCCGGCACGAGGCTGCACGATGAGGTGCATATCGGCAATTTCGTCGAGGTCAAGAACAGCGAGATCGCGCAGGGCAGCAAGGCGAACCATCTCAGCTACATCGGCGACAGCACGGTGGGCAGCCGCGTGAACGTCGGCGCGGGCACCATCACCTGCAATTACGACGGCGCAAACAAATATCGCACCGTTATCGAGGACGACGTGTTCATCGGCTCGGCCACACAACTGGTCGCGCCGGTGAAAGTAGGCAAGGGCGCGACCATCGGCGCCGGTTCCACCATCACCAAGGATGCGCCGCAGGGTGAACTCACCCTGTCGCGCAGCAAGCAAGCGACCATCAACGGATGGAAACGTCCAACGAAAGAGAAAAAATAGCATGTGCGGAATCGTAGGTGCAGTGGCGCAACGCAACGTTGTGCCGATTTTGCTGGAAGGGCTGCAACGCCTGGAATATCGCGGGTATGACTCCGCCGGACTGGTGGTGGTGCATGACGGGCAGCTCGAGCGGGTGCGCAGCACCGGGCGGGTTGCCGAGCTGAGCGCGAAGAGTACGGCGACCCAGGGGCTGACCGGCATCGCGCATACGCGCTGGGCGACGCACGGCGTGCCGAGCGAGCGCAATGCCCATCCGCACCTCAGCCGGAATCATATCGCCGTGGTGCACAACGGCATCATCGAGAACTATGAAGAGTTGCGCGCCAGCCTGACCGCGGCGGGTTACGAATTCACCTCCGATACCGATACCGAGGTCATCGCGCACCTCATCCACAGCCATTACGCACGCGGCAATTCACTGCTGGCGGCAACGCAGGCTTCGCTCGCCGAGTTGGTGGGCGCTTACGCCATCGGCGTGATCGCGGTGGATAACCCCGGCCAGCTCATCTGCGCGCGGCGCGGCAGCCCGCTGCTGCTCGGGGTGGGTGAGGGCGAGCACTTCATCGCCTCGGATGTCTCCGCGCTGCTGCCGGTGACGCGCCGGGTGGTGTATCTCGAAGAAGGCGACGTGGTCGAACTGGAGCAGCGCGGCTACCGGATTTTCGATGCGCAGGGCCGATGCGTCGAGCGCGCCGTGCAGACCAGCGAACTGAGCAACGAGAGCGTCGAGCTCGGCCAGTACCGCCATTACATGCAGAAGGAAATCCACGAACAGCCGCAGGCGCTGGCGAATACGCTGGAATCGGTGTGCAACAGCCAGTCGCTGATTCCCGGCATCTTCGGCGCGGAAGCGGCGGAGGCCTTCGCCGATATCGACAGCATCCTGATCCTGGCCTGCGGCACCAGCCACCATGC
Organism: Ferrigenium straubiae; assembly: GCF_051257895.1. Taxonomy (NCBI): domain Bacteria; kingdom Pseudomonadati; phylum Pseudomonadota; class Betaproteobacteria; order Nitrosomonadales; family Gallionellaceae; genus Ferrigenium; species Ferrigenium straubiae. The sequence continues at coordinate 1,813,677 of NZ_CP194331.1, read as the reverse complement.
CGGCATGGTGGCGCGCTACTGGCTGGAGGAAATCGCCGGCATCCGCTGCAGCGTGGAAATCGCGAGCGAATACCGCTACCGCACCAGCGTGCCGAACCCGAAGACCCTCGTGGTGGTGATCTCCCAGTCCGGCGAGACCGCCGACACCCAGGCCGCGCTGAATCATGCGAAGGCGCAGGGGCATAACCATACGCTCGCGATCTGCAACGTGCCGGAAAGCGCGCTGGTGCGCCTGTCCAAACTGCGCCTGCTGACGCGCGCCGGCCCTGAGATCGGCGTAGCCTCGACCAAGGCGTTCACCACGCAACTCGCCGCGCTGTTCCTGCTCACGCTGGTGCTGGCCAAGCAGCGCGGCCGCCTGACTGCGCAGCAGGAGCAGCAATACCTGCACGAACTGCGCCACCTGCCGGCCGCGGTGCAGAAGGTGCTGGAACTGGAGCCGCAGATTGCCCAACTCGCCGAGCAGTTTTCCGGCAAGCAGCATGCGCTGTTCCTCGGACGCGGGCTGCACTACCCGATCGCACTGGAAGGCGCGCTCAAGCTCAAGGAAATCTCCTACATCCACGCCGAGGCCTATCCTGCCGGAGAGCTGAAGCACGGCCCGCTGGCGCTGGTGGACAAGGACATGCCGGTGATCTCGGTTGCGCCGAACGACGCGCTGCTGGAAAAGCTGAAGTCCAACCTGCAGGAAGTACGTGCGCGCGGCGGCGAGTTGTATGTGTTCGCCGATGCGGATACGCATATCCATGCGGCGGACGGCATCCACATCATGCAAATGCCGGAACACGCAGGGTATTTGAGCCCTATTCTGCACACCATCCCGCTGCAGCTGCTGGCATATTACGTCGCATTGCAAAAGGGTACGGATGTGGACAAGCCAAGAAACCTCGCCAAATCCGTCACCGTGGAATAACTACGGTTTGCGGTGGCGAGGTTTCTTGGCTTGCGGTGCAGGCTAACCTGCATAGCAGGTTAAGCCCTGGAGGGGCGGCCGAAGCCACAAACTGCGGGGAGGGCCAAGCCGCCACATTTGAGTGGCCATGTCTCCCTCTTTCAATTTCAGGAGAAGTTCGCGCATGGCGGTAATCGCCGTATTCAATCAAAAAGGTGGCGTGGGTAAGACCACGACCTGTCTGAACGTGACGGCTGCGCTGAATATCGCGCAGCAATGCCCCATCGCACTGGACATGGATCCGCAGGGGCATCTGACCCTGGCCAGCGGGGCGGCGAAGGCAATGCCGAACACCGGCATGGCGGCGTTCTTCAAGGACAAGACCACGCTCTCCGAACTGCTGCAGGAAACCCCGGGCGGTTGGCAAATCATTCCGGCTTCGCTGGAACTCGCCAAGATCGATGCGCTACTGGGCAGCGACCCCAAGGCCGCAACGCTGTTGCGTCAGGGTTTGCGCGAGGATCTGGCGCTGACCGGCGCGCCCATCCTGATCGACTGCTGCCCGATGCTGGGCGTGCTGACGCTCAATGCGCTGCTCGCAACCGACCGGGTGCTAATCCCGGTTTCGGCTGATTTTCTTTCGCTGCAGGGGGTGCATCGCCTGGACAGTGCGCTCAACGTGCTGGAGGGCAGGCTCAACCGCAGATTCGAGAGGCGCGTGGTCGTGACGCGCTTCGACTCACGGCGCAAGCTGGCCTACGAAATTTACGACAAGCTCAGGGACCGTTATGGCTCGCTGGTGTGCGAAACGCGCATCGGTGAAACCGTCGCGCTGGCAACCAGCCCGATGCACAGCAAGGATGTATTCGACTTCGCGCCGCACAGCCCGGGCGCGGCGGACTACCGGGCGTTGACCCAGGAGCTGTGGGACAGCGGCTTCTTCGTATGAGAAGCTCTTTAAAATTGCTGCAGAGGGTGCCTGCGGCGTTGCGCGGTACTCGAAACCCTCATGTACTTTAAGTACATTCTGGCTTCTGCGTTGACCAGCGACTTGGCTGGCGTATTTTGCCAGCTTAGTCGAATGGCCATGCAAAGCTCCGTGCGCCTTGCATCCATTCCTCTTCGCGAATTTTAGACAGCTTCTGCTAGGCTAGGCGCAGAGCGTCAGTGCTGGGTGCGGCGGATCTGCTTGGCGCGCGCCTCGGCCTGTGCGGCCAGCTCGGCTTTATTCTGCTTCTTGTATAGGTCGGACAGGATGTCGAGCACGGCCGCCACGTTGGGATGGTTGCCGCCATAGACGGCCTCTTCGATCGCGAGGGCGCGATTCAGCGATTGCTCGGCCTCAGCGTATTGCCCCAGCTCCATCTGTATCAGGGCCAAGTTGTTCAGGCTTTTTGCAACTTCGGCATGGCCCTGGCCGTAAGCCTTTTCCTCTATGAAAAGCACGCGTTTCGCGACAGGTAACGCCTCGGCATATTTGCCCTGTATCTTGTACAGCCCGACCAGATTGTCCAGCACCTTGGCGGCTTCCGGGTGATCGACCCCGTAGAATTTTTCTGCGATGCTCAGCGCGCGTTTGTGCATGTCTTCGGCGGCGGCATAGCGATGCTGCGCCTCATATAGCTTGGCGAGGTAGAAGATCGGTGCCAAGGCGCCGGGCTGGTCGCCGTTCCCGTTGCCCTTCTCGCTGATGGTCAGCGCGCGCTTGAGCAGCGGTTCGGCATCGGTTTCCCGGCCTTGCGCCTGGTAAACCAGCGCAAGGTTGAACAGGGCTATTTTCACTGCGCTACTGTCCGCGCCAAAAGTTTTCTCGCGGATCGCCAGGGCGCGCTTGAGCAGGGCTTCTGCCTCGGCATATTGGCCGAGCTCCTGATGCAGGTGCGCCAGATGCATCAGCGAGCCGTCCAGTTCGCGATGGTTAGCCCCCAGCTCCTTCTCGCGGATGGCGAGCGCGCGCTGGTGCAGCTGGATAGCGATGGCGAACTGGCGCTGGGATTCCTGCAATTCGGCGAGCCGGAACAGCGGTGCAATCAGTTTGATGCTGTCGGTGCCATAGGCGTTTGCCTCGATGACCAGCGCGCGCTTGAACAGCGGCTCTGTAGCGGCATATTTTCCCTGCTCGAGGTACAGTTCGCCGAGGTTGTTGAGCGTCTCGGCCACCGCGAGGTCGTTCTCGCCGAGGCTCGCCTCGCGTATCTTCAGGGCGCGCCTGAAAAAAGGCTCGGCGGCGGCGTACTTGCGCTGTTTTTCGTAAACCTGCGCCATCCTGTCGAGTTGTTCGGCGACCTTGAGGTGATTGACGCCGTAGGCGCGCTCCGCGTCGACAATGGCTTTGCGCGCCATGCGGACTTCTTCTTCCTGCTTGATGAGCTCATTCAGGGAGGGCGCGTCGATGTGCCCGGCTTGTGCAATGGCAGGGTAGGCGAAGGCCAGAAAGAGGCAGCAAGCCATGAAAGGAAACGCCGCTGAGTTTCTCATTTCAGTCACCTCCTTGAATAATTCATCGCAGGCCGGTGCGGATATTACGGCTATCCCGGCCGATCATCGGCAGGGATGGCCGCGTCCTCGTCGTGGGGAAGGCCGGTAGCCTTCAGGCTGCGTAGGAGCCGATGATACTCCATGCAACAATGCCCAGCAGCAACAGGCTGATCAGGGTCAGCAGGGTGTTGTTGCGCTTCTGCTGCGCCAGTATCTTGTGCAGCATCTCGGCGTGTTGTGCTGAGCCGTCGCTCGTCAGACGGCGGTGCAGCACCCGCGGCAGTTGCGGCATCAGGGTGGCGTAGTTCGGTGCTTCGGTGCGCAACGTCTTGAGGAAGCCGCGCCAGCCGATCTGCTCGTTCATCCAGCGTTCCAGCCACGGTTTGGCGGTCTTCCATAAATCCAGTTCGGGATCGAGCTGCAGGCCCAGGCCTTCGATGTTGAGTAGCGTCTTCTGCAGCAGCACCAGTTGCGGCTGGACTTCGATGCCGAAGCGGCGCGAAGTCTGGAACAGGCGCAGCAGCACGCGGCCGAACGAAACTTCGCGCAGCGGCCTGTCGAAGATCGGTTCGCACACCGCGCGGATGGCCGATTCCAGTTCGTCCACGCGGGTGTCGGCGGGCGCCCAGCCGGATTCGATGTGCGCCTCGGCGACGCGCTTGTAGTCGCGGCGGAAGAAGGCGATGAAGTTCTGCGCCAGGTAATGCTTGTCGGTGTCCGTGAGGGTGCCCATGATGCCGAAATCCAGCGCGATGTAGCGCCCGTCTGCCGCCACCTGGACATTGCCCGGGTGCATGTCGGCGTGGAAAAAGCCGTCGCGGAAAACCTGGGTGTAGAAAATCTCCACGCCGTTTTCGGCAAGCTTGGGAATGTCGATACCCGCTTCGCGCAGCGCGCCCACTTGGCTGACCGGGAAGCCGTACATGCGCTCCATCACCATGATTTCCGGGCTGCAGTAATCCCAGTACATCTCCGGCACCATGAGCATCGTCGAATTGGCGAAGTTGCGCTTGAGCTGGCTGGCATTGGCAGCTTCGCGCATCAGATCAAGCTCGTCTTCCAGATGCTTTTCGAACTCCTCGATGACCTCGCGCGGCTTGAGGCGGCGGCCTTCCGCCCACCACTCGACCATGTCCGCCGCCGCTTTCAGCAGCGCGACATCGTGTGAAATGATGCCGGTAATGTTGGGGCGCAGGATCTTCACCGCAACATCGCGGCCGTCCGGCAGCACGCCGAAATGCACCTGCGCCACCGAGGCGCTGGCGACCGGTGTTTCTTCGAAGCTGCGGAACACCTCGCGCAACGGCTTACCATAGGCCGTTTCCAGCATGGCTACCGCCTGCGCAGAGGGGAACGGCGGCACCTGGTCCTGCAGCTTGGCAAGCTCGTCGGCGAGGTCGGCCGGCAGCAGGTCGCGCCGGGTAGACAGCATCTGCCCGAACTTGACGAAGATCGGGCCGAGATTTTCCAGCGCGCGGCGCAGCCTGACCGCGCGCGGTTCGGAGACGTTGCGCATGAACAGCAGGAGGTTCAGCGGTGTGCGCAGCCAGCGCACCTGCTCGGGCGCGAGCAGGAATTCATCCAGCCCGAAGCGCAGCACGACAAAGATGATTTTCAGTAACCGCAGAAAACGTAACATATTCAATGATCCTTTGCTGCCGCCAGTTGCCTGATGCGTTGCTCCATGCGCGCCACATCGTCGCGCAGCGTGTCGACTTGTTGCACGAACGCGTCGATTTGCTGTCTGCTGGCCAGAAGCGGGTGTTCTTCGGTGAAATATGTCGCCGCCGATTTCGAGAAGTTTTCCGATGTGCCGTGCAGCCGTTGCCGGGCGCCCCGCACAGTCTGCATAATGCGTTCTGCGGAAGTATTGCCGGTGATGCGGCCAAGGTCATGCGCCGTATCCCAGCGCAGATTGTGCGACAGGAAGAAGATTTCCGTCAGCAGCGCGGCATCGCCTTCGGTGTGAATTTCAGCTTGGGCATGCTCGTCGTGAAGCGCGAGGCGCGGCAGTAGGGTGGGGGGGATGACGAGGATGGCGTCCGCAGTGGTTGAGGTATCGGTGCTGCGCAGCGTTCCATCCGCCAGGATGGTGCAGGCGAAGGAAAACGGTGCGATGTCGAAGCGAGCCGTCTTCCCTGCGAAGCGCGCAAGCCTGGCAAGCGCCCAGCCGTTCTGTGCGAGCAAATAGTTCAGCGCCGCAGCAGAGGGGTGGGGGAACATGGCCGCTTAATGCAGGGCGGTCTGTTGAATACCGGCCAGCAGCCAGACCGACTTGTCATCGCTCAGATCCTTCTGCACATGCCAGATTTCATTCACGTCTGCCGGCGTGCCGCTGTTTTCGCGCAGCTGCCCGGTGAAGCGCACGCTGGCGATCGCCAGATTGCCCTCGTTCGCCACCTCCAGCAGTTCGCCGCTGACCGACAGCACGTCGGTTTTCTGTGGCGCATCGCCGCGCTCCTGCATCTGCATCGAGATTTCGGCGAACATTTCCGGCGTCGTGTATTCGCGGATATCGTTCAGGTCCTTGCGGTCGTTCGCGGCCTGCAGGCGGATGAAAGTGGTCTTCGCGCTGCGCAGGAAACTTTCCACCGGGAAATCTGCCGGGATATTGGCCGTTGTGGCCGCAGGCGCCGGGCTTGTCGAGCCGCCGGACAGCGGCTGCGGGGCGGTGTAGGGTGCGCCAGCCCCGGCGTATTGCATGGCAGGCTGAGGTTGTTGCTTGCGGAATTTTGCCAGCAGGAACATCACCGCCATTGCGCCGAGGAGGATCATCAGGATGGTGCCCATGCCTTCACCCAGCCCCATGTTGGCAAGCAGCGCACCCAGCCCGGCGCCGATTGCCAGCCCGGCCAGCGGCCCTAGCCACTTGTTGCCGGCCGGTTGAGCGGGAGCTGCCTGTGCAGGCGTTGCACCCTGAGCGGGAGCGGGTGCGGGTGCAGCGGCAGGAGCCTTCTGCGCCTGTTGCGGAGCCATGGTCCGTTGTTTGCCGAAACTGCCGCCTCCGCCGAAACGTTTGGCTTCCGCCGTCGCGGCAAACAGGCTCACGCTGGTCAGAGCGACCGTCAATATCATCAAAAACCGTTTCATGTATTCCTCTTGGGTGCGGTTAACAAAGCGGGCGTAAGTATAGCATCAGAGATTGCCGCCACCCTTCATGCTCCTCAATCATGACGCACTGGCGCGATTCCGCTACACTTTCGCCATGAGAGCCTGGTTTGCCTTGCCGTTGGTCGTGCTGCTTTCCGCCTGTGGCGGCGGATTGTGGAACAACCCCTATCCGGCGGCGGACGATGGCAAGCCGATCCTCTACACCGCGTTTACCGAGCGTCCCAAGCATCTCGATCCGGCACAGGCATACAGCGAGAACGAGTATGAATTCCTTGCGCAGATCTATGCCCCGCCGCTGCAATATCATTACCTGAAGCGCCCCTACGAACTGGTTCCGCTGGCTGTGAGCGAGATGCCGACCGTGCGCTACCTGGACAAGAATCGCCGCCCGCTGCCGGCTTCCGCGCCCGTGGAAAAGATCGCCTTCAGCGTGTATGAAATCCGCATCAAACCCGACATGCGCTACCAGCCGCATCCGGCGTTTGCGCCGGAGTATATGCGCCTGACGCCGGACGACATGCGCGGCATCCATACGCTGGGCGATTTTCCGCACCGCGGCACGCGCGCCGTCACGGCGGCGGATTACGCCTACCAGATCAAGCGCCTCGCGCATCCGCAACTGCACACACCTATCCTCGGCGTGATGGGCGAATACATCGTCGGCCTGAAAGACTTTGCCGTGAAGCTGCAGCAGGCAGCACAGAAAAATCCCGCGGCGTTTCTCGACCTGAACGAATATCCCTTGCCGGGCGTGCAAGTGGTGGATGAGCACACCTATCGCATCGAGGTGCATGGCAAGTACCCGCAGTTCGCCTACTGGCTGGCGATGCCGTTTTTCGCACCGATGCCGCAGGAGGCCGAGCGCTTCTATGCGCAACCGGGAATGCGCGAGCGCAACCTGACGCTGGACTGGTGGCCGGTGGGCAGTGGGCCGTATTACCTGTCCGAGAACAATCCCAACCAGCGCATGGTCCTGAGCCACAACCCGTCTTACGGCAGCGAGACCTATCCGGCCGAGGGCGAGTCGGGCGATGCGCCGCTGCTCGCGGATGCGGGTCGGCCGCTGCCGCTGATCGACAAGGTGGTGTTCAGCCTGGAAAAGGAAACCATCCCCTACTGGAACAAGTTCTTGCAGGGCTATTACGACGCTTCCGGCATCAGCTCGGATAGCTTCGATCAGGCGGTGCAGGTGAATGTCGGCGGTGAAGCCGCCGTGACTGAGGAAATGAAGACGCAGGGGATCGAACTCTCGACGGCGGTTGCAACTTCCACCATGTACACCGGCTTCAACTGGCTGGATCCGGTGGTGGGAGGCAGCTCGGAGAGGGCACGCAAGCTGCGCCAGGCCATCGCGATCGCGGTGGATTTCGAGGAGTTCGTTTCGATCTTCGCCAACGGCCGCGGAATCGCCGCCCAGTCGCCGATTCCGCTGGGTATCTTCGGTTACCGCGAGGGTGAGGCGGGGCTGAACCGCTATGTGTACGACTGGATAGACGGCGCACCGAAGCGCAAACCTGTCGAGGAAGCCAGGCGATTGCTCGCCGAGGCGGGTTATCCCGATGGCGTGGATGCGCAGACCCGCCAGCCGCTGGTGATCAATCTGGATACTACCGCCAGCGGCGTGGGCAACAAGGCGCGTCTCGACTGGCTGCGCAAGCAGTTCGACAAGATCAGCGTACAACTGGTGGTGCGCAGTACCGACTACAACCGCTTCCAGGACAAGGTTCGCAAGGGCGACACGCAGATGTTCTATTTCGGCTGGAACGCCGACTATCCCGATCCGGAGAATTTCCTGTTTCTGCTGCATGGCGCGCAGGCCAAGGTGGGCAAGGGCGGCGAGAATGCGGCGAACTACAATAATCCGGAATACGACCGGCTGTTCGAGCAGATGAAGAACATGGAAAACAGCCCGGCGCGGCAGCTCATCATCGACCGGATGCTGGAAATATTGCGCAAAGACTCGCCGTGGCTATGGGGCTTCCACCCGAAGAGCTATGTGCTGCAGCATGGCTGGCTGCATAACGTGAAGCCCAACGTAATGGCCAACAACAAGCTCAAGTACTGGCGCGTGGACGCCGCGCAGCGCGACCGGCAACGCCGCGCATGGAACCAGCCTGCGCGTTGGCCGCTGTGGCTGCTGGCTGCAGCGCTGTTGCTGTCAGGCGTCTGGGTGTGGCGCACCCTGCGCCGGCGTGAAGAGCAGCTGTAGGGCGGTCAGGTATACCGCTCGTTCATGCGGGAAACGGCCTACAGGCTGCAGCCGCATTCACATTTGTGCACACCTCTTTCGGGCAGGAAGTCGTAGGGAAGATGCTGCAGCGCCGACTTCATCCGCATATCTGCCTTGGTGATATGTTCAATCAGCTGGTACTTTAAAAAAGCGGAGTAATGTTTAATCTCGTCTTCGGGCCACAAGCCGTCTTTGGTGGCCATCCCCTCTTTCAAGCGGCGGGCTTCCTTTAGCAGATTTTGTTGCGCCAGCTTATGCTGGGTGAAGTCATAATTGACCGATCGGGCAATATGGTTTTCATTTGCAAAATGAATGCATAGCCACTGTTCCAGTTGCCCGAATACCTGCGACAGGGCGAGGCAGTCCCCGGTGTTAATCAGGGACTCGATATTGTCGATTATTCCCAGCAGATTCCGGTGTTCGGAATCGATAACCGCGTTCCCGACGCTCAGCTTCTTTTTCCATGCCAGTCCCATCTATGCTACCTCCCCTGCGATTTTTTTGGCAATCAGTGGATATGTTCCAGTCCATGCCAGCCGGGATGGTCGAAATACTTGCCGTAATTATCCAGTGCACGGGCAATCTTCGCGGCACCCTTGTATGCATCGCTGCCGCCCTGTGTTTTCATCGCATCTGCACCGGCGATGATGTCGGCCAGCACGAGATGCAGCATGGCATCCACTTTTGGTTCCAGCTTGCAGTTTTTCACCATGAACGCAATCTGGTCGTCCATCTTCCGGGCCAAGGCGCGGTATTGCTCCGAAGTGGCCTTGCCGGAGTGGATGGCCGGGAGGTCGGCTGCCAGCGCATCGCGAATGCGGCCCATGCCCTGACGCAGGCTGTTGTCAGTAGTTAATTTCTTGCCGTTATCGAGGGTGAGCTGTGCCGTTTCTCCCGCGCCATGGGAATGCTGATGGCCTTCAGCAAAGGCTACGCCTGAGCCCAAGCTCACTAGCACAGCGGTGGACAGGGTTACGGCTATTCTTTTCCATTGTTCGAACATTCTATCCCCTTGGTTGGTAATTTCAGTTCTGGTTGTGCCGGATTTGGTTTTGTATTTTATTGGCAGGAATAGAGACTGGGTAATGGCTAAATGGCTCCAGCATGAACACTTCTAATGGGTGGCTGATATGCGTTGGCTTATATAACCGTGTGCCCGGTAAAATTCACAAAAAAATGCCCCTGACTCTTCCGATTCAGGGGCAGAACATCTTAACAGCTTGGGAGAGGTTAAGACTTGGAGAACCGATAAAAAGCTTGCGCAGCCTGCGGGCGGCAGGCTGCGCAAAGCCTGTTAGCACACAAAGTTTTGGTTGGCTGAGGCGAGGTAATCTTTTTCACCAAAGTTGGCCTCACTGCCGGGGTAAGCGGCGTGCAGTTGATCGACTACAACCGCATTGCCTTCCGCTTCACGCCAAGCACATGTCCGTACTGAATGCCGCTCGGCAGCCAGGTTTGCTTGCTGATCTTTCTGTATCGCAGCAGCACTCATGCCGGAGTAAATTTCATCGACCGGGGTTGCAGCCTGCACGGCTGTAGTGGCCAAAACACCAGTAAGGATAAGACCTGCCAAAATATGCGTTTTCATGATCAAAGCTCCTTAGTATGTAAACTTGCTTGAATTCCCTGCCATCCTGGCGGGGGTTTCGCCTGTGGGGTAAAGCGCTGTTCACAGGTGGACGCCTTGTTATAAGCACTTACCGTGCCAGAATTGTAGTTTATTGAAAATAAAGGAATTGTATTTGCAAGTGCTTATGGGGGTAGATTGACAACGTTAAGAGATAACGTTAGCATTACGTTCATAGTGAACACATTAAGAGGCGGTGAACCATCATGATTAATTTACCGGGGTTGAGGCAGTTTCTCGACAATCTGGAGGAGGGGATTCTTCTGCTCGACCAGCAACGGCGTGTCGTGGAGATCAATGAGGCGGCCATCCGCATGCTGGGGCAAAACCATGACAATATCCTGGACAAACTCTGTCCCAGCATTTTCCAGGGAACGGAATGCGCGCGAAGCTGCGATAAGAGAGGGCATTGCACCCTCATGAAAAACGCGATACAGGGGAAGAAGGTTCAGGACCTCGTCGTGCAGCGCCCGGATGGAATACTGATCCCCTTGCGCATGTGGGCGATGCTGCTGCCCTATGACGGGCAGTCGGTCTACTGCGCCGTGGTGCTGCGCGATCGCACCCATGAGGTGCAACTGGAGGAAGCGGCCAGCGACAGGCTGCGCCTGGGCGGCCTGGTGGGGCACAGCGTGGTGATGCGGGATCTGTTCCGCCAGATCTTGCGGGCGGCGGCAAGCGAGGCCAGCATCCTCATTACCGGTGAGAGCGGCACAGGCAAGGAGTTGGTTGCGCGTGCGTTGCACGATAATTCGAGCCGCGCCAAGGGGCCATATATACGGGTGCACTGCGCTGCATTTCCCGAGCAGTTGCTGGAAGGCGAGTTGTTCGGCCACGCGCGTGGTGCATTCACCGGTGCGGCCACAGCCCGCGAGGGCCGCTTCGAGGCCGCAAACGGCGGGACGCTGCTGCTGGACGAGATCGGTGAGGTTCCCCTGAGTGTCCAGGTCAAGCTGCTGCGCGTCCTGCAGGAACGCGAAATCGAACGGCTCGGCGAAAACCAGACGCGCAAGGTGGACGTGAGGATTATTGCGGCAACGCACCGGGATCTGCCAGCCATGGTCAACAGCGGCGAATTTCGCGCCGACCTTTATTACAGGTTACGGGTGCTTCCGCTGCATGTTCCCGCCTTGCGCGAACGTCGCGAGGATATCCCGCTGCTGGTCAGCACCATGCTTACCAACATGCTTGCCCGCCATCCAGGGCGCGATATTCAGCTTTCCAACGAAGCGCTCGACGCGTTGGCTGCCTATAGCTGGCCGGGCAATGTCAGGGAGTTGGTCAATGCCCTGGAATATGCAATGGTGCATGTGGATGGGACGTCTATCCTGCCGCGCCACCTGCCGCCGGAGATACAGGAAGCCGCCCACCAGGTTGACGAAATACGAGCCGTGACCGCTCCGGGAGTTGTTACACCACTGGTGCAGCGCTATTACCGGGCTCCGGTGCAGCAGGCAGGGCAAGAGAAAGAGATTCTCATCCTTGCGCTAAAGGAAACCGGGGGAAACAAGGCCGCCGCCGCCGAGAAGCTCGGTATGTCACGCACTACGTTATGGAAGAAACTGAAGCAGTATGGCATTGACTGAATCGCCATTCTCATCCTCTTGGTTTCAAGTAATTCGCCGCTTTTGCATAGTCAGCAACGGCCAGGTTCTCCGCGCGTAGTTGGGCGTTGATGCCGAGCATTTCGAAATCGGCCTCATTCAAGTAACCGCGCAGGGTGTTGCGCAGCGTCTTGCGGCGCTGCCCAAATGCCGCGCTGACGATGGTGGCGAAGAGTTTCTCATTGCACACCACGATCTCGGCGGCGGGCAGCGGAATCATGCGCACGACGGCGGAATTCACCTTGGGCGCCGGGCGGAACGACTGCGGCGGCACATCGATCAGCTTCTCCATCCGGAAGCGGTATTGCAGCATCACCGACAGCCGCCCGTATTCCGGCGTGGACGGCGCTGCGACCATGCGCTCGACGACCTCGTTTTGCAACATGAAGTGCATGTCGCGGATGCGTCCTGCATACTCGGCAAAGTGGAACAGCAGCGGCGAGGAAATGTTGTAGGGCAGATTGCCGACGATACGCAAGGGGGCGGGCAGCGTCGCAAAATCGAATTCCAGCGCATCTCCGGCATGGATGGCCAACTTCGCTGCAGGGTTACCTTGCGGGTAGTCATGCTCTAGCCGCGCAATGATGTCGCGGTCGATTTCCACCACGTGCAGGCGATTCAACCGCTTCAGCAGCGGGCGGGTCAGTGCGCCCAGGCCGGGGCCGATCTCGACCATGTTGTCGTCCGGTTCGGGGCGGATCGCCGTGATGATGTCGGTGATGATCCGTTCATCGACGAGAAAGTTCTGGCCAAAACGTTTTTTGGCTTGATGGCTCATTTTCGTGATCTCAAAAAACGTTTCGGTGGAGGCTCATACGCGCAGCGTGTGATGCCGGAACCAAAACGGAAGGCTTGGTGATTCATTCAGTAATCCAAAAACGTTTCGGTGGAGGCTCATGCGCGCAGCGCGTGATGCCGGAACCAAAATGAAGGGCTTTATGCACGGTGCGCCTGCTGATTACGCGCCATCAGTGCAGCAAGCCTGATCGCCTCCAGCAGGCTGCCGACGTCGGCCCTGCCGGTTCCCGCCAGATCGAGCGCAGTGCCATGGTCCACCGAAGTGCGGATGATCGGCAGGCCGAGCGTGACGTTTACGCCCTGCCCGAAGCTGGCATGCTTGAGCACCGGCAGCCCCTGATCGTGATACATCGCGAGCACGCAGTCGCATTGTGCCAGCTTCTGCGGCGTAAACAGGGTGTCGGCGGGCAACGGTGCGCTGACATCGAAACCCTCGGCGCGCAGTCTGTACAGCACCGGGATCATGATTTCGATTTCTTCGCACCCCAGGTAACCGCCCTCACCGGCATGCGGGTTTAATCCGGCCACCAGGATGCGCGGCTGCGCGATGCCGAAGCGGGATTGCAGATCGCGCCGGATGATGCGCAGCACGTTTTCCAGCAGCGGAGCGGTGATTGCGGCAGGCACGTCTTTCAGGGGAAGGTGGGTGGTGGCCAGCGCCACCCGCATTCCACCGCCGGCCAGCATCATCACCACCAGTTTGGTGCCGGTCTGCTCGGCAAGGAACTCGGTATGTCCAGTGAACGCTACCCCGGCATCGTTGATGATGCCCTTGTGCACCGGTGCGGTAACCATGCCGGAAAATTCGCCCGCCTGGCAGCCATGCACGGCGCAGCGCAGCAACGCCAGTACATAGCCGCTGTTGGCGGCATCCAGCACGCCGGCCCTGCATGGCGCAGCGAGTGGAACGTGTATGACCGGCAGGGATGGGTGCAGGGGGGAAGAGGACGTTGCCACACCCTTGCCGGCAACATAATCATGCAGTTGCAAGCTGATGCCGAGTTGCGCCGCGCGTTGCTGCAACAGGTTTTTATCGGCAATCACCACCAACGGGACATCGGGCGGTGCGGCGGCAAGCTGCACGCATAAATCGGGACCTATGCCCGCCGGTTCGCCTGCGGTGATTGCCAGCGGGGCCGGAGAGGATGCCACATTCACCGCTTACTGGTTTTCATCGAGGTGGTATTCGATAAATGCGCGGTCACGCAATTGGCGCAGCCAATCCTGAAATTGTTCCTCGGATTTGAAGGTGCCGATGGCCAAGCGCGCCTGCTGGCGTTGCTGTTGTTCGCTAACATCGGTATTCCTACGCTCCAGCACCTGGATCAGGTGCCAGCCGAATTGCGTTTGCACCATGCCTATCATGCCGGGCTGCAGCTTGTTCATCGCCTCTTCGAATTCAGGCACGGTCTGTCCCGGCGACAGCCAATCCAGGTCGCCGCCCTGCTGCGCGCTGCCGTCCTGGGAAAAACGCCTGGCCTGCTCGGCAAAATCCGCGCCGCTCTCGATGCGGCGTTTGATTTCCATTAGCCGGTTCCGGGCCTCGCTTTCGGAAACGATCTCACTGGTCTTGATCAGGATGTGCCGCGCATGAGTTTGGGTGATTACCACCGGTGCGCTGCCGCTACGCCTTTCAACAAGTTTGAGGATGTGAAAACCGTTCGGACTGCGCAGCAGCGCAGTGACCTGCCCGGGCTGCAGTTTTTGCAGTTCACTGGTGAACAGCGGCGGCAGGCGGTCGCTTGGCCTCCACCCGAGATCGCCGCCTTTCAGCGCGTCCTTGGCGTCGGAATAGCCCGCCGCAACCTGCGCAAAATCCGCGCCACCCTTCAATTGACTCAACGCCTGTTCCGCCTTGTCGCGCGCTGCCTGTATCTTTTCCGCACTGGCCTGTTCAGGTATCACCACCAGGATATGCGCGAGATGAAGCTCCTCTTCCGCACTGCCCGCTTTGGCTTTGTTGGCGAGATAGCTGGCCACCTCGCTGTCGCTGATGATGAGCTTGCTTTCCACCTCGCGCTCGCGCAAACGCGTGGAAATGATTTCGTTACGTATCTCTTCGCGGAATTTTTTGAAGTCTACCCCGTCCGCTTCCAGCCTGGTGCGGAATTCGGCCAGCGACGGGATGTTGTTCTGCTGCGCGATGCGCGTGATTGCCAGATCCAGTTGCGTATCGTCCACGCGCACGCCGCTTTCCTTGGCGTATTGCACCAGCAGCATGTCGGTGATCATGCGTTCTAGCATCTGCCGTTCCAGCACTTCGGGTGCGGGTAGCGGCGTCCCCTGTTTTTGCAGCTGGCGCACCACTGCCTGCAGCCGGTCATTCAGCTCCTGGCGGGTGATCACGTCGTCGTTGACCACAGCAACCACCGAGTCGATTACCGCTACCTGTTGTTGCGGGTCGGGCTTATGCGAGTCGGTGATTGCGGGCGCCGCCTGAGCGGGCTTTGCCGTTGCGGTATCGGCGGCGCAAGCGGGGTATATTGCACTGAATGTTGCGCAGCAAATCAGCGCGGTAGCTGCCGTTCTGGATATCATCATTCCTCTGTCCTGTTCAACGCAAGACTGAACTGGGTTTATCGGCGGGTCTTGCGTTTAACTTGGTATAGCTGGGTACGTTCTGCTTCAAGACATCTATGGGATCCACGCCGACACCGACCAGGTCGGTCAACTCAAGTTGCAGGAAAATGCCGGTAACAGCCTGCTGTGCCGCGACAGTGAAACGTTGTGCCACAAATCGAAGCGTCCAGCAGCTTTGATTATACTCAAGCCCGGCGATCGACTCCAAAGTTTTGTTATCCTGGATGGAGTAATTCAAGCGCCCTATCGCACGCCAGTGGCTGGATAACGGCCATTGACCGGAAAGATCGGCCTGGCGCAGGGCATTGCGCTGGAAACGGTAGCCGAGATCGAGAGACTTGCCAATTTCCGGCCGGTAACGCATGGCGATGTTGTAGCGCTGGCTGTGCGCCAGGTTGGGGTCGTACTGGAGTTCGCTGTCAAAAGACAAAGCCCTGGCTACGCTCCCGGAAACGGCAAGCAGGATGTCGGATTTATTGGTCGTCGCCGTGGGCGCGACAAAATTCACCTGGGGTGTTTTGAAGCTGAAACGCTCGCCTACCATCACCCTCAATCGTTCCATGCCGTTTTCCTGCTCCAGTAAACGCGAGGTCAGGGCCAGCGTAACGTGATTCGCGTCGCCTACCCGGTCGCTGCCGAAGAAGCGGTTTTCGGTGAACATCTGGGTAAAGTCGAAACTGGCCTGTGCCGAATCGAAATTGGGCAGCCGGTCCTGGTTCCTGTACGGCACATAGACATAGAAGGCACGCGGTTCCAGCGTATGCACATAGTCGCCGCCGAGCAGGTTCCAGTCACGCTCGAAGGCGATTCCGCTGTCCAGGCTCATGAGGGGCAGGGTGCGCGAAGAGTTGGGCAAAGTACCGGTGTTGTTGGCGCCCATTGCGTAATAAGTGCTGTGCAGCGCCACTTTTGGAGTGACATAGTATGCGGGATCGTTGATCAGCGGATAACTCACGCTGGGGTTGAGCACCAGCCGCTGGGCATTCAGCGATGTGGGGTGGGCAAAATCCACGAATTCACTGGTAAAAGCAAGGTTGACATCGGAGTAGCTATGCTGTGCATTGAGCGTCAACTGCGGCAGTCGTTTATAGGGTGCGCCAATCGGCGCAGCCGGATCCTGCAGGGTCTGGTAGCGCTGTACGCGCGCGGTTGCGTTCCACCAGCCGGCGCCATAGCTCAATCCCGCTTCCTGCAGGAGATTGACCTGCGAAGTGGCATTCACCGTGTTCCCCAGATCGCGGAAATACGCATCGTCCGAGACGCTTTGCAGGTTGGTGTAGCCATTCAATCCGCCTGCAAGGGTCTGGTTATGCATAAGGGAAATATGGCTGCGGCTGCGTTTTGCCAGCGCATCGCTGGGCAGCATGTCCACATGCAGTTCGCCGTTATAGCGCGGCTCCAGATAGCGGAATTCATTGTTGAGTAGCACCCCGCGCTTGGTCATGATGCGCGGCGCTATCGTGGCATCCCGGTTCGGCGCGATATTCCAGTAATAGGGCAGGGTCAGTTCCCGGCCGCCGGTGGTGGTGCTTCCTAAAATCGGCGACAGGAAGCCCGACTTGCGCTGGTCATTGAGCGGAAAGTCCATCCACGGCGAATACAGGATCGGCAGGCCCATGAATTCTACCCAGGCATGATGGGCCGTGCCGATCTGCCGGTCGCGGTCGATCTCCAAGCCGCGCATTTTCAGCAGCCAGTCCTTGTCGTCGGCCGGGCAGGTGGTATAGATTGCGTTATCCAGCGTGTAATGCAGCTTGTCGTGGATGTGCATCATATCCGCCGACCCGCGCCCGTCATTCTCCGCGAGGTAGTAAACCGGCTGCTTCATGGTGCCGATGTTGGTGTCCAGGTTCAGCTTGAGATGCGGCCCGCTCATCGTGCTGCCGTCCTGCTCCAGCACCACCGAGCCCTGCGCGTCGAGATCCTGCGTATCCTGGAAATACAATAAATGATCCGCCCGGATGGACTGTCCGCGCTTGCGCAGGATCGCATTGCCCGTCGCCTCGATCTGGCTTTCCTTCTTGCCGGTCAGATGATCAGCCTCCACGAAGGCAGGCGTCTCCTGCACCGGCTCTGCCATTGCCTTGAAGGTCTTGTCCATGCGCAACCGGAGCTGCTCCGCATTCGCGTCGGCATGGTGCGCAAATGTGCAAAGCAAGGTGAAGACGACAGGCTTGAGACGAAACCGCATGACAATAGTAAGGTGGTAAACTTCCGCAAGTTTACCATTAACATCGAAAAGCCCGATATGCAACGCCAGCAACAGCTTACCGTGTGGCTGCAAGGCCTGCTTCCCGGCGAGACCTTTACCCTCGCCCCGGCCTCCGCCGACGCCAGCTTCCGCCGCTATTTCCGCGCCTCATTTGCCGACGGCACAACCCGAATCATCATGGACGCACCGCCGCAGCATGAGGACTGCCGCCCCTTCCTGCATATTGCCGGGCTGTTCGAGGAGGCCGGGGCGCATGTGCCGCATGTGTATGCGCAGGACCTGCAGCAGGGCTTTTTGCTGCTCTCCGACCTCGGCAACACCACCTACCTGCAGGGGCTGGATGCCGGCACGGCGCGCGAACTGTATGGCGCGGCCACGGACGCATTGATCAAAATCCAGCTCGCCTCGAAGGAAAACGAGCTGCTCCCTTACGACGAAACCCTGCTGCGCCGCGAGCTGAACCTGTTCCCGGACTGGTATGTCGCCAGTCACCTCAATGTCACCCTCAGCGACAAACAGAGAGCCACGCTGGAAGAGAGCTTCCGCCGCATCCTCGCCAACAACCTCGCGCAGCCGCGCGTGTACGTGCATCGCGATTACCATTCGCGCAACCTGATGGTGAGCGAGCCTAACCCCGGCATCCTCGATTTCCAGGATGCGGTATACGGCCCGATCACCTACGACCTCGCCTCGCTGTTCAAGGATGCCTATATCAAGTGGGAAGAAGCGGAGATCATGGACTGGCTGATCCGCTACTGGGAAACGGCGCGCAAGGCCGGGCTTCCGGTGCGCGCGGATTTCGGCGAGTTCTACCGCGACTACGAATGGATGGGCGTGCAGCGGCACATCAAGGTGCTGGGCATCTTCGCGCGCCTGTACCACCGCGACGGCAAGGACGGTTACCTGAAAGACATGCCGCTGGTGATGGACTACCTGCGCCGCGCCTGCGAACGCTACATCGACCTCAAGCCGCTGCTATACCTGCTCGACGAGCTGGAACCGCACAACAAACAGCAGGGGTACACCTTTTGACGATGCCACGCATCTCCCTCTCCCCAACCCTCTCCCGCCAGCGGGCGAGGGGGCGAACGTGAAAGGCGTAAAACCATGATCGCCATGCTGCTCGCGGCGGGACGCGGCGAACGCATGCGCCCGCTCACCGACCACACCCCCAAGCCGCTGCTGGAGGCCGGCGGCAAGCCGCTGATCGTCTGGCATATCGAGAGGCTGGCGCATGCCGGCATCACCGACCTGGTCATCAATCACGCCCACCTTGGTGCGCAGATCGAGACCGCGCTGGGCGACGGCAGCCGCTTCGGCATCCGCATCTGCTATTCGGACGAAGGCAAGGCACTGGAGACTGCGGGCGGCATCGCCTATGCCCTGCCGCTGCTCGGCGACAAGCCCTTCGCCGTGGTCAACAGCGACATCTGGTGTGACTACGACTTTTCGCACCTGAGCGAACGTGCCGCCGCACTGCAAGCCAGAGGCGACATGGCGCACCTGGTGCTGGTCGATAACCCCCCCCATCACCCCAATGGCGATTTCGTCCTGAATGGGAGCCGCATCATTCCGCTCCCCTCCACTGCAGGCGGGGGGGATGGGGTGGCAACGAAGCTTACCTTCAGCGGCATCGGCGTCTACCAGCCCGCCCTGTTCAGCTGCCTCCCGCGCGGCAGCGCCGCGCCGCTCGCACCGCTGCTGCGCGAGCAGATCGCCGCAGGCCGCGTCAGCGGCGAACACCACTGCGGCCTGTGGGTGGATGTCGGCACACCGCAGCGCCTCGCCGAACTCGACAGCCGGCTTTGCTCGTTGCAAGGGAAGCATCGTTCGTCGCACAATGCGCCATGACTGTTGACCCAACCATCCATGCGGCGCGGCGCGCCCGTCTGATCGAAAAGATGCAGCGCGGCATCGCGATCATCCCCACCGCGCCGGAAACGGAGCGCAACGGTGGCACCCACTATGCCTACCGTTACGACAGCAGCTTCCATTACCTGAGCGGCTTTGCCGAGCCGGAGGCGGTGCTGGTGCTGGTCGCCGGAGACGAGCCGCAATCCATCCTGTTCTGCCGTGAGAAAAACCCGGAGCGCGAAGTCTGGGACGGCTACCGTACCGGCCCCGATGCCGCGAAAGAGCAATACGGTTTCGACGCGGCCCACCCGATCGCGCAACTGGACGAAAAGCTCGCCGGACTGATGGGCAATCAGCCCGCGCTGTTCTATCCGGTGGGGCGCGATGCCGCGTGGGACCAGCACATCCTCAGGCTGCGCGGCGAGGTGCAGACCAAGGCGCGCAGCGGCATCCGCGCCCCGAACGAAATCCACGACCTGCGCACGCTGCTCAACGAAATGCGGCTGTTCAAGGACGAACACGAGCTGGCCGTCATGCGCCATGCCGCCGAAATTTCCACACAGGCGCACCGGCGCGCGATGCGCTTCGCCCGCCCCGGCCAGTTCGAATACCAGATCGAGGCGGAACTGCTGCACGAATTCTGCCGCCACGGCGCGCGCCATCCCGCCTATCCGAGCATCGTCGCGGGCGGAGCGAACGCCTGCGTGCTGCATTACGTGGGCAACGACGCCATGCTCAGGGACGGCGACCTGCTGCTGATCGACGCGGGCTGCGAACTGGGCGGCTATGCCTCCGACATTACGCGCACTTTTCCGGTGAACGGCCAATTCGGTGCCGCGCAAAAGGACGTCTATGAGCTCGTGCTCGCCGCGCAGGCCGCCGCGATTGCTGCCGCGCGTCCCGGTAAACCATGGAACGCGCCGCACGACGCCGCGCTACGCGTGCTCGCGCAAGGCTTCATTGACCTAAAACTGTGCCAGGGCAGCGTGGATGCGGTGCTGGAGAGCGAGAGCTACAAGCGCTTCTATATGCACCGCACCGGCCACTGGCTGGGCATGGACGTGCACGATGTCGGCGACTACAAGGTGGGCGACGAATGGCGCGTGCTGCAGCCCGGCATGGTGTTTACCGTCGAGCCGGGCTGCTACATCCGCCCCGGCGACGACGTGCCGCAGGCGCTCTGGAACATCGGCGTGCGCATCGAGGACGACGTGGCGGTCAATGCGCAGGGCTGCGAAGTGCTGACCGCGGCCGCACCGAAGGCGGTCGCGGAAATCGAAGAGTTGATGCGAAGCTGAAAACGGCTGGGATAGCCTGCTACTTCGGCTGCTTGCTCCACTCCTGCCAGTGCCCGGCCAGATCCCTGACGTTCGTGTAACCCTTATCGATGAGGATCTTCTCCGCGATTCCGGCACGCTTCCCGCTGCGGCAGTACACCACGATCTCGCTGGATTTATTCCCCGGTATCTCGCCCAGCCTGCGCTCCAGTTCATCGTACGGAATGTTCACAGCAGTGTCGACGTGCCCTGCCGCATATTCCTCGCGCGTGCGCACATCGAGGATGACCGGCGGCTTGGGCGCCTTCAGCCTCTGGGTGAGCTCGGTCGGGGCGATCGTCCCGACGGCGGGCGTCTCGGCCTGACAGGCAAGGCCGGTTAGCAGCAACAGGGCGGCCAGCAGGGCCCGGAAAAAGAAGAGTGGATTGAGGGTCATGGTAATTCCTAACTTAGGGTTGAAAAAAGCAGGTTCAAATTTTTTCTGCTGTGGCCTGCTGCCAATCTCAAAGTGCTACATGCCTTTTGAGTAGGCGAGGAAGCGACAACGAAGTTGCGGTGAAGGCTCAGGTGCGTAGCGCGTGATGCCGTAACCAAGACCGCGCAACGTCGTAATCAAGCCGCGCAGCAGGTTTTAGCTCTGCTCCCAAGGCAATCCGGCCACCCGCCACCCGCCCAGCGCGTTGCGGTGCTCGTCCCCGTCCTTCTCGCCCTCGAAGCCTTCCAGCACGTTGTAGCAGTCGCCGTAGCCCGCCTTGGTCGCGGCGGCCGCGGCGGCGTTGGAGCGCATGCCGCTGCGGCAGATGAACAGCACGAGCGCCTCCTTGTCCACCTGCTGTTCGAGTTGTGCGACGAAATTCGGGTTGGGCTTCATGCCGGGATAGGTGACCCACTCGATCTCTGCCGCGCCGGGGATGCGCCCGACCCAGTCCAGTTCGGCGCGGGTGCGCACGTCCACGAGCTTCGCGCCGGGCGCGGATTGCAGCACCTCATGGGCCTCGTCGGGGTAAAGCGCGCCCTCGTAGGGCAGGTTCATTTCCCTGGCACGTTGCTGCGCGGCCTCCAGGATGGCGGTGATTTTTCCCATGGGACTTCTTTCCTTCACGTGGTTTAACGAATCGGGCGCGGGTGCTATGCTCGTTGCACGCATACTAGCGCAAGCCGTATGAAAAATCACACTCCTTTACCACTCTATAGGCCGGAACCGACGCTTCCGGAATCGCGCACGAAATTAGTGCATAAACAGCTTGCGCCGCCCGTTTCTGGTGCAAATATTTCGCGCTTCGCATGAATGGCTTGTGGCACAATGCCCGTCCGCCAAAGGAACGGGATTGGCACGCTTCATGCGTAACGAATTCGGGTTGTCAAAAATTATTTCTGTAATCCTTGTGGGAGAAAGCTATGGCTATGTCGGCAAATGATGTTTTGAAGATGATCAAGGACCACGACGTCAAGTTCGTGGATTTCCGCTTTACCGATACGCGCGGCAAGGAGCAGCACGTGGGCGTGCCGGCCAAGTATGTCGATCTGGACAAGTTCGAAGACGGCCACGCGTTCGACGGCTCTTCGATCGCCGGCTGGAAAGGCATCCAGGCTTCCGACATGCTGCTGATGCCGGACCCGGCGACGGCCTATCTCGACCCGTTCATGGATGAAAACACCCTGGTGATCACCTGCGACGTGGTGGAACCGGCCGACGGCAAGGGCTATGACCGCGACCCGCGCTCCATCGCGAAGCGCGCCGAAGCCTACCTGAAGTCCAGTGGCCTTGGCGACACCGCCTTCTTCGGCCCGGAACCCGAATTCTTCATCTTTGACTCGGTGACCTGGTCCGTCGACATGTCCGGCTGCTCGCTCAAGATCAACTCCGAAGAGGCGGCCTGGGCCACCGGCGAGAAATTCGACGGCGGCAACACCGGCCATCGCCCGATGGTCAAGGGCGGCTACTTCCCGGTTCCCCCGGTCGATAGCCTGAACGACATCCGCGCGGCGATGTGCCTGGCGCTGGAAGACATCGGTATCGAAGTCGAAGTGCACCACCACGAAGTCGCGACCGCCGGTCAGTGCGAGATCGGCACAAAATTTAATACTTTGGTGCGCCGCGCCGACCAGACCCAGGCGCTGAAGTATGTGGTGCACAACGTCGCGCACCAGTACGGCAAGACCGCGACCTTCATGCCCAAGCCGATCGTCGGCGACAACGGCTCCGGCATGCATGTGCACCAGTCGATCTGGAAGGATGGCAAGAACACCTTCGCGGGCAACGGTTATGCCGGCCTGTCCGAGACCGCGCTGTACTACATCGGCGGCATCATCAAGCACGCCAAGGCGCTGAATGCGATCTGCAACCCCGGCACCAACTCTTACAAGCGCCTCGTGCCGCACTACGAGGCACCGGTCAAGCTGGCCTACTCGGCGAAGAACCGTTCTGCTTCGATCCGTATCCCGCATGTGGCCAGCGACAAAGCGCGCCGCATCGAGACGCGCTTCCCGGATCCGACCGCAAACCCGTACCTGTGCTTCGCTGCGCTGATGATGGCAGGGCTGGACGGCATCCAGAACAAGATTCACCCCGGCGACCCGGCCGACAAGAACCTCTACGACCTGCCGCCGGAAGAGGACGCAAAGATCCCGACCGTATGCGCCTCGCTGGACGAAGCGCTGGCACATCTGGACAAGGATCGCGAGTTCCTGACGCGCGGCGGCGTGTTCTCCAACGACTTCATCGATGCCTTCATCACCCTGAAGATGGAAGAAGTGAACAAGATCCGCATGACCACCCATCCGGTCGAGTTCGACATGTATTACAGCATCTAAGATACGCTGCAGGATGGCAGAACGGGGCGCAAGCCCCGTTTTGCTTTTGAACCGCCAATGTTTGTCGGAGTCTGATGCTTGCCCTATACTTGCCCGAGCCCCCCAGCAGGAGAATGAAAATGAAGTCTGGATACTTGCTTGCAATCATATGCCTCTGCCCCGCATTGGCGCAGGCGGAGATATACAAGGCCGTCGATGCCGACGGCCATGTCACCTATTCCAGCGCGCCGATCAAGGGCGGCAAGAAGATCATCCTGGAGCCGCTGCCTACCATGGTGCCGCCGGCGCGCACCGCCACGCCCGAGGGCTTCCCCAGGGTGGATGGCGCAACGCAAAAGAGCCGCGATGACGTGCGCCGCAAGATTCTGCAGGATGAACTGGAGGCGGAAGAAAAATTGCTCGGGGAAGCCCGGCAGAACCTGAAAGAGGGTGAATCGACTCCGGAAGTTTATCGCGGCCAGGACGGCAAGACTTACCGCAACGTGGCGAAATACGAAGAGAAAATCAAGACGCTGCAGGAGCAGGTCGATCTGCACAGCAACAACGTCGAGGCGCTCAAAACCGAGCTGTCAAAACTCAAGTAGGTTCTCCCACCTGGCATGTTTTCTGCTGCGCAAGAATGTATGCCTGACCTGTCATCCTTCATGCCGGAACACCTTGCGACCGCCGTCATCCTGCTGGACGGCGAGGCGTGCGTCATCTATCTCAACCCGGCCGCAGAACACCTGTTCGACGTGAGCGGAAAGAATCTGCTCGGGTATCCGGTGCAGCAGGCATTCACCGATGCCGGGCAGCTGACCCATGCGATGCAGCACGCGATCCGCGACAACGCCAGCTACATCGAGCACGACCTGACGCTGGGTACGCATGCGCATGTCAGGCTGCATCTGCGCTGTGCGGCGACGCCGGTGCAGCTCGATAACGGGCAATACCTGCTGCTGGAATTTCACCCGATGGACCGGCCGCTCAAGTTGGCGCGCGAAGAGCAGATGCTCGACCAGACGCAGGCGAGTCGCCTGCTGCTGCGCAACCTCGCGCACGAGATCAAGAATCCGCTCGGCGGCATTCGCGGCGCGGCGCAACTGCTCGAGCAGGAACTGGAAAAACCGGCCCTGCGCGAATACACCCGGGTCATCGTGCAGGAGGCGGACAGGCTGCGCTCGCTGGTGGAGAAACTGCTTTCCCCGCAGAACGCCTCGCACCACAGCGCACTCAACATCCATGAAGTGCTGGAGCGCGTGCGCAGCGTGGTGCTCGCCGAGATGCCGGAGGGGCTGAAGATACGGCGCGATTACGACGTCAGCCTGCCGCCGCTGATCGGCGACAAGGAGCAGCTCATCCAGGCGATGCTCAACATCGTGCGCAATGCCGCGCAGGCGCTGCAGGGCAGCGGCAACATCACTCTGCGCACCCGCATCGCGCGGCAGGTGACGCTGGTCAAGCGCCGCCACCGCCTCGCGGTGATGGTGCAGATCATCGACAACGGCCCCGGCATCCCGCCGGAACTGCAGGACAAGATTTTCTACCCGCTGGTATCGGGGCGCGCCGACGGCCACGGCCTCGGGCTGACGCTCGCGCAGGACTACGTCAGCCAGCACCACGGCGCGATAGAATTCGACAGCGAGCCGGGGCGCACCTGTTTTACCGTGCTGCTTCCTCTCCCGTAAAGGTAAATAGATATGCAGCCTGTCTGGATCATCGACGACGACCGCTCCATCCGCTGGGTGCTGGAAAAAGCTCTGGCGCGCGAGAACATCGAGTTCAAGAGTTTCGCCTCTGCCGACGAGGCGCTGCTTGCGCTGGATGGCAGTGTTCCGCAAGCGGTGGTCAGCGATATCCGCATGCCCGGCAGTTCCGGGCTGGATTTTTTGCAGGCGCTGCAGCAGCGTTACCCGCTCATACCTGCCATCATCATGACCGCCTACTCCGACCTGGAGAGCGCCGTCTCCGCGTTCCAGGGCGGTGCGTTCGAGTACCTGCCCAAACCGTTCGACGTCAATCACGCGGTCGAGCTGATTCGGCGCGCCATGGAGCAGAGCCAGCGCAAGACGGGCGGTGCAGAGGAAGTGGAGGCAGCCGCCGAGATACTCGGGCAGGCGCCTGCGATGCAGGAGGTGTTCCGCGCCATCGGCAAGCTTGCGCAATCGCATGCGACCGTGCTGATCAACGGCGAATCCGGCACCGGCAAGGAACTGGTGGCGCGCGCGCTGCACCGTCACAGTCCGCGCGCCGGCAAACCGTTCATCGCGATCAACACTGCGGCGATCCCCAAAGATCTGCTCGAATCTGAACTGTTCGGCCACGAGCGCGGCGCATTTACCGGCGCGGCGGCGGCGCGGCAGGGGCGCTTCGAGCAGGCCGAAGGCGGCACGCTGTTCCTCGACGAAATCGGCGACATGCCCGCCGACCTGCAGACCCGATTGTTGCGCGTGTTGTCGGACGGCAACTTCTACCGCGTCGGCGGGCAGCAGCCGGTCAAGGCCAACGTGCGCATCATCGCCGCGACGCACCAGAACCTCGACGAGCGTGTGCGGCAGGGGCTGTTCCGCGAAGACCTGTTTCATCGCCTCAACGTAATCCGGCTGCGTCTGCCGCCATTAAGAGAACGCCGCGAGGACATCCCACTGCTCGCGAAGCATTTCCTGCAGAAGAGCGCGCGCGAACTGGGCGTGGAGCAGAAGCTGTTGAGCGAGGAAGTGCTGCGCTTCCTCGCCGCGCAGGACTTTCCCGGCAACGTGCGGCAGCTGGAGAACCTGTGCCACTGGCTGGCCGTAATGACGCCCTCGCAGCGCATCGAGATCGCCGACCTGCCGCCCGAGTGGCGCGGCGCAGCGGCCGTGTCACCCGGCGGCGACTGGAGCGCCGTACTGGCGCAGCAGGTGGAGCTCTCCTTGCAGCGCGGCGAAGGCCGGATCATGGAGAAGCTTGCCGCCGAGTTCGAGCGCACCCTGATCCTGCAGGCACTGCGCCACACCGGAGGGCGCCGCATCGAGGCGGCCGCGCTGCTCGGCATCGGGCGCAACACCCTGACGCGCAAGATTCAGGAACTGGGGCTGGAGAATCAGTAGCCGCAGGGACGTGATTCGCCTCGATGGGGTTCGCAACCTGTGGGCATTGCGCGCTTGCCCAGCACGGGCGTCCTGTGAAATGATGTAGCAGTTACTCTGTGGAAGGATGGGAAATGGCAAAGCAGCAGGAGTCGAAACCACACGCAAAATCCGGGGCAAAAATGGCCGCGAAGAAGCCGGTAATGGTGCCGGACTACTATCAGAAGTTCCGCTGTATCGGTTCGGATTGCGAGGATACCTGCTGCAGTGGCTGGCGCGTCACCATCGACCATACGACCTGGCAGCGTTATCAGAAATGCGAGCATGAGACGCTGGCGCCGATGTTCCGCAGTGTCGTGGTGGAAAACGAGAAGGCCAGCCAGAGCGAGCAGGAATACGCCAGTGTGAAGCTGCGGGCAGATGGGCGTTGTTCGTTCCTGATGCCCGATATGCTGTGCATGATTCAAAAAGAACTGGGGCCGGAAGCGCTGTCGGATACCTGCGCCTCATTTCCGCGCTATTACAATCAATTCGGCGAACAGCGCGAATATGCACTCGGCGTGTCCTGCCCGGAAGCGGCGCGCCTGGTGTTGCTGCACCCCGAGCCGATCACCCTGGAAATGGCTGCGCCGGATGCCGATCTTGGCGAGCGCGATTTCACCTCCTACCGTATGCCGCAAAACGGCACCGTCGACCCCGGGCAGATCGCCGTCCTGAACGATTTCCGCACTCTGATTCTGGGCATCCTGCAATTCCGGGAATTGACGCTGGGCGCGCGGGTGATGACGCTGGGTTTCCTGCTGGATGAGGTGGATGGCGTGGTCAGCAACCCGCATTTCAAAAACGCTGCCGAAATGATCCCGGTACTGTCGGCTTTCGTCGATCTGTTTTCCGACCCGCCAGCCATCGAGGCGCAATTCGAGCAGATACATTCCGATTTGCCGCGCAAATTGCACGTCACTACCGGGCTCATCTCCGAATTTTTGAACGTGGATCGCCCACGCTTCCGGGAATGCATACTGGCTGTTGCCGACGGCCTGCTTGGCAGTGAAGCGCAGGGCACAGGCGGTGATGCCGAACTGCTGACGCGCTACCAGCATGCCTACGAGACTTACTATCTGCCGTATTTCCGCGACAAGGGTTACATCCTGGAAAACTATCTGGTGAACGGGGTGCTTATCCGCCTGTTCCCGTTCACGCGCGCCAGCTATCTCGACCTGTACCGGGAGATGGTGTGCAACCTCGCAATCATTCAGGTGTTCCTGGTGGGGATGGCCAGTCATTACCAAGGCTTGAGCGATGCGCGGGTAGTCCAGCTTATCCAGTCTTTCACGCGCATGTCGGTGCACAACAGCGGTTATCTCAGCAAGCTGATCGAGGCAGTCGGCAGCAAGGGCGCGCCATCCTTTGTGGATGTGATGTGGATGCTGAAAGAGCGCTAAGCCTGTGCTGCTGGGCGGCAGAAGCCTGCTTCGTGTCCTAGCTTGCCAGGCGCTTCAGCAGCTTCTCGTGTATCCCGCCGAAACCGCCGTTGCTCATCACCAGAACCTGGTCGCCTGAGCGCACGGCGGCGGCGATGGCTTCGATCAACTCGTTGAGGTTGTCCTTCACCACCGCCTTTTCGCCCAGCGGTGCAAGTGACGTAGCGGCGTCCCAGCCGAGGTTCGCGCCGTAGCAGAACACCAGGTCGGCGTCCTTGAGGCTGTCGGGCAGCGCGTCTTTCATCACGCCGAGTTTCATGGTGTTGGAGCGTGGCTCCAGCACGGCGAGGATGCGCGCTCCATCGACCTTGCGGCGCAGCCCGGCGATGGTGGTGTCTATCGCGGTGGGATGGTGCGCGAAGTCGTCGTACACGGTGATGCCGTTGACCGTGCCGCGTACCTCCATGCGGCGCTTCACGTTCCTGAATTCACTTAATGCAGCCAGCCCCTGCGCGACCGGCACGCCCGCATGGCGTGCCGCGGCGAGTGCGGCGAGCGCGTTCATGCGGTTGTGCTCGCCGAGCAGGTCCCACTGCAGCGTGCCTTGCACTTCACCATCCAGCGCCACGCGGTCATTTGTGTCTATGCTCCAGCCTTCGTTGCCACCGAACTTCTCCACCGGCGTCCAGCAGCCGCGCTTGAGCATGCGCACCAGCGACTCCTCGCGACCGTTGCACACGATCAGGCCGTTGCCGGGCACGGTACGCACGAGGTGGTGGAACTGCGTCTCGATCGCGGCGAGGTCGGCGAAAATGTCGGCGTGGTCGAATTCCAAGTTGTTGAGGATCGCGGTGCGCGGGTGGTAGTGCACGAACTTGGAGCGCTTGTCGAAGAAGGCGGTGTCGTACTCGTCCGCCTCAATGACGAAGAAGGGCGAATCGGTCAGCCGCGCCGAGATGCCGAAGTTCTGCGGCACACCGCCGACCAGAAAACCGGGGTTCAGGCCCGCGTATTCGAGTATCCACGCGAGCATCGAGCTGGTGGTGGTCTTGCCGTGTGTGCCCGCGACGCCCAGCACCCACTTGTCGTGCAGGATGTTCTGCGCGAGCCATTGCGGTCCGGAGGTATAGGGCAGGTTGCGGTTGAGGATTTCCTCCATCAGCGGGTTGCCGCGCGCCACCACGTTGCCGATGACGAAGATGTCTGGCCGGAGGTCGAGCTGCTCGACGCCGAAACCCTCGATCAGCGCGATGCCCTGCGCTTCGAGCTGCGTGCTCATCGGCGGATAGACGTTGGCGTCGCAGCCGGTGACGCGATAGCCTGCCTGCCGGGCGATGGCCGCGATGCCGCCCATGAAGGTGCCGCAGATGCCGAGGATGTGGATGTGTTGTTGCTGGCTCATGGCTCAGGCCCGAAAGATAAAATAAACCGCACCCATCAGGCACAGCGCCGCCCACAGGTAGTCCAGCTTCAGCGGCTGGTTCATGTACAGCACTGCGAACGGCACGAACACCGAGAGCGTGACGACTTCCTGCAAAATCTTCAACTGCCCGAGACTGAGCTCGGTGTAACCGATGCGGTTCGCCGGCACCTGGATCAGGTATTCAAACAGCGCGATGCCCCAGCTCACCAGCGCCGCCACATACCACGGCGAGCTCGCCATGTTCTTGAGGTGCGCATACCATGCGAAGGTCATGAACAGGTTGGACACTGCGAGCATCAGCGCCGTGACCAGCACCGGGTGCGAGATCAGGTTCATGCAGCAGGTTTTTTTCTGCCCGCCTTGGCCAGCCGCAGGAATCTTGCGAGTTCCTCCACCCAGCGCAGCCGCTGTTCCGGCGTGAGCGACTTGAATGCGCGCAGCCGTTCGTCGCTCACGTAATAGGTGCGGTCACCGGGGTTGAATGGCTGTTTCATGCGGACTTCACCCGTTGCAGATGTTCGACATCGGAAATATCGATCGGACGTCCAACCGCTTTTTTCAACGCAATCAGGTCATCTATGGAAACAACCCTGATTGCCGTTCCAGCCACGTCGAACTCTACCGCCCGTGCCGCCATGCCCGCAAAGTCGACGGGCGGGAACAGCAGCACGTCGATGGTTACCCCAGCCAATTCAGGCGTGCGCAGCGCGAAGGCTTCGAGGTTGCGTTGTGCATGCCATTCGCGCAGCAATTCGATGTCGCCCAGCGACTCCAGCGGAACTGGAAGCACAGGTGCGAGGTTAAGTTCTTTCACAGCCTCGATCAGCGCCGCCAAGTTGGCCGGATGCATCGCCACGGTGATGTCCACATCCATCGTGGCTCGCTCCACGCCGTGAAGCGAAACGGCCAGCCCGCCGATCAGCAGGTAATCCACTTTGTGGTGATCCAGCGCGGAGAAGAGGTCGACGTAGAACATGGCGATAGTCTGGCGATGCTGGTCAGTTTACTCCCAGCAACTCCACCTCGAACACCAGCGCCGTATTCGGCGGAATCGCGTCGCCCGCGCCGATCGGCCCGTAGCCGAGGTGCGCAGGGATGACCAGCGTGCGCTGCCCGCCGACCTTCATGCCTGCCACACCCTGGTCCCAGCCCTTGATGACGCGCCCCGCGCCGAGCGGGAAATCGAAGGGCTGGCCGCGGTCGTGCGAGCTGTCGAATTTTTTACCCTTGTGGTTGAGAAACGTTTCGTCGTACAGCCAGCCGGTGTAGTGCACCGATACGTTGCGTCCCGCGACGGCTTCCGCGCCTTCGCCCAGCTTGGTGTCGGTCTTGATCAGTTCGGACACGACGCCGGGTTTCTTTTCTGTTGCGGCCTTTTCGGAGCAGGCGGTGATCGAAAAGGCGCCGGCAGTCAGCAGCAGGGCCAGCGGTAAAAACAAGGTGCGCTTCATCATGTTACGTTTCTCCGGAATCACAAGGTTGTTGCAGGGTATGCGGGCCGGCTTAGCGCACGGCCAGCAGCTCCACATCGAACACCAGCGTCGCATTCGGCGGAATCACGCCGCCCGCACCGCGCGCGCCGTAGCCCAGGTTCGCCGGGATGACCAGCGTGCGCTGCCCGCCGACCTTCATGCCCTCCACGCCCTGATCCCAGCCCTTGATGACATGCCCCGCGCCGAGCGGGAAGTCGAATGGTTCCGCGCGGTCGTGCGAGCTGTCGAACTTCCTGCCCTTGTGGCCGGGCGCGGCCTCGTCGTACAGCCAGCCGGTGTAGTGCACCAGCACGAGCTTGCCCGCGGTGGCCTCGGCGCCTTCGCCCAGTTTGGTGTCGGTCTTGATGAGTTCGGTCATGATGCGTTTTTCCTTCTGTGTGTTGGCCGGTTCGGAATGGGCCGTGGTTGAAAAAAGGCCGGCGGTCAGCAGCAGGGCCAGCGGTAAGAAAGTGATGTGTTTCATTTCATGTTTTCTTGTTGTTATTGAAGGATGCAATTATTTAGTAACCTAGCACCGGCGCCAGCCACCGCTCCGCCTCTTCTACGCTCCAGCCCCTGCGCTGCGCGTAGTCCGCGACCTGATCCCTGTCCACCTTGCCGGTCGCGAAGTATTGCGCCTGCGGGTGCGAGAGGCAGAAGCCGCTCACGGCGGCGGTGGGCAGCATCGCAAAACTTTCGGTGAGCGTGATGCCCGCATTCTGCGGCGCCTGCAGCAGTTGGAACAGCGCGCCCTTCTCGGTGTGGTCGGGGCAGGCGGGGTAGCCGGGGGCGGGGCGGATGCCGCGGTACTGCTCGGCGATCAGCGCCTCGTTGTCCAGGCTCTCGTCCGCCGCATAGCCCCAGAATTCGCGGCGCATGCGCAGGTGCAGGTGTTCGGCGAAGGCCTCGGCGAGGCGGTCGGCGAGCGATTGCAGCAGGATGGCGCTGTAGTCGTCGTGCGCCCGCTCGAACTCCTTGAGCTTCTTCTCGATGCCGATGCCCGCGGTCACGGCGAATGCGCCGATGTAGTCTTTGACTTCGGTTTCCTTCGGCGCGACGAAATCGGCGAGGCAGAGGTTAGGGATGGCGTCCGGCTTCTTCGTCTGCTGGCGCAGGTTGTGCCAGGTCATCAGGACCTTTTTTCGTTTCTCGTCAGAATAGATTTCGATATCGTCGCCGTTTACGCTGTTCGCCGGGAAGAGGCCGAACACCGCGTTCGCGGTGAGCCATTTTTCGGCGATGATCTTCTTCAGCATCGCCTGCGCGTCGGCGAACAGCTTGCGCGCTTCGCTGCCCACAACCTCGTCCTGCAATATCTTCGGGTAGCGTCCGGACAGCTCCCAGGCGTGGAAGAATGGCGTCCAGTCGATGGAGTCCACGAGGATGTCGATGGGGTAGTCTCCCAGTCGGTGCACGCCGGGCATTTTCGGCTTGGGCGGGGTGTAGTTCTTCCAGTCCGTTTTCAGACCATGCGCGCGCGCTTCGGGCAAGGGCACATACACGGCCTTTTCCTTGCGGCCCTCGAACTGCTCGCGCGCCGCCGCGTAGTCGGCCTTGATGCCCGCGACGTAATCGTCGCGCAGCGTTTCGCTCAACAGGTTGCTGCACACGCCGACCGCGCGCGAGGCATCCACGATGTAGACGGTGGGGCCATTCTGGTAGTGGGGCTCGATCTTCACCGCGGTGTGCACACGCGAGGTGGTCGCGCCGCCTATCAGCAGCGGGATGGTGAAGCCCTGGCGCTGCATCTCCTTCGCAACATGCGCCATCTCCTCCAGCGACGGTGTGATCAGGCCGGACAGGCCGATCGCGTCGGCGTTGTGCTCGCGCGCGGCGTCGAGGATCTGCTGGCAGGGCACCATCACGCCCATGTTGATAACTTCGAAGTTGTTGCATTGCAGCACGACCGTTACGATGTTCTTGCCGATGTCGTGCACGTCGCCCTTCACCGTCGCCATCACGATCTTGCCCTTGGGCTTGTTGTTGCCGGAGCGCGCCTTTTCCGCCTCGATGTAGGGCACGAGGTGCGCCACCGCCTGCTTCATCACGCGCGCCGACTTCACCACCTGCGGCAGGAACATCTTGCCCGCGCCGAACAGGTCGCCGACCACGTTCATGCCGGTCATCAGCGGGCCTTCGATCACCTCGACTGACGACTTAGCCTGCTGTCTTGCCTCTTCGGTGTCTTCGACGACATAAGTGGTGATGCCGCGCACCAGCGCGTGGGTCAGGCGCTCCTGCACCGTGCCCTTGCGCCATTCGAGGTCTTCGATCTGTGCCTTGCCGCCGCCCTTTACCGTCTCGGCCAGCGTGACCAGTTTTTCGCCCGCGTCGGGGCTGCGGTTGAGCACCACGTCCTCCACCGCGTCGCGCAGCTCTTTCGGTATCTCCTCGTACACGCCGAGCTGGCCGGCATTGACGATGCCCATGCCCATACCCGCCTTGATCGCGTGGTAGAGGAATACGGTGTGGATCGCCTCGCGCACCGGCTCGTTGCCGCGGAAGCTGAAAGATACGTTCGATACGCCGCCGCTGACCTTTGCATAAGGTAAATTTTTGCGTATCCACGCGGTAGCCTCGATGAAGTCCACCGCGTAGTTGTTGTGCTCCTCGATGCCGGTCGCGATCGCGAAGATGTTCGGGTCGAAGACGATGTCCTCGGGCGGGAAGCCGACCTGGTTCACGAGGATGTCATAGCTGCGCCTGCAGATTTCGGTCTTGCGTTTGAACGTGTCGGCCTGGCCCCGTTCGTCGAAGGCCATCACCACCGCCGCCGCGCCGTAGCGGCGCACCAGCGTGGCGTACCTGATGAAGTTCTCCTCGCCTTCCTTGAGCGAGATCGAGTTGACGATGGGCTTGCCCTGCACGCACTTCAGCCCCGCCTCGATGATGTTCCAGCGCGAGGAGTCGATCATCACCGGCACTTTGGAGATGTCCGGCTCGGAGGCGATGAGGTTGAGGAACTTCACCATCGCAGCCTCGCCGTCGAGCATCGCCTCGTCCATGTTGATGTCGATCACCTGCGCGCCGGTCTCCACCTGCTGCCGGCAGATTTCGAGGGCTTCTTCGTAGTTTCCTTCGAGGATCAGGCGCTTGAACTTGGCCGAGCCGGTGACGTTGGCGCGTTCGCCGACGTTGACGAACAGCGAGGCGTCGCCGATGTTGAACGGCTCCAGCCCGGACAGGCGGCACTCGCGCGGGATGCTGGGAATCCTGCGCGGCGCGATGTCCCTGACCGTTTCGGCGATCGCCTTGATGAAGGCGGGCGAGGTGCCGCAGCAGCCGCCGATGATGTTGAGAAAGCCGCTCCGCGCCCACTCCCCGATGTGGCCGGCCATGTTCTCCGGCGTGTCGTCGTAGCCGCTCGGCGCGAGCGGGTTGGGCAGGCCGGCGTTCGGGTGCGCGGAAACAAAGCAGTTCGCGATGCGCGACATTTCCTCGACGTACTGGCGGAGCTCCTCAGCGCCGAGCGCGCAGTTCAGGCCGATGGAGAGCGGCTTCGCGTGTGCCAGCGAGTTGTAGAAGGCCTCGACGGTCTGGCCAGAGAGCGTGCGGCCCGATGCGTCGGTAATGGTGCCGGAGATCATGATCGGCAGCGAGGAGCCGCGCTCCTCGAAGACTGTCTGCACCGCGAAGATCGCGGCCTTCGCGTTGAGGGTGTCGAAGATCGTTTCGATCAGCAACAGGTCGGCGCCGCCGTCGATAAGGCCGCGCGCCGCCTCGGAGTAATCGGCTACCAGCCGGTCGAAGGTGATGTTGCGCGCCGCCGGATCGTTCACGTCCGGCGAGATGGAGCAGGTCTTGTCGGTCGGGCCGAGCACGCCTGCGACGAAGCGCGGCTTGTCCGGCGTGGCGTACTGGTCGCACGCCTCGCGCGCGAGCCTCGCGCCGGCGACGTTCAACTCATAGTTGAGCGATTCCATGCCGTAGGCGTGCAGCGTGGTCGCGTTTGCGCCGAAGGTGTTGGTCTCGACGATGTCCGCGCCCGCCGCGAGGTATTCGCAATGGATCGCCTTGATGACTTCGGGCCGGGTCAGCACCAGCAGATCGTTGTTGCCCTTGAGGTCGCGCGGCCAGTCCACAAAGCGCTCGCCGCGGTAGTCCGCCTCGGTGAGCTTGTGGCGCTGGATCATCGTGCCCATCGCGCCGTCGAGAACCAGAATGCGTTGCTGCAGGAGCTGCTCGATCCGCTCGATCGTAGGGGTGTTGCCGGTCATGGTGCGGAGCCTGAAAAAATGAGAGCGGATTTTATCATGTTGGCTGCCATCCTTGACCGGATTGAGATGTGGCTGGGGTCATGTGCGGAAAAGCTAGGTAGTTTCACCTACAGATTTTGCCCTGCCGCAGGGTGATAGTTCGCACGCTGTATGCCTGAACCGCAGCTATCCCGGCTTGAATTTCCGTCGTGCTTTTCCAATACATCGAAGGAGAAAACTATGCGCAAACTGTCCATGCTGGCCCTCATGCTCACCAGTCTTGCCGCCTTGCCGGCGGCAGCCGCCGAAGCAAAGATCGACATCATCTCTCCCGCAGACGGCTCCAAAATCAAGGCCGGAATGCCAAGCCAGCTCGCCTACGAAGTCACCCTCGGAGGCGGTGCGGATCACGCCCATCTTTACGTGGACGGCAAGATGGCGGGTCTGCTGCGCCAGAAAAAGGGCAGCCACACCCTCGATCCCTTGACGCCGGGGATGCATGGAATCTGCGCCAGGCTGGTCGACAAGAATCACACGCCGACCGGCATGGAGCGCTGCATCGAGGTCACGGCGGAATAGCGATGGACTGGCAGAACCTTGCCTATTCCGCCACCCAGATAGTCCATAACTTCGGGGCGGTGGCGGTGGTAGGCGGCGCGGCCTGTGCGCTTGCGTGGCGCGAGGCGGCGGTGCAGCACCGCCTCATCTGGATCGTGCTCATCGGCTGGGCGACCCAGGCGGCAAGCGGCGCGACCTTCGGCGCGATCAGTTTTTACCATTACGGGGAGTTTCCCGACATTCATGGCATCGCTGTGGCCGCGCTCGGCGTGAAAATGGCGTGTGCAGTATCCGGCTTTGTCTTGGCGGCATGGCAGCTGTTTGCCCATCCATCGGAGATGCCAAGCCGGCCGGTCTGGATCGTCCTGTTCGGGCTGGGCGCTTTGGCGCTGAGCTCAGCCGCCGTGCTGCGCTGGTTTTCCTGAGAAGCTGCCTTAAAAATTGCTGCGGAGGGCGTCTGATGGAACTACTAGCCATTCCACTAGGCTGCCAAAATACAGCAGCCAAGTGGCTGGTTATGCGGCGTTGCGCGGTACTCGCAATCCTCATGTACTTTAAGTACATTCCGGTTGCTGCGTTGACCAGCGACTTGGCTGGCGTTTTGTGCCAGCTTAGTCGAATGGCCATGCAAGGCTCCGTGCGTCTTGCATCCATCTCTCCTCGCGAATTTTTAAGGTAGCTTCCAAGGGGTAGGGGATCACCGCGCAAAGGAGGTGCGGCTCTGGTGGTATCATTCCACCTTTGGCGGTGTGGGCTTCCTGCCCTGCGCGTTTGATGCCGCCACTACCCATGATCGAGCAATGAGTTTCTACAGCACCCCGCTACCCTATCAGCCCGATGCTTCGCGCTATTACGCCGCGCTGGCCGACCTGCCTTGGGCGGTGTGGCTGGATAGCGGCGGGATGGCGCGCTACGACATCCTGACCGCCGCGCCGCAGCGCACCTTGACGCTCGATCAGGGCTCGAAAGAGGGCGATCCGTTTACCTTGCTGCGCGACGCCCTGGGCGAGCCGGTCGCGCCGATTGAAGGAGTGCCTTTCGCCGGCGGCGCGCTGGGCTACTGGGGCTACGATCTGGCGCGCCGCATGATGGCTTTGCCGGACATCGCGCAGCCCCGCGGGCAGTTGCCGGACATGGCGGTGGGCATCTACGACTGGGCGGTTGTGCTGGATCACCGGCTGCATACAGCAAAGTTGGTGTCGCACCGGCGCTTTGCCGAAACGGCGGAGCTGCTGCCGCGGCTGCTGCTCCGTTTGCAGAATCTTCCTGCGCTTCCTGCCGATACTTTCCGCGTGCGGGGAAATATAGCCTCAAACTTCACCCCGGAAGGCTACGCGGCCGCCTTCGCGGTGGTGCAGGGGTATCTGCAGGCGGGCGACTGCTACCAGATCAATCTCGCGCAGCGCTTCAGCGCGCAGGCCGCAGGCGATGCCTTCGGCGCCTATCTTGCGCTGCGCAGCCTGAGCCCCGCACCCTATGCGGCCTTCCTGAACCTGCCCCAGACACAGATTCTGTGCGCCTCGCCGGAATGTTTCGTCAGTGTGCAAGGCGGCAAGGTCAAGACCAGGCCGATCAAGGGCACCCGCCCCCGCAGCGGCGACGCGCAGCAGGATCGCCGGCTTGCCGAAGAGTTGCGCAACCATCCCAAGGATCGTGCGGAAAACCTGATGATTGTGGATCTGCTGCGCAACGATCTGGGCAAGAGCTGTGCGCCCGGTTCGGTGCGCGTGCCGGAATTGTTCGAGGTGGAGAGCTTTGCCAACGTGCATCACCTCGTCAGCACGGTGGAGGGGCGGCTCGCTCCGGGGCGCGACGCGCTGGACGTGCTGCGCGACTGTTTTCCGGGCGGCTCGGTCACCGGCGCGCCCAAGCTACGCGCGATGCAGATCATCGAGCAACTGGAGCCGGACCGCCGCGGTGTCTATTGCGGCGCTATCGGCTATGCCGGTTTTGACGGCAACATGGACAGCAATATCGCCATCCGCACCTTGGTGTATAATGAAAAACTAATATACTGTTGGGCGGGCGGCGGCATTGTGGCGGACTCGGACCAGGCGGCTGAGTACCAGGAGACGCTGGACAAAGCCTCCGCCATGCTTGAACTGCTGCGGCGTTACGGAGGGTCTTTTGAACGTGATGTTGAAAAGGCCCGCAGTTGCACAAAGTCATGCGGTTAAAGCGCCTTTGAAGGATATTTTTCAGATATCAGGCGCCTTGCGCCGGAACCCCTATGCGCTGTTGCGCTCAAACAAGCGGGGTTGTGCGGGATATTTTATATTTGAGTGGAGTAATGATGGCACCTCAAGCTGAGCTAAAACAGAGCTGTCCCGTGATAGCCTGCCAGAACTGCGGCTTTTACCGGATCGGTTTATCCATGGGGCTCGAAAGCGCCGATACGTCGGTGCTCGACCGCTATGTGAAGAAGAAGCACATCATCAAGCGCGGAGAGGTGCTGTATCGCGTTGGCGAGGCGTTCAATCGCATTTATGCCATTCGTAGCGGATCGGTCAAGACCTGCATTTCCACCGACGACGGCCGCCTGCAGATCACCGGCTTTCATGTTCCGGGTGAACTGCTCGGGCTGAACGCCATAGACGAAAGGCGCTATAACTGCGAAGCGATTGCGCTGGAAACCACTGCGGTGTGCGAGATTTCCGTGGATTGCTTCGAGGAGTTGGCGCGGCAAATCCCGTCGGTGCATTATCAAATGCTCAGGATGATGAGCAGGGAGATCAAGCACAACCAGGAGTTGATGCTGTTGCTCGGTAAAAAGAATGCCGAAGAACGGCTGGCGACTTACCTGCTGTCGCTGTCGCGGCGGTTTGCCATGCGCAACTATTCTCCCACCCAGTTCAATCTGAGCATGTCGCGCGGTGACATCGGCAATTATCTGGGCATCGCCGAGGAAACGGTCAGCCGTATTTTTACCCGTTTCCAGGAAGAAGGTGTGGTTACCATCGAACGCCGGCATATCATGTTGAATAATCTCGAACGCCTGAGTGGCATTGCGCGTGAGCCTTACACCGCTACCGCGCAGGTTATCCCGCTGCTGCGCGCCCAGCCCTGCTGCTGATTTTTCCGCTACCCAGAGCTTAGTTCAGCAGGCCTTTATTCCCTATTGTTTCGTTGCGGAGTAGGCGCAACCCCATGTTGCGTCTACTTCGCCAATCAGATTTATAACCTGCCCTGGAATAACTGAAACCTGTTACAGCCAATTGCCTTGGCAACAAAGCGCTTGTTTCTGCGTGTCGAACAGGAAGGTTGACGCGCGTCATGGTTCCTCCGCTCAAACCCACATATTCTTTGTGGGTATTTTTTGAGCCCTAGTAATTAACTTTCAGGAGAAAATCATGCAGAAAAGAGTATTGATGGCCGTAGCGGCAAGCGCGTTGTTTGCATCATCCAATGTATTCGCAGAGGCAGGCGACTGGCTGGTGCGCGCGCGCGCAGTCAACGTCGCACCGCAAAGCAGCTCCAGCCCCCTCACGGGCGTGGCGGTCAGCAACGAGACGATCCCCGAGGTCGACATCAGCTATTTCTTTACCAGCAACATTTCGGCTGAACTGGTACTGACCTATCCACAAAAACATACTGTGACGCTGAACGGCGCGTCGCTTGGCACGTTGAGAGAACTGCCGCCGACCCTGTTGGCGCAATATCACTTCATGCCCGGCAGTTCCTTCAGTCCTTATGTGGGAGCCGGTCTGAATTACACGCGTTTTTCGAGCGTGAGCCTGGGTAACCTGGACGTCGACAGGAGCAGCACAGGCGGTGCGCTGCAAGTTGGCTTCGACATGCCGATCAATAAAAACCTGTCCTTCAACGTTGACCTGAAGAAGGTTTGGATGAAGACCGACGTGAAGACAACGGCAGGCGCTTATGTGACGACGCTCAAGATAGATCCGATCCTGTTCGGTGTCGGTTTGGGCTGGAAGTTTTAAAGTAAAAATAAGGGACCCGGCGATAGACGCTTCAAGCGGATTTTGCCGGGCCTTAATCTTTCTACATTAACATCACTTTCAGTTCCAGATAGAAAGGTTGACGTGCATCAGGGTTTTTCACGGTATTTGAACAGAGAATGACTGCAGTGATATCTCTGTGGCAGCTTGTTTATCTCATGCGCTGGTACTGGCCGCTTGTGGCACCGCTCAGTTGCGAACGGCATATTTGCCAGGTAAGCCGGGTTTGCTCAGATTGGTAACCTGTGTTGGGTTATCGAAAAAGAATATTGGCGTTCTGCCGGAAGGCGGGCGTTCGAGCGGGACTTGGTTCTTTGGGTGGTTGGCGGGGTGAATTGCCTTTCCTATTGTGAGGATGTGCACTACACTATGCCGCAATTGGTCGTTGCACCACAAAGCTGAGTCCGTTCTTGTGTTTCTTCTCCTGTGAAAGGAATGATCATGAAACTTGTCACTTTGATAGCAGCACTGATTGTTGTTTCTACGTCGGCCTCCTGGGCCGCCGCCAGCGAACCTATCCAGCCTGTCCATCGCGTAACCGTCAAGAATGTGGCGAAGATGGAATTGGGTAAGAAGCTTTTCTTCGATCCGCGACTATCCAAATCCGGTTTTATTTCCTGCAATTCCTGCCACAACCTGAGCATGGGCGGGACGGACAATTTGCAGACATCCATCGGCGACCGCTGGCAGCAAGGCCCGATCAATGCGCCCACCGTGCTGAATTCGAGCATGAACCTGGCGCAGTTCTGGGATGGGCGTGCGAAGGATCTGAAGGAGCAGGCGGGCGGCCCCATCGCCAACCCCGGCGAGATGGCCTTCACTCACGAACTGGCGGTGGATGTGCTGCGCTCCATTCCCCAGTACCGCGACGAATTCAAACGAGTGTTCGGCTCGGACGACATCAAGGTCGGTATGGTGACCGATGCCATTGCTGCTTTCGAAGAAACCCTGGTTACGCCGGATTCCCGTTTCGATAAATGGCTGAAGGGTGACAAGAAGGCGCTGAACGGCACCGAACTGGCCGGTTACAAGCTGTTCAAGGATACGGGCTGCGTTGCCTGCCATAACGGCGCCGCCGTGGGCGGTGGATCGTTCCAGAAAATGGGTTTGCATGCCGACTACAAGACAGCCAGCAAGGCGCAGGGGCGGATTGCGGTCACAGGCAAGGACGCGGATCGCATGAACTTCAAGGTGCCGATCCTGCGCAACGTCGAATTGACCTACCCCTACTTCCACGATGGCGCTGCCTGGACCCTGGAAGAGGCGGTGGATACGATGGGGAGGCTGCAGCTCGGCCGCAGTTTCAGCAAGGACGAGATCGGCCGGATAGTTGCCTTCCTGAAGACGCTTACCGGCAAACAGCCGGATTTCAAGCTGCCGATTCTGCCGCCGTCTACGGACAAGACGCCGCGCCCCAGGCCGTTTGAGTAGTTTATCGGGGCGCGTCCGGCACATTGCCGCAGTTCCGGAACGCGCTTTTGTATTGTGGGAGAAATGCATTGTTTTTAACTAGCATCAGGGAGGTATTGTGGAGACAACTCAAGCAGCACCAGTGAAATACGACATGGGAGTCGTCAGGTGGTTTTCCATCGCGGCGGTGATCTACTTTTTGGTGGGTACGCTGGTCGGCGTTTGGATCGCAGCGGAATTGGCGTGGCCGTTCTTGAATTTTGACATCGCTGAGATATCCTTCGGGCGTTTGCGCCCGCTGCACACCAATGCGGTAATTTTCGCATTTGGCGGCTGTACGCTGATGGCTACCGGCTACTATATCGTGCAGCGCACTGGTGCGACCAAGCTGTGGAGCAATGGTTTGGGGTGGTTCACCTTCTGGGGCTGGAACCTGATCATCGTGCTTGCGGTTGTCACCCTGCCGCTGGGACTCACCCAGGGTAAGGAGTACGCCGAACTGGAATGGCCGATCGACATCCTGATCGCCGTCGTCTGGCTGGCGTTCGGGCTGAATTACATCATGACCATAGCGAAGCGCAAGACTTCGCATATCTACGTGTCCAACTGGTTCTTCATGGGCATGATCGTGATGATCACCTATCTGCACGTGGTGAACAGTCTTGCCATCCCGGTCAGCCTGACCAAGTCCTACGCCATTTTCTCCGGCGTGCAGGACGCCATGATCCAGTGGTGGTGGGGTCATAATGCGGTGGGTTTCTACCTGACCGCCGGCTTCCTCGGCATCATGTACTACTTCGTGCCAAAGCAGGCCAACCGCCCCGTATTCTCCTATCGCCTGTCCGTGCTGCACTTCTGGTCGCTAATGTTCGGCTACGTGTGGCTGGGCGCACACCATCTGCAGTACACCGCATTGCCAGATTGGACCGGCTCGCTCGGCGCGGCAGTTTCCCTGGCGATGATTATCCCGTCCTGGGGCGGTGCGATGAACGGCATGATGACGCTGTCCGGCGCCTGGGATCGCCTGCGCACCGATTACATCCTGCGCTTCCTGGTGGTTGCATTGGCGTTCTATGCGATGTCCACCTTCGAGGGGCCGGTGATGTCGATCAAGACCGTGAATGCCCTGTCGCATTACACCGACTGGACCATCGGTCACGTGCATTCCGGCGCGCTGGGCTGGGTGGCGATGGTTTCCATCGGCGCGATCTACCATCTGGTGAAGAAGCTGTGGAACACCGAGATGTACTCCGACAACCTGGTCAATGTGCACTTCTGGTTATCTACTATCGGCACTGTGATTTACGTCGTGGCGATGTGGGTGTCCGGCATCATGCAGGGTCTGATGTGGCGCGATTACGACGAATACGGCACTTTGACCTACACCTTTGTTGAATCTGTAGCCGCAATGCATCCGTACTACGCGATGCGCACCATCGGCGGGCTGATCTTCCATCTGGGCGCCTGGATCATGCTGTACAACGTGGTAATGACGGTGCGCAAGGCAAGCGCCGCACGCAGCGCCCAAGCCGTTCCCGCACAAGCATAAGGAGTGAGAAATGTCTGATCGCGATAAAATCTATTCGACCAAGTTCCAGGACAAGATCGAGCGCAGCACGGTCCTGATGTTCGTGGTGGTTGCATTTGTTCTGGTGTTCGGCGGCATTGTGGAAATCGTCCCGCTGTTCTACCTGGACCGTACCATGACCCACCTGTCCCCCGATGTCAAAACCAAGGTGGACAGCAAGCAGATATCCCCCATCGTCTGGCAGCGCAAGCCGGGCCAATCCCTGGACGACTGGAAGCCGGGCGATGGCGTGCGTCCCTACAAGCCGCTTGAACTGGCGGGGCGCGAGATATATATCCGCGAAGGCTGCTATCTGTGCCATTCGCAGATGATTCGCCCGTTCCGCGACGAGAAGGATCGCTACGGCCAATTCTCGGTGTCTTCCGAATCTATGTACGACCATCCCTTCCAGTGGGGTTCCAAGCGTACCGGCCCGGACCTGGCGCGCGTCGGCGGCAAGTATTCGGATGAATGGCACCGCCGCCACCTGATGTATCCGCGTGAAGTGGTGCCCGAATCCGTCATGCCCAACTATGCCTTCCTGGATGGCAAAAAAGTGGATGTGGCCAAGGTGAAAAAAACCATGGAAGTCATGAATATGATGCCGTTCTACCCGGCCAATTACACCGAGATGGATATTGCGAGTTCGGCCGGTGTCGAGGGTAAAACCGAGATGGATGCGGTGATTGCCTACCTGCAGGGCATGGGAAATCACATCAAGTTTACCGAAGGCGTGAACTACCGTGACTAATCTACTGGGTTATCTGGGCATGGATGCGGCAGCCATGACTGTCAATGACTGGCTCGGCGTGTTCTTCACCGTAGCGGTGTCCATTGGCATGGTCTATGTATATGTCATGGTGTTTCGTCCGGCTAACAAGGACAAGTTCGAGTCGCAGCGCGGCATGGTGCTGAATGACGAAGATCAAATCAATGCAGGAGAAATGAAATGAGCGAAAAACACGAGGAATCAGGCGCGCAGACAACGGGACACGTGTGGGACGACGATCTGGCTGATCTCACCAACCAGCCTCCCAAATGGTGGATGCTGGGCTTGGCAGCCAGCATGTTATTTTGCGTGGTGTACTTCCTGTACTACCCATCCATTCCTGTCGCCACGATGAACACTTTCACCAAAGGGCTCGGTGGTTGGACGGCCATCAAGGAAATGGAAGAAGACAAGGGTGAGGTGGAGGCAGTGCGCGGCAAATTCGAAGCCAGGCTGAAGGACATGACGCCGGCAGCCATTCTGGCGGACAGCGAATTGGCCGAGTACACCATCCGTTCCGGCAAAGTGCTGTTCGGCGACAACTGCGCCGCCTGTCACGGTCAGAACGGCGTTGGCACGCACGACAAGGAAGGGCTGTTCGCGCCCGTCCTGAATGACGATGAATGGCTGTATGGCGGCAAGATCGACGACATCTACGCTTCGATCAGCGGTGGCCGCCAAGGCATGATGATGGCGCACAAGGATATGCTTACCGCTGCCGAAATCGAGGCCTTGGCCAACGCGGTCGCGAATGGCCAGCCAACCTCCACGCCGTTGTTTGCGGCAAAGGGTTGCACGGCCTGTCACGGCGCAGACGGCAAGGGTACACAGGCCATGGGAGCGCCCAGTCTGACCGACAAGATATGGCGTTTTGATGGATCGCTCGAGGGTATCAAGCGCACCATTACCTACGGCGTGAATGCGGGTAATCCGCAAGGTCGCGTGGCGGTCATGCCATCGTTCAAGGAGGCAGGCAAGCTGACCGATGCCGAAATGAAGAAGCTGGCAGTGTATGTGTACAAATTCGGAGGTGGACAGGCAGACGCGCCTGCAGCCCCTGCGGCACCGGATGCAAGCAAGGGAAAATAGCACCCTTGTCCGCGCGGGCAACTCCTGCGCGGACATTGTCTGAAGGAGAGCATCTAAAGATGAATCAGGAAGTAGCGCTTTGGGGGTAGTCGTCGTTATGGTTGTCGCATTTGCGGCTGCGACTTGGCTGCTCTACAAGGTTTGCAGGGAATGCAATGAGGG
Source organism: Ferrigenium straubiae (assembly GCF_051257895.1). Classification (NCBI taxonomy): domain Bacteria; kingdom Pseudomonadati; phylum Pseudomonadota; class Betaproteobacteria; order Nitrosomonadales; family Gallionellaceae; genus Ferrigenium; species Ferrigenium straubiae. The sequence goes on along the minus strand of NZ_CP194331.1, from coordinate 1,769,127 downwards.
GCGATAGCGGCAATTTTTCGTTCGCATGGGTTTTGGTTATATTGCATGAAGGAGGAGTTTTAACATGAATCATGATATGGTGTTTTGGGGCGTAATTATCGCCGTAGCAGCGGCTTTTGGAGTGGTGGCATGGCTGTTCTATACGATTTACAGGAATGCAACCAAAGGCAGCAAGAGTTAATAGTCCGCACCGGTGCGGGAAAAGGAGGGGTTCGAATCCCCTCTTTTTTCATTCCGGAACCGGATGTTCTGGAACAATACCCGGCATAGAGCCAATGGGCTTGGGGAACCTGCGGAAATTTATCGAGTCCGATTTGTAATAATGAGCAGTGCGGGAATAGTGGGGCAGGATTTTTGAAAGTTGGTGCAAACCAGCCGGGAGAGAGAGCGTGGATAAGGAAACAGGACAGAAAGAGACCGGCACCGTCACGGGGATTTACCGCGAGCTGGAGCACTGGAACGTCAACAAGGGTGACAAGACGGTACATGCCAAACGCATGCCAGGTTTTTTTCGCACCCTGAAAAATTACACCCAATCGCTCTGGCTGCTGTTCTTCCTGGTACCCTATCTGCGCTGGAACGGCAAGCAGGCCATTCTGTTTGACATTGAGCATCGTCAGTTCCGTTTTTTCAATCTGACGGTATTGCCACAGGATATCTGGATGCTGTCGCTGTTGCTGCTGTTGCTGGCAATGGTCTTGTTTGCGGTGACCTCGGTGGCATCGCGGGTGTGGTGCGGTTATTTCTGCTTCCAGACTGCCTGGACCGATTGGTTCGTCTGGCTGGAGGACAAGATCGAGGGCAACCCCCAGGCGCGGCGCAAACTGGATGCCGCGCCCTGGAACCTGGAAAAGATCGGGAAAAAGTCCGTCAAGCACTTCATCTGGATGCTGATTTCCCTGCTCACCGGAATCAGCTTTTCAATCTGGTTCGTGGATGCCTACGATTACTGGGGCAGGCTGGTGCATTTCCAGTTGCCTCTGGTCGGCTGGGTGACGCTGATCACCTTCTTCTTCGGCACCTACATTCTGGCCGGACTGTTGCGCGAGCAAGTCTGCATGTGGATGTGCCCCTATGCGCGCATCCAGGGCGTGATGACCGATGCACAGACGATATTGCCGGCCTACGATTACAACCGCGGTGAGCCGCGCGGCAAGCTGCACCGCAAGGCGGGCGAGGAGGGCGCGCCGCAGGGCGATTGCATCGACTGCTTCCAGTGCGTGCAGGTGTGCCCGACCGGCGTGGATATCCGCGATGGCCAGCAACTGGGCTGCATCACCTGCGGTCTGTGCCTGGATGCCTGTGATTCCATCATGGATAAGGTAGGCAAGCCACGCGGCCTGATACGCTACGCCTCGCTGGACGAACTGGAAGGCAAGCCCGTCAAGAAGATGTACCAGCACCCGCGCACCTGGGTATATATCGGTATCATCATGATCGCCTTTGGCGGCATCGTCTATGGCCTCACCCACCTGGGTTCGTTAACGCTGAAGGTGATCCCGGAACGCCAACCCCTGTACGTTTACCTGAGTGACGGCTCGATACAGAACAAATACGAATTGAAGATCCTGAACAAGACCGACAAGGATATCAGCATCGGTGTGACGGCAGAGGGTGGTGTCAGGGATCAGGTGATCATCGGCGCCGAGCAGCCTCTGCTGGCACGCCATGGCCGCAGCACCTCCTTTACCATTTTCGTCAGGGCGCCCGGCCGGAACCTCAAGAGGGAGGTGACGCCGATCGAGTTCCGCATCCAGAGCATCGAAGATCCGCTCATCGGCGCCGAATACAAGACAAAATTCAATGGCCCAAGCGTTGATTTGGGGCGCAGGAAATAATTTCAGGAAGGGAATCAAGAACATGATTTCACAGGACAGCAAGAAGGGTTTACGCAACCCGTGGTTTCTCGGGATGTTGGGGTTGATGGCCGTGGTACTGGGGGTGAATGGCGCGTTCATCTGGCTGTCCATGCAAAATCGCCCGGCGCTGGTAGACCGGGAATACAGCGTCAAAAACCGCAAATCCGACGCCGCCACGCTGAGCAACCTTGAGGCGCACCGGGCGCTTGCCTGGCAAACCACCGTCAAGCAGCCCGGCACCGTCGCGATGAATTCGCCAGCGGCCTATGAAATCGGCGTGGCGGACCGTGCGGGGGCGCCGGTCAGCGGTGCGATGGAAGTGAAGGCTTACCGCGCGTCTGATGCAGGCCGGGACTTCACAACAATTTTCAGGGAAATCTCGCCGGGCAATTATCAGGGCTACATCAACTTTCCACTCAAAGGCTACTGGGAATTGCGCATCCGCATCAAGCGTGGCGAGGAAGTATTCGAGGTCAATACTGATCGATTCATGGTTGCGGCTACCTTGTAACGAGGCGCAGGCCAAGGCTTATTTCCCAACCCTCATGGTAAATCGGGGGCAGATGCAAAACTATTTAACCGGCTGTTTTATTGATGTTTTTAATTGTGCGCGCAGGGCTATTGGTAATCCGCTTGGCAGCGCAAGGCTTGCAACCTCAAAGAATTTCTAAAATCTTCCTAAAGTTTTCCCTGCTCCTTCCGATAACTAACTCAACGGCGGTTGATAACGTATCAATAAATAGTCAGCCAAAGTGTGCGACACAAGCCGGATAACAAACTCAGTTATTAAGGAGAACCAAAATGCCAGCCTTTATTAATACTAACATCGCGTCCTTGAATGCTCAGCGCAACCTGAACACTTCGCAGACCTCGATGCAAATCTCCCTGCAGCGCCTGTCTTCCGGTCTGCGCGTGAACAGCGCCAAGGACGACGCGGCAGGTCTTGCGATTTCCGAGAAGATGACTTCGCAAATCCGCGGCCTGAACCAGGCAGCACGTAACGCCGCCGATGGTATCTCCTTGGCTCAGACGGCCGAGGGTGCGCTGGCCAGCATCGGCAACAACCTGCAGCGTATGCGCGAACTGGCGATCCAGGCGAGCAACTTCACTTCGGCTAACGATATCGCGTCGATTGATTCTGAATTCAAGCAGCTGTTTGCCGAGAACAATCGTATCATCACCGATACCAAGTTCAACGGAACCGCGTTGCTGAGCGGAGCATTGAGCGCGCAGTTCCAGATTGGCGCGAACAACGGTGAAACCATCACCGTTACTACGGCTGGCGCAACCACGCAGACCAATGCCGGGACACTGGGTGCTACCACCACCACCGCGGCTGCCGAAATCACCAAGCTGGACACCGACATCGCCGCGATCAGCACGACTCGCGCGACTTTTGGTGCGACCCAGTCCCGTTTCGAGGCCATCATCAGCAACCTGCAAAACGGCGCCGAGAACCTGAGCGCTGCGCGTAGCCGTATCACCGATACCGATTACGCCGCAGAAACCGCTCAAATGACGCGTAACCAGATCCTGCAACAAGCTGGCACCGCGATGCTGTCGCAAGCCAACCAGGTGCAGAGCAACGTTTTGAGCCTGTTGAAATAAACACGATTAGGAGTCCCGGCCAGCAGCTTGGCCGGGACCCTTAAGCAGGATAGAAAATTCCGTTATTGATGGAGAACCAAAATGCCAGCCTTTATTAATACTAACATCGCGTCCTTGAATGCTCAGCGCAACCTGAACACTTCGCAGACCTCGATGCAAATCTCCCTGCAGCGCCTGTCTTCCGGTCTGCGCGTGAACAGCGCCAAGGACGACGCGGCAGGTCTTGCGATTTCCGAGAAGATGACTTCGCAAATCCGCGGCCTGAACCAGGCAGCACGCAACGCCGCCGATGGTATCTCCTTGGCTCAGACTGCCGAAGGCGCGCTGTCCAGCATCGGCAACAACCTGCAGCGTATGCGCGAACTGGCGATCCAGGCGAGCAACTTCACTTCGGCTAACGATATCGCGTCGATTGATTCTGAATTCAAGCAGCTGTTTGCCGAGAACAAGCGTATCATCACCGATACCAAGTTCAACGGAACCGCGTTGTTGAGCGGAGCATTGAGCGCGCAGTTCCAGATTGGCGCGAACAACGGTGAAACCATCACCGTTGCTACGGCTGCCGCCACCACGCAGACCAATGCCGGGACACTGGGTGCTACCACCACCACCGCGGCTGCCGAAATCACCAAGCTGGACACCGACATCGCCGCGATCAGCACGACTCGCGCGACTTTTGGTGCGACCCAGTCCCGTTTCGAGGCCATCATCAGCAACCTGCAAAACGGCGCCGAGAACCTGAGCGCTGCGCGTAGCCGTATCACCGATACCGATTACGCCGCAGAAACCGCTCAAATGACGCGTAACCAGATCCTGCAACAAGCTGGCACCGCGATGCTGTCGCAAGCCAACCAGGTGCAGAGCAACGTTTTGAGCCTGTTGAAATAAGCACGGTAAGGTAGAATAATCCCGGCCGGTAACCCGGTCGGGATTTCTAAACAAAGGAGAGTAAAATGCTTATCCAAAATACCGGAAACATAGCTCAAACTCCACAACCTGCGCGGTTCGCCAGTAATGGCGAGCCTAATGTTGTTGCTACCCCTTCAAACGTCGAAGCCAAACCCAGTGCGCAACTCGAGTTGCCCCAGGCTGCCGTTAAACCGGCTGCTGACCAGCAAACCTCGGCCGAGCAATTGCAAAACGCAGTGGACAGCATCAACAAGACCCTGAAGCAGGCGAACAGGAGCCTTGAATTTAGTGTAGATCAAGATACGAAAAAACAGGTATTCAAGCTCGTGGATACGGATACCGGCGATTTGGTCCGGCAATTTCCGACGGAAGAAATGCTGGCAATTTCACGCGCAATAGACCAGGTCAGTCAGGGTTTGTTGTTGAAGCAAAAGGCCTGAAAGGGTCTGGGAAGGAAACGTCATGGCAACAACATCGGGTGTCGGATCGTCATACCTTGACGTGAGTGGTCTGGTCAGTCAGCTCATGACCATTGAGCAAAGACCGCTTAACCTGCTCAAAGCCAAGGAAGCAAGCTACCAAGCCAAGCTTTCGGCATATGGCAGCATCAAGGGGGCGTTATCCAGCTTTCAAAGTACGCTTTCCGGCCTGAGTAATATAGCGAAATTTCAGGCACTGAAGGCTACCTCGTCGGATACCGGTATTTTTACGGCTTCCGCCTCATCCACGGCCGTTGCGGGGGTTTACTCGCTCGATGCGGTGACCAAGCTGGCACAATCGCAAAAACTGGCGGCAACCGGCCAAACCGACAGCACAGTGGCTATCGGTAGCGGAACCCTGACGTTTGATTTCGGCACCATTACGGGCGGTGCTTTTGATGCCCCGACCGGCAAATATACCGGCGCAGCTTTTACCTCTAACGGTACCGGCACCAAGACGGTTACCATAGACCCCGCAAACAATTCCCTGCAGGGTATACGCGATGCCATCAACGCCGCCAAAATCGGCGTGACCGCGACCATTATCAATGACGGCGGTGCTAGCCCCTATCGGCTGACGCTGACTTCGGACAGCATCGGCAAAACGAGCAGCATCAAGATCGGCGTGACTGGTGATGCGGCTTTGAGCAATTTGCTCGCTTATGATCCGGCCAACAACGCCGGACAGAATCTTGCCGAGAACGCGACGGCGCAGAATGCCGAATTTATCGTGGACGGCGCGTCCGTGAGCAAGGCAAGCAACACCATAGCCGACGTCATCCAGGGTGTCACGCTGAATTTGCAGAAAGTCACGGCCACACCCGTGAAATTGACCGTCGAGCGTGATACCGCCACGGTCAAGTCCTCCCTGGAGGGCTTCGTAAAAGCCTACAACGACTTGAATAAAATATTGGGCGACGTATCTGCCTACAATGCAGCCACCAAGAAAGGGGCGGTTTTGCAGGGCGATTCCACGGTGCGCTCGATGCAGTCACAAATCCGCGCCGTATTTAATACGGCTGTCAGCAATACCGGCGGTTCGCTCACCACTTTGTCGCAAATTGGCGTGTCGTTCCAGAAAGACGGTACGCTGGCGCTGGACGCTAGCAAACTCGACACCGCCATCAGCAACAATTTTAATGACATCGCCAGCCTGTTTGCGGCAGTCGGCAAGGCCTCCGATAGTCTGGTCAGTTACAGTTCCGCCTCTTCCGCAACCAAACCGGGCAGCTATGCCGTGAACGTCACAACGCTCGCCACGCAAGGAAATATCGCGGGCAATGCTGCGGCCGGGCTCACCATTACCAGCGGCGTTGACGATGCACTGAACTTTACTGTGAATGGCGTCAGCGCATCGGTAGTGCTGGCTGCGGGTACATACACGGCAGCCGCACTGGCCGCTGAAGTGCAATCCAAGATCAACGGTGCCAGTGCGCTGTCTAGCGCAGGAATATCGGTAGCTGTGACGCAAAACGCCGGGGTATTCACTATCACCTCAAATAGCTACGGTTCCGCCTCCAGCCTCGCGGTATCGGGTATTGGCGCAAGCAATCTGCTGGGTGGCGCACCCGTCGCAACCAGCGGGGTGGATGTGGCTGGCACCATCGATGGGGTAGCGGCAACCGGGTCTGGGCAATTTCTTACTTCCAGCACAGGCAACTCGACCGGACTCACAGTACGGATCAACGGTGGCCTAACGGGCGCGCGTGGCACGGTCAATTATTCGCAGGGCTATGCCTATACCCTGAACGAGTTGGCGACGACGTTCCTGGCGAGTGGTGGCCTGCTGGATGGCAGAACGACCGGGATCGACATCAGCATCAAGGACATTGGCAAGCAGCGCGAAGCGCTGAACGTTCGGCTGGACGCCATCGAAAAGCGCTACCGTACCCAATTTACCAAGCTGGATTCCATGCTGAGCAGCATGAACCAAACCAGTTCTTACCTAACGCAGCAACTCAACAAATTATAACCGGGGGAATTAGCATGAATGCCGCCAGTGCAATCAAGGCTTACGCAAAAGTTGAAGTCGAATCCGGCGTAACTGTTGCCGATCCGCATAAACTGATTTCCATGTTGTATCAGGGCGCGCTGCTGGCGATCGCCAATGCCAAGAGCGGCATGCTTCGCAAGGATATCCCTGCCAAGGGCGCTGCGATTTCCAAGGCTATTGCCATCATTGATGAAGGCCTGAATGCCAGTCTGGACAAAAGTGTCGAGGGGGGGCTGGCACAAAATCTGTCGGCTCTGTATGGCTATATGTGCACACGCCTGCTTACCGCCAACCTGAAAAATGACATTGCCGCCCTGGATGAAGTGGCGCGCCTGTTGAACGATTTGAAGGGCGCATGGGACAGCATACGTCCTAATGCAACTGCTGCCGCTGCTGTTTCACCGGTTGTGGATGTGCAGCCAATAAACGCGAATAAGGTCCAACTGGCGTACGCAAGAGGGTAAGGGAAATGGGTAGTAACAGCCAAATCATCGCAAATTATGAGTCGCTATCAACACTGACCGCACAGATGCGCGATGCGGCGGTACGTGGCGAATGGGATCGGCTGATCGACCTCGAGCAACAGTGCAGGCAGCATGTCGACGCAATGAAGGAAGCGGATGCGTCCGTCGTGCTGGATGGGCCGTCACTGCAGCGCAAGGCGCGGCTCATCAAGAAAATCCTCGCGCATGATGCAGATATCCGCAGCCGTACTGCGGCATGGATGGGGCAGTTGCAGCGCATCATGCAAAGCAATCGACAGGAGCAGCGATTGCAACAGGCATACGGCAGCAGGACTTAGTACGTCCAGGTGGGTATAGCCGCCATCGCCTATACCAATGCATGAGCCGGTTTACCGGAGCTTGCGCATGGTTTCGCCGAATTGAACCGCTGTGCATAAGCTCGAAACCTGATGAGGCGATTGTACGATGCTGCCAGCCAATCTGATTAGCGCACTGCAAGGTCTTTCCGGCTCTGGAAAACCGTTAATCACTGCAACTCCCGATACTCCCAAACCCGTCACCAATCTTGAGGTGGGGCAGCAAGTGCAGGGCTCCGTCCAGGCCAAGATAAGCGAAGGTTTGTTCAAGGTTCAGGTCGCGGGTCAGATCCTCCAGATGCGCTTACCCGGCAATATTCAGAGCGGCGATACGATCAAACTCGAAGTAGTCTCGTTGAAGCCGCGCCTCTCTTTCGGTATGGTTGCATCGAACAATCCGCTCTCGACTCCCGAACAGATCGGTTCGGCGGCGCGGCTGCTTTCCAACCTTGCGGAGCGGCCTATCGAAAGGCCCGTTGTTCAGCAACTCGGCAGCAAGGCGGTCTGGCTGTCCGGGCAGCAGGCGCCGGATACCCAGCAGTTGGCCGGTGCGTTGCGCGAGACGCTCGGCAAGAGCGGTCTGTTCTATGAGTCGCACCAGGCGCAGTGGGTGCGGGGGGAGCGCAGCATCAATCAATTATTGGAGGAACCGCAAAACCGGCTGACCGGGAAGGGTGTGCAGTTGTCTGACGTGCAGTATCCTCTCCCCGGGAAAGCTGCCGATCAACATGCTGCGGTCGAGAAGACTTCCATGGCGCAGGCTGACATGCCGGCGCAGGCCAAGGCTGCCGGAGATGCCGCGCAGCCGATAGCCAAAGAACTGGTTCATCTGGTGCAGCAGCAGTTGCACACGCTGGAGCAACATCATCTGGTGTGGATGGGGCAGGTCTGGCCGGGGCAGCAGATGCAGTGGGAAATTCAGGGGCAGCCGGAACAGCAGTCGCGGCAGCAGGATGAGCGCCAGTGGAGTACCGAGATGGAACTGGCATTGCCCATGCTGGGCGATGTTCATGCAAGGCTGGTATTCGCCGGCAGCGGGGTAAGGATGACGCTGCGTGCGGCAGATCCTGCAACCGTCAATCTGTTCGATCGCGCCCTGCCCAGGCTCAAGGATGCACTTGCCGACGCGGGCGTCCCGCTGGCCGCCGCCGTGGTGGAAAAATCGTGAAACGGGGCAGCCTTACCCCGCAGCAGGTCGCCGTCGCGCTGACCTACGGCAAGAATCAGGCCGGGGCGCCGAAAGTAGTCGCCAAGGGGCGTGGTCTGATCGCCCAGGCGATTATCGAGCGCGCCAGGCAGCACGATATTTATGTGCATGAGTCCGAGGACCTGGTCGGGCTGCTGATGCAGGTTGAACTTGACCAGGAGATCCCCCCGCAGCTTTATCTGGCCGTAGCCGAGTTGCTGGCTTGGCTCTACCGGCTGGAGCATGCGGAAACGCCGGGCATACTGCCCAAGTTGTAACCCATGTATGCCGGATTTTGTTATCATGCGCCCCCTTGGGCTATGCCGACCACTGGTTGCAGATGCTCTTAAGTCGCTGTTTTTGAGTCTAGCTTACCAATGCAAGGAAATATCCCATTAACCCCCGAGAAGCTCTCCGAAGAGCAGGAGAAGGAATTCCGCATTGCCTCGGAGTTGCAAATCCGCTCCTTGTTGCGCAGCCTCTCGGAAAAGGTGATGCCGGCTGCGCTTTATTACGGTGGTGCGAAAGATGATTTCATCCTGACCACTGTGCTGAAAGTCGGGGAAAAAGGGCTGTGGGTGGAGCAAGGCGTGGATGCTCAGAAGAACCGGCGCGTTGTCGAGAGCAGGAGTGTCACCCTGGTCAGCATGCTGGATCAGGTCAAGATGCAATTTCCCGTGGGCGAAATCCATGCAGCGAAGCATCAGGATTACCCGGCTTTTTACATGCCATTGCCGGCTAGTCTCTATCGTCTGCAGCACCGCGAATATTACCGGCTCATGCTTGCCAACTCGGAATATTTGCGCTGTATTATTCCAGTCGGCAAGCCGCCTGCGGTAAAGCAGCTTGAGGTACCCGTCACGGATATCAGCATCGGCGGGATGAAATTGTCCTATACTGGTGACGACATCGATTTTGTACCGGGGCAGGTTTATGCAGGCTGCCAGATCGAACTGCCGGATGTCGGCAAGATAGACGCTACGATAATAGTGAAAAGCATGGTTTCGGCCTCTCCAAAAATTGGACAGACCGTCAAGCGCATGGGATGCGAGTTCAAGAATCTCGACAATGCTTCCAATGTTCTGCTGCAGCGCTACGTGACCATGGTGCAGCGTTCAAGAACGGCCAAGTAGTGGTTTCAAGCATGCGAAAAGAGATATCACTGGACATTGAAAGACTCTCCGGAGAGCAGGAGGCGGAGTGCTGTATTACCTCTGCACGGCAAATTCAGTCCCTGTTGCGCAACGTTGTGGAGGCGAAGTCGCGCGCCGCCCTTTATTACGGCGATACCACAGATTTCATCATGACCTCAATGCTGAACGTTGGCGACAAGGGATTGTGGGTGGAGCAGGGCACCGATATATCCAGAAACCGGCGTATCGCGGAGAGCAAAAATATTACCCTGGTCAGCTCGCTTGATCGGGTCAAGATACAGTTTGCTGTCACTGGAGCGCGTCTGGTGACGTATCAGGGCGACCCCGCTTTTTATCTGCCATTCCCGGCCAACCTCTACCGCCTGCAGCGCCGCCAGCATTTCCGGCTTGCAGTCCCCTCCTCCGAGCGCCTGCGTTGTGTTATTCCGACAGGTATACGAGGCCGGGTCGAAATGCCCATCACGGATATCAGCGGCGGCGGGTTAAGGCTGTCCTGTGCGGAGGGCAATATCGAATTTGTGCCTGGGCAGACCTATTCAGACTGCCAGATCGATTTGCCGGGAGTGGGCAAGATCAGCGTCACGATAACGGTGAAAAGCCTGATACCTCATAAACATGAAAAAACGGCCGGGTACATAGGATGCGAGTTCAAGGATATCGACAACGCTTACATCACCTTGCTGCAAAACTATGTGACAAAGATGCAGTGTCTGCTGAAAAAAAACGCAGAAGAATAGGCTTTGAAGCAGACGCAGGCTCTGCCGGGGTCGCATGACGGTTGATTGTAGGCTGATTTTCCGCTCCGTTCGGTTCGGCCATATTTGCCGGTTACCCGGAAAACTCCCGCTGTTATAATGCGCCGCATGAATAAGCATGTTTCCGCCGCGCCGCGCGCACTCGATCTCGCCCGCGAGGTTCTGAACATCGAAGCTGCCGCCGTCCAGGCGCTCGCCGCACGCCTCGATGACGACTTCCTGCACGCGCTGGAGGTAATTCTGCGCTGCGAGGGGCGCGTCATTGTCAGCGGCATGGGCAAATCCGGGCATGTCGCGCGCAAGATTGCCGCGACCATGTCCAGCACCGGCACGCCGGCCTATTTCGTGCATCCCGGCGAAGCCAGCCACGGCGACCTGGGCATGATCACGAGCAAGGATGTCATCATCGCGCTGTCCTATTCCGGAGAGAGTGAGGAGCTGATGACCATCGTGCCGGTCATCAAGCGGCAGGGCGCCAAGCTCATCAGCATGACCGGCAATCCGAAATCGAGCCTGGCGCAGGCTGCCAACGTGCACCTCGACGCGCATGTGGATAAGGAGGCCTGCCCGATGGGCCTGGCTCCCACCACCAGCACTACGGCGTCACTGGCGCTCGGCGATGCGCTGGCGATGGCGCTGCTCGACGCCAAGGGATTCGGCAAGGAAGATTTCGCGCGCTCGCATCCGGGCGGCAATCTGGGGCGGCGGTTGCTCACCCACGTGCGCGACATCATGCGCAGCGGCGAGCGCGTGCCCATGGTGCGTGAGCATGCGATGCTGAGCGATGCGCTCCTGGAAATCTCGAAGAAGGGTGTGGGCATGACCGCCATCGTGGATGCGGAGCAGCGCGTGCTGGGTATCTATACCGACGGCGATCTGCGCCGCACGCTGGAGAAGAAGCTGGATTTCAATGCCACGCCGGTCCGCAGCGTGATGTCCGCCAATCCGCGCTGCATCGGCCCGGATGCGCTGGCCGTCGAGGCGGTGCAGATGATGGAGCAATACAGCATCAACCAGATGCTGGTGGTGTGCGGAGAAAACAAACTGGTCGGCGCGCTCAACATGCACGACCTGTTGCACGCCAAAGTTATTTAGGGGAGGGAATATGCTGCAGAGCCGCGCCAAACTGATTCGTCTGATGGCCTTCGATGTGGATGGGATAATGACCGATGGCGGGTTGTATCTGTCCGATTCGGGCGAGGAATTCAAACGCTTCAATTCCCAGGACGGGCACGGCCTGAAGATGTTGCTCGCCAGCGGGGTGGAAGTCGCCATCATCACCGGACGTACTTCGCGCTGCGTCGCGGCGCGTGCGCAGAACCTCGGCATCAAGCATGTCTTTCAGGGCGTGGAAAATAAACGCGAAACGATGGTCGAGCTGCTCGACAGGCTGAAGCTGTCCCGTGATGCCGCCGCCTATATGGGCGACGACGTGGTCGACCTGACGGTGATGCGCCATGTCGGGCTGTCGATCAGCGTGCCGGAATCCCCGCGGCTGGTGCGCGAACATTCCGCCTATGTGACCCAATTACGTGGAGGGCACGGTGCGGTGCGCGAAGCCTGCGAATTGATCATGTCGGCGCAAGGCACACTGAACGCACAACTGGCCCCCTACCTGAAATGACCGTTGTTTCACGTGCCCGCTACTGGCTGTCGCTGCTGCCATTGCTCGGCCTGCTGGGAATGACCTATTGGCTGAGCCAGCAGGTACGGCCGGAGCCGGACAAGCCGGATAGCAGCAAGCGTCACGATCCGGATGCCATCATGGAAAACTTTTCTGCTGTCAGGCTGAACGAGCAGGGAGTGCCGCGCTTCATCATGGCTGCAAAAAAATTGCAGCACTACCCGGATGACGACAGCACTACGCTGGAAGTGCCGCGCCTGACTTCATTGTCTGCCGAGCAGCCGCCGATACACATCATCGCCAGGCAGGGCACCGTCTCCAGCAGGGGCGAAGAGGTATTCCTGCACCAGGATGTCGAAGTGCTGCGCGAGGCAAGTGCGCAACGTGAGGAGCTTACGCTGCATACCGAATATCTGCACGTCGTCCCGGACCGGGATTGGGCAGACACCGACCGTCCCGTTCTTATTGTGGACGCGCACAATACCGTACATGCAATAGGCCTTGAAATGGACAACAAGGCGCGCACCCTGAAACTGCTCTCCCAGGTAAGAAGTGAACATGTGCCAAACAAAAAATAAGCCGCTGCCGACGATTCTGCTGCTGCCGGCCTTGCTGCTGTTCTGGGCGCCTGCCTGCCTGGCGGAACGCGCCGACCGCGACAAGCCGGTGCATCTGGAGGCCGACCAAGTGCTGGTGGACGATGCGCAGCAGGTCAGCACTTTCATCGGCAACGTCAAGTTGACCCAGGGCACGATGCTGATACGCGGCGACAAGATCGTGGTGGTGCAGGACCAGGAAGGCTTCAAGCACGGCACAGCCTACGGAAATACCGCCAGTTTCCGGCAAAAACGCGAGGGGCTGGACGAGTATGTGGAGGGGTACGGCGAGCGCATCGAATACGACACGCGCGCCGAGACGGTGGACTTCTATGTGCGGGCGCGCGTGGTGCGCAACCTGGATGAGGTGCGCGGCGAGCACATCACCTATAACCAGAAGACTGAGATTTTTCAGGTGAGCAGCGGCGGCGCAGGCACGGGAAAGGAGCCGCCGCAGCGGGTGCGCGCCGTCCTGCAACCCAAGCCGAAACAGGGCGCAGCCGCGTCTTCCGTGCCGGATGCGCTGCCGATCAGGCCTAGTGTATCCCTGCCTTCCGCAGATTGAGCGGGTTCATGAAATATTTTCCGGATTTGCATGATGAGTGAATTGCGTGCGGTTGGCCTCAAGAAAAAGTACGGTTCGCGCACCGTGGTGCATGATGTTTCGCTGTCGCTGAAGAGCGGCGAGGTGGTCGGCCTGCTCGGGCCGAACGGCGCGGGCAAGACGACTTCGTTCTACATGATCGTGGGGCTGGTCGCCGCCGATGGCGGGGAGATTTTCATCGATGAGCAGAACATCACCCACATGCCGATACACCGCCGCGCGCGCCTCGGGCTGGGCTATCTGCCGCAGGAAGCCTCGATCTTCCGCCGCATGACCGTGGCGCAGAATATCCAGGCAGTGCTGGAATTGCAGGATCTTTCCGATGACGACCTGCAGAATCGCCTGGAATCGTTGCTGGAAGACCTGCATATCACGCATATCCGTGACAATCCGGCCATCAGCCTGTCCGGTGGCGAGCGGCGGCGTGTGGAAATCGCGCGCGCGCTGGCGACCGACCCGCGCTTCATCCTGCTGGACGAACCGTTCGCCGGCGTGGACCCCATCGCCGTGCTGGACATCCAGAAAATCATCCGTTTTCTCAAGGAGCGCAATATCGGCGTGCTGATCACCGACCACAACGTGCGCGAGACGCTGGGCATCTGCGACCGCGCCTACATCATCAATGCCGGAGCGGTGATGGCGGAGGGCAAGCCGGATGAAATCATCTATAATGAGGGCGTGAGGAAAGTTTATCTGGGCGAGCATTTCCGGCTTTGATGGCAATGCACCCCGGAACAAACACCAGGCAATGAAACCGGCGCTACAACTTCGGATATCCCAGCAGCTGACGCTTACACCGCAGTTGCAGCAGGCTATTCGCTTGCTGCAACTCTCCACGCAGGACATTCATCAGGAAGTCGCCAGAATGCTGGACGAAAATCCCATGCTGGAATTGGCCGAAGAACCCGTGTTGGCTGTTTTTCCACGTGACGATACCCCCATGGAGACGCGCGACAGCGCGAGTTCGGCAGACGATAGGGTCGAGCAGAGCAGAGCCGACGACCGTGGCGCAGACGATTTCGGCAACGAGCAGGCGGACTGGAATACCGCTGGAGGCACGGCACACAGCACCGATGATGAGGATGAAACCTACCCCGAGCAGGCTGCCGGCGAGGCCAGCCTGCGCGAGCATCTGCATAACCAGCTGACCACCAGCTCGCTGGACGACAGGGACCGCAGGGTGGTCGGGATGCTGATCGATGCGCTGGACGAGAACGGCTATCTGGCGCAAGACTTGGGCGAGCTTGCCGAGCTGCTGCCCGCAGAGCTCGAAATCACCCTGGACGACCTGGAAACCGCGCTGGTGCAGCTGCAGCATCTCGACCAGCCCGGCCTAGGTGCGCGCAATCTGGGCGAGTGCCTGGCCCTGCAGCTCAAGGCATTGCCCGAAGACACGCCGCAGCGCGATTTGGCGATCCGCCTGGTGGGCCATCACCTGGATGCGCTCGCCGCACATGATTTTGCCAGGATCAAAAAACTGCTGCGCTGCACCGACGATGACCTGCGCACCGCGCAGCATCTGATCGTGGAACTGAACCCCAAGCCTGGCGCGGAGTTCGACCGGAGTGTTGCCGACTACGTGGTGCCCGATGTGATCGTCGAGAAGCGCGGGAACAAATGGCGTGCGCGGCTCAATGCGGAAGCCATGCCCAAACTGCGCGTGAACCAGATTTACGCCAACATCCTGCAGCAGCGCGACGACAAAGGTTCAGCGGGGCTTGCCACGCAACTGCAGGAAGCGAGATGGATGATCAAGAACCTGCAGCAGCGTTTCGAAACCATCCTGCGGGTCGCGCAGGCGATCGTGGAACGGCAGGGCAATTTTTTCGAACATGGCGAGATCGGCATGCGCCCGCTGGTGTTGCGCGAAATCGCCGAAACGCTGGAACTGCATGAATCCACGGTCTCGCGCAGCACCACGCAAAAATTCATGCTGACCCCGCGTGGCATATACGAATTCAAGCATTTCTTTGGCAGCGGCCTGTCCACGGAAAGCGGCGGCACCTGTTCTTCCACCGCAATACGCGAGTTGATCAAGCAACTGGTCAGCGCGGAAGATACCCGCAAACCGCTTACCGACAGCCGCATGTCAGAAATCTTGGCACAGCAGGGCATCGTAGTCGCCCGGCGTACCATAGCAAAGTACCGGGAGGCAATGCACATTCCCCCGGTGAATCTCCGTAAATCACTCTAAATAAGGGAGCAAGACATGAACCTCCACCTGACCGGGCGCCACCTGGAAATCACACCCGCCATCCGCGACTATGCGACCGGAAAAATCGGCAAGATCAAACGCCATTTCGACAATGTGATCGACGTTAATATCATCCTTTCCGTTGAAAAGCTGAAGCAGAAGGCCGAAGCCACCATCCATATCAGCGGCAAGGATGTCTTCGTGGAATGCGAGGACGAGAACCTGTATGCGGCGATAGACGCGCTGGTGGACAAGCTGGACCGCCAGGTGATGAAGCATAAGGAAAAGCTGGCGGCACGCCGCCACGACGACTCCGGCAAGCATCACGCAGCAGAATAATCACCAACGGGCGGCGGCAATGCCGCCCATTTTTATGCGACGTTGATAATGAACCTGATCAGCAAAATCCTGCTGCCCGCCAATATCCTGCTGGACGCCGAATCCACCAGCAAAAAACGCGTCTTCGAGCGGGTCGGCCTGCTGTTTGAAAACAACCAGCAGATCGCGCGCAGCCAGGTGTTCGACAGCCTGTTCGCGCGCGAGAAGCTCGGATCGACCGGCCTGGGGCAGGGCGTGGCGATCCCGCATGGGCGCATCGCCAAACTGCGTGAGGCGACTGCCGCGTTCGTCAAAACCTCCCACCCGATTCCGTTCGATGCGCCGGACGGCCAGCCGGTGAGCCTGATTTTCGTGCTGCTGGTCCCGGAGCGCGCCACCGACCTGCACCTGCAGATTCTCGGCGAGCTGGCGCAGATGTTCAGCGGTGCGCAGTTCCGCAACCGCCTGTTAGCCTGTGAAGATGTGGCCGGCATCCATCAGCTGTTCTGCGACTGGAAAAGCACGGCATGAGCCAGGTCAACGTCCGGCAACTGTTCGAAGACAAACAGCAGCGGCTGCAGCTCAGCCGCGTTGCCGGCACGGACGGCGCGGACCGCATCATCGACAGCGACAGGGTCAATGCCTCGAACAGCGAACTTATCGGCCATCTCAACCTGGTCCACCCGAACTGGGTGCAGGTGTTCAGCCGGACCGAACTCGATTATCTGCGCAACCAGGGTGCTGATGAGCGCGCCGGCGCGTTCCGGCAAATCGAACAAAGCATCACGGTCTGCCTGATCGTGGCGGGCGACGATGACATCCCGGCCGAGCTGATCGATTTTGCCAACGGCTCGCATATCCCGCTGTTCCGCTCTCCCAAGCCCAGCGCGCACCTGATGTGGCTGATCCGCCACTACATCGCCAAGGAGTTGGCCGAATCCACCACGCGCCACGGCGTGTTTCTCGATGTGCTGGGGGTCGGCGTCCTGATCACCGGCGAGAGCGCGGCCGGCAAGAGCGAGCTCGGCCTGGAGTTGATCACGCGCGGCAACGGGCTGGTCGCCGACGACATCGTCGAATTGCACCGCATCGCGCCGGATACGCTGGAAGGACGCTGCCCGGAGTTGTTGCGCGATTTTCTCGAGGTGCGTGGTTTGGGTGTGCTGAATATCCGCACCATGTTCGGCGAGACGGCGGTGCGGCGCAAGAAGAGCCTGAAGCTGATCGTGCACCTGCATCGCCCGCAGGGCGGCGATCTCTCGCAAATGGAGCGCCTGCCGCTCAACGCTACGCATCAGGAGATACTGGGCGTGAACGTCAGCACCGTGAACATCCCGGTGGTCGCAGGGCGCAACCTTGCGGTGCTGGTGGAGGCCGCCGCGCGCAATTACGTCATGCAGCAGCGCGGTATCGACAGCATGCAGGAATTCATCCTGCGGCACGACCAGCTGCTGCTCGGCGACTAGCGGGAACCCCATGCAACTCTTCCTGATCAGCGGTCTGTCCGGTTCCGGCAAGAGCGTCGCGCTCAAGACGCTGGAGGATGCGGGTTTCTATTGCGTGGATAACTTGCCCTCGGAGCTGCTCCCCAGCCTGGTCGATCAGCTCATGCCGGCCGGTTATCAGAATATCGCGGTAAGCGTGGATGTACGCAATGCACACAGCGTGCAGATACTTCCCGCCATGCTGCTGCAGCTCATGCAGAAGGAGCTGGCGGTGCATGTGCTGTTTCTGGATGCGCAGACCGAGACGCTGGTGAAGCGCTTTTCCGAGACGCGCCGCCTGCATCCGCTCAACGATGGCGTGCGTACCCTGCCGGAATGCGTGCGGCAGGAGCGCGAACTGCTCGCCGAAATCAGCAACATCGGCCACCACATCGACACCACTGAACTTAATGCAAATGCGCTGCGTGCCTGGATCAAGCAGTTCATCAAGGTGGATCGCGCGCGCCTGACGCTGCTGTTCGAGTCGTTCGGCTACAAGCACGGCATCCCGCTGGATGCCGATCTGGTATTCGATGCGCGCTGCCTGCCCAACCCTTACTACAACCCGGAGTTGCGCCCGCTTACCGGAAACGACGCGGCGGTGATCGAATTCCTGGAAAATATTCCTGCCGCACAGGACATGTTCGGCGACATCCGCAATTTTGTGGAACGCTGGCTGCCGTGTTTCGTCGCAGACAACCGCAGCTATCTCACCGTGGCCATCGGCTGCACCGGCGGGCAGCATCGCTCGGTCTATCTTGCCGAAAAGCTCGCGCGGCATTTCGAGCGGCAGCAACAGGTGCTGGTGCGCCACCGTGAGCTCGCATGAGGACACCTTGAAAAACCTACTGCGCGACTCGATTGCGGCGTTGCGCGGTGCTCGCTTCCTCGTCTACCCACGGGTATGTCTCGGTCGCTGTGCTCCGTGCGCCTTGCACTCAAGCCGCTCGCTACGGTTTTTCAAGGCGTCCTAGGGTTAAAGAATATGTTGCAGTATCTGAAGGCCGGCGACTGGCTGACGCTGCTGTTCGGCGGCCTCTGCGTGGTTCTGCTCGCCATCACGCTGTGGAGCGGCGGCCTTGCCGATAAGGCGGTGATCCGCAGCGGTGGGAAGATATTCCGCGAAGTGCCGCTGTCGCGCGACCAGCAGATCGAGGTCCCCGGCCCGCTAGGCACCAGCGTGATCACCATCGAGAAGCGCCACGCGCGCATCAGCTCCGACCCGAGTCCGAGGCAATACTGCGTGCGCCAGGGCTGGCTGCAACAGCCCGGTGAAATCGCCATCTGCCTGCCCAACGAGGTCAGCGTTGAGTTGACCGGCAGCACCAGGAAATATGACAGCCTCAACTATTAAGCTCGATAGCACCGCGGAAGATCACCACATCGCGCGCATGGCGGCGGTGGCGCTTGGCCTCACGGTGCTGGAGAACGCCATCCCCTCGCCGCTGCCCGGCGTGAAACCGGGGCTGGCCAACATCGTTACGCTGATCGTGTTGGCGCGCTACGGTTGGCGCGCGGCGGCCTGGGTGTCGCTGCTGCGCGTCGTCGCGGGCAGCCTGCTGTTCGGCAGCTTCCTCGCTCCCGGTTTTTTCCTCAGCCTGTCCGGCGCGGTATGCAGCCTGCTCGTGCTGGCCTTCGCGCAGCACCTGCCGGTGCGCTGGTTCGGCCCGGTCAGCCACAGCATCTACGCCGCCTTCGCGCATATCGCCGGGCAGATGCTGGTGGTGTACGTCTGGCTGATTCCGCATGCCGGCATCGCCTACCTCATCCCGGTCTTTGCCGTCGCAGCGCTGGTGTTCGGCACGGCGAACGGCCTCATCGCGGCGCGTTTCATGGATAATGACGGCAAACCAAACATGGAACGACTGCCATGAAGATCATCACTCTTGCCTTCACCGGCGCCTCCGGCCTGCCCTACGGCATGCGCCTCTTGGAATGCCTGCTCGCCAGCGGGCAGCGCGTGCATCTGGTGTACTCGCAGGCCGCGCAGATTGTCGCCAAGCAGGAAACGGACATCACGTTGCCGAACCGCCCGCAGGAGGCGGAGCAGATGTTCGCGGAGCGCTACGGGAAATTCAGCGGCGAGCTAAAGGTGTTCGGCATCCAGGACTGGTACGCGCCGATGGCCTCCGGCTCCAATCCCGGTGACGCGATGGTGGTCTGCCCCTGCACCATGGGCACGCTCGGCAAGATCGCGGGTGGCATCGGCGACGACCTCATCGCCCGCGCCGCCGACGTGATGCTCAAGGAGAGGCGTACCCTGATCCTCGTGCCGCGCGAGATGCCGTTCTCCGCGATCCATCTGGAGAACATGCTCAAGCTGTCGCACGCCGGCGCCGTCATCATGCCGCCCAATCCCGGCTTCTACCACCACCCGCAGAGCATGCAGGACTTGGTGGATTTTGTCGTGGCGCGGGTGCTTGATCATCTTGGCGTGCCGCAGACACTGATAAAGAAGTGGGGAGCGTAAGGTAAAACCGCCGGGGGTAGCCTGGCCACCTTTTTGAAAACACTCGCTCTGCGTCGGTATCGCCGGCAATGCATCAGGGGTCTTGATGATTATTTCAGTGAATTATCCATGCTAGTATGTGTCCAACTTCAGGACCAAACCGATCTTAAGGATAGTGAGCGTGAAACCGGGAAGGAATGACCCCTGCCCTTGCGGCAGCGGGAAAAAATACAAGAAATGTTGCCAGGATAAAGACTCAGCCGAATCTCTTGTAAAGAACACGGCTCCCACGCCGGATGAATGCAAGCAGCTGGTTGCCCTGTTTAATGCCGGGCGTTATGCCGAGTTGGAAAGCAGGGCACGCTTACTGGTGGAGCAGTATCCGGATTCCGGGTTTGTCTGGAAGGCGCTGGGGGTTGCCCTTCATTCACAAGGCAAAAACAGCCTGCAGGCTTCGCAAAAAGCGGCAGAGTTGCGGCCCGATGATGCAGATGCGCACAGCAATCTGGGCAATGCCCTGCGAGGCCTCGGACAGTTCGATGGCGCAGTGGCAAGCTACCGTCGGGCGCTGGTGGTCAAACCCGATTTCGCCGATGCGCACAATAACCTGGGCAATGCCCTGCGGGACCTCGGGCAGCTTGATGCGGCGGCGGCAAGTTACCGCCGGGCGCTGGCGATCGAACCCGATTTTGCCGAGGCGCATAACAACCTGGGCAATGCCTTGCGAGACCTCGGGCGGCTTGAGGGTGCGGTGGCAAGTTACCGCCGTGCACTGGCGATCAAACCCGATTACACCGATGCGCACAGCAACTTGGGGAATGCTTTGCGAGACCTCGGGCGGCTCGAGGATGCAGTGGCGAGTTACCGCCGTGCGCTGGCGATCAAGCCTGATTTCGCCGATGCGCACCGCAACCTGGGTGCCGCCCTGCGCGACCTCGGGCAGGTCGATGAAGCGGTGGCAAGTTACCACCGTGCGCTGGCGATCAAACCCGATTACGCCGAGGCGCACGGTAACTTGGGCTACGCCCTGCAAACTATCGGGCGGCTTGATGAAGCGATGGCGAGCTACCGCCGTGCGCTGGAGATCAAGTCCGATTATGCCGATGCACACAACAACCTGGGCAATATCCTGCGAGACATCGGGCAGCCCGACGACGCGGAGGCGAGCTACCGCCGTGCGCTGGCGATCAAACCCGATTACGCCGAGGCGTACAACAACCTGGGCAATGCCCTGCTGGATCTCAGGCGGCTCGATGAAGCGGAGGCGAGTTACCGCCTGGCGCTGACGGTCAAACCCGATTACGCCAGGGCACACAGCAACCTGCTTTACTGCCTCAGTCAAAGCGAAGCGGTGGATGCGCAGGCGTTGTTTGCAGAACACCGCCGCTTTGCCGAACAGTTCGAAGCACCCCTGCGCGCAAGTTGGCCGCAGCATCCACATTCGCGAAGCCCGGAGCGCTGTTTGCAGGTCGGCTTTGTATCCGGCGACCTGCGCACCCATCCCGTAGCTTTTTTTATCGAACCGGTGCTGGCTCATTTATCCGGCTACCCGCAGTTATCGCTGCACGCCTATTACAACCAAATCGCCGAAGATGGCGTCACCCAGCGCCTGCGAGGGTATCTGCCGCACTGGCACCCGATTGCCAGCCTGTCGGATGACGCGCTGGCACAGAAAATCCGTGCGGACGGCATCGACATCCTGATTGATCTTTCGGGGCACACCGCCGAACATCGGCTGCTGGCCTTCGCCCGCAAGCCTGCGCCGGTGCAGGCCAGCTGGATAGGCTACCCCGGCACCACGGGGCTGAGCGCGATGGATTACTATCTGGCGGATCGATTTTTTCTGCCACCCGGTCAATTCGACAGCCAGTTCACGGAAAAAATCGTACAAATGCCGGCTAGTGCACCTTTCCTGCACTTCGAAAATGCGCCGCCGGTTAACGCCCTGCCTGCCCTGAGTAACGGCCATGTGACCTTCGGCAGCTTCAACCGGGCAAATAAACTCAACCGGCCGGTCGTTGCCCTCTGGTCGCAACTGCTGCGTGCCTTGCCCGATTCACGCATGTTGCTGGGAGGGATGCCCCGGGATGGCGGATACGGCACGCTGATCGAATGGTTTGCGCAGGAAGGCATCGCGCGCGAACGCCTGAGTTTCCATCCGCGCAGCGGTATGGAGCATTATTTGGAATTGCATCATCAGGTGGACATCTGCCTGGATACATTCCCTTACACCGGAGGTACCACGACCCTTCATGCGCTATGGATGGGTGTGCCGACACTAACCATGACGGGCAACACGGTGGCAAGCCGGACGGGAGCCACAATTCTCAGTCATGCTGGCCTGGAAGCGTTCGTTGCACATGATGCGGCAGATTTCGTGCAGAGGGGCTTGTCCTGGTCCCGCAACCTTGCCGCGCTGTCCGATATCCGGGCAGGGGTGCGCGAACGCTTTGCGAAGTCGGTGATGGGCCAGCCAGCGCTGGTTGCCGCAGGTGTGGAACGTGCCTTGCGCCTCATGTGGCAACGCTGGTGCGCCGGCTTGCCGCCGGAGTCGTTTGAAGTGACATTGCAAGATACTGACCGTATGACGCAGGAGGCCGGCAAATGACGGAATCACGAAAAGCCGCGCCAATTTATGTCACGCAGCCTTCGTTGCCGTCGCTGGATGAATTCATTCCCTATCTGCAGCAAATTTGGGACAGCAAATGGCTGACCAATAGCGGCCCGTTTCACCAGCAATTCGAGCAGACATTGTGTGACTACCTGGGGGTTAAGCACCTTGCCCTGTTCACCAACGGTACCCTCGCCCTGGTCACAGCCCTGCAAGCCTTGCGCATCACTGGCGAAGTCATCACTACGCCATATTCGTTCGTGGCAACGGCCCATTCGCTGCTGTGGAACGGAATCAAACCGGTGTTTGTGGACATCGATCCGATCACTCTCAATCTCGACCCTGACAAGATCGAGGCCGCCATTACCCCGCAAACCACTGCCATCATGCCGGTGCACTGCTACGGCCACCCCTGTGATGTGAATCGCATCCAAAAAATTGCCGACAACTATGGACTGAAAATCATCTACGACGCTGCCCACGCCTTCGGTGTGCAATGCCATGACGGCAGTGTGCTTAACCATGGCGACCTGTCGGTGCTGAGCTTTCACGCCACAAAAGTGTTCAACACCTTTGAAGGCGGAGCCATCGTCTGCCACGATGCAAAAACCAAACAACGTATTGACCACCTGAAAAACTTTGGCTTTGTGGATGAGGTTACTGTGGTTGCTTCGGGTATCAACGGCAAGATGAGCGAAATTAATGCCGCCTTTGGCTTGCTGCAACTCAAGGGCATTGATGAAGCCCTGCAGAAGCGCAAAGCCATTGATAGCCGTTACCGAGAGGCCTTGGCCGGCGTCAAGGGCATCCATTGCTTGCTGGCTGGGTGCGAAAAAACAGCTAACTATGCCTACTTCCCGATTCTGGTGCAGCCGGACTATCCGCTCAGCCGTGATGCGCTATATCAAAAAATGCAAGACGCCGGTATTTATGCGCGCCGCTATTTCTACCCGTTGATAAGCGATTTCCCGATGTACCGGGGGATGCCTTCGGCGGCACACGCGAATTTGCCAGTGGCGAGGAAAGTTGCGGAACAAGTAATCTGTTTGCCGATTTACCCGGGCTTATCAAATGAACAGATTGATCTTATTCTTGGATTGATTGCAAGTTAGGTGGGCAAATCGTTTTGTTATTACAGTTGCAAATGAACCGTCCGAAGAAATATCAGGAGAATATTGCATATGAATGAGCAGGAACTAATGGAAAAAATCCAGCAGAGTTTCAAGGTTGCATTTGGCACCGATCCATCGTTGGTCACCATTGATGCCAAACCGGAAAATATTCCGGGCTGGGATTCTTTGGGGCATGCCACACTTACCCTGTCTCTTGAAAAAACATTCAACGTCACATTTGATATAGATGAATTGATGGCTATGGAAGACGTGGCTGCGATAATTGAGGTGATGCGCAACAAGATCACTTAGCGCATGGATTCAATGAATTTTTCAGGAGAACTTGCAAGCCGGTGCGGCGGCTCATCGCGGCTTGTGAACGTAAAAACAAATGAGGTCAATTCTGACGCAGGAGTTCTCATTGCACGAAGCGCCGGTTTTTTCGTGTCCCTTGGACTCAAGCCGGGTGAGCGTATCATAATCACCTGCCGGCTTTCGCCGGCATCCGCTCTGGCGTATCTCGGAGCAATCTATGCCGGGCTGGTTGCCGTACCCATTGATGCGTCGAATCTTTCAACAGATATATCAGCCTATATTGATTTGACCGGGGCGAGGGCTGTCTGGTCGGAAACCGACGACAGCCCGAAGCTGAAAATCCCCCCGGAAGTGCTTTATATTCATGCAAATCAAGCAACGGAAGGGACTGTCCTGGCTCACCCGGTGCCCCGTGCCGCTGCCGACCTGGCCGCTCTCATGCCGACATCGGGCACAACCGGCAGGCCCCGGTTTGTCATGGTCAGCCATGGAAATCTCCTCGCCAACACCGAAGCGATTGTACGAAGCCAGCGCCTCGGCGACGGAGAAACTGCAATGCTCATCCTTCCCATTTCGTACTGTTTCGGAGCAAGCGTTTTGCACAGCCATCTTTATTGCGGCGGCAGCGTTGTTTTTGACAACCGCTTCATGTTTCCGGACAAAGTATTGAGGTCGATAGCCGAATATGGATGCACTACCTTTGCCGGTGTGCCGTCCGTTTACAAGATACTCCTTTCCCGCTCCAGCCTGTCAACCATACCAATGCCGAGCTTGCGCAGGGCCATCCAGGCAGGCGGCCACCTGGAGTGGCGGCACATAGAACAGTTCAGGGACTGCTTGCCGGATGTGCCTTTTTACGTCATGTACGGTCAAACCGAGGCTACCGCAAGGATCACTTGCCTGGAACCTGAAAGGCTTTCTGATAAAAAGGGCAGCGTTGGAAGAGCGCTTGACAACCTGAAGCTCAGAATTGTTGATGACTCCGGGGCAAGCCTGCCTGCACGGCAATCCGGTGCAATCCAGGTCAGCGGCCCCTCCGTATGCCTTGGGTATTGGAATGACCCTGAAGAGACACGCGCCAAATTCGACGGCAGTTGGTTGAACACCAATGATTCGGGAAGAATGGACGAAGAAGGGTATGTCTGGATTGAAGGGCGCAACGTGGATTTCCTGAAGGTCAGGGGCAAGCGGCTCTCGCTGGGTGAAATCGAGCAAAAGGTTTTATGTGTGCAGGGGGTAAGGGATGCGGCAGCCTGCGTGATTCCCCATGACGAGGCGGGTGAAGCCCCCGCCGTATTTGTGGTTCCCGATAAGGAGGTTTCACATGAAGAGCTGGCCAGCAGAATCAAGACCTCTTTGCCCCCTGCCTGGACATGTGAAATGATAATCATCATCGACCATCTGCCCCTTACGGATCGCGGCAAACTGGACCGTGCGGCATTAAACCTGTTGCTTGAAGAGCAATGAGCACTCTTGATGAAAAAATAGATGCCATCCTGACCGGGCCGCCCTATGGCCCTGGCAGCGCAGAAGCTGCAGCCCGTGTTTTTACCCTGTTGCGCGAACAGGTGATTCATGCGGCAAGCCAGTCTGAAGTTTATGCCAATTATGTGCGCCATTGGCCCATCAAGGTGGAGCACGCGCAAAGCATCGAGGAGCTTCCCTATATCCCGGTTTCGGTTTTCAAGCGCAACCCGCCGTTGGCCCTCGTTCCCTCCGATAAAATTCAAAGAACGCTGCTTTCGAGTGCGACAACAGGCCAGGAGCCCAGCAGGATTGCCATTGATGCGCCCACCGCCAAGCGGATGACCAAGGGAGTGGTCGCAATTCTTCGCGATTTTATAGGTTCTGCCCGACGCCCCTATCTGGTTGTTGACAGCGCTGAAACCAATGCAAACGCTGCCAGCCTGGGAGCCAGGGGGGCAGCCATTCGCGCGCTATCGCCCTTTGCTACTGAAACCGTCTATTGCCTTAAGGGCGGGAACCTGGATATTGATGACGAGGCTCTCGGGGAATTTATTGAACAGCATGGCGATAAACCGGTCATCGTCTACGGTTTCACGTCAATACTCTGGACAAAATTGATCACGCCCTTGGCGGCAAAGGGAAAGACCCTGGGGATGCAGCAAGCCGTTATCCTCCACAGCGGCGGGTGGAAAAAGCTGATCGCGGAATCAGTTACCAAAGAAGTTTTCAACATAACCGCTTCACAGGTCTTTGGTTGCCAGAAAGAAAAGGTCATTGATTACTACGGCATGGTTGAGAACCTTGGCATCATCTATCCCGACTGTATTGCAGGAAACAAACATGCTCCAGCCTTCGGAGCTGTTGTCATCCGTGATCCGCTTACGCTAAAGCCGGTAATAACTGGCGGAACAGGCATTGTTCAGGTTTGCAGCGCCCTGCCGACAAGCTTCCCGGGGCACCTCCTGCTGACGGAAGATCTGGCGACGCTCATCGCTGAAGATGGCTGTCCCTGCGGCCGCCCCGGAAGCGCATTCCGCTTTGTGGGGCGCATATCCAAAGCCGAAGTGCGAGGATGCGGAAATATTGACAGACAAAGGATCGCCTGAAGAATGAATGCATCTTTGCCGGACATGTTTGTTATAGAACCCGTTGATACCGTTGAGCGGATAACGGTTATTGCGGGGGAGCTCAAGCAGATTTTGACCGATGAACCTTTATCGGTGCATGAACTGGTCGGGCTCTGTGACAGTTGGTCTTCTGAGGTTGTGAAGCCTCCTGCCGCCGCTGTGCCAGGGGCGGTGTTCCTTGGCATGTGGCTGCGCAAAGGTACGCTGATGGCAATACTTGACCGTGAGCTGGGAAACCGGTGGCAGGAAGGCTGGGTTGTAGAAAACAAAACCCGTTTCAAGACATTCCCGGTTGGCCTCGTAGGGCATTGGCCGGCCGCAAACGTGCAGATTCTGCCACTGCTTTCAGGACTCTGTGCCTTGCTGGGGGGAAATGTTTCGCTGGTAAGGGTTCCGCCATCCTTTGTAGAGCCCGTGCAATATCTGCTGGAATCGCTTCGTCTGGTGCACGGAGGAGAAAAAATTGCGCGCAGATTCCGCTTTGTTACTTTCCACCGTGACCGCCTGGATTTGCATGAAGCCATGGCCCGTTCATCTGATGGAGCCATGATCTGGGGAGGCAAGGAGGCAGTCACTTCAATCCGCGCGCTGCCGTTTCCCTACTGGGCGCGATTCATGGTATTCGGCCCGAGAGTTTCAGTCGCGGCTCTTGACCGGGGCGCCTGGACCGAACCGGAAGCTCTCTCCAAATGGTGTCTGCGTCTTGCGCGGGATGTATGGCAGTTTGACCAGATGGCGTGCAGTTCACCGCAGGTATTGTTTGTGGAACGAAACCGCAATGATGATCTATCGCCCCTGCTTGATGCCATGTCAAAGGCGTTCAATGAAGAGAACAGTGCTCACCCCCGCCTTGATATCGATGCATCGCTTACGTCGGCCATAGTCCGCGCCAGGGCATCCACCCTGCTTGATGACGTCAACAATCGAGCCATCTTCCCGGAAACACCCGACTGGACCATCCTTGTTCATGGTTCACCCTCATTTCCGGAACCGGTTCAGGGCAGAACGCTGCATATAGTTCCGGTTGAGGACTTGCGCATGATCGCCCCGCTTCTCGATGGCAATGTGCAGACACTGGGGCTCGGCATGACCAACCCACAACTGGAAGCAGCGCTGGCCGAGCTGGCGGGAAGGCAGGGCGTGGACAGGATAGTTCGCCTGGGCTCGATGCACGTATTTGATTCACCATGGGACGGTAACAATCTGATCCTTCCCATGATCAGGAAGGTTCGCCACGCGCCCTCGATCAATTTGGCACAACAAGGAGAATGTTAATGGCCGAAAAAAACGACTTTCTGGAGGCACTCGAAAAGAAGGCCAGAATGTTTTACCCCAGCGCCCATAAGGCTTACGAACATAACCAGGATATTTGCGACTGGCTCCTTTTCCCATTGTCACGCTGGGCTCGCGAAGCCTATGGAGAAGAAGTTTTTGAACATGCTGTGAAGGGATATGCGCAATATTGTATGCACGTTTCACAGGCGCAGAGGAAATATGAGCAGGAAGGAAAGTACACACCCGAGTCGCTTCCCGACATCATTGAGCATGTGTACGAAGACAGCGCCTACATGACCCCATACATGTGGGCGGCAATCCTCATCTATGCTTTCTGGGAAAGCATGGCCAACCATATCAGGCTGTTCAGGGATGAATTCCTCGACAAGCTTCCCGCGACGCCGACAATTCTTGAGTTGGCCTGCGGCCACGGCGTCATGGGACTGGCAGCCATAGAACATCGAAAGGATGCCACGCTGACGGGCTATGACATAAGCCCGACGGCCATCGGTATTGCCCGCAAGCTTGCCGGAGCATCAGGCCATGCGGATCGGGCCTGCTTTGCGGTCAAGGATGTGCTGACGCTTGACGACCAGAACGAGGCGCATGGCTACCACGGAATCATGGCCGCCATGCTTGCGGAACACCTGCAAACTCCACACGCCCTGTTTGCCTCAATCAGCAGAAACCTGAAACCCGGCGGACTCGCTTTTTTCAGCACTGCGCTGGAATCGCCGCAACGGGATCACGTGTATGAATTCCACAAGGAGAGCGAGGCCATCCTGATGGCCGAGGAAGTGGGCCTTCGAGTTATACGGCTTGTGTGCGACAGCGGCAACCGGCTTCCGGGAGGAAGGTTTCTCCCGCGAGCCATGGCGATGGTGCTGACAAAGGATGCGCCCCAATGATGAACGTAAAAAATGCCGTGATAACCGGAGGAAGCGGTGGCCTCGGAAAGGGTTGCATTGCCAACCTCAAGAACAATGGATGGCGGACTATCTCTGTTGATATCAAGCCTTCTGGATCTTGTAATCCAGAAGAGCGACCCGACTTGGAAATAATCGCAGACGTGAGTGATTCCGGCGCCGTTCAAAATGCTTTTGACTCGATCATGGAGTATTGCGTGGCACCGGATGCCTTGATCTGCCTTGCTGGAATTGTTCTCGATGCACCGGTATTTGGCATAGCTCGTGGCGGAATTCACACTTATCCGGAGCAGTCATGGCGAAAAACGATGGATGTGAATCTTACCGGCACCTTTCTCTGCGCCCGCGAGTTCGTTGACCGGCTGGTTAGAAAACGCCACCATGGCGTGGTCGTGACATGCAGCTCTCCTGCCGCGAATGGGGCACCAGGGCAAAGTGCCTATGCTGCAAGCAAAGCCGGGGTAGAGGCGTTTACCGTATCTCTTGCGCGGGAAACGGCCCCCTTCGGCATCAGGGTCTGCGGATTTCGTCCGGCACTGACACTGACCCCGATGGCAGAGCAGTATCCGCGCCACATAATAGACAGCTTGGCCAGCAAGAGCCTGATCAAACGATTTGCCCGACCGGAGGAGATTGGTGAGGCGATACATTTTCTTCTCGGCAATGAGTTGGCAAGTGGCAGAATCTTTGAATTTGATGGCGGACTTATTATCTGATTCAACTTCTCGACATAATATAAAACGGGGCTATTAGAATGGGCCGAAAGAAAGAAATCGTCATAGTAGGCGCCAGAGGGTTTGGCAAAGAAGTTGTGGGATATATTGAAGAACACGGTTCCTATGATATTGTTTGCGCACTTGATGAACAGGATAATGCACCTCTTCTAGGGCATGAGGTCGTACACCCGCAACGATATTCTTATTCATGCAAAAACGCGATTTTTGCTATTGGATACCCCGAGCATAAGCAAGAAATACTTGATAAATTCCAGCCTTTATCTCTCACTTGGGAAACCTTTGTTCACCCATCTTCAATAATTTCCAGACATGCCATGCTTGGCGCGGGAGTGGTTGTTGCTCCTTTCTCACTGGTTGCGGGGGATGCACATGTGGGCTCACATGTTCTAATCAACGCTTTTTGCGCTGTTGCTCACGATTGCTCCATTGGTGACCGTTCCTCCCTCATGCCTTATGCCTGCGTCAACGGTGGGGTATCGGTTGGGAGGGAGTGCCTGATTTCCACCGGCGCAAAAGTCATGCCCGGAATAACCATAGGCGACCGGTGCCGAATCAGTGCCGGCGCAGTTGTAACAAGGGACATTCCTGCCGATTCGCTGGTGTTTGGTAATCCTGCTCAATTTCAGCCCGATGTGTCCATGTTGGCCAAGGCAAGGAAACGCGCCTTGAAACAAGAACAGGAAACCTCGTGAAAAACATGCCCACCGTCATGAGATGGGAGCGCATTGCATGAACTGCATGATTTGCAACGCATCCATGGCGTATTATTTTTCCAAGGATTTCAGGGGAGAATTCAATCTCCATGAAGTTGAATACTGGAAATGCGGCGGCTGTGGTTTTGTTATCTCCAAGACACACAAGGACATGCCCGCCTCTGAATGGGAAAAGCTGAATGAGGCCGTGCACTCAACATATCAAGGTACAGATTTTGCGGCTCTCGACCCCAAATGGCTAACCCGTCTGGCTGCACAGGCCAAGATACTATCCAGGCTCGCCCAAATAAAGGTATTGCCGCATCAACTGCCTTGGGTGGATTATGCCTGCGGTGACGGCAAACTCGCCGATCTGCTCTCGGAAAACGGACTGCCCACCCTGAAATTTGACCGATACATGCATACCGGTAATGGCGATTACCTGACCGAAAATCAGTTGATCTCCCATCGTTATGACAACGTCATCAGCACCTCTGTACTTGAACATCTTTTGAGTATCGAGACATTTGACCAGATTGCTTCATTGGTTTCCGATTCGGGAACCCTCTCGGTTCACACCCTGGTCCGCGAAGATATTCCGCAGGATCCGGAATGGTTCTATCTGCTGCCGGTACATGTGGCTTTTTATACCAATCGAAGCATGCAAATACTCTTCGATAAATACGGATTCAAGGCATCTGTCTACCATCTTGGCTCTACGATGTGGTTCTGGTTTAAAGACAATGCCGAATTAGTGCAGCAGGCGGTGATAGAGTATAACCATAGTGAAGCGGATCAGCTTTTTTTCAAAAAAGGATTCATGGATTACTGGAAATAATGGATGGCATTGAAGGCACAGGGGATTGTTTAATGAATAATTGCCAGAAAACGAGTAGCGCAGGGAAACACATCTTGATTTTTCCGGGTGGCATGCCGCGTTCTCTCGAATACCTGCAAAAATGCCTGCGCGATGGGCAGGCCGTCATTGGCGCCTCGTCGCTTGATTATGATGTTTCACGGGAACAATATCCCGCATGGCTATATCTTCCCTATGTCACACAGCCCGAATTCTGCGGCGCGCTCAAGCAAGCCATTCTGGAATTCGATATAGGCGGAATTTTTTCACCCAATCCCGTGGTCTGGGATTATTTAAATCGCATCCTGAAAGAACTTGCACCAAATGTGACTCTGGTGAACGACTCGCCGGTAAATGTGGAGTTGAGCGGGTACCGTGCAGCTCGCAACCAGGCACGGGCATTGCTGGAAAAACCTCTTCCATTGGCTTCGAATTTCCCGGTCAAAGCGTCAATATCGGAAATCGAACTTGCTTCGTTATTTAGGCACTCGAATCTGATTCCGGGAATGTGTGATGACGAAAAGATTTCCGCCCTGTGCGCGATTTTCTGCCACACCCCCCCCGGAGATGTGGTGGAAATAGGCAGTTGGTGGGGGAAGTCAGCCTTTGTTTTGGCCAGATTGGCGCATTGTTATGAGATCGGGAATTTGCTATGCGTTGACCCCTGGTCTAACGAACATCTGGTGCAACATGACGCACAGGGTATGGTTGACACCGTGGCGGCACAATTGAATGTCGAAGAAGCGCTCACCATTTTTGAAATGAATCTTCTTCCATACAGTGTCAATCACGTCAATTACCTGCGCATGCCCTCAACAGACGGTGCGAAGCATTACGGCGAACACCGGAGTGCCACCACCGCATCATTTGGAACAACGAACTATTGCGGCCATATTGCGA
The DNA here is from genome assembly GCF_051257895.1 of Ferrigenium straubiae. NCBI lineage: Bacteria > Pseudomonadati > Pseudomonadota > Betaproteobacteria > Nitrosomonadales > Gallionellaceae > Ferrigenium > Ferrigenium straubiae. Next base: position 1,737,077 of record NZ_CP194331.1, on the reverse strand, counting down.
TCCTGCATATTGACGGCAATCACAGTTATGCCGCTGCCAAGGCCGATATTGCCTCCTGGAGCGGGTTTGTCGTTGATGGCGGATGGATAATTATTGACGACTATATTTGGCCGTATGGCGATGGTCCGCAACGGGCCGGTGATGAGTTCCTGGCTAAAAATAAGGACAGGATTGGTGTTGCCTTTGTTATGGGTAGCGCCCTATTTATTCAATGTTGAATTTCCGGCTGTTCATGGTTCGATATGCTCACCACGAACGGCCTTATTCAATATCATACGCACCGGCATAGGGATAGCCGCCCGCAACGCTTCTTCCACCTCCAGCCACAGACTGCCCGGTTGCGCGGCGTGCAACGGCTTGTGCGTGAGCCGGATCACTAGCGGCGTGATATGCAGCCTGAAGTGCGTGAAGGTATGGGTGAAGGTCTCCAGCCGCTTTCCTTCACTCGCGGTCATCCCGCTGCGCACGAACCAGTCCCTCGCCGTTGCCTCGTCGTCGAACTGCGGCGGACACCACAGCCCGCCCCAGATGCCGCTGCCGGGGCGCTTCTCCAGCAGGATGTCGTTGCCGTGCATCAGCAGCAGGAAGGTGGCGCGTTTTTCCGGCACTGCCTTTTTCGGGCGCGGCGTGGGCAGTTCGCCGACGCGGCCGGTATTGAGCGCGACGCAGCCGGCCTGCACCGGACACTCGCCGCACTTCGGCCTGCCGCGCGTGCAGACGGTCGCGCCCAGGTCCATGAGCGCCTGGGTGTAGGCGGCGATATCGTGCTGCGGCAGCAGGGCCTCGGCTCGTTGCCAGAGTTGCGCTTCGACTTTCCTGTCTCCACTCCAGCCTGCGATGCCGCAGTAGCGCGCCAGCACGCGCCTGACGTTGCCGTCGAGGATCGCGCGGCGCTTGTGCCAGGTCAGCGCGCAGATCGCGGCGGCGGTGGAGCGGCCGATGCCGGGGAGTTCGAGGATATCTTCAAATTTGCGCGGGAATTCGCCACGATACTTTTCGACGATGAGTTGTGCGGCACGATGCAGGTTGCGCCCCCTCGCGTAGTAGCCGAGGCCGCTCCAGTGCGCCAACACTTCATCCTCGGTCGCGGCGGCGAGGGCCGCGACGGTCGGGAAGGCGGCGATGAAGCGCAGGTAATAGGGGATGACGGTGGCGACCTGCGTCTGCTGCAGCATGATCTCGGAGAGCCACACGTAATATGCCCCCTGTTTCTGCCACGGCAGGTCGTGGCGGCCGTGCTTGTGCTGCCATGCAACGAGGCGCGAGGCGAAAGAGGGCATATTAGCTACCAGCCATCCGTTCGCCTTGAGGTATCGAAGGGCGAGCGGATAAGTTCCACGGGCATACCGTTCATGCTTCGATACCTCAGCACGAACGGGTTTTGTGAATCATCTGAACAGGCCCTTGAGGCCTTCCTTGAGCTGGTCCTGCAGTTTGGTCTTTACTTTTTCCTTGGCGGCCTCGCCGACCATCGCGCCGAAATCCAGGGTGTACTTCAGGTTGGTGAAGGGGCCGCTGACACGCACCGGGACGGTGATACCGCCGACGGCATCCTTGCCGCCCTGGCCTTCCAGCGTCTTCGCGAGCGTGGCCTTGGCAACATAGTCGATGCTGTCGTTGCCGATGTTGATGTCGCCGTTGCCGGATAGGCGCAGCAGCGGCGATTTCAGCGACAGGTCGTCGTTGTGCGCGACGCCGTTGTTTACCTTGAAGCTCGCCTTGAGCTCGCTGAAGTCGGTCTTCTCGTCCTTGTTGGCGGACTGGGTTTGCGCGCTTGCGCCGCCCTTGCCCAGCATGCCTTGTGCGTCGCGCAGCTTCTTGGCGATGTTGATGCCCCGGATCGCGCCGTCGGCAAGATTGAGCGACATCGTGCCGTTGAGCGCCTTCTTCATCGCACCGACGGTGGCGCCCTGCATGGTGAGGTTCATGCCGATGTTGCCCTTGCCTTCGAGGGTGTCGAAATCCGCCGCATCCTTGGTCAGCGCAGCGACATTCACGCCGCTCAGCATCTGGTTGATGGCGATGCTCGGCGTGGCCTGTGCGTTCACACTCAGGCTGCCCTTCATGCTGCCCTGGTACAGGTTGGCGGACAGCGGCGCGACGTTCACCTGGCCGTTGCGCGCCTTGACGTCGAGGCGCACGTTGCTGGATTTCACGTTCGCCACCTTGAGCGCGCCGATGCGCAAGCTGCCGTCCAGCTTGAGCTTGCGCAGGGCGGACAGGTCGATGGGCTGCTCGGGTTCGCTGGCTTTGGGTGCGGAGGCCTTGCTCTCGCCCGCCGGCTTCTTCGGCAGGTACAGATCGGCATCGAACTGGTCGACATCCACGTCGAAGTGGATCGCCGGATCGGCGAAGCCGTTCACGCCGACCCTGGCCTTGACCTGGCTCTGCAGCAGGCCGCCGGCGAGGTTGGCCTGCACGGTTTCCTTCGCCGCATCGACCTGCACGCTGCCCTTCATCTCGCTGCTGATCGATTTGCCCGGCAGCTTATCGCCCGTGGCGTTCATCGCCACGACCAGGTTGGACAGGTTGAATTGCTTCGCCTCGAAGTTGCCCGACAGCGGCGAGGAAAGCTTCACCTTGAACGCCTGCTCGGGCTGTTTCACGTCGAGAGCCAGCGTCAGCGCGCCGACCTTGAAGGATTGCGCGTTGCCTTCCACGCCGGGCAGCGAGAGCGCGGCGGCGATGTTGCCGGAAACACCGTCCAGTTTGGCGTTCAGCGTCAGCTTGTCGCCGGAAAACTTGTCCCTGGTGAGGCTCAGGGCGGGTGCGTCGAGCGCCGCCTCGAAGTTGTCCTTCGCCTTGGTGCCCGTTGCCTGCAGCGCAAATTTCCTTGTGCCGAACTCCTGCGTCTTCAGGTCCGCACTGGCATCGCCACTGGCTTTCAGCTTGAGGTTGCTGATGTCCAGCGCCGCGCCGCCTGCCTGCAGGTCCAGCCCTTCCAGGCGGTATTGCTGCTTGTCCAGATCGAAGGTCAGCGTGGTCTTGAGCTGCGTCGTGATGTCCAGCTTGGGCTGGTTGGCCTGCACCGAGGCGGCGAGGTCGATCTTGCCCGGCACGCCGTTAGCGATGCGCCCGGTGTGCAGGTTGAGGTTCTTGATGGCGTACTGTGCGCCGCTGCCTTCGTCGCGGTAGGTCAGGCTGGTCTTCTCGATGGAGACCGCGGCGATGTCGAACTTGACCGGCTGCTTGGCGTCGGCTTTCTTCCCGGCCTGTTTTTCCTCACCCGTTTTCTCCTCTTTGGCGCCGAGCAGGTCGTCGATGTTGGTCGTGCCGTCCTTGCGCTTGACCAGCGTGGCCTGCAGGCCGCTCACCGCCACTTCGTCCACCACCGCCTGCCCGGAGAACAGCGGCAGCAGCGCGAGCGAGACATGCGCCGAATCGATCGCGGCGAACTGCTGGTCGCTCTTGAATTCGGACAGCGATACCTTGCCGATATTCGCGCCGATGCTGGGGAAAAACGACAGCGTGATCTTGCCGTCGAGGCGCAGGTCGCGCTGCTTGCTGTCCTTCACCGCCTTGATGATCTGGTCCTTGTAATCGTTCGGGTCGAAGGTTGCCGCCACGTATGTCACACCTGCCACGGCGATACCGATCACTGCGCCTGTGCCCAGCAAACCGTACTTGAGGATCTTGTTCATGTTATTCCCTCCGCTGAAAGATTGGGATGAAAGACGGGAGGGATTATAGCGGAGAGATTGCAGGTCGGGCTCTATAGCCCGACCTGCATTTCTGTTAAAAAGCTGCCTAAAAATTCGCGAGGAGGGATGGATGCAAGGCGCCCGGGCTTTGCATGGCCATCCGACTAAGCTGGCAAAAAACGCCAGCCAAGTCGCTGGTCAACGCAGCAACCGGAATGTACTGAAGGTACATGAGGATTGCGAGTACCGCGCAACGCCGCAGACGCCTTCCGCAGCAATTTTTCTAGATTACCTTGGAGTAGCGCGCATGCTCAGTGCGCGTGCGCAGGTACTTGTCGAACACCATGCAGATGTTGCGGATCAGCATGCGCCCCTTGGGGGTCACCTCGATCCACTGTGGGGAAATAGCCAGCAGGCCTTCACGCTCGTATTCGCGCAGCTCTTCCATTTCGGTGGCGAAGTACTGGTCGAAGTCGATCAGGTAGGCGATGTTGAACGATTCCTTGGAAATCTCGAAATGGCACATCAGCGCCTGGATGATCGCGCGGCGCACCAGGTCGTCGGCGTTCAACTCCAGGCCGCGCATGATGGGCAACTCGTTCCGGTTCAGCGCGTCGTAATAGTCTTCCAGTTCGCGGTAGTTCTGGCTGTAGGTCGGGCCGATTTTCCCGATGGCGCTGACGCCCAGCGCAACGAGGTCGCAGTCTGAATGGGTCGAATAGCCTTGGAAGTTGCGGTGCAGCCGCCCCTGGCGTTGCGCCACCGCAAGCTCGTCTTCCGGCTTGGCGAAGTGGTCCATGCCGATATACACATAACCCGCGCCGGTCAGCTTGTTCACCGCCATGCTGAGGATGTCCAGCTTGACCTGCGGGGCCGGTAAGTCCTCTTCATTGATGCGCCACTGCGGCTTGAAGATGGACGGCATGTGCGCGTAGTTGTAGATCGACAGGCGATCCGGATTGGCGGCGATGATCTTGTCCAGCGTCACGCCGAAGCCCTCCAGCGTCTGCTTGGGCAGGCCGTAGATCAGGTCGATGCTGACCGACTTGAAGCCGTTGGCGCGCGCGGCGCGGATGATGCCCAAGGTCTCTTCCTCGCTCTGGATGCGGTTCACCGCGCGCTGCACCTCGGCATCGAAATCCTGCACGCCGATGCTGATGCGGTTGAAGCCTTCCTTGCCGAGCAGTGCGATGGTCTCATCGCTCACCTTGCGCGGGTCGATTTCGATGGAGTATTCGCCGTCTTCCACCAGCTTGAAGTGCTGGCGGATCGCCGCCATCAATTGGCGTATTTCGTCGTCGCTCATGAAGGTCGGCGTGCCGCCGCCGAAGTGCAGCTGCTCGACGACCTGTCCCGGCCCGAGCAGTTCCGCCTGCATCGCCATCTCCTTGGTCAGGTAGCGCACGTATTCGGCCGACTGGCTGCGGTCCTTGGTGATGACCTTGTTGCAGGCGCAGTAGAAGCACAGCGTGTTGCAGAACGGGATGTGGATATACAGCGACAGCGGACGGGCGATGCCGCCGATCTCGCGTTTTGCCACCCACTGCTTGTAACTTTCGGCGTTGAATGCTTCAATGAAGCGGTCTGCAGTCGGATAGGAAGTGTAGCGCGGGCCGTTCTTGTCCAGCCTGCGGATCAACTCCAGATCCACTACCAGTTGATTGACTGGCTCATCCATAAAATACCCCTACAAAATGCCATGAATTATGCCAGTTAGTCGCCCCGGATTGGTTTGATATATATCAAATATATGTCAAAATCTACGAGGTATTTACAATGCAAATGGTGGATGGGTGAGAGGATGTTCTCCATGATTTGTTCCCTGTTTCCCATTTTTTAAGGCAATTAACGTGCAACGACCGGCTTCGCGCCTCAAAACAGCGTGCTCCAACTGCAATCTGCGCGAGCTTTGCCTGCCTGTCGACCTGAGCGTCGGCGAAATGCAGCAGATGGACGATATCAGCAATATCAAGCGCGGCTACGCGCGCGGCAGTTACCTTTATCGCAGCGGCGACAAGTTCCAGTCGCTATACGCCATACGCAGCGGTTCGTTCAAGACGCAGATACTTCACGAGGATGGCCGCGAGCAGGTGACGGGCTTCCAGATGGCTGGCGAAATCATTGGCCTGGACGCGATCTGCACCGATCACCACACCTGCGATGCGGTGGCGATGGAGAACAGCGAGGTGTGCGAGCTGCCGTTCAACAAGCTGGAGGCCTTGAGCCGCAAGCTGCCCAGCCTGCAGCGCCACCTGCACAAGATCATGAGCCGCGAAATCGTGCGCGACCAGGGCATCATGCTGCTGCTCGGCTCGATGCGCGCCGAAGAGCGCCTTGCCGCCTTTCTGCTCAACCTGTCGCAGCGTTATGCGGCGCGCGGCTATTCGCCTACCCACTTCCAGTTGCGCATGTCGCGCCAGGAAATCGGCAGCTATCTTGGATTGAAGCTGGAAACCGTCAGCCGCACATTTTCCCAGTTCCAGGAGAGCGGCCTGATCAAGGTCCGGGCGCGCTCCGTCGAGCTGCTCGACCTGCCCGGTCTGCGCGCGATGTTCGGCAATTGACCATAGTACGCCGCGCTTTGGTGCGGTGCTGCCCGGATTAATTTATGAGGCTCTTCACGAGGAAGATAATGCATCAACAATTTCGAGCCCCCAAAAAATGACCATGGAACGCAAAATATACTGGGGCATCGGCACACTTTCTGTGCTGATCCTGATCGGTTCGTTTTTCATGCCGGACAAGCCGGTCGGGCAGGGCGACCTGCCGTGGAACATCGAACATCCCATGCCGGATACGACGCGCGTCTTCGGCCTGACGCTGGGCGCCAGCACCGCTGGCGAGGCGGAGCAGCGCTTCCGCGAAGAGGCCAAGTCCAGCCTGTTCAAGTCGCCGGATGGGCGGCTGGTTGCGGAAATGTTCTTCGAGCAGGTCACCCTGGCGGGATTGAAATCCCGGATCGTCATCGACATCGCCGTTCCCGAGGCGGAATTGCAGGCCATGTACGAGCGCGGCCTGCGCATCAGTGGGACCGGCGGCGGCAAAAAAATTACGCCGGCGACGGAGGATGTGGCCAGAATGCGCGTGCTGCCGATAGGCGGCCTGACCTACATGCCGTCGGTGCGCGTGGAGGAGGAAATCTTCCTCAAGCGTTTCGGCCAGCCGAACCAGCGCATCCGGGAAAAGGAAAGCGGTGCGGTGCACTGGCTGTATCCTCAACACGGCCTGGACATCGCGCTGAGTGGCAAGGAAAAACCCGTGCTGCAATACGTTCCGCCCCGGGACTTCGGCAGGCTGCTGCAACCCTTGCTGGGCAGCGGCGAAGTGCTCAACTAGAGTTGGCGTCCGGCATCTGCTTCAGCTTCCGTCTGGAGGCTTAAGCAGGATTGCCGCAAGGTGGCGCCGGGTCAGAGCCCCAGCGAGGAAAGCAAATCGTCCACTTCGTCCTGTCCCCTGACGCTGTCGTCCGGCTTGTGGGCGGGGCCGGCGGTCAGGCCTTCCGTTCTGATCAGCGAATCCCTGGTGTCAGGCGCGTATTCCTTGAGGATGTCGAGCAGAATGCTCTCGACTTCGACGGCGGCTCCCACGATCTTGTTGACCATTTGCCCGGCCACGTCGCGGAATTCCTGCGCTTCCATGATGTGCAGCAGGCTGCGGTAGATGGCCTCTTCTGCGGCGGCAATCTCGCCAAGCCTGGTAATCGCCTCCTCGATCAGCATCGTATTTTCTTCAAACACCGCACCTGCCAGCCGGTTCGAGAGGTCGCTGCAAATGGCGCGCGTCGCACCGGTCAACGGCAATGAAGTTTCTACCGCGCTGATGGTTTTTTCCGATGCTTCATGCATGGATTGGTCGATGAAGGAAAGGCGGTCGCGCGCGTCCGGCATGGTGGAGGCCGATTTTTCCAGGCTGCGGGTATGGCCGAGCTCTTTCAGCAGGTGGTGCAAGCGCGCGGTGGCCCGGCCGATTTTTTCGACATCGGTATGGGCGGTCTTCACGGTGCGCTTTCTGCGCGGCGTAGCGGTCGTCATGGCAAACCTCACTCCTCCGTTGCCGTTTATTTGAATCTGCTTCTTGGCCGAGTGGCCGGACAAGGCGCAAAGTATGCACGGTGTGCACGGCGCTCGTCCAGCGGCCCGACGGGCGCGGTCGAGGCAGGCGGGCGGTTCCGGCTACTCCGGTTCGGCCTTTTCCTTGTTTGCCCCGCTCTTTTTGTTGGCGGCGGGGTGGTCCATCATGTCCTCATCGTCATCGTGCAGGATGCGGTTGGCGCTGCCTTCCATGTCTTCGTACTGCCCCTTCTTCACCGCCCAGATCAGCACGACGAGGAAGACCAGGCCGAAGAACATCATGCCGGGGATCAGACTGTAAATTACATCCATGACAGCTCCTAAGATTTCCTGAAAAGGGTGCGGATGCGCGCCGCGTTGCCGATCACCACCAGCGAGCTGATCGGCATGGTGATCGCCGCGACCAGCGGCGTGACCTTCGCCAGCATCGCCAGCGGCACCATGATCGCATTGTAGACAAAGGACAGTCCGATGTTCTGCCGGATGGTGCGCAGGGTGCGGCGCGACAGCAGGGTGGCGAGGCGCACCTTGTCCAGCTCGTTGTGCATCAGCACGATGTCGGCGCTCTCCACCGACACGTCGGTGCCTGAGCCGAGCGCGATGCCGACATCGGCGCGGATCAGTGCGGGCGCGTCGTTGATGCCGTCGCCGACCATCGCGACTATCGCGCCCTTCTGCTGCAGTTGCCGGATCACGCTGTCCTTGTCCTGCGGCAACACTTCGGCGATGACTTCCATGCCGCCCAGTTGCCGCGCGATCGCCTCGGCGACCGGCCGGCGGTCGCCGGAGAGCAGGGTCATGGCGATGCCTGCCGCGCGCAGCTCATTCACCAGTTGCTGCGCATCGCCGCGCAGCCTGTCCGCGAGCGCGAACACGGCCAAGTGCGCGCCGCCGATCGCAGCATGCACGCAGCTCATCGCCTGCGCTTCCAGCTCGTGTGCCTGCGCCTGCAGCTTTTCATCGAGTGTTATGCCTTGCCGCTTCAGCCATTCGGCGCTGCCGAGCAAGACTGCCTTCCCGTTTACTATTGCTTCCACACCGAGTCCCGCCGTGGCCTGAAAGCCCACCGTGGCGATGTCGCGATAACTCAACTGCTGTGCCTCTGCCTCGGCGACGATGGCCTTGGCTACGCTGTGTTCGCTCAGGCGTTCCACCGCGGCCGCATGGCGCAGCACCTCTTCCTTAGCCACGCCGGGCGCGATATGCAGCTCTGCGACGCCCATCCTGCCTTCGGTCAGCGTGCCGGTCTTGTCGAACACGAAATGGTTCACCCTGGACAGGGTTTCCAGCACCAGCCCGTTCTTGATCAGGATGCCGTGCTTGGCACCGAGGCCCGAGGCCACCGCGATTGACATCGGCGTCGCCATGCCCAGCGCGCAGGGGCAGGTAATGATCAGCACCGAGGTGGCCGCCATCAGCGCGACCTCGAAATCCCTGGTATTCCAGATGAAGAAGGTCAGTGCCGCGCACACCAGCGTGACCAGCACGAACCACGGCACGATGGTGTCGGCGAGGCGCTGGATCGGCGCCTTGGAGGATTGCGCCTCTTCGACCAGGCGGATGATCTTCGCCAGCGTCGTGTCCTGCAGCAGGGTGCGCACTTCGACGAGCAGCGCGCCGCTGGTGTTCAACGTGCCGGCGGAGACCTGCGCGCCAATCGATTTGCTCACCGGCGTGGATTCGCCGCTCAGCATGGATTCGTCCACCGAACTGTGCCCCTCGATCACGACGCCGTCCACCGGCACCTTGTAGCCGGGCTTGATCAGCACCCGGTCGCCGGGCTTCACGCCGCGGATCGGCGTCATCTGCTCCTCGCCCTCGCGCATCACGATCGCGACGCGCGGCTGCAGCTCCATCAGTCGCTTGGTCGCGGAAATCGCCTGATGGCGGAACATGCCTTCCAGGTAGCGGCCAACCAGGATCACGAAAATCAGGTTGGTGACGGTGTCGAAATACACCTCGCCGGTCTTGCTCCCGCTGACCGTGACATACAGCGAGTAGGCGTAGGTGACGGAGAGGCCGATGGCGATCGGCAGGTCCATGGTCAGGCGGCCGCCGCGCAGCCCGCCGATGGCGCCGCGATAGAAGGGGTAGCCCGCATACAGCAGGGTCGGCGTGGCGAGGATCAGGCCGATCCAGTGGAAGAATTCGCGGAACTCGTCGCGGCTCGCGCCGCTGTATAGCGCAATCGAAACCCACAGCATGTTCATCATCGCGAAGCCGGCGAAGAACAGCCGGTAGAGCATCGCGCGGTTGGCCTTCTTGATGATGCCCTCGGCGCTTTCCGGGTCGTAGGGCACGGCGGAATAGCCGATTCTGGCGAGCGCGCGCAGCACGTCGGAGAGCTTGCTGCGGCGGTTGTCCCAGCGCAGGTGCAGCCGCCTGGCGGCGAGGTTGACGTTGGCCGACAGCACGCCGGGCACGCGCTGCAAACCGCGCTCGATTAGCCACACGCACGCGGCGCAGTGGATGCCCTCGACGAGCAGGTGGATGTCGCGCGTGTCGCCGGAGCAGGTGGCGAACTCCTGCTGCACCTCGTCGAAGTCGTAGATCTCGATGTCCCTGGGCGGTTCGGGCGGCGGGCCGAGCAGCACGCCTTCCGGGGTGCGCTGGTAGTAACCCTGCAGCCCGGCCTCGAAGATGGCGCTGCACACCGACTGGCAGCCGAAACAGCAGAAGCGCCGCTCCGCGCCGTCCAGCCGCGTGCGGTAATCCGCCCCGGCGGGTATGGGCAGGCCGCAGTGGAAACAATGATCGGCGCTGTGGGCGTTATCCATGTTCATCCCAAGGGGTAATCAAAATGACGGGGGTCGAATAAAACCGGAAAAGGCAGCTGTCCGCAGATTGCACAGATTACGCAAGATTAAACAGGGAATCATTGACGGGGGTCAGGTAACCATAAGCGTGCACCCATCACCGGCAAGGGTTTTTAAATCTGAGTAATCTGCGGGGCGGACCTGGTTTCCGTATTTACTCCGCCACAACCACGCGGTTCTTGCCGGTATGCTTGGCCTGGTACATGGCCTTGTCGGCGCGCCCGATGACGTCATCCTGGGGTTCCTGCGGGCCGCGCAGCGCCACGCCCGCGCTGAAGGTGATCAGGACGCGTTCATTTCCGTGCATGAAGAATTTCTTGGTCAGCTCACGCTGCAGGCGTTCGACGGTTGCAGCCGCCTCCTCGATGCCGATGCCGGGCAGCATGATGATGAATTCCTCGCCGCCGTAGCGCGCCACCGAATCGCTGGGGCGTAGCGCCTCCTTGACGACATGGCTCAGGTGGACCAGCGCTTGGTCGCCGGCCTGGTGACCCATGGTGTCGTTGAGCCGCTTGAAGTTGTCGATGTCGAGCAGTGCGATGCAGACGGGCGTGTGGCTGCGGTCGGCGCGCGTGGCTTCGCGGTCGAACGCATCGTCGAAGCCGCGCCGGTTGAGCGCGCCGGTGAGCTGGTCCTGGTGCACCAGTTCGCTGACCTGCGCGAGCTCCTGTTCCAGCTGCCTGATTTTGCCCTCGGCTTCCTGGACCTGCTTGCGGGTGCCGACCAGCTCTTCGTGCGAGCGCAGCGCGCTGGCCTGGATGACGCGCGTGTCCTGCATGATGTCTTCCAGCAGGTGGCTCAGTTCGGTGATGTTGTTGGATTTGCTGATCTTCTTGCTGTAGCCATCGATCTTCTGGTGGTAGTCGCCGGTGCTCGCGGTGATTTCGCCGAGCCGGTCGATGAAGTTGGCCATCAGGGTCTTGAGCGTGGATTTGGCCTCGCTGAGGCTCTGCTTGAGCAGGCCCTGTTTGATGATGGCGTCGCGCAGGCCGCGCTCGGCATCGGCAATGGCGCGCCGGTCGACGGGCTTCGCGATGATTTCCTGGAGGATGGCGATTTGCCCGTGCAGCCATTCTTCGTCCTCGACCATTTCGCCGATGTTTTCCACGAGTAGGCGCAGCAGGCGGATCAGGCCTTCGTGCACCTTGGCTTTGTCCTCGGCGCGCAACTCGACCCTTATCAGGAATTGGCGCTGTTGCTTGGCAAAGACGGCGACTTGCTCGTGCGTCCTGATGTTGCGCGCCTGCTGGACAAGGGCTCGCACCTCCTGCGCCAACTCCGGCAGCATGCCCAGAAAGCTTTCCAGCGTCTGTGCCAGCAACTCCGCGAGCCGGGCGGGCATACCCGCCTCCTCGCCGGGGATATGCGGTGCGGCCGGGATACCGGGGAGTGCGACCGGCGTCATGCCGCTCGCGGCAAGCGCCGCAGACGGTTCGGCTTCAACTTCGGTGCCGGGCGCAACCGGGGATTCCGCCCAGGAACGCATCAGCCCGTTCAGCTTGTCGAACAGTACTTCCGGGTTTGCGGCAAAGCGCTTCAACACGGTTTCCAGGCCTTCCTTCTTGCGCGTGAGGGTCAGGCCTTTATGGGGAGTTTCCAGTTGGCGCAGCAAATCGCGGATCAGCTCGGACCACGACTGGGTGGTTTCTCCGCCCGGCTTGGGCAGGAGCTTTTCGATTTCCCTGAGGCACTGGTCCCAGTCCTCGGCCCCGATCACCTTGTTCAATACCAGGGCGGTAGGCGCAGATTTGGGCGCTTGCGCGAGGCGGTCGGCAATGCCGCGCAGGACTTTTTCCGCGCCGCGCTCCTCTTCGGCGGGGATGCCGCCGATTTCGGCGTAAATCTTCGCGTAGTTGTCCGGCGTCGGCTGCATCTTGCGCGCCGCGAGCGTTTTCAGCGTTTCGCGGGCAAGTTCGGAGGGGTTGTGCTTATTCATGGCCTGTCACTTCTTGGCTTCCACCAGGTTGTGCGCGATGGCGTAGTGGACCGCCTCGGCGTTGTTCTTGAAGCCCATCTTCTCCAGCATGCGCGCGCGGTAGACGCTCACCGTCTTGGGGCTGAGCGCCATGATCTCGGAGATTTCGGTGAGCGACTTGCCGGAAGCCATCAGGCAGAGCGTCTGGTATTCGCGGTTGGAGAGATTCTGGTGCATCGCCTCCTGCGACTCGCCGATCAGGTTGCTCAGCAGCTGCTCGGCCAGCGGCGCGCTGATGTATTTCTTGCCGCCGATGACCTGCTGGATCGCGCCGACCAGTTTCTCCGGGGCGCTCTGCTTGTTGATGTAGCCCATCGCGCCCGCCTTGAGCGCGCGCACGCCGTATTGCTCTTCGGGGTACATGCTCAGCACGATGATCTTGACGTCCGGCTGCTCGGTCTTGAGCTGCTTGAGCACGTCGATGCCGTGCTTGTCCGACAGGGAGATGTCCAGCAGGATCAGGTCGAAATGCTGCTTGCGCGCCATGCTGATGGCCTGCTGTCCGGTCTCCGCCTCGCCGGCGATGTGGAAGTCCGGGCCCTCTTCGAGCAGCATCTTCAGGCCTTTGCGGATCAGGGCGTGATCGTCCACCACGAGGATGTTGATCATATCGACGCATCCCCGAAAAGCGCCTGCTGCGGGGTTTCTTCCATGAGCGGGACGAAGATGGCGATCTGCGTGCCCACGCCCAGCGTGCTGGCGATCTTGACCGTGCCGCCGAGGTGCGCGACGCGCTCCTGGACGCCGCGCAGGCCGAAGGAGCGCGGCTTGTTGCGCGCCGCCTCGCTGAATCCTACCCCGTCGTCGGAGAGGATCAGCTCGAGATGGTCGGTGCCCTTGACGATCTCGATCTGCACATGTTTGGCGTGGGCGTGCTTCAGGATGTTGTTCAGCGCCTCCTGGCAGATGCGGAACAGGGTGATCGAATACGCCTCGGGCAGTTCGATGTTGTCCTGCGATTTGACGATGGTGCAGGGGATGCCGCTGCGTTTGCTGAACTCCTGCGCCTCGATCTCGATCGCGGCGATGATGCCGAAACAGTCGAGGAAGCCGGGGCGCAGCCGGTGCGCCAGATGGCTTGCCGAGTTGATCGCGCGGTTGACCAGTTCCTCTATGGTCTTGGCCTTTTCGGTGAGTTTGGGGGTGTCCTTGGGGAGGCGCTGGATTAGCCAGGACAGGTCCATCTTCATCGCGGTGAGCAGGCTGCCGATCTCGTCGTGCACCTCGCGCGCGATGCGCAGCCGTTCCTGTTCCTTGGCATCCTGGATGTGCGAGGAGAGTTCCAGCAGCTGATGCTGCACCCGCTTGACTTCGAGTTCGCCGAGCTTGCTCTGCGTGGTGTCGAGGATGATGCCTTCCCAGCGCGGCAGGCCGTTCGGCATGCTCTGTGGCGTGGCGCCCAGGCTGATCCACTTGGTCTCGCCGTCCGGCAGGGTTATGCGTCCCTCCCAGTTCCAGAAGCACAGGGTCTGCGCCGATTTTTTCAGGGAGTCCAGCAGCGAGGGAGTGTCATCGGCATGGATGAGCCTCAGGAAACTGGAGGCATCGTTCTGCAGCTCATGCGGCGGGAAGCCGAACAGCGCCTGACAGCCTTCGCTGACATAGGGGAAGGTGAAGGAGCCGTCTTCCTGCAATTCAACCTGGCAGGCCATTCCCGGCAAATTGGCGATGAAGCCCTGCAGTTTGTCGGGGGACGGGCTGGCCGGTGGATTATGGGGGCTTGGAGGCATCTGTTTCGTTCGGTTAAGCGGGGTTCTCGACGTAACGGCAGCTTACTACATCAGAATGAGGAGCGGCAATAATCACGGCTGCCCCGATGCGTATCTGCACCGGAGTTTGTGATAAGCTGCGCGCCATCGTGATGCCACTCGTTTATTGAGCGATTCATTTCATGCCCTCCGCTGCTTCTCTCGCCGGCGCCCTGCTGCGCCGCGAAATCCTTGATTTGCATGCTTACCATGTGCCGGACAGCGCAGGCTATATCAAGCTGGACGCGATGGAGAATCCCTATTCCTTGCCGCCCGAGCTGTGCCGTGAGATCGCCGATGCGACCGCCTCCGCCGCCATCAACCGCTACCCCGATCCCGGTGCTGCCTCACTCAAGGAGAAAATCCGCGCCCTGCTCGGCTTGCCGGGCGGCATGGAGGTGCTGCTCGGCAACGGTTCGGACGAGCTGATCCAGTTGCTGGCGCTGGCGCTGAACAAGCCCGGTGCAACGCTGCTGGGCGTGGAGCCGTCGTTCGTGATGTACAAGATGATCGCAACCTTCACCGGGATGCGTTATGTGGGCGTCCCCTTGCGGGCAGCGGATTTTTCGCTGGACCTGCCGGCGATCCTCGATGCGATCGAGCGCGAACGGCCCGCGCTGGTCTTCCTCGCCTACCCGAACAATCCCACCGGCAACCTGTTTCCGGCGGATGCCGTGGCGCGGATCATCGAGGCGGCGCCCGGCCTGGTGGTGGTGGACGAGGCCTACTATGCCTTTGCCGCCGACAGCTTCATCCCGCGCCTCGCGCGCTATCCGAATCTGCTGGTGATGCGCACCTTCTCCAAGCTCGGCATGGCGGGGCTGCGCCTGGGCTTTCTGGCGGGCGATGCGGCATGGCTCGGACAGCTGGAAAAACTGCGCTTGCCGTATAATGTCGGCGTTTTGCCGCAATTGGTCGCCGAAAAATTACTGGAGCATCACGAGGTGCTGTTGCAGCAGGCGGAGCAGATCAAGCTGGCGCGCGCTGAGCTGTACCGGCAGTTGGGCGGGATCGCCGAGGTGCGGGTTTATCCCAGCGAGGCGAACTTCCTGCTGTTCCGTGTGGCGAACGCCGCGCAGGTGTTCGACGGCCTGAAGCGGCGCAGCGTGCTGATCAAAAACCTGCACGGCGGACACCCGATGCTGAACGACTGCCTGCGCGTGACGGTCGGCACACCGGAGGAGAATGCGAAGTTCATGGTTGCATTGCAGGACACCCTTAAACAAATCGCACAAGGCGAAAATCATGCGTAGCGCGAAAGTTTCACGCAACACCCTGGAAACCCAGATCGTCGTCGAGCTGAACCTGGACGGCAGCGGCCAGGCCAAATTCGATACCGGCTTGCCGTTCCTCGAGCACATGCTCGACCAGATCGCACGGCATGGGCTGCTGGACATTGAGGTCCTCGCCAAGGGCGATCTGCATATCGATGCGCACCACACGGTGGAAGACATCGGCATCACGCTCGGCCAGGCATTCAACCAGGCAATCGGCGACAAGAAGGGGCTGCGCCGCTACGGCCATGCCTACGTACCGCTGGACGAGGCGCTTTCGCGCGCGGTGGTGGACATCTCCGGCCGCCCCGGCCTGGTGTTCAACTGCGACTTCGTGCGCGGCAGCATCGGCGAGTTCGAGGTGGACCTGGTCAACGAGTTCTTCCAGGGCTTCGTCAATCACGCGCTGGTCACGCTGCATCTCGACAACCTCGCGGGCAGCAATGCCCACCACCAGGCCGAGACCCTCTTCAAGGCTTTCGGCCGCGCCCTGCGCATGGCGCTGGAGTTCGATCCGCGCATGGCCGGCGTGATGCCTTCCACCAAGGGAACGCTATAGGTTGAAATGGTAGATGTCGCCGTTGTAGATTACGGGATGGGCAACCTGCGCTCGGTCGAACAGGCCCTGCGCAAGGTGGCGCCCGGCGCCGGAATTGCCGTGACCGATGATGCGCAGGTGATCGCAAACGCCGGGCGCGTGGTGTTCCCCGGCCAGGGCGCGATGCCGGACTGCATGCGCGAGATGGATACGCGCGGCCTGCGCGATGCCGTGCTGCAGGCCGCGCGCGACAAGCCTTTCCTCGGCATCTGCATCGGCCTGCAAATGCTCTTCGAGCACAGTACCGAGGGCAACGTGGCGGGACTGGGCGTGCTGCACGGCGAGGTCGTGCGCTTCGCTTCCGACCTGAAGGATGCGCAGGGCAACCGCCTCAAGGTGCCGCACATGGGCTGGAACCGCGTGCATCACGGCGACCATGCGCTGTGGGCTGGCATCCCGCAGGATGTGCGCTTCTACTTCGTGCACAGCTATTATGTATGCCCGAGGGATGCGGAACTGGTGCAGGCGGCCAGTGACTATCCGCAACCATTTGTCTGCGCGGTGGCGCGGGACAACCTGTTTGCGGTGCAATTCCACCCGGAAAAGAGTGCGCGCGACGGGTTGCAGTTGTTGAAGAATTTCGTGGAGTGGCAGCCGGGGTAAAGGCTTGCGTCCGCAGATTACCGGTCGTTGTTTTTTGATTAACTTTTTTGTTTGATTAGTGAAACCATGCTGATTATTCCCGCGATTGATTTGAAAGACGGTCATTGTGTGCGCCTCAAACAGGGCGTGATGGAAGACGCCACGGTGTTTTCCGAAGATCCCGCCGCGATGGCGCGGCACTGGCTGGAGCAGGGCGCGCGCCGTTTACACCTGGTGGACCTGAACGGCGCGTTCGCCGGCAAGCCGAAGAACGAGGCCGCGGTGCGCAGCATCATCGAGGCGATGGGCGACAGCGACGTGCCGGTGCAACTGGGCGGCGGCATCCGCGACCTGGAAACCATCGAGCGTTACCTCGACATCGGCGTGAGCTACGTCATCATCGGCACGGCCGCGGTCAAGGTGCCGGGCTTCCTGCACGAGGCCTGCGACGCCTTTCCCGGCCACATCATGGTCGGGCTGGATGCCAAGGGCGGCAAGGTGGCGGTGGACGGCTGGTCGAAGCTCACCGGGCACGACGTGGCGGACCTGGCGCAGCGCTTCGAGGGCTACGGCGTGGAAGCGATCATTTACACCGACATCGGGCGCGATGGCATGCTCTCCGGCGTGAATATCCCGGCCACCGTCGGGCTCGCCGGCCCGCTGCATGTGCCGGTGATCGCCAGCGGCGGCATCACCAACCTCGACGATGTGCGCGCCCTGTGCGCGGTGCAGTCCGAGGGTATCACCGGCGCGATCACCGGCCGCGCAATCTATGAAGGTACGCTGGATTTCCGCGCGGCGCAGGCGCTGGCCGACGAACTGACCGGAGCGAAGCAGTAATTCATGCTGGCGAAGCGTATCATTCCCTGTCTCGATGTGACGGCGGGGCGCGTGGTCAAGGGCGTGAGCTTCGTCGAACTGCGCGACGCCGGAGATCCGGTGGAGATCGCGCGCCGCTACGACGAGCAGGGCGCGGACGAGCTGACTTTCCTCGACATCACCGCGAGTTCGGACGACCGGGGCATCATCTTCCGCATCATCGAAGACGTCGCCTCGCAGGTGTTCATCCCCCTGACCGTTGGCGGCGGGGTGCGCGAGGTCGGCGACGTGCGCAACCTGCTGAATGCCGGAGCGGACAAGGTCAGCATCAACACCTCCGCGGTGCTCAATCCGCAACTGGTTGCGGATGCCGCGGGGCGCTATGGTTCGCAGTGCATCGTGGTGGCGATCGATGCCAAGCAGGTGGGCGCTAATCGATGGGAAGTGTTTACTCACGGTGGGCGCAAGGCCACTGGTCTGGATGTCGTGGAGTGGGCGAAAAAAATGCAGGGCTTGGGTGCGGGGGAAATTCTGCTGACCAGCATGGACCGGGATGGGCAGAAGAACGGCTTCGATCTCGCGCTGACGCGCGCGGTGACCGACGCACTGGAAATACCGGTGATCGCCAGCGGCGGCGTGGGCAACCTGCAGCACCTGGCCGATGGCGTGAAACTCGGCGGGGCGGACGCGGTGCTCGCGGCGAGCATCTTCCACTTCGGCGAATATACCGTGCAGCAGGCCAAGGAGTTCATGGCGCAACAGGGAATCGAGGTGCGGTTATGACACGGTGCGCGAAAGCGACGGGTGCGGGACAACGCAGTTGCGGTGCAGGCTCATGCGCACAGCGCGTGATGCCGGAGCCAATAACCGCATCGCACCTCCTGATGGAACTACTAGCCATTCCACTAAGCCAGCAAGCTGGCAAGTGGCTGGTTATCCCGCAAACGGCTGGCTGCGCCAGTAACGTGTCGGAGGTGCGGTTATGAGCGAGGCGTGGCTGAACAAGGTGAACTGGTCCGCAGACGGGCTGGTGGCGGCCATTGCGCAGGATGCGGCGACCGGGCGGGTGCTGATGGTGGCGTGGATGAACCGCGAGGCATTGAAGCTGACCTGGCAGAAGGGCGAGGCGGTGTACTGGTCGCGCTCGCGCAAAAAATTGTGGCACAAGGGCGAAGAATCCGGGCATGTCCAGCGGGTGAAGGATATCCGTATGGACTGTGACGGCGACGCGATCCTGCTGCAGATTGAACAACAGGGCGGCATCGCCTGTCATACCGGGCGCGAGAGCTGTTTCTTCAGTCATCTGGAAAAAGGCCGGTGGGTGGAAACAGACGCGGTGCTGAAATCTCCCGATGAGATTTACAAGAAATGAGCACGGAAAACATGAACCAGGATATTTTGCAGCGGCTGACGGAAACGCTGGAGGCGCGCAAGCAGGCGTCGCCGGAGAGTTCCTATGTCGCCAGGTTGTTCAGCAAGGGCGAGGATGCCATCCTGAAGAAGATCGGCGAGGAGGCCACTGAGATGATTCTGGCCAGCAAGGGGGGCGACCGGACCCACTTGGTGTATGAAACCGCCGATTTGTGGTTTCATTGTATGGTGCTGCTGGCCAAACATGGCCTGAGCGCGGACGATGTGCTGAACGAACTGGCCCGCCGCGAGGGCCTGTCTGGCATCGCCGAGAAGGAAAGCCGGAAGAAGGACTGAGCATGAGCGACTGTATTTTTTGCAGGATAGCGCGCGGCGAGATTCCCTGCCGCAAGGTGTACGAAGACGACGAGGTGCTGGCGTTTCACGACATCAACCCGGTCGCGCCGGTGCATTTCATGCTGGTTCCGAAGCTGCACCTGGCTTCGTTGGCGGAGGCCGAATACGGTCACGCCGCCCTGCTGGGCAGGATGCTGGTGCTGGCTCCGAGGCTGGCGAAGGAGCAGGGCCTGGAAAACGGTTTCCGCACCGTGATCAACACCGGCAAGGGCGGCGGGCAGGAAGTGTTTCACCTGCACATCCATATTATCGGCGGCGGCAGCATCCCGCCCATGGTGCGGCGCAGTTAACCAGCGACTAAGGCAGCGTTTTTTGCTGCCTTGGTCGAATGGTTATGCAAAGCTGACGGTCAATTTTTGAGGAGAACATGATGGGTGGATTTAGCATTTGGCATTGGCTGATCGTATTGCTGGTCGTCGTCTTGATATTCGGCACCAAGAAGCTGCGCAACATCGGCAGCGACCTGGGCGGCGCAGTGAAGAATTTCAAGGAAGGTGTGCGCGATGACGAGCCCAAGCAGGCGCAACAGGACGGGCAGGGCGGCAAGGTCATCGAAGGCGAAGTGACGTCGAAGACGCAGGCAAAGGACAAGTCAAACACGAATGTTTGACTTCGCGTTCTCCGAACTGGTGGTCATCCTGCTGGTGGCGCTCCTCGTCATCGGGCCGGAGCGGCTGCCGAAAGTGGCGCGCACGGCGGGGCACCTGTGGGGGCGGATGCAGCGTTACGTGCACAGCGTCAAGAGCGACATCGCCAACGACATGGCGATCGAAGAAGCCAAACAGTTGCGCAGCACCATCGGCAAGGAAATCACCGCCATCGAGCAAGCCACACTGGAAGCCAGGATGGCGATCGAGCAGAAAGTTCTGGATGCCCAGATGGGCAAAACCACCGACGAGTCCGATGAGACTGAGCCTCCTGCCGCACAATCCTCCACCACCCCAGGCAAGCCGGTTTGATGGGCACCAGTGAAAGCTTCATCGCGCACCTGATCGAATTGCGCAAGCGCCTGCTGAACGTCACCGTGGTTCTGCTGCTGGTGTTCATCTGCCTGTTTCCGTGGGCTTCCGACCTCTACGCCCTGCTGGCGCAGCCGATGCTGGCGAAGCTGCCCAGGGGCGGGCAGATGATCGCCACCGATGTCACCACGCCGTTCTTCGTGCCGCTCAAGGTTGCGATGATGGCCGCCTTGCTGATCGCGCTGCCTTACATCCTCTACCAGATGTGGCGCTTCGTCGCCCCCGGCCTGTATGAGCACGAGAGGCGCCTGGTTGTGCCGCTCATCGTCGCCAGCACGCTGCTGTTCTTCTGCGGCATGGCGTTCGCCTACTTCGCGGTGTTTCCGGTGATATTCGGTTTCGTGGTCGGGGCGGCGCCGCAGGGCGTGGCGGTGATGACCGACATCGATAAATACCTCAGCTTCGTACTCGGCATGTTCGTGGCATTCGGGGTCACCTTCCAGGTGCCGGTCGCGGTCGTGCTGCTGGTACGCATGGGAGTGGTCAGCGTCGAGAAGCTCAGGGAAGTCCGCTCCTACGTGATCGTCGGCGCATTCATTGTCGGCGCGATTTTCACCCCGCCGGACGTGGTGTCGCAATTCATGCTGGCGATTCCGCTGTGGCTGCTCTACGAGGCGGGCATCGTGGTCGCCTCGTGGGTAGGCAGCAAGGGCAGGGCAGAAGAAGCCCAGCCCTGACGGGCATCACTCCTCCTGTGGCCTGGGTTTTGGCCGCTTGCCGATCTTCACCGGCAGATTCATCGCCGCGCCGTTGCGCATCAATCTGGCCGTGACCATCTTGCCGGGCGGCAGATTGGCCACCGTTTCCAGCATGGTGTTCCAGTCGACGATGGCGGTATCGTCTATCGCAACCAGCAGATCGCCGGCCTTGACGCCGGCCTGATCCGCCGGGCTGTTGCGGATGACTTCGGTGATCAGCACGCCCCTGGTGTTGCCGAGCCGGAAGGATTCGGCCAGCTCTGGAGTCAGTTCCTGCACCCCCGCGCCGATCCAGCCGCGCGTCACGGAACCGGTCTGGATGATCTGCTCCATGGTCTTCTTGGCGATGCTCGCGGGGATGGCGAAACCGATGCCGAGCGAGCCGCCGTTCGGCGAATAGATCGCGCTGTTGATGCCGATCAGGTTGCCGTTCACATCCACCAGCGCTCCACCCGAGTTGCCGGGATTGATCGCGGCGTCGGTCTGGATGAAATTCTCGAAGGTGCTCAGTCCCAGATGGTTGCGCTTGAGTGCGCTGATGATGCCCATCGTGACGGTCTGCCCCACGCCGAACGGGTTACCGATGGCGACCACGATGTCGCCCACCTGCGCGCGCTCCGGGTGGCCGAAGGTGATCGCGGGAAGCTTGCCGGGAAGTTCGACCTTGATGACGGCGATGTCGGTCTCCGGGTCCGAGCCGATCACATGCGCCCTGGTCTTGCGGCCGTCCGCCAGCGCGACCTCGATCTCGTCGGCCGCTTCCACGACATGGTGGTTGGTCAGGATGTAGCCGTCGGGGCTGACGATCACGCCGGAGCCCAGGCTGGAGCTGCTCTGCGGCTCCATCTCGCGCGGGTCGCCGAAGAAGAAGCGGAAGCGCGGGTCGTCCATGAAGGGATGGAGCGGCGTCTTGATGACCGTGCTGGTGAAAATGTTCACGACGCTGGGCATGGCCTTCTGCGCGGCGGCGCTCACGCCCGCGGTGGGTTTGCCATCCGTCGCCTGCGGCGCGCTTTCCAGCAGCGTGACCACTCCGCTACGCGCCGCGCTCGGCAGCAGCTCCGGCTTGAGCGTCTGAACGATGAACAGCAGCGCCAGCACGATGGTGACCGCCTGGGTGAAGAAAAGCCAGTATTTACGCATGGTATGATGGACGCGCCTGTTTCATGTCGAAGGAAAGTCATGCTGCTCAATGAATTGCGCGATTATAACGCAAGCCTGCTGCAAACCGCCCTGTTCAAGGACTACTGCCCGAACGGTCTGCAGGTGGAAGGGCGCGCGGAAGTGCGGCGCATCGCCACCGGCGTGACTGCCTCGCAGCAGGTGCTGGATGCGGCGGTCGCGTGGGGTGCGGACGCGATCCTCGTGCACCACGGCTACTTCTGGCGCGGCGAGGAGGCCGCGATCACAGGCATCAAAAAGCGCCGCCTCGCCCAGCTGCTGCGCAACGACGTGAGCCTGCTGGCCTACCACCTGCCGCTTGATGCGCATCCGGAGCTGGGCAACAACGCACGGCTCGGCAGGCTGCTCGGGATCGTGGAACAGGGCCGGTTTGGCGAGCAGGGTATCGCGTACATCGGCGAGCTGGCGTCCCTGCAGACGCTTGCAAAATTCGCCACGCGGATCGGGCAGGCGCTGCAGCGCATCCCGCAGGTCATCGGCGACGATGCTGTGAGCGTCCGCAAGGTGGCATGGTGCAGCGGCGGGGGGCAGGGCTACTTCGAGGCGGCCATCGCGCAGGACGCGGACGTCTTCGTCAGCGGCGAGGCTTCCGAGCAGAGCTTCCATCTCGCGCAGGAGAGCGGCGTGGCCTACATCGCCGCCGGACACCACGCCACCGAGCGGCTAGGCATCCAGGCGCTGGGCGAACACCTGTCCGCGCGCTTCGGCCTGGAGCATCGCTTCTTCGATCAGGATAATCCGGTCTAGGGCGCTTCTTCAATTTAACGGGGGTTCCCAGCTTCCTCCGACTTGCTGGTCTTCCTCTGGCACGCTGCAAGCAAGCATGAGTCTTTGGCTCGTTCCTACTTCTTCTCCTCGCCTTCACAGGTGTTGATCCCGAAAGCTGCGTTTGCAGGGCAGAAGCGCACGATTGCGGTTACCAGCGCTATGGCCGCAACAACCAGCGCCACTATGCGCCAGGTCATTTCGATGGGAGCAGCCAATCCGACAGCGAGCAGCACTACTCCGATAACGATGCGTCCCGTACGATCGATCCCGCCGACATTGCATTTCATCATGGCCTCCTCGTAAAGGTTCATTAAATGGCAAGCATGGTTCGGAATGTTCAGGTAATTAAACGGCAAGAGCGGCGCTTCCGGTGAAACATGCGAGCCTAAACGCTACTGCTCAAGATAACCAAATCGACGAAATATTTGAATAAGCAGTTTCAGGTATTTTTATCGAGAGGGGCGAAGGTATCCGACGCTCTGGATTCGTTGCCGTGGGGATCCGCTTTTGTAGAGGAGGTTTGCGATTGCGATGAGTCGATTTCGACCCAAACCGGATAGCCGGTTTGCACGAGGGCAGGAGCTCAAAAGGTTAATCCATGCAGGTGTGCCAAATTTTTTATGTTAGCGGAGCATAAATAAAATTTTCCTGGGTTAGAATTTGCAGGTAGCGCTTTCAGCAGTTCATATAGCGGGCCACGGGCTATGTACTCGTGTGCTCCTGGTTTTTTTAGGGGGAGTGGTTTTGAAACTATCAATTAAACAGAAGCTGATTTTGTTGGCGGGAGTTTTTCTCTTCGCTCTTGTTGTCATCAGTGTGAGCCTCTTGCTTTCACTGAAAAAAGGCAGCGACTTTTCAGATGCACTGGCTGCCGATCATCTTGCTCCCGTACAAATTATGGGAGATATTCGAACTGTTATCCAGGATGACAGAGCCCAGGCCTTGTTGGTGTTGCAGCACAATCCGGCCATGGCGGCATCGAGCCTGCACGATCATCAGATCGGGTTTCATCTGGATAGAATCGCCGAGAACAAGAAAAAAATCGATCAAGCATTCGAAAAATATGCAAAGCATGGTTTTATTGAGGGTGAGGAAAAATCATTCCGGAAACTCAAAGCGGCACGGGAGGAGCTTGTTGCGAATGGCCTTCAGAAAGTAGTCAAGGCGGTTGGGGAGGGCGACTATGAGCAGGGTACGCTCATTCTGTTGAAGGAGATGAATCCCAAGGTTAAAGATGCGCTCGACGCGGCAGATGAGTTATCCACGCTTCTGGCAAAAGAGACGGCTATTGAGATTCTCGAGCAGAAGGAATCCTACGCCTTTACCCGAAATTTCATCATCACCCTGATCATTATTCTGGTCGGCCTTGGCGTGCTGCTCAGCCTGTGGATTATCCGCTCCATTGCCACTCCGGTGTCGGCGCTTGAATCGGCCATGGTCATCATCACGCAGAACAAGGACTTTACAATGTCAACCGGCGTAAAATCCTTCGATGAAATCGGGCGCATCGCCAGGGCATTCCATGATCTCCTCCGGAAAATGCGGGCAGCGCTGCTCTCCGTAAGGGAGAGCAGTGGCAGTGTTAAAGCCAGTGCCGAGGCCGTTGCCTCGGGATCGTGGAGCATCAGTGACTCGATAGCGCAGCAATCGGAAAAGAGTACGGCAATCGCTGCGGCAATCGAGCAGCTATCGGTATCAATTACCTCGGTGGCAGATTCTGCAAGAAGCAGCGACGAAATTTCGGTGAAAAATCGCGATGCTGCCATGCAGGGGTCTGCGGCGATTGGCGAAGTCCAGCAGAGCATGGAGCGACTGACTCAGAACACCGGACAAACCGCAGTGCTTGTCCAGTCCCTGTCGGAGCGTTCTTCACAAATTAACAGGATAGTGGAAACGATCAAGGGGATTGCGGATCAGACGAACCTGCTGGCGCTCAACGCCGCAATCGAAGCGGCCAGGGCCGGGGAGCAAGGTCGCGGCTTTGCCGTGGTCGCAGATGAAGTCAGAAAGCTCGCTGAACAGACTGGAAAATCCACACAGGATATTTCGGTGATGGTTGCGGAGATACAGCAAGACATCGGCAACACTTGCACTTCCATGGATGAAAACGTGGCGCTTGTCGCCACCTGTCTCGAACTTTCACAGAAAGCAGATGCCATCCTTACCAGCCTCGCAGCGGGGGCCGGTGTTATCAACAGCCATATCAATGAGATTGGACGAGCCGTGAGAGAACAGGACGCGGCCGCAAAAGCGGTAGCAAATTCGATGGAGGGGATTACTCAAATGTCTGAGCAAACCGCACACGCAAGTGAGGCAGTGGCTGAAAATGCCAATGACCTGCGCAGCATTGCGGGCAGCTTGAACGACATAGTTGCGCAATTCAAGGTTTGATCTTTGCCGTTCCCGCGAAAGCGGAAACCCGGTCGAGTCGATGAGCCGCTGCGCCTGTTGGTTCAGCGCCTGCTTGGCATCTTTCGCGCGGTTGCACCTGTAAGGGTGCGCAGCACATTCCACGTTGGAGAGCTTGAGTAAACTCAAGCACTATCCGCGCTTTTCCCCGAGAGATGCGCTACGCCCGCGAGGGAAAAGTCTGCGATGTGTCCGGCCAGCGCCTCGATTTCCTTGCGGCTGTAGCGCAGCCTGGGGTGCAGGCGTTGCAGCACCGGATGCGAGTGGCGGTAATACAGGCATTGGCCGAAGATGCTGTGCACGCAGCGGCGCAACTCGGCTTCCCCGGCATTTTTTTCGGCAATTTCGCGCAGCAGCCTGTAGAGGAATTCATGCAGCGGCGCGATTGCCTCGCGCACGATCTTGTCCAGCGCAGGCGAGGGATCGGCCAGTTCGCGCGCCATCATGCGGCATTGCGAGGAAGGGTTCTTCTCGTCCAGCAACAGCAGCATGAAGTCGCGGATGAACAGGCGCAGGCGTTCCTCGGGGTTTGCGCCGGAATCGAGATTGTCAGCCTGCAACGACCTGAGCTGCGCGAAGTTCAGCGCCTCGGCGAGCAGGTCGTCCTTGCTGCCGAAGTGGTAGCTGACCGCGGCGACGTTCGCCCCGGCGCGGCGGCAGATCTCGCGCACCGTCGCGCCCTGGAAGCCATGCTCGGAGAACGTCTCGCGTGCCGCATCCAGCAGTCGCGCGCGGGTTTGTTCGCTGGCGGACATGCTGGCCGTCATTTGCCTGCTTCCTGCGGCGCGCCCTGCCCCGCGAGCGCCTTGTAGAGTTGCGCGGCGGCCGACAGTAACGTGCGCTGCACCTGCAGCGTGCCCTGTTGCGCGGTGAAGGCTTCGCGCTGCGCGTCCAGCACTTCGAGGTGGCTCGCGATGCCCACTCCGTAGCGCGCCTCGACCAGCTTCAGCCTCCGGCTCTGCGCCGCGGCGTTGGCCTGCTGTGCGGCAAGCTGCTCGGCGAGCTTCTCACGCGCATTGAGCAGATCGGCGACCTCGCGGAACGCCTGCTGGATGGTCTTCTCGTACTCCGCGACCGCGATGACCTTGCGCGCCTCGGCGATATCCACGTTGGCGGAGGTGCGCCCCGCGTCGAACAGCGGCATGCTGATGGCGGGCTGGAAGCTCCACGCGCCGCTGCCCGGCTCGAACAGCCCGGCGAGCGTGCGGCTCGCGGTGCCGACGCTGCCGGTCAGCGTGACGCGCGGCAGGAAGGCGGCGCGCGCCGCGCCGATGTTGGCATTCGCGGCGATCAGCCGCTGCTCGGCGGCCAGCACGTCGGGGCGCTGCAGCAGCACCTCGGCGGGCAGCCCGGCGATCAGGTCGGGGGTGATGCCCTGCTCGGCGAGGCCGCGTGCAGCGGGCAGGTCTTTCATCTGCGCCATCGGCTGACCGACCAGCGTATCGAGCAGGTTTGCAGCGGCGGCCTCCTGGCGTTCCAGATTGGCGCGCTCGGCGACGGCGGCTTGGTACGCGCCGTCCGCCTGCAGGAAATCCAGGTCGCCGGCCACGCCCACGTCGCGGCGGCGCAGGGTCAGCTCGCGGGTTTCGCTACGCGTTCTGGCAGTCATTGCGGCGAGCTGCGCGCGTTCGCGCAGTTCCAGCAGCGACAGGTAGGCATTCGCCACGTCGGCAATCAGCGACAGGCGGAAGGCGCGCTGTGCGGCCTCGGTGGCGAGGTAGCCGGCCTTGGCGGCCTCGCTCAGGCTTGCGACCCGCCCCCAGAAATCCAGTTCGAACGACACCAGGCTGATGCCCACGTCGTAGCGCTGCGTGTGGATCGCATTGGGGCTGAACGCCGACGCGCCCGCCGGGGTCAGCGATGCGTTGCGTCCCGCGGTGGCGCTGAAGTTCGGCAGCCGGTCGGCCTGCTGCACGCCGTAAAGCGCGCGCGCCTCCGCGATGCGAGCCGTGGCGATGCGCAGGTCGCGGTTGTTTTCCAAGGCGGCGGCGATCAGGCCTTGCAGGCGCGGGTCGGGATAATAGCGCTGCCAGTCGGTGTCCGCGACGCGGCGTGCGCCGCCCGGCTGGGCGTTGCCTGGCCACGCGGCGGCGACCGGCGCGGCGGGGCGCTGGTAGTCGGGCGTCATCGAGCAGCCGGCCAGCACCAGCGTGATGGCGGCAATTGCAAATTTCTTACTCATGGCGGTTCTCCTCATGTTCGGCATGCTTGCGTGCATGCCCCGGGAAGATGCGCCGCACCGCCATGAAGAACACCGGTACCAGGAAGATGGCGAGCACGGTGGCGGCGACCATGCCGCCGATGACGCCGGTGCCGATGGCGCGGCGGCTTTCGGCGCCCGCGCCGGTGGAAATGGCCAGCGGGAATACGCCGGCGACGAAGGCGATGGAGGTCATCAGGATCGGCCTCAGGCGCAGGCGACAGGCTTCCAGCACAGCCGCGAGGCGCTCACGTCCCTCGTCTTCGAGACGGCGCGCGAATTCGACGATCAGGATGGCGTTCTTCGCGGACAGCCCGATGATGGCGATCAGTCCGACCTTGAAGTACACGTCGTTGGGCAGGCCGCGCAACTCCACCGCGACCAGCGCGCCGAATACGCCGAGCGGCACGGCGAGCATCACCGCGAGCGGGATCGACCAGCTCTCGTACAGTGCGGCGAGTACCAGGAACACCACCAGCAGCGATACGCCGAACAGCAGCGGCGCCTGCTGGCCGGAGACTTTCTCCTCAGACGAGATGCCCGACCACTCGAAGCCGATGCCCGGCGGCAGCTTCTGCGCGATGGCTTCCATCGCAGCGAGCGCCTCGCCGCTGGACACGCCCGGCGCGGTCGCGCCGGAGATCTTCATCGCCGCGAGGCCGTTGTAGCGGTCGAGCTTGGCCGAGCCCGCCACCCATCTGGTGCTGACGAACTCCGAGAGGCGCACCATGCGTCCCGCACTGTTGCGCACCGAGGTGCGCAACAGGTCGGCTTCGCTGCGGCGCGTCGTATCCTCGGCCTGCATCTGCACGCGCAGCACCCGCCCCTGGCGCACGAAGTCGTTGATGTAGGACACGCCGAGCAGCGATTGCAGGGTGTCGTTGAGGTCGGTGGAACTGATGCCCAGCGTCTCCGCCTTGTCGCGGTCGATGTCGAAGAAGAGCTGCGGTGCGGGTTCCTGGCCTTCGGGGCGCACCGCGGCGAGGCGCTTGTCGCCCATCGCCATGCCCAGCACCTGGTTGCGCGCATCGAGCAGCTTGTCGCGCCCGACCCCGCCGCGGTCCTGCAGCCGGAAGTCGAAGCCGCCGGCCGAGGCGAGTTCCGGGATTGGCGGCGGGTTGATCGCGAACAGCATGGCCTGCTTCATGCGGAAGAACTCCATGTTGGCGCGCCTGACCAGCGCCTGCGCCGAGTTTTCCTTGCCCGGCCGCTCGTCCCAGTCCTTGAGCTTGATGAAGGAGAGCGCCATGTTCTGGCCGTTGCCGAAGAAGGAAAAGCCCAGCACCCCGATCACCTTGTCCACCTGCGGCTGCTTCAGGTAGAACTGCTCGACCGCTTCCAGCACGGCCTGCGACCGCTCGCGCGTCGCCGCGGGCGGCAGCTGGATGGCGGTGACGATGTAGCCCTGGTCTTCCTCCGGCAGGAAGCTGCCGGGCAGCTTCACGTAGGTCCAGGCGGCAGCAATGACGATCACGACGTAGATCGCGAGGGAGCGCAGCAGCCGGCGCATGGTGTAATCGACTCCGCCGGCATAGCGTTCCGTGACGCGCCCGAAGAAGCGGTTGAAACGGCCGTGGAAGCCGCGCTCTGCGCTTGCCGGGTCGTGCCTGAGCAGGCTCGCGCACAGCGCCGGGGTGAGCGAGAGCGCGAGCAGGGCGGAGAATGCCATGGTCACTACCAGCGTGACGGCGAACTGGCGGTAGATCGCGCCGGTGGAGCCGCCGAAGAAGGCCATCGGCACGAACACCGCCATGAGCACCAGCGTGATGGCGATGATCGCGCCGGTGATCTCCTTCATGGCCTGTATGGTTGCCGCGCGCGGGTCGAGATGGTTGGTGCGCATGTTGCGCTCGACGTTTTCCACCACCACGATGGCATCGTCCACCACGATGCCGATCGCGAGCACCATCGCGAACAGCGTGAGCACGTTGATCGAGAAGCCGAAGGCGTACAGCCCGAGCAGCCCGCCCATGAGCGATACCGGCACGACGACGGCGGGAACCACCGTGGTGCGCCAGCTGCCGAGGAACACGAACATCACCAGCACCACCAGCGCCGCGGCCTCCAGCAGGGTCACCACCACTTCGTGGATGGAGAGTTCGATGAAGCGTGTGGTGTCGTAGGGTACCGTCCAGTCCACGCCCTGCGGGAAGTAGCGCGACAGTTCCTGCATCTTGGCGCGCACGCCCTGCGTGGTCGACAGCGCATTCGCTCCCGGCGTGATGCGTATCGCCATGCCGGCGATGGGCTGGCCGTTGAGGCGCGAGGAGCGGCTGTAATCCTGCGCGCCCAGTTCGACGCGCGCGATGTCCTTGAGCCGCACGGCGGAACCGTCCGGATTGGCGCGTACGACGATGTCGCCGAATTCATCGGGCGTGGTGAGGCGCCCGCGGCTGCCGATCACGGCGTTGACCTCCTGCCCCGCTGCTGCCGGCAATTGGCCCACTTCGCCGAGCGGCAGCAGCGCGTTCTGGGCGCGCACCGCGCGGCCGACATCGGCGGGGGAGATGGCATAGGCTTCCAGCCGGTCGGGTTTGAGCCAGATGCGCATCGAATACTCGGTGCCGAACAGCAGCACTTCGCCCACACCGGGCACGCGCAGCAGCGGCTCCAGCACGCTGGCGCTCGCGTAGCTGCCGAGATCGACGGCGTTCAGGCGCCCATCCGGCGAGGTCAGTGCGACCACCATGACGAAGTTGCGCCCGGCGCGGGTCACGGTCACGCCGAGCCGCCGCACGTCGTCCGGCAGTCGCGCTTCCACGCGCTTGATGCGGTTCTGCGCCTCGACCGAGGCGAACTGGATGTCGGTGCCGGGGCGGAAGGTCAGCGACACTTGCCCGGAGCTTACCTGCGAGCTGGACTCCATGTAGAGCAGGTTTTCGATGCCGTTCATCTCCTGCTCGATGAGTTGCACCGCACTCTGTTCGACCACCTGCGCCGATGCGCCTGGGTAGGTGACGGAAATGTTCAGCGTGGGCGGCGCCACCGACGGATACTGCGAGACCGGCAGGGCGCGCAGCGCGAGGATGCCCGAGAAGGTGATGAGGATCGCGATGACCCAGGCGAAGATCGGGCGGTCAATGAAGAATCTGGAGAACATGGGTGTCCCTTATGACTTGCCGTTTGCAGCAGGCGGCGTTGCCTTGTCTTCTGCTTTCTTCTGCGCACCGTTTGCCGGTACCGCTTTCACCGGCGTGCCCGGGCGCGCCTTCTGCAGGCCGTTCACGATGACCTGCTCGCCGCCCTTCAGACCCTCGGCGATGATGAAGTCGCTGCCCGCCATGCCGCCGGTTTTTACCGGCAGCGGCGCTGCTTTGCCGTCGGGGGTTACGATCATCACGAACTGCCCCTGCGGGTTGGCCTGCACGGCGCGCTGCGGCACGCGGATGGCGTTGTCCGCCTGCGCCTGCGGGAAGCGCAGGCGCACGAACATGCCGGGCAGCAGTTCGCGCTGCGGATTGGGGAACTCGGCGCGCAGGCTGACCGCGCCGGTGTTCGGGTCGACCGCCATGTCGGTGAAGAAGATCTTGCCGGCTTTCGGATAGGCGCTGCCGTCTTCCAGCAACATCTCCACGCTGGCGGATTCGGCGTGTTTGAGCATGCCCGCCTTGACAGCCTGTTTCAGGCGCAGCACATCCGCGCCGGGCTGGGTGAAGTTGACGTAGATCGGGTCGAGCTGCTCGATGGTCGCGAGCAGGGTGGCCTCGCCCTTGCCGACCAGCGCGCCCTCGGTCACCTGCGCGCGGCCGATGCGCCCGGAGATCGCGGCGGGAACGCTGGCGTTTTCCAGGTCTTCCTCGGCGCGGATCAGCGCGGCTTCGGCCTGCTTGTGTTTGGCCGCCGCGAGGTCGTATTCCTGCTGGCTGACCGCCTTGATTTCGAGCAGCGGCTGGTAGCGCTCGACGGTCTGGCGCGCGATCGCGAGGTCCGCGCGGGCCGCCTCGGCCGCCGCACGATAGGTGCGCGCGTCGATCTGGAACAGCGGCGCGCCCGCTTGCACGTCGCTGCCTTCCTGGAACATCCGCTTCTCGATCACGCCCTCGACGCGCGCGCGCACCTGCGCCGTGCGGTACGCCTGCAAGCGCCCCGGCAGGTCTTGCGTGAGCGTCGCGCTGCCCGCGGCGACCGTGATCACGTCCACCTCGGGGGGCGGCATTCCTGCGCCCGGTCCACCGGGCGGCGCGCCCTTGTCGTTCCCGCCGCAGCCCGCCAGCAGGGCGGTCAGAAGGAGGGTGTAAGCTATCGGCCTGGTTGGAGTTGCCATGTTCGGTATCCTGTTTTAATTGTCTGAAAAGCAGCTGCCTTCCCCCTGGCGTTCCGATGAAACGGTGCGCTGCAAGCCGGGCAGAATATCAAACGCTTGTTTGAAATACAACCTTATTCTCGATGCTCCTGCTTACGCTTTTCAGTGTATTGCTCTCCATCGGCGATCCGGGTTAAGGTGGTTGCGTAACATTCGGGAACCAGCCCTGCCGCCATGAAACTGCAGATCAAGCGCGCCTATGAGGCGCCGGAAAAAGCCGATGGCATCCGCATTCTCGTGGATCGGCTGTGGCCGCGCGGCCTGAGCCGGGATAAGGCCGCCGTAGATCTGTGGCTGAAAGACATCGCGCCTTCCACGGAACTGCGGCGCTGGTATGCGCACCAGCCCGAGCGCTGGCCGGAGTTCCGGCGGCGTTACTTTGCCGAGCTCGACCGGCAGCCTGAAACTGTCGCCGAATTGCGGGCCGCGCTCGGCAGGGGAAGCGCCACACTCGTCTACGCGGCGAAGGATGCCGGGCACAACAACGCGCAGGCGCTGCTGGAATATCTTGGGGCCTGACACCGCTTTCAGCATCTTGCCGGCTCCAAAATACGCAATTACCCGCATATAACGCCGACAAGAGACCCCCTATGATTGGAGCGCCGAATTCCACATAAGGGGTGCCATCATGAAAAGAATCCTGATCATGCTTTTTCTCTCCGTCTTGTCCGTGACGCTGGCCGCCTGCCAGACCAAGCAGGAGAGCGGCGCGGTCATAGGCGGCACTCTGGGCGGCGTGCTGGGTTCCAATGTCGGCGGCGGGGAAGGCCGCACCGCCGCCATCATTGCCGGGACGCTGCTCGGCGCGCTCGTGGGCAGCGAGATGGGGCGCTACATGGATGAGAACGATGAGCGCAAGGCACAGTCCGCGCTGGAATACAACCGCGACCATCAGGCCAGCACTTGGCGCAACCCGAATACGGGCGCCGATGTTTCTGCAACGCCGACCCGCACCTTCAAGACTAGCGACGGCGAGAACTGCCGCGAATACCAGACGACAGTCACCGTCAGCGGCAAGCAGGAGAAGGCCTACGGAACTGCCTGCCGCCAGCCGAACGGCTCCTGGAAGATCGTCAACTAGGTTTCATCTCCAGCGCGAGCTGATACAGCTCGTTGCGGCTCGCCGCAGTGATCTTTGCGGCGAGCTGCACCGCCTGCTTGAGCGGCAGCTCGTCGAGCAGAATTTCCAGGGTGTGCCTTGCTTCGGCGGACAAGCCGGGTTGCGGCGCAGCACCCGAAACCAGCACCACGAACTCGCCGCGCTGCTGGTTGCTGTCAGACATCAGCCATGCCCCGGCATCGCGTAAGGGGCAGGCATGGATCGTCTCGAACAGTTTGGTGATCTCGCGCGCCAGCACGACTTGCCGCTCCCCGCCCAGCACTTCGCATAAATCGGCGACGCATTCGACGATGCGGTGCGGGGCCTCGTAGAACGCCAGCGTGCAGGCCTGGTCGCGCAGGGATTCGAGCGCGGTACGGCGCGCGGCGGACTTGCTGGGCAGGAAACCATAGAACAGGAAATGCGGCTCGGCCAGGCCTGCCGCCGACAACGCCGCGATCGCCGCATTCGCGCCGGGAACCGGGATGACGCGCAGGCCCGCTGCGCGCACCGCCTGCACCAGCAACGCGCCGGGGTCGCTGACGGCGGGCGTTCCCGCATCGCTGACGAAGGCCACGCTCTGCCCCGCCTGCAGCAGCGCGACGATTTTCTCCGCTGCACCCTTCTCGTTGTGCTGGTGCACTGCCATGAGCCGGTTCGCGTTGATGCCGTGCTGCGTGAGCAGGTGCGCGGTGTTGCGCGTGTCCTCCGCGGCGACGACATCCGCCGCTGCCAGCACGTCCAGCGCGCGCAGCGTGATGTCACGCAGGTTTCCAATCGGGGTGGCAACTACATATAATGCTGGTTCCAATTTTTCCGGATATTCGCTATGCAACGTGCATTCCTCTGGCTGTCGGCGCTGCTCGCACTATACGTGAGCAGCATGGCCTGCGCCACCGAGGGCGCGCCGGCCGGCGAAGTGCCGCCTCCGGACGACGCGAAGCCCGTACCGCATATCGCGCTGCTGTTGCCGCTGAAATCGGCAGCTTTCGGTTCCGCCGCTGACGCGGTGC
This sequence comes from Ferrigenium straubiae, assembly GCF_051257895.1. Taxonomy (NCBI): domain Bacteria; kingdom Pseudomonadati; phylum Pseudomonadota; class Betaproteobacteria; order Nitrosomonadales; family Gallionellaceae; genus Ferrigenium; species Ferrigenium straubiae. The sequence continues at coordinate 1,703,096 of NZ_CP194331.1, read as the reverse complement.
GGCAGGGTTTCGAGGCCGCAGCCGATCTGGAAATGCAGCTGCCGGGGAAGCTGCCGGTGCGGGTGTATGGCTGCTTCGACGAGGGCAAGGACATCGCCGCGCTGTATCGCCAGGCAGTCGCCGATGGTGCACGCGCCGTGGTGGGGCCGCTGACGCGCAACGGCGTCGGCGTGCTGGCGGCGGAAAAGGAGATTCCGGTGCCGACCCTGGCATTGAACATGGCGGAAACCGCGCCTGTGGGGCAGTTGTATTTTTTCGGCATGGCGGTGGAAGCCGAGGCGCGGCAGGCCGCGCAACTGGCGATGCATGAGGGGCTGCAGTGGGCCATCGTCATCACCACGCGCGAGCAGCTTTCCAAGCGGCTGCAGTTCGCCTTCGAGGAGGAATGGCACCGTTCGGGCGGCACGATCTCGCGTGAGATCGAATACGACGGCGATCCCGCGGTGCTTGCCGACATTGCCGAGGCGGCCGGCACGGTGGTGTTCCTCGCCGCCGATGCCGAAAAGGCGCGCCTGATCCGCCCCTATCTGCCGAACAAGTTGCCGATCTATGCCACCTCGCAAATTTTTATCGGCAACAGCGAAAACCTGGTCAATTACGACCTGCACGGCATCCGCTTCGTGGACATGCCGTGGCTGCTGCAGGCCGACCATCCCGCGGTGATGGTCTATCCGCGCCCCATCTCGTTGCTTTCCGCCGATAACGAGCGGCTCTATGCGCTGGGCATCGATGCGTTCCGCCTGATCCAGTTGCTGCTGGCCGGCAAGGTCGACGCCACCCTGCCGCTGGACGGGGTGAGCGGACGCATCGAACTCAACAGCCATGTCTTCCAGCGCACGGCGGTTCCCGCGGTTTTCGCGCAGGGGCAGGTGCAGTCCCGCCATCTGCAGACCGCACCTGCCGCGCCGGCATTCCCGAGCCGCGGCTGGGAAAACCATGAATGATTGCGGCGCGCAGGCCGAGCAATTGGCTGCGCAATACCTGCAGGGGCAGGGGCTGAAGCCGGTGGCGCAGAACTACCGCGGCCGCTTCGGCGAGATCGACCTGATCATGCAAGACGGTACGACGCTGGTGTTCGTCGAGGTGCGCCTGCGGCGCAATGCCGGCTTTGGCGGTGCGGCGGCCAGCATCGACGCGCGCAAGCGACAGCGCATCGTCCGCACCGCGCAGCAATATCTCGCCACCCTCGCGCATATCCCGCCGTGCCGCTTCGATGCCGTGCTGATGGGCGAGGGCGGCGTGGAATGGCTCAGGAATGCGTTCGAGGCCTGATTCGGTTAATATTCGCGCTCATCGCAGGGACAATAACAATGGATATAGGCAAGCGCATCATCAAGCATTTCAAGGACAGCGCAGAACTCAAGCTGAAGGTCAAGGAAGAGCTGGCTAAGCCCATCGCGGAAGCCGCGCAGGTTTTTTTCGACTGCGTCGCCAATGACGGCAAGATCCTGTGCTGCGGCAACGGCGGCTCGGCGGCCGATGCGCAGCACTTCGCGGCGGAGCTGGTGAACCGCTTCGAGAAGGAGCGCCTCCCGCTGGCGGCGGTCGCGCTGACCACGGACAGCTCGGTGCTCACTTCCATCGCCAACGATTACGATTTCAACCAGATATTTTCCAAGCAGGTGCGCGCGCTCGGCATGCCCCGCGACAGCCTGCTGGCGATTTCCACCAGCGGCAACTCGCCGAACGTGGTCGCGGCGATCCACGCGGCGCATGAGCGCAGCATGCGCGTGGTCGCGCTGACCGGGCGCGACGGCGGCGAGATGGCCGGCGCCCTGCGCGACGGCGACGTGCTGATCTGCGTGAATGCGAAGAACACCGCGCGCATCCAGGAGGTTCACCTGCTCACCCTGCACTGCCTGTGCGACGTGATCGATTATCTACTGTTAGGAGAATAGACATGCGTATCGTTTCCCTGCTGTTGCTCGCGCTTGCGGCCGGTTCGCTGCAAGGCTGTTTTCCGGTGGTCGCCGCCGGTGTCGGAACCGGCGTGATGATGGTGCAGGATCGCCGCACCAGCGGAGCCTACATCGATGACGAAGCGATTGAAAATAAGGCATCCAGCCAGATCGGCAAGCAGTACAAGGACAAGGTGCACGTCAACGTCACGAGCTTCAACCGCAACGTGCTGGTCAGCGGCGAAGCGCCGAGCGAGGTGGTGAAGGCCGAGATCGGCAGGCTGGTGGCCGGCGTTGAGAACGTGCGCAACGTGAGCAATGAGTTGGTCGTCGCCAGCCCGAGTTCGCTGACTTCGCGCAGCAGCGACAGCGTGGTTACCTCGGACGTGAAGCTGCGCTTCATGCAGGACAAGCGCTTCAGCGCCGAACACGTCAAGGTGGTCACGGAAAACGGCACGGTGTTCCTGATGGGCCTCGTCAAGCGTGCCGAGGCCGACGCAGCCACCGAAATCGCCAGCACCACCGGCGGTGTGCAGCGCGTGGTACGGCTGTTCGAATACCTCGATTAAATGGACGCCTCGGAAAACCTGCTGCGCAGTTTGATTGCGGCGTTGCGCGGTACTCGCTTCCTCGCCTATCTGTTCGATATGTCTCGTCGCTCCGTTCCGTGCGCCTTGCACTCAAACTGCTCGCTACGGTTTTTCGAGGCGCCATAGATGTACACGGCCCCCATCTTCGAACACAAGCTGTGTCGGCCGGAACACTTCGCCGAGCGCGCCGTCATGCTACCGCGCCCGCTGGTGTTCACCAACGGCTGCTTCGACGTGCTGCACCGCGGCCATGTGACCTACCTCGCGCAGGCGCGCGCGCTGGGCGCGGCGTTGATCGTGGGGGTGAACAGCGACGCCTCGGTGAAGCGTCTCGGCAAGGGAGGCGACCGTCCGGTCAACCCGCAGGACGACCGCATGGCGGTGCTCGCCGCGCTGGAATCGGTCAGCCTGGTGGTGCCGTTCGACGAGGATACGCCGCTGAACCTGATCCTCGCCTCACGCCCCGACATACTGGCGAAAGGCGGCGACTGGCAGATCGAAAACATCGTCGGCGCGCGCGAGGTGCAGGGCTGGGGCGGCAAGGTGCACAGCATCCCGTTCCTGCACGAGCGCTCCACCACCGCGCTGCTGAACAAGATACGTTCGCTATGAGCACGACCCGCTGAAATTCAGCGACGCATTTAAGGAGTATGGAAATGGCTGAAACCCACTTTGGTTTTGAAACCGTCGCCGAGGAAGAAAAGGCCAAACGCGTCGCGGGCGTGTTCGACTCGGTCGCGAGCAAATACGACATCATGAACGACCTGATGTCGGTCGGGCTGCACCGCATCTGGAAGCGCTTCGCGGTCGGCGTCAGCGGCGTGCGCGAGGGGCAGCGCGTGCTCGACGTGGCGGGCGGCTCGGCGGACCTGTCGCGGCTGTTCCTCAAGAAGGTCGGCGCGAGCGGCCAGGTCGTGCTTACCGACATCAACAACGCGATGCTGCGCGTCGGTCGCGACCGCCTGCTCGACGAAGGCATCGCCACGCCGACCGCGCAGTGCGACGCGGAGCACCTGCCGTTTCCCGACAACTACTTCGACTGCGCCAACATCGCCTTCGGCCTACGCAACGTTACGCACAAGGACGCCGCGCTGCGCGAGATGTGCCGCGTGATCCGTCCGGGCGGGCGCGTCATCGTGCTGGAGTTCTCCAAAATCGCCAAACCGCTGGAACCGATCTACGACGCCTACTCGTTCAAGCTGCTGCCCAAAATCGGCGAGCTCGTCGCCAACGATTCCGACAGTTACCGCTACCTCGCCGAATCCATCCGCATGCACCCGGGGCAGGATGAGCTGAAGCAGATGATGGAGGAGGCCGGGCTGGAGCGCGTCGAGTACTTCAACCTGACCGGCGGCGTAGTGGCGGTGCACCGGGGGTACAAGCTGTAAAAATTGCTGCGGAGGGCGTCTGATGGAACTACTAGCCATTCCACTAGGCTGCCAAAATACAGCAGCCAAGTGGCTGGTTATGCGGCGTTGCGCGGTACTCGAAATCCTCATGTACCTTAAGTACATTCCGGTTTCTGCGTTGACCAGCGACTTGGCTGGCGTATTTTGTCAGCCTAGTCGAATGGCCATGCAAAGCTCCGTGCGCCTTGCATCTATCCCTCCTCGCGAATTTTTAAGGTCAGCATCTAAGTCATATTTCGCGCGGGCTTGACATATTAACGCGACGCGTTAATATGTGCGCATGATTAAATCCTTTCGATGCCGCGAAACTGAAGCACTGTTCAATCGTGAGCGTGCTCCCCGGTTTGCCAACATTGAACGGGTAGCGCGCCGGAAGCTGGAACAACTTCATATGATTGGCAGCCTCGAAGACTTGCGCATTCCGCCCAATAATCGTCTTGAGGCGCTCAAGGGGAATCGCAAGGGGCAGTGGAGTATCCGCATCAACGATCAGTGGCGTGTGTGTTTCCGTTTCGAAAACGGTGGCGCAGTTGATGTCGAGATCGTGGATTACCACTAACCGTAAGATACTATTCAGGAGTCAAAAACATGCGTGAATTACCTCCCATACATCCCGGCGAAATTTTGCTGGAAGAATTTTTGAAGCCGCTTGGTTTGAGCCAGTATGCTCTAGCCAAAGCAATCGGCGTACCGCCACGCCGTATCAACGAAATCGTGCATGGCAAGCGCTCGATTACTGCCGATACTGACTTGCGCCTGTGCCGGTATTTCAGCCTGTCTGACGGCTACTGGTTGCGCGGCCAGACGCGCTATGACACGGAAATGGCGAAAGAAGCTTTGGCCGATGTGCTGAAAAAAATCCACCCGCTGGAACGGATTGCGGCGTGATGAGTTCGTTTTTGATATGGCATTACTCGCAGAACTAAAAAAACGTGCGCGTCATCTCAAGGCGGAGACTTTTGCTCTTTACCTTGCTGCACGTGATCCACGAACACCGTGGTATGCAAAGTTTCTCGTTGCTGGCATCGTCGCTTATGCCTTCAGCCCTATTGATCTGATCCCAGACTTTGTGCCGGTTCTTGGCTATCTGGACGATCTCATTCTGATACCAATAGGTATCTCTTTGGCTATCAAATTGATCCCCTATCCAGTTTTAGCCGAGTGCCGGGCGCGGGCACAGGAAACCATCCAGAATGGTAAACCCGTGAGCCGGGTTGCAGGTACAGTCATCATCGCAATCTGGCTGGTGTTGGCTGCGCTCTGCATCGTGTGGGCCTATGAAGCGTTCATGGTGCAATCGTGAGCGCGCCCCCCATCGGTCAAGCGAGGCTGCGCAAAAGCACGTAGCCCCTTACTTTTACGTTTAACTGTAAAGAATGGAGCTTTGGCAGCCCACGTAGGATGGGTTGGCAACGCGATATCCATCGTTCTCTTGATGGGTATCCTTCGTCAATCCATCCTATCGCTCCATCCGTCTTGCATCTCCCGCCCGCATCGGCGATGATGTGCATCACATTTGCAATACACGAGGCAAGCCATGAAAACCGCCACCATGCCCGCGCTGCGTGTGCAGCCCGAACTCCGGCAGGCCGCCGAGGAGATGCTGCGTCCGGGCGAGACGCTTTCCGCGTTTGTCGAGGATGCGGTGCGGCGCAACGTGGAGCTGCGCCGCGCGCAGCAGGAGTTCATCGCGCGCGGCTTGGCTTCGCGCGATGCCGCAAAAAAATCCGGAGTCTATTTTTCCTCTGAGGAAGTGCTGCAGGAGCTGGATGGCGTGCTTGCCGATGCGAGGAAGAAAGCGCGCAAGTGAGCTACAGGGTTCGCTACACCCTGGAAGCCAAGGAGGATTTGAAACGGCTCTTTGTCTTCATCGCAGAACAAGACTTGCAGGCCGCGAAGCACGCGCGCAAGACCATCGCCGCAGGCATCGAGTTGTTGCAGCAATTCCCGTTCACCTGCCGCAAGGCCATTGCAGAGAATGCCTTGCTGCGCGAACTGGTGATTCCGTTCGGTGGCGCAGGCTATGTCGCGCTGTTCGAAATCGAGGACAATGAAACCGTGACGATCATCGCCGTGCGCCATCAGCGCGAAGACGATTACCATTAGCGTACACCCGCATCGAATTTTTATTACTGGAGTTTAGTCGTGAGCAGTCTACCCAAGTGTCCCAAATGCAGTTCCGAATTCACCTACGAGGACGGCGGCAACTACGTCTGCCCCGAGTGCGCGCACGAGTGGCCGAAAGACGCGCCCGCCGAGGGCGGCGAGCAGCAGCGCGTGTACAAGGATGCGTTCGGCAACGTGCTGGCCGACGGCGACACGGTCACGGTGATCAAGGACCTGAAGATCAAGGGCTCGTCTTCCGTCGTCAAGGTGGGTACCAAGGTGAAGAACATCCGCCTGGTGGACGGCGACCATGACATCGACTGCAAGATCGACGGCATCGGCGCGATGCAGTTGAAGACGGAGTTTGTGAAGAAAGCCTGATGCGTTTCGTTCTTGCCCTGATGTTGCTGGCGCAAAGCGCGCTGGCCGCCGATGCGCTGCCGCGCCCCGATCACATCGTCATCGTGGTGGAAGAGAACCGGTCGTTCTCGCAGATCATCGGCAACCGCGAGGCGCCCTATCTCAATGCGCTCGCCAAACGTGGCGTGCTGTTCACCCGGTCGCGCGGCGTTGCGCATCCCAGCCAGCCGAATTATCTCGCGCTGTTTTCCGGCACCACGCGCGGCATCGGCAGCAATGCGTGCCCGCTGGAACTGGGCGGCGAGAATCTTGCCGGCGCCCTGATTGCGCAGGGACTGAACTTCGTCAGCTACTCGGAGTCCATGCCGGAGGCGGGATTCGAGGGCTGCATCTACGGCGCGTATGTGCGCAAGCACAATCCGCTGGCGAACTGGAAGGAACTGGCGGCGTTCAACCAGCCGTTCGACGCGTTTCCGCAGGACTTTGCGCAGTTGCCCGCCGTGGCGCTGGTGGTGCCCAACCAGCTCAACGACATGCACGACGGCAGCATCGCGCAGGGCGATGCCTGGCTGGCGCGGAACATCGAGGCCTATGCGCAATGGGCGATGACGCACAACAGCCTGCTGATCGTGACCTGGGATGAGGACGACGGCTCGGAGGACAACCGCATCGCGACGATCTTCGCCGGCGCGATGGTCAAGCCCGGCAGGTCCGCGCAGCGCATCAACCATTACACCCTGCTGCGCACCCTCACCGGGATGTATGGCTTGCCCCCTCTGGGCGAGAGCGCGCAGGAGAGGCCGATCACCGGCGTCTGGCGTGCGCCGGGCGGGATGCGTTAGGCGAGTGTGCTAGAGTTGGGCGCACAAGGTCAGAATTTGACGGGGAAATGAAAAGCACATGAGCTCCTGGGGATGTCCGCACGAACACGAAGGCAAATGCCAGAAGGTGAACGACCTGCCCTGCAGTCCGGGCATGAAAGGCTGCGTGCTGTTCGGCCGCTTCGTCTGGGCGGACCAGAGCAAGAACCGTCCCGCCGGGGGATGGGGCGGCGGCGAGCCGCAACCGCAAGAAAACCACCCGCCCCAGGCGCCATCCGAAAAAGACTGATGGTCTTTCCGGCAACCGGCTGTCCTTCTTGAAACCTGTTCACCCTCACCCTCACCCTCACCCTCACCCTCACCCTCACGGCCTCGCGCTGATCTACCAGGACGAATCCCTCATCGTGGCGAACAAACCCGCCGGGCTGCTTGCGGTGCCGGGGCGCGGCGCGGACAAACAGGATTGCCTCGCGAGCCGCGTGCAGGCCGAGTTTCCCGACGCGCTGGTCGTGCACCGCCTGGACATGGCGACCTCCGGCCTGCTGCTGTTCGCGCGCGGCGCGGAGATGCAGCGCCGCCTGTCGCATCTGTTCAGCAAGCGCGAAGTGCAAAAACGTTACGTGGCGGTGGTGGCGGGCAGGGTGGAGTCTCTATCCGCTGAGATCGACCTGCCGCTGGCCGGCGATTGGCCGAACCGCCCGCGGCAGAAGGTGGATCATGAGTTGGGCAAGCCCTCACTCACGCGCTATCGGGTGCTGGGGTATGGCGAGGACGTTCGCCCTGGGGTATCGAAGGGTGAGCGGGATACGTGCACAACCCGCGTGGAGCTGGAGCCGGTCACCGGCCGCACCCATCAGTTGCGCGTGCATCTCGCGGCCATCGGGCATCCCATCCTCGGCGATGCGCTGTACGGTCAAGGGGCGGAGAGACTGATGCTGCATGCCAGCGCGTTGAGTTTTGCCCATCCGCTGGGCGGCGAGCCATTGGCGCTGGCGAGTGAGCCGCCGTTCTAGTTAGAGATTCAGCCGCCGGTACTGCACCGCCTCGGCAATATGTCTGGTTTCAATCCCGTCAACCCCTTCCAGGTCGGCGATGCTGCGCGCAACCTTGAGCACGCGGTGGTAGGCGCGCGCGGAGAGATTGAGGCGGCTGATGGCCTGTTGCAGCAGCACGGCGCCCTGTTCATCCGGCGCGCATAACTCGTCGATCTCAGTCACCGTAAGCTGCGCGTTGGCCTTGTCCTGGCGCGCGAGCTGGCGTTGCCTTGCGATTTCCACGCGCGCCTGCAAGTCGGCGCTGACTTCGCCGTCCGCCTTGTTGAGCAAATCGTCCTGCGCAACGGCGGGCACTTCGATCTGGATGTCGATGCGATCCAGCAGCGGCCCGGAAATCTTGTTGCGGTAGCGTGAGACCTGGTCGGGCGTGCAGCGGCATTTGCCGTTGTAGTGCCCGAGGTAGCCGCAGGGACACGGGTTCATCGCCGCGATGAGCTGGAACTGCGCGGGGAAATCAGCGCGCCGCGCGGCGCGCGAGATGGTGATGCGCCCGGATTCCAGCGGCTCGCGCAGCACTTCCAGCACGCTGCGCTCGAACTCCGGCAACTCGTCGAGGAACAGCACGCCGTGCAACGCCATTGAGATTTCGCCGGGGCGCGGGTTGCCACCGCCTCCGACCAGCGCTACGCCGGACGCGGTATGGTGCGGCGACCGGTAGGGGCGGGTCTTCCACTTCGCCACGTCGAAGCTGCCGTCGAGCGATTGCAGCGCCGCGCTCTGCAGAGCTTCTTCCTCGGACATCTGCGGCAGGATGCCGGGGAAGCGCGCCGCCAGCATGGACTTGCCGGTACCCGGCGGGCCGACCATGAGCACGCTGTGCCCGCCGGCAGCGGCGATCTCCAGCGCGCGCTTGGCCTGCGCCTGGCCTTTCACCTCGCGCATGTCCGGGTAATGCGGCGCGACCCTCTGCGGTGGGCTGTCATACGGCGCGAGGACTTCGCGTCCGGCGAGGTGCGCGGCGACCTGTAGCAGCGATTGCGCCGGATAGACGGTTGCCTCCTCCACCAGCGCGGCTTCGGCGGCATTGGCCTGCGGCAGGATAAAGGCGCGCCCGCTGTTCGAGGCGCGATAGGTCATCGCCAGCGCGCCGCGGATCGGGCGCAGCTCTCCGGTCAGCGCGAGCTCTCCGGCAAATTCATAATCATTCAGTCGGTCGGAGGGAATCTGGCCGGTCGCGGCGAGGATGCCGAGCGCAATGGGCAGATCGAAGCGTCCGCTTTCCTTGGGCAGGTCGGCGGGGGCGAGGTTGACGGTGATGCGGCGCGCCGGAAAATCGAACTGGCAGTTCTGCAAGGCCGCGCGCACGCGGTCCTTGCTTTCCTTGACCTCGGTTTCAGGCAGCCCGACGATGGTGAAGCTTGGCAGGCCGTTGGCGAGGTGCACCTCGACGGTGACCAGCGCGGCCTCCATGCCGGATAAAGCGCGGCTGTAGAGAACAGCCAAGCTCATGAAGTTACCTCTGAGTTTTCAGAGGCGCTCATAAATTACTTTGCGGCGGTGTTGCGCTGCGCTTCCAGTTCCGCGACGCGCGCTTCCAGCGCGGTGAGGTGCTGGCGCGCGCGCGCCAGCACCTGTGCCTGGACGTCGAATTCTTCGCGCGTCACCAGATCCAGCTTGGCGAAGCCCTGCATGAGCATGGCGCGGGCATTCTTCTCGATGTCCCTGGCGGGGCTGTTCTTCACCAGTTCGCTGATCTTGGCGGACAGGTCGTCAAAAATTTTTGTATCAGGCATGGTTTGTTCTCCCGTAGTTGATGCGCCCCGAAGTGTAGCAAGTTAAGCGTTTGCTTGCCGCACCTCATGGGTGCGAGGGTGTTTCCGATACGCACCAGGAACATGCATTGGCTCGCTCCGGCAGGTGCTGCCTAGCCCGCAACATAGTGTAATTCAAACATAATTCAGTTTGGCACGCATCCTGCTGAGGAAGGGACGTGGAGATTTTTCCTCTCGTTCTTGACTCGAGAAAAGGAAACGTGATGAAGCACAAACTGTTATTTTTGCTGCTGGCGGCGGCATCCGGCATGGCCATGGCGGATGCGCCACCGTCTCCGCATGTCTTCAGCGCAAACATCGGCTTCACCACCGACTATATTTTTCGCGGCATTTCGCAGGCCTCCCACAATCCGGCGCTGCAGGGCAGCATCGACTATACCCATGCCAGCGGCCTGTACGCGGGCGTATGGGGTTCGAACGTGAGTTGGATCGCCGACAGCGGCGCGGTGGCGACCGGCAGCGTCACCCTGGAACTGGATACCTGGTTTGGTTTCCGCAACGGCTTTGCAGGTGACTTTACTTACGATGTCGGTTTCATCCGTTATAACTATCCTGGTAGCTACACCGCCGCGGCCGGTTTTGCCAAGGCCGATACCGAAGAGGTCTATGGCGCGCTCGGCTACAAGTGGGTCGCCGCCAAGTACTCCTATGGACTGGGGCAGTTCCTGACTGTTCCGGGTGCGGTGGGCACCAGCTACTTTGAGCTTAACGCCAGCGTTCCCCTGGGGGGCACTGGCTTCACCTTCGGCGCGCACGCGGGCAGACAGACCTACAAGGATGCCGCCGCCGCAGCCTTCGCCAACACGCCGACCTATACCGACTACAAGCTGAGCGTGTCCAGGGATTTCAGCGGCTATTTGGTGACCGCGGCCTATACCGACACCAACGCCAGTCCGTTCTACACCTATCCCGCGTTTGGCGGTGACTGGGGCAAGGGGGTTGCCGTATTGTCGGTGACACGCGCATTCTAGATTCGCAGAGGAGATAGTCATGAAAATGGTCGTCGCCATCATCAAGCCGTTCAAGCTCGACGAAGTGCGCGAGGCGCTTTCCGAGATCGGCGTGCAGGGCATCACCGTCACCGAGGTCAAGGGCTTCGGGCGGCAAAAGGGCCATACCGAGCTGTATCGCGGCGCGGAATACGTGGTGGATTTCCTGCCAAAAATAAAACTGGAGACCGCCGTGCAAGCAGGCCTGCTGGAACAGGTGCTGGAAGCCATCGAAAAATCCGCGCACACCGGCAAGATCGGCGACGGCAAAATTTTCGTGTCCGACCTCGATCAGGTGATCCGCATCCGCACCGGCGAGTCCGGCACAGACGCGCTTTAGGAAATCAACGGAACACGATGGTCTTGTTGCCGCACACCAGCACGCGATCCTCGACGTGATAGCGCAGGCCGCGCGCCAGCACGGTTTTTTCGATATCCTTGCCGTAGCGCACCATGTCTTCCACGGTGTCGCCGTGGTCGATGCGCGTGGTGTCCTGCTCGATGATCGGGCCGGCATCCAGTTCGGCGGTCGCGTAATGGCAGGTCGCGCCGATCAGCTTCACGCCGCGGTGGTAGGCCTGGTGGTAGGGCTTGGCGCCCGCGAAGGAGGGCAGGAAGCTGTGGTGGATGTTGATGATGCGCCCGGCATAGCGGGCGCATAAATCCGGCGGCATGATCTGCATGAAGCGCGCCAGCACCATCACGTCGCCGCGCGTTTCATCGAACTGGCGCGCAATTTCTGCAAAGGCCGCAGCCTTGTCCTGCATGGCGACATGATGGAACGGGATACCGTGCCATTCGACGAAGCCGCGCAGGTCTTCATGGTTGGAGATCACGCAGGGAATCTCTACTTCCAGCTCGCCGCTGCGCCAGCGGTGCAGCAGGTCGTTGAGGCAATGATCCTGTTTGCTGACCAGTACCGCCACGCGTTTTTTTACGGCGGAATCGCTGACCTGCCAGTCCATGCTGAATTGTTCTGCCAGCGCGGCAAAGCGCGTACGCAATCCCGCCGCATCGAACGGCAGCGAGTCGGCGCGGATTTCCTGGCGCATGAAAAACCGCTGCGTCTCCTGATCGGTATGGTAGCTCGCCTCGACGATGAAGCCGCCATGCTGCGCAACAAAGCCGCTCACCGCCGCGACGATGCCGACCCGGTCCGGGCAGGAGAGTGTCAGCGTATAGCGGTGTTCGGCCATGTTGGTTCCTATCGGTTAAAGTGCCATTCCCTGGTCGCGCAGGTACTCTTCGTAAGTGCCATGGTAGTCGGTCACGCCCTTCGCGGAAATCTCGATGATGCGCGTCGCGAGCGAGGAGACGAACTCGCGGTCGTGGCTGACGAAGATCAGCGTGCCCTTGTATTCCAGCAGTGCAGTGTTGAGCGACTCGATGGATTCCATGTCCATGTGGTTGGTTGGCTCGTCCATCAGCAGCACGTTGGGGCGCTGCAGCATCAGCTTGCCGAACAGCATGCGCCCCTTCTCGCCGCCGGACAGCACCTTGACGCTTTTCTTCACTTCGTCGCCGGAAAACAGCAGGCGCCCGAGCGTGCCGCGCACCACCTGGTCGTCATCGTGCGGGCCGCGCCAGTAGGTCATCCAGTCGGTCAGGGTCTTGTCCTCGGCGAACTCGTGCGCGTGGTCCTGCGCGTAGTAGCCGAGTTTGGCCTTGTCCGCCCACTTGATGGTGCCGGTATCGGGTTCGAGGTCTCCCGCCAGGCAGCGCAGCAGCGTGGTCTTGCCGATGCCGTTCGGGCCGATGATGGCAACCTTCTCGCCCGCATCGATGCGGAAATTCACGTTGGAAAACAGCATGCGGTCGAAGCCCTTGGCCATCTGCTGCACCTCCACCGCGGTGCGGTGCAGCTTCTCGCGTTCGTCGTATTCGTAGCGGATGAACGGGTACTGGCGGCTGGAGGGCTTGATGTCCTCGACCTTGATCTTGTCGATCTGACGCGCGCGCGAGGTGGCCTGGCGCGCCTTGGAGGCGTTCGCCGAGAAGCGCGCGACGAAGGCCCTCAGCTCGGCGATCTTTTCCTTGGCCTTGGCGTTGTCGGCGGACTGCTGTTCGCGCGCCTGCGTCGAGGCGAACATGTAGTCGTCGTAATTGCCCGGATACACGGTGATCCTGCCGTAGTCGAGGTCGGCCATGTGGGTGCACACGCTGTTCAGGAAGTGGCGGTCGTGCGAGATGATGACCATCGTCGAGTTACGCGCATTGAGGATGTCTTCGAGCCAGCGGATGGTGTTGATGTCGAGGTTGTTGGTCGGTTCATCGAGCAGCAGGATGTCCGGGTTGGAGAACAGCGCCTGCGCCAGCAGCACGCGCAGCTTGAAGCCGGGCGCGACTTCGCGCATCGGGCCGTTGTGCAGCTCGATGGCGATGCCCACGCCGAGCAGCAGTTCACCGGCGCGCGGCTCGGCGGTGTAGCCGTCGTATTCGGCAAAGGTCGCCTCCAGGTCGGCGGCGCGCATGTAGTCTTCCTCGCTGGCGTCCGGGTTGGCGTAGATCGCGTCGCGCTCGCTCATTGCCGCCCACATCTCGCTATGACCCATCATCACCACGTCCAGCACGCGCATATCTTCGTAGGCGAACTGGTCCTGGCGCAGCTTGCCGAGGCGCTCGTTCTTGTCCAGCATCACGTTGCCGGAAGACGGCTCCAGGTCGCCGCCGAGGATCTTCATGAAGGTGGACTTGCCGCAGCCGTTCGCGCCGATCAGGCCGTAGCGGTTGCCGTCGCCGAACTTCACGGAGACGTTTTCAAAAAGCGGCTTGGCGCCAAATTGCATGGTGATGTTTGCGGTGGAAAGCATTAAAAACCTGACTTCGGAAAATTTTGGAGCGCGATTTTATCACCCTGCGCACCTCGCACCGAACTAAAACGCGGCTGCGGTTAACCTTGCCGGGCGGTTCACCGCGAAAAGATGGGCGATAACGGCCAATAACATCGTCCCAATCAGGGACATCCGGTCTTGATGCTCCCGCGCGAGTTGCGTATAGTGACTTGCCTGTGTTTTTGCTTGGTTGTATGAGTCATCGCAGCACCATCGCAACTTAATATTTTCCCGTCGCAAAATTGCTATTCAGGTTGATTGGCGCCTGCTGTGCGGCGCGGTTTTTCACTACCAACGGAATTTGGAATCATGTCAGGACACCCTACGGAAATTAAATTACATCAGCAATCCCGCGCGCTCGAGATCGCATTTGACGATGGCGCATGCTTTCAAATGCCCTACGAGTTTCTGCGGGTGCACTCGCCGTCGGCCGAGGTGAGGGGGCATGGCGTCGGCCAGGAGACCCTGCAGGTCGGCAAGAGGGATGTGAAGGTGCTTGAGGTTTTGCCGGTCGGCAATTATGCGATGAAGATCGTCTTCGACGATGGTCACGACTCCGGCCTTTACACCTGGGATTATCTCTACAATCTGGGCAAGCATCAGGCCGAGTTGTGGCAGGAGTATCTGGAGAAATTGGCTGCTGCGGGCGGAAGCCGCGAGCCCGGCAGCGAGCCGGAGCCCCAGAAAGGCGGTTGCGGGAGTGGCGGCTGCAGCCATTGAGTTAGAATAGCCGGGCAGATTGGCACCGGTTTTCAGTTTTTCAAATGATTTCAGGAGTAAATGATGAGTTTTAGCGAAGCTGATGTGCAAGGCGCACTGAAGAATCTGATCGACCCGAATACCCAGAAGGATTTCGCCAGCGGCAAATCCCTGAAGAGCGTCAAGATCGACGGCAACAACGTGTCGGTGGATATCGCGCTCGGCTACCCCGCGAAGAGCGTGCTGGACGAGATACGCGCCATGATCGAAGCGCATCTCAAGGCGGCATTGCCGGGCAGTAGCGTCAGCGCCAACGTGACCAGCAAGGTGGTGCAGCACGCGGTGCCGCACGGCGCGAAGCTGGTGGACGGCGTGCGCAACATCATCGCGGTGGCGAGCGGCAAGGGCGGGGTGGGCAAGTCCACCACCGCGGTCAATATCGCGCTGGCGCTGGCCGCCGAGGGCGCGCGCGTCGGCATGCTGGACGCCGACATCTACGGGCCTTCGCAACCGACCATGCTGGGTATTTCCGGCCAGCCCAATACGGACGGCAGCCACTTCATGGAGCCGATGATCAATCACGGCCTGCAGGCGATGTCCATCGGCTTCCTCATCGGCGGCGACGACACGCCGATGATCTGGCGCGGCCCGATGGTCGTGCAGGCGCTGGAACAGCTGCTGCGCCAGACGCGCTGGGACGACTTGGATTACCTGGTTGTCGATCTGCCACCCGGCACCGGCGACATCCAGCTCTCGCTGGCGCAACAGGTGCCGGTCACCGGCGCGGTGATCGTGACCACGCCGCAGGACATCGCGCTGATGGATGCGCGCAAGGGACTCAAGATGTTCGAGAAGGTCGGCATCAAGATCCTCGGCATCGTGGAAAACATGAGCACGCACATCTGTTCCAAGTGCGGGCATGAGGAGCATATTTTCGGATCGGGCGGCGGCGAGAAGATGTGCGCCGATTACAACGTCGAGTTTCTCGGCGGCCTGCCGCTGGACATCCGCATCCGCGAACAGACCGATTCCGGCAAACCGACGGTGGTCGCCGATCCCGACGGCCAGGTCGCGAAGGTATACAAGCAGATCGCGCGCCGCATCGCGGTCAAGATCGCGGACATGGCGCAGAACCGCAGCGCCGTGTTCCCGAAAGTGGTGGTGCAGAACACCTGATGGAAAACGGAACGGCGAATCGTGGCATTGGATAGCGCAAAATCATCCCTGGCGTCGCTTGAGATGCTGGAGCCCGGCAAGCTGTTTCCGGAGCGCCGCCAGCAAGCCGCAGGCGCGACTCCAGACCGGCGCCAGCATCCCCAGTCGGGAACGACGTCTTCGGATCGGATTGCGGCCATGCTCGAGAACGTGCAGATGTTCAAGGATCTCGAGTGGGCGCAAATCAAGGCGTTGTCTGAGTATCTACAGATATATCGCGCCGCCCCAGGCGCAGTACTTTTCCGCGAGGGCGACAAGGGGGACTTCATGTGCGTCGTGCTCGAAGGCAAGCTCGAGGTTCACAAGGAAGACAACCGGCGCGTGGACAAGACCGTTACCACGATCCTTCCCGGCCGTAGCTTGGGCGAAATGACCATCGTGGACGGCGAGCCGCGCTCAGCAACGGCGGTGGTCGTTGCGCCGTCGGTACTGGCCGTGCTGACCCAGGAAAACTTCATGCAGATCATGCGCGACAAGCCCGCGCTTTCGGCGCAACTGCTGTTCAAGATCGCGCAACTGATCAGCCAGCGCCTGCGCCTGACCAGCGGCATCCTGGTGGACTATCTGGAAAACTGAACCGGGTTTTTACAGTGGCAGAAAAAGGGCGCGATTTATCGCGCCCTTTTTTCTGATAACCGAATAGACGAATAATTGAATTACGCCAGCAGGCGCGTACGGAGTTTGTTGAGCAGGCGCACCGGCAGCAGGGCGCCCAAATCCAGCGGCGGTAGCTCCATCGCATCCAGCGTGTTCTTCACCAGCAACCCCATTTCGGTATCTCCCTCCATGACCAGCCGGCGGCTGAAGAACAGCGTGTCCGGGTCTTCTTTGCGCAGCGCGAGCAGGAAAAAATCCTGCGCGCTGGCGCTGATGGACAGGTCGGGGCGGGAGACCGCGTGCCGCGCGAGCAGCCCCTGTGCGCCGAGGGTGAAGTGGAAGGTCAGGCCGGCATCTTTGACGCGGATGCAGACCTGTTTTCCGTGCAGGGGCTGCCAGGTCTCGTCGTGCAGCCTGTCGCCCAGCGCCAGGTTGATGGCGCGCGCAAAAATCAGCGAGTGGGGGTAGCGCGGCAGCAGCGAGATCAGGTTGCCGACAGGTTGCGGAATCAGGAAGGGCTTCATGCGATCACCTCACTCTAGTCGCGGATGAAATCGAGGCCGGGTTTGCCGTGCCAGTAGCCGTTGCAGGACGCGGCCGGCATCAGGTCCTTGATCTGTGCCAAGGCCTGTTCGGGCGTCAGGCGCTGCTCCATGCTTTCACGGAACAGGCCGAGTATCTTGCCGCTATGGTGCGCCTGCGGGCTGACCCGCACCACATCTACCCCTGCGCCCTGCAGGGAATCGAGTTCGCCGATCAGGTTATGCACCAGCGCCGACTGGGTCTGGATGCCGTTCAGGTTCAGGAAGGGCTGGCCCTCGCGGGTCTTCAGGGCGAGGCCGTCCTCGTAATCGAGGCACTTGAACTGGCAGTCGTCCTTCTGCAGGTTGTGGTGGCGCGCGGTGAAGCAGCGTGCCGAAAAGGCCAGCGGCAGGCGGCCGTAGGCGAATACCTCGGTTTCCAGCTTCGTCTGACGGTTGTTGTTGATCGAGACCAGCGCCTCGCGCGACATTTCCAGTGGCATCACCCAGCGTGTTGCACCCAGTCCGGTGAGCATGTCGAGGGTCTGCGGATTGTAGATGTTCAGGAACGGGCCTGCCACGAACGGCATCTTGTTCGCCAGAAGGCGCACCGCACCCATGTCGTTGGCCTCGACGCGGAAATTTTCGTTTTCGGCGATCTTGCGCAGCGTCTTGAGGTCGTTTTCGGACTCGATCAGCGTCTGCGTCGAGAGCACCACTTCCTTGCCGGCGGCGGTGAGCCGTTCCGCCATGTCCAGATAATCCTGC
This sequence comes from Ferrigenium straubiae, assembly GCF_051257895.1. NCBI lineage: Bacteria > Pseudomonadati > Pseudomonadota > Betaproteobacteria > Nitrosomonadales > Gallionellaceae > Ferrigenium > Ferrigenium straubiae. The sequence goes on along the minus strand of NZ_CP194331.1, from coordinate 1,685,465 downwards.
AGGCGCAGCAGGTGGCGGCGCGAACAGACGGTTTCGCCGAGGTAGATGATGTCCACGGGCGCGCTGGCCATCTCGTCGTAAAACCCGAGCATGGTGTCGCGATCCCAATAGTAGAGGACGGGGCCGAGAGCTAGCTTCATATCTTATTTCCAGGGACGATAGTACGCGCCGAGCGTCTGTGACTGCCCTTCAGACACCTTGCCGAGCTCCGCCTGCCATGCCGGTTTGACGGCAAACGCTCCGGCATCGCGCAGGCAGTTGTCAATGGCCTGACGCCACACCTTGGTGACTTGCTCGACGTAGGCGGGGCTGCGCTGGCGCCCCTCGATCTTGATCGCGGCGATGCCCATGCGCACCAGTTCCGGCAGCAGTTCCAGGGTGTTGAGGCTGGTGGGCTCCTCAATGGCGTAATAGGTTTCGCCCTCCACGTCGAAGCGACCCTTGCACAGGGTCGGGTAGCCGGCGTTCTCGCCGGCATCGTAGCGGTCGATGAGGATGCCGTTCAGACGCGATTCCAGCCCCTTGGGCGTTTCCTCCCAGCGCACCGCCTTGGGCGGCGAGCACACGCCGCGCGTGTTGGGCGAATCGCCGGTGGCGTAGGAGGACAGCGCGCAGCGCCCCTCCACCATCACGCATAGCCCGCCGAAACCGAACAGCTCGATCTCCACCTGGGTGCCGGCCATCAGCTGCTCGACCTGCGCCAGCGCCAGCACGCGCGGCACCACGGCGCGCTGGATGCCGAACATCTCGTGGTAGAAATTGATCGCCTCGTAGTTGGTCGCCGAGCCCTGCACCGAAAGATGCAGGCGCAGGTTGGGGTGAGTCTTCGCGGCATACTGCATCAGCCCTGGATCGGCGAGGATTACCGCATCCATGCCCAGCTCGGCGGCATGGTCGATGGCCGATGTCCAACGCTGCCAGCCGTCGGCCTGCGGGTAGGTATTCAGCGCCAGTAGCACCTTCCTGCCCTTGGCGTGGGCATAGCGCACGCCTTCCTTCGCGTTGTCGACGCCGAAGTTCAGGCCGGTGAAGTTGCGCGCGTTGGTGTCGTCGCGGAACCCCATGTAGACGCAATCCGCGCCGTTGTCTATTGCCGTTTTCAGCGCCGGCAGGCTGCCCGCCGGGCATACTAGTTCGATCTTACGCTGCATCCAGTATTTCCTCTCTAATCCAGGGCGTTCCGGCCAGGCTCCCCTGGCGACGGCCGCGCCGCGCCAGTTCCAGTTCGATGCCGTTGAGCACGTTCCATTTCTGCGAGCACCACTCCGGCGCTAGCAGGATATCCTTCGGCGCGGTGCCGGTAACGCGATGGAACACGATGTGCTCCGGCGTGCGCTCGATCAGGTCGCAGGCATGCCGGATATATTCCTCGCGCTGCAGCGGCCGGTATTCGCCGCGCCGCCACTGATTTGCCAGCACGGTGTGCTTCACTACATGCAGCGGGTGCAGCTTCAGCCCGTCCACGCCAATGTCCAGCACGGTGTCGAGGCTGGCATGATAATGCGACTCGTCTTCTCCGGGCAGGCCGAGAATCAGGTGAGTGCACAGGGGGATGCCGCGCCGCCGCGCCTCGATGGCCACCTCGCGGTATTCCTTCAGCCCGTGGCCGCGGTTGACGCGGCGCAGGGTCTCGTCGAAAGCCGACTGCAGGCCGAGCTCCAGCCACACGATGCGCCCTTCGTCGCGGTATCCGGCGAGCAGGTCGAGCACTGCGCCGGACACGCAATCCGGCCGCGTCCCGACCGAAAGGCCGATGATGTCGTGCTGGGTCATGGCCTGGCGATACATGACATCCAGCTCCGCCACGTCGGCATAGGTGTTGGTGTAGGCCTGGAAATAGGCAAGGTATTTCTTCGCGCGCGTCCGCTTCGAGATGGCGCTCCGCCCGCTGTCCAGCTGCGTTTCCAGCGTTTTCTGTTCGGGTCCGTTGGGGCTGAACGAGCTGTTGTTGCAGAACGTGCAGCCGCCGATGCCTTTGGCGCCGTCCCGGTTTGGGCAGGTGAAACCGGCGTCGAGGGCAATCTTGTGGATCCGTTGGCCGTGCTGCTCAAGCAGGTGCTGGCCGAAGGTGAGGATGTAATCGGAAAGTGCCATGATTTGTGGCGGGAAGACTAGCATTTCCCGGGGGCTTGTTCAACCGGAACAGGTACATGGTTATCCAGGGCGGCTTGGCCGGCCGTTCGCAATGCGCCGGAAGTGGACGGTCGGGCGGGATGTCCTGGCTTTTGCCTTTCTTGTCCAATCCAAAGTCGGTCTGCGCTATCGGCCCGGGCCTTGAGGGTTCCTTGCTTTTTTGCCGTGGCCGAACGGGCATCCACCCTGCGCCGGTTTGGAATCTGGCGCGCTTTGTTCCTGCATGGTTTTTTCCATTTCGCTGCGGGCCAGCCTGAGGGCGTTTTCCGCCACCTCCAGGGTGATTTCGGTATAGCCATTCTGCCGCGCAAAATTCTCGATGCTCTGCTTGCATTTTTCGCGCATGAAGCCTTCGGGCACGCGCATCAGGCGTGCCAGCGCGGCGGTCTGCCAGTGGATTGAGAATGTTGCGGGCTGCGCATCGTCCGGCGCTTCGTCGGTAAGGAACGGCTGCAAGTGCCTGGCTTCCACCCCGTTGCTTTTTTCCTGGCGGGCTTTTTTCTCGGCGCGCATGCTGAGGTTGCCGCGCACAGCGAGGTTTTCGATGCCGCGCAGCAGCGCGACGGCTTCTTCTGACCAGCGCAGGGCATCTTCCGCATTGGGTTTGCGCTTCAGGTCTCCGGCATCGTAGGCGGCGACGATTTCTTCCATGGCCTGTTCCGCGCGGTTCGGCATGAGCTGGGCGGTTGCCTCATCCACGATTTTCCGGGTGATGACGGTGTGGCCGTGTTCCTGCGCGTAGCGCAGGATGGCCATGCGCGCCATGTTGCGCACGAAGGAGGGCACGTGCTCCATCCTGGCTTCGGCTTCATGGGTCCAGGAGGTGGTGACGCCGGAGACGACATCGATTTGCGGCTGATGCTCGCGCATGCCGAGCAGGATCGCGCAGTCGATGTTTTCCAGCAGGTGCTCGCTGTTGCCGCCGATGTCGAGCTCGTCGTCGGCATGGATGCCCAGTTTGCCAACGATCAGCAGCGAGGGCTTGATCTTCCTGACATATTTTTCGATGGCGTCGTGGGGCTTGCCGGCCAGCAGTTCGGTTTCTATTTCGACGCCAAAATCTTTGGCCATCGAACGCGAGACCGCGAGGTGGCCGTCGTATATCTTGGCCAATCCCGAATCGATGATCTCTTCGTGCAGTTTTTCCTGCTCCCTGAACTTGAAGACCTTGCCCGCCTCTTCGGACAGCACGCTGGCGATGCGATTGAACGCGACATAGTGGTAATAGGGATCGAAGGCGGCGATGACATTGACGGGCACTTGCCAGTGTCTGGCCAACGTCAACGCAGTCACCAAGCCTCCATACGCCTTGGATGAGCCATCCACCGCGACGACGATCGGGCCTTCCTTGATTGAACGGCCGGGTTCCTTGATAACCAGGGTATCGATGTTTGAACGCCGCACCACCCGTTTGCATACACTCCCCAGGCGGCTGCCCTGGATGGCGCCGAGCCCCAGGGCGCCCATGACGAGCAGGTCATAAGCGCCGGAATTGGTTTCCCGCGCGAGCGCGCGGTAATTTTTTCCTTCCAGCGAGCAACGCCTGAAGTCGATGCCGAGTTGATCGCAATGGGTTGCGGCCTGGTCGAGATAGGAGTCGGTGATGATAGCCAGACCGCGGGTGATCAGGTCGTCGTGCACATCGCGCTGGCGTTCCAGTTCATGTTCCTGCCGGAACTGTTCGGGCAGGCCGCCTTCCATCTGGCGGAAGCGCATGTCGTGCAGCTTGGCGGCGTACACATGGGAGCCGGTGATCACGGAGGCATTGGCCAATCCCGCCAGTTCCGCCGCTACGCGCAGCGCGGCGTTGGCATGGTCTGAGGAATCCAGTGCGACCAGGATGCGTTGATGCGGGCAGGCGCCGGATGATGGGCGTAATTCTTCGGTAACGGCCTGGGCAACCTGGGGGTTCATGCGAATCATCTTTTTACTTAAGCCGTAAGCATATTGTCAGGCGCTGCGCTTCCCTGCAATCCGGAGGAGGATGCAAGACTCAATCACCCGGTGCCAATCATTTTTTTCTGCGCAGCGACATCCGCTCCATAATGCCATCTTTCATGATGAACTGGTGCTTGATTACTCCCGCTATGTGCACTACCACCACCACGATCAGCCCATACATCAATATCTCATGCGTCGTGCGAGGGATTAAGGCGGCACCGGTATATTCCTTGGGAAGCAGAATGGTGTCGCCAGACAGCAAAGCCAGGCCCACGCTGCTGGTCAGAAAAGTCATAAAGCCGACTACCGGCATCAGCAGTAGCAGGGCATAGAGCAGGTGATGGACTCCCTTGGCCAGCCAATCCATCAGCGCCTGGCTCACCAGCGGTGGCGTGCCGTCCACATTACGGAAAGTCAGGCGCAATATCGTCAGGAACAGCACCGAGATGCCAATCAGTGCATGCGAAAAGTATGCGACCAGAGTCGCGCCTTCCGCATGCCGAGCCTTTGCCACTCCATCCCCGAGATACCAGGCCACGAATACCAGTAGCAGAGTCAGCCAATGGGCGATTACCATGCGTTTGCTGTATTGCTTCACAACTTTCTCCTGAAATCTGGAAGTGGCTCCGTTTATCTGGCCGGGATTTCCTGCCGCACCGGTTAGCCCTGCCGGATATTTGTCCGGGCCGCCTGCTACAGTTCCAGTAGTAGAACCCATCCGGCGTTGCCCGGTCAAGCGATGGAGGCCGCCAGCCGCCATTCGTCAATTCCCGCTTTGCATCCGCTGATAGTATTATCCTTGGAAAAGATATTATCGATTCCGTGCAGCATGGATTTGCGGGTATCTTTGGGGCATCCCCGTCGGCCTGGAGGCTCCCAAAATACCCGAAATCCTCAAGAAAATACCCGAAATCCTCAAGTGAATTGGAGCGAAAATAAAATAAAATAAAATAAAATGGCGGCGGTTCGTATCGATTGACTTTTTGAATTCACGGAAATGGAAAGGAGTGCGACATGAGATTGCTGGCAGTTACCGTCTCCATCGGCGCGGCTTTGCTGGTTGCAGCAGCACCGGGCTACGCGGCTGGTGGGGACGCGATTTTCAAGAAGAGCTGCACAGGTTGTCATTACACCGACGGCCCGGCGAAGGAAAAGACGATAGCCGACCAATTGGCGAAGAAGGGGCCGGAGCTGTGGTATGCCGGCAGCAAATTCCAGAAGCCATGGCTTGCGGCATGGCTGCAGAATCCCAAACCGATCCGCCCGCTGAAATACAACTCGCTTACCGACAGGAATCCGGCCGATCATCCCAAGCTGTCGGCCAGCGATGCGGCGGCGGTCACGGACTTCCTGATGGGCCTGAAATCTTCTGAGGTCAAGGCTGGCGTAATCAAACCCGCCGAGTCCGCGCAGGGCAAGAACATCTTCGCCAAGAAAGCGCCTTGCGGCGGATGCCATGAGTATCCGGTGAAGGGCGAGATGCACGGCGGCAAGAGCGGGCCCAGCCTGGCCGGAGCCAGCAAGCGGCTGAACCCGGACTGGGTTTACGCGTACCTGGCGAACATCAAGGCATTCAAGCCGGTTCGCGACATGCCCGATTTCGGCAGCGTGCTCAACAAGAGAGATCTGGAAAGCATCGCATCGTATGTGGCTTCTTTGGAATAATACGAAGAGAGGGAGAGACTCGTGTCGAAAATAACAGCAATCGCAGCAGTGCTCTGCCTGGCGTTGGGTGCAGTGAGTACGGCGCAGGCGGCAGACTCGAAGCAGGTATATGACTTCTACTGCGCCCAGTGTCATGGGGTTGACGGCAAAGGCAGGGGCATCAACGTCACCAAGGATTTCGCGACCGACCCGCGCAACCTGACCGACTCCACGGAAATAGCGAAACGCACCGATGACGACCTCCGGGGAGTCATCAAGGACGGCGGCCCGTCCATCAGCAAGTCGGCATTGATGCCGCCCTGGGGCACAACTTTGAGCACGGATGAAGTGGAAGGTCTGGTGAAATACATCCGCAAGCTTTGCGACTGCAAGGCTAAATAGGGTACGGGAATGAAATATCCGGACAAAAAACACTACGCGGATATTGTCATTTTTTCCGGGATGCTGATGAACGTCGCCTTTATTGCCCTGATCCTGTATTACTTCGTCCTGTAGTCGGTAAAACAACGCCGGGGGAAGGAAGGCTTCCTTCCCGGTGGCTTCGCAATTAGCAGCAACCATCTAAGGGAATGGCAGCGGCATGAACGTTAATGAAAGCCACACACATGAAGGGGAAGCAACCAAATACCCTTGGGCAGGACCGGCCTTGTTTACGTCGGTACTGATCGCTGTGATCGTTTTTTTCGCATGGTTCCTGCGGGCGTGAGCATGAGGGCTCACTTGTTACCGTTCATTGCCGCACTCGTCGTCTTCGGCGTCGTGTTCCTTGCCCTGGATTTCTCTTTGATGAAGCTGCAGGGGCTGGCGCTGATATACCGACCTTGAGGCTTGCGCGCGTTTACAGAAAATATATCTTGCCAACACGAACTACAAGAATAATCGGCTGGGCATTTTTATGGGTTGTTTGCGCCCTGCTCATCCTCCCCTTTGCTTCGCCTGCGGCAAACGCAGCCGAGGCGGCAGCGACCCTGTCGGCGACGGCTTCGACGGCGATTGACACTGCCGCCACTCCAAACGCGGCAACTTACCCGCCCGCACCCAAACTGTCCGCATCGGACTACCCCGCCTTCAAGGGCGTGAATTCCCGCGTCACGGTGTGGCTGGTCGCGCAGTTGCACCTATGGTTCGGCGCGTTCGTGCTGGCGGTGCCGATCTTCGTCTTCATCATCGAGGCCATCGGCATGGCAACGCGCGACGAGCGCTACGATCAGATGGCCTTCGAGTTCATGAAGGTCAGCATCACGGCCTATTCGATCACCGCGCTGCTCGGCGGTCTGCTGACCTTCGTGCTGGTGCTCCTCTATCCCCATTTGTTCGCCTATCTCGCGACGATCTTCAAGGGCAGCATGTTCGTCTACGCGCTGCTGTTCTTTGCCGAGAGCGCGATCCTGTACATCTACTATTACGGCTGGCACTGGCTGCAGGGGGGCAACCGGAAATGGGTGCATCTGACGCTCGGGCTGTTGCTCAACGCGACCGGCTGCACGCTGATGTTCCTCGCTAATGCCTGGACAACCTTCATGATGAGCCCGGCGGCCGTGGATGCGGCGGGCGTGTTCAACGGTGACACCTGGGCCGCGATCCACAATTTTCTGTGGAACCCGATCAACATCCACCGGCTGGTCGCCAACGTGGCGTACGGCGGCTCGATCATCGGCGCCTATGCCGCCTTCAAGTTTCTCAGCGCCAGGAGCAAGGAGGAGCGCGCCCATTACGACTGGATAGGCTACAACGCCAACTTCATCGCCATTGCGGCGCTGCTGCCGCTGCCCTTCGCGGGCTACTACCTCACGGCCGAGATGTACGCCTACAGCCAGCAGATGGGCATCACCCTGATGGGCGGCGTGTTCGCGTGGATCTTCATCATCCAGGCGGTGCTGATCGGCGCGCTGTTCCTGTCGGCCAACTATTACCTGTGGTGCGGCATGGGGCGCAGCGAGGGCGCGCACCGCTACAACCCGAGGATCAAGTACATCGCCGTCGTGCTGGTCGCGGCCTTCCTCGTGTGGTTCACGCCGCACACGCTGGTGCTCACCAACGTCGAGCTTAAGAGCCTCGGCGGGCCGTACCACCAGTACCTCGGGGCGCTCGGCATCATGCCGGCGAAGAACACCGCGGTGAATTTCCTGATCGTGTTCACCTTCCTGAGCTTCATGTTCTACCGGCGAGCGAACAAGATTCCGGCCGTATCTTGGGTGGCGGCAGGCAACGCGATGCAGGTCGCACTGTTCACCGCAGGCCTGATCAACATCACGCTGCTCGGCGTCTATTACGGCTACTTCACCAACAACGTCTACAAGGTAGCGGCCTCGATTCCGCAGGTGCTGACCACGCTGATCATCATCGTCGCGAGCACGATCATCGACGCGTTCATGTACAAGGGCGCGAAAGAGGTCGCACCGCTGCACTGGGGGCGCATGCCCGCACGCTCGCAATACGCGCTGTTCCTGCTGGCCGTAGCCTTCACCTGGCTGATGGGTCTGATGGGCTATGTGCGCTCCGCGATCCGCCAGCACTGGCATGTGACCAACGTGTTCCGCGACAACTCGCCCGATGCCTTCACCCCCGACCTCGGCTATGCGGCCAACATCGTCTCGCTCGGTACGATCCTGTTCATGGCGATGGTCATGTTCATCTTCTGGCTGAACGCGATCAACAGCCGGCGCGCTCCTGTCAGGGGTTATTGGAAGAAGCCGGCATGACCAATTTCCTTAAGGTTTCCGGCTTCAGCCTGCTCATGATCGGCGGATTCACGGCGTATTCGAACTTCGGGATTCCGCAGATCAAGCCCGAGCTGCCGCCCGTCGAGGAGAAGCTGGAACTCGGCGCGATGACCATGGAGCAGTTCGTGGCACTGGGCGGCAAAATCTACAATGGCAAGGGCACCTGCACCCTGTGCCACAACGCGATGGGTCGCGCGCCGCTGCTCGACAAAATAGGCGCGATTGCGGCGGAAAACCTGAAGAATCCCGCCTACAAGGGCGCGGCAAAAACCGTCGAGGAGTATCTACACGAGTCGTTGGTGAAGCCGTCGGCTTACGTGGTTCCCGGCTTCGGCAAGGCGGGAAGCAACGACAGCGAAAGCCCGATGCCCGATGTCTCCGGCGGCGGCATCGGCCTTTCCGATGCCGAGATTGTGGCTGTGATCGCCTACCTCCAGGAATCGAGTGGAGCCGAGGTCACGGTAGCCATTCCCGCGATGCCCACCGCGAACCCGGAAGAATCCGCCGCGCCGAAGACAGCCGAAGAGGTCATCGCCAAACATACCTGTGGCGCTTGCCATGTTGTCGCCGGGCAGGCCGGCACGCTGGGGCCTAGCCTCGCGAAGATCGGTGCGACGAAGAATAAGGAATACCTGCGGCAGGCAATCCTCGACCCCGACGCGGTAGTTCCCAAAGGATACGCTCCGGGCATGATGCCCAGGAACTACGGCGAGCAGATGAAGGCGCAGGAGCTGGAGATGTTGGTCAACTACCTCGCGAAATTAAAGTGACCATGACGAAGAGACGCATCCCCCGCCTGTTGCAGTTCGCCCTCATGGTATTCGGCGTGTATTTCGGCTTCATCCTGCTCTTCGACGTGCTGCTCGGGCAGCTGATTCCCCGCAGCCTGCTCACCATGTACATGGTCTTCGTGGTGTCCGGCGCACTCATGGCGTTCACTTTCACCGACGAGGGGGCGCATGAGCTAGTCGCGCCGATCCGGGCGCTGGTCGAGGACCCGTCGAAGAGAAGACTGCGCAACATCGTGTTCGTGATCGTGCCGCTGCTCGCGGGCTACTACACCTATGCGGGCCTGCAGCCCGGTTACGAGGCACCGGTGGAGTTGCGCACCATTCATCCCGCGCCGCCCTCGAAGTTCAAGGCATACGGCAAGAGCTACAACCTCGCTACGCTGCAAAACCCCCTGCGCAGATACCAGAAGGAAGACTCCGCGAAGTACCGCGAACTGGTCAAGGCGGGCGGCGAGGTCTATATCAGGAACTGCCAGTACTGCCACGGCGACAAGCTGGACGGCAAGGGGCCGTACGCGGCGGGGCTGAACCCCACGCCGATCAACTTCCGCGACGTGGGCACCATCGCGCAGTTGCAGGAATCCTTCCTGTTCTGGCGCATCGCCACCGGCGGACCGGGTTTGCCCGCCGAGGCCGCGCCGTGGATTTCGTCGATGCCGGTCTGGGAAAACTTCCTGACCGAGGAGGAGATCTGGGAAGTCATTCTGTTCCTGTATGACTACACCGGCAGGCAGCCGAGGGCATGGGAATGAGCAAGTTAGCTCTCTTCGTTTTCTGCACCGCGTTGCTTGCAGCAGGTACGGCGGCGGCGAAACCCGGCGATGCCGCTAAGGGCAAGGAAATTTACGAGAAGCGCTGCGGCTGGTGCCACGGCGCGGAAGGCGACGGCGCGGGCGCGGCGAAGGACCTGCTCAACCCGCCGCCGCGCGACTTCACCTCGGGTAACTACAAGATCAAGTCCTCAAGTTTCGAGGATATGGTGCCCAACGACGACGACATCTTCCGCATGATCCGCGACGGCATGCCGGGCACCGCGATGCCGGGCTGGGGCGATGTGCTGAAGGAACGGGACATGTGGAACCTCGTGGCCTACCTCAAGACCTTCGCCGGTTACGACAAGCCGCCGGAAAAACAGGTCGATTTCGGCAAGCAGGTCGCAAGCTCCGCCGAAAGCATAGCGAAGGGCAAAAAATTGTTTGAAGAAGGCGACCGCTGCGTGGAATGCCACGGCAAGTCCGGCAAGGGCAGCGCGAGCAAGCGCCTCAAGGGCGAGGCCGGCGAGCGCACCTGGCCGCGCAACCTGACCAAGCCTTGGACCTATCGCGGCGGCAGCGATCCGAAAGATATTTTCGCGCGCATCTCCACCGGCATCGCGGGCACCGAGATGCCCTCCTTCGCCGACCCGAAGAGCAAGAAGAGCCTCACCGCCGAGGAGCGCTGGTATGTCGCCAACTACGTGGCGTCGCTCGCGGAGACCGGCAGGAAGGTCGCCGCGGAAAACACCGTCGTCAAGGCGGACCGGGTCGAGGGCGACCTGCCCGAGACCACGGACGACGTGCGCTGGGAGAAAACCGAAGCGGCCACCTTCTACCTGGTGCCGCAGCTCATCGCGGAAGAGCGCTTCTTCACGCCGTCCAACGACACGATCACGGTGCGCGCGCTATACAACGACAAGGCCATCGCGATCCTGCTCGAGTGGGACGACCGCACCCGGAGCATCCCCGGCGACGAAGCCGCAGAGAAGCTTGCCGACCCGCCGATCGCCGAGGATGGCGTCGCCGTGCAACTTCCCGTCACGGTCACGAAGGGAATGGCCAAGCCCTATTTCGGCATGGGCGATGCATCACGCCCGGTGAATATCTGGCAGTGGAAGAGCGGTACGAAGGACGCCGCGGAGAGCATCCATCTCGCCAACAGCCGCGGCTTCAAAGAGATCGAGCGGCGCGATGCGGCCGAGGTTGGACTTAAGGGCAGGGCGAGCTACGGCGACGGAACCTGGAAGGTGCTGATGATGCGTCCGCTTGCGACGCCCACACCAGCGCAGGACATCCAGTTTGCCGAGGGCAAATTTATCCCCATCGCGTTCGCCGCGTGGGATGGCAGCAACGGCGAGAAGGGTGCCAAGCACACCATGACCACCTGGTACTGGCTGCTGCTGAAACCCGCAACCGGATACCGTCCGCTCATTGCGGCGCTGCTGGTCATGGCGCTGGCCGCAGGCGGCCTGCTCTGGTGGGCGCGCAGCGCCAAGCCTGCCGCCTGACAGTCATAGCATGGAAGAGACTAAATTCAGCAATCGAGGCGTGAAGACCAGGATACTGGGCTTCGTCCTGATGGTGCTCGGCGTGTTGGACAGCCTGTTGACCCTGCGCGGCGGCATCCTCGCCTATGAGTATCTCCTGCTCATCCTGTTGGGCGCAGGCGTATTTGCTGTCGGCGCGGTTCGCGGCGCACGGCGGCAGCCTGCAGAGGAATAAAGTTTGCGGGAAACCGCAAATACATTGACAATGCCGCTTAAGGTTGCAGCAGTAATCGGGCAGCCTTTACGGCAAACACTGTGCCGGATCGTGAAGGTTTTCTGAAAATCCCAACTCCAAGGAGAAAATCATGCGCATGAAAAGTATCTTGCTTGTATCCCTGTTTGTCCCGCTCTATGGCTGTCAGCCTGAAGCGCCTGCGCCCAAGGCTGCCGCCCCGGCCGTGGAACAGCCTCCCGCTCCACCCGCCCCTGCCATGGAGCAGCCAGCCGCCGCGCCACCTGTGCAACCGGCCGCCACCGCCCCGGCACAGGCGATGCAGCCTGCTCCCGCAGAAAAAGCCATGCAGTCCGCTCCAGCCCCGGCAAGCCCGGCACCGGCTGCGAAGGCCGAACCGGCGCCGGTTGCTGCCGAGGCTAAACCCGCGCCTGCAGTATCCGAAGCGGATTTCATGCAGCTGGCCAAAAAGAGCAATTGCCTTGCCTGCCATTCGGTCGACAAGAAAATTGTCGGCCCGGCCTTCAAGGATGTCGCGGCCAAATACCGCGGCGATACGGGAGCGGAAGCCCGGTTGGTGGACAAGATCGCCAAGGGCGGCAGCGGGGTATGGGGCGCCATGATGATGCCGCCCAGCCCGCAAATCAGCGAGGCGGATCGCAGGACACTGGCAAAATACATCCTGTCCCTGAAATAAGCTGTCAACGCGTCAGGGCGGCAATGCGTTATGGCCTTGCCGCCAAAAAGCTGATTGGCAAAGCAGGCGGAGTTGTTTAGAATCGTTAGCGAAGGTGACGCCTTCATATGGTTTGAGATTTTTTAATCACGAAACGGAGAGAACATGAAATCTATTATCGTAAGCATGGTTGCAGCAGCAGGCTTGATGGTTGCAGGCAGCGCCCTGGCAGCCGATATGCCGGAACTGGCCAAGAAGAACAACTGCACCGCATGTCATGCAATTGACAAGAAGGTGGTTGGCCCGGCTTGGGCGGAAGTTGCCAAGAAGTACAAGGGCGACGCTGGCGCGAAGGCCAAGCTGGTTCCCAAGATGATCAAGGGCGGCGGCGGCGTATGGGGTGCGATGCCGATGCCGGCCAGCCCGAAGCTCAGCGAAGCTGACAGTGCTGCGCTGGTCGACTTCGTTCTGGGTCTGGCAAAGTAAGCCAGCCTTGAGTCAGTCGAAAGATTGTTAGCGCAATCTTCAAAAAAAGCCGGCGCAAGCCGGCTTTTTTTGCTTCTGTACATGTGTCTGGCAAAGTTTGCAGGAGAGGTGGCGATGGTGGATTTTTGCCTTCGCAAGGTTTGAGTCGTTTTAACCAATAAACGGAGGAAACATGAAACCTGTCATCGTAATTGTGCTCGCAGCAGGGTTGATGGTCGCAGGCAGTATCCATGCGGCCGAGATGCCGGAACTCGCCAAGAAGAACAACTGCGTCATATGTCATGCAATCGATAAAAAAGTGATAGGCCCGGCCTGGGCGGAAGTTTCCAAAAAGTACAAGGGCGACCCCGGTGCGGCCGCCAGGTTGAACGCCAAAATAATCAAGGGTGGAAGCGGCGTATGGGGCAACCAGCCCATGCCGGGTTATCCCCAGGTCAAGGATGCCGAAAGAAAGGAATTGGTGAGTTTCATTCTGGGATTGGCGAAATAAAACTCTTCGCAGGGCAATCCGCAAAAGCCGGCACAGGCCGGCTTTTTTGTTGCGTACTGCCATGGCTATGCAACGCCAAATTGACAAGCAGTGCGCCCGCTCAGCATAATCCGTACAACTTTTCATGGCGCGACGCAGATTGAACACCGGATGGCAGGCGGCTCGCCGAAGTGGATTTCCGGCACTGCATGTTCCGGCGATCCTTCATGCAGGTTCCCCGCGAAACATATGTATATCCACACCATGCCGCGTGCCCGGAGCGGCAGGGTTTGAGTCCCGGCCACCCGGAGGGGTATTGCGCACGCAACGACGGAATGCTTGCCTGTGCAGTCTATCAGGCTTCATGCGTTCAGCATGATGGTTATACCGGATACTTTGGATTTTAAGCGGCACGATGCCGCGCTTTTTATGACCTACCACTGATGGAAAATACGCTCTCGCTGGTCCTCATCCTGCTCGCTACCGCCGTACTGGTGGTGGTGCTGTGCCGCATCCTGCACTTGCCGGTGATGCTGGGCTATCTGGTGGTCGGCATCCTGATCGGCCCGCATGCGCTGGCGTGGATACCCGATGCACAGGGCACGCGGCATCTTGCCGAATTCGGCGTGGTGTTCCTGATGTTCAGCATCGGCCTGGAATTCAGCCTCGCGCGCCTCAAGGCGATGAAGTACACGGTGTTCGGTCTGGGCGGCGCGCAGGTGGTCGCGACCATGCTGCTGGTCATGGGGCTCGCCGAGATATTCGGGCTGGACTGGCGCACCGGGCTGGCCCTGGGCGGCATCCTGGCGATGTCTTCCACCGCGATCGTCAGCAAGATGCTGGTCGAACGCGCCGAACTGAACCTGCCCTACGGCCAGCAGATGATGGGCGTGCTGCTCTTCCAGGATCTCGCCGTCGTGCCGCTGCTGACCATCATTCCCGCACTGGCTTCGAAGCCCGACGATCTTGCCGCCATGCTGGCCTTCGCGACGCTCAAGGCCATCGCGGTGCTGCTGGTGCTGCTGGTGTTCGGGCAGTATGCCATGCGCTCCTGGTTTCACGTCGTGGCGCGACAGAAATCCTCCGAGCTTTTCATGCTCAACGTGCTGCTCATCACGCTGGGGCTGGCCTATTTCACCGAGCTGGCGGGTCTGTCGCTAGCGCTGGGTGCGTTTGTTGCGGGCATGCTGATCTCCGAAACCGAGTACCGCTACCAGGTGGAAGAGGACATCAAGCCGTTCCGCGACGTGCTGCTCGGCCTGTTCTTCGTGACCATCGGCATGAAGCTCAACCTGGGCAGCGTGTTGGCGGATTTCGGCTGGGTACTGCTCGCCTTGCTGGCGCTGATCCTGTTCAAGGCATTGGTTGTAACCTTGCTGGCGCGCGCCTTCGAAGGGGACTGGGGCGTCGCGCTGCGCAGCGCGATCGGCCTCGCGCAGGCCGGTGAATTCGGTTTCGTGCTGCTGACGCTCGCGGAAGGCTCACACCTGCTCAATGAGACCACCATGCAGATCACGCTCGCGGCGATGCTGCTCTCCATGCTGGCGGCGCCCTTCCTGATCCAGCACGGCGAGGCGATCGCGCGGCGCTTCTCTGCGGCCGAATGGACCAACCGTGCGATGCAGTTGCACCAGATCGCCATCCAGAGCATGGGCAGCAGCGGGCACATCATCATCTGCGGCTACGGGCGCAGCGGGCATACGCTGGCCGGCTTCCTGGAAGATGAGAAGCTGAACTTCATCGCGCTGGATCTTGATTCGCGCCGCGTGCGCGAAGCCGCTGCCGCCAGGAAAAGCGTGGTGTACGGCGACGCCGCCAAGCGCGAGGTGCTGATGGCCGCGGGCCTGATGCGCGCCAAGGCGCTGGTGGTCTCCTACAAGGACAAGCATTCCGCGCTGGCGATCCTGCGCCATGTCAAGGAGCTGCGTCCCGATCTGCCGGTGGTGGTGCGCACCACCGACGACACCCATGTGGAAGCGTTGAAGGAGGCCGGCGCGGCGGAAGTGGTCGCCGAAGTGCTGGAAGGCAGCGTGATGCTCGCCTCGCAGGCGTTGTTGATGGCGGGCGTGCCGCTCAATCGCGTGATCCGCCGCGTGCAGGAAAGCCGTGCGCGCCGCTATGCGGTGTTCAGCGGCTATTTGCGCAGCCCCCAGTACGAGGTTGGTGAAGCGACGGATCGTCTGCAGCAGCGCTTCCTCAGCGTGCTGCTCAAGGAAGACTCCGCTGCCGCAGGCAAGAAGCTGCGCGAGGTCGGCCTGGATGCTCTGAACGTTGATGTGAATGCGGTGCGCCGCCGCGGCGTGCGCGGTGCGCAACCGAGCGAGGAAATGATGTTGCAGGCGGGAGACGTGCTGGTGCTGCTGGGGCTGCCGGAGGCGCTGCAGCAGGCGGAGGAAAGGCTGCACAGAGGGTAGATACTACCTGCCGCGGGGGCAATAAAAAAGCCCGCCGAAGCGGGCTTGAATGTCACGCCGGGTTAATCTGAATCAGACGCCCATGCACACCGTGTAGCTGGTTGCATCGTCGATGGAACCGGTTGCAATGGCGGCTGCGGGAACAACGGCGGCCGGGTGCACTGCCGGTTCGGCCATGACCATCACCGAGCCGGTGGCTGTGTTGCCGTCATCCAGAGTGGTGTCCATCTGTTTGGCGAATTTCCCGAGTATGCTGCCCGAGCAGATAATGTAGGCGCCTCTCAACCCGGTGATGGGCAGATTGGCTGCCGTTCCGTTGGTGATACCGATTCTTCCGCCTACCGCATTCGTGGGCAGGTAGGTAGTGAGATTGGGTACCGTTTCGCCCGGAGCAAATCCGGCCAGGCGCACATGCTGCCAGAAGAGTATCGACTCGTCGGTAAGCGTGACCGAATCCCACATGCCGTTGATTACGCCATTGCCTATGCTGCCCGCCGGTGTCGTTGCATTGCTCGCGCCGGTGAGGTGCGTCGCGGCCGCGACATCATCTCCCGGCAAGGCCTTGAACTTGTCCTGATAGCCGTAGATGAAGACAGGGATATTCTTGAAATCCGCGGAAAGGTTTTTCACCTTCGCGCTGTTGATGAGCTCCTGCCCCTTCAGCACGCCGCCGAGTAGCAGGCCGATAATGACCAGCACGATGGCAATTTCGATCAGGGTAAAGCCGGACTGATTGCGTTTCATTATTATTCCCTCCCAAGAGATTTCAAATGCCGCGTCCAGATTTCAGCAAGGGCCGTGCAATGGTGCAAAGACGGCCTGCCTGGGCGTAGTCCCTGCCATGCAGGGGCTTATGTTTGGATAATGAAGCATTGCGCAGATTTAGGCAACCCCCGCTGGTGAGATATCGACAGAGTGAGGACGCAATGTCGAGGCTGGGAGGGGATAATCGTTTGCGTAACATACATTGTCGAGGTTTACATAATTATTGATGCGGTCAGTTTTATCCATGAATCCAGCCTGTCGAAATGGAGGGTGTCCCGAATTTTGTGTAAACGGGGTTTCTCTACTGTTGCGGCATCCGATCCTCGAACTGGATAGTAAACCGGTTTAGCGCAGCCTTCCAATCCCTGATGGGCATCGTCCATTTCTTGCTGATGTTATTCAGCGCCAGGTAGAACAGTTTCAGTAATGCCTCGTCGCTTGGGAATGAGCCCCGGTTCTTGGTGATCTTGCGCAGGCTCATGTTCACCGACTCGATCGCATTAGTGGTGTAGATCACTCGCCTGATCTCCGGCGGGTAGTCAAAGAACGGGATGATACGCGCCCAGTTGCGCCGCCATGACTGGATGATCGGCGGGTACGCCTCACCCCATTTTTCCTCGAGTTCGGCCAGCCGCAGCCCGGCATCCTCGACGGTGGCGGCGCTATAGATGGCGCGCAAGCCGGTTACGACCTCTTCACGCAACTTCCACGAGACATAGTTCAGGCTGTAGCGCACCAGATGCACGATGCATAACTGCACGTCGGTCTTGGGGAATACGGCCTCGATGGCTTCCGGGAATCCCTTCAAGCCATCGACACAGGCTATGAAGATGTCCTGCACGCCACGGTTCTTCAGTTCGGTCATCACCTGCAACCAGAACTTGGCGCCTTCGGTCTGGGCGATCCAGATGCCCAGCAGCTCCTTCTCGCCGGTCATGTTGATGCCCAACGCCAGGTAGGCCGCCTTGGCGCGGACGGTGCCGGCATCCCTTACCTTTACGTGAATGCAGCCCAGATAGACGATGGGATACAGCGCATCCAGCGGGCGGGATTGCCATGTCTTCACCTCGTCGGTCACGGCATCGGTCACCGAGGAGGTCAGCGTCGGCGACACCTCCGTGCCATACATTTCTTCCAGGTGGGACTGGATCTCGCGCACGGTCATGCCACGGGCGTAGAGCGACAGAATCTTGTCGTCAAATCCAGTCCAGCGGGTCTGGTGCTTGGGGATGAGTTGCGGCTCGAAGCTGCCGTGGCGATCGCGAGGAATCTCGATGGGGAGCTCGCCGAATTCACCCTTGAGTGTCTTTTTGCTTTTGCCGTTGCGGGTGTTGCCCGCAGGATTGGTGACGGCTTCATTCTTGCCGTAACCAAGATGCGCTTCCATCTCGGCATTCAGCGCACGTTCGACCAATGCCTTGGTGAGCTGCTTGAGCAGGCCGTGCTCGCCTATCAGGTCTTCCGGTTTCTTGTAGTCAGCCAGCAGGCTGTCGATCAGTTCTTGCGGTAGTGCTTTCGCTACGGTCATGTCCTCTCCTTGCAAAGTGGCGGCAGTTTCCTGCCAAATGACCGTTTACACAAAAATTCTTACACCCTCTCGAAATGTGTACGGATTCATGCCTTCTCAATAATGATAGCGGCATTGCGCGACAACGATCCGGCCATCGTCGATCTTATAAACCAGACGGCGCTCATCGGTAATACGGCGCGACCAGTACCCGGATAATTCATGCTTTAAAGGTTCTGGCTTGCCGGGGCCGGCAAATGGGGCATTCTGAATATTTTCGATCAGCCGGTTGATGCGCCGGAAAGCCTTATCGTTCATTTTGTGCCACCACAAATAGTCTTCCTACGCCTCGTTCGCCCAAAGGATTTTCATTTGAGCAAGGACCATTCTTTCACCTTTCCGCTGTCAATGGATGCAATCGCGCTGCTCAAGCGCTTGGCATTGGCCGGGTTACGCAGCAGGTATGCGGTTTCTTCCCATGCGTTGAAACCCTCCAATGACATCAACACGGCAGGAGCGCCGTTCTGGCGCGTGATAGTGATCGGCTCGTGATTCTCGTTCACCTTATCCATGGTCTTGGCAATGCTGTTGCGGGCATTGGTGTAGGTAGTGGCATCCATGACTTATGTCTTTATTTCTGTATATGTCCATAATAACGCGAAATTTACATCATCTCGGGGTATCGATTTGTTGCAAAAAAACCACACTCCCCCCTACAAACTTTTGACAGCCCTTCCCACCTCTCTATACAGTCCGCATCAGTGGTAGCAGGGGGGTTTTGCCATCACTTCGAGTCGTACACATAAACCAACTTTTTCTTTTCAAGAGGAAATACACAATGAAGAAAATCGCTCTCTCTCTGGCAGGCGTGTTGGCAGCAACCGCGTTTGCTCCGGAAGCGTCCGCTATTCCGTCGTTTGCTCGTCAAACCGGCATGGCTTGTAGCGCTTGTCACTTCCAGCACTTCCCTGTCCTGAACAGCTTCGGTATGGCTTTCAAGTCCGCCGGCTATACCATGATGGGCGCACAAAGCAAGATCGAAGGCGAACACCTGTCGATCCCTGACACCCTGAACGCCAGCGTATTGCTCAAGATTCGTTACCAGAAGACCAATGGTGTTGATACCGCTGCCAATGCGGCCATGTCTGGCGCAACTACCAACAGTGGCCAATGGCAGATGCCGGACGAAATGTCCATGTTCTTGGGCGGACGTGCTGCCGAAAACATTGGCTTCGTGATCGAAGGCAACCTGGCGGGTAACAACGCCGCTGGTAACGGCGGTATCGCCACAGGCTTCAAGATGCCGTTCATGTTCGACGCGGGTGGTGCGAAGGTGGGCGTGGTTCCGTTCTGGACTGATGTACTGGGCCCGGCACACGGCTATGAGTTGAGCAGCTCGGGTATGGTTCGCGGTCTGCGCTGGTCTGAAGATCGTTCCAGCATTGCCGCCGCCAACTTCGTCGGCCTGAACAACGGCGCTGCGACCGGTCTCGCATTTGTGGCCAAGAATGACATGGGCTACATCAACTGGACTCGTTGGTCGCCCACACAAGCAGGTTCTCTGGGCGGTGCTGGCACCAAGCAATTCAAGGCAAACTGGGTACGTTTGGCTGCCACCCCGAACTATGCTGACTGGAATATGCATATCGGCTTGGGCTTCATGTCGGGTTCTACCAACCAGGGCGTCGCAGCAACGCCAGTAGACCGTAAGGGTTCTACTCTGGACTTCCAAGGCCAGACCCAACTGGGTGGCAAGGACTTCAGCCTGTATGCGTCCTATGCTCGCGCCCCTGGTGGTGCTGGGACTACCAATGCATATAACAACGTCGCTGGTGTTAACAATCCTAATGCCAAGAAGGCCTTTCAGATCGGTGCCGACTACAGCGTGATCCCCCACGTTCTGCACCTCGGTGCTTCGTACCTGGATGGCGATACCGGTGCGGCAGCGCTCAACAAGGATAAGGCCTTCATGATCCAGGGCATCTACGACATGGTACAGAACGTTGCGTTGCATGCGAGCTATACCAAGTACAGCGGCAGCGTTTATGACTTGGGTGGTGCGAAGGACAAGACTGTTGCGGGCAATTCCGGCGACAGCCTCCTGATGTTCATGCTGGAAGCTTCGTTCTAAGTTGACGGAATCGAGGAAGCAGCCTGAAGCTGGGCTGTTTTCAGAGTACTGTCGATAGGCTAACAGGGGAGACTTCGGTCTCCCCTGTTTTTTTGTTGCAGTGAGACAATGGTTGCGTGATACTTAAATATTATTGTTAGAGTCAGAGATCAGATGGATGAATCTACAAAATTGGCGAAAATAGACGCGCTGTTGAGCGCGATCCCCGCTTTTCAATGCAAGGAAGGATGCTACGACTGCTGCGGGCCGGTTGAATTGTCGCGGCTGGAATATATGCGCTGCATCCAGGCCTCCGGCCGCTCAGCGGAAGATGTCCGGCTTCAGATGCAAAACAACCAGAAGCAGGGGATATACACCTGCCCGTTGCTTGACGCAAACACCAAGAAATGCTCCGTCTATGAAGTGCGCCCGGCCATCTGCAGGCTGTTTGGCGTGGTCAAGGGCGAACTGATCTGCCCACATGGCTACGCGCCAGAAAGCTCTACCATGTTGAGCAATAAACAGGCGCGCGACATTCTCAGGAAAGTAAATGAACTGGGAAAATAAAGATGTGTCCAGTGTAAGGCGACCTTGTGGGCAACAATGCTGGGACTCCCGGTTTTACCACAAATGACCGGCAAGTACCCTCAATTCCCACCAATGTAGTTTGGCACCACGCAACCGTGACGCGCGAGCGGCGCGAGGCGCAGAACGGGCATCGCGGCGCCATCGTCTGGTTTACCGGGCTGTCCGGCGCGGGCAAGTCGACCCTGGCGCATGCCGTGGAAGAGCACCTGCACCAGGCAGGATGCCGGACATTCGTGCTCGATGGCGACAACGTGCGCCACGGCCTGTGCGCCGACCTGGGATTCTCGGCGGCGGACCGGGCGGAGAACATCCGCCGCGTCGGCGAGGTCGCGAAACTCTTCATGGAGGCGGGCGTGATCGTGCTGACGGCATTCATTTCCCCGTTCCGCGAAGACCGCGACCGGGTGCGCACCATGGTGCGGCCGGGGGAGTTCATCGAGGTCCACTGTCAATGCCCGGTCGAGGTGTGCGAGCAGCGCGACGTAAAAGGGCTGTACCGTAAGGCGCGCGCGGGCGAGATCGCGCAGTTCACCGGAATATCGTCGCCTTACGAAGCGCCGGACGCGCCGGAGCTGGTGGTGAATACCTCGGAGAACAGCCTGCCCGATTGCGTGCAGCAGGTGATTGCCGTTCTTGCGCAGAACGGCATCAGCCCGGGTAAGGCAGCCTAACCCGCCTCCTCTGAGTCCGCCGCTTTCCGGTTCAAATCTTCCGCACAAACACCTTGGATTTGCGCTGGTAGTTGTACAGCGACTTTTTCTGCGCGGGCAGCGCCGAGACGTCGGCTTCAACGAAGCCGCGCTCGATGAACCAGTGCGCGGTGCGCGTGGTGAGCACGAACAATTCCTTCAGCCTCTGCATCTGCGCGAGGCTGATCATGTGGTCGAGGATGGCCTGACCATAGCCGCGATCGCGATATTGCGTGTCCACCGCGAGGCAGGCCAGCTCGGCGGCGGCCTCGTCGGGGAAGGGATAGAGCGCGGCGCAGCCGACGATGCGACGGTCATGTTCCAGCACCACGAAGCGCGCGATTTCGCGTTCCAGCAGTTCGCGGTTGCGCCGCACCAGCACCCCCGCGGCCTCCAGCGGGCGCAGCAAATGCAGGATGCCGCCGACATCCTCGATAGTGGCGGCGCGCAGGGTGTTGAGCGTGCTTTCCACGACCATCGTGCCGATACCTTCGTCGCTGAACAGCTCCTGCAGCACCGCGCCGTCGGTGTGGCGGCTGACGAGGTGAGTGCGCGCCACGCCGGCCTCGCAGGCGCGTATCGCGCAGGGCAGGAACATGCCCACGTCTTCGGGCAGCTTGCGCTTGCCGGATAGCACGGCCTGGGCCTCGGCGATGGTGAGCTCCTTGAGCAGCTTACCCTTCTTGTCATGCACGCCGTCCGTGTCCATCAGGAACATCAGCTTGTCGGCATCCAGCGCGATGGCGGTTGCGGTGGCGATGTCTTCCAGCGTGACGTTGAACACCTCGCCGGTGGGCGAGTAGCCGAGCGGCGAGAGCAGCACCACCTCGCCGAAATCCATGCGGTCGTTCAGGGCCGCAACGTCCACTTTGCGCACGCTGCCGGTGTGCATCAGGTCCACGCCTTCGACTACGCCGATGGGCTGGGCGGTGATGAAGTTGCCGCCCGCCACGCGGATGTCGGCGTTGGCCATCGGCGAATTCGCCAGCCCCATCGACAGCAGCGCCTCGATCTCGACGCGCACCCGGCCGACTGCTTCCTTCACGCACTGCAGGGTCTCCGCGTCGGTCATGCGGATACCCTGGTAATAGGTGTCACCGAGATTGTT
The DNA here is from genome assembly GCF_051257895.1 of Ferrigenium straubiae. Lineage (NCBI taxonomy): Bacteria > Pseudomonadati > Pseudomonadota > Betaproteobacteria > Nitrosomonadales > Gallionellaceae > Ferrigenium > Ferrigenium straubiae. Next base: position 1,662,926 of record NZ_CP194331.1, on the reverse strand, counting down.
CTTTGCGAGGTGCTGCTCGATCTGCGGGCGTGCGCCGTGCACCAGCACCAGCCGGATGCCGAGCGCGGCGAGCAGGTTGAAGTCGTGCGTCAGCTCGACGAACTTGCCGTCCGCGACCACCTCGCCGCCGAAGGCGATGACGAAGGTCTTGCCGCGAAAGGCGTTGATGTAAGGCGCGACGGAACGGAACCAGGCGACGAAGTCGGCGGGGGAAGTGGTAATCGGCATTTAAGGCTCCCTAGTGCAATACGTGCATCATGCCGCGCTATTCCTCGTCTAGCAACTGCCCGGCGATGGCCCAGTTCTCGTCGGGCAGTTCGTCGAAGGCGATGTAGGTATAGGATTTCGGCTTGAGCGCGATGCGCTCCAGCGTGTCGGTGATCTCGGCGGCGATTTTCGCCTTCTGCTCGCGGGTCAGCGTACCCGCGATGCGGATGTTGACGTAAGGCATGATGGTCTCCTTGTTTGAAGTACGTGAAAAGTGAAAGGTGAAACGTGAAACGAAAAAACTGCTCTCACATTTCACGTTTCACAAAAATCACCCCACAGCGTTTGCAGCGCGGCCAGCCCGGCGATCGCCGCGGTCTCGGTGCGCAGCACGCGCACGCCCAAACGGATCGGCGTGAAGCCGCAGCGCAGTGCGGCTTCGCTTTCCGCCTCGGCGAAGCCCCCCTCCGCGCCGATCAGCAGCGTGACCCCGCCCTGAGGTCTGGGCTGGTTATGCAGGGAGGTTGCACCCTGCGGCAGCAGGATGAGCTTCGTGCCGGGCGCTTCCTTCATTTGTTGCAGCCAGACCATGATGTCCAGCGGCGCATGGATTTCGGGCAGCAGGTTGCGCCCGCATTGTTCGCAGGCGGAGATGGCGACCTGCTGCCAGTGTTCGAGTCGCTTGGCGGCGCGTTCGGCGGACAGCCGCGCCACGCTGCGTTCGGTGGCTAGCGGCTGGATTTCCGCGACGCCCAGTTCGGTGACCTTCTGGATCACCCAGTCCATTTTTTCGCTGCTGGTCATGGCCTGCGCGAGCATGACCCGCAACGGCGATTCGCGGTCAGCATCCGTCGCACTGATGTGATCCACGGCCACGCGCCTGCCTTCGATCGCGGCGACGACGCCGTGGCACGCATTGCCGATGCCGTCGAACATTTCCACGCGATCCCCCTCGCGCAGCCGCAGCACGCGCGCGGCGTGATGCGCCGCCTCGGGCGGCAGGTCGAACGAACCGCCGGAGGGCAGGGGCGGAGGGCAGTAGAAGCGCGGCATGGTCAGCTTGCGGATGAATAATGGCTTGGGCGCGATGATATAATGCCGCGCAAAATCTTGTCAGGGATATCAAATGGTCAGCCTGCAACCACCGTTGTGCGATTTCGGCTGGAAAGCCCCCGATTTTGACCTGCCGGGCGTGGACGGCAAGCGTTACACGCTGCAAGGTGCGCGCGGTGCGAACGGCCTGCTGGTGATGTTTATCTGCAACCACTGCCCCTATGTGAAATCCATCCGCGACCGCATCGTGCGCGACGCGCGCGAACTGCAGCAGCACGGCATCAACAGCATCGCGATCATGTCCAACGACCCCGCCGACTACGAGGAAGACTCCTTCGACAACATGAAGCGGGTGGCAGCCCAGTACGGTTATCCTTTTCCCTATGTTTGGGACGAGACCCAGCGGGTCGCGAAGGATTACGGCGCAGTGTGCACCCCGGATTTCTTCGGCTTCAACGCCAAGCTGGAGCTGCAATACCGCGGGCGGCTCGATGCGTCGCGCAAGGAAGCCGCGCCGGATGCGCCGCGCGACCTGTTCGACGCGATGCTGCAGGTCGCCCGGACCGGCCAGGGGCCGCGCGAACAGATCGCCAGTATGGGCTGCTCCATCAAGTGGAAAGGTGAAGCATGACGCGGGCTTCCACGCGCAGCATGGGCGCGATGCTCAAGGCGGTGGTCGCGGCCGTCAAACTGGTCGCGGCCGAGGAGATCATGCCGCGCTATCTCAAGGTGGCGCACCAGCGCAAGAGCGACGGCAGTCTGTGCACCGAGGCGGACACCGCCGCGCAGGCCGCCCTGACGCGGAAGTTGCAGGCCATTCTCAACGTGCCGGTGCTGGGCGAGGAAATGCCCGCGAGCGAGCAGCATGCGCTATGGCAAGCCGGCCATGATGGCCTCTGGTGCATCGACCCGATCGACGGGACCTCCAATTTCGTGCGCGGCCTGCCCTATTTCGCGGTGTCCGTCGCGCTGCTGCGCAAGGGCAAGAGCCAGCTGGGCGTGGTGTACGACCCGGTCGCGGACGAGATGTTCGCCGCCGAATCGGGCAAGGGCGCGTTCCTGAACGGCGAATTGCTGATGAAGCGCGAAGCGGCGAAATCGCTGCAGCATGCCCTGGCCAACGTCGACCTGAAGCGCCTGGGCGCAAAACTGGTCACGCAGCTCGCCTCCCACCCACCCTATTCCTCGCAACGCAACTTCGGCGCAAGCGCGCTGGACTGGTGCTACACCGCCGCCGGGCGCTACGACGTGTATTTGCATGGCGGCCAGAAACTCTGGGATTATGCCGCCGGCCTGCTGGTCTTGCTGGAAGCGGGCGGTCATGCCAGTTGCATCGAGGACGACGATTTCGCGTTGGGCGATGTCTGGCAGCGCTCGGTGATTGCGGCCGGCGACAAGAAACTGTTCGACGAATGGAAGAAGTGGATACGCGCGCAGCGATGAATCGGGAGGGGACGTGAAAATACTGATACTGGGCGCGGGGCAGGTCGGCTCCACGGTAGCGGAAAGCCTGGTGAGCGAGGCGAACGACATCACCGTCGTGGATTCCGACGGCGACAAGCTACGCCAGCTGCAGGACCGGCTGGATCTGCGCACCCTGACCGGCAATGCGGCGCATCCCTCAATCCTGGAGCAGGCAGGCATCGCCGACACCGATATGCTGCTCGCGGTCACGCAAAGCGATGAGGTCAATCTGGTGGCCTGCAAGCTCGCGGCCAGCCTCTACAACACGCCGACGCGCATCGCGCGGATCCGCGCGACAAATTATCTGGAGCGGCAGGAAGTGTTCAGTGCGAGTAATTTCTGCGTGGATTATTCGATCTGTCCGGAACAGATACTCACCGAGTACATCACCAAGCTGATTGAATTTCCCGAGGCGTTGCAGGTACTGGAATTCGCCGACGGCAAGGCGTCGCTGGTCGCAGTGCGCGCCTTCGAGGGCGGGCCGCTGGTGGGCAAACCGCTGAATTTTTTGCGCAGCCACATGCCACAGGTCGAGACCCGCGTCGCGGCGATCTTCCGCAAGGACGGGCCGATCATTCCCGAGGGCAGTACCGTAGTCGAGGACGGTGACGAAATTTTCTTTATCGCCGCGACCGACAACATCCGCAGCGTACTCAGCGAGATGCGCCGCATGGACAAGCCTACCAAGCGTGTGATGATCGTCGGCGGCGGCAACATTGGCCGCCGCCTGGCCAAGGCGCTGGAGCGCGACTACCAGGTCAAACTGATCGAATACAACAAGAAATCCTGCGAGAAGCTGGCTAGCGAACTGAAGAGCACGCTGGTGCTCAACGGCGACGGCACGGACGAAAAGCTGATGCAACAGGAGCATGTCGGCGAGGTTGATGTGTTCTGCGCGCTGACCAATGACGATGAGAACAACATCATGTCTGCGCTGCTCGCCAAGCAGGGTGGTGCGCGCAAGGTGATTGCACTGATCAACCGCAGCGCCTATGTCGGCCTGGTACAGGGCGGCAAGATCGATATCGCCCTGTCCCCGGCTAATGTCACCATCGGCTCGCTGCTTGCCTACGTGCGGCAGGGCGATGTCGCGGTAGTGCATTCGTTGCGGCGCGGCGCGGCCGAGGCGCTGGAAGTGGTGGCGCACGGCGACCGCCAGTCCTCCAAAGTGGTCGGACGGCGCATCTGCGAGGTCGACCTGCCCAAGGGCGCGACCATAGGCGCGATCGTGCGCGGCGACGAGGTCATCATGGGACACCATGACACGCGCATCGAGGCGGAAGACCATGTCATCGTGTTCGTCATCGATAAGCGCACTGTGAAAAAAGTCGAGAAACTGTTTCAGGTCAGCATAGGGTTCTTCTGATGCAACGCACGCTGACCGTTATCCACGCGCTTGGCCTGTTGCTGGTGATGTTCAGCATTGCCTATGTCATACCAGTGGCCACTTCGCTGATCTATGCAGACAACACCATGCTGCTGGATTTCCTGCTGGCGATGGTGTGGACTGCAGGAGCAGGCTTTTTGATGTGGGTGCTGACGCGCCGCTACAGGGGCGAGCTGTCCATCCGCCATGGCTACCTGCTGGTGGTGACGATGTGGACGGCGATGCCGCTGTTCGCCACGATTCCCCTGCTCCTGGCAATACCCGGGCTATCGTTGACTGACGCCTATTTCGAAACCATGTCCGGCTTGACCACCACCGGCGCGACCGTGCTGACCGGGCTGGATAACCTCTCGCCGGCGATCAACATTTGGCGGCACGAACTAAACTGGCTGGGAGGGCTGGGCGTCATCGTGCTGGCGGTGGCAGTGCTGCCGTTGCTTGGTATCGGTGGTCGCCAGTTGTTCAAGGCCGAAATGCCGGGGCCGATGAAAGACGCCGCGCTCGCGCCGCGCATCGCCGATACAGCGCGCAACCTGTGGGTGGTGTATGTCGTTATTACATTGTTCTGTATTGGCGCTCTGAAATTGGCCGGGATGAACTGGCTGGATGCGGTCTGTCATGGCTTTGCCACCATGGGTCTGGGCGGTTCTTCCACACATGATGCCAGCATCGGCTACTTCGATTCACCGCTGATCGAGTTCGTGATGATCGTGTTCATGCTGTTCGCGGTGATCAACTTCGCCACGCATTTTCTGGTTTGGCGCAGCAAGTCGTTATCCGTTTATCTCGGTGATGCCGAAGGGCGTGCCGCAGTGGGCCTGATCCTGGTGAGCTGTCTCGGTATTGCCGTGTTTTTGTGGTGGCAGAATGTGTATTCCGATTTCCCGACGGCTTTGCGCCATGCTAGTTTTAATGTCGTTTCGATCGGTGCCAGCTCCGGGTTCACCAGCGTCGATTATGGTCTATGGCCGATCTTCGCGCCGCTGTGGATGATGTTCATCGGATGTATCGCGGCCAGCTCAGGCTCCACCGGCGGCGGCATCAAGATGATCCGCACACTGGTGCTGGTGAAGCAGGCCGGGCGGGAGTTCCTCAAGCTGCTGCACCCGGCGGCCATCAACCCGATGAAGATCGGCGGTCATGTGGTGCCGAACAACATCGTGTTCGCCGTACTGGGTTTCATCTTCCTGTATTTCATGACCATCGCGACGCTGACCTTCGTACTGCTGATCAGCGGCCTGGATTTCATTACCGCATTCTCGGCGGTACTGGCCTGCGTCAATAATTTCGGCCCTGGGCTGGGTGCGGTCGGACCAGGCAGCAACTATGCCGGCTTGACCGATTTCCAAACCTGGGTGTGCACCTTCGGCATGCTGGTCGGGCGCCTGGAAATCTTCACCGTGCTGATCCTGTTTACGCCGTATTTCTGGCGGCGGTAATTGAGCCCGAATAGGTTAGGGTTTACCCCTCAATTCTGCGGTTGCGCTGAGCAGTTCCCGGGTTAGCATTGATACCGCAAGCTGCTCAGAAAAACCACACAGGCGCCGGACATCGAACAGGGAGGCAAAGTTGGTCGAGAATCTGCCATTGTCGGGAAAGAAAGTGGTGCTGATCGACGACAGCAACACCATCCGGCGCAGCGGCGAAATTTTCCTGTCGCAGGCCGGCTGCCAGGTCGTGCTGTCAGAAGACGGCTTCGACGGCCTGTCCAAGGTTGTCGAACACCGGCCCGACCTGATTTTCGTGGACGTGATCATGCCGCGCCTCGACGGCTACCAGACCTGTGCCCTGATCAGGAATCACCCCGACTTCGGAAATATCCCCGTGGTCATGCTGACCAGCAAGGATGCGCTGTTCGACCGCGCGCGTGCGAAACTGGTCGGCTCGAAGCAATACCTCATCAAGCCCTTCACCAAAAAGAGCCTAGTGGAAGCCGTCGCAACCCATACGCGCCAGCCGGAAGAGCCGCGCGATGGCGATGCCCCATAGAGCTATCCATGTCCAGGCGTATCAATCTGCGCGAATTCCAGCAGGACCTGATCGATCGCATGCAGGCCAAGGGCCGCACCGGCGATCAAATCTCCACGCTGGGCGTGCAAATCGCGGGGCAGAACTGGGTGGTCGACATGCATGACCTCGGCGGGATAGCGCCGCTGCCGCCGCTGACGGCGGCCCCGCTCGCCAAGCCTTGGTTCCTCGGCATGATCAACTTGCGCGGCGTGCTGTACGGCGTGACCGACCTGGCCGCCTATCGGCAACAAGGCAAGGCATCCGGTGAGGCGGCCAACCGCGTGCTGCTGGTTGCCGAACGACACGAATTCAATGCGGCCTTGCTGGTGGAGCGTGTGCTGGGGCTGCGCAACGCCCGCGCCTGGGAGCGAAGCGAGGCCGGCGGGCAAGTCCGATACCGCGACGAGCAGGGAAATACCTGGAACAAGCTGGATATAGTGGGCTTGCTCGGGCAACCGGAGTTTTTGCAGATCGGCGCCTAGCGAGCGGATAAAGGGAAGCGACATGGCATTCAGGCTGCGCGGTAAAAAAGACACTGAAGCGGAACGGGGAACCGGAGGCAAGCCGCTATCGCCGTCAGCGGAGCGCCTCCCGGCTACACGGAAAATAAGATTGCTGGGTGCTTCGCTGGTGATGTTCCTCGCCGTGGCTGCCGCGGCAGCCTATCTCAACAGCCGAGAGGCGGACTATACCGCGCGCTACCTGACGCAATCCGGCAAGCTGCTGCTGCTGTCGCAGCGCCTCGCCAAGGATGCGCAGCTGAGCGCGCTGGGCGATGCCCCCGCATTGCAGGCGCTGGCCCAGAGCAAGGAAAACTTCGCCGGTATCCTGCGTCTGCTGGACAAGGGAGACGGCAGCCTGCCGGCCACCGGCGGCGCGGCGCGTGCAGTGCTGGATGAACTGATGGCGACCGCGAACAAGACTCTCGCGGACGTGCAGGCGCTGGAGGAAGGCCGCCTCGGCCTGATGACGCTGAGCGCCACCGTTGCCGGGATCGAGGCTACGAGCGCCGAGCTTCGCAGCCTGACCCAGGGGCTGATCGATTCCGCCGCCGACGCACAGAAAAAACCGGCGATCCGCTTCGCCCTGTCCGTGGAACGGATCGCCAAGGATGCCGCACGGGCCCTGGTGGCCGATGTATCCCCCGGGCAACTGGCTGCGCTGGGCAGCGAGGCCACCGCCGCCGAGGAAAGCCTCGCCGCGCTGCCGGCGGCGGACCCGGCGGTGCAGCGGCTGGCCATCCTGTTCGAACCCTACCGCGGCAACATCAAGATTTTGAACGAGCAGGCGAGCAGCCTGGTGAAGGCGAAGAGCGCGGCCAAATCGATTTCAAGCAACATCGACCTGGTGCTGGCGAAAAGCCAGCGGCTGATCGACGCGTACCAGTCGGGTGTGGCCGCGCGCCTTGCCGGCCCGGTCACGGTGCTGGCCGGGGCGCTGGTGCTGCTGCAACTGCTGATCCTGGCGAAAATTTACCTGAACGATTCGCGCCAGCGCGCCGAGGAGGCTGAAAATTCCAACCGGCGCAACCAGGAGGCGATCCAGCGTCTCATGAAAGAATTGAGCGAACTCGCGGAAGGCAACCTGACGGTGCGCGCCACGGTGTCGGAAGGCGTCACCGGCGCGATCGCCGGCGCGGTGAATTACACCACCGAGGAACTGCGCAAGCTGGTGGCGCGCATCATGGTGGCAACCGACCAGATGGGGCACGCGACGCACCAGGCCGAGCAGATTTCCAAAGGCTTGCTGGAAGCGGCACAGAAACAGGCGGGAGAAATCCGCAAGGCCGGCGAGTCGGTGCAATCGATGGCGGCCTCGATCCGCGAGGTGGACAGCAGCGCCGCCAGGGCGACTGAGGTCGGGCAGCGCACGCTGACGGCCACCGAGCGCGGCGGGCTGGCGGTGCGCAACAGCATCGCCGGCATGGACGGCATCCGTGAACAGATCCAGGACACCTCCAAGCGCATCAAGCGCCTCGGCGAAAGCTCGCAGGAGATCGGCGAGATCGTCGACCTGATCTCCGACCTCACCGAGCTGACCAACGTGCTGGCGCTGAACGCGGCGATCCAGGCAGTCTCCGCGGGCGAGGCGGGGAGAGGTTTCTCGGTGGTCGCCGAGGAGGTGCAGCGCCTCGCGGAACGCTCCGCCGAGGCGACCAAGCAGATCGGCGCGCTGGTGAAGACTATCCAGGGCGATACGCAGGACGCCATCGCGGCGATGGAAAAGAGCACACTGGGCGTGGTGGAAGGCGCGAAGCTCTCCGACGTGGCCGGGCAATCGCTGAAGGAGATCGAGCAGGTATCGAGGGAGCTCGCGGCGCTGATCGACGGCATCTCTTCCTCCACCCAGATGCAGAGCGACATGGCCGGCAAGGTGGCGCACGCGATGCACAACATCCTGCAGATCACCCAGCAGGCCACCGACGGCACGCGCCTCACGGCCAACTCGGTCGCGCAGCTCACCAACCTGTCCGCCGACCTGAAGGGTTCGGTGTCGGGCTTCAAGCTGTAGGTTGACCGATGGCCGACGCCACCCAACCCGGCCGCGATACACTGGACAATGCACTGTCCGGAATCGGTGCGCCCCTGGAACAATACCTGGCCGCGCCCGACAACGTGGCTGCGCTGGATGCGGCGCGCGGCGGGCTGCACCGTTTGCTCGACGCCCTGAGGGACGCACGCCTCTACGGCACGGCCGCATTCTGCACCGAACTGAAAACCGTACTGGACGAACTGTCATCCCAGCCGGGCATGTTCTCAGACCTGCACCGCGGTGTGCTGCAGCAGGCGCTGGCCGGCCTCGCCCACCACCTCGATGCGCTGGCCAACGGCGCGGATGATGCCGCACTACGGCTGTTTCCCGAATACCAGGCGCTGCAGCAGTTGCGCGGCCTGGAAGTCTCGTTCGAGTTGGACTTGTTCCATCCCAACCTGGACGTGCAGTTACCGCAACGGATACTGGACATGCCTCCGGAGGACGATGCCCCGCAGCGGCTGAGGGCGCTGCGCAGCCGCTACCAGCAGGGGCTGCTGCACTGGCTGCGCAAGGACGCTGCGCCCGTGGCGTTGCAGGCGATGCAAGAGGCGCTGGAAGGCGCGATGCGCTGTATGCCGCCGGACGGCAGCCGCGCATTCTGGTGGGTCGCCGGCGGGCTGCTCGAATGTTTGCGGCTGGACGGAATGCCCGCGTGGCCGAATACCAGCCATCTGCTGGGGCGCATAGACCAGCAGATGCGTGCGGCTGCCGAGGGGCACGCCGGCGAGGCGCAGACTATCCTGAACGAGATGCTCTACCTGATCGGGAGCAGCAGCGCCGCAAGCGATCCGGCGGAGGAAATCCGGCAGGCCTATGCACTGGAATTTTACCTGCCCTTGCCTGCCGCCCTGCCGCCCAACGAAGCGGCGCAGATTCTCGCGGCGATGCGCGATCGCCTGCAGGCCGCCGAGAAAAGCCTGGAGTGGTGCGTACAGGGCAATCGCATGGCCTGCGAAAAATTCGCCCAGCATGCCGGGCAGCTCGCGGCGCAGGCCGACAGGCTCGGCCGCAACGCCCTGCAATACCTGGCGCAGCAGGCATGCGCGCTGGCGCAACAGGCGGGCGAGCCGGAGAACCTGCGGCTCATCGCCCTCGACATGGCGATGGCCTTGCTGCTGCTGGGCAGCGGCATCCGGCATTACGGCAAGCTGAATAGCGGATTCCTCAAGGAAGCGCGCATCTTGTCGGAGCGCATGCAGGCGGCATTGACGCAGCAGCCCGAGGATGCACAGCAACTGGCCGAACTGGTGCATCTGCATTGCCTGCAGCAACAGGGCGACGTAAAGATCCACCTGTTCAACGAAATGCTGGCGAACCTCCAGTATGTCGAGCAGGGCTTGAGAGCCTTTTTCACCGACCCGGCCAAGCGCAATGAGCTGGGCGAGCTGCTGCGCCTGTGCGGCCAGATCCGGGGCGGCCTGCACATCGTGTCCCTGGAACAGGCGGAGCAGTTGCTGGTCGCCATCCAGGGTTGCATCCGCCGTTTCGCGCAGAGCGACGATGTCCCGGAACCGGCGGATGACCATGCCCTGTCTGGCGCAATAAACGCGCTGCAAAAATACCTGCGTCATCTGGCGCGGGGCGAGGCCGGCGATGCTTCCTCATTGCAAACGGCATGGGGCTGGATGGTGAAGCTGCGGCAGCCCCCTGCGGCGGCAGCCGTTGCGCCCGAGCCGCGCGGCATCGAGATGCCGTACCCGGCGGGCGAGGACCAGGAATTGCTCGAGGTGTTCCTGGAAGAGGCGCAGGAAGTGCTGCACACCCTGCGCAATAACCTGGAAGCCTGCCGGCTGCACCTCAGCCGCGAGTTCCTGGTGAATATCCGGCGCGGCTTCCACACCCTCAAGGGCAGCGGGCGTATGGTCGGCCTGACTGACCTCGGCGAAGTCGCATGGAACGTTGAGCGCGCACTGAACAAGTGGCTGCAGGACAACCGGCCGCCCACCCCCGGATTGCTGGACTTCATCGCCGGGGCGGAACGGCGATTCACCGGCTGGGTAGATGCGCTCAACAGCCAGGGCGGGGTAAGCGTCGAGGCGGGCGACCTGGCAGCAACCGCGCAGCAGATCGAGAACGGCATCGAGCCAGGGGAGGCGGCAGAACAGCCTCCAGGGGGTGAGCCTGTGGCAACTCCCGAGAAAGAAGCCGTCCCGCCCTCCGCGCCGGTGGACAAGGCAGCGACGCTCATTCCTCTTCAGTCTTCTCCGGCCATGCCCGTCGCTGCGGGAAAGCCGCAGGCCCGCGACGATATCGATGCACAAATGCTGCCGGTCTTCCTGGAAGAGGCGGACGAGTTGTGCCCGCAGATAGGCGCCGGGCTGCGCGCCTGGCGCGACCAGCCGGGCGACGAACGACAGCCGCAACTGCTGCTGCAACTGCTGCACACCCTCAAGGGCAGCGCACGCATGGCGGGTGCGATGCGCACTGGCGGCATCGCGCACGAAATGGAAGAGCAGGTATTGTCCGCCGCCCGGGCGGCCGCACAGCCGGAGCTCCTGGATGTGCTGGAAAGCGGCCTCGACCACATCGCCAGCCAGATCGAAAAACTGCGTGGCGGTGCGGCCGGCGCCGAGCCACGCGTGGCCGAATACACGGGTGTCGAGCGCAGGAGGGAACAGCGTGTGCCGGAAGGCGGCGGGATGTTGCGCGTGCACGCCGACCTTGTCAAACGGCTGGCCAGCGAGGCAGGTGAAATCAGCATGGCGCGTTCGCGCATCGAAACCGAGATGCGCGCCTTTAAGGAGGGATTGCTGGAGCTGACCGGCAGCGTGGTACGCCTGCGCAAGCAATTGCGCGAAATCGAGATGCAGGCGGAAAGCCGGATGCAGGCGCGCGCCTCATTGACGCCAGGCAGCGCGGAACGGTTCGACCCGCTGGAATTCGACCGCTTTACCCGCCTGCAGGAATTGACGCGTTTCATGAACGAGAGCGTGCATGACGTGCAGACCGTGCAGCAATCGCTGCTGAAGAATTTTGAGGTGACGGCAGCCGCGCTGGCCGCCCAGGGGCGCCAGAGCCGTGAGCTGCAGCAGAACCTGATGAACGTGCGCATGGTGTCGTTTGCCAGCATTGCCGAGCGGCTGTACCGCGTCGTGCGGCAGGCGGCGAAAGAGTTGAACAAGCGCGCCAACCTCGAACTGCTTGGCACGGAGCTGGAGCTGGACCGCAGCATGCTGGAGAGAATGACGGCATCCTTCGAACACCTGCTGCGCAATGCGCTGGCACACGGCATCGAAAGCGAAGCGGTGCGCGTGCAGCGCGGCAAGAATCCCATCGGCGAAATTCGCCTGGGCTTGCGCCACGCAGGCAACGAGCTGGTGTTCGAGTTCAGCGACGACGGTGCGGGGCTGGATCTTGTCGCATTGCGCGAAAAGGCGCTCGCCAAAGGGCTGCTCAGACCGGACGAGGCGGCCGGCGACGGGCGGCTTGCGCAACTGGTTTTCATCTCGGGCATCTCCACCGCAACCGAAGTGACGGAAGTGGCGGGGCGGGGCATCGGCCTGGATGTGGTGCATAGCGAAATCGCCGCGCTGGGCGGGCGCATCGAGGTGAGTTCGCAGCAAGGGCTGGGCACGCGCTTTACCATCCATCTGCCGCTCACGCTGGCGGTCACGCATGTGCTGCTGGTGCGTTCCGGCAAGGAGACTTATGCGATTCCCTCCAATATGGTGGAGCAGGCGCGCCAGGTTAAACCGGCGGAGCTGGCGCAGTTTTACCGCGACCGCCAGGTCGAGTGGCAGGGACACCTTTACCCGCTGCACTACCTGCCGCACCTGCTCGGCGATAGCGGGTGCGAACCGGAAGAGCAGAGGCACAATCCGCTGGTGCTGTTGCATAGCGGCGAGCAGCGCATCGCCCTGCATGTGGACGGGCTGCTGGGCAACCAGGAAGCGGTGGTAAAGAACACCGGCCCGCAACTGGCGCAATTGCCGGTCATCGCCGGCGCGACCGTGCTGGGCAGCGGTGCGGTGGCGCTGATCCTGAATCCGGCGCAACTGGCACAGCGCGTTGCGGCCCCCGTCAAGGCTGCGCCGGAAGAGCCGCCGGCACAACCGCTGGTGATGGTGGTGGACGACTCGCTGACCGTGCGCAAGGTCACGACGAGGCTGCTGATGCGCGCCGGCTACCGGGTCGCCACGGCCAAGGATGGCATGGATGCGCTGGAGCAGCTCGGCGGGACACTACCGGCCGTGATGCTGCTGGACATCGAAATGCCGCGCATGGACGGCTTCGAACTGACCAAGCACCTGCGCCGCGATGCCAGAACGCAACATCTGCCCATCATCATGATCACCTCGCGCGCGGCGGACAAGCACCGCGACTACGCGCTGCAACTGGGCGCGAACGCCTACCTCGGCAAGCCTTACCAGGAAGATGAACTGCTGAAAGAAATCGTCAGCTTTGCTGCCCTGCCGTAGACTACGCAGCAGCTCTTTAAGGTTCCGATACAAGGAACCGATCACGATTCGCTATATCATGTCGCGAGTGAAGGTTTATTGTTTAGCTGTCTGAAATGAAGCAGCAGGCAGGCTTTGTGCGGATGCCTGCGATTTGGATTTTATAGGTTCCCGATAATGGATGCGCCCGGTACCACAAACGATTTATTCCTGCTCGCCATCAACCTGACCCAGCGCTGCAACCTCGCCTGCGCCCATTGCTACATGGATGCGGAAACGATGCAGCATGGCGGTGCAAACGAACTCACCACCGACGAGGTGCGCGGCCTGCTGGACGAGGTTGCGGGACGCAGCACCGAGACCATGGTCGTGCTCACCGGCGGCGAGCCGCTGCTGCGCGGCGATCTGGAGGAGTTGGTGGCCCACGGCGCCGGGCACGGCCTTGCGATGGTGGTGGGAACGAACGGTGTGGCGCTCACCGAAAAACGCGTGCAGTCGCTGAAGGCAGCCGGCGCATTGGGTGTCGGCATCAGCGTCGATTCCCTCGATCCCGAAAGGCACGATGCCTTCCGCGGATTGCCCGGCGCGTGGGAAAAAACCATGGCGGGCATCGAAGCCTGCAAGCGCCACGGCCTGCCCTTCCAGATTCACTTCTCGGTCACCGAAGCCAATGCCGACGAAGTCCCGTCGATGATAGCTTTTGCGCGCGCAGCCGGAGCGCGCGTGCTGAACGTGTTTTTCCTGGTGTGTACCGGGCGCGGCGAGTCCATGTCGGACATCAGCCCCATCACCTATGAAAGGGTGCTCAACCAGCTCGTGGCGGCGCAGGAGCAGAGCCGCGACCTGCTGATCCGCGCGCGCTGCGCACCGCATTACAAGCGCATCGCCTACCAGCGCGACCCCGCTTCGACGCTCACCCGCGCAGCGGGCTACGAGGGCGGCGGTTGCCTCGCGGGCATCCATTACTGCCGCATCACGCCGGAAGGCGGAGTGACGGCCTGTCCCTATATCCCGACCGAAGAAGGCAACATCCGCGACACAAAATTCTGGGACATCTGGAATCAGTCGCCCACCTTCCGGTCGCTGCGCAATCCCATGCTGCAGGGGAAGTGCGGCAGTTGCGAATTCAGGAAGCTGTGCGGCGGCTGCCGCGCGCGGCCGCTCGCGCTGGGCGGCGGCATGATGGACACCGATCCCTGGTGCGTCCATGTGCCCGATGGGGCTGCGGTCATCGAGCCGCTGATTGAACAGCCGAAAAAACTTGCCTGGAGCGAAGAGGCGGAGAAGCGCCTCGCGCGCGCCCCTTCCTTTTTGCGCAAGATGGTCAGGAACCGCGCCGAAAGCCATGTGGCCGAACTGGGTTTGCGGATGGTGACCGAAGAACATCTTGCCACCCTGGCCGCCAGACGCTTCGGCAGCAACGGGCCGCCGCGGCCGAATATTCAGGTGGAAAGCATCAGGCAGGGCGATACGCTGTCGTGGAGCGAAGAGGCAAGAGCGCGTCTCGCCGCCATGCCCGCCTTCCTGCAGCAAGGGGTGTGTGCGATCGCCGAGGAGGTCGCGCGTTCCGAGGGCAGACTGGAAGTCAACGTCAAGCTCCTGGACCGGCTGGAATCTGAACAACAATCCGGTCGCAGCTTGCGGTGGGCTGTTGAAGCGGATCGATTGCTGACGGAGTTTCTCGCTGAAAAAAAACCTCAGGTGCGCATGTTCGTCGCGCCCGCGCTGGAAAGCGCGGCAGAACAAATTGCTGACAAGAGGCATGCAACAACAGTAGAGCAAGCCGATGTCGAGGCTGCCATCGCCCGGCTGACCGGCGGCGTGGAATGGGATGAGGACGCGCTGGCGCGCGTGCTGTCCGCGCCGGACTTCATCCGCGCGGGCATCAAGAAGGCCGCCGAATTCAATGCGCGCAAGGAAGGCTTGGCGCGCATCACCTCCGGTGACCTGACGCGCTTTCGCAACCACGCGATGATGCGCGCGGTACAGCGCATGAAGGGCTTCGGGATGCAGGAGCTGAGCTTCGATGCCTACGCGATCGCGCGCGAGCGCGTGCCGCGCCTCAAGGAAAATCCCGAAGCCGACAAGCGTTTTGATACCATCCGCAGCTTCGTTGCGGCGCGCGAAAACCCGGGCGACTTGCTGGGTCATGACTTGCTCGAAGATATGAAGGCGCAGCTCAAGGCAAACAAGCGGAATGGACAAGATTGACGTACTGATTATCGGCGGTGGCATCTCGGGGCTCGCCTCGGCTTGGTGGCTGGCGCGCGCAGGCATGTCCGTCGAAGTCTGGGAGGCCGGCGAACGGCCGGGCGGCAAGATTGCGAGCACGAGGCAGGACGGTTATCTCACCGAACGCGCCGCGTCCATGGTGTTGAATTTTCGCCCCGAGGTTGCGGAACTGGTGCGCGAGGCGGGGCTGGAAACGGCGAAGACTACCCGCTTGCCTGCCGCCGAGGCGCGCCGTTACCTGCTGCATGGAGGGTGTCTGCAAGCACTGCCGATGCGGCTCGGTGCGATGGTGGCTTCGCCCCTGTGGAGCCTGCGCGGCAAGCTGCGCCTGCTCGCCGAACCTTTTGTATTCTCCGGCGGGCGAGCCGATGAGCCGGTCAGCGAGTTCATCACCCGCCGGCTGGGACGCGAGGTGCTGGAAAAGGCCATGGAGCCTTTCATCGCCGGCATGCTGGCGGCGGATGCGGATCAGGCCAGCGCCGCTGCCGTCCTGCCGCGCCTGGTTGCGCTGGAACAACGCTATGGCAGCATAGCTGCCGGGGTGCTGGTCAACCGCATATTGCGCAAGCGCGCGGCCAGCACCACCGAAGCCTTTTCCTTTCGCGGCGGTATGGGCACGCTCGCGGAAACGTTGGCCAGGACGCCCGGAATCGATCTGCGCACCGGCCATGCTGCGGAAGAACTGGTGCGCGAGCGGGACGGCTGGCAGGCCGTGGCGGCGACCCCCTATGGGCAGCGCACCGTATCCGCAAGCCAGGTGATCGTGGCAACCTCGGCGCCTGCGGCGGCGGCGCTGGTTGATACGCTGGATGACGAGCTGGCGGAATTGCTGCGCGGCATCGGCTACGCCAGCGTAACGGTGGTGCACATGGGGCTGGCGCGCGATGCGGTGGGGCATGCGCTGGACGGCAGCGGATTCCTGGCGCCGAAGCGGGAAAGCGCCACCCTCACGGGCAACCTGTGGATGAGCGCGCTGTTTCCGGACCGCGCGCCGCCGGGAAAAGTCCTGCTGACTTCCTATCTCGGCGGTGCGCGCGCCCCTCGGGTGGTTGACCTGGACGATGCACGCATAGCGGACGAGGCGTTCGGAACGCTGCGCCCGCTGATCGGCCTGAAAGCCGACCCGGAGATGGTGCGCATCGACCGGCACCGCGAGGCGCTGCCGCTGTATCACGGCGCCTACCAGGCACGCATGCGGGCGATCGCGGCGCGCCTGCAGCATCTTCCCGGCCTGCACCTCGAGGCCAACTACCGGGGCGGGGTGTCGGTGCGCGACCGCCTTGCCTGCGGCCATGCCGTGGCGAACCGCATCCTGGGAGCGCGGCATTGGCCAGCCGTCGAGCGCAACAAGTACGGGGAAACGGGGAAGCCGGACGAGGCGGCCGCATACTCCTTATGAGCGATGGGTATACTGCGTTTGGATGGGAATCTAAAAAAATGGGCGCGCACTCGATAGTCAGCAGCAAAGCAGCGGAGGGGCGGAAGGATGTTGAAATGCAATATCCGTTCAGATTCAGTCCCTGCGTTACAATTGCGCTCACTCACCCCGGGGGGCAGGACGAATGATCAACAATATTCTTGAAATGTGGTATTGGACGCTCATGCTGGGAGCGTTTCTTGGTTTTGCCATCTATTACAGCTATTGTTTTTTGCGGGATTTGTGGACTGCCTTCAAGAAACGCATGGCGGATTCCGACCTGTAGTTCCCGGGTGTTCTGCATCCGCCTTCATGTTGAAGTGCATGAGGCTATTTCGATGAGGCCGCCGGCTGTAGTAAAATTTCGCAATCAGGCCGGAAAATAAAAAACCAGCTCAACGGGCGTAATGGCGATACGGAACCGAAACGGTTACATCAGGCTTGTCGAGGAATCCAATCCAACCTAACGATGCTGCGAAGCTGCAATATTGACTCACAGGAGAATAAAGTGAAGGTGTTTAGAATTATCTTGATGGTACTGGCATTCATCTCGCTTCAGGCTCACGCGAAAGACGAGCGCAAGCCGGCTGCGAAAGAAAAAGGCGGCGCCAGCATGCCGGCTGGCAAGGTTTTCAAGGACTGCGCCGATTGCCCCGAGATGGTGGCGATCCCGGCGGGGAGCTTCGACATGGGGTCGAATAGCGGAGACGATAACGAAAAGCCCGTGCACCGCGTCACCATCGGCTATGCCTTTGCGATAGGCAAGACCGAAGTCACGCAAGGCCTGTGGAAGGCCATCATGGGCAACAACCCCAGCAAGTTCGCCACCTGCGGCGACAATTGCCCGGTGGAGCAGGTGAGCTGGGACGATATCCAGACCTTCCTCGAGAAGTTCAACGCCAAGACCGGGAAAAAATACCGCCTGCCTAGTGAAGCGGAGTGGGAGTACGCCTGCCGTGCGGGCGCGCAGCAGCAATACTGCGGCGGCGACAATCTGGACAGCGTTGGCTGGTATGGCGGGCTGGCGAAACCGGCGGGCAACAGCGGCAAGGCGACCAACCCGGTCGCAACCAGGCAGCCGAATGCCTGGGGGCTGTACGACATGAGCGGCAACGTGTGGGAATGGGTGGAGGACGTCTACCACGACAGCTACAAGGATGCCCCCGCGGACGGCAGCGCGTGGCAAGGAGACAGCCTGTTGCGCGTGCCCCGTGGCGGCGGCTGGAGCTACGCCCAGACCGCGGCCAAGCGCGGCGGAAGCGAATCCGATTACCGTTTCGGCACCATCGGCTTCCGCCTCGCGAGGACGCTACCGTAGTGCTTGGCGGGCATGGCGAGCGCCATGCCCGCTTATCTTGGTCCGCTCGCCGTTCGGGCTGAACGGCTTCTCGGAGTTGTATACGCTCCGCCTTATCTCAGCGACAGGATGTATTTGACCAGAATCTTGCGATTTGGCGTGGTAAGCAGGCTTTCATCGTAGGCGGGCATGTCGCGGCTGCTCCACGCGCCAGCACCGCCGTTCAGGATCTTGTTCATCAGGTGGGCCTCGGCATCCGGGTTGTTTCTATAGCGCTCGGATACATTCTCCCATGCCGGGCCAAGCAGATTCTTGCCGGTTTTATGGCACATGAAGCAACCGGTCTTGTCCGCCAGCAGCCATTGGTCAGACTTGGCGGCATGTTCCTTGGGTACTTCCGGCTGGCAACCGTACAGTACAATCAACAGCGATGCCAGCAAGATATTTCGAATACGCATGATTTTCCCTGTCCAGATTTTCTGATCAAACAATTAAAAAATATCTACAACGATTCGGCGCGGTATTCGACGATCAGGGTATGCCCGGTTCCCGCCGCGACATGCACCACATTGTCGATGGCATTGGCCGATTCCACGCACAGCATCTCGCGCCAGCCGTCCGGCTGCCCCAAGTCGCCCATCCTTTCGGCCTTGGCTGTCCACGGGGTCCACACTACGGTGGAAAGGCTGCCGGATTTGGCGATAAGGATGCGCCGCTTCAGCCGGTCGTCCTCGATCGCGCACCCCGCGGCAGTGTTGATGTACACGCGGTCGGTCTCTCCCTCGAACCGGATTATGCCATCTTGTTTTTTGAGCGTCGAGCCGCCCACCTTGTCCCAGTAATCGCCGCCGGCCAGTCCGGTCACGCGCGCTGCGCCGATGTCGCCGATGCGGAAATAGGCATGCAACGCTTCGCCGATCACGAAATCCGACTCCCCTGTGTTTTCGGTGGACAGCTCCATGCGGAGTGTCTCGCCGACGCTGACGGTCAGTTCGAGCCGCGCCGCGTGCGGCCACTGTGCCCGGGTTTTTTCGCTCTCGATCAGGCGTAGCGTCAGGCGCGTCGCGCCATCCGGCTCAGTGCCGGATTCGATCACTTGCCAGGGCACGGTGCGCGCGTAGCCGTGCGCGGGGAAACCGGGGTCGGCATGCACGCCGAACCACGGCCAGCAGACCGGGACGCCGCCGCGGATCGACTTGCCGGGCGCCAGCCTGGCGTCGCGCGACAGCCAGATCACCGGCGCGGCCTGGCTCCGGGGCTGCCAGGTCATCAGGTGCGCACCCTGCAGGCACAGCGAGGCGGTTGCCTGTGGGTTGCCGATTTCGGCGATGACCAGCCCGCTGGCGTCGTCACGGAAACTCAGTTGTCCGGGAATGCCGAATTGCGTATTCAACGACTGCGATGCGGTCACGGCTATTTCCCTTCGACCTGCGACACGTCGCGCACCGCGCCCTTGTCGGCCGAAGTGGTCATAAGGCGTTGACCTGCGGACGGCGGAGCAGAGGCTCCACGCAAGTGGAGATGCGACCCGGTAGCAGCGTCAGCCGCCACACGCTTCATTTTTCCACCTGCGTTACATCGCGTACCGCGCCTTTGTCGGCCGAAGTGGTCATGGCGGCGTAGGCGCGCAGTGCCGCAGATACGTGGCGTTCACGGCTGACGGGCTGCCAGGCCTTGCCGCCTTTCGCCTCCATCGCGGCGTGGCGGCGCTGCATCTCCGCATCGGAAATTGCCAGCTGGATGCTGCGCTGAGGAATGTCGATCTCGATGGTGTCCCCTTCCTCCACGAGACCGATCGCGCCGCCGCGCGCGGCCTCGGGCGAAACATGGCCGATGGAGAGGCCCGAGGTGCCGCCGGAGAAGCGCCCGTCGGTGAGCAGCGCGCATACCGTACCCAGTTCCTTCGACTTCAGGTAGCTGGTTGGGTAGAGCATTTCCTGCATCCCTGGCCCGCCCTTCGGACCTTCGTAGCGGATCACCACCACGTCGCCCGCCACGATCTTGTTGGCGAGGATACTCGCCACCGCGTCGTCCTGGCTTTCGAATACTCGCGCACGCCCGGTGAATTTCAGGATGCTTTCGTCGACGCCGGCGGTCTTCACGATGCAGCCGTCCAGCGCGATGTTGCCGTGCAGCACCGCCAGTCCGCCGTCCTGCGAATAGGCATGCGCCTTGTCGCGGATGCAGCCGCCGGCGCGGTCGGCGTCGAGTTCCGGGTAGAGCATGGACTGCGAGAAGGCGAGGGTGGTGACGATCCCGCCGGGCGCGGCGCGGAAAAATTTCTTTACCGGTTCGGCCGTGGTCTGCACGATGTCCCAGTGCCTGAGCGCATCGCGCAGGGTCGGGCTGTGGATCGTCCCGGTACCGGCGTGCAGCAGGCCGGCGCGATCCAGCTCGCCGAGGATCGCCGGGATGCCGCCGGCGCGGTGCACGTCTTCCATATGGTATTCGGAGGAGGGCGCGACCTTGCACAGGGTCGGCACATGGCGCGACAGACGATCCATGTCGCGCATGGTGAAGTTCACCTCGGCCTCGCGCGCGATCGCCAGAAGGTGCAGCACGGTGTTGGTCGAGCCGCCCATGGCGATATCCAGCGTCATCGCGTTCTCGAACGCCTCGAAGGTCGCGATGGAGCGCGGCAGCACCGCCGCATCGTCTTCATCGTAGTAGCGCCGGCACAATTCGACGATCAGGCGTCCGGCGCGCAAAAACAGCTCCTTGCGCTCGGCGTGCGTCGCGACCATTGTGCCGTTGCCGGGCAGCGCGAGGC
The DNA here is from genome assembly GCF_051257895.1 of Ferrigenium straubiae. Lineage (NCBI taxonomy): Bacteria > Pseudomonadati > Pseudomonadota > Betaproteobacteria > Nitrosomonadales > Gallionellaceae > Ferrigenium > Ferrigenium straubiae. The sequence continues at coordinate 1,642,157 of NZ_CP194331.1, read as the reverse complement.
CCAGCGCCTCGGCCAGGCAGTTCATCGAATTCGCGGTGAACATGCCGGAGCAGGAGCCGCAGGTCGGGCAGGCCGAGCGCTCAATGGCCTCGCATTCCGCCGCGCTGACCCTGTCGTCTGCCGCGGCGACCATCGCATCGACCAGGTCCAGCCCGATGACCTTGCCCTGCCAGCTGACCTTGCCCGCCTCCATCGGTCCGCCCGAGACGAACACCACCGGGATGTTCAGGCGCATCGCGGCCATCAGCATGCCCGGCGTGATCTTGTCGCAGTTGGAGATGCACACCAGCGCATCGGCGCAGTGCGCGTTGACCATATATTCCACCGAATCGGCGATCAGCTCGCGGCTCGGCAGAGAATACAGCATCCCGGCGTGCCCCATCGCAATGCCGTCATCCACCGCGATGGTGTTGAATTCCTTGGCGATGCCGCCCGCCTTCTCGATCTCGCGCGCCACCAGTTGCCCCATGTCCTTGAGGTGCACATGGCCCGGCACGAACTGGGTGAACGAGTTGGCGATGGCGATGATCGGCTTGCCGAAGTCGCCTTCGGTCATGCCGGTGGCGCGCCACAGGGCGCGCGCGCCGGCCATGTTGCGGCCGTGGGTGGAGGTGCGTGAACGGTAAGCGGGCATGTTGTTTCCTTGTTGTAGTTAAAGCGCACGTATAATTGGGCCGTTAATTTTACCCGATTCGACCATGCTCGTTCATCCGCAGTTCGATCCCGTCGCCGTACAACTCGGCCCACTCGCCATCCACTGGTACGGGCTGATGTACCTCGCCGGGTTCATGACCTTCCTCTGGCTGGGGCGCAAGCGCATCGCGATGCTGAATCATCCGCAGATCAATGCCAAACTGCTCGACGATCTGCTGTTCTACGGCGTGCTCGGCGTGATCCTCGGCGGACGGCTGGGCTATGTGCTGTTCTACAAGGCCTCGTATTACCTTGCCCACCCGCTGGAAATCCTCGCGGTGTGGCAGGGCGGCATGTCGTTCCACGGCGGCTTTCTCGGCGTGCTGATTGCGATGGCATGGTTCGCACGCAAGCACAATCTGCGCTGGCTGCAACTGACCGACTTCATCGCCCCGCTGGTGCCGCCGGGCCTGGCCTTCGGGCGGCTCGGCAACTTCATCAACGGCGAGCTCTGGGGGCGTCCCGCCGATGTGCCCTGGGCGATGGTTTTCCCCAGAGTGGACAATCTGCCGCGCCATCCTTCGCAGCTTTACGAGTTCGCGCTGGAAGGTTTGCTGCTGTTCGCCTTGCTCTGGCTGTATGCGCGCAAGCCGCGCCCCACCGGCACGGTATCCGGCCTGTTTCTCATCGGCTATGGCAGTTTCCGTTTCATCGCCGAATTCACGCGCGAGCCGGATGATTTTCTCGGCCTGCTGTCGCTCGGCATGAGCATGGGTCAGTGGCTGAGCCTGCCGATGGTGGTCGCCGGGATCGTGCTGATGCGTTACAGCACACGTCACCCTCACCTCAATCCTCTCCCGCCAGCGGGAGAGGAGACAAACGAGAAAAGCAATTCTTAATCCTTGCGCCGCTTGACACCCGTTAGCCTCTCGCACACTATTCCTGCCATCAAATACCGCTGAAACTTCACCTTGGATGACATTTCCCTAGACGCGCTGCTCGGCGCGTTGTTGTTGCTGATAATCTTCGGCGCCTGGTTTTCCGCTGCGGAAACCTCGATGATGGCGATCAACCGCTATCGCCTGAACAACCTGGTGCGCAAGGGAAACAAGAGCGCGAAGCTGACCTCCCGCCTGCTCGCCAAGGTGGACAAGCTGCTCGGTTCCATCCTGTTCGGCAATACTCTCTTGAACGTGGCTGCGGCGGCGGTGACCAATGTGGTCATCATGCGGCTGTTCGGCGCCGACGAACTGACCCTGCTGCTGGGAACGCTGGCTATCACCTTCGTGCTGCTGGTATTCAGCGAGATCATGCCGAAAGTCATTGCTGCCAGCCATCCGGAACGTATCGCCCTGCCTTCCAGCTACCTGCTTGCGCCGCTCATCACCCTGTTCCATCCGGTCGTTTCGGTGGCAACCGCCCTGGTAAAGGGCATACTGTGGATGTTGCGCATCAAGATAGAAACAGATCAGAGCAAGCAAAAAATAACGCTGGAGGAATTGCGCGGGTTGGTGCTGGAGGCCGGGCATTTTCTGCCACGCAAGCACCAGAAGATGTTGCTGAACCTGGTCGACCTGGAGCGCATCACTGTGAACGACGTGATGGTGCCGCGCAACCAGATCGAGGCGCTGGACATCAATGCCGGCGCGGAAGACTTGCGCCAGCAGATCATCACCTGCCACCACACCCTGCTGCCGGTCTATGCCGATACGCCCAGCAACATCATCGGTATCCTGCACCTCAAGCGTGTGCCGGCCCTGTTGCAGGAAGCGGCGCTGGATGTGGCGCAACTGCGCGAAATTCTCAATGAACCCTATTTCATCCCCTCCGATACGCCGCTGCTCAAGCAGTTGCAGCAGTTCCAGGAGCGCCATGCGCGGCTCGGGCTGGTGGTGGACGAATACGGCGAACTGCTCGGCCTGGTGACGCTGGAAAATATCCTCGAGGAAATCGTCGGCGAATTCACCACCCAATCCCCCGCACAAAGCGGCAAGTTCCTGCGCCAGGAGGACGGCAGCTTCCTGCTGGAGGGCAGCAGCAGCCTGCGCGAATTGAACCGCAAGCTGGGGCTGCATCTGCCGCTGGACAGCGCGAAAACGCTGAACGGCCTGATCCTCGAGCATCTTGAGGATATCCCCGAGGCCGGCGTCAGCCTGAAGATCGCGGGCTATCCGATCGAGATCATCCAGACGCAGGACCGTATCGTGAAGGTAGTGCGCATTTTCCCGGTGCAGGCGGACAGGCAGTAGGCCTGCTCCGTAAATCGCCCCGGCTGCTTTACAATAGACGCAAAGCTCGGCATCATGCCCGCCAACGTTAGGGGATGACCCAAGGGAGTCGCTATGGCTGTAGCACCGAAGGCAGGAAAGGCAAAAGAATATTCCTATGTATGGGAAGGCAAGGATAAGAACGGCAAGCTGGTCAAGGGCGAGATGCGCGCGCCCGGCGAGGCCACTGTATCTGCCCATTTGCGCCGCCAGGGCATCAATGTCTCGAAGGTGAAAAAGCTGCGCGCCAGCACCCAGAGGGTCACGGAGAAGGACATCTCGCTGTTCACCCGCCAGCTTGCCACCATGATGAAATCCGGCGTGCCGCTGCTGCAGGCATTCGACATCGTCGGCAAGGGGCATAGCAACCCTTCCGTGGCGAAGCTGCTGTTCGATATCAAGACCGACGTGGAAACCGGCAGCAGCCTGCAGCAGGCCTTCAAGAAATATCCGCTGTATTTTGACGAACTGTATTGCAACCTCATCGGTGCGGGCGAGGCGGCGGGTATTCTGGACACCCTGCTGGACCGGCTGGCGACCTACAAGGAAAAGATCCAGGCCATCAAGAGCAAGATCAAATCCGCGCTGTTCTATCCGGTTTCCATCATCGTCATTGCCTTCGTTATCACCGCCGTGATCATGATCTTCGTGATTCCCGCGTTCAAGGAACTGTTTTCCAGCTTTGGCGCCGATTTGCCGGCACCGACGTTGGTGGTCATGAGTATCTCGGATTTCTTCGTGACATGGTGGTGGGCGATCTTTGGTGGCATTGGCGGCGGCTTCTACGCTTTTTTCTACTTCTGGAAACGCAGCAAAAAAATGCAAGACGCCATGGATCGGATGATGCTGAAGCTGCCTATTTTCGGCGAGTTGATCCGCAAGGCCAGCATCGCACGCTGGAGCCGCACGCTCTCCACCATGTTCGCGGCCGGCGTGCCCCTGGTCGAAGCCTTCGATTCGGTGGCGGGCGCGGCGGGCAATGCGGTGTATTTCGACGCCACGAAATATATCCAGCGCGAGGTCACCACCGGTAACAGCCTGACCGTGGCCATGCAGAACACCGAAGTGTTCCCGAGCATGGTGCTGCAGATGGTGTCGATCGGCGAGGAAGCCGGCTCGCTGGATGCGATGCTGAGCAAGGTGGCCGATTTTTACGAGGCCGAAGTGGACGACGCGGTAGAGGCTCTGTCCAGTCTCATGGAACCGGTCATCATGGTGGTGCTCGGTACGCTGATCGGCGGCATGGTGGTTGCGATGTATCTGCCGATCTTCAAGATGGGTCAAGCGGTCGGGTAAACAATCCGGCTATGGACAGGCGCGGCGATGTCCGCGCCTTTTTTGTGTACGCAAGGTGATTCGATGCTGTCTCTGTTGCAAACCTCCCCGCTGGTTTTCATTTTGCTCTCCGGTATTCTGGGGTTGATGGTTGGCAGTTTCCTGAACGTGGTCATCCATCGCCTGCCAAAAATGCTGGAGCTTGGCTGGCGGCAGCAATGCGCCGAACTGCGCGGTGAGGAGCCGTCTACCTCACCCGACTACAATCTTCTTGTCCCGCGCTCCGCCTGCCCGCACTGCAACCGCTCCATCGGCGCATGGGAAAACATCCCGGTCGTCAGTTACCTGCTGCTGCGCGGCAAGTGCAAGGGCTGCGGCGCGGCCATCTCGCCGCGCTATCCCGTCATCGAGGCGGTCAGCGGCCTGCTGTGCGCCTATGCGGCATGGCACTTCGGCTTCGGCTGGGCGGCCGCAGGCGCGCTGCTGCTCATCTGGGCATTGCTGGCGCTCACGGCGATTGATCTCGACACGCAATTGCTGCCGGACGACATCACCCTGCCGCTGCTCTGGGCAGGCCTGGTATTCAATCTGGCCAGTGTCTTTACCGATTTGCACAGCGCGATACTGGGCGCGGTATTCGGCTATCTCGCGCTGTGGTGCGTGTACTGGCTGTTCAAGCTCACCACTGGCAAGGAAGGCATGGGCTACGGCGACTTCAAACTGCTCGCCGCCCTCGGCGCCTGGCTGGGCTGGCAGATGCTGCCGCTCATCATCCTGCTTTCCTCGCTGGTGGGGGCGGTGGTCGGCATTGCCCTGATGGTTGCGGCCAAGCATGGCCGCAACGTTCCCATTCCCTTCGGCCCCTATCTGACAGGCGGCGGGCTGATCGCGCTGTTCTGGGGGCAAACGCTGACGCAGAGCTATCTGCAACTGCTCGCCGCTCCATGAGCCTTCGACCGGCTGATGGAACAACTAGCCATTCGACTAAGCTGTCAAAGAACGACAGCCAAGTCGCTGGTTATCGGGACAGGCTGATTATCGGACTCACCGGCGGGATCGGCAGCGGCAAGACTACCGTTGCCGCACTGTTCGCGGAGTATGGTGCGGGTATCATCGATACGGACGTCATCGCCCACCACCTGACGCAAGCCGGCGGTGCAGCCATCGCGGCGATCCGCGCCGCCTTCGGCGACGATTACCTCACGGGAGACGGCGCCCTGGACCGCGCCAAGATGCGCGGGCTGATTTTTTCGGATGCCGCCGCCAGGCAGCGGCTAGAACAGATCCTGCACCCCATGATCTTCGAACAGACCAAGGCGCAGTTACGGCAGCTGCAGGACAAACCCTACATCCTCGCCGTGGTGCCGCTGCTGCCCGAGAGCCGCAACTTCCGGCAACTGGTGCAGCGCGTGCTGGTGGTGGATTGCGACGAGGATACCCAGGTCGCACGCGTCGTCGGACGCAGCCGCCTGACCGAAGCGGAAGTGCGCGCCATCATCGTCCGGCAAACCCCACGCGCCGACCGCCTGCAGCTGGCCGACGATGTCATCCGCAACGATGCCGGGCTGGACAGCCTGGCCGGACAGGTCGCCGTCCTGCATGAATACTACGCAAAAATGCAAAACAGCGATTGACGATACAAGGAAAACCCATATATCGTTCGCAATTAAGTTAACCCGCTTTTGCCGCCGTGATCGACTACGAGTTTCCTCTCAACGAAAAAGTGCGCACCCTGCTGCGCCTTGAGGACTTGTTCGCACGTGCGACGCACTTCATCGAATACTCACATGGCATGGACCACCATGCCGCATTGCTCACCCTGTTTGAAATCCTCGAAGTCGCCTGCCGCGCCGATCTGAAATCCGAACTGCTGCAGGAGTTGGAGCGCCAGAAACGCGCCCTTGCTTCGCTGCACAACAATCCCGCGATTTCCGAAGATGCGCTGGACGCCATCCTTACGGAGATCGACGGCGCCTCCACGGACATCCTCGCCATGACCGGCAAGATTGGCCAGCACCTGCGCGAGAACGAGTGGCTGATGGGCATCAAGCAGCGTGCCGTCATGCCGGGCGGTACCTGCGAATTCGACCTGCCTTCCTATCACTACTGGCAGGAACGGGATGCCGAATCACGCCGAGAGCTCCTGCGGGCGTGGCTGGCGCCGCTTATGCCCTTGTACGTTGGGTTGAAAATCGTGCTGCGCCTATTGCGCGAAAACGGCAAGATATTCCACTTCACCGCGCATCAGGGCACTTTCCAGCAGATGCAGGGCGGGCGCGTCGCACAGATGCTGCGCGTCAGCCTGAGCAGCGACCTGGCGTGCATCCCCGAAGTCGGCGCCAACAAATACGCCATCAACATCCGCTTCATCGTCGCCAACTACGCCGCAAAATCCACCCTGTTCGAACAGGATGTGCCGTTCGATCTGACCTTCTGCAGCCTCTCCTCGTAATGCCGGAAAAAGCACCGCCGATCGTGGCCTGCCCGCAGTGCGGCAGGGAAATGGAGTGGGATACCAGCAACCGCTACCGCCCGTTCTGCAGCGAACGCTGCAAGCTGATCGACCTCGGCAAATGGGCGAAAGAAGAATATCGCGTCGAACAGCGCGAAGAGGAACTTCCCCCGCCTGATCACCAGGCCTGACGCAGCAGGGCGATGCCGTGCGCGCCATGCCGCCACGCGGCCTGCATGTCGCCACACTTCAGGCCGCCCAGCGCATACACCGGAATGGACGAGCCCGCCGTGATGGCAGCAAAGTTCTCCCAGCCGAGGTGCGGCGCGCCGGGATGGGACAGGGTCGGCAGTACCGGGGAGAGCAGCACAAAATCGCAGCCCAAGTCCTCCGCGCGGCGCAGCTCCTCCGCGTTGTGGCAGGAGGCCCCGCACCAGTCCACCGCAGGGCGTTCCTTCAGTTCCACGAGTTGCGTGGCCGTCAGTTGTACGCCGTCCGCACCGATCTCCTGTGCCATTTCAATATCGGCATTGAGCAGCAGTCTCGCGCCATGCGCATGAGTTAACGCCATCACACGCCGTGCCAGTTCGCGCAACTCATCGCGGGACAGGTTCTTCTCGCGTAACTGCAACAGGTGCAAGCCGTTCTGCAACGCGTGCTCCAGCCGCCGCAGGAATTCCTCCGTACCCAGTTCGGCGGCGTTGCTGATGGCATACAGGGGGGGTAACTCCAGCGCGCGTAGGACGGGTGCGTTGGCAGGCAGCATGGGAGAAACGGTTGCGGAATTTTTTTCGTTCGCCCTGACGTATCGAAGGGTAGAAGGCTGCCATACAAACTGCTGCCCCTCATGCGGATGCAACTCGCCGCGCCACTCCGTCACGCGGAAGAAATTCAGCCGCACCGTCGCATGCGGATAGGCGAACACGCGGGTGATCCACGGATAAGCGGCCTCGACCTCGATGCCCAGTTCCTCATGCAGTTCGCGCACCAGTGCATGGTATGGCGTCTCGCCGGGTTCGATCTTGCCGCCGGGGAATTCCCAGTAGCCGGCCCAGATTTTGCCGGGAGGGCGCTGGGCGAGGAGGAAGGAACCGTCGGGGCGTTGCAGGACGGCAGCGGAGACTTCGATGATTTTTGTGATTTCGGTTTGCGTGTTCAATGTAGTCTTTCAAATCAGGCCGTTCGCACTGAAGTATCGAAGGATGCCAGTTTGTATTCCCTCTCCCTTGCAGGGAGAGGGTTAGGGAGAGGGTAGAAATCTCACCCTTTCCATTAAAATCAAAACCGCCGGGGGTAGCCCGGCAGCTAGTCACTTTTTCTTGCGTCGCCAAGAAAAAGTAACCAAAAAGAAGGCGACCCCGGTTTGCCGCCGCTGCGCGGTACCCTGCGTTGCTCGACTGGTCAGGCGGCTGCGGAACTCGCGCTTCGCGCTCAAACAGTCCTCGCCGAAATCCCCTGACCAGCCTGCGCTTGTATCTTCCCCATTGTGGTGGTTAGCTACCACCACCCGAAGCAGAGGCAGCTTGAAGTCTGCGCTAAGGCCTGACCTTGTCGAGTAGATTAAGCCCTCTGCTTCACCACATCGCCAGCAAAGACACTGAACGGTAGCCAAGGGGCAAACCCTGAATGCACAAGGCAAGTGGGCGAAGTTGGCACCATTGTAACGGAGGTCATCATGTTTTATCTCGGTATGGATGTCGCCAAGGCCAAGCTGGATTGTTGCCTGTTGCTGGATGATGCCATTGGCAAGCGCAAGGCCAAGGTGATCAGTAACAGCAAGTCCGGCATTGCTGATTTGCTGGCTTGGGTCGTAAAGCAACACGTTTCCCTAGCAGAGTTGCATGTGGTCATGGAAGGAACGGGGGTTTACCACGAGCAGGCCGCGCTGGCGCTGGCTGATGCGGGTGTAGCGGTTTCCATTGTCAATCCGGCGCAGGTCAAGGACTTCGGGCGTGGGCTGGCGGTGCGCACCAAGACGGACGGGGTAGATAGCTTTGTCTTGGCTCGCTATGGCGCCTTGCTCAAGCCTGCAGCTTGGGTGCCGCCTGCGCCAGAGGCGCGGATATTGCAGGCGCTGATTACGCGGCGCGATGCCATTGCCCAAGACCTGCAACGCGAGCGCAACCGGCGGGAGAAAGCCGATGCCACGGACACTCCAGCACTGATACAGCAATCCATCTCCGACAGCATTGCATTCCTGTCCGGGCAACTCGCGCAATTGCAGCAGGACATTGATCAACATATCGATCATCATCCGGGACTCAAGAAAGACCTGTCACTGCTCCAGAGCATCCCTGCGGTGGGGCCGCAGGTTGGAAACAATCTGCTGGCGGTCATGCACAGCCATAACTTCGGCTCAGCCGAACAGCTTGCGGCCTATCTTGGCCTGGTTCCCATAGAACGGCAGTCGGGAAGTTCGATATTGGGGCGATCGAGACTCTCCAAGGCGGGACCTGCCAGAATACGCGCTGTGCTGTACATGGCGGCTGTCGTGGCAATACGTTGCAACCCACACGTCAAAGCAATCTACGAACGCCTGCTCGCCAGAGGTAAATCCAAGATGTCCGCGCTCGGCGCCGCTATGCGCAAACTGGTGCATCTGTGCTACGGCGTCCTCAAAACCCGTCAACCCTATCGCCATGACTATGCAAAAATCAGTTGACGAGGAAGACGGTATCTACTCGGCGGCGCACAGGGGATGGAAAAGCAAAATCCACCGCGTGGGCACTTCGTGCCCACGCTACTTATCATGGAAAGCCAGTGCGAACACTGCGATATCGCACTCAATCCATGCCTCAATAACTGTCCGAGTAATGGCAGGATTACGAACATTACGAAAATGTTCTAGATATTGTTTCAATGAGCCGCAAATTGGCATGCCCGAATTTGTGGCAAATTCTTTAGCAAGATCGCCAATTGGATCATCTCTTCCCATCTGAGCAGAAAGCCAAGCAAAGAAAGGAAGTGGCAGTTCTGTATTTACTTGGCAAAGTTGGTTCTTTATGTCCCAAAGTAAATTGTTAGCTACTTGTTCCTCAAGAAGCTCTGCTCCGCAGTCTGCATCATTTTTTGGTCGCGATGCTTCAACAAATCCGAAATTTCTAACAAACTCTCCATCATAGAAAGTTGACCGTAATTGGAGCCGCTCCAACAAATATAATGAAGGTTCTCTTTCAAACCATTCACCCCGAACATTATGCACATTTAGGAACGTGTGAATCACCGGCTCAATGCTCGCTTCTGCAGCGATACTACCGAGCAAATTTAATTCTTCTGGAGCACCTGTCTGGAGTTGGCGTATTCTGGATAGTGGATTGCCACCGCTGGTAAAACCAATTTTTACCGGACCACTTGTTCCGTGGCTAAGAAAATAAACAGTTCCATATTTTTCATCTCGGGGATTACTCATAAATCTCACCTGCCAAAAATCTTACAATTTCAATTGTAATTTCTAATTTCAGCATGGGCACAAAGTGCCCATGCTGGGGTTTTAGGTTTTGACTTTCTTTTCCCTGTGCGCCGCCGAGTAGATACCGTCTTCCTCGTCAACTGATTTTTGCATAGTCATGGCGATAGGGTTGACGGGTTTTGAGGACGCCGTAGCACAGATGCACCAGTTTGCGCATAGCGGCGCCGAGCGCGGACATCTTGGATTTACCTCTGGCGAGCAGGCGTTCGTAGATTGCTTTGACGTGTGGGTTGCAACGTATTGCCACGACAGCCGCCATGTACAGCACAGCGCGTATTCTGGCAGGTCCCGCCTTGGAGAGTCTCGATCGCCCCAATATCGAACTTCCCGACTGCCGTTCTATGGGAACCAGGCCAAGATAGGCCGCAAGCTGTTCGGCTGAGCCGAAGTTATGGCTGTGCATGACCGCCAGCAGATTGTTTCCAACCTGCGGCCCCACCGCAGGGATGCTCTGGAGCAGTGACAGGTCTTTCTTGAGTCCCGGATGATGATCGATATGTTGATCAATGTCCTGCTGCAATTGCGCGAGTTGCCCGGACAGGAATGCAATGCTGTCGGAGATGGATTGCTGTATCAGTGCTGGAGTGTCCGTGGCATCGGCTTTCTCCCGCCGGTTGCGCTCGCGTTGCAGGTCTTGGGCAATGGCATCGCGCCGCGTAATCAGCGCCTGCAATATCCGCGCCTCTGGCGCAGGCGGCACCCAAGCTGCAGGCTTGAGCAAGGCGCCATAGCGAGCCAAGACAAAGCTATCTACCCCGTCCGTCTTGGTGCGCACCGCCAGCCCACGCCCGAAGTCCTTGACCTGCGCCGGATTGACAATGGAAACCGCTACACCCGCATCAGCCAGCGCCAGCGCGGCCTGCTCGTGGTAAACCCCCGTTCCTTCCATGACCACATGCAACTCTGCTAGGGAAACGTGTTGCTTTACGACCCAAGCCAGCAAATCAGCAATGCCGGACTTGCTGTTACTGATCACCTTGGCCTTGCGCTTGCCAATGGCATCATCCAGCAACAGGCAACAATCCAGCTTGGCCTTGGCGACATCCATACCGAGATAAAACATGATGACCTCCGTTACAATGGTGCCAACTTCGCCCACTTGCCTTGTGCATTCAGGGTTTGCCCCTTGGCTACCGTTCAGTGTCTTTGCTGGCGATGTGGTGAAGCAGAGGGCTTAATCTACTCGACAAGGTCAGGCCTTAGCGCAGACTTCAAGCTGCCTCTGCTTCGGGTGGTGGTAGCTAACCACCACAATGGGGAAGATACAAGCGCAGGCTGGTCAGGGGATTTCGGCGAAGACTGTTTGAGCGCGAAGCGCGAGTTCCGCAGCCGCCTGGCCAGTCGAGCAACGCAGGGTACCGCGCAGCGGCGGCAAACCGGGGCCGCCTTCTTTTTGGTTACTTTTTCTTGGCGACGCAAGAAAAAGTGACTAGCTGCCGGGCAACCCCCGGCGGTTTTGATGTTGATTATGGCCGTTCATGGTTCGATACCTCACCACGAACGGTTGGATGGAGCAATCTAACTGCGATAACTCGCGTTGATCTTCACATAATCGTAAGAAAAATCGCAAGTCCACAAAGTTGCCTTCGCCACCCCACGATTCAGCACCACGCGTATCGTGATATCGCTCTGCTTCATCACGCGCTGCCCATCCTCCTCGCGATAGCTCGCAGCCCGCCCGCCATGCTCGGCGACCAGCACGTCGTCGAGATACAGCCTGAGCACATCGACATCCAGGTCGGCAACACCCGCATAACCAATCGCGGCGAGGATGCGCCCGAGGTTGGGGTCGGAGGCGAAGAAGGCGGTCTTGACCAGCGGCGAACGGGCGATGGCGTAGCCGATCTGTTTGCATTCGGCTTCATCCCTGCCGCCCTCGACCTGTACGGTGATGAACTTGGTCGCGCCTTCGCCGTCACGCACGATGGCCTGCGCGAGGTAAATGGCGACCTCGGTGACGGCGGCCTGCAGCGCGGCGAATTCCGCGCTTTTTGCATCGCGGATTTCCGGCAGGGCCGCCCGGCCGGTAGCGATCAGCATCAGCGCGTCGTTGGTGGAGGTATCGCCGTCCACGGTGATGCAGTTGAACGAGCGGTTGGCGGCCTCGCTGACCATTTGCTGCAAGAGCGGCTGCGCGATGCCCGCGTCGGTGGCGATGTAGCCGAGCATGGTCGCCATGTTCGGGTGGATCATGCCGGAGCCCTTGGCGATGCCGGTGACGGTGATTTGCGCACCGCCGATCATTACCTGCTTCGAAATGGCCTTGGCGACGATGTCGGTGGTCATGATCGCGTGCGCGGCGTCATGCCAGTTGTCGGCGCGCATGTTCGTCACGCAGCCGGGCAGGCCGGCGGCGATCTTGCCTACCGGCAGCGGCTCCATGATGACGCCGGTAGAGAACGGCAATATCTGCGATGCCTTGCAGCCCAGCAGGCCGGCCAATGCGGCACAGGTGGTGCGCGCATCCTGCATGCCCTGTTCGCCGGTGCCGGCATTGGCGTTACCGGTGTTGACCACCAGCGCGCGGATGCCATCCGGTTGTGCGAGGTGTTCGCGCGCCACGGTTACCGGCGCGGCGCAAAAGCGGTTTTTGGTGAACACGCCCGCGACCCGCGCGCCCTCGTCTAGCTGAACCACCAGCAAGTCCTTGCGGTTTTCGCGCTTGATGTTCGCTTCGGTGACGCCCAGAAAAACGCCCGCAACGGGCAACAGTTGTGCCGCAGCGGGCGGTGTCAGATTGACCGGCATGGAAACTTCCTAATAACGGCCGTGGGTGCGGTAGATGTAGTTGCTGAGTTCGGTCGACTCGGTATTCATGCGCCGCACGATGCCGTGCATGTTCCGCGCCAAGCCGCGCATGACGCGGTATACGATCATGGGGTGGCTGTTGATCAGCGTTTCGAATTTGGAACGATCCAGACTCAACACCTTGGTGTCGCCGACGGCGCAGAGTGTTGCGCTGACCTGCGAGGCCGCGCCGCCCACGAAGGTGATCATGCCGGCCAGGTCGCCCGGCTTGAGGACGTGGATGGTGGATTTTCCTTCGGTGCTCTGAATTTTTACCTCGATATCGCCATGTGCCAGGATGTACAGGTTGTCCGGCTGTGGCTCACCTGGCTGAACGATGGTATCTCCGGATTTGTAATCGTGAACTTCGAACAGGCCCGAAAGAATATCCACCTCTGCATCGCTCAGCTCCTCGGTAATCGTCGAGGTGCGCAGCGTATCAATTACTAGTGACATGTTATCCCCCTTCCACGTTATTAATTTGATTTTATCTAACTCAATTTGCCATGGCACTGCTTGTATTTCTTGCCCGACCCGCATGGGCACGGATCGTTGCGCCCTACCTTCTGCCCACCGCGCACAAACGGTTTATGCTCTTCATCGGTTGACTGCCCATCGTCCGGTTGCGCCAGGGCCTCGTCATAACCGGCGTGATGATACTGCACATTTTCCGGCGCGGGGGGGGCTTCTACCGATTCGACGTCCTCCCCGCTGCGCACCTGCACGACCATCAATACCTGGGTCACTTCGCGCTTGACCGCATCCAGCATCATGGAAAACAGCTCGAAAGCCTCGCGTTTGTATTCCTGCTTGGGGTTTTTCTGCGCGTAGCCGCGCAAATGGATACCCTGGCGCAGGTGATCCAGCGCGGCGAGGTGCTCGCGCCAGTGCTGGTCCAGGCTCTGCAGCATGATGGCGCGCTCGTAGTGGTGCATGACTTCCGCGCCCACGGCATCAACCTTGGCCTGGTATTGCTGCTGCGCCTGTCCGGCGACGCGGGCGCGCAAGCCTGCTTCGTCCAGCTGCTTGTCTTCCTCCAGCCACTGCGCCAGCGGCAATTCCAGGCGGAATTCGGCCGCCAGCACCTTCTCCAGCGTGGGCACGTCCCATTGCTCTTCCATGCTGCCCGGCGAGATGTACTGGCTGATGGCGTCGTCCAGCACCCCCTCGCGCATCGCCTGGATGGTCTCGGAAATGTCCGCGCTCTCCAGCAGCTCGCTGCGCTGCTGGTAGATCACCTTGCGCTGGTCGTTGGCGACATCGTCGTACTCGAGGATCTGCTTGCGCATGTCGAAGTTGCGCGCCTCGACCTTGCGCTGCGCGTTCTCGATGGCGCGAGTCACCCAGCTGTGCTCGATGGCCTCGCCCTCGGGCAGCTTGAAGCGGTTCATGATCGCCGCGACGCGGTCGGAGGCGAAGATGCGCAGCAGCGGGTCTTCCAGCGACAGGTAGAAGCGGCTGGAGCCGGGGTCGCCCTGGCGGCCGGAGCGGCCGCGCAGCTGGTTGTCCACGCGGCGCGATTCGTGGCGCTCGGTGCCGATGATGTGCAGTCCGCCGCTGGCCAGCACCTGCTCGTGGACTTGCTGCCATTCGGATTTCAGTTGCGTGATGCGCTGTTCTTTCGTGGTCTCGTCCAGGCTTTCGTCGGCGCGCAGGTGTTCGACCTGCTTCTCGACGTTGCCGCCCAGCACGATATCGGTACCGCGGCCGGCCATGTTGGTGGCGATGGTGACCATCTTCGGCCGCCCGGCCTGCGCGACGATCTCCGCCTCGCGCGCATGCTGCTTGGCGTTCAGCACCTGGTGCGGCAGCTTTTCATTGTCCAGCAGGTGCGACAGCAGCTCGGAATTTTCGATCGAGGTCGTGCCCACCAGCACCGGCTGGCCGCGCTTGTAGCAATCCTTGATGTCATCGATCACCGCCTGGTGTTTCTCCTTTGCGGTGAGATACACCTTGTCCATCTGGTCCTTGCGGATGGTCGGGCGGTGCGGCGGAATGATCACGGTTTCCAGGCTGTAAATCTGCTGGAACTCGTAGGCCTCGGTATCGGCCGTGCCGGTCATGCCGGCCAGCTTGTGGTACATGCGGAAGTAGTTCTGGAAGGTGATCGAGGCCAGCGTCTGGTTTTCCTTCTGGATCGCCACGCCTTCCTTTGCCTCCACCGCCTGGTGCAGGCCGTCCGACCAGCGCCGACCGGCCATCAGGCGGCCGGTGAATTCGTCCACGATGATGACCTCGCCGTCCTGTACGACATATTGCTGGTCGCGGTGGTACAGGTTGTGCGCACGCAGCGCCGCATACAGGTGGTGGATCAGGGTGATGTTGGCGGGGTCGTACAGGCTGCCGCCGGGCGGCAGGAGGTCGGCCTGCGCCAGCAGTTCCTCGGCGCGCTCGTGGCCGGGTTCGGTGAGCAGTATCTGGTGGTTCTTCTCGTCCACGCTGAAGTCGCCGGGCCCGTTTTCATCGTCTGCAGCCTGCCGCTGCAGCTGCGGCGCGAGCTTGTCCATGCGCACGTAGATATCGACGTTGTCCTCGGCCTGGCCGGAGATGATCAGCGGGGTGCGCGCCTCGTCGATCAGGATCGAGTCGACCTCGTCCACGATGGCGTAGTTGAGCGGGCGCTGGAAGCGTTCCTCCGCATGCGTCGCCATGTTGTCGCGCAGGTAGTCGAAACCGAACTCGTTGTTGGTGCCGTAAGTGACGTCGGCGGCGTAGGCGGCCTGTTTCTGGTCGTGCGGCATCTGCGACAGGATCACGCCGACCGACAGGCCGAGGAAGCGGTACAGCTTTCCCATCCACTCGGCATCGCGGCTCGCGAGGTAATCGTTCACCGTCACGACATGTACGCCCTTGCCGGAAATCGCATTCAGGTAGACCGGCAGGGTGGCCATCAGGGTCTTGCCCTCGCCGGTGCGCATCTCGGCGATCTTGCCGTAATGCAGCACCATGCCGCCGATCAGCTGCACATCGTAATGGCGCATACCCAATGCGCGCACGCCGGCTTCGCGCACCACGGCGAATGCCTCCGGCAGTAGCGCGTCGAGCGTCTCGCCCTGCGCAAAACGCTGTCGGAAATCGTCGGTTTTCCGGCGCAACTCCTCGTCGCTCAATTTGGCAATATCGGCTTCCAGCTTGTTGATGGCCTGCACGGTAGCGCGGTATTGTTTGAGCAGGCGGTCATTGCGGCTGCCAAAGATGCTTTTCAGTACACCGGAAATCATGTTTTTCCAAACTTAATTAAAAAACTCAACTGCAATAAAAAGGGTGAGGCTCTCATCGCCTCACCCTCACCTTGGAGCCGCTTTCTGCTGGCTCACATCACCCTGTCAACTGGCGGCTTTCTGCAGGAAGCGCACGGGATTCTGGGCGGTGCCTTTATAGCGGACTTCGAAGTGCAAGTGATTGCCGGTGGAGCGCCCGGTGCTGCCGACCTCGGCGATTTTTTCGCCGCGCCGCACCACCTGGCCGACCTTCACCAGCAGCCGCGAGGCATGCGCGTAGCGCGTCACGATATCGTTGCCGTGATCGACTTCGACCATATTACCATATTGCGGATGTTGGTCGGCATAGGCGACTACGCCGCCTGCCGAGGCGCGGATGGGCGTTCCCGCCTGAACCATGAAATCGACGCCCTCATGCATGGCGTTCGCGCCGGTAAAGGGGTCGAGGCGCCAGCCGAAATTCGACGAATAAAACCCCTCGTTGATCGGTTGTATCGAAGGCAGCAGTCTGCGGCTCAATTGATTCTGCAGCAGCATGGTTTCCAGAGCTTGCAGCTTGTCGCTGCGGTCGTTGACCGCCAGGGTCAGTCTGTTCAACTGCTGCTCCAGGCTGTTCACCGACATTTCCTGGGGGGGCATGGCTATCAGCGGTCCGCCTTGCGCCGGCAGCTGGTCAAACTTGAATTCCTCGGGCTTCATGCCGGTCAGCTTGGCCAGGCGCGCGCCCAGCGCGTCCAGGCGCTGCACCTGCGCCTGCATCTGGCCGACCCGGGTCGCCATCGCATCCAGGCTGTTATGCACATAGGACTGCTGTTTTTGCTGTTCTTCGCTCTGCATTCTGGACAGCAGGGTGCGCACCCCATCGCTCAGCTCTTCCGGAGCGAAGCGCACCAGCGCATACTGCAACGAAAGCGCCGCAGCCCATACCATGCCGGACAGCACCAGCACCAGCGCCAGCACCTGCCAGCCGCCCAGCGTAACACTGCGGGGCTTTGCCAAGCGATCGGAAACTAGAATAATATTCATGCTCCCCCTCCTAACTTTTTATATGTATCGTAAACCCGTGGCGCAGCGATTCAAGTCATTATTGAGCGGCAATCAGGAATTACGGCCGCTGCTGTCCAAGGCACAGGCCTTGTCGGCACTGCATCGCCATTTCATGAGTGTTGCGCCACCCTATCTTGCGCAATCCAGCCAAGTATTGGGGCTGCAATCCGGCACGCTCAACGTTGCCGCTGCCAATGCCGCCGTTGCCGCGAAATTGCGCCAGCTTGCGCCGGAACTGGCCATTCTGTTGCAAAACAGGGGGTGTGAGGTTAGCGGAATCCGCGTCAAGGTGCAAGTTTCCTTCGATCGCAGCCCGCCCGCAGCCGCTCCGCGCAAGCTCGGCAAATCGGCCAGGGACGCGCTGGATAGGCTCAGTCAGACCCTGGACGGCTCGCAACTCGGACTGGCGCTGAAAAAGCTGGCCAACACCAAGGAGTAAGCGCCGCCTCATGCCGGGTTGGCAAGGCGCAGGATTTCCGGCAGAAAAACCTCCGTCACCAGCAGCGGGGCGTCGTGCAGATAAAACAGCGAGCGGCGCGCCCAAAGCCTGCCCGGCGGATTACCCAGCTCCGCGGCAGCGCGCCGAAACAGAGGATGTGCGCTGCGTAACACCTTGTAATGCAGCGGCCTGCGCTCCACCTGCGGGTGCGCGAACAGCAGCGCGCCCAGCGGCCGGTTGCCCAGGCCGCGCACGGCCGACCATGTGCCGCGCAGGTGCTGCCGGGCGCACGCGCTGTGCGCGAACACCACCGGCCGGCCGTCGGCGTACAGGAACACTTCACGCGAATACGCAAGATGCTGCGGGGCGACCCCGAGCAGGGCGGCCTCGTCCAGCGCAATGCGCGCCAGGCCGCTGCGCACGCCGCGCACCGCGAAGCGGGCGCAGCGCCGCTGGATGCGCTGCGTCAGCGATCCGCGGTCACGCAGCCAGGGCGCGAGGCCGGCTTCGCAGCCCAGCGCCGCGCCGTGCCAGAATTTATCGGGCATAAATTTGCTAGGCGTGAAGGTAGTCATGTT
This sequence comes from Ferrigenium straubiae, assembly GCF_051257895.1. NCBI lineage: Bacteria > Pseudomonadati > Pseudomonadota > Betaproteobacteria > Nitrosomonadales > Gallionellaceae > Ferrigenium > Ferrigenium straubiae. The sequence continues at coordinate 1,623,989 of NZ_CP194331.1, read as the reverse complement.
TGTTTGCCATCCAGCGCTGCAAGTGCCTCCGTGCAGCATCGGGAAAATCGCGCAGCAAGCCGTCGGCGGCCTGCCGCGCCTCATTCAGTAATTCTTCATCCGCATTGATGTCGGCGAAGCGCAGCATCGCCACGCCGCTCTGTCTTGCGCCGAGCAATTCGCCCGGGCCGCGCAATTGTAAATCCTGTTGGGCGATGGTGAAGCCGTCGTTGCTCTCAAAAATGATTTTCAGGCGCGCCCGCGCCAGCTCGGAAAGCGGCTGCTGGTACAGCAGGATGCACAGGCTGTGTTCCGCGCCGCGCCCCACGCGGCCGCGCAGCTGGTGCAGTTGCGCCAGCCCCATGCGCTCGGCATGGTCGATCACCATCAGGCTGGCGTTCGGCACGTCCACGCCGACCTCGATCACGGTGGTGGCGACCAGCAACTGCAGCTCACCCGCCTTGAACGCCGCCATCGCGCGCGCCTTTTCGGCATTGTCCAGCCTGCCGTGTACCAGTCCCACATTGAGCTCCGGAAAAGTGGTGCGCAGGGTTTCATACGTCTCGATTGCGGTTTGCAGCTGTAAAGCTTCCGATTCGTCGATCAGCGGGCACACCCAGTAGGCCTGTTTTCCTTCAAGACAGGCGGCGCGCACGCGCTCGAACACCTCGTCGCGGCGTTCGTCGCTGACGAGCTTGGTGATTACCGGGGTGCGCCCCGGCGGCAGCTCGTCGATCACCGACACGTCGAGGTCGGCGTAGTAGCTCATCGCCAGGGTGCGCGGAATGGGGGTGGCGCTCATCATGAGCTGGTGCGGCTCGTTGCCCTTGTTGCGCAGCGCGAGGCGCTGCTGCACGCCAAATTTGTGCTGTTCGTCCACGATCGCAAGGCCGAGTTTACGGAACTCGACCTGCTCCTGAAACAGCGCATGCGTGCCGATGGCGAGCGCCGTGTCGCCGCCGGCGATGCGTTCCGCCGCCGCAGCCTTGTCCTTTTTCTTCAGGCTGCCGGACAGCCACACCGGGCTGATGCCGAGCGGCTCCAGCCAGTCGCGCAGTTTGAAGTAATGCTGCTCGGCGAGGATCTCGGTCGGCGCCATGAACGCGGCCTGCCAGCCGTTCTCGATGGCCTGCAAGGCGGCGAGCGCCGCGACGATGGTCTTGCCGCTGCCGACATCGCCGAGCAGCAGGCGCTGCATCGGGTGCGGCTGCGCGAGGTCGCGGCCGATCTCGGCATGCACCTTCTGCTGTGCAGCGGTCAGCGCGAAGGGCAGGTTATTCAGCAACTGCGCGGTGAGGTGCTGTTTCGATGCGAGTGCCGGCGCGATGCGCTTGCCGCGCTCGCGGTGGTGCACGCGCATCGACAGCTGCTGCGCGAGCAGTTCGTCGAACTTGATGCGCCGCCATGCCGCATGGCTGCGCTGTTCCAGGCTGGCCGCCGAAATATCCGGCGGCGGGTTGTGCAGCAGTCTGACGCTGTCGGCGAAGGAGGCCAGCTTCATTTTTTGCAGCAGCGCATCCGGCAGGGTGTCGTCCAGCGGCAGCGTCTCCAGTGCGTTGCCGATCAGCTTGCGCAATATGGCCTGCGACAGCCCGGCGGTGGTCGGGTAGACCGGCGTGAGGCTCTGCTGCAGCGGCGTTTCGTCATTCACCGCGCGGCACTTGGGGTGCACCATCTCCGGCCCGTAGTAACCCATGCGCACCTCGCCGACGGCGCGGATCTGCTTGCCAACAGCCAATTGTTTCTGCTGGCTGGGATAGAAGTTGAGAAAGCGCAAATACAGTTCGCCGCCGTTATCCTGCAGACGGCAAACCAGGGTGCGGCGCGGACGGAAAACCACCTCGCTGTGCGCGACGGCACCCTGTACCTGTACAGTCATGCCGGGCTGCACCGCGGCAATCGGCGCGAGATGGGTCTCGTCCTCGTAACGCAGCGGCAGGTGCAGTAACAGATCGGTGCGGTGATGGATGCCGAGCCTGGCGAGTTTGGCCAGCGTGGCGGGTGAAATTTTTGTCGGCGAAACCAATGCGTCCTCTTCCTCCGCTATGCTCCACCCTCTCCCGTTTGCGGGGGAGGGGCAGGCGAGAGGGTTGCCCGGCGGGTCACGCTAGTCTTGCAAATACATCACCCCGTCCGCCTCGATCGAGGCACCGCGCGGCAGCGAGGAGACGCCCACGGCGGCGCGCGCCGGATAGGGCTGGTGAAAATAGGTCGCCATGATCTCGTTCACCCTCGCGAAGTTGCCGAGGTCGGTGAGGAAGATGTTGATCTTCACCACGTCGTCCATGCTGCCGCCTGCCGCGGTCGCAACCGCGCGCATATTCTGGAACACGCGGTGGATCTGCGCGTCGATCCCTTCGACCATCTGCATGGTGGCCGGATCGAGGCCGATCTGGCCGGCCAGGTAGACGGTGTGGTCGACACGCACGGCTTGCGAGTAAGTACCGATCGCGGCGGGTGCATCGGGGGTCTGGATGATTTTTTTGTTTGCCATGGTTTCCTCCTTCGATGATCAGGGTGAGATTATATCCGTTCAGGTGATGACGGTAGGGTGTTCGCGTCCGGTGCGTTCGCGCAGCCCGGAAATCTGCAGCGCGATGCCGATCAGTTCTGCGAGCGCCTCTTGCGCGTCGAGGCGGTGCCTGCCCGCATCCGGCTCATAGGCCTCCAGGTAGAGGCGCAGCGTCGCGCCCTCGGTGCCGGTGCCGGACAGGCGGAACACGATGCGCGAGCCGTCGGTGAAGACGATGCGCACCCCCTGGCCGAGGCTGACGCTGCCGTCCACCGGGTCGGTGTAGCTGAAGTCGTCGCAGAACAGCACCTTGTGGCGGCCGAGCTGCGCTCCCTGCCATTCCCCGAGACGGCTGTGCAGCAGCTGCATCACGCCGTTGGCTGCATCGACGGGGATGCCCTCGTAGTCGTGGCGCGAATAGAAGTTGCGCCCGAAGCGCGCCCAGTGCTCGCGTACGACAGTTTCCACGGATTGTCTGCGCGCGGCGAGAATGTTCAGCCAGAACAGCACCGCCCACAGCCCGTCCTTCTCGCGGATGTGATCCGAGCCGGTACCGAAGCTCTCTTCGCCGCACAGCGTCACCTTACCCGCATCCATCAGGTTGCCGAAAAACTTCCAGCCGGTCGGCGTTTCGTAGCAGGGAATGTCGAGCGCTTCGGCCACGCGGTCCGCCGCCGCGCTGGTCGGCATCGAGCGCGCGATGCCGACCAGCCCTTTCCGGTAGCCCGGCGTGAGATGCGCGTTGGCGGCGAGGATCGCGAGGCTGTCGGAGGGGGTGACGAAGAAACGCCTGCCGAGAATCATGTTGCGGTCGCCGTCGCCGTCCGAGGCCGCGCCGAAATCCGGCGCCTCATCGGCGTACAACGCCTCCACCAGTTCGTGCGCGTAGGTGAGGTTCGGGTCGGGGTGGCCGCCACCGAAGTCTTCCAAGGGCTCGGCATTCATCACGCTATCCGGCGGCGCGCCGAGCCGGTTGACGAAAATTTCGCGCGCATAAGGCCCGGTGACGGCATGCATCGCATCGAAGCGGATGCGGAATCCGCTCTTCAATAACGTACGGATCGCGGTGAAGTCGAACAGCGATTCCATCAGGTCGGCGTAATCACGAACCGGATCGATCACCGACACGGTCATGCTGCCGAGCCGGCTGTCGCCCAGCGCATCCAGCGCGACATCGGGTACATCGGCGATGCGGTATTGCGCAATTTTCCTGCTCGCGGAGAAGATCGCCTCGGTGATCTTCTCCGGCGCGGGGCCGCCGTTGGCGGTGTTGTACTTGATGCCGAAATCGCCGTCCGGCCCGCCGGGATTGTGGCTTGCGGACAGGATGATGCCGCCATGGGTCCGGTATTTGCGGATCACGCACGAGGCTGCGGGCGTGGAAAGGATGCCGCTTCGGCCGAGCAGCACGCGGCCGAAGCCGTTGGCCGCAGCCATTTTCAGGATGACCTGGATCGCCTCGCGGTTGTAGTAACGCCCGTCGCCGCCGAGCACGAGCGTGGCACCCGGCGGTGCGGCGACGGTGTCGAAAACGGACTGGACGAAGTTCTCCAGGTAGTGCGGCTGGCGGAAGGCTTGCACGCGCTTGCGCAGGCCTGAGGTGCCGGGCTTCTGGTCGGTGTAGGGCGTGGTGGAAACCGTGCGTGGCTGCATTGTCATTCCTCCCTTTTGTTTTCCGGCATATTACCACCGGCGCCGCGCGGTTTCCCCAAAGCGCCCGATTCCTGCAATAATCACGAACACAACGATAGTAAAGAGAGTATTCGGCATGATGACCCAGGATGATTTGAAACGCGCGGTCGCGCAGGCCGCCATCGAGTATGTGCCGGTCGACAGCATCGTCGGCGTAGGCACCGGTTCCACCGCCAATTTTTTCATCGACGAGCTGGCGAAGATCAAACACAGGATACGCGGCGCGGTTGCCAGTTCGGAAGCCTCGGCACAGCGCCTCAAGGGGCACGGCATCGAGGTGCTGTCGCTGAACGACGCGGGCGATCTGCCGGTGTACGTGGACGGTGCGGACGAAATCACCCGGCACCTGCACATGATCAAGGGCGGCGGCGGGGCGCTGACGCGCGAGAAGATCGTCGCGGCGGCCAGTAAAAAATTTATCTGCGTGTGCGACGCGAGCAAGCTGGTGGACGTGCTGGGCAAGTTCCCGCTGCCCGTCGAGGTGATCCCGATGGCGCGCAGCTCCGTGGCGCGCCAGCTCGTGAAGCTGGGCGGCCAGCCGAAACTGCGCGAGGGCTTCACCACCGACAACGGCAACGTCATTCTCGACGTTCACGGGCTGCAGATCATGAACCCGGTGGAGCTGGAATCGACGCTGGACCACATCGCGGGCGTGGTCACCAACGGTTTGTTCGCGCGCCGCGCCGCCGACGTGCTGCTGCTCGGCACCGCGGAAGGCGTGAAGACGGTAACGGCATAAGTATCTAGGCTGGGGGAGCGATGCGACTGTCATCTATCCTTCACATTCGCCGCGTACACTGCACAGTCAATTATTTCGAGGAATGACAGCATGGGCCATGGTTACCATATTTCCCGCCAGTTCGATGCAGAGCTCGAGGCCATCCGCGCCAACGTGCTGCAGATGGGCGGCCTGGTGGAAAGCCAGATCAAGAGCGCGGTGGAATCGCTGCTGGAGAGTAACGTTGCGTTGATGGCGCGCGTGATCGATGATGACCACCGCGTCAACGCGATGGAGGTGAAGATCGACGAGGCGTGCAGCCAGGTGATTGCGCGCCGCCAGCCGACGGCGGGCGACCTGCGCCTCGTGATGGCCGTGGTCAAGACCATCACCGACCTGGAGCGCATCGGCGACGAGGCCGAGAAGATCGCACGCATGGCCAAGCTGCTGTCGCAGAAAAACACGCCCAACCTGCCGCGCTACCACGAGATCAAGCATGCCGCCGAGCTGGCGCTGGACATGCTGCGCAAGTCGCTCGACGCCTTTGCGCGCCTCGACGTGGCGATGGCCGCGCAGGTGGTGCGCCTCGACGAGCAGGTGGACGAGGAGTTCCGCGCCATCATGCGCTACCTCATCACCTTCATGATGGAAGACCCGCGCACCATCTCCACCTCGCTGGAAATCCTGTTCGTCGCCAAGGCGATCGAGCGTATCGGCGACCACGCCAAGAACATGTCGGAGTACGTCATCTACATGGTCAAGGGGCGCGACGTGCGCCACGTGACCCTGGACGAGATCGACCGCGAAGTCCAGGAGTAGAGTGCAGCACCAGCCCATTCTCGCCGCCGTTGACTTAGGCTCCAACAGCTTCCGCCTGCAAGTCGCACGCGTCGAGGGCGACCAGCTCTACATGCTCGACGAGTTGCGCGAACCGGTGCGTCTCGCCGCCGGACTCACCGCCGACAAATACCTCGATGCCGAGGCGCAGCAGCGCGCGCTAACTACCCTGGGACGATTCGCTGAACGCCTGCGCGACCTGCCGCGCGAGGCGGTGCGCGCGGTGGGCACCAACTCGCTGCGTGTGGCGAGGAACGCCGCCGATTTCATCCCGCAGGCCGAGCATGTGCTGGGCTTCCCGATCGAGGTCATCGCCGGGCACGAGGAAGCGCGCCTGATCTACCTCGGCGTGGCGCACGAGCTGCCGCAGTCGGAAGGCAACCGGCTGGTGATCGACATCGGCGGCGGCTCCACCGAATTCATCGTCGGCAACGGCCTCACCCCACTCAAGCTGGAAAGCATGTACATGGGCTGCGTCAGCTACAGCCTGCGCTTTTTTCCCGGTGGAAAGATCACCAAGCAGAACCTCAAGAAGGCCGAGCTTGCCGCGCGCAACGAATTGCAGACCATCGCGGCGGATTTCAGGGGGCAGTGGCAAGAGGCGCTCGGTTCATCGGGCACGGCCAAGGCCATCAGCGAAATCCTGGAGCTGAACGGCTACAGCAAGAGCGGCATCACGCGGGGCGGCCTGGAAAAACTGCGCGCCGATCTCATCAAGGCCGGCGACGTGCAGAAGCTCGACCTGCAGGGCCTGCGCCCGGATCGCATACCCGTCCTGGGGGGCGGCTTCGCCATCATGTATGCCGCCTTCTGCGAGCTGGAAATCGAACAGATGCAGCCCGCGCTCGGCGCGCTACGCGAAGGCGTGCTGTACGACCTGCTGGGGCGCTTTCACGACAACGACATGCGCGAGGTCACGGTGCGGCAGTTCATGCAGCGCTACCGCATCGATGCGAGGCAGGCCGAGCGCGTGGCGCAACTGGCGCAGCTGTTTGCGCGGCAATTCCTCGGCGATGAAGCCAATGATGCCGCGCTGCTGATGCTCGGCTGGACGGCCAGGCTGCACGAGATCGGCGTCAGCGTCGCGCACAGCGGCTACCACAAGCATACCGCCTACATTCTCGCCAACGCCGACATGCCCGGCTTCTCGAAGAAGGAGCAGGCGCACCTGAGCCTGCTGGCGCTGGCGCAGCGCGGCAACCTGGACAAGCTGCAGGGACAGCTGAAAAACACCGAGGACTGCGTGCTGGCGATGAGCCTGCGCCTTGCCGTGCTGTTCTACCGCAACCGCAGCGACATCGGGTTGCCGGACCTGCGCGGGCGCTTCAGCGGCACCAAGTTCCACCTCTCGCTGGACGCCGATTGGCTGGTGCAGAACCCCCTCACCGAAACCGCACTGCACGAGGAAGTGAAGCAGTGGAAGGCCCTGCATGTGAGCCTGCAGATCGTGGAGGCATAGCGCGCGAGGGAACAAAGGTCGTTTGCCGCTGGGTTATGCGGCGATAGTGAAATATAATCCGCGAATATTTTATTGAAAGGCCATACGCCGTGAACATATCGAGTTACGAAGATTTGCTGAATGCCGCGAACACGCAACCTACGCCGCAGCGCATGCTGTTCGTGTTTGCCAAGGCCGAGTTGCCGGGCGAATCCACCCAGGACCAGCAGGAGCAATTCAAGGCGCGTAAAGGCGGCGCCCTGATGCCGGTAATGGTCGTGGATAAGCTGGCAAGTAACCGGGTAGATTTTGCGACCCTAGTCGAGGAATCCCGTCACACGGAAAAAGACTGGGACATCGCGTTCGTAGCCTGCATGTCCGCAAAATCCGCGGATGTGACGGAAAGCGTCGAAGCGGAAGAGCCGCTGAAGGAGATGGTCAAGTCCATCCAGGTCGGCAGCATCGGCAACTACCTCGCCTTCAACCGCGACGGGGAGATGGTGCGGCTGCGGGCTTCCTGACCGGCTATTCCCCGTAGCTGATGCGGTAGATCACTCCTGCCTTGTCGTCCGACACGAGCAGCGCGCCGTCGGGCATCACCTCTACGTCTACCGGCCTTCCCCACGCCGCCAGCCCGCTGAGCCAGCCTTCCGCGAACACTTCGTAGCTTGCCGCCTTGCCGTTTTCCCGCCGCACCAGCGTGATGCGGTAGCCTAGGGGCGGGATGCGGTTCCACGAGCCGTGCTCGGCGATGAAGATCTGCTTGCGGTAACTTTCCGGGAACATCCTGCCGGTGTAGAAGCGCATCCCCAGCGAGGCCACATGCGGCCCCAACTCCATCGCGGCGGGCGTGAATTCGCCGCAGGCGCGCTTGCCGCCGAAGTCCTTGTCGGCGACCGCCTTGCCGTGGCAGTACGGATAGCCGAAGTGCATGCCGGGACGCGGCGCATGGTTCAGTTCGTCCGGCGGCGCGTTGTTGCCCATCCAGTCGCGCCCGTTGTCGGTGAACCACAACTCGCCGGTATCGGGATCCCAGTCGAAGCCCACCGTGTTGCGCACGCCGCGCGCATACTGCTCCAGCGCCGTGCCGTCCGGCTTCATGCGGAAGATCGCGGCGTAGCGCGCCGGGTCGGGCTCGCAGATGTTGCACGGCGCGCCCACCGGCACGTAGAGCATCCCGTCGGGGCCGAAGCGGATGAATTTCCAGCCGTGGTGCGTGTCGTCCGGGAAGCTGTCGTTGACCACCGCCGGCCGGGGCGGAGTGTAGAGGCGCGACTCGATGTTATCGTAGCGCAGGATGCGGTTCACCTCCGCAACAAACAGCGCGCCGTCGCGGAACGCCACGCCGTTCGGCGTATCGAGCTTGTCGGCGAGAACGATGACCTCGTCGGCGTGCTTGCCGTGCCTGCGGTTGGGCAGCGCGTAAACCCTCGTGCCGCGCGTGCCGACAAACAGCGTGCCGCCCGGCCCCAGCGCCATCGAGCGCGCGCCGGGCACGTTGTCGGCATACAGGCTGATTTTGAAACCGGGCGGCAGCTTGATCTTGTCCAGCGGCAGTTCGAGGCCGAAAGCGTTCAGGCTGGCAGCCAGCAGCAGGGTGCAGACAACCGATTTTTTCACCATGTCAGCAGCCACCCAGCCGGCGAGCCGTGATCCGGCTCTGCAATTCGGTCGGCTGCCCCGCCGTGCCCGCCACGGTGACGATGCGGCCGTCCATGGCCGAGGCCGAGTAAGCAATCTCGCCCCTGGCCTGGATGCCGAGCGAGCCGGCGCACTCCATCCTGAAACGGAACACGTTGCCGCTGCTGCTCTTCTCGGTATACGTGCAATTCGTCGCACCCGGATTCGACACGCCGCCGAGAATGCGGGAAGGGTCTTGCGCGTCCAGCTCCGTCAGGCACTGCTGCATCGTGACGGGTTCGGGAGAGAAACCGGGAGCGGCGGCAATCCGGCTTTCCACGACCAGTTCCCACAGCCCCGGCTGGATGTCCGCGGCAAGGGTCGCAGTGCCCATGATCGCCAGCAGCATACCGGCAATGATCTGTCTGCCCCGGAGGTTCATGGCTTGTCGAACGGCAGCTTGATCGTCTCGCCGTCGATGGCGAACAGGCCGCGGCCGCGATGGTGCAGCGTGCGCGGGTCTTTCCGCGCCGGGTCGATCCACGCCTTGACCACCTCGAGTACGAAAAAATTGTATTTGTTCACCAAGCGGCTGTCGTATATCCGGCATTCGAGGTTGGCGTAGCACTCGGCGATCAGCGGCGCCTGCACCTTCGCGGCGGGCAGCGGCGTCAGGCCGAATTTTGCGAACTTGTCGATTTTGGCTCCGGTCACGCTGCCGACCTTCACCACCGTCTGCGCCAGGTCTGCGGTCGGGATACCGATCACGCATTCCTTAGTCTTCACCAGCGCGTCGAAGCTGTAGTTGTTGCCGCTGATCACGACGCCGATAAGCGGCGGCGTGAACTCCATCATCGTCAGCCACGACATGCTCATGACGTTGGCGCGCCCCTTGCGCGCGGTCGCGACCATCACCACCGGGCCCGGCTCGAGCAGCTTGTAGACATTGGCTAATGGAAACGTTTTTTTCGCCATTCCAGCCTCCGTTCTGCGGATGTTTGGGGAACGGTAGCACGCCACGCCGGGGCGGGCGATACATAGTATTGCTTAGTGCGGTACGGCCGATATGCCTGCACAATCCGCCCTATCGAACCGCCCGCAAGCTTTGTGCCTGGGAGCCACCATGAAACACATCCTTTTCTTCCTGTTGTCGTTCGCATCGGCCGTCGCATGCGCCGGGACGCAGGACGAGCTGAGCCGGTTCGAAGCCGAGCTGGGCGCCGTGCGCCAGGAACAGCAGTCCATGTACCAGGGCTACCAGATGACCCTGGAGCTGCGCCGCATGGAAGTGCAGGAAGGCGCGCCGCCCATGGGCCATCACCCCTACGGCACGGACATCAACACGCCCCCGCCGAACTACGACGATGTCGTGCGCGCACAGATGGAGCGCGAGCGGCGCATCCAGCGCTACACCGACGACCTGAAGAGCCTTTCGGTGAACTATCTGGAGCTGGAGAAAGAGCGCAAGGCGCTGCTGGAACGGATCAGAGAGTTGAAGCGGCAGCAGGGGGAGTAGCATGCGCGGGGTGTCAGCATGTAGGGTGCAATAAGCGCAGCGCATTGCACAGCATGAAAATTACACCCGGCGCAATGCCCGCTGGTTATTGCGCCCTACGTGGGCTACCCTTTGCGGGTTAGCTAGCTTATGCAGATTTATTGCTTGTGTAGCTCAACAGGGCCGAGAACAGTCGCCAACCAATAGCCGGTAGAGCAGACAAACTTGCCGGATTTCCAACCCTTTGGAACCTGAAAAATACCAATTTTTTTGCTTGTGAGTCCCGTAAATTGGACTGTAACTGGATGTTTGAGCATAGCCTCAAGCTGAGACTCTGAAGCTGGCTTGACCTCCACGGGTCGCCGCCACTTTCCGGATTGCTTCTCAAAAAGCACATAGCCGGGGCCACTCTTTTCGACGCGGATGAATTCAACGAGCTTTCCGTGGTTCATGATCGCATACGTTCCAACAAGTGTTGGTGAGGCGACCGCCGCACCGATGGGTATAAAGAAAAGGGCGAAAAAGGCGATCAAAATGGTGCGGAAGTTTTGGATCATGGTGATACCTCGGAAGTTTACTGTGATGGAGCCTAACGCGAAGGTAACCAACCTGCGTGATTTTCTGTGCATACCCATTTGCCGAAAATACTAGAGACAGTGCGAGTGCGGCTGTTCAATGAAAAAGGCTTCTCCGCACTTCATGCAGACCCATGACTTTTCCCACGCTTCACGACGCGAGTGATATTGCCTTAATCGTCTTTTTTCAACTGTCATTTTCCAAATAGTGATAAACACTAAAAACAATAAGGCAAAGGTGCCGACACCCCACCACCATGTACCTGCGAAGCGGCTAACTTTAACAGCGGCTATAGCAGAGACTATGCCGATGGCCCAAAGATATGCCCTATTAATCTCGGTGTCTAGCCAAGGGGGGCGACAACGGTAACTGAGTTCAGATTGATACTCACCATGCGTTGATGAGCCTTCCTCATACACGATGCGAAATGCTCTCGTGTGGTTAGAGTCGCAGTATGGGCATTCCATTGAAACCTCTAACGGAGTTGTCGAAAAAATATTTTCATCTGCGCATCGTGCCGTGAATCAAAATGAATATCAAGCAACCGTAGGATGTTGAGCAGCACGATACCCATCGCTGCAATTGTTGGGTATCGCTGCGCTCCATCGCAAACTTAGTGCGCCTCATCCCAGTTCCCGCCCACGCCCAACCCCACCTCCAGCGGCACATTGAGTTCGGCGACATGGCACATCAGGTCGCGCAGTTTCTCCTTCACGTGCGGCAGCTCGCTCTCCGGCACTTCGAGCACCAGTTCGTCGTGCACCTGCATGATGAGGCGCGTCTTTAGCTTTTCTGTTTCCAGCCAGTGCTGCACGGCGATCATCGCGAGCTTGATCAAATCCGCCGCGGTGCCCTGCATCGGCGCGTTGATCGCGGCGCGTTCGGCGGCCTGGCGCTTCATGCCGTTGCTCGCGTTGATCTCGGGCAGCCACAGGCGGCGGCCGAACACGGTCTCGACGTAGCCCTGCTGTTTGGCCTGCTCGCGGGTGCGTTGCATGTAATCGGCGACGCCGGGATAGCGCGCGAAGTAGCGGTCGATGTAGGCGGTTGCTGCGCCGCGCTCGATGCCGAGCTGCTTGGCGAGGCCGAAGGCGGACATGCCGTAGATCAGGCCGAAGTTGATGACCTTGGCGTAGCGGCGCTGTTCGCTGTCCACCTCATTGGGTGTGACCATGAAGATTTCGGCGGCGGTGGCGCGGTGGATGTCCTCGTTGTTGGCGAAGGCCTGCAGCAGCCCTGCGTCGCCGGAGAGGTGTGCCATGATGCGCAGCTCGATCTGCGAGTAGTCGGCGGAGACGATGCGCGAGCCCGTGGGTGCCACGAACGCCTCGCGGATGCGCCGGCCCTCGGCGGTACGGATTGGGATGTTTTGCAAGTTGGGATCGGATGAGGCGAGCCGCCCGGTGACCGCGACCGCCTGCGAGTAGCTGGTGTGCACGCGGCCGGTGGTGCGATCCACCATCTGCGGCAGCTTGTCGGTGTAGGTGGACTTGAGTTTCGCCATGCCGCGATAGTCGAGCAGGATTTTCGGCAGCGGATAGTCGAGCGCGAGCTCCTGCAGGACCTCTTCGTCGGTGGACGGGTCGCCGCTCGGCGTCTTCTTCTTTGCCGGCAGGCCGAGCTTGTCGAACAGGATTTCCCGGAGCTGCTTCGGCGAATTGAGGTTGAACGGCTGCCCGGCGGCATCAAATGCCTTCGCCTCCAGCGCGATGAGTTTCTCGCCCAGTTCGCGGCTCTGGATTCTCAGCAGATTGCAGTCGAGCAGCACGCCGTTGCGTTCCATCTTGTAGAGCACCTGCATGGTCGGCAGCTCGATGTCCCGGTACACATGCCGCAACCCGCTCTGCGCCTCGATCTGCGGTGCGAGTGCCCGGTGCAGTTGCAGCGTGATGTCGGCATCCTCGGCGGCGTAGCGCGTGGCGGTGTCGAGATCGACCTGGTCGAAACAGATCTGCTTCGCGCCCTTGCCGACCACGTCGGCATAGCCGATCGTGGCGAGGCCGAGGTGGCGTAGCGCGAGGTTGCCCAGTTCGTGCGGCCGGTGCGACTCCAGCACGTAGGATTGCAGCAGCGTGTCGTCGTGGATGCCCGCGAGCGCGATGCCGTGATTGGCGAAGATGTGCAGGTCGAACTTGAGGTTCTGCCCGAGCTTCCTGTGCCGCGCGCTCCCCAGCCAGGGCTTGAGTTTCTGCAGGGCGTGGTCGCGCCTGAGCTGGTCCGGCGCGCCGGGGTAGCGATGCGCGAGCGGCAGGTAGGCGGCGTGGTGCGGTTCGATGGAAAACGAGATGCCGACCAGTTGCGCGTCCATCACGTCGAGGCCGGTGGTCTCGGTATCCAGCGAGACCAGCTCGGCGGCAAGCAGCTTTTCGAGCCAGGCGTCGAGTTGCGCTTCGGTGAGGATGCATTCGTAGTGGCCTTCATTGGCAACAGCCGCTTCGTGCTCCCTCTCCCGCTCGCGGGAGAGGGTTGGGGAGAGGGCTGAAGGAGGAGTTGCAGTGTTGAATCGACTGCCCTCTCCCCCAGCCCCTCCCCCGCCTGCGGGGGAGGGGAGTGATAGTTCGCGCAGCCATGACTTGAAATCGAAGTGTTCATAAAGGCTGCGCAGTTGCTCCGTATCTGGGGCAGGCGGGGCCAGTTCGCTGTAGGCATACGGTAGCGCCACGTCGCATTTCACCGTGAGCAGCCGTCGCGCCTGCGGCAACCAGTCGAGTGCGCGGCGTAAATTCTCGCCGACCACGCCGCCGATCTCGCTGGTGTGCGCAATCAAATTATCCAGCGTGCCGTATTGAGCGAGCCATTTCGCCGCCGTCTTGGGGCCGACCTTCTCCACGCCCGGCACGTTGTCCACCGGATCGCCGGTGAGCGTCAGGTAGTCCACGATGCGCGTAGGTTCCACGCCGAACTTGGCGGAAACGCCAGCCACGTCCAGCGTCTCATTGCTCATGGTATTGACCAGCGTCACATGCTCATTGACCAGTTGCGCGAGGTCCTTGTCGCCGGTTGCGACGATGCAGCGCACCCCGTCCCGTTCGGCCTGCGAGGTGAGCGTGCCTATCACGTCGTCTGCCTCCACGCCTTCCAGCATCAGCAGGTTCCAACCGGAGGCGGCGATTGCCTCGTGCAGCGGCGCGATCTGGCGCGCGAGGTCGTCCGGCATCGGCGGGCGGTGCGCCTTGTAGTCGGGGTAAAGGTCGTTGCGGAAGGTTTTGCCTTTTGCGTCAAATACGCACAGGCTATAATCCGCCGGGAAATCATGGCGTAACTTGCGCAGCATGTTGAGCACGCCGTAGATCGCGCCGGTCGGAAAGCCCTCGTGGTTGCGCAAATCCGGCATCGCATGGAACGCGCGGTACAGGAAGGACGAGCCGTCCACGAGGAGCAAGGTTTTAGCGAAGCTCGCTTCGTTTGTTTTAGCGGAACTCATTTCATTCGTTTCAATTTTCTGCAAAAGGTCATTACATGAACATCCCGTCCAAGCTGCCCGTCTCCGCATTGCCGGAATTGTGGAATTCCAAGGAGGCGTGGCGTGTGTTCGGCATTATGTCAGAGTTCGTCTCCGCCACCGAACGCCTCAACCGCATCCATCCCGCGGTCAGCATCTTCGGCAGTGCGCGCACCAAGCCCAGCCAGCCCTATTACAAGCTCACCGAGGAGATCGCGCGGCTGCTCTCCGACGCCGGGTTTTCGGTGATCTCCGGCGGCGGCCCGGGCATCATGGAGGCTGCGAACAAGGGCGCTTACTACGGCAAATCGCCGAGCGTCGGCCTCAACATCCAGTTGCCGCACGAGCAGCACAGCAACGCCTACCAGAATATCAGCCAGACCTTCCAGCACTTCTTCGCGCGCAAGGTGATGTTCGTGAAATTTACCAGCGCCTACGTGGTGATGCCCGGCGGCTTCGGTACGCTCGACGAACTGATGGAAGCGCTGACGCTGGTGCAGACCGGCAAGACGCGCAAGATGCCGATCATCCTGGTCGGCAGCCACTTCTGGGGCGGCCTGATCGAATGGTTCAGGACCGCGCTGCTGGAGGAGAAGGTCATCAGCCCGGAAGACCTGAACCTGGTCCAGGTGATCGACGACCCTGAGACCGTGGTCAGCGCGATTTTCAAGCACTACGAGACGCGCGGCTTCGAGCCTTCGGAGGCAGAGCGCGAGCGCCAGCTTTATTTGTAATTGTCGCTGTCGGATTGAAACCCGACCTACCACTCATGCGGCACATCCAGAGTTTCCCGCCGATCGAAAGGGCGGACGCGCGCATCCTCATTCTCGGCAGCATGCCCGGCGAGGCTTCGCTCCGTGCGGGCCAGTACTACGCGCATCCGCAGAACCTGTTCTGGCGCATCATGGGTGAGCTGCTCGGCGTCGATCCTGCTTTGCCTTACGAACAAAGGGTCGAGGCGCTGAAGGCGGCCGGGATCGCGCTGTGGGATGTGCTCCACTCCTGCCGCCGCAAGGGCAGCCTGGACTCCGATATAGACAACGGCTCGCTCGCGCCGAACGATCTCGCGGCGTTCTTCCGCCGCCATTCCAAAATTACCCGTGTCTTTTTCAACGGCGCCAAGGCCGAGGAGTGCTATCGCAGGCATGTGCTGCCCGGCATCGAGGGTGTCTCCATCGAGTACCTGCGCCTGCCATCCACCAGCCCGGCGAATGCCTCCATTCCCTACGGCTGCAAACTCGATGCATGGCGAACGATAACGGCTGCCTGATTCGGTGCACATCGGCTAAAATACGCCCATTCCAATTCATCGAGGCTACCGCCATGCGTTACCTGACCTTTTTGCTGCTGGGCTGCTTCTCCCTGAGCGCCTACGCCCAGAAACCGGTACCCGACAACCTCGAACCGCTGCCTCCGCCGCCGCCGTTCGAGGCCGGGCCGGATGCCGCACCCGTAGGCGAGCCGGAAGTGACCATCACCAAGCAAACCGAGCAGACCGTCGAGGAATATCGCGCGGGCGGCAAGCTGTACATGATCAAGATCACGCCCAAGCACGGCGTGCCCTACTACCTGGTGGACGATCGCGGCGATGGCAAATTTGCGCGGCAGGAGGGCCTGGATTCCGGTCTGCGCGTGCCGCGCTGGATCATCCATAAGTTCTAGGCAATGGCCGTTTTCACCAGCGTTTCGGAGGCGGAGCTGACCGCCTGGCTGGGCGACTATTCCATCGGCCAGCTGCTGGAACTGCAGCCCATCGCCTCCGGCATCGAGAACACCAACTACTTCGTGACCACGAGCAACGGCCGCTTCGTGCTCACGCTGTTCGAGAAGCTCACCGCCGACGAGTTGCCGTTCTACCTGAACCTCATGGCACACCTCGCGCGCCACGGCATTCCCTGTCCCAGCCCGGTGGCGAACCGGCGCAACCAGTTTCTCGGTACGCTCAACGGCAAGCCTGCCTGCATTGTCAGCCGCCTCACCGGCAAGTCCACGACGGCACCCAATCCTGCGCAGTGCGCCGCGATCGGTGCGATGCTCGGCCAGATGCACATCGCCGGGCAGAGCTTCAGTCAGGTCATGCCCAACCCGCGCGGTGCGGCTTGGCGCACCGCGACCGCGCCGCAGGTGCAGCCGTTCCTCGATGCGGAGTTGGCCGCGCTGCTGGGCGGCGAGGTCGCGCTGCATGCGCAACACAACTGGGCGGCGCTGCCGCAGGGCGTGATCCACGCCGACCTGTTCCGCGACAACGTGCTGCTGGAGGAAAACCGCGTCGGCGGGCTGATCGATTTCTATTTCGCGTGCAGCGATGCGCTGCTGTACGATGTGGCGATCACCGTGAACGACTGGTGCATGAATGACGGCGGCATGCTGGACACCGCCCGTACACAGGATTTTTTGCGCGCCTACCATGCGGTACGTCCGCTGCTGGACAGCGAGCGCGCCGCCTGGCCGCTGATGCTGCGCGCCGCCGCCTTGCGCTTCTGGCTGTCGCGTCTCTACGATTTGTACCTGCCGCGCGGTGGCGAGCTGGTCAATGCGCACGACCCGCGCCACTTTGAGCGCATCCTGAAAAACCACACCGCAACGACATCGCCCGTCTGGCTATAGGGAGAACGATATGGAGCCGCAACATCTCGCAGCAGGACGGGGTTGGCAATGGATCAAGCAGGGCTATGTGCTGTTCATGAAGGCTCCGCTACTGTGGATCGTGCTGCTGATGATCTGCTTCATCGCGGCGGTCGGATTGTCCGCCGTGCCGGTGGTGGGCGAGCCGCTCGTCAGCCTGCTGGCGCCGGTGGTGCTGGCAGGCCTGATGGTCGGCTGCCGTGCGCTGGAGCACGGCGAAGAGCTGGAGCTGGCGCACCTGTTCAGCGGCTTCCGCCAGCACACCTCGCAGCTCGTCACACTGGGTGGCGTCGCGCTGGTCGGGCAATACCTGATTCTCGGCGTGATGATGATGGTCGGCGGCGCCGCGCTGGTCAGCATCCTGGCGAGCGGCCAGCCCGTGGAAAATCCGGAAATCATCAAGCAGGCCATCTCGGGCGCGAGCATCGCCATCCTGTTCGGCATCACGCTGTTCAGCGTGATGCTGATGGCCATGCAGTTTGCGCCGATGCTGGTTTACTTCAACAATGCCACCCCGGCGGAAGCGATGAAACTCAGCCTGCGCGCCTTCGTCGTCAACATCGGCGCGATGCTGGTGTACGGCATGGCAATCCTGCTGCTGGCTATCCTCGCGAGCATCCCGATGATGCTCGGCTGGCTGGTGCTGATGCCCATCATGTTCACCTCCGTCTACGCCTGCTACTGCGACATCTTTCCCGTTCCTGTGGAAAGCGCTCCCGCCGCGGAAGAAACCCCAAAGCCGGACGACGCAAGCTCCTAGCCTTGCAATACCCGGCTGCCACCGAGGCGGAAATCACCTTGGCGCAGGTGCCGCATAACCTGTTCGTCTCCGGCCTGTTCCGGTTCGATTTGCTGATGGCGCCGGCGGTGATCGTGCTGGACATCGGCATGGCCGGGCTGCTGATCCCGCTCGCCCTCAGGCGGGAAGTGCCGGACAAGCTGGCGGCGAGCTTCCCGCCGCCCGATTAACCCACAGCGGTCAGCTTTGCGTATTCCAGCGCCAGCCACTTGCTGCCGGCGTGCTTGAAGTTGACCTGCACGCGCGCATCCGCGCCGCCGCCCTCGACGCCGGTGATGGTTCCCTCGCCGAACTTCTGGTGGAACACGCGCTGGCCGATGCGCCAGGGTGAACTGTGCGCGGGCGATGCGCCGCCGCCGAAGGATGGGGCAGGGGTGGAAGCCGTAGCAGGCAGGTACGAATCGAAGCTCTTGCGCGCCGCAAACCGCGGCGTCAGCCAGTGCAACAACTCTTCGGGCAGCTCGCGCAGGAAGCTCGACGCCATGCCGTAATTCACCTGGCCGTGCAGCATGCGGCTCTGCGCGAAAGTGAGGTAGAGGCGGCGGCGCGCGCGCGTGATCGCCACGTACATCAGGCGGCGCTCCTCGTCCAGCCCGCCGTCCACGTTCTGGCTGTTCTGGTGCGGGAACAGCCCCTCCTCCAGCCCGGTGATGAACACGGTGTGGAACTCCAGGCCCTTCGCGGCATGCACCGTCATCAGATGCAGTGCATCATCCTGGTCGCCCGCCTGGTGCTCGCCCGCTTCCAGCGAGGCGTGGGTGAGGAAGGCTGTCAAGCTGTCGTCCTCGTTCTCGTGCACGAACAGCGTCGCGGCGTTGAGCAGTTCGTTGAGGTTCTCCAGCCGCTCCTCGGCCTCGCGCCTCTTCGCGGTGGAAGCCTTCTCGTTTTCGTAGTGCGCAATGAGGCCGCTGTGCTGCAGCACATGGTCGATGATCTCGGGCAGCGGCAGTTCGCGCGTCGCGCTGCGCAGCGACTCGATCAGCGCGACGAAGGCCGTGACCTTGCCGCCCGCCCTTGCAGCGGCGTCGAACAAGGTGGTGTTATTTTGCTTGGCCGCTTCCTGCAACTGCTCGATGCTGCGCGCGCCGATGCCGCGCGTCGGGAAGTTGACGATGCGCAGCAGCGCGTTGTCGTCGTCGCCGTTCTCCATCAGACGCAGGTAGGCCAGCGCGTGCTTGATCTCCTGCCGCTCGAAGAAGCGCAGCCCGCCGTACACACGGTATGACAGTCCGGCGGAGACCAGCGCGTGCTCCAGCACGCGCGACTGCGCATTGGAGCGGTACAGCAGCGCGATCTCCTTGAGGTTGATCCCCTCGGATTTCAGCTGGCGGATTTCGTCGACGATGAACCCCGCCTCGTCCACATCGGTCGCGGCCTCGTACACGCGCAGCTTCTCGCCGCCGCTCTCCGCCGTCCACAGGTTCTTGCCGAGGCGGTTGCGGTTGTGTTCGATCAGCGCGTTCGCCGCATCGAGGATGTTGGCATGCGAGCGGTAGTTCTGTTCCAGCTTGATGACGCTCTCGATATGGAAGTCGCGCAGCAGCTCCTGCATGTTGCCGACGTTTGCGCCGCGGAACGCATAGATGGACTGATCGTCGTCGCCCACCGCGAAGATTGAAGATTGCTCTTCACGTTCGCTTCCTCCACCGCTTGCGGGGGAGGATTGAGGAGAGGGTCTCCGATATTCACCGGCACCGGCCAGTAGCTTCAGCCAGCGGTATTGCAGCGGGTTGGTATCCTGAAACTCGTCCACCAGGATATGCCGGAAGCGCTGCTGGTAATGCTCGCGCAGTTGCGCGTTGCGCTGCAGCAGCTCGTAGCAGCGCAGCAGCAGCTCGGAAAAATCCACCACGCCCTCGCGCTGGCACTGCGCATCGTACTCGGCAAAGATTTCCACCTTGCGCCGCGTGTAGGGATCGTAGGCCTCGACTTCGGAGGCGCGCAGCCCCTGTTCCTTGCTGCCGCTGATGAAGTTCTGCAACTCGCGCGGCGGGTACTTTTCGTCGTCCACGTTCAGCGCCTTCATCACGCGCTTGATCGCGGAGAGCTGGTCGCCGGAATCGAGAATCTGGAAGGTCTGCGGCAGGTTCGCCTCGCGGTGATGCGCGCGCAGCATGCGGTTGCACAGGCCGTGGAAGGTGCCGATCCACATGCCGCGTGTGTTGATCGGCAGCATCGCCGACAGGCGCGTCACCATCTCCTTTGCCGCCTTGTTGGTGAAGGTCACCGCGAGGATGCCGTGCGGCGAAACCTGCCCGGTGCTGATGAGATAAGCGATGCGCGTGGTCAGCACGCGCGTCTTGCCGCTGCCCGCGCCTGCGAGGATCAGCGCGGACTGGTGCGGCAGGGTGACGGCGAGGCGTTGTTCGGGATTGAGGCCGGAAAGCAGGGAGGAATTCATGGGCGAATTATCCCACAGGACGGCGCTGCACCGCTTTGACGCATTAGCCGTTTAGGGAGATTTTACTGTGCGGCGGGACTGGCCGGCGCGACCCCGCTCGCTGCGGCAGGTGCAGGAGGGGCGCCGGCAGGGCGGTAGGGCGCGGTCTTCGGATAGCCGGCGATGTCGAGCTCACTGTGCCACTGCGTGGCGAGGAAGCCTTTCAGGAAGGTGCGGCCCACCGCGAGGGTGGGGGCGCTGTCGCTGCCGGAGAGCGCCTTGAATGCGTCGAGTTCTTCCTGGGTGACCAGTTTCTTCTCGGTGTACGGGATGCCGCGCTCGTTCAGCAGCCTGCGCGCCTGGTCGCAGTATTCCGTGCAGTTGTCCGCGACGTACAGGGTGACCGGGAAATCCTGCTGCGCGCGCCGCGTCGCATAGGGCAGGTCTGCGCCGGGAGTCCCGGCCGGGGAAAACTTTTTCTCTTCGATTTGCGCCGCGTCCGGCGGAGGCGCATCGCCGTAATGCACCTTGCCCTTTGCGTCCACCCAGCGGTACAGCTCGCCGGCCTGCGCCGGCATCCATGCCAGACAGCTTAACAACAAGACGATATGCTTCATTTCGCCTCCTCAGGAAGTTTCGAGCAGCCCATTATGCCGCAACAGCGCGTCGATGCTCGGCTCGCGGCCGCGGAACGCGCGGAACGAATCCATCGCGCCGCGGCTGCCGCCCACCGACAGGATCTCGCCGCGGAAGCGCGCGCCCACGTCGGGATTCAGCACGCCGTTCTCCTCGAACAGGCTGTAGGCATCGGCGGACAGCACTTCCGCCCACTTGTAGCTGTAGTAGCCCGCCGCGTAGCCGCCGGCGAAGATGTGCGAGAAGCTGTGCGGGAAGCGGTTGAACGCGGGCGGGATCAGCACCGCCACTTCGGCGCGCACCTCGTCGAGCAACCCAAGAATCGACTTTGCACCGCCCGCCTCGAAGCGGCTGTGCATCAGCATGTCGAACAGCGAAAACTCGATCTGGCGCAGGGTTTGCAGGCCGCTCTGGAAATTCTTCGCGGCGAGCATCTTGTCGAACAGCGCGCGCGGCAGCTTTTCGTTCGTCTCCGCATGGCGCGTCATGCCGTGCACGACCTCCCATTCCCAGCAGAAGTTTTCCATGAACTGGCTGGGCAGCTCCACCGCATCCCACTCCACGCCGTTGATGCCGGACACGGCGAGGTCTTCCACTTCGGTGAGCAGGTGGTGCAGGCCGTGGCCGAATTCGTGGAACAGGGTGATGACTTCGTCGTGCGTGAACAGGGCGGGTTTGCCGCCGACCGGCGCGGAGAAATTACAGTTGAGGTAGGCCACCGGCGTCTGGATGCCGGAGGCCAGGCGGCGGCGCGTGATCGCGTCGTCCATCCACGCACCGCCGCGCTTGCTGCTGCGCGCGTACAGGTCGAGGTAGAACTGCCCGAGCAGTTGTTCCCATGTGTCGCGGATGTCGAAGAAGCGCACGTCCTCATGCCACACCGGCGCTGCGGACTGTTCGATCTGCAGGCCGTACAGCGTCTCGACCAAGCGGAACATGCCCGCCAGCACCGCGTCCTCCGGGAAATACTGCTTCACTTCCTGTTCGGAGAAGGCGTAGCGTTTCTCGCGCAGCTTCTCGCTGGCGTAGCTCACGTCCCAGGATTGAAGTTCGGCCAGCCCCAGTTCGGTGCGCGCGAATTCGCGCAGCTCGGCCAGGTCCTTCTCGGCGAAGGGGCGCGCGCGCCGCGCCAGTTCGCGCATGAAATCGATCACCTGCTGCGGCGATTCCGCCATCTTGGTGGCCAGCGACACCTCGCCGTAATTGGCGAAGCCGAGCAGGCTCGCTTCCTCGCCGCGCAGTCTGATGAGCTCGTCCATCAGCGGCGTGTTGTCCCACTCCGGCTTGCCGAACTCGCTGGCGCGCGTCACGTAGGCGCGGTACATCGTCTCACGCAGAGCGCGGTTGGTGGCGAATTGCATCACCGCCAGGTAGGACGGCGCCTTCAGCGTGAACAGCCAGCCGGTTTTTCCCGCAGCCGCAGCCGCTTCCTGCGCCGTCTGCAGCGCGTCTTCCGGCAGGCCATCCAGTTCGTTGCGGTTTTCGATGACCAGCGTGTAGTCGTTGGTCGCATCGAGCAGGTTGTCGGAGAAGCGCGACGACAGCTCCGCGAGGCGTTCCTGGACTTTCAGGTAGCGCGCCTTCTGCTCCTCCGGCAGCTCCGCGCCGCCGAGGCGGAAATCGCGCAGCTCGTTCTCGACGATCTTCTTGCGTGCCGCGCTCAAACCGGCGAATTCCGGGCCGTTGCGCAGCGCCTTGAATTTCTCGAACAGCGCGAGGTTCTGCCCGAGCTCGGCGTAGTACTGGGTGATCTTCGGCAGCGCGGCGTTGTAAGCCTCGCGCAGCTCGGGAGAATTCATCACCGCATTCAGGTGCCCGACCTGCCCCCAGGCGCGCGACAGCCGTTCGTTGGCGTCCTCCATCGGCACGACGAAGCTCTGCCAGGTCGGCGTATCGTCGGCCAGCAGGCGCGCGATCAGCGCGCGGTTCTCCGCGAGCAACTGGTCGATCGCCGGCGCGACATGTTCGGGTTTGATCTCCGCGAAGCGCGGCAGACCGGAGAAGTCTAATAATGGGTCCATGGTTATGTGGGAATAAAAACTGCGGTGGGAAATCTGACCGCTGCATTTTACTACACCCGATATTTCGGCTCGTTACATGTGTGCTTTTTTGCTTCGCGTTCGCGGCACGCCGATCTTCGGGCACCAGACAGTTATCGGGCATATGTCACAACGTGGAGTTTTCGGCATGCAAATCTCGCGCCCCAGCGAAATCATGTTTACGTGTAGAGAGTGGCGCAGTTCCGGCGGTATTTTGGCTTGCAACCGATCCATGTCACGCGGGGCACAGTGTTTGTCTTTCTGCGTCGGCCTGACCCAGCCGAGCCGCCGGGCGATACGCCAGCAATGCGTGTCCACCGGAAACACCTGCCTATCGAGCGAATACATCATGACGCAGCGCGCGGTTTTCTTTCCCACCCCCGGCAGCGACAATAAAAATGCTTCGGCATCTTTGTCGCTCATCGCACGCAATGCCTTGAGGGACGGCTCGCCAAATTGTGCCACGATGATGTCGAGAAGATCGCGTATCGCCTTGGCCTTCTGGTTTGACAGGCCACCGCTGGCGATGGGCCGCGCGATATATTCGGCGGGGGCCTCGGCGATTTGCAGGTGGGTGGGGAAGGCTTCTTTCAGCGCACGGAAGGTGTTGCGATAACTTGCTTCGCCAGTTTTGGTGCTGCACATGATAAACAGCAATTCGTCCAGCGGGTCTTTGCGGTTATAGTGGTTGAAGTCGTGGTAGCGATACTTCAAAGTTGCGGCGACTTTCCTGACTGCCGCAGGATGTTTACGCACAGACACTTCAACCACCCCCTGCCCTGGTAAGCAGGCTCGCTTTGGCCACCGCCATCAACGCGTCGAGCGTGATCGTCTGCGGCTCGGCAGACTGGCGGTTTTGCAGCCGTACGGGCAACTCCTTATAGTCCCATTTGTAGCCCTCAAATCCCTCTGCCATTTCCACGTTATAAACCAGATAAAACGGCTTTGACGGTTCGCCCGGATAGCCTTCGGCTTTCAGCGCTTCGCGAGACAGCACACGAGGGCCTTCCCCGGAAAGCCGCATCAAGCCTTGGCTTGTAGCGCCCTTGTGGCTGTGCAGTAGCAGATACTGCGCGCCGGAAACATCCGGCTTCAGGCGTAGTGAACCACGCTCAGTGTCCATACGGAAGTTGTATAGTTTTTTGTCCAGAATCCACTTCAAATGTGCCTCATCCTTGTACCAGCCAACAAGCACGAAAGTTTCCGCCAGCGGAGCTGCACGCTGTTTGCCGCCAATATCTCTCTCCGGAAATTTACTTAACACCTCATAGCTTGCTACCGCTTCCTGCACCCGATAGGTGTGGTAACTCTGGCGTTCTCGCACGGTTGCGCGGTCGCATGTATGCGCGACAATCTCGCGAATAAACTTCTCGACCTCTTGCGCGCCATTTCCGGGCCTCATCGGGAACGCGCCGATTCCGGGGAGAACCTCGCGATAGCGCTCCCACGGTTTTGCCTCATCTCCCGGATAAAGAATATAAGCCCCCCGCGTGCGGCGGATGGCGTCATGGTAAGCATGCATTTTGAGCAAGTCTGCGCGCTTATACCGCCCCTCGCGCTGCTCTTGTTTTTCGGCGCTCAAATCCACATCGTCTTTGCCGAATAATTCCGCAATATTCTCGATGCGGTATTTCGCGTCGAAATGCACATGCACCATCAGCTCTTGCTCTTCGGCCTCATGCTCTTTGAAATCGGCGGGCCACAAACTCAGGGTGTAGTCGGGGCGCATGCGTTCTGTCCACGAGCCGGAAATGCGGTTGTCTGAATTTTGCGCAAAGCTGCGGTTGTAACTGAAGCACACCTTAAGCGGGCGCGCAGCACCAAGAAAAATGCCATCGAAAGCCATGTGTTCGCCGGATTTCAGCTTGAGGCCAAAGCCGTCGGGTGTTGGCCCAATTAGCATATCCGCTGCGGGTTTGTCCATCTTGAAAACTGCCGACACAATATCCAGCAGCTTGAAGAAAACCCAATATTCGTACAGCGTAGCAATATCGCGCTGCCCCGCGCCGTACACATCGTCGCCGCCGTGCCAAACCAGGCGCGCTGCCATATCAAATCTGAGCCACGCCTGATAAACCTCGCGGTAGCCCTCTTTGCGCTGCAACACCGTGCTGCCCAGCGGCAGCATGTCGGGCTCGGAAATATTGCGAAACACATCTGCCGCTAGGTTGGCCTCAAGCTGGTTTTCCAGCGCGGCAATTTCCTTGCGCAGCCGCGCATCGGCGGCGCTGCCGATCTCTTCCAGCTTGAGCAGCATTCTATTCAGGAAGCTGACGAAAGTTTGCAGCGCAAACTTGACGAAACGGTTCTCGGGCGTGTCTTCGCTCTGCACATTGCGGTATATCGAAATGCGCTCCGGCAGAGAGGCAATCACCTTCGATAATGGATGTGCAGCCGGCAAAGGCGAGCGGCGCGGCGCGCGGGCAAGCTGGCGCACTGCACGCGCATCCGGGCGAAAGCTGCGGCGGGTATCGCAGGCAATTTCTTCGGGTTCCCAGCTTTGGTGCGGGTGAGAGGTAATGCGATGCAAAGCATCGGCAAAAGAGCGAGAACCGAGCAGCGCGCGCAAGAAAGCAAAGCGCTGATTGATGGTTTGCGGCGACTGTCCCGGATCGGGGGCGATGCGCATGGCCGTTGCCGCGCGCGAGTCCATGAGCAAATCCACGCACTGCCCGGTGATGTCTTCCAGCATTTGCCGGTAGTCATCGCGGTAGCCCAGCTTGTGCGAGCGCACTTCAAGCGCGGCGCGGCCAATGATGGAGCCAGCCGCATCGCGCGCCAGCAGACCCAGCCGCCCGGTATTCAGGCCGGTGGCGATGCTTCCGCAGTGCGCCAGCCCCTGAATGCTGCTCGGCTCGATCATGCCCCTGCCGAATTCTTCTTCCAGCCGCAAGCTCTCTGCGGCGGCGCCGTAGAACGCATATTCGTAGCGCAGCCCCTCCACAATCTGCACGGGCTCTTCCCCCGCATCATTGGCCTCGGCTTCGGCAAGCCGAATCAGCGCGTCAGCCTTGCCTTCCGGCGCATACAGCGCCAGCCGCGCAACTGGAATTCCCCGGTCGCCAATAAACTCCAGTGATTCGCTAACTGGCTGCGAGGCCACTTAAGCCTCGGCAAAGCTGGTGAAGCCGTCTCTTTCCAGGCGTTTCTGCATGCGATCTATTTTTTCCAGACTGGCATTGCACTGGTGCGTTGTGCAAAAGGCTTCCAATGTATTCAGCACCGGCTCCAGTTTGCGCCTCGATCCGTGCAGCTTGGGCATGAGTTTTTGCAGCACTTGCGCGTCCAGTGCCTCATTAAACTGCCAGCCGTCGCCGGTCAATTTCTCGTGGTAGTAAGTGAAGCGCGTTATTTCATATGCGGTGCGAAAACCGAATTCCGCCCCTATTGGCGCGAGCGCGGCAAAAACTTCTGCCAGCCTTTCCTTGAGCGCCACCGCAGTTTCGCTCTTTAGCTGGACTTCCGCAGCAGCCTCCGCCACAAAGGCAGCGCCGAATTGCGCGCCCTGTCCGGCGAGCATATCCATGTTTATCGCGGATGGGTTGTCGAGGAACGCGGAAATGTCGCCTGCTGTCGCGCGGAATTCAATCACGTTGGCGCGATCCAGCACCTTGGGCGAAAACATGTAGGTGGTTTCATCCACATTGACCGTGCCGATAATAAATAGATTTTTCGGCAAGCGAATTTTGGATGGCACGGGCAATGGGTCTTTTTCAAAGGCCTCCAAATCATTCGCTGAAGAGTGCAGTGCAATCTCCTGCCGCGATTCGATGGCGGACAAGATGTCGGCGAAATAGCGCTCCACATGCGAAAGATTCATCTCGTCCAGAATCAGGAAATACGGACGATCTTTGTCGTCCCTTGCGCGCAAGATTACATCCAGCAATCCGTTCGAGGGCTTGCGGTAAATGTTGGACTGCAAGGCATCCTGATAGCCAACCACATTCTCATTGGTCGTCCAGTCCGCACCCACGGCGACAAGGCGGTACTGGGCCTCCGATTCGCTGAGCCATGCGGCAAAGGCATGAGCCAGTTTGGTTTTGCCGGAGCCAGAAAGGCCAGTTAAAATCAAAAAACGCTTAGCCCATAGTGATGCCGCAAAGCGGCCAACCATAATTTTTGATGCTTTGAGATTGCCAACGGCGGCACAAGAAACAAAGTCCGGCACCAACTTTTCGATTGGCTCATGCATGGGGACTATAGCGCTTGGTAAGAAACCAAATCGACCCCATGTATCAACCTCAACAACTTTGTCTGCGCCCACGAATTCAGATATGCCCGCAATAAGGCTTTTTAGCAACGTCTTTTCGTTAGGCCGACTGTGGGGGGAATATACAGAATAATAAAATTTATCAATCGCAACAGGCCCACCCAAATAATCCTGTACAGGGGACTCAATCTCAGATATTTTTTTATTATAAAAATATAATTTCTGATCGCTGGCCAAACATACTGATGTGTTGTTATTTCTCTCGCCGAAAAGCGGATCTTTCGCTTTAAACTTGGCCATCATCTCTTCAAGACGCGCTGCAACTCTCTCCTTCTCAGATTCAATAACCGCGCAAATATAGAGCTCCGCATTCGGAAGAGGACAAAGCCTAGATACTAAACAAAGTGGGCCTGACTGATCGGTGTAATTGTCCAGATTCGTAACTGCCAATACGATGCCACCGGGAACCATCCTGGCTATATTCGAGGTGCCGTAGCATGGAGATAAGTGCCTATAAGCCGGCAAAAAATTGCCGAGCGCCGTCTCGAAATTGCTTTGCCGAAGTTCTATTGTGCCCATATCTTAAATTTCCTTCATTAGGAGTTTTCAATGAGTGCTTTTTTTAGAGCCGACGCAATCGCGAAGGCCATCAACGGCGGAACAGCATTGCCAATTTGTTTTAGCGATGGATTCATCGTCCCTGGAAAAACAAATCCGTCGGGAAAAGATTGTAGCCGTGCGGCCTCTCTAAGCGAGATACATCTTGCCTGCTGACTATCAAAATGAATGTGTGAATATGAATCTTTGCCAAGATGTGCGGGCAAAGTCCTTGCAGGGTGATCGGGCCACATTTTCCTGAACTTATTAGGATACTTTGTAACGGGATAAGGTGGAACCGTCTGCTTGAAAATCTCGTTCCACTTTGCGCTCCCCTTCTTTAACTTTTTATTGTGCGTTTTTTCGTACGCATCAATCCGCTCCCTAAATATTTCCATCGCGGTCTGATGAGCTTCTGGATACATTCCACCCGTGGGCATTCTTTTGAATATTTCATAATCTCTTGGTGTGTAACGAATAACATGGCCTGAAAATCTGGCAGGGTCTGCCTCGAACCCCGGCCACTTCCGCATTTCCCTTGTGTATCTTTTTTTAGGGGGGGAAATGTATTCTCCTTGTGTTGAGGAATGTCGTGGAAGCCCTTTTCCTGTTCGGCCATCTAAGTGATCATACATTGGCGGAAGATCCGAAAACGCCTCTTGTACCGTTACGGCTTTTTTTGTTTTTGACTCAAAATCAAGATGGTCAACATAATGATCAAAAGGGGGTAGAACCTCTATTTTTCCCTTACCTGCACGCGAAGTTGAATATCCACTAGGCAAATCATATTCGCACTGAATAAGAGGGAAAAATGGAATTTTTCCGAGCTCCTTGTGGATGCCAATAATAATCGCCCGCTCCCGTAACTGCGGCACTCCAAACCAAGCCGCGTTCAATAAAGTGTAACGAACCTCATATCCTAGCTCCTCCGCAGTCACAGCAATTTCTTCAGCCACGTTTCTACCGACGAATTTTCCGATTTCACGGACATTTTCCATAACGAAAGCTAGGGGCTTTAATCTGGCCACATATTCGAGGAAATATTGATACATTGTTGCGCGCTCATCGTTTTGGTGCGCATATTTTTCTCCGCTAAGCTCCCAAAGCCTAGCTCTGCCTAGTCTTGAAAATGCCTGACAAGGCGGCCCCCCAATGACAACATCAATCACATCCTCCGGTGCTTCATTAGGCGCTCTTATATGCGCTATCGCCTCTACTGGGCTCGTTGTTTTAATGTCTTTGAATACTCGGTAGGTATCGGGGGCCGCAAGCGATGAAAAATTTACCGAATGGGTTCGCCTCGCCTCATCGTCAATTTCGACTGCTGCCACACATTTGAAACCTCCTCGGTGAAAACCTGCTGTCATCCCACCGCATCCAGAAAATAGATCAACAGAACGAAAATAACCACGCTCAATAGCCCGTTGCAACTTATTCTTCATATCACTCATTTACAATTTATGTCCCCACAAACGTATTTCGGATGGAATGAAATCCGGAATACCTTGCGCTCTGATTATTTGCTACAGTTTTTAGTACACCACAAGCGAATCAACGCCCCGGAGTCGAATCACTCCGGCTATCCAAGTTTCTTCAACTACCCCGGATGTTTCTTGACCAGCAACTGCAATGCCGCATCCATGCGGGTTTGCCAGCTTTCGCCGGAGCGGAAATAAGTCAGGACTTCCGGGCTGTAGCGCACGCTTACCTGTTCCTTGCGGGTTGCGCCACCTATGCTGCGTGCAACTCCTGCCGGATGGTTTGCCGCACGACTTCTGCCAGCGTTTGTCCGGCGGCGACCTGTTTCAGCGCATCATTGATAAGGGTTTGATAGCTTCCACCGGTCATTTCCGCGCGCGCCTTGAACACCGCGAGCACGTCATTGTCCACACGCATGGTGATGCGGGTCTTGCCGCCGGATTCCGTTTGCAGCTTGGCCAGGGCGGGAATGGCCGATACTGGTTTCGCGTTGGCGAAATTCGTGTTTTTGTGTTTTTTGTGCATCGTGTCAGAACTGCTTTTCATATTGCCTCCGTTGCGGTTGATTCGCTTTCCATGCCGAGATCAAGCGGATGCTTTCGCCACGCAGCGCCCATACCACAACCAGCACCCGGCCTTTTGCACCCATACCCAAAGTCACAAACCGTTGCTCGCGCTTTGCGTCAGTATCCTCTTTTGTGAGCGCATAGGGATCGAGCAACACTGCCGCAGCCTCGTCGAACGTTACCCCTTCATGGTTGATTGGGTTGGCTTCGGCTTTCTTTGGATCGAACTCGATCTTCATGTTACGCATTGTGCATACATTTGTGCATATCGTCAATCCGCCATAAAGGCGGTGGATACACGCCTCGGCGTTTTATCCACCCAACCAATACCCCGCTGCTTGCGGATGTGGTTTAGTTACGGACAAGCTCTCAATATATCGGAGTCGAATTGCTTCGACTATCCCAATTTCTTCAACCACTCCGGATGCTTCTTGACCAGCAACTGCAACGCCGCATCCATGCGGGTTTGCCAGCCTTCGCCGGAGCGGAAATAAGTCAGGACTTCCGGGCTGCAGCGCACGCTGACTTGTTCCTTGCGGGTTGCGCTGGCCGGGCGTCCGCGTTTCTTGCGGTAGGCCTCGACGCCTTTTTACATTTCTGCGCGGGTCAATGGGCGCTCGGCTTCGTCCTTGCCGTCCCAAACGTAATCGCCGCGGGGAGGCGCTTTCTTTACCGCCGCCAATATTGTTTTACGCTGTGTAGTCATTTTCGAGCCACTCATCACCGCACCAGCAATCCAGCCAATTCCTGATAAGCCGGAAATTTCCCATCAGCGCTGACCAGTTGTGCTTGATGCTCAACAGCTGCGGCAATGATGATGCGATCAACCGGGTCTTTGTGGTGATCTGGCAGCAAGACGGCACGCTCGGCAATTGCCCTTGATCCCGGGATAACCGCCACGCCGATTGCCTCAACTTGATTGAGCCAATCGGAGACAGGCAGCTTGAGAACAATCCGCCCATACTTCACCAGCCACGCCATCTCCCAGCAGGTCATGGCCGAGACAGCCATGAGAATCGGCTGTTTCGATAGCTTCTATCTGCTGTTGCCCAAGCTTGCCCGGTGTGCGATTGACCCACCAGTAGAGGGCATGATGAGTATCAAGGATGAGCATCAGGACAATACGTCCCAGTCGCTTTCCGGCGGGCCGCTGAGGATGTCGCCCTTTTTTTCGCCCATCCCCGCCAGTGCTGTCGGCGGCGAACGCCGCCCGGCTGGTTTGGCGGACTCCCACATTACGATGACGCGCGCATGCTCGGCGTGGTCGGGCAACGCTGCGTCCTGTATGACAAGGCGGTGATCGTTAATAGATACCGTCGTTTCAAGAGCCAACATGTGAAGCCTCCTTAGGGGCTGATTTGCTGCGGCGATTGTATACATCCTCTGGTGCGGCGTGCTGGATGAAATACTAACGGCGCTACCCCTGATAGACCACCTGTCCGTCCACCAGCGTGTAACGCACCCGGCCCTGCACTTCGAGGCCGGTGAACGGCGTATTCTTGCCCTGGCTCTTCAGTGCCGCGGGTTCGACCTTCCAGTACGCTTCGGGGTCGAACACACAGATGTCGGCGGCTGCGCCGGGGCTCAAGTGCCCCGCATCCAGCCCCAGTATCCGAGCGGGCTGCAGCGTGGCTCTCGCGAGCGCATCGGGCAGACCGAGCTTTTCCTGTTGCGCCCACTTCAGCACCAGCGGCAGCAGCAACTCCAGGCCGGTCGCGCCCGCTTCGGCCTCGGCGAACGGCAGTTGCTTGGCATCCTCGTCGACCGGCGCGTGATTGGAACAAATTGCATCGATGGTGCCGTCCAGCAGCCCGGCGCGCAGCGCGGCGCGGTCGCGCAGGCTGCGCAGCGGCGGAATCAGGTGGCAGTTCGAATCGAAGAAGCCGATGTCCGTTTCCGACAGGTGCACATGATTTTGCGATACGTCGCAGGTCACCGCCAGGCCTTCGCGCTTGGCGGCGCGCACCATCTCCACGCCCGCCGCGCTGGAGAGGCGGCAGACATGCAGCTTCGCACCGGTGTCGCGCGCCAGCGCCAGCATGGTCGAGAGTGCGATGGTCTCGGCGCATACCGGGATCGCGGGCAGGCCGCAGCGCGTCGCCACTTCGCCGTCGTGCGCAACGCCGTCCCTCGCGAGGAAACTGTCCTGCGGGCGCAGCCACACCGAAAAGCCGAAAGTCGCGGCGTACTGCATCGCGCGCAGCAGCACGCGCGTGTCGGTGAGTGGCGCATCGGCCTGGCTGAACGCGACGCAACCTGCGTCCGTGAGTTCCTCCATCTCGGTGAGCTCCTGCCCCTTGAGCGTGGTGGTCAGCGCGCCGACCGGATAGACGCGCGCCTGGTTCAGGTTCCTGGCGCGGTGCTTGAGCATCTCCACCAGGCCCGGCTCGTCGAGCGGCGGCTCGGTGTCCGGCGGGCAGGCGAGGCTGGTGATGCCGCCCGCTGCCGCCGCCGCCATCTCGGATTCGAGCGTGGCCCGGTATTCGTAGCCCGGCTCGCGCAGCCGCGCGGCCAGATCGATCAGGCCGGGGGTGACCACCAGGCCTGTGGCATCTATGACCTGGTCCGCTACGAACCCCGCCGGCGCATTGCCGATGGCGGCGATCCTGCCCTTTACGATGAACAGGTCCTGCCTTGCGTCGATGTTGTTCTTCGGGTCGATCAGCCGGCCGTTCTTGATTTGGATGTTCATTGTGTTTTCCCCGCCAACATGCTCATCACCGCCATGCGCACCGCGATGCCGAAGGTCACCTGCGACATGATCACCGAGCGCGGTCCGTCGGCGACGCTGGAGTCGATTTCGACGCCGCGGTTCATCGGGCCGGGGTGCATCACGATCGCATCCGGTCTGGCATGCGCCAATTTCTCCTCGGTGAGGCCGTAGTACTTGAAGTACTCCTGCGCGGAGGGCAGCAGCGCGCCCGCCATACGCTCGTGCTGCAGGCGCAGCATCAGCACCACGTCGACATCCTTCAGGCCCTGTGCCATGTCGTGATAGACCCGCACGCCGAGGTTCTCGATCATCGCCGGCAGCAGCGTCTTGGGCGCGATGACGCGTACTTCCGGCACGCCGAG
Organism: Ferrigenium straubiae; assembly: GCF_051257895.1. Classification (NCBI taxonomy): domain Bacteria; kingdom Pseudomonadati; phylum Pseudomonadota; class Betaproteobacteria; order Nitrosomonadales; family Gallionellaceae; genus Ferrigenium; species Ferrigenium straubiae. Next base: position 1,591,274 of record NZ_CP194331.1, on the reverse strand, counting down.
CGTGGTCAGCGCGTGGATCTGCGAGCGCGCCACGCGCGAGTGCAGCACGTCGCCGACGATCGCGACGCGCAGGTTGTGGAATTCCTTCTTGTAGTGGCGGATGGTGAACATGTCGAGCAGCGCCTGCGTGGGGTGCGCGTGGCGCCCGTCGCCGGCGTTGACGACATGCACATGCGGCGCGACATGTTTGGCAATCAGGTGCGCCGCGCCGCTTTGCGCGTGGCGCACCACGAACATGTCGGCGTGCATCGCGCACAGGTTGTTCACGGTGTCGAGCAGGGTCTCGCCCTTGCTGGTGGAGGACGAGCCGATGTTGAGGTTGACCACGTCGGCGGAAAGGCGCTTGGCGGCGATCTCGAAGGTGGTGCGCGTGCGCGTGCTGTTCTCGAAGAACAGGTTGAACACCGCCTTGCCGTGCAGCAGGGGAACCTTCCTGATCTCGCCGCCGTCGGCGGCCTCGAGGAAAGTCGCGGCGCGGTCGAGGATGTCGCGCACGATCTTCGCCGGCAGGCCCTCGGTGGTCAGCAGGTGCTGGAGTTCGCCGTTCTTGTTCAGTTGTGGGTTTTTCATACGATCAGTCCCGCTGCGGGTTCATCAAAATACGCCTGCAATATCTGCTGCGCGGCATACTGGTCGATCAGGGGCTTCTGCTTTTTGCCGCGGACGCCCTGTTCGTTCAAAGCCGCGCTTGCGGAGAGCGAAGTATAACGCTCATCGACCAGAATCGCCGGCAAATTGAACCGCCCCTTGAGGCGGTTGGCGAAGCGGCGGGCGAGCGCGGTCAGTTCGTGCGGCGTGCCGTCGTCGTTGCTCGGCAGCCCCACCACCAGCGCGCAAGGCTGCCATTCGGCGAGCAGGGCCGCGATCATGGCGAAGCGCGCATCGGTCTTTTCCTCGTCGATGGTGGTCAGCGGATTGGCACTGCGCAGCAGGGTGTTGCCGACCGCGACGCCGATGCGCCGGGTGCCGAAATCGAATGCGAGGAGTGTGCCTTGGGCGATAAAAGCCGGTGTGCGTTCAGGCATGTCCGGCATTGTCGGCCAGCGAGGCGTAGTCCACGCCGAGCAGCGCCATCGCCGCGGGCAGGCGTTCTTCGGCCGGCAGGTTAAACAGGATATGTTCCGAGGCCGGCACGGTCAGCCAGGCGTTCTCGCCCATCTCATGCTCCAGCTGTCCCTGATCCCAGCCCGCGTAACCCAGGGTGACGAGCAGGTGGCGCGGTCCTTCGCCCTGGCCGACCGCTTCGAGGATGTCCCTGGAGGTGGTCAGTGCCAGGTTGTCGTTGATGCGCAGCGTGGACTGCCAGTCACCCGGCGTGTCGTGCAGCACGAAGCCGCGTTCGGTCTGCACCGGCCCGCCGAAATGCACCGGCATCTTCTGCAGGCCGGGCTGATGCAGCGGAATCTTGATCTGGTCGAACATCTCGCCGAGCGTGAGGCTGATCGGACGGTTCACCACGATGCCCAGCGCGCCGTTTTCGTTGTGTTCGCACACGTAGGTCAGCGTGCCGGCAAAAACGCCCTCCTGCATCGCGGGCATGGCGATGAGGAAGTGATGGGTGAGGTTGAAGTCGGACATGGCGGCATTGTAGCAATTATCCGCGACCCGATGCTATCGGCCATGCATGGCGGCAACACGCCCGACCCCATCCCGGAGTCGCGCAGCAGATTTATTCCGCTATGTATAATGCGCCGCATCGAATAATTCACAGAGCACTATGGTTCCCCATCTCACTACCGCCCTGACCGGGCCGCTGCTCGACCTGGAGCGGCGCTTCCTGGATGCCATGCCGACCATCGAGCACTGGTTCCGCGCGCAATGGCTGGAGCATGATGTACCGTTCTACGCTTCGGTGGACCTGCGCAACAGCGGCTTCAAGCTCGCACCGGTGGACACCAACCTGTTCCCGGCCGGCTTCAACAACCTCAATCCGGATTTCCTGCCGCTGTGCGTGCATGCGATGCAGAGCGCGGTCGAGAAAGTCTGCCCCGTGGCGCGCGGGGTACTGCTGATCCCGGAGAACCACACGCGCAACATGTTCTACCTGCAGAACGTTGCGCAACTGGTCGCCATCATCAGGCAGGCCGGGATGCACGTGCGCGTCGGCAGCCTGCTGCCCGAGATCACCGCACCCACGGCTATCCAGTTGCCCAACGGTTCGACGCTGACGCTGGAGCCACTGGTGCGGCGCGGCAACCGGCTCGGGCTGGCGGATTTCGACCCCTGCGTGGTGCTGCTCAACAACGACCTGTCGGGGGGCGTGCCGGCCATCCTGCAGAATCTCGAGCAGGCCGTCTTTCCGCCGCTCTCGGCGGGCTGGCAGACGCGGCGCAAGTCGCTGCACTTTGCCGCCTACGACCGTGTCGCGGGCGAGTTTGCCCAGCTGCTCGGCATCGACCCCTGGCTGATCAACCCCTACTTTGCGGTCTGCCACCAGGTCGATTTCCAGGAGCGCGCCGGTGAAACCTGTCTCGCCGCGCAGGTGGACACAGTCCTGCAGAAGATGCGCGCGAAGTACGCCGAATACGGCGTGAAGCACGATCCCTTCGTCATCGTCAAACCCGATGCGGGCACCTACGGCATGGGCATCATGACGGTGAAGGACGCGAGCGAGGTCACCGGCCTGAGCCGCCGCCAGCGCAACAAGATGGCCGTGATCAAGGAAGGCATGGAAGTCTCGGACGTGCTGGTGCAGGAAGGGGTGTATACCTTCGAGCATATCCACGAGGCGGTGGCCGAGCCGGTGGTCTACATGGTCGACCATTACGTGGTCGGCGGCTTCTATCGCGTGCACACCGAGCGCGGCACCGACGAGAACCTCAATGCGCCGGGGATGTCCTTCGAGCCGCTGGCCTTCGAGTCCTGCTGCACGCTGCCCAACCCGGACTGCGCGCCGGACGACACGCCCAACCGCTTCTATGCCTACGGCGTGGTGGCGCGGCTGGCGCTGCTCGCCGCATCGCTGGAAATCGGGCCGCCGGAAATCACCAGATGCACGGGCTGATCCGCCTTCTTGCAATCGTCGCCGTCCTGTTGCTTGCCGCCTGCGAAGGCAAGGAGCCGCTGCATCAGCAGCAGAGCTACGTGTTCGGCACACTGGTGGACGTCACCGTGTACGGCGAGGACGAGGCGCGCGCGCAGCAGGCGGCGAACGAGGTCATGCAGGAGTTTCAGCGACTGCACGACATGCTGCACGCGTGGCAGCCGAGCGAACTGAGCGAACTGAATGCGGCCTTTGCCAGGGGCGAGAGCAAGGCCGTATCGCCGGAGCTTGCCGCGATGCTGCAGGATGCCGCGCAGTTTGCGCAGCAGTCGCAGGGCCTGTTCAACCCCGCCATCGGCGGGCTGGTGCAGCTGTGGGGCTTCCATGCCGACGAGTTCAAGGCGGCGCTGCCCGACGAGAAGCAGCTTGCGCAGTGGGTGGCAGCCAATCCGCAGATGAGCGACATCGTCATCGAACAGGGCAGGGCGCACAGCCGCAACAAGGCGGTGCGGCTCGATCTCGGCGGCTACGCCAAGGGCTACGCGCTGGACCGCGCCGCCGAAATATTGCGCAAGCAGGGCATCCGCAACGCGCTGGTCAACATCGGTGGCAACGTGCTCGCACTCGGCCAGCACGGCAAGCGCCCGTGGCGCGTCGGCATCCAGCATCCGCGCAAGCCCGGCGCGCTGGCGACGCTGGAGCTGCGTGATGGCGAGGCTATCGGCACATCCGGCGACTACCAGCGCTACTTCATGCTGGGCGAAAAACGCTACTGCCACCTGATCGATCCGCGCAACGGCCGTCCCGCCGAGGGCGTGCAGGCGGCGACCGTGCTGACGCGCGGGCCGCGCGCCGGGGTGCTGTCCGATGCGGTTTCCAAGCCGCTGTTCATCGCCGGAGCCAATGGCTGGCGCGCTGCCGCGCAACGGATGAACGCGGACGAGGCGATGCTGGTGGATGAGCAGGGCAACATCCACCTCACAGCCGGTCTGCAGAAACGGCTAGAATTCGCCGACAAGGGCCTGCATGTGGAGGTGCTGCCGTGAACGATCCGGAAAAGGAGATCGTCGAGCACAAGGTGCGCCGCGCGGCCGGCATGAGCGCGCCTCGCACTGTATCCCGCAGCGAATGGCGCGTGACGAAACCTGCTGAAACAGGCTCGTATTGGATGGGGGTGATCTAGTGGTTGGAATTCTGGTGGTGGCGCACAACGCGCTGGGCGAGAGCCTGGTGGATTGCGTCGAACATGTGCTGGGCGAGGAGCCGAAAAACCTCAGGGTGCTGACGGTGCAGGCCGGCGACGATCCGCAGCTGAAGCTGGCCGAGGGGCAGGTGCTCATCAGGCAACTCGACACCGGCGGCGGGGTGCTGGTCCTGGCGGATATCTTCGGCGCCACGCCGAGCAACATCGCGCGGCGGCTGTGCCATGCCGAGCATGTGATGGGTGTGGCGGGCGTGAACCTGCCGATGCTGCTGCGCGTGGTGTGCAGTCCCGGCAAGACGTTGCCGGAACTCGCGAATATCGCCGTCGAGGGCGGTCGCGAATGCATCGTTCACATGAGCCGCGAGGATTAGCGATGCTGCAACAAGAAATTTCGATCGTAAACAAACTCGGCCTGCACGCACGCGCCTCGGCCAAGCTCACGCAGCTGGCTTCCAGTTTCAAGTGCGAGGTGATGCTGTCGCGCAACCAGCGCCGCGTGAACGCGAAGAGCATCATGGGCGTGATGATGCTGGCCGCCGCGAAGGGCGCGACCATAGGCATCGAGACCGACGGCGAGGACGAGGCCGATGCGATGCAGGCCATCGTGAACCTGATCAACGACAAATTCGGGGAAGGCGAATGAGCCTGACCGACGCTGCATATTCGCCAATACCGTTTGCCCTGAACTTGTCGAAGGGGGAATGGTATTTCGGGATATTTAAAATGGGCGCACATATGATGGGTAGTTCATGCTTCGACAGGCTCAGCACGAACGGAGGATTTCTGTGAGTTTCACGTTGCACGGCATCGCAGTCTCCAGCGGCATCGCCATCGGCCATGCGCACCTGGTCTCGCACACCTCGCTGGAGGTGGCGCACTACATCCTGCCCAAACCCTTCATCGGCGAGGAGATCGCGCGCTTCGATGCGGCGTTGCAGGCCACGCGCCAGGAGTTTGCGAGCCTGCGCAGCAACCGCCCCACCCATGCCGCCGCCGAGTTCGACGCCTTCCTCGAGCTGCACCAGATGATCCTGGATGACCCGCTGCTGAGCGCCGCGCCGCGCGACATGATCGCGAGCGAGCATTGCAACGCCGAATGGGCGCTCAAGGTGCAGGTGGAAACCCTGGTCGCGCAGTTCGACGAGTTCGAGGACGCCTACCTGCGCGAGCGGCAGACCGACGTGAAGCAGGTCGCCGAGCGGCTGCTCAAGCGGCTTGCCGGCCGCCCCGGACACCAGCCGCCGCCGGCGCGGCACGACGTCGAGACGATCCTGGTCGCGCACGACCTGAGCCCCGCCGACCTGATCCAGTTCAAGCCGCAGCAATATGCCGCCTTCGTCACCGATGTCGGCGGCGCGACCTCGCATACCGCGATCGTCGCGCGCGGCCTGAATACGCCATGCGTGGTCGGCCTGCATCATGCGCGCGAACTGGTGCGCGAAAACGACCTGCTGATCCTCGACGGCGAGCAGGGTGTGCTGATCGTCGCCCCGGACAAGTCCATCCTTGCCGAATACAAGCTGCGCCAGAGCGCGTGGGAGTTGGAGCGCAAGAAGCTCAAGCGGCTGCGCAGCGCGCGCGCCGATACGCTGGACGGTAGCCTCATCGAACTGCACGCCAACATCGAGAAGCCGGGGGACATCGCCGAGGTGAAGGAAAACGGCGCGACCGGCATCGGCCTGTTCCGCAGCGAGTTCCTGTTTCTCAACCGCGACGAACTGCCGGGCGAGGAGGAGCAGTTCGAGGCGTACCGCGCCGCCGCCGCGGGCATGGACGGCCAGCCCGTCACGATCCGCACCTTCGACCTCGGCGCGGACAAGCAACTCAAGGATGCGGAACGCGTCGCCAACAATCCCGCGTTGGGGCTGCGCGCGATCCGCCTGTGCCTGGCCGAGCCGCAGCTGTTCCGCACCCAGTTGCGCGCGCTGCTGCGCGCTACGCATTACGGCAACGTGAAAATCCTCGTACCGATGCTGTCCAGCGCGTCCGAACTCAACCAGACCCTGCAGTTCATCGACGCCACCAAAAAGGGCCTGGATGACGAAGGCATCCCCTACGACCGCGAGGTGAAAATCGGCGGCATGATCGAGATTCCCGCCGCTGCGCTGGCGCTGAACGTGTTCGCCAAGAAACTGGATTTCCTGTCCATCGGCACCAACGACCTGATCCAGTACCTGCTGGCCATCGACCGCACCGACGAGGATGTCGCGCACCTGTACGATCCGCTGCACCCCGCCGTGTTGAACCTGCTGGCGCATGTCATCGGCACCGCCAACAAGCTCGGCGTGCCGGTTTCGGTATGCGGCGAGATGGCCGGCGAACTGGCCTACACACGGCTGCTGCTGGGGCTGGGGCTGCGCCAGTTCTCGATGTTCCCGGCGCAGGTGCCGAGCGTCAAGCAGCGTGTGCTCACCACCAGCCTGCCGGAGATCGCCGTGCTGACGCAGAAGATCCTGCGCGCCGACGACCCGCTCAAGATACGCGAACTGCTGGATCGGCTCAATGCGTAGGACGGGGCGCATGGATTGGGTTATATTTAACCGAACCTATAACCACGACGGCCGCTGACTTTGTCCAACACCCATCCCGAAACGACCCTTTCCGCGCGCAACCTGACGCGCAGCTTCGGCAACCGGCAGGTCATACACGGCGTGTCGCTGGAATTGAGGCGCGGCGAGGTACTGGGCCTGCTCGGGCACAACGGCGCGGGCAAGAGCACCACGCTGCAGATGCTGACCGGCTGCCTGCTGCCAGACAGCGGCGCCATCGAAATCTGCGGCATCGACCTGCTGCGCCGTCCCATGCAGGCCAAGGCGCAGATCGGCTATTTGCCGGAGACCCCGCCGCTGTATCGCGAGCTCGGCGTGGACGATTACCTGATCTTCGCGGCGCGCCTGCGCGGCATGAAGCCGAATGACGCCGCCGAGGCGCTGGTCCAGGCCAGGCGGCGCTGCGGCCTGGAGGCAGTCGGCAAAAAGATCATCGGCACCCTGTCCAAGGGCTACCAGCAGCGCGTCGGCATCGCGCAGGCCATCATCCACCGTCCCGCCGTGATCGTGCTGGACGAGCCCACCGTCGGCCTCGACCCCGCGCAGATCCGCGACATCCGCGTCCTGATCCGCGAGCTGGGCAACAGCAGCAGCGTGATCCTCTCCACGCACCTGCTCGGCGAGGTGGAAAGCGTGTGCGACCGCGTGGAAATCATGCAGAACGGCAGGCTGATCTACGGCGACACCAGCGCGCGCATGCAGAAGTACGGAGGCGTCTCCGGCTTCACCGTCACCTTGCGTAACCCGCCGCCCCTGGGCGAGCTGGAAGCCATCGCGGGCGTCAGCGGCGTCGAGCGGCTCTCCGCCACGCAGTTCCGCGTGCTGCACGAGCCGGAGACCAACCCCGGCAGCGCGCTGCTCACCCTCGCCGAACAGCGGGGCTGGCAAGTCGAGCAGCTCACGCCGCTGCAGTCCACGCTGGAGGAGGTGTTCGTCAAGATCACCGACAGCGGAAAAAATGCTCCAGGAGGAAATGCATGATCCGCCTGCTCGCCCTGCGCGAACTGCGCAGCCTGTTCTCCATGCCTTCGACCTGGTTCGCGCTCGCCGCGCTGCAGTTCGTCTTCGCGTGGTTCTTCCTCGCGCGGCTCGATGCCTTCCTCGACATCCAGCCGCAGCTCGCGCAGCTCGCCAATCCGCCCAGCGTGACCATAACCATCGCCGCGCCGCTGTTCAACACCGCCGCGCTGCTGCTGATGATGCTGGCGCCGATGTTCACCATGCGCCTGATCGCCGAGGAGCGGCGCAACCAGACACTTGCGCTGCTGCTCTCCGCGCCGCTGTCCGGCCGCCAGATCGTGCTCGGCAAGTTCTTCGGCCTGCTGGCTTTCCTGACGCTGCTGACGGCCGGCGTGCCGCTGATGCTCTACACCCTGGCGCTCGGCACCGCGCTCGATCACGGCCTGATGCTCTCCAACCTGCTCGGCCTGCTGCTGCTCACCGCCAGCTACGTCGCGGTGGGGTTGTATGTCTCCGCACTCACCACCCAGCCGGTTATCGCCGCGATCGGCGCGCTGGCGGTGCTGGTCGGCTTGTGGCTGGCCGATATCGGCGCGGCGGCGGAAGACTCGCCCTGGCATTTCGTCTCGCCGCTGAATCACTTCCAGAATTTCAATGCCGGCCTGCTGGACAGCGGCGATGCCGCCTTCTTCGTGCTGTTCAGCGCGTTCTTCCTGCTGCTGGCGATGCGCCGCCTCCATAACAACCGCATCTACGGGTGAGCCATCGTGCGTAAATTCCTGACCCATCCGCTGTTGCGCAACCTGCTGTTCGTGCTGTTGCTGCTGGGTATTGCGTCCGGCCTGGGCTATCTCGCGACGTGCTACCACGTGCAGCGCGACGTTACGCACAACGCCGGCAACAGCCTGGAACCCGCCAGCGTGGAGGTGCTCGCGCAACTGAAAGGCCCGGTCAACGTCACGGTATACGCCACCGAGCAGGACGCGCGCCTCGGCGACATCCGCAAGATCATCCGCAACTACCTCGCGCTCTACCAGCGCTACAAGCCCGACATCGTTCTGGCGTTCATCGACCCGGAGAAGGAACCGGAGAAGACCCGCGCGGCGCGCGTCCAGCTCAACGGCGAGATGGTGGTCGAATACGCAGGGCGCAGCGAACACCTCACCCAGCTCAATGAGCAGATATTCACCAGCGCGCTCTTGCGCCTCGCGCACAAGCGCGACCAACTGGTGATGTATCTCGACGGGCATGGCGAGCGCAAGCTGGACGGCATCGCCAACCACGACCTCGGCAATCCCTTCGGCGCGAAACTCAAACAGAACGGCTTCCGCCTCAACAGCCTGAATCTCGCGCTGGCGCAGGAGGTGCCGAGCAATGTCGGCGTATTGGTCATCACCCAGCCGCAGCTCGATCTCATGCCAGGCGAAGTGGACAAGCTGCTGCGCTACGTCGAGCGCGGCGGCAACCTGCTCTGGCTGGTGGACGCCGAGCCGCTGCACGGGCTGGAGCGCCTCGCCGAGAAACTCGACCTGCTGCTGCCGCCCGGCATCGTGATCGACCCCTCCGCCGCCGGCATGAACGCCCCCGCCACCTGGTCGCTGGGCGCGGCCTATCCGCCGCATGCCATCACGCGCAATTTCAACCTGATCACCGCCTTCCCCTCGGCGCGCCCGCTGGCGTGGAACGAAAATCCGGAATGGCAGCACAGTGTGCTGGTGGAAGCCGCCGCGCGCGGCTGGGTGAGCCGTAGCGCGCCTAATGCTACGCCGCGCTTCGATAAGCGGCGCGATACCCCCGGTCCCGCCGTGATCGCGGTCGCGCTGCAGCGCAACATCAACGACCGCGAGCAGCGCATCGTGGTGGTCGGCAGCGGCGCGTTCCTCGCCAACAGCTTCGCCGGCAACGGCGGCAACGTGGACCTGGGCGTGAATATGGTGAACTGGCTGGTCAGCGAGGAGCACCTCATCACCCTGCAGCCGCGCGCCGCGAAGGACAGCAATTTGGCGCTCGGCAAGAAGCAGCTCGCCACCATCGGCCTCGGCTTCCTGGCGGGCCTGCCGCTGCTGCTTGCGCTGGCCGGCGCGGCGATGTGGTGGAAACGCCGTCGTGCCTGAACTCCCGGAAGTCGAGGTCACGCGGCGCGGCCTCGCGCCGCACCTCGAAGGCCAGCCCGTCCTGGATGTCGTTATCCGCCACACCGGCTTGCGCTGGCCGGTCCCGAAAAACCTGCCGAAGCTGTTGCGCGGACAAGCCATCCGCACGCTCGGGCGGCGCGGCAAATACCTGCTCGCCGGGTTCGATCGCGGTACGCTGATCCTGCACCTCGGCATGTCCGGCAGCCTACGCCTCCTGCCCGTCAAGACACCGGCCGGGAAACATGACCACTTCGATTTGGTGCTGGGCAACGGCATGCTGGTGCGCCTGCGCGATCCGCGCCGCTTCGGCGCGGTGCTTTGGCATGAAGGCGAGGTTAGCGCTCACCCGCTGCTCGCCGCGCTCGGGCCCGAGCCGCTGGAAAAGGGCTTCGATGCACGCTATCTCCACCAAGTTACGCGCAACAGGACTGCCGCGATCAAGCACGTCATCATGGACAGCCACGTGGTGGTCGGAGTGGGCAATATCTACGCCAACGAGGCCCTGTTTCGCGCCGGCATCAAACCGCAACTCGCCGCCGGGAAACTCAGCCTGCCGCGCTGCACGCGGCTGGTAAAGGAGATACGCGCCACGCTGACCGAGGCAATCGAAAAAGGCGGCAGCACCCTGCGCGATTTCATCAATAGCGACGGCAAGCCCGGTTACTTCCAGCAGCACTACTGGGTGTACGGCCGGGCAGGGGAGTCCTGCCGCAAGTGCGGCAAACCCATCAGGCAGATCAGGCAGGGGCAGCGCTCCAGTTTCTATTGTTCGCAGTGCCAGTGCTAGCTTGAAAATTGGCGCAAAACTTGCGGCGCGGATAAACTCGAACTGCTGTTGAAGGGTTGGCTTCAAAACGATACATGATAACCAGCCAGCCCGGCAAAAACTCGCGATCAGGGAGCGTTCATGCAAACCATCAGGAAGCTTGTCGACAACGTTGAAAAGGTCATCGTCGGTAAACGGCCGGTAATTGAGCTGGCGGTGATTTCGCTGCTCTGTCGTGGCCATGTGCTGCTGGAGGATGTGCCGGGCACCGGCAAAACCATGCTGGCGCGCGCCTTGGCCAAGTCCGTCGCCGTGGATATGAAGCGGTTGCAGTGCACCCCGGACTTGTTGCCCTCGGATATCACCGGAGTGCCGATCTATAACCAGAAAACCAGCGAATTCGAGTTTCGTGCCGGACCGGTTTTCACCCATATCTTGCTGGCCGACGAGATCAACCGCGCTACGCCGCGCGCGCAGTCCGCGCTACTGGAATGCATGGAAGAATTTCGTGTCAGCGTGGATGGCAGCACTTATGATTTGCCGCCGCTGTTCATGGTGCTGGCAACACAGAACCCCATCGACATGGCCGGTACGCATGTGCTGCCGGAAGCACAACTCGACCGCTTTTTCGTGCGCCTCAACGTGGGCTATCCGACGCTGGAGGAGGAGGTGCGCATCCTCGGTGCGCAGACGCTCGCTCATCCCATCGAGCAACTGCAAGCTGTTACTACCGAAGCCGAGATACTGGCGGTACGAGAGGCGGCGAAGCAGGTACATATCAATCCGAACGTCGCCGAATATATCGCCCGCATCACCGACGCTACGCGCCAGCATCCCGATCTGCGGTTGGGCGCCAGCCCGCGCGGAACGCTGGCTTTGGCGCGGGGCGTGCGCGGCTTGGCCTTTCTGCATGGGCGCGACTACGTAACTCCGAACATGGTCAAGCTCATGGCCGGACCGGTGCTGGAACATCGTCTCATCGTGCGCCCGCAGGCTGCCGCGCTGGGCAAAACGGCAAGCAACATCCTGAAGGAAGTGCTGGATCGGGTGCATCCTCCGGTGTAATCAAGGCGCGCCAGATTCGACATAAGCGATGAACTTCCCTCGTCCCGCCTGGAATCCACGTTACCTCAAGCCGTTGGTGCTGGCCGGCCTCACGCTGGTGGCTTATGCGGCGGCCATCAATCGCGGGCAGGCGCTGCCCTGGGCGATTGCGGCACTGTTGTTGGCGACGCTGATTACCGGGTTTGTCTGGCCGCGCTGGCTGGTGAAGCGGTTATCGGTAACGCGCAGCGGACCGGAGCGCGCCGAGGAAGGCGAGACCATCCTGTTTCATGTGACGGTACGCAATCACGGCTGGTTACCGCGTTTCATGGTGGAGGCGATGGATCGCCTGCCTTTTGTCGGCGCGGCACGGGGCGATGCGCCCGAGGAAAAAGTGCTGGGCGTTGTTGCCTACATCGGCGGCGATGCAACGCGCAGCTTCGATGTGCCGCTGCTGTGCGAGAAGCGCGGGTTTTACCGGCTCGGTCCGGTAGGGCTGGCTTCCAGCTTTCCGCTCGGGCTGATCGAGGCGCGCGAGCAAAAGAGCGGCGGTGTGCAGACGCTGACCATCTACCCCGATGTATTTCCCATCGTATCCCTGCCGCTGTCCGGCACGCCCAGCGAAATCCATCGCGGCGGATTTTTGCTGCCCGAGGGGGCTGGGGCGGCGGAATTTTCCGGCCTGCGCGAATACCGGCGCGGCGACAACCCACGCCACGTGCACTGGCCCACCACGGCGCGACTGAATGAACTGATGGTGAAGGAATTCGAGCCGCTGGCTTCGGCCTCGTTGTACATTGCACTGGATATGTCGGCGGGCGGCAATGCCGGCAAGGGCAAACATTCCAGTTTTGAATATGCCGTGCGCATCGCGGCTTCCATCGGCCGCTACGCATGCAGCAACGGCATGCCGGTCCGGCTGCACGGCGAGGGCGCACGACAGCTTGCCGTCGGCATCGGTTCCGGCGAGGCGCACTACCGCGATATGCTGGATGCGCTGGCGGTGGCCGCCGCCGATGGGGCAATTCCCTACGCAAAAGCGTTACAAAACGTTGCGATGAACTGCCGCCACGGGCAGACCGTCGTGGTTTTCCTCGCAGAACCGCAAGAGCGGGTTGCCGGAACCTTGCAGGCTGTTGCCCTGCTGCGCGCGCGCGGCGCTTACGTGCTGGCGATAGCGTTTGAACGCGAGACGTTTCTGGATAAGGAACCCGGCGCGTCGTCTCCGTGGGCTGGACTGCTCGACTTGGGCGTGGGCTACCTGACGCTGCGCAAGGGCGACGATCTGGTCAGGGTGTTCAATCCATGAGCCCTCCGCTGAATTATCTTCCGGCTTATCTCGGATTGTTTGCGGCGCAAGTGCTGGCGTTGACATGCAATGCCTTCCTCGACATCCAGTATGGAGGCTTCGCAACCGAGGTAATGCTGTGGTCGGTCGTGTTTGCCCTCACTCTGCACACCGGCTGGCGGCAGCACGGCGAAGCTACAGAGGCGGGGCGGCGGCGGATGCGCAATTGGCTGATATTCGGTGCGCTGATTTCCGTGGTCATCTTCATTCCGATGTGGGGATTCCCGCGCGCCGGGCTGTATATGCTGGCGATGCTGCAAGTCGCCTACAACTGTGTCACCACCACCCGGCGGCATCTCCATCTGGCTTTGCTCATCTCGGTGGTGATGGTGCTGTTCGCCGCCTCGCACTTCCGCGCCGACTGGGCCATGCTGTTCTATCTCGTGCCCTATGTAATCGCCGTGGTGTTCACTCTGGTCGCGGAGCAGATCAATCGCACCGCCAGCGAATTGCGCCAGCAGAGCCTGGGGCATCATGTCGTCGGCGCGCAAGGTGCAGCCATTGCTGCCGCAACACTGGTGATCCTTGCGCTATGCCTGGCACTCTATGCGCTCACTCCCCAGGCGACATGGCATTCCCTTTTCTGGAAGTGGGGCCAGGCCGGCAATGTCGCCACCGTCAAAGGCGAACCGCAAAATGGCTCCACAGGCGGGGCGCAGGCCGGGGGTGGCAGCGGAAGCGGCAATTCTTCCAGTACTGGAGGGCGCGGCACGGACTGGTTGTCGCCCGCTGAAATGCGCAAAGTGGCCGGGCACGCCGGCATGCCGGAATGGCAGCGCGCTGCGATCAATGACATGGCCGATGCGAGCGAGTGGTGCGCCATGGCCATGAAGCCGCTGATGCAGAGCCTGCAGGAGCTATGGCAATCGTTCAAGGAATGGCTGGACAAAAACCGCAACGCAATCGCGATGACTCTGCTCCTGCTCGGTTTCCTGGCACTGCTCTATGCGCTGTGGCGGCTGATGCGCGAAGCGAAAACGGGGATATGGCTGCTCACACGGCTGGACTATCTGCGCCTGGGCTTGGTGGGAATGCAGCAACACGATGCGGCGGTGGCGCGCCGTTATTACCTGGCAACGGAGCGGCTGTTCTCATTGCAGGATATGCAGCGCGAACCGCCGGTAAATACCACGGAATATCTTGCGCAGATCAGCCGTTTCCACCGTTCCATACGCGACGAACTGTCCGAAATCACCATCCTGTTCGAGGATGCGCGCTACGGACGGCGCCCTGTCACGGCAGAGCAGATGAGCCGTATGCGCGAGCTGTACCGTCAGGTGTATCGGCTGATCCAGGGGTAGCGCAGAATGCAAAAGACCCGCTTTCGCGGGAACTTTGTTCCGGCAAAATAAAACAGGCGGGGCGCATGATGCGCCCCGCCTGTCATCTGGGTGTTGCAGCGAGGGATTACTTCCCGGCCGTCAGTCTTTCGTACTTGGCCTGCAGTTGCTCCCTGGTTTCCGCATGATTCGGGTCCTTGGGGATGCAATCCACCGGGCAGACTTCCACGCATTGCGGCGTGTCGTAGTGGCCTACGCATTCGGTGCATTTGTCGGGGTCGATGACATAAATCTCATCACCCTGCGAAATTGCGTCGTTCGGGCATTCCGGCTCGCACACGTCGCAGTTGATACATTCATCGGTAATTATCAGTGCCATGCTTTTCTCCTAGTTAGATCAATTTAATATTTCTGCTGCAACCTTGCCGCCACCAAGGGCGAAACGAACTTGCTGACATCGCCGCCGAAGCGGGCCACCTCGCGCACCATGGTGGCCGAGATGAAGGTATATTGTTCCGCCGGAGTCAGGAACAGCGTTTCCATTTCGGGATAGAGATTGCGGTTCATCCCGGCCAATTGAAACTCGTATTCAAAATCCGACACCGCACGCAATCCGCGCAATACCACGCGCGCCTCATGCGCCCGGACGAAGTTTATCAGCAAACCGTCGAAGCCTTCCACGCGCACGTTGGCAAAGTCCGTGAAGGCCTCACGCGCCATTTCCACCCGTTCGTCCCGCGTGAACAATGTCTTTGTGCGGCTTTCCGCCACTGCCACGATGACTTCGCTGAACATGCCTGCGGCACGCCGCACCACGTCCTCATGCCCGCGCGTGATGGGATCGAAAGTTCCCGGATAAACCACCCTAATCATCTACAGTAAGCCCAGTAATTGATAATACACCTGCCCGGCCTTGCCTGACTTCACTGCCTGCCAAGGCGGTGCGGCATCAATCGCATCACCCGATTCGACATATACCCTGCCGTTTTGGTTCAAGTGTTGCGGCAGGATTTCCAGCAGCCTGGGCAGGCAACCGCTCTTAAACGGCGGGTCCAGGAAAATCACGTCGTACCGGTGCGCATCGCGAGCTGCGAATTCTAACCCATCTTGGCAATATGCGAAAACGTTGGCGCAGGCCAATTTTTCAATGTTGTCCCGCAGGGCGCGGAAGACTGCGGGGTTCTTTTCCACCATCACCACCCGTTCCGCGCCGCGTGAGGCGGCCTCGAACCCCAGCGCGCCGCTGCCGGCGAACAGATCCAGGCAGGTCCGCCCGTGGAGCGTCTGCCCCAGCCAGTTGAACAGCGTCTCGCGCACGCGATCCGGCGTGGGGCGCAGACCTTCGGCATCGGGAAAGCCGATGGTGCGGCTGCGCAGCTCGCCGCCGATGATGCGAACCTTGTTGCTTGCTGCTTTTTTTATTTTGTGGCCCCGTTTTTATCTGCGGACGCCGGGGGCGCGCCCACGATCACCGTCGCCATCGCCTGTGGGTCGATGTGGCGCCTGAACGCATCGCGGACCTGCGCGACCGTGACCTGTTCGACCCTGCGCGTGAAATCGTCCAGATAGGTCAGCGGCAGGTTGTAGAAGCCGATGATGCTAAGGTAATCGAGGATCTTGCGGTTGCTGTCGATGCGCAGCGGGAAGCCGCCGATGATGTTCTGCTTGGCGGCCAGCAGTTCCTTTTCCGTCGGCCCCTTGGCGATGAATTCGGCGAGCGTGTTGCGCACCAGCTGCAGCGCCCCATCGGCCTGTTCCTTCTTGGTCTGCAGGCCGAGCTGGAATGCGCCCGGCTGTTTCAGCGGCATGAAGTAGCTGTAGACGCTGTAGGCCAGGCCGCGCTTCTCGCGCACCTCGTCCATCAGGCGCGACACGAAGCCGCCGCCGCCGAGGATGTGGTTGCCGACATAGAGCGGGAAATAGTCCGGATCGTTGCGCGCCATGCCCGGCGCGCCGACCAGGATGTGGCTCTGGCTGGCGGGGTGGGCGATGCGCTGCTCGCTGGCGGGAATCCGCATCGCGACCTCGGGCAATGCGGCGGGCGCAGCACCCGCCGGCAGTTGCGCCGTCAGTTGTTGCGCAATCGCCTCGGCCTGCGCGCGCGAGATGTCGCCCATGATGGCCACTACCGCACCGCCGGTACGGTAATGCGCGGCGTAAAAGTCGCGCAGGTCCTGCACGGTGATCTTCTCCACGCCGGCGACGTCGCCGGAAACCGGCAGGGCGTAGGGGTGCGCGCCGAATACCGCCTTGTTGAAGGCCTTGTCGGCGATGCTCTCCGGCTTGGTCTCGGCCTCTTTCAGGGCGGCGATCAGCCGCGCCTTCTCGCGCAGCAGGATCGCCTCGGGGAACAGCGGACGCTGCAGCACGCGCGCCATGATGTCCAGAGCCTTGTCGCGCTGCGCCGCGTTGCTCAGGGTGCGCAGCGAGAGACTCGCGCGATCCTGGTCGAAGCTCCCGCCGAATTGCGCGCCGAGGTCCGCCATGCCGCGCGCGATGTCGTCCTCGCTCAGCCCTTCCGCGCCCAGGTCGAGCAGGTGATGGGTCAGGCCCGCGACGCCGGCCTTGTCCGCGGCATCGAAGCTGCTGCCCGCCGGCAGGCTCACCGCGACGTCCAGGATCGGGATGTCGTGGTTCTCGACGAACAGCACCTTCGCGCCGCTGGCGCTCTGCCAGTGCTGGATGCTGGGGGTGGCGAACGCAGTGGCCGCAACGCAGCACAGCGCCGCAACAAGAAGGGATTTAATGCGCATGGTTCGCTCCCTGAGGCTGGCGTTTCGGTTTGCCGGAGAGCGGCTGCGGGTCGAGCACCGCGACGGTCAGGCTGTCGTCCTGCAGGATTTCCTCGGCGGCTTGGCGCACCTGTTCGGCCGTCACCGCCTGGAGTTTCTCCAGCATCACCGGGATCGCGCGGTGGCCCAGCCCGATGCTCTCCATCTGGCCGATCTGCATCGCCTGGTAGAACAGCGAGTCGCGCTTGTACACCTCGCTCGCCACCACCTGCGCCTTGACGCGCTGTAACTCCTCCTCACTCACGCCGTCCTTGAGCAGCAGCACGATCTCCCGGCGCAACGCGGCCTCGACGTCATCCACCATCCGGCCCTCGCTGGGCGTGACTTCGAGGGTGAACAGGCTCGGGCCGCGCGAGGTGGCGTCGTAGCCCGCACCCGCCGCACTGGCGATCTGCTGCTCGCGCACCAGATGCTTGTTGAGGCGCGCCGATTCGTTGCCGTCCAGCACACCGGCCAGAATCTGCAAGGCGTAGGGCTTCCAGTCCTGGGCGGGGTCCTGCAGCGTGGGCGCGTGGTAGCTCATCACCAGCTGCGGCAGCTCGGCGGGAGCCTTCACCACCATGCGCTTGATGCCGACCTGTTTGGGTTCGATGAAGTTGCGCCGCGGCGGCATGGCGCGCTTCGGGATCGCGCCGTAGTGCTTCTGCGCCAGCGCAAACACCTCCTCGGCCTTGACGTCGCCGCCGATGACCAGCGTGGCGTTGCTCGGTGCGTACCAGCGGTCGTACCACGCCTTGGCGTCGCCCACCGTGAGCGATTCGAGGTCGCTCATCCAGCCGATGATCGGATGCCGGTAGGGATGCTGCTGGTAGATCGTCGCCATCATCTTTTCCTGCAGCAGCGCATGCGCCTCGTCGTCGGTGCGCAGGCGGCGCTCTTCCATGACCACCTTGATCTCCCTGGCGAACTCATCGGCGGTGAGGTTGAGGTTGCGCATCCGGTCGGCCTCCAGCTGCATCGCCAGGGGCAGCTTCGACTTGTGCAACTGCTGGAAGTAGGCGGTGTAGTCGTAGCTCGTGAAGGCGTTCTCGCGCCCTCCAGCCGCCGAGATGCGCCTGGAGAATTCGCCCGCCGGCACGGCATGGGTGCCCTTGAACATCAGGTGCTCCAGCACATGCGCGATGCCGGTCACGCCGGTGCGCTCGTCCATGCTGCCTGCCTTGTACCAGATTTGCTGCACCACCACGGGCGCACGGTGGTCTTCCTTGACGATGACTTTCAGCCCGTTCGCCAGCGTGCGTTCGAATACCTCCGCCTGTGCGGCAGGCTGCATGCCTCCCAGCAGCAGTGCGATGCAAAACAGATAAGCTCTCATGTGCCTAGCCCTAAAACATGTAATCGGCATAAAATGCGCGCGTATTATGCCCTATTTCCCCGTGTCCAAAATGCGTTCCCAATGTTCAGCTTCCTGAAAAAAAATCCGTCCGGTGCCCCCGAAGAAAAACCCGCCAACGCCACTTCGACAGGCTCAGGACAGGGCTGGATCGCGCGCCTGAAATCCGGGCTGGCGCGCACCGGCAACCAGTTGACCGGCCTGTTCGGCCGCGGCGGCAAGATCGACGACGACCTCTACGAGGAACTGGAGACCATCCTCATCACCGCCGACGTCGGCATGGACGCGACCAATGCGCTGCTCGCCGATCTGCGCTATTACGTCAAGGAGCATCGCCTGAGCGAGGCGGCCGAGCTCAGGGAGGCGCTCGCGCACTGCCTGCTCAAGCTGCTCAGGCCGCTCGCGCAACCGCTGCAGGCTGAAACCCATAAACCTTTCGTCATCATGATGTGCGGCGTGAACGGCGCGGGCAAGACCACCTCGATCGGCAAGCTCGCAAAATACCTGCAGGGCCAGGGGCTGTCGGTGCTGCTCGCGGCTGGCGACACCTTCCGCGCCGCGGCGCGCGAACAGTTGATGACCTGGGGCGAGCGCAACAACGTGACGGTCATCGCGCAGCAGAGCGGCGACGCCGCCGCGGTGATCTACGACGCGGTGCAATCCGCGCAGGCGCGCAAGATCGACGTGGTGCTGGCCGACACCGCCGGACGCCTCACCACGCAGGCGCACCTGATGGAAGAGATCAAGAAGGTCAAGCGCGTGATTGCCAAGGCACTGCCCGAGGCCCCGCACGAGGTGCTGCTGGTGCTCGACGCCAACACCGGCCAGAACGCGCTCTCGCAGGTCAAGGCCTTCGACGAGGCGCTCGGCGTGACCGGCCTGATCCTGACCAAGCTCGACGGCACCGCCAAGGGCGGCGTGATCGCCGCGATTGCGAGGGCGCACCCGATCCCGGTGCGCTTCATCGGCGTGGGCGAGGGGCTGGACGACCTCAGGCCGTTCGTTGTGGAGGATTTTGTCGAGGCGCTGCTGGGGCTGGACGAGCAGTAACGGGAAGACGAAGTCTGCCGAAACAGGCGGTCAAGCCACCAGCCGCCCGACTAGCTCCGACAGGTTCGAGTAAGTGATGAAGGCTTCAGGAAACCGTGGCCTGTCCCTGATTGTCTTGAAAACAATTCGAGCCTGAGCACCTTGTCGTTTTAATGTCTAAATTGCAGGCTTGTTGCGATCACATCACCGCTAGCAACAATGTCCGCGATATTTTGACATTTACCATGCACATGCAAGCAGGTGACTTGGTTGAATCTGATGGCCAATAAAATTGTTGCTAATACATGTGGTTTAGGTCCCATTGGAACAAAAGTTATATCCGCGGTTTTTAAGTACGGCGAAATAACTTCAGCCAATTTTGCAACAGTCAGCTCGATACTTGTTAGCGGAAGTTCAAGCGTCTCCCTTGCTACATCAATCAATTCCTTATTCTTGCTGCGCGCAATGGTGGGATAGCTTTCATTTAGGGATGGGGATGCAAAATATGCGAATATTTCATCTGGTTGCAATTTATCTAAAACGCAGAGGGGGGCGAGATTTTCAAAACCAAGGCCCATGACTGCTATAGATTTAGTAACAGTCCCTGACGACCCCTCACAACCTGGCAAAGGCAAAATGCTTTCGACAGAAATGGGAGCAAAGTCACCAGAATACTCCCCGGCTGAATAGACGAAGTCGACGACAACTTCAGACTGCAATTCACTGAACCTGAACCAATTGAGGATGGCGGCATACCACGAGCGGCTCATTGAAGAATAGTCTACAAGGACACGAGAGATCTTCGCCTTAGAATCGCGAATTTCCTGATTTAATAACCTATACACCTCCAATTCATTTGGGGAGGGCAGAATTGTTGGGGCTATCCCCCACTTTTGTTGGAAGTGCTTGTCGCTTTCAGCTCGCAACATGGCATCGCCAACAAATTCAAAACCAAATATTAGCTGCCTATTGATATTGGAATGATTGAGTTGAGAGGAAATAAATTGGCAGCGTGACTCATATCCACAAGCAAAGATTGCCAAGTCATATGTGTTGGCTTTGGCAGATTCAAATGTGATGTCGTTTATGGAGGTAAGCTTCATGATTTGGTATTCTGTAGCACTAGTATGTCAGCCTGCTGATTAATGCGTTTGATCGACACTGGTTTGCCTTTTCGCGGCAGAATTTTAAAGTTAGGAGCAAGTACGTAGGCTAGACGAAAGACACCAATTCGCTCAGGCATTTGATCGCCACTATTGGCATTAATATTTGGGTAGAGAAGCCCAAGACCTACGGCATTTTTGATCACGGTCCACTCATTGTCGGTGATTGGGACATCGATCGCTATGGATGAAACTTGGTCAGTACCAAGCAGGTTGTCATGTAAATCCCGTCGCATATAATTACCGGCAGCAGATAAGAACTTATACAAATCTGGGCCGTTTTGTGGCTCACTTTGTACTCGACTCAGTGTGCTGTTTGAAAAGGCAGTCAACAACATTGTTTGACGTTGTGGCTTAATCTGGTTAAGCGTTTCGCTCTTTCCTCGCTCAGAAATGAAAAGGTTAATAATGCGAATTAGTCTTCTTGGGTTTGCATCACTGCACCTTATTGCCATTCTAATGCCAGAGTAAACATCCAGCTCTGCGCGGCCACGCTTTTGTGCAACCGCCTCTCGAAGCAGGAGTGCACCGTGAATTTTTCTTGAAATTTGATCTTTGAAATCGGGTGTGCCGGCCAGACGACCTGCTCTCGCTTGTGTAGCCGAGTTGGCATGTTTTTTCATTAGGGCCATCATTTTTGAATCCGCAGACCAGTCACTGATTCTAGAATCAAGCAGTACGGAGGCGCCTAGTAATGCTTCAAAATCTTCCCACTTGTAATCTCCCGCCGATTGTTCTGCGCGCTTGTTAAAGAGCATTTTTGCGAAATACTCACCGCTGTCCTCACTCGGCAGAAATTCTATCGGGTCCTTGTCAATGTAGATGTATTCGAAATCGTGTCCAACGTTTAGACAAGCGTTCATGTTTGTTTCAAGTGTGTGATGGTAGTAGGGCATGGTTGTGATCTTGAAGACCAAGTTCCCGGGATGTGCTCGTAGGTGTGAGTTGAGGATTCTATGGTGATGAGGTTCAAGAAATTCAGCCTCGTCGAGACATAGCATCCATACGGAGTTTTCTGGAAAATCGAGAGCTCGTGATGCAAGCGTTATTGCCCTTCTTAGGGGGGAAAAAAGCTCAGATTCGAAATATGCACCGATCATTAATTCATTACTGGTCGCAATCCCCGTTATGCGCGCGCGTGTGATCTGAGCCTGTTTGCCGTGTTCAATGTCTTCCAGTAATTCATGTAATGCAAAAATCGTTTCGCATGAACCCTCTGGGTTGTCAGTCCATGTTTTATAAAGTGCTCTTGCCAAATCGCGCTCTGTGCGCGCACGGTCACCATGGTTTTTGATATAGGTGTCAAGGCAACTTTTTAGCGTCACTAATAATGCGGCGCAAGTGGATATATTTAGTCGCCATTGGAAAAATTTCTCGGCCTCTGCTTCAGTTTGCCATTGTTTGTTCTTCAATCCGCCAACCCATTCCAATCTTGTTGGGACGTAGATGCCAATGAACTCTTTTCGCTGAATGATTTCCTTTGCGCGCTTATCATCAAACTGAGAAAGGTGGTCGTGCGCTAGCATCCTCACAAGTTCAGTCTTGCCCGATCCGCGCGCACCAAGAACGATATGGTTTTTGGGGGACAGTAATCGCCAAAAAGATTTGGTTGGGACAAACGTGTTTACAACCTCAATAGAAGACAAGTTTCTAGCATTCTCAACTTCAAAGAGGTTTCGTTTTAGTATATCTTCCATGTTAGTTTGCCTTCCGTGGTAGAAGCAAAATTGCGTTATCGGGAATTTCGCCATGACATTCGACGCCAATTTCGGCGCTAATTTCTTTTAATAAAAGCATGACGCAATCAGGGTGTATGTAACCCAATTTGCTTTCCTGTGTCACGAGATCAAGCCAACGCACATAATCAGTTTTTTGGAAGAGTGTTTGGATTTTTTGGACTAAGTTCTTCTTTAGTATTGTTGGCGACGCGTATGTGCCGAACCCAAGTTGGTGCAAAATTCCGTCATGTTTTTGACTTGCCTTCCAGCCGTGTCCACTTAAGTATGCCCAGTTGCGCAAGAGACCGAAGATGCACTCTTCTTCATCGTCTCGCCCCTCGATTTCCAATAAATGGAATTGATTGCTTGCATGTTGGTTGTAGGTCAACTCAAGCTGATATGAAAAGCTACCAGCGCCTAAAATTACGAGCGGAAAACTAGAGTTTGTAATTTGTGTTTTGAAGTGAGGCATATGTTTATGGCCATGCAGCAGCAAATCGAACTTGAACTTTGTTAAAAGGTTAAGCAGATTTTCCGCATTTGTCATTACACTAAAGTCGGGTGTATCTGGAATGTGATCGCTGTATTGAATTGGATGGTGGTGAACTAGAAAAACTTTTAATTTTTGTTTTGCCAAGTCCATTGTTTGAAGTTGTGCGTCAAGCCATTGCAATGAAGATTCTGTGATTAGGCCATGATGTACCTTTGTGTTTCGATCATCGTGATTTGAAGAGTTGTAACCAACTAGAATCAAATCCTCAAAAGTCCAAACCCCCAAACAATTGTCAGACAACATGTGGTGTGGCGAGCGACGCATCGTGTGCTCAAAAAACCAATCTTCGTGCTGAAGTGGCGCATACATTTGCTTGGCATAAAAACCTGTTGTGTCGTTTTCCCCAGCTGGTTTTGCATCCCAATTTTTATCATGATTGCCGGGCACAAATAAAATCTTTTCTTCAGGCACGCCGAGAGCCGTACCAATCTGCAATATTACTTTTGATGCGAGCTTAAATTCATCTGGATGAGCTTTCCCTGTAATGTCTCCAGGAATTACTAAGTAGTTTGCTTGTATGTTTTTTGACTTAACAAATTCAAGGAATTTCAGAAGATATTTCTCGTCAATTCCATTTGTGTCGGCATGGGGGCTGAGATCTTTAGATCTTACGCCGTGCCCAATATGAAGATCACTAATGATCGCGATTTTAAGGTTGGTCATTTCTGAAGTTGGCAAGAGATTCACAGTCGAAATTTGAGACTAGGACTTCAGATGCTCTTCGCCTATGTTTTGCGAAGCCAGCAATGTTTCTTTGTACTTCAACAGTAGTGTTGTGCCAATCGCGGAAGTAAAGCTTGGCCTCTTGACTGTTTGCATAAGACAACAGGAATTTGGCGCCAATAGAATCAATTTGTATCAGAGTATCTCGCAGGCGTTCGAGATCGTTAAGGCCAAATGTTTGCGGGCCATATTGGCTGAAAATCCTTTCATTCTGGACGGCATAGGGTGGATCCAGATAAATAAAGTCATCGGCCTTCACTTCGTTTGCCAGTATAGAGGCAAAATCCCCGCACTTAATATCAACGTTCTTTAACATGTTCGCAGCCAAAACAAAAGCATCCCAAGTGGGAAGCCCCCCTGTCTTTGAGCTCGCATAAGGGACGTTGAACTCTCCTTTTAGATTTGTGCGGTAAAGGCCATTAAAACAATAACGATTTAAAAAAATGAAGCGTGCGGCGCGATCCGTTGAGGCGAGTGAGTTCGGATCAATCTTTCTAATGATGTAATAACTCTCGGCACCAACAGGGATGCTCAATAGTGAGGCATATACAGCCTCTGGTGTTTGACGAACCGCTTCAAACATGCCAACAAGTTCAGCGTTAATGTCTGATAGTAATGCACGTGTTGGTGAAATTGAGAAGAACACGCACGCAGAGCCCATAAATGGCTCGATATAACGATAATCGTTGCCTGGCCAGCATGAGGACAATAGGGGGGCAAGTTGTCTTTTGCTCCCGGCCCAACGAATGAATGGCTTTAGTTTCATGGAGACGTAGAAATTCTAGTTATGATGATCAGGAATTAAAGGGGCTAGGGTCGCAATAGTTTCTCAAACTGCCAATCAATTAAACGGGGTCAGCATCACATTAAATTCCCAACACAAGTATTTAGGGGATAGACCATGCTTTCCACACAGCATCGAATCAAAGTGATAGGGGGTCAGCATCGCCATTGCTCTCAATCATGCCGCCTAAGCGCTTTGTGCATGCAATTTGATCCCCAGCGCATTCGTCACTTTCAGGATAGTTGCAAAACTTGGGTTGCCCTCTCCCGATAGCGCCTTATACAAGCTTTCACGCCCCAGCCCGGTTTCCTTTGCCAGTTGGGTCATGCCCTTGGCGCGGGCGATGTTGCCGAGCGCCTTGGCGATGAAGGCGGCATCATCGCCTGCTTCTTCGAGACAGGCTTCGAGATAGAGCACCATGTCCTCATCGGTTTTCAGGTGTTCGGCGCTGTCCCATTTTTTCAGTTTGGTTTTTGTCATGATGGCCTCCTAAATTTGACGCGCGATTTCCAGCGCGGTCTTGATGTTTTTTGTCTGGGTGGATTTGTCTCCGCCCGCCAACAGGATGACGATTTCCATCCCCCGTTGCATGAAGTACACGCGATAGCCCGGCCCATGGTGGATGCGCATTTCCGAGACGCCTTCGCCCACGGGTTTGCAATCGCCGAAGTTGCCATCCTCGGCCCGGTCGATGCGTACCTGGATGCGGCGCGATGCCTGCTTGTCTTTCAGGTTTGCGAACCAGGTATCGAAGACCTCCGTGGTCAGGATGGACTTCATGAGGCAGTGTATTCTTTGGGATACGGTGCGTCAACCCGTATTGCTTGAGGAGGCATAAAGTGACTGGCGTCATGGCGACGCCCTGTTCGGTGAAGGCGTAAGGGGCATAACGGCGTCCGCCGCGTTCGGAGGGTGTTTCGTTTGAAGTCACAAATTGTGATTTCAAGTTTGAGGTGCCAAATTGGAACCTCAAAGCTGTGAATTCTTCAGCCGAAAGCTGGAACATAGCAATTAAATGGGGCAGCATCACAATAATTTCCCAACACAAGTATTTGGGGGATAGACCATGCTTTCCCCACAGCATTCGAATAATGCGGCGCAGTGTTTCAGCATTCCCATCAAAAAACAATATGCCGAACGGCCTATTTTCAATGGTGGCGCGGTGGGCAGCAGTTTCCCCGGTAAAGGCCTTCAGTCCACCCAATGTTCCACCGCCGGCACGCAAAATTGCTTTCTCCGCAGCGAGCGGCTAGCATCAGCAAAAGCGACGATCATGAAAAACAATCTTCCCCTCGATAATCCGCTCAAGACCATGCCGCAGCCTGACGAAGCGCAGCGCGGTTACGGTGTTACCCGTAAATGATCTCCTTCAACCAGGTCCACAAGCGTTATCCCGGCGGCTACGAGGCGCTGAAGGGCGTCTCGTTCGACATCGCCGAGGGCGAGATGGTGTTCCTCACCGGGCATTCCGGCGCGGGCAAGAGCACGCTGCTCAAGCTGATCGCGGCGATTGAGCGGCCCAATTCCGGCAGCGTGCTGGTGAACAACCAGAACGTCGGCGCGCTCAAGGGCGGCGCCTTGCCTTACCTGCGCCGCAACCTCGGCATCGTGTTCCAGGATCACAAGCTGTTGTTCGACCGCAGCGTGTTCGACAACGTGCTGCTGCCGCTGCAAATCTGCGGCTTCGACCACCGCGAGAGCGCCAAGCGGGTGCGCGCCGCGCTGGACAAGGTCGGCCTGCTCAGGCGCGAGAAGGCCAATCCCATCGCGCTCTCCGGCGGCGAGCAGCAGCGCCTGTGCATCGCGCGCGCCATCGTCAACCGCCCGGCCATCCTGCTGGCCGACGAGCCGACCGGCAACCTCGATGCGGATTACGCGCGCGAGATCATGGCGATCTTCAGTTCCTTCCACCAGGTCGGCGCGACCCTGCTCATCTCCACCCATGACGAGAGCGTGCTGCGGGACAGCGGCGTGCGCCGCCTCGCGCTGAAAGAGGGCGTGCTGCAATGACGCGCGCCTTCGCCCAGCGCCTCGGCGTACTGCGCGCCGTACTGCGCCGCATGTTCGCATCCCCGCTGGCCGGGTTCCTCAACATCCTGGTCATCGGCATCGCGCTCAGCCTGCCTGCCGGCCTGTATGCGCTGCTGCAGAATGCGCAGGGGCTGGTCGCACAGTTCTCCGGCACGCCGCAGATCAGCCTGTTCCTGGAGATGAATGCGAAGGCCGAAGACATCGACCGGCTGCACAAACAGCTGGTACAGCACTCAGCCGTCGCGGGCGTCGAATTCGTCCCGCGCGCGCAGGCGCTGGAGCAGCTCAAGCAGAGTACCGGCCTCGCCGACCTGATCGGCGGGCTGCAGCAGAACCCCCTGCCGGATGCCTTCGTCGTCCATCCCAAACCGGGCGATGCGCAATCGCTCGATGCGTTGCGCGGCGAACTCGCGAAGCTGCCGAAAATCGCCGAGGCGCAGCTCGATTCGGCCTGGGCCTACAAGCTCGAAGCTCTGCTCAAATTCGGACGCATGGGGGTGCTGATCCTCGCCAGCCTGCTCAGCCTCGCGCTGGTCGCCGTCACCTTCAATACCATCCGCCTGCAGATCCTCACGCAGCGCGACGAGATCGAGGTCGCCCGGCTGATCGGCGCGACCGACGGCTTCATCCGCCGCCCCTTTCTCTATTTCGGCGCGGCGCAGGGCCTGCTCGGCGGCATCATGGCCTGGCTCATCGTCACCCTCAGCCTGCTGCTGCTCAACGCGCAGCTCGGCGCGCTGTCGCAACTCTACGGCAGCTCGCTCACGCTTCGTCCGCTGTCCCCCGGCGACAGCCTGTCGCTGCTGCTGTTCTCGGTCTACCTCGGATGGCTCGGGGCGTGGCTGTCGGTGGCGCGGCACCTGTCGCAGATCGAACCGCGCTGAGAGAATGCCAGGGCATGGTCGAATGGCCGTCGTCTTCGAAGCGGATATTGATGAACGATATGCACAATTACTGTGTGGCAGTTTGGCTTATACTTATTCAAATACTTGCAATTTGAGACTAAAACGCTGGTTGATGGATTATTGCCATGGAATTACATGAACTCAGATTCGGAAAGATTATTTTGCTTTCCAGCAGCATTGCCGAAGTGATCATCGACGATGGCGTCGAGATGGACGAAGCGATGGTTAATGAATACCACGAATTTCTCATCGCGCACCTGCAGGCGCCATTTAATCTTTTAATCAACAAGATCAATTCCTATTCTTACGATTTTGTTGCGCAAATGAATTTGGCCACGATCGGACAAATCAAGGCCATGGCGGTCGTTGCTTACAATCGAATCACCGAACGCTCTACCGAGTCGTTGATTGCCACTCCACGAAAGGCAGAATGGAACATAAAGATATTCTCTAATCGTGAAGCGGCCATGCAATGGCTGGGATCCGAACATCAATGATTTTTCGACTATCCGGACTTCATCCGGTTTGTAGATGTATTGTTCGCTAAGCTGATAGCTTCATCATTTTTCAGGAGGAGCAACCATGTCGCTGCTATTTTCGAAAACCACTTTAGGCCAGTTCACGCTTGAAAATCGTCTGGTCATGTCGCCGATGACGCGCAGCCGCGCCATCGGCAATGTGCCGAACGAACTCATGGCGGAGTATTACGCGCAGCGCGCGAGCGCCGGCCTGATCGTCACCGAGGGCACGTCGCCCTCCCCAAACGGGCTGGGCTACGCGCGCATTCCCGGCATCTTTTCCGCGGCGCAGGTCGAAGGGTGGCGGCGCGTTGCCGATGCGGTGCACGCGCAGGGCGCAAAGCTGTTCGTGCAGCTCATGCACACCGGGCGCGTCAGCCATGAGCTCAACCTGCCTCCCGGCGCACGCGTACTCGCGCCTTCGGCCATCGCGGCCGCCGGGGAGATGTACACCGATGCGGAGGGGATGAAGCCGAACGCCATGCCGCAGGAGATGAGCGCGGCGGACATCAGGGACGCGATCGGGGAATTCGCGCAGGCCGCGAAGAACGCCGTGGCGGCGGGATGCGACGGCGTCGAGCTGCATGCGGCGAACGGCTACCTGCTCGAGCAGTTCATCCGCCCGAACTCTAATTTGCGCACGGACCGCTACGGCGGCCCGATCGAGAACCGCGCGCGCTTCGTGCTCGAGGCCGTCGAGGCGGCGATCGTCGCCATCGGCAAGGACAGGGTCGGCATCCGCCTGTCGCCGTTCGGCGTGTTCAACGACATGCCGCTGTACGACGCGATGGAGGCGGAGTACGCCTGGCTGGCGCAGCAGCTCAATGCGCGCGGGCTGGTCTACATCCACCTGGTCGATCATTCTTCCATGGGTGCGCCGCCGGTGCCCGATTCGATGAAGGCGGCGTTCCGCAGCGCGTTCAAGGGCGCGCTGATCCTTTCCGGCGGCTACGACGCCGAACGGGCCGAGAGCGACCTCGCGGCGGGCAAGTGCGACCTGGTTGCCGTGGGACGCCCGTTCCTCGCTAATCCTGACCTGGTCGAGCGGTGGAAAAACGGCACTGCGCTGAATGCCCCCGATCCCGGTACGTTCTATACACCCGGGGCCAAGGGCTACATCGATTATCCGGTGATGGGCTGAGCGAATAAAGTAGAAGCTGTTCGCGTTGAGCCCTTCGACTTCGCTCAGGAAAGCCCTATCGAAACATGAACGGCTTTACGGCCTTCGACAGGCTCAGGCCGAACGGAGCAGGAAACTCTATTTGTGCCTTGTGCGGATCAGTAGGCTATCGTGAAACTCACGCGCTCGTAATCGATGCCGCGTTCCACGCTGATGCCCATCTTGAGGTGCTCCTTCTCGCCGTTCAGATGCAGGACTTCCACCACGCGGTCCGGCTGGTACCAGTCGCGCGGGACGACCAGGCTGGGGGGGGTGCCGAGCCCCGCAACGGGGGGCAGCAAAAAGGCCGGGACGTATTTTTCCGGCACGGTCATGTTGATGCCGGTGGCGCGCATGCTGACCGCCTCGGGGGTGCCGGGCAGGTAGCGCACGCCGATCTGCAACTGCCCGGCGCGCGTGACGTTCGTCCACGCCGTGGCGCCCAGCAGGAAGGTTTCCGCATCGCCGGGGCGTACGGCAATGAGCTGGTTGTAGCTTAACCGCCCGCCGAAGGTGTCCTCGCGCGTCAGGCGCGCTCCCGAGATGCTTTCGTTCTCGAACTGCCAGGTCTCCAGCGGGAAGCCCATTTCCAGCAGCTCCTTGTTGTGCGCGTCCTGCAGCACCCGCCCGAAGGCCTCGATCTGGTGGCGTGCCACGCTGCCCAGCGTGCTCTCGCGCCCGGGCTGCCGGAACGGCTTGCCGGACAGGTGCGCGTAGATGCCTTCCGGCTTGTAGCAGAGCTGGGCGCGCTGCACGGCCGGGAGTCGCTCGCCCTGGCGCACACTGTGGTTCTCGCACCAGCACTGGTGCAGGAAGGTGAGGAACTCGATGCAGTCGCTTGCGCTGCAGTGTTCGCACAGGTTGACCTGCCGTGGGGTCTGGCCCTGCTGCAGCAGGATGGTCTTCACGCGCAGCAGTTTGGAGAGCGGCACCATCGGCAGGTAGCGCATCGATTCGCTGTGGGTGACCTGTGTAAGCGGCTGCAGGCCGCGCGTGCTGGCCAGGTCTATCGCGAGCGGCTGGGCGTCCCCCTTGCTGGCGGCATAGCTGCGTTCCACCGTCACCGTACCGCTCCATTGTGTGAGCCAGTTATCCAGCAACTGCAGCTGCGAGCGGGTCAGCTCCGCGGGGCGCGCGTAGCAGGCCAGCAGGGTCTTCACGTAGACGTTGCGGCAGCTGCTGCGCGGGTATTTTTCGTTCAGCGGATCGCCGACTTCGCCGGCCTGAAAATTCTGTTCCTCGGCGAAGGCATACAGCTCGTGCAGCTGGTTCCACAGCTTGGGATCGAATTCGTAGCCGGTGCGCAGGTGCTCGAAAATCTCCAGGCCGCTGTACATCAGACAGCGCTGGCACAGCAAGGCGCCGTGCTTCGCGAGCTGCTTGTCGCCGGCGATATAGTCCTGCAGGCAGCGCTGGTAGCCCAGCACCATGGCCTGCCAGAGCTGCACGATGGCGATGAACACCATCAGTTCGCTTTCGTTCAGCGGCAGCGGTTTGGCGATGAGTTTCTTGGCGTAGTCGCCCTGCACGTAGCCGACGGTCTCGCGCAGCAGCTCCAGCGTGTTGAGCCGTTCCTGGCCGCGCATCGGATAGCGGTTGAGCTCGTTGATCTGGCTGAACAGCAGGCTGTGCGCCAGTTGCAGGTTTGTCAGCTGCAGTTGCCCGAGCCATTTGGCGCAGCCGGCCGCATCCTTGAAAAGCGGATTGGCGCGGTCGTCGGTCGGTTCGAGCGGGAGTGTCAGCATGGTTATTCTTGGTTATAGGCCGATACTTTCCATGAGGCGCGTCCTGCCGTCAAGCGGCGTTCCCCGGAATGGGCAGCTCACAGCAGCACGCGTTCGATGCCTCCGTGATTGGCCTTGTCGACGTAACTCTCCAGCCAGTCCGGGCCGAGCAGGTGGCGCGCCATTTCGATGATGATGTATTCCGACGTGGTGCCGCTGTCGTTGTCGTAGCGCGACAGCCCCTGATGGCAGGCCGGACAGGAGGTGAGGATTTTCACCTCGCCGGCAAAACCGTCGGCGCGCAGCGCGGCGGCGCCCTTGCGCATTTCCTCTTCCTTGCGGAAGCGCACCTGGGTCGCGATCTGCGGCACCGATACGCCGAAGCTGCCGGCCTCGCCGCAACAGCGGTCGTTGAGCTTCACGTCGGTCCCCATCAACTCGCTGGCCACCTTGAGCGGCTGGTAGGTCTTCATCGGCGAGTGGCAGGGATCGTGGTACATGTACCGTGCGCCGGTGGGGGACTCCAGCTTCATGCCTTTCTCGAGCAAATACTCGTGGATGTCGAGCAGGCGGCAGCCGGGAAAGATTTTCTCGAACTGGTATTTCAGCAACTGGTCCATGCAGGTGCCGCACGACACGATCACCGTCTTGATGTCGAGGTAATTCAGCGTATTCGCCACGCGATGGAACAGCACGCGGTTGTCGGTGCTGATCTGATTGGCTTGGTCGGCCCTGCCTGCGGCGTTCTGCGGGTAGCCGCAGCACAGGTAGCCGGGCGGCAGCACGGTGATCGCGCCGAGCTCGTAGAGCATCGCCTGCGTCGCGAGCCCGACCTGGCCGAACAGCCGCTCCGAGCCGCAGCCGGGGAAGTAGAACACTGCCTCGGAATCCTCGCTCAGCTTGTGCGGGTTGCGGATGACCGGCACGATGCTGGGGTCCTCGATGTCGAGCAGCGCGCGCGAGGTCTTCTTGGGCAGGTTGCCCGGCATCGGCTTGTTGACGAAGTGGATCACCTTCGCGTGGCCGGACGGGAAAAGCAGCGGTGCACCGCCCACGGTGGCCGGCGGGTGTTTGAGCTGGCCGCCCAGCAGGCCCAGATGTTTGGCGATCTTGTGGCCGGCGCGCTGCGCCTTGTAGCCCAGCTCGATCATCGTCTTGCGCAGCAGCTTGATCGTGAGCGGGTCGGTGGCGGTGAGGAACATCATCGAGCCGGCAGTCACCGGGTTGAATTTCTTCTTGCCCTGCTTGCGCAGGAAGTTGCGCATCGCGACCGACACGTCGCCGAAATCGATGTCCACCGGGCAGGGATTCTTGCACTTGTGGCAGATCGTGCAGTGGTCGGCGACGTCGCCGAATTCGGCGAAGTGCTGGATGGAGACGCCGCGCCGCGTCTGTTCCTCGTACAGGAACGCCTCGATCAGCAGCGAGGTCGCGAGGATCTTGTTGCGCGGCGAATATAGCAGGTTGGCGCGCGGCACATGGGTGCTGCACACCGGTTTGCACTTGCCGCAGCGCAGGCAGTCCTTGAACGAGTCGGCGATCTCGCCGAGTTCGCTCTTTTCCAGGATCAGGCTTTCCAGCTCCATCAGGTTGAAGCTCGGTGTGTAGGCGCGCTCCAGGTTGCTGCCCTTGAGCAGCTTGCCGCGGTTGAAGCGTCCCTCCGGGTCGATGCGCTGCTTGTAGTCGGCGAAGGCGGCGATGTCCTGAGGATCGAGGTAGTCGAACTTGGTGATGCCGATGCCGTGCTCGCCGGAGATCACCCCGCCGAGGTCCTTCGCGAGGCGCATGATGCGGTCCACCGCAGCATAGGCCTGCTGCAGCATCTCGTAGTCGTCCGAATTCACCGGGATGTTGGTGTGCACGTTGCCGTCGCCGGCGTGCATGTGCAGTGCGACGAACACGCGGCTCTTCAGCACGTTGCCGTGGATGTTGCCGCACTGGTCGAGGATGGGCTGGTAGGTGGCACCGCTGAAAATGTGGCGCAGCGGCTCGCGCACCTCGCGCTTCCACGAGGCGCGCATCAGGTGGCGCTGCACCGCGTCGAACACGGTGGCCGCATCCTGCCGGTCCTCGGGCGCGTACATGCCTTCCCCGAGCGGCGCATCGAGGTTGTCGAGCAGCCATTGCCAGCGCGTGCGCACTTCGGCGAGCACCTGCTTTGCCGCCTGCGGGCGGTTGCCGAGCAGTTCGGCGCCGCCGAGTTGCGCGTCGTCCTGGTAGCGCAGCGGAAGTTCGCCCGCGAAGAATTCGTCCAGCGCATCGAGCAGCTTGAGCTTGTTCTTCAGCGACAGCTCGATGTTGATGCGCTCGATGCCGTCGCAGTAGTCGCCCATGCGCGGCAGCGGGATCACCACGTCCTCGTTGACCTTGAAGGCGTTGGTGTGCTTGGCGATCGCGGCGGTGCGCGCGCGGTCCAGCCAGAATTTCTTGCGCGCCTCGGCGGAGACCGCGACGAAACCTTCGCCGCTGCGCAGGTTGGCGAAGCGCACGATCTCCGATGCGGCGGAAGCCGCCGAGTCCGCATCGTCGCTGACCACGTCGGCGATCAGCACCATCTTCGGGCGGGTGCCGCGCCTGGCCTTGGTGGCGTAGCCCACCGCCTTGAGGTAGCGCTCGTCGAGGTGTTCCAGCCCCGCGAGCAGCGCCGTGGGGTGCGCGTCCATGTAGTTCTTGATTTCGACGATCGCGGGCACCGCCTCGCGCACCTGGCCGAAGAATTCCAGGCACACGGTGCGGGTATGCTCGTGGGCGCGGTGCAGGATGAAGCGCGCCGAGGTGATGATGCCGTCGCAGCCCTCCTTCTGGATGCCGGGCAGGCCGGAGAGGAACTTGTCGGTGACGTCCTTGCCGAGGCCGGCCTTGCGGAACGCGCTGCCGGGGATGTTGAGCATCTCCGGCGCGCCGTGCGGCGTCTTGCCGTCGATCTCGAAGCGGCTGATGCGGAAGGTCGCAGTTTCCGTGTCGTGGATCTTGCCGAGGTTGTGGTTGATGCGCTCGACCAGCATCCACAGGCCGTCCGGCGTGACCATGCGCCACGAGGCGAGGTTGTCCAGCGCGGTGCCCCACAGCACGGCCTTCTTTCCGCCCGCGTTCATCGACACGTTGCCGCCGATGCACGACGCGTCCGCCGAGGTCGGGTCGACCGCGAACACCAGCTTGTTGGCTTCCGCCGCCTCCATCACGCGCCGCGTTACCACGCCCGCGCCGCAGCGGATCGTGGCGTAGGGTTTGTCCACACCGGGCAGCACCAGATGTTCCACGGCGGAGTACGCGTCCAGCTTCTCGGTGTTGATCACCGCGGAGAACCTGTCCAGCGGCACCGCACCGCCGGTGTAGCCGGTGCCGCCGCCGCGCGGGATGATGGTCAGCTTGAGCTCGATGCAGGCGCGTACCAGCGGCGCGACCTCTTCCTCGGTGTCGGGGTGCAGCACCACGAACGGATATTCCACACGCCAGTCGGTCGCGTCGGTCACATGCGAGACGCGCGCCAGGCCGTCGAACTGGATGTTGTCGCGGCGCGTGATGCGTGTCAGCACCCGCAGCGCGCGCTTGCGCAGCTGTAGGGTCTGCTCGAATTCGGCGGCGAACTGGTCGACTGCCGCCGCGGCGAGTTCGAGCAGGCGCCTCACCTTCCGGTTGCGGTCGTCCTGGCCGGCGTCGCCCTCGGACTCGCGGCGGCGCGCCTCGATGGCGTTCAGGCGGTGGCGCAGCGCGCCGGTCAGCGCGTTGCGGCGCTTGCGGTTGGAGAGCAGGTCGTCCTGCAGGTACGGATTGCGCGTCAGCACCCAGATGTCGCCCAGCACCTCGTACAGCATCTGCGCCGAGCGCCCGGTGCGGCGTTCTTCGCGCAGCGTGTTGATGATGTCCCACGCCTCGGCGCCGAGCAGCCGCAGGACGATCTCGCGGTCGGAAAGCGAGGTGTAGTTGTAGGGTATTTCTCTCAAGCGTGCAGTCATGGTCTGCCCTGATTCGACAAGGCGCGCATTTTACCCGAATGCGGCTCGCCGCTCGACCCTGATGAGCATGCGGACAAAACAGGATGCGCAAAACATGAAAGGGAAGAGGATCGCTATTGGGGAAAGTTCCATCGGCGGCACGCCCGGCTGCTATAGAATGCCCGCCATATGAACCACCCACCCGACAACCCTGTTGCGCGCGTTTTTTTCGCCTTCTGGCCGACCGCCGCCGAGTCCGCGCAGCTTGCGGCCTGGCAGGCGCCGCTGAAGCGCCTGTGCGGCGGGCGCGCGATGCGCGGCGAGACGCTGCACAACACGCTGGCGTTCATCGGCGATGTCGAACTGTATGGGCTGGAAGTGCTGCAGCTCGCGGCGCAGGAGGCAGGCGGCGAGGGGTTCGAGCTGTGTTTCGATGCGGCGCGCTACTGGGGGCACAACCATATCGTGTACGCCGCGCCGCACCATGTGCCGCAGCAACTGCTACAACTGGCCGATGCGCTGGGGCGGCGCCTGGACGCGCATCGCTTCAAGTTCGACCAGCGCGAATATAAACCGCATGTCACGCTGCTGCGCAACGCGCACTGGAGCGATATGCCGCTGCCCGTGATGCAGCCGGCATGCTGGAGGATAGCGGATTTCGCACTGGTACAATCCGTGCAGCGGGGCGGGCTGACGGATTACCGGGTGCTGGCGCGTTTTCCTTTGAGTCCTTGTAGTGGATAATCGCCCCCATTGAAATTCAGTAACCGGAAGCAACCGCATGCTCAATATTTTCACGCTGGAAAACGGAAAGCTGGTCGGCATCCGGCCGGATGAGATCGCCGCGCGCAAGCCGGTCTGGGTGGATGCCATTGCACCCGGCGAAGAAGAGCGCGAATGGGTGACCAGGACCTTTTCGATCATCCTGCCGCAAGCCGAGCATTTGCGCGACATCGAGGCGAGCGCGCGCTTCTACGAGGAGGACGGAGAACTGCATGTGCGCTCGGACTTCCTGCTCGGCAAGGAAAGCGAGTCGCGTAGCGTCATCGTAGCTTTCGTGCTGTCGAACAACGTGCTGTTCAGCGTGCATGACGAAGACCCGCCGGTCTTCCAGCATTTCCGCCTGCGTTCGCGCGGGCAGACCGACCTGGTCGCGGGCAGCCTCGACGTGCTGGTCGACCTGTACGGCTCCGACGTGGAGTTCTCCGCCGACGCGCTGGAGGAGGCCTATGCCGATCTCGGCGAAATCAGCGACGCGGTGCTCTACAAGACGCTCAGCGACAAACAGGCCAGCGCGGTGCTGGCCAGCATCGCGCATGCGGAGCACCTCAACGGGCGCATCCGCCGCAACCTCATGGATACGCGCCGTGCGGTCTCGTTCCTGATGCGCAGCAAGCTGCTCTCTCCGGACATGATGGATGGGGCGCGCCAGATCATGCAGGACATCGATTCGCTGGACGGGCATACCGCCTTCCTGTTCGACAAGATCAACTTCCTGATGAACGCCACGGTCGGCTTCATCAACATCAACCAGAACAAGATCGTGCGCCTGTTCTCGGTGGTCTCGGTGGCGCTGCTGCCGCCCACCCTGATCGCCTCCATCTACGGCATGAATTTCAAGTCCATGCCGGAACTAAACTGGCCGAACGGCTATCTATTCGCCCTGTCGCTGATGGCGGTATCCGTCGCATTGCCGTTCTGGGTGTTCCACCGCAAGGGCTGGCTGAGATAGGCGGTGCTGCCTGCCGTTCGCGGCCACCATACGAATAACTTTAGCTCGGTTTCATTATGAAAAAAACGAACCATTCCGCCCGCCGGGGCGGCTTCCTGCTGCTGTGCCTGCTGCTTGCGCCGGCGGTACAGGCCGGCGAGGAGGCCTTTGCGCTGTGCGCGAAGCAATATGCGGGCAGCAACGCCGAGCGCCTGAAGTGCTACGACAATGCGCAGGCCGCCGCTTCCATGGCGGAACTGCCGTTGCTTGAAGACGAAGAGGGAGCGCCGCCGCCAGCCGTTGCCACACCTGCATCGCCCCCGCCCCCGGAACGCTCCTACCTGACCAAGGCCTGGAACCTGGATGACAGAACCAATCGCGATGAGAGCAAATTAGGCCGCCTGACACCACATCGGCAAAGCTACCTGCTGGTGCGCACGACCGGCAAGATCAACAGGCAGCCTACCTCGCCCGCTCCGGGCCACAGCACGCCTGCACCCTTCGATTTCGATGCGCTGGAGACCAAATTCCAGTTGAGCTTCAAGGCGGACATCGGCAGCCAGCGAGACATCAATTTCCTGGGGCTGAAGACGCTGCGCCTGTGGGGCGCCTACACGCAGCAGTCCAACTGGCAGATGTTCAACACGCGCAATTCCTCGCTGTTCCGCGAGACCAATTACGAGCCGGAACTCATCGCGACCCTGGGCACGGGCAAGGATTCGGGACTGAAGCTCGTCAACCTCGGGCTGTCGCACCAGTCGAACGGGCAGCATTTGCCGGAGTCGCGCAGCTGGAACCGCCTCTACCTGCAGGGCGGCTGGGAATGGGGCAACACTTCGGTGATGGCGCGCGGCTGGTGGCGTATCCCGGAGAATGCCCTCAAGGACGAGAACCCGGACATCACCGATTACGTCGGCCGCGCCGACCTGGTGGCGCGCTGGGAGCCCGCAGACAAGTCGCAGGCCGTGGCCCTGCTGCTGCGCAACAATCTCCGCTTCGGAAGTAACCGCGGCTTCATGCAACTCGATTGGTCGATGCCGGTGCCGCTGGGGAACTCCGCGCGGCTGCATACCCAGCTGACTTCAGGCTTCGGCGAGAGCCTCATCGACTACAACCATCGCCAGACGACGATGGGTGTTGGCTTTTCGTTCCGCGAGTGGTAGTCAGGCCGCCGATGCTTGATGGGCGAATAGCCTCGAATCAATCGCCAGATTGTGTCACGAGCCGCTCGATGCACCAGGCCGCTGCGGCGAACCCCATCGGCGCGGTGACCGTCACTGCCGAGCCGTAGCCCGCGCAGCTCAGGTTGCCCGCGGTGCAGATCCCGCTCTTCCGGGACGGCTCCTCCAGGTACACGCAGGCCACGCCGAACTTGCCGTTTTTGCGCGGCAGAATTTTGAATTCCTTGCGCAGCAGGTTGCGGATGCGCGAAAGCAGCGCGTCGTGGGTGACCAGCCCCAGGTCGGCCTGACGCAAATTGAGGGGATTGCTCTTCCCGCCTGCCGCGCCGCACACGACCAGCGGAATCTTCTTGAAGCGCGCGTGGGCGATCAGCGCGGCCTTCACCTTCACCTGGTCGCAGGCGTCGATTACGGCGTCGAACGCGCCTTCTGGAATCAACTCGCGGAGATTTCCCTCGGTGAGGAAATCATCGACGGCATTCACCTTGCAGGCGGGATTGATATCGCGGATGCGCGCTTCGAGGACCGTCACCTTCGCCGCGCCGAGCGTGCTCTCCAGCGCCTGGATCTGCCGGTTCATGTTGGAGGCGGCGACATGGTCGAAGTCGATCAGCGTGATGTTCCCGACGCCGCTGCGCGCGAGCGCCTCGACCGCCCAGGAACCGACGCCGCCGACGCCCACCACCGCCACGCGGCTGCGGTGCAGCGCCATGCGGGTGCCCTCGCCGTAGAGGCGATCAACGCCGCCGAAGCGGCGCTCATGGTCGTTGTCGAGATGGGAGAGCGGCATGTTTATTTAAATTCTAATATGAACCACGAAGGACACGAAGACCACGAAGAAGAACGCAGGGCTTTTTGTGGGCTCGCCGGCTTGGTGAGCAGTCCGTTCGCCCTGAGCAGCACGCGTAGCGGGCGTGTCGAAGGGTTAATAATTTCCCACCTGCGTTTTCCGGGATGAAAATTCTTCGTGGCCTTCGTGTGCTTCGTGGTGGAGTGCATTTTTATTCAAGCGATCCGAGTCTGGGGAGAACTGTCAGCGCGTTCTCCGTGGTGATGCGCGCGATCTCCTCCAGCGGCAGGCCGCGCAGCTCCGCGAGCGTTTCGGCGATGCGCGGCAGGTACTCCGGCTTGTTCGGCTCGGTGATTTTGGCTTTGCGCAGCAATTCGTCCGCCTCCTCTCCCGCTTGCGGGAGAGGATTGAGGAGAGGGCTATGCAGGAAGGCGGGCGGGATGTCCGGCGCGTCGGTCTCCAGCACGATGCTCTGCGGCGGCAGGGTTGCAGCGAGTTCGCGCAGGCGCGTGGCGCGTACATGGGTCATCGCGCCGCCGAAGCCGAGCCTGAAGCCGAGCCTGATGAACTCATCCGCCTGCTGGCGGCTGCCGCTGAAGGCATGGACAATACCGCCGCGCACCCTGGCTTGGCGCAGGTGCTTCAGGATCACATCCTGCGCACGGCGGATATGCAGCAGCACCGGCAAATCGAACTCGCGCGCCAGTTTCAATTGCTCGGCGAAGAAGTATTCCTGCCGCACGCGGTCGTGCGGCTCGATGAAGAAATCCAGACCGATCTCGCCGACCGCGACGGTACCGGGTTGCGCCAGATAGTCGCGCAACGCGTTGAGGTCTTGCGGCTGCGCCTCATCTACGTACATCGGGTGGATGCCGTAGGCGGGCGCGCAGGCGGGAAAGCGCTCGCACAGGCCGTGCACCGCCTCGAAGTTGCTGCGCGCAACCGCAGGAATGACCATGCGCGCCACTTCCACAGCCTGCGCGGCTTCCACCAGCGCGGCCTGCGTGTTGTTGAATTCGGCCGCGTCGAGGTGGCAATGTGTGTCAATGAATTGCATCGCCCTCTCCCTAACCCTCTCCCAAAATTGGGAGAGGGAATAATTCCCCTCTCCTGCTTGTCTCGCCACGGTCGCTGCGTAGCAGCGGGACCCTAGTGGGGATGCCCCTTGCGGGTACGGGAGAGGGGGCGGAGGAGAGGGTGTTTTTTGCCATTACATCGTCAGCACGATCTTGCCGGTCATGCCGCCCGCCTCGATCATGCGATGCGCCGTCGCCGCTTGCTCCAGCGGCAGCCTGTGCGACACCAGCACGCCGAGCCTGCCTGCCTCGACGAGCTTCGCCGCCTCCTCGAGGATTTTGCGCTGGCGCACGCGTTCCTCGTGCAGGTTCATCACCTGCGGGGTGAGCATCAGGTCGTAGCACAGCGACAGGTTGCGCAGCCTTGCTTTCTGCGCATCGGCGAGTGACAGCGGGGTGGAGAGCAGGGTGACCAGTTTGCCGCCGATGCGTACGGCATCGAGCGAGCGCAGGAAAGTCTCGCCGCCCACCGTGTCGAATACCACATCCGTGCCCCGGCCATTTGTCCAGTCCAGCGTCTCCTGCACGAAGTCCTGCTCGCGGTACTCGATGATTTTTTCCGCGCCGAGGCCGTGCGCGAGCCCGGCTTTTTTTTCGTCGCCGACCGTCGCGGCGATGTTCGCGCCGAGGTGGTGCGCAAGCTGTACGGCAACATGCCCCACGCCTCCGGCGGCGGCGTGGATCAGCACGGTTTGCCCGGCCTTGAGATTGGCGCGCTCGACGAGCGACTCCCATGCAGTGATGAGCACCAGCGGCAGCGCGGCGCTGTCCTCAAGTGATAGGTTGGCGGGCTTCGTCGCGCAGTATTCCTCGTGCAGCGTGGTGTATTCGGCATAGCAGCCCGGCTCGTCGCCCAGCCCGCCGTTGCAGAAATACACCGCATCTCCGATCTTGAAGCGCGTCACCGCGCTGCCCACTTCCTCGACGATGCCCGCACCGTCGCAGCCAAGGATTGCGGGCAGCTTGTCGGGATAATAGACGGGATTGGCGCGCAGCTTGGTGTCGATGGGATTCACCCCGGCGGCGGCGAGCTTCACGCGCAGGTGGTGCGGCGAGGGAAGTTCGGGTTTGGCGATCTCGCGCAGTTGCAGCACATCGGCATTGCCGGCGGCGGTCATCAGGATGGCTTTCATCGTGGGCATATTTTTGAAATATGGCTTGATGCTTTTCTTCGCGTTCTTCGTGCTCTTCGTGGTTGAAGTTTTAATGCATACCATCCATGCGCTGCGCGAACAGCATCCTGACGAAGCGGTGCGGGTCCTTCATGCCGCGCTCCATCTGTACGGGAGTCGGCGTGTAGTCCTCACGCTCGGCGAAGGTGTAGCGCACGCTGTCCGCCGGGTCGGTCAGACCGCGCTCGATCTGCTCGGGCGTCGGGATATAGTCTTTGCGGTCGGCGAAGCGCGCCCGGACTTCGGGGCTCTCGTCGGTGAGGCCGCGCTCGATCTGCGCCGCGCTCGGCGTGTAATCCTTGCGCTCGGCGAATTCCTTGCGTACGGCGACATCCGCATTCGTGAGGCCGAGTTCGATTTGTTCCGCTGTCAATTTCTGCATGGTCGTGGTTTCGGTAATGGTTAGTGGGTGGCGTGTCCGCGCGGGACGCTATGTTAAACTGAGCGCCTTATTTGCGCATCCTTTCGATGAGGCTGGTTATGTCTGGAAACACCTTCGGCACCTTGTTCACGGTGACTTCGTTCGGCGAATCGCACGGCGCGGCGATCGGCTGCATCGTCGATGGCTGCCCGCCGGGCATGGCCCTGAGCGAAGCAGACATCCAGCCCGACCTCGACCGGCGCAAGCCCGGCACCTCGCGCCATGTCACGCAGCGCCGCGAATCCGACACCGTGGAAATCCTCTCCGGCGTGTTCGAGGGCAGGACCACCGGCACGCCGATCGCGCTGCTGATCCGCAACGAGGACCAGCGCAGCAAGGACTACGGCAGCATCGCCGAGACCTTCCGCCCCGGCCACGCCGACTACACCTACTGGCAAAAATACGGCATCCGTGACTACCGCGGCGGCGGGCGCGCCTCGGCGCGCGAAACCGCGGGGCGCGTCGCGGCGGGCGCGATCGCGAAGAAATGGCTCAAGGAAAAATACGGCGTCACCGTGCGCGGCTACCTCGCTCAGCTCGGCGAGATCGCCGTTCCGTTCAGGAGTTGGGACGACGTGGACCACAACCCGTTCTTCGCGCCCAACGCCGAAGCCGTGCAGTCGCTCGAAGACTACATGGACGCGCTGCGCAAGTCCGGCGACTCCATCGGCGCGAAGCTCGCGGTCGTTGCGCACAATGTCCCGGTCGGGCTCGGCGAGCCGGTGTTCGACCGGCTCGATGCCGAGATCGCCTACGCGCTCATGGGCATCAACGCGGTCAAGGGCGTCGAGATCGGCGCGGGCTTCGCCTGCGTGGCGCAGAAGGGCAGCGAGCACGGCGACGAACTCACACCGAATGGATTCCTGT
Organism: Ferrigenium straubiae; assembly: GCF_051257895.1. Classification (NCBI taxonomy): domain Bacteria; kingdom Pseudomonadati; phylum Pseudomonadota; class Betaproteobacteria; order Nitrosomonadales; family Gallionellaceae; genus Ferrigenium; species Ferrigenium straubiae. Next base: position 1,549,420 of record NZ_CP194331.1, on the reverse strand, counting down.
CGAACAATGCGGGTGGCATTCTCGGTGGCATCTCCACCGGGCAGGACATCGTCGCGCACTATGCGGTGAAGCCGACTTCGAGCATCCGCATCGAGCGCGGCTCCATCGATAAAGGCGGCAAGGCCGTGAAGGTTTCCACCGAAGGGCGGCATGATCCCTGCGTGGGGCTGCGGGCGACGCCGATTGCGGAGGCGATGGTGGCGTTGGTGTTGATGGATCATGCGTTGAGGCAGCGGGGGCAGTGTGGGGATGTGGTTTGCGGGATGCCGAAGATTCGATAAATTTTCTTATGGCGCGTCATTCATCTACCCAAGGGCCACGAAATGTACGAGGAGCGTTTGCTCTCATACGAGAGCTTGAAGAAGAGAATGCGCGCCTTCGGGATGAATTAGAGTTCCTTCGTGGCCACCCTACGATTGCAAAGGGATTAAGAGGGGAATCTTTGATTGCAAGACTTGTTTCTGCCCGTCGTTCCAAGCGAGGTGCTGGGCATGATCTCGAATTATCAGAAAGTGAGCTTTGCTTTGAAGTTAAATACTCATCACTCTTGAGTACGATTGCAGGTCGCCCGATACGGAGGTGGGTGTGGACAAAAATATTCGGCGAGCTTGGTAGAAAACAGTACCACCGTCTACTCCTTATCGGTGATGCTGATCCGAGATTTTCGGCATTCTATGCGGACCCGACTTCTCCTTATGTAATATTTGATCTTTCATATGAGGCGGCCATCAATATTGCGGGTGGAATAAAGCCAGGGCGATCCGGTGCGATCCAACTTACGACAAATCCACTTACTGTCAAATCGCCACGAGCCCTAGCATTGTTCCGGGAATACCAAGTGAGCCCCTCTGAATTCAAGCATCGATATGCCAGCATCGAAACGATATGACTTGCATAAAATATTTAAGGCATCAATAAGTATAGGATGGGTTGAGCGTAGCGATACCCACCAATCAAAACCGCCGGGGGTAGCCCGGCAGCTAGTCACTTTCTTTTGCGTCGCCAAAAGAAAGTAACCCAAGAAAAGGCGACCCCGGTTTGCCGCCGCTGCGCGGTTCCCTCCGTTGCTCAGCCGGTCAGGCCTCCTCATAAACTCGCACGATCCGCTGCGCGGCCACGTGCTCAAACATATTCGTCGGACTACCCCTGACCGGCTTGCGCTACTCGGCGGCGCTCAGGGGATGGAAAACAAAGCGGTCAATGGTTGGCGGGCAAACTGCCCGCCAACCATTGAGTGGTCGCGTGGGACGCGATCTTGTTGATGTAGTCCTGCCCCTCCCGAATACCCAATCCCCCTACCTTTTCATCACAAACAACTTTAGCTTATTTGCGCAATACCTTGCTTTTTAAGGGTATTTGTTTTGCATTAACTTCCCTCGCTAACTCCTTGTCCCATAAAGAAAAAACCTGTTTTTCGGCTTGACTCGCTGGATTTTTTTAAATATAGTGGGCCTAAGTGGTAAAAAGTGGGTAAAAGTGGAGCTAAGGGATGTTTCAGGGAGCGGCGCAACTTAATCTGGACAGCAAGGGCAGGCTCGCGATTCCGGCGCGGCATCGCGATATGCTGCTTGCGCATTGCGCGGGCAAGCTGGTGCTGACTGCCGATGCCGACGGCTGCCTGCTGGTTTATCCGCAGCCCGACTGGCAACCGATCCGCGACAAGCTGCTCAAGCTCTCCGCGCTCAACCCGAAAATCCGCGCGCTGCAGCGCCGCCTGATCGGTTATGCCGAGGAGGTGGAGATGGACGGCGCGGGGCGCGTGCTGATCTCTCCGACCCTGCGCGGCTACGCGGCGCTCGACAAGCGCGTGATGCTGGTCGGCCAGGGCAACAAATTCGAATTGTGGGACGAGGCGAAGTGGCAGGCGCAGCAGGAAGCCGCGCTGTCGTTCATGGAAGGCGAGCTGCCGCCTGAGCTGGAGGGCTTCTCGTTGTGAGTGAGGGCTTAGCCCACACCACAGTATTACTGAATGAAGCTGTCGAGGCACTCGCGATCAGGCCGGACGGCATCTATGTGGACGGAACGTTCGGGCGCGGCGGGCATAGCGCGCGGATACTCGAACGGTTGGGCAGTGAAGGCAGGCTGATCGCGCTGGACAAGGATCCGGCGGCGGTGGCGGTTGGCAAGGCATGGCGCGATGCGCGCTTCCGGATGGTGCATCGCGGTTTCGCGCAGCTCGCGGAAGTGCTGCGCGAAGAGGGTGTGGCGAAGGTGGACGGCATACTGCTGGATCTCGGGGTGTCGTCGCCGCAACTGGACGAGGCGGAGCGCGGTTTCAGTTTCCGCTTCGATGCGCCGCTGGACATGCGCATGGACACCAGCAGCGGGATGACCGCGGCCGAGTGGCTGGCGACGGCGGATGAAGGTTTGCTGACGGAGGTGATACGTGATTACGGCGAAGAACGGTTTGCTAAGCAGATTGCAAGGGCGGTTGTTGCGGCGCGCGCAGTCCAGCCCATCCACACCACGCGGCAGCTCGTCGAGCTGGTTGGCAAAGCGGTACGTACCCGCGAAGCCGGGCAGAACCCGGCAACGCGCACCTTTCAGGCTATACGGATTTATCTCAACGGGGAACTCGAAGAGCTTGAGAGGGTGCTCCCGGAATGTGTGACGCACCTCAAGGCCGGGGGGCGGCTCGCGGTGATCAGTTTCCATTCGCTGGAGGATCGCATCGTGAAGCGCTTCATGCGCGACATGGCGGAGGGCGACAAGCTGCCGCGCGATGTGCCGATCCGCGCGAGCGAAGTGCCGCAGGGGCGGATGCGTCTGGTCGGCAAGGCCGTGCGCGCGGCTGAGGCGGAAGTGAAGGCCAACCCGCGCTCGCGCAGCGCGGTGATGCGCGTGGCGGAGCGCAGCGATGTGGCGTAGCGATGTGATGCAGGGGGGCGCACTGAATGCGCTGCTGCTCGCGGCGGTGGTGGTCTGCGCGCTGAGCGTGGTCACTTCGCAGCACCGCGCGCGCAAGCTGTATGTCGAGCTGCAGAAGCAGAAGGAGCTTGCGCAGCAGATGGACGTTGAGTGGGGACAGTTGCAACTGGAGCAGAGCACCTGGGCCACGCCGGCGCGGGTGGAGAAGATCGCGGCGCGACAGCTGCAGATGCAGTTGCCCGCAAACGGGCAAGTTCAATTTATACGGGTAGAGCCTGACGGCAGAGCAAACCAACAACCATGAATTATGCGGCCAGCGCACATCAAGACATCACGGCAGAACTGCCCGGATGGCGCGCCACCGCGTTATTCGTGGTGCTGCTCGCCGGATTGGCCGGGCTGTTCGGCCGCGGGGTGTACCTGCAGGTCATGCACGACGACTTCCTGCAGGAGAAAGGCAACGCCCGCTACAGCCGCGTGATCGAAGTCGTCGCGCATCGCGGCATGATTACCGACCGCAACGGCGAGCCGCTGGCCGTGAGCACGCCGGTGGAATCGGCCTGGGCCAGCCCGGCGGATGTCGAAGCCGACGGCCGGCAGATCAAACAGCTCGCGCAGGCGCTCGGCATGAACGTCGAAGAAGTGAAAAACCGTCTGTCCGACACCTCGCGCGATTTCGTCTATCTCAAGCGCCACCTGCCTCCCGATCAGGCCGGCAAGGTGGTGAGCCTCAATCTTCCCGGTATTTCATTGCAGCGCGAATACCGCCGCTACTACCCCGCGGGGGAAGAGGCCGCGCAGACGCTGGGCTTCACCGGGCTGGACGATAACGGGCAGGAAGGGCTGGAACTGGCGCTGCAGGAGCGGCTGGCCGGCAAGTCCGGCAGCCAGCGCGTCATCAAGGACAGGCGCGGGCATATCGTCGAGGACGCGGGCAGCCTGCGCGCGCCCAAGCCGGGCAGCGACATCGCGCTGAGCCTGGACAGCAAGGTGCAGCACCTCGCCTACCGCGAGCTGGCCGATGCGGTGAAACAGCACAAGGCCAGGGCCGGCGCGGTGGTGGTGCTCGATGCGAAGAGCGGCGAGGTGCTCGCGCTCGCCAACTATCCCGCCTACAACCCCAACAACCGCAGCAAGGTCGGCAGCCAGGCGATGCGCAACCGCGCCATCGCCGACCTGTTCGAGCCGGGCTCGACGATGAAGCCGTTCACCGTCGCGACCGCGATCGAACAGGGCAAGGTGAAACCGGAAACGGTCATCAGCACCGAGCGCGGCGTGCTGACCGTGGGCAACAAGAAGATACACGACACGCATCCGGAATCGATGCTGACCGTGGCGCAGATCATCCAGAAGTCGAGCAACATCGGCTCGGCGAAGATCGCCCTGTCGATGGAGTCCGCGACGCTGTGGCAGAGCCTATCGGACAGCGGCTTTGGCGCGCAGACCGGCAGCAATTTCCCCGGCGAGGCATCGGGCAGGTTGCGCGACGCGAAAACCTGGCGCCCCATCGAGCAGGCCACCATGTCCTATGGGCACGGCATGTCGGTGAACCTGCTGCAACTCGCGCGCGCCTATACCGTGTTCGCCAGCGACGGCGAACTCAAGCCCATATCGCTGCTCAAACTGGATGCGCCCGCAACCGGGAAAAAAGTGTTTTCCGACGCCACCGCGCGCACGCTGCGCGGCATGCTGGAGCTGGTGGTGCAGCCCGGCGGCACGGCGCCGCTGGCGCAGGTGGTCGGCTACCGCGTCGCGGGCAAGACCGGCACCGCGCACAAGCTGGAAGGCGGTCGCTACATCGACCGCTATGTCGCCTCCTTCGTCGGCTTCGCGCCGGCCTCGAACCCACGCCTCGTCGTGGCGGTGATGATCGACGAGCCGGACAACGGCCAGTATTACGGCGGGCTGGTTGCCGCGCCGGTGTTCAGCAAGGTGACGGGCGCTGCGCTGCATGCGCTCAACGTGCCGAACGATGCGCCGCTCGACAACGTGATCGCGCCGCCGGCGGACGTCGTCAGGGAGGAAGTCTGATGTTTCCCTTTGATCGGTTAAGAGAGCTGAACGTAAAAATCACGCGCCTCGTGACCGACAGCCGCGCGGTGCGGCCGGGCGATACCTTCGTCGCATATCCGGGCGAGAAGGCGGATGGCCGGCAGTTCATCGCGCAGGCGATCGCACAGGGCGCGAATGCGGTAATTTATGAAAAGCTTTTATCCGGGGGGGAGGCGCAGCATTTCGCCTGGAACGACGCCTGGCAGATTCCCAACCTCGCGGTGAGCGACCTGCGGCACAAGGCGGGATGGCTCGCGGACGCGGTGTATGGCGCGCCTTCCGAAAAGCTGTGGCTGGTCGGGGTGACCGGCACCAACGGCAAGACCTCCACCAGCCACTGGATCGCGCATGCGCTGAACGATGTCGGGAAGAAATGCGCGCTGATCGGCACGCTCGGCAACGGCTTCGTCGAAAGTTTGCAACCCAGTGCCAACACCACGCCGGATGCGATCCGCGTGCATGGCCTGCTCGCGGATTATTTGCGCGCCGATGCGCAGGCCGTGGCGATGGAGGTGTCCTCGCACGCGCTGGCGCAGGGGCGGGTGAACGGCGCACGTTTCGACGTGGCGCTGCTGACTAATCTGAGCCGCGACCATCTCGATTATCACGGCGACATGGAAAGCTACGCGGCGAGCAAGCACAAGCTATTCGACTGGGAACAACTGAAATATGCGGTGCTGAATCTCGACGATGCCTTCGGCGCGGAACTGGCCGAGCAATTGCGCGACGGCAGCGCGGAGGTGATCGGCTACGGCATGAGCGATGCCGCCCTGCAACTGGCCGAGCGCCATGGACTGCGCATGGTGTACGGCAACCTTGCCGAGATGAGCGGACAGGGCCTGCGGCTCGATGTGCATACTAGCTGGGGCGGGGCGCAAATAAACAGCAGGCTGGTCGGCCGCTTCAACGCGGCGAATCTGCTCGGGGTGCTTGCGGTGCTGCTGGCGAGCGGCATCGAACTGGACCAGGCAGTGCAGTCCTTGGGCAGGGTGCAGGCGGTGGCCGGGCGCATGCAGCGGGTCGGTGGTGGAGGGCAGCCGACGGTCATCGTGGACTACGCACACACGCCGGATGCGCTGGAAAAGGTGCTGCTGACGCTGCGCGAGGTAGGCGCGTCCTCGGGCGGAAAGCTGATCTGCGTGTTCGGCTGCGGCGGCGACCGCGACCGCGGCAAGCGCGCCATGATGGGGCGGGTCGCCGAGAAGTTTGCCGACCATTGCATCGTCACCAGCGACAACCCGCGCAGCGAGGATCCGCAGCGCATCATCGACGAAATCCTCGGCGGCATGGACATGGGCAAGCACGAGGCCGTCGTCGAGCGCGCCGCGGCCATAGCACGTGCCGTCGGAATGGCGCGGCAACGCGACACCGTGCTGATCGCGGGCAAGGGGCATGAGGACTACCAGGAAATTGCCGGCGTGAAGCATCCGTTCAGCGATGTGGCGGTCGCCGCGGACGCGCTGGAAAGATGGAGGGCGATACCATGATGCTGCTCTCGCAGGCCTCACAGGCGCTCGGTGCGCGCATGATCGGGGAGGATGCGCGCTTTTTTGCCGTGTCCAGCGACTCGCGCAAGATGCAGCCGGGTGATTTGTTCATTGCGTTGCGCGGCGAGCACTTCGACGGCTACGAGTTTGCCGCGACCGCCCTGCAGTCCGGCGCCGTTGCGGTGATGGTCAACGCCGACAGTTACGAAGCGCACCCCCCGCTCCTGAATCCTGAATCCCGAATCCTGATCGTGGAGGATACCCGCCTCGCGCTGGGCCAATTGGCCGCGCACTGGCGCAGGCAGTTCGAAATTCCGCTGGCGGCGGTCACCGGCAGCAACGGCAAGACTACGGTGAAGGAAATGCTCGCAAGCGTTTTGCGCGAAGCGGCGGGCAGCGACAACGCGGTGCTCGCCACCCGGGGCAATCTCAACAACGACATCGGCATGCCGCTGACCCTGCTGCAACTGACCGCGCAGCACCGCTATGCCGTGATCGAGATGGGCATGAACCATCCCGGCGAGATCGATTACCTGACGCATATCGCCTCACCCGATATCGCGCTGATCACCAATGCCAGCGGCGCGCATCTCGCGGGGCTGGGTACGGTGGAGGCGGTGGCGCAGGCCAAGGGTGAAATCCTTGCCGGGCTCAAGCCGCGCGGCACCGCGGTGATCAATGCCGACGACGAGCATGCACCGCTGTGGCGCACGCTCGCCGGCTCGCATCAACTGCTCGAGTTCGGCATCGAGAAGCAGGCCGACGTGGGCGGGCAATGGCAGTCGCGCGGCACGGGCTTGCACCTGGATGCTCACACTCCATCGGGAGACTTCAGCGCCGATTTGCAGGTGCCCGGCGCGCACAACGCGCGCAACGCGCTTGCCGCAACCGCCGCCGCGATCGCGCTCAACGTGCCGCTGGAGGTCATCGCCGCGGGACTGGAAAAGTTCGGCGGCGTGACCGGACGCCTGCAGCGCAAGAACGCGCGGCACGGCGCCACCCTGATCGACGACACCTACAACGCCAACCCCGCCTCGATGCGCGCTGCGATCGGCGTGCTCGCAGAGGCCAGGGGCAAACGCGTGTTCGTGATGGGCGACATGGGCGAGCTGGGCGGGGACGCCGCCATGCTGCATGCCGGGGTCGGCACCGAGGCGCGCAGCGCCGGGATCGAGAAATTCCTTGCGCTGGGCGAGTTGAGCGTCCACGCGGTGCGCGCCTTCGGTTGCGGCGCGGAGCATTTCGAGCGCATCGAGGATTTGCACAAGGCGCTGGAAGACGAGTTGGACGAGGATGTCACCGTGCTGGTGAAAGGGTCGCGCTTCATGAAGATGGAGCGCGTGGTGCAATTCTGCACCGGCGAGGCGAAGGCGGAAGGCTCGAAGGGGCAGGGAGAAGGAAAGAGGGAAAAGGGGAGCTGTGCATCGCCCCTGCCTTCAGGCAATGAGGAGATACGGTAGATGCTGCTCACACTCGCACAATGGCTCGCCCAGGACATCAGGTTCTTCAGCGTGTTCAACTACATCACGCTGCGCGCCGTGCTGGCGGCGATGACCGCGCTGGTCATCTCGTTCATGGTCGGGCCGGCGATGATACGCAAGCTGACCGTCTACAAGATCGGCCAGTCGGTGCGCAGCGACGGGCCGCAGACGCACCTGGTCAAGGCCGGCACGCCGACTATGGGCGGCGCGCTGATCCTCACCTCGATCGCGATCACCACCCTGCTGTGGGGCGACCTGCACAACCACTATGTGTGGGTGGTGCTGCTCACCACACTGGGTTTCGGCGTGATCGGCTGGGTGGACGATTACCGGAAAGTTGTCCATCGCAACCCCAAGGGGCTGTCGGCGAAAGCCAAGATGTTCTGGCAGTCCATCATCGCGCTGGTGGTCGGCGCCTATCTGTGGAATACCGCGAGCCTGCCCGCGCATACCGAGCTCATCGTGCCGTTCCTGAAACTGCTGGTGTTCCCGCTCTCGGCGTTCGCCTTCATCGTGCTGACCTATCTCGTCATCGTCGGCACCAGCAACGCGGTAAACCTCACCGACGGGCTGGACGGCCTGGCCATCATGCCCACCGTGCTGGTGAGCGGCGCGCTCGCGATCTTCGCCTATGTGGCGGGCAATGCGGTGTTCTCCAAATATCTCGGCATTCCCTACATCCCGGGCGCGGGTGAGCTGGCGGTATTCTGCAGCGCGATTGCCGGCGCGGGGCTGGCCTTCCTGTGGTTCAACGCCTATCCCGCCGAAGTGTTCATGGGCGACGTCGGCGCACTGGCGCTCGGCGCGGCGCTTGGCGTCGTGGCGGTGATCGTGCGCCAGGAACTGGTGCTGTTCATCATGGGTGGCGTGTTCGTGGTCGAGGCGGTCTCGGTGATGATCCAGGTCGCCTCGTTCAAGCTCACCGGCAAGCGCGTGTTCCGCATGGCGCCGCTGCATCACCACTATGAATTGAAGGGCTGGAAGGAGACGCAGGTCGTGGTGAGGTTCTGGATCATCACGATGCTGCTGGTGCTGATCGGTCTGGCGACGCTGAAGCTGAGATGACACAACTGAAAGACAAACTGGTGCTGGTGCTCGGTCTCGGTGAGACCGGGCTTTCGCTCGCGCGCTGGCTGAACGCGCAGGGCGCGCATGTGCGCGTCGCCGACAGCCGCGCCCACCCGCCGGGGCTGGACGTATTGCAGCGCGACTGCCCGCAGGCGGAAGTCCGCTGCGGCGCATTCGACGACACCCTGTTCGACGGTATCGACCTGATCGCCATCAGCCCCGGCGTGCCGCTGGCTGATCCTTTCGTGCAGCGCGCCAGCGCGCGCGGAATTCCCGTCGAAGGCGACATCGAGCTTCTGGCGCAGCAGATCATGGATTACGACTTGCGGCTCACGACCAAGGTGATCGCGATCACAGGGTCGAACGGCAAGACCACCGTGACCAGCATGGTGGAGCACCTGTGCAGGGCGGCGGGCAAGGACGCGGTCGCGGCGGGCAACATTTCGCCGGCGGTTCTGGACGTGGTCATGGCGCGCGGCGCGAACCAGCCGGAGATATGGGTGCTGGAGCTGTCGAGCTTCCAGCTCGAGACGACCGCGACGCTGAACGTCGATACGGCGACGGTGCTCAACATCAGCGAAGACCACCTCGATCGCTATGCCGGCATCGACGCATACGCCGCGGCCAAGGCGCGCATTTTTTACGGGCATGGCGTGCAGGTGCTGAACCGCGACGATCCGCGCAGCATGGGTATGGCGCTGCCGGGCCGCGAGGTCGTGACCTTCGGACTGGATGCCCCCTCCAATGCAGACGACTTTGGCATTGAGAAAATGCAGGGCGAAATCTGGCTGATGCAGGGTGATGAGCAGTTGCTCAGGGCGGACGAGTTGCAGGTCGCCGGGCTGCACAACGTTGCCAACGCTCTGGCCGCGCTCGCGCTGTGCTGCGCGATCGGCTTGCCGATGCCGGCGCTGCTCGATGCGCTGCGCGGTTTCCGCGGGCTGCCGCACCGCGTGGAGCGCGTGGCCGAGATCGACGGCGTGTTCTATTACGACGACTCCAAGGGCACCAACGTCGGCGCGACGGTCGCCGCGCTGGAAGGCTTGGGAAGGAAGGTTGTATTGATCGCGGGCGGCGAGGGCAAGGGCCAGAACTTCGCGCCGCTCCGGCCGGCGGTGATGCGGCATGCGCGCGCGGTGGTGCTGATCGGGCGCGATGCGCCGCTGATCGCGGCGGCGCTGGAAGGCTGCGGCGTGCCGCTGCAGCAAGCCGCAAACATGAATGAGGCGGTGCGGCAGGCCGCGCGGCTCGCGCAATCGGGCGACGCGGTGCTGCTCTCGCCGGCCTGCGCGAGCTTCGACATGTTCCGCAACTATGCGCACCGCGCCGAGATATTCGTCGAAGCGGTGCATGAGCTGATCAAGGAGGCCGCATGGTCGCGCTGACATCGGCCAAAGAGATGCAGGCTGCCTCGCGCCGCCCCTACGCGGTCAAGACTCGCACCCGTCCGCCGCAGGCGCAGTACGACGAACTGCTGGTCTGGGTGCTCATCGCGCTGCTCGCGCTCGGGCTGGTGATGGTGTATTCCGCCTCGATCGCGACCGCCGAGGCCGGCAAATTCACCGGCTACCAGCCGGCCTATTATCTGCTGCGGCACGGCGTGTTCATCGCCGCGGGGCTGATCGCGGGGCTGATCGCGTTCCAGGTGCCGGTGCAGCTCTGGCAGAACTATGCGCCCTGGCTGTTCCTGTTCGGCGCGGCGCTGCTGGTGCTGGTGCTGATCCCAGGCATCGGGCGCGAAGTCAACGGCAGCCGCCGCTGGCTGTCGCTGTTCGTCGTCAACCTGCAGCCTTCGGAACTGATGAAGCTGTTTGCCGTGCTGTACGCCGCGAGCTACACCGTGCGCAAGGCGAAGGTGAAGGGCACCTTCGTCAAGGCCTTCGTGCCGATGTTCGCCGTGATGGCGCTGATTGGCAGCCTGCTGCTGCTCGAACCCGATATGGGCGCGTTCGTGGTGATCTGCGCGATCGCACTGGGCACGCTGTGGCTCGGCGGCTTCAGCCTCAAGGTGTTCGCCGGGCTGGTCGTGACCCTGCCGCTCGCGTTTGCCGCGCTGATCCTCTCCTCGCCCTACCGCATGCAGCGCGTCATCGGCTTCATGGACCCGTGGTCCGATCCCTACGGCAAGGGCTACCAGCTCAGCCATGCGCTGATCGCCTTTGGGCGTGGCGAGTGGTTCGGCGTGGGGCTCGGCGGCAGCGTGGAGAAGCTCTTCTATCTGCCGGAGGCGCACACCGACTTCCTGATGGCGGTGATCGCCGAGGAGCTGGGGCTGGCGGGAATCACGGCGGTCATTGCGCTGTTCGCGCTGCTGGTGGTGCGCGCCTTCCAGATCGGCCGCCATGCCGCCTTCCTCGAACGCAATTTCTCCGCGCTGGTCGCGCAGGGCATCGGTGTGTGGCTCGGCGTGCAGGCGATGATCAACATCGGCGTGAACATGGGCGTGCTGCCGACCAAGGGCCTGACCCTTCCCTTCCTGAGCTTCGGCGGCAGCGGCCTCGTGGTGAACTGCGTCGCCGCGGCGGTGCTGTTGCGCGTCGATTACGAAAACAGAAGGGTTGCACGGGGGCTTCCGGTATGAGCGCGATAGTTCACAACCCTTCTGTTTCGGTGAAGGCTAATTTGTGCAAGCAAGTTAAACCCCAGCGGGGCGGCCGGAACCAAAATAGGCGCGTCGCTAGAGGACTGCCAGTATGAGCAAGCGCTCGATTCTCATCATGGCAGGCGGCACCGGCGGGCACATCATGCCGGGGCTGGCGGTCGCCGCCATCCTGCGCTCGCAGGGCTGGCAGGTGACCTGGCTGGGTGCGCCGGGCAGCATGGAGGCCGAACTGGTGCCGAAGCACGGCTACGAGATGGCCTGGGTGCGTTTCTCCGGCCTGCGCGGCAAAGGGCTGCTGCGCAAGCTGATGCTGCCGTTCAATCTGCTCGTCGCGCTGGGGCAGAGCGCGGCGGCGATTTTCCGCCACCGTCCCGACGTGGTGCTGGGTATGGGCGGTTACATCACCTTCCCGGGCGGGGTGATGGCGGCCCTGCTGCGCCGCCCGCTGGTGATCCATGAACAGAATTCCATCGCCGGGCTGAGCAACAAGGTGCTGGCGCGCATCGCGCAGAAGACGCTGAGCGGTTTCCCCGACGTGCTGCCGAAAGCGGTCTGGTGCGGCAACCCGGTGCGCAGCAGCATCGCCGGTTTGCCCGCGCCGCAGGCGCGCTATGCGGCGCGCAGCGGCAGGCTCAACGTGCTGGTGGTGGGCGGCAGCCTCGGGGCGAAGGCGCTCAACGAGGCCATGCCGCGGGCGCTCGCATTGCTGCCGCAAGACGTGCGTCCACATGTGATCCATCAGACCGGCAAGCAACATTTCGAGAGCGTGCAACAGCTGTACCGTGAGGCCGGAGTCGAGGCCGACATTCGATCGTTCCTCGACGACATGGCCGGTAGCTATGCAGATGCCGACCTCGTGATCTGCCGCGCGGGCGCATTGACCGTCGCAGAGCTCGCGGCGGCGGGGGTCGCGAGCATCCTGGTGCCGTTCCCGTTCGCGGTGGACAACCACCAGACGCATAACGCGCGCTTCCTCTCCGACCGCGACGCGGCGATCCTGCTGCCGCAGGCGGAGCTGAGTGCGGAGAAACTGGCGCAACTATTGCAGGAATTGACGCGCGAAAAACTGGCGGTGATGGCGCAGCAGGCGCGCAGCGTAGCCAAGGCGGAGGCTGCGCTGGCCGTGGCGAGAGTGTGTGCGGAACTGGCTGGATAACGGAGAAAAATGAAACATAAAGTCAAACATCTGCACTTCGTCGGCATCGGCGGCTCGGGCATGAACGGCATCGCCGAGGTGCTGCTCAACCTCGGCTTCCAGGTGAGCGGCTCGGACCTCGCCGAGAGTGCGGTGACGCAGCGCCTCAGGCAGCTCGGTGCGGCGGTGCATATCGGCCATGCCGGAGGACATCTCGCCGACGCCGACGCGGTGGTAGTGTCTACCGCAGTCAAGGCGGACAACCCCGAAGTGGTCGCGGCGCGCGACCGGCGTATCCCCGTCGTGCCGCGCGCGGTGATGCTCGCCGAGCTGATGCGCCTGCGCCAGGGCATCGCCGTGGCGGGCACGCACGGCAAGACCACGACCACCTCGCTGGTGACCAGCGTGCTCGCGAAGGGTGGCTATGACCCGACCTTCGTGATCGGCGGGCGGCTCAACAGCAGCGGCGCGAACGCGAGGCTTGGTACCGGCGAGTTCATCGTCGCCGAGGCGGACGAGTCGGATGCTTCGTTCCTCTACCTCACGCCCATCCTTGCGGTGGTCACCAACATCGACGCCGACCACATGGAGACCTACGGGCACGACTTCGAGAAGCTGAAGCAGGCCTTCGTCGATTTCATCGAGCGCCTGCCGTTCTACGGCCGCGCGATGCTGTGCGTGGACGACTCCAACGTGCGCGATATCCTGCCGCGCATCAGCAAGCCGGTCACCACCTATGGCTTCGGCGAGGACGCGCAGATCCGCGCGGTGAACGTGCTCCACCAGGGCGGGCAGATGCGCTTTACCGCCGAGTGCCGCCACAACAGCGTGCCGGTCGACCTCGACGTGACGCTGAACCTCGCAGGCATGCACAACGTGCTGAATGCGCTCGCGGCGATTGCTGTGGCGCTCGAAGTGGGCGTGGCGGAAGATGCCATCGTCGCCGCACTGGCCGAGTTCCAGGGGGTCGGGCGGCGCATGCAGAGGTATGGCGAGATCAAGTTGCCCGGTGGAGGTGCATTCACCCTGATCGACGATTACGGACATCACCCGGTCGAAATGAAGGCGACGCTGGCTGCGGTGCGCGGCGCGTTCCCCGGTAAGCGCCTGGTGCTGGCCTTCCAGCCGCACCGCTACACGCGCACGCGCGACCTGTTCGAGGACTTCGTGAAGGTGCTGTGCAGCGTGGATGCACTGCTGCTGGCGGAGGTATACGCGGCGGGCGAGGCGCCCATTGTCGCGGCGGACGGGCGCGCGCTGATGCATGCGCTGCGCGTCGCGGGGCAGAACGAGGCGGTATTCGTAGAGCAGATAGCCGACATGCCGCAGGCCGTCATGCAGATGGCGAAGGACGGCGACGTGGTGCTCACCATGGGCGCGGGCTCGATCGGCGGCGTGCCTAATCTGGTGAGGCAACTGGCACAGAAATGAACATGAGCGAACCGGCACATTTCACCATCCAGGGCCTGCGCGGGGAACTGCTCCGCGACGAAGACATGAGCCGCCATGTCACCTGGCGCGCGGGAGGCCGCGCCGAGCGCGTCTACCGCCCGGCCGACCTCGCCGACCTGCAGGTCTTCCTGCGTGGCCTGCCGGCGGACGAATCGCTGCTCGCCGTGGGCCTCGGCAGCAACCTGCTGGTGCGCGACGGCGGCCTGCGCGGCACGGTGCTGCTGCTGCACGGTGCGCTGAACGAACTGCGGCTGGAGGGCGCGGACATCGTCTATGCACAGGCCGGCGTGGCGGGCGCGAAGCTCGCGCGCTTCGCCGCATCGAACCAGCTAGGCGGCGCGGAATTCTTCGCGGGCATCCCCGGCACGCTGGGCGGCATGCTTGCGATGAACGCGGGCTGCTACGGCAGCGAGACCTGGCAGAAGGTGCTGCATGTGCAGGTGCTGACCCGCAGCGGGGAGCTTATCGAGCGCGCGCCGCAGGAATACAAAATCGGCTATCGCCATGTGACGCTGCGCGAGACTGGCGAGGAATATTTCGTCGCGACGCGGCTGCAGTTCGAGAAGGGAGACGCCGGCGCCGCGCGCGGGGAGATCAGGGCGCTGATGGAAAAGCGCAACGCGAGCCAGCCACTGAATTTGCCGAATGCGGGGTCGGTGTTCCGCAATCCGCCGGGCGATCACGCAGCGCGTCTGATCGAGCAGTGCGGGCTGAAGGGCAAACGTATCGGTGGCGCAGAGGTGTCGGAGAAGCACGCGAACTTCATCGTGAACGCCGGCGGCGCGACTGCGGCGGACATCGAGAACCTGATCGGCGAGGTGCGCGAAACGGTGCGGCAACAGACCGGCATCGAGCTGCATCCGGAAGTAAGAATTATTGGTGAAACGAAATGAACAAGAATCAATCCTCGACCCTCGATCCTAAATCCTTCGGAAAAGTGGCGGTGCTGTTCGGCGGCAAGTCCGCCGAGCGTGAGGTGTCGCTGAAGAGCGGCGCGGCGGTGCTCGCGGCGCTCAGGCGCAACGGCGTGGATGCACATGCCTTCGACCCGGCGGTGCAGGATTTGCAGGCCTTGCGCGACGAGAGCTACGAGCGCGCCTTCATCGCACTGCACGGGCGCTTCGGTGAGGACGGCACGGTGCAGGGCGCGCTGGAACTGCTGGGCATTCCCTACACCGGCAGCGGCGTGCTCGCTTCCGCGCTGGGCATGGACAAGTGGCGCACCAAGCTGGTGTGGCTGGCGGCCAACCTGCCGGTGCCGAAATACATGCTGCTCGATGCGCACAGCGACTGGAATGCCGTGGTGCAGCAGCTCGGCCTGCCTCTGTTCGTCAAACCGGCCAACGAAGGCTCCAGCGTCGGCATCAGCAAGGTGAAGGCCGTCGGCGAATTGCGCGGCGCCTATCAGGCAGCTGCGAAGCACGACTCCCTGGTGATCGCGGAGAGCTTCATCGGCGGCGGCGAATACACCGTGGCGATCCTCGGCGATGAGGTGCTGCCGGTGATCAAGATCGAGCCGGCCAGTGAGTTCTACGACTACGAGGCGAAATATTTCCGCGACGACACCCGTTACCTGTGTCCGTGCGGGCTGTCCGCGGACAAGGAGGCCGAGATGCAGCGTCTGGCACAGCAGGCCTTCACGCTGATCGGCGGACAAGGCTGGGGACGCGTGGATTTCCTGATGGACGAGGCGGGCCAGCCCTATCTGCTGGAAGTGAACACCTCACCGGGGATGACCGACCACAGCCTGGTGCCGATGGCAGCGCGCCAGGCCGGCATCGGCTTCGAGCAACTGGTGATTCGCGTACTGGAGGGAGCGCATGTGGGATAACGCCGTCCTGCTGAGGAACATTGCCAACGCGCTGCTGGTTTTCAGCGCGCTGGCAGTGTTGTATGGCGCGGCCTATTACGTCGTGCACCTGCCGGGATTGTCACCGCTGAAGAGCGTGCGCCTGGATGCGGCGCCGCAGCGCGTGGATGTGCAGGAAGTGCTGGCGGTGGCACGCAGCGAGGTGCGCGGCAATTTTTTCACCGTGGACATCGAGCACCTGAGGCAGTCGCTGGAAAAACTGACATGGGTGCGCAGCGTCACCATCCGCCGCAAATTTCCCGACCGGCTGGCGGTGCAGCTGGAAGAGCACCAGGCGCTGGCGCGCTGGAACGGCGCAGCGCTGGTGAACACCCACGGCGAGGTGTTCGGCGCGGCGAGCGAGCAGGCGCTGCCGGGCTTCATCGGGCCGGAGGGAGCGTCAGTGGAGGTGGCGCAGCATTACACGCAGTTCAATGCGCAGCTTGCCGCGCTGAACCTGCAGGTGACGCAACTGGCGCTGACGCCGCGCCATGCCTGGCAGTTGCGCCTCTCCAATGGCCTGGTGCTGGAACTGGGTCGCGAAGAGATGCAGCAGCGCCTGGCACGGTTTGTGACGGTATATCCGTACAGCCTGGCGGGGCAGACGATGCGGTATGTGGACATGCGCTATCGCAACGGGTTTGCGGTGGGCGGTATGGTCAGGAGTTGAGGATAGGCAGCGAGGTATAAACGATGAGCAGAAACAAGGAAACCAAGAACCTGGTGGTCGGGCTGGATATCGGTACATCCAAGATCGTGGCCATCGTCGGCGAGGTTAAGCCGGACGGCATGCTGGAGGTGATCGGCATGGGTATGCACGAATCGGATGGCATGAAGAAAGGCATGGTGGTCAACATCGAAGCCACGGTGGGTTCGATTCAGCGCGCGCTGGAAGAGGCCGAGCTGATGGCGGACTGCAAGATCCATGAGGTGCACACCGGCATCGCGGGCAGCCACATCCGCGGAATCAACTCGCGCGGCATGGTGAAGATCAAGGAGAAGGAGGTCGCGCCCGCCGACGTCGAGCGGGTGGTCGAGACCGCGAGCTCGATCAGCCTGCCGGGCGACCAGCAGATCCTGCATATCCTCGAACAGGAGTTCAGCATCGACGGACAGAGCGGCATCAAGAAGCCGCTCGGCATGAGCGGCATGCGCCTCGACGTCGAGGTGCATATCGTCAGCGGTGCGGTCGCGGCGGTGCAGAACATCATGAAGTGTATCCACCGTTGCGGGCTGGAGGTCAACGAGCTGATCCTGCAGCCGCTGGCGTCGAGCAAGGCGGTGCTGGAAGAGGACGAAAAGGAGCTGGGCGTGTGCCTCGTCGACATCGGCGGCGGCACCACCGACATCGCGGTGTTCACCGGCGGCGCGATCCGCCACACCGCGGTGATCCCGATCGCGGGCGACCAGATCACCAACGACATCGCGATGGCGTTGCGTACGCCGACCCAGGATGCCGAGGATATCAAGATCAAGCACGGCTGCGCCTTGCGCCAGCTCGCCGACAACGGTGCGATCGAGGTGCCGGGTGTGGGTGAGCGCGGGCCGCGCTCGCTGTCGCGCCAGACGCTCGCCGAGGTGATCGAGCCGCGCGTCGAGGAGCTCTACCTGCTGGTGCAGCAGGAACTGCGCCGCAGCGGCTTCGAGGACCTGCTCTCATCCGGCATCGTGATCACCGGCGGCAGCAGCGCCATGCAGGGCATGGTCGAGCTGGGCGAGGAAATTTTCCACCTGCCGGTGCGTCTCGGAATTCCGAAGTATGTCGGCGGGCTGTCCGATGTGGTGAAGACGCCGCGCATGGCGACCGGCGTGGGGCTGCTGCTGTATGGCCTGGAGCACTACCAGCGTGACGAAGAGACGCGCAAGCAATCAGGTTCATTGGGGGATGTATTGGGAAAGATGAAATCGTGGTTTCAGGGGAATTTCTAGCGGTTTTCAGGGGTTAGCGGCTCAGGGCCCGGAAGTATATTTGAAGTTATTTTTATAAGGAGGCGACGATGTTCGAACTAATGGAAGCGGAAACACAGGATGCAGTGATCAAGGTGATCGGGGTGGGCGGCTGCGGCGGCAATGCCGTGGACCACATGATCGAACAGGGCGTGCAGGGCGTCGAGTTCATCGCCATCAACACCGATGCGCAGGCGCTCAAGCGCAGCAAGGCGCGCACCCAGCTGCAGATCGGTGCGAACATCACCAAGGGCTTGGGCGCAGGCGCCAAGCCGTCGATCGGGCAGGCAGCGGCCGAGGAAGACCGCGAACGCATCAAGGAGATGATCAGCGGCGCGAACATGGTGTTCATCACCGCCGGCATGGGCGGC
Source organism: Ferrigenium straubiae (assembly GCF_051257895.1). NCBI lineage: Bacteria > Pseudomonadati > Pseudomonadota > Betaproteobacteria > Nitrosomonadales > Gallionellaceae > Ferrigenium > Ferrigenium straubiae. The sequence goes on along the minus strand of NZ_CP194331.1, from coordinate 1,531,108 downwards.
GGCACCGGCACCGGCGCCGCGCCGATCGTCGCGCAGATCGCGCGCGAGCTGGATATCCTCACCGTGGCGGTGGTTACCAAGCCGTTCACCTATGAAGGCAACCGCATGCGCTTCGCCAAGGCCGGCATCGAGGCGCTGCACGAGCATGTCGATTCGCTGATCATCGTGCCGAACTCCAAGCTGATGGAAGTGCTGGGCAGCGACGTCACCGTGCCGGAGGCCTTCAAGGCCGCCAACGGCGTGCTGCAGGGCGCGGTGGCGGGCATCGCCGAAGTGATCAACGTGCCGGGGCTGATCAACGTCGACTTCGCCGACGTGCGCACCGTGATGTCGGAAAACGGCATGGCGATGATGGGTTCCGCGATCGCCTCCGGTCCGGACCGCGCACGCACCGCCGCCGAACGCGCGATCGCCAGCCCGCTGCTGGAAGATGTGGACATGTCCGGCGCGCGCGGCGTGCTGGTGAACATTACCTCGTCCAGCAACCTGAAGCTCAAGGAACTGGAAGACGTGATGGAGTGCGTGCAGTTTGCCGCCGAAGAAGCGACCGTGATCGTCGGCTCGGTGTTCGACGAGAACATGGGCGAAGACCTGCGCGTGACCGTCGTGGCAACCGGCCTCGGCGCGCAGATGATGCGCAAGCAGCCCAAGCCGGAAGTGGTTTACCGCAGCGAAGAAACCTACCAGCGCACCGGCACGCACGACGAGCCGATTGCCAGCAGCGGCGTGAATTACACCGAGTTGGATACGCCTGCCGTAATGCGCCGCGGCCGCAGGGAAACCATCGATGCGATGGAGAAATCCGGCATGGATACGCTGGATATCCCGTCCTTCCTGCGCAAGCAGGCGGACTGAGGAGGATTCAGGATTCCGGACTCAGGGGGTGATGCCGCTCCTTGTGCCGGGTATTGCCGTGATAAAATTCACACATGATTTTTGTGTCTAAGGCACCAATGGTTAAGCAACGCACCTTGAAGAGCTCCGTCAGCGTGACGGGAGTCGGCTTGCACAGCGGCGAAAAAGTCACGCTGGGGCTGCGCCCCGCCCCGGTCAACACCGGCATCGTATTCCGCCGCGTGGACGCCAGGCCGGTCGAGGAAATCCAGGCGCGCGCCGAGCTGGTGCATGACACGCGCCTGTCCACCTGCATGGAGCAGAACGGCGTGCGCGTCGCGACCGTCGAGCACCTGATGTCGGCGCTGGCCGGGCTGGGGGTGGATAACGCCTATGTCGATCTCGACAGCGCGGAAGTGCCGATCATGGACGGCAGCGCCGGCACCTTCATCTTCCTGCTGCAGTCGGCGGGCATCGCCGAACAATCCGCCGCCAAGAAATTCATCCGCGTTAAGAAGACCGTCGAGGTGAAGCACGGCGACAAGTGGGTGCGCTTCGAGCCCTACAACGGCTACAAACTGACCTTCACCATCAACTTCGCCCACCCGGTGTTCGCCGACGCCAAGCAGCATGTGGTGGTTGACCTCGGCGAAGAATCCTACGTGCGCGACATCAGCCGCGCGCGCACCTTCGGCTTCATGCAGGACGTCGAGAACATGCGCGCGCAGGGCCTTGCGCTGGGCGGCAGCCTCGACAATGCCATCGTGATGGACGAATACCGCGTGCTGAACGCCGATGGATTGCGCTTCGACGACGAGTTCGTCAAGCACAAGGTGCTCGACGCGATCGGCGACCTCTACCTGCTGGGGCATCCGCTGATCGGCGCGTTCTCCGGCTACAAATCCGGCCATGCGCTGAACAACGCCCTGCTGCGCGCCCTGCTCGCCGACGAGCAGGCCTGGGAGTTCGTCACCTTCGACAGCGTGGAAGACGCGCCGGCCTTCCTGCGGCTGCAACTGCAGGCCGCCTGAGCTGACGCGACCATGGTGGACATGTGCTGATCCTGCGCCTGTTCTTTATAGTGGTCGCGCTGCTGGTGATCCTGAGCGGCGGGATGTATGTCTTCACGCGCGACCGCCGCTACCTGAAATTTGCCTGGCAAGTGTTGCGCTTCGCCGTCGTACTACTGTTGCTCTTCGCTGTGCTGTTCGTGCTGGAACGCTACGTGTTGACCGGTTGGCGCATATTGCTTTAAGAGGGTAGTTCATGCCATTCAACATTCGCCAAGGTTCTCGCTGCGCCGCCTCGCTGGTGACGCTGTTCTGCATGATGGTTGCCCTCTGCGCGGCGCCCGTTGCCGCCCAGACGGAAGGAACCGAGGGCGCACAGGAGGGTGCGGCGCGCGCCGCGAAAAGGAAAATTGCGTTCGCCCAGTTCGACGTCGCCAACACCCTGCATGTCGACGACATCAACAATATCTACGACGGCCTTCCCCTGGCGCTTGCCAGCCGGCTGGAGGCAAGCGGGGAGTTCCTGGCTGCTTACAGCGGCTGTTCGATTCCGGCCGAGGCGGGAGACGCGCAGCGCGAGGTCATCATCGGGGCTGCCGCAGAGAGCGGTGCGCAATTCCTGGTTTCCGGCGTGGTGGTGAATGCGGGAACGAAGCAGGAAAAAGGCTACCTCGGCACACCGATCGGCGGAGGCGCGAAGCGGCACATCGAAGTCGAACTTGCCGTTTATGACGGGCTCACGGGTAACCGCCTCATGCTGCGCCGCCTGGGTGAACAGGCACAGGGCGAGGTGAGGGTGGGCAACGACAAGCCCTTCGGCAGCAGCATCTTTTTTGAAACTGAATTCGGGCAGGCGACAAACCGGCTGCTCGATCTTGCCGTCAAGGATATCCGCGCGACATTGGAGAAAATGCCCTTCTCCGCGAACATCATCCGGGTCGAAGGGAAGAAGGCCTATCTCGATGCGGGGAGCGACGCGCGGCTGAAAGCCGGCGATCAGTTCGTTGTTTACGTCAGGGATGCGGCACCGGTCGTCGGGCTAAAGGGTGCGGTGCTGGGCGCCACGGACCGTGCGGCGGATACGCTCACCTTGACCGAGGTCCAGCCGCAGTTCTCCATCGGCGAGCTCACCGAAGAGGCGGTGAAACTCGGCATCGGGGCGGGCAATGTCGCGAGGATCGACCCCGTCGAACAGCGTGCACTGGTCGCGAGGCAAATAGCCGCACAGCAGGCGGCCAAGGCGGAGCAGGAAGCCAGGGACGAGGCGGAGCGGGTGAAGAAGGAGCAGGCCGTACGCGAGGAAGCGGCGCGGGTCGAAGCGAAGCAGGCCGAAGCCGCCCGGATCAAGGCGGAGAAAGAAGCGAAGGCGCAGGCTGACGCCGAGGCCAAGGCGGCCAAGCTGAAAGCCGCCCAGGAAACCAAGGCTCGTCGGCTCAGCGCCGCACAGGAGGCGCACGAGAGAGAAAAGGCGCAGATCGCACGCAATGCCGCCCGAGCCAAGCGGGAAGCGGCCAAGGCCGAGGCCGAGCGCATCAAGGCCGAGAAGAAGGCAGTGGCAGAAGCGAAGAAACAGGCTGACGCCGCGGCCAAGCTGAAAGCCGAGCAGGAAGCCAAGGCCGAAGCGGAACGCGTCAAGGCGGAAAAGGCAGTGAAAGCCAAGGCGGAGGGGACAGCGCAAGCCAAGGAGCAGCCTGCTGCCGAAAGCAGGGCGGGTGCAGCACCTAAATCCGCCAGGGAAAAAACGACATCGAAAAATCCTCCCGGAATGGAGGTGCGAGCCGTGGCGATAGAGGATCTGCAGCGGGAGGCGGCGGAAGCCGCAGCGGCGGCATCTGCGCCGCAGGAAAATAAGAAGCCGGGAGTGCCTTTGAAGTTGAAGCAGATAAAACCTTAGGGGAACGCGTACCAACCAAAACAAACGGCGCCCGAGGCGCCGTTTGCTTTACATTTGTGCTGTGCTGAATTACAGGCCTGCGTCAGCCCGCAGTGCAGCAGCCTTGTCGGTTGCTTCCCACTTGAATTCCGGCTCCTCGCGTCCGAAGTGGCCGTAAGCCGCGGTCTTCTGGTAGATCGGGCGCAGCAGGTCGAGCATTTGCACGATGCCTTTCGGGCGCAGGTCGAAATGTTTCTTGACCAGTTCGGCGATTTTTTCATCCGATACTTTGCCGGTACCGTAAGTGGTGACCATCACGCTGGTGGGTTGTGCCACACCGATCGCGTAGGAAATCTGGATCAGACATTTGTCTGCCAAACCTGCCGCGACGATGTTCTTGGCTACGTAGCGCCCGGCGTAGGCAGCGGAACGGTCCACCTTGGACGGATCTTTGCCGGAGAATGCGCCGCCGCCGTGCGGCGCCGCGCCGCCGTAAGTGTCCACGATGATCTTGCGCCCGGTCAGGCCGCAATCGCCCTGCGGGCCGCCGACGACGAAACGTCCGGTCGGGTTGACCAGATATTTGATGTCGCCCTTGACCAGTTCCCTGGGCAGGATCGGTTTGATGATCTCCTCAATGGCCGCCTCGCGGATTTGCTCCAGCGTCATTTCCGGCGCGTGCTGGGTGGACAGCACCACAGTGTCGATCGAGTCGGGCTTGCCATTGACATATTTGATGGTTACTTGCGATTTGGCATCCGGGCGCAGCCAGTTCAGGCGGCCGTCGCGGCGCAATTGCGATTGGCGCTCGACAATGCGGTGCGACAAGTAGATCGGCAATGGCATCAGCGTGTCGGTTTCGCGGCAGGCGTAGCCGAACATCAAGCCCTGATCGCCCGCACCTTGCCCCAGTTCATCGTCATAAGCCCTGTTCACGCCCTGTGCAATATCGGGGCTTTGCTTGTCGTAGGCCACCAGCACCGCGCAGCCCTTGTAGTCGATGCCGTATTCGGTGTTGTCATAGCCGATGCGTTTGAGAGTTTCACGCGCCACGTGGATGTAATCGACATTGGCGGCGGTGGTGATCTCGCCGGCCAGCACGACGAGGCCGGTGTTGCACAGCGTTTCGGCGGCAATGCGCGAATGCTTGTCCTGCGCTAAAATGGCATCGACGATGGCATCGGAAATCTGGTCTGCCACCTTGTCTGGATGGCCTTCGGAAACGGATTCGGACGTAAACAAGTATTCGCTCATGGCTCCCCGCTCTATCTCTCTAAAATGAACAAAAGGCGCGCATTGTACCAATTCTGACCAAACTTGGTAGCATGCCACCCCCATGACCGCTTTCCTCTTCAAATCCTTCTTTCGCCTGCTTGCCTTGCTGCCGCTGAACGCGTTACACGGCCTCGGCGCACTGCTCGGGCGGTTGACCTATGCGGTCTCCGCACAATATGCCGCGCGTACGAGGGGCAATTTGCGCCAGGCCGGGATAACTGCCGATGAGGCCGAATACCGGAAGGTGTTGTCCGACGCCATCACCGGGGCGGGCAGGGGCATCACGGAACTGGCGTGGGTCTGGGGGCGGCCGTATGACGAAGTAGTCGGCGCAGTGCGCGAATGCATCGGGCTGGAGCACATCGTTGCGGCGCAGGAACAAGGCCGCGGCATCATCTTCCTGACGCCGCACTTGGGCTGCTTCGAAATTTCCGCGCTGTATGCCGCGCGGCGCGTGCCGATCACCGTGCTGTACCGCCCGCCCAAGCTCGGTTTTCTGGAAGGCGTGATGCGCGGTGGCCGCGAGCGCGGCCAGGCGAAGCTGGCGAAGGCCGACGTGAGCGGCGTGCGCCTGCTGTACAAGGCGCTCAGGCGCGGCGAGGCGATCGGGCTGCTGCCCGACCAGGTGCCCAGCCGGGGCGAGGGCGAATGGGCGGATTTCTTCGGCCGCCCCGCCTACACCATGACGCTGGCTGCCCGCCTCGCGGAAAGCAGCGGCGCGACGGTGCTGATCGCCTACTCGGAACGGTTGCCGCACGGGCAGGGCTATGTGATCCACGTCGAGCCGCTGCAACTGGATTTCGCCGTACCCGTGCCGCGGCAGATCAATGCGGCGCTGGAGCGCGTGATCCGCGCCTGCCCGGCGCAATACCTGTGGAGCTACAACCGCTATAAAATCCCGCGCGGCGTGGATGCGCCCGCGACAACTTCACAACAGGCATGAACACAGAAAAAGCATTTCACCACGAAGATTTTTCATTGCGTGAAAATTGGAAACTTGCCGGAAAGGGATTCTCTATGAGGCGCATTGTTTTTCTTCGCGCCCTTTGTGACCTTCGTGGTTCAATGGCTGTTTGAAAGATGATAACCAGAATAGGCATTTTCCTGATGTGGCTGCTGCACTTCCTGCCGCTGCCGCTGCTCGCGGGATTGGGCAATGCGCTGGGCACGCTGCTGTACTGGTTCGCCGCTGAGCGGCGTTTCGTGGCGGCGACCAACCTGCGGCTGTGCTTCCCCGAGTTGTCCGAGGCCGAGCGCAGGGTGCTGGCCAGAAAAAATTTCCAGGCTTTCGCGCGCAGCTTTCTGGAACGCAGCATCCTGTGGTGGAGCCCCGCGTCCCGCATCCAGGGCTACATCCGCGTCGAGGGGCTGGAACATTACGAGGCGGCGCAGGCGCGTGGGCAGGTGATCGTGCTCGCGCCGCACTTCGTTGCGCTGGATGTCGGCGGCTCGTGGATGATCCAGCATGTCGACCTGGTCAGCGTGTATTCCAGTCAGAAGAATCCGCTGTTCCACAAGATGCTGCTGCACGGGCGTTCGCGTTTCGGTGAGCAGAAACTATACGTGCGCCAGCAGGGTCTGCGCCCGGTCATCAAGGCGATGCGCGAGCGGCGCCCGTTCTACTACCTGCCGGATCAGGATCTCGCGACCAAGGACGGCGTGTTCGTGCCGTTCTTCGGAGTGAAGGCCGCGACGCTGACCACCGTGCCGCGCCTCGCCGAAATGACCGGCGCGCGGGTGGTGCCCTGCATCAGCAAGCTGCTGCCCGGCGGCGAGGGTTATGAGGTACGCTTCTATCCGGCCTGGGAAAATTACCCGACCGGTGATGTGGTCGCCGATACACGGCGCATGAATGAATTCATCGAACAGCGCGTGCGCGAAATGCCGGAGCAGTATTTCTGGCTGCACAAGCGTTTTAAAACCAGACCCGAAGGTGAAGAGAGGTTCTACTGATGAAATACCACGATCTGCGCGACTTCATCGCGCAACTGGAAAAGCTCGGCGAACTCAAGCGCGTTGCTGCGCCGGTTTCGCCGCACCTGGAGATGACCGAGATTTGCGACCGCGTGCTGCGCGCGCAAGGGCCGGCGATCCTGTTCGAGCATCCGGCCGGGCACAACATGCCCGTCCTGGCCAACCTGTTCGGTACGCCGCGCCGCGTGGCAATGGGCATGGGCGCGGAGAGCACGCAGGCGCTGCGCGAAGTCGGCAAGCTGCTCGCCTACCTGAAAGAGCCGGAGCCGCCCAAGGGGCTGAAGGACGCGTGGGAAAAATTGCCGGTGCTCAAGCAGGTGCTGACCATGTCGCCCAAGGAGGTGTCCTCTGGGCCGTGCCAGGAGATCGTATGGGAAGGCCCGGATGTCGATCTCTCCAGGCTGCCGATCCAGCATTGCTGGCCAGGGGATGTCGCGCCGCTCATCACCTGGGGGCTGGTGGTCACGCGCGGCCCGAACAAGCCGCGCCAGAATCTTGGCATCTACCGCCAGCAGGTGATAGCCCCGAACAAGACCATCATGCGCTGGCTGGCGCATCGCGGCGGCGCGCTGGATTTCCGCGACCACTGCGAAAAAAATCCGGGGCAGCCGTTTCCCGTCGCGGTGGTGATCGGCGCTGACCCGGCGACCATCCTCGGCGCGGTCACGCCGGTGCCGGACACGCTGTCCGAGTACCAGTTTGCTGGGCTGTTGCGCGGCAGCAAGACCGAACTGGTGAAATGTGTTGGCTCTGATCTGCAAGTACCTGCTTCCGCCGAGATCGTGCTGGAAGGCGCGATCCATCCCGGCGAGACCGCGCTGGAAGGCCCCTATGGCGACCACACCGGCTACTACAACGAGCAGGATCGTTTCCCGGTGTTCACTATCCAGCGCATCACCATGCGCCGCAATGCGATCTACCACTCCACCTACACCGGCAAGCCGCCTGACGAGCCCGCGATGCTGGGCGTCGCGCTCAACGAGGTGTTCGTGCCGCTGCTGCAGAAGCAGTTTCCGGAGATCATGGATTTCTATCTGCCGCCGGAAGGATGCAGCTACCGCATGGCGATCGTTAGCATCAAGAAACAATATCCGGGGCACGCCAAGCGCGTGATGTTTGGCATCTGGAGTTTTCTGCGCCAGTTCATGTACACCAAGTTCATCGTCGTGGTGGACGACGACATCGCCATCCGCGACTGGAAGGAGGTGATCTGGGCGATCACCACGCGCGTCGATCCGGCGCGCGATACGCTGCTGGTGGAAAACACCCCGATCGACTACCTCGACTTTGCCAGCCCGGTGTCGGGCATGGGCGGCAAGATGGGGCTGGACGCCACCAACAAGTGGCCGGGCGAGACTCAGCGCGAATGGGGCACGCCCATCGTGATGAGCGCCGAGGTCAAGGCGAAGGTGGATGCGATGTGGAGCGGGCTGGGGCTGTAGCTTCGCAACAAAAACAAAAAAGCCGGGACTCCCCGGCTTTTTTTGTGACAACAACTTCGATCAGAACTTGAACACGGCGCCCACGGAGTACACGTCGGAATCAAAATTATCCTTGGAGCCAATTGCAGTGCCGTTAGCGACGGCGGCAGCGTAACGATCCCAGCCGAAGCGGATGCCTACAGATTTGTTAATGTTATACGTAGCGCCTAAGCCGTAGGTTTCAGCACTACGCGTTGCGCCTTTCATAATGCCGTTGCTCGACGATGCGCTGGTTTTGGTGCTCGCATAGCCCAGCTTGCCATATAGAGAGAAGGCATCGGACAGTGGCAGGGTGCCTACGACGACCAGGCCCCAAGTGTCTGCATTACCGGAACCGGTTACACCTACTGTATTGACGCCTGTAAATTTGCCTGCGCCGGTGTAGAACGCTTCAGCGCCCCAGTTCCTGGTGAATTGATAACCCGCAAGAATGCCGGCAACGGTATCGGTAGATTTGGTCAAAGTGACGTTACTGGCGTAGCTGCTGGCACGAGCTTGACCCGCCGTTACACCGGCATAGAACCCGCTATCGGCCGCGAATACAGGTGCTGCAACAACGGTGGATAACAACAGAGCAGAAGCAATTTTTTTCATTTTCTGATTTTTCCTGTTTGTATTAATAAATAACCCCGGATAACTGCATCATCGGCATGATTTTGCAGTCGGGAGGCATCCTATCCATGTCGTTGATGATTGGGCAATATGCCGAACGGCCTATTTTGGAAAAGTTATCAACAGTTCTTTGCGGTAATTTGGCAAACAAAAAACCGGGGAACCCCCGGCTTTTCTTTGGGTTCTGATCTGTCAGAACCTGAATGCTGCTACCAGCGAGTAGAGGTCATCGTTGGCGTCCTGGCCGATCACTCTTACCCCGTAGCGTTCCCAACTGAGACGGAGGCCGATCATCGGCGTGGCATCGTATTGCCCTCCCAGCCCGTAAGTGGCGGAAGTACGATGTGCGCCGGTGGCGGCCGACGTGGTGGTGTTGGAGCGGGCGATGCCGAGCTTGCCGTACACCGAGAATCTGTTTTGCAGCGGCATTATGCCAATCGCGCTTAGCCCCCAGACGTCGGACTTACCGTTAACACCCGCGGTGGTGGAGAACTTCCCGAGATCGGTGTATTCGCCTTCAAAGGCGAAGTTCCGGGTGTACTGGTACCCAAGCAGCACGCCGTAGGCGGTATCGCTGGACTTGCTCAGTGCGTTGAATCCCACACGATTGCTGCCCACCTTGATCCCGGCGTAAGCGCCACTATCGGCCGCATAGGCAGGCAGCGCAACGGCGGCAGACAGCAAGGCAACGGCGACAGTCTTCTTCATGTTTTTCCTTTCCACGGGAGTTGATTTGGAATGGCTGGCAGATTTCAGGGGGCGGCGGTTGTTGCCAGGGGATGCACATCTTAGGCAGCCATCGCGGCCGGGGAAATTGGGTGTATTGCTTATTCCGGGGTAGGGAATCCCGTATGCAGGATGGCAGTTGCCGGGCAGGGAGCCTAGAACTTGATTTCCGCCGTCAGCGAATACATGTTGCCACCGCTATCCGGGCCGACCAGATCGCGGTTCCAACCGAAACGGAGGCCCATTTTCGGGATGCCTATTCCAGCCATGCTTCCAAGCTGGCCGTGCAGCCCGTAGGTAACGGCATTGCGCTGTATTCCGGTCTCGATACCGGTGGTTAGGCGGGGAATGGATAGCTTGCCGTACAGTGAAAAATTGTTGTTTACCTCCAGCAGATTGAATGTGCTCAGCCGGTCGGCACTTGCCCTGATTTTGCCGAGCGTGGCACTTCGGAGCACATCCGGCGCATCCGCTTCCGGGACAAGGTAGTCTTCGGCGGCATAGACGGGCATGGCGGCGATGGCATACAGCAGGGCGATGGTGGCGATCTTTTTCATGACCTGTCCCTCCCATGAAGGTTGCTCGAACCGGCGCGTGGTGCGACGACTTGCACCGTGATGTAATCCTAGACCTATGGGCGGGAAAAGCAATAAGTGAATTGCCCTATTCCTGCATGGAGAGGGGTGTAGCCGGAAGCTGGGGCCAGGCTGCAGAGCAGTTTTCAGGGTGGCTGTCAGCCACCGGGCGATACGATATTTAGCCTGCGCCGGATCGCGGTTGAACCATTGGTTCGATCGCTGCCATGCGCGCCAGGCGCACGCGTTCCGGGATGGTGGCCTCGTCCGCGCACTGGCTGGCGATTGCGCCAGCATCCACCGCGCGTGCGGCGGCCAGCAGGCGCAGCAGGTAATCCGCCTGCGGATAGCCGTCCTGCTCGTGGCCGGTGCGGCCATGCGCGTCCGTAGCGCAGACCTGCAGCAGTTGCGCGAAACGTTCCGGCCTGCGCCACGCGTCCGCCGACTGGAATAGTTTGATGATGGTTTCGGCACGCAGCTCGCGGGCACGATGGATGTTGCCGTGATAACGCGCCGCGAGCAAGGCCAGGTCGCGGCATTCGCTCGGCGCGCGCAGCCGCTGCGCGAGCTGCTTCACCAGTTCCGCGCCGCGCTGCTCGTGCCCGATGTGGTGCGGCAGGATGTCTTTCGGCGTCGTCGCCTTGCCTAGGTCGTGCGTCAGCGCGGCGAAGCGCACCTCCAGCGGGTAACCGTACCGCGCTGCATCGTCCACCACCAGCATTGTGTGGATGCCGCTGTCGATTTCTGGATGATAGTTTTCCGGCTGCGGCACGCCGAACAGTGCGTCCACCTCGGGCAGGATTTTCGCCAGCGCGCCGCAACTGCGCAGCGTCTCGAAAAAGCGCGACGGCGTTTTTTCCATCAGGCCGCGCGCCAGTTCCTGCCAGACACGCTCCGCAACCAGCGCATCCACCTCGCCGTTCTCCACCATCTGGCGCATCAGCCCCAGGGTTTCCGGTGCGATAGCGAAGCCGAAGCGCGCCGCGAAACGCGCCGCGCGCAGGATGCGCACCGGGTCTTCACCGAACGCGTCGCTGACATGGCGCAGGATGCCGGCGCGCAGGTCGGCGACGCCGTTGTGCGGATCGATCAGCTTGCCGTCGGCATCCTCGGCGATGGCGTTGATGGTGAAGTCGCGGCGCAGCAGGTCCTGCTCCAGCGTGACGTCCGGTGCAGCGTATACAGCGAAGCCCTTGTAGCCGCGCGCAGTCTTGCGTTCGGTGCGCGCCAGTGCATATTCCTCGTGGGTCTCGGGATGCAGGAACACCGGGAAATCCTTGCCGACCGGCTGGAAGCCTTGCGCCACCATTTCTTCCGGCGTGCTGCCGACCACCACCCAGTCATGGTCCCGCACCGGCAGGCCGAGCAAGCGGTCGCGCACCGCGCCGCCGACGCAATAGATTCTGGCTTTGCTGTTCATCGGGGCCTTACTTCTCATCGGGAATGGCCTGCTGGTTGTCCGCTGTCTTGCCCGCGACGATGCCGAGCCGCTGCTTGAGCGGGCGCTGCGGCGCATCGAATTGTCTGGCGTAATACATGGTGTTGCTCATCACTTTTTTCACATAGTCGCGCGTCTCGTCGAACGGGATGCTCTCGGCATAGATCGCGCCTTCCAGCGCCTGGTCGCCGCGCCATAGGCGCGCTCTGCCCGGCCCGGCATTGTAAGCCGCCGAGGCCAGCACGGGGCTGTCGTCGAACCATGACAGTACGGTCTTCATATAGTAGGTGCCGAGACGCAGGTTGGTGTCGATCTGGTGGATCAGCGACTGGTGATAGCTTTTCAGGCCGAGCTTCTTCGCTACCCAGCGCGCCGTCGCCGGCATGATCTGCATCAGGCCGGCCGCGCCGACTTCGGACTTGGCCGTTGTTGCAAAGCGGCTTTCCTGGCGCATCAGGCCATACACCCACGCCTCTTCCAGCCCATGCTCCTGGATATGCGCGTGCAACACCTCGCGATAGGGCGCAAGGTAGCGCAGGCTGAAATCATGCATATTGACGGTGCGGTCCGCCGCGCCGATGGCGCGGTCGTACATTTCGTTGCGCCGTGCGATCTCCGCGGCAGTGAGCAGCTCCTGGTCGTTGAAGTTGCGTATCGCCCAGTTCCACTCCTTCAATGCCTCGCTGCGCATGTCCAGGCGATACAAGGCAAGCGTGCGCTGGATGCCGGGCAGGGATTGCATCGCCGCGATATCCTGTCTGTGGGGCTTGTAGGCCGTCGTCCTGGCCGCTACCGGCGCACCGATCAGCTCCTCTCCCGCCAGTTGTCCGTAGAAATGGTATTCGTTGCCCAGCGCCATGAACAGCCGTTCGGCTTCGGCGGGCTTGCCCATGGCCTGCAGCGCGCGCGCTTTCCAGTAACGCCAGGCAGGCTCGCTCTGCTGCGTCTCGCCCATCGCATCGATGGCCGCCAGCACTTCGGGCCAGTCCTGCGCGCGCAAGGCGGCGCGTACGCGCCAGGCCGACTGCTGTTCGTTGAGCGGTGTGTCAGCCGCAGCCTTGAACCATTGTGTCGCGCGCTTATCCAGTTTGCGCGCCGCCTCGTAGGCCAGCCAGCCGTAAAAATAATGCCGCTCCGCGTCGGGGAAATGAGACGCGATTTTTTCCCAGCGCGCCACGGCGAGGTCGGGGGACTGCTTGGCCAGGCGGTGCAGGGCGAATAGGGCAACAACACGCTGGCCATCGCCGTTTTTCCTGTCCAGCGCCGGTCTTTCCAGGTAACGCTCCGCATCGGTCGCCGCAACTTCCAATGCGGCGGACGACACCGCATAGTTGCCGCTCAGGCGCGCGGTGAGCTGCTTGGCAAGCGACACGTTGCCCGCTTCGAGCGCGAGGCGCAGCCGCTGCCAGACATCCGGTTCACCGATGATGCCGGCGGCCAGCGCAGCCTCGAACAGCGGGCCGCAACTGTCCGGCAGCCCCTTGCCGTTGAACCACAACCGGCGCGCTTCGCTCAACGCCTCCTGCTCCTGGCTGCGGCGGCGCGATTGCAGGGCATAGCAGGTCAGTTCGGCATCCTCGCCGAGCAGGCGCGGATATTCCGCATCAAACAGTTCCCATTGTTGTTTCCTGCCGAGTGCCTTGAGCCATTCGCCGCGCAACCGGTCGATCATCGGCGTGTCTTCCGGGCGGGAAAGGAAATCCTTCACCGCGCCTGCGTCGGCCTTTTCCAGGCCGAGGCGCAGCCGGTAATAGCTGGCGTACACCTCCAGCGGCGTGTTTTTCAGTCGTTGTGCGGAACGTTCCAGTTTTGCCGCATCTCCGGCGCGGAATGCATCGCGCGCGGCGAGGAAGTCCGCAGTCTGGTCGGCCAGCGCGGGCGAGGCTATCAGCAGGCAAAAATAAAAGAAGCGCCTCATCGCGTATCGTCGGAAGAAAAGTCGCGCGGAGCATAGCATATCGGCCGCGGACGACGGCTCGGCGGCGGAAAATCGCCGCCCCCGGTGCGTTGTGTGAATTTTTTGTTAAATCTGCACTATTCACCTTGCGGCGCCTTTCGTGATGCGGATAATCCGCACCTGAGTTTTCGTCGGCGGTTTTTCCAACGGCCGGCGGACTAGGCAGCCGATATAAACAGACCTGAGGAGTGTTACATGCAGAAGAAAAGTATTGTGCTGGCGATCGCTCTGGCGCTCACAGCCCCCGTGGCATTTGCCGAGACCGACAAGGCCGAGCTGGAAAAACTGCGCACCATGGTGCAGGAACTGGATCAGAAAATCCGCGCGCTGGAGCGCGAAATCGAGCGCAAGAACACGGCACCGGCCCAGGCAACCGCGAGCGCGGGAGCGGCCGCAGCCAAGAGCGCCACGGCCAGCGCGCCTGCCAGCCTGAACACCTCTTCCGGCGTGACCTTCTACGGCCAGATTGACCTCTCCTACGACAGGATCAATACCGGCGCCTCTGCCGCAGGCGTGGCGGGCGTCAGCAAGGGCAACGTGTCGAGCAACGTCTCGCGCATCGGCTTCAAGGGCTCGGAAGCACTGGACGACGGCCTCGCGGCGATCTGGCAGATCGAGCAGCAGATCAACATTGATAACGCCGGCGGCACTTTCGCCACCCGCAACTCTTTCGTCGGCCTGAAGAGCGACAGCGCGGGCACCGTGCTGCTGGGGCGTTACGACACCCCCTACAAGCTGGCCACGCGCAGGCTGGACCCGTTCGCCGACAGTATCGCCGACAACCGCGCTCTGATGGGCGGGGTCGCCCTCAAGTCCGCCAATACGGCTTTCGATGGCCGCCCGACCGACACCATTTCCTACACCAGCCCGTCCGTGAATGGGTTCAGCGGTATCGCCGCCTATGCCAACACGGCGGAAGGCAACACCACCGCCGCGCAGGCCAAGTCCAACATTGTGAGTGTGGCGGGTATATATGACGCCGCGCCCTTCTTCGGTTCGCTGGGTTATGAGGAGCACATGCTCGACACTGTCCGTGCCGGCGGCAAGGAATCGGCCTGGAAGCTGGGCGCGGGCTATACGATGGATGCCTTTATCTTGGGGCTTGTCTATGAGAAAACCAGCGACAACCTGGGAGGGGTTGCCCCCTGTGCGGCCAATCCTGCCGGGAGCGACTGCTTCGGCCACAACGCCTACTGGCTCACCGGCCAGTACAAGTTCGGCAAGGACGCCATCAAGCTTGCCTACGGCAAGGCCGGCCAGGTGGGCAACACCGCCAACACCGGCGCGAGCCAGTTCAGCCTGGGCTACGACCACGGCCTGACCAAGCGCACCAAGCTGTACGCGAACTATTCGCGCATCAGCAACGACTCCGGCGCGAGCTATGGTTTCTCGCAGACCTCGGCCACCACCGGAAATGCGACGATCAACGGCGTGGGAGCTTCCCCTTCCGTGGTTTCCCTCGGCATGAGGCATTCCTTCTGATCCGGTTCGACCGTTCCGGAAAAACAGGCGGGCATCTTCGGACGCCCGTTTTTTTATGCTTGACGCGGTATTCTTCGCGCCAATAGAATTCCTGACCATTTAATTCAGGTAAAAACACCATGAGCACAGACGTCCGGCAACGCATCCACGAGCAAGTCACCACGCACCCGGTGGTGCTGTACATGAAGGGCACCCCGCAGTTTCCGCAATGCGGTTTTTCCGGCAACGCAATACGCATCCTGAAGGCACTGGACGTGAAAGACCTGTTCACCGTGGATGTGCTGCGGGACGAGGAAATCCGTCAGGGGATTAAGGATTACGCCAACTGGCCGACTATCCCGCAGCTTTACATCGGGGGCGAATTCGTCGGCGGCTCGGACATCATGACCGAGATGTACCAGAGCGGTGAACTCAAGCAGTTGCTGGAAAACGCCTGATTTTCGGGCAATCCTCCAGCCCTGAATAACGAAGCGGCGCCCTCGGGCGCCGCTTCAATTTGCAGGGGTACAAGCTGTTTTGGTCAAAACATCCCCGGCAAAGGGTAAAGCAAGCATTTCAAAAGAACTAGGCCGATGGGCTATCCGAAATGACTAGGCCGAAATATATAGGTATTTTTACATATATGAATTGGAGGGAGGAGTGGATATAGTCCGCTCCGAGTGTCTGGGTTAGATGTTGGTAACAACTCTACTTTTCATACTCTCCTCCTATTTGGGCGACCCCTGGTCGCCCATTTTTTTGCCTAGGATTTAGCGAGATTTGCGCGGGCTCGTGCGATGGCGGCTTCGACCTGTTTCGGTGCGGTGCCGCCGGTGTGGTCGCGGCTGGCGAGCGAGCCTTCCAGCGACAGCACCTGGTACACGTCTTGATCGATGAGTGCGGAGAATTGCTGCAAGTCGGCAAGACCGATGTCGGTGAGGTCGCAGCCTTTCTGTTCGGCGTAGCGCACCGCGAGTGCCACCGCCTCATGCGCATCGCGGAACGGCAGCCCCTTCTTCACCAGGTAATCGGCCAAGTCGGTCGCGGTGGCATAGCCCTGCAAGGCTGCGCTGCGCATGGCCTCCGGCTTGACCTTGATGCCACCTATCATGTCGGCGTAGATACGCAGCGTCTGCGTCAGCGTCTCCACGGTGTCGAACAGCGGCTCCTTGTCTTCCTGGTTGTCCTTGTTGTAGGCCAGCGGCTGGCCCTTCATCAGCGTGAGCAGCGCGACCAAGTGGCCGTTCACGCGCCCGGTCTTGCCGCGCACCAGTTCCGGCACGTCGGGGTTTTTCTTCTGCGGCATGATGCTTGATCCGGTACAGAAGCGGTCGGCGATGTCGATGAAGCCGAAGCGCGGGCTCATCCACAGGATCAGTTCCTCGGAGAAACGCGACAAATGCGTCATGATCAGTGCGGCACAGGCGGTGAATTCGATCGCGAAGTCGCGATCCGAAACCGCATCCAGCGAATTTTCGCAGACGCCTTCGAAGCCCAGCAATTCAGCCACCATCTCGCGCTTGATCGGGTAGCTGGTGCCGGCCAGCGCCGCCGCGCCAAGCGGCAGGCGGTTCACGCGGCGGCGCGCATCCTGCAGGCGTTCCGCATCGCGTTTGAGCATCTCGAAATACGCCATCAGGTGATGCGCGAAGCTGACCGGCTGCGCGACCTGCAAGTGGGTGAAGCCGGGCATGATCGTATGCGTGTGGTGCTGCGCGAGGTCGAGCAGTGCGGTCTGCAGCGCCTTGATGAGGTGCAGCAGGTCGTCGATCGCACTGCGCAGGTAGAGGCGCACGTCGGTTGCTACCTGGTCGTTGCGCGAGCGCCCGGTGTGCAGGCGCTTGCCGGC
This sequence comes from Ferrigenium straubiae, assembly GCF_051257895.1. Taxonomy (NCBI): domain Bacteria; kingdom Pseudomonadati; phylum Pseudomonadota; class Betaproteobacteria; order Nitrosomonadales; family Gallionellaceae; genus Ferrigenium; species Ferrigenium straubiae. The sequence goes on along the minus strand of NZ_CP194331.1, from coordinate 1,514,043 downwards.
ATCGCCGACCAGCATCGTGAGGCGCTTCTCGATGTTGAGGTGCACGTCTTCCAGGTCGAGCGACCAGGCGAAATCGCCGACGATGATCTCGTTCTCGATCTGCGCGAGGCCGCGCCGGATGTCGTCCAGGTCCTGCGCGCCGATGATGCCGCAGGCGGCCAGCATCTGCGCATGCGCGCGCGAACCCTGGATGTCGAACATGGCCAGCTTGTGGTCGAAGTCCACCGATGCGGTGTAGCGCTTCACCAGTTCCGCCACCGGCTCCGAGAATCGCCCCGACCAGGTATCTTTATCTTGCATTGCCGCCCCCACTTGTCCCCGAAAAACGGTAAGATTTCCCGCCATGAATAAGGCGCGCAGTATAAAACAAAACACCCTGCCCGACGCGTTGCCCAACTTTCGCAACCTCGGCGTGACCTTGCGCATCCTGCTGATCAGCAACGGCCTGGCACTGCTGCAGGCGCTGCTGCAGGCGTATGGATGGGCGGACGTGATGTCGCGCATGATGCAGATCGCCACACTGCTCACGCCGGTGCTGCTCTCCTGCCTGTTGCTGCTGTGGGCGGCGCAGCCGTGGCTGGCCCGGCTTGCCTATTGGCGCGGCGCACTGGCGGTGAGCGCTCTCGCGGCGGTGGTGACGCTGGCCACCTATTATTTCGGCGGCGATCTGTATCGCCCGCTGGAGCGCGACGGCGGCTGGTTTGACGCGGTGCGCTACCTGTTGCTCAGCGTGCTGGTGTGCGGCATCCTGCTGGTGTATTTCCGCTGGCGCAGCCAGGTGCTGTCGCGCGCCCTGCACGAGGCGCGCCTGCAGGTGTTGCGTGCGCGCATCCGGCCGCACTTCCTGTTCAACACCATCAACGCCGTGCTCAGCATCGTGCGCGCCCAGCCAAAACAGGCCGAGGCCGCGCTGGAGGATATGTCCGACCTGTTCCGCATGGCGATGGCGGAGGCGCAGGACTTCGTGCCGTTGCGCCAGGAGATCGAGCTGGGCAGGCGATACATCGCCCTGGAGCAATTGCGCATGGGCGAACGGCTGCGCGTGGATTGGCAAATCCGGGACGTGCCGGACGATGCGCTGATTCCGCCGCTGCTGCTGCAGCCGCTGCTGGAAAACGCCGTGTACCACGGCATCGAGCCGTTGCCGCAGGGCGGCAGCATCACCGTCGCGCTGTACCGCAGCGGCGACGAGTTGCGGATCGGGGTGGAGAATCCCTGCACGGCGCGCGAGGCCGCGCCGCATTCCGGCAACAAGATGGCGCTGCAGAACATCCGCGAGCGCCTCGCCCTGCTGTTCGACGTCGAGGCGCGCTACAAGGTCGAGAACGGCGCGGACTTCTACCGCGTCGAAATCACATTGCCGTACATGAAGGAGCAAACCCTATGAGCACCGTCGAACTGCCCCTGCGCATCCTCATCGTGGACGACGAGCCGCCCGCGCGCAGCCGCCTGCGCGACCTGCTGCACGATTGCAGCGACCAGCTGGCGCTGGAGGTGGTGGGCGAGGCGGGCAACGGCCAGGAGGCGCTGGACCTGCTGATGGAGGTGCCCGTCGACGTGGTGCTGCTGGACATCCGCATGCCGCAGATGGACGGCATCGAGCTTGCGCAGCATATCCAGAAGATGCCCAGGCCTATCCTGGGCACAGCCGAAGGGGGCGTGGCGAAGTGGCCGCCCGTCATCATCTTCACCACCGCTTACGACACCTACGCGATCAAGGCCTTCGAGGTGCATGCCATCGACTATCTGCTCAAGCCGATCCGACTGAAGCGGCTGTTTGAATCGCTCACCCGCGCGCGCGAAGTCGTGCCGGTGCAGACCGAGGTGCTGCGCGACCTGCTCCCCGAGCCGCGCAAATTCCTATCCATCCACGAGCGCGGCAAGATCCACCTCGTGCCCATCGAGCAGGTGCTGTTCCTGCGCGCCGAGCTGAAGTACGTCACCGTGCGCACCGCCGAGCACGAATACCTGCTCGAAGAATCGCTCTCCGCGCTGGAGAAGGAATTCGCCACGCGCTTCGTGCGCGTGCACCGCAACTGCCTGGTGGCAAAGGAGGCGATAGCGGGCTTCGAGAAGGGCAGCGAGGAAGGTGAGGGGAGCGGGTGGATGGTGAAGCTGAAAGGGCTGGAGGAGTTGCTGGCGATCAGCCGGAGGCAGCAGCATATCGTGAAGGAGTTTAGTTGAGGTTGTCGTGAATCAGCCGTTCGCCCTGAGGCATCGAAGGGCAACCGTCATTCCGGCGCAGGCCGGAATCCAGACAATCAAACCCAAAACCGCCGGGGGTAGCCCGGCAGCTAGTCACTTTTTCTTGCGTCGCCAAGAAAAAGTAACCAAAAAGAAGGCGACCCCAGTTTGCCACCCACTTCGTGGGTTCCCTCGTGTGCTCGGCAGGTCAGGCCTCCTCATAAACTCGCACGATCCGCTACGCGGCCACGTGCTCAAACATATTCGTCGGACTACCCCTGACCAGCCTGTGCTTGTATCTTCCCCATTGTGGTGGTTAGCTACCACCACCCGAAGCAGAGGCAGCTTGAAGTCTGCGCTAAGGCCTGACCTTGTCGAGTAGATTAAGCCCTCTGCTTCACCACATCGCCAGCAAAGACACTGAACGGTAGCCAAGGGGCAAACCCTGAATGCACAAGGCAAGTGGGCGAAGTTGGCACCATTGTAACGGAGGTCATCATGTTTTATCTCGGTATGGATGTCGCCAAGGCCAAGCTGGATTGTTGCCTGTTGCTGGATGATGCCATTGGCAAGCGCAAGGCCAAGGTGATCAGTAACAGCAAGTCCGGCATTGCTGATTTGCTGGCTTGGGTCGTAAAGCAACACGTTTCCCTAGCAGAGTTGCATGTGGTCATGGAAGGAACGGGGGTTTACCACGAGCAGGCCGCGCTGGCGCTGGCTGATGCGGGTGTAGCGGTTTCCATTGTCAATCCGGCGCAGGTCAAGGACTTCGGGCGTGGGCTGGCGGTGCGCACCAAGACGGACGGGGTAGATAGCTTTGTCTTGGCTCGCTATGGCGCCTTGCTCAAGCCTGCAGCTTGGGTGCCGCCTGCGCCAGAGGCGCGGATATTGCAGGCGCTGATTACGCGGCGCGATGCCATTGCCCAAGACCTGCAACGCGAGCGCAACCGGCGGGAGAAAGCCGATGCCACGGACACTCCAGCACTGATACAGCAATCCATCTCCGACAGCATTGCATTCCTGTCCGGGCAACTCGCGCAATTGCAGCAGGACATTGATCAACATATCGATCATCATCCGGGACTCAAGAAAGACCTGTCACTGCTCCAGAGCATCCCTGCGGTGGGGCCGCAGGTTGGAAACAATCTGCTGGCGGTCATGCACAGCCATAACTTCGGCTCAGCCGAACAGCTTGCGGCCTATCTTGGCCTGGTTCCCATAGAACGGCAGTCGGGAAGTTCGATATTGGGGCGATCGAGACTCTCCAAGGCGGGACCTGCCAGAATACGCGCTGTGCTGTACATGGCGGCTGTCGTGGCAATACGTTGCAACCCACACGTCAAAGCAATCTACGAACGCCTGCTCGCCAGAGGTAAATCCAAGATGTCCGCGCTCGGCGCCGCTATGCGCAAACTGGTGCATCTGTGCTACGGCGTCCTCAAAACCCGTCAACCCTATCGCCATGACTATGCAAAAATCAGTTGACGAGGAAGACGGTATCTACTCGGCGGCGCACAGGGGATGGAAAACAAAAAACAAAGGCATGGTGGGCTGCGCGCACCATGCCTTGAAATCAAATGTGATGCTGAGCTAACCCCCTTCAAATTTTTCCAAATTATTGGGGCGGATGCTTAATTATCTTAAGCATGATATTTGTTACCCTGATGAAGGCTCCTGCACTAGCTAAACCAAATACAATCCACGTCAAGCCATACCACAAGCTATTCGTAGCTAAAAAGAAACCAACAATAGAAACTATACAAAAACCGAAACTCAGCCAGATTGCTTGGCTAAGGTATGACACCAAATCGTTTACATATGTGGTGTTACGAATTCTGTGCATTATTGGGGAATCTAACGACATCACTATAGCTTTGGCTGTGGCTAAAAAACCCGTGAGAATGGCACCCAAGGTAAGGGAGGAGCCAAGAATTCCGTCACCCGCAGGTAATACCAACTGAAACTTCCACCAGAGAAGTGCGCCCGCAATGGCAAGAATGTATGGAGCAATCCTTTCTAGGTATATAGATTTCATTTCTTTAGAACATTTTTCCAGCTGTTGTACGCTCGCTCCAAGGCCTTGTAACGTTCAGCCTTGGGGAAACGTAGATCAGGCCCCAGCGGGATATCTTCAAATTCGTGCACTAGTCTTTGGGCTATGAGATCGAGAACCTCCATGCGACTATCAAGATTTTCTAGAATGCCTACTTTGAGTTTTGTTATTCCATCTGGATTTTCGCCAGCCTTTTTCTTTAATATTTCTGCAGTTTTATCGATGAACTGACTCAGATAGTTTTGCCTTGGTCTGCCTGCAGAAATTGTTAATTCTACCTTTTCACCCTGTGATTGCTCTCCTAAATCCAAGGCTTGAGTAAGAGCGGTGCCTGCAACTCTATCGGCCTGATTCAAAAATCTTGGGTCAATTTCAAAAATTATTTTTTTCGTGGCCGCCCGATTACGAAACTTTCGTTCTATGGCTTCATCGTATTTCGGAACTAACTCAAATGCATACGTATTATTTGGATCGTAATAATTCAGGTATTCCTGAATTTTCCCTACCCTGGCACCGTGATGGTTATATTGAATTATTAAATGACAGGATGATGGGATATATAAACAAGCCGTTTCTTCGCAAAAAACTTCACCATTTTTAAATGAGAAGCCCTGTACAGGTGTGGCTTTTGATGCTTTCCCAGGGCCGTGTTGCTCTCTAAATTTCCCAAAATCGAAAAACCATAACCCATTTTTTTGGGTAACGTCCTCGATTCGCATATCAGAAAATCCGATGGACCTAACTCGCTTGCTAAGTTGATCGTCTTTTATTTGTGCTAAGAGATCTTGGAGGTCGCCGCTGTTGTTATGCCTTTTAATACCAAAGGCATGGGCCTTCATTTTTTCCTTCATTCCTACCTCTCCCTTATTTACGCTAACCAAAAGCGCCACCCCAATTGATGCAAAAACATTGCGTCAAAGCGGCGGATAAAATTTTATGATTACGTGAAATTATGTTTTTATTCTGTTGTGATTTTTTAGTGCTGCCTATGGCTGGACAGAAAACCATTACGCGGTTGAATGTCTTCGGCAACCCGTGCACCCTATCCGAGTATCCCGCCCGAATCAATATACCGAATTATCTAGATAATTCGGTATAGTCGGAAATACTCAGTACGTAGGATGGGTTGAGCAACGCGAAACCCATCTGCCTTTGGGGTTTTAGATTTTCATTTCCCCTGAGCGCCGCCGAGTAGCGCAGGCTGGTCAGGGGATTTCGGCGAGGACTGTCTGAGCGCGTAGCGCGAGTTCCGCAGCCGCCTGACCAGTCGAGCAACGCAGGGTACCCACGAAGTGGGCGGCAAACCGGGGTCGCCTTTTCTTGGGTCACTTTCTTTTGGCGACACAAAAGAAAGTGACTAGCTGCCGGGCTACCCCCGGCGGTTTTGATTGTTGTTGGCCATACATCCTGCGAACTGCTCAGTTCAGCGCAATGAACTGCTTCCTGAATCCCACCACCTTCTGCAAATACTGCCGCGTCTCGGCGTAGGGGAGCTTCGCGCGCAGTCGGTCGTACACGGCGGGCGCGGCCATGCGGTTGATTTCGTCCAGGGCGCCGTCGCGGTTCTTCGACGAGCCGCCGAATGCGCGCAGCACGTTGCCGGGGCCGGTGTTGTAGGCGGAGATGACGCAGTATTCGCGCGACACCGGGTCGGCCACTTCGTCCAGTTCGTCGAAGGCCAGCACGTTGAGGTAGGCCACGCCGAGCTCGATGTTGTTTTCCGCGTTGAACAGGTACTGCTTGCTCGGCATTTCGTTCGCGCCTTTGGCGCGCTTGTAGGCGTCGCGCCCGCCACTGCTCGGCACGAGCTGCATCAGGCCGTAGGCGGGGGCAGAACTGACCGCGAAGGGATTGAAGTTGCTCTCGGTGCGCATGATGGCGAACACCAGGCTCGGGCTGACGTCGTAGGTCTTGGCGTATTTTTCCACCAGCGGGCGGTATTTTTCTGCCTGCTTGTTCGCGAAGTTACTGACCATGGCGAACTTCACGAACCGGGCCTGTTTGCTGCCCGCGTCGGTCTTCACGCTGCGGCTCTGCGCATCCTTGACCAGACTTCCGGCAAAGCGATCGGCCTGCTGCGGCGTGGCGATGGCGCGGCCGTTGTCGTCGAGCACCAGCCCGAGTAGATAGGGATCGCGCTCGCCGGTCAGCTTGATCGAGCTGTCCGAGAACAGGTCGACCGCGCGCGGGTCATCGGGGGTGAGCAGGGTGGTGACGATGGCGTCCTTCAGGCTGTTCGCGGGATTCTTTTCGTCCAGCGTCTCGACGGTGATCTCGCCGCGGTCGAAGTCCACGATGGCGCGCGAGAGGTAGCCCTGCGTGTATTTGACGTAGTGGGTGCGATCGGGCAGGCGAGCTTCCTTCTGGCCCCACTTCTTGCCAGCGTTGCCGCTCAGGATGTCCATCAGCCGTTTGAAATCGCGCTGCACGCCCTTCAGGTCGTTGGCGATCTGCACGGGGTTGCGTATATAGGCGAGCTTCTTGCGCTGGAGCAGTGCGCGCGCCGCCGCCTGCGGGCTGCTGCTGGTCGCGACGGTGATGACGCTCCCGGTCGACACGCTTTTGCACGAGGCGAGCAGCAGGACGGTGGTGAGAGCGAGAATAAAATTACGCATGAACATTTTTGGCGAGCGGGCGCGGTCGTTAGACAGGAAATCTAGCCGCTGTTCCGTAAACCGGTCGCAATGCCGTTGATCGTGAGATGGATCGCGCGTTTCACCAGTACGTCGTCGTCCCCGGCGCGGTGGCGTTCCAGCAGCGCGACCTGCAAATGGTTGAGCGGGTCGATGTAGGGGGTGCGCGTGAGCAGGCTGCGCGCGAACGTAGGGTTGTCCTGCAGCAGCGTGGTGTTGCCGGTCACGGCGAACAGCATCTCCACGGTGTCCTCCCATTCGCGGTGGATCGCACCGAAGACCCGTTCGCGCAAGGCTTTATCCTCCACCAGTTCGGCGTAGCGCGAGGCGATGCCCATGTCGGTCTTGGACAGCACCATGTCCATGTTGGACATCAGGCCGCGGAAGAACGCCCAGTTCCTGTACATTGTTTGTAACTGCGCGAGTCCGGCCTTGCCCTCGCGTTCGACGAAGCGCTTCACCGCGCTGCCGTAGCCGAACCAGCCCGGCAGCAGCGCGCGGTTCAGGCTCCAGCTGAACACCCAGGGGATCGCGCGCAGGTCCTCGATGCGGTCGGATGCCTTGCGCGCCGCCGGGCGGCTGCCGATGTTGAGCTCGGCGATCTCACGGATCGGGGTCGCGGCGAAGAAGTAATCGGTGAAGCCGGGCGTCTCGTACACCAGCCTGCGGTAGGCGGCGAACGCATCCAGGCTCAGCGCCTCCATGATGCGGTGGTACTCCGGCATCGCGCTGTCCGCGCCGTGGTGGTGCAGCAGCGTGGCCTCCATGGTCGCGGCAATCAGCGTCTCGAGGTTGCGCCGCCCGATCTCTGGATTGGAGTATTTGCTGGCGATCACCTCGCCCTGCTCGGTGATGCGGATCTGTCCGTTCACGCTGCCCGGCGGCTGCGCGAGGATCGCGTCGTAGCTCGGCCCGCCGCCGCGCCCGACGGTGCCGCCGCGCCCGTGGAACAGGCGCAGCTCGATGCCGTGCTTCTCGAACACCTTCACCAGCTCCAGCTCGGCCTTGTACAGTTCCCAGTTTGCGGTGAGGTAGCCGCCATCCTTGTTACTGTCGGAGTAGCCGAGCATTACCTCCTGCGTGTTGCCGCGGCTTTCCAGCAGCTTGCGGTACCAGGGAATAGCGAACAGCTCGTCCATGATGACGCCGCAGCCGCGCAGGTCCTCGATGGTCTCGAACAGCGGGATGATATTGACGTGCAGTTGGTTGTCGCCTTCCAGCAGCCCGACCTGCTGAAGCATCAGCGCGAGCTCCAGCATGTCGCTCACCGCATCGGTCTTGGAGATGATGTGGTTGGGCAGCGCCGCGCGGCCGAAGCGCCGGTGGATCAGCGCGGCGGCCTGCATGGTGCGCAGCTCGCTCTGCGTCATCGGCGTGTACTGTTCGATATCGGAGAGCAGCGGCTTGCCGGCTTGCAATGCGCCCAGCAAGACCTCGCGCCGCTCAGCTTCGTCCAGGTCCGGGTAGTTTGGCTTGCCGAGGCCGTGAGAGAAGAGCTCACTCACGGTCTGCTCGTGGATCGCGCTGTGCTGGCGCATGTCCAGCGGCGCGAGATGGAAGCCGAACACCTCGGCGGCGCGGCGCAGGCTGGCGATCCGCCCGCGCGCGAGGTATACCGCGCCGTGCCTGAGCAGCGAGTCGATCAGCACGTCGAGGTCGGCGATGAATTCCTTCGGCGCGGCATAGGGTTGCGCATGCCGGTCCAACGGCGGCAGGTGCGTGATTTCGTGCCCGAGCTGCCGGGCCGTGGCCGAGAGGCGCGAATAGATCAGGTTCAGCGCGCGGCGATAAGGCTCATCCTCGCGCGCGGCATCCTTGTCCGGCGAAACATCGGAAAGCTTGCGCAACGCATCGCTGACATCGACCAGCCGGTCGGTCAGGCTCAACCGCCTGCCGAGAATATAGGTTTCATTCAGGTAGTGTTCGAACGCCAGTGCGGAATGCTGCTGTACCGCATCCAGCATCACGTCGTGTGTGACGAAGGGGTTGCCGTCGCGGTCGCCGCCGATCCAGCTGCCTACGCGCAGCAGCGGCGGAATGCGGATATTTTCGCCGAAGTGCGCCTCCAGTTGCTTTTCCAGATTGGCGTAAATCCTGGGAATCTCGTTGAGGAAGGTGTAGCGGTAATACTCCAGCCCGTTGTTGATTTCGTCGCGCACGGTCAGCCTGGCGGTGCGCAGCATGCGCGTCTGCCACAGGATAAGCACGAAGCGGTGCAGGGCCTCCTCGTTCTCGGCAAGCTCGTCGGGCGTCATGTCGATGCGGTCGCGTTCGGAGAGCAGGCGCGAGATGACCAGCTGGCAGTCGAGGATGCTCTTGCGCTGCACCTCGGTGGGATGCGCGGTCAATACCGGCGAGATCAGCGCGCCGTCCAGGAACGCCTGCAGGTTTTTTTTGCCGATGCGCTTTTCTTTGGCGCGCTTCAGCGCCAGCGGCAGGCTTCCGTCCCTGGGTGTGCTGCCGGCCTTGAGGTGGGCGCGGTGGCGGCGGTTGTGGTGCAGGTCCTCGGCGATGTTGGACAGTTGCGAGAAGTAGCTGAAGGCGCGCACCACGAGCAGCGTCTCGGCGGGCGAAAGCGCATCCAGCGTCTGTTCGAGCTGCTCACGGTCGCGGTCGTCCTGCGTCCTGCGGAAGCGCACCGCGGCGCGGCGCACGTTCTCGATGAGCTGGAAGGACGCCTCGCCTTCCTGTTCGCGCAGTGTCTCGCCGAGGATGCGGCCGAGCAGGCGCACGTCCTCGCGCAGCGGCAAGTCCTTGCTGGAAATATCGGCGGGGGCGGTAATCAGGTTCATTACATTCGGGAATTGAAGATTGCTTTTCACGTTCGCCTCCTCTCCCGCTTGCGGGAGAGGATTGAGGAGAGGGAAATGATCATGGCGCTAGCAGGCGGCATTTCATTCATACGAAAAAGCGCGACGCTCCTCATGTTAGAATGCAACGCGTACGATCAATGAAATTCAGGAAATCCGATGAGTCAAGCATCCTCAACTGCACCCTCCCGTCTGGTGATCGCCTCGCGCGAAAGCGCGCTGGCCATGTGGCAGGCCGAACATATCCGGGACAGGCTGCGCGCATTATATCCGCAAACCGAGGTCAGCATCCTCGGCATGACCACGCAGGGCGACCAGATCCTCGACGTGACGTTGTCGAAAATCGGCGGCAAGGGACTGTTCGTGAAAGAGCTGGAGACCGCGCTGGAAGACGGGCGCGCCGACCTCGCCGTGCATTCGCTGAAGGACGTGCCGATGAATATGCCGGAAGACTTTGTGCTGGCCGCCATCGGCGAGCGCGAAGACCCGCACGACGCGTTTGTCTCGAACCAGTATGAAAACCTGGCAGATTTGCCGCCGGGCAGCGTGGTGGGCACCTCCAGCCTGCGCCGCGAGAGCCAGTTGCGCGCGCGCTTCCCGCACCTGATCGTCGAACCGCTGCGCGGCAACGTGCAGACCCGCCTGCGCAAGCTGGACGAAGGCAAGTATGCCGCGATCATCCTCGCCGCCGCCGGGCTGAAACGCCTGGGGCTGGGCGAGCGCATCCGCAACGTCATTTCCAGCGAAGACAGCCTGCCGGCTGTCGGGCAGGGCGCATTGGGTATCGAGTGCCGCGCCGATCGCGCCGATGTGATCACCGCACTGCAGCCGCTGCACCACCCCGATACTGCCGCCTGTGTGCTCGCGGAGCGCGCCATGAGCCGCGTGCTCGCGGGCAGCTGCCAGGTGCCGCTGGGTGGTTTTGCCGAAGTGCAGAACGGCAAGCTGCGCATGCGCGGCTTCGTCGCGAGCCCGGACGGCAAACGCATGGTGCACGCCGACCTGACCGGCGAGATAGCCGACCCCGAGGCGCTGGGCAAGCGGGTCGCCGATGCCTTGCTGGCTCAGGGCGCGGGCGAAATTCTTGCCGCCCTGAATGGGTGATTTGCCGCTTGCCGGGCTGAAGATCGCCGTCACGCGGCCGCGTGAGCAGGCCGCCCAGCTGGTGCGGCGCATCCAGGAGGCGGGCGGTATCCCGTTGCTGTTCCCGCTGCTCGACATCGCGCCCGCCGCCGACCCGGCGGCATTGCACGAACAGATTTCACGCCTCGCGCAATTCGATCTCGCCATCTTCATCAGCCCGAACGCCGTGCGTTACGGCATGGCAGCGATCCTTGCTGCGGACGGTTTGCCATCCAACCTGAAAATCGCCGCCGTCGGGCAGGGCAGCGCGAAGGCCTTGCGCGAACTCGGCGTCGCCGAGGTCATCGTGCCCCTTGAAAACTTCGATAGCGAGGGCTTGCTGGCTCTGCCGGAGTTGCAAAATGTCGCCGGACGGCGCGTGCTGATCTTCCGTGGCGACGGTGGGCGCAAGCTGCTGGGCGAGACGCTCAAGGCGTGCGGCGCAGCAGTGGAATACGCGGCCTGCTACCGGCGCAGCAGGCCGCAGCAGGACATTGCCGTGCTGCTGGATGCCGCGCCCGATGCGATCACGGTGACGAGCAGCGAGGCGCTGGAATACCTCTGGCAGATGCTGGGCGAGGCGCGGGGTCGCGCCTGCGACCTGCCGCTGTTCGTGCCGCATCCGCGCATCGCCGAACTGGCGCAGCGGCAGGGCTGGCGGTGGGTGTTGCCGAGCGGGTCGGGGGATGACGGATTGATGTCGGCTTTGATAGCATGGGCAGGACAGAAAAATGCAGGACAGTGTTCCGGCGCCAGCCTTCCGGGGAAACCGACATGAACGAGCAGCAGCAATCTACCGAAAATACCATACGCGCCGGGAGCGAGGAGCAGCCGCGCCACAATGCCTTCGTGACGGCTGTTTCCAGGATGAATCTCACGCAGATGACGCTGGCGGTGCTGGTGGTGATTTTCCTGTGGCAATGGTTCGACGGGCATCGCGCGATCGGCGACATGCAGCAGCAGTTGGCGAAGAAAATCGCCGAGATGGACGGCGCCGGCAAGGCCAACCAGGTGCTGCTGACGCAAAGCCAGGGCGAGGTGCGCGAGCTGTCCGTCAAGGTAGCGGCGCTCGAGACGCGCTATGCCGAGGCGCAGAACCAGCGCGCTGCGCTGGAGGCTCTGTACAACGACCTGTCGGTCAGCCGCGATGAAACCGCGCTGGCGGAGGTCGAGCAGATGCTGCTGATCGCCGGGCAGCAGCTGCAGCTGTCGGCCAACGTCAAGGCGGCGCTGATCGCGATGCAGAGCGCCGACTCGCGCCTGCAGCGCATGGACCGGCCGGCGTTCAACGGGCTGCGCAAGGCCATCGGCCAGGATATGGACAAGCTGCGCGCCCTGCCCGGCGTGGATATCACCGGCATCAACCTCCAGCTCGACAGCCTGATCGCCGACGTGGACGAATTGCCGCTGGTCTATCAGCAGCGCGTGGCGAAGAAGGAGGAGGCCGCACAGGCCGCCGCGCCGAAGAACGAAACAACCTGGCAGAGGCTGCTGCGCGAAATCTGGCAGGACGCCAGGCAACTGGTGCGTATCGAGGATACCGGCAAGGCCGAGATTCCGCTGCTGCCGCCCAACCAGGAATTTTTCCTGCGCGAAAACCTCAAGCTGCGCCTGCTCTCGGCACGCCTTGCCCTGCTGTCGCGCGACGAGGACGGCTTCCGGCAGGAAATGAAAACCGCGCAACAATGGATCACACGCTATTTCGACGGCAAATCGAACGAGGTCGTGCGGGTGCTGGCCGCACTGAAGAAGATCTCCGCTTCTCCCGTCAGCATCGACTTGCCGGACGTCAGCCCGAGCCTGCAGGCAGTGCGCAATTACCGCCTGACGCACGAGCACGCGGCAGACCGCATCCCTGCCAAAAAAACGGCGCAATGAAATATCTGCTCTGGATCCTGTTGCTGTTCGCCGCCGCGGTCGCGCTGGTGACGGCGTCGCACAACCCGGCCTATGTGCTGCTGGTGTACCCGCCCTACCGCATCGAACTGTCGCTCACGCTGTTCATCGTCCTGCTCATGCTCGCGTTCGTGTCCGGCTACGGGCTGCTGCGCCTGATGTTCGCGGTCGTGCGGCTGCCGGCATATGTGCGGAGATTCCGCATGGAGCGCGCCCAGGGCAAGGCGCGCGAACTGCTGGGCGAGGCGCTCAACGCGTTCTTCGAAGGGCATTATGCCGCGGCGGAGAAGGCCTCGGCACGCGCGATGGAGCTGGGCGACACGTCCGCGCTGCACCCCATCATCGCGGCGCGCTCCGCGCATGAATTGCGCGAATACGAAAAACGCGACGCCTATCTGTCCGCCGCCGAGGGCAAGACGGCCGGCGATTCCACCCTGCGCCTGATGGCAACGGCCAAGTTTATGCTCGATCAGCGCGACTCGCGCGGTGCGCTGCACGCGCTGCAGGAGTTGCGCGACAGCGGCGCCAAGATGCATCCCGGTGCGCTGTCGCTGGAACTCAAGGCGCAGCAGCAGGCGGGCAACTGGGATGAAGTGCTGAACCTGATCGAGAAGCTGGAGAAGCACGAAGCCATCGATGTGACGGTGGCAGCGCAACTGCGCCAGCAGGCCTGGCTGGAAAAGATCCGCCAGCAGGACGACTTGATAGGGCTGACAGACTATCTGGCAAACATCCCTGCCGAATTCAAGCGGCGCGGCAAGATCGCGGCGACGGCCGCACGCGCGCTAATCCGGCTCGGCGGCGGGCAGCTCGCGCAGCAGCTGCTCTCCGACAGCCTGAATGCGCAGTGGGACAGCGAGCTGGTCGCGCTGTACGGCGACTGCCAGTCCGGAGACGTGATTGCACAGATCAGGCAGGCCGAGAAATGGCTCAACCAGCACAAGGACGATGCCGGGCTGCTGCTCGCGCTCGGCAAGCTGTGCCTGCACCAGAAGCTGTGGGGCAAGGCGCAAAACTACCTGGATGCCAGCATCAGCGTGTCCCCGAGCCACGCGGCCTACCATGCGCTGGGGCAGCTCGCGGAACAGTCGGGCAAGGCCGGTGAGGCGCTCGGGTATTACCAGCAGGCGGCCGAAATGAAGGTGGGCGGCAAATAAGCCGGTTGACCAAAAAACACTTCACCACGAAGAACTGATGGAACTCCTGGCCATTCCACTCGGCGACCAAACAACGGTCGCTGAGTGGCTGGTTAACGAAGTTCACGAATCTTTAATCCGGATAATCCATTAGGGGAAAACACCCCTGCAGGAGCGCAACTTGTTGCGCGATGCTTCTTGAGATCGCCCGATAAATCGGGCTCCTACAAATCCATTAGGCCTCATTCCGGCGCAGTACGATGGGCCTGCGCCAAAGTGTGGCGCTGCTTTTCTTCGTGCCCTTCGTGGTTCAACGAAGAAATTTAGAACGGACTCTGGTATTGCTGAAATGGGCTCACGAATGCCGGCGCCGGGACGAACGCGCTCGCGAAGAACGACGCCTCCGGCAAGCCGCGCTGCGCGGTGAAGTCCTGGCGCGCGGCATTCACCATTTCCGGCGTGCCGCAGGCGTAGACTTCATGGCCGGACAGGTCGCTGAAATCATCCAGCACGGCCTGATGCACCGGGCCGGTTCTGCCCTGCCAGTTGTCTTCCGGCAAGGCTGCGGAAAGCACCGGGGTGAACTTGATGCCGCTGCCTTCCCATTGCCTGATTTTCTCCATCATGTACAGATCGGCCGGCCGGCTTCCTCCCCAGTAGAGGTGCATGGGGCGTTGCAGGCCGAGGTGCAGTGCATGTTCGATCATCGCCTTGATGGGTGCGAAACCGGTGCCGTCGGCGACGAAGATGGTCGGCCTGCCGGAGTCTTCGCGCAAGCGCAACTCGCCGAGCGGGCCCTTGAAGCGCAGGATGTCGCGCTCCTTCATCCCGTTGAACACATGCTGTGTGAAGGCGCCGCCCTCCATCCTGCGGATATGCAGTTCGAGGAAGCCGCCCTCGTGCGGCGCGTTGGCCAGCGTGAAATTGCGCGGTTTCTGGTCTTTCGGCAGGAGGGCGATGTGTTGTCCGGCCGCAAACTGTAATTGTTCGCCCGGCGGCAGTTCGAGCTGCAGCGCCATCACGTCCTCCGCCAGCCGGGTCATTTTGTGCACGCGGCAGGGCATGATACGCACCGGGATGTCGCTGGCTTTGCCTGCGGTGTGGCATTCGATCGTTAAATCCGATTTCGGCCTGGCGCAGCAGAACAGGGTCATGCCCGCCGCCTTGTCCATCTCGGTCAGCGCGCTGGGCAGGTGGTTGCCGTGATCCACCTCGCCCTCCATGACCCTGCCCTTGCATACGCCGCACGCGCCTTCGCGGCAGCTGTACGGCAGGGTGTAGCCGTGCCTCAGCGCGGCTGCAAGGATGGTTTCGTTTTCTTCGATGGGGAACTGGTAGCCGCTCGGCCGGATGGTGGTTTGAAAGGTCATGGTGAAACTGTCAGGTCGAAAAAGATAAATTACAAGGCATATACCTAGCGGCAGAAACCGTAGCGAGCGGGCTGACATTGGGGGAGCCCGGAGCGCAGGCGCCGGAGTGTACATGGAAGTACATGAGGATGCCGAGCACCGCGCGACCCCGATGTCAGCCCGCGCAGTAGGTTTATGCCGCTAGGTATAATTATGTCATGAAACGTCTGTTGATTATCGGTTGCGGAGACGTGGCGATGCGCGCCATTCCTTTGCTTGCGCGCCGCTACCGGATCTTCGCCCTGGTGCGCAATCCGGTGCGCCGCGAAAAACTGCGCGCGCTCGGCGTGCTGCCGATCCCGGGCGATCTGGACGATCGCGCCAGCCTTGAACGCATCGCCGGACTGGCCGATGCCGTGCTGCACTTCGCTCCTCCCGCGAACAGCGGCACACGCGATATGCGCACCCGCCGCCTGCTGGCCGCGCTGTCGCTTGGGAGATTGCCGGAACGGCTGGTGTACATCAGCACCAGCGGCGTGTATGGCGATTGCGGCGGCGCCATCGTGAGCGAAACGCACCCGCGCAACCCGCAAACGGCGCGCGCGCAGCGCCGCGCCGATGCCGAAAGGCAAATTCGCGACTGGGCAAGGCGCAATCGCGTGCAGGCCGGCATCCTGCGCGTGCCGGGCATCTACGCCGCCGACCGCTTGCCGCTGGATCGCCTGCGACAGGGCTTGCCGTGTATCGCCGACGGCGAGGACGGCTACACCAACCACATCCACGCCGACGACCTGGCGCGCATCGCCGTGGCGGCCTTGCGCCACGGCAAGACATGCCGCGTGTATCACGCCGGCGACGACAACCCGATGAAGACGGGGGAATATTTCGATGCCGTAGCGGATGCGTTCGGCTTGCCGCACCTACCGCGCATCAGCCGCGCCGAGGCGCAGCGGGTGCTTCCGGATGCGCTGCTGTCGTTCATGAATGAATCGCGGCGGCTGACCAACCGGCGCATGAAGCGGGAGCTGAAGGTGAAGCTGCGTTACCCGACGGTGGCGGACATGCTGGCTGAAATCGAACGCCGCCCCGGCAATTCAAAAAACACTCAGGCCTGAACGCCGGGGTTTGCCGCGGGGGAGGGGTTGTTGTAGCGGCTGGCGAGATCGCTCATCAGCGTTTTGAGTCTTGACGCACCGGTTGTGGTGCCTGGGTGATTCTCCGATCGGGACGATGCGTCCTGCATGAACTGTCCCATGATGTGCGCGACGACCATCATCGCCAGTTGCTGCGCATGCTGGTGTGCGGACTGCTGCAGGTTGCGTAGGGCGCTATCCTCAATATGGCTCTCCATCTGCTGGTTTTTCCGGATTTTCGACAGCAACTGATCGATATTCGACGAGATGCCTCCGCCCGGCTGGAGGGCGTTCTGCAGCTGTACCGAAGCCTGGTCGGCGAGGCCGTTTCCATTGCCGGTGAAGAGACGGGCAACGCCTGCCGGATTCCGGGAATAGGCGTCCTGAAACACCAGGGTATCGAAAGTCAGTGCTCCATCCTGGTTGCGCGTGATTCCGATTTGTTCAAGCGACACATCCGATGCGGGCTGTGCGGGGCTCGCGCCAGCCGAAAGCCGGTTGCCGATCTCCGCCAGCGTCCGGTCATCCGGCAAGCCTCCGGCACGATACTTGGACAGTTCGGCCTGCACCCTGTTGTATGAGTCGATGAATGATTGCACCGTGCCGGTAATCCGGCCCGGGTCGATGGCGGCGACGATGGCAGCATCAGGCCCGCTCAGTTGTTGCGCGGCCGATTCGAGATTGGCCAGGTCGCTCTGTATCATCCCGTAATCCGAAATTCTGACCTCGTAACTTGCCGAGTTCCGGTGCAGTTCATCGATGGACTGCTGTGCGGAAGCCGTCTGCGCATCCAGGTAGTTCGTGACCCGGTTTACGTAGGGAGCGTAGTCGGAAAGGCTGGGGATGTTCATGGTGACCTCCGGTTCATTGCCGATCGGCTGCTGGGGGTGATGCGAGGATAGCGCGTCCGCCATCCAATGAAATCGGGTCAATTGCGTAGTTTGGTCCGGAATAGCCATGAGGCCGGCAGGGATCGGCATGCCGCAGGAAGGCATGCTGGCGCATTGTCCCGCGGGGCATTACACTGGGAGCCGTTCAATTTCGCATCTCAGCATCATGGCCATAGACACGCAAAACGATTATCTGGTGATCACCGCTTCGGGAGAAGACAAGGTCGGTCTCGTCGACCGGCTTTCGAGCCGGATCGCCGAGAGCGGATGCAACATCGAAGAAAGCCGCATGGCCGTGCTGGGTGGGCAGTTCGCCCTGATCATGCTGCTTTCCGGCCCGTGGCACGCGCTTTCCAAGCTCGATGCGCAAATGGGGGCGCTGGGCGATCAGCTGGGGCTCACCATCATCCACAAGCGCACCCAGAAACGCGAGCAGAAGCAGCCGGTGGTTCCCTACAGCGTGGAGGTGGTGGCCATGGATCATCCCGGCATCGTGCGCAACCTGGCGGTATTCTTTTCCAGGAACGGCATCAACATCGAGGAGCTCCAGACCGACACTTACCCGGCGCCGCATACCGGTACGGCCATGTTTTCCGTGCACATGACGGTGGGCATCCATGCCGACATCCACATTTCCACCTTGCGCGGGAATTTCCTCGATTACTGCGACGACCTGAACCTGGACGCGACCTTCGAGCCCGTGCGGGTGTAAAGGCGGCGGTCAGCCCTTGAAACGGTTGCTCAGCGCGATGAGCTGCTCCAGCCTTTCCTTCGCCGCGCCGCTGGCGATCACACTATATGCCTTCGCAATGCCTTCCTTGAGCGTGGCGGTCAGGCCAGCCACGTAAATCGCCGCACCGGCGTTCAGTTGCACGATGTCGCGCGGTGCGCCGGTTTCGTTGTTCAATACGCCCAGTAATTTTTTGCACGCTTCGTCGGCATTGGTGACACGCAGCGTATCGATGGGTGCGCTGGTCAGGCCGAAATCATCTGGACATACGGTGTACTCACTGACTTCACCGTCTTTCAGCTCGGCGACGTAAGTGTCGCCGCTGATGGAAATCTCGTCCATGCCGTCCGCGCCGTGCACCACCAGCACATGGCGGCTGCCGAGACGTTGCAGCACGCGCGCTTGGATGCCGACCAGGTCGGGGTGGAACACGCCCATCACCTGATTGTCTGCCCCGGCGGGATTGGTCAGTGGGCCGAGCACATTGAAAATCGTGCGCACGCCGAGCTCGCGGCGAACCGGCGCGGCGTACTTCATCGCGCCGTGAAAGTTTGGGGCGAACATGAAGCCGATGCCGATCTCGTCGATGCAGCGCCCGACCTGTTCCGGGGTCAGGTTGAGGTTGACGCCGAGCTTTTCCAGCACGTCCGCCGAGCCGCAGGTCGAAGACACCGAACGCCCGCCGTGCTTGGCGACACGCGCCCCCGCCGCCGCCGCGACCAGCGCGCTGGCGGTGGAGATGTTGAAGGTGTGCGCCGCATCGCCGCCGGTGCCGCAGGTGTCCATCAGGTGGTCGCGGTTGGCGACTGGCACCTTGGCGGAAAATTCGCGCATCACGAAAGCGGCGGCGGAAATTTCCCCGATGGTTTCCTTCTTGACGCGCAGGCCGACGAGGATGCCGGCGATCTGCGCCGGCGTGACTTCGCCACCCATGATCTGGCGCATCAGCGACAGCATCTCGTCGTAGAAGATTTCGCGCTGATCGATCAGGCGGGCGAGGGCTTGTTGCGGCGTCATCATGGTCATTTCTTTCCCTCCAGGAAATTCTTCAGCATGTCGTGCCCGTGTTCGGTCAGGATGGATTCGGGATGGAATTGCACGCCGTGCACCGCGAGCGTCTTGTGGCGCACGCCCATGATTTCGCCGTCGTCGGTCCACGCGGTAACTTCCAGACAGTCCGGCAGGGTCGCGCGCTCGATCACCAGCGAGTGATAGCGCGTTGCGGTGAACGGGTTCGGCAGGCCGGTGAACACGCTGGTGTTCTTGTGGTGGATCGCCGAGGTCTTGCCGTGCATCAGTTGCCTGGCGTGCACGATCCTGCCGCCGAACGCTTGGCCAATGCTCTGGTGGCCGAGGCACACGCCGAGGATGGGTATCTTGCCCGCAAACTGCTTGATCGCCGCCACCGACACGCCCGCCTCGTTCGGCGTGCATGGGCCGGGCGACACCACGATCTGCTGCGGGTTCATTTCCTTGATCTGTTCGACCGTGACTTCGTCGTTGCGGCGCACCACCACGTCCGCGACGAGCTCGGCGAAATACTGCACCAGGTTGTAGGTGAAGGAATCATAATTGTCGATCATCAAAAGCATGTCTGTTCCAGTCTATTCATCGTTTGTGCGCATCATACTCAAAGCCACCGCTTCGGCAACCCGGATGCCGTCCACCGCCGCCGACAGGATGCCGCCCGCGTAGCCCGCGCCTTCTCCAGTCGGGTACAGGCCTTGCGTGTTGATGCTCTGCAAATCTTCGTCGCGGCGCTTGATGCGGATCGGCGATGAGGTACGCGTCTCGACGCCAGTGAGCACCGCGTCCGCAAGGTCGAATCCCTTGATCTGCTTCGCAAAGGCGGGCAGCGCTTCGCGGATCGCGGCGATTGCATAGTCCGGCAGGGCGCTGCCCAAATCGCATAAATGCACGCCGGGAGTGTAAGACGGCTGCACCGCGCCAAAGTTGCGCGAAGGCCTGCCTGCGAGGAAGTCGCCGACCAGTTGCCCGGGTGCCTGGTAGTTTCCGCCGCCCAGCTCGAAGGCGCGCGACTCCCAGCGGCGCTGGAATTCGATGCCCGCGAGCGGGTCGCCGGGATAGTCCTGCTCGGGCGTGATACCGACCACGATGCCGCTGTTGGCGTTGCGCTCGTTGCGCGAATACTGGCTCATGCCATTGGTGACCACTCGCCCCGCTTCCGAGGTCGCGGCAACCACCGTGCCGCCGGGGCACATGCAGAAGCTGTACACCGAGCGCCCGTTCTTCGCGTGATGCACCAGCTTGTAGTCCGCCGCGCCCAGCAGCGGGTTGCCCGCGTTGTCGCCGTAGCGCGCGCGGTCGATCAGCGACTGCGGATGCTCGATGCGAAAGCCGATCGAAAACGGCTTGGCCTCGATGTACACGCCGCGCTTGTGCAGCATCTCGAAGGTGTCGCGCGCGCTGTGGCCGATCGCGAGCATCAGGTGATGCGTGGCGATGCGCTCGCCGCTGCCGAGCACCACGCCGCACACTCTGCCGTTGTCGATCTCGATGTCGTCCACGCGGCTCTGGAAGTGGATCTCGCCGCCCAGCGACTGGATGGTCTCGCGCATTTTTTCAACCATGCCCACGAGGCGGAAGGTGCCGATATGCGGATGGCTGACGTAGAGGATTTCTTCCGGCGCACCTGCCTTGACGAATTCCTCCATCACCTTGCGGCCGAGGTGTCGGGGGTCCTTGATCTGGCTGTACAGCTTGCCGTCGGAGAACGTGCCCGCGCCGCCCTCGCCGAACTGCACGTTGGATTCCGGGTTGAGCACGCCCTGCCGCCACAGCCCCCAGGTGTCCTTCGTTCTTTCGCGAACGGCTTTGCCGCGCTCCAGGATCAGCGGGCGGAAGCCCATCTGCGCGAGGATCAGTCCGGCGAACAGTCCGGCGGGGCCTATGCCGATCACCACGGGACGTTCGGCAAGATGTTGCGGCGCCTGCGCGACGAAATGGTAGCTGGTGTCCGGCGCGGGTTTGACATGCGGGTCGCTGTCGAGACGCGCGAGGATTTCCGTTTCGTCGCGAACTTCCACATCGAGCGTGTATGTGAACAGGATGTGGCTCTTCTTGCGCGCGTCCACGCCGCGCTTGAATACGGTATAGCGGATCAGGTCTTCCGCAGGAATGACTAGCCGCCCGAGGATGGCATCTCCGATGGCCTCCTCGGGATGGTCGAGCGGCAGCCTGATTTCAGTCAGTCGCAACATAATCTATCTTTATAGATGCCATAAGACACAATGCACTAGATGTTTCTTTCGGCGCAGAATGATTGCACTCTACGTAGGCTAACGAGGCTTCAGTGGTGAGCCATGCATCAATGTGTAGGGCAGTTTGTATCAAGGCGCTTTCTATCGAGAGTACGCCATGAGTTTATTTTTTTATCACCACCACAAAACTCCTCCCATCCTCCAGTTGGTGTATAGCGGACACGAAAAACGTATCCACTGAACTGCCAGACGTATCCAATAGTGAGATTCGCAATCTGTTCATCTTCTGAAAAAAGCTCAAGCTTTGGAAAATCCCATCCGTGGACAATCGCTTTGAGATGTGATCTGGATATAGTGCACTTTGCCTCCAAGTTGCCTGTTGGCTGTATTGCAGGAGGATTCAAGCTAAATTGAATGAGCAGGGTGTCTCCAAGTCTTACATTGCCATTGCTCTGTTCAATGTCGCTACGCAGAGCGTCCAATGTTCCGTTCCAAATGATCCGAGGCTCTACTTCGAATACGCCCGCCTCAGGGTTGCACCGGACAGATAGAAATTTCTCCCCATAGTCACCTAGTGCAATATCGGGAAAAAGGAGTGCAGCAAGGCTCACTCCTAGCAGGAAAAAATGGCAACTAGAAAATTGAGCCCCCAAGCTGTTTATTCCAAACATCAAAAGATCCTCTAGCGAGGTACTTCCGCATCAAGCCCCGCCAGCACCATCTCCGCGGCGCGCAGCACGGCGCGCGCCTTGTTCTGCGTCTCGGTCCATTCGCTGTCCGGCACCGAGTCGGCGACGATGCCCGCCCCCGCCTGCACGTAGAGCATGCCGTCCTTCACCACGGCGGTGCGCAGCGCGATAGCCAGGTCCATGTCGCCGTTGAAGCCGAGATAGCCGACTGCGCCCGCGTAGATACCGCGCTTGCTCGGTTCCAGTTCGTCGATGATCTCCATCGCGCGCACCTTGGCTGCGCCGCTGACCGTACCGGCGGGGAAGGTAGCCTTGAGCACGTCCATCGCATTCAGGCCAGGCTTGAGCGCGGCCTCGACGTTGGAGACGATGTGCATCACGTGCGAATAACGTTCGATGATCATCTTCTCGGTGAGCTTCACCGTGCCGTTTTGCGCGACGCGCCCGATGTCGTTGCGCCCGAGATCGATCAGCATCAGGTGCTCGGCCAGCTCTTTCGGGTCGGCCAGCAGTTCTTCCGCGAGCTCAATATCCTGCTGCTGCGTCTTGCCGCGCGGGCGCGTCCCGGCGATCGGGCGCACCGTGGCGGTATCGCCTTCCAATCGAACCAATATTTCCGGCGATGCGCCGACCACGTGGTGGTCGCCCATGTCGTAATAGAACATGTACGGCGAAGGGTTCACGCTGCGCAGCGCGCGATACAGCGATAGTGGCGCGGCCGGGAAGGGCTGCGCCATGCGCTGCGCCAGCACCACCTGCATGATGTCGCCGTCGAAGATGTATTGCTTGGCCTTGACCACCGCCTGCTTGAACGCGGCCTCGCCGAATTCTGACCTTGCCTCGCCGCCATGCATGGCAGGAGCGTGCGGGATGTCCACCGGCTGGCGCAACCGCGTGGTCAGCTCGTGCAGGCGTTGTTTCGCAAGTTCGTAGGCATCGGCCTGTTCCGGGTTGGCATAGACGATGAAGGTGAGCTTGCCGGAAAGATTGTCTACTACCGCGAGCTGCTCGGTGAGCATCAGCAGGATGTCGGGCGTACCGAGTGTGTCCGGCTTTTGAGTTTTGGCCAGGCGCGGCTCGATGTAGCGGATCGTGTCGTAGCCGAAATAGCCCGCGAGCCCGCCACAGAAGCGCGGCAGGCCGGGCAGTTCGGCGACCTTGAAGCGCGTCTGGTATTCGCGGATGAAATCCAGCGGATTCTCGGCTTCGTGCTTAGTCTCGCTATTCTGGTGCGTCAGCGTGACCTGCTTGCCGCGCACCGTGATGCGCGTGTCGGCGGGCAGGCCGATGAAGGAGTAGCGCCCGAAGCGCTCGCCGCCCTGCACCGATTCCAGCAGGTAGGAATAGGGCTTGTTGGCGAGCTTGAGGTACAGCGACAGCGGCGTGTCGAGGTCGGCAAAGGTCTCGCTGACCAGCGGGATGCGGTTGTAGCCTTGCTCGGCAAGCGCGTTGAATTCTTGTTCGGTGATGGGGTGCAGCATGAAAACCTCCTATATTGTTTCGAAGACGATGCGTGGATGCGGTGCATCCGGTGAAGCAGCGCTCACCATCGCCAGCAGGCAGTCTTCGAAAAATGGAGGTATTGATGTTTCATGTTCAAATGCGTTTTATGAGCGTCAGGGCTGCGGACAGGTTGGGGATCACCGCATCCGTGTCCAGGGTTTCTACCGGCTCGCCGTGATTATAACCGTAAGGCACGCAGAACACCGGGCAACCGGCGGCGCGCGCCGCGAGGGTGTCGTTCAGCGAGTCGCCGATCATCAGCAGTTGTTCGACCGGCACGCCGAAGAATTCCGCCACATGCAGCAAAGGCAGCGGATGCGGCTTCTTCTCCGGCAGCGTGTCGCCGGACACGACGATCTCGAAATATTTCGCCAGTCCGACGCCTTCCAGCAGCGGCCCGGTGAAACGCGAAGCCTTGTTGGTGATGCAGCCCAGGCGGAAACCCGCAGCGCGCATGGCTTCCAGACCCTCGATCACGCCGTCGTACGGCTTGCTGTCCAGCAGCAGGCCGGCGTAGTGCTTCTCGAAGATCGGCATGGCATGGTCGAACAGCGCGGCATCGGGCGTGGCGTGCATCTTGCCGGTCAGCGCACGCTTCACCAGCCAGGCCATGCCGTTGCCGATGTAGCTGGCAAGCAGTTCCTGCGGCACGGGTGCGTAGCCGATTTCACGCAGCATGCGGTTGGCCGCTTCGGCCAGTTGCGGCGCGGAGTCCAGCAACGTGCCGTCGAGGTCGGCGACGATGGCGCGCACGCTGACGGGGGTGGAGAATCTTCTGATGGGCGCGGCTTGCTGCATGGCCGTACCGTTAGCGGCCAGCCGGTTTTTCGGCGGTGCCCTGAGCGGGCTTGCCTTCGGCCGCGGCGACTGGTTTGCTTTCTGCAGCAGGCGGTGTGCTTTGCGGGGCCTGTGGCGCGTGCCTGCCCATGGTGGGGTCGATGGCCTTTTCCTTGATGTCCTTGTCGGCTTCCTTCCAGCCGTACAACACGGAAGTCGGGCTGTGCGTGTCGTTTTCCTTCATGCAGTCTTCGGGCGTTTTCAGCGACACGCGGCAGGCATAGCCGATCGCCTCGGCGTCGAGAGTCTTCTGCTGATTGGCGCCCGTAAACCGCTCGCAGCCAGCCAGCGCGAGGGCGGCTATCGGCAACAGGAACAGGCGGGCGCGCATGATGGCTACACCTTGGCGAGCTCGGCGCGCATCGCCGCGATCACGCTGTCGTAACGGTGCGGGTCGCTGTCCTTGCGCGCGCCGAAAATGGCGGAGCCGGCAACGAAGGTGTCCGCGCCGGCCGCGGCCACTTCGCGGATGTTGGCCGGGCCCACACCGCCGTCGATTTCCAGGCGGCAGTTGTAGCCGCCTGCATCGATCATCTTGCGCACCTTGCGCGCCTTGTCCAGCACGTAGGGAATGAACTTCTGCCCGCCGAAGCCGGGGTTCACCGACATCAGCAGCACCATGTCGATCTTTGGCAGCGTGTATTCCAGCACGTCCAGCGGCGTGGCCGGGTTGAACACCAACCCCGGCTTGCAGCCGTTCTCGCGGATCAAGCCGATGGTGCGGTCGATATGCTCGGAGGCTTCCGGGTGGAAAGTGATGTAGGTCGCGCCCGCCTTGGCGAAATCGGGGATGATGCGATCCACCGGCTTGATCATCAGGTGCACGTCGATCGGTGCGGTCACGCCATGCTTGCGCAGCGCTTCGCACACCAGCGGGCCGATGGTCAGGTTGGGGACGTAGTGGTTGTCCATCACGTCGAAGTGCACGATGTCCGCGCCGGAGGTTAGGACGTTGTCGACTTCCTCGCCAAGCTTGGCGAAGTTGGCGGAAAGAATGCTTGGTGCGATTTGGTACATACGATCCTTCAATCAAATACGAAATGCAAAGCGTGCATTCTATCCGATACTTTATATAGCTGAATACTTTATGGAATGACAGATGGTGGAGGTGAGCGGAATCGAACCGCTGGCCTTCTGATTGCGAACCAGACGCTCTCCCAACTGAGCTACACCCCCTTGGCGAGTGAATGCTAAACAGAAATCCGCGGTTTGGGAAGCAGCAAGCCGGTTATCCGGTAGAAATTTTCCAGATTATCCAGGTCGTCGAACACCGCCGCAGCACCCGAAAAATCCTGGCTGCGCGTGTAGCGGTTGCGGACGACGAAAGTCCGGATGCCTGCCGCGAGGCTGGCACACAGGCCGTTTTCGGAGTCTTCCAGCGCGATGCATGCGGCGGCGGGCAGGCCGAGTTTCTCCAGCACCCAGAAATAGATGTCCGGCGCGGGTTTCTTGTGCGGCACGATGTCGCCGCATCCGAGAGCCGCGAAGTGTTTCTGCCAGTCCTTGCCGAGCCCGACCTCGAGCAGCGTGGCGACGTTCTCCGGCGTGGTTGTGGTCGCGATGGCCAGCAGGATGCCGGCTTCATGCGCATCCGAGATCAGTTGCCGGATGCCGGGGCGCAGCGGGATGCGGCCTTCGCGCAGCATGGCGTTGTAGTGTTGTGTCTTCACCGCATGCAGGCGCTTGACGACGTCCTCGAAGTCTTCTGGCCTGGCATAGCCGGTCAGGAAATCCGAGACGAAATACTTGATGCGCTCCTTGCCGCCGGTCACTGCGAGCAGTTTGTCGTACAGCGCCGCATCCCAGTGCCAGTCGAAGCCGCATTCGGCGAAGGCCTTGTTGAACGACTGGCGGTGTCCGTCCTCGGTGTCGGCGAGCGTGCCGTCGACGTCGAAGATGATGGCTTTGATGGCCACGATACCGGGTGAAGTCTAGCGCCCCATGCCGGGGAATTTCCCCGCCATGCCGCGCATCAGCTTGGCCATGCCGCCGCCCTTGCCGAGCATCTTCATCATCTTCTGCGTCTGCTCGAACTGGTTGAGCAGCTGGTTGACATGCATCACCTGCACGCCCGCACCGGCGGCGATGCGCCGCTTGCGCGAGGCCTTGATGAGCTCCGGCTTGCTGCGCTCCGCCGGCGTCATCGAGTTGATGATGGCTTCGGTGCGGTTGATCTGCTTGTCGTCCACCTTGGCGCCGGCCGCCGCCTGGCTGAGTTGCGCGGGCAGCTTGTCCATCAGCGCGGACATGCCGCCCATCTTGCGCATCTGCACGATCTGCATCTTGAAGTCGTTGAGGTCGAAGCCTTGCCCGCTTTTGACTTTCTTGGCGAGCTTCTCGGCTTCGGCGTGATCGACGCCGCGCTGCGCTTCCTCGATCAGCGACAGCACGTCGCCCATGCCGAGCACGCGCGAGGCCATGCGCTCGGGGTGGAAGGCTTCGAGGCCGGCGGGTTTCTCGCTCACGCCGACGAACTTGATCGGCTTGCCGGTGATGTGGCGCACCGAGAGCGCCGCGCCGCCGCGCGCGTCGCCGTCCAGCTTGGTGAGGATCACGCCGGTCAGCGGCAGCGCGTCGCCGAACGCCTTGGCGGTGTTCACCGCGTCCTGTCCGGTCATCGCATCGACCACGAACAGCGTCTCGATCGGCTTGAGCGCGGCATGCAGCTGCTTGATCTCCTCCATCATCGCTTCGTCGATGGCGAGGCGGCCGGCGGTATCGACGATCAGCACGTCGTGGTAGTGTTTTTTCGCGTAGTCATGCGCGGCCAGCGCGATGTCCCTCGGCTTCTGGCCGATGTCGGAGGCGAAGAAATCGATCTCCAGCTGCTGCGCCAGCGTGCGCAGTTGCTCGATCGCCGCGGGGCGGTATACGTCGCAGCTGACCAGCAGCACCTTCTTCTTCTGCTGGTCGCGCAGCAGCTTGGCGAGCTTGCCGCTGGTGGTGGTCTTGCCGGCGCCCTGCAGGCCGGCCATCAGGATCACGGCGGGCGGGGTGGTGGCGAGGTTGAGCGCATCGTTGTGCTCGCCCATCAGCTTGGTGAGCTCGCGGTGCACCACGCCGATCAGAGCCTGCCCCGGATTCAGGTTGCCGATGACTTCCTGGCCGAGCGCGGCCTCCTTGACCTGGGCGATGAAGTCCTTGACGACCGGCAGCGCGACATCGGCTTCGAGCAGCGCCATGCGCACTTCGCGCAGGGCGTCCTGGATGTTGCTCTCGGTGAGGCGCGCCTGACCGCGCAGGGTCTTGATGACGCCGGAAAGGCGTTGCGTCAGATTGTCCAGCATATGGGTATGTTATTGCGTATGGTGTAGAATTCGCGAAGTCTAAAACATCCTGACAAAAATGCCTAACATTCTCCTTGCCCTGATCGTTGCCGCCGCCTATGGCGTGCTGGCCGCCTATTTCTGGCGGGCGCAGGCGCGCGGCGAGGGGGATGCGCTAAGCCGCGGGGCGATAGGGCATCTGGTGCTGATCCCGCTGGTCTTGCACGGTTACCTGCTCATTCAGGATGTGTTTGCCAACGGCGGCTTCAACCTGAGTCTGCTGAACGCGTTGTCGCTGATCTTCTGGCTGACGCTGCTGGTGTACTGGCTGTCGCGCTTCTTCTACCCCATCGGCGGGTTGCAGGCGTTGGTTTTACCCTTGGCGTCGGCGGCGGTGCTGCTGCCGGAACTCTTCCCGTCGGCGCACCAGCTGGAGAACACTCAACTATTTGCCTTCAAGGCGCATATTGCCGCCGCGATGCTGGCCTACAGCCTGTTCACCATCGCCATGCTGCACGCGGTGCTGATCTCGCAGGTGGAAAAGCGCCTGCACCACGCGACCCTGCCGCGCGTGCTGCAAAGCCTGCCGCCGCTGCTGACCATGGAAACCCTGCTGTTCCGCATGATCGCCATCGGCTTCGTGCTGCTGACGCTGACGCTCGCATCCGGCGCGGTGTTCTCCGAGGAAATCTTCGGCAAGGCATGGCAGTTCAACCACAAGGCGCTGTTCGGTTTCGTGTCTTGGGGCGTGTTCGCCGTGCTGCTCTGGGGGCATTATTCCTACGGCTGGCGCGGCCGCACCGCGGTGCGCTGGACGGTGAGCGGTTTCGTGTTCCTGCTGCTGGCCTACCTGGGCACCAAGTTCGTCCTTGAAGTCTTATTGCACCGATAAACCCGTTGATTTTCTACGGGTTGCCAGAAGCACCCCAGATGTCGTAGAATTCGCGCCCTTTTGCTGGGCTTATAACTTAATAGGTTTTATATGGTCATTATTCGTCTTTCCCGTGGCGGCTCCAAGAACCGTCCGTTTTACAACGTCGTCGTTGCTGATTCGCGCAACCGCCGCGACGGCCGCTTTATCGAGCGCGTCGGCTTCTACAATCCGCTCCTGTCAGAAGGCCCGGAAGCGCTGCGCCTGCAACTGGAGCGCGTGAGCCACTGGCAAAGCAAGGGCGCGCAATTGAGCGAAGCCGTTGCCAAGCTGGTCAAGCGCGCCGGAGCTGCGGCAGCCTGATTCGAGAGTGTCGCTGCCCAAGCCTGACGAAGCGGGCTCCATGGTCATCATGGGGCGCATAGCGGCCGCACACGGCATCCGCGGCTGGATCAAGATCCAGACGTTCACCGAGTATATCGACAGCCTGCTGGATTACCGGACCTGGTGGATCGGCCATGAGCAAGGCCCGTGGCGCGAGGTGGAAGCAGGGCAGTGTGAGGTGCACGGCAAGACGCTGGTTGCGCAATTGCCGGATTGCCCGGACCGCAATGCGGCCGAGAAGCTCAAGGGCCTGCTGATCGCCGTGCCGCGCAGCAGCCTGCCGGCGCAGGATGAAGGCGAATACTACTGGTCGGACCTGATCGGGCTCGCGGTGGTCAACGAGGCGGGCGAACGCCTGGGGACGGTGGCGAACCTGCTGGAGACCGGCGCGAACGAGGTGTTGAGCGTGCAGGGCGACGGCGGCGAAATCCTGATCCCGTTTGTGGCCTCGGCCATCAAGCAGGTGGATTTGAAAAACAGGACCATCCTTGTGGATTGGTCGGCGGAATACCTGAGATGATTTTCGATGTCATCACTTTGTTTCCGCAAATGTTCGATGCGCTGACGCAATACGGCATCACGCGGCGCGCGGCAGAACAGGGCAACTATGAATTGAGGACGTGGAATCCGCGCGATTTCACGACCGACAACTACCGCACCATCGACGACCGCCCCTACGGCGGCGGCCCCGGGATGGTGATGCTGACGGAGCCGCTCGCGGCCGCGATCAGCGCGGCCAGGCAGCGGCAGGCGGCCAGCGGCGTAAAGAAGAGCCGCGTGGTGTATCTGTCGCCGCAGGGCAGGTTGCTGACCCATGCGGTGGTCAAGGAGCTGGTGGCGCAGCCGGAAGAAGGTTTGATTTTGCTGGCGGGACGCTATGAGGGCATCGATGAACGCCTGATCCGCCGGTATGTGGATGAAGAGCTTTCCATCGGCGACTACGTGTTGTCCGGTGGCGAGTTGGCGGCGATGGTGTTGATGGACAGTCTGGTGCGGCAACTGCCCGGTGTATTGGGCGATGCCGAATCGGCGGAGCAGGATTCCTTCGTGCAGGACCTGCTGGATTGCCCGCACTACACCCGCCCGGAAGTGTTTAATGGTGAAGCCGTGCCCCCGGTGCTGCTGTCCGGCAATCATGCCGAGATACAGCGTTGGCGGCTTCAGCAGTCGTTGGGCAGGACGTGGTTGCGCAGGCCGGATCTGTTGGCCGGGCGTGATTTGACAAAAGAGGAGTCTCGGCTTCTGGCTCAGTTCCAGAAGGAACAAGATCCGATAACCAAGGAGTAGCAAAATGAACTTGATCGAAACGCTGGAAAAAGAAGAAATCGCCCGTCTGGGCAAGACCATCCCGGAATTCGCCCCCGGCGATACCGTCATCGTGAACGTGAACGTGGTCGAAGGCGAGCGCAAGCGCGTTCAGGCTTTCGAAGGCGTCGTGGTCGCCAAGCGCAACCGCGGCCTGAATTCCTCGTTCATCGTGCGCAAGATTTCCGCCGGTGAAGGCGTGGAGCGCACTTTCCAGACCTACGCACCCACCATCGCCAGCATCGAAGTGAAGCGCAAGGGTGCGGTACGCCGCGCCAAGCTGTACTACCTGCGCGACCGCTCCGGCAAGTCGGCACGCATCAAGGAAAAACTGGCAGCGCGCGCCGAATAAGCGAACGGTTTTTCTGCGTGACAAAACGGGAGCCTGGCTCCCGTTTTTTATTGTAGAAGCCATGTAGCGTGCGCTGTGCGCACGATATTGTTTGTGCGCTATCATCGCGGCATGAACTACCAGGCCAAGCTTAAAGTACCGTTCGGCGTGCTCGGCATCCGCTGCACCGCAGCGGCGCTGACCGGCATCGACTTCCTGCCTGCAGGCGAAAAGCCGCAGCGCGCCACCAGCGCGTTCGCCAAAACCGTGTGCGAGCAGTTGCTGCGCTACCTGGAAAATCCCGACGCCAAATTCTCCGTGCCGCTCGACCTGCACGGCACCGCGCACCAGAAAAAAGTATGGCAGGCCATGCTGGCCATCCCGCGCGGACAGACGCGCAGCTACGGCGAAATCGCCGCCGAACTCAAATCCTGCGCGCAGGCCGTCGGCCAGGCCTGCGGCGCAAACCCCATCCCCGTCATCGTTCCCTGTCACCGCGTGGTGGGCAAGGGTGGGCTGGGCGGCTTTGCCCATCACGCGAGCGGCGGCCCGCTGGACATCAAGCGCTGGCTGCTGGCGCATGAGGGCGCGTTATGAATCCCGTTCGTGGTGAGGTATCGAACCACGACGGTGGGGATATGCGTTCACCCTTCGATACCTCAGGGCGAACGGCTGGTCTATGACCAACACCGACCTCCTCGATGAATTCTGCGACAACCTCTGGCTGGAAGACGGCCTGTCGCGCAACACGCTGGACAGCTACCGGCGCGACCTGACCAAGTTTGCCGCGTGGCTGGAGCAGCAGCGCGGCCTGTCCATCCTGCAAACCACCCACGCCGACATCCAGGGCTTCCTCGCGCATCTGGTCGCCGCGCAGAAGGCCAAGCCGAGCAGCACCGGCCGCGCGATCTCCAGCCTCAAGCGGCTGTTCCGCTACCTGTTGCGGCAAAACAGGATTTCCGCCGACCCCACCCTGCAGATCGATACCCCCAAGCTGCCGCGCAACCTGCCCAAGAGCCTCACCGAGCAGGATGTCGAACAACTGCTCGACGCGCCCGACGTGCAGACGCCGCTCGGCCTGCGCGACCGCACCATGCTCGAAGTACTCTACGCCACCGGCCTGCGCGTCTCGGAACTCGTGACCCTGCGCGCTGCGCAGGTGAGCATGGACATGGGCGTGGTGCGCGTGATGGGCAAGGGCAGCAAGGAGCGCCTCGTGCCCCTCGGGGAGGAAGCGCTGGACTGGCTGCGCCGCTATCTGGCGGATGGGCGCGGTGTGCTGCTCGGCAAACAGGTCAGCGACGCGCTGTTCGTCACCGCGCGCGGCGAGGGCATGACGCGCCAGATGTTCTGGTACCTCATCAAGAAGCACGCGAAGACCTGCGGGCTGAATAAGCCGCTCTCGCCGCACACCCTGCGCCATGCCTTTGCCACGCATCTGCTGAACCACGGTGCGGACTTGCGCGTGGTGCAGATGCTGTTGGGGCATGCTGATATTTCGACAACGCAGATTTATACGCATGTGGCGCGGGAGAGGTTGAAGCAGTTGCATGCGATGCATCATCCGAGGGGGTAGTGTGTTGTGCCCCCTCTCCCTTGTAGGGAGAGGGTTGGGGAGAGGGTAGAAGCACGGAGTTTCCACCCAAGTCAAAACCAAAACCGCCGGGGGTAGCCCGGCAGCTAGTCACTTTTTCTTGCGTCGCCAAGAAAAAGTAACCAAAAAGAAGGCTAGCCGTTCCGCAAAGGTGTGTAGATTCCGAGATAAAAATGCCTGCAATCCAATGTGGTAAAAGCTCGTGGTAATTATCATTACTGGCGCAAAATCTTCCGTAGCGAGCCGCTAAGCCAGCGGAAGCCCATGCTCATCCATTCGCGAAGCTATCTTCTGCATAAGAGCGCGAGTGTTATCGAATAAGATTTTTGCTTCCTGCTCGGTATAAATGCTTTCAACATGCATGGTGTTATTCCTCCAGGCATCCTTAACCGCATCTAGCCGTGCGTAAATCTCTTTGAAATAAGTTTTCTCTGCCCAACCATTCCCGCGTTTCGCGGTTTCTTCTCTGATACGAGCGAGAATATTTCCCCAGTTTCGCTCATTGCCTGTTAGGGCCACTTCAATACCGAGACAACTGTGAATTGCCCTCAATGCTATTTCAAGGATTCGCATTAGATGAAAAACTGAAGCGGTTGACCTTCCGAGTGCCAGACATTTAGCGGCCTCACTGATTTCATAAATGACATTGTTGAATTTTGCATGAACTTCATCCCCAAACAAAGGGGCCTTGGGTTCAAAATATTCCTCCTTATCGGGTGGAAGCATCAATGCCACCTTGAGCGCCGATTCATTCTGCATGCAGATCACGATTTCATTCAGGCAACCAGTTAAATGAACCAGATTTGCACCGCGAAAGTGGAAGTTTCCGCCTTGTTCTTCGGCATGCTTAAGCTCGCCCGGAAGACGGCTTGCAGACACTTCAGTAACCTTAAGCCCAATGGCCCTACTGGCCGCAAGAAAATCCTCTGCAACTTTGGAAAAATCTGCGTAGTCACGAGCCGGAAGAACGAGGTGGCGATCCGGTGGCAGAGAGGCTACTGCTTGCGCCAGATTCGCTATGCGTGTATAGGTAAACAGCAAAGTGCCAATGGGAAGATCGAACATATCCTTAAAGCTCAAAAGGGTATAGGGAGTCAACATCTTACACTCCCGTTTCGCCACACAGCCAACCAAAAACGAAGGGGCTGGCGCTCACTTTACACACCTTTGCGGAACGGCTAGAAAAGAAGGCGACCCCGGTTTGCCGCCGCTGCGCGGTTCCCTGCGTTGCTCAGCCGGTCAGGCCTCCTCATAAACTCGCACGATCCGCTGCGCGGCCACGTGCTCAAACATATTCGTCGGACTACCCCTGACCAGCCTGCGCTTGTATCTTCCCCATTGTGGTGGTTAGCTACCACCACCCGAAGCAGAGGCAGCTTGAAGTCTGCGCTAAGGCCTGACCTTGTCGAGTAGATTAAGCCCTCTGCTTCACCACATCGCCAGCAAAGACACTGAACGGTAGCCAAGGGGCAAACCCTGAATGCACAAGGCAAGTGGGCGAAGTTGGCACCATTGTAACGGAGGTCATCATGTTTTATCTCGGTATGGATGTCGCCAAGGCCAAGCTGGATTGTTGCCTGTTGCTGGATGATGCCATTGGCAAGCGCAAGGCCAAGGTGATCAGTAACAGCAAGTCCGGCATTGCTGATTTGCTGGCTTGGGTCGTAAAGCAACACGTTTCCCTAGCAGAGTTGCATGTGGTCATGGAAGGAACGGGGGTTTACCACGAGCAGGCCGCGCTGGCGCTGGCTGATGCGGGTGTAGCGGTTTCCATTGTCAATCCGGCGCAGGTCAAGGACTTCGGGCGTGGGCTGGCGGTGCGCACCAAGACGGACGGGGTAGATAGCTTTGTCTTGGCTCGCTATGGCGCCTTGCTCAAGCCTGCAGCTTGGGTGCCGCCTGCGCCAGAGGCGCGGATATTGCAGGCGCTGATTACGCGGCGCGATGCCATTGCCCAAGACCTGCAACGCGAGCGCAACCGGCGGGAGAAAGCCGATGCCACGGACACTCCAGCACTGATACAGCAATCCATCTCCGACAGCATTGCATTCCTGTCCGGGCAACTCGCGCAATTGCAGCAGGACATTGATCAACATATCGATCATCATCCGGGACTCAAGAAAGACCTGTCACTGCTCCAGAGCATCCCTGCGGTGGGGCCGCAGGTTGGAAACAATCTGCTGGCGGTCATGCACAGCCATAACTTCGGCTCAGCCGAACAGCTTGCGGCCTATCTTGGCCTGGTTCCCATAGAACGGCAGTCGGGAAGTTCGATATTGGGGCGATCGAGACTCTCCAAGGCGGGACCTGCCAGAATACGCGCTGTGCTGTACATGGCGGCTGTCGTGGCAATACGTTGCAACCCACACGTCAAAGCAATCTACGAACGCCTGCTCGCCAGAGGTAAATCCAAGATGTCCGCGCTCGGCGCCGCTATGCGCAAACTGGTGCATCTGTGCTACGGCGTCCTCAAAACCCGTCAACCCTATCGCCATGACTATGCAAAAATCAGTTGACGAGGAAGACGGTATCTACTCGGCGGCGCTCAGGGGAAATGAAAAGCAGGTTTTGTAGGGCGGGTTAGCAAAGCGTAACCCGCCGGATGATTGTTTGATACATACGGCCTTACGCCTTGCGGCTAATGCGCCCTACGCGGGTTTATTCGTCGTTATTAGGGAGTAGATGTGAAGCGTCTGGTACTAAAGCTAAAAACTCGTGGAAAAATACATTCATATCCGTAATGATTTCGCGTGCGGCATCAGGAATTCTTACGTTGTTTAGGGATTGCTCTGGAAGGTCAAAGCGAATCTCCCTAGCCTTTGGATGTACTAAGGAGTTCCGAGATGCGGCAATGTGTTCCAGGGGCTTCACCAAAGGGTCTGTGTTACTGATTGAGATCGAATCGCAAATGAGTAAGAGTAGCCGTAGTTTTGGAATGAGGCCAAGTTTCTCAAAGTGGCAGGTAAACTCTTCTTCTCCGAGCCGGACAACGCCATAAAAATTGAGGAAGCCTTCTACTGCCATGGCAGCATAGATACGTATCGAATCAGAAACGAATTTCTGACGGCTAGCAAGCTCCCAAAGCTCTGGAGGTGCATTGGGTTGTTTTAGTGCTTGCCCTAACGGAAGGGGGTGCAGAGAATTTCCTTGTTGTACTAATAATTCGAGCTCTTTTAGCTGTTGCACAGCATATTTATGAAAGCTATACGTCTCGTTATACCAGCCACCTGGAGTCCAGTGTGCTCGTATGGCAAATGGCTTTCTGTTTTTTGCGGTCATGTTTGATGTAATCAGTACCCAAACAAACAGCTAAGGAGTTGGTGTTTCAAACGGCATTATTTAACCCCTCGCTCAATACTCACCCCCACCATCCTGCAATTCCTGATCGCCTGCAGCTTGGCAACGCTGACCTTGACCCAAGGTGCTTTGAAGTCCTTGAGGATGATCTGCGCGATATGTTCGGCCAGGGTTTCCAGCAGGGAGAAATGACCCTCGCCCAGGACGGTCTGGATGTGCTGCGCGACTTTCGAGTAGTCCAGCGCGTCGTCGATGTCGTCGGTCTGGCAGGCGCGGCTGTCGGGCAGCGCGATGTCGAGGTCGATCTGCAGGGTCTGCGGCACGCGCTTCTCCCATTCGTAGACGCCGATGAGGGTTTCGACCTTGAGTTCGCGCAGGAAGATGATGTCCATCAGGTAAAGAGTTCGCTGGTTTGGTTGCTCGGGGTGATTCAAGTAGAATCCGCCGTTCACATTTTAAGGTATTTCAGATGACGAACCTGATTTTTGTAGTTGCCGCCTACCTGCTGGGCTCGATTTCGTTTGCGGTGCTGATGAGCAAGGCGTTCGGCCTGCCCGACCCGCGCAGTTACGGCTCCGGCAATCCGGGCGCGACCAACGTGCTGCGCAGCGGCAAGAAGGCGGCCGCGGTGCTGACGCTGCTGGGCGATGCGGCCAAGGGCTGGCTCGCGGTGTTCGCGGCGATGCAGTTCGCGCCGCAGGACAAACAGGGCGCGCTGCTCATCGCGCTGGTGGCGCTCGCGGTGTTTCTCGGCCACATCTTCCCGGTGTTCCTGCGCTTTCAGGGCGGCAAGGGAGTGGCGACGGCGCTGGGCGTGCTGCTGGCGCTGAATGTCTGGCTGGGATTGGGTGCGCTGGTGACCTGGCTCGCGGTGGCGATGCTGTTCCGCATCTCATCGCTCGCGGCGTTGACCGCCGCGGCCGGCGCGCCGGTCTATGCGCTGATGCTGGGCTTGCCCGACGAGTGGGTGGTCGCCTCCGGCATCATGTCGCTGCTGCTGATCTGGCGGCACAAGAACAATATCCGCAATCTGCTCGCGGGCAAGGAATCGCGCATCGGCAAGCGCTGAAAGCTGCCTTCAAAATTGCTGCGGAGGGCGCCTGCGGCGTTGCGCGGTACTCGCAATCCTCATGCACTTCTGTGTACATTCCGGTTGCTGCGCTCCGTGCGCCTTGCATCCATCCCTCCTCGCAAATTTTTAAGGCAGCTTCTGAGCTACTGCTGAGGGTAATGCAGCACCAGACGATAACCCGTCGGCCTGAGGTCGGCGGTATAGAGGTAAAGTTTGACGGAGACTTCGCGATTGGGCAGCAGCCCGGTCTGTTCGTTTTCCTGCGGCGGCAGATAATCCCTGGGTTTGAAGATACGGCGCGCGAGCGGCTTGTCCTGGGTATCGTTGAGCGTGAGTTCCAGGTTGGGGTAGGCCTGCGCGTATGACGCGCGGTTGCGCAGCAGGGCGTTCAGGGTGATCTGGTTGACATGCTCGGGATCGGCCTCGAGGTCGGAAGACTCGATGCTCATCAGGTCGGTATTCTGCGGCAGCGGCACGCTGCATCCGAGCAGCCTGCAGTAGCCGATCAACGCGGGTTTCAGGCCGGGCAGGCGCGCGGCGAGCTCGACGCGGTAGAAATACGCGGCCTGCGCGAACAGCACCAGCGACAGCAGCGATGCGGCCACCGCCCAGGGCCAGCGGCGGTATGCGGCGGGAGCGGGCTTCTCTTCTTCCACTTCATCTTGCACGATGGCGACCTGTTCGGCCAGCGTAGGCGCGGCAGCCTCCTCGGTAACAGGTGATGCCTCGGCCTCAGCTTCGACGACGGGCTGGTGGAAATCCAGCAGTTCGCTCTGCGGAATTTCCAGCGCTTCGGCTGGTGCAGCTTCTTCTTCGGTGGAGGAAATCGCGTCGATCAGGACGGTGTCTGCGGCGGGCGCGGCTTCCTCGATGGCCGCCGCGATGTCGGCGGACGGCAGGGCTTCGGCAGCAGGCAATTCCGGTTCGGCCGGCTCGTTCAGCATCGGCAGTTCGAGCTGCGGATTCGGCTGGGCGGGGATGAAGCCGGGGCGGGCATCGAAGGCCTGCAGGCAATTCCCGCAGCGCACCATGCCTTGATGCGCCTCCAGCTGCTCGGCGGCAATCTTGAAGCGGGTGTTGCAGTGCGGGCAGAGGGTCGTTCCGCTCATGTCAGCGTTTCCGTCCCGACAGGCACGCCCAGCCCTCCTCGAAAATCGGGGCGTTCAGGTCGAACCATTGCCGGTAGATGTTCATCACGTCTTGCGCCTGCTCCTCGAGGATGCCGGACAGCACGATCTGTCCGCCTTGCCGCGCCGCATTCGCCAGCAGCGGGGCGAGCATGCGCAGCGGGTTGGTCAGGATGTTCGCGACCACCAGGTCGTAGCTGCCTTGCGGCGCCTCGCCGGGCAAATAGAATTTCACGTTCTCCACGCGGTTGGCAGCGGCGTTGTCGCGGCTGGCGATCACTGCCTGCGAGTCTACATCAACGCCGACGGCGCGTGCAGCCCCCAGCTTGAGCGCGGCGATCGCGAGGATGCCCGAGCCGCAGCCGTAGTCCAGCACCGACTCGCCGCCCTTGAGGTTGTCATCCAGCCAGCGCAGGCACAGCCGCGTGGTGGGGTGGCTGCCGGTGCCGAACGCGAGGCCGGGGTCGAGCACGATGTTGACGGCGGCGGGGTCACTCGGCTCATGCCAGGTCGGCACGATCCACAGCCGCGCCGAGATGCGGATCGGCTCGAACTGCGACTGGGTGAGGCGCACCCAATCGTTGTCGGCCAGCGTTTCGATGCGGTGTTCGGGGAGGTCTTTCAGGCCGATTTTGTTTGTGGCCTCGCGCAGGATCGCCGGCACGTCGCGGTCATCGTCGAACAGGGCGCTGACGCGGTTGTGCTGCCACACGCCGGGCGGCGCCTCGCCGGGCTCGCCGAAGATCGCCTGCTCGTCCGGCGTGCCGGCATCGGCGTCCAGCAAGTCCACCGACAGCGCGCCGAGTTCCAGCAGTGCCTCGCTCAATGCTTCGGCATGTTGCGCGTCGGTGTCAACGGTGAGGGTCAGCCAGGGCATTTACTTGCCCTTGGTGCGTTCGGCGAGCCGCTCTTCCAGGTAGTGAATGCTGGTCCCGCCGCGATTGAAGGCGCTGTCCTGCAGCAGCTCGCGATGCAAGGGGATGTTGGTGTCGATGCCTTCCACCCACATCTCGGACAGGGCGGTGCGCATCCGCGCAAACGCCTGCTCGCGTGTGTCGCCGTAGGCGATGATCTTGCCGATCATCGAGTCGTAATTCGGCGGCACGAAGTAGTTGTTGTAGGCGTGCGAGTCCACGCGGATGCCGGGGCCGCCCGGCGCGTGCCAGGAGGTGATGCGTCCTGGCGAGGGGGTAAATTTATAGGGGTGCTCGGCGTTGATGCGGCACTCGACGGCGTGCCCGCGGAACTGGATGTCGCGCTGCTTGAACGACAGCTTTTCCCCGGCGGCGATGCGGATCTGCTGCTGCACGATGTCGATGCCGGTGATCATCTCGGTGACGGGGTGCTCGACCTGCACGCGGGTATTCATCTCGATGAAGAAGAACTCGCCGTTCTCGTACAGGAACTCGAAGGTGCCCGCGCCGCGGTAGCCGATCTTGCGGCAGGCTTCGGCGCAGCGCTCGCCGATCTTGTTGCGCAGGCGCTGGTTGAGCAGCGGCGCCGGGGCTTCCTCGATGACCTTCTGGTGGCGGCGCTGCATCGAGCAGTCGCGCTCGCCGAGGTAAACCGCGTTGCCGTGCTGGTCGGCCAGCACCTGGAATTCGATATGGCGCGGGTTCTCCAGGAATTTCTCCATGTACACCATGGGGTTGTTGAAGGCAGCCTGCGCCTCGGTCTTGGTCATGGTGACCGCATTGAGCAGCGCGGCCTCGGTGTGCACCACGCGCATGCCGCGTCCGCCGCCGCCGCCCGACGCCTTGATGATGACCGGGTAGCCGATGCTGCGCGCGATCTTGATTATTTCGGCGGGATTGTCCGGCAATGCGCCGTCCACGCCCGGCACACAGGGCACGCCAGCCTTCTTCATCGCACTCTTGGCGGAAACCTTGTCGCCCATCAGGCGAATGGTTTCGGCGCGCGGGCCGATGAACACGAAGCCGCATTTTTCGACGCGCTCGGAAAAATCGGCGTTCTCCGACAGGAAGCCGTAGCCGGGATGGATGGCCTGCGCATCGGTGACTTCTGCCGCGCTGATGATGGCCGGGATGTTCAGGTAGCTCTGGTTGGAAGGCGCCGGGCCGATGCATACCGATTCGTCGGCCAGCTTCACGTACTTGGCGTCGGCATCCGCCTCGGAATGCACCACGACGGTTTTGATGCCCAGTTCGCGGCAGGCGCGCTGAATACGAAGGGCGATTTCACCGCGGTTAGCGATCAATATTTTCTCGAACATTTCGATACTCCGGGCTTTTGGTCTGGCGCGCAGCCGCGCCAGAGGGCTGAATTAGCCGATGACGAACAAAGGCTGGCCGAATTCGACCGGCTGTCCATTCTCGACCAGAATGGCCTTGATGACCCCGGCCTGGTCGGCATCGATCTCGTTGAGCAGCTTCATCGCCTCGATGATGCACAGGGTGTCGCCGTTGCTCACGCTCTGACCGACGTCCACGAAGGGTTTTGAGCCGGGCGAGGCGGAACGGTAGAAGGTGCCGACCATCGGCGATTTCACCACATGGCCTTCGGGGGCAGCGGGCTTGGCGGGCTCCGCCGCCGGAGCGGCGGGTTGTGGCGCAACGGCTGCGGCTACGGGTTGCGGTGCCGGCGCATAGGTTTGTTGCGGCGCAGCGGCCACGGTGCGCGTGATGCGTACGCGTTCTTCGCCTTCGCTGATTTCCAGTTCGGCAATGCCGGAACCTTCGACCAGCTCAATCAGTGTCTTGAGCTTGCGTAAATCCATGATGCCCTCCTTAAAACTCTAGTTTTTATGGTTCAGTGCATGCTGCACTGCGTATTCATAGCCCGCCGCGCCCAGGCCGCTGATGACGCCCACGGCGATATCCGAGAAAAACGACTCCTTGCGGAACGCCTCGCGCGCGAACACGTTGGACAGGTGTACTTCGATGAACGGCAGACCCACTGCTGCCAGCGCATCGCGCAGGGCCACACTGGTATGGGTATATGCAGCAGGATTGATGACGATGAACTGCGTGCCGTCGGTGCGCGCCTGCTGCACCCGTTCCACCAGCGCCGCTTCCGAGTTGCTCTGGAAACAGAACAGGTTTGCGCCCTTCGTGCCAGCTAACTTCGTTAAAAGTTCGTTAATTTCGTCTAACGTGACGCGCCCATATACATCGGGCTCGCGGCTGCCGAGCAGGTTCAGGTTGGGTCCATGCAGCACAAGGATGTTCTTCATGTGCTCAGTTTGCCGTAAATTGGGTGGAATTGTCCAGTAGTTTGACGGAGATAATCTAAAAACCTTAGATTCCAGTGGCTTGTAGCGATTGCAGGAAGCGCGCGGCGTCCTGGTAGCCGGTCACGCGAAAATCGCCCATTTCCCTGCCCTCCTTGTCGAAGAACAGGATGGCGGGCGGGCCGTACAGGCCGAAGCGTTTGAGCAGGGCCTGGTCGGCTTCGCTGTTGGCGGTCACGTCTGCCTGCAGCAGCAGCACCGGCTTGAGTTTGGCCTGCACCGCGGCATCGGCGAAGGTGAAGCGCTCCATTTCCTTGCAGGAGATGCACCAGTCGGCGTAGAAATCCAGCATTACTGTCTGTCCGCGCGCCTGGGCGAGGCGCCGGTCGAGGTCTGCGGCATCCGTGACGCGGGAGAATTGCAGGGTGGCGGGGGCCTGTGCTTCGGCGCGGCCGAGGTTGCCGAGCGGACGCAGCAGGTCGCGCGCGCCGGACAGCGCGCCGATCAGGTAGGCCACGCCGAGCAGCAGGGCGATCAGGCCGACGCCCTTGAACAGCCTGTGCCAGCCGCTGGCGTTGTGCGGCAGGGGATCCAGCACGCGCAGGTATATCCCGCAGAAGATCAGCAGCGCCGCCCACAGCAGCATCTGCGCACCGATTGGCAGCAGCGGCTGGACGATCCAGATCGCCAGCGCCAGCAGCATCACGCCGAAGAATTTCTTGACCGACTCCATCCACGCGCCGGCCTTGGGCAGCAATACGCCCGCCGAGGCGCCGATCAGCAGCAGCGGCGCCCCCATGCCCAGCGCCAGCGCAAACAGGGCGACCCCGCCCAGCACGGCATCGTGCGTCTGGCCGATGTAGAGCAGCGCGCCGGCCAAGGGTGCTGCGACGCACGGCCCCATGATGACGGCGGACAGCGCGCCCATCGCGAATACGCCGGACAGGTGCCCGCCGTGCAGGCGGTTGCTGGTGTCGGTCAGCTTGCTCTGCAGTGCCGAAGGCAGTTGCAGCTCGTAGAAACCGAACATGGACAGTGACAGCAGCACGAACAGTGCGGAGAAGCTACCCAGCACCCAGGGTGTCTGCAGCGCGTTGGAGATCAGGTGTCCGGAAAAGCCGGCGGCGACGCCCGCGGCGGCGTAGGTGATCGCCATGCCCAGCACATAGGCCAGCGACAGGATGAAGGCGTGCATCTTGGTTATCTTGTGGCCGCGCCCGACGATGATGCCGGACAGGATGGGGATCATCGGGAACACGCAGGGGGTCAGGGCGAGCAGCAGCCCCGCGCCGAAGAAGAAGGAGACGATCAGCCAGAAACTGCCGCCCTTGAAAAGTTTGGCGATCTGGGCGTTTTCGCTGGCGGGCGCGGGCGGCAGCGGCGCGATGGCAGAGGGCGGCGGCGCTTCGGTCATCGCCGGGGCAGGGCGCGAGCCGGTCTTGGCGTCGGGCAGGTCGAGCCGGATCGCCTTCTTGATCGGCGGGTAGCACAGCCCATCTTCGCTGCACCCCATGTAGGTGGCGTTCAGGGTGATGCCGGCGGCATTGCCCGGGCGGTTCAGGGTGATCGCGGCCTGGATCGAGCGATGGAACACTTCGGTGTTGCCGAAGGAGGGGTCCTGTTTCATCTCGCCTCTCGGCAGGCTCACCGCCTGGATTTTGACCGGGCCCTCCTGAATCTCGAACTTGATCTTGTCGCGGTATAAATAGTAGCCCGGCGTTACGCTGAGGTCGGCTTGCAGGGTATGCGCGTCACGCACCGTGACCTGCAGGCCGAAAGCCTGGTCAGGTGGCAGGAAACTGGGCTGCTTGCCGCCGCCCAATCGATCCAGCAGGCCCGCATTCGCGGCGGTAACCATTAAACATGACAGCAGCACTAGTACGAAACGCATGGATCATTCCTTGAGGGCAATTTCGCGGCTCACCCAGTCCAGATAGGCGGGCAGGCCGGTTGTTATGGGGACAGCGATGATTTCGGGAAGTTCGTAGGGGTGCGCCGCGCGGATCAGTTGCTCGAGGCGCGGATAGGCGGTGCGCGTGGTCTTGATCAGTAGCGGCACCTCGGCGGAGGTCTCGATGTCGCCCTCCCAGCGATAGGTCGAGGTGCAGGGTGCGAGCTGGTTTACGCAGGCCGCCGCGCGTTCCTCGATGAGTCGCCTCGCGAGCCTTGCGGCAGTTTCCGCATCGGGCAGGTTGGTGATGACCAGCAGCATCTCGTTCATTTCGCGAAGCGCAATCCGAGTTGCAGCAATTCGTCCCACACATCGCCCTGGCGCAGCCCCTTGATGGTCTTGTCCAGCCGCGCGGCCTGCTGCAGGGCGCGTTCGATATGCGGGAATTTCAGGCGGCGCGCC
This sequence comes from Ferrigenium straubiae, assembly GCF_051257895.1. Lineage (NCBI taxonomy): Bacteria > Pseudomonadati > Pseudomonadota > Betaproteobacteria > Nitrosomonadales > Gallionellaceae > Ferrigenium > Ferrigenium straubiae. The sequence continues at coordinate 1,471,067 of NZ_CP194331.1, read as the reverse complement.
GCATGCTCGATCAGGGGCTGTCTGTCCTTGCGCACCCGCAGGTCGCGCAGGGCATTGCCGAGGTTGCCGCCGCGCTGCACGGCCTGCAGCACCTTGCCCAGCGTGCGGATGTCTTCGCTGACGGCCCAGAGCACCAGCACGGTGGCGGTTCCCTCGGCGCGCAGCCCGTCGAGGATGCGCGCGAAACGTTCCGCGTTGCCGTTCAGCATGGCTTCGGAGAGCTTGAAGATGTCATAGCGCGCCACGTCCATCACCGCATCCCTGACCTGCTCGAAAGGCAGCGGCCCGGCTGGGAACAGCAGCGCAAGCTTCTGGATTTCCTGGAATGCCGCGAGCAGGTTGCCCTCGCAGCGATCGGCGAGAAATTCCAGCGTGGGCTCGTCGGCGCTCTGTTCCTGGCGCTTCAGGCGCGCGGCGATCCAGCGCGGCAGCGCCGGGCGAGGAATGTCGTCGGCCGTAACCATCACGCCGTGCCGTTCCAGCGCGTCGAACCATTGGCTCTTCTGCGCGCTCCAGTCCAGCTTGGGCAGGGTAATCAGCGTCAGTATGTCGGGGCTCGGGTTGGCGACATAGTCCTGCAAGGCCTGCCCGCCTTCGGTGCCGGGCTTGCCGGACGGGATGCGCAAGTCGATGATCTTGCGCTCGGCGAACAGCGACAGGCTCTGCGCGCTGTTCTTCAGTTCGCTCCATTTGAAATGCTGCTCGGCGATGAAGGTCTCGCGCTCGCTGTAGCCCGCCGCGCGCGCCGCCGCGCGGATGCTGTCGGCCGCCTCGACCGCCAGCAGCAGCGCGTCCCCGTACACCACATACAGCGGCTTGAGGCCGGAGGCGAGGTGGCGCGGCAGTTCTTCGGCGGCGATCGGCATGGTCTATTGCGGCTGCGGTTTGGCGCGGCTCAGGCGGCGCACGATCTGCTGGACCATGTCGGAGCGCATGCTCTGGTAGAGCATGACTTCCTCGGACTCCTTGGCGAGAATCTTGGCGTCGTCATAGGTAAAATCGCGGCGCAGGATGATTTCCTCGGCGGGGACCCAGTCGTTCCCCTTGAGGTCATAGGCGCGCAGGGAGACGCGGTAGCGCAACTGGAATTCGGTCACGCGTCCGCTGCCGCCCAGCGTCAGGATCTGCTTCTCCGGAATTTCCAGGACGATGTTGAGCACCACGTCGGCCTGCTCGGCGCTGCCCACCAGCTTTACCTTGTTGGTTTCCAGGTTGCGGCGCAGCTCGGCGATGAAGGGCGTGCCGGAGTTGGTCGCATCCAGGTACAGCGTGTCGAACGGCATCCCGGCATGGCCGCGCAGATGGAAACCGCAGGCGGTGAGCAACAAGGCAGTCAACAGCAATAAGGTGCGCATAGCCATATTCCCAAGCCGGGTGAACCGGAAAAAATTTGCAGCGGGTGGAAGGTTCCTGGTGCTGCCGCCCTACATCACAACGTTGATCAATCGGCCCGGCACGACCACGATCTTCTTCGGTGTCGCGCCCGCCAGTTGTTTTTCGACGGCAGGATGGGCAAGCGCCAGCCGTTCCAGTTCCGCCTTGTCGGCGGTTTTGGCCACCGTCAGGCTGCCGCGCAGCTTGCCGTTCACCTGGATCACGATTTCGATTTCGTCCTGCACCAGGGCGCCGGCATCGGCCTTGGGGAAAGGCTGATCCAGCAGGTCGCTGCCGGGGCGCAGTTCGGACCACAAGGCTTGGCAGAGATGTGGCACGATCGGGCTCAGCATCAGCACGATGCCTTCCAGCACTTCCTGCGTCACATGGCGCGCGACGGGGGGCTGCTCGTCGAACTTTCCCAGCGCGTTGAGCAGTTCCATGTTCGCCGCGATGGCGGTGTTGAAGGTCTTGCGCCGCCCCATGTCGTCGTCCACCTTGGCGATGGTCTGGTGCAGTTGCAGGCGCAGGGCTTTCGCGGCAACGCTCAATTCGCCGCTCCGGTAAGCCGCCACCACACCCGGTGCGACGTGATCGTGGGTGGCTTTCCACACGCGCTTGAGGAAGCGGAACGCGCCCTCCACGCCGGCGTCCGACCATTCCAGCGACTGCTCCGGCGGCGAGGCGAACATCATGAACAGGCGTGCGGTATCGGCGCCGTACTCGTCGATGATGGCCTGCGGGTCGACGCCGTTGTTCTTCGACTTGGACATCTTCTCGGTGCCGCCGATGAAGACCGGCTGGCCGTCGGCCTTGAGCGTCGCGCCGAGCGGGCGGCCGCGCTCGTCGGTTTGGACTTCCACCTCGGCCGGGTTAATCCACTGTTTTTTGCCTGCGGCATCCTCGCGGTAGAAGGTCGGCGCGATCACCATGCCCTGTGTCAGCAGGTTGGCGAAGGGCTCGTCGCCCTGCACCAGGCCTTCGTCGCGCATCAGCTTGTGGAAGAAGCGCGCATACAGCAGGTGCAGGATGGCGTGCTCGATGCCGCCGATGTACTGGTCCACCGGCAGCCAGTGCTGCGCGGCGGCCTTGTCCACCATGCCGGTGTCGCAATCCGGGCTCGCGTAGCGCGCGTAGTACCAACTCGATTCGACGAAGGTGTCCATCGTGTCGGTCTCGCGCTTCGCCGCCTTGCCGCATTTCGGGCAGGGAGTCATGTAGAAATCCTGCATCTTCGCCAGCGGCGAGCCCGCCCCGTCCGGCACCACGTTCTCGGGCAGCACCACGGGCAACTGTTCGTCAGGTACCGGCACGTCGCCGCAGGTGAAACAATGGACGATCGGGATCGGGCAGCCCCAGTAGCGCTGCCGCGAAATGCCCCAGTCGCGCAGGCGGAACTGGCTGCGCTTCTGGCCGAGGCCCCTGGTCAGCAGGTAGGCGGAAATCGCCTCGAACGCTTCCTGGAACGTCAGGCCGTTGTATTTTCCGGAACAGACCAGTGTGCCGTATTCCGTGTACGGCGACTCGACTTCCAGTTGCCCGGCAAATTCGTGGACTGCCTCGATGAGGGCTTCCGATGGCTTTGGAATATCCATCAGCGCACCGCTCAGATAGGCGAGCATCCCCATCGCGTCGAGGTCTTCCTGGTCAAGTTCACAGCCGTCCGCCTTGAACTGCGCTTCCAGCTTGTTCCACTTGCCCAGCAACTCCGGGCTGGCAATGACATGCTTGACGGGCAGGCCGTATTTCTCGGCGAATTCGAAATCGCGCTCGTCGTGCGCCGGGACCGCCATCACTGCGCCCTCGCCGTAGCCCATCAGCACATAATTGGCGATCCATACCGGCAGTTTTTCGCCGGTGACCGGGTGTTTGACGAACAGGCCGGTGTCCATGCCCCTCTTTTCCATCGTCGCCAGATCGGCTTCGGCCGTGCCGCCGCGCAGGCACGATGCGATGAAGTCGGAAAGTTCGTGTTTTTCGGACAGTTTCGCCGCGCGCTGCGCCAGCGGATGTTCCGCTGCCACTGCCACGTAAGTTACGCCCAGCAGCGTATCGGGGCGCGTGGTATAGACCCTGAGCATGCCGCCCGAGCCTATGCTCTCCATGTCGTAGGGGAAATGGATCTCGCAGCCGTGGCTCTTGCCGATCCAGTTGGCCTGCATGGTCTTGACCTGCTCCGGCCAGCCGGGCAGCTGGTCCAGCCCCTGCAGCAACTCATCGGCGTATTCGGTGATGCGGAAGAAGTACATCGGGATGTCGCGCTTCTCCACCGGCGCGCCGGAGCGCCAGCCGCAGCCGTCGATGACCTGCTCGTTGGCCAGCACGGTCTGGTCTACCGGATCCCAGTTCACCGAGGCGGTCTTCTTGTAGATAAGGCCCTTCTCGAACAGGCGCGTGAACAGCCACTGCTCCCAGCGGTAATACTCCGGCTTGCAGGTGGTCACCTCGCGCGACCAGTCGATGCCGAGCCCGAGCGACTTGAGTTGCTGCTTCATGTGCCCGATGTTGGAATAGGTCCAGGCGGCGGGCGGCACATTGTTGGCCAGCGCGGCATTTTCGGCGGGCAGGCCGAACGCATCCCAGCCCATCGGCTGCATCACGTTGTAGCCCTTCATGCGGTGGTAGCGGCTCAATACGTCGCCGATGGTGTAGTTGCGCACATGGCCCATGTGCAGCTTGCCGGAAGGGTAGGGGAACATCGACAGACAATAGTACTTGGGTTTGCCGGATTGTTCCGTAGCGCGGAACGCCTGGCGGTCCTCCCAGTGTTGTTGCGCCTGTTGCTCGATGGATGCCGGATTGTAGTTGGGGTGCATGATTTTGCGGGCCGCAGTTTGTTTTTTTGAATGCGGCATTATAGCGATATCCCCTTTGCCGTGCTCGGGTTAACCGGGTACTGAAAAAAACGGCGAACGATGTCTGAGTAAGGTGGAAGCTCAGCATTGACGCCGCCGTTGGCGCGATTCGGTGAGGATGAAAACGAGGAATCCGGAACATTTCATGATGCGCAGGCGGCAAGTGCGGTAGTGGTGCCGGGGGCTTTGTTATAAAATTGCGGCTATTCAAGAATTTTCATTTTGTTTCAGGAGAAATCACCATGTCGCGCAAACACCCCGTCATCGCAGTCACCGGATCTTCCGGAGCGGGTACTTCCACCGTCAAACGTGCCTTCGAAAATATCTTCCGCCGCGAGAAGATTTCAGCCGCCATCATCGAGGGCGACAGCCTGCATAGCCTGGACCGCATGGCGTTCCGCGCCGCCGTGGCCGAGGCCGCGAAGGCCGGCAACCATTCTTTCAGCCACTTCGGCCCGGAAGCCAACCACTTCGACAAAATCGAGGAAACGTTCAGGGTCTATGGCGAAACCGGCATGTGCCAGCGCCGCTACTATGTGCACAGCGAGGATGAGGCGGAACATCACAAAAAGCACTTCGGTCTCGCCGATCTGAAGCCCGGCCAATTCACCCCATGGGAAGGCATCGAGGCGAATTCCGATCTGCTGTTCTACGAGGGCCTGCACGGCCTGGCGACGGACGGCGACATCGATGCGGGCAAGCATGTGGATCTGGGCATCGGCGTCGTGCCGGTGGTCAATCTGGAGTGGATCCAGAAAATCCACCGCGACAAGGAAGAGCGCGGCTATTCCGCCGAAGCGACGGTGGACACCATCCTGCGCCGCATGCCGGACTACGTCAAATACGTCACCCCGCAGTTCTCGCGCACCCACATCAATTTCCAGCGCGTCGCGACGGTGGATACTTCCAACCCGTTCATCGCGCGCGACATCCCCACGCTGGATGAAAGCTTTGTGGTGATCCGCTTCAACAAATACATCATGAGCAAATTTGGCAATATAGATTTGCCCTACTATCTCAGCATGATCCACGACTCTTTCATGTCGCGCCCCAACACCCTGGTGGTGCCCGGCGGCAAGATGAGCTTCGCGATGGAAATCATCCTGACGCCGATCCTGCACGAACTGATCGAGAGCAAGAAGAAGTGAGGCCATAAATGGCCGCAACGGCGGGGAACCGGATCAATCCGGTTCCCCGTTTTCATTTGGCCGGTGCGCGGAGCTGCGTAACATCAACGCCGAACGAATCGATGGGCAAGATATGAAGATAGCGACCTGGAACGTCAATTCACTCAAGGTGCGCCTGCCGCAGGTGCTGGGCTGGCTGGCCGCCAACCCGGTCGAGGTGCTGTGCCTGCAGGAAACCAAGCAGCAGGACGGCGAGTTCCCGCAGGCCGAGCTGCAGGCGGCGGGCTACCACAGCGTATTCAGCGGGCAGAAGACCTATAACGGCGTGGCGATCCTGAGCCGTGAACCGGCCAATGAGGTGCAATGCGGCCTGCCCAACTTTCCCGACGAGCAGAAGCGCATCATCGCTGCCACGATAGGCGATGTCCGCGTGGTGAACGTCTATGTGCCGAACGGGCAGAGCGTCGATTCGGACAAGTACAACTACAAGCTCGCGTGGCTCGCCGCGCTGCACGACTGGTTGAAAGCGGAGCTGGCGCGCCACCCGAAACTGGCGCTGCTGGGCGACTACAACATCGCGCCGGAAGATTGCGATGTCTACGACCCCATCGCCTGGCAAGGCAACGTGCTGGTCAGCGAGCCGGAGCGGGAGCAGTTCCGCAAGCTGTTGGGGCTCGGCCTGCGCGATGGCTTCCGCCTCTTCGAGCAGCCCGGCCAATCCTATTCCTGGTGGGACTACCGGATGATGGCGTTCCGCCGCAACCGCGGGCTGCGCATCGACCATATCCTGGTCAGCGAGCCGCTCGCGGCGCAATGCAGAAGCTGCGTGATCGACAAGGCGCCGCGCGGGCTGGAGCGTCCTTCCGACCATACGCCGGTGGTTCTGGAGCTGGGGTGACAGGCAGGACATCCGCCCTGAATGGCGAGGGGGGTTCGTTTAGGCAGTACTACTTGTAATCGCGCAATTCCGGAAGGACATCGTCGCGGTCGCCATGCGGTTCCTGGTCGTATGCCCTGACGAACACTTCGCGCTCGTTCTGTTTCGTCGGGTAGGCAGGAATGCCCAGATTGTGGCGGACGGTGTCTTCGCAGTAGTGGATAACCTGGCGTCCGATGCTGTGCAGCAGGCCGCGATCGAGGTGGAGCCCTTCTTCGGCAAGCCTGTTTTCCAGTTCATCGAGCGTATGGTCGCGCAGGTTGTAGGAAATGCGCAGCGCGTTCGTGTTATCGCCGGGTTCGACCTTGCAGCCGGGCAGGCCGGACAGGAAGCGGGAGGCGCGCTCGGCCTGTCCGGGCGGTTCCGCACTGAAAACGATCTCGCGCTGTCTGTCCAGTTCGGATGGTTCCGTCATGCCGGCCTCCCTGGGGGCGGGGTTATTTTCCCTGCAGGATCTGCATTCCCTTGAGCAGGTTCAACGCCTGGTTGAGCTGGTAGTCGTTCTTGGCGCCGAACTCGGTGGGTGCCGGCTTCGCACCTCCCTTGTCATCGGGAGCGGCCGGCGCTTTTTTCCCGGCATTGCTGTCCGGCTTTTCATCCGGCTGCTTGCCATTGGGCAAGTGCCTGTTCAGGTCGGCTTCGCGCAGGCGGAACATGTTTTCCTGCCCGGCGGTGGCGGGATCTTCCACCTGGATATCGGGCACGATGCCCTTGGCCTGGATGGAGCGTCCGCCCGGCGTGTAGTAGCGCGCCGTGGTGAGCTTGATCGCGGTGTTGTTGCCGAGCGGCAGGACGGTCTGCACCGAGCCCTTGCCGAAAGTCTGCGTGCCCATGATGACCGCGCGCTTGTGATCCTGCAATGCGCCGGCGACGATCTCGGAGGCGGACGCGGAGCCGCCGTTCACCAGCACGACCAGCGGCACGCTCTTGACGGAGTCGGGCAGGCTTTTCAGGTAATCGCTCTTGCCGTTACCGCGCAGATAATGCTCTGCACTGGCGGTCAGGCGCATCTTCGCGTCTTCGGTGCGGCCCTCGGTATAGACCACCAGTGCGTCCTTGGCCAGGAAGGCTGCGGAAACGCCGACTGCGCCGGTCAGCAATCCGCCCGGGTCGTTGCGCAAGTCGAGCACCAGCCCCTTGAGTGGCTCCTGGTTCTGCTTGATGAGGGTTTCCAGCGCGGTGGCGAGGTTCTCGCCGGTATGTTCCTGGAATTGCGTGATGCGGACAAAGCCGTAGCCGGGTTCGACCAGCTTGGATTTCACGCTTTGTACCTTGATGACGGCCCGCACCAGGGTAATGGTGAGCGGCTTGGGCTCATCCTTGCGGATGATGGTCAGTACGATCTTGCTGCCCGGTTTGCCGCGCATGTGCTTTACCGCGTCGTTCAGCGTCATCCCCTTGACCAGGGTGTCGTCCAGCTTGACGATCAGGTCGCCGCTCTTGATGCCCGCGTTGTAGGCGGGCGTGTCTTCTATCGGCGAGACGACCTTCACCAGGCCGTCTTCCATGCTGACTTCGATGCCGAGCCCGCCGAATTCGCCCTGGGTGCCGACCTGCAGTTCCTTGAAGGCTTCCGTGTCGAGATAGGCGGAGTGGGGGTCGAGGCCGCTCAGCATGCCGTTGATGGCCTCGTTGATCAGCTTCTTGTCAGTGACGGGTTCGACGTAGTCGCTCTTGATGCGGCCGAACACCTCGGAGAAGGCGCGCAGTTCCTCGATGGGCAGCGGCGTGGCGAGCGTGTCCTTCTCGGCCATTGCGGCGAAATGCAGGCTGAACGACACGCCTGCAACCAGTCCCAGACTCACCAAGCCTGCTTTTTCCAGAAAACGCATAATTTCCCCAAGTTATCGTGTTGCCAGCCACTTCATCGGATCGAGCGGTTTGCTCTCGTGGCGCAGTTCAAAGTATAAACCGGAATCCTCGTTGCCGCCGCTGTTCCCGACCGCCGCGACGGTATCGCCGCCCTGCAGCATGTCCCCGACCTGTTTGTAGAGGGTCTCGTTATTGCCGTACAGGCTCATGTAACCCTTGCCGTGATCGATGATCAGCAGGTTGCCGAAGCCGCGCAGCCAGTCCGCGAATACCACCCGCCCTGCCGCGATGGCTTTGACAGCCTGGCCGGGGGAAGTTCTCAGGAACAGGCCTTTCCACAGCACCGTGCTGTCGGGGCGCGGTGCGCCGAACCGGTTGGTGACTTCACCTTTCACCGGCAACGCAAGCTTGCCCTTGAGCTGGTCGAACGGGTTGCCGTCGAAGCGGCTGTCCGGCAGATTGTCGTTGCGGAACAACGAGCCGGACTTCGGCTGGGCGAGCATTTTCGTCAGCCGCTCGACCAGCTGCGCGAGGCGGTTCTCGTCGCGCTGGAGGCGGTTGATCTCGCGGCGCTGCTGGCGCAACTGGTGGGAAACTTTGACCAATATCCGCTGCCGGGCCTGCTGTTCCTTCTCCAGCGTTTTTTTCTGTGCCGCCTCCTCCGTGCGCAGCGATTTCAATTCCGCGCGCTGCTCGCGCACGGCCGTGCTGACCGCGTTCAGCGCGGCGAAATCGTTACGCAGCGCGGCAAGCCGGGTTGCGCGGTCGCGCGCGATATACTTGTAATACTGCAGGTCGCGGGAGACCTGATTGGGGTCGCGGTTGCCCAGCAGCAGCTTCGGATATTCCTGGCTGCCGCCGAGGTATTGCTGATACAGCAGCCTGCCGAGCAGGGCCTGTTGTTCGGCCATGCTGCCGGTCAGCCGGTTTTCCCGCTCCTGCAGTTCGTTTAGTTTTCTGTCGGCGGCGCGCTGCTGCTCGGCAAGGCCGGCGAGCTTGCGGTTGCTGTTGCTGATCGCGCGTTCCGATTCGCGCAGCGCATCGGCGGCCTCGGACTTTGATTCGCTGGTCCGATCCATCTCGCGCTGCATCGCGGCGATGCGCTTACGCAGGTTTTCCAGCTCCTCCTGCTGGCTGGCGCATGCCGCACTGGTGAATATCAGGCCGCACAGAACCGGCAACAGTAAACGAACTGAAAAGGTCACTGTATCCGGATCAGGCTATGTCCGGTCATTTCCGGCGGTTGCGGCAGCCCCATCATGGTCAGCAGCGTGGGGGCGAGGTCGCGCAGCGCGCCGCCTTCGGCCAGTTCGGCCTTGCGTCCGACATACAGGAAGGGCACCGGATTCAGGGTATGCGCGGTGTGCGCCTGCTGCGTCACGCGATCCAGCATCTGTTCGGCATTGCCGTGATCGGCGGTGATGATGACCTCGCCGCCGATGGAGCGCATCGCGTTGACCACGCGGCCGACACAGATATCCAGCGCCTCGACTGCCTTGGTGGCGGCCTCCATGTTGCCGCTGTGTCCCACCATGTCGCCGTTGGCGTAGTTGCAGATGATCGCGTGGTACTGGCGGCTGAGGATCGCGGCTTCGAGCTTGTCGGTCACCTCGAACGCGCTCATTTCCGGCTTGAGGTCGTAGGTCGCGACCTTGGGTGACGGGACGAGGATGCGGTCCTCACCGGGGTAGGGCTGTTCCTTGCCGCCGCTGAAAAAATAGGTGACATGCGCGTATTTTTCGGTCTCGGCGATGCGCAACTGTTTCAGCCCGAGATTCGAGAGGTATTCACCGAAGCCGTTGTGGATGGTTTGGGGCGGGTAGGCGCAAGGCAGGTGAAAGTCTTCGCCGTAGCTGCTCAGCGTGACGAAGGCGGCGAGTTTCGGGAAGCAGGCGCGCTCGAAGCCGCCGAAGGCCGCGTCGGTCAGGGCGCGCGTAATCTCTCGCGCGCGGTCGGCGCGGAAATTCATGAATACCGCCACGTCTCCGTCCCGCATGGTGTATCCCGCCTTGCCTGAGGTAATCGCGGTCGGTTTGACGAACTCGTCCGACTCGCCGCGCGCATAGGCCTGTTCCAGGCCGCTCAATGCATCCGCCGCGCTGAATTCGGCGCGACCCTCGGTGAGCAGTTCGTAGGCGGGCTGCACGCGCTCCCAGCGGTTGTCCCGGTCCATCGCGTAATAGCGCCCGGTGATGCTGGCGATTTGCCCGGTTCCCAGTGCTGCGCACTTTTCCTGCAGACGTTGCAGCGAGGGCGCGGCGCTCTTGGGCGGGGTGTCGCGCCCGTCGAGGAAGGCGTGCACGCAGACTTTCTTCAGGCCGGCGCGCGCCGCCATTTCCAGCATGGCGTAGATGTGGCTCTCGTGGCTGTGCACGCCGCCCGGGGAGAGTAGCCCCATGATGTGCAGGGTGCTGCCGTTTTGTTTTGCCAGCTCGACGGCCCGGCTCAAGGCGGTGTTGGTGTAGAAGCTGCCATCCTCGATGGCGACATCGACGCGGCTCAAGTCCTGGTACACCGTCCGCCCGGCGCCGATGTTGAGATGGCCGACCTCGGAGTTGCCCATCTGCCCGGACGGCAGGCCGACATGTTTTTCCGAAGCCTCGATCAGGGTGTGCGGATAGTCGCGCCACAGCGCGTCCCAGTTGGGTTTTCGCGCCGCCAGAATGGCGTTGAAATCGGCATCTTCGCGGTAGCCGAAGCCATCCAGGATGAGCAGCAGGACAGGAGTGACTTTCATTGGTGTAGAATATTAGCGGATAATGATGTTGTGGAGTCTCGTTTAATTTTAGCCGAATTCGCTCCGGTCAGTGGGCGGCTCGGCGGGATAATCAGGAACAGATATGGCAAGCAAACTAATAGACAGGGAAGAAGACATTCAACAGGCCGCGCAGGCCATCAAGGCGATTGCGCACCCCTTGCGCCTGAAAATCCTGTGCGTGCTCGGCGACCGGGAGGTCAGCGTGCAGGAAATCGTGGAACAGGTCGGCACCTCGCAGAGCAATATCTCGCAGCATCTGGCGATTTTGCGCGACAAGGGCGTGCTGGCGACGCGCAAGGACGCGAACCGGGTGTATTACCGCATCGGCGATCCGCGCACCATCAAGCTGGTGGGGATGATGCGCGATGTGTTTTGCAGCACATAAGGGGGTTGTTGGATTTTAAATATTAGTATATTCTGATATAACGAAACTGTAAGCGGGGTGGTGCAGTGAAAAAATCATGGATATTCGGCGCATTGCTGCTGGGCACCTCGGCTGTGCAGGCTGCCGGGCAGCTGGCCACAGCACCTGCGCAGTACCGCGAGGTGGCGCAGACTTACAGTGCCGACGGCTTGGTGGAAGCCGTCCGTCAATCTACCGTGTCCGCACAAATCGGCGGGCGTGTCAGGGAAATCAACTTCGATATCGGGGATCGCGTCAGCAAGGGGCAGGTGATCCTGCGCATCGACGAACGCGAAGCGGTGCAGGCCTTGGCGGGCAGTCAGGCGCAGGTGCTGCAGGCCCAGGCCAACATGCAGAACGCCAAGGCGGCTTACGAGCGCGCGCGGCAGCTGTTCGCACAGAAATTCATCAGCCAGGCGGCGCTCGACAAGGCGCAGGCCGACTACAAGATCGCCCTCGCACAGGCTGCGGCCAGCGAAGCATCCACCGGACAGGCCAGTCTCGCGCACGGCTACACGGCGGTTATCGCGCCCTACAGCGGGGTCGTGGCGGCGCGCCTGGTCGAGGTCGGCGAACTGGTGATGCCCGGCAAGCCCTTGATGACCGGCTTCGATCCTTCCGAGATGCGCGTGGTGGCAAGTGTGCCGCAAGACAAGCTGCTGGACATCGGCGCGCGCCCCGAGGTGATGGTGGAAGCGCCCTCGCTGGATCGCTGGGTCAAGCCCGCCTCGGCGGCCGTACAGCCGGTTGCCGATGCGCGCACCCACAGCACGCAGGTGCGCGTGTACCTGCCGAAGAACGAAGCGGGAGTCTATCCGGGCATGTTCGTGCGCGTGCATTTCGTGACGGGCAAGGCGAACAAGCTGGTGATTCCCGCGAGCGCTGTGCTGCGCCGCGGCGAAGTGGTTGCCGTCTATGTGGTAGGTGAGAAGGAAGAGGTGAAGTTGCGCCAGGTGCGGCTCGGCGAAGCGACCGCCGATGGTGCGGTGGAGGTGCTGGCGGGGCTGAATCCGGGCGAGAAGGTGGCGCTGGATCCGGTCAAGGCAGGGATGTTGGGTGTGAAGCAGAAATAGCAGTATCGATTCACGTGCAGTTCATCAACTTACGGAGGGTAGCAACATGGCGCATATCGTAATCATGGGGGCGGGCATCGGCGGAATGCCGATGGCCTATGAAATGCAGGAAAAAATTCGCAAGGGCGACAAGGTGACGGTGATCTCGAACAGCGAGAACTTCCACTTCGTGCCGTCCAATCCCTGGGTGGGCGTGAAATGGCGCGACCGCGAAGATATCGAGTTTCCGGTACGCCCCTATCTGGAGCGCAAGGGCATCGACTTCATCTCCGTCGGCGTGAAACGCGTGCATCCCGAAGAGAACCGCCTCGAACTGAACGACGGCCAGTCGGTGAAATACGATTTCCTGGTGATCGCCACCGGCCCCAAGCTGGCCTTTGAGGAAATCGATGGCATGGGGCCGCATGGCGGGCATACCCACTCGGTCTGCCATGTCGATCACGCGATGAAGTCGCACGACATATGGGAACAATTTGCCCAGAACCCCGGCCCGATCGTGGTCGGTGCGGTACAGGGCGCATCCTGCTTCGGCCCTGCATACGAATATGCCTTCATCATGGAAAACGACTTGCGCCGCCGCAAGATACGCAACAAGGTGCCGATGACCTTCGTGACCTCCGAGCCCTATATCGGCCATCTTGGGTTGGGCGGCGTGGGAGACTCCAAGGGCATGATCGAATCGGCGATGCGCGATCGGCATATCAAGTGGATATGCAACGCCAAGGTCACCAAGATCGAGGCAGGCAAGATGTATGTCACCGAGGTCGACGAGGCGGGCAACGAAAAGAAGAAGCACGAGCTGCCGTTCGCCTACAGCATGATGCTGCCCGCCTTCAAGGGTGTGGATGCGGTGTTCGGCATCGAGGGGCTGACCAATCCGCGCGGCTTCATCATCGTGGACGAGCATCAGCGCAACCCGAAATACAAAAACATCTATTCGGTCGGCGTGTGCGTCGCGATCCCGCCGGTGGAAGCGACTCCGGTTCCTTGCGGTACCCCGAAGACCGGCTACATGATCGAGTCGATGGTGACCGCGACGGTGCACAACATCCATTCCGAGCTGACCGGCAACCCGCCGACCAGCAAGGCGACCTGGAATGCGGTCTGCCTCGCGGACTTCGGCGACGGCGGCATCGCGTTCGTGGCGATACCGCAGATCCCGCCGCGCAACGTGAACTGGTTCTCGGAGGGCAAGTGGGTGCACCTGGCCAAGGTCGCCTTCGAGAAATACTTCATCCGCAAGATGAAGAAGGGCAGCTCCGAGCCGATCTACGAGAAGGTCGTGCTGAAGGCGATGGGTGTGGAAAAGCTGAAGTAAGCCGCTTTTGACTGGCATGAAGTGACGGTGGGTCATGCACCAGACTTCATGCCGCCAGATAAAAGGTCACCGGAAAAAACGCATGGGCATTTCAGGGCGCATCGCCAGATACTTCCTGCACTCGCAGATGACCCCGCTGCTGGCGCTCGTCGCCGTGCTGCTGGGGGCGTTCGCCGTGCTGGTGACGCCGCGCGAGGAAGAGCCGCAGATCAGCGTGACCATGGCGAACGTGATGATCGCCTATCCGGGCGCATCGGCCAGGGATGTCGCGCAGACCGTGGCGACTCCCGCCGAGCAGGTGCTGTCGCAGATCGCCGGGGTGGATCATGTGTATTCGGTGTCGCAGCCGGGCATGGCGGTCGTCACCGTGCAGTTCAAGGTCGGCGAGGAGCATATCGATTCGCTGGTGAAACTCTACGATGTGGTGCACTCCCACGCCGACTGGCTGCCGCCCACGCAGGGGGTCGCCCCGCCCATCATCAAGGCCAAGGGTATCGACGACGTGCCGGTCGTCGCGCTGACCCTGTGGCGCGAGCAGGCGGCAGGCGGCGGCATCGAATTGACGCAGGTGGCGCATGCCATCGAGGCCGACCTGAAGCGCGTGCCGGGCACGCGCGAAGTGAGTACGCTGGGTGCGACGCAACGCATGGTGCGCGTGCTGCTCCGGCCGGAAAGCCTGAATGCCTACCAGCTCACCATGCAGGACATCCGCGCGGCCTTGCAGTCCGCCAACGCCTCGCAGAATTCCGGCACGCTGGTGCAAGGCAACCGCGAAGTGCTGGTGCAAACCGGCAGTTTCCTGAGCGACGCCAGTGAAGTGCGGCAACTGGTGGTCGGCGTCGCCAATGGCAAGCCGGTGTTTTTACGCGATGTCGCCGAGGTGCAGGATGGGGCGGACCAGCCGGGCAGCTACGTGTGGCTGGGAACCGGGATGGCCGCAGCGGACAAGCAGATTGCGGCGAAAGGCGAATTCCCCGCCGTCACGCTGGCCATCACCAAGAAGCCCGGCGCGAACGCGGTGGAGATCGCCGACCGGTTGCTCGCGCGCGTGAACGAACTCAAAGGCAGCGTGATCCCCGCCGACGTGCAGGTCAGCGTCACGCGCAACTACGGCGAGACCGCCAACGACAAGGCGATGAAGCTGATCCAGAAGCTGCTGTTCGCCACCTTCGCCGTGGTCGCGCTGGTGTGGTTTGCCATGGGGCGGCGCGAGGCGCTGGTGGTCGGCATCGCGGTGATGCTCACGCTCGCAGCGACGCTGTTCGCCTCCTGGGCGTGGGGCTTCACGCTGAACCGCGTCTCGCTGTTCGCGCTGATTTTCTCCATCGGCATCCTGGTCGACGACGCGATCGTAGTCGTGGAGAACATCCATCGCCGCCGCGCCCTGGAGCCTCAGCGGCCCTTGCTCGAAATCATTCCCGAGGCGGTGGACGAGGTGGGCAGCCCGACCATCCTCGCGACCTTCACGGTGATTGCCGCATTGCTGCCGATGGCCTTCGTCAGCGGCCTGATGGGGCCGTACATGAGCCCGATCCCGATCAACGCGAGCATGGGCATGCTGATCTCGCTGGCGGTGGCGTTCGTCGTCACGCCGTGGCTGGTGTGGCGCTTTGCTGGGTCGCACGATGCGGCATCTTCCCATGCCGCGCCCATGGACAGGCATGGCGCGGCGATCAGCCGCTTCTTCAGCGAGCGCCTGAGTCCGTTCCTGAACGGCGCACAGGGTAAGCCGGCGCGCCGCAAGCTGTGGCTGGCGATTCTCGGCGGCCTGCTGTTTGCGGTATCGCTGGGCGTGGTGAAGCTGGTGATCCTGAAGATGCTGCCGTTCGATAACAAGTCGGAATTCCAGATCGTGGTGGACATGCCCAGCGGCACCGCGCTGGAGCAGACCAGCGCGGTGCTGCACGAGATCGGCGGCTATCTCGCGACCGTGCCGGAAGTGACCGATTACCAAGCCTATGCGGGCACGGCGTCGCCGATCAACTTCAACGGCCTGGTGCGCCAGTACTATTTGCGCAGCGCCGCCGCGCAGGGTGACATCCAGGTCAATCTGAAAGGCAAGCACCAGCGCAGCCGCAGCAGCCACGAGATCGCCACTGCCGTGCTTGAGCCGGTGCAGAAGATCGCCGATGCCTGGGGCGCGAAGGTCAAGGTCGTCGAGGTGCCGCCCGGCCCACCGGTGATGTCGCCGATCGTCGCGGAAATCTACGGACCGGATTACGAGGGCGCGCGCAAGGTGGCCGGCAAGGTGCGCGAACAGTTCGGCAAGACCGAAGGCATCGTCGGCATCGACGATACCGTCACCGAACCCGCGCCCAAGCTGCTGCTGCATGTCCTGCAGAGCAAGGCCGCGCTGCTCGGGGTCGCGCCGCGCGACATCGTGGATGTGATCGGCGCGGCGCTGGCCGGCCAGGATGTCGCTTCGCTGCACGATGCCAATGCGAAGTATGCGCCGCCGCTGCGCATCGGCCTGCCCGCCGAGCGGCGCAGCCGCATCGACGAGGTGCTCAAGCTCAAGGTGCGCGCGAAGGACGGTGTACTGGTGCCGCTCTCGGAAGTGGTGCAGGTGATCCCTGAGTCGCGCGAATACCCGATCTATCACAAGGATCTGCTGCCGGTGGTGTATGTGTTCGGCGACATGGCGGGCAAGCTGGACAGCCCGCTGTACGGCATGTTCGGCGTCAATGGCAAGGTCGGCGGCATGGCGCTGGAGCAGGGCGGCAAGCTGGAGAGCTACTACTTCAAACAGCCCGGCGACCCCTATGCCGGCTACGCGCTGAAGTGGGACGGCGAATGGCAGGTGACCTTCGAGACTTTTCGCGACATGGGCATCGCCTACGGCGTGGGGCTGATCCTGATCTATCTGCTGGTGGTGGCGCAGTTCAAGTCCTATCTCGTGCCGCTCGTCATCATGGCGCCGATCCCGCTCACCCTCATCGGCGTGATGCCCGGCCACGCGCTGCTCGGCAGCCAGTTCACCGCGACCTCGATGATCGGCATGATCGCGCTGGCCGGCATCATCGTGCGCAATTCGATCCTGCTGGTGGACTTCGTCAACCTGCAGCTGCAAGAGGGGGTGGCGCTGCAGCAGGCGGTCATCAACGCCGCCGGGGCGCGCGCCAAGCCCATCGTCCTGACCGCACTGGCGGCGATGCTGGGTGCGCTGTTCATCCTCGACGATCCGATTTTCAACGGGCTGGCCATCTCCCTGATCTTCGGTATCCTCGTCTCCACTTTGCTGACGCTGATTGTCATCCCGGTGCTGTATTACGCCACGCTGTACCGAAAACGAAGTTTCAGTGAAGGCTAATCTTCAGGTTATGCCGTAACTAAAATTCCAGTAGAATTTTTCAACCAGAGTAGGAGCTTTATCATGAATGCAGAACGCATTACGCACATCGTCGCCGGGACATTCATCCTGGTTTCCCTGTTGCTGGGCGTGGAAGCCAGCCCGCTGTTTGTCAGCAAGAATTTCTTGTGGCTTACGGCCTTTGTCGGCCTGAACCTGTTCCAGAGCGGTATCACCGCATTCTGCCCGCTGACGCGGATTCTGGTTAAATGCGGCATCAAGGAAGGTACTTGCAAAATCTGAATACAACAGGGCTGAAAAACCCGTTCCAGTCGCTGCGCTTAACCCACATCAGCCTCGCCCTCGTCGGGATGATGTGGGTTTTGCCTTTTCTGCATTATCGCCATCAATATCCGTTGACCACGTTCTACCAGGAATGGTGGAGCGCCTTGCTCGGCATGCTGGCGCTGATGCCGCTGGTCGCACGCGATTTCTGGAGGCAACCGGAAATCCCGCGCATCGTGCAACTGCCGGTCATGCTGCTCGTCGTGGTTTTGCTGCAATCGGCGCTGGGCAAGATAGCCTATTTCGACCAGTCCCTGCTGTACGCCTTGTACCTGCTGTTTGCGGCGTTGCTGATGGTGCTCGGCGCCAGATTACGCGACTGCTTCGGTCTGGCGGAGGTGGCGCCGGTGCTGGCAGTTTTCCTGTTGATCGGCGCGGAGCTCAGCGCGCTGGCCGGTGTGCTGCAGCATTACCGCTGGGATACGCCGCTGAATTCGGTGATCGTGATGAAAACCTCTTCCAGCGTATTCGGCAACCTCGCCCAACCCAACCATTTCGCCAATTACGTCGCGCTGGGGCTGGCCTCGCTCGGCCTGCTGCTCCAGCGGCAGCGGCTCAAGGCAGGTTATGTGATCGTGCTGGCCGTGCCGCTGCTGTTCGTGATGACCCTGAGCGGATCGCGCAGCTCCTGGCTGTATTTGCTGATGATGGCCGGCCTGGCCTGGTGGTGGGCGCGCCGCGATGCCGTGCAGCGGCCGCTGTTGCGCTACAGCCTGTTTCTGATTGCCGGATTCGGCGTGATGCACCTGGTTGTGCAACTGCCGTTCCTGGCCGGCGCAGGGAGCAGCGTCGACACGGTGCAGCGTCTGTTCGGCGAAGAGGCGGGCGAAAGTATCCGCCTCTACCTGTGGCGCGAGGCGGGGCTGATGTTCCTGCAGTCGCCGTGGCTGGGGGCGGGGTTCGGACAATTCGCCTGGCAGCATTTCCAACTGCTGCCGGTGTTGCAGCCGGGCAACATCACGGGCTTGTACAACAATGCGCACAACCTGGTATTCCAGCTCGCCGCCGAAGCGGGTATCGCAGGATTGCTGGCGCTGTTCGGGTCGCTGGGAATCTGGCTGTATGGCCTGAGGCGTGCAACGTTAAGCGCCGCACACTGGTGGGGGCATGCCGCGCTGGGCGTGCTGGCCATCCACAGTTTGCTCGAATATCCGCTGTGGTATGCCTATTTCATCGCGGTCGCGGCGTTCCTGCTCGGCGCGCTGGACGAGACCCGCTACCGGCTGGAGTTGCGTAATTTGGGGCGCATGTCCGTGGCGGCGGTCCTGTTGATGGGCCTGATGACGCTGGCGCAACTGCGCAGCGGCTACCATGAGCTGGAACGGACGCTGGCGATACGTCCGGCCGCTTCGACAAGCTCAGGACAGGCTTCAGCTGCCGACAGCAGCGCATTCGATCGCACCTGGAGAGGCCTGGTTGCGGTGCATGAGGGATCGCGGCTGTCGCCTTATGCCGAGCTGTTCATGAGCTCGCTGATTCAGGTAAGCGGCGAGCGCATCGAGGACAAGCTGGAATTGAACGGCCGCGTGTTGCGCTTCGCGCCGATCGGTGCCGTAGTGTACCGCCAGGCGTTGCTGCTGGCGCAGGCCGGGCAGCAGGAGCAGGCCCGGACGCTGCTGCTACAGGCCATCTGGTCCTATCCGGGGGATTTTTCCGGGGTGCGGCGGCAAATGGAGGAGCTGGCGGAGAAAGACCCCGTACATTTTTCAGCTCTGCTAGAATTCGCCCTCCAAAAAGAACAGGAGTGGCGGCGTGCAGTTCATCATCAGTAACATCCTTCCGATTTCCCTTGCTGTAATCAGCGGAGTCATGCTGTTCTGGTCGATATTCGGCAAGCACATTCGCGGCATCAAAGAGGTGGATTGCTCCGCAGCCTTGCAACTCATCAACCACAAGAACGCCCTGGTGCTGGATGTGCGCGAAGAGGATGAATTCAAGGCAGGGCATATTTTGAATTCCAGGCTGATCCCGCTCGGCAAACTCAAGGAACGTATCGGCGAACTGGAAAAATACAAGGAACAGCCCATCGTGGTGGTGTGCCGCACCAGCGTCCGTTCCGGCTCGGCATGCGGGTTGCTGGGCAAGCAGGGATTTACCCAGATTTATAGCCTGGCCGGCGGCATAATGGCTTGGCAGAAGGCCAACTTGCCCCTGG
This sequence comes from Ferrigenium straubiae, assembly GCF_051257895.1. Lineage (NCBI taxonomy): Bacteria > Pseudomonadati > Pseudomonadota > Betaproteobacteria > Nitrosomonadales > Gallionellaceae > Ferrigenium > Ferrigenium straubiae. The sequence goes on along the minus strand of NZ_CP194331.1, from coordinate 1,451,621 downwards.
ATAAATGATGGCGAAGGTGTTGATGTATTGCACAGCCGTCTGCCCGTATTGCGTCCGTGCCGAGCAGTTGTTGCAGCGCAAGGGGGTGCAGGAGGTGGAGAAGATACGCGTCGATTTGCATCCGGAGTTGCGCGTGGAAATGATGGAAAAAACCGGACGGCGTACCGTGCCGCAGATTTATATCGGCGGCAAACATGTTGGCGGCTATGACGATCTGGCAGCGCTCGATCATGCCGGTGAACTGGATAAACTTTTGGCAATATAACAAAGAGGAGAAAGACGTGACTGAAGCAACACAGGAAAACAATCAACCCGTATTCAACATCGAAAAAATCTACGTGAAGGATCTCTCGCTGGAGATTCCGCACGCGCCGAATATTTTTCTGGAGCGCGAAAGCCCCAATATCGACGTGCAATTGAATACCCAGACCGGGAAGATTGACGCGGACGTATACGAAGTGGTGATCACCAACACGGTGACGGCCAAGATCGGCGAAAAAGTGATGTTCCTGATCGAGGTCAAACAGGCCGGCATCTTCCGCCTGAGCAATTTGCCCAGCGAAGACATGGAACCGGTGTTGTCGGTGATGTGCCCGAACATCCTGTTCCCGTATTTGCGCGAAGTGGTTTCCAACCTTACCGTGCGCGCCGGATTTGCGCCGGTGATGCTGAACCCGGTCAACTTCGACCTGCTTTACCAGCAGCACAAGCAGGAACAGATCGCGGCGGCTACCACTCACTGATGAAACTGCGCCATTCATCGTATCTGGCCGGTTTGATAGCCGCAGTCGTGCTGCTGTGCGGCGCGACTGCGGCCAGTGCGGTGGAGTATGTGTCGGTCGGCGAGAGCAGTGCGATCCTTTACGACGCGCCCTCGCTCAAGGCGAAAAAGCTGTTTGTGGTGAATCGCTATATGCCCTTTGAACAAGTGGTTGCGCTGGACAGCTGGGTCAAGGTGCGCGACCGCTCCGGAGGGTTGTACTGGGTGGAGAAGCGCGCGCTGAGCAGCAAGCGCTACGTGTTTGCGTTGCCGCCGCTGCTGGATGTGCGCGCCGAGCCTGACCCGGGCGCGGCACGCCTGTTCCAGGTGCGCCAGCAGGTAGCGCTGGAGCGCCTCGAATCGACCGGCACCGGCTGGGTCAAGGTGCGCCATCAGGACGGGGATACAGGTTACGTGCGCAGCACCGAAGTCTGGGGCGATTAACAGGATGAATATTACAGTCATCGGTGCGGGCGCATGGGGAACTGCACTCGCCATCAGCCTGGCTGCCCATCATCGTGTCACGCTGTGGTCGATCGATGCCGACCATGTTGAGGCGATGCGCGCTACGCGCCTCAACCAGCGCTTTCTTCCGGATATTCCGTTGCCGGAAAACATCGATTTGAGTGCGGACCTTCCCTCTGCCCTGGGCGGTGCGGAGTTGGCGATCGTTGCCGTTCCCGTTGCGGCGTTGCGTTCCATTTTGCAGCAGATTGCCAGCCGCTTCCCTCTCTCTAACTCTCTCCCGCAAGCGGGAGAAAGGACAAACGAGAAAGGCAATGTAAAATTTCCGGGAGTGGTGTGGGTGTGCAAGGGTTTCGAGGCGGAAACTTCCTTGCTTCCGCACCAGGTTGCCGCCGAGGCGCTGCCGCAGGAATTTCCGCGCGGCGTGCTGTCCGGCCCCAGTTTCGCGCAGGAAGTTGCGCGCGGCCTTCCTGCCGCATTGACGTTTGCCTCCGCCGACGAGGAGTTTGCGCAACGCACGGCACATGCCCTGCATCACGCGCGCCTGCGCATCTATGCGAGCAACGATGTGATCGGCGTGGAGGTCGGCGGTGCGGTCAAGAACGTGATGGCAATCGCTGCCGGCATCTGCGACGGCATGGGGCTGGGGCATAACGCGCGTGCCGCCTTGCTGACACGCGGCATAGCCGAAATTAGCCGGCTCGGCCTGAAGCTCGGCGGGCGCCCCGAGACGCTGGGCGGCCTGTCCGGCGCGGGCGACCTGATCCTCACCTGTACCGGCGATTTGTCGCGCAATCGCCAGGTCGGCCTGCTGCTGGCGCAGCAGCATGACCTGTCCGGGATACTGAACCGCCTCGGGCATGTTGCCGAAGGCGTCTACACAGTGCGCGAGGTGCACCGCCTTGCGCAACGCCTGGATGTTGCAATGCCGATCTGCGAGGCGGTGCATCGCATCCTTTACGAACAGCTGCCGGCGGCGGACGCGGTGGAAGCCTTGCTCAATCGCGCGCCGAATACGGAATTCTGAAGAGAAGGGGGAAGGGTAAAACCGGGGGCCGCGATAACTTACCCTTCCTCCTTCTCCCTTCCACCTTCTCCGTTTTTCCCTTCTCCCAAAAAACCGCATTGCCGCCACGCCTCGAACACCGCCACAGCCGCCGCGTTCGACAGATTCAGGCTGCGGCTGTGCGGCAGCATCGGTAGGCGCAGCCGGTGTCCGGCATCGAATCGATCCAGCACTTCGGCGGGCAGGCCGCGGCTTTCGGGGCCGAACAGGAAGGCATCCCCCTCGCGGTAGCGGGCCGCGTGAAACGGCTGCGAACCCTTGGTGGTCATGGCGAAAACGCGCGCCGGGTCGAATGCCTTCAGGCAGTCCTGCAGGGTGTCATATACGCGCAAGGCCGCGAATTCGTGATAGTCCAGCCCGGCGCGGACGAGCTGTTTGTCTTCCAGCGTGAAGCCGAGCGGTCGGATCAAATGTAACCCGCAGCCGGTGTTGGCGCAAAGGCGGATGATGTTGCCGGTGTTCGGGGGAATTTCCGGCTGGTACAGGATCACATGGAACATGAAATAATGCCCGCTAAGGCTTGTCAGTGTCGGGAAAAAGGGCTAATTTCCTGACTCGTTGAGGTCAGCACGCAATAAAAATAGTCTGGGAGAAGAATTATGGCGCGTCCGGAAAAAGTTCGCTTGGGCGATTTGCTGGTTCAGCAGGGGCTCATATCGCTGGATCAGCTCAAGTTTGCGCTCGAACAGCAAAAGCGCAGCGGGCGCAAGCTGGGACGCGTGCTGGCGGATAATGCCTTTGTCACCGAAGAGCAGATTTCCGAGGCGCTCGCCAAGCAGCTCAACATCCCCTATATCAATCTCAAATTCTTCAACATCAACCCCGAGCTGGTCCGGCTGCTGCCGGAAAACCAGGCGCGGCGTTTTCGCGCAATCGTGCTGGAGGAACGCAACCACCTGTTGCTGATCGGCATGGCCGACCCCACCGACCTGTTCGCCTACGACGAGATCGCGCGTGTCGTCAGGCGCGATATCGACGTGGCGGTGGTCACCGAAGGGCAGTTGCTGGAGAGTATCGACCGGGGCTACCGGCGCACGGAGGAAATCACCGGATTGGCGCGTGAGCTCAGCGAAGATCTGGGCGATACCTATGTGGACTTCGGCGCGCTGACCGCCACCGCCGGCACCGAGGAGGCGCCGGTGGTGAAACTGCTGCAGACCATGTTCGACGATGCCACGCAGATTCGCGCGTCCGACGTCCACATCGAGCCGCAGGAAGGCCGTCTGATGATCCGCTTCCGTATCGACGGCTCGCTGCACCTGCAGACCGAAGCCGACAACAAGATCGCCCCCGCGCTGGTGTTGCGCCTCAAGCTGATGTCCGGCCTAGACATATCCGAAAAGCGCCTGCCTCAGGACGGGCGCTTCCATGTGCGGGTGCGCGAACAGGGCGTGGATGTGCGTATCGCCACCTGCCCCACGCAATACGGCGAGGCGGTGGTGATGCGTTTGCTGCGCCAGGAGAGCGGCATGATCGGCCTGGACAAGCTGGGTATGCCCCCCGATATGCTGAAGCGCTTCCGCGAGATCACGCGACGCAGCAACGGCATGGTGCTGGTGACCGGGCCGACCGGCAGCGGCAAGACCACGACCCTTTATTCCGCGCTGGCCGAGATCAACACCATCGACCGGAAGATCATCACCGTGGAAGACCCGGTGGAGTATCGCCTGCCCGGCATCAATCAGGTGCAGGTGAATGAGAAGATCGAACTGACCTTTGCGCGCGTGCTGCGTTCCGCGCTGCGCCAGGATCCGGACGTGATCTTGGTCGGCGAGATGCGCGATGCAGAAACCGCGCAAATCGGTCTGCGCGCCGCGATGACCGGCCACCTGGTGTTCTCCACGCTGCACACCCGCGACGCCGCCGGCACGTTGTTTCGTCTGATGGATATGGGGATACCGCGCTTCATGGTGGCCTCGACGGTACAGGTCGCCATCGCGCAGCGCTTGCTGCGGCGCGTCTGCGGAAGCTGCAGCGAAGCGTATGTTCCCACACCGCAGGAAGGCGTATGGCTGGAGGCCGAAGGCGTGCCGCCCGATCAATGGGGGGGCTTGCTGCACGGGCGCGGCTGTTCGCATTGCAATGGCACCGGTTATCGCGGCCGCATGGGCGTGTATGAAATGCTGGAAATGGATCATGAGTTGGTCACGGCGGCGGCGCATGAAAGCGTCAGCCACTTTGTGGAAGCCGCGCGGCGGCATATGCAAGGCAAAACCATACTCGATCACGCACTGGCGCAATTGAAGCAGGGCCGCACCACGGTCATTGAGGTGATGAGCATCAGCGGCCGGCTGGAAGACTGACGATGAGCGTTTTCGCCTACAGGGGGCGCAATGCGCGCGGCGATCTGGTGGAGGGCACGCTGGAAGGCGATGACAGCGGAGTGGTTGCCGACCAGCTCGCGAAGAACGGCATCACGCCCCTCGAAATCAAGGCGTTTATCGGGGCGGGAGGCGGCACGGTGGCCAGGCCGCCGGACTGGTTCAAGCGGCTGTTCCGGGAGAAACCCGTCACCCCGATGGATTTGCAGCTGTTCAGCCGCCAGATGTACACCCTGCTCAAGGCCGGCGTACCGATCATGCGTGCACTGGCGGGTTTGCAGGAATCGGCGCAGAACCCGGCCTTTGCCGCGATGATCCAGGATCTGCGCGAGAGCCTGGACAGCGGGCGCGAGCTCAGCACGGCGATGCGCCGCCACCCCAAGGTTTTTTCGGCGTTCTACGTCAGCATGGTGCAGGTGGGCGAAATGACCGGCATGCTCGACGAAACCTTCATCCGCCTGTACGACCACCTGGAATTCGAACGCGACATGCGCGAGCGCATCAAGACCGCGATGCGCTACCCCACTTTCGTGATACTGGCGATGGTGATCGCCATCGTGGTCATCAACCTGTTCGTCATTCCCGCATTCGCCAAGGTGTTCGAGGGCTTTCACGCCGAGCTGCCGCTCATGACCAGGATGCTGGTCGGTTTTTCCAATTTCATGGTGAGCTACTGGCTCCTGATGCTGGCTCTGGTGACCGCCGCGGTGCTGGGCTTCCGTTCCTGGATCAACACGCCGGCAGGGCGCTACCAGTGGGACAGGTACAAATTCAGGCTGCCGATCGCGGGGAACATCATCCTCAAGTCCACCCTGGCGCGCTTCGCGCGCAGCATGGCGCTTTCCTTCAAGAGCGGCATGCCGGTGCTGCAGGGGATGAATGTGGTCGCGATGGTGGTGGACAACGAATTCATGCGCAGGCGCGTCGAGCAGATGCGCGAGGGCGTGGAGCGCGGTGAGAGCATCCTGCGCACCGCGGTCGACGCCGGCGTGTTCAATCCGGTGGTGCTGCAGATGATCGCGATCGGCGAAGAGACCGGCGACCTGGACGGGCTGATGTTCGAGGTTGCCGACATGTACCAGCGCGAGGTCGAATACGAGGTCAAGACCCTGAGCTCGCAAATCGAACCGATCCTGATCGTGTTCCTCGGCGTCCTGGTGCTGATCCTCGCACTCGGCGTGTTCCTGCCGATGTGGGACCTCGGCAAGGCGGCGATGCGGAGATGAGCAAGAAGGCAACTGCAGGAGCAAGAGGCTTCACCCTCCTCGAACTGATCGTAGTCATCACCATCGTCGCTGTGCTGATGGGCTTGTTTGCCGACCGCATGCTGTTCTACCAGGAGCAGGCCGAGAAAATCGCCATGGAAGGCGTGGCGGCGTCGATACAGAGCGCGCTGGTCATGCAATACGGCCAGATATTGACGCGCGGCAAGCCTTCCGACGTGGCGGCTCTGGCGCAGGACAACCCGATGAACTGGCTGCAGAAGAAGCCGCCCAACTACGCCGGGGAATTCTACGACACCACCCCGCTGTCCGTGGAGTCCGGCAACTGGGTGTTCGACCTCAGGACGCGCGACCTGATCTACGTGGTGCGCAACGCCAGCTACTTCAGGCCAGGCAAGGACGGCAGGAAATGGATACGCTTCCATGTTGTCACCAGCTATGAAACTTCGCGCCTGCCCTCGTTGCAGGCGGAGGCCGCCGAGTTGACCGGCATGCTGTTCGAACCGGTCGAGCCTTATTTGTGGTTTTGACCGGATACAGCGAACTATGTATTCCCACTAAACATGCAACTATGTATATTGGCTTACATAGACAGCGCCCCATTATTCAGAATGGAACCGGGAATTAAAAAATCCATGTCATTTCGGCGCAGGCCACGGGTGTCACAATGATCGATGATGCACCGGCACGCGATGGGCGTCGTGGAAAGAGAAGGGAGGCAGGGATTGCGCACTAATCCGACCGACATCATCCTGTGGCAGACGCTGGCCATTTTCCTGCTTGTTGGTGCATTGATCGGTACCATGATCGGGCTCACGCTCATCTTCAGGCCGCATCTTCTGGAACGCATCAACCGCCTCGCCAACCGGTGGATTTCCATGCGCCACATCACAAGGTGGCTGGATCGCAGCATCAGCATCGAGCGCTGGTTCTATCAATACCATACCATGGCTGGGGTTGTCGTCGCTGCAGGGGCTGCCTACATTTTCATTTACTTCGGTTTCTTCTTCGACAAGCCATATGTGCTGCGGCATTTGGGAAGCATGGTCCAGCCCGTGCTGCTCGACTGGCTGCTTGATGTCATGGTGCTGAGCCTGTTGACCGGCGCGGCGGTCGCGCTCATCGCCGGGCTGTTCCTGTGGCTGCGCCCCAGCCTGCTGCGCGGTATGGAAACAGAAGCTAACCGGTGGGTGTCCTCGCGCCATGCGACCAAGGCGATGGATGTGCCGCGCGAGGGGATAGACCGCTTTGTCGCGCACCACGCGCGGCAAAGCGGCTGGTTGCTCCTGCTGGGAAGCATCTATCTGCTCTTCGCCATGTTCCGCGTACTGGTGTAGCGCAGCCTCGCCGATTGTTCGAAAATCGGGCCAGACGAGGCAGTGTAAGGCGGTTTGGGTTAAAATAGGACGCGCTTGTGAAATTCCTGCTGCGGCAGGAAAGGAAGAGGCGGAGCGCAAGCTCAATTGACTAACAGGGTCGCGGCCCTTCGAAGAGGCTCAGGACAGGCCTCAATACTTAAGGAGAGTGGAATGAAAAACCAATCCGGTTTTACGCTGATCGAACTGATCATGGTGATCGTGATCCTAGGGATTTTGGCGGCGACGGCGCTGCCGAAGTTTGTTGACTTATCACGCGATGCAGAAGTGGCTGCAGTGAAAGGTGTCGCTGGTGCGATTTCGAGTGCAAACGCTATTAATTATGCGAATTACAGTCTACGTGGCATTTCTGGCACGGGGGTTGCCTTGATTAGTGGCGCTTGCACCAATACAACCGAAATCGGTGGGCTGCTCGAGGGTGGTTTCCCTCCTGATTATAATACCCCGAGTGGTACTACTGCGTCAGCGGTTGGTGTTACAACTCAATGCACGATCACTTCGAAAAAGGATGCGGCTGCCAGTGCAGTGTTTGCATTAACAAGAAACAACTGATCGAGCCTGCGTAGGATGGGTTGAGCCTGCGTACCCATCGTGCAGCACGAAACGGGGGAGATTAGTCTCCCCCGTTTTTCTTCGGGGTATGGCTAACAGGGTTTACGCTAAAACCTGCACCAGTTTCTGATAAGACCGATCATATGACCGATGCGCCAAGTAGATTTATGGCGATGATGCTTGCCGCCGATCACAGGTTTCGTCAATCCGGCTTCACACTGGTCGAACTGATCATGACGATGGTCATCGTCGGCATCCTCGCGGCAGTGGCCGCGCCGCGCTTTTTCGAGACCAGCGTATTCCAGTCGCGCGGCTTCGCCGATCAGGTGCAGGCCACGTTGCGTTATGCGCAGAAGGTCGCCATCGCGCAGCGGCGCTTCGTCTGTGCCGCGTTCACCGGCAACCGCATCACCCTGACGACAGGGGCAACGGCCGCCTGCGGCACGCCGTTGGTTTCTCCGACTGGCGATGCGAGCTATGTCATCAATGCATCGGCGGGCGCCACTTTCACTGCGGTGCCGGCGAATTTCAGCTTTGATGCCTTGGGTCGCCCTTCGCTTGCCCAGACTATCAACATCACCGGCGCAACGAATGCCATTGTCGTGGAGGCCGAGACCGGCTATGTCCACTCGCCATAACCAGCGCGGCGTCAGCCTGATCGAGCTGATCCTGTTCATCGTCATCGTCGGCGTCGCGCTGGCGGGTATTCTGCTGGTGATGAACGTGACGACGCGCGGCAGCGCCGACCCGCTGGTTCACAAGCAGGCGCTGTCGATCGCCGAATCGCTGCTGGAAGAGGTGGTGCTGATGCCGTTCACCTTCTGCGATCCGGATGATGCGAATGCGGCGAGCGCAGTCAGCGCGGCAGACTGTTCTGCGGGAATGGATCAAAACAAGGGCGGTGCTGCGCTAACCACCCCCACGCCTGCAACAGAGAACCGCTGGTCTGCGACCAATCCGTTTGACAACGTGGCCGATTATGGCGGGTTTGTCATGAATTCGGGAATATGTGACATCACCAATACGACGCCAACATGCACCACCCCGATTGCCGGGTTGGGGAACTATCGGGCAGCGGTGGATATATTGCGGGCAGGGCTGGCGCTGGGACTGGCCAGTGACGATCTTGCGCTGCGCATTACTGTTACCGTCACCGGCCCCGACGGCCAGCCGGTGGTCGTCGAAGGCATCCGTACCCGTTATTCGCCGAGGATATGATGATGTGGCGCCCACAGGAAGGTTTTACGCTGGTCGAGATGATCATGGTGATTACGATCACCGGCATCATCGGCGGCATCGTCGCGATGTTCCTCCGGGCGCCGATCCAGCAGTACACCGACGTCGCGCGCCGCGCCGACATGACCGACATCGCCGACACCGCGCTGCGCCGCATTGCCCGCGACTTGCGCACCGCGCTGCCGAACAGCGTGCGTGTGACCAGCAGCGGTGGCACGATATATCTGGAATATCTGGAAACAATAGCGGGCGGGCGCTACAACAGTGTGACCGCGCCCGCCGACTGCCTGAATGCGGGCGGTTGCACGACGCTGACCACGACGGGCGATCTGGTGACCGGTGCGGCGGGAGCGGCGAGCACCACGCTGATAGGCGGCGGGGCGATCACCCTCGGTACCTCGCGGTTGGTGGTGTATAACCAGTACAACAACTCTGCCAACGATTGCAGCAGCCTGAACCCCAGCGTGTATTGCGCGGCGGTAAGCGGCGGCGCGCCGGTGATTACGGGGGTGACGAACAGCGCCGCGAATGCCAACGAGGACCAGATCAGCTTCGCGGCTCACACCTTCCTGCCAGCAGGCGGCTCCCCCTACAATCGCTTCCAGATCGTCGGCCAGCCGGTGACTTACGCGTGCACACCCGGCGGAGCGCTGACGCGCTATTGGGGTTATGCGATTCAAGCGGGGCAGCCGAACGATGTGGCGGCGACCCCGTTAAGCGGCGCATCTCATGCCTTGCTGGCGACCAGTGTCAGCACCTGCGGCTTCGCCTATGATGCATTCGTGGTCGCGCAGCGTTTCGGGCTGGTTACAGTGAATCTGGGCATAACCAGGGACGGCGAGACCGTCACGCTGTACAGTGCCACTCATGTGAGCAACGTGCCATGAAAACGATGCAAAACATGCAACGCGGCTTCAGTCTGGTCACCGCCATCTTCCTGCTGGTGGTGATCGCCGCACTCGGCGTGTTTGCGGTCACGCTTTCCACCACGCAACAGCAGAGCGCCGCGCTGGACGTGATGGGCACGCGGGCGTATCACGCGGCACGGGCGGGGATCGAGTGGGGGGCGTACCAGGTGTTGCCGAATTCCGCCGTGGCAGGCGGGTTTGCCGCCACTTGCCGCGGCGGGGCAGCCTCCCAGGTGATTGCTCCTTTGCCCAATACCCTGGCGGGGTTTAACGTCAACGTGCAATGCGTAAGCTCCCCGCACAGCGAGGCGAGTGCAACGGTGACGATTTACCAGTTGACCTCCACGGCGACGCAGGGCGCGGTGGCGATGCCGGATTACGTCGAGCGGCAGATGACCGTTACAATCGCGCAATGAGAACCCGGTGCGGGACGGATATGAGCAAGATGAAACAGGGGAGGCAGGACTGATGGCGGCGCTGCTCCGGTTCGACGTGTCGGGAGAAGGCCTCCGCGCCCTTGCAAGGGCCGCCGTCCTGTTGCTTCCGCTTGCCGGACTGGCGACATGGAGCGGGGAGGCGATGGCTGTCGCCAAGTACAGCCGTGCGAGCGCCGGCTGGAGTACCGTGAGCACCTGGAGCGATGCCGCCTGCGGCGGAGCGGCCAGTCTTGCCGCGCCAACTGCGGCCGACGACGTCACGATCTGCACCGGCCACACCATCACGACCAACGCAAACTCCAGCGCCCTGAGCCTGAGCATCCAAACAGGCGGCACGCTGACCCAGGCGACAAACCGGACTCTGGCCATCGGCACCGGTGGACTCAATGTCGCCGGCACTTTAACCTCACGAAATACCCTCAGCGTCGCCGGTACGACGAGCGTCAGCGGCACGCTTGCTATCACCACGGCTACCGGAACCAAGACCTTCACCGGGGCAGTGACGGTCGGTGCGGGTGGCGTGTGGAACAACTCGGGAAACGAGGCGGTGACGCTGCAGGGCGGTCTCACCCACAACGGCGCAACCTTTACTGCCGGCACCGGAATCTATACGTTCAACACGACTGCCGCGCAGACGCTCAATTGCGCGACTGCCCTGGCGATCCCGAGCCTTACCGTCACTTCGCCAGCGGTGCTGACCAATAATTGCTTCGCTCTGACTGTCGCCACGGCGCTTGCGGGAACCGGGAACTTGACTAACAGTGCCACGAGCACATTGAATATCGGTGGCACGTCCACCATTACCGGATTGACCGCCAATGCGGTGGGCAATACCGTCAACTACAGCGGTGCGGCGCAGACGATCAAAACCACGACCTATCACCACCTTGCATTGAGCAATGCCGGGACGAAGTCGCTTGCAGGCGCAACGACCGTGGCGGGCAACTTCAGCATCGGCGTGGGCGCTACTTTCTCGAACGGTGCGAATGCCCTGAGCGTGGCAGGGAATTTTGACCAGAGCGGCATCTTTACCGCCGGGACGGGTGTGGTCACGCTCAACGGCGGCGCAGCGGTGCAAACCATATCCGGCACGGGACCTCTGGGTTTTGCCAATCTGACGGTCAGCAATACCGGGGGAATTACTTTGGCGCGGAATGTGACGGTGACGAGTGCGATCATCGGCACGGCTACCCTGACTCCAACCTGTCCGGTCGATTACACGCTGACCTCCAACGGCGGGGTGACGGTCGCGCATAGCTGTCCCGCGCCTGCCGTCGTTTCGATCAATCTGGCCGACGCCAATCCGACCACTGCCGCCAGCGTTTCATGGACGGTCACCTTCAGCAGGAGCGTGACCGGGGTGAGCAGCGGCAACTTTGCACTCGTCAATACTGGCCTGGGCGGTGCGCCGGCAATCACCTCCATCGCCGGCAGCAGCACTGTCTGGACGGTTACCGCGAGCACCGGCACGGGCGACGGCACGCTGGGGCTGGACATGGTCAACGATACCGGCGTCAGCCTTGCGATGACCAATCTGCCGTTCACCGGGCAGGTGTACAGCATCAACAGGAGCTTGCCGGCCGTGTTGTCCATCACGCGCGCCGATCCGACGCCAACCGCCTTGGCGAGCGTTTCCTGGAACGTGACGTTCAGCGAGAGCGTGACCGGCGTAGATGCGGCTGATTTCGCGCTGGTCTGGGCGAGCGGGGCGGGCGGGGGCGCCATTGCGTCGGTGACGGGCAGCGGTGCGGCCTGGGTCGTCACGGCGAGCACTGGCACCGGCAACGGCACGCTGGGGCTCAATCTGGTCGACGACGATTCGATCGTCGATACGGCGAACAACCCGCTTGGCGGGGCGGGCGCGGGCAACGGCAACTTCACCGGCGAGGTGTACACCCTCGATTTCACGGTGCCGAGTTTTGTATTCACCAACAGTCCTTGCGTCCACAACCGCGCGTTCGGAAACGCACTGCAAACCTGTGCCCCGGTGACATGGTTGCCGCAGGTCGCCGGCCAGGATCTGGTGGGGGTCTATATCACGGCGGTGAGTGCCGCCGGCATCCCAACCCGCTTGCATGCGTCCCAGCAGAGAACAACAAACATGCAGTTCGGCCTGACCTGCCACGATCCGGTGGCGAATGCCGGCGTGCAGGCGGTTTTTGCCGGGCTGGCTTTGCCCCTCTGTCAGGCGAACGGTGGCATGCCTGCTGCCTGGTCCGCAACGGTGACGGTCACCTTCAATGCCGGCAGCCCATCTTCTGCGGTTTCCTACATTTTCAATTATGCCGATGTCGGGATGGTGGAACTGTGGATGCGCAACAGCGCAGCTGTGACGCAGGTCGGCAAAAGCGGCCAGTTCGTGGCCAAGCCGGGCGGGTTCGTGCTGTCGGGCATCCAGCAGACTGCTGCACCGAATACGCCGAACCCAGCCGCCGCAAATGCCGCAGGCGCGAAATTCGTCAAGGCGGGCGAGGCGTTCAGTGTGACGGTTACCGCCACGACTTGTTCTCCGGCTTCTGCGGCCTGCACCGTGGCTGGTGCGGCGACGCCGAACTACGGCAAGGAAGTTGCGCCGGAAGGTGTGAAGCTGACGCCCTCTCTGGCGGCGGGACTGGGCTTAGTCAACAACCCGGCCATCGGCGGTGCGTTCGGTGCTTTCACGAACGGCGTGGCGACCGGCGTGGCATTTACCTGGAATGAGGCCGGCATCATCACGCTCACGCCGAGCGTGACGGATGCGGACTACCTCGGCACGGGCGATGTCGCAGGAACGACGACCGGCAATGTCGGGCGGTTCATTCCTGATCACTTTGACACGGCAGTGGTTGCCACGGCGACCGTACCTATGCCCTGTCCAAACGGTTTGACCTGCCCCGTTTCATTCAACGGTTTTGTCTATTCCGGACAGCCGTTCAGCGTCACGGTGTCGGCACGCAATACCGCCTCCTGCACCGGTATCGAGCCGGATATATGCACCACGCAAAATTACCAGGGAGCATTTGCCAGGGCCGTAACGCTGTCCGCGTGGGATGCGCCAGGTGGTGCAACGCCGAATCCGGGTCCGGGCATGTCGGCGAACAATTCGATCACATCGACTGCATTCATTTCAGGGGTCGAAGTAACAGCTGTGCCAACTTATGTGTTCAATGCCTCGCCTGCTGCACCGACCGACATCTATGTCCGTGCGGATGAACCCGCGGGCGCGGACGGGGTATCTTCGTTGCGGGGAGCCTCCTCGGTCGAGGGCGGAGTCAAGGTGGTCAGTGGGCGCACCAAGATCGGCAGTGCGCATGGTTCCGGGCTGTTGCTGTTGCCGATGGCAGCAACTGTGCAGTATTACGACGGTGCGAGCTGGCTGACCAGCGTCACCGATAGCGTCACGAGCCTGACAGTCGGAGTTTCCAACTACCAATGCAAAACTGGCTGCCCGTGGACGACCACGCCGACGCCTGCAAGCGGAGCCATAACGGCGGGCATTCTCGCGTTCAAGCTATCGAAGCCCACCGGTGGCGGAACGGGCAGCGTGGATGTAAGTGTCAGCGCTCCGGATTATCTGCTGGCGGGCAGTAATGGCGCGGGCACCAATCCGAGCAACAAGGCGCGCGCCACCTTCGGCGTGTACAAGGGCAGCAACGAATTCATCTATCTGCGTGAGGTCTACTACTGATGCAAAGGTTCCGGACGCGATTGGAAAGCAGCTGCTATGAGACTGGAGCAGGAATATTTTTAGGTATCCATTGCTCCAAAAACAATTATTGACAACAATAGGTTGTTGAACTAAGTTCGCGTCAATTATGAAAATCCCGCGCATCTCTTCATTACTCGGGCCCAAGAGCCTCGGCGGCGACCGGCTCGCCATCGCCTTTGGCGCGCATGGTGTCTATCTCGCGAAGGTCAAGTTTTCCGGGGTGATGCCGCAAGTGGTGCGCTGCGAATATCACGAGACCGGCGCAATATCGGAAGCAGCACTGGAAAAATTGCGGCACGACGCGGGTCTTGGCGGTCATCATTTCACCGCCCTGCTGGCTCCGGGCGAATATCAGATCCTGCTGATCGAGGCGCCCAACGTGCCCGACGAGGAGCTGAAGACGGCGATCCGCTGGAAAATCAAAGACAGCCTGAGTTACCACATCGACGATGCAACGGTGGACGTGCTGCGGATTCCCTCCGCCAAGTCTGGCCCGGAACGTGCGCAATCCCTCTATGCGGTTGCCGCAGCCAACGACGTCATCCAGAAGCGCATGGCGCTGTTCGAGCAGGCGAAGATCAAGCTGGACGTGATCGATATTCCCGAAATGGCGCAGCGCAACATCGCCGCGCTGTTCGAACAGGAAGACCGTGCCTTGGCCCTGCTGGCTTTCGACGACAACGGTGGCTTACTGACGTTTACTGCGGGCGGCGAGTTGTATCTGGCGCGGCGTATCGAAATCAGCGCAGGGCAGTTGCAGGATGCCAGCGAGAGCCTGCGTGAACAATGCCGCGATCGCGTCGAACTGGAACTGCAGCGCTCGCTGGATTATTTCGATCGCCAATTCAACCATCTGCCGGTGAGTCGTATTCTGGTGAGCGCACCCGATAACACGGGGCTGGCGGAGTTTTTGTCTGCGATGATCAGCACGGAAGTGGCAAAACTGGACTTGTCGCAGGCGCTGGACATCGACGCGGTGCCGGCGCTGGCCGACAGCACATTTGCGGCATACGCCTTGCCGGCGCTGGGTGCGGCCTTGCGCCGCGAAGGGCGTGCGCCATGAGCCAGCAGATCAACCTGTTCAATCCGGCCTTCGTGAGGCGGCGCAAGCATTTCTCGCTGCCGGCGATGCTGCAGGGATTGGTTCTGGTTGCGGCGGGCTCGCTGGCTTTTTACGGCTATGCGCTTTATCAGGTTGACCAGCTCGAAAAGCAAACCGGGGAAATCGCCAAACGCTACCAGGCGGAGCAGGCGCAGCTGGCGCGCCATACTGCGGAATTTTCCCCGCAACAGGCGGCCCAGGCATTGCAGGAAGAGGTGCGGCGGCTGGAAAAGCAGCTTGCCGAGCAGGCCGAGCTGCTTGAAGTCATCAAGTCCGGCGCGATAGGCAACACCGGCGGCTATTCGGAATACATGCGCGCCTTCTCGCGCCAGGTGGCGGAAGGGCTGTGGCTGACCGGCTTCAGCATAACCGGTGACGCGGCGCAAATCAGCCTGAGCGGCGCAGTGCTCAACCCCGAGCTGCTGCCTGCCTATATCCAGCGCCTGAGCAAGGAGAGCGTCATGCGCGGCAGGACTTTCGCCACGCTGCAAATGCGGCAGCCGAAGGTGGAAGGCCAGGGGGCAATTCCGCGCTATGTCGAATTCACCCTGCACTCCGGCCCGGAAGGCGAGGCCAGGAAATGAAGCGTTACTGGGGAATGGCGTGCGGCAAGATTGACGGCATGTCGTTGCGCGAACGTGCGATGATTTTCCTCGCGGCGGCATTCGTGGTGGCCGCGCTGGCCAATACCATGTTGCTGGACCCCTTGCAGGCAAGGCAAAAAACGTTGTCGGCGCAGGTGGTGCAGCAGCAGGAGAAAACGAAGGAGTTGCAGGCGCAGTTGCAGGTAGTGCTGCAGGCTCGGCGCGACGATGAACATTCACCGCTGCGCGTCCGGCTGGCGCAGCTCAAGCGGCAATTGCAGGAACAGGAAGGCTACTTGCAAAGCCGCCGCGACCGGCTGGTCGAGCCGGACAAGATGGCCGGGTTGCTGGAGCAGGTGCTGAATAAAAACGACAAGCTGCAACTGATCGAACTGAAAACCTTGCCCGCCAGCCCGCTGGTCGAAAAATCCCAGACACCCGCCGCGGAATCGCCGGCCGGGCAAAAGCAGCCGAATGCGCAAAAACAGATATTCAAGCATGGCATGCGGATCACCGTACGCGGGGGGTACATGGATATGTTGCGCTATCTCACCGCGCTGGAGAAGATGCCGGCGCAGATGTTCTGGGGGGAGATCAGCCTGAACGTGGATAAATATCCCGAGGCGGTGCTGACTCTGACCCTGTATACCCTGAGCCTGGACAAGACATGGCTGACCGTTTGACATGCCTGATGGCGGCGGCGCTGTTTTCGGCGCCGGCGATCGCCGAAGAACTGCCCGACCCGACGCGCCCTCCGGCGAGCATCGCCGCGCCGGTTGCCGCAAGCGGTGTGGCAGCGGCGCCCGCCCCGGCAGGCCTGCAATCCATCATCATTTCCAAGACGCGCCGGGCGGCGATCATCGACGGAGAAACCGTCGAATTGGGCGGAAAACATGGCGATGCAAAACTGATTGAAGTGCGTGAAGGCAGCGTAGTATTGCGCGGTGCACAGGGGCTGCAGGTGCTGACCTTGTTTCCCGGCGTAAAAATTTCCGGCAAGCACGGAGCGAAAATGAAGTTGCCGCCGCCGGCGGGTGAGGCGCAATCCGGCAAGCCGGTTGCGCGCGAGGAGAAGAAATGAGAATTACGTTATGGCTGGGTATGGCGCTGTTGCTGGCAGGATGCGCCGCGCCGGGCGGCCGTAATCAGACGGCGGACGCCATTCAGCGCGAAATGAACCAGGCCGTGCAGGACAGCGCGCAACCCGGCAAGGCGGCTGATGCGGTGAACAACGCCTTGCTGCCGCCGCTCACGGTGGACCTGTCCAGGCTGGACAACAAACCGCTGGAAACCAAATTCGACCTGGAAGTGAGCAATACGCCGGTTAACCAGGTTTTCATGGCCATCGTTTCCGGCACGCGTTACAGCATGCTGCTGCACCCCGAGGTCGGCGGCAATATCTCGCTGAACCTGAAAGACGTGACGGTGCTCGAGGCGCTGGAGGCGATCCGCGAGATATACGGCTACGAATACAAGATGGACGGCACGCGCATCTATATCCAGCCACTGGCGCTGCAGACGCGGATATTCCAGGTGAATTACCTGACCGGCTTGCGCAAGGGGGAGTCTTCGTTGCGCGTGACCTCCGGCTCGGTGACGGATACCCCGACCGGCGGAACGCCGGGTGCGACGACCACCAGCAGCCCGACCTCGCGCGGCCTGGACAGCAGCAAGGTCAGCATGGTGAGCAGCGCGGACTTCTGGGATGAACTGGGCAAGTCGCTGCAGGCGATCGTCGGCAGCGAAAAAGGGCGCAGCATCGTGGTAAGCCCGATGTCGGGCGTGATCGTGGTGCGCGCGATGCCGGACGAACTGAGAAACGTCGCGGCCTATCTCAAGGCTTCGCAGATTTCCATCGAGCGGCAGGTGATCCTCGAGGCGAAGATTATCGAGGTGCAGCTCAACGACGGTTTCCAGTCCGGCGTGAACTGGGCGGCGTTCAAGAACGGCCCGAACAGCAGGACTTCGATCGGCCAGATTCTTCCCGGCGGGACCATGGTTCCCGGTACGCCCGGCGCGGGAGCCTTGACCCCCGGTGCGCTGACCGGCGGAACGAACATCGGCACGGTGACTCCGGGGAGCAACCTGGTGGGCGGGGCAACTGCCGCAGGGGCGCTGTTCGGCCTCGCGTTCCAGACCAGCAACTTCGCCGCGCTGCTGAGCTTTCTCGAATCGCAGGGCAACGTGCATGTGCTGTCCAGTCCGCGCATCGCCACGCTGAACAACCAGAAGGCGGTGCTCAAGGTCGGCACCGACGAGTTCTTTGTGACCAACATCTCCACGACCACGACCACCGGCACGGCCACCACTTCCACGCCGAGCGTGACGCTGCAGCCTTTCTTTTCCGGCATCGCGCTGGACGTGACGCCGCGCATCGACGAGAACAACGAGATCATCCTGCATGTGCATCCCTCGGTGAGCCTAGTCAGCACGGTGAACAAGACGGTGAACACCGGCGCGGGCGGCACGCTCAACCTGCCGCTTGCTTCCAGTTCCATTTCCGAAACCGACAGCATCGTGCGCGCCAGGGACGGGCAGATTGTTGCCATCGGCGGGCTGATGCGATCGGCGACCTTCGACGACCGCTCCGGATTGCCGGGCTTGTCCAGGAACCCGTTGTTCGGTCAGACCAGCCAGCGCAGCGAGAAACGCGAACTGGTGATCCTGCTCAGGCCCACGGTGGTGGATAACGACAAGGACTGGTCGCAGGACATCACGCAGAGCCGCGACCGGTTCGGCGGGCTGAACGGACAGGGCGCCAGGCCGTAGCATGTACCTGCAGCACTTCGGCCTGCGCGAACCGCCCTTCAGCCTGACCCCGGATACCAGCTTTTTCTTTGCCGGTTCCAGTTACCAGGGGGCGCTCAACACCCTGCTGGTGGCGGCGCGCAACGGCGAGGGCTTCGTCAAGATCGTCGGGGAAGTGGGCAATGGCAAGACGCTGCTGTGCCGCAAGTTCCTCGCCACGCTGAACCAGGGACGGCAGGCTGCTACGCTGAACGGCGCGCTGGAGCAGGCGCCGCCCCCGCCCGACGGGCAGCCTGCGCCGCGTTTCATCACCGCTTACATCCTCAACCCCTATCTCGAACCGCGCAGCCTGTTGCTCGCCCTGGCGGAAGAATTCCGCGTTACGCTGGACAAGGATACCGACCAGCACCAGTTGCTGAAGGGGCTGACGCGCGCGCTGCTGGAATGCGCGCGCAACGGCCAGCGTGCGCTGGTATGCCTGGACGAGGCGCAGGCGATGCCGCTGGAAAGCCTGGAAGTGCTGCGCCTGCTCACCAATCTGGAGACCGAGAAACGCAAGCTGCTGCAGGTGGTGCTGTTCGGCCAGCCGGAACTGAACGAACGCCTGCGGCACCGTTCGATCCGCCAGCTGCGCCAGCGCATCAGTTTCCAGCATGAGCTGAAAGGGTTGCGCCGGGACGAGATGGAACGCTATCTGCGCCACCGCCTGGCGGTGGCTAAATTTCCCGGTGAGACGCTGTTCGCCAGGGCGGCGGTCGGCAAGTTGTATCGCATTACCGGCGGCACGCCCAGGCTGGTCAACATCGTCGCGCACAAGGCCCTGATGCTGGCGTACGGCGACGGCCGGCAGCAGGTGTTCGCGAGGCATATCCGCGCTGCGGCTGCCGATACGCCCGAAGCGCGTCGCGACTGGCTGCCCTGGGCGCTGGCCTTGACCGGTGCGGCGCTGCTCGCCTCGCTGGGAATCGCATGGATGGTGCTGCAATGAGCGTCATCAACCAGGTGCTCAACCAGCTCGAGCAGCGCGGCGAGCACACTCCGCCGGAGCAGACTATGGTGCGTCCGGTGCCGCAGCACAGGCGCAGCCTGGTCTTGCCCCTGCTTGCGGTGATTCTGGTGCTGGTCGTCGGGATTGCCGCATGGCAGTGGACGGAGATGCGCAAACCTGGGGCAGTTGCGGTGAACCCGATGCAACGCCAGCCGGCCGCATCTGCTTCCGCTGCGGGGCCTGTTACGGCTTCTGCCGTGGCGGCGCCAGAACCAGTCTCCGCCGTTCCGGCTGCTGGCAATGCAGGCATCGTTAATGCCGCCAGTTCGGTCGATGTCGTCAGTGCTGTTGGCGCAGAAGAAATTCCCCCGCCCGCCTCGCGCCTGAGTTTTGAGCTGGGCGCGATACCGCTGCCTTCTTCCCTGCGGCCGAACGCAGCTGCCCAGGAGATGAGTGGAAAGCCGCCGGCCCATGTGCGGGCGCAGGTCGCCAGGCCGCAGCCGGCACAGATGCCGGATGCGCGAGTTGCCATTCAGCCATCGGGCGGTGCGCAGCCGATGAAACAGGTCAGCCCGGAGCAGCGCGCCGATGCAGAGTTTCGCCAGGCGGTCGCGGCCATGCAGCAGGGGCATGCCGCCGAGGCCATCGCGGGTTACCGGACGGTGCTGCGCCTCGATGCCGGCCACGACGAGGCGCGCCAGGCCTTGGTGGCGCTGCTGCTGGAAAACAAGCAGGGCGCGGAAGCCGAGCGCGCGCTGCAGGAACGGCTGACGGCCAAGCCCGGCCATACCGGCTTCGCCATGCTGCTGGCGCGCCTGCAGGTGGAGCATGGTGCGGTGGAGCAGGCGGTTGCGACGCTGGAAAAATCCCTGCCCTATGCCGACGCACAGGCCGACTACCAAGCGTTCTTCGCCGCCTTGCTGCAACGCCGCAACCGGCACAAGGAGGCGATCACCCATTACCAGATCGCGCTGCAACTCGCCCCGGACAACGGCGTCTGGCTGATGGGCTACGGCATTTCTCTGCAGGCGGTGCAGCGCGCCGACGACGCGAGGGATGCATTCAGGCGTGCGCTCGAATCGAGAACGCTCAGCCCTGAGTTGCAGGCATTCGTGCGGCAGAAGCTCAAGGAGTTGTAGTGCGCTTATGTGGCAAAGTTCTCGCCACCACCCAAGCATCGACTTCAGCCGCACCGCGTTTCTTTACCGCCTCGGCGAGTGCATTCAGGCTGGCGCCGGTGGTCAGCACATCGTCTACCAGCGCGACGCGCCTGCCGGTTAAATCCATGTTGCAGCAGAACGCGTCGCGCATGTTTTTCTTGCGCTCCTTCCAGGGTAAGGCGGATTGCGGCGGGGTGTCGCGCACGCGCCGGCAGGCGTGCGTGAACAGTTCGAGGTTAAGCTCGCGGGTGATTCCGGCAGCGATCAGTTGCGACTGGTTGAAGCCGCGCTCGCGCAGCTTGGTCGGGTGCAGCGGCATCGGGATTACGCAGTCGGGCAGGCTGTCGATGCGGCGCGCCAGCTTTCCCGCGAAAGCATGCGCCAGCGCGAGCTTTTCGCCGTATTTCATGGCCTGGATGAGTTTGTCGAGTGGGAAGGTGTAGCCGAATACGGCGGCGGTGCGTGCGAACAGCCGCCGGTGTTTCAGACATCGCCCGCAAATTTCCCCGCTAGGCGTCGGCAGCGCGCAGCTCGGGCAATGCGCCGCACCGAGATAGGGCAGGGCGCGGTCGCAGGCCGCGCACCACAGCCCGTCGTGGCTCATGCTGCCGCACAGGATGCAAGGCTGCGACGGCGCAAATTGCCTAAATTTTGCTCCGATGTTCAGAAAATACTTGCGTATAATGGACAAGCTTTCGCCCTTTCCGGAATGAAGCGCAGCTTTTCCATCATACCCAGTTATTTTCTTATGAGCACCCAGACCCTCAGATTCATGCGCCATGCCGACAAGCGGCCAGTGAGCCAGCAACGCTGGAGCGTGGCCGACATAGAAGCCCTGTTCAGGCTGCCGTTCGCCGACCTCCTGTACCGGGCGCAACAGGTGCACCGCGAGCATTTTGACCCGAACGCGGTGCAGCTTTCCACCCTGCTGTCGATCAAGACCGGCGGCTGCTCCGAGGACTGCGGCTATTGCCCGCAGTCGGCGTTCAATGCGACCGGCGTGGAAGACCGCAAGATGCTCGACGTGGAGGCGGTGGTCACGGCTGCGCAATTTGCCAAGCAGAACGGTGCGGACCGTTTCTGCATGGGTGCGGCCTGGCGCGAGCCGACCGAAGAGGACATGGCGAGCGTGGTGGAGATGGTCAAGGCGGTACGAGATCTCGGTATGGAGACCTGCGCCACGCTGGGCATGCTGAACGATGAGCAGACCGAGCAGTTGCGCGCCGCCGGGCTGGACTACTACAACCACAATCTCGACACCGCGCCGGAGTTCTACGGCGAGATCATCGGCACGCGCGTCTACCAGGATCGGCTGGACACGCTGGAGCGGGTGCGCAAGGCGGGGATGAACATCTGCAGCGGCGGGATTGTCGGCATGGGCGAGAACCTCACGCAGCGCGCCGGACTGGTCGCGCAACTGGCCAACATGAATCCCTACCCGGAGAGCGTGCCGATCAACAACCTGGTGAAGGTCGAAGGCACGCCGCTGGCGAACGCGGAAGACCTCGATCCGCTGGATTTCGTGCGCACCGTCGCGGTGGCGCGCATCACCATGCCGACGGCGCGCGTGCGCCTTTCCGCCGGGCGGCAGCAGATGTCCGACGCGGTGCAGGCGCTGTGCTTCCTCGCCGGTGCGAACTCGATCTTCTACGGCGAGCAACTGCTCACCACCGGCAACCCGGATGTGGAGAAGGATCGCGCGCTGCTCGACAAGCTCGGCATGTATCCGCTTGCGGAAAAAACGTAGATTGGGTTAGGTCGTCAGGCCGTACCCAACCTACAACCACCTATGCCCTTCTCCGCACTCTCCCGTGAGCTTGAAACCCGCGCTGCACAGGGTTTGCTGCGGCAACGGCGCACCATCGACAGCCCGCAGTCGCCACATATCATGGTCGATGGAAGTTCTTATCTCTCGTTCTGCAGCAACGATTACCTCGGCCTCGCGAACCATCCGCGGCTCATCGCCGCGCTGCAGCAGGGCGCGCGGCAACACGGCGTCGGCGCGGGCGCGGCGCATCTGGTGAGCGGGCACAGTGCGGCGCATTACCAACTTGAAGGGGCGCTTGCGGCCTTCGTCGGCAAGCCTGCCGCGCTGCTGTTTTCCACCGGCTACATGGCCAACCTCGGCACGGTGCAGGCGCTGGCCGGGAAGGGCGACACGGTGTTCGCCGACAAGCTCAATCACGCCTCATTGAACGATGCGATGCTGCTGTCGCGCGCCGAAATGAAACGCTATCGCCACAACGACATGGCGCAACTCGCGAGTCTGCTCGAGCAGAAGCAAAGCGGGCGCAAGCTCATCATCACCGATGCGGTGTTCAGCATGGACGGCGACCTCGCTCCCTTGCCGGAACTGCTGGCGCTCTGCGAACGGCACGATGCGTGGCTGTTCATCGACGACGCACACGGCTTCGGCGTGCTGGGCACACAGGGACGCGGCTCGCTGGCGCACTTCGGCATGGCATCAAAGCGCATCATCTACATGGCGACGCTGGGCAAGGCGGCCGGCGTATTTGGTGCATTCGTCGCGGCCGAGCAGGTCGTGATCGACACGCTCATCAACCATGCGCGCAGCTATGTCTACACCACGGCCACGCCGCCCGCCCTCGCGAGCGCGGTGCTGGAGAGTTTGCAACTCATCAGAGAAGGCGATGAATTGCGCGCACACCTGCGCGGCCTGGTCGCGCAACTGCGCGGGGGGCTCGCGGACTTGCCTTGGAAACTCATGCCGTCGGACACCGCGATCCAGCCGCTGCTGATCGGCGACAACGAAGCCGCGCTGGAATTAAGCACCGGGTTGCGCGAGCGCGGCATCTGGGTCGCGGCGATCCGCCCGCCCACTGTGCCGCAGGGCACGGCGCGGCTGCGCATCACCTTGTCTGCCGCGCACGGCGAAGACGATGTAAAGCTCCTGATCGAGGCCTTGCATGAGCTTGCACAGTAACAAAAAATTCGCGCAGCGATTCGTTTGCTTCCTCGCCCGCTTGCGGGAGAGGATTGAGGAGAGGGAAACGTGCATGGCGGGATTCATTATTGAGGGTACAAATGACCACCATGCACGTTGAGACTCAAGGCAGCGGCGCGCCGCTGCTGCTGATCCACGGCTGGGGCATGCACGGCGGGATGTGGGGCGATGTCGTTGAACAACTGGCGGAACATTTTCGAGTGCTGGCGGTGGACCTGCCGGGGCATGGCTTTAGTGTGGGTCGGGATTCATCCCGCTGCGATGTCGGGATGAATCCCGACCTACTCATAGATTCCATCGTCGATGAGTTGGCTGCGCAGTTCGACGAGCCGCTCGCCGTATGCGGCTGGTCGCTGGGTGGGCAGATCGCCTTGAGCTGGGCGCAGCGTTATCCGCAGCAAATAGACCGCCTGATACTGGTCGCGAGCACGCCGTGCTTCGTGCGTCGGCCGGGCTGGGAATGCGGAATGGCGCAAGAGACGCTGGCGGAATTCGCCGCCGCGCTGCAGCAGGATTACGCGCTCACGCTGCGGCGCTTTCTCGCGCTGCAGGTGCGCGGCAGCGATAATGAGCGCGAGCTGCTCGCGGCGTTGCGTAGCGCGTTAATGAGCCGCGGTGAGCCGGACCTGGGCGCATTGTGGGCCGGGCTGGAAATCCTGCGCGACTGCGATCTGCGCGATGCATTGCCGGGCATGGCGCAACCCACGCTGGTGATTTGCGGCGAACGTGATACGCTCACGCCGCCTCAGGCATCGCGTTACCTGGCGGCGCACCTGCCGGACGCGCGGCGGGTAGAAGTCAGGGGCGCGGCGCACGCGCCGTTCCTGTCGCACCCGGATGAATTTATGAAACACCTAATGAGTTTTCTGCATGAATGATTTTCTGATCGATAAACGCCGCATGCGCCGCGCCTTCACCCGCGCGGCAGCGGACTACGATGCTGCAGCGGTGCTGCAGCGCGAGGTATGCGTGCGCATGCTGGAGCGGCTAGCCTACATCAAGCTGCAACCGGCGCGCATCCTCGATGCGGGCAGCGGCACGGGCTGGGGCGGGCGCCAGCTTGCGGAAAAATATCCGGCGGCGCAGCTCGTCTCGCTGGATATCGCCATCGGCATGCTGCAGGCTGCGCGCAGTCATTCAGGCTGGTGGCGCAAGCTGTTCGGCGGCACGCAGCAGATGCAGGTATGCGCCGACATCGAGGCTTTGCCGCTGGCTCCCAATAGTGTCGAGATGATCTGGTCGAACCTGGCGGTGCAGTGGTGCAACGACCTGCCCGCAGCCTTCAGCGGACTGCATCGCGTGCTGAAGGCGGAAGGGCTGCTGATGTTCAGTACTTTCGGGCCGGATACGCTTAAGGAATTGCGTCAGGCTTTCGGCGGCGTGGACAGCCATAATCACCTGAACCGCTTCGCCGACATGCACGACATCGGCGATATGCTGGTGCATGCCGGCTTTGCCGAGCCGGTGATGGACATGGAGTACCTGACGCTGACCTATGACGATGTGCGCGACGTGCTGCACGACCTGAAGCGCATCGGCGCGCACAATGCCACGGCGGGGCGCGGCCAAGGCCTGATGGGAAAAAACGCCTGGGTGCGCCTTACGGAAAATTACGAGCGGCTGCGCAGCGGCGGCAAGCTGCCCGCCACCTATGAGGTGATTTACGGCCACGCCTGGAAGCCGCAGCCGCGCGTGACTGAGGATGGGGCGGCTATCATCAAGACGCCGTTCAAATTGAAATGAACTACTTTGTCACCGGCACCGACACGGGAGTGGGCAAGACGCTGGTCAGCTGCGCGCTGCTGCACGCCTTTGCCGCGCAGGGCAAGAGCGTGGTCGGCATGAAGCCGGTCGCGGCGGGTTGTGCGGATGACGGGCTGCACGAGGATGTGCGGCAACTGCGCGCCGCCAGCAATGTGCTGGCCAGCGGCGGGCAGATCAATCCGTATTGCTTCATGCAGCCCGTCGCGCCGTCGCTGGCCGCGCGATTCACCGGCGTCAGCATCAATTTTGCGCGCATCGCGGAATCGTTTTCGGAACTGAATGCGCAGGCCGAGGTGGTGATCGTGGAAGGCGTGGGCGGCTTTCGCGTGCCGCTTAACGACGAGCAGGACAGCGCGGATCTGGCGGAACAATTGGGGCTGCCGGTTATCCTCGTCGTGGGGATGCGGCTGGGTTGCCTGAACCACGCCCTGCTCACGGCGGAGGCCATCGCCGCGCGCGGCTTGGTGCTGGCGGGCTGGGTGGCGAATGTGCTGGATGCGGGTATGGCGATGCCGGATGAAAACATCGCTGCGTTGCAACAGCGCATTCGCGCACCGCTGCTGGGCGTGGTGCCCCATCGGGCGCAACCGGATGCGCGTGAGGCTGCATCGCTTCTGAATCTGGCATTGCTGGAGCAAACGGAAATACATGGCTGATTTCAGCATTGTTGCGGTGTTCTTCGTCGGCCTGCTGGGCGGCGTGCATTGCCTCGGCATGTGCGGTAGCATAGTCGGGATTTTCACCGCGCAGATACCGAAGGAAAGAACACGCTGGCCGCTTCATCTCGCCTATAACGGCGGGCGGCTGGCGAGCTATATGGCTGCCGGTGCGCTGGCGGGCGCGATAGGGCAGGCCGGGCTGCTGTTGCGCGATGTGGCGCCGGTGCAGCATCTGCTGTTCGCCTTGTCCAGCCTGATGCTGATCGCGCTGGGGCTGTACCTTGCGGGCATCTGGAACGCGGTGCGTCGCATCGAACAGGCCGGCGGCATGTTGTGGCGGCATATCCAGCCGCTGGCGCGCGGCTTGCTGCCGGTCACCACGCCCGCCCGCGCCCTGCTGCTCGGCGTCTTGTGGGGCTGGCTGCCGTGCGGCCTGGTATACAGCGTGCTGGTCACCGCGCTGGCGAGCGGCAATGCGCAGGATGGCGCGCTGGTGATGCTGGCGTTCGGCCTGGGCACCTTGCCGAATTTGCTGGCGATCGGGCTGTTCTGGGAAAACATCAGGCACTGGGTTCAAGCGCCGCGCGTGCGGCTGGCCGCAGGCGTGCTGGTGGCAGGATTCGGCGTGTATGGCCTGCTGAAGGTGGGCTATACCTTTTACACATATGGATGGACGGAAAGTTGTCATGTGGCTGCGTAATTTTTTATTAAAACCTTATTTGAACCACGAAGCTCGCGAAGAAAAACCTAAAACCAACGGAATCGCCCTTCAAATGAACTCTCCACTGCCATGCACTCCAGTAAGAAAACTTCGTGACCTCTGTGTCCTTCGTGGTAGAAGGTTTTTGGCAGGGCTGTTGGTACTGCTCTCGTTTGCGCTGTTGACCGGTTGCGAAAAACCCGTGCTGCCTTCTCCTTTCCATGCCAGCGATGTCAGCGCCATGTTCACCCAGGCGGATTTTCGTTTGACCGATCAGGACGGCAAGACGCGCACGCTGGCGGATTTCCGCGGCAAGGCAGTGGCGCTGTTCTTCGGCTATGCACACTGCCCGGACGTGTGCGTCACTACGCTGGCCGATCTGGCGCAGACCATGAGCCTGCTCGGCAGCGACGCCGACAGGGTGCAGGTGCTGTTCATCACCGTCGATCCCGAGCGCGACAAGCCGGAGGTGCTGGCGCAATATACCCGCGCTTTCCACCCCTCGTTCCTCGGGCTGTATGGCGACGCGCAAGCCACGGCGCAGGCCGCCAAGGCGTTTTACGTGGGCTATGAGAAGCGTTTGACCGCGTCCGGCTACAATATGGACCACAGCGTCGGCACGTTCCTGGTCGACCCGAACGGCAAGGTGCGATTGCGTGCGCCGCTCGCGCAACGCGCCGACTGGCTGGCCGAGGATATCCGCAAGCTGCTCGGCGGGGCGTGATGCCGTGCCTTCGGATACAATGAATCCGGAGAAAGCGGTTCAATCCGCGGATTGAACCGGCAGCGTGTTTCTGGCCGCTGGTTTACGTACGGATGGCTGTAATCCATAAGGTCAAAAAAGCTTTCAGGGGAGTACGCGCAATGAAGATTCTGCTGGTGGATGATCACGCGTTGTTTCGCGACGGGATGCGTTATGTGCTGCAGCAACTGCCCGAAGAGGTCGAGATCATGGAGGCGGGAAATTTCCAGGAAGGCCTGAGAATCGCCAATCAGCATCCCGAACTCGACCTGGCGCTGCTCGACCTGAACATGCCCGGCAGCGAAGGTCCCATTTCCATCCGTTTCTTCCATCAGCGTTATCCGTATATTCCGGTGGTGGTGGTCTCCGGCGAAGAAAGCCGCGGCTACATGGAAAAGGTGATGGACTACGGCGCGATGGGTTTCGTCTGCAAGAGCTCGACCGCCCCCGTGATGCTGAGCGCGCTGAACCTGGTGCTTTCCGGCGGGGTGTATGTCCCGCCGCAGATGCTGCGGGGGCACGATACGCTGGCCGAAAAACCGCCGGAACTGGTTGACCGGCGCAGCATCAACACCAACGAGTACGGCCTGACGCAACGCCAGATGCAGGTGTTGATGCATATCGCGGCAGGATTGTCCAACAAGGAAATCGCCGAGGCGATCCACCTTGCCGAAGGAACCGTCAAGATTCACGTGGCGGCGGTCTATCAGACGCTACGCGTCAACAACCGCATGGAAGCCGTGCGCATGGCCGAGAAGCTCGGACTGGTCGGCAGCACCCCTCATGGCTGAAGCGGACAGCGCACTGCCCGGCGGCAAATTGCTCGGCCTGTTGCGCGAGTCGCGCTGGCTGCTGCTGGTCGCCTGCGCGCTGTATTTCACCGTCGCATTGTATGGCTATGACCGCGCCGACCCGGCGTGGTCGCACAGCGCCAGCGGCGCGCTGGTCAGCAATCCCGGCGGCACGCTGGGCGCCTATCTTTCCGACCTGTTGCTTTACCTGTTCGGCTTTTCCGCTTGGTGGTGGGTGCTGTTCCTGCTGCAGCGCGTGTGGGCGGGTTACCGCAACCTGCGCGCCGATAGCCTCTTTGACAAACGGACGCTGTGGGTCTCGGCCGCGGGGTTTCTGGTGCTGCTGCTGGCCAGCAGCGCGCTCGAAGCGACCCGCTTCCACACGCTGAAAGTCACGCTGCCGCTCGCGCCCGGCGGCATGCTCGGCACGCTGCTCGGCGATGCGCTGACGCGCCTGCTCGGTTTCACCGGCGCAACGCTGCTGCTGCTGGCGCTGATCACCGCCGGTTTCAGCCTGTTCAGCGGGCTGTCCTGGCTGCGTTTCGTGGACTGGCTCGGCGCGCTGCTGGACGATACTTATCGGCGTGCGCGCCTCGCGTGGCAGACGCGCCAGGACCGGCGCATCGGCGCGCAGGCGATGAGCGAGCGCATCGCCGTCGTCGAGGAGGAGAAGAGGCGCGTCGAGGAGCACCAGCCCATCCACATCGAGATGCCGCTGACGGAAGTCGCGAGGTCGGCGCGGGTCGCCGAGGAGCGGCAGGCTCCGCTGTTTTCCGAAATGCCGGACTCACCGCTGCCGCCGCTACACCTGCTCGACGAGGCGGCGCAGCAGGCCGAAACGGTGTCTGCCGACACGCTGGAATTCACCTCGCGCCTCATCGAGCGCAAGCTCAAGGATTTCGGCGTCGAAGTGAAAGTGGTCGCCGCCTATCCCGGCCCGGTGATCACGCGCTACGAAATCGACCCGGCGACCGGTGTGAAGGGTAGCCAGATCACAAACCTGGTGAAAGACCTGGCGCGCGCGCTGTCGGTGGTGAGCATCCGGCTGGTGGAGACCATTCCGGGCAAGGCTTACATGGCGCTGGAATTGCCCAATCCGAAGCGCCAGATGGTGCACCTGTCGGAAATTCTCGGCTCGCAGGTGTATGCCGACATGGGCTCCGCGCTGACCATCGCGATGGGCAAGGACATTTCCGGCAAGCCGGTGGTCGCCGACCTGGCGAAGATGCCGCATGTGCTGGTTGCGGGTACTACCGGTTCCGGCAAGTCGGTCGCGATCAACGCGATGATCCTGAGCCTGTTGTACAAGGCCACGCCGCAGCAGGTGCGTTTGCTGTTGATCGACCCGAAGATGCTTGAGCTTTCCGTTTACGAGGGTATTCCGCACCTGCTCTGCCCGGTAGTCACCGACATGCGCCAGGCCGCATCGGGGCTCAACTGGTGCGTGCAGGAAATGGATCGGCGCTACCGGCTGATGTCGGCGCTCGGCGTGCGCAACATCGCGGGCTACAACCAGAAGGTGCGCGAGGCGATCAAGGCGGAGCAGCCGCTGACCAACCCGTTCACGCTCACGCCGGAAAATCCGGAGGCATTGGAAGAATTGCCGCTGCTCGTAGTATTCATCGACGAGCTGGCGGATTTGATGATGGTGGTGGGCAAGAAGATCGAGGAGTTGATCGCGCGCCTCGCGCAGAAGGCGCGCGCCTCCGGCATCCACCTCGTACTCGCCACACAGCGCCCCTCGGTGGACGTGATCACCGGGCTCATCAAGGCTAACGTGCCGACGCGCGTGGCGTTCCAGGTGTCGAGCAAGATCGACTCGCGCACCATCCTCGACCAGATGGGGGCGGAGGCACTGCTCGGGCAGGGCGACATGCTCTACCTGCCGCCCGGCACCGGCTACCCGCAGCGCGTGCATGGCGCGTTTGTCTCCGACCAGGAAGTGCACCGCGTCGCCGAATACCTCAAGGTGCAGGGCGAGCCGAACTACATCGACGGCGTGCTCGACTCGCCGGAAGAAGCGGAGGGAGGCGGGGAGGGCGGGCCGAGCCTGGATGCGGAGGCCGATCCGCTGTACGACCAGGCGGTGGAGATCGTCGTCAAGAGCCGCCGTGCCTCAATCTCGCTGGTGCAGCGTCACCTGCGCATCGGCTACAACCGTGCCGCGCGGCTGGTCGAACAAATGGAGGCCGCGGGCATCGTCTCGGCGATGCAGGGCAACGGCAACCGCGAAGTGATTGCGCCAAACCGGGAAGGGTGAAAAAACAAAGGGAAGGGGGAAGAGGGAAGGGTAAACCCTCCGAGTCGCAGTTACCCTTCTCCCTTCTCCAACTCAGGTATAGAGCATGTTAAAAAAACTTTTTATCGGTCTCTCGATTTTCATGTGTGTCGCCCCCGCCCACGCCGGCGGCATCGACAAGCTCAAGGAATTCATCGCCGCGACGCATTCCGCGCAGGCGGAGTTCACGCAGGTGGTGCTCGACCAGAACGGCAAGCGCATCCAGAGCGCCTCCGGCGTCATGCAGTTCCAGCGCCCCGGCAAGTTCCGCTGGACCTACCGCAAGCCCTACGAGCAGATCATCGTCGGCGACGGCGAAAAATTCTGGCTGTACGACGTGGATCTGAACCAGGTGACGGTGAAAAAACTCGATGCGGCGCTGGGCAGCAGCCCAGCCGCGCTGCTCTCCGGCAGCAACGAGATCGAGCGCGGTTTTGTACTCAAGGAGAGCGGCAGCCAGGACGGGCTGGACTGGCTGCAGGCCATCGCCAAAACGCAGGACAGCAGCTTCGAGAAGATACTGATGGCGTTCAACGCGCAGGCCGAGTTGGTCGTCATGGAGCTGAACGACGCCTTCGGCCACAGGACCGTGCTGCGCTTTTCCGGCATGAAACGCAACCCACAGTTGCCTCCCTCGCAGTTCAAGCTCGTGCCGCCCAAGGGCGCGGATGTGCTGAGCGACTAGCCGTACCCATGTCAACCGGCAGCCTGTTTGATTCGCCATCACCCGCCGCGCCGCTGGCGGAACGGCTGCGCCCCAAACATATCGACGAAGTCATCGGGCAATCTCATTTATTAGGCGAGGGCAGGCCGCTGCGCCTCGCGTTCCAGTCCGGCAAATTGCACTCGATGATCCTGTGGGGGCCGCCTGGCGTGGGCAAGACAACGCTGGCGCGGCTGATGGCGCAGGCGTTTGATGCCGAGTTCGTGCCGCTTTCGGCGGTGCTGTCCGGCGTGAAAGACATCCGCGAGGCGATCGCGCAGGCGCAGCAGGTGCTGCAGCAGCGCGGCCGCCACACCATCCTGTTCGTCGATGAAGTGCATCGCTTCAACAAGTCGCAGCAGGATGCCTTCCTGCCGTTCGTCGAGCAGGGCTTGGTGACCTTCATCGGCGCGACCACTGAAAATCCGTCCTTCGAGGTGAATAACGCGCTGCTCTCGCGTGCGCAGGTATATGTGCTGCACGCGCTGTCTGCCGAGGAACTGGCGCAGCTGTTCGAGCGTGCGCGGCAGGTCGCCCTGGCGGATTTGCAGTTCAGCGACGATGCACGCGAGCGCCTCATCGGCTACGCCGACGGCGATGCGCGCCGCCTGCTGAACGTGCTGGAGCAGGTGCAGACCGCTGCACAGACGGCGAAGGTCGCGCAGATCGATGTGAAGTTCCTCGACAACACGCTGGCGCAGAACCTGCGCCGCTTCGACAAGGGCGGCGAGGCGTTCTACGATCAGATATCCGCGCTGCACAAGTCGGTGCGCGGCTCCAACCCGGATGCCGCGCTGTACTGGCTGGTGCGCATGCTGGACGGCGGCGCCGACCCGCGCTACCTCGCGCGGCGCATCGTGCGCATGGCGTGGGAGGACATCGGCCTGGCCGACCCGCGCGCGATCCAGTTGACGCAGGATGCCGCGCTGACCTACGAGCGGCTCGGCTCGCCGGAAGGTGAGTTGGCGCTGGCGCAGGCGGTGATCTACATGGCTTGCGCACCGAAGTCGAATGCCGGATACGTCGCGTATAATGCGGCCCGCGCCTGGGTGGCAAAGGACGGCTCGCGCGAAGTGCCGCTGCACCTGCGCAACGCACCGACCAAACTAATGAAACAACTCGATTACGGCAAGGACTACCGCTATGCGCACGACGAGGCGGGCGGTTATGCGGCGGGCGAGAATTATTTCCCGGACGGCATGCCGCAGGTGAGCTTCTACCAGCCAACCGGGCGCGGACTGGAAGGCAAGATTGCCGAAAAACTGGCGCGGCTTCGTGAACTGGATGCAAAAGTGGGTGAGCTGGATGCGGCGGCAAAAAACAAATAACTGAGATAATCGACCTTCGCAATCCCCACCGGGCGAATGCGTCAATGCAATGCGCAAACAGCCGAATGCTATTTAACTCCTACGCCTTCATCTTCCTCTATCTGCCCGTTGTGCTGCTGGGGTTCTTCTGGCTGGCTCGCCTCAGCCATGCCTTTGCCGCAGGCTGGCTGGCGCTGGCTTCGCTGTTCTTTTACGGCTACTGGAACCCTGCCTATGTCGGGCTGCTGCTGGGTTCCATCATGTGCAACTACGCCTTCGGTTTCTGGATGGCCAAGGCAGGCATCCGTCATGAAGACCGGCGCAAGAAGCAGTTGCTGGTGGTGGCGATTGCGTCCAATCTGGCCTTGTTGGCCTATTACAAGTACGCGAATTTTTTCGTCGCCAGCGTC
Source organism: Ferrigenium straubiae (assembly GCF_051257895.1). NCBI lineage: Bacteria > Pseudomonadati > Pseudomonadota > Betaproteobacteria > Nitrosomonadales > Gallionellaceae > Ferrigenium > Ferrigenium straubiae. Next base: position 1,418,688 of record NZ_CP194331.1, on the reverse strand, counting down.
AATACGGCAGCGGGCACGCAATGGAGCCTGGGCGAGATCATCCTGCCTCTGGGTATTTCGTTTTTTACCTTCACCCAGATCGCCTTCCTGGTGGACACCTACCAGGGCAAGGTGAAGGAGTACAACTTCATCCACTACCTGCTGTTCGTCACCTATTTCCCGCACCTGATTGCCGGGCCGGTGTTGCACCACAAGGAGATGATGCCCCAGTTTGCGCGTCCGTCCTCCTTTCACTTTCACCGCGAAACATTCGCGCTGGGCATGACGATCTTTGTGCTGGGTCTGGCGAAGAAGGTGCTAATTGCGGACTCGCTGGCCGAGTTTCCCGCGCCCATCTTTTCGGCGGTCGCGGCAGGCGGTCAGCCGATGTTTTTCGAGGCCTGGATAGGCGCGCTGGCCTATACCCTGCAATTGTATTTCGATTTTTCCGGCTATTCGGACATGGCCATCGGTTTGTCGCTGATGTTCAACGTGCGCTTGCCGATGAATTTCAATTCTCCCTACAAGTCCGCAAGCATCATCGATTTCTGGCGTCGCTGGCACATGACGCTGTCGCGCTTCCTGCGCGACTATCTGTACATCCCGCTGGGCGGCAACCGTAAGGGAAAATTCCGCCGCTACCTGAACCTGTTCATCACCATGCTGCTGGGCGGCCTGTGGCACGGGGCGGGCTGGACCTTCGTGGTATGGGGTGGACTGCACGGCATCTATCTCGTCATCAATCAAGCCTGGCGGACGCTCAAGCAAAGGCTGGGGTGGAGGAATGGCGGTGTGCTGGCGCGCCTGTTCTCCATCGCGCTGACCTTCCTGGCGGTGGTGGTGGGTTGGGTATTCTTCCGTGCCGAAAACTTCACTTCGGCCATGTCGATGCTGTCCGGCATGCTGGGGCAGAACGGATTGTCGCTATCCGAGTCGGCCTGGCGCCATTTCAACGAGACACACCCGCAATGGCTGGAGGGTGTCGCCATGAATGGACTGGCTCCGCTCTCCAGGGTGAATCCGGACCGTGCGTTGATTCTCATCATCCTGGGCCTGATGATCGTATGGCTGCTGCCCAACGTGCAGCAGATCATGCGAAGCTTCCGGCCGGTGCTGGATGAGAGCGGGGAGCTCGAGAGCAGCCGCTTCAAGTGGCGGTTTAATACCTATTTCGCGTGGTTTGCAGGGCTGGTTTTTGTGCTCTCGCTTTCCCTGCTATCGCGTGTGCGCGATTTCCTCTACTTCCAGTTCTGACCATGTCGCGCTACTTCACTCATTTCCTGATTATGGTTTTGCTGCTGGCGGGGGCGATGGCCGGCTTCAACTGGAAGGTTGACCCGTATGTGATTTATCGCGACCGGGACGCATTGCTGCAACAGCCTTCTCCTGTCAGGGTGATGAATGAACGCGTGTTCAAGACAGTGGGGCTGGCGCACGCCCGGGCGGACATCGTAATGCTGGGAACGTCGCGCATTGATATCGGCATCGGTAGGGGGCAACGGGCATTCGAGGGGAAGCGAGTCTTCAGCTTGGCAACCTTCGGCCAGCCGATACGTGAATCGCGCCGCCTGATGGAGATTGCGGTCGAACAGTCAAAGCCGAAGACAATCGTGCTGGGGCTGGATTTCTTCGCGTTCAATACCTTGTTCGTGCTACCCTCGGACTATGTTGAGGAGAACTACAGCCAGTGGCGGCCATACAGCCTGATGCTGTCGGTCAGCACTCTGGCCGATTCCCTCGCCGTTGTGCGGCAGAAAGTGCCCGCGGCTGGCGACTGCTGTTATGCCGATGGCTTCCGCACGCCGCAGGTCTTGTCCGGCTTCGCTGGAAGCTACCGGAACCGGTTCGCCGCCAACGAGCGCGCATACCTGCTGGAAAAATACCTTCCGTACCCGGCATGCAGTTTTTCCCTGGAGAGGAAGGATGGCGGAACGTCGCTGGACGACCTGCGCGAGATGATAAGGCTGGCGCATCGGCATCATGTCGATTTGCGCCTGTTTATATCCCCCGCACATGCGCGGCAGTGGGAAACGCTCGCCATCTCGGGTCTGTGGGGACAATGGGAAGAGTGGAAGCGCCAATTGGTCCGCATAAATGAAGACGAGGCCGGAAAAGCTGCCGAAGCGGTTTTTCTGCTATGGGATTTCAGCGGCTATGACGCGATTTCCAGCGAAGACGTGCCCGCCGCGGGCGACAGCAAAACTGTCATGCGCTGGTATTCGGATTCGGCGCACTACACCCAGGAACTGGGCAAGCGCATCGTCCAGCGCATGTTTGCGCCAACTGCCGAACAGTCGGATGGCTGGGGTCTGGCGATGAATGGTGCCAACATCGAGGCGCACCTGGAGCAGGTGCGCCTTGCCCGTGAGCAATACCGCGCGGCGCACCGGCAGGAGATAGCGGATATTGAAGGGATTGCCCGCGAGGTGAGCCGGATAAAACACTGCCCACGCAGGCAATGAGAAATTTATAATTGCGCCATTGATAGGCACCGTTGCGGTGCTTGCACCCGGATGAGGAAAACATGCTAGATATTCAAATTTTACGCAGTGACCTGAACAATGTTGCAGCGCGCCTTGCGACGCGCGGCTTCGTGCTGGATACTGCGAAGTTCGAGCGGCTTGAAGGCGAGCGCAAAATCATCCAGACGCGCACGCAGGAGTTGCAGGCCAAGCGCAACAGCAGCTCCAAGCTGATCGGGCAGGCCAAGGCGAAAGGCGAGGATGCCTCGGCGATCATGGCTGAAGTTGCCAGCCTCGGCGACGAGCTCAAGCAGCTCGAGACGCGGCTCGAACAGATACAGCATGAGCTGAATGCGTTTCTTTCCGTCATTCCCAATACCCCACACACCGATGTGCCGGCCGGAAAGTCGGAGACGGACAACGTCGAGGTACGCAAGGTTGGCGAGATTCCACGATTCGATTTCGAGGTGCAGGATCACGTCAGCCTCGGCGAAGGACTGGGCGGGCTGGACTTCGACACCGCAACCAAGATTTCCGGCGCGCGCTTTTCGCTGCTCAAGGGGCCGTTGGCGCGGCTGCACCGCGCACTCGCGCAGTTCATGCTCGATACGCATACGGAGGAGCATGGCTACACCGAGACCTATGTGCCGTACATCGTGAACGCCGACTCGATGCGCGGCACCGGACAGCTGCCGAAATTCGAGGAGGACTTGTTTCGTGTGCCACGCCAGATGGGCGAAGAGGGTGAGCAGAACTTTTACCTGATTCCTACTGCCGAAGTCCCGGTCACCAACATGGTGCGCGACGAGATCGTGCCGCTGGAGAAGCTGCCGATGAAGTTCGTGGCGCACACGCCCTGCTTCCGCTCCGAGGCCGGTTCCTACGGGCGCGACACGCGCGGCATGATCCGCCAGCACCAGTTCGACAAGGTGGAGCTGGTGCAGATCGTGCATCCGGAAAAATCCTACGAGGGGCTGGGAGAACTGCTCGGCCACGCCGAGACGATATTGCAGAAGCTCGGCCTGCCGTACCGCGTGGTGAAGCTGTGCACCGGGGACATGGGCTTCTCCGCCGCGATGACCTACGACATCGAGGTGTGGCTGCCGGCGCAGAACACCTACCGCGAGATTTCCTCGTGCAGCAACTTCGAGGCGTTCCAGGCGCGCCGCATGCAGGCGCGCTTCAGGAACAGCGCGGGCAAGCCGGAACTGCTGCACACGCTGAACGGCTCCGGCCTTGCGGTCGGCCGCACGCTGGTCGCCGTCCTCGAAAACTATCAACAGGCCGACGGCAGCGTGGCGATTCCAGAAGTCTTGCACCCCTACATGGGCGGCATGGAAAAACTCTCCCGCTAGATGGACGCCATCCACCTGCTCGGCATCGCCGGGGTCGATTCGCGCGAACGGCCTGCCGCGCGTCTCTGGGCGAGGCGGCTGGAGTGGCCGATGGTGCTGGTCGTGCTGTGGATTCCGATCCAGTGGTATCTGGAGGAGACGCAGCTCATCACGCCGCAGTTTGCGCGCGTTGCCGACTGGCTGGTGTGGCTGACGTTCGTGTGTGAAACCATCTTATTGAGCGTCCTGGTCAGGAACCGGCGCGCGTATCTCTTCGGCAACTGGATGAATCTGGTCATCATCACCGGCGGCATGCCCTTCTTCTGGCAGTTTGCGCCCCTGGTCGGGCTGCTGCGCAGCTTCCGCCTGGTGTTCGTGGTGATGCTGCTGGTGCGCCTGTCAAAATCCGCACGCAAGCTGCTCTCGCGCCATCAGCTTGGCAACACGCTCGCGGTGGCCTTCGTCACGCTGGTGCTGTCCGGCGTGATCATCTCGCGCATCGATCCCTCCATCGGCACCGTATGGGACGGAATGTGGTGGGCCTGGGTAACGATGGCTACGGTGGGTTACGGCGATGTGGTGCCGCACAGCGGGATGGGGCGGCTGTTCGGCTCGCTGCTGATCCTGTTCGGGGTAGTGCTGCTTTCCATGCTGACCGCCAACCTCGCGGCCTTCTTCATCGGCAGCGATGTCGAGAAGGTGGAGCGTGAGGAGAAGGAAACCGACCGGCGGCTCAAGGAAATATCCGCGCGGCTGGAGCGCATCGAGCGTCTGCTGGAAGAAAAGCCGGGCGCGAGCCACGATTAGTCCAGCAGTTTCCCCAGCGGCTCGAACAGCTGATAGGCGAACGCCTCCATGTCCTGCGGGGCCGCCTCGGGCGCCAGCCGCTTGAGCATGTCGTGGTAGCTGCGGATGTTCTCCACCAGGATCACCGCCTCGCCGCCGCGTGCGTAGCCGTGTTTCAGCGTTTCGTAATAACCCGGCTGATTCAGCCGCGGCATCCATTTTTTGATGTCCATCCAACTGTCCGGATTCATTCCGGCACGTTCGGTCAGGATGCGCGCATCCTCCAGGTGTCCATAGCCCTGGTTGTAGGCGGCCAGCGCCATCCAGGTGCGGTCCGGCTCCGGGATGCGCTCGGGCATCTGCTCCCGGATCAAGGCCAGGTACTTCGCGCCGGCGAGGATGCTCTCTCGCGCATCGAGCCGGTTCTTGACCTCCATCAGGTCGGCGGTGTCCTCGGTCAGCATCATCATGCCGCGCACATTGGTGAACGAGGTCGCGAGCGGGTCCCACTGCGATTCCTGATAGGCCAGCGCCGCCAGCATTCGCCAGTCGAAGCCGGTCAGGCCGGCGGCCTCTTCGAACAGGGTGCGGTAATTCGGCAGCACCTTGTTGATCTTGGCAATGAAGGAGGCGGCATCCAGCGGCTGCAGCCGGCCGCTGTGCCCATAGTAGCGATCCAGCAGGCGTTTCAGCGTGCCGTCCTGGCGGATGCGGTCGAAGAAGACCTGCGCCTCTTTCGGCAACTCCGGATCGCCATCCATGGAGAAGGCCCAGGCTAGCTTGGAAGGGGTGCCAATATCGAAGGCTGCCGCGAGGTTCGAGTAATAGTTGCGCGCATCGGCAAGTTGCAGCTCGTTGGCCACCGCGCAATCTGTTGTGCCTTCGGCTACCTCCTGCAGCAGGTCTTTCACGCTGAGTTCGCTGCGGGATTGCCATTGCAGAGAGGGCGATTTTTCAAACGCATCGCGCAGCGCCTCCTCCTGCGCAGAACCGGTTATTGCCGCGAGTTTTTTCCCCTCCAGATCGGCAAGTTTTCGGGGAAAGAAGTTGTCGCGGTTGCAGACAATCTGTTCGCGCACCGTCTGGTAGCTCGGCCCGAAGCGCAGCGAGGAGTTGTTTATGCCGCTGCGCAGCGAAGCGGCGGCAAGGTGCGCCTTGTTTTTACGCAACGCCTGGCTGACCTTGTCCGGAGCGCTGGGAATCAGCTCGACGGCAGCGTGCAGATGTTCGCCAAAAAGTTGCACCAGTTCGCGCTCGAACTCGGCCTCCGCGCCCTGTGAAACATCGGGCACGATCACCAGCAGTTTGCCGTCGCGCCAGGAGGGAAGCTGCGGGCTGCAGGCAACCAGCAGCAGGACCATGCTGACCAGTGCCGTTTGCAAACGCTGTTTAGGGTTTTGCATGTGAACATTCTGCACGAAATCGGAGGTTGCTGGTAAAATGCGCGCCGCTATTGGTTGACACACTCCGGAGAGGTGGCAGAGTGGTCGAATGTACCTGACTCGAAATCAGGCGTACGGTAACCCCGTACCGAGGGTTCGAATCCCTCCCTCTCCGCCAAACAAAAACCGCCCCTTGTGGGCGGTTTGTGTTTGTGTTTGTGTGTGTGAGCGGCTGATTTGGCACTAATTTGCGGATCATTTGGCACTTGCGTTAAATATTTGATTGGCCGTGGATGATTTTATTTTTTAGTGCCAAATCGTCCACAAAAATTTTATTTGTAACTATCTGATTTCACGATTCATCATTTTTTCGGTTGTGCCAAATCAATCGCTCCCCACACCTGCTTGAATCCTGGTGATTGGCGGGTTTGTTGTTTTGTGCCAAGCCTCTCTGGCCCAAGGCAAGAAGCATTGCCCAACAAGATTGGAAGCTGGTAGCATGGCTCCCATCCCCGGCAGATATTTGTGCGGTAGCCGGCAACCAAGGAGGGAATATCATGGGAAGCAAAGATAAGAAAAAAGAATCCAAGGGCAAGAAACCCCAACCCAAACCAACTCCCGCTGGCAAATAGCCCAGTCGGATTTTTATCCCGTTTTTACGCGACAGGCGGTTCAGCCTGCCCGCAGGCGCGCATCTGTCGTACGTTCCCTAACCATGAACGGCTGCAAAGAATGACCAAGGTCTAGCATGGACTTCCTGCCGGTTTTCATGGATGTCAGGGGCAAGCTGTGCCTCGTCGCCGGCGGCGGCGAGGTCGCGCACCGCAAGACAGCACTGCTGCTGGATGCGGGCGCGAGGGTGCGGGTGGTCGCCCCGCAATTCTCGGAAGCCTTCGCTGGCCTGCACGTCGAATGTATCGCGGAACGTTTTCAGCCTGGCCACCTGGACGGCGTAGCGCTGGCCATCGCCGCGACCGACGACGGCGCGGTCAACCGCGAGATTTCGGAGCAGGCGCGCGCGCGCAACATCCCGGTGAATGTCGTCGACAATCCCGCCCTGTGCACCTTCATCATGCCCGCCATTCTGGATCGCTCGCCGCTGCTGGTGGCGATTTCCAGCGGCGGCGCGTCGCCGGTGCTCGTGCGGATACTACGCGGCAAGCTGGAGGCGCTGATCCCGCAGGGCTACGGCTGCCTCGCCGCATTCGCCGGGCGCTTCCGCAATACCGTCAGGACGCATGTCGCCGCCCCGGCCGAGCGGCGCGCTTTCTGGGAGAACGTGCTGGAGGGCGCAATCGCCGAAAAGGTGCTGGCGGGCGACGAGGCGACAGCGGAAACCATGCTGCACGGTCTGCTGGAAAGCGAAATCACACGACCGACCGGCGAGGTGTATCTGGTTGGCGCAGGCCCCGGCGACCCGGATCTGCTGACGCTGCGCGCCCTGCGCCTGATGCAGAAGGCCGACGTGGCGCTCTACGACAACCTGGTGTCCGAACCCGTCGTCGCAATGACGCGGCGCGATGCGACGCGCATTTTTGTCGGCAAAAAGCGCGCCGCCCACACCATGCCGCAGGAGGAGATCAACGAACTGTTGGTGCGGCTTGCCAAAGAAGGCAAGCGCGTGCTGCGGCTCAAGGGCGGCGACCCGTTCATCTTCGGGCGCGGCGGCGAGGAGATCGAGACCCTCGCCGCGCACGGCATCCCGTTCCAGGTCGTGCCCGGCATCACCGCCGCCTCGGGCGTCTCGGCCTACGCGGGCATCCCGCTGACGCACCGCGACCACGCGCAGTCCTGCGTCTTCGTGACCGGCCACCTGAAGGACGGCAGCATGAACCTCGACTGGGACGCGCTCGCGCGCCCCAACCAGACCGTCGTGGTGTACATGGGGCTGCACGGCCTCGAAATTCTCTGCGCAGAACTCGTGGCGCACGGCCTACCGGACAGCACCCCCGCCGTGATCGTGCAGCAGGGAACCACGCAGAACCAGCGCGTCATCACCGGCACGCTCGCGACGCTGCCCGGCATCGCCCAGCTTGAAAAACCGCAGCCGCCGACCCTCATTATCGTCGGCGGGGTGGTTGCGTTGAGGGAGAAGCTGGCTTGGTTCGAGCCGAAGAAATCCGATAGGCCGCGAGATTAGGGAAGCATGGGTTAAGTTGACCGTTCGCCCTGAGCCTGTCGAAGGGTGAACGCTCTACTTGAAGCCGTTCATGGTTCGACAAGCTCACCACGAACGGACTAGATTTTTGGAAATTACTTGATTCGCATTCCCGGCTGCGCGCCCTCGTCCGGGCTGAGGATGAACAGGCCCAGCGCATCGCCGGAGGCCGCCAGCACCATGCCTTCCGACATGCCGAACTTCATCTTGCGTGGCGCGAGGTTGGCGACCATTACCGTGAGGCGGCCTTTCAGTTTCTCCGGGTCGTAGGCCGACTTGATGCCCGCGAACACCGTGCGCGGTTTCTCCTCGCCGATGTCCAGCGTCAGCTTCAACAATTTTTCCGCACCTTCCACATGTTCCGCGTTGACGATCTTCGCCACGCGCAGATCCACCTTCATGAAATCGTCGATGCCGATGAAAGGCTCGAAGTCCTTCTCCGCCTGCGCGACTTCCTTGCTTGCGGCATGCTGCTGGTGTTCGGCGTGGCGCTGCTCGGAATGCACGGGTGGCTGTAGGGATTCCCTGTTCGCGGCAACCATCGCCTCGATCAGCTTGGGGTCGAGGCGTGTTGCCAGGTGTTGATAGGCATTGATATGTGTTGGCAATACAGCGAGATCGTCCCATTTGAAGTCCCGATCCATATCGAACAGTTCGCGTGCAACGCGAGAGGTCAGCGCTGGCAGCACCGGGCTCAATAGTGTCGAGAGCACATAGAAACCGTGCAGCGCACGCGAGCAGATGTCGTGCAGTGCTGCACGCTGTGCCTCGTCCTTGGCAAGTGTCCACGGCGCAGCGACGGCAATCTCGCCGTTGATGCGGTCGGCGATGGCCATAATTTCACGCAGTGCCCGCGCATAGTCGCGGTTCTCGTATGATTCGGCGATGGTCTGGCCTTGGCCTATGGCACCTTCAAGTATGTTCTTGGTTTCGCCAAAGGCGAGCTTGCCATCGAAGAACTTGGTGATAAATCCCGCGCATCGGCTCGCAATGTTGATGTACTTGCCAACCAAATCGCTATTCACCTTCGCGACGAAATCCTCGAGGTTCAGGTCGAGGTCTTCCATCGTGCCATTCAGCTTGGCAGCGTAGTAGTAGCGCAGGTATTCGGTGTTCCCGATGTGGTCGATGTAGCTGCGCGCGGTGATGAATGTGCCGCGCGACTTGCTCATCTTCTCGCCGTTTACGGTGAGGAAGCCGTGCGCGAACAGCTTGGTCGGGGTGCGGAAGCCGGCGTGGTGCAGCTCGGCTGGCCAGAACAGGGCGTGGAAATACAGGATGTCCTTGCCGATGAAGTGATACAGCTCGGCGTCTGAGCCGGGCTTCCAGTACTCGTCGAAGTCGAGGCCGTCCCTGTCGCACAGTTGCCGGAAGCTGCCCATGTAGCCCACGGGCGCGTCCAGCCACACGTAGAAATACTTGCCCGGCGCATCGGGAATCTCGAAGCCGAAGTAGGGCGCGTCGCGCGAGATGTCCCAATCGGAGAGCTTGTTCTCGCCCTCTGCGCCGAGCCATTCCTGCATCTTGTTGGCGGCTTCGGGTTGCAGCGTGCCGCTGCGCGTCCATTCGCGCAGGAACTTCTGGCAGGTGTCGGCGGAGAGCTTGAAGAAGTAGTGGTCGGAGTTGCGCAGTTCCGGCGCCGCACCCGATACGGCGGAGTAGGGGTTTTTCAGTTCGGTGGGCGCATAGGCCGCGCCGCAGGCCTCGCAGTTGTCGCCGTACTGGTCCTTTGCGCCGCATTTCGGGCACTCGCCCTTGATGAAGCGGTCCGGCAGGAACATCTGCTTGACCGGGTCGTAGAACTGCTCGATGGAGCGCTTTTCGATCAGCCCCTTCTCGCGCAGGCGCAGGTAGATGGTCTCCGCGCACAGCCGGTTCTCCGGCGAGTTGGTTGAGCCGTAGTGGTCGAACTCGACATGGAACGCCGCGAAGTCGCTGGTGTGCTCCTCCCACACTTTCGCGATGAGTTGCTCCGGCGTGATGCCTTCCTTCTCGGCACGCAGCATGATCGGCGTGCCGTGCGTGTCGTCGGCGCAGACGTAGTGGCAGGTATTGCCCTGCATCTTCTGGAAGCGCACCCAGATGTCGGTCTGGATGTACTCGACGAGATGGCCGAGGTGGATGCTGCCGTTGGCGTAGGGCAGGGCGGAGGTGACGAGGATTTTTCGATTGGACATTTGACCGTGCCGGAATGCTGTGAGGCGCGAATTTTAGCAAATCTGCGCGCAACGGCGGCGAATTGGTTAAAATCGCGCCCGAATGAAACACTCCAGGGAAACGCAATGAGCATCAAGTCGGACAAGTGGATACGCCGCATGGCGGAGCAGCATGGGATGATCGAGCCGTTCGAGCCGAATCAGGTGAAGGAAGTCAACGGGCACAAGATCGTGTCCTACGGCACATCGAGCTACGGCTACGACATCCGCTGCTCCGACGAATTCAAGCTGTTCACCAACATCAACAGCACCATCGTCGATCCGAAGAATTTCGACCCGAATTCCTTTGTCGAGGTGAAGAACGATTACTGCATCATCCCGCCGAATTCCTTTGCGCTGGCGCGCACCGTCGAATACTTCCGCATCCCGCGTAGCGTGCTGACCGTGTGCCTCGGCAAGTCAACCTACGCGCGCTGCGGCATCATCGTCAACGTGACGCCGTTCGAGCCAGAATGGGAAGGCTACGTCACCCTGGAGTTCTCCAACACCACACCGCTGCCCGCCAAGATTTACGCCAACGAGGGCGTGGCGCAGGTGCTGTTCTTCGAGAGCGACGAAATCTGCGAGACCTCCTACAAGGATCGCGGCGGCAAGTACCAGGGGCAGGTGGGCGTGACCCTGCCGAAAATTTAATCCGCATGCCGCACCGCAAGAAAATTGTCTGGCGTTCCCCCAAAGGCGACGTTATCGCCTGCGTGGAAAAGAACAAGATGCTGCAGGAAAACCTCGCCGAAATCCGCCAGGTCTGCCAGGATGCCCTGGAAGACGCCGTGCTGATGGGCTGCGACGAGCAGCAGTTCCGTGCGGTGCTGGCCGAACTGGTCAACGGCCTGGAAAATCCCTATCCGCCGCAGGACTAGGGCTGGCAGCAAAAATCCCTTCCCTTGCCCTGCAAATCTGCGACAATCCGCGCAAATTTTTACCCCTCTGAGAGTAAGCCATGAAATTCAGGTTTAGTTACGACATCACATTGGCCTGCGGCCAATATGAGTCTGCACTGAAACTCCACCTTGCCCTGCGTGATGAAGGCACTCAAGGCGTTGCGTATCGTTCCACTATGCAAAGGAGCTCAACATGAAGTTCCGTTTTCCTATTGTTATTATCGATGAAGACTTCCGCTCCGAAAACGCCAGCGGGCTAGGCATCCGTGCGCTGGCCTCGGCAATCGAGGCCGAGGGTATGGAGGTGCTCGGCGTCACCAGCTACGGCGACCTGACTTCGTTCGCGCAGCAGCAGAGCCGCGCGTCGGCGTTTCTGCTGTCCATCGACGACGAGGAATTCGGCGGCGGCAGCGCGGAAGAGACGGAGGTCGCGCTGAAATCGCTGCGCGCCTTCGTCAGCGAGATCCGCTTCAAGAATGCCGACATCCCGATCTACCTGTACGGCGAGACGCGCACCTCGCGGCATATCCCGAACGACGTTTTGCGCGAGCTGCACGGCTTCATCCACATGCACGAGGATACGCCGGAGTTCGTGGCACGCCACATCATCCGCGAAGCCAGATCCTATCTGGATTCACTCGCGCCGCCGTTCTTCCGCGCGCTGCTGCACTACGCGCAGGATGGCTCGTATTCCTGGCACTGTCCGGGACACTCGGGCGGCGTGGCGTTCCTGAAATCGCCGGTCGGCCAGATGTTCCACCAGTTCTTCGGCGAGAATATGCTGCGCGCCGACGTGTGCAATTCGGTGGACGAGCTCGGTCAATTGCTCGACCACACCGGCCCGGTGGCGGCATCGGAGCGCAACGCGGCGCGCATTTTTAACGCCGACCACCTGTTCTTCGTCACCAACGGCACCTCGACCTCGAACAAGATCGTGTGGCATTCGACGGTCGCGCCGGACGACATCGTGGTGGTGGACCGCAACTGCCACAAATCCATCCTGCATGCCATCATGATGACCGGCGCAGTACCGGTGTTCCTGATGCCGACGCGCAACCACTACGGCATCATTGGGCCGATCCCGAAATCCGAGTTCGAGCCGGCCAACATCCAGAAGAAGATCGACGCCAACCCGTTCATCAAGGACAAGACCAGGAAGCCGCGCATCCTGACCATCACGCAGAGCACTTACGACGGCGTGGTGTACAACGTCGAGATGCTCAAGGAGATGCTGGACGGGCGCATCGATACGTTACATTTCGACGAGGCCTGGCTGCCGCATGCGGCCTTCCACAGCTTCTACAAGGACATGCACGCCATCGGCAAGTACCGGGCACGCGCGAAGGAGTCGATGATCTTCTCCACGCAGTCCACGCACAAATTATTGGCCGGGCTGTCACAGGCCTCGCAGATCCTGGTGAGCGAGCCGCAGACGCGCAAGCTGAACAGCCATGTGTTCAACGAGGCTTACCTGATGCACACCTCGACCAGCCCGCAGTACGCCATCATCGCCTCGTGCGACGTGGCCGCCGCGATGATGGAGCCGCCCGGCGGCACCGCGCTGGTGGAAGAGAGCATCGCCGAGGCGATGGACTTCCGCCGCGCGATGCGCAAGGTGGACGAGGAATTCGGCAAGGACTGGTGGTTCAAGGTGTGGGGGCCGGAGAAGATCGCCGAGGAAGGCATCGGCTCGCGCGAGGACTGGGTGCTGAAGACCGGTGACAAATGGCACGGCTTCGGCAAGCTGGCCTCCGGCTTCAACATGCTCGACCCGATCAAGGCCACCATCATCACGCCGGGGCTCAACCTCAACGGCAACTTCGACGACACCGGCATCCCCGCCGGGATGGTGACCCGATACCTCGCCGAGCACGGCGTCATCGTCGAAAAATGCGGCCTGTATTCCTTCTTCATCATGTTCACCATCGGCATCACCAAGGGCCGCTGGAACACGCTGCTCACCGCGCTGCAGCAGTTCAAGGACGACTACGACAAGAATCAGCCGATCTGGCGCATCCTGCCGGAATTCGCCGCGCGCTTTCCGCAGTACGAGCGCACCGGCCTGCACGACCTGTGCCAGCAGATCCATGACACCTATCGGACGCGCAACGTCGCCAAAATGACCACCGAGATGTACCTCTCGGATATGCAGCCGGCGATGAAGCCGTCCGATGCCTTCGCGAAGATGGCGCACGACGAGATCGAGCGCGTCGAGATCGACCACCTCGAAGGGCGCATCACCGCGGTGCTGCTGACTCCCTACCCGCCGGGCATCCCGCTGCTGATTCCAGGCGAGCGCTTCAACAAGACCATCGTGGACTACCTGAAGTTCGCGCGCGACTTCAACCGACAGTTCCCCGGCTTCGAGACCGACATCCACGGCTTGGTCGCGGAGCAGAACGGCGAGACACGCTACTACGTGGACTGCGTGAAGCAGGACTGAATCTTCCGGCAATGACCGAGGAAGCCGGCAAGCTGCGCATCGACAAATGGCTGTGGGCGGCGCGCTTCTACAAGACGCGCAGCCTCGCCGCTGATGCGGTGGAAGGTGGCAAGGTTCTGGTCAACGAGGCACGCATCAAACCCGCCAGGGCGGTTGCCATCGGCGACCGGCTGGACATCCGCATCGGGCAATACCGCTTCGAGGTCGAAGTGCTCGCACTGTCCGGCAAGCGCGGCCCCGCACCGGAGGCGCAGAAACTCTATCGCGAATCCGACGACAGTCGCGCGCAGCGTGCCGCCCTTGCCGCGCAGATCAAGGCGATGCCGCAACCGGCCTTCAAGGGCAGGCCCACCAAACGCGACCGGCGCGAGATCGAACGGTTCAAGCTCGGGGAATGAAGCACCGCGTGTTGCTAAATGGGGCGCTACTCACCCGCACATTTTGCAATGGCGGCATCGTTCTCCAGCTCCAGGCAATGCCTCAGATCGAGATTTTTGGAGCGGGACGATTTCGCCTTGGCGGGAGTTGAAGGCTTCGCCTCTGGCTGAGGTTCCTGCACAGGGGCGGGGGCAGCCGGTTTGGCAGTTGCTGCCGGCTGCGCTACGGGAGGCTGTATCTTGCCCTTCGCCTCTTCGGCGGAAAGCGCCGCACCGCTGAATGACAATGCCGCAACAACAATCAGATTCGCAATTGTGGTCTTCATGCATCGCTCCCCAGGAAGGATGAGACCCCAATGTACCGGAGCCGGCTGGTTTTGGCTATCCGTAGAAGTGCTTACCCAATCGAGGGCGGCGGGCTCTTCAGGACATGCTTCTTCGCCCTGCCGATCACGTGCATCTCGCACTTCTTGCAGTCGAATTCCAGCCTTAGCTTCTCGCTGCCGTTGACCAGCATCATCGGATCGGCGCGCACCTGGCCGTGCACCCCGGTCACGCCCCTGGCCTGTTTCGGGCACAGGCTCATGGAGTAGCGGATGCAGTGGCGCGTGATCATCAGCGAGACTTCGCCTGTTTTCTCGTGCGCCTCGTAGGCGGCCTCGATCAGCTTCACGCCATGCTTCGCATAGAAGGCGCGCGCCGCCGGGTTATACACGTTGGCGAGATAGGAGAGGGATTCCTCGGGATACTTTGCGGGTGGCTCGACCGCGGCCTTGCGCGGCGGGCGGACGCAGGCCTTGAGACGCGCGGCTTCGAGTTGCTCCACGGCGTCGCGGCGCAGCTTGTTGAGTGCGGAACTCGGCACGAACCAGGGTTGCGACCAATCGATCGTGAGTGCGGCCAGTTCGAAATCGCTGTTGCCGAAGCGGTCGAGCTGTTCGCGCAACTTCTCCTCTGCTTCCGCCGGATGCTGCGCGGGTTGCCTGTCGAGGGTGATGCTCGCGGTCGCGCCGATGCCGTCCTCGTCCTGCAGCGTGAGCGAGAATCCTTCGGCAGTTTCGGTAAATATCGCATTAATGCCGATGCGGCGTTCGGCTGATTTTTTCGCGAGCACCTGTTCCCAGGCATGGTCGCGGTTGCGGCTGATAACGATGCCGGAGCGCAGGCCCTTCAGGGTGTGCATCGGTTCGTTCGGGAAGATTCTCCAGACTTTGCCTTTGCGCTCAACCACGTTCGCCTGCAGGCCGATGACTTCGCGCTGGTGCAGGTAATTCAGCCCGTCGCTGTTTGCCAAGGCCTCGTTCGATTCGATCTCGAACCACTTGTCGCCGATCTGCGTTACCGCGCCCAGTTCCAGGCCGGTGAAGGTGGGCGTGTCGAACGCGCCGATGTCGGCCTTGCGGCCCTGCGTGAAATAATCCGTCGCGCCACGGTGGAAGCTCTTGTCCGGGTTGGGCGTGAACAGCAGCCTGGTTTTCCCGCTCGATGCGCGCGCGAGGTCGCTGCGCCCTTCGAGAATTCCGTCGAGCAGCTTCCGGTAATGCCCGGTGATGTTCTTCACGTAGGCCGCATCCTTGTAGCGCCCCTCGATTTTGAAGCTGCGCACCCCGGCGGCGATCAGTGCGCGCAGGTTGTCGCTCTGGTTATTGTCCTTCATCGACAGCAGGTGTTTCTCGAACGCGACCACGCGGCCTTGCGCATCGCTCAGCGTATAGGGCAGGCGGCAGGCCTGCGAGCAGTCGCCGCGGTTGGCGGAGCGCCCGGTGTGCGCGTGGCTGATGTAGCACTGTCCGGAATAGGCGACGCACAGCGCGCCGTGGACGAAGTGCTCGATCACGGTGTCGTCGGGCACGGCGGCGCGCACTTTCGCGATCTCGTCCAGCGTCAGTTCGCGCGCCAGCACGATCTGCGAGAAGCCCACGTCCGCGAGGAAGCGCGCCTTCTCGGGCGTGCGGATGTCGCACTGCGTTGAGGCGTGCAGCGCGATGGGCGGCAGGTCGAGTTCCAGCAAACCCATGTCCTGCACGATCAGCGCATCCACGCCCGCGTCGTAGCAGTCATGGGCGAGCTTGCGCGCTGCTTCCAGCTCGGCGTCATGCAGGATGGTGTTGAGTGTGACGTAGATGCGTGCGTGGTAGCGGTGCGCGTATTCGACCAGTCCTGCGATGTCGCTGATGGTGTTGCCCGCCTTGTCGCGTGCGCCGAACACCGGGCCGCCGATGTACACCGCATCCGCGCCGTGCAGGATGGCCTCGCGGCCAATGGCAGCGGATTTTGCGGGAGCGAGCAGCTCCAGGATTTGGAATTGATCTGGCATGCGGCGTGCGCCTAATTGCGGCGATAGGTGACGAAGTGGTATTCGAGCGGCTGGGGTTCGCTCTGGCTGCGCTTCTCTCGCTCGACTTCCCGCCAGACGTTCCGGTCGAATTCCGGAAAGTGCGCATCGCCTCCGACATCCTGCTGAATTTCGGTGATGTAGAGCGTGTCCGCGAGCGGCAGCGCCTCCACGTATATCTCCGCGCCGCCGACCACAAAGATCTCGTCGCCCGCACAGGCGGCAATCGCCTCTGCCAGCGAGTGCGCGACGATGCATCCGGGAAGCTTCAGGTCGCGGCTGCGCGTCACCACCACGGTGGTGCGCCCCGGCAGCGGCCTGCCGATGGAGTCGTAGGTCTTGCGCCCCATGACGATGTGATGCCCCATGGTGAGCGCCTTGAAATGCTTCAGGTCTTCCGGAATGCGCCAAGGCAGGGTGTTGTCGATGCCGATGGTGCGGTTCTGCGCCATCGCGACCAGGATGGAGAGGCTGGTCATACTGCTACCGGCGCCTTGATGGCAGGATGCGGGTCGTAGCCTTCGAGCGTGAAGTCTTCGAACTTGAACCCGAAAATATCTTTTACTTCTGGGTTGATGCGCATGGTCGGCAGCGGACGCGGTTCGCGCGACAGTTGCAGCGCAACCTGCTCCATGTGGTTCGAATACAGGTGCGCGTCGCCAAAGGTGTGCACGAAGTCGCCGGGCTCAAGATCGCACACCTGCGCCATCATCATCGTGAGCAGGGCGTAGCTGGCGATGTTGAACGGCACGCCGAGGAAGATGTCGGCGCTACGCTGGTAGAGCTGACAGGACAGCTTGCCGTCGGCGACGTAGAACTGGAAGAACGCATGACAGGGCGCGAGCGCCATCTTGTCGAGATCGCCGACGTTCCATGCCGAGACGATCAGGCGGCGCGAGTCGGGATTCTTTTTGATCTGCTCCACCACCTCGGCGATTTGATCCACGGTGCGCCCGTCGGCAGTGGCCCACGAGCGCCACTGCTTGCCGTACACAGGGCCGAGATTGCCGTGTTCATCCGCCCATTCGTCCCAGATCGATACGCCGTTTTCCTTGAGATAGCGGATGTTGGTGTCGCCCTGCAGGAACCACAGCAGTTCGTGGACGATGGACTTCATGTGGCACTTCTTTGTGGTCACCAGCGGAAAGCCCTGCGAGAGGTCGAAGCGCATCTGGTAGCCGAACACGCTGACCGTGCCGGTGCCGGTGCGGTCGGATTTTTTCGTGCCGTGGGTCAGCACATGCTGCATGAGATCAAGATATTGGCGCATAAAGATTCGGGATGCGGGTCGGCGCTGTTTGTATAATGCGGGCGACACAAAACTAACGGAGGCGCAAATGCTAGCACAACTTACCCTTTCCCAGACTCTGCCCAAGGATATAGCCGCGCAGCATCTGCTGGTGCTGCTGCCGAAGGCCAAGGTGCTACCGAAGGATTTGCCGCACGGCAGCCTGCTTGCCACGGTGCTCAAGCGGCGCGACATGAAGGCCGACGAGCTGGCAAAATCGCCGGTCACCGCGAATGCTGGAAACGGCGCGCTGGTGGCGTGGGGCATGCTGGATTTTGAAAAGGACACCTTCGCGCAGCAGGTGCAGGTGCGCAAGGCCTTGCAGTTGCTGCTGGGAGAAAGCCCCAGGAGCATCGGCATCGTCGTGCTCGGCGATGAGGCGCAGCGCAAACGCGCCGCCGAGCTGGCGGTGTACGGCGCATGGGTGAACGGCGCGCTGCTGCCGGTGCACAAGAAGAAGGACGAGCGCAAACCGCTGCAGAAGATCGAGCTGTATGGTTTTGCCGACAAGAAAATTTTCGCGCCGCTCAAGGCGCAGGCCGAAGGCAATTTGCTGTGCCGCTGGCTGACCGTATTCCCGCCGAACGAGCAGACGCCGGGGTTGTACCGCGCACAGATAAAAAAACTGGCGCAGCAACACGGCTGGAAGCACGAAGAATTCGACATGAAGAAGCTGCGCAAAATGGGCGCGGGCGCGTTCGTCGCAGTGGCGCAGGGCAGCGATCCGGAAGACGCCGCCATCGTGCATCTGTCGTACCGGCACACCAAGGCGAAGCGGACCGTCGCGCTGGTCGGCAAGGGCATCTGCTTCGACACCGGCGGGCACAACCTCAAGCCTTCGCGCTACATGCACAACATGCACGAGGACATGAACGGCTCGGCGGTGGCGCTCGGCATCCTGCTGGCCGCGACGCAGCAGAAGCTGGCGGTGAATATCGACTGCTGGCTCGCGCTGGCGCAGAACCACATCAGCCCCAAGGCGTACAAGCAGAACGACATCGTCACGGCGCTCAACGGCACCACCATCGAGATCATCCACACCGATGCCGAGGGCAGGATGGTGCTGGCCGATACGCTGACCCTCGCGGCGCGCGCCAAACCCGACCTGATGATCGACTTCGCCACGCTCACCGGCAGCATGGCGACGGCCGTGGGGGCGCGCTATTCGGGAGTGATGGGCAACCGCGACGAACTGGTGCGGCGTGCGGTGAGCGTGAGCAAGCAATGCGGCGAGCGCCTGTGTGCCTTTCCCATGGACGAGGACTACGAGGCCGGGCTGGAGTCCAAGGTCGCCGACATCATGCAGTGCTCACAGGCCGGTGAGGCCGACCATATTCTGGGCGCGTGCTTCCTCAAGCGCTTCGTGGACGACAAACCGTGGCTGCACATCGACCTTTCCGCGAGCCGCTGCGAAGAGGGGCTGGGCATCGTCGCAAGCGACGTGACCGGGTTCGGCGTGGGCTGGGGGCTGGGGATGCTGGGCGGTGGTTAGTGGAAAAAATGACTGAGGGTTGCTAAGTGCGGCCATCCTCAACAAAGGATAGAAGTGGCAGCTTTACACCTCTTCTAAGCAAACCTCATTCTCCGAGACTATGCCGAAATATCTATGTATTCCGGTCTATATGCTCAAGCCAAGCAATGTGATTGAATGCTCTTCGTGTGGCGTGTCTCCTTATTCATAATGTAATAAAGGGGCGCAGGAATTCATAAATGCAAAATATTCATCAGGATCGGTGCGAAAAGTGTCTGTCTCTATATTAAAAAATATCTGGGCCCATGGGTCTCTACAATAACTGTTAGGCTTGGATATGAATAATTTGAATTTTTTGTTAGAAATTAAGGACTCAACTATGAACAGGATTATTTTTCTTCCAGTGTTGGTGGTATTGCTAAGTTCATGCGCACACCACCCTGCTGATTGCGCAATTGGTATTCCTTGGTCTGATTGCTTGTCTGGAACAGCTGGGTATAACAACGGTGGTGGCTCAGATACCAGAGAAACAGAATTAAAGATCAAAATGGCCGAGGAAAAAGCTAAGAGCAAAGATTTATATACAGAGCTAACCAAACTGGATGAATTAAGAAAGAAAGGTCTCCTGACAGAGGACGAATACAATGTACAAAAGAAGAGAATTTTGGATAAACATTAAATTCGCCCTCGGGCCTGCGCGATAAACCGTGCAGGCCGGTGAAAGCTCTTCATCATGAAGCTATTTGCAGCGTTACGCGAAGATACCCAGCAAGGCTGGATTTGGTTGCAGGATGCAAACCTTCCGGTTCGCTCCATCGTGAAAATCACAAACCCTGCAAATGGCAAGTGTATTTATTGCGAGGCGCTGCAAATCGAAAATAACTTTCTTCGTGGATATAACCAATCTCCTCGAATCAGTATTACTGACCCACAGGCTGCGCTTGTAATTGGTGGTTGGTATCGCGCTGCACTAGGCAACCTATCTACCCAAGTAGATATTCCTCTAAACATAAAACCATCAAATGGTTGGTGGGGAAAATTCAAAGCCTGTATAGATCATCCACAAATCATTGTTCGTGTGGCTGCTTGGCTTGGTGCTATTGGCCTATTTCTTGGTATCGTTGGTCTTGTGCTTGGTGTGTTGAGCTTATGCCCAAAAGCCTAACACTGCATTCGAGAGGGACACGCCAAAAGTGGCGCGCCCCTCAATTTGAACGTTGAATGTCTGGTATTGAACAAGGACCGACGAAATTTTGAGACAGCTGGAAGGGCCGCTATGACCTTGGATTCAGCCAGCGCATTCAATATGACCGGCTGTCATGGGGCGTCGATGCCCTTATTGAGCGGCGATTGTGCCGTAAGTAGAAGGCGCAGACAAACCGACCAGCATCGAATTCCTTCCCGGTTAATGCTGATAAAACTCCTCAAGCATTGCTTCGCTCGGCAATCCTGTCGCGCGGTGCGCCGGTTCTCTCCAGCCTGCTAAGGTAAACACCGTATAGCGCCTTTTGTGTGCGAGGGGCATTATTCGCCCCATCGAATCCGTCAATCGCTGGCGGATGATTTTCTTCTTCTACGCACCGGACCCGAGGAGGCAGCCATGGACAGACTGGATAAAATCGTAAGTGCTGTGGCGATGATCGCGGCATCGTTTGCATTGGCAGCCGATGCCTGCGCCGCAACCGCGAAGGCATCGGCCAAGGAAAATAAAATGATTGCGAGCGCGATGGCAGCGGCGCCGGCCGGGATTGCAAAGGGCGCGACCATCGTGGCGATGGAGGCCGACGGCAAAATGCGCACCCTGCGTCAGGGGACGAACGGCTTTACCTGCATGCCGGACAATCCGGCGACTCCCGGTCCCGACCCCATGTGCATGGACATGAACGGCATGGAATGGGTTCATGCATGGCTTGCGCACAAGAACCC
The DNA here is from genome assembly GCF_051257895.1 of Ferrigenium straubiae. NCBI lineage: Bacteria > Pseudomonadati > Pseudomonadota > Betaproteobacteria > Nitrosomonadales > Gallionellaceae > Ferrigenium > Ferrigenium straubiae. The sequence goes on along the minus strand of NZ_CP194331.1, from coordinate 1,397,650 downwards.
CGCCCCGGGGAAGATTGGTTTCATGTACATGCTTGCCGGAGGTACGGACGCGAGCAATACCGATCCCTATGCGACCAAGCCCGATGCCGGGAATCACTGGATCAAGACCGGGCCTCACGTGATGATCGTCGGGGCGGATGCCGGGTTTTACGATGGCTATCCGAAGAGCGCGGACCCGGATACATCAGCCCCCTACGTGATGTTTCCGGATACGCCGTACCAGCATCTGATGGCGCCGGTGAAGTGATCCCGCACAGGGTCGCCCCATGGATCTGCTGATAAACCTCGACGTTGACGATCTCGAAAAGGCGATCCGCTTCTACGGATCGGCGTTCGGGCTGAAGGCCGGGCGCCGCTTCGGCGACGACACGGTGGAGATGCTGGGTGGGCCCTGTCCGATCAATCTGCTTGCCAGGGCGGCGGGTACGGCGGCATCGGGCACGACGCCGGAGCGGCGGAGATACGAGCGGCATTGGACGCCGCTACACCTTGATTTTGTGGTTGCGGACATCGAGTCCGCCGCGCAGCAGGCCGTCTCGGCGGGAGCGATTCTCGAGAGTCCCATCGCAACATACGAGTGGGGCAGCGCGGCACTGATGGCCGATCCCTTCGGGCATGGCTTCTGTCTGGTCCAGTTTTCCGCGCACGGATAAGAAAAGGCCTCCGGTCAAGGCGCGAAGCCGGGATGCCCGGCATGCAAAGAAACCGCACTTTGCATGCCTCCGGGCAGGAGTAGGCGGATCGGCTCCAATCGTAGATGGCCGGAAATCGGCATTCGCAGCACGCAATCGAACCAGACTGATCGGGAGAAACGCCATGCAGGCCATTCAAAAGATCATCCCCTGTTTGTGGTTTGACGATCAGGCCGAAGAGGCGGTCGGGTTTTATACCGCCATCTTCCGGAATTCAAAAATCGTCGACACCACCCGATACGGAGAAGCTGGGCATGAGATTCACGGGAGACCGGCGGGTACGGTGATGACGATTGCATTCGAGCTCAATGGGCAGTCGTTTACCGCACTCAACGGCGGCCCGGTATTCAGATTCAACGAGGCCATCTCGCTCCAGGTCAACTGCAAGACGCAGGAGGAAGTGGACTATTACTGGGAGAAGCTGTCCGAGGGTGGAGATGAACAGGCGCAACAATGCGGCTGGCTCAAGGACAAATATGGCGTTTCATGGCAGGTGGTTCCCGGCGTGTTGCCCAAGATGGTCGGTGATCCAGATTCCGAAAAATCCCAGAGAGCCATGGAGGCTATGCTCCGGATGAGAAAGATCGACATTGAGGAACTGAAGCGGGCATATGCCGGATAGCATTTGGCGAGGGGAACGAAATGCCACAGATTGCTCTGATATTGCTGGCTTGCCTGGTCTTGGCCGGTTGTACGAAATGTGCAGATGTGAAGCCCGCCCGGCAAACTCCGCCGGAAACTTCTCAGGAGGCTCCGGCGGAGACTTTGCCTCTGATGAGGCCGAGGGCGGCTCCCTTCTTCGATGATTGACGGCCTGCCCATCCGGCGCTTTCTCCTGCTGGTCTCCGCCGCCGTCCTTGTCGCCGCCTGCGGCGGCAAGGCGAAGGAGGAGGCGCTTCCTGCCAGCAGCCGGGTAGTGGCGCTGGGGGACAGCATCACCGCCGGATTCGGCGTGGCTTCCGGGGAGGCTTGGCCCGGGTTGCTGGCGAACCGCACGGGATGGGTTGTCATTAACGGCGGAGTGAGCGGCGATACCAGCGGCGGCGCCCTGCAGCGCCTGCCGGCGCTTCTGGAGGAACACAAGCCGGTTCTGGTGCTGGTCGCGCTGGGAGGTAACGACATGCTGCGCCGCCTTCCCGAGCAGGAGACCGTCGCCAATCTGGGGAAGATACTTGCAGCGATAAAGGCTCACGGGGCGAAGCCGGTGCTGCTGGCGACGCCGAAGCCGAGCGCCATGGGCGCCGTCTTCCAGAATCTGTCTGCGGCGGATTTCTACCGCAGGGTGGCCGAGGAGCAGCAGGTGCCGTTGATCGAAGACGCGATCGCCGAGGTGCTGTCCGATCCGCAACTGAAGGGCGATCCCCTGCATCCCAATGCAGCAGGGCACAAGCTATTGGCGCAGAAGATTTTCGATGCGCTGAAGGCTATCGGCTACGCTGCTTCTAAATGACCTCGAAGCCGGTGTAGCTGCCCTCATGCGGCTCGATCTCGATTTGTTCCACCTGCGCGCGCTCCGGGCCGCGCCGCGCCCAGCGCACGATGGCATCCACGTCGGCCGGGGCGCCCTGCACCGCGGCTTCCACTGTGCCGTCGCTGCGGTTGCGCACCCAGCCGGTAATCGCCAGGTTTTGCGCCTCGCGGCGCATCGAGTCGCGGAAGTACACCCCTTGCACGCGGCCGTGGATCACGAGCCGGAGCGTTTTCTTGGACATAGCCTGGATGGTCATGTTTTCCCTCATGCAATAAATTAAATGGGATTCGCACATTCAGTGGATGGTGTTGCAACTTCTCCTGGTCACATGCGGGTAATTTTTATCTTTAGTTGGAAAATATGCGGAGGGGGAGTAAATTGCCGACGTTGGTGTCTGCTCCACGATATGCAAATGTCTGGGTCGTTAGTCTGCTGTTAAGAATATGAAATGCTCATGAAGAAAATTGTATTGCTTATGCTGCCAATCCTTGTTGTTACAGTCTTTCCGAAAGCCGGTATTGCGGGGGTATTTTATCAAAACTGTCAGATGTGCCACGGATTGGACAAGAAGAGTAGTGTGGCGAAGCTGACCAAGGCTGGCCTGCTAAAGAAATTTAAAACCAAAGATAAGCTTATAGCGGGAGCAAAGGCCGCAAAAGATCCTGATATGGAATCTATCCGGGATGATGTGGCGCTTCTGAAGGAAGCCGCGGATGATCTCGGTTTAAAGTAACCCGGTTTTAATTCCGGGCGGTATCGGCTGGGTGGCAATGCGGGCAGCCGCCAAAAGAATCCAAAGCGTTTCCGGCTAGGTGTTATTCCCGATTCTCCGCCGAAACAGACGTCGCTACCATGGTTGATAGTTCAGGGAGGATGCACATGAAAGCCCGGATTACTCTCATTACCCTCGGCGTGGACGATCTGGAAAGGTCGCTGCAGTTCTATCGCGATGGCCTCGGCCTTAAGACGGAAGGCATCATCGGCAAGGAGTTCGAATACGGAGCCGTGGCCTTCTTTGACTTGCAGGCCGGCCTGAAGCTTGCGATCTGGCCGCGCAAGAGCATTTCCCGCGATACGGGCATTCCGCTGGCCGGCGCAAGCCCCACCGAATTCACGCTCGGGCATAACGTCTCGTCAAGGGAGGAAGTCGACGCGGTGATGGAGCAGGCAAAAAAAGCCGGTGCCGTGATCGTGCCTGCCCAGGAGGCCTTCTGGGGCGGTTATTCCGGTTACTTTCAGGACCCCGACGGGCATCTGTGGGAGGTGGTGTGGAATCCGCAGTGGGCGATGCCGCAGTGAGGCGATATTTCGTACCCACGGCTCAGGTGACGGCTGCTGCAATCACCCAGTAGCGCGCGAATTTACCCAATGCCATGAACAGCGCAGCCTGCCACCAGTTGAGGCGCAGCCATCCCGCGGCGAGGCACAGCGCGTCGCCGATCAGCGGAACCCAGGCGAGCAGCAGCGCGGGCGTGCCGTAGCGGCGCAGTTTATCGACATGTTTGAGCTGCTGGGTCTGCGGCAGCAGCCAGCCCATGCCGAAGCTCACCATGCCGCCCAGCGTGTTGCCGAGCGTGGCGATCGTGAGCGCGGGCCAATAGGTTTCCGGGTAGGCCTTGAGCACGCCGAACAGCACTGCTTCCGAGCCACCGGGCAGCAGCGTGGCGGCGAAGAAGCTGCCGAGGAACAGCGACAGGAGGCTGGCGGTGTCGCTCATGCGAAGGTTGAGCGCGGTAGCCGGGGCTAGAACTTGATCGCCGAGAAAACTTTTTTCGCGAGGCTGCCGGTCGCCTGCAGCGGATTCGCGCGGATCGCCTTCTCCTGTTCCGCCATCGTCAGGAATAATCCATCCAGCGCCTTGCGCGTGATGTAGTCGTCGAGCTTGGCATCGCGCTCGTCCACCAGCCCGAACTTCGTACCCTTGCCTGCGAACTGGTCGTATTTTTCCGCGACCTTCACCTTCAGCATCGCCTTGTCGATGATGGGTTTGAATTTGCCCGCCAGCGCTGCTTCGGTGTTCTTGCGGAAGTACTGCGTCGCGGCATCATCGCCGCCGGTGAGGATGCCCTTCGCGTCTTCCACGGACATCTTCTTGACCGCGCCGACCAGCAGGGTCTTCGCTTCCGGTACGGCGGCTTCGGCGGCGCGATTCATCGAGGTGACCAGCTCGTCCGCATACTTGCCCATGCCGAACTTGCGCATCATGCCATCGATTTTTTGCAGGCTCTCCGGCAGCGGGATGCGCACCTTGTCGTTGCCGAGATAGCCATTTTCTTTGGCCAGATTTTTCACCGCGGTTTCCGCACCTTGGGTTAGCGCCTGCTTCAGGCTCGTGACCTGATCCTTGTTGCTGAAACTGGAAAGATCGACGGCAGATGCACAGGTTGTGACAAACAGAAACGAGGCAACGAAAATGGTGCGAATGAGATTATGCGTTTGCATGGCGGGATTCCTTGAATAATTAACCTGAAAATCGGAGCTGATGCCCCCGGCTCAACTGCCTCGTGCTTCTCCTGAATGCCTTGCGGCTGCGACCGGGTCGCTAACCTGCGATGCACACCCTGTTGCGCCCGCTTTCTTTGGCCTGGTAAAGCGCCTTGTCGGCCTGAGCGAGCAGAATGTCGAGATTGGTGTTTTTTTCTTTCAGCGCAGTCACGCCGATGGATACCGTGAATTGCAGCGGAGATCCTGCCTCCAGCACGACATGGGTGCCTTCGACCCGCTCCCGCAGGCGCTCCGCCACCTCAGTCGCGCTTGGCAGGTCGGTTTCCGGCAGCAATACGGCGAACTCCTCGCCGCCGATGCGCCCGATAACATCCACCGTACGCAAAGCCTCGCGCAGGATGTCCCCCAGCCGTTGCAAAACCGTATCGCCCGCCTTGTGGCCATGAGTGTCGTTGATGCCCTTGAAGTGATCGATATCGATCATGAAAAGGGAGAGCGTGTTGCCGTAGCGCTGCACGCGCGAAAGCTCGACCTGCCCCTGTTCCATGAAATGGCGCCGGTTGAACAGGCCGGTCAAATAGTCCTGGCGGGCCTGCTGTTCGAGCTTGTCCTGAAGTTCCTTGCGCTCGGTGATATCTTCGTTGGTGCCCACCATGCGCACCGGCTTCCCGGCGGCATCGCAATGGACGCGCGCTCGCGCATGAATGATACGCACGACGCCATCGCCGCGTCGGATGCGGAAATTCAGATCATAAGGAGCCCCTTTCTCCAGGGTTGCCTTCAATGCGGCCTCCGCATTCGGCATGTCTTCCGGCAGCATGGCATCTTGCCATGCATCATAGGTAAGAGCAGTCGTTTGCGGAACACCATAGAGCGCATACATGGAATCGTCCCAGACCAGTTTGCCTGCCACCAGTTGGTAGTCCCACACGCCGACACCCGACGCCTCGGTAGCGAGCTGGAGCCGCTCCGCACTGAGACGCAAATTGGCGGCTGCTTCGATCGCCTGGCGCTCTGAAATCCGCCGGTAACGCTGGTAGGTATACAGTCCGGCAAAGGAAACCATGGCGATCAGTCCGAACAACAAGATCTTTATCAACGCATTGCGTCGCCAGGACACGAAAATCTGGTCGTAATTGCGGCTGGCCCCCACTACCAAGGATTTATCCATGTTGAGCGTGCTGGGCTGGACAGTGCGCAGCGCCATCATCCTGAAGTCGTTGGTCACCAGCACCATCCCGGTAAGCACTGAGGCCTGCTGCCCGCTCAGCCTGTGCCGGGAGAACATGGTGTCGGGTGAATTCAGGTCAATGCCCTGGCTGCCTTCCCGTTCCGGGATCAGCAGGAACAGCTTCCCGTCACCGTGGCTGACGGTATCCCACATATCCGGCGCATATAGCACGGATGACAGCAACGTCTTGAAGTATTCCGGGTCGAGCGAGGCGGTGATGACTCCGGCAAACTCACCCCGCGGGCCCGGAACCATCCGCGTAACATTCATAACATAAACATCGTTGGCGGCTTTGAAGGGCGGTGAGATGTAGAGCCTGGTTGCGTCCGGATGTTGCCTGACTGCCTGGAAATAATCACGGTGAGCAAAATTTCCGCCCACGTACTCGGCCATATTCGACGCGATCAATGTGCCCGATGCATCAATGAAACCAAGGAAACGGATACCCGGCATGGCGTCGGTAAGCGCAGTGAGGCGGCGCATCATCCCCCGCTGCCCGGATGCAGCTCCCAGCTCGGGCAGGTCGCCAATGAAGCCTTCCAGCACAAGATTGGTGCTGAATAGCTGGCGCTCCAGGTTTTCGGCAATAACCCGCACTTGGGTCGTCAGCCTGTCCTGCTCGCGTTTCGTCGTGCGGTCATGCTCAAGATAGAGATCGAATGCGATTGCACCGGCCAGGGAGGTCAGGGCGAACACCAGCCCCAGCCATAAGGCCGGCACCGAGCCAGCTTTCGATTTATTTTCCACGGGCATAGTTGGGCACGCTACCGCAGTTGATGCTGAATATCTAATTTATGGTTTATAGGAAGGCTTCCCATTTCCGAACTCATCTTTTGCGCGGCGGCAACAGGTCGGTGATCGTACCTTCCGCCAGTTCCGCCGCGAAGCCGAGCGTCTCCGATAGGGTCGGGTGCGGGTGGATGGTCAGGCCGATGTCCTCCATATCGGCGCCCATTTCCAGCGCGAGCACCGCCTCGGCGATCAGTTCGCCCGCGTTCGCGCCGACGATGCCCGCGCCGAGGATGCGGCGTGTCTGCGGGTCGAGCAGTAGTTTGGTTGCGCCTTCCTCGCGGCCGATGGACAGCGCGCGACCCGACGCCGCCCACGGGAAGTTGGCCTTCTCGTAGGCTATGCCTTGTGCCTTGGCTTGCGTTTCGGTCAGCCCCATCCACGCGATCTCCGGATCGGTGTAGGCCACCGAAGGGATCGTCAGCGGCTCGAAGTAGGCCTTGTGTCCGGCGACGACTTCTGCCGCGACCTTGCCCTCGTGGCTCGCCTTGTGCGCGAGCATCGGCTCGCCGACGATGTCGCCGATGGCGTAGATGTGTGGTGCGCTGGTGCGCATCTGTTTGTCCACTTGAATGAAACCACGCTCGTCGATTGCTACCCCGGCGGTTTCCGCGCCGATGTTGCGCCCGTTGGGGTGGCGGCCGACGGTCAGCAGCACCTTGTCGTAGAGTTGCGGCTCAGGCGCCTGTTCGCCTTCGAAGGTTACCCGTAGGCCATTCTCTTGAGACTCGATCTTGCCGATCCTGGTCTTGAGGTAGATCGCCTCGTAGCGTTTTTCGATGCGCTTGTGCAGCGGGCGCACCAGGTCGTGGTCCGCGCCGGGAATCAGGCTGTCGGCGAGTTCAACCACCGAGATTTTCGAGCCGAGCGCGTCGTACACCGTGGCCATTTCCAGCCCGATGATGCCGCCGCCGACGATCAGCATGTGCTGTGGTACGTCCTGAAGCTGCAGCGCGCCGGTGGAATCGATGATGCGCGGATCGTCGTAGGGGAGGCCGGGGATGCGCGCCGCGCTGGAACCCGCCGCGATGATGGCGTGATCGAAGGTGACGGTCTTGCTGCCTTCGGCGGTTGCGACGATGAGGCTGTTGGGGCTGACGAACTTTGCTTCGCCCTGCACTACTTGCACCTTGCGCTGCCTGGCGAGCTGCTTCAGGCCGCCGGTAAGTCTCGCAACGACGCCGTCCTTCCAGGAGCGGATTTTGTCGAGGTCGATCTGCGGTTTGCCGAAGGTCACGCCGTGCTGCGCCGCTTCTTCGGCTTCGTTGATGACCTTGGCGACATGCAGCAACGCCTTGGACGGGATGCAGCCGACGTTCAGGCATACGCCGCCCAGCGTGGCATGTTTTTCGATCAGCACCACCTGCTTGCCGAGGTCGGCGGCGCGAAACGCGGCGGTATAGCCGCCGGGACCCGCGCCGAGAACCAGCACTTCGGCATGCAGGCTGTCTTCTTTCGCTTCGATGGGTTGGCTCATGTTGTTCTCCTGCAAGGGGTTTCAGGAAAGGCGCATGAAGCGCCACCCGGTTAGCTTCTTACCTGCCCGTTGCCCAGCACGATAAATTTCTGCGAGGTCAGCCCTTCCAGCCCGACCGGGCCGCGTGCGTGGATCTTGTCGGTGGAGATGCCGATCTCCGCGCCGAGGCCGTATTCGAAGCCGTCGGCGAAACGCGTCGAGGCGTTCACCATCACGCTGCTCGAATCCACCTCGCGCAGGAAGCGCATCGCCTTCGTGTAGTTCTCGGTGACGATGCTGTCGGTGTGCAGCGAGCCGTAGGTGTTGATGTGCGCGATTGCCTCGTCGAGATTCGCGACCACGCGCACCGCGAGGATAGGCGCGAGGTATTCGGTGAGCCAGTCTTCCTCGGTGGCGGCCTTCATCTGCGGAATGATCGCGCGCGCCGCAGTGTCGCCGCGCAGTTCGACATTCTTCTCAAGGTAGATTTTGCACAGCGGCGGCAGCACCTTGGCGGCAATTTCCTGCGCGACGAGCAGCGTCTCCATCGCGTTGCACACGCCGTAGCGGTGCGTCTTGGCGTTGTCGGCGATGCGGATCGCCTTGTCGAGGTCGGCCTCGTCGTCGATGTACACATGGCAGATGCCGTCGAGATGCTTGATCACGGGAATGCGCGCCTCCTCGGAGATGCGCGCGATCAGGCTCTTGCCGCCGCGCGGCACGATCACGTCCACGTAATCCTTCATGGTGATGAGTTCGCCGACCGCGGCGCGGTCGGTGGTGCTCACAACTTGCACGGCGGTTTCCGGCAGCCCGGCGGCGCGCAGCCCCGCATGCACGCAGGCCGCGATCGCCTGGTTGGAATGGATTGCCTCCGAGCCGCCGCGCAGGATCGCCGCATTGCCAGATTTCAGGCATAGCCCGGCGGCGTCCGCCGTGACGTTGGGGCGCGATTCGTAAATGATGCCGATCACGCCGAGCGGCACGCGCATCTTGCCGACCTGGATGCCGGAAGGGCGGTAGCTCATGCCGCTGATTTCGCCGATCGGGTCGGCCAGTTGCGCGATCTGGCGCAGCCCTTCGGCCATGCTCTTGATGGTTTTCTCGGTCAGCGTCAGGCGATCCACCGAGGCGGCGTCCAGCCCGCCGGCTTTGGCGGCGGCGACATCTTTCGCGTTCTCGGCGATGAGCCGCGCGCTGCCGTCGAGGATGGCGGAGGCGATGGCTTCCAGCGCGCGGTTCTTCGCGTTGGTGTCGGCCTGCGCCGTGACGCGCGAAGCCGCGCGGGCATGCTGTCCGACGGATTTCATGTATTGTTTGATTTCTTCCATGATGTTTCCCTGAAGCGAGTGGGGCGCATTTTAGCACTTGGGGTAAAATGCGCGCCTTTCTTGAAGGCAGGCGCAGCAATGTCCGACATCCTTAAAAAAATTCTTGCGGTGAAGGCTCAGGAAGTGAGCGACGCACTAGCTGGTAAGCCGCTTACAGCCGTTCGTGCCGAGGCGGAACAGGCCGCGGCGCCGCGCGATTTCACAGGCAGCATCCGCAGCAAAATTGCCACCGGCCAGGCCGCGGTGATCGCCGAGATCAAGAAGGCCAGCCCGAGCAAGGGCGTGCTGCGCGCCGATTTCCGCCCCGCCGAAATTGCCGTCAGCTACGCGCAACATGGAGCGGCGTGCCTGTCGGTGCTGACTGACGCGCAATTCTTCCAGGGCAGCGCGGAGTACCTGAAGCAGGCGCGCGCCGCCTGTGCGCTGCCGGTGCTGCGCAAGGATTTCATGGTGGATGAATACCAGATCTACGAGGCGCGCGCGATGGGGGCGGATGCGATCCTGCTGATCGCCGCCGCGCTGGATGTGGCGCAGATGCGCGCATTCGAGGCAGTGGCACATGGCCTCGGCATGGCGGTACTGGTGGAAGTGCACGACGGCGCGGAGCTGGATGCCGCGCTGCAACTGGCCACGCCGCTGATCGGCGTGAACAACCGCAACCTGCGCACCTTCGAGGTGAGCCTGCAAACCACGCTCGACCTGCTGCCGCGCATTCCCAAAGACCGCATCGTGGTCACCGAGAGCGGTATCCTCAAGGCGGAGGATGTCAGGCTGATGCGGGCCAATAAGGTGAACGCCTTCCTGGTTGGCGAGGCATTCATGCGCGCGGACGATCCGGGCGCGGAACTGGCGAAAGTGTTTGGATAAAAACTGCCGCCGCCGTTGCCGAATGTCGCCACACATGGATACAGAACCAGCCGACACGCCCGTAGATTGCAACAACTGCACCCACTATTACATTACCCATGACGCCCATTTCAGGTATGGCTGCCGTGCCCTTGATTTCAAAAGCCAGCGACTGCCGATCCTTGATGTCATAGAGGCGTCCGGGGAGTCGTGCCACTACTTCCAGGAAAAAAAGCGGGGCTCAAAGTAGCCCGTACTACGGCCCTATTCCTGAATCACCTCGAAGTCATGCGTGACCGCGGCGGTCGCGCCGAGCATGATGGAAGCCGAGCAGTATTTTTCGGCTGACAGTTTGATGGCTTTCTCGACCGCTTCGGGCTTGATGTCCTTGCCCTTTATGACGAAGTGCATGTGAATCTTGGTGAACACCTTGGGGTCGGTTTCAGCGCGTTCCGCTTCCAGTTCCACGCAGCAATCGGAGACCGCCTGGCGGCTTTTCTTCAGGATGGAAATCACGTCGAAGCTGGTGCAGCCGCCCGCGCCGAGCAGCAGCATTTCCATTGGTCGCGGGCCGAGGTTGCGCCCGCCGGCTGCCGGCGAACCGTCCATCAGGATCGCGTGGCTGCTTTCCGTTTCGCCCAGAAAAGAGACTTGTTCCACCCATTTGACGCGAGCTTTCATGTTGTTCCTTTATCAGCTAAATATTAGAGATTGCTAATTTTACACGATACCAGAGCAATCCAATAACTTCGTGGACGAAAATTCTGCTGTCGTGCAACGATCCGGCGTTGGGCAGGAAGGCGAACAGGTCGGTCCGGTAGCGCGTGGTAAAGGCGGTCGGCGCCTCGACGACCTCGAATCCCGAGCGGCGGAAGATATCGGCTGAGCGCGGCATGTGCCAGGCGTGGGTGACGAGATAGATTTTTTTGATGCCGGCCTTCTGCAGGGTCTGGAATGAGTAGCGCGCATTCTCGAAGGTATTGTCGGACGCATCTTCCGTCCAGCGCACCGGAACCTGGAAATCCTGTTCCAGCGAAGCGCGCATCTGCTGCGCCTCCGAAACGCTGTTGCCGAGCGGCCTGCCGCCGGTCACCAAAATGGGCTTGCCGGTCTCGCGCTGGAGCTTTGCGCCGTAGCGCAGGCGCACCAGCGCGGCATCGCTGATGGTGTCCTGCCCGGCATATTCCGGCGCATGGAAATAGGTTCCACCGCCGAGGATCACGATCGCATCGGCCTGCTGTTTTCCATCCAGCGCGGCGGTGCGCGCCTCCAGCAGGTGTAGCGCGCCCTCGGCAATATAGGGCGTGGAGGTAAGCCACAGCAGGCCGAAGGCGGTTAGCAGCAGCGACTTGGCAAATTTGCTGCGGCGGTAGAACAGGAGGATGCCCAGCGCCAGCAGGAGCAGCAGGCTCAGCGGCGGCAGCAGGAAGGCGGCGATGAAGTTGGTGATAAAAAACCAGGACATGATAGTTGGGTGTAACGAGCCGGCGATATTATGACATGCGGTATGATCTTCGATGAGAGGCTGCATGGTGTACTTCCAGCGGCTAGAATGTCCGGCAGAGGCGGTCACAAGATGGCGATGAACGGGATAGGGGGTGGTGAAGTACGCCTGGAGGCGAGGCATAGTCCATCCGGCGAGAGCGCCTGTTTCATCGGGGAAAGGCTGTCGTTTGGCGAGTATGTGCAGCGCACGACGGCGATGCTGCGGCGCGTGCATACCCGGCTTGGCGCAGCCGACCTGGAAAAGGCAATCGCCGGAAATGCGCCATTCGAGTTGCATCCCACAGGGGACGCGTGCAGGGGAAAGGACAAGACCTATCGGCGCGGCGTGCTGCTCACGCACGGCCTGACCGACTCACCTTATTTCATGCGTTATTTGGCCGGGTTTTTTCAGGAAAACGGTTTTCGTGCCATGACCCTGTTGTTGCCGGGACACGGCACACAACCCGGCGATTTGCTGGATGTCACCTGGCGGGAATGGAGCATGGCGGTGGCTTATGGCACGGACAGGCTTGCGGAGGAAGTCGATGAAGTCTACCTGGCCGGGCTTTCTGCCGGGGGCGGGCTGAGCGTTTACCAGAGCTTGTGCGATGACCGGGTGTGCGGCCTGTTTTTGTTTTCTCCCGCGCTTGAAATTACGCCGCGTGCGGCCTGGGCAAATCTGCACAGGCTGTATAGCTGGCTGATCCCGTCGGCGAAATGGGTCGGCATCAGGCTGGATAAAAGCCTCTACAAGTACGAGTCGCTTCCCAAAAATGCTGTTGCCCAAGTGCACGCGCTGACGAAAAAATTGAGCTCCTTGCTGCGGAAACATAAAGTCGGCATCCCGGTATTTGCCGCAGCCAGCCGGGACGATGTCACCGCCAATACGCAGGCAACCCTCGATTTCATGGCACGTGCATATCATCCCTCCAGCAAGCTGGTGCTCTATACCACCGACATAGAGAAATCACCGCCCGGCATCCCGGCGGAAAAACTGGAGTTGGTGAATAGCGTGGTGCCCGAGCAGAGGATATTAAGCTCCGCGCATACGTCCATCGTGCTACCGCCCGATGATGCCTACTACGGCGCGGAGGGAGTTTATTCCAACTCCATCCATTATTATCCCGGCGACATGGAAAAATATAACGCCTGCAACAACAGGCGCGAGGAGGTTTGGCAGGGAGAAATCACCGAGGCCAACCTTAAGGCAGGCGTCTTGCGGCGCTTGATGTACAACCCGAATTTTGCGGCGCTTAAAGTTTCAATGAAGCGGTTCATCGACAGTTTGCCGTGATTGCTTTCCCTAAATGACCCACTCCAGACAATCGCTGATATTTGCCCACCGTGGCGCCAACAGGGAAGCGGCGGAAAATACCCGCCCCGCTTTCGACCGGGCGCTGTGCTATGCGATCGACGGCATCGAAACGGACGTGCAGCTCAGCCGCGATGGAGTTGCCGTGCTGTGGCATGACCGATTTCTCGACAAGCTCGGCCTGCCCGGCAAGCGTATCGACGACTTCGATTATGCCGAGTTGCAGGCGATGGATTTCGCCGCGCATTTTTCTCCGGCGGCAGCGCCGGAAGGCATCATGAGCCTGCGCGAATTCCTTGCGGCATATCGTGCGCGCTGCCGCCTGTTGCTGGAGATCAAGAACCGCGAATGGGAGCAGCTTGCGCGGCATGAAGCCAAGGTCAGGCAGGTGCTGGAACTGGCCGGCGCGGTGGCGGACGATCGCATCCTGGTATCGTCATTCGACCTGAATAGCCTGCTCTACGCGCATAGCCGCGATCCGGACTTCCCCCTGGTGCTCAACCTGGAGCCGGAGCACGGCGCGGATTTCGCGCACGGGGTATTGCTTGCCCAGCCCTTCCTTTATGGTCTGTGCGTTCATGTCGATACACTGGATGAGGCCATGGTCGGCGTGCTGCGCGAGCACGGCAAGCGCATCGCGGTCTACACCTGCAACAGCGACGAAGAAATAAACCGTGCGCTCGCTTTGGGTGTGGACATCCTGATCAGCGATGTGCCGCAAGAGGCTTTGCAGATGAGGAACGGATGAAACGCGATTTTTCATTGCTGGCGGGCCGCCGGTTCGACCTGCTGGTCTGTGGCGGCGGCATCTATGGCGCGTGGACGGCTTACGATGCGGCCTTGCGCGGCTTGAGCGTCGCCATCGTGGAGCAGGGCGACTGGGCCAGCGCGACCTCTTCCGCATCCAGCAAGCTGATCCACGGCGGGCTGCGCTATCTGGAGTCGCTCGATTTTAAGCTGGTGAAGAAGGCGCTCGCAGAGCGGCAGATGCTGCTGGCGACGGCGCCGCATCGCGTCTGGCCGCTGCGCTTCGGCTTGCCGGTCTACGCGGACAGCCGTGTCGGCACCTTCCAGTTGAAGGCAGGGCTGTTCATGTACGACTCCCTTGCCGACCATCCGGGGCCGGAAATGGCCCACCGCCACTTCGACCGGGGAGCCTTCGCCGGGCGTTTTCCGTTTCTCGCTGGCGATGGATTGAAAGGCGGCTTCACCTATGGCGATGCTCAGACCGACGATGCGCGGCTGGTGCTGGAATTGGCCGCCGGCGCGATGGATGCCGGGGCGGTGTGCGTGAATTATTGCAAACTGACCGGATGGATTGAAACAAAGGGGCGGGTGAGCGGCGCAACGGCGCAGGATCAGCTTGACCACGCCAGTACTGAAGTTTCCGCGCGGCAGATCGTCAACACCACCGGCCAGTGGATGGCGGCATCGGAGCAGGGGCGAGGCTGGTGCAGGCTGGATAAGGGCACGCATCTGGTCATGCCGGCGCTGGTGACGGATGAGGCCTTGCTGCTGACCGCCAAGTCCGATGGCCGGGTGTTTTTCATGATCCCGTGGTACGGCATGACGCTGCTCGGTACCACCGATGAGGACTACGGCGGCGACCTTGATCGCATCGCTGTCGAGCCGAAAGAGGTCGACTACCTGCTGACTGAGGCCAACCGCTACCTCAAGACGGCGTGGACGGAAAAGGATGTGGTCGGCAGCTATGCCGGTTTGCGTGTGATGAAGCGCAGCGACGAGGCATCGCCCGCAGCTGTGAGCCGCGACTGGGAACTGAAGACCGCGGGCAACGGCGTGCATTACTCCATCGGCGGCAAGCTTACCTCGGCGCGCGAAGATGCGGCGTGTATCGTTGATGCCGTGTGCGCTGCGCTCGGCGTCGGCGCTGCCTGTGCGACCAGGCAACGGGATTTCCCCTGGAAGCCGCAGCAGGCTTTTTCGGCATGGCTGGAAGAAAACGGTGCGCATGCCAAACGCCTCGGTATCGATGCCGGAAGCGCGAAGTGGTTGCTGCGCCGCCATGGGCGGCGTGCCGAGGAGGTTTTTCGCCTTGTCGAGGAAAGGCCGCAACTCATGGGGCGCATCGTGCCCGACCTGCCCTTCATTTTGGCCGACCTGTTGTTTTGCGCCCGCGATGAGATGGCGGTGCATCTGTCCGATCTGCTGCGCCGCCGCTTGCCGCTGCTGATCCTGACACGATTGAATGAAAGCGATTTGCGCCGCCTGGCCGAACTGGTCGCACCGGTACTGGGCTGGGATGCGGGCAGGGTCGCGCAAGAGGTCGAGGCCTGCCCGCAGTGACGCGCGCTATCGCCCTCGATCTGGGTACGACCTCGGTCAAGGCCGGGCTGCTGTCCGGGGATGGCACGCTCAGCGGGATCGTTGCGCGGGTAGCGCCTGAAGTGACATCGGACGGCGGGCGCTACGAGAGCGATGCGCTGGTTTACGTCGAAGCTGCCGATGCGGTACTGGCCGAATGCCGGGCGCAGACGACAGCGTGTCCGCCGCTGGGCCTGTGCAGCCAGCGCTCCTCATTCCTGATCTGGGAGCGCGCCAGCGGGCGGCCGCTCACGCCGCTGATCTCGTGGCAGGACGATCGCGGCGCGGAGAGTTGCGCGGTGCTGCGCGGCGAGGAAAGCGTCATACGCGATCTCACCGGGTTGCCGCTGGCGGCCTATTACCTCGCCCCCAAACTGCGCGTACTGCTGCGCGGGAATCCGTCGTGGCGCAAACGGCTGGTCAGCGGCGAATGGCTGCTGGGGACGCTGGATACTTTTCTGATCTGGCGCTGGACCGGTGGCAGGCATCACCTGGCCGATGTTTCGATGGCGGCGCGCACCCTGCTGATGGACATACATAGCCAACAATGGTCGCCGGTGTTGTGCGAACTGTTCGGCGTTCCGCGCCAGGTGTTGCCGGAAATCTGGCCTTCCGCCGGGTGGGCACTGCCGCTGGAGAACGGCCTGACCCTGCAGGCCAGTGTCGGCGACCAATCGGCAGCCCTCGTGGCGAGCATCCACACAGGGCAGCCGGAAGCATTAGTTAACCTCGGGACGGGGGGCTTTGTCATCCGTTATCTCCCTCAGGGGCGCAATGTTCCCGATGGGTATCTGCAGACGCTGGTCTGGCAGGACAGTGCGGGGCAGGTGCATTTCGGTGGCGAGGGCACGCTCAATTCCATTGCGGCGGCGCTGGCGCCCTATGCGGTCGATGCCTGCCACATGGAGGATCTGGTGCGGGACGATATCTTCTGTCTTGCCGAACCGGGTGGGCTGGGAGCGCCCTATTTCAAGGGGGATTTCGGGGTGACGTTCTCAGCACCGGCCGAGCGGTTGCCGGCGCAACGCGTTGCGGCGCTGTTGCTGGAAGGAATCATCTTCCGGGTGGCGCGCATCCTTGAGGACATGCACCGTGAATTCGGCATCGAGCGCGTCTATTTGTCGGGAGGGTTGTCCAATCTACCTTGTCTGCAACAGGGGATTGCACGGTGCGTTCCATTCGCAACTACCTACCGCCTGCTGCAGGCGGATGCCAGCCTGGTTGGCGCGGCACGCTTGGCGGCGGACTCGTCCCTCGCCGATACCCGGCTTGCGGAGAAGATAGAGGCTGGCCGGGATGCGCCGCAACTGCCCGAAAAGTATGCGCGCTGGAAGGTTTGGCTGGACGGCCTGTTGTGCGTGTGAGCGGGTGATTGTGCGGCAGCGTGTTTCCTGTGCGCAAAATAGCGGAGGGCTTGGGGTTTGGCGCGGTTTATTTTTGTTTGACAGGGCAGGATGCCTGACATAGAATGCGCGCCCTTCGAGGTTTACTTATCAGATTTTTAGGAATAATGGCTATGAAAACATTTTCCGCCAAGTCCCAGGAAGTCCAGCACGACTGGCTTCTGGTTGACGCAGCCGATCAGGTGCTGGGCCGTCTGGCTGCCCAGATTGCCGCTCGTTTGCGCGGCAAGCATAAGGCAATTTACACCCCGCACGTGGATACCGGCGATTTCGTCGTGGTGGTCAACGCGGACAAGCTGCGTGTGACCGGCAACAAGACGGAAGCCAAGCTGTACCATCGCCACACGACCTATCCGGGCGGCCTGTACACCACCAATTTTTCCAAGATGCAGGCGCGTCATCCGGGCCGTGCGCTGGAAAAAGCGGTCAAGGGCATGCTGCCGAAAGGTCCGCTGGGCTATGCAATGTTGCGCAAGATGAAGGTGTATGCCGGTGCGTCGCATCCGCATGAAGCGCAGCAACCGAAACCAGTCAATCTGTTGAAGGCTTAACCATGAGCGTGAATTACAATTACGGAACCGGCCGCCGCAAGAGCGCAGTGGCGCGTGTGTTCATCAAGCCGGGCAAGGGCGACATCGTCGTGAACGACAAGCCGGTAGATGAATTCTTCTCCCGCGAAACCGGCCGCATGATCGTGCGCCAGCCGCTGACGCTGACCGAAACGCTGGGTAAGTTCGACATCATGGTGAACGTCACCGGTGGCGGCGAAGCCGGCCAGGCAGGTGCGGTGCGCCACGGCATCACCCGCGCACTGATCGATTACGACGCAACGCTCAAGGCTGCGTTGAAGCACGCCGGTCTGGTGACCCGCGATGCGCGCGAAGTGGAGCGCAAGAAGGTCGGCCTGCGCAAGGCGCGCCGCCGCAAGCAATTCTCCAAGCGTTAAGCCTGCGAAGCTGTTTGGATGTCCCGCAAAAGCCGCCTCCGGGCGGCTTTTGCATTAGAGCCTATTTCAGCAGGTTTCATACCCCGCGCCGCTTGCCTGCGGGATGCAGTGCAAGGTGCGGGCTGCGCTGTGTAGTCATTCTCCACAAGCAGGCCGCAACGCCGCAATGCGCCCGCAGGCAAGCGGCCCTTCGGGTTGGGTCTGGGCGCGGCGTCTGCAGCGTTGACCGCTTGCCAATGGAACGACCATTGGCTGTGCGTTGCGCCTTGCATCCATCCGCGCCCAGGCCCAACGCGGGGTATGAAACCTGCTGAAATAGGCTCTTAGGTTGTTGTATGATGTGCAACGTTTTTGAAGGAAGCTGGAATGATTAAAGTTGGCATAGTTGGCGGCACAGGCTACACCGGCGTGGAGTTGCTGCGCCTGCTGGCGGCGCATCCGCAGGCCGCGTTGCAGGTGATCACCTCGCGCGCCGATGCCGGCACGCCGGTCAGCCAGATGTTCCCCAGCCTGCGCGGCTATGTGGATCTGCCGTTCACGCATCCGGACGAGGCTCGCCTGGAGCAATGCGACCTGGTGTTCTTCGCGACCCCGAACGGCATCGCCATGCAGCAAACTCGCGCATTGCTGGATGCCGGCGTGAGGGTGATCGACTTGGCGGCCGACTTCCGCCTACAGGACATCTCGGTATGGGAAAAATGGTATGGCATGACCCATGCCTGCCCCGATCTGGTCGCCGAAGCGGTGTACGGGTTGCCGGAGGTGAATCGCGCACAGATCGAATCGGCGCGGCTGGTCGCCAATCCGGGCTGTTACCCGACTGCAGTGCAGCTGGGCTTCCTCCCGTTGCTGGAGGCGGGCGTGATCGAGACGGAAAGCCTGATCGCCGATGCCAAATCGGGCGTTTCCGGCGCGGGGCGCAAGGCGGAGATTGCCACCCTGTTTTCCGAAGCGTCGGATAATTTCAAGGCTTACGGGGTCGGCGGGCATCGGCACTTGCCGGAGATCAGGCAAGGCTTGGCGCGCGTGGCCGGCAAGGCGGTCGGGCTGACCTTCGTGCCGCACCTGACCCCGATGATCCGCGGCATTCATGCCACGCTGTATGGCAGGCTGACTCGCGAGGCGGATCTGCAGGCGTTGTTCGAGCGGCGCTATGCCAGCGAATCGTTCGTGGATGTGATGCCTGCAGGCAGCCATCCCGAGGCCCGTTCGGTGCGCGGCGCAAATCGTTGCCGCATCGCGGTGCACCGGCCGCAGGGCGGCGACACCGTCGTGGTACTGTCGGTGATCGACAACTTGGTCAAGGGTGCTGCGGGACAGGCGGTGCAGAACATGAACATCATGTTCGGGTTGCCGGAGAATTCCGCCCTGAATAACCTCCCGCTGCTTCCCTGAGATGTGGCGTCGCACTAAACGCAGGTTTGGCATTTCCGCGCCGAAACTGGCGGTACGGCCGCATATCCCGTGGTATTTGCGCTGGAGTATGATGGTGCCGTTCGTGCTGGCGGCGCTGGGGCTGGCCTGGTGGGCGTATGGCAGCGGACTGGAACTGGCGGGGTTTCATCGGAGCGAGACCCAGCAGGAATTGAACCGGTTGCGCGATCAGGTCTCCAGGCTGGAGACGGAAAATAAACAACTGAGCGGCCAGGTTGCGCAATTCGAGCGGAAAATCCAGATTGAGCAGGCCAGCAGCCAGGAAACGGCCAAGCAGCTGAAAAACCAGGCGGATGAAAACGTCCGCCTGCAGGAGGATTTGGCCTTTTTTCAGAACCTCACCGCCATGCGCGGCAGGGAGGGCGAACTGGGGGTGCACCGCCTGAGGCTGGAGCGCGACAAGATGCCCGGCGAATATCGTCTGCGCATGCTGCTGGTGCAGAGCGGGCAGCGCGTCAAGGAGTTCAGCGGCAGCTATCAACTGGTGGCTACGGTGTTGAGGGATGGGCAGCGAACAACGCTTTTATTTCCGCAAAATGCGTCGGGGAACACCCAATTTCAGCTCAGTTTCAAGTATTATCAGCGCGTAGAACAGAGCATTCAGCTGCCGCAGGACGTTCAACTGGAAAATATCCAAGTGAGGATATTCGAGCAGGGGGCGGGCGAGCCGAAAGTGCGGCAAAACGTCAGCCTGTCATAAAAAGAATTTGGCGTGAGGGAGGGTTTATGTTCGGCAATAAACACAGCAAACCGCAAAGCCGCATCGATTCGTTGATCGGCGCGGGTACGACCATCGAGGGTGATTTGAGTTTTAGCGGCGGGATGCGCATTGACGGGCAGGTGAACGGCAATGTGGTCGCAACCCCGGGCAAACCGAGCACGCTGGTGCTGAGCGAGCACGCGAAGGTGACCGGCGAGATCAACGTTACCCATCTGGTGATCAACGGCGCGACCACTGGCCCGGTATTCGCCAGCGAATATCTGGAACTGCAGAGCAAAGCCAGGGTCAATGGCGATGTGCACTACAAAACTCTTGAAATCCAGTTGGGTGCCATCGTCGAAGGGCGCCTGATCCACAGCAACGTCGCAGCACAGGACAAAGTGGTGGCTTTCAAGTTGAATAGTGGCGAGTAATTTATTTAGGAGACAGACATGAATGCAGCAACCGAAACACAAGACCCGCTGGTCTTTACCGACAACGCGGCGAACAAGGTAAAACAATTGATCGAAGAGGAAGGCAATACCGACCTCAAGCTGCGCGTGTTTGTCAGTGGCGGCGGCTGTTCCGGTTTCCAGTACGGTTTTACCTTCGACGAAGAAGTCAACGAAGACGACACCGTGATGACCAAGAATGGCGTGCAGCTGTTGATCGACCCGATGAGCTTCCAGTATCTGGCCGGCGCGGAAATCGACTATACCGAAGGTCTGGAAGGTTCGCAGTTCGTCATCAGGAACCCGAGCGCTGCGTCCACCTGCGGCTGCGGCTCATCGTTCTCGGTTTAGGCTGTCGGTTGGTTGCAAGGCTACGGGGCGCGTTGCGCCCCGTTTGCATTTATGCGGGCCAATGTTTATGCAAGGTAGATTGCGCCGAGCACGCAGGGATGCCGGGCTCCCGTGACAGCGGGCAAGTTGGCCGGCTTGCCGTGCAGGGCCTGTTGCGCCAGCCAGGCGAAGGCGATGGCCTCCAGGTAATCACCATCCACGCCGAGGGTATCCGTGGTCTGTATGCAGCTGTCCGGGAACAGGGCGGCGAGGCGGGTGCGCAGGGTCGAGTTGCGCGCACCGCCGCCGCAGAGATAGATTTCCGTCGCACCCACGCAGTGCTGCCGGACGGCCTGAGCGACGGTGCTGCATGTCAGTTCCAGCAGGGTGGCCTGTACGTCTTCCGCCGATTCGCCGCCTTGCAGCTTGCCGCGCAGCCAAGCTAGGCTGAACAGGTCGCGCCCGCTGCTCTTGGGCGGCGGCAGGGCGAAGAACGGCTCGGCGAGCATTCTTTCCAGCAATGCGGGCAGCACCTTGCCCGATGCCGCCCATGCGCCATTGTCGTCGTAGGGTCTGTCGAGATGCTGCATGCACCAGGCATCCATCAGCATGTTGCCGGGACCGCTGTCGAAACCCGTCGTGTCGCCGCCGGGTGGGAGATCGGTCAGGTTGGCGATGCCGCCGATGTTGACGATGACGCGGTGGGCGGCGGGATGGCGCAGCAGTTTGTCGTGAAAGGCCGGAACCAGCGGTGCACCCTGCCCGCCGGCCGCGATGTCGCGGCTGCGGAAGTCGCTGATGACGGTGATGCCGGTCAACTCAGCGAGCAGTGCGGCATTGCCGATTTGCAGCGTGTAGCCGTGCTCGGGGCGGTGGCGGATGGTCTGGCCGTGGCAGCCGATGGCCTTGATGGCGGCGTTCGACGAGTTTACCGCGCCGAGCAAAGCGTTGACCGCCGCGGCATAGCGCCGCGCCAGCTGGTTGCCGGCCAGTTGCGTGCGGTGCAGTTCGTCGTGGCCGGGCTGGTGCAGCGCAAGCAGTTCGCTTTTCAGCGCTTCGTCGAAGGGGGCGTAATGCCGGGCGAGCAACCTGGGCTGCAC
Source organism: Ferrigenium straubiae (assembly GCF_051257895.1). Lineage (NCBI taxonomy): Bacteria > Pseudomonadati > Pseudomonadota > Betaproteobacteria > Nitrosomonadales > Gallionellaceae > Ferrigenium > Ferrigenium straubiae. The sequence goes on along the minus strand of NZ_CP194331.1, from coordinate 1,375,902 downwards.
CCCGCCCAGATCGACCAGGGTAGCATCGATGCCATCCAGGCTGGTGCCGGACATCAACCCTACATACAGTTCAGGCGGATGCGGCACGGAGTATCTAGTCGAGCTTGGCGAGGTTTGTATTGCGCAGCAGGTTCAGGCGCGCAACGAAATTGTCTGCAGCCACCTTGAACGTCGCCATGTTCTCATGGTTGACCGGCTTCGCGTCCGGCAGGGCGACGCGCAGCGGGTCACGTTGCTGGCCGTCGATCTTGAATTCGTAGTGCAGGTGCGGGCCGCTGGTCAGGCCGGTCATGCCGACATAAGCGATCACGTCGCCCTGCGCCACGCGCTGACCGCGGTGCAATCCCTTGGCAAAGCGCGACAAATGCCCATACACGGTGGTGAAGCGGCCCTGATGGCTGACCGCAATGAAGTTGCCGTAGCCGCCTTGTTTGCCGAAGGACGTGACGACGCCATCCGAGGTCGCTTTGACCTTGGTGCCGATGGGGGCGGCAAAGTCCACGCCTTTATGCGCACGCCACTGGTTCAGCACCGGGTGGAAACGCGAGTTGGTGAAGCCGGAGCTTATCCGCGAGAATTCGATAGGGGAGCGCAGGAAGGCTTTGCGTACGCTCTTGCCTTCCGGCGTGTAGTAATCCCCCTGGAAATAGACGGCACGGTAGGAACGGCCCTGATTGACGAACTCGGCCGCCTGGATGCGGCCGGTATTCACCAGCGCCCCGTTGCTGTAGGTCATTTCATACACTGCGGTGAATTTGTCGCCCTTGCGCAGATCATGGTGGAAGTCGATGTCGCCGCTGAATATCTCGGTCAGCTGGTTGGCGGCCGCTTCCGGCATCCCGGCGGCATCGGTTGCGGCATACAGGCTGCCCTTGATTTCGCCGGTGCGCACGAACAGGCGTTTCTCCAGTTGTGCCGGCAGGATGCGGGTTGCGTAGCCGTCACCCTGCTTTTCGATCACGACTTGCGCGCCGTTGTCGCCCAGGTAGCGCAGCGCGACCAAGCCGCCGTCGGTATTAGTTTCGGCTTGTACTTCGCGGCCGACGGACAGCTTGCGGAAGGATTCTGCCTCGGGGGCGGTGCGCAGGTAGGCGCTGGCCGCGGCATCCTCGATGTTCAGGCGGCGCAGCAATTCGACGACCGTGTCGCCGCTCTGCACGCGCTCGTTGCGCCAGAAGCTGGCGATGGCGCCTACGCTGGGCGCAACCTTGGGCAGGGCGATCTGTTCGACGGCAATCTTCGCCGAATTCAGGCCGAGATCGCTTTGCGGCACCAAGCCGAAAGCGGTGACCACCCCCAGCAGCGGCATGGTGGACAGGGTGACAAACCAGCGCAGTTTCATTTTGCGCTCTTGGCTGAGCAGGTTTTGGGTTAACATTCGCGCCTCCTGGAGTTGCTCTCTGTATATCAGCAATACACTGTATTTTTTGGATTGGCGCGCACTTTACCAGAAAGCCGCATTGGCTCAAAACCGGCCTGATGGATGGCGGGCGGGAAAATCGAGCGGTAAAACGTGACCGACGAACGGTTGAAAAACGGGAGTGGGCGGTAAGCCGGTTTTCCTAGACTTTGAATTGATGACGAATATGACCGAAATGACACATCAGGACGCGCTGGCCCAGATCAAGCGCGGCGCCCATGAGCTGTTGGTTGAAGATGAATTGAAACAACGGCTTGCACCTGGCCGCCCGCTGCGCGTCAAGGCAGGTTTCGACCCGACCGCGCCGGACTTGCACCTCGGCCACACCGTGCTCCTCAACAAGATGCGCCAGTTGCAGGATCTGGGTCACCAAGCACTGTTCCTGATCGGCGATTTCACCGGCATGATCGGCGACCCCACCGGCAAGAACGCCACCCGCCCGCCGCTGACGCGCGAGCAGGTGCTGCAGAACGCCCAGTCCTACCGCGACCAGGTGTTCAAGGTGCTCGACCCGGAAAAGACCGAGATCGTGTTCAACTCCGCCTGGATGGACAAGCTCGGTGCGGCCGACCTCATCAAGCTGGCTGCGACTTCCACCGTGGCGCGCATGCTGGAGCGCGACGACTTCGGCAAGCGTTACAAGGCCAACCAGCCCATCGCCATCCACGAATTCCTCTACCCGCTGGTGCAGGGCTACGACTCCGTCGCGCTCCGGGCGGACATTGAGCTGGGCGGTACCGACCAGAAATTCAACCTGCTTATGGGGCGCGAGCTGCAGAAACATTACGGGCAAGCGCCGCAGTGCGTGCTCACCATGCCGCTGCTGGAAGGGCTGGATGGTGTCAACAAGATGTCCAAGTCGCTGGGCAATTACATTGGCATCACCGATACGCCGCAGGACATGTTCGGCAAACTGATGTCGATCTCCGATACGCTGATGTGGCGCTATCTGGAATTGCTGTCGTTCCGCAGCCTGAACGAGATCGCCGGCTGGCGCGCCGAGGTGGAGCAGGGGCGCAATCCGCGCGACATCAAGGTGATGCTTGCGCAGGAAATCGTCGCACGCTTCCACTCGCAAAAGGCCGCCGTGGGTGCGCTGGCGGAATTCGAGGCGCGCTTCAGGCAGGGCTTGTTGCCGGATGACATGCCGGAAATCACCGTTGCCGGCATGGACGGACAGATCGGCATTGCCCAACTGCTCAAGCAGGCCGGCCTGGTCGCCAGCACCTCCGAAGCATTGCGCATGATCGATGCCGGGGCTGTCAAGCTCGACGGGGAAAAAGTCAGCGACCGTGGCCTGCAGATCAAGGCCGGAACGGTGGTCGTGGCGCAGGTCGGCAAGCGCAAGTTCGGGCGGGTCAGCGTCGGCTGATTGCGAACACCGCTGCGTTGGTTCTCCAATGAAGGCTGCATTTAAGATCACAATGGTTTTGATTGGAATAACCGTACTCTCATCAACCGAGCTTGTGCTGATGTTCTGGCTTGGCGGGAGGGATGTCAAAAACTTCTGCCATGAAATCAGACTGGGCATTCCAACGTCTCAGCTTGCGGCACTGGCGAACAAGCATGGCGTCCGCCTCAATATGCCCGGCTCGCGCGAAGGCTCCGGGGCATATCTGGCTCTTGCGCATACGCCGCGCTCTTTCGGGCGCCATGTCTGCACGGTGCTGCATGACAACACCTTGGTCATCGGAAGCCGGTATGGATATGCCGATTAAGAGTCGTTTTGGCGAGACAGATCGAGTCAATGCCGCACCGTAGGCGGGTTTCAGGCGGGATTAAATATCGGTTGTGGAATAAGCCATTGTTTTGCTAGAATCGCGCCCTCGATTTTCTGGTAGAAGGTAATTTATTCATGACAACTGTGCGAGTTAAAGAGAATGAGCCGTTCGAAGTGGCGATGCGCCGCTTCAAGCGTTCCGTGGAAAAGACCGGCCTGCTGACCGATCTGCGCGCCCGCGAATTTTACGAAAAGCCCACTGCGGAACGTAAGCGCAAGCTGGCCGCCGCCGTGAAGCGCCATTACAAGCGCCTGCGCAGCCAGACTCTTCCTCCCAAGCTGTACTAGACCCGTCTTCCGGGTTTTCCCGGCTCCGGCATGAGCCTCAAGCAGCGAATCACCGATGACATGAAAGCCGCGATGCGCGCCAAGGATACGGCGCGCCTCGGGGCTATCCGCCTTTTGCTCGCCGCGATGAAGCAGCGCGAGGTGGACGAGCGCATCGAGCTGTCGGATGCGGACGTGATCGCCATCATCGAGAAGATGAACAAGCAGCGGCGCGACTCAATCAGCCAGTACGAGGCGGCGGGCCGCCAGGAGCTGGCGGATGTCGAGAAATTCGAGATGAGTGTGCTGGCTGACTATCTGCCGCAACAGCTCAGCGAAGCCGAAGTCAATGCGGCTGTCGCCGAAGCGATCGCCGCAACCGGTGCGGCCGGCCCGCAAGACATGGGCAAGGTGATGGGCGTGCTCAAGCCCAAATTGGCCGGGCGTGCCGACATGGGCAAGGTTTCCGCCCTGATCAAGGCGCAGCTCGGCAAGTAATTCCCGGTTAACCGTTCCGCCGGCGCCCTGCCGGCAGCGATGAAAGGTGCGGGCTTGATTCCGAAAAGTTTTATTCAGGACCTGCTTAATCGTCTCGATATCGTGGACGTGGTTGAGCGCTACGTGCCGCTCAAAAAGGCCGGTGCGAATTTTGTCGCCTGCTGCCCGTTCCACAGCGAAAAATCCCCCTCGTTTACCGTCAGTCAGTCCAAGCAGTTTTACCATTGCTTCGGCTGCGGGGCGCATGGCACGGCGATCAGCTTTGTCATGGAGCATGCCGGATTCGGCTTTGTCGAGGCGATCGAGGAGCTGGCACGCAGCGCTGGTCTGGAAGTGCCGCGCGAGCGTCCAGCCGCAGGGGAGGCCTACCAGAAAGTTGCGCCGGATTTGTACGAGGTGATGCAGGTCGCCACGCGCTACTACCGCGAGCAACTCAAGCAATCGCCGCGCGCGATCGATTACCTCAAGCGGCGTGGGCTGTCCGGCGAGATCGCCGCGAAATTCGGCATCGGTTACGCGCCGGACGGCTGGCAGAATCTTGCGGCGGCGTTTCCCGATTACCAGAGCGATACGCTGAGCGAAACCGGGCTGGTGATCGCCGGCGACGAAGGCAAGCGCTACGACCGCTTCCGCGACCGCATCATGTTCCCCATCATCAACGTGCGCGGGCAGGTCATCGGCTTCGGCGGGCGGGTGCTGGACAAGGGTGAGCCCAAGTACCTCAACTCGCCCGAGACGCCGCTGTTCGAAAAGGGGCGCGAGCTGTACGGCCTGTATCAGGCGCAGAAGGCGATCCGCGCTTCGCAGCGGGTGCTGGTGGTGGAGGGTTACATGGATGTGGTGGCGCTCGCGCAGCACGGCGTGGAATATGCCGTGGCGACGCTGGGTACGGCAACCACGCCGTATCACGTGCAGAAACTGCTGCACCTGACCGAACACATCGTGTTCAGCTTCGACGGCGACAAGGCCGGACAGAAGGCGGCTTGGCGCGCGCTGGAAAACGCGCTGCCCCACTTGCAGGACGGAAAGCGCATCAGCTTCCTGTTTCTGCCGGTCGAGCATGATCCTGACAGTTTCATCCGCGAATTCGGCAGGGATGCCTTCGAGCAGCGCGTGCAGGAGGCGATGCCGTTATCTGCCTATTTGCTGCGCGAAATCAGCGCGGAGCTGGACTTGCGCACCCAGGAGGGACGCAGCCAGTTGCTGCAGCGCGCCAAACCGCTGTTGACCGCGATTGCCGCGCCGGCCACTGCCCTGTTGCTGCGCAAGGAAATTGCGGCACTCGCCGGGGTGAGTCAGGTGGAACTGGAAGCTCTGTATGAGATCAAGCCGGTCGCGCGTACGGCTCCCCGGGTCTTCCAGAAAGCCGGGCGCGCAGCGCCTTCGGCGCATCGGCTGCTGCTGCAATGCCTGATTGCGCAGCCGGCGCTGGGTGCGCAAATCCACGCCGATTGGTACGGTGAAGGCGCGGAAGCCGAGGCGGTGGCGGCGTTGCTCTATGCATTGCGTGAAGCCGGTTTTGAAGTAGGCGGTGCGGCGCTCATGCAGATGTTCCAAGGCACGGCGCACGAAAAAACTCTAGCGGCGGCAGAGGCGGATATGCTGAATTGGGGTGAAAATTTTGATGTGGCGGCGGAGTTTTCCGGGTTGATGAGCAGAATCAGCGAAGGTCGGTATCGTCAGCAATTTCAGGCGTTACAGATAAAAGCACGAGGCGGCACTAACGGTCTGAGCGATGAGGAGCGAGAGCAGTACAAGCAGCTGTTGAAGTTGCTGCAGGGTGGCTGATTGCTTCTTTGCTTCGATGTCAGCGAAATTTGCTGTTTCGATAGCTTTTTGCCCAGTGTAATGATCTCTTTTGACGACGACTCCCGGTGATTTTTAATTCGGGACGGGGCTTTGGTTTGACATCCGAGGCGGGAATTGACATAATCGCAAGTTCTGTTTGGAGGGGTGGCCGAGTGGTTAAAGGCAGCAGACTGTAAATCTGCCCTCTTATGAGTACGATGGTTCGAATCCGTCCCCCTCCACCAAATAGTTGAATATTTTTTACTGGGTTGTGGCAACTGCTTGCTTTAAGCCGTTGTTTGGTGGGAAAGCCTGCGGGTGTAGCTCAATGGTAGAGCAGAAGTTTTCCAAACTTACGACGAGGGTTCGATTCCCTTCACCCGCTCCAGTTTAGTTTTGCCCATGTGGCTCAGTGGTAGAGCACTCCCTTGGTAAGGGAGAGGTCGCGAGTCCGATTCTCGCCATGGGCACCATTAGTTTTTATTGTTAACGTTTGACATTGATAAGGAAAAATCATGGCAAAGAGCAAATTTGAACGTACGAAGCCCCACGTGAACGTGGGCACCATCGGCCACGTGGATCATGGCAAGACCACCCTGACGGCGGCGATCACGACCGTTCTGTCCAAGAAATTTGGCGGCGAAGCCAAGGCCTACGACCAGATCGACGCGGCACCTGAAGAAAAGGCACGCGGCATTACCATCAATACCGCCCACGTCGAGTACGAAACGTCCAGCCGCCACTACGCCCACGTGGACTGCCCGGGCCACGCCGACTACGTCAAGAACATGATTACCGGCGCCGCTCAGATGGACGGCGCGATCCTTGTGGTATCCGCCGCCGACGGCCCGATGCCCCAGACCCGCGAGCACATCCTGCTGGCCCGTCAGGTTGGCGTACCGTACATCATCGTATTCCTCAACAAATGCGACATGGTTGACGACGAAGAATTGCTCGAGCTCGTCGAAATGGAAGTGCGCGAACTGCTCTCCAAATACGACTTCCCTGGCGACGACGTGCCGATCATCAAAGGCTCCGCATTGAAAGCCATGCAAGGCGACCAGAGCGACATTGGCGAACCCGCCATCTTCCGTCTGGCCGACGCACTCGACAGCTACATCCCGACACCTGAGCGCGCCATTGACGGTACCTTCCTGATGCCGGTCGAAGACGTATTCTCCATCTCCGGCCGCGGCACCGTCGTAACCGGCCGCGTCGAGCGCGGCGTGGTCAAGGTTGGCGAAGAGCTCGAAATCGTCGGTATCAAGCCCACCCTGAAGACCACCTGCACCGGCGTTGAGATGTTCCGCAAACTGCTCGACCAGGGCCAGGCAGGCGACAACGTCGGCGTCCTGCTGCGCGGCACCAAGCGTGAAGAAGTCGAGCGCGGCCAAGTGCTGTGCAAGCCAGGCTCGATCAAGCCGCACACCAAGTTCACAGCTGAGATCTATGTGCTGGGCAAGGATGAAGGCGGCCGTCACACCCCGTTTTTCCAAGGCTATCGCCCGCAGTTCTACTTCCGCACCACCGACGTGACCGGTGCGGTTGAACTGCCGGCAGGCACTGAGATGGTCATGCCTGGCGACAACGTCAGCATCACTGTCAACCTGATCAACCCGATCGCGATGGAAGAAGGTCTGCGCTTCGCGATCCGCGAAGGCGGCCGCACCGTTGGTGCCGGCGTGGTTGCAAAGATTATCGAGTAAAAGGATGAGAAGGGTGAAGGGTGAAGAGGGAGGGGGATGACCCTTCTCCATTCTCTCTTCTTCCTTCCCGGGTTTTAGGCCAGTAGCTCAATTGGTAGAGTATCGGTCTCCAAAACCGAGGGTTGGGGGTTCGAGACCCTCCTGGCCTGCCAAAAGGTAAGTAATAGTTGATCGGAATAATTGCGCATGGCAGATAAAATCAAGTTGCTGGTTGCTTTCCTGCTAGTAGTGGCAGGTATTGCAGGCTTCTATTACCTGCGCGATAGTGCGGCAGTGCTGAAGGTGGCTTCGGTGCTGGTGGGCCTGTTGCTGGCGGCTGTAGTGGCATGGACCAGCGAACCGGGGAAACGTTTTTTTGCTTTCGGCAAGGATTCTGTTGCCGAGGCGAAGCGTGTATCCTGGCCGACGCGCAAGGAAACGCTGCAAACCACAGGCATCGTGATCGTGTTTACCATCATCATGGCATTGTTCCTGTGGGCAGTTGATGCCAGCCTGATGGTGGTGGTGAATAAACTGATGGGACGGGGTGAGTGATGGCCAAGAACTGGTATGTTGTTCATACGTACTCGCAGTTTGAGAAAAGCGTGCAGCGTGCACTGACCGAGCGCATTCAGCGCGAGGGAATGCAGGACAAGTTCGGACAGATTCTGGTTCCCGTCGAAGAGGTGGTGGAGCTGAAATCCGGGCAAAAGAGTATTACCGAGCGCAAGTTTTTCCCGGGCTATGTGCTGGTCGAGATGGAAATGACCGATGAGTCTTGGCATCTGGTGAAGAGCACCCCAAAGGTAACCGGTTTCCTGGGCGGCTCGGCGATGAAGCCCACGCCGATCAGTGAAAAGGAAGTGCAGAACATCATGCAGCAGATGCAGGCCGGGGTCGAAAAACCCAGGCCCAAGGTGCTGTTTGAGGTGGGTGAGGCGGTGCGCGTCAAGGAAGGCCCGTTTACCGACTTCAACGGCACGGTCGAGGATGTCAATTACGACAAGAACAAGATACGCGTGGCGGTGACCATTTTCGGTCGCTCGACACCCGTGGAGCTGGATTTCGGCCAGGTAGAAAAAGGCTGAAGAGCGAGGAATGCGGAGGGGGAACGCAGCCTGCAAGGATTGCAGATGCAGTTTCCCGTTTGTCATTTCTTACGTTGGGGAGAAACGAAAAGTTTCGCTGGTACCCGTTTGACAGGAGCATATCATGGCAAAAAAAGTAGTCGGCTACATCAAGCTGCAAGTGCCTGCCGGCAAGGCAAATCCAAGTCCACCGATTGGCCCGGCATTGGGTCAGCGTGGCCTGAATATCATGGAGTTCTGCAAGGCGTTTAACGCACAGACGCAAGGCGTGGAACCCGGTCTGCCGATTCCGGTGGTGATCACCGCATTCGCGGACAAGAGCTTCACCTTCATCATGAAGACCCCGCCCGCGACCATTCTGATCAAGAAGGCAGCCGGCGTGCAAAAGGGCAGCAAGACGCCGCACACCGACAAGGTGGGCAAGCTGACCCGCAAGCAAGCGGAAGAAATCGCAACAACCAAGATGCCCGACCTGACGGCCGCCGATATGGATGCCGCAGTGCGCACCATCGCTGGCAGCGCGCGCAGCATGGGCATTACTGTGGAGGGCGTATAACATGTCCAAACGTTATAAGGCAATTGCGGCCAAGGTCGACCGCAACAAGCTGTATCCGCTGAACGATGCGCTGAATCTGGTCAAGGAAACCGCCGTGGCGAAGTTTGATGAGTCCATCGACGTTGCGGTGAACCTCGGCATCGATGCCCGCAAGTCCGATCAGTTGGTGCGCGGCTCCGTGGTGCTGCCCAAGGGCACCGGCAAGGTGGTGCGTGTGGCGGTATTTGCGCAGGGAGCCAAGGCCGAAGAGGCTAAGGCAGCAGGTGCAGACATCGTCGGTTTCGACGACCTGGCCGAATCCATCAAGGGTGGCAACCTGAACTTTGACGTGCTGATCGCCAGCCCGGATGCGATGCGTCTGGTCGGTCAACTGGGCCAGATCCTCGGTCCGCGCGGTTTGATGCCTAACCCCAAGGTGGGTACGGTGTCCGCCGACGTGGCGGGTGCGGTGAAGAATGCCAAGGCCGGACAGGTGCAGTACCGCACCGACAAAAACGGCATCGTGCAGTGCACCATCGGCCGTGCTTCGTTCGCGCCGGAAGCGTTGCGTGAAAACCTGCTGGCGTTGGTCGACGCGCTGAACAAGGCCAAGCCCGCGGCATCCAAGGGGGTGTACCTGAAAAAGGTATCCATCTCCAGCACCATGGGAGCCGGCATCCGCGTCGAGCAGGCTAGCCTGACGGCATAGTGTTTTGAATTTGGCGGCAGGATGAAAATCCTGTCGCCTCTGATCTTTGGACTGCTGGCGTGCTGGCAGCATCAAAGACCGTAGGTGTCAAAGGAGTTGTCGGCCGGAGACTTAATTGACGGAGCGTTCGGATCATCGGACACCCGGCGGCCCACGTAGATGGTGTGGCCCGCGAGCAGGAGTTGTTTTCCTGGCTCAAGGTCGCTGTTGTAACCGATGGAATGTGCGCAAATACATTCCGGAATAATGGAGGAAGACTTGAGTCTCAATCTGCAAGAGAAACAGGCAGTGGTCGCGGAAGTCAGTGCACAAGTTGCAAAGGCCCAGACCATCGTTTTGGCAGAGTATCGTGGCATCCAGGTCGGCGACATCACCAGGCTGCGTGCCAATGCACGCAAGTCGGGGGTGTATTTCCACGTGTTGAAGAACACGCTGGCGCGCCGCGCGGTGCAAGGTACCCAGTTCGAATCCCTGGGCGACAAGATGGTCGGCCCGCTGGTGTACAGCATCAGCGCGGACGCCGTCGCTGCCGCCAAGGTGGTGCATGAATTCGCCAAGACGAACGACAAGCTGGTAGTGAAGGCGGGGTCGTACAACGGCAAGGTGCTGGATGCTGCGGGCGTGAATGCGCTGGCTTCCGTGCCGTCGAAGGAAGTCCTGCTGGCACAACTGTGCGGTTTGCTGCAGTCGCCGGTTTCTGGCTTGGCCCGCGTGCTTGGCGCGGTTGCCGCGAAGAAAGAACCTGCTGCTGCTTGATCCGATTAATTTTTAAAGATAGGAAAACAAAATGGCATTCGATAAAGACGCATTTTTGGCTGCACTGGACAACATGTCCGTGCTGGAACTCAACGAGTTGGTGAAGGCGATTGAAGAGAAGTTCGGTGTTTCCGCTGCTGCGATGGCTGCTCCGGCTGCTGGCGGTGCTGCTGCCGCTGGTGCTGCTGCCGCCGAGCAAACCGAATTCACCGTGATCCTGAAGTCCGCCGGCGACAACAAGGTGAACACGATCAAGGTGGTTCGTACCATCACCGGCCTGGGCCTGAAGGAAGCCAAGGACCTGGTGGACGGCGCACCGAAGCCCGTCAAGGAAGGTGTGTCCAAGGCTGATGCTGATGCAATCGCCAAGCAGCTGACCGAAGCTGGCGCAACTGCTGAAATCAAGTAAGGTTGTGCGTGGCAGAAAGGCTGGCGGCTTACCGTCAGCCTTTTGCCGCTTTAAGAAACCAGCGGCCAGGAAGCCGATAATCACTTCCTGCCCCCTGTCTTTTTAGTTCCGGCATAACCTAGGTTAGTCTGTACTGAAACTTCGTTTTCCTTCGATCGTGGAGATTATATGAGCTACTCTTTTACCGAAAAAAAACGCATTCGTAAAAGTTTTGCCAAGCGAGTCGGCGCGTTACCGGTTCCATTCCTGCTGTCTACCCAATTGGAATCTTTTGCCGCATTCCTGCAGGCCTATACTCCGCCGGAACAGCGGAAAAATGAAGGCCTGCAGGCCGCTTTCAACGGCATTTTCCCGATCGAGAGCCATTCCAAAAATGCGCGCCTCGACTTTGTCAGCTACCAGCTCGGCATGCCGCCGTTCGATGTCAAGGAATGCCAGCAGCGCGGCCTGACTTATGCCTCGCCGCTGCGCGCGCGTGTGCGCCTGACCATCATGGACAAGGAAGCGTCCAAGCCCACGGTCAAGGAAGTCAAGGAGCAGGAAGTGTATATGGGCGAAATGCCGCTCATGACGCCCACCGGCTCGTTCGTGATCAACGGCACCGAGCGCGTCATCGTGTCGCAGCTGCACCGTTCGCCCGGCGTGTTCTTCGAGCATGACCGGGGCAAGACCCATTCGTCCGGCAAGCTACTGTTCTCCGCGCGTATCATTCCGTATCGCGGCTCCTGGCTGGATTTCGAATTCGACGCGAAGGACTACGTGTACTTCCGTATCGACCGCCGCCGCAAGATGCCGGTCACTATCCTGTTGCGTTCACTCGGCTACAGCAACGAAGACATGCTCAAGATGTTCTTCGACTTCGACACCTTCCACTTGGGCAAGAAGGGCATCCAGTTTGAAGTGGTGGCCGAGCGCCTGCGCGGCGACGTAGCACGCTTCGACATCGTCGGCAAATCCGGCAAGGTCATCGTGGCCAAGGACAAGCGCATCACCGTGCGCCATATCCGCGAAATGCAGGAAGCCGGCATCGACAAGCTGGCCGTTACCGAAGAGTTCCTGACCGGCCGCGTGATTGCAAACAACATTGTGGACAAGGAAAGCGGCGAAATCATCGCCAATGCCAACGACGAAATTACCGAAGCGCTGCTGCACAAGCTGCAAGCCGCAGGTGTCGCTAAAATCCAGACGCTGTACACCAATGACCTGGACCACGGCGCGTTCATTTCGCAAACCCTGCGTACCGACGAAACCGTCGATCAATGGACGGCGCGCGTAGCGATCTATCGCATGATGCGCCCCGGCGAGCCGCCGACCGAAGAGGCTGTCGAGAGCCTGTTCCACGGGCTGTTCTTCAGTGAGGAGCGCTACGATCTGTCCGCAGTCGGCCGCATGAAGTTCAACCGCCGCATAGGTCGCGAAGAACTGACCGGCGCATCGATCCTGTCCAACGAGGACATCGTCGAGGTGGTGAAGATACTGGTCGAACTGCGCAATGGCCGCGGCGAAATCGACGATATCGATCACCTCGGCAACCGCCGCGTGCGCGCCGTGGGCGAGCTGGCCGAGAACCAGTTCCGCGCCGGCTTGGCGCGCGTGGAGCGTGCCGTCAAGGAACGCCTCGGCCAGGCCGAGACCGACAACCTGATGCCGCATGACCTGATCAACGCGAAACCGATCTCGGCCGCGGTCAAGGAATTCTTCGGCTCCAGCCAGTTGTCGCAGTTCATGGACCAGACCAATCCGCTGTCCGAAATTACCCATAAGCGCCGCATCTCCGCGCTCGGTCCGGGCGGCCTGACGCGCGAACGCGCCGGCTTCGAAGTGCGCGACGTGCACCCGACGCACTATGGCCGCGTGTGCCCGATCGAAACGCCGGAAGGCCCGAACATCGGCCTGATCAACTCGCTGGCGCTGTATGCGCGCACCAACGAATACGGCTTCATCGAGACGCCGTACCGCAAGGTGGGCAAGGGCAAGGTGGCCGATGAGGTCGATTATCTGTCGGCGATCGAGGAAGGCAAGTTCACCATCGCCCAGGCGAATGCCGAGTTGGACAAGAAGGGCCACTTCACCAACGACATCGTGTCGGCGCGCCATCACAACGAATTCGTGCTGGCCGAACCGGACAAGCTGGAGTACATGGACGTGTCGCCTTCCCAGGTGGTGTCGGTCGCAGCCTCGCTGATCCCGTTCCTCGAGCATGACGACGCGAACCGCGCGCTGATGGGTGCCAACATGCAACGCCAGGCCGTTCCCTGTCTGCGCGCAGAAAAACCGCTGGTGGGTACCGGCATCGAGCGTACCGTGGCCGTCGACTCCGGCACGACCGTGCAGGCATGGCGCGGCGGGCGCATCGACTACGTCGACGCCGGCCGTATCGTGGTGCGTGCCAACGACAATGAAATCACAGCCGGCGAAGTCGGCGTGGACATCTACAACCTGATCAAGTACACCCGCTCCAACCAGAACACCAACATCAACCAGCGTCCGCTGGTCAAGGTGGGCGATGTGATTGCGCGCGGCGATGTGATTGCCGACGGCGCTTCCACCGATATGGGCGAACTGGCTCTCGGCCAGAACATGCTGGTCGCTTTCATGCCGTGGAACGGCTACAACTACGAGGACTCGATCCTGATCTCCGAACGCGTCCTCGCGCAGGACCGTTTCACTTCCATTCACATCGAAGAGCTGACCGTCGCGGCGCGCGACACCAAGCTGGGTCCGGAGGAAATCACGCGCGACATCCCGAATCTGGCGGAGGCGCAACTCGCACGCCTGGACGAATGCGGCATCGTGCATATCGGCGCGGAAGTCGCAGTGGGCGACGTGCTGGTCGGCAAGGTGACGCCCAAGGGCGAAACGCAACTGACCCCGGAAGAAAAACTGCTGCGCGCGATCTTCGGCGAGAAGGCCTCGGACGTGAAAGATACCAGCCTGCGTGTGCCGACCGGCAGCTCGGGAACGGTGATCGACGTGCAGGTATTCACGCGCGAAGGGTTGCAACGCGACAAGCGTGCGCAACAGATCATCGATGACGAACTGAACCGCTACAAGAAGGACCTCGCGGATCAGATGCGCATCGTGGAAGCCGACGTGTTCGCGCGCCTGGAAAAACTGCTGCTCAACAAGGTTGCCAACGGCGGGCCGAAGAAGCTGGCCAAGGGCAGCAAGATCGGCAAGGAATACCTGCACAGCATCGAACACCATCAATGGTTCGACATCCGCGTGGCCGACGACGAAGTAGCAGCCCAGATGGAGCAGGTCAAGGAAGGCCTGGCGCAGAACCGCATCGAGTTTGATGCCGCCTTCGAGCTGAAGAAGAAGAAGCTGACCCAGGGCGACGAGCTACAGGCCGGCGTGCAGAAGATGGTCAAGGTGTATGTCGCGGTGAAGCGCCGCCTGCAACCCGGCGACAAGATGGCCGGCCGCCACGGCAACAAGGGCGTGGTGTCGCGCATCGTGCCGGTGGAGGATATGCCGTACATGGCCGACGGTACACCGGTGGACGTGGTGCTGAATCCGCTCGGCGTGCCGTCGCGGATGAACATCGGACAGATTCTCGAGACGCATCTGGGCTGGGCGGCCAAGGGGCTGGGCAAGAAGATCGACGACATGCTGCAGACCAATGCCAAGATCACCGAGGTGCGCAAGTTCCTGGGCAAGATCTACAACCATCACAATGGCCAAACGGTGGATATCGATGCGTTCAGCGACGATGAAGTCATCGAGCTGTGCCGCAACCTGACGAAGGGCGTGCCGTTTGCGACGCCAGTATTCGACGGTGCCAGCGAAGAAGAAATCAAGTACATGCTGGAGCTGGCTGACCTGCCGCTGTCAGGCCAGACCACGCTGCACGACGGGCGCACCGGCGAGGCTTTCGATCGCCCGGTGACGGTCGGCTACAAGCATGTGCTGAAGCTGCACCACCTGGTGGACGACAAGATGCATGCGCGTTCGACCGGCCCGTACAGCCTCGTGACGCAGCAGCCGCTGGGTGGCAAGGCGCAGTTCGGCGGCCAGCGTTTCGGTGAAATGGAAGTCTGGGCACTGGAAGCTTACGGTGCGGCTTACACCCTGCAGGAGATGCTGACCGTCAAGTCCGACGACGTGGCGGGGCGCACCAAGGTTTATGAAAACATCGTCAAGGGCGATCACAAGATCGATGCCGGCATGCCGGAATCCTTCAACGTGGTCATCAAGGAAATCCGTTCCTTGGGTATTGATATGGATTTGGTACGGCACTGAAGATAGGGAGTAGGTCGGGCTTTTGCCCGACCAGGCGTTAGCATCGGGCTAAAGCCCGACCTACCAACCAGAGTTAGGAGTTACACATGAAATCATTGCTGGATTTGTTCAAGCAGGTTACACAAAAGGAAGAATTCGACGCGATCAAGATTGGTCTTGCTTCGCCGGAAAAAATCCGTTCATGGTCCTACGGCGAAGTCAAGAAGCCGGAAACCATCAATTACCGCACCTTCAAGCCGGAGCGCGACGGCCTGTTCTGCGCCAAGATTTTCGGGCCGGTCAAGGACTACGAGTGCCTGTGCGGCAAGTACAAGCGCCTGAAGCACCGCGGCGTGATCTGCGAGAAGTGCGGCGTGGAAGTCACCCTGTCCAAGGTGCGCCGTGAGCGCATGGGGCATATCGAGCTGGCCTCTCCTGTTGCGCACATCTGGTTCCTGAAGAGCCTGCCCAGCCGTCTCGGCATGGTGCTGGACATGACCCTGCGCGACATCGAGCGCGTGCTGTATTTCGAAGCCTATGTGGTCACGGAACCCGGCATGACGCCGCTGAATCGCGGCCAGTTGCTGTCCGAGGACGACTACCTCGCCAAGACCGAGGAATACGGCGACGAGTTCACCGCGATGATGGGCGCGGAAGGTGTCCGCGCGCTGCTGAGCGGGTTGGATGTGACCAGTGAAATCGAAACCATCCGCGCCGATCTGGCGGCTACCGGTTCGGAAACCAAGATCAAGAAATACGCCAAGCGCCTCAAAGTGCTGGAAGCATTCAATGCGTCCGGCATCAAGCCGCAATGGATGGTGCTGGAAGTGCTGCCGGTGCTACCGCCGGAACTGCGCCCGTTGGTGCCTCTGGACGGTGGCCGTTTCGCGACCTCTGACCTCAATGATTTGTACCGCCGCGTGATCAACCGCAACAACCGTCTGCGCCGCCTGCTCGAACTCAAGGCACCGGACATCATCGTGCGCAACGAGAAGCGCATGCTGCAGGAAGCGGTGGATTCGCTGCTGGACAACGGCCGCCGCGGCAAGGCGATGACCGGCGCGAACAAGCGCCAGCTGAAATCCCTGGCCGACATGATCAAGGGCAAGAGCGGCCGCTTCCGCCAGAACCTGCTGGGCAAACGCGTGGACTACTCCGGCCGCTCGGTGATCGTGGTCGGCCCGCAACTGAAACTGCACCAGTGCGGCCTGCCGAAGAAGATGGCGCTGGAACTGTTCAAGCCGTTCATCTTCAGTCGCCTCGAGGCAATGGGCCTCGCGACCACGATCAAGGCGTCCAAGCGCATGGTCGAGGCCGAAGAGCCGATCGTGTGGGATATCCTCGAAGAAGTGATCCGCGAGCATCCGGTGCTGCTGAACCGCGCGCCGACCCTGCACCGTCTCGGCATCCAGGCGTTCGAGCCGCTGCTCATCGAAGGCAAGGCGATCCAGTTGCATCCGCTGGTCTGCTCCGCGTTCAACGCCGACTTCGACGGCGACCAGATGGCGGTGCATGTGCCGCTGTCGCTGGAGGCGCAGATGGAGGCGCGCACCCTGATGCTGGCGTCCAACAACGTGTTGTCGCCCGCGAACGGGGAGCCGATCATCGTCCCTTCGCAGGACATCGTGCTGGGCCTGTATTACATGACCCGCGAGAAAATTGGCGCACTGGGCGAAGGCTCGATGTTCGCCAACATCGCCGAGGTATCCCGCGCCTACGAGTCGCGTGAAGTCGAATTGCAGGCCAAGGTAGTGGTGCGTCTCAAGGAAATTCACAAGGACGAAGCCGGCCAGCCGGTGGAAAAACGGGTGCGTTACGAAACGACGGTGGGCCGCGCCCTGCTGTCCGAAGTGCTGCCTGCGGGTTTGCCGTTCGCCTTGATCAACAAGGCGCTCAAGAAGAAGGAAATTTCGCGCCTGATCAACGCCAGCTTCCGCCAATGCGGCCTGCGCGACACGGTGATCATGGCGGACCGGCTGATGTATACCGGGTTCAGCTACGCGACCCGCGCAGGCATTTCGATCTGCGTGGACGACATGCTGATGCCGCCGAAGAAGAACGATCTGATCGGCGCGGCAGAAAAGGAAGTGCACGAGATCCACACCCAGTACACCTCCGGTCTGGTGACCGACGGCGAACGCTACAACAAGGTGGTGGATATCTGGGGCCGCACCGGCGATCAGGTCGCCAAGGCGATGATGGAACAGCTGGGCAGCGAGCCGGTGATCGACCGTGCGACCGGTCAACCGCGCATGGAAAAGGGCAAGCCGGTAATGCAGGAGTCGTTCAACTCCATCTACATGATGGCCGACTCCGGCGCGCGCGGTTCGGCGGCGCAAATCCGCCAGCTGGCAGGAATGCGCGGCCTGATGGCCAAGCCGGACGGTTCGATCATCGAGACCCCGATTACCGCGAATTTCCGCGAGGGGTTGAACATGCTGCAGTACTTCATCTCCACGCACGGCGCGCGCAAGGGCTTGGCGGATACTGCGCTGAAGACAGCGAACTCCGGCTACCTGACGCGCCGCCTGGTGGACGTCACGCAGGACCTGGTGGTGATCGAGGACGACTGCGGTACCGGTAACGGCACCGCGATGAAGGCTATCGTCGAGGGTGGAGAAGTCATCGAAGCCTTGCGTGAGCGGATTCTCGGCCGCGTGGTTAGCGCCGATGTGGTCAATCCTGAGACTGCCGAAACGCTTTATGAAGCGGGCACGCTGCTCGACGAGGCTGCGGTGGAGCGCATCGAGGTGCTGGGGATCGACGAGGTGCGCGTGCGCACACCGCTGAATTGCGAAACGCGCTTCGGCTTGTGCGCCAAGTGTTATGGCCGCGATCTGGGCCGCGGCGGCATGATCAACGTGGGCGAGGCGGTTGGTGTGATTGCCGCCCAGTCTATCGGCGAGCCGGGCACCCAGTTGACCATGCGTACCTTCCATATCGGCGGCGCGGCATCGCGTACCGTTGTGGCCAGCCAGGTGGAAAGCAAATCCAACGGCGTGTTGAAATACAGTCCGAACATGCGCGCGGTGACCACCGTGCGCGGCGAGGCGATTGTGGTGGCGCGCAGCGCCGAAGTGATCATTGTCGATGATCATGGCCGCGAACGTGAACGCCACAAGGTTCCTTATGGCGCGACTCTGGCGGTCAAGCAGGGCGATGCAGTGCGCGCGGGCATAGTTCTGGCGAACTGGGATCCGCATACCCGTCCGATCGTCACCGAGTATGCTGGCAGGGTAAGCTTCCAGAATGTCGAGGAAGGTGTCACCGTTGCCAAGCAGATCGACGAGGTGACCGGCCTGTCCACGCTGGTGGTAATCGACCCGAAACGATCTACCGCACAAAGCAAGGGTGTGCGCCCGCTGGTGCGCCTGATTGACGACAACGGACAGGAAGTCAAATTGGCCGGTACCGAGGCGCCGGTCAGCGTGACATTCCAGACGGGCTGCATTATCACCGTCGAGGACGGCCAGCACGTGGGAGTCGGCGATGTGCTGGCGCGCATTCCGCAGGAAAGCAGCAAGACGCGCGACATTACCGGTGGTCTGCCGCGCGTGGCCGAGCTGTTCGAAGCGCGCGTGCCGAAGGATGCCGGCATGCTGGCCGAGGTGACTGGTACGGTTTCGTTCGGCAAGGACACCAAGGGCAAGCAGCGCCTGGTGATCACCGATGTGGATGGCGTTGCCAATGAGTTCCTGATCTCCAAGGAAAAGCATGTACTGGCGCATGACGGACAGGTGGTGAACCGCGGCGAAATGATCGTGGACGGCCCGGCCGACCCGCACGACATCCTGCGCCTGCTGGGCGTGGATGAACTGGCCCGCTACATCACCGACGAAGTGCAGGATGTGTACCGCCTGCAGGGCGTGAAGATCAGCGACAAGCATATCGAGGTGATCGTGCGCCAGATGCTGCGCCGCGTGCAGATCAACGAGGTGGGCGATACCCGTTTCATCATGGGCGAACAGGTGGAACGTGCCGATTTGTTGGAGGAAAACGAGCGCGTGGTCGCCGAAGGCAAGAATCCGGCAACTTTCGATTACATGCTGCTGGGTATCACCAAGGCTTCGTTGTCCACCGATTCGTTCATCTCAGCGGCTTCCTTCCAGGAAACCACGCGCGTGTTGACCGAAGCTGCCATCATGGGCAAGAGGGATGACCTGCGCGGCTTGAAAGAGAACGTCATCGTAGGGCGTCTGATTCCGGCGGGTACGGGTCTGGCCTACCACAACACGCGGCGTAAGCAGCGTTTGGGTATTGATGTGGCTGAAGGGCGCGAGTTGCAGGAAGCAGATACGGTTGTGTCAGGCGATTTGCTTGACACCCCCGGGGTTTCTCAATAGAATTCGCAACCTTTTTTCCGTCGCAGCGGACGATTCTTCAAGTCATGCTGCGACGGTATGTTTTTATTGATTTGATTTTTAACAAAATTCCAGAATTTTTTAGGGTGTACAGATATGCCAACCATTAACCAGTTGATCCGCAAGCCGCGCGTTGCAATCGTAGAAAAGAGCAAGGTGCCCGCTCTCGGTGGTTCTCCGCAGAAGCGTGGAGTATGTACCCGCGTGTACACCACCACTCCGAAGAAGCCTAACTCCGCGCTGCGCAAAGTGGCCAAGGTGCGCCTGACCAACGGCTTTGAGGTGATCAGCTATATCGGTGGTGAGGGCCATAACCTGCAGGAACACTCGGTGGTGTTGTTGCGCGGTGGTCGTGTGAAGGACTTGCCAGGTGTGCGTTACCACATGGTGCGCGGCAGCCTCGATACGGCGGGTGTGAAAGATCGTAAGCAGGCCCGTTCCAAGTACGGTGCGAAACGCGCCAAGAAGGCGTAATTTTCAAGCAATTCATTTCGAGCTAAAAATAAACTGAGGTAGCTATGCCAAGACGCAGAGAAGTCCCTAAACGTGAAGTCCTGCCGGATCCGAAATTCGGTAATCAGGATTTGTCCAAGTTCGTGAATGTGTTGATGACAGCCGGCAAGAAGTCGGTTGCTGAGCGCATTCTGTACGGCGCGCTGGAGCAAATCGGCAAGAAAACCGGCAAGGATGCAATCGAGGTGTTCAATCTGGCGTTGAATAATGCCAAGCCGCAGGTGGAAGTGAAGAGTCGCCGTGTCGGTGGCGCGAATTACCAGGTGCCTGTTGAGGTGCGACCATCGCGCCGCATGGCGTTGTCGATGCGCTGGTTGCGCGAAGCTGCGCGCAAGCGCGGTGAAAAATCCATGGGTATGCGTCTGGCCGGAGAGCTGATCGATGCATCCGAGGGTCGCGGCGGCGCAGTCAAGAAGCGCGAAGAGGTGCATCGCATGGCCGAGGCTAACAAGGCGTTCTCGCATTTCCGTTTCTAAAAGTATAAAGACAAGGTTAGGTACACCGTGGCACGCAAAACACCAATCGAACGCTATCGCAATATCGGCATCAGTGCGCACATCGATGCAGGCAAGACTACGACGACCGAGCGCATCCTGTTCTATACGGGTGTGAGTCACAAGATCGGTGAAGTGCACGATGGTGCGGCCACGATGGACTGGATGGAACAGGAGCAAGAGCGCGGCATCACCATTACTTCCGCTGCGACCACTTGTTTCTGGAGGGGTATGGATAACTCCTACCCTGAGCATCGTTTCAATATTATCGATACGCCGGGGCACGTGGATTTTACCATCGAGGTCGAGCGTTCCATGCGAGTGCTGGATGGTGCGTGCATGGTGTATTGCGCCGTGGGCGGTGTGCAGCCGCAATCCGAGACTGTGTGGCGCCAAGCCAATAAGTATCGTGTGCCGCGCCTGGCGTTCGTGAACAAGATGGACCGTACCGGTGCCAACTTCTTCAAGGTGGTTACGCAGATGCAGACCCGCCTGAAGGCAAATCCTGTCCCTCTCGTAATTCCTATTGGTGCGGAGGAAGGTTTCGTTGGTGTTGTCGATCTGATCAAGATGAAGGCGGTCATCTGGGACGAAGCGTCCCAGGGGATGAAGTTCGAATACAAAGAAATTCCGGCTGATTTGCTGGAGACCGCCAATGAGTGGCGCGAGAAGATGGTCGAGTCGGCTGCCGAGGCATCCGAGGATTTGATGAATCAATACCTCGAAAATGGCGGGTTGACCGAAGAGCAAATTATTCTTGGAATCCGCACCCGTACCATCGCCTGTGAAATCCAGCCGATGTTGTGCGGTAGCGCCTTCAAGAACAAGGGTGTGCAGCGCATGCTGGATGCGGTGATTATGTTTTTGCCGTCGCCAGTCGATATTCCTGATGTGAAAGGTGAAACTGAGGCGGGTGAGCCGGCCAGTCGCAAGGCTGACGATAGCGAGAAGTTCTCCGCGCTGGCATTCAAGCTGATGACTGACCCGTTCGTTGGGCAATTGACCTTTGTGCGCGTCTATTCTGGCGTATTGAAGAAGGGCGATACGGTCTATAACTCAGTCAGGGGCAAGAAAGAGCGTATCGGTCGTATCGTGCAGATGCACGCGAACGAGCGTCAGGAGGTCGATGAGATCCTGGCGGGCGATATCGCTGCCTGTATCGGCCTGAAGGATGTGACTACTGGCGAATCGCTGTGTGATCCGGATAAGCCAATCATTCTTGAGCGCATGGTGTTCCCGGAGCCGGTGATTCACGTTGCCGTTGAACCAAAGACCAAGGTTGATCAAGAGAAGATGGGCATTGCGCTGGGGCGTCTGGCTGCAGAAGATCCTTCATTCCGTGTGCGTACCGACGAAGAATCAGGTCAGACCATCATGTCTGGCATGGGCGAGTTGCATCTGGAAATCCTGGTTGACCGTATGAAGCGCGAATTCGGCGTGGAAGCTAACGTGGGTGCGCCACAAGTGGCTTATCGCGAGGCGATTCGTAAAGCGGTCGAGGTTGAAGGTAAGTATGCCAAGCAGACCGGTGGTCGTGGTCAGTACGGTCACGTGTGGATCAAGATGGAGCCAAACGAGGCTGGTAAAGGGTTTGAGTTCGTTGACGCGATCAAGGGTGGTACCGTTCCTCGCGAATTTATCCCCGCAGTGGAAAAGGGCTTGCGCGAATCGCTGCCAAGCGGCGTGCTGGCTGGCTTCCCGGTGGTTGATGTCAAGGTTACCTTGTTTGACGGCTCCTATCACGACGTTGACTCAAACGAGAACGCGTTCAAGATGGCCGCATCGATGGCGTTCAAGGATGGTATGCGCAAGGCCAGCCCGGTGCTGTTGGAGCCAATGATGTCCGTGGAAGTGGAAACTCCGGAAGACTATACCGGCACGGTGATGGGTGACTTGTCATCACGCCGTGGCATGGTGCAGGGCATGGATGATATGGTTGGTGGCGGCAAGACTGTCAAGGCTGAAGTTCCCTTGTCCGAGATGTTCGGTTATTCGACTGCGTTGCGTTCTGCGACACAGGGGCGTGCGACTTACACCATGGAATTCAAGCACTACACTGAAGCACCCAAGAACGTTGCTGAAGCAATCATGAACAGCAAGAAATAACTTAAAGTCGGAGAACTCAATCATGGCAAAGAGCAAATTTGAACGTACGAAGCCCCACGTGAACGTGGGCACCATCGGCCACGTGGATCATGGCAAGACCACCCTGACGGCGGCGATCACGACCGTTCTGTCCAAGAAATTTGGCGGCGAAGCCAAGGCCTACGACCAGATCGACGCGGCACCTGAAGAAAAGGCACGCGGCATTACCATCAATACCGCCCACGTCGAGTACGAAACGTCCAGCCGCCACTACGCCCACGTGGACTGCCCGGGCCACGCCGACTACGTCAAGAACATGATTACCGGCGCCGCTCAGATGGACGGCGCGATCCTTGTGGTATCCGCCGCCGACGGCCCGATGCCCCAGACCCGCGAGCACATCCTGCTGGCCCGTCAGGTTGGCGTACCGTACATCATCGTATTCCTCAACAAATGCGACATGGTTGACGACGAAGAATTGCTCGAGCTCGTCGAAATGGAAGTGCGCGAACTGCTCTCCAAATACGACTTCCCTGGCGACGACGTGCCGATCATCAAAGGCTCCGCATTGAAAGCCATGCAAGGCGACCAGAGCGACATTGGCGAACCCGCCATCTTCCGTCTGGCCGACGCACTCGACAGCTACATCCCGACACCTGAGCGCGCCATTGACGGTACCTTCCTGATGCCGGTCGAAGACGTATTCTCCATCTCCGGCCGCGGCACCGTCGTAACCGGCCGCGTCGAGCGCGGCGTGGTCAAGGTTGGCGAAGAGCTCGAAATCGTCGGTATCAAGCCCACCCTGAAGACCACCTGCACCGGCGTTGAGATGTTCCGCAAACTGCTCGACCAGGGCCAGGCAGGCGACAACGTCGGCGTCCTGCTGCGCGGCACCAAGCGTGAAGAAGTCGAGCGCGGCCAAGTGCTGTGCAAGCCAGGCTCGATCAAGCCGCACACCAAGTTCACAGCTGAGATCTATGTGCTGGGCAAGGATGAAGGCGGCCGTCACACCCCGTTTTTCCAAGGCTATCGCCCGCAGTTCTACTTCCGCACCACCGACGTGACCGGTGCGGTTGAACTGCCGGCAGGCACTGAGATGGTCATGCCTGGCGACAACGTCAGCATCACTGTCAACCTGATCAACCCGATCGCGATGGAAGAAGGTCTGCGCTTCGCGATCCGCGAAGGCGGCCGCACCGTTGGTGCCGGCGTGGTTGCAAAGATTATCGAGTAAGAATACAATGCGCGCCCTCGCGTGGTCTGGGTTGCAAGGTCTGGATCACGCGATTTGTTCTTTAATTAGCGGCATTGCCGCGTAAATGCAAGAGAGAATTATGCAAAGTCAAAAAATTCGCATTCGCCTCAAGGCGTTTGACTATCGCTTGATCGACCAGTCGGCGGCGCAGATTGTTGAGACTGCCAAACGTACCGGCGCTGTGGTGAACGGCCCGGTGCCGTTGCCGACCAAGATCGAGCGTTTCGATGTGCTGCGTTCCCCGCACGTAAACAAGACTTCGCGCGATCAGTTTGAAATTCGCACCCATCTGCGCCTGATGGACATCGTCGATCCTACCGACAAGACGGTAGACGCGCTGATGAAGCTGGATTTGCCAGCCGGTGTGGACGTGGAAATCAAGTTGCAGTAATTGTTTTGCCCCGGCGCTGCCGGGTAAGTGTTGTATCTGCAGTAGGAAATCGGTTGACCAATTGTAGTCAACCCCTTAACAAGAGGACAATAAAATGAGCTTAGGACTTGTCGGTCGCAAGATTGGCATGACCCGCGTATTTACCGAAGACGGTTCTTCGTTGCCGGTAACTGTGCTGGAAGTGTCCAATAATCGTGTCGCCCAGGTTAAATCCGTCGGCACCGACGGCTATACCGCTGTGCAATTGGCGCACGGCACACGCCGCCCCGGACGTGTCAGCAAGGCTGCTGCCGGGCATTACGCCAAGGCGGGTGTCGAAGCCGGGAGCGCACTTAAGGAATTCACCGTATCCCCTGAACAACTGGCGGGCCTGCAGGCGGGCTCTACGGTCAGTGTGGAAATTTTTCAGGTGGGTCAACTCGTCGATGTGACGGGTATTTCCAAGGGCAAGGGTTACGCCGGTACCATCAAACGCTACAACTTCAAATCTGGCCGTGCCTCGCACGGTAACTCCAAGTCGCATAACGTGCCCGGCTCCATCGGTATGGCGCAAGATCCGGGCCGTGTGTTCCCCGGCAAGCGCATGACCGGTCATCTCGGTGATGTGCAGAAGACCGTGCAGAACCTGCAGGTTGTGCGCGTCGATGTGGCACGCCAGTTGTTGCTGGTCAAGGGCGCCGTTCCCGGTGCGCAGAATGGCAGCGTGATCGTGCGTCCCGCAGTGAAGGCAGGTGCATAATGGAACTCAAGGTTATTAACGATAAAGGCCAGGCGACTGCCAATCTGAGCGCGTCCGACGAATTGTTCGGCCGCGAATACAACGAAGATCTGGTGCATCAACTGGTTACTGCCTATATGGCCAATGCGCGCGGCGCCAACAGCAAGCAGAAGGGCCGCAGCGAGATCGCAAAGAGCACGCGCAAGCCGTTCGCACAAAAAGGCACCGGCCGTGCGCGCGCCGGTATGGCATCCAGCCCGTTGTGGCGTGGTGGTGGCAAGATATTCCCGAATACCGGCGAAGAGAATTACACGCAAAAAGTGAACCGCAAGATGTATCGCGCTGGTTTGGCTGCGATCCTGTCCAAACTGGTCAGCGAAAACCGCCTGGTGGTGGTCGACAGCCTCACGGTTGAGGCCCCCAAGACCAAGTTGCTGGCACAAAAGATCAAGGGGATGGGGCTGGATGGTCGCCTGTTGATTATCACCGACAATGTGGACGAGAACCTGTATCTGTCTTCGCGTAACCTGCCCAACGTGTTGGTGCTGGAAGCCAA
Organism: Ferrigenium straubiae; assembly: GCF_051257895.1. Taxonomy (NCBI): domain Bacteria; kingdom Pseudomonadati; phylum Pseudomonadota; class Betaproteobacteria; order Nitrosomonadales; family Gallionellaceae; genus Ferrigenium; species Ferrigenium straubiae. Next base: position 1,350,370 of record NZ_CP194331.1, on the reverse strand, counting down.
TCAGGCCGACCCGATCAGTCTGGTGCGTTTCCCGAACGTGGTCGTCACGCGCAATGCCGTGGCAAAAATTGAGGAGATGTTCGCATGAGTACGCAACAATTCAGCCAGGAGCGCCTGATGAGGGTGTTGCTCGCTCCGCAAATCTCCGAAAAGGCAACCTATGTTGCCGACAAGAACGAGCAGGTGATCTTCCGTGTCGCACCGGATGCGACCAAACCGGAAATCAAGGCTGCCGTTGAACTGATGTTCAAGGTGAGCGTGGATACCGTGCAAGTGGCCAACGTCAAGGGCAAGGTCAAGCGCGCCGGCCGTTTTGTCGGCCGCCGTAACAACTGGAAGAAAGCCTATGTCTGCCTGGCCGCCGGACAGGAAATCAATTTTGCTGCAAGCGAGCAGGGGTAATCATCATGGCATTGATTAAACTGAAACCAACAACTCCGGGTCAGCGCGCGGTATTGCGCGTGGTCAATCCTGACCTGCACAAGGGCAAGCCGGTTGCGGCGCTGCTTGAGAAGAAAAGCAAGACCGCGGGCCGTAACCACAATGGCCATATCACCACCCGTCACATGGGCGGCGGCCACAAGCAGCACTATCGCCTGGTCGACTTCAAGCGCAACAAGGATGGCATTCCAGCCACGGTTGAACGCCTGGAATACGACCCGAACCGCAGTGCCAACCTGGCTTTGCTGTGCTACGCCGATGGCGAGCGCCGCTACATCATCGCGCCCAAGGGTATTGCTGCCGGCACCACGCTGGTGAGCGGCTCCGAAGCGCCGATCAAGCCGGGCAATGCCCTGCCGCTGCGCAATATCCCGGTCGGCTCGACCATTCATTGCGTGGAAATGCTGCCTGGCAAGGGCGCGCAACTGGCGCGTTCCGCCGGCACGGCAGTGCAACTACTGGCGCGCGAAGGCAGCTACGCACAGTTGCGTTTGCGCTCCGGTGAAATCCGCAAGGTGCACATCGATTGCAAGGCGACGCTGGGCGAGGTGGGAAATGCCGAGCACAGCCTGCGTTCCATCGGCAAGGCAGGTGCAACGCGTTGGCGCGGCATCCGCCCGACCGTGCGCGGTGTGGCGATGAACCCGGTCGACCACCCGCACGGTGGCGGCGAGGGCAAGACCGCAGCAGGCCGTCATCCGGTCAGCCCGTGGGGCGTGCCGGCCAAGGGTTTCCGTACGCGCCGCAACAAGCGCACCAGCGGCATGATTGTGCGCCGTCGCTTTCAGGTTTAAGGAGTAGCAAACATGGCACGTTCCATTAAAAAAGGCCCATTTGTCGACGCGCACCTGCTCAAGAAGGTTGAAGCCGTGCGTGCGACCAACGATAAGCGCCCGGTGAAAACCTGGTCGCGCCGCTCCACAGTGCTGCCTGAATTCGTCGGCCTGACGATTGCGGTGCACAACGGCAAGCAGCATATCCCGGTGTACGTATCCGAGAACATGGTAGGTCACAAGTTGGGCGAGTTTTCACTGACACGCACCTTCAAGGGCCATGCTGCCGATAAAAAAGCAGCGGTCAAGAAATAGGAGGCATGATGAAAACAACGATTGCAGTTGCAAGGAACATTCATCTTTCCGCGCAGAAAGGCCGCCTGGTTGCCGATCAGATTCGCGGTTTGCCGGTTGCGCAAGCGCTCAACATTCTGAACTTCAGCCCGAAGAAGGGTGCAGGCATCATCAAGAAGGCCCTGGAATCCGCGATTGCGAATGCCGAGCATAACGATGGTGCAGACATCGATGAATTGAAGGTGAAAACCATTTACGTCGACAAGGCGACTTCGCTGAAGCGTTTCATGGCACGTGCCAAGGGCCGTGGCGCACGCATCGAGAAGCAAACTTGCCACATTACGGTCAGCGTCGGGAACTGAGGATAAATTATGGGACAGAAAATTCATCCAACCGGTTTCCGGTTGTGCGTTCGTAAAAACTGGGACTCCAAGTGGTATGCAAACAGCGGAAATTTCTCCGATTTGCTGCTCAAGGACATTGAGATCCGCGCATACTTGAAGAAGAAGCTGGCTTCCGCCGGTGTATCCAAGGTGATTATCGAGCGCCCGGCCAAGAACGCCAAGGTGACCATTTACACCGCGCGCCCCGGCATGGTGATCGGCAAGAAGGGCGAGGACATCGAGGCGTTGCGCGCCGAATTGCGCAAGCGCATGGGGCTGCAGTCCGTTGATCTGGCGATCGAAGAAGTGCGCAAGCCGGAAGTGGATGCACAACTGATCGCCGACAGCATCACCGCACAACTGGAAAAGCGCATCATGTTCCGCCGCGCCATGAAGCGCGCGATGCAGAACGCGATGCGTCTGGGTGCCCAAGGTATCAAGATCATGAGCTCTGGTCGTTTGAATGGCATTGAAATCGCCCGCACCGAATGGTATCGCGAAGGTCGTGTGCCGTTGCATACCCTTCGCGCCGATATCGATTACGGCACGTCGGAAGCGAAGACCACCTATGGCATCATCGGTGTGAAAGTTTGGGTGTTCAAGGGCGAAACCACTGGGCAGGAAGTTGCTGCACCGGTCGCCGCTGAACCGGAAAAGAAAGTAAGAAAGTCGGGAGCAAAGCATGCTACAGCCAGCTAGAAGAAAATATCGCAAGGAACAAAAAGGCCGTAATACCGGTATAGCCACCCGTGGTAACAAGGTGAGTTTCGGCGAGTTTGGCCTGAAGGCGGTTGCGCGCGGCCGCTTGACGGCGCGTCAGATCGAGGCCGCACGCCGTGCGATGACCCGTCATATCAAACGCGGTGGGCGTATCTGGATCCGAATTTTCCCGGACAAGCCGATCTCCAAGAAGCCGGCCGAAGTCCGCATGGGTAACGGCAAGGGTAATCCAGAGTTCTACGTTGCCGAAATTCAACCTGGCAAGATGCTGTACGAAATGGACGGCGTGGATGAAACATTGGCGCGCGAAGCGTTCCGTCTGGCATCCGCGAAGTTGCCGATTGCGACCACCTTCGTGGTCAGACAGGTAGGTGCATGATATGAAGGCGAGTGAATTTAGAACCAAGTCCGAGGCGGATCTGCAACAGGAAGTATTGTCGCTGACCAAAGCGCAATTCGGCCTGCGTATGCAGGTTGCGACGCAGCAAATGACCAATACCAGCGAATTGCGCAAGGTACGCCGCGATATCGCCCGCGTGAAGACCGTATTGAAAGAGAAGGGTGCCCAGAAATGAGCGATTCTAAAGCAATGAGCGAATCCAAACTGAAGCGTACCCTGACCGGTACTGTAACAAGCGACAAGATGGACAAGACTGTAACCGTTCTGGTTGAGCGCAAGGTAAAACACCCGTTGCTGGGCAAGATTATCCGCGTTTCAAAGAAATACCATGCCCACGATGAGGCTAACGAGTTTCATACCGGAGATGTGGTAACCATTGAAGAATGCCGCCCGATGGCAAAAACAAAGAGTTGGCGCGTTGCCAAGCTGGTTGAAAAGGCTGCTGCAGCATAATTTAGCTTGCACCTTTTCAGAATTTGCATATAATGCGCGGCTTCGTTTCATCGCCGCTTGCGGCGACCTAACCCGAACGGGTTCCAAAACTGGCCGCCGTGTGCGGAAAAAGTTGGAGATTAAATAATGATACAAATGCAGTCTGTTTTAGATGTGGCTGACAATACCGGTGCACGCTCTGTTATGTGCATCAAGGTGTTGGGCGGCTCCAAGCGCCGTTACGCTTCCGTCGGCGATGTCATCAAGGTCAGCATCAAGGATGCCGCCCCGCGTGGCCGTGTAAAGAAGGGTGAAGTGTACAACGCCGTGGTGGTTCGCACTGCCAAGGGTGTGCGTCGCACGGATGGTTCCCTGATCAAGTTTGACGGCAATGCGGCAGTGCTGCTGAACGCCAAGCTGGAGCCTATCGGCACACGTATCTTCGGGCCGGTGACACGCGAGTTGCGCACCGAAAAGTTCATGAAGATCGTTTCGCTGGCACCTGAAGTGCTGTAAGCGGCAACGGATCGAGTCGAGGAAAATCATGCGCAAGATCAAGAAAAACGATGACGTTATCGTAATCGCCGGTAAAGACAAGGGCAACCGCGGCAATGTGCTGCGCGTGCTGGGTGAATACCTGCTGGTGAGCGGTATCAACAAGGTCAAGAAGCACGAGAAGCCCAATCCGGTGAAGGGTTCAACCGGCGGGATCGTGCAGAAGGAATTGCCGATTCACATATCGAATGTGGCGATCTACAACGCGGCTGCCAGCAAGGGCGATCGGGTCGGTATCAAAACGCTGGAAGACGGGCGCAAGGTGCGCGTGTTCAAGTCCAGCGGCGAAATGATTGACGCTTAAGGGGTAAGAGCATGGCTCGTTTGTACGAATTTTACAAGGACAAGGTCACCAAGGACCTGATGAAGCAGTTCGGCTACAAGTCCGTCATGGAAGTGCCGCGCATCGAGAAGATCACCCTGAATATGGGTGTGGGCGAGGCGGTGGCGGACAAGAAAGTGATGGAGTTCGCAGTTGGCGATATGCAGAAGATTGCCGGGCAGAAGCCGGTGGTCACACTCTCCAAAAAATCGATTGCCGGTTTCAAGATTCGCGAAGGCTATCCGGTCGGCTGCAAGGTAACGTTGCGCAAGGAGCGCATGTATGAGTTCCTGGATCGTCTGATTTCCGTTGCGATTCCGCGTATCCGCGATTTTCGCGGTATCTCCGGCAAGTCCTTTGACGGCCGCGGCAACTACAACATGGGCGTGAAAGAGCAGATCATTTTCCCGGAAATCGAATACGAAAAAATTGATGCGTTGCGTGGCATGAACATTACGATCACCACCTCCGCGAAGACCGATGAGGAAGCCAAGGCGCTTCTGTTGGCATTCAAACTCCCATTAAAGAAATGAGGGAATACTAATGGCTAAGATGGCACTGATTAACCGCGAACAAAAACGCCGCGACACCGTAAAGAAGTTTGCGGCCAAGCGCGCGGAATTGCTGGCAGCGATCTCCAACATGAAGCTCAGCGAGGAAGAGCGCGCCGCTGCGCGCCTGAAGCTGCAGGCATTACCGCGCGATGCCAGTCCGGTGCGTCTGCGCAACCGCTGCGCATTGACTGGACGTCCGCGTGGCACATTCAGGAAGTTTGGTTTGGGGCGTATCAAGGTGCGTGAGTTCGCGATGCGCGGCGAAATTCCCGGTGTCGTTAAGGCAAGCTGGTAGGAGCAATTAAATGAGTATGAGTGATCCGATCTCCGACATGCTGACGCGCATTCGCAATGCGCAGCTTGCGGAAAAAGCCACGGTAGTAATGCCTTCCTCCAAGTTGAAGGTGGCGATTGCCGAGGTGTTGAAAGATGAAGGCTATGTTGACGGTTTTAGCGTCATCAAGGGCGAAGGCGGCAAGGCGACGCTGGAAATCGGCCTGAAGTATTACAGCGGCCGCCCGGTAATCGAAAAGATTCAGCGTGTCAGCCGTCCCGGCCTGCGCATTTACAAGGGTTCCAATGACATTCCCAAGGTGATGAACGGCTTGGGGATCGCCATTGTGTCGACTTCCAAGGGTTTGATGACCGACCGCAAAGCACGCGCCAATGGAATTGGTGGTGAAGTGCTGTGCGTAGTCGCGTAGTGAGGTAAACATGTCTAGAGTTGCCAAGAATCCTGTTGTAGTACCGAGCGGTGTGGAAATCACGCTGGCTGCAGGCGAAGTTTCGGTGAAGGGCCCGTTGGGCACCCTCAAGCAAGCCTTGTCGGGCGACGTAAGCGTGGTGCGCGAGGGCGATAGTCTGTTGTGCAAGGCGCAAAACGACTCCATGCAGGCCAATGCGATGTCCGGCACGGTCCGTGCGTTGCTGGCCAACATGGTGCAGGGCGTGAGCAAGGGTTTCGAGCGCAAGCTGAACCTGGTTGGCGTGGGCTACCGTGCACAAGCTGCCGGGGATACGCTGAACCTGACCCTGGGTTTTTCCCATCCGGTCGCATACAAGATGCCAGCCGGTGTCAAGGTCGAAACTCCGACACAAACTGAAATCGTGTTGAAGGGCGCCGACAAGCAGCGCGTCGGACAAGTTGCCGCTGAGATTCGCGCCTTCCGCGAACCCGAGCCTTACAAGGGCAAGGGGGTGCGCTATAGCGATGAAGTGGTGGTTCTGAAAGAAACCAAGAAGAAATAACTGAGGCGGATATGTTGAACAAGAAAGAAGCGCGTCAGCGCAGGGCACGCAAAACCCGTGCTCGCATTGCTGAGAAAAAGACGGTACGTCTGGCTATTCACCGTACCAACTTGCATATCTATGCCCAGATAATTTCTGACTGCGGCAGCAAAGTGCTGGCGAGTGCGTCCAGCATCGAGGCTGATGTGCGCAAGGATATGGCGAATGGCGGCAACAAGGCTGCCGCAGTCGTGGTGGGCAAGCGTATCGCTGAAAAGGCGAAGACGGCTGGCATTACCCAGGTGGCGTTCGACCGTTCCGGCAACCGGTATCATGGCCGTGTCAAGGCGTTGGCTGAAGCCGCGCGTGAACATGGTCTGCAGTTCTAATTGGAGTTGAGCGATGGCTAAGCCGCAAGGAAAAATGCAGCAGCAAGAAGAGCGTGATGACGGTCTGATCGAAAAAATGATCTCCGTGAACCGTGTCACCAAGGTGGTTAAGGGTGGTCGTATCATGGGTTTCGCCGCACTGACGGTGGTTGGCGATGGCGATGGCCGCGTCGCGATGGGCAAAGGCAAGTCCAAGGAAGTTCCGGTTGCCGTGCAAAAGGCGATGGACGAGGCGCGCCGCAATCTGGTCAAGATCAGCCTGAAGAACGGCACCTTGCATCATACCGTAATCGGCAAGCATGGCGCAGCCAAGGTGCTGATGCAGCCTGCATCCGAAGGTACTGGCATTATCGCCGGCGGCGCGATGCGCGCAGTGTTTGAAGCGGTCGGCGTGCGTGACGTGCTGGCCAAGTGTATCGGCTCCAGTAATCCGTACAACGTGGTGCGCGCCACGCTGAACGGACTGAGAGCGATCAATTCGCCCTCCGAGATTGCCGCAAAGCGCGGCAAGAGTGTCGACGATATTCTGGGGTAAGACATGGCACAAACCAAAACCATCAAAGTGACGCAGATCAAGAGCCTGATCGGCACGAAGAAGTCGCATCGCGACACGATTCGCGGCTTGGGTCTGCGCCGTATCAACCATACCGTGCAACTGGAAGACACTCCCTGCGTGCGCGGCATGATCAACAAGGTTTATTACCTGGTTAAGTGCGAGGTATAACAGATGCAACTCAATAATATTCAGCCTGCACAAGGCGCCAAACATGCCAAACGCCGCGTTGGCCGCGGTATCGGTTCGGGCCTGGGCAAGACTGCCGGCCGCGGACACAAGGGACAGAAATCCCGTTCCGGCGGCTTCCACAAGGTCGGTTTCGAGGGCGGCCAGATGCCGCTGCAACGTCGTTTGCCGAAGCGCGGTTTTGTTTCGCTGACGCGCAATGACACCGCACAAGTGCGTTTGTCCGACCTCCAGAAAATGCCGGTGGACAGTATCGATCTGCTTGCGCTCAAGCAGGCGGGTGTGGTTCATGCCAATGCACTGACTGCGAAAATCATCCTGTGCGGTGAGATTTTCCGCGCGGTGAAGCTGCAGGGGCTGCTGGTAACCAAGGGTGCGCGCGCAGCGATTGAAGCCGCTGGCGGCAGCATCGCCGAGTAAGGTTGTAAGTGAGTACAGTGATCAAGGGCGCAAGCAAGAGCAAGTACGGTGATTTAGGTCAACGCCTCTGGTTCCTGCTGGGCGCAATGGTGGTCTTCCGCATCGGTGCGCATATCCCGGTGCCGGGGATCGACCCGACGGTTCTGGCGGATTTGTTCAAGTCGCAGAAGGACGGCATCCTTGGAATGTTTAACATGTTCTCGGGCGGTGCGCTGGAGCGCTTCACGATTTTCGCGCTGGGGATCATGCCGTACATCTCCGCGTCGATCATCATGCAACTGGCGGCGATAGCAGTTCCGCATCTTGAGCAGTTGAAGAAGGAAGGCGAGGCAGGTCGCCGCAAGATTACACAGTACACCCGCTACGGTACATTGGTTTTGGCGCTGTTCCAGGCGTTTGGCATCTCGGTGGCATTGCAGTCACAGCCGGGGCTGGTGCCGAATCCAGGCACGATGTTCCAGTTGACCTCGGTGATTACCCTGGTGACCGGGACGATGTTCCTGATGTGGCTGGGCGAGCAGATCACCGAACGCGGCTTGGGGAACGGTATTTCGCTGATTATTTTTGCCGGTATTGCGGCGGGTTTGCCCAGTGCGATTGGAGGCACGCTGGAGTTGACGCGCACTGGCGCCTTCTCCATTCCGCTGGTGCTGTTCCTGTTTCTCGGGGCGATTGCGGTCACAGCGCTGGTGGTGTACGTGGAGCGCGGCCAGCGCAAGATTCTGGTGAACTATGCCAAGCGGCAAGTGGGCAACAAGGTATATGGCGGGCAAAGCTCCCATCTGCCGCTGAAGTTGAATATGGCCGGTGTAATTCCGCCGATTTTCGCCTCCAGCATTATCCTGTTTCCGGCGACGATCGCGGGCTGGTTTGGTAGCGGCAGCGGCATGAATTGGCTGAAGGATATCAGCGCCATGCTGTCTCCCGGTCAGCCGGTTTATGTGCTGGTGTATGCGACAGCGATTATATTTTTCTGTTTCTTTTACACGGCGCTGGTGTTCAGCCCGAAAGAAACGGCGGACAATTTGAAGAAGAGCGGCGCGTTTCTGCCCGGTATACGCCCCGGCGAACAGACTGCGCGCTATGTTGAAAAGATTATGCTGCGCCTGACCCTGATCGGCGCGGTGTATATCACCCTGGTTTGTCTGCTGCCGGAATTTCTGGTGGTGAAGTGGAATGTGCCGTTTTACTTTGGCGGCACATCGCTGTTGATCCTGGTGGTGGTGACGATGGATTTTATGGCACAAGTGCAGTCATACCTGATGACGCATCAGTATGAAAACCTGCTGAAGAAAGCTAATTTCAAGGGTGGGTTTACGCGCTAATGGCCAAAGAAGACGTGATTCAGATGCAGGGTGAGATCGAGGAATCGTTGCCGAACGCGACGTTCCGGATCAAACTGGAAAACGGTCATGTGGTGTTGGGTCATATCTCGGGGAAAATGCGCATGCACTACATACGCATCCTCCCTGGCGACAAGGTGACCGTGGAGTTGACGCCGTATGATTTGAGCAAGGCGCGCATTGTGTTCCGCGCCAAATAGTTGAGCGAGCAAGGAGAGAAAAATGAGAGTACAGGCATCAGTAAAGAAGATCTGCCGCAACTGCAAGATCGTTATCCGCAAGCGCGTGGTTCGCGTCATTTGCTCGGAACCGCGGCACAAGCAACGTCAGGGCTAATTGAACAGAATCGGCTCTCGGTGATATAATTTTCGTCTTTTCAAAGATAGGGTAGCTGCATGGCACGTATTGCAGGGGTCAATATCCCCAACCATCAACACGCTGTGATTGCCTTGACTGCAATCTACGGTATCGGGCGTTCGCGCTCGCAGAATATCTGCGCGGCTGCTGGCGTAAATACCAGCACCAAGATGAAAGACTTGACCGACGCGGAAGTTGAAAAACTGCGCGAACAAGTCGCGAAGTTCACTGTGGAAGGTGACCTGCGCCGCGAGACGACGATGAACATCAAGCGCCTGATGGACTTGGGCTGCTATCGCGGCTTGCGCCATCGTCGCGGTTTGCCGTGCCGTGGCCAGCGCACCCGCACCAATGCACGCACTCGCAAGGGTCCGCGCAAGGCGATTGCCGGCGCCAAGAAGTAAGTTTGCTATAACGCATTAGAGGATTAGATTATGGCCAAGCCAAGCACGAAGGTGCGCAAGAAAGTCAAAAAGAACGTAGCCGAAGGGATTGCGCACGTTCATGCTTCCTTTAACAACACCATCGTCACCATTACCGACCGCCAGGGTAACACCTTGGCATGGTCTACCAGTGGTGCGCAGGGTTTCAAGGGCTCGCGCAAGAGCACGCCCTTCGCAGCCCAGGTGGCGGCTGAGACAGTGGGCAAGTCCGCTGTTGAATGCGGCGTGAAGAATCTTGAAGTGCGTATCAAGGGCCCCGGCCCCGGCCGCGAGTCCGCAGTGCGTGCCTTGAATGCTGCCGGTTTCAAGATCACCAGCATTTCCGATATCACACCGGTGCCGCATAACGGCTGCCGTCCGCCCAAGAAGCGCCGTATTTAATTGCAGCGCCGTATCTAATTTAGGAGTCGATTTTGGCTAGAAATCTTGATGCAAAATGCCGTCAGTGCCGCCGCGAAGGCGAGAAGCTGTTCCTGAAGGGCGAAAAATGTTTCACCGACAAGTGCGCCGTTGAACGCAGGGCCTATCCGCCCGGCCAGCACGGCCAGAAAAAGAACACCCGTTTGTCCGAGTACGGCGGCCAGCTGCGCGAGAAGCAGAAAGTGCGCCGCATCTATGGCGTGCTGGAAAAACAATTCCGCCTGACCTACAAGCAAGCTGAAAGCCAGCGCGGCATTACCGGCGAGAACCTGCTGCAGAATCTGGAGTCGCGACTGGACAACGTGTCCTACCGCATGGGCTTCGGCGCATCGCGTGCCGAGGCGCGCCAGGTGGTTCGCCACAACGGCGTCATGGTGAACGGCAAGCGCGTCAACATCCCTTCCTATCAGGTACGCCCCGGCGACGTGGTGGAAGTAGCCGAAAAATCCAAGGCGCATCTGCGCATCAAGGCGGCACTTGCTGCCGCCGAACAGCGCGGTTTCCCGGAATGGATCGAAATGGACACCAAAGCGCTCAAGGGAACATACAAAGCCAAGCCACAACGTGCTGAACTGCCTGCAACCATCAACGAGCATCTCGTGGTTGAGTTGTATTCCAAGTAATCCACGCGGAGTAGCGTATGCCTAAGAATGAATTTTTGAAGCCCCGCATCATTGACGTGCAAAAGATTTCCGCCACCCAGGCCAAGGTGGTGATGGAGCCTTTTGAGCGCGGCTACGGCCACACATTGGGCAATGCATTGCGTCGCATCCTGCTGTCTTCCATGCCCGGCGCTGCACCGACCGAGGTGAAGATGAGCGGTGTGTTGCACGAATATGCAACTATCGATGGCGTGCAGGAAGATGTCGTGGACATCCTGCTGAACCTCAAGGGTGTAGTGCTGCGCCTGCATAACGTGCCGGAAGTCGTGCTGACCATCAAGAAAGAAGGCGCGGGTGTAGTAACCGCCGCCGACATCAGCGGCAACGCCGATGTCGAAGTGGTCAATCCCGATCATGTGATCGCGCATCTGACTGCCGGCGGCAAGCTGGACATGCAGATCAAGGTTGAACAAGGCCGCGGTTATGTTTCCGCAACTGCTCGCCAGGTATCGAGCGAATCGCGTGCCGTCGGGCATATCGCGCTGGACGCATCGTTCAGCCCGGTCAGCCGCGTCAGCTACGCAGTCGAAAGCGCGCGCGTCGAGCAGCGCACCGACCTCGACAAGCTGGTGATGAACATCGAAACCAACGGCGCCATCGATCCGGAACAGGCGATACGCAACGCAGCACGCATCCTGGTCGACCAGTTCTCCGTGTTCGCCGCCCTGGAAGGCACTGAGCCGGTCGTCGAGAAGGTGCAGGCTCCCAAGGTTGACCCGATCCTGCTGCGTCCGGTGGACGATCTGGAGCTGACTCCGCGTTCTTCGAACTGCCTCAAGGCACAAAGTATCCACTACATTGGCGACCTGATCCAGTACACCGAGAACGACCTGCTGCGTACCCCGAATCTGGGCCGCAAGTCACTCAACGAAATCAAGCAGGTCCTTGCCGAGCACAATTTGTCGCTGGGCATGAAGCTGGAAAACTGGCCTGTGGCTTCCGCTTAAAGCGGTGCAATAGAAAATAGAAGTTAGAGAAAATCAGAAGTAAGAGAGGCAAATCATGCGTCACCGTTCAGGCTTAAGAAAACTCAACCGCACCAGCAGCCATCGTCTGGCGATGCTCCGCAACATGACCGTATCACTGTTGCGCCACGAAGTCATCAAGACCACCCTGCCGAAGGCCAAGGAACTGCGCCGCGTCGCGGAACCCATCCTGACGCTGGGCAAGAACCCGAGCTTGGCCAATCGCCGTCTGGCATTTGCCCGCCTGCGCGACCGCGAAATGGTCGTCAAGCTGTTCGACGAGCTCGGCCCGCGCTATGCGGCACGCAACGGCGGCTACCTGCGCATCCTCAAGTTCGGTTTCCGCCAGGGCGACAATGCCCCGATGGCGCTGATCGAGCTGATGGATCGCCCGGCAGAAGCCGAGGCCGTCGAGGCAGAGTAACGAGCACATTCGTTCATACTGAGCTTGTCGAAGGATGTTTCAGCATTAAAAAAAGCCGGACTTGTCCGGCTTTTTCATTTTAAACTTCTGATCCGCAACCCTCTCGCGCCTGCAGGAGAGGGCAATAACGATAACAGGAGAAACTCATGGCAAACTGGTACGCAGACAATTCCCTTTCCATAGGCCGTACCCCGCTGGTGCGCCTCAACCGCATCACCGACGGCGCGCCTGCGACCATCCTCGCCAAGATCGAGGGGCGCAATCCCGCCTATTCCGTCAAATGCCGCATCGGCGCGGCGATGATCGCGGACGCCGAGAAGCGTGGCCTGCTCGGGTCCGGCAAGAAGCTCGTCGAACCGACCAGCGGTAACACCGGCATTGCGCTGGCCTTTGTCGCCGCTGCGCGCGGCATCCCGCTCACCCTGACCATGCCGGAAACCATGAGCATCGAACGGCGCAAGCTGCTGGTCGCGTTCGGCGCTAACCTGGTTTTGACCGAAGGCGCCAAGGGCATGAGCGGCGCGATCGCCAAGGCCGAGGAAATCGCGGCTTCCGATCCCAGCTACGTGCTGTTGCAGCAGTTCAAGAACCCGGCCAATCCCGCCATTCACGAGCAGACAACCGGACCGGAAATCTGGAATGATACCGACGGCAAAGTCGATATCTTCGTCTCCGGCGTCGGTACCGGTGGGACGATCACCGGCGTGTCGCGCTATATCAAGCAGACCAAGGGCAAGGCCATCACCTCGGTGGCGGTCGAGCCCTCCGCGAGTCCGGTCCTCACCCAGGCACGCGCCGGCGAGCCTTTGAAACCCGCGCCGCACAAAATCCAGGGACTCGGCGCGGGCTTCGTGCCGGATACCCTCGACCTGTCGCTGGTGGACGAGGTCGAGCAGGTAAGCAACGAGGACGCGGTGCTGTACGCCCGCCGTCTGGCGCATGAAGAGGGTATCATCTCCGGCATCTCCTGCGGCGCAGCGGTCGCCGCCGCAGTGCGCCAGGCCAGGCGTCCCGGGAACGCCGGCAAGACCATCGTCGTCATTCTGCCCGACTCCGGCGAACGCTACCTCAGCTCGATCCTCTTCGAGGGGATGTTTGACGAAAAGGGTGTTGCCGTTTAGACGAGGTGCGAATACACGCAGGCTGAGTGTGAGCTGGAATTAGGAAAGCGCTAAGCAAGTCCTCCGTTCGTGGTGAGCTTGTCGAACCATGAGCGGAGGACGATTGGCAATCAATAGTTTGCCCTTCGACAGGCTCAGGGCGAACGGACTAATTCAGTTTTCCTTTGGAGATCACAATTATTCCTCGACCCTGCCGCGCGACGCCTTCAGCTGCCCGCGCTGGGTCTTGCTCTCCAGCCGCCTCGTCTTGGAAGCCTTCGTCGGCTTGGTCGCGGTGCGCTTCTTCTGCACGATAGCCGCGCTGCCGATCAGAGCCTGCAGCCGTGTGAGCGCATCCTCACGGTTCTTCTCCTGGCTGCGATAGCGCTGCGCCTTGATGACGACCACCCCGTCGGCGGAGATGCGCCGGTCGGTCAGTTGACGGAGCTTTTCCTTGAAGTCATCCGGCAACGACGACGCATTGATGTTGAAGCGCAGATGAATTGCGGTCGAGACCTTGTTGACGTTCTGGCCGCCCGCGCCCTGTGCGCGGATCGCATGCAGCTCGATCTCGGCATCGGGGATGGCAATCTGTCTGGATATTTTCAACATCGATTCGCTCCGAGCGGCGCTATTGCTTGCCCAGCGCCGGCTTCAGATACTTCCCGGTCACGCTGTTCTTGCTCCTGGCGATGTCCTTCGGCGAGCCTTCGGCGATGATGCGGCCGCCGCCTTCGCCGCCTTCTGGGCCGAGGTCGATCACCCAGTCGGCGGTCTTGACCACGTCGAGGTTGTGCTCGATCACCACCACGGTGTTGCCCTGATCGCGCAGCTTGTGGATCACCTTGAGCAGCAGCGCGATGTCGTGGAAATGCAGGCCGGTGGTCGGCTCGTCGAGGATATACAGCGTGCGCCCGGTGTCGCGCTTGGACAGCTCCAGCGACAGCTTGACGCGCTGCGCCTCGCCGCCGGATAGCGTGGTCGCGGACTGCCCCAGCGTGATGTAGCCGAGGCCCACGTCGAGCAGGGTCTGCAGCTTGCGCGCGACGACCGGTACCGGCTTGAAGAATTCGTATGCCTGCTCGACGGTCATCTGCAGCACGTTGTGGATGTTCTTGCCCTTGTACTGGACCTCCAGCGTCTCGCGGTTGTAGCGCTGGCCGTGGCACACGTCGCACGGCACATACACGTCCGGCAGGAAGTGCATCTCGACCTTGATCACGCCGTCGCCCTGGCAGGATTCGCAGCGCCCGCCCTTGACGTTGAACGAGAAGCGCCCCGGCCCGTAGCCGCGCTCGCGCGCCGACGGCACCCCGGAAAACAGCTCACGAATCGGCGTGAACAGGCCGGTGTAGGTGGCGGGGTTGGAGCGCGGCGTGCGCCCGATCGGGCTCTGGTCGACGTTGATGACCTTGTCGAAAAACTCCAGCCCGCTGATTTCCGCATGGGGTGCGGGCTCGGCGCTGCTGCCGTACAGGTGCTGCGCCACGGCGGGATACAGCGTGTCGTTGATCAGCGTGGACTTGCCCGAGCCCGACACGCCGGTGATGCACACCAGCAGGCCGACCGGCAGGTTCAGCGTGATGCCCTTCAGGTTGTTGCCGGAAGCGCCGACGATCTGCAGCATGCGTTCCGCATCCGGCTTGCGGTATTTTTCCGGCGCGGGAATGCTGCGCTTGCCGGACAGATAATCGCCGGTGAGCGACTGCTTGCTCGCGCAGATTTCCTGCGGCGTGCCCTGTGCCACGACCAGCCCGCCGTGCTCACCCGCGCCCGGCCCCATGTCCACCACGTAATCGGCATTGCGGATCGCGTCCTCGTCGTGCTCGACCACGATCACGCTGTTACCCATGTCGCGCAGCTTCTTCAGCGTGGCGAGCAGGCGGTCGTTGTCGCGCTGGTGCAGGCCGATGGAAGGCTCGTCCAGCACATACATCACGCCGGTCAGGCCCGAGCCGATCTGCGACGCAAGGCGGATGCGCTGCGCCTCGCCGCCGGACAGCGTCTCGGCGGAGCGTTCCAGCGACAGGTAATCCAGCCCGACGTTGTTGAGGAAGGTCAGGCGGCTGGCGATTTCCAGCACGATCTTTTCCGCAATTGCCTGCCTGTGGCCGGGCAGCTTCAGGCCCTGGAAAAAAGTCAGCGCCTGCTTCAGCGGCAGCGCGCTGATCTCGTAGAGGTTCTTGTCCGCGACGCGCACATGGCGCGCCTCTAGGCGCAGGCGCGTGCCCTTGCATTCCGGACAGGGGCAGCTGTTCAGGTATTTCGCCAGCTCCTCGCGCACCGCGGGCGAATCGGTCTCATGGTAGCGGCGCTCCAGGTTGTTGACGATGCCCTCGAAGGCGTGTTCGCGCAAGACCGGCTTGCCGCGCTCGTTCAGGTACTGGAAGGCGATCTCGGTCTTGCCGCTGCCGTACAGAATCACCTGCTGGATTTTCTCCGGCAGGCTCTCGAAGGACTGCTCGATATCGAAGTTGTAATGCTTCGCGAGGCTCGCGAGCAGCTGGTGATAGAACTGGTTGCGCCGGTCCCAGCCCTTGATCGCGCCGGAACTCAGCGACATCTGCGGGAAGGCGACGATGCGCTTGGGGTCGAAGAAGCTGATCACGCCGAGGCCGTCGCACTTGGGGCACGCGCCCATCGGGTTGTTGAACGAGAACAGGCGCGGCTCCAACTCCGGCAGCGAATAGCTGCAGATCGGGCAGGCGAATTTTGCCGAGAACAGGTGCTCCTTCCCGGTATCCATCTCCACCGCCAGCGCGCGCCCGTCGGCGTGGCGCAACGCGGTCTCGAACGATTCGGCGAGGCGCTGCTTGGCTTCCACATTGACCTTCAGCCGGTCCACCACGATCTCGACGGTGTGCTTCTTGTTCTTCTCCAGCTTCGGCAGCGCATCAATCTCGTACACCTTGCCGTTGATGCGCAGCCGCGTGAAACCCTGCGCGCGCAGCTCATCGAACAAATCCAGTTGCTCACCCTTGCGCTCCACGATGAGCGGCGAAAGAATCATCACCTTCGTGCCTTCCGGCAGTTGCAGCACGTGATCGACCATCTGGCCGACCGATTGCGCCGCCAGCACCAGGTCGTGCTGCGGGCAATACGGGTCGCCCGCGCGCGCGAACAGCAGGCGCAGGTAGTCGTGGATCTCGGTGACCGTGCCGACCGTGGAGCGCGGGTTGTGCGAAGTGGCCTTCTGCTCGATGGCGATGGCCGGGGAAAGCCCCTCGATCAAGTCCACATCCGGCTTTTCCATCAACTGCAGGAACTGCCGCGCGTAGGCGGAGAGCGATTCCACATAGCGCCGCTGCCCCTCGGCATACAAGGTATCGAAGGCGAGTGAGGACTTGCCCGACCCGGACAATCCGGTGATCACCACCAGCTTGTGGCGCGGCAAGTCGAGGCTGATGTTTTTCAGGTTATGGGTGCGTGCGCCGCGTATCCGTATCTGTTCCATGCTTTTAAATTCCAGACCCGTTCGCCCTGAGCCCGTCGAAGGTCCCAGTACGTCCGGCAAAGTGCGTAGTGAAAAACGACCTTCCAATATACGCGAATTCCCAGGCTTTCCCAACCCGCGCAATGACCAGGAATAGACCGCCAAACCGCCCACTTGTTCCCTGCCGCATATCCGGTGCAAGTCATCCTGTTTCACCCTTCCAACATCCCCGTCGTTGCTGTTGACATATAACGTGTAGCGTAATACTGTGCGCATTATGATCAGGTCGTTCTCCTGCAGGGACACCAAGGCGCTGTTTGAAGGAAGCAGTCCGCGCCGCTTCCGCGCAATTCAGGAAGTGGCTGAGCGCAAACTGGCGCAACTGGAAGCCGCCGTCACGCTGGACTTCCTTCGCGCACCGCCGGGCAACCGGCTGGAAGCGTTGAAGGGAGATCGCAAGGGGCAGCACAGCATCCGGGTGAACGACCAGTGGCGTATTTGTTTCAAGTTCAATAATGGCGACGTATTCGACGTGGAAATCGTCGATTACCACTGAGGAGTGCAACATGGCGAAGAATGGAATGCGCCCGGTACATCCGGGAGAAATCTTGCGGGAGGAATATCTCGCACCTTTGGGTATGAGTGTGCATGCGCTGGCGCAGGCACTGCGCGTACCTGCCACCCGGCTGCATGAAATCGTGAAGGAACGCCGCTCCATCACGCCCGACACCGCATTGCGGCTTGCGCGCTACTTCGGCACGGATGCACAGTCCTGGCTGAACCTGCAACTGAACTACGACCTGAAGATCGCCGAAGCGGAATTGAAGGACAGGATCGAGCGCGAAGTCGAAAGGATGGCGGCGTAACGGGTAGCCACCCTGCCGTTGCAACTTCCCACTGCCTCGTTTAGAGTGCAGCCCACTTGCGCAACCGCCGCAACACTACCACGCCGCAAAGTACGGCTCGGGCACGGCGGATAATCAGAACAGGAGGCTGGCGCGAACGGGTGGAGTTTTTCATCCGCAAGGGGTTCCCACGCCTGTGGGAATCATCACAGCAAGTTTGTTATTTAGGGGAATAACAATGACTGTAGGCCTCTCTGCATTTTCTTTGTGCCATTCCGGCAATTACAGGCCGTCTCTCTTCGTTCCTTTTTGATTGGAAAGTTACATCGACATGTAGAGAAGTACGCGGAATGTCAATTTTGATACCTAACGTGAACTGGACGAAGTAAGAAATGATGAAATCAACTATTGACCCTAGAGTAAAAAAGCTCAAGTTGATGCAAGAATCAAAAATTAGCAGATACGTGCTTCGTTCGGAAAGTTCTGATGCAACATGCGATTTGGTTCAGCCTCTCGGTGTGGGAGGATCAAGTGTTGTATATAAAGTTTTTCAAGAACTTGATGGCGCTCGCAAGATTGATGTACCTCGGGCGCTAAAATTGTTCGTAATGCGTGAAGATTTACTGAAAAGCGATGCGTCAACATCGTTTTTGCCTGCCCAAGAAAATTTTTTGGAAGAAATAAAAAATATCTCGCAGTTTTCACATGAAAATCTTGTTCAGGTTGTCGATGCTGGTGAAGTTGATCTTAAAATGGAAGATGGAAATATTAAAAAAATTCCATTTTTAGTTACACATCTAATTACTGGATGCACCCTTAAAGAGGTTATTGAAAACAGCCCTAATGCGGAATTTGTAAGAGTAAAATTACGTAACAATCCGGAGGTGGCGATTCAGTTTGTTTCTCAAATGGCTCGCGGGATTTCTTATCTTCACTATCGCAATTTTCTTCACTGCGACATAGCGCCGAAGAATATTTTCATTGAGGACGGCCAACATTTGAGGGCTATTGTTGGGGACGTTGGGATGCCCAGAAAAATAGACGGCGAGGTTGGTGATAAAGTGTTCATTGCTGGTACGAGATCATATTCTCCAGAGGAAATATCAAATCAATTTGGCAGTAAGGTTGATGCAAGTGAGCTTAAGAAATGGTTTCCGAGGTGGGACTTATATGGTTTTTCCAAATCTGTATTGGAGTTACTTCAATACCTATCAACGTTATCAAATGCGCCATGGATTAACGCTGCGGTATTAAAGGCTACACAAACATTTAGCGCCATTGGGCAATTTAAAACAGTAGAAGAAGTTGCGGAGCAAATTGAATACTGTCTACCGGTTCATCGTGAGCGTGGTGGGGTGCCAGAATTAGAGCCAAGTGCCGTAGTTGCAAGAAAAAGAATGATGCCAATAGAGGCGCTGGCACTTACCAAGAGAGTAGACGGCTTAGTTCGTCATCCTGCGGTTATTCGTCTTCAAGGAGTGCCACAACTTACGATTGTCAGGTCAGCCTCGCCGGGTGGGACGCACACACGTTATGAGCATGCTTTGGGTGTGATGGAGAATGTTCGTCGCATGTTAAGCTCACTAATCGATGAACCCTCATTTCTCGGTGTGCTGAGTAAAAATTCTATTGAAACTGGATTGGTCGCGGGGTTGTTATACAACGTTTCACGATTTCCATTTTCTAATGTGATTCATGAATTAAATAAGCGACTGCCGCCAGGTGAAAATAAAATCTTCGCCTCATTCGGTCGCGCCGATTTATTCAATGAAATATTTGGGAATAATTTCATATCGCATAAAGGTCTTACGTTAGAGGGTCTGATTTGCCAGGATTTTCCTGCAATTGATATGAGTAAGCTTAAAAGAATACTCATGGCTGGTTCTACAACTGATTTGGAGGAGGCCGATGAAACGATTCTTTATGCTTTATTGAATTCTTCACTCGATGCGCGTGTGATTGATTTTGTACGCAGAGATTCTTTACACCTTGGGTTGTCTAGTGGAGATTCTTTTGAGATTGATGATTTGCTGCCGCATCTCATTATTAGCCCAGGGGTAAGTGGAAATAATGTTAGTCAAGTTAGTTTGAAGACTTCAGGAATTACTGTAGCAGAGCAAATTATTCTGATGAGGTATTGGCTCTTTCAGCGTGTATATTGGAATCAGCCTAATCGTGCATATAACGCTGCTATTCGTCGCGCGCTTTTGGATTTGAGGGAGTGCGGCGACTTTGAATGCAAACTTCGTGAGCAAGCACTTTTGGTTGATGAGCGTGAAATGCTTATGTTTTTTTATGAGTATGCTGAACAGAAAAAATTGACCTCAACTGTGCGACTTTTAAATTTTGTAGTTAAGCATGAAAAAGTTCTTTACCGAGAGGTCTACGACAGAAACCTTAGATTGTGCGATGCTGAGCCGCTTAAGCAAGATAAGCCAGTAATTGAGGCGCTTGTGTCTCATACAATGAGCTATCAGACTATGAGAAGATTTGAAAATCAACTCGCCAATTCTTTAGCCAAGAAGCTTGGTTTGCATGAGGCGGATGGGGCGCCACTCGTTTTGCTGGATGTACCCTTTGAGCCTGGTAATGTAAAGCTCGGCAGTGACATCTTTGTGCGAGTTCAGTCCTCATCAAATCCTATGGATCTTCGAACATTAGAGAAAATCTCTCCGGTTATAGAGGGAGTTAATAAGAATTTTATTAATGACTTGCAGCGACTCCGGATTTTTGCTCGGCCAGACATAAAAATCGGTAAAGATGATGGGGAATGGTTGTATGGAGAATTGAGGAAACTGGTAGAGAGTTAGTTCGCCCAACTCTACCGAATTAACGCGAATTAACGGGGTCAGCTCAAACACCGCTCGCAGCAATAAACATTACGCGCGCATAGCGCACGCCACATCAATTTCGGCAGGCAAATGACGGAGGTCGCCATGAAGAAACTGAAGAATGAAGCGGCATTGTTTAAAGAGGCGTTGCTCGCAGGGGTGACGTATGCGGAGGGGCGGGGTGTGGTCGAATTTGAACCGACTGATTCGGCGAGCGAGAAGCTGTTATACATCTACCGGCTGCTGGTTCATGACAAAGCCTCCAGCCTTTGCCGGAAGATCAGGTCGCCGAAAAATCCTTGCGGCACAAACTTGCCATCTGGTATTCCAAACAATTGCCCAAGGATCATCCGCTGCTGAAGTTATAAGACTTTTGGCGGCGCAATTAATTCCTCAAACCGCCAGTTGCGCCGGTATCAAATCCGCGCCATTGCCATCCCATACGCCGCTCTTGCGCATATCTGACGGCAGGCGCGGCGACCTGTTAAAATGCGCGACTTTTGCGTTTTCCTGAATCATCCATGTCTGCCTCAAATTTCATGACCCCGGTCGAGCGCCGCGCCAGTTTTGGCTTGGCGAGCATTTACGGCCTGCGCATGCTGGGTTTGTTCATTATTCTGCCGATTTTTGCGGTGTATTCCGAGCAATTGCCCGGCGGCGAGAGCCATTTGCTGATGGGCATCGCGCTTGGCGCTTACGGGCTGACCCAGGCGATATTGCAGCTCCCGTCCGGCTGGCTTTCCGACCGCTACGGGCGCAAGCCGGTGATTTACGGCGGGCTGGTGGTGTTCGCGCTGGGCAGCTTCATCGCCGCGTCGGCGGACAACATTTATTGGGTGATCGCCGGACGCGCCATCCAGGGCGCGGGCGCGATCAATGCTGCGGTGATGGCGCTGACCGCCGACCTCACGCGCGAGGAGGTGCGCACGCGGGCGATGGCGCTGATCGGCATGACCATCGGCTTCACGTTCTCGCTGTCGCTGATCCTGTCCCCGGTGCTCAATGGCCTGCTCGGCGTGCCCGGCATCTTCGAGCTGACCGGCGTGCTGGCCTTGCTGGCCCTGCTGGTGGTGCGTTTCGTGATCCCCGAGCCGGCAATCACACGCTTCCACAGCGACACCGAGGCGAGCAAGAAACAATTCGGCGAGGTGCTGCGCAACAGGGATCTGCTGCGCCTCGATTTCGGCATTTTCGCGGTGCACGCGATCCTGATGTCGGTGTTCATGCGCGTGCCGTTCCTGCTGCAGGCCGATGATCTGGATGTGTCGCAGCACTGGAAGGTTTATCTGCCGGTGATGCTGGCGGCTTTCGTGCTGATGCTGCCGCTCATCATCGTCTCGGAAAAGCAGGGCAAGGTGAAGCAGGTATTCCTGCTGGCGATCGCGCTGGCGGCGATTTCCCTCATCATGCTGCTGTTCATGCAGCACAGCCTGTGGGGCGTGACGGCGGCGCTGCTAGTCTTCTTCACCGCGTTCAACGTGCTGGAAGCCAAGCTGCCCGCGCTGATCAGCATCATCGCGCCGCTGGCCGCGAGGGGCACGGCGATGGGGGTTTACAGCAGCGTGCAGTTCCTCGGCGCGTTCTTCGGTTCGCTGGTCGGCGGTGCGCTGATGCAGTTCGTCGGCGGCGATGCCGTGTTCGTGTTCGACGCCGTGCTGCTGCTGCTGTGGCTGGCCATCGCCTTCGGCATGCAGCCCCCGGCGCCGGTGCGCACCAAACTTTATCATTTGCCCGAACTGGACGATGCCGCTGCGGTAGAATTGCGCCAGCGTCTCGCGCAACTCTCCGGGGTGCGCGAGGTAATGGTGATCGCAGCGGAGCGCATGGCCTGCCTCAAGGTGGACAAGCATGGATTCGACGAAGCGGCGGTGGAACAACTCGTGATGAAGGGAGCATGACATGTCGGTGAATAAAGTGATTCTGATAGGGCGCCTGGGCAAGGACCCGGAAACCCGCTACATGACCAACGGCGAGGCGGTGACCAACGCCACGCTCGCGACCTCCGAGAACTGGAAGGACAAGAGCGGCGAGAAGCAGGAAAAGACTGAGTGGCATAACCTGGTGTTCTACCGGCGCCTCGCCGAGATCGCCGGGGAATACCTGAAGAAGGGCTCGCAGATTTACGTCGAGGGCAAGCTGCAGACCCGCAAGTGGCAGACCAAGGAAGGACAGGACCGCTACACCACCGAGATCATCGTCAACGAAATGACCATGCTCGGTGGCAAGTCCTCCGGTGCAGGCAGCTTCGAGGTGGTGGAGAACAAGCCCGCTACGGCTTCGTCCGGCGCCGCTCCCGCCAAGGCCGCACCGGCGGCGAAGAACAGCTTCGACAATTTCGACGACGATATCCCGTTCTAACTGGGACAAGATTTATTCCACAAAGCAAAACGACCGTGTCTGCGGTCGTTTTACTTTACAGGGCAAGATGGATTAGACCCGCTCCAGCACCGCCGCAAAAAATCCGTCCGTGCCGTGCAAGTGCGGGCGCAGTTCGAGGTAGTCACCCGTGTCCAGCGCGATCTTCTGCTGTTGCAGCACCTCGCCGGCCGGTTTCAGCACGAAGTCGGGATGCGCGGCGAGGAAGGCCTGTACGATCTGCTGGTTCTCTTCCGGCAGGATGCTGCAGGTCGCGTACACCAGGCGGCCGCCCTTTTTCAGCAAACGGCTCGCGGAGGTGAGGATGGCGGCCTGTTTTTGCGTGAGTTCCTCTATGCTGCCGGGCGACTGGCGGAATTTCAGGTCGGGGTTGCGGCGCAGCGTGCCCAAGCCGCTGCATGGCGCGTCTACCAGCACACGGTCGATCTTGCCCGCGAGGCGCTTTACCTTGAGGTCGTTTTCATTCGCGATCAGCGTCGGCTGGATGTTGCTCGCACCGGAGCGTTTCAGGCGCGGCTTGAGATTGGCAAGGCGTTTCTCCGAGACATCCATCGCATACAAACGCCCCTGCGAATTCATCAGCGCGGACAGCATCAGCGTCTTGCCGCCCGCCCCCGCACAGAAATCCACCACCATGTCGTTGCGCCTAGGCGCGAGCAGGAAGCCGAGCAGCTGGCTGCCCTCGTCCTGCACTTCGACCTTGCCTTCGGTGAACAGCGCGTCGCGGTTCAGCGGGATTTTTTCCTTGAGGCGGATGCCGATCGGCGAGTAAGGCGTGGCAGCGGCTTCGATCTTCTGGTCGCGCAGTTGTTGCAGCACCTCGTCGCGCCTGGCGAGCAGGGTGTTGACGCGGATGTCCAGCGGCGCGCCCTGCTGCATGGCTTGACCGATGGCGAGGATGTCTTCGTCCGAATAGGACGCGCGCATCTTTTTCACCAGCCACTCGGGCAGCTCGGCCTGCACTGGCAAGGGCAGGCTGCCCGCCTTCACGCCCTTCACCGTGGCGAGCCATTCCTTCTCGCCGTGCTTCAGCACCGGCTCGATCTCGCGCAGGTTGTAGCCGCCGAACTTCATCAGCCAGGCGAGCGCCATGCGGCGCGGTGTGGGGTTATCGCCGCAGGCATGCTCCAGCAGCAGGCGATGGCGCAGCACGCCGAACACGGTCTCGGCGACCAGTTCGCGTTCATTCGAGCCGATGCGCTCGTCCTTGAAAAAATAGCGCAGCGTGGTGTCGGCGGGATGCGCCAGCGGCAGGATGGCGCGCAGGGCCTGGATGGCGAGGTCAAGGCGGTATTCGGTAATCAGCATGGAAAATTGGACTTCTTGATTGAGGCGCGCAGTTTAGCAGGGTTGCCGGGCATATATGCCGTCATTCATTAGTGGGGTAGAATCCCCAGTGACGCGCCTGTCCGCATCGGCGATGCTTTGGGCGGAGATACCTCACGGGATGGCATGATGGAAACATGGACAGATGATCTCAGCATCGGGAATGCATCGATTGATGCCGATCACAAAAAACTGATCGTGATGGTCAATGGTGTGGAGGCCATGATCAGGGCGAGGGACAGTTTCGCCTTGGCGCAGGCGCTTGAGCAGCTCGAGCACCATCTGTATGTCCATTTCGTCAATGAGGAGAGGATTGCGCAGGCAGTCAATTTCCCCTTCGGCCAAAACAAGTCGGAGCATGAGCATGTGCTGAGGGAGTTTCAGCACATGAAGGATGAGCTGATCTCCAAAAATGGCATATGGTCAGACGGCGCATCGGAACATTATTCCCATTTCCTGAGCGACTGGATAAGGGATCACGTCCTCAACGAGGACATGCTGCTGAGGCCGGTGCTGTCGACCTACCCCTACGACTTCAAGCCGGACTGAGAAGTAGCCTCGCTCCGGTTCGGGAATGATCTCTTTCAGCGCCTGGAAAATTTCGCGGTAATTCTTGGGAGGGCGGCACGGACACGGTGGGGCGTAGCCCTCTGGTGCGGGAAGGGCCAGCAAGCCTCCGGTCTGTGCACCCCGCTTCACTCCGGTTCGGGAATGATCTCTTTCAGCGCCTGGAAAATTTCGCGGTAATTCTTGGGAGGCTTCCCAGCCTCCTTTTCCTTCTGCGCATTGCGGATCAGCGCACGCAGGTGTTGCGTGTCGGCCTGCGGGTGGTCGGCGAGCAGTTCGGTCAGTGCGTCGTCGCTTTCCAGCAGGCGGTCGCGCCAGCGTTCCAGCTGGTGCAGGTGGGCGGTGTGCTGTTGCGAGCGGCCTTTCCAGGCGTCCAGTTTTGCGACGATGGGTGCGGGATCCACGTCGCGCATCAGCCGGCCGATGTATTGCATCTGGCGGCGCTGCGCACCGAACTTGTTGATGCGGTGCATCTCGTGGATTGCGTCGCGCAGGGTTTCCGGCAGGTCGAGTTGCGCGAGCTGGTCCTTGCCGAGCGCGACCAGTTCCTCCCCGATGTCCTGCAATTCAAGCATCTGCTGCTTGACCTTGGTTTTGCTGGGGGGTAGGTCCAGTTCTTCTTCGTCCTGGCTGTGTTGGCGGCGCCGGTTCATGGTGTGCGATGCGGTTATGAGATGCTGCTATGATACCGCCTTTCGTCATGGTTACGTTTCCGTTATGAGCACACCCGTGTCTTCCGCTCACTGTTCCCTCGACCACAGCCGGGACAGGTTTTCCAACTCCGCCGAGAGCCTGCGCAACATCGCGCAATACATGCTGGGGTACGCTAGGCAGCGCGGCGCATCGGCTGCGGCCGCGGATGTTTCGGAAGGCTTCGGCCAGACGGTCACGGTGCGCCAGGGCGAGGTGGAGACCATCGAATACAACCGCGACAAGGGTATGTCCGTCACCGTCTATATCGGCCAGCAGCGCGGCAACGCCAGCACCTCGGACTTTTCGCCGCAGGCGATGCGCGACGCGGTGGATGCCGCGCTGTCGATTGCGCGCTATACCGCAAAGGACGACTGCTCCGGCCTGCCCGACGCCGACCTGCTGGCGCGAGACTTTCCCGACCTGGATCTGTATCACCCGTGGGATTTGCCGGTGGACGATGCGATCGAACTGGCGAGACAGTGCGAGCGGGTCGCGCTGGATGCGGATAAACGCATCAACAACTCGGAAGGCGCGACGGTGAACGTGCATGAGGCGCAGTTCGTGCACGCCAACAGTCTTGGCTTCATCGGCGGCTACCCGACTTCGCGCCACAGCCTGAGCTGTGCGGTGATCGCCGGCAAGGACGACGCGATGGAGCGCGACTACTGGTACAGCGTGGCGCGCGATGCCGCGGATTTGCTGGATGCGGAGCAGGTCGGGCGCATCGCGGCCGAGCGCACGGTGCGCCGCCTGAACGCGCGCCAGCTCGACACCATGCAGGTGCCGGTGCTGTTCGAGGCGCCGATCGCCTCCAGCCTGCTGGGGCATTTCGTCGGCGCGGTGAGCGGCGGCAGCCTGTACCGCAAGTCCTCCTTCCTGCTCGACCATCTGGACAAGCCGGTCTTCGCGCCGCACATCAACATCGAAGACAACCCGGACATCCGCAAGGGGCTGGCCTCCAGCCCGTTCGACGACGAGGGCGTGCGGGTGCAGGCGCGCCGCATCATCGAAGACGGCGTGCTGCGCGGCTATTTTCTCGGCAGCTATTCGGCGCGCAAGCTCGGTTTGCACACCACCGGCAACGCGGGCGGCAACCACAACCTGATCCTGAAGCCGTCGGGCGGGGACGAGCTGGATTTCGCCGCGCTGCTGAAGAAGGTGGGGCGCGGCCTGCTGGTCACCGAACTGCTCGGTCAGGGCGTGAACCATGTCACCGGAGACTATTCGCGCGGCGCGGCGGGCTTCTGGGTGGAGGGCGGCGAGATCCGGTACCCGGTGCAGGAAATCACCATCGCCGGCAACCTGAAGGACATGTACCGCAACATTGTTGCCGCCGGCAGCGACATCCTCGTGCAGGGCTCGCGCCAGTGCGGCTCTATCCTCGTGGAAGGCATGACCGTCGCGGGGCGGTAGGGTGAATCCTGCCTCAAATAATGCCGGGTTGCCTTTTTCTCCCCAAAAACCGGATAATTCAGTTCAACTTTGCTGGAGGCTGGCATGAATTACAAGGAGCGCATTACCATAGAGCCCGGAAAACGTGGCGGGAAGCCTTGCATTCGCGGGCTGCGCATTACGGTTTATGACGTTCTGGACTATCTTGCGTCGGGAATGACGCCTGCTGAAATTCTTGCCGAATTCGACTATCTGACGCCCGAGGACATACAGGCCTGCTTGGCCTATGCCGCCGACCGTGAGCACCACCAGCTTGCGGTGAATGCTTGAAACTCCTGTTCGACGAAAATCTTGCGCCTTCCTTGGTCTTGGGATTGGCGGATATTTTTCCGAAGTCCGAACATGTCGCAAGGATCGGCTTGGGTGCAGCATCGGATCGGGAGGTGTGGGAGTATGCCAAGAAACACCGCTACATCCTGGTCAGCAAGGATTCCGATTTCCATGAGTTGAGCCTGTTGTATGGCTCTCCCCCGAAGGTTGTCTGGGTTCGCCGCGGCAACTGCACCACCAGGCAGATCGAGTTGATTCTGCGCAACAAGGCAGAAGATATCCGGTTGCTGATGGATAGCCCGGAATCCACCTATCTCGTCATTCTGTAAGCTCTGCAGGGTGCGTTTGCGCCCTGCCTGCATGGTAGAATGCGCGCCTTTCCCGCTTTCATCATTTCAGGAATTAACGCCATGTTCTCCAGAAAAAATACCATCGCCGCTTTCGACCCTGAACTGTGGGACGCGATCCAGAACGAAAACCGCCGTCAGGAAGATCACATCGAGCTGATCGCCTCGGAAAACTACACCAGCCCGGCGGTGATGGAGGCGCAGGGCAGCCAGCTGACCAACAAGTATGCCGAGGGCTATCCGGGCAAGCGCTATTACGGCGGCTGCGAGTACGTGGATATCGCCGAGCAGCTGGCCATCGACCGCGTGAAGGAACTGTTCGGCGCGGAATACGCCAACGTGCAGCCGAATTCCGGCTCGCAGGCGAACCAGGGGGTGTACATGTCGGTGCTCAAGCCCGGCGACACCATCCTCGGCCTGTCGCTGGCGCATGGCGGGCACCTGACGCATGGCGCATCGGTCAATGCCAGCGGCAAGCTGTATAACGCGATCCAGTACGGCCTGGATGCAAACGAGGAAATCGATTACGACCAGGTGCAGCAACTGGCCCTGGCGCACAAGCCGAAGATGATCGTCGCGGGCGCCTCGGCCTACGCGCTGGTGATCGACTGGAAGCGCTTCCGCGCGATCGCCGACAGCGTCGGCGCCTACCTGTTCGTGGACATGGCGCATTACGCCGGGCTGATCGCGGCGGGCGTGTACCCGAGCCCGGTCGGCATCGCGGATTTCGTCACCACCACCACCCACAAGACCCTGCGCGGCCCGCGCGGCGGCGTGATCCTCGCCAAGGCGGAATTCGAGAAGGTGCTGAACTCGGCGATCTTCCCCGGCATCCAGGGCGGCCCTCTGATGCACGTGATCGCCGCGAAGGCGGTGGCGTTCAAGGAAGCGGCCGGCAAGGAATTCAAGGCCTACCAGAAGCAGGTGGTGGACAATGCGCGCGTAATGGCCAAGGTGCTGCAGGAGCGCGGCCTGCGCATCGTGTCCGGGCGCACCGACTGCCACCTGTTCCTCGTGGACCTGCAACCCAAGAATATCACCGGCAAGGATGCCGAGGCCGCGCTGGGACGCGCGCATATCACGGTGAACAAGAACTCCATCCCCAACGACCCGCAGAAGCCCTTCGTGACCAGCGGCATCCGCATCGGCAGCCCGGCGATGACCACACGCGGCTTCAAGGAACTGGAAGCGGAGCAGCTCGCGCACCTGATCGCCGATGTGCTCGAAGCGCCGAACGACGACGCGGTGATCGCACGCGTGGCAGGCGAGGTGAAGCAGTTGTGCGAAAAGTTTCCGGTGTATGGCGCTTAAAGCCGTGAAAGGTGAAAAGTGAAAGGTGATGCCCACCTCGCACCTAAGGCGCGATCCTCCCTGCCGGGAGAATGGATGCATCGTTTCACGTTTCACGTTTCACATTTCACGCCATGAAATGCCCATTCTGCAAAGGTGACAACACCCAGGTGGTGGACACCCGCGAGAGCGAGGAGGGCGACAGCATCCGCCGCCGTCGCCGTTGCCAGTCGTGCGACAAGCGCTTCACCACTTACGAGATGGTGGAGCTGCGCATGCCGCAGGTGGTCAAGCAGAACGGCATGCGCAGCGAATTCGACGAGGCGAAGCTGCGCACCAGTTTTAGCCGCGCGCTGCACAAGCGCCCGGTGCCGACCGAGCTGGTGGATGCGGCGATCGATCACGTGATCCAGAAAGTTTTCGCCCTGGGCGAGCGTGAAGTCGGCTCGCGCCAGATCGGCGAGATGGTGATGAAGGAATTGCTCAAGCTCGACAAGGTCGCCTATATCCGTTTCGCCTCGGTGTACAAGAGCTTCCAGGATGTCGGCGATTTCGCCGAGGAGGTCGAGGCGGTGAGCAAGACGCCGGTGCGCAAGGGCACGGGGCGCGCCGCGAAGCGGACAGGCTAGCATGTTCTCCGCACAGGACAGCGCATGGATGGCGCAGGCGCTGCGGCTCGCGGAGCGCGGCCTGTATTCCACCAGCCCGAATCCGCGCGTCGGCTGCGTGCTGGTGAAGGACGGCGACATCGTCGGCACAGGCTGGCACGAGCGCGCCGGCGAACCGCATGCAGAGGTGCATGCGCTGCGCGAAGCGGGCGAAGCGGCGCGCGGAGCGACGGCCTATGTCACGCTGGAACCATGCAGCCACCACGGCCGCACGCCGCCCTGCGCCGGCGCCTTGGTCGAGGCAGGCGTGGCGCGCGTGGCGGTCGCGGTGCAGGACCCGAACCACAGGGTGGCGGGCGAGGGCATCGCGAAGCTGCGCGCGGCCGGCATCGCGGTCGAATGCGGGCTCATGGAGAGCGAGGCGCGCGAACTGAATACCGGCTTCTTCGCGCGCATGACGCGCGGCACGCCGTGGCTGCGCAGCAAGATCGCGATGAGCCTCGACGGGCGCACCGCGCTGGCCAACGGCACCAGCCAGTGGATCACCGGCGAGGCGGCGAGGCAGGACGTGCAGCGCTGGCGCGCGCGCTCCTGCGCGGTGCTGACCGGCATCAACACGGTGCTCGCGGACGATGCGCGGCTCAACGTGCGCGAACCGGAAACTGCACGCCAGCCGTTGCGGGTGGTGCTGGACAGCGGGTTGCAGATGCCGCTATCAGCGCGCGTGCTGCACGGTGGCGGAGTGCTGATTTACACCGCCGCACGGGATGCGGAAAAGCGCGCCGCGCTGGAGCAGGTGGGTGCGACCGTGGTAACGATGCCGGACGGCAGGGGGCAGGTCGATTTGCCGGCCATGCTGCGCGACCTCGCGCAACGCGGTTGCAACGAGGTGCTGGCGGAGGCGGGCCGCATCCTGAACGGCGCCTTGCTGCGCGCCGGGCTGGTGGATGAATTGCTGCTGTACGTCGCGCCGCAATTGCTGGGCGATGCGGCGCGCGGCATGGCGCAACTCGGCGAACTGACCGGCCTCGAACAGCGCATCGGCCTCAAGTGGCGCGATGTGCGGCAGGTCGGAAATGATTTACGAATTACTGCAAGAGTGGAAGGATGCCTCTAGAAAGTTGTTTTGCGGGAGGAAGCGCAAGGAGCCGCACAGCGAATGACGAGGCATATCAGGTTGGATAGACGAGGAATGAGCGAGCACGCGACGCCGCGATTTGCCCGCAAAACAATTTTATAGAGGTATCCGAATGTTTAGTGGAATCATTGCCGATGTGGGCCTCATCACCAGTGTGAAAGACCGCGACGGCGGCCTGCGCCTGAGTGTCGCGACCGAGTCGCTCGGCATGGAGGACGTGCAGATCGGCGACAGCATCGCGGTGAATGGCGTGTGCCTCACCGTGGTGGAGCACGACGGCCGCGCCTTCACCGTGGACGTGTCGCGCGAGACGCTGAACTGCACCATCGGGCTGGAGCGGCAGGGCGGCCATGTCAACCTGGAAAAGGCCTTGCGCCTGTCGGACCGGCTGGGCGGGCATCTGGTGAGCGGCCATGTGGATGGCGTCGGCGAGGTTGTCGCGTTCAACGACATCGGCGAGAGCTGGCGGCTGGTGGTGCGTGCCCCGCAGGCTCTGGCGAAATACATCGCGACCAAGGGCTCCATCGCTATCAACGGCGTGAGCCTCACCGTGAACCATGTCGCGGGCACGGAGTTTGAGGTGAACCTGATCCCGCATACGCTGGACGCGACGACGCTGAACGAGCTGAAGGCGGGGGCGAAGGTGAATCTGGAGATCGACCTGATCGCGCGGTATGTCGAGAGGATGATTACGGCGGAGTAGGTGTAGGTCGGGTTTTAACCCGACCACGTTAAAATCAAAACCGCCGGGGGTTGCCCGGCAGCAAGTCACCTTCTTTTGTGTCGCCAAAAGAAGGTAACCGAAGAAAAGGCGCCCCCGGTTTGCCGCCGCTGCGCGGTTCCCTGCGTTGCTCAACTGGTCAGGCGGCTGCGGAACTCGCGCTACGCGCTCAGACAGTCCTCGCCGAAATCCCCTGACCAGTTTCCGCTACTCGGCGGCGCACAGGGGAGGAAAAGCAAAACCCAAAAGCAACATGGCGAGCTATCGCTCGCCATGTATTCACTTAATGCGATGCTGACCCCATTAGTTCCCTGACCCCATTAGTTCCAAGTTGCTTTCGCCCCACAACTGTAACAATGGCGGGGTACCCGTAGTGGTGCAAATTTCAAAGACTTAAAGAACGGCAAATCAGTAAAAACCGTAGTTTCACCGAACGTGTTGCCGCACTTTGGACATTTTAGAGATAGCAGATAGAGTGCATAGCCCACTACGCAAGGCACGAAAAATATAACTAGTGCTACGGCTATGAACAACTGGCTTTTCCCGCGTAATGTTGAAAACAACAATACTAGGCTAGCGATTAAGCAAACATTAGCGATCAGTCTTTTTCTTAGTGTGTACATTACTGTAATTGCCTAACGTTTTAAATCACCGGCGCTGCGCGGCTTTATCGCGCAGCGTCCGGTGGATTGATGGGTTGGGAGTGAGCTACGCATGAGCAACTGAGTAAAGCTCGGACTCTACCTCAGCAAGTATTGCCACTAACTGGGAATCGGGCAGAGGTGGGGTTTTGTACCGCTTGCTAGCCGTCTCAGCGTTGAAATACATCTCAGTAAGAGCATCACCAACCGTCTCGCGAAGTAAGCGCTCTGTATCCACTTCGGATATTGTGACTACCCGGCCAGTTTCATCATCGAAGATGCATGCTTTTGCCTTATATAGGTTCAAAGACATTTTTAGACCTTCGTCCCACGTTAAATAATGAGGAATGAAGAACCGCCCGTTGCCGGCAACAGCAGACAATGACTCGATGAAACGCGGGATCATTAGGTCCCATGCCATATTGCCAATTTTGGTTCTGATGGAATTGGCAGAGATATGCTTTCCTTTATCAATCTTTTCGAAGAACGAAAATTTCTTCCCCTCTTCAAAGTACTTAATAGCAATCTGCATCTCACGATCGAAGTACGTATTCAGCCTGTCGATCATGAACGTAAGTAGCTTCGTTGCCTTTTTCTTCACGCCTTCATTTGAGCCAAAATGAATGGAAACAATTTTGTACAGGAGGATTCTGGCTAGCGTAAGACGCTTCTTAATTTCTACAAAATTTGACGCGCCTTCTGCCCCAAAATAGAAGTCATGAGTGAAGCGTTTAGCTACATCTTCTGCTTCCGTAGTGGATATAGTTGGGCTGTCATTATTGCAGGCGCGATATCTTTTATTGTCAATACTTAAGAACAGCCTAAGGGCAATGAGATTATCTTTGAATCCGATATCCAAGTCTGACCATAGTTGATCGACATCGGGTGCGTCGTCGAAGTCATACCTGTCAATTAGTTTTTTTGAGTTCTCCACGAGGTAGTAGAGATAGTCATAATTCGGATTATTTTCGAGAAGTTGATGTATGACATTAACGATCTCCGCTTGATTATTCCCGAAAGATCGGCGGTAAACATATGTCGATATATAGCTCGCAATGTTTGTGTCCAACATTATTGAACCATCGAGGGGAATCTTTATTTCGCCGTCTACGATGGTTTGTGCAATGATCTTTCGGCTGCTGAAATAAAGTGAATCTCCTAAGAAATACGGCGTGACTATTCGCTTGCCGGACAAATTGCGAATCTCAATCCCTGGAAATGTTACGTTTTTTGAATAGTCAGAAAGCACGGTGACTACTCGTAACGAGTCATGCGGTGCATCCAAAACGTTCCACGCGTTCCGGACGTCTGATGATGTGGTCGCAGATCTGAGCAACGACACAAACTCCACAAAGCCCCGAGACGCATGCACCGTGCTTACTCCCAACGTAAAGTAGATGGCAAAAACGCCGAATATTCTGGCTGTGGCTGCCGTATAAGCTGGAACATTAGTATTTACCCGTTTGTTTAAATCGTTGTCATTCAATCAAACACGACGAAACTGTGCGTCAAACATGGCGTTCCGGTGTAGAGAGAATTCGGTTCGCACCCTACCCGACCTTTGCACCGAAAACAATATGCCGAAATATCTATGCATTTTTATCGTTTTCCATACAGCGCGCGCAGCTCATCCTTGGCTTGTTCGATGATGCGCTTCTGGTTCTCGTCGAGATTTTTGCCCGCGCGGTTGACGTAGAACACCAGCATGGACATGGCGGAGCGGAAGGGCGGGGCTTTGCGGCGTGTGCTGGATTCCGCCGAGCGCCTCAGCGATTCGGCGATGCGTTTCGGGTCCTGCCAGGTGAAGACGCCTTCTTCGAGGTCGAGTGCGAAGCTCTCGCGGGTCACCTTCGCTGACCAGTTGCGGGGTGTCGTTTTTCGGGTCATTTCCTGCCGTTCTCCCTGTAGAACAAGCGAGTCGCCGTGCCGAAAATGGTAGAATTGCACATCTTCGGCAGCTGCGCTTCCTGCGCGGGCCTGCCGGTTTTTCGAGGTTACGCATGACAGACATAGCACCAATTCAGGACATCATCGCCGAAATCCGCGCCGGGCGCATGGTCGTGCTGGTGGACGAGGAGGATCGCGAGAACGAGGGCGATCTGGTGTTCGCCGCCGAATTCGTCACGCCGGAGAAGATCAACTTCATGGCCAAGCATGGCCGCGGCCTGATCTGCCTGACGCTGACCGAGGCGCATTGCAAGCAGCTCGATCTGCCGCTCATGGTGCGCAAGAACGGTTCGCCGCTCGGCACCAATTTCACCCTGTCCATCGAGGCGGCGTCCGGCGTGACCACCGGCATCTCGGCGGCCGACCGTGCGCGCACCATCGAGGCGGCGGCGAGCAAGAATGCCAAGCCTGCCGACATCGTGCAGCCCGGCCATATCTTCCCGCTGATGGCGCAAAACGGCGGGGTGCTGGTGCGCGCCGGGCACACCGAGGCGGGCTGCGATCTTGCGCAACTGGCGGGGCTGACGCCGGCGTCGGTGATCTGCGAAATCCTCAAGGACGACGGCGAGATGGCGCGGCTGCCTGACCTGATCGGGTTCGCCAAACAGCACGGCCTCAAGATCGGCACGATCGCGAGCCTGATCGAGTACCGCAGTCAGAACGAGAAGCTGGTCGAGCGCGTCGCGCAGCGCAGCGTG
The DNA here is from genome assembly GCF_051257895.1 of Ferrigenium straubiae. Lineage (NCBI taxonomy): Bacteria > Pseudomonadati > Pseudomonadota > Betaproteobacteria > Nitrosomonadales > Gallionellaceae > Ferrigenium > Ferrigenium straubiae. The sequence continues at coordinate 1,315,821 of NZ_CP194331.1, read as the reverse complement.
CAGACGGCCTACGGCACACTGGAGCTGGTTACCTACCTGGACAAGACCACGCAGCGCGCCCACCTGGCGCTGTGCAAGGGCGAGATTCGCCGCGATGCCGAGACGCTGGTGCGCGTGCACGAGCCGCTGTCGGTGATGGATTTCCTCGAGCAGGTCGATCATTCGCATTCCACCAGCGTGCATGATGCGCTGACCAGAATCAGCCAGTCGCCACGCGGCGTGTTGATCCTGATGCACCACGGAGAGACTTCGCATGACCTGCTGGCGCGCGCCGCCGCGACGCAGGATGCACACCCGGTGCTGCGCTGGGATCCGCGCAGCTACGGCATCGGCGCACAGATTTTGCGCGACCTCGGCGTGGGCAAGATGTGCCTGCTGGGCACGCCGCGCAAGCTGCCGAGCATGACCGGCTTCGGTCTGGAAGTGGTGAGTTATTGTCAGTGTCAGTCTAAAGGCAAGGAAAACAAATGAGGGAAATCGAGAAAAAACTGGACGGCAAGGGCCTGCGTATCGGCATCGTGCAGAGCCGCTTCAATCCCGAGATATGCGAAGGTTTGCTGGGCGCATGTCGCGCGCAGCTGGTGCAGCAGGGGGTTGCGGATGCAGATATCACGCTGGCGACGGTGCCGGGTGCGCTGGAGATCGCGCTGGTGCTGCTACACATGGCGGAGAGCGAAAAGTTCGATGCGCTGATCGCGCTGGGCGCGGTGATCCGCGGCGACACCTACCACTTCGAGGTGGTGTCGAACGAGTCGGCGCGCTGCGTAAACGAGGTCCAGCTGGCCTGCGGCGTGCCGGTCGCCAACGCGATCCTCACTACCGACAACGACGAGCAGGCGATCGAGCGCATGCGCGTCAAGGGCGGCGAGGCCGCGCTGGTCGCCATCGAGATGGCCAACCTGCTGCGTGACTTGGCATGAGCACGGCCGCCGGTCTGGAGACGAAGAAGGCGCCGGGCAAGAGCCCGCGCCACCGTGCGCGCGAACTTGCGCTGCAGGGCGTCTATCAGTGGCGCGTTACCGCGGGCGACAAGGCGCAGATCGAAAAGCAAATTCTGGCGGAAAAAAATCTCGGCCGTTTCGACAAGGAATTGTTTTCCAGATTGCTGTGCGGCACGCTGGATCAGCACGCCGGCCTCGAGGCGTTGCTCGCGCCGCATCTCGACCGGCCGCTCGCCGAACTCAGCCCGGTGGAGTTTTCCGTGCTGCTGCTGGGGGCGTTCGAACTGTCGCAGCACCTCGAAGTGCCCTACAAGGTCGTCATCAACGAAGCGGTGGAGCTGGCCAAGACCTTCGGCGGCACCGACGGCCACAAGTACGTCAACGGCGTGCTCGACAAGCTCGCGCCGCAGGTGCGTGCGGTCGAGGTCAGTGCGAGATAGGGTTTCCTGTTTTCAGCGGGGTAGGTCGGGTTAGCGGCTTTGCCGCGTAACCCGACGATGCGCAGTGAATGTCGGGTTACAGCGCAAAAAACTGCGCTTAACCCGACCTACAGACTGCGGATTAGAATTTTTCCGGAGCAGCAGATGAGCATATCCGAGTTCGATCTCATCGGGCGTTTCTTCACCCGTGCCACGCCCGGCGCGCTGCTCGGCGTGGGCGACGACGCTGCATTGCTGCAGGTGAATGAGGGCAATGTGCTCGCGGTGTCCACGGACATGCTGGTGAGCGGCACGCATTTCCTGCCCGACGCCGATCCCTTCCTGCTCGGACACAAGGCGCTGGCGGTGAACCTGTCCGATCTGGCGGCGATGGGCGCCGCGCCGCGCTGGGCGACGCTGGCCGTCGCACTGCCCGGGGCAGACGAGGCGTGGCTCGCGCAATTCAGCGCGGGTTTCTTCGCGCTGGCGGATCAATACGGCGTGGAACTGGTCGGCGGCGACACCACGCGCGGGCCACTCAACCTGTGCGTGACCATCTTCGGCGAAGTGCCGGCGGAACGCGCGTTGCGCCGCAGCGGCGCGCAGGCGGGCGATGAAATCTGGGTCTCGGGTACGCTCGGCGATGCGGCGCTGGCCCTGGCGCATCTGCAGGGACGCATCGCCCTGTCCGATGCGGAATTTGCGGCCTGCGCGCCTGCGCTGCACCGGCCGCAGCCGCGCGTGACGCTGGGGCTGGCGCTGCGCGGCATCGCCAGCAGCGCGATCGATGTTTCCGACGGGCTGCTCGCCGATCTCGGGCATATCCTGGAGGCCTCGCAGCTGGGCGCGCAGCTCTATTTCCCTGCGCTGCCGCTCTCGCCTGCCCTGCATGCCCATCTGTCGCGGCCGCTGGCGAGGCAATGTGCACTGGCCGGCGGCGACGATTACGAGCTGTGCTTCACCGCTCCCGCAACGCGACATGCGGAATTGACGGAGCTTGCCGAACGGCTTAACCTGCCGCTGACCCGCATCGGAAAAATTGTTGCGGGGCGCGACTGCACCCTGCACGATGCGGCAGGCAATCCACTCAACGTCGAGGCTGGCGGCTATGACCACTTCCGGTGAACTGTTCGTCAAACCGAGCTGGCAATTTTTGCTGAGCCATCCGGCGCACCTGCTGTCGTTCGGCTTCGGCAGCGGGCTGGCGCGCAAGGCGCCCGGGACATTCGGCACGCTGGTCGCCTTCCCGATGTACTGGTACCTCGAGCCGCGCCTGACGGGCTGGCTGTTCCTTGCGGCGATGGTTGTTGCATTCGCTGTCGGCGTGCGGGTGTGCGACATTACTGGCAAGACGCTGGGGATCGACGATTACGAAGGTATCGTGTGGGACGAGATCGTGGCATTCATGCTGGTGCTGTTCTTCACGCCGCCAGGCTGGGACTGGGCGCTGCTGGCCTTCGCGCTGTTCCGCCTGTTCGACATCGTCAAGCCGCAGCCGATCCGCTATTTCGACAGCAACATGCACGGCGGCCTCGGAGTGATGTTCGACGATCTACTCGCCGCCGGCTATACCCTGCTGTGTCTGGCCGTCGTCAAGAGCGTGCTGTCATGATTAGCCGTTTGCGCCGCCTGGCATGTGTCCTGCTGCTTTTGGCAGGCGGCTTGGCGCAGGCGGCAGACTTCTCCGGCAAGGTGATTGCCGTGCTGGACGGAGATACGCTGCTGGTGCTGCGGGGCGGCAACCCGGTGAAGGTGCGGCTTGCCGAAGTGGATGCGCCGGAGAAAGCCCAGCCCTATGGCACCGCATCGCAGAAATCGCTGGCCGACATGGCGATGGGCAAGCAGATACGGGTGGTGAGCCGCGCGGTGGATGATTACGGGCGGCTGGTCGCAACCGTGCATGCCGACGGGCTCAACGTGAATCACGAGCAGGTGCGGCGCGGCATGGCCTGGGAATATTCACGTTTCCACAGCAACCGCGAGCTGATGGCGCTGCAGCGCGAAGCGCAGCAGGCCAGGCGCGGACTATGGGCGGGAGAAGAGGCGGTCGAACCCTCGCAGTGGCGCAAGCAGCACGCGGCCACGGTGCAACCCCGGGCCGCCGCTGCAACCGCATCCGGCATCGCCTGCGGAAGCAAGAAGCATTGTTCTCAGATGTCTTCGTGTGAAGAAGCCAGGCATTACTTGGCGCGGTGCGGCCACAAGACGCTGGACGGCAACGGCGACGGCGTGCCCTGCGAGAAGCTTTGCTCCCCTAAGGAATCAAAAAACGACTGAGCGGCAGCCCTGTGCGTCGCAGCGCAGCGCCGATCCCTGCCGGTCCCAATCGCCCAGCACCCAGCGTTCGCAGGTGCGACCGTCGACGGCATGCTCATGGCGGCCCGGGCGGTGGGTGTGGCCGTGGATCAGGCGCGGATAGCCGTGCTCGCGCAGCAAGGCCGCGACCGCTTCGTCGCTCACGTCCATGATCGCGCTGTCCTTGCTCTGCTTTTCCGCCATGCTGCGCTCACGCAGTTGCGCGATATAGGTCTTGCGTTCCGCCAGCGGCCGGGCGAGAAACTGCCGCTGGAAGTCCGCATCATGTACCTGTGCGCGGTAGCGCTGGTATTCGGCATCATGGGTGCATAGCTGGTCGCCGTGGCTGAGCAGCGTCGGTGTGCCGTACAGATCGATCAGTACCGGGTCGTCCAGCAGCGTGGCGCGGCAGGCGTTTGCCAGCGCCGCGCCCATCAACAGGTCGCGGTTGCCGTGCATCAGGTATAGCCCGGTGCCGCGCTGCGCGAGGCCGCGCAATGCGGCTATCACCTCGGCGCAGAATGCATCCTCCAGGTCGTCGTCTCCCGCCCAGTAATCGAACAGGTCGCCGAGGATATACAGCGCCTCGGCCTGCGGTGCGGTTTCGGCGATGAAGCGCCGGAACGCCGCCATGCTGTGCGGCTGGCCGGAGCCGAGATGCAGGTCGGAGATGAGCAGGGAATGGGGCATGAAAAACAAAACGGCGCGAGATGCGCCGTTTTTTATGATTACTTCACCACTTCCGCCTTGGTGATGACGACGTCTTCTTCCGGAACGTCGTGATGCCCGGAACGGAAGCCGGTGCCGACCTTGCCTATCTTGTCCACCACTTCCATGCCTTCGACCACTTTGCCGAACACGCAGTAGCCCCAGCCGTCCTGCCCCGGATAATTGAGGAATTGGTTGTTCTTCGTGTTGATGAAAAATTGCGCAGTGGCCGAATGCGGGTCGGAAGTGCGCGCCATGGCGATGGTGTAGGTGTCGTTGGTCAGGCCGTTGGCCGCCTCGTTCTTGACCGGTGCGTTGGCCTTCTTTTGCTTCATGCCGGGTTCGAAACCGCCGCCCTGGATCATGAAGTTGTCGATGACGCGATGGAAGATGGTGCCGTCGTAGAAGCCGCTGTTCGCGTATTCGAGGAAATTCCTGACGGTTTCCGGGGCTTTTTCGGCATCCAGTTGCAGGGTGATGACGCCGTGATTGGTGTGCAGTTTGACCATGGTTTTTTTACCTTGTTTGCCTTGAGTTAGAGAATGGGATGATTGCATCACGCCGCATAGCAGCAGTGCGAGCAGTGCGGTAAACAGGTGTTTCATGCTATGCGGCCCCTTCGTAGACGATCTGCCAGCGGTTGTTGCGCTTGATCCAGTACTGGCGCTTCTTCATGCGGTTGGACAGGTTGTTGCTGCTGTAGTCTTGCTCGAAATTGACCACCACCATGCCGGGATGCTCGGGATAGGTGAACACGCTGACCTTCGAGAGGTTGACCTTGATCCAGGATTTTCCGCTGTTCACCAGCTGCTTCTGTTTCGCCCATGCCGCGTAATCCGCGCTGTCGCTGGAAAAATCGCGCGAGTAATGCGTGAGGTAGGCGTCGGTATCGAGATTTGCCCAATCCTTGCGCCATTGCTCGACCGCCTGCAGCAGCGCATCGCGTTCATTCTGATCCTGTTCGCTGCTCCATTCCATGCTGTTGGTGATGATGATCGGCGTGACGCCGACTTGCATGTAGGAGGCGAGCTTGTTCAGGTCGTCATTCGCCAGCACCACGCAACCGTCGCTGGCACGCGGAGGGCGGCTGTAGGTATCTTTTGGCGTGCCGTGCAGCCAGATGCCGCTACCGGTGCGCTTGTTCTTGCGGTCCCATTCGTTCGGGTAGCTGAGCGGGTAGGCGCCGTCGCCGTACAAGTCGGCAAGCTTGCTCTTCGGCAGTTCGGCCTTGACGAAATACACCCCGATCGGGGTGCGTTTGTCGCCTTCGGAAACTTTTTCGGTGCCGAGCTTGCCGATGGTGATGTAGAAGTCGGTGACGTAGCGCGGCTCGCCGTTCACGTTTTCATAAACGAACAGCGTGGCGCGGCTGGTATCCACCACCAGCGCATATTTCTGTTGTGCATCGAGCTTCCATAAGAAGCGCGGTGCGAGCTTGCTGTCCGGTTGCGACAGGACTCGCTGCAGGCGTACCCGCGCCTCGTCGCGCAGATCCTCGATCTTGTCGCGCGGCGCATGCGCGGCGCTGCCAAAGTTGTCGATCGCGCCGGCGCGGGCCATCAGGACGTCGCCCTTGACCAGGTGTGCCAGCTTGAAATTGGGGTTGACGCGCAACAGGCTGTCCACCTCGTTGAGCGCGATATCGAGACGGCTGTTCTTGATGGCTTGCAGGCTTTTCGCTAGCTGCACCTCGGTGTTGCGCGAATCCGGTGCGGCGTGCGCCATGCCAGCCAACAGGCTGCATAGCAAGATTGAAAATAGTGGCCGGGGCAGCATGGCTTATTTCGTGTGCTCTTCCTGGATCAGCCAGTTGCCGCCGGATTTCACCATCAGCAGGGTCTTGTTGCCCGAGCTCTTCAGGTGGCTGGCGCGATAGGTCTGCTGGAACTTCACGGTCGCATGGCTGGCGTCGCTGAAGCTCACCGTTGCGCCGCTGATGCCGACCTGGATGGATTTCGGCTTGCTGATGCGGTCCCGGCGCGCAGCTTCCCAGGCTGCCCGGCTTTCACTGCCCGGCACTTTGAAGTCGGAAGCATAGAACGACAGGTACTTGTTCACGTCCTTGGCCGACCATGCGGCAGCCCAGGCGTTGACGGTCTTCAGCACTTCGCCGCCGTTATTGGTCTTGGGTGCAGGCTCGGGGTTCTTTTCGGCGGCAGGTGCGGGCTTGGCTGTGGCTGGCGCAACGGGTTCTGGCTTGGTGGATTCCGGTTTGCTTGCCGCCTCGCCGGCCGATGCGGCTCCTTCGGCTTTGCTCGGGGCGGGAGTGCTGCGCGCCGGTGCCGTCTTGCCACGTGGGCCGCCGGCAAACAAGTCCTGGATCATGGATAGCTTGGTTTGCGTCGCGGCATTGCTGCGGTCCAGTTGCAGGGCGCGGTCATAAGCCTGGCTGGCCATCTTTGCATAGATGTCGCCGAGGTTTTCGTGTGCGGTGGCATAGCTGGGGTGGGTGCGTATCGCCATTTCCAGCGCTGTCTTGGCCTTGTCGTACTGCCCCTGGCTGGCATACAGCACGGCGAGGTTGTTGTAGGGCTCGGGCAGTTCCGGGTAGTCTTCGGTCAGGGCGGAAAATGTCTTGATGGCCTCGGCGGTCTTGCCCTGCTCGGTGAGGATCAACCCCTTCAGGAAGCGCGCCTGCGCGTCTTTTGGTTTGCCGGCCAGAACCCCATTCACCTTGTCCAGCGCCTGGCTGTGTTGCCCCTGCTTGAACAGCTTGTTGGCATCCTGGATGTCATCGGCATGCGCAGCGGGAGTTAACAACAAAGCGCCGATTAACAGCGCGGCATGAGGGTGCAAACGGGCAAGGCAAGTTTCGCTAAAACGGTTGAACATATTCATCGTGTTATTCAATTCCTTTGGGTGCGCGGGTTCGGGCAGCGGTGGATTCTACCAAATTACGCGTATATTTTCACTTCGGGCGCGGGGAGGGTTTGTGCCGGCAAGGGGAGGGATGGGTATGGTCCGCCGATGCCTTCGCGAACCGATGGCGCAAATCGATTCATCTGCTGTTGCCGCCAATAAAAAACCAGCCGAAGCTGGTTTTTTATCGGCAGTATTCTGGTTTTACTTGCTGGCGAGTACTTGTTGCACCACCCATAAGGAAAACAGACCCAATCCCACTACGCAGATGACTGTTGAAAGGTCAGCGATAATTGCCATTTTCTCCTCCTTGAGAGCTAAGTCGAACACAATAACATTGTCTCCAAGCAGGGAGAATCGTAGCACAATCCTTTGGGCAAACAAGCCCTTTTTTGATAAAATCCCGCAAAATGCCCCTGCACAAATTTCGAGTGCAAATTCAGCCCCTTAATTTCCAACATGCCGTGTTTTTCGCGATTCGGCGGCGATTGTCCAACCAAGCAGAATGACCAAAAAACTCTATATCAAGACTTATGGCTGCCAGATGAACGAGTACGACTCGGCCAAGATGGCGGATGTGCTGCGTGCCTGCGATGGCATGGAACAGACCGACCAGCCCGAGGAGGCCGATGTCATCCTGTTCAACACCTGCTCGATCCGCGAGAAAGCCGAGGACAAGGTGTTTTCCGACCTGGGGCGCGTGCGCCCGCTCAAGCTGGCCAAGCCGGGCTTGCTGATCGGCGTGGGTGGCTGCGTGGCCAGTCTGGAGGGCGAGGCGATCGCGAAGCGCGCGCCCTATGTCGATGTGGTGTTCGGCCCGCAGACTCTGCACCGGTTGCCGCAGTTGCTGCAGGCACGCCGCGACACGGGAGTGCCGCAGGTGGATATCAGCTTCCCCGAGATCGAGAAGTTCGACCATTTGCCCGCACCGGAAAAGGCGGTCGGCATGGCCTTCGTCTCCGTCATGGAAGGGTGCAGCAAATACTGCACCTATTGCGTGGTGCCCTATACGCGCGGCGAGGAAGTGTCGCGCCCGCTCATCGACGTGCTGCGCGACATCCAGGTGCTGGTCGGGCAGGGCGTGAGGGAGATCACTCTGCTCGGCCAGAACGTAAACGCCTACTGCGGCGCGACGGAGGACGGCGACACGGTGGATTTCGCCTTCCTGTTGCAGGCGGTCGCTGCACTCGACGGCGTGGAGCGCCTGCGCTACACCACCTCGCATCCCAAGGAGATGACGCAACGCCTCATCGATGTGTACGCGACCACGCCCAAGCTGGTCAGCCATCTGCACCTGCCGGTACAGTCCGGTTCAGATCGCATCCTCGCGGCGATGAAGCGCGGCTACTCGGCGCTGGAATACAAATCCATCGTGCGCAGGCTGCGCGCGGTGCGCCCCGATATCTGCATCTCGTCGGATTTCATCGTCGGTTTTCCCGGCGAGACCGAGCGTGATTTCGAGGCGACCATGAAGCTGATCGACGACGTGGGCTTCGACGTGAGCTTCAGCTTCGTTTACAGCGCCCGCCCCGGCACGCCTGCGGCCGAACTGCCGGACGGCACCCCGCCGGACGTGAAGTCGGCGCGCCTCGCGCGGTTGCAGGCGCGCATCGATGAGCTGGAACTGAAGGTCAACCAGGCCATGCTCGGCACGGTGCAGCGCGTGCTGGTGGAAGGCGTATCGAAGAAGGATACGAGTGAACTGGCCGGGCGCACCGACAACAACCGCGTGGTGAATTTCCGCGGTACGCCGGAGCTGATCGGACAGTTCGTCGATGTGAAGATCACGCAAGTTGTGCGCCATACCCTGCGCGGCGAGCCTGTGATCCCCTCTCCCTTGCAGGGAGGTAACCAATGACTTACCCAGCGTTTTTTGACGGGTTAGTCAGATGGCTAGTAGTTCCATCAGGGTTAGGGTGAGGATAGAAGCCATGAATACTCCCGTCATTCAATTCGCGCTCGAGCCGCTCGACAACCAGCGGCTCGCGCATCTGTGCGGTCCGCTGGACGAGAACCTGCGCCAGATCGAGACCGCGCTGGAGGTCGGCATCGCGCGGCGCGGCGAGCATTTCAGCGTCGAGGGCGCGCAGGCGGAACTCGCGCGCGAGGTGCTCCAGGATTTCTACCGCGAGGCCAAGCACGACATCACGCTGGAGCGGCTCCAGCTCGGCCTGATCGAGGCGATGAAATGGCGCAGTGAGCAGCAGCCGGAGAGCGACTTCGTGCCGCTCCTGATGACGCGCAAGGCCGATATCCGCGGCCGCACGCCGCGCCAGAACAGCTACCTGCAGGCCATCCAGGAACACGACATCACCTTCGGCGTCGGCCCGGCCGGCACCGGCAAGACCTATCTCGCCGTGGCCTGCGCGGTGGATGCGCTGCAGCGCGAAGCGGTGCGCCGCCTCGTGTTGGTGCGCCCGGCGGTGGAGGCGGGCGAGAAGCTCGGCTTCCTGCCCGGCGACCTGGCGCAGAAAGTCGATCCCTACCTGCGTCCGCTGTACGACGCGCTCTACGACCTGATGGGGCTGGAAAAGGTCAACCGCGCCTTCGAGCGCGGCATGATCGAGATCGCGCCGCTGGCTTACATGCGCGGGCGCACCCTGAATCATTCCTTTATCATCCTCGACGAGGCGCAGAACACCACGCCCGAACAGATGAAGATGTTCCTGACCCGCATCGGCTTCGGCAGCAAGGCGGTGATTACCGGCGACGTCACTCAGATCGACCTGGCGCGCGGGCAGAAGAGCGGCCTCATCGAAGTGCGCGAGATACTGAAGGACGTGCGCGGTATCGCGTTCAGCGACTTCCTCGCCGAGGACGTGGTGCGCCATCCGCTGGTGCAAAAGATTGTCTCGGCCTATGAGCGTCATGAACAGCAGAAAAACGAATAAGATGATGCCGCCCAAACTTTCTTTGGTCATGCAGTATGCGAGCGCCGCGCAGCACCTGCCGACGCGCGTGCAACTGCGCCGCTGGATCAAGGCCGCGCTGCGGCGCGATGCGTCCATGACGCTGCGCATCGTGGACGAGGCCGAGGGACGCGAACTGAACAAAAATTACCGCGGCAAGGATTACGCCACCAACGTGCTGACCTTCGTCTATGACGATACCGCTACGCTCAGCGGCGACGCCGATTTGATTTGCGGTGATGTCGTCATCTGCGCGCCGGTGGTGGAGCGCGAGGCGCGCGAGCAGGGCAAGGAACTCCTCGCGCACTATGCGCATCTGGCGATCCATGCCGCCCTGCACCTGCAGGGCTACGACCACGAAAGCGACACCGAGGCTGCCGGGATGGAAGCACTGGAAACCGGGCTGATGCTAGAATTACGCTTCCCCGATCCTTACCAGGACACACATAAATAAAAAATGGATGACCCCGAAAGTAGCAAACCCGGTTTGCTGGAACGCCTCTCCGCGTTCCTGCTGCGCGAACCGGAAGACCGCGAACAACTGATACAACTGCTGCATTCCGCCTACGAACGCACCCTGCTGGACGCCGACGCGCTGTCCATGATGGAAGGCGTGCTGCAAGTCTCCGAGCGCCAGGTGCGCGAAATCATGATCCCGCGCGCGCAAATGGATGTCATCGACATCAGCGAGCCGCCGGAAAAATTCATCCCCTTCGTCATCGAGACCGCTCACTCGCGCTTCCCCGTGACCGATGGCGACAAGGACAACATCATCGGCATCCTGCTGGCGAAGGATCTGCTGCGCTATTACGCTGGCGAAGAATTCAACGTGCGCGACATGCTGCGCCCGGCGGTGTTCGTGCCGGAATCCAAGCGACTGAACGTGCTGCTGCGCGATTTCCGCAGCAACCGCAACCACATCGCGCTGGTGGCCGACGAGTACGGCGGCGTGTCCGGCATGGTGACGATTGAGGATGTGCTGGAGCAGATCGTCGGCGACATCGAGGACGAATACGATTTCAACGAGGATGAGGACAACATCATCCCGGACAGCAAGGGGAAGTGGCGCGTGAAAGCCGATACCGAGATCGGCGATTTCAACGAGGCGCTCGGCACGGAATTCAGCGACGAGGAATGCGACACCGTGGGCGGTCTGGTGCTCAAGGCCGCCGGACAGCTTCCGAGGCGCGGCGACCGCGTGCAGGTCGGCGGGCTGGCCTTTACCGTGCTGCGCGCGGATAGCCGCCGCTTGTATTCGCTGCTGGTGGAGCGCAAAAAAATCGCAGCAGAAACGCCGGCCCCGGATAACCGCTGAGTTTCAGCGTATATCTAATTCCGCTAATACTTCCGGAGTGGATCGAAGCGATCGAACTAGGCCGTTCGGTATATTGTTTTTTGACCCTACCTCTGGGATAGTTATACAAAGATGGAATCCGGTTGCCGTCTGAGCCGTAACAGGGGGACTACATGTTTGACGAGTTGGATCGCGAAGTCTTCGCCGCAGGTGAGCAGATATTCAAGGTCGGCGATGCCGGCGATTGCGCCTACCTCATCGAAAAGGGCTCGGTCGATATTTTCATCCTGGATCAGGGTGTGGAGCATAAGGTCAGCTCCCTGGGCAAGGACGAAATGTTCGGCGAAATCGCGCTGATCGACCAGCAGCCGCGCACGGCTACGGTCAGGGCCGTCGAGAAGACCATACTCGTTCCCGTCAAGCGGAAGCTGGTGGATGGCTTGCTGGATAAGTGCGACCCGATCCTGCGCCATCTGCTGATGGTCATCCTGGAGCGTTTCCGCAGCAAGCAGGGCGGCTCCGCAAAACCGGCGCCGGACGCAAAAACCACGCCGGCGCAAGCCGCCAATCGCAGCACCCTGAGAGGCGAGGCTACGCAGAAATTGTCGCTCGCCCATGGGATTACGCGCGCCCTGACGCGCAACGAATTCGAACTCTATTACCAGCCGATCTGCAACCTGGCCGATAGCAACATCGTCGGGTTCGAGGCGCTGATCCGCTGGCATCACCCCACGGACGGCGTGATCCCGCCGATGGATTTTCTCTGGCTTGCCGAGCAGACCGGCCTGATACGCGAGCTCGGGCTGTGGACGCTGGAGCGCGCCTGTCGCGACTGGCCGGCGCTGAGGCAGTATTCCACCTATCCGTATCCTTTCGTCAGCGTCAACCTGTCGCCAACCCAGTTGACCTGCGAATCGCTGGTGGACGACGTGAAGACGATCATCGCGCGCCACGGCATGCCGTCGACGGAGCTGAAGCTGGAGCTTACCGAAACGGTCATGATCGAGCATCCCGAAATGGCGTTGCGCATCCTGGATCGGCTGGTCGAACTGGGCAGCAGCCTTGCGCTGGACGATTACGGCACCGGGCACTCCGGGCTGGAGCACCTGCAGCGCTACCCGGTCGGCACCTTGAAAATAGACCGTGCCTTCATCGATCCCATGATGAACTCCCCGCAGAGCCTGGAAATCGTGCGCTCTTCAATCGACCTCGCGCACTCGCTCGGCATGAACGTGGTCGCCGAAGGAGTGGAAACCGGACTGGCGCGCAAGAAGCTGCTGGAGCTGGGCTGCGATTTCGGGCAGGGCTGGCATTTCGGCAAGCCCGCCGCGTTGCCTGACCTGGCTGTTCATTACGTGAAAGCCTGATGCCGGGCAGTATTTAAAACTGCTCGTTTTCTCCCAGGTAGCGCCACTGCCCGAGCGGCAGATTCCCCAGCTTCACCTTGCCGATGCGGATGCGCTTCAATCCCGTCACCTTCAGTTCGACCAGTTCGCACATGCGGCGGATCTGGCGTTTCTTGCCCTCGCGCAGCACGAAGCGCAGCTGGTCCTCGTTCTGCCAGGTCACCTTGGCGGGCTTGAGATATTCGCCATCCAGCTTCAGCCCCTGATTGAGCAGCGCCAGTCCGCTGTCCTTGAGCTTGCCCTGCACGCGTACCAGATATTCCTTGTCCACTTTGGAATCCTCGCCGATCAGTTGTTTGGCGATGCGACCGTCCTGGGTGAGCACCAGCAGGCCCTGCGAGTCTATATCCAGGCGGCCCGCCGGGGCGAGGCCGAGCAACTGGCTGCGGTGGAAGCGCAGCGGCGACGGGTCTTCCGCCCAGTGTGTAGCGCCGTCGATCAGGGTGACAGCGGGCTTGTAGTCATGTTCGGCCTGCCCGGATACATAGCCGATCGGCTTGTTGAGCAGGATCGTCACGCGCTGCTGCTGGGTGTTCTGTGCGGCGCTGCGCAGGGTGATCTGCTGGGTGGGGTAGACCTTGCTGCCCAGCTCGCTCACGACTTCGCCGTCGACTTCCACCCAGCCCTTCTCGATGTAACTGTCCGCTTCGCGGCGCGAGCACAGTCCGAGTTCGGACATGCGTTTGGAGAGGCGGATTTTTTCCATGGCGGGAGGTGTTACTGAATAATCAGGGCGCGATTTAATCACAAATGCCGTATCGGAAGGAATCGGTTATTCTTCGCGCGTTTTCTGTACCGGTTCTCTCGATGTCCAAAACTCGAAAATCCCTGTTCGCCGCATTCATCGCGGGCTTGTCGTGCGTGTTCGGTTTCGCGCCGTTCGGGGTCTTCGCCATCCCGGTGCTGGCGCTCGCCGTGCTGTTCGCCCTGTGGAGCCGCGCCGATGATCCGCGCGCGGCGGGATGGCTGGGCTTCGCGTTCGGCCTCGGCCTGTTCGGCGCCGGTATCGGCTGGATCTATGTTGCGCTGCATGACTACGGCAACATGCCGCTGCCGCTCGCGCTGCCCGCCACACTGCTGTTCGCGGCGTTCCTCGCGCTGTTTCCGGCGCTGGCCGGTTACGCGCAGGCGCGTTTGCCGGCGCTGACCGGCGCGGTGTTCAGGAGCCCGGAAGAAGAGAACCGCTCCGGTGCGGAAGCCGCGTACAGCCTCCCCACGCAGGTATCGCTGTGTGCGCTGATGCCGGCGGCGTGGGTGCTGGTGGAATGGCTGCGCGGCATGATCTTCACCGGCTTCCCGTGGTTGACCCTGGGCTACGCGCACAGCGACAGCCCGCTGGCGGGCTACGCGCCGCTGCTCGGCGTGTACGGCGTGTCGCTGGTTGCGGCGGTGAGCGCGGGGCTGCTGGCGATGTTGTGGCACAAGCGCTGGAGCCGGCAGGGACAGATTGCCTTGGCCGTGCTCGTTGCGTTTTGGATCGGCGGTGCGGCGTTGCGCGCCATCGCCTGGACGCAGCCGCACGGCGAGCCGTTCAGCGTCGCGCTGGTGCAGGGCAACATCGCGCAGGACCTCAAGTTCAACGAAGACGCGTTGCCCGGCACGCTGGAAACCTACCGCCGCCTGGTGCTGCAGAATCCGGCGCGCCTCACCGTGCTGCCGGAAACCGCGCTACCGCTGCTGCGCCACGAAGTGCCCACGGCTCTGGTCGAACAACTGCGCAATCACGCGAGGAAAAACGGCGGCGACATCCTGATCGGCACCTTCGAGCGCAACAACGGCAGCTACTACAACGGCGTGTTCACGCTCGGCTCCGCGGACGAGCAGCATTACCGCAAGCAGCACCTCGTACCGTTCGGCGAGTTCATCCCGCTGCGCCCGCTGCTCGGCTGGTTCATCAACGGCGTGCTCGACATCCCGATGGGCGACCTCGCGCGCGGCGACGAGCGGCAGGCGCCGCTCGAGGTCGCCGGGCAGCAAGTCGCGGCGGACATCTGCTACGAGGACGTGTTCGGCGAGGAGATCATTCGTGCGCTGCCCGAGGCGACGCTGCTGGTGAACTTTACCAACGACGCGTGGTACGGCCGCTCGCACGCCGCGGCGCAGCACAACCAGATTTCGCAACTGCGCGCGCTGGAAACTGGCCGTATGATGCTGCGCGCCACCAATACCGGCGTGACCTCCATCATCGGCGCGGACGGCAGGGTGCTGCAACAACTGCCGCAACACCGGGAGGCCGTGCTGAACGGCATGGCGCAGGGCTATCAGGGCATCACGCCCTACGTGCGCTGGGGCAACGCGGCGGTGATGCTGTTGCTGATCGCCATGCTGGCCTACGCGCGGCTGCGCCGCATTCCCTCGGAGGGCTAGGGAGGGGAATGAACTGGTTCTGCTACCTGCTGCGCTGCGCCGACGACTCCCTGTACTGCGGCATCACCAACGATCTGGAAAAACGCCTTGCGGCGCATAACGCCGGCACGGCATCCAAGTACACAAGGGTGCGCCTGCCGGTGGCACTGGCGTATGCCGAGCCATGCACCGATCGTTCTGCCGCATCGAAGCGCGAGATGGAGATCAAGAATCTGACGCGCACCGACAAGCTAGAGCTCATCGGGCTGACGGCAGTCATCGAAAGCCGGTAAAATGTGTACCTTCGCAATCGCCTGATAACACCGATGCTTACCTTTGGTTCCAACATAACGCCCGCGAGCGGGCATGAGTCTTCACCGAAGCTCAGCCAAGGGCTGAGCTTTCAACAGATCATCCTGACGCTGCAGAATTACTGGGACAAGCAGGGTTGCGCGCTCTTGCAGCCCTATGACATGGAGGTCGGCGCGGGCACCTCGCACACGGCGACCTTCCTGCGCGCGCTCGGCCCGGAGCCGTGGAAGGCCGGTTACGTGCAGCCGTCGCGCCGCCCCAAGGACGGGCGTTACGGCGAGAATCCGAACCGTTTGCAGCATTACTACCAGTTCCAGGTGGTGCTGAAACCCTCTCCCGCGAACATCCTCGACCTGTACCTCGGTTCGCTGGAGGCGCTCGGCTTCGACCTGAAACAGAACGACATCCGCTTCGTCGAGGACGACTGGGAGAACCCGACGCTGGGCGCATGGGGGCTGGGCTGGGAGGTGTGGCTGAACGGCATGGAGGTCACGCAGTTCACCTATTTCCAGCAGGTCGGCGGCATCGACTGCAAGCCGATCACCGGTGAGATCACCTACGGGCTCGAGCGGCTGGCGATGTACCTGCAGGGCGTCGAGAACGTGTTCGACCTGACCTGGACTCCGGGCGTGACCTATCGCGACGTGTACCACCAGAACGAGGTCGAGCAATCCGCCTACAACTTCGAACACAGCGATGTGGGGTTTCTGCTCGGCGCGTTCGGCAGCCACGAGAAGCAGGCCAAATACCTGATGGAACAGCAACTCGCATTGCCCGCCTACGAACAAGTCTTGAAAGCCGCGCATACCTTCAACCTGCTCGATGCGCGCGGCGCGATCTCGGTGACCGAGCGTGCCGCCTACATCGGGCGTATCCGCAACCTCGCGCGTAGCGTCGCGCAGAGCTACCTCGATAGCCGCGCGCGGCTCGGCTTCCCGATGGCGCCGAAGGCGTGGGCGGACGAAGTGCTGGCCCAGATCGAGAAGAAGCCTGTCCTGAGCAAAGTCGAAGGAGCGGCGGCATGATGACGACGAAGAATTTGCTGGTCGAGTTGCTCGTCGAGGAACTGCCGCCCAAGGCGCTGAAGAAGCTCGGCGAGTCTTTTGCCGCCGTGCTGGTCGAGAGCCTCAAGGCGCAAGGCTTGGCCTCGGCCGCAAGCGCCGTGACCCCTTTTGCTTCGCCGCGCCGCCTTGCGGTGCGCGTTAGCGATGTGGTCGCCAGGGCCGAAGACAAGGCGGTGTCGCAGAAGCTGATGCCGGTTTCCGTCGGGCTGGATGCGAACGGGCAGGCGACAACCGCTCTGTTGAAAAAACTCGCCGCACTGAGCGCCGGGCCTGAAACCGTGCCGCAGTTGCGCCGCGAAGGCGAGGGCAAGGCGGAGTCGCTGGTCTACGACAGCAGGCAGGCCGGGGCGACGCTGGCGGAAGGCTTGCAGAAGGCTTTGGAAGACGCGCTTGCCAAGCTGCCGATCCCCAAGATGATGACCTATCAGCTCGCCGACGGCTGGAGCAGCGTGCAGTTCGTGCGCCCCGCGCATGGGGTGGTTGCGCTGCATGGCAGCGATATCGTGCCGGTCTCGGTGCTCGGGCTGACGGCGGGCAACACCACGCAAGGTCACCGCTTCGAGGCTGCCGCCGCGCAGGTGGTTCTGAAAGACGCCGACAGCTACGAGGCGCAGATGGAAAACGAAGGTGCGGTGATCCCTGGCTTCGAAAAGCGCCGCGCCGAGATCGTCAAACAACTTGCCGCCGCCGCGGCGAAAGAAAACCTCAAGCCGATTGAAGACGACGCCCTGCTGGACGAGGTGACCGCGCTGGTCGAGCGACCCAATGTGCTGGCCGGCAAATTCGAGGCGGAATTCCTCGAGGTGCCGCAGGAATGCCTGATCCTGACGATGAAGGCGAACCAGAAATACTTCCCGCTGCTCGATGCCGCGGGCAAGCTGACCAACAAGTTCCTGATCGTATCCAACATCCGCCCTGCGGACGCGAACCTGGTGATCGGCGGCAACGAGCGTGTGGTGCGCCCGCGCCTCGCGGACGCGAAGTTCTTCTTCGACCAGGACCGCAAGAAGACACTGGAATCGCGCGTCGAGAAGCTCGGCAGCGTGGTGTACCACAACAAGCTGGGCACGCAGCTGCAACGCGTCGAACGCATCGCCACGCTGGCCGGCACGATTGCGCGGCTGCTGGATGCGGACAAGGCGGATGCGGAGCTCGCGGCGCGCCTGTCCAAGGCCGACCTGCTCACCGACATGGTCGGCGAGTTCCCCGAGCTGCAGGGCATCATGGGGCGCTACTACGCGCTGCACGACGGCGAGGGCAAGGCCGTGGCAGATGCCATTGAGGCGCACTACCGTCCGCGCTTCGCCGGGGATGCGCTGCCACAGGGTTCAATCGCCTGCGCGCTCGCGCTGGCCGACAAGCTGGAGACGGTGGTCGGCATCTACGGCATCGGCCAGGTGCCCACCGGCGAAAAGGATCCATTCGGCCTGCGCCGCCATGCGCTGGGCATCCTGCGCATCCTCGTCGAGACGCCGCTCGACCTGCCGCTGCCCGCGCTCGTGAAGACCGCGGCCGCAAATTTTCCGGCAGGCCTCTTGAGCGCGACGGTCGCGGGCGACGTGGAAGGCTTCATGCTGGATCGCCTGCGCGGCTACCTGCGCGAGCGCGGCTTCGAGGCGACGCATATCGAGGCGGTGCTGTGCATGCTCGACGGGCGCATGCACGAGGTGCTGCCGCGCCTGCAGGGGGTGCGTACGTTCGCAGCGCTGGAGGTGGCCAAAGACCTGGCCGCGGCCAACAAGCGCGTGCAGAACATCATGCGCAAGAATGCCGAGGAGCTCGGCGCCGATTCCGCGCGCGCGGCCGTGAAACCCGCGCTGCTGAAGGAGGCCGCCGAGCGCGAGCTGCACCAGGCCATACAGGACATCAAGCCGATGGCAACGGGCTATCTGGAGCGCGGAGAGTATGGCAACAACCTGAAGGTGCTGGTTACGCTCAAGCCCTTCATCGACGACTTCTTCGACAAGGTCATGGTGATGTGCGAAGACAAGGAGTTGCGCCTCAATCGCGCGGCACTGCTGCAGCAGCTCGGCCGGCTCATGAACCAGGTCGCCGATATCTCCAAGTTAGCGGCGTGAAACAGTGAAAGGTGAAATGTGAAAAGTGATGCCCACCCGGCGCTGCGCGCCACCCTCCCTGCCGGGAGGGTAATTGCCTTTCGCATGTTACGTTTCACCTTTCACGTTTCACTTTTCACGGCACCAAAATGAACCTCGTCATTCTCGACCGCGACGGCGTGATCAATTACGACTCCGACCAGTTCATCAAGAAGCCGGAGGAATGGAAGCCGATTCCCGGCAGCCTGGAGGCGATTGCGCGCCTGAACCAGGCCGGCTACCGCGTGGTGGTGGCAACCAACCAGTCCGGCATCGGGCGCGGGCTGCTCGACATGACGATGCTGAATGCGATCCACGGCAAGATGCACAAGGCCTGCGCGCTGGTCGGCGCCCGCATCGATGCGGTGTTTTTCTGCCCGCATACCAACGAGAACGATTGCGACTGCCGCAAGCCCAGGAGCGGGATGCTCAAGGAGATTGCGGAGCGCTACAACTTCGGCGGCCTTGAAGATGTGCCGGTGGTGGGCGATTCGCTGCGCGATTTACAGCCCGCCGCCGCGCTGGGCGCGCAGCCCTATCTGGTGCTGACCGGCAAGGGAACGAAGACGCAGGCCGCGGGCGGCCTGCCGGAAGGCACGCTGGTTTTCCCCGACCTCGCGGCGGTGGTTACTGAATTACTTTAGGCTGACATGCTGGCTCTACGCTCGCTGATTTTCCTGCTGTTGCAGATCATCCTCACGCCAATTTTTTCCACGCTGGCGCTGCTGACCTTTCCGTTTCCGCCGCTGACGCGCTACCGACTCATCTCCAGCTATGCGCGCACCATGCTCTGGCTGCTGCGCATGGTGTGCGGCATCCGCCACGAGGTGCGCGGCATCGAGAACATCCCCAGGGAACCCAGCGTCGTGCTGTGCAAACACCAGTCCGCCTGGGAGACGCTCGCGCTGCAACAGATATTCCCGCCGCAGGCGTGGGTGCTGAAGCGCGAGCTGCTGTGGCTGCCGTTCTTCGGCTGGGGTCTGGCGATGACCAGCCCGATCGCGATCAAGCGCAGCGACGGCAAGGGAGCGATCAAGCAGTTGCTCAAGCAGGGCAAGGAGCGGCTCGTGCAGGGCTTCTGCGTGGTGGTCTTCCCCGAGGGCACGCGCGTGCCATTCGGCCAGCGCGGCAAATACAAGATCGGCGGGGCGATGCTGGCGGCAAGCAGCGGCGCCCCGGTGGTGCCGGTGGCGCACAATGCCGGGCGGCTCTGGGGACGCCAGGCATTCAGCAAGCATCCCGGCCTCATCACCATGAGTGTCGGCAAACCGATCGAGACCAAGGGACGCAAGGCCGAAGAGATCAACGCCGAAGTCGAGGCGTGGATCGAGAACGAGATTCAACGCTTGCCGCATTGAAGCCGAAAAAGCGATTCACCACGAAGTTCACAAAGGACATGAAGGGGATGAAAATTTTCAGGGAGAGTGAACGGGAGAGGTCGCTTGCCAATGGAACGAGACCTGTTTGCTTTTCTTCGTGCTCTTCGTTAACCAGCCACTTTGCGACCGTTCTTTGGTCGCATAGTGGAATGGCTAGTAGTCCTATCAGTCCTTCGTGGTATGAATGCAGATGCTGAAACGCCTGCGCAACCTGGTTTCTCCTCCTGCCATACCCGCCGTCGAGCAGCGCGCTGCACTCCTCGCCGGAAAAAATGTTTCCTACACCCTGAAGCGCAGCCGGCGCCGCAGCATCGGCCTGCGCATCGACGGCCGCGGCCTGATCGTGAGCGCGCCCTTGCGCGTCTCGGAAAAATGGCTGCACAGCGTGCTGCAGGACAAAGCGCAGTGGGTAATCGAGAAGCTGGACGACTGGCAGTCGCGCAAGCCGAGGGAAGTGCGTTGGGCGGACGGGGAGCTTGTTCCGTTTCTCGGCGAGCGCCTCGTTCTGTGCGTGCGGCAGAGCCTGTTTGCCGCGCCGGTGCAGCAACGCGGCAGGGAACTGTGGGTATTCGTGGCGGACGACAGCGATGCCGCCCATATCGAGCAACTGGTGCTGCGCTGGCACCGGGAGCAGGCCGGGCCGCTGTTCGCCGAACGCGTGGCGCATTACGCGCCGCTGCTGAACGTCGCGCCGCGCACGGTCAAGCTGTCGGCGGCGAAGACGCAGTGGGGCAGCTGCACGGCGCGCGGCGCGGTGCGGCTCAACGAGCAGCTCATCCGCCTGCCGCTGCGCCTGATCGATTACGTGGTGGTGCACGAGCTCGCGCACCTGCGCGAGATGAACCACTCGGCGGCGTTCTGGAATGTGGTGGGCAGCGCCTGCCCGGATTACGCGAAGCTGCGCCGGGAGTTGAAGTCGGTGGGACTGTAGAAAAAACATTGTCCACGAAAAACACGAAAGACTCGAAAAGAGCTGCATGAAATACCTTGCCGGCCCATTTCGTGTTTTTCGTGGACACAACGTTTTTGACGGGAGGACCAGATGCACGCCAGCGCCTATCCGCTGCTCATCAAACAGTTGCTGCTCACGCCGCTGGCCAATGCGCCGGAGCAGGAGATCGTTTACCGCGACCTGAGCCGTTACGACTACCGCACCCTGCGTGAGCGTATCGGCCGCCTCGGCAGCGCTATCGGGGTGCGGCCGGGGCAGACGGTCGCGGTGATGGACTGGGACAGTCACCGCTACCTGGAATGTTTCTTCGCCATCCCGATGCTCGGCGCGGTGCTGCAGACCGTGAACACGCGCCTCTCGCCGGAGCAGATCGCCTACACCCTCAACCACGCGCGCGCCGATGTGCTGCTGGTGCACGAGGACTTCCTGCCGCTGCTGGAGGGCTTTCGCACCCGGCTCGAAACGGTGCAGCGCTTCGTGCTGCTCTCCGATGCAGCCGTGCCGGAATGTCCCGCGCCGTTCGCGACCGACTACGAAACCCTGCTCGCTGGCGGCGACCCGGAGCATGTCTTTCCGGATTTCGACGAGAACACCCGCGCGACGACTTTCTATACCACCGGTACGACCGGTCTGCCCAAGGGCGTCTATTTCAGCCATCGCCAGCTTGTGCTGCACACCCTCGCGGCGGCGGCCGCGTTCGGCACTGCGCCGGCGCAGGGGCGCTTCGGGCGCGGCGACGTGTACATGCCGATCACGCCGATGTTCCATGTCCACGCCTGGGGCCTGCCGTACGTCGCGACGATGCTCGGCCTCAAGCAGGTCTATCCGGGGCGTTACCAGCCCGATGTCTTGTTGCAGCTGATCCGGCGCGAGGGCGTGACGTTCTCGCATTGCGTGCCGACCCTGCTGCACCTGCTGCTGTCCGCCGCGCAGACCGCGGGTGCGACGCTGCACGGCTGGAAAGTGGTCATCGGCGGCTCGGCGTTGCCCAAGGGCCTCGCGCAGGCGGCGCTGGATTGCGGCGCGGACGTGTACGCCGGCTACGGCCTCTCCGAGACCTGTCCGATCCTGTCGCTCGGCCTGCTGGCGCCCGATGAGGCCGGCGACGCCGAGACGGCGCTGTCCCGCCGCATCAGGGACGGGCGCGCGATTCTGCTGGTGGACCTGCGTGTGGTGGACGAGGCGGGAAGGGAGCGGCCGCACGACGGTGCGAGTGCGGGCGAGGTTGTCGTGCGCGCGCCTTGGCTGACGCAGGGTTATCTGCATGATGCGGAGGCGTCGGAGAAACTCTGGGAGGGCGGCTACCTGCATACCGGCGACATCGGGACGCTCGATGCCACCGGGATGCTGAACATCACCGACCGGCTCAAGGATGTCATCAAGTGCAGCGGCGAATGGCTGTCTTCGCTGGAGCTGGAGAGCCTGGTCTCCGAGCACCCGGCGGTCGCCGAGGTCGCCGTGATCGGCGTGCCAGATGGGAAGTGGGGCGAACGCCCGCGCGCGCTGGTGGTGCTCAAGGCGGGGCAGGAGGCTGATGCCCACGCGCTGCGCGAACCGGTGAACCGCCGCGTCGACGAGGGCCGCCTGCCGCGCTACGCGCGTCTCATGGAAATCTGCTTCGTCGCCAGCCTGCCGCGCACCAGCGTCGGGAAGCTGGACAAGAGGGCGATGCGGACGCAGGCTGTTGAAAAACTACTGCGGTAGCCATCTGCGGCGTTGCGCGGTGCTCGAAATCCTCATGTACTGAAAGTACATTCCGGTTTCTGCGCGCCGTGCGCCTTGCATGTTGCCGCCTCGACACGGTGCGGCGGAGCCGTTCGGTGCGGGAGAGGCGGCTGGCGGCTGCTCCCGCAGACGGCTGGCTTTGCCAGTAACGTGTCGCAGCCGCTATCCTCGCTACGTTTTTCAATAGCCTGCCAAGCCTGCTAAAACGCGATGTTTTCGCCCGCCGCGACAAACAGCTCCGTAAGCCTCGCGAACAACTCGCTGCCGTCGCGCCGGCTGCGCCAGGCTTCATCCTGCCAAGCGTAGTGGAAGCCGCCGGACTTCGCGGCAACCCAGATTTCCCGGTTCGCGTCGTGGCGGTTGACGACGATCTTCTGGCCGTCGTCGAACTCGATCTCCAGCACGTTGCCGCTGCGGGTGTACTCGGCGTCGCCGCCGCCGTTGTCGATCGCGGCCTCGATGCGCGTCAAAGCGGCATCGGCCAGTTGGTTGAATTCGCTTTCATTCATGCGCAGCCTTTATAATCCGGTTAGCTAATTTTTCGGGAAATGCAATCATGCGTCTTGGCATCACTCTGGGCATTATCACGGTTCTGGCCGCCTTGCTGCAAGGCTGCGGGCACAAAGGGCCGCTCACCATGCCGCCTCCTCCGGCTTCGACTCCATCAACCAGCAAGTAATCAAATATGAGCGACTATTTTCAGTACCGCGGCGGCGCGTTGTGCGCCGAGCAAGTGCCCTTGGCCGACATCGCCGCGCGGTTCGGCACGCCCTGTTACGTCTATTCGCGCGCCGCGCTGACCGACGGCTACCGCCAATTCAGCAGCGCGCTGCAAGGCCGCGAACATCTGGTCTGCTACGCGGTGAAGGCGAATTCCAACCTCGCGATCCTGAACCTGTTCGCGCGCCTCGGCGCGGGCTTCGACATCGTGTCCGGCGGCGAATTGCAGCGCGTGCTCGCGGCGGGCGGCGAGGCGCGCAAGGTGGTGTTCTCCGGCGTCGGCAAGAGCGTCGCGGAAATGCGTCTGGCGCTGGAGGCGGGCATCCTGTGCTTCAACGTCGAATCGGCCGCCGAGCTGGAGCGCCTCAACGAAGTTGCGGGGAGCATGGGCAAGGTTGCCCCCATCAGCCTGCGCGTGAATCCCGACGTGGATGCCAAGACGCACCCATACATCTCTACCGGGCTGAAACAGAACAAGTTCGGCGTGGCCTATGACGAAGCCCTCGCACTGTACCGCAGGGCGCGCGATCTGCCGCATCTGCACATTACCGGGATAGATTGCCACATCGGCTCGCAGCTCACCGAGACCAGCCCGTTCATCGCTGCGGCGGAAAAAATCCTGGCGCTGGTGGATGCGCTGGCCGCTGAGGGTATCCGCCTGGAGCACATCGACTTCGGCGGCGGCTTGGGCATACGCTACAACGACGAGATGCCGCCGGCAATTGCCGACTACGTGGCCGCGCTGCTCGGCGCGCTGCGCGAGCGCAGCGAAAAGTTGATCCTCGAGCCGGGGCGCGTGCTGGTCGGCAACGCCGGCGTGTTGCTGACGCGCGTGGAATACCTCAAGCATGGCGAGGAGAAAAATTTTGCCGTCGTCGATGCCGCGATGAACGATCTGATGCGCCCGGCTTTGTACGATGCGTTCCATGAGATTTTGGCGGTGGATCACGAACCCTCTCCTCAATCCTCTCCCGCGAGCGGGAGAGGAAGCGAACGAGAGAGGCAATCTTCGATTTACGAAATTGTCGGCCCGGTGTGCGAAACGGGAGATTTTATCGGCCATGCACGCAACTTGGCGATCGCTCCGCAATCCTTGCTGGCCGTGCTTTCCGCCGGTGCTTACGGGATGAGCATGAGTTCCAATTACAACACTCGCCCGCGCGCCGCCGAGGTGATGGTGGATGGTGGGATGGTGCATCTGGTGCGCGAGCGCGAGACGGTAGCGCAGCTGTATGCAGGTGAAAAAATGGTTTTGTGAGTGTTGCAATTTCCGCAATTTTTTTTTCAGAAATTTGTTGCAGGTTTTTTTAAACGTGGATACAGTGCCGATGCCGCAAGCGTCTTTCGCTGAAACACAGGGCGTTTGGGTGTGCAGTGAGTCGTAATGAATGTCCCAATTCTTATGGAGAATGAAAATGGCAACATCCGATAAAAAAGCGAAAGCGCCCGCAGCAAAAAAAACCGCAGCGAAAAAGCCGGCAGTTAAAAAGGCTGCAGCAAAGCCGGCCGCCAAGAAAGCAGTAGCCAAGAAGCCCGCAGTCAAGAAGCCCGCAGTCAAGAAAGCCGCAGCCAAGAAAGCCGCAGCCAAGCCGGCAGCAAAAAAAGTAGCCGCCAAGAAACCGGCAGCGAAGAAAGTTGCGGTCAAGCCGGCCGTCAAGAAAGCAGTAGCCAAGAAGCCCGTAGCCAAGAAGCCCGTAGCCAAGAAAGCCGCAGCCAAGCCGGCAGCGAAAAAAGTAGCCGCCAAGAAACCGGCAGCGAAAAAAGCAGCAGCCAAGAAACCGGCTGTCAAGAAAGTTGCAGCCAAGCCAGCCGCAAAGAAACCGGCAGCCAAGAAGCCGGCAGCGAAAAAAGCAGCAGCCAAGAAGCCGGCTGGCGGTATCCTGAAAGCGTAATCGCCTCGCAAGGGGCGGTTTCATTCCGCCCTTTTTTGTTGGGTTTCAGGCGAAGCTGCGGGGATGACCTGCGTTTTTGCGCAGGGCGTTTCTGCTCCTTCCTAAATCAGGAAGATGGTCGCCAACCCCAGGAAGATGAAGAACCCGCCGCTGTCGGTAATGGCCGTGATCATCACACTGGAACCGATGGCAGGGTCGCGTCCCAGTCGCTGCATGGCTAATGGGATGGCCATACCAACGGTTGCACCTACCAGCAGGTTGAGCAGCATCGCGCCGGTCATCACGATGCCGAGCGCTACACTGTGGTACAGGAAGTAAGCAAACAGTCCGGCAATCCCCCCCCACAACAGGCCGTTGAATCCGCCGATCGCAAGTTCCTTTAGCATCAGCCGGCGCGCATTGCCCTGCGTGATTTGCCCCAGCGCCAGCGAACGGATGGCGATGGTCGTGGTCTGGTTGGCAGAGTTGCCGGCGATGCCCGTGACGATCGGCATGAGCGTGGCGAGCGCGACAAATTTTTCTATCGTCCCTTCAAAAGTTCCGATCACCCGCGAGGCGAAGAATGCGGTGCAAAGGTTCAGCGCCAGCCATGCCCAGCGGTTCTGCGCGCTCTTCCATACCGAGGCGAAGATGTCTTCCTCCTCGCGCAAGCCGGCCAGGTTCAATACGTCGCTTTCCGATTCGGTGCGGATGAAGTCCAGCACCACGTTCACCGTCACCCGCCCGACCAGCTTGCCGTCCTCATCCACCACCGGCGCTGAAACCAGGTCGTAGCGTTCGAATGCCTGGGCGGCCTGGTCCGCCTTCTCTTCAGGATGCAGTTGTATGGTGTCGGCCAGCATCAGGTCGCCAACGACCACTTCCGGCTCGTTGACTACAATGAGGTTGATCGGCAGGACGCCTTTGAGGTGGTCGTCCCGGTCTACCACGAACACCTGGTCGGTGTGGTCGGGCAGTTCGTCGAAGCGGCGCAGATAGCGCGATACCACTTCGAGTGTGACGTCTTCGCGGACATGAATCATGCTGAAGTCCATCAGCGCACCGACCGAATCTTCCGGATAGGACATCGCCGCGCGCAATTGCTCACGCTCTTCGACGGACAGCGACTTGAACACATCGCGCATCACGTTCTGCGGCAGGTCGGGTGCGAGGTCGGCGATCTCGTCGGTGTCGAGCTGCTCGGCGGCGGCGCGCAGCTCTTCGCGGTTCATAGTCGCAATCAGCGACTCGCGCACCGCGTCGGAAACCTCGATCAGGATATCGCCGTCGCGCTCTGATTTGACCAAGTCCCACACCAGCAGGCGCTGCTCGATGGGCAGGGCCTCCAAGATATAGGCGATATCCGCCGGGTGCAGGCTATCCAGCTTGCGTTGCAATTCGGCGAGGTGTTGTTTGTGCAGCAGGGTGTCGACCAATGCACGGTGATCTTCGCGCGGGATCTCCTGCCGATGGACGACCTCTTCCACCAAGGCGTGCTTGTGCAGCAGCGCTTCCACCTGTTTGAGGTGATCCTGCACGTTTTCGGTGTAGTGGTGTTCCTGGTTGGTCATGGCCGGACCCCGTGAATGGCGCGGCTATTGTAAAGAATTTGACGCAGGGCTGCGCGGCAAATTTGGCGGAAACGCTAGGTGTATTGCGGAATCAGTTGCTCAAATTCCCCTACCGGGACAGGCTTGCTGAACAGGTAGCCCTGGAAGGCATGGCAGCCGTTCTGTTCGAGGAACTCGCGTTGCTCTTCGGTTTCCACTCCTTCGGCGATCACCATCAGGTTCATACTCTGGGCCAGCGAGACGATGATTTTGGCGATGGCCGCATCGTTGGGGTCGGTGAGCACGTCGCGCACGAAGGATTGGTCGATCTTCAATTGGTACAGGGGCAGGTGCTTCAGGTAGGAGAGCGAGGAGTAGCCGGTGCCGAAATCATCCATGGAGAAATTGATGCCCCGGGTTTTCAGCTCGGACATTTTTGCGATGATGTCGTCCACGTTTTCCACCATCAGGCTTTCGGTGATTTCCAGCTTGAGCCTTGCGGGATTTACCCCGAAATAATCGACCAGCGTCGCTACCTCTTCGACGAAAGTCGGCAGGTGGAACTGCTTGGCGCTGACATTCACCGCCAGGGTGAGGTGGGCGGTATCCGGCTCCGTCGCCCAAGTCGCGAGTTGCTGGCAGGCAGTCGCCATCACCCAGTGACCCAGGGGCAGAATCAGCCCGGACTCCTCGGCGAGCGGGATGAATTCGGCAGGGGACACCATGCCGCGCTCTGGGTGGCGCCAGCGCACCAGTGCCTCGGCGCCGGTCAGGCGGCCCGACGAATTGACCTGCGCCTGGTAATAAAGCTGCAGTTGCTCCTGCTCCAGAATGGCGCGGCGCAGATCGGATTCCAGTGAGACACGCGCCGCGACGGCGGCCTGCATGGCGGGATCGAAGAAGCGCAGGATATTGCGTCCGTCCGCCTTGGCTTGGTACAGCGCGACATCCGCCCGCTTGAGCATTTCGTCCATCGTTTTCACCGACCCGCGGAACAGCGTGATGCCGATGCTGGCGGTGCTGTGGTGCTCGTGGCCGTTGATGAGGTAGGGCTTACCGATGGCCGAGAGGATCTTCTCTCCCACCGTCTCGGCCTGGCTGGCGGCGACCTGTTCATCGGCATCCAGATCCTCGAGCAGGACGACGAATTCGTCCCCGCCCAGCCGCGCGGTGGTGTCGCCCTCCCGGATGCAGTCTTGCAGCCGCTTTGCCGCTTCGACCAGCAGCAGGTCGCCGGTGGCATGGCCCTGGGTGTCGTTGATGCTCTTGAAGTTGTCGAGGTCGATGAACAGCAGCGCGCCCTGCCGTTCGTTGCGGACGCTCAGTGCCAGCGCCTGGTGCAGGCGATCGAGCAGGAGCCGCCGGTTGGGCAATTGGGTGAGCGGGTCGTAGAAAGCCAGGGTGCGTATCTGCTCTTCCGATCTCTTGCGCAGGCTGATATCGGTAAAGACGGAAACGTAATGGGTGATCTGCCCGTTCGTTCCCCTTACGACCGAGATTGTCTCCCATTCGGGGTAGATTTCGCCGTTCTTGCGCCGGTTCCATATCTCGCCCTGCCAGTGGCCGTCGCTTTCGAGCGCTTCACGGATCGCCCGGTAGAACGCGGCATCGTGTTTGCCGGACTTGAGGATGGCGGGCGTCTTCCCCACGGCTTCCTCTGCGCTGTAGCCGGTCGTCTCGATGAAGGCATTGTTGACGCGCTGGATGATGCCGTCGGCATCGGTGATGAACATGCCTTCCTGGGAATCGAAGGCTGTTGCGGCGATGCGCAATTCCTGCTCAGCCAGCCGGTGCTGGGTTACGTCGCGGACCACTTCCAGTTTGGATACTGTGCCGTCCCGGTTCTGGATCGGCGTCGCGATGATGTCGAAAGTGCGGCCGTCGGACGCGGTAGGCGTATAGCGTGCCGCGCCATTCCCGGAGATCACCTGTTCGAGCTGGCAATGCTCGCATCGGTCGGTCAGGTCGCAGAGCGATGAGTGGCAGACCTCGCCGGTCTGGTCGCCGAACCACTCCTTCATCACGTTGTTCATGTAGCGGACGCGGTAGCCGGCATCGACGATGAACAGCCCGATGCCGATCTCGCCCATGGCCTCGGTGACCGACAGGTGGAAGGCGCGGCTTTCGCGCAATTCCTCTTCGGCCTGCTTGCGCTCGGTAATGTCGGTGACGAAACCGTGCCAGAGTATCGAGCCGTCGGCCTCGCGTTGCGGCTGCGAATCGCCCTGCAGCCAGCGCACCGTGCCATCGTCGAACTTCACCCGGAACTCATGGTGCCACGGCGTCATGCCCTGCGCCGAGGTCTGGATGGAGGCAAGGGTGCCGTCACGGTCATCGGGGTGAATGGCGATAAAGATTTTTGATGCATCATTGCGGACTTCATCCGGGGCAAGCCGGAATATCTCGCGGATGGCATTGCTGGCGAAAGGCAGGCAGTAGCTGCCATCGGGGCGCAGGCAGAACTGGTAAACGAGTCCGGGCACCTGGCTGCTGATGAGCTGGAGGCGATGCAATGCCTCCTGTTGTGCAGTCTCCACCCGCTTGCGCTCGGTGATGTCGCGGATATAGGCCGTGAAGATGGTGCGGTTGCTTTCGCGGATCGGCGTGATGGTCAGTTCGATCGGGAACTCCATGCCGTCGCGCCGCAGCGCGGTGATCTCGATGCGGCGGCTCAGGGTCCGGGTTTCGCCGGTCTGCAGGTAGCGGGCGATGCCATCCTGATGGCTGCTCCGGTGGCGCTCCGGGATCAGCAGTTCGGTCATCGATTGCCCGATGATCTCCGCTTTTTTCCAACCGAACATGTCCTCTGCCGCAGGATTGAAGCCGATAAGCCGGCTGTTGGCGTCGATGCTGATTACTGCGTCCAGCGCCGAATTGACCGTGGTCCACAGGCGCGCCTCGTTTTCCGCCAGTTTCCGGTGGTTGTCGGCGACAGCTTGCTGCCATCCGGACAGGGCGCGGTCGACCCTGCGGGCGGAGAGAAATAACGCGGCATACAGCGCGGCGAAGATGCCGAAGACGATCAGGGCAATATCGGTGGTTTTTGCGCGAACCCGGTCGAAGGCCGGCGTGATGTCCGAGTAGACTGCCAGGACGCCGATGCGCTTTTCCGCACGGGTCAGCGGCACATAGGTTGCGAGAATCTGGCGATCGCGGATTTCGCCGGAAGAGATGCGGAGCGCATCGCGGAATTCCAGTTGGTGCTGGGTGCCGCTTGTCATGGCCTTCTGTGGTATCCCGCGATTCCGGCTGGCTCCGCCGATGTCGCCGTCTACCGTCGAGAAGACAACCATTCCGGACGCGTCGTACAGTTTCAGCTTGAGGATATGATGCTCGCGAACCGTGTTCAGGGTGGCGTTGAGCGCATCGATGCCCGGATTTGACCGCAACGCATGGATGTCGAGCCCTGCGGCAGCGGCAAGGTAGGCTTCGAGTTGCCCGCTCATCAACTGGATGAGATGGATCGCGGTCTTTTCATTCTCCTGCGCGGCGATCCCCTCATGTTCGTCGAGCTGATCCTGCCGGTAGAGCAATATCAGGAGAGTAGCGGTGATGAGGGTGGCCAGCAGGCTGGTGATCGAGAGGCGGCGCAGGAGCGGGTAGCGGGCCTCGGTAAGGGTGGCTTGGGCATCGCTCGCCGGATGGTTGTTCTGTCCGGTCAGGCGATTCACGATCGGGGAGGGGCTCACCACACGGCCGGCCTGCCGCGCAGCGTCAATGTCCCCGTTGGCCGTTGATGGCTGACCGCTCCCCTCGTTCTGTTTCATCTGACTGCGAACCGTACAACAAAATATAGTTTTTTGATTATATACATATTATGGGATTAGATGTGTGGCGCGATGTCATGGGATTTCCGCCTCGTTCATGCGCCCCAGGATGATGCCGGTCTTGCGCAGCAGGCCGCGCGCTTCGCGGTGGGTGTCGTAGTAGCGCGGATTGGGTACCATCGCGGCGAGTCTGGCGGCCTGTTCCGCGCTCAGGCCGGCCGCACTGGTGCGGTAATAGTGGCGCGCGGCGGCTTCCGCACCGAACACGCCGTTCCCCCATTCGATGATATTCAGGTAAATTTCGAAGATGCGCCGCTTGTCCATCACCGCCTCCAGCATCAGCGTGATGACAGCCTCCTCGGCCTTGCGCCACGGCGTGCGTTTGGTGGAAAGGAACAGGTTCTTGGCGAGCTGCTGGCTGATGGTCGAGCCGCCCGCGACGATCTTGCCCTTCTTCAGGTTCTTCTCGTAAGCCTTCTGGATGCCCTCCCAGTCGAAGCCTTCGTGGTCGACGAACTTCGCGTCCTCTGCGGCGATCAGCGCGTGCTTCAGGTGGTTGGAGATTTTTTCGTAGGGCACCCACTTGTGCCGCAGCTCGGCGTCCGGGTTCTTGTCCTGCATCACGGCGAGGCGGTCTTCCATGAACGCGCTGGTGGAAGGGTTGAATTTGATCCACCAGAGGATGTGCCCGAAAATCCAGAGCTGGTAGAGCAGCAGCAGCGCGAAGCAGATCGCCATGCCGCGCCAGGTCCAGCCCCAGAGCTTTTTCACGTTCAGGTCCGTAGCGCGGCGATGACCGGCACGGTATCGGGGCGCACGCCGCGCCAGATGAAGAAGGCCTCGGCCGCCTGTTCGACCAGCATGCCGAGGCCGTCGGCGACCCGTGCGCCGTGCTCGCGCGCAAATTTCATGAACGGCGTTTCGCGCCCGTACATCATGTCGTAGGCCAGCGCGCCGGGGGCGAAGATGGTGTCCGGCAGAGGGATCGTGCTGTCGCTTAAGCCTGCGGAGGTGGCGTTCACGATCACGTCGAATTGTAGATCATCAAGCTCATCGTAAGTTTTTGCCAACATTTCCGTTCCGGATAGATGTGCATAAAGTTGATGTAAGGCATCAGCTTTTTCTCGGGTGCGGTTTGCGATTACAAGATGGCTAGGTTTTGTGTGTAGTAGGGGTTGGAGCACACCATAAGCTGCTCCGCCAGCGCCCATCAGCAGCACGCGCTTGTTATGCAACGAGATGCCGAGATTGTGCTCGATGTCGGTGACCAGCCCCGCGCCGTCGGTGTTGTCGCCAACGATGAAGCCATCATCAAACTTTAAGGTGTTTGCAGCACGTGCGTCTATAGCCCTTTGAGTAGGCAGGCCCACAAGAGGAAGTTCTTCGGCCAACTTGCTAACTAATTTGTAGGCCTCGAACTTGAACGGCACCGTGACATTACAGCCCCTGTAGCCTTCCTTGCGCAGCCGCCCGACGGTCGCGGCGAAGCCGTCCAGTGGCGCGAGTACGGCCTCGTAGGAAATGTCCTGCCCGGTCTGCTCGGCGAACATCCGGTGGATCAGCGGCGATTTGCTGTGGGCGATGGGGTTGCCGATCACTGCGTATCTGTCAGTCATGACATGGAACCTCTAGAAATTCATTTTGCGGGATGAAGCGCAAGGAGCCGCACAGCGAACGACGAGACATATCGAGTTGATAGGCGAGGAGTGAGCGAGCACGCGACACCGCGATTCGCCCGCAAAATGGATTTATAGAGGCTTCCATTACTCGCTTTCCAGCCGGTCCGATGAAGTGAAGGTCCAGGTGCGCGTGATGACCAGGATGTCGGTGTCCTTGCGGATGTCCGGCGGCAGCGGCGCGTAGGGCGCGGCGAGCCTGACGATGCGCATCGCCGCCGCATCCAGGATGCGGCTGCCCGATGTTTTGTCCACTTCGATCGGCCCCAGGCTGCCGTCTGTGTTGATCGATACGCTGAGCCGCAGGCTGCCGAAGATATGCTGCTGGCGCGCCTGCTCCGGGTAATTCAGGTTGCCGATACGCTCCACCTTGATGCGCCAGTCTTCGAT
This sequence comes from Ferrigenium straubiae, assembly GCF_051257895.1. NCBI lineage: Bacteria > Pseudomonadati > Pseudomonadota > Betaproteobacteria > Nitrosomonadales > Gallionellaceae > Ferrigenium > Ferrigenium straubiae. The sequence continues at coordinate 1,283,142 of NZ_CP194331.1, read as the reverse complement.
GTACTGCGCGAAGCGGTATTCCTGCGTGCGCGCGCCGATGTATTTGCGGCGCGGCATCTTCTGGTAGGCGTCGAAATTCTTGTTGATCTGCGCCTCGAGGCGCGCGATCTCCAGGCTCTTCTGCACCAGGTCTTCGCCGCGGCTTGCGTCGCTGCTCTGCTGTTTCCTGAGTTCGGGTTGCGTTACCCTGTAATCGCTCTTCAGCCGGGTCAGCATGCGCTTCGATTCCTCCTCAAGCTGCGCGACGCGCTTCGCGGTCTGTTCCGGAGTGAACTGTTGGTCGTCGCGGATCGCGGGCAGCGGGGTCTTGGCCTGCCGGTCTTCCGGGGTGTTGCCGCCGCCATCCAGATTCGCCTGCGCCAGCGCATCGGCCTTGTCCGGCCGGGATTTGGACTTGGTGTTGACCAGCACCACCTGCAGTGGCTGCAGGAAGCTGGCCGCGCTGCGCGGGTCGGGCATCACCAGCGCGATGCCGAACAGCGCGAAGGCGTGCAGCGCGACCGAGAGGGTCATCGATGCGGACAGGCGCGTTTTTAACGCGCTGATCATGCCGTCGCGTCTCCTTCAAGAGCGCCGAACACTTGTGCGCACCGTGTCATGCCGCCGTTTCCTCCTCGATGGCCGCGACGAAGCGTGCCTGCACCTCCAGATCGAGCAGGTCGATCTCGCCGATGGCCAGCTGCACGCGGGTGTTGGGGGGCAATTCCGGCAGCGACGGCACGCGGAAGACCAGCGGGATGTCGGAAAGCCTGACCAGGTTCTCGCGGAGGACGCACGCCTCGGCCAATTCGACTTTTTCCTGCTGCAGCCAGCGCAGGCACCAGTAGCGTTCCATGTTTTTCTGGAAATCGCCGTAGATGGTGTACATGGTGTCGAAGTCGCGCATCGCCGCATACAGCGCGGGGTCGTTTTTCGGATAGGCCGGATCGCCGTCGTGCAGCATCGCGATGATCTGGCGCTGGTTCAGCAGGTCCACGTAGCGGCGCAGCGGCGAACTCGACCACATATACTGCGCCACGCCCAGCCCTTGGTGCGGCGCGGCGACGGTGCTCATCTTCACCTTGCCGTTTTGCTGCGTGCGGTAGATGCCGACGAAGCCGTGCTCGGCGAGATGCCGGCCCCATTCGCTGTTCACGAGGATCATCAGTTCGGAAACCACCTTGTCGATCGGCGAGCCGCGCCGCCGCTGCGCGATGATGATGCGGTCGTCCTTGCCGCCTGGACCAGTCTCGACCTGGAAGTTGTAATCGACCTGCTGCGTGCTGTTGTCGGACGGCTTGCCGCGCACCGTCTCCAGTTTCTGTGCGAGCTTCCACAGCAAGGTGAGCTCGTTTGCATAGGGATAATCCAGTTTGCCCGTCGTGAGTGTCTCCTCGTTGAACAGCGGCTCCAGCGTGTCGTGGCGCAGGTTCGCGGCGACATGCACGCGCTCGACGCGGCTCTCGTGGCCGAGGATTTCCAGCGTCGCGCCATCCACCTCGTTGTACATCGACAGCGCCGGGCTGACGCGGTCGGCGCACAGAGTGAAGGCCTGCACCACGCTGTCCGGCAGCATGGTGATCTTCTGCCCCGGCATGTACACGGTGGAGAGGCGCTGCGCGGCGATTTTGTCGCCTGCCGAATTGCGCGGCATGCCCAGCGCGGGCGCGGCGATATGCACGCCGATGCGCCAGTTACCGTTGGGGAGCTTCTCCACCGAGAGCGCATCGTCGATCTCCGTAGTGGCGGCGTCGTCGATGCTGAAGGCGTTCACGCCGGCCAGCGGCAGTTCGTCCCAGGTGTTCAACTCGACGGGCGGGAAGCCGGTGCCGTCAGGGAAGTGCTCGAACAGGAACTTCTGCAAGTGGTAATCGTGCGTGGAGGGCAGGGCGCCGCAGCGTTGCAGCAGGTGCGCGGCGGACAGATGTGTTGCCGCAGAGGCCGCCTCCAGCGCCTTGACCTCGAGGGTGTTGCGATCCGGCTTGTAGAGCAATTGCGCAAGGCGTCCCGCAAACTCCTCGGGCAGTTCGAAGCAGCCAAGCTGCTCGGCGTAGCGCGCCTGCAACGCGAGCTGCTGGCGCTTCTTCTCGGCGCCGGCCAGCGCGGCCTTGAGTACGTCCGGCGGGGCGGCGCGATAGCGTCCCTTGCCTTTTTTGTGGAAATAGATCGGCGCACTGTGCAGGCGGATCAACGCGGCGGCGGCTTCCAGCGGGCTTGGCGCATGGCCGTAATAGTCGGCGGCGATCTGCTCGAAACCGAACTCGTCCGGCGGGCAGCATTCCCAGAGGAAATCCACCTCGATACCCGCGGCAGCCGCTTCGGCCTGGGCGAGGAATTCGGACAGGGCGGGCTGGGTGAAGCGCAGCATCACATTGGCCGCCTTGACCTTGCTGCGCTTGCCCGAAACGCTTTCAATCTGGAGCGAGGTGGTGTTGTCGGCCATGATGCTGCCGACCTTGAAGCTGCCTTCTTCTTCGTAAAGGATATTCATGGAAAGTTGCGTGAAAAATTGTCGCGGATTATAGCAGCACGCGGCAGCGGCGCCGGGGCGCGGCTGTGACACATTACTGATGGAACTACTAGCCATTCGACCAGGCGAGCCAACAACGCTCACCAAGTCGCTGGTTATGGCGAAGCCGGCCGATTGTGGGAGCAGCCGCACGCCGCCCCTCTCGCACCCATCGACTCCGCCGTACCGTGCCGGGGCGGAGCGGGCAATAAAAAACCGGCTTGCGCCGGTTTTTTGGGTGGCGGTGCAGGCTTATTTCTGGCTCAGCATCCACGCCACCATGGCCTTGATGTCGCCGTCGCTCACGGTCTTGGGGGTGGGGGGCATGGGCATGGCGCCGAACGACCCTGCGCCGCCGTTGCGCACCTTGGTTTCCAGCTTGGCCTGGGCGCCCTTGTCGCCTTTGTATTTTGCGGCAATATCCGCCAGCGACGGGCCGACCGATTTGCTCGCGGCGGCATGGCATGCGCCGCAATTACCCCGCTTGAACAGGGCTGCACCGTTGCCTGCGGCGAAAGCGGCAGTGGAAACGGACAAGGCAGCTGCTGTTGCGAGATAACGAATTTTCATGATGGTTTCCTTCAGTTAGATGATTGACGGAGGGAGAATCTTGCCGTACTCGGACTGCCGCAGCAGGCGAATCGAATACGTGGGCGGATAGACCGGCCGGATGCCGGTTGGTTCCCTGCCTGCGATTCTAGATTACTCCGGCCCGTTGCGCCTGCTCGACGGCGAAATACTCGACCCGACCGTAGCCCTGGCGGCGCGGAAATCCCGGAAAACAGCCAAGGGCCATATAGGCCGAAGTATCTATGTATTTCGGCATATTGTTTTGCCATCGCCTCCACAGTAGGGTACGGCCTCGGCATGCAAGTTACCGCCGAAATGCAGCAGCACAAGGACCTTCGAATACCTGCGCTCGCCGATGCCGGGTGCGTTCCGGGAAGCGGTGGGAGCGGCTATCGAGGGGAGCTTTGATTTCCTGACAGGAGAAGCGAAATGAGAAAGCATGACAAAGATCCGGTTCCTTTGTTGCGTGGCCTGGCTGGCGGGGAGGTTTTTGTAGATGAACTGTTGAAACAGGTGGACGACTTCAGTCATTCCATATGGGAATCGGTGACGGCCAAGACTGAAAACTATCTCGCTCGGGCGAACGCACTGGACCGGTTTGCCGACGCCATCGAGCGGGTGACGAATTCCGTTTCGTCCGACGGGCAGCCGGTCGACGCGGAGAAAGTTGAAGCCGCCAGGGTGCAAATGAACAGCCTGAGGGCAGTGGCGGAAAAATTGCGCTCGGTTGCTACGGATATACAGTCGAAAGCAGGAATTCAGGAAGCTCGTTATAAATAGTTATTTTGATGCATTTGCAATACAGGCAAGGGTGCAAAGGCTAGAGGGTGTATCGGATCGGATGACGAGGGACAAAAGCTTTGAATTTGAAAAGGAGATGAGAAATGCAAAAACATAATACGAAGCTGAGCTAACCCCTTTGATTCTAACTAACGCATGGAGGGCAGCAGCATGAAACTCATAATCAAGAAACAGATGTTTCTAATGCTGGCGATATTGAGCATCAGCGGCTGTGCCACGGCCAGCTCGATAAGCTGGAAGGAAGAGGTGCTATTACATGATGGCCGGAAAATGATCGTGGAAAGAAAGGATGTTCACGATTCCAGCCTCCCTCATGAAATCGGGCAAGGCGCACCGCTGGCGGAGCATGTCACTACCTTCCACATTCCGGAATCCAATCAAAGCGTGACTTGGCGAAGCGATAACCGCTCACGCTCTGAACCGGACAATCTGAGTTTGATGGTTCTGGATTTCGTGAAAGACGTTCCCTATGCGGCGGCCAAGATCACCCGGTGTACTGCCTATAACCGATGGGGGCGCCCGAATCCCCCTTATGTATTCTTCAAATATGACGGCAAGGCATGGCAGCGCATTCCGCTGGAAGAGTTTCCGGCGCAGTTCAAGGAACCCAACGTCATGGTCGGCGGCTATGACCAATACAGCCTGACGGTGGAGGAACGCGATGCCTCGGTGCTGACGGTGGATATCGTGCGCAGGGTTAACAAGGAGGCGGGGAGGTCGCTGGAAAGCTACAGGATTATCCGCGAGCCGCTTGCAACTGAATGGTGCCCAGCTTGGAAGTTTCGTGGTTTCAAAGCTCCAAACTAACAAATTGACGTAAGGAGAATAAACATCAAAACCAAAGGTACCGGAGTCGAATTGTTTTCAGTAGCGTGAACTGAGGAACAAGGCATGCCGCGCCATCAATTAAAGGGATCAGCTTCACATTGAATTTTCAGCCATCCCACATCCACATTAAGCCCGGAAACCCCGTACAGCCAAGCGATAGATTTAAATTATTACTCCCGCCCGCTGCGCCTGCTCGTCGGCGAAATAGCTCGACCTGACCATCGGCCCGCAGGCGGCATGCGAAAACCCCATCTCCTTTGCGGCCTGTTCGAACCGCGCGAAGGTCTCCGGCGGCACGTAGCGCAGCACCGGCAGGTGGCCGTCGGAGGGTTGCAGGTACTGGCCGATGGTAAGCATGTCCACCTCGTGCGCGCGCAGGTCGCGCATCACCTCAAGCACTTCCTCGTCGGTCTCGCCGAGGCCGACCATCAGGCCGGACTTAGTCGGGATGTGAGGGAAGCGCGCCTTGAATTCCCTGAGCAGCTTCAGCGAGTGGGCGTAGTCCGCACCGGGGCGCGCCATGCCGTAGAGGCGCGGCACGGTTTCGAGGTTATGGTTGAACACGTCGGGCAGGCTGGTGGCAAGCTCGTCCAGCGCAACTTCCAGCCGCCCACGGAAATCCGGCACGAGGATTTCCAGGCGCGTCGTGGGGGCGCTGGTGCGGATCGCGGCGATGCAGTCCGCGAAATGCCGCGCGCCGCCGTCGCGCAGGTCGTCGCGGTCCACGCTGGTGATGACTGCGTACCTCAATTTGAGCAGGCCGATGGAGCGCGCGAGATTTTCCGGTTCGTTCGCGTCGGGCGGCTGCGGTTTGCCGTGCGCCACGTCGCAGAACGGGCAGCGCCGCGTGCAGACATCGCCGAGGATCATGAAGGTCGCCGTGCCCTTGCCGAAGCATTCGCCGAGGTTCGGGCAGGAGGCTTCCTCGCACACCGTGTGCAGTTTGTTCTCGCGCAGGATGCGTTTCACCTCGTTGTATCCCGCGCCGCCGGCGGGTTTGATGCGGATCCATTCCGGCTTGCGCAGGCGCTGCTGCAGCGGCACGACCTTGATCGGGATGCGTGCGGTTTTTTCTTTTCCAGTTTGCTTGTGCTCGGGGTCGTTCATGCCGTTTTTCTTTCCAGGTGTTGCTGCAGGCCGTGGATCAGGTTCTGCGACAGTTGCGCCTGCAGCTCGCCGATGCCGGCGGTGATGCCGAGTTCGCGGCATTGTGTGACGCGCAGGCCGGCGTAACCGCAGGGGTTGATGGCGGCGAACGGGGTCAGGTCCATGTCCACGTTCAATGCGAGGCCGTGATAGCAGCAGCCGTGTTTTATCTTCAGTCCGAGCGAGGCGATTTTCGCATCCGCCACGTACACGCCGGGCGCATCCTCGCGTCCCTGCGCGGCTACGCCGAATTCTCCGAGCAGATCGATCACCGAGCGCTCCATCAGGCGCACCAGTTCGCGCACGTTGATCTTCCAGCGGCGCAGGTCGAGCAGCAGGTAGGCGACGATCTGGCCGGGGCCGTGGTAGGTGATCTGGCCGCCGCGATCCACCTTGACGACCGGAATCCCGTTGGGATGCAGCAGGTGTTCCGGCCTGCCTGCCTGTCCCTGGGTATAGACCGGCGGATGCTGCGCCAGCCAGATTTCGTCGCGCGTTTCCGCAGTGCGCTCTGCGGTGAATTTTTTCATCGCGTCCCAGATCGGCTGGTATTCGACCAGGCCGAGCGTGTGGATGACCGGCGGCGAAAGGTGGGAGAGAGCCGCATGATTTTCCCCTTCTCCCTTCTCCCTTCTCCCTTCCCCGCTCATAGCACCATCACGACCGATGGATGGTCGCACAGCTCCCGGTAGAGCGCGTCGAGCTGCTCGCGCGAGGTGGCGCGGATGGTGCAGGTCAGGCTGAGGTAACGGGCATTCTTGCTGGCGCGCATTTCCATGCTGCCGGCCTGGAAATCAGGGTCGTGGCGTACCACGACTTCCAGTACGGCCTGCGCGAAGCCCGCCTGCTGCAGGCCGAATATCTTCAGCGGGAATTCGCAGGGATATTCGAGCAGGCTGTCGGTCAGCTTGTTTTCGGGCAATTCGCTCATGCGGCACGCATCACGTCGCGTTTGAAATCCTGGTACAGCGCATGCAGCCGCGCGAACATCGCGCCCGGCCGGCCGCTGCCGACCTGCTTGCCGTCGAGCTGCGTGATCGCGAGCACCTCCTTCGTCGAGGAGGTGAGCAGCAGCTCGTCGGCGGAAAACACCTCCTCCTTCGTCACGCGCCGCACCTCGCAGGGGATGCCGTCGGCGGCGGCGAGTTCCAGCACCACGTCGTAGGTGATGCCGGGCAGCATCAGGTTGTCCTTGGGCGGTGCGAGCAGCGTGCCGTGCTTCACTGCGAAGATGTTGCTCGCCGCGCCCTCGGTCATGAACTCATTGTCGCGGATCAGGATGGTCTCGGCGCAGCCCACATCGACCGCCATCTGGCGCAGCAGCACGTTGGGCAGCAGCGCGATGGCCTTGATGTCGCAGCGCAGCCAGCGGTTGTCCGGCGCGGTGATGCAGACGATGCCGTTCGCCAGCTGTTCGGCGGACGGGGTGGTCAGGAGATTGCTCATCACGAACACCGTCGGCGCGACGGGTGGCTTGGGAAAGGCGTGGTCGCGCCTGGCTGTGCCGCGCGTGATGTGCAGGTACAGCGACTGATCCTCGCCGGGATTGCGTGCGATGATTTCGCCGACGATTTGCGTCCACTCCTGTTCGTCATGCGGGTTGGCGAGCCGGATGCCGTCCAGGCTGTGCTGCAGGCGGCGCAGGTGCTCTCCGAGGCGGAACGGGCGGCGTGAATACACCGGGATTACTTCGTACACGCCGTCGCCGAAGATGAAGCCGCGATCCAGCACGGAAATCTTCGCTTCCTCGATGGGCATGTACTGCCCGTTCAGGTAGATCATTGTCGTATCCCCTTATTCGAAAAGCAGACGGATGCTGTCCCAGCCGCGCGAGAATACATTTGCCAGCGAAGAGTCCTCCAGCGCGACCAGCGGGAATTCCGCATAGGGCTTGCCAGCGAGGCTCAGCTTGAGCACGCCCAGTTGCTGTCCGCCGCTGACCGGGGCGAGGATGGGTTGGCGCGTTTCCATCGTCGCCTTGAGCTCGGCGAGCTGCCCTTTAGGGATGGTCAGGAACAGATCCTGGCGGAAGCCGATCTTGAGGTGGCTTTTGGTGCCTTTCCAGATGCGCACCTTGCTGACCGGCTGATCCTTCTGGTACAGGCGCACCGCATCGAAATGCTGGAAGCCGAAATTCAGCAGTTTCTGGCTTTCGATGGCACGCAGGTTGTCGGAAGGCGCGCCGAGTAGCACCGAGATCAGGCGGCGGCCGTCGCGCTTGACCGAACCGACCAGGCAGTAGCCGGCCGTTTCGGTGTGCCCGGTCTTTATGCCGTCCGCATAGGGGTCGATCCACAGCAGGCGGTTGCGGTTGGCCTGGGTGACGTTGTTGTAAGTGTAGTCGCGCAGTCCGAACAGCGCATAGTGTTGTGGGTAGTCGCGCACGGTGGCCGCGGCCAGCAGGGCGAGGTCGTATGCGGTGCTGTAATGCTGCGCATCCGGCAGGCCGACCGGGTTGGTGAAGTGGGTGTTGTTCATGCCCAGCCGCTTTGCTTCCCGGTTCATCATATCGACAAATCCCGTTTCGCTGCCGGCGATGTGGAGCGCCAGCGTGATCGCCGCATCGTTGCCGGACTGCACGATCAGGCCGCGCAGCAGTTCATCCACGGTCGCGTTTTGCCCGGCTTTGAGCAGCATGCGCGATTCGCCGCTGACATTGCGCACCGCGGCGGCGGGGATAGTCAGGTTTTGCTCCGGCAGGAGCGTGCCATGCCCGAGCGCATCGAAAACCAGATAGGCAGTCATCAACTTGGTCAGCGAGGCGGGCTCCATGCGCTCGTCGGCGTTCTGGTTCACCAGGACCTGGCTGCTCGTGTAGTCATACAGCAGGTAGGACTTGGCCGCCAGCGGGAGCGTGGCGGGTATTTGCGGAGGCAGGGCGTAGGCCGAGGCAGGCAAAAGCAGGCTGGCGAGCAGGAGGAGGATATTCATGGCTGGATGACGTCTTGGGAGCTTAATTATAGGGCATCTCCGATAATCTGCGGCTTGATCGCCGGAACTGTACTATTGGCTCGCAAAATGACTAGGCCGAAATATATAGGTATTTGTGCATATTGTTCTTTCCTCTCGGAGCACATATAAAACGCACCTCAAGATAATTCCGGGGGGTTGTGATGGCACTGTTGAGCGGCGTAAAAGATTTTCTGGGGGTCGATCGTTCCCGCAAGCGCGAGTTGCGCAGCCGGCTTAATCTCGTTGCGGCAGCCGAGGCGCACATATTGTGGAAGACCCGCCTGGGGCATCACGTGCAGGGGAATATCCGCGAATCCCTGGATTCCGCCCCGCTCGGGCAGGACGGCATTTGCCAGTTGGGAAGCTGGATCAACGGTTCGGTACTGGAGCCGTTCTGCGACCTGGAAGTACACCGGCAATTAAGCGAAGCCCACCGGCAATTTCACCAGTTTGGCTTGCACATTATCGAGAAGCTGAAGGCCGGCGACCGCGCCGGTGCGGCGGCGATATTCAGGAACGAGTACAGCCAGTCACTGCGCCATATCATCCAGGCACTGACCGAGATTAACAAGCACCTTCAGGAAGAATAGCCGCCAGCATCGCTAACCCGCATACTTCACGGGGCATTCCATGTAGGAGCCAGGCTCGCCGGGCGATTTGCCGGAAATTTTATCGCGCAACAAGCTGCGCTCCTACGTTCGATTAGTTTCCATTTTGGCTGCAATCCAGATTGGATTTCACGTCACAGGTACGCATCCCAATATTCACAAGGCTTTTCGTCGAATTTCACGAAGAACAATGAAATATGCGGGCCAGGCGCGGTTCGCCCGGCGAAAAGCCGGGCTAGAGATCGCCGCTGAATTGTGCGGTCTGCACCGCAAGTTCGTTGGCCTGGGCGCAAATATCTTCGACGTCGGCGGGGGCGATGCCCAGTTCCACCCATTCATATTCCTGGATTTCGCCGCCGGTATGTTCGGCAATGCCGTAGTTCGGCGCAATTTTTTCGGACAGGCTGACCAGGCGCACCAGCGGATTGTCGGGAGCGGCTTCTTCGACGTAAGGTGGATGATGGTAGCCTAGCACGGTAATAAGTTCTTCCGGCAGGTGCCAATGCCGCCCCAGTTGCGCGCCGATATAGCAGTGCGTGATTCCCAGGGTTTCCAGTTCGACTTCCAATATGGGACGATCAGACTGCACCAGCAACTGGTGATGCAGCAGGTCGCTCGCCTCCGCGTCGATATGGTGCAGGGCCATGAAGCCGATGTCGTGCAGCAGCCCGGTCAGGAAAATCTGGTCCTCGTTGGGACGAGTGTCCCTCGGCATGGCTTGTGCAATGGTGTGCATCACGATGGCGACGGTCATGCTGTGCAGCCACAGATCCTGCGCCTTGAAGTACTTTCCTGCGGGAGACTGGGCGAGATGGGACATTGAGGCGATACCGACGGCGACCGATTTGACCCGGGTCAGGCCGAGCAGCATCGCGGCATCGGAGACTTTGTTCAGCTTGCGCGGAATACCCATGACCGGAGAGTTCGCCAGGCTGATTATCTTCGCGGAAATTTGCGGATCCTGCTCGATCAGCTTGAGCATCTGAGCCTCGCCTTCATCGGTATCCAGCGGCAGCGCCAGCAGTTTCTGCGCGGTGTCCGGCATGGCGGGCAGGGAATCGAGATTGGCCAGTGCTTGCTTGAGCCTGAGGCGGATGCTTTCGTCGGTCATGGGTGGGTGTGTTTGATTTTGTTTTTGGATGCGGCGCAAACTATACGAGAGATCGGAAAAAATCGCGAGGGGGATTTATCCTTAAACCACGAAGAACACGAAGGCCGCGAAGAAAAAATGGAAGTGTCGTTCAAAAAATGTGAGTTGTTTTGCCGAGTGTTCGGCACGATGCGCTTCAGGAGAAATCTTCGTGAACTCTGTGATCTTCGCGGTGAGTTTTTTATGGGCTATTCGGAGCGTGAAGGCGGCTTGGCGAGTTTTCGCTGCAGCGTGCGGCGGTGCATGTTGAGCGCGCGCGCGGTGGCGGAGATATTGTCGTCGTGCTCGTGCAGCACGCGCTGGATATGCTCCCATTCCAGGTTCTCGATTTGCGTCGGTTGCGCCTTGATCGGCACGTCGCTGCTGGCAGTGTGCCCGAATGCCGCGACGATTTCATCCGCATTGGCGGGTTTGGCGAGGTATTGCGTCGCGCCGAGCTTGATGGCCTCGACGGCGGTGGCGATGCTGGCATAACCGGTCAGTACCACGATGCGCGTATTCGGGTCGAGCTGGTGCAATACCTTGACCAAGGTCAGCCCCGGCGCGCCGCCCATTTTCAGATCCACCACCGCGAATTCCGGCGGGTTGCCTTCCGCCATGGGGATTGCTTCCTCGACGCTGTTTGCCACGGAAACGCTGAATCCACGCTTTTCCATCGCGCGCTTCAATACCTTGCAGAAAGTGATGTCGTCGTCCACCAGCAGCATCGAGGCGGATTCTTCATGTGTTTCATTCATGCGCTAGCCCTCGTGATCGGCAGGATGATTTCCGTGGTTGCGCCGCCCTGCTCGCGGTTGAACAGCCGCACCGACCCGCCCATGCGCTCCAGCGTGGCATTGGCGAGGAACAGGCCGATTCCGTGGCCCTCCTTCTTGGTGGTGAAGAATGCCGAGCCGGCCTTGAGTTCCGCCTCTTCGCTGAGCCCCTTCCCGTGATCGTGGATTTCAAGCGTGAAGCTGGCGGTGTCCCAGTGCGAGCGGATTTCGATCGCCTGCTGGGCATCGCTTGCGGGCGCCGCATCCGCGGCATTGTTCAGCAGGTTCATCAGCGCGGCGCGCAACGTCGCATCCACACTGACGAGCGGCGCGGGTTGCACGCCGTCGCTGTGATACCGGTACTGCGCAGTGGGGCGCAGCAACTGCCATTCGTTCAGCACTTCCGCCATCAGGCGGTCGGCCGGTTGCAGCGAGGTATCCACGCTGACCTGTGCGTTGGCCAGTATTTTGTCGAGGATGCGCTTGCAGCCGCGCACCTGCTCGTTGAGGATGTTCAAGGCATCGCGCCACCCCGGCTGCACTGCGGCTTCATGCTGCAATTCGCCGATCACCACTGCCATGGTGGACAGCGGCGTGCCCAGCTCGTGCGCGGCGCCGGCGGCCTGAGTGCCGAGTGCCACGATGCGCTCGTTGCGCAGGATTTCCTCGCGCACGCGCACCAGCATCTCGTCGCGGTTGCGCACCGCCTGCGCCATTTTCACCACGAAATAGGCCACCACCACCGTGCTGAAGACGAAGCCGAGCCACATGCCTACCACATGCGCGTTGAATGCGCTGTCGCCGTCATGCTGGTGGTTGTGCGGCAGCGGAATGTAATAGAACATCAGCACGCTGTAGCAGGCGGAGGTGAGCCCCGCCATGCTCCAGGTGTAGCGGCTCGGCAGCGTTGCGGCGGCGATCACCAGCGGCAGCAGGTAGAGCGAGACGAAGGGATTGGTTGAGCCGCCGCTGTAATAGAGCAGGAGGCTGAGCGCGAGCACGTCCACGCACAACTGGACGAACAGTTCGGTGTTGGGAACCGGCTTGCCGTTGCGCAGGCGCAGCCATGAAAACAGATTGATTGCGGCGAGGGCGCCGATGGTCAGCAGCATCGGCTGCCAATCCAGTTCCAGTTCCAGGATTTTCCAGACCGCCGCGAGCGTCAGGAGCTGCGCCGTGACGGCCATGCTGCGCAATGCGACGAGGCGGCGCAACTGGCTGTGGCCGGGAAGGGAGGAGAGTATCGTGTTGTCCATACGGCTATTGTAAGCGGAGAGGCGGGGGGAGGGGCGTGCGGCATTTTGTCGCATCCCCGGGTTGAACCTTTCAATTAGAATGCGTTCCACAAGCAGGTGGTTTTCCGGCATGTATAATCCGTGCGTCCACTTCACTTCATAATAAACAGGAGAGTGTCATGATCAATTTTCACCGGTTCGTCGGGCTGCTGGCAGCCCTGTTGTTGAGCGTCGGCGCCCATGCGGGCGACATCCAGGTTGAAGGCGCGTGGACGCGCGCCACGCTTCCCGGCCAGGACATGGCGATGGTGTACATGTCCATCACCAGCAAGCAGGCCGCCACCATAACCGGCGTCTCCACTACCGTCGCCAAGACCGCTGAAATGCATACCATGGAGCACAAGGGCGGCATGATGAAGATGTATGAGGTCAAGTCCATCAGCCTGCCGGCCAATGCGCGGCTGGACATGAACATGCATGGCTATCACCTGGTGCTGAACGGCCTGAAGGCGCAGCTCAAGGCCGGTGCGACCGTGCCGCTGACGCTGAACATCGAAATGGCCGACAAGCGCAGCGTCAAGGTTGATGTCCAGGCGGAAGTCCGGCCGCTGAAGGGCGCGGCGCAAAAATAAGAATCGATCTCCGGATTCCGGCTCGAGGGAACGGGTGGCTGCGGCCGCCCGTTTTTTTCGGAATTTCAGGGGTTTTTGAGTTAGCATTGCGGAAAGACAGACTTATCGAGTATTAGCCTTGCCGATTTCCTGGAATATCCCGCTGGTCCTCCTGTCCGTGCTGATTGCGATAATCGGCTCGTTCGCCACCATCAGCCACGCGCAACGGATGCGCCTTGCCAGCAACCGCGCGGCGAAACTGTGGATGGCCACAGGCAGCCTTACCCTGGGAATGACTATCTGGGGCATGCACTTCATCGGCATGCTGGCGTTTCGCCTGCCTATTCCAGTCTCCTACGACCTGACGCTGACCCTGCTCTCAATCCTGCCCGCCATCGCTGCGGCGCTGCTGGGTTTCTGGGTACAGTGCTGCGCAGATCGTCCCCGCACCGGGCGAATATTCGCCGGCGGGCTGCTGATGGGGCTGGGCATCGGTGCGATGCACTATACCGGCATGGCGGCGCTCAGGATGTCGCCGCCGATCAGCTATACCCCTTTGGTGGTCGCATTGTCCCTGGCCGTTGCCGTTATCGCTTCATGGGGCGCGCTGCTGATGATGCATGAGGGCGGGCGCATCAGGCTGCGGCCCCTGCCGCGCCTGATGCTGGGTGCGGCGATCATGGGGGTGGCGATTTCTGGCATGCACTATACCGCGATGCTCGGCACGCACTTTCAGGCCGGCAGCGTATGCCTTGCCGATACCCTGCACATCGAGCCTGTCACGCTCGCCATGCTGGTATTCCTGGGAGCGATATTACTGTTCGGCAGCGGCTTTTTTCCGGCGATGTTCGATCAGCGCGTGAGCCGGCAGGATGCGCGGATATTGGCGGGGCTGGTGCTGGCCTTTTCCCTGATGCTCACCTATCAACTGTGGAATAACTCGCAGCAGAACAGCGAGCAGATCCAGCATATCGAATTCGATACGCATGTGCATGGCATCACCGACGGCATCAACAAGCGCATGAAGGCCTACGAGCAGGTCATGCGCGGCGTGGACGGGCTGTTTTCGCATAGCGGTTTCATTACCGGCCGCGAGTTCCGCGACTACATCGACAGACTGCAGCTGAAGGAGGATTATCCGGGCATTCAAGCCATCCGTTTCGCCCCGTTTGTGCGGGACGCGGAAAAAAGTCGGCATATCGCCGCAATGCGCAAGGAGGGCATGCCTTTCTACAATATCTGGCCGGAGGGCAGGCGCGACGCTTATGCGCCCGTTGTCTACGCCGAGCCGTTTGACGCACGCAACTCGCAGGTCTTCGGCTATGACATGCTTTCCGACCGGGATTTTCCGCGAGCCGGGGAGCCAGTGCCGGGGCAGCGCCTCCTGGCCATGGAGAAGGCGCGCGATTCCGGAAACCCTGTCGCCTCCGGCAAGGTGAAACTGCTGTTTGAAGTTTCCGATAACCCGCAGCACGGCTTCGTGATGGTCCTGCCGGTCTACCGGCATGGCGCTCCGCGCAATACCGTTGCCGAGCGCCGTGCCAGCTTCGTCGGCTGGGTCGTTTCGGTGTTCCGCATGGGTGACCTGATGTCCGGGACGCTGGATACGCGCGATACCGGATTCGATCTCAGCATTTTCGACGGGGAGCAGGTCTCCGAAGGGATGCTGATGTACACCTCGAACCCCAATGGCTTCGCCCGCGACAACGGGGCGCGCTTCCGGCATAGCGAGCACCTTGAAGTCGCCGGACACAAGTGGACGGTGGTGGTGCGCTCCCTGCCCGCCTTCGAGAAGAAATTCGATTCGGGCTATCCCAGGGTCATCGCCGGCGTCGGCATCGTCATCAGCCTGTTGCTCTCGCTGTTCACCGGGTTCATGGTCTCCGCGCAGGCCAAAGCCTTGCAGGCGGCAGCCGAGGTAGAGCGTGCCGGCCGCAAGAACGAGATGCTGCTGCGCACGGCCAGCGATGGCATCTACATTTTCGACCTCAATGGGAACGTGGTGCAGGTGAACGATGCGTTCTGCCGCATGCTTGGCTACACAGCCCTGGAGCTGCTGTCCATGAACGTGACGCAGTGGAACGCACAGTGGCCGAAACAGGAGTTGCTGGCGAGGATCGCCGCATTGGGGGCGAGCAACCCGATATTCGAGACCCGGCACCGTCGCCGCGACGGCAGCATCATCGATGTCGAGGTCAGCGCAACGCGGGTGGAGATCGACGGCTTCCCGCTGATCTACAACTCGGCGCGCGACGTCACCGAGCGCAAGAGGACGGAGGCCGCGTTCCGCACCATTACCGAAACCACTGCTGCAGCTGTCGGAGCATCGTTCTTTCATGAGACGGCCAGTCATCTGTGCAAATTGCTCGGTGCGGATTGCGTCATTGTCGGCGAACTGGTGGCGGGAAACAGGATGCGTGCCCTGGGCATGCAACTGGATGGCAAGCCGGTGGAGCATTATGAATATACGCTGCCCGGCGCCCCCTGCGAGATTGCCATCCATGAAGGCTATCGCGAGTATCCCGAGAATGTCAGCCGGCTGTTCCCGCAGGACAAGGATCTGGCGGACATGGGCGCGGAGGCCTACGCCGGCGCACCTACGCGTGACAGGAGTGGTAAGGTCAACGGCATTCTTTGTGCCATCTTCCGGCACAAGCTCGACCAGCAACCGATGCGTAGGGATGTTCTGAAAATCATCGCCGCCAGGGCCGGAGCGGAGATCGAGCGCGAAGAGGCGGAGGGGGCGTTGCGCGACAGCGAAGGGCGGCTGCGGCTGTTGCTGGATTCCGCCGCCGAGGCGATTTACGGGATCGACATGCAGGGCAATTGCACATTCTGCAATCCAGCTTGCCTGCAGATGTTGGGCTACCGGAATGCCGGCGAATTGATCGGCAAGAACATGCATCAATTGATTCACTACAAATATATGGATGGGACGTTGTATCCGATGGAAAAATGCCGGATTTACCAGGCATTCCTGTCAGGCATGGAGACACACATGGAGGGTGAAGTGTTCTGGCGTGCCGACGGCACCGGCTTTTATGTCGAATGCTGGTCGCACCCGCAGTTACATCATGGCGTGGTGGTGGGTGCAGTGGTCACTTTCATGGATATTACCGAGCGCGTAAAGGCCAATAGGGAACTGATCAAGCTCTCCAGGGCTGTGGAGACCAGCCCGGCCAGCGTGGTTATCACCGATCTGGACGGCACGATCGAATACGTCAACCCGAAATTCACCGAGGTGACCGGCTACAGCGCCGAGGAGGTCATCGGCCAGAATCCGCGCATCCTCAAGTCCGGTACGTTTTCGCAAAGGATCTACGAGAAGCTGTGGCAAACCATCCTCGCTGGCGAGGTGTGGCAGGGAGAGTTCCACAACAAGAAGAAGAACGGTGAAAGCTACTTCGAGGCGGCCACCATCTCCCCGATCCGCGACGATAAGGGAAATGTCGCCTATTTTGTGGCGGTCAAGGAGGACATCACCGAACGCAAGCGCACCGAACGGCAGTTGAAGAAATCAATGGCCGCCGCCGAAGCCGTGAACCACGCCAAGAGCGAGTTCCTCGCCAACATGAGCCATGAAATCCGCACGCCGATGAATGCGATCATCGGCTTCTCCCACCTGTGCCTGCAATCCCGGCTGGAGCCCGAACAGCAGGATTACCTGGAGAAGGTCTACCGCTCGGCGAACTCGCTGCTGGGCATCATCAACGACATCCTGGATTTCTCCAAGGTCGAGGCGGGCAAAATGGAGGTGGAGAAAATACCCTTCCGGCTCGATACGGTGCTGCGCAGCGCGGCCGATATCGCCAGCATCCGCGCGGCGGAAAAAGGTCTGGCACTGCATTTCGACAAGGAGCCGGGGATTCCGCAGGCCCTGGCCGGAGATCCGTTGCGCCTGGGGCAGGTGCTGAACAACCTGATCGGCAACGCCATCAAATTCACCGAGGCGGGCGAGGTGACGGTGCGGATCGGGATAGAGAGTCAGGATTCCGGCCATTTTGTGCTGGGCTTCGCGGTGCGCGACACCGGCATCGGCATGACGCCCGAACAGATCGGCAAGCTGTTCCAGTCGTTCAGCCAGGCCGACACCTCCACCACGCGCAAGTACGGCGGGACGGGGCTGGGGCTGGCGATCTCCCGGCGTTTCGTGGAGTTGATGGGCGGCACGATGTGGGTGGAAAGCACGCCGGGGAAAGGCAGTGTTTTCGCTTTCAATCTGCCTTTCGCCTCTCAGCATGAAGAACTCACTGTCGATACGGGCAAGACCAGCGTGCCGGCACTGGCGAGCCTGTCCGGCCTGCGCGTCCTGCTGGTGGAAGACAACGAGCTCAACCGGCAACTGGCGACCAAGCTGCTGATGCGTGCCGGGATGGAGGTCAGCACCGCGAACGACGGCGCCGAAGCGGTAGAGGCAGTAAAACAGAGGAAATTCGATGCGGTGCTGATGGACGTGCAGATGCCGAACATGGACGGCCTGGAGGCGACGCGCGCCATCAGGAGGGATCCCGCGCTTGCCGAGCTGCCCATCATCGCCATGACTGCCAACGTCATGACCGGCGACCGCGAGCGTTGCCTGGCCGCGGGCATGAGCGATTATCTCTCCAAACCCATCCAGCATAACGTGCTGTATGCCGCGCTTGCACGCTAGACGAAGCGTGCAGCGCCGCTGGTCGAGCCGGGCGCAGTTGCGGCTCGGCGCGTATCCGGGGTTTTTTACGGCCTCGATCCGGACCGGGCGATTGCCGGCATGGGGGGGGAGGATACTTACATCACCGTGCTCGAAAAGTTCATTCCCAACCAGCACCAGGCCGTACAGTCCATACAGGATGCGCTTGCCGCCGGCGACCTGCAGTCTGCGGAACGTCTCGCGCATACGCTGAAGGGCATCGCCGCAACCGTCGGGGCGGCCGCCCTGTCTGGTCTGGCGCGCCAACTGGAGGATGCCATCCGGAAAGAAGAGACCGGAAAATATCCGCAGCTGATTGCGGCCGCGGGAATGGAACTGGCCCAGGTCGTCGCCTCGGCCGAAACCTATCTGCAGGCTTGGGCGGCGCAGACCGGTGCGGCTGACCGGGGGGGTGCGGATGCCGTGCAGCTCGGCACGCTCCTGGAGCAACTGGTCGCGCAACTGCAAGCCTTCGACTCCGAGGCGGTGGACACCCTGCGCCGGATAGACAGGCAGGTCAAGGGGACGGAGGCCGCCGCGCAGTTTGCCCGGCTGGACCGGCATGTGAACGATTACGATTACGAGAATGCGCTGGTGGAGGCGCAGCGCATCATTGCAGCGCTGAATTCGGGCAATGCCTGAAGACGGAACAGAATCATCGGGGAACGGAAATGGGCAACGCTGAAAAAAATACCTTGCTGGTCGTGGACGACACGCCGGAGAACATCGACGTGCTGTGCGGGATACTGGGCGCGGACTATACGGTGAAGGTCGCCAACAGCGGCCAGCTCGCGCTGAAGATCGCGGCGGCGCAGTCGCCCGACCTGGTCCTGCTCGACGTCATGATGCCGGGCATGGACGGCTACGAGGTCTGCCGCCAGCTCAAGGAAAACGAGGCGACCCGGCATATTCCGGTCATCTTCGTCACCGCGCTGGGGGAGATCAAGGACGAGGCGCTGGGCTTCGAGCTCGGCGCGGCCGACTACATCGTCAAGCCGGTCAGTCCGCCCATCGTGCGCGCCAGGGTGCAGGCGCACCTGGCGCTTTCCGACCAGCGCTACGGCCTGCAGCAGCTGGTGGCGGAGCGTACCGTCGAGCTGGAGCACAGCAACCGGCGGCTGGAGGAGACGCACCTGATCATGCTCAAACAACTGGGGCGCGCCTCCGACTATCGCGACAACGAGACGGGCAAGCATGTCGCGCGGGTGGGGCATTTCAGCAGGCTGCTGGGGCTCGCCGCCGGCTTCCTGGAGTCGCGCGCGGAACTCCTGATGTACGCCTCCATGATGCACGACACCGGGAAGATCGGCGTGCCCGACCATATCCTGCTCAAGCCCGGCAAGCTGACGGACGAGGAGTTCGAGATCATGAAGCGCCATCCCGAGATCGGCGCGGGCATCATCGGCGAGCATGACGCCGAGGTGCTGAAGATGGCGAGGCAGATCGCGCTCGGCCACCACGAGAAGTGGAACGGCAAGGGCTATCCCTACGGCCTGAGCGGAACGGACATCCCCGTCGTCGCGCGTATCGTGGCGATCGCCGACGTGTTCGATGCGCTGACCTGCGTGCGGCCCTACAAGCGTGCATGGCCGATCGAGGACGCGTTGGCGCTGATCGAGAAGGAGGCCGGCCAGCACTTCGATCCCGAGTTGGTGCGCCTGTTCATGGGCATGGAAGCGGAGGTGCGGCGGATTGCGGTTGAATACCGCGATACCGCGGAGGCGCCGCAGGAGCGCGACGAGGTGGCGGCATGAACCAGCGCTCCGGCGCGCGGCCGGCCATCCTGGTGGTAGACGACACGCCGGAGAACATCGACGTGCTGCGCGGGATACTGGGTGCGGATTACGCGGTGAAGGTCGCCAACAGCGGCCAGCTCGCGCTGAAGATCGCGGCGGCGCAGCACCCCGACCTGATCCTGCTGGATGTCATGATGCCGGAGATGGACGGCCATGAAGTATGCCGGCATCTCAAGGCCGATCCGCTGACCCGCGCCATCCCGGTCATCTTCATCACCGCCCGGACGGAAACCGAGGACGAGGTGCAGGGGCTGTCCCTGGGGGCGGCGGATTACCTCACCAAGCCGGTCGTGCCTGCCATCGTGAAGGCGCGGGTGCAGACCCAGCTCGCCCTGCGGCAGGCGCGCCGCGAACTGGAAGAAAAGAACCTCATCCTCAGCGACGAGAAGGAACTGCTCGAAGACATCGTTTCCAGGATGCGTTCGGCCAGCCCCTTCGATGGCCGCGGCGTGCGGCATATCCAGTCGTCGCTGGAAAGGACGACGGGGGACATCGTCCTGTCCGCCTACCGGCCGGACGGTGCTCAGCATGTGCTGGCCGGCGATTTCTCCGGCCACGGCCTGACCGCCGCGTTTGGCGGCCCGCTGGTGTCGTATATTTTTTACCGCATGTGCGCCGAGGGTTGCGCCATGCGCCTTATCCTCGAGGAAGTGAACCGCATCCTGTGCCGCCAGCTTCCCACCCAGCTCTACATGGCCGCTGCGGCGCTGGAGTTGCCGCCCGACCGGAAACGGGCCATGGTCTGGAATTGCGGCCTGCCGCCGGTGCTCTGCCCGGATGCCGCCAACGGCATGAACCGGGTAAGTTCGAGCGGATTGCCGCTGGGCATCAGCGAATCCGCTGACACCTTCGAGTCGCATGCGCAGGTTGAAATGCATCCGGGCACGCGCATCTACCTGTATTCGGATGGCATCACCGAGGCGGCGCCGGCTGAAGGGGAGTTGTATGGCCAGCAGCGGGTGGAGGCGCTGGTGTCGCGCATCCACCGCGAGCGGCTGCCCCTGGAGGCCGTCTGGCAGGAGCTGGGCGCATACTGCGGAGGCCGGGGGCTGTCGGACGACGCGGTGATGGTCGAAGTCTCGCCCTGACAGGGGGTGTGCCCAGCTTTTTGCGGTGCCCCAAGAAGGCGGCATCGGCGAAAAACTGACCATTCAGTAAGCGCAGACTTCGCGGGAAACGGGCGGCTTGATGCCGCCTGTTTTGTTTTCTGTTGTACAATCCGCGGCAAATTATTCGAGGAAAAAACATGTCGCTTACGCCTTCCGCCGCCGACAAGAAAGCCCGCACGCTTTCCGAGGCGATGCCCTATATCCAGCGTTTCTTCGACAAGACCATCGTGGTCAAGTACGGCGGCAACGCCATGACCGACCCGCAGTTGCAGGAGAGTTTCGCGCGCGACGTGGTGCTGCTCAAGCTGGTCGGGATGAACCCGGTGATCGTGCATGGCGGCGGGCCGCAGATCAACGAGTTGCTGAAAAAAGTCGGCAAGCAGGGTGAGTTCGTGCAGGGCATGCGCGTGACCGACGAGGAGACCATGGACGTGGTCGAGATGGTGCTCGGCAAGGTCAACAAGGACATCGTCAACCTCATCAACCGGCACGGCGGCAAGGCGGTTGGGCTGACCGGGCAGGACGGCGCGTTCATCCGCGCCGAAAAAATGATGCTGGAGAGCAAGGACGAGCCGGGCAAGATGCTGGACATCGGGCTGGTCGGCGAGATCACGCGGATCGATCCCGCCATCATCACCTTCCTCGATTCCGGCGATTTCATCCCGGTGATTGCCCCGATCGGCGTAGCACCCGACGGCGAGACGCTGAACATCAACGCCGACCTGGTGGCGGGCAAGCTGGCCGAAGTGCTCAAGGCGGAAAAACTCGTATTGCTGACCAATACGCCGGGCGTGCTGGACAAGGACGGCAACCTGCTGACCGGGCTGACCCCGAAGCAGATCGACGAGTTGGTTGCAGACGGCACATTGTCCGGCGGCATGCTGCCCAAGATAGGGTCGGCGCTGGATGCGGCGCGCAGCGGCGTGAAGTCGGTGCACATCATCGACGGCCGCGTGGAACACGCGCTGCTGCTGGAAATCCTGACCGACGAGGGTGTCGGCACGCTGATCAAGAGCAAGTAGGGTGTGACTTCTCCGCTGTGGATTTTTGATTTAGATAACACGTTACACAACGCGACGCCGCATATCTTTCCGCATATCAACCGCAGCATGACGGCCTATCTGCAAGAGCACCTGCAACTGGACGAGGCGGCGGCGAATGCATTGCGCATGCACTACTGGCGGCGCTACGGGGCGACGCTCACCGGACTGATGCGCCATCACGGCACGAAGCCGGAGCATTTCCTGTGGCATACCCACCAGTTCCCGGCGCTGGAACGGATGGTGCTGCGCGAGCCGCGCCTGCGCCATGTGCTGAAGGCGCTGCCGGGCAGGAAAGTGGTGTTTTCCAACGCACCACAGCGCTATGCCCGGGAGGTGCTGAGGCTGCTGCGCGTGGCGGACCTGTTCGACGACGTGATGGCGGTGGAGCAGACGCGCTTCCGCCCCAAGCCGGACAGATCCGGCTTTCTGCGCCTGCTGCGGCAACAACGTGTCGCGGCGGCGCAATGCGTGATGGTCGAGGACAGCCTGGAAAACCTGTACGCGGCCAAACGGCTGGGGATGCGCACGGTGTGGGTGACGGCCGGCAGCAAGAGCGCGCCGTGCGTGGACGTGAAGATACGCGATGTGATGCAGTTGCCGCAAATTTTGGGGCGCATCGTTTGATTACAAACCCTCTCCCCCAGCCCCTCTCCCGCTTGCGGGAGAGGGTGGCCGAAGGCCGGGAGAGGGACATTCGGGGGGAATAAAATGGCAAGCAAACCTGGCGAAAGAAAGCTGCAAATCCTGCAAACCGTGGCGCAGATGCTGGAGCAGCCCAAGGGCGAGAAGATCACCACGGCTGCACTGGCGGCGAAGCTGGAGCTTTCCGAGGCGGCGCTGTACCGCCATTTCGCCAGCAAGGCGCAGATGTTCGAGGGGCTAATCGAGTTCATCGAGCAGACCGTGTTCGGCCTCATCAACAAGATCACCCAGGAAGAGAAGAGCGGCCTGCAGCAGGCCGAGGCAGTGGTGGCGATGCTGCTCGGCTTCGCGCAGAAGAACCGCGGCATGACGCGCGTGCTGACTGGCGACGCCCTGGTGAACGAGGACGAGCGCCTGCAGCAGCGCATCAACCAGATGCTGGACCGCATCGAGGCGACGCTCAAGCAGTCATTGCGCATGGCCGCGACGCAGGGCGAGATGGGCGAGTCGGCGGACGTGGGCGCGCACGCCAACCTGCTGGTGTGCTACGTGCTCGGCCGCTGGCAGCAGTTCGCCAAGAGCGGCTTCGCGCGCGATCCGGCGGCACAGTGGCCGGCACAGTCGGCGATCCTGCTGGGCAAATAATTTCGGGGGAATAAATCATGATCCTGATCCTCAGTTCCAACACCGGCGAACAGTCACCGGAATACCGGCAGTTGCTCGCGCACCTCGCGACGCTGCAGGGCATCCAGACGCGCGTGCATGTCGAGCGCGGCAGCGAGCAGACGCTCACCGAAATCTACCTGATCGGCAATACCAAGCTGCTCGATATCGACGATATGCAAAGCCTGCCCTGCGTCGAGCGCGTGGTGCGGGTTTCCGAGGAGTACCGCATCCTCGGGCGACACAAGGATGACCAGCGGACCACGCATTTCGAGTACAACGGCGTGCGCTTCGGGCAGGACACGCTTAACGTGTTCGCTGGGCTGTGCGCGGTGGACAACCGCGAGCATGTCGAGCTGATGATGAAGGCGGTGGCCGACCACGGACAGGTATGCACGCGCATGGGCGCCTATAAGCCGCGCACCAGCCCGTATGCCTTCCAGGGGCACGGCAAGAACTGCCTGCCCTATGTGTTCGAGCTGGCGGGCAAATACGGCATCAGGGTGATCGCGATGGAGATCACCCACGAATCGCACCTCGACGAGATCCGCGAGGCGCTGCGTCAGACCGGCAACCCGACCGGCGTGATGCTGCAGATCGGCACGCGCAACACGCAAAATTTCGAGCTGCTGAAGATCGTCGGACGGCAGACCGAGATGCCGGTGCTGCTCAAGCGCGGTTTCGGCATCACCTTGGACGAATCGCTGAACGCGGCGGAATACTTGGCTTCGGAAGGCAACCGCAACGTGGTGTTCGGCCTGCGCGGTATGAAGACCAACATGGGCGACCCGCACCGCAACCTGGTGGACTTCGCGCATGTGCCGGTGGTGAAGCGGCTCACGCGCATGCCGGTATGCGTCGATCCGTCGCACTCGGTCGGCTCGCGGCAGGCCTCGCCCGACGGCATCCTCGATACGCTGCATGTCACCGCACAGGGCGTGCTGGCCGGCGCCAACATGGTGCTGGTGGATTTTCACCCCGCGCCGCCCAAGGCACTGGTGGACGGCCCGCAGGCGTTGCTGCTCAAGGAGTTGCCGTATTTTCTGGAGGACGTGCAGATCGCGCGCGAGGCCTATCTCAAGCGCGTCGCGTTGCGGCAGCGTTACCAGGACGTATAACTTTTCACGCATCGAATACAGACCGGAGCAGCCATGAAAAAGATACTCGTCATTGTCGCCGTGCTGGCCGCCGCCGCCGTTGCGGCCTACTTTGTGCTGCAAAACCCGATCGGCAGGCTGGTCAAGCTGGCCGTCGAGGAATTCGGGCCGGAGATGACGCAAGCTGCCGTGAAGGTCAGCAGGGTCGAGATTTTGGCGACTGACGGGCGCGGTGCGTTATCCGGGTTTTTCCTCGGCAATCCCAAGGGCTTCAAGTCCGATTATGCGTTGAAGGCAGGTGTCGTCGAGATCGAACTCGAACCGGCCAGCCTTGCCAGGGACGTGATCGTGATCCGCAAGATATTGATCGATGCGCCGCAGATCGGCTACGAGAAGGCCGGTGATATCACCAATTTCGACGCCATCCAGCGCAATGTCGAAGCGTATCTCGGCGCGAAGGGCGACAAGGGCGAGAAACCCAAACAGGACAGCAGCAAGAAGATGATCATCGAATCCTTCGTCATCCGCAACGCCAAGGTCAATTACAACGACATGATCGAGCTCAAGCTGCCGGACATCGAGTTGCGTAACGTCGGCAAGAAGACCGGCGGCGCGACCACCGCACAGGTGGTCAAGGCTATCGTCGCGGAACTGAACACCCAGTTGGCCATTACGCTCGCCAAGACGGCGGTGATTACCGGCGTGGGCGGGGCAGTGGTCGGTGCGGGAGCGGCGCTCAAGGGGCTGTTCGACAAGTAAAACGGAGTGCCTTGAAAAAAACGTAGCGAGCGGTCGCCGCCCCGTTTTCAATCGTCGTCGTGCTCTTTGCGGCCATGCCCGCCTTCGCGATTGCCCTGTCCTTCCCCGCCTCTACCCCGGATGTCATGCTCGTCGGCGCTCCGGTGGCATTCGACGCAATTGTCGTAATCGCGGATGCCTTCCTCGATGTGTTCGCGGCGTATGCTGGCCTGCGAATGCTCGTGGCAGCCGTAGCAGGTGTAGCGGCTGTAGTTGTTGCCCTCATGGCAAGTCACGCAACTGGCGTTGTGATCGCGGTCGAGCACGAAATACTTGTTGTGATCGAAAGTCGCTGGGGTCCACTTGTTCTGGTTATGACACTGGCCGCAGTTGCCGGAAACCTGCCTGTGCAGCGAGTCGGTGGGTGATTTGTGGCACGACTGGCATTGATCGAGCACCGCTTTTTGCAGCAGGGCATGATTGAAGCGGCCTTGTTGCCGGAAGCGCTTCACGCCCGCGTGGTCGCTGTGGCACGCCACGCAGTCCTGCGTGGTCAACTTCTGGTGAAAAGGGGTCGAGGTGAGTGGCTTGGCGACCGGTTGCCCCGTCGTTGTCAGACGTCCGATCTCGGCAGGTTTATGGCAGGAGACGCAGCGTTCCGAGGCCGATCCGAGAAACGGCGCATGGCAGGCGAAGCAGTCCGTCTCCAGCTGCTTGTGGCCGGGGATCAGCTTGCCCGGCCCGACCATCAGGTTCGGGTAGACAAAAGCCAGAATCGCAATTGCGATCAGGTTGGCGGCGAGTACGAATTTGAGTATCCGGCTCATGACCAGCCCCAGAACAAAAAGATGCTGAAGATGTGGCCCAGCGCGAGCACCGCGAAAACGATGAAGATCGGGATGTGAACTTTCCGCCACTTGTTCATGGCATCGAGCGTAACCGCGTCCCAGAACATCGCCTGCTCCACGTCGGGGCGCGGCATGCCGCGCAACTGGAAGTGTTCGCGCTGCCCCTGCACATGGCGGCGCGAGCGATCCAGCAGCAGCTTGCCGACCATGCCGCTCACCGCGTTCACCCCCATGGCCACCGTGGCCAGCCAGGGAAGGATGGCGTTGAAATGGATGCCTGCGTGGATCAGCACGAGAGACGCGCCGATCCAGGTGCCGAATTCATGCAGGGTCAGCAGTCTCTTGGGATTACCCGCCTTGATGTATTTGCGTTTGCGCAGCGAATAGATCAGCGAGGCGATGATCAGGAGCGTGCCCGGTATGCCCAGATAGCGGCCGACCCACACCAGGTTCAACCGGTGCAGCAGATAGTCGCCGGCCAGCGTGACCGCCGCCAGCAGGCCGACCAGAAAGGCGAACGGGAGGATATGTTGGCGCCAGAGCGGGCTTATCATCTATATCTCCAGAGTCACGTCTGTTTTCGGCGTGCAAGAGCAAAGCAGGCAGGTGCCGGGTTCGGGATCGTAATCCGGCGGCTGGCGGTAGGCCACCTCGCCCGCGCGGATCGCCGTCTGGCATGTGCCGCAACTTCCGGCGCGGCATCCGGAATCGACGGCAATGCCATGCGACTCGGCAAATTCGAGCAGGTTGCCGGCGGTAGTTTGCCACGGAAACTGCTTGCCGGATTTGGCGAAGGTCACCACGATTTCGGTAGCCATCGCCCCGGCTTGCGGCGCGGCAACCGTTGAAGGTTGCCTACGCTTGATGGACGACGGACCGAAGGCCTCGAAGTGGATGCGCGCATCCGGCACCCCCCAATCTTCGAGCGCGGGCACGAGGCTTTCCAGCATCGGGGTGGGGCCACAAATATAGAAATGGTAAGGCCTGAGCGGCAATTGCATGCGCAACAGACCCACATCGACGCGCCCCCGGTGCTGATAATCGCGTCCTGCCGCATCTTCCGGCAGCGGGTCGCTGAAACACAGCCGCAAATGGAAATTCGGGTGTGCCGCCGCCAGCGCTTCGAGATGCGCTCTCATCACCGGTTCGCGGCCATTGCGCACGCCGTAGAACAACCAGACTTCGCGCCCCGGCTGCTCGGCCAGACACCAGTTCAGCATGCTCAGCATCGGCGTGATGCCGATGCCGCCGGCGATCAACACCACCGGGGCATCGCTGCGATCGATATGAAAATGCCCGGCGGGCGCGCGCACCTGCAACAGGCTGCCCGCCGCCACCAGATTGTGAAAATATGTGGATGAGCGCCCCGGCGGAAAGTGGCCGCCCGCAGGAGGTGGTACCCGCTTGATCGAAACGCGGTAGCAATCGGGGCGCGGCGTATCAGACAGGGAATAGCAACGCACAAGCTGTTCGGCGCTTCCTGATGCCGCCGGCATGTCGAGACGAAAGGTCAGGAACTGCCCCGGCAGGAATGGCGGCAACGGCTGCCCGTCTTCCGGCTTCAGATAAAACGAGCAGATCGACTGCACGTCATTCTCGACGACCTTGCGCTCGACCCGGAACGTCCGGAAACCAGTCCAGGCGGCAACGGCAACCTCTTTCGTATCCCCCGGCTCATTTTGCTGCACCGGAAAATCCGGATTCTCCGCGCGGCTGCGCAAGGCATGAAAATTCAGCCAATGACACCAGAAGCTGATGCCGAGAAAAATCGCCAGTTGCAGCGCGATTGCCGACACAATCCAGAGTAATAAAGAGAGCGAGGTCATATTAGCTGATGCTAGCACGGAACCATATGGATTCCCATAACTCGAAACTTGCCTTGAAAAGGATAGTCACTAGATTGACTGCAAAGATAACGATAGCGCTGATAAAGTGGAATTTCTGCGCAGTTGGCAATAGGCATGACGATAATCCACACTGACCAGAAAAATCAAACGAAAGACCGCATGAATACCAATAACCGATATCGTCTCCTGCTTCAGGTAAGCGCTTTTGTTGCCGTGGTAATAGGTGCGAAACTCATTACCCACTTCCTTGGATGGGAGGTTATCTCCATCAATCCGTTATTCTCGGGAATTGTGGCTGCCAACGTCTTCTTGATGGGATTTCTTTTGAGCGGTGTCCTATCGGATTTCAAGGAAAGCGAGCGAATCCCCGGTGAGTTGAGTGCATGCCTGGAGAATCTGGCCCAAGAAGTGCGCGGTGTCCGGATGGCAAACCCTGAAGCTAATGTTGGCCCATGTCTGATTCTCCTGTCGCAATTGAGCCGGGATATTCTGAGCTGGTTCCACAAGAAACACCGTACAGCAGAATTGCTAGAGCATGTGAACGAGTTAACTCCTCAGCTCGCGGCGATAGAGCAATGGTCTCAAGCAACTCTCGTGGCTCGTTTGAAGCAGGAGCAAAGCAATCTCCGGCGCACCCTTATACGTACTCACACCATTCGGGAAACGTCTTTCGTTTCCTCAGGCTACTTGCTCGCCGACCTCATCACCATTCTTCTTTGCATAGGGCTTGTATTGTCCAAAATTGAGCCACTTTATGAGTCGCTGTTTTTCGTGGGCGTGATCTCATACCTGATGATTTATCTTCTGATGTTAATCAGGGATCTTGATAATCCATTCGGCTACTACGAGCGCTATTCAGCAGAGGACGTATCCCTTAAACCGCTTGAAGAAGCGGCGAGCCGGCTTGCACAAATCGCCAGCGTCGAAGCTTCGCCGCCGCCGAGGCAGTCACTAGCGGTGCCACTTGGTAACCAAGATGGTTGCCAAGTGGCTGGTTAACAGCAGGAACGGTGCAGCCACCATTTTGCGCGATTCCGTCCGCTATGCGCATCGCGCATGGCGGACATGTTGAATGGTTTGCACCGTATATCTGATTACGGTTTTTTGGTAAAGCCTCAATGATTTTTATGTGCGTCCGCAACCGAAGCGGGAGCAGGTGCGGGTGCGGCATGAGCGTGGTTGCCGGAGGATGCGATAACGGCATGCACGCCTTCGACATAATGCACATAGGTTACGTAGGCTTCCACAAACTCCCGGCCTGCCTCGATACTTTTGTCCTTGTTCTTGCTTGCTTCCAGTACGCGCGCAAATTTATCTTTGATGGACTTAGTCATGTGGTTGCTGATCATTCTGGCCATTTCGTCGGCGGAACCATTGGCGAGAGCTTTGTCGGCCATCACGATGATCGGATCAATAGCTTCATCCTTGATGCCGCTATACGGGGCTCCCTCGCCGGCGCGATGCACACGCACGAGTGTTTCGAGGAAGTATTGATCGGCTAATTCTCTTGCTTCTTTGCTTTTGCCGCGAACCGCGATCGTTTTCGCAAATGCAGATTTGATCTCCGCTTCGTTTTCTTTCTTAACCCATTTCAGTATGGGTGTTATGTCACCTTTTTCCAGAGCAACTTTTGCTTCCGGAATGACCGGGCCATTGGGTGTGTCGCAGTGCGCCAGTGCATTTCCTGCAAGGAGTAGCCCGCAGCTAATTGAAAAAATAGCCGCGATATTTTTTGGAGATTTTTTGGTGCTTTTCATTGTGAATACCCTTTGGTTTATTGGTTCAAGTGTAATGTGCGCTTCATGTAACCGCATGATTCACGCGGCGTATAGAAGACTGCACTTGCGCAGATTGGTTCCCTGTGTGCGGCCGGTTTTCTTTAGGCCAGATAGGCAGCTGGCGGCCCGCTAGATCAGCCCCATCATCACCAGCGCAATAAATGCCGCGAACAGCGCGAAATGGCTGATGCCCTCGATGGCGTTGGTTTCGCCGTCGTGCAGGTTGTTCATCACGGTGAGGAAGGTCAGCAGCAGCATGCCGGCCTGAACCGGCGTGAGCGCCATCTCGATGCGCTCGCCGGTGAGCAGCGCGATGGCTTCGATCACCGGCAGGGTCAGCAGCACCGTGGCGAGCGAAGCGCCCAGCGCGATGTTGACGGTGGTCTGCATGCGGTTGTTCTGCGCCGCCCGGAGCGCAGTGAGGATTTCCGGGCTGGCGGAGATCAGCGCCACCAGCACCGCCGGGATCGCCTTCGGCAGGCTGCTGCCGGCCAGCCCGGCATCCAGCAGCACCGACAACACTTCCGAGAGCACGCCGACCAGCACGATCGCGCCGAGCATCACCGCGACATGCAGGCTGTTCGGGCTGTGCGCGAGGTCGTGGGCTTCTTCCTCCTCGCCGGCGCTGTATTCGAAAAAGTTGCGGTGCTCCACGGTCTGCAGGCGCAGAAAGGCCAGGTACATGATCGCCATGATGCCGATGGAGAAGACCGAGTAAATCCGCCATTGATGTTCCGGCACGAAATCCGGGATGAACATGCCGACGCCGATGGCGACCAGCAGCATCGCGATGAAGGAGTTGGCCGAGGAGATGTTGTATTTGGTGCTGCCGTGTTTCAGGCCGCCGACGATGGCCGCGAGGCCGAGGATGCCGTTGATGTCGAACATCACGGCGGCGAACACCGTGTCGCGCGCGAGCGTCGGGTTGGGTGCGCCCTGCAGCAGCACGATCAGGATCACCACCTCGACCGACACCGCGGCGAGGGTGAGGATCAGCGTGCCGTACGGCTCGCCGAGGCGCATCGCGAGCACCTCGGCGTGGTGGGCGATGCGGAACGCGACGCCGATGATCGCGGTGAGGATCACCAGTAGCAGGCCCCACAGCATCGTGCCGCCATGTTCCACGGCGGCGTGTTCAAGCGAGAAGCCCAGCAGCAGCACGGCCAGGGCGATGGCAATCGGGAATTCGGATTTGAGATACTTCATGGATTTACGTGCGAAAAAAATGGAGGTTGCGAACCCTAACCCCTCGGAGAAAGAGCGTCAATCTGGGTAAGCGGTATTTGTAGAACTTATTGACTGGTAAGGTTTTTATTACTACCATGCCCGTTCGGTAAGCTTTATGAATGTTAACTTCATCGTCAGGGAGGTTGCATCATGGCAGAACGAAAGGCAAAACCGGCCGTGAAAAAAGCGGCTGTCAGCAGGGCTACCGGCGCGACTGCCGGTAAATCGAGACCCGTCAAGGCGGCGTCAGTGATGGCGCCCCAGAAGGCTGCAGCGAAAAAAACTGCGCCTGCAACCGCAAAACCGAAAACCACCAGAATCCCGGCAGAGAGAAAAGCAGTAACACCTGCCGCCGCAAAGAAAGCTCCGGCGCAAAAAGCCGTGGCGAGCAGCGCCAGGCCGGCTGCGAAAAAAACCGTGATGCAACCTACTCCCGAAGAGCGTTACCGCATGGTGCAGACCGCTGCTTACTTCATTGCGGAACGCAACGGGTTTAGCGGCTGCCCGACAGAATACTGGGCGGCAGCCGAGCTGGAGATTGCGGGCAGGCTGGG
Source organism: Ferrigenium straubiae (assembly GCF_051257895.1). Taxonomy (NCBI): domain Bacteria; kingdom Pseudomonadati; phylum Pseudomonadota; class Betaproteobacteria; order Nitrosomonadales; family Gallionellaceae; genus Ferrigenium; species Ferrigenium straubiae. The sequence continues at coordinate 1,251,987 of NZ_CP194331.1, read as the reverse complement.
CCGATAGGATGCAGGGCGGGTGCGGTTCCGCGCCCGCCGTCTTTCCTGCCTCCGTTCACTGTTTCCCCAGACAGTCGATGTAGATTGCCGCATCCGGCTGGGTGCGGTTGCGTTGCGCCTGCCAGATCATCTCCCCGAGGCATTCCATCATGCGGTGCTGCGCATCGTGCTCCGACTCGAACTTGTGCGTCAGCCGCACGAACTGCGCGCGGATTCCCGCTGGCTGGTCGATGGAAATCTGCTCCTCGATGGTGAGGTGCATCATCAGGTGCAGGAACGGGTTTTCCGCACCGCTCTCCGGCAGGTAGTCCTTGTCCTGATGGCGTTCCGGTTCTTCCAGCATGGCGTGGTATTCGGGGTGCCTGGCGATGAGCTGCGCGGCGAGGTCTTCGAGCGGCGTGAGCAACTCGCTGGTACAGCGCTTGCGCCAGGACTCGAACAGAAAATTGCGCGCTTCGTCGCGCGTGGGATTGAACAGCATTAGATTGCTCCTGAAAGATGATTCACCGCGAAGACACGAAGGTCACGAAGATTTTATGTGCCAAGGCCGGCTTTACATGAAAGGCTTTGGGTGAACATGAAACTATTTACTTGTTTTCCTTCATGCACTTCGTGTCTTCATGGTGACTGATTTTTAAAATACCTTGTCCTCATATTCGCACAGGTCGTTAATGAGGCACACGCCGCATTTCGGCTTGCGCGCCTGGCAGGTGTAACGTCCGTGCAGAATCAGCCAGTGGTGCGCGTCGTGCCTGAATTCGTCCGGCACGGTCTTGAGCAGTTTGTTTTCAACCTCGAGCACGTTCTTGCCGGGCGCTAAGCCGGTGCGGTTGGCGACGCGGAACACATGCGTGTCCACCGCGATGGTGGGCTCACCGAAGGCGGCGTTGAGGATCACGCTCGCGGTCTTGTGCCCCACGCCGGGCAGGGCTTCCAGCTCCCTGCGCGTCTGCGGCACGATGCCGCCGTGTTTTTCCACGAGTATGCGGCAGGTCTGCATGAGGTGCTTGGCCTTGGTCTGGTACAGGCCGATGCGCTGGATATGTTCGCGCAGCTTTTCCTCGCCGAGTTTTAGCAGCGCCTGTGGTGTATTGGCGACTGGGAACAGTTGCCGCGTGGCGGCATTGACGCTGACGTCGGTGGCCTGCGCCGAGAGCAGCACCGCGACCAGCAACTCGAACGGCGTGGAATATTCCAGCTCGGTTTTCGGGTGTGGATTGGCGGCGCGGAAGCGCGTGAATATCTCGCGGCGTCCGGCGGCGTTCATCGGTGGCCCGCCGGGCTGCAACCGCCTTCAGTCGGCGTAACGGTCGCATTCGCGCCGTGCACCTTGCGTTCGGCGCGCAGGTTCAGCCAGTTTTTCAGCGCAATCAGCAGGCCGAGCGCGATGAATGCGCCGGGCGGCAGGATCGCGAGCAGGAAGCCGTGGTAATCCGGCACCACGGTGATCACCAGGGATTTCGCCGCCTCACCGAATACCAGTTCAATTCCCCCCAGTAGCGTGCCGTGCCCGAAGACTTCGCGGATGCCGCCCAGCGTGACCAGCACCGCCGTCAGCCCGAGGCCCATCGCGATGCCGTCCAGCGCGGAGGCGAACACGCCGTTCTTCGAGGCGAACGCTTCGGCGCGCGCGAGCACGATGCAGTTGGTGACAATCAACGGAATGAAGATGCCCAGCACCAGGTACAGGGGATACACATAGGCATTCATCAGGAATTGCACGATGGTTACCAGCACGGCAATCAGCAGGATGTACACCGGGATGCGCGTCTCGTTGGGGATGAATTCGCGGATTGCGGCTACGCCGCTGCCCGACAGGGTCATCACCAGCGTGGTGGCCAGCCCCAGGCCGAGCGCATTCACCACCGAGTTGCTGATCGCGAGCAGGGGGCACAGGCCGAGCAGTTGCGCGACGCCGGGGTTCTGCTTCCACAGGCCGTTGTGGAAAATTTCCTTGGATGTCGGGGCGGTCATTTTTTGTTCTCCTTGCCGGGTCCGGGAGGGGGCTCCGCGAACAGTTCGTCACGGTGCTGCGCGTAATACTGCAAGGCCTTGTGCACCGCTTTCACGATCGCGCGCGGCGTGATGGTGGCACCGGCCCGGTAGTCGAACGAGCCGCCGTCCTTCCTGACCTTCCATTCCCCATCCTTGCGGTTTTCCAGTGAGGCGTCGTTGAAGCCGGTGATCCAGTTGCTCCGGCCGATCTCGATGTAATCGCCGAGCCCCGGCGTCTCCCGATGCGACACCACGCGCACGCCGCTTATCCTGCCGTCGCTGCGGATTGCGATGATCAGGTTGATCCTGCCGCTGTAGCCGTCCGGCGCGACGGCCTGCAGCACCGCGATGGAGGGCTGGCCGTTGAGCCGGCCGCGATAGACGATGCTCGTCCCGCCGAGCAACTTGTCCTCCGCGAGTTGCAGAGTGTCCTTCATGATGTCGTTGTCGTAGGCCGCGGGCGGCGCGATCTGCGCGATCAGTTTCAGCTTCTCCTTCTCTACGCTGCGCGCGATGGCCTCGTGCGTGAGCTCAAAGGTCCAGGCCAGCATGGCCGTGCCGATCAGCGTGAAGAACAGCAGGTTCAGCGCGGTGCGCAGGGTGGCTCTGGCTCCGGTTATCATGGCTTTCCCTTCTTGCCGGCTTTATCTTTTTTGCCAAAAACGGGCGGCTGCGTGTACAGCGTGATCAGCGGCACGCAGAGATTCATCAGCAGGGTCGCGAACGCGACGCCGTCCGGGAAGCTGCCGATGGCGCGGATCAAATAGGTCAGCAGTCCCGCGCCCGCGGCGAAGATCAGCTTGCCCTTGGTCGTGGTCGGCGAGGTGATCGGGTCGGTGAGGATGAAGAACGCGCCCAGTATCGCCGCGCCGGAGAACCAGTGGAACAGCGGCGCGGCGTAGCGGGCGGGATCGGCCAGATGGAAGAGGCCGGCGACGGCGAACAGCGTGCCGAGGAAGGCGACCGGGACATGCCAGGTGATGATGCGCGCGGCGATGAGGTAGAGGCCGCCGAGCAGGAATCCCAGCGCCACCATTTCGCCGCCCTGTCCGCCAAACCGCCCGTAGACGGGCATCTGGAATATCTGCGCGACCGGTTCGCCGAGGAGCAGACGGGTCTTCAGCGTGTCGAGCGGCGTGGCCATCGTGAGTGCGTCGAGCGCCATGTTGGGCGGCAGCGCCTCGGCGAACATGTACCTAATCTGTTCGAGGAAGCCGAGCTCGGCCGCCCCCAGGCCGTGCGGCGCGACCCAGTGCGTCATTTGCGCCGGGAACGAGACGATCAGCACCGCATAGCCGACCATCGCCGGGTTGAACGGGTTGTTGCCGAGCCCGCCGTAAAGATGCTTGGCGATGGCGATCGCGAAGGCCGTGCCGACCACCACCAGCCACCAGGGTGCGAGCGGCGGGATCGAGAGCGCGAGCAGCCAGCCGGTGAGCAGGGCGCTGTTGTCGGAAAGGAACGGTTTCACGGGACGGTTGCGCAGCCTGAGCATCAGCGCCTCGATGCCGAGTGCGGTAAGGCTCGCGAGCGCGATCGAGACCAGGATCGCGGGGCCGAAATGCCAGACGTAGAGCGCGATGCCCGGAATGAGCGCGAGCAGCACCCGGAGCATGATCGCGGAGACGGTGTCCGGCTTGCTGATGAAGGGGGCGAATAACGCGCTCATTGTTCCTCCTTGTGCCCGGCGGGGGGCGGTGCCATCTCGCGGACTTTCGCGCGGCGCGCCTCGATCTCATCGATTTCCGCCTGCTGCTGCGCGGTGAGATGGCCGGTGTTCTTCGGCTGGCTTGCGGCAGCCTGCTCCCGCGCGCGCTGCATCGCCGCCTGGATTTTCTGCATCACGTCGTCGGCTTCGCTGGCCGCGGCGGAGGTTTGTCCGGCGGCCTGTCCCTTCGAGGCCTGCTCACGCGCGGCCAGCCTCTCGGCTTTTTCGCGCTTCTCGCGCTCGAAGCGGTGCTCGCGGAACTCGTGGCGTTCGCGCGCGTGGTCGGCGGCTTGCTTCTCCTGTTCGCGCGCGCGGATCTCGCTCTTGGCGAACTGGAAATACTGCACCAGCGGGATGTGGCTGGGGCAGACGTAGCTGCATGCGCCGCACTCGATGCAGTCGAACAGGCTGAATTGCTGCGCCTTGCCGAACTCGCGCGCCTGCGAGAACCAGAACAGGTCCATCGGCTGCAGATCAGCGGGGCAGGCCTGCGCGCAGCGCGTGCAGCGGATGCAGGGCAGCGCGGGCGGCGCGGGCGGGAAGAGCTTTTCCGACGCGGCGATGATGCAGTTGCTCGCCTTGGTCAGCGGGATGTCGATCGAGGCCAGGGGTTGGCCCATCATCGGCCCGCCCATGATGTAGCGGTCGGTGTCCGGCAACGCCTCGCCGAGCGCGACCAGATCGGCGACCGGCGTGCCGAACAGCACCTCGTAGTTGCGCGCCGCGCGCACGTTGCCGGTGATCGTGACGATGCGCGACAGCAACGGCTCGCCGTGCGCGAGGGCGCGGTAGACGCCGTGGCAGGTTGCGATGTTGAAACATTGCACGCCGATGTCGGTGGGCAGCTTGCCGGACGGCACCTCCAGCCCGGTGAGCACGCGGATCAGTTGCTTCGCGCTGCCGCCCGGATAGATCGTCGGGATGGCGATGACCTCGAAGGGCAGGCCGCTGTCAGCGACCGCCTGCCGCATCGCGGCGATCGCCAGCGGCTTGTTGTCCTCGATGCCGATCAGCACCTCGCCGGCCTCCAGCATGTGGCGCAGCATCTCCGCGCCCTGCACGATCTCTGCGGCGCGCTCGCGTATCAGCATGTCGTCGCAGGTGATCCAGGGCTCGCACTCCGCGCCGTTCAGGATCAGCGTGCCGATGTCTTTGTTCGGGTGGCCGCGCAGCGGGCGCAGCTTGAGGTCGCTCGGGAACACCGCGCCGCCCAGCCCCACGAGGCCGGCCATGCGCAACTGACGGCGCAACTCGGCAGGGTCGCAGTTGCGGTAGTCGACGGGCTCATGCGGAATCCACTCCTCCCTGCCGTCCGGGATCAGCGTCGCGCACAGGTCCGGCAGGCCCGAAGGATGCGCGACGGGCTGCATGTCGATCGCGGCGATCGTGCCCGAAGTCGGGGCGTGCACCGCGCTCGAGACGAAGCCCTCCGGCATGCCGATGAGCTGGCCCTTGAGCACATGATCGCCGGCGCGCACCACCGGCCGCGCGGCCTCGCCCGCATGCTGGCGGAACGGGACGACGAGCCTCGCAGGCAGCGGCGCGTGCGCGATGCCCTGCTGCGTCGATTGCTCCTTGTTTTGCGGCGGGTGGATGCCGCCGTTGAACTTGAAGAGCGTCCTCATTTCGTCGCCGCCATCATGTAAACCGGATGCTGCCGCTTCCAGGTCGCGATGCTCTCCCTGATCGGCACCATGCTGATGCAGTCCACCGGGCAGGGCTCGACGCACAGTTCGCAGCCGGTGCACTCGGAGGCGATGATGGTGTGCATCTGCTTCGCCGCACCCGCGATGGCATCCACCGGGCAGGCCTGGAAACACAGCGTGCAGCCGATGCAGAGGTTCTCGTCGATGAAGGCGACCGCCTTCGGCTTGAGCACCGTGCCGCTGCCGAAGGGCTTGAATTCCACGCCGAGCAGGTCGGCAAGCTTGCGGATGCCGTCCTCGCCGCCGGGTGGGCACTTGTTGATGTCTTCCCCGGCGGCAATCGCCTCGGCGTAGGGACGGCAGCCGGGATAGCCGCATTGTCCGCACTGCGTCTGCGGCAGGATCGCATCGATCTTGTCCACCAGCGGGTTGCCCTCGACGCGGAACCGGATCGCGGAGTAGCCCAGCACCGCGCCGAGCGCGAGGGCGATGGCCGCCATGACGAGCAGGGCGTTTAGCATTTGGCCCCCATTATTTGATGAACCCCGAAAACCCCATGAACGACAGGCTCATCAGCCCCGCCGTGACCATCGCGATTGCCGAGCCCTTGAAGATGCCCGGCACGTCCGCACCTTCCATGCGCTCGCGCATCCCGGCGAACAGCACCATCACCAGCGTGAAGCCCAGCGCGCCGCCCATGCCGAAGAAGACGGATTCCATGAAGTTGTGGTTCGCCTGCACGTTGAGCAGCGGGATGCCCAGCACCGCGCAGTTGGTGGTGATGAGCGGCAGGTAGATGCCGAGCACCTGGTGCAGCATCGGGCTGGTCTTCTGGATCACCATCTCGGTGAACTGCACGATGCCCGCGATCACCACGATAAACGACAGCGTGGTCAGGTAGGAGAGCTCCGGCCCGAGCAGGTATTCGTTGATGAGGTAGCTGGCGCCCGAGGCCACGGTCAGCACGAAGGTGGTGGCCAGACCCATGCCGAGCGAAGTCTCCAGCTTCCGGGATACCCCCATGAAGGGGCAGAGGCCGAGAATCTTGACCATCACGATGTTGTTCACGAACACCGCGCCAACCAGGATGAGCAGATATTCGGTCATATTCGCACCTGTGGAATCAGGGGCGGATTATCTCCCGATTCAAATGCCGCTTCAATCGTTCGCGTTCAGAGGTTTCCAAAAAACAACGCCCCGCAAGAAGCGGGGCGCCGATGAGAGGGGGGATTTTCAGTGGCTGCCTGAGGGTAGTGGCGGCGCTGATGCGTGGTCGGCTACTTTTGCCATTTGGGCGCAGAATTTTTCCCTGCAGGAAGCGATAAACGATTCGAGTTTTTCCTTGAGTGGTGGAGGGACATTAACGAACTCAACCGCCACCTCGGTATTGCGCAATGGGTCGGTGCAGGATTTGCTGAATTCCACCCGCTTTATTCTTGCCTGGAAATGGAATGGAGAGTCATTTTCCAGCGGCAGGGTAACGGTGGCAAAGTCATCGACATACCCGCTGCCAGGTTTGACTTGCGAAGTCTTCACCCGGCAGCCGGTCATCGAGATATCGGCCAGTTCCGCCCCGTAGTCGTGAAATGAATCGAAGCCGATGTTGATTTCACAAGGCAGGGCGGTCTTGAGCCTCTCGGCGCGACGCCGTTCCATCAGGCCTTTGAGGCGGTGCACCATGCCAACCAACTGGTCGGGGGCAAAGGGCTTGCACAGGTAATCGGCGGCGCCCTCCCGGAGGGCGATTTCCCGGGCAACGGGCTCGACGCTGGATGACATCAGCACGAAGCGGGTGCGCATGCTATGCGGGCTGTTGCGGATGATTCCAAGAAGATCGCGCGGGGACAGACCGGGCATTTCCAATGAGCTGAAAATCCAGTTGATGACGCGCCCGGACTTCAGTACTCGAACTGCATCGTCTGCATCCTTGGCTTCGTGGATTTCCTTGCATCCCAAATCCCGATGAAGAATCTTCCGGACGTAATCCCGCGTGGCTTGCGAAGTATCAACGATTAGCGCATTGGAAAGTAACATGGTATTGCTCCTTTCATCGTGTCCGATCCGGTACGAAACAGGCTGCGCGCGGCAATGCCGGATCAATCGGTTTATGAAAAGGCTGTGGGGCAGATGAGGAAGGACGCGTGCTAAACGCAAAGAAGGAAAACTTCATCGGTTTGGCGACCCCGCTGTCATATGGCATAGCCAGTCAGACCGGTGGTTTTGCGTCCCCGCCTTTCGGTCGGGTTTGCCCTTTACAACCTTGTGCTGCCACTCTAGCAGATCATGCAAAAAAAGTGTATCAAATTTGTCGAGGATGAATGCCGGAGACAGGTGCTTCCGGCTCAGCCTCGAATTACAGGGCGCGGAGGGCGGCGCAGCATTCGCCGACCAGCGCCGGACCGCGATAGATCAGGCCGCTGTAGAGCTGTACCAATGAGGCTCCCGCCTCGATCTTCTCCGCGGCGTTCGCGCCGCTCAGGATGCCGCCCGCGCCGATGATGGGCAGCGCGCCTTGCAGTTCGGCGGCAAGCTGGCGGATCACGGCGGTGGATTTTTCGCGCACCGGGGCGCCGGAGAGTCCGCCGGTCTCGTTGCAGTGCGGCAGGTTTTCCACGCCCTCGCGCGACAGCGTGGTGTTGGTCGCGATCACGCCGTCGATGCGGTGTTTGACGAGCAGCGCGGCGATCTGTTTAACCTGTTCCGCGTCGAGGTCGGGGGCAATCTTCACCGCGAGCGGCGTGTATTTGCCGTGTGTTTCGGCGAGCTTCAGTTGTTCCGCCCTTAGTTGCGCGAGCAGCGCGTCGAGTTCGTCGCCGCCCTGCAACTGGCGCAGGTTCTTCGTGTTGGGCGAGGAGATGTTGACGGTGACGTAGCTCGCGTGCGCGTACACCTTGCGCAGACAGATCAGGTAGTCGTCTGCCGCCTTCTCGATCGGCGTGGCAGCGTTCTTGCCGATGTTGATACCGAGGATACCCTTGCATTTTGCGCACTGCACATTCTCGATCAGCGCATCCACGCCTTCGTTGTTGAAGCCCATGCGGTTTATGATGCCCTGCGCTCCGGGCAGGCGGAACAGGCGCGGCCGGGGGTTGCCGGGCTGCGGCAGCGGGGTCACGGTGCCGATCTCGATGAAGCCGAAGCCGAGCGCCGCGAGCCCGGCTATGCACTCGCCGTTCTTGTCGAGCCCGGCGGCGAGGCCGACGGGGTTGGGGAAGGTCAGCCCCATCACGGTGCGCGGATCGTCGGGGGGGCGCTTCGCGATGAGGCCGCTCAGGCCGAGAGCATGCGCGGTTCTGAGTCCGCTTAGTGTCAGGTTATGGGCGGTCTCCGGGTCAAGCCGGAACAGCAGGGGGCGCAGCAGTGGGTACATGGGTCAGTTCTTCTTCACGACGATGGGGATGGAAAATTTTTTCTTCTTGAACAGGTCGCTGCGCTTCTTGCCGCGCCAGTTCTCCGCGATGATGTCGCCGAGCTGCAGGCACAGCAGGCCGAACAGGGCATAGCCGGCCTGCGCGAACAGTGGGCTGACCGCGAGATCGCCGCCCGCCACCCGATGGCTCATCGCGGCGAGGTTGCCGACGATCAGGCCGGCGAGCACGGCGCAGGCTACGCGCCCCCAGTCGCCGGATGTCAGGCTGGAGAAGATCGTGCTCTCGTGCCACAGCAATTGCAGTGCAACCAGCAGCAACAGCGGCGCTGCCCACAGCAGCCAGGAGAGTTGCGCGGGCCATGCCGCGCCGCCCAGCAGTCCCAGCATCGCAAGCGGCAACAGGGTGAAGGCCAGCGTTTCGGGGGCGGGCGCGGGCAGGGCGGGGCCGCGCGCGAGGCGCTTGAGCAGGCCGGTGAACGAGCCGAGCAGGGCGCGCGTGATGAGGACGGCGGGTGCCAGCAGCGCAAAAAGGGCGGTGCAGAGCATGATCTGCAGGAGCGAATGATCCGGCCCGCTCAGCCAGCTTGCGACAAACAGGTTGAGGTAAACGATCAGCCAGCCCAGCACGGCGCCCGCCGCGGCCATGGCCAGATAGTAATTGTGCTGCATGCCGAACGGGCTGTTGCCGGTGCGTATTTTGACGAAGAAATTGACGAGCAGCGCGTAGCCCAGCAGCAGGAGGGCTGTTACGGGGATGGCTGCAATGCTGCCTTCGGCGAGTCGCTCGCCAACAGGGAGCTCATACCATTCATGTCCGCTCAACAGGAGGCCGGCGAGCGGCAACAGCAACAGGGCGGCGATGAAAACGCCCAGGCGCGTCTTCAAGCCGGCTCCTTGCCGAGCGCTTGCCATGTCCCGGCTATCAGCCCCTCGGCGGGCTGGTAGCCGGTCTTGTAGGACATCTTGCGGCTGTGCTTGATCCAGTAGCCGAGATAGACGAAATCCAGGTCGAGCTTGCGGCACAGTTCGATCTGCCACAGCACGTTGTAGACCCCGAAGCGCGCGCGCGGCAGATCAGGTTCGTAGAAGGTGTACACCGAGGACAGGCCGTCGCTGAGCAGGTCGATCACGCTGACCATGCGCAGCGCGCCCTCCCTGTCACGGGTTTTGTCGAAGGGCTCGCGGAACTCCACCAGCAGCGTATCGACGTGGCTTTGCAGCAGGAAATCCCGGTACGAGTCGCGGTCGTCGTTGTCCATGCCGCCGTCCGGGTGGCGCGCGCGCTGGTAGCGCTGGTACAGCTCGTAATACTCCGGGCGGTCCTGCAGGCGGTGCAGGCTGGCATCGAGGTGCGCATGTTGCGCCCAGGCGCGCCGCTGCGAGCGGTTGGGCGCGAACTGTTTGACCGGGATGCGCAGCGGCACGCAGGCGCTGCAGCCTTCGCATTGCGGGCGGTAGGTGTAGGTTCCGCTGCGCCAGAAGCCATGCTGCACCAGCTCCGAATAGACCGGCGTATTGATCAGGAAGGTGGGCGTGGCAACCTGCGAGCGCGCTTCAATTCCGGGCAGGTAGCTGCACGGATAGGGCGCTGTCGTGTAGAAGTGCAGCGCAGATAGTGGAATGTCGTTCAATAAACTCATGTGAAGAGGTCGGCATCGAATTGCCAGCGTTTGACAGGTTCGCAGTTTATCAATTCCCGCAGCCGCGCGATAAATTCGCCGCGCGGAATCTCGCGCGCGCCGAGCGAGGCGAGGTGAGCGGTGTTCATCTGGCAATCGATCATGCCGAACTGCCAGCGTTCGAGCTGCCGCGCCAGGTGGGTCAGCGCGATCTTGGAGGCGTTGCTGGCGCGGCTGAACATGGATTCTCCATAGAACATCTGCCCGATGGCAATACCGTATAACCCTCCGGTCAGCCTGCCGTCCATCCAGGTCTCCACCGAGTGCGCGTAGCCCAACTCGTGCAGCGCGCGATACGCTGCGATCATGTCTTCGCTGATCCATGTACCGCCCTGACCACTGCGCGGCGCGGCGCAAGCGCGCATCACCTCTTCGAAGGCGGTGTCGCAGCGCACCTCGTAGGCGGCATTGCGCAGCACCTTGGCGAACGAGCGGGAGATCCTGATTTCGTCCGGAATCAGCACCATGCGCGGGTCGGGGCTCCACCACAGGATCGGTTCGCCGGGGCTGAACCACGGGAAGATGCCGTGCCGGTAGGCCTCCAGCAGGCGCGGCGCGGACAGGTCGCCGCCCGCGGCGAGCAGGCCGTTGGGCGAGCGCAGTGCGCGCTCGAGCGGCGGGAACGGCGCATCAACGGTCAACCACGGAATCATCGGCTCAGGCATATTGGCATATATTCAATGCGGGTATTTTGCGGTTATATTGCCACGGGTTAAGACTGTTGGCTTGCGAGGTGAAAAATGTTGTCAGGCATATTCGGCAAAAAAAACGATCATCCCATGGCGGACATCAAGTCCGCGCAGGCGCTCGTGGACGACTTGCCGAAGAATGACGCATACAAATCGCTTACGGAACTGGGTGAGTGGATCGAATCGGTCGCGGACGGCGCCGATCTCAGGCTGGATCACCAGTTCGTCGTCCTGTGCCTGCTCGACGAAGCTGCCCGGCCGCATGCGCGGAAACTGGTGCGCGACTATTTCACGCCGCAGGAGTTGAACAAATTCCAGGAGAACCGCCTGTGGCTGGCGCTGGACAATTATTATCGCCATGCCGCCAGGGCCTATTGTGCGGTGTTCGGCCGCTATTGCGGCGGCGACAAGGGGGCCGCCGCGCTCAAGGCGCAGCTGCCGCTGCTGGTGGCGCGCGCGGTGCATGCCCTGGCCGGGCAATTGAAATATACCTGCACGCGCTACGGCCCGGTCGATAAGACGGTCTGGAACAATCTTGCACAGCTCTACCGCCATGCCGAGCAGCAGCAATACCTGGAAACGCCGCTGGTACTCTATCCGGGAGGCGGTGAGACTACGGTGAAAGGCGAAGTGGGGCGGCTGCTCGGCTGGCATGGCTGCGGGGTCAGCACCCTGAGGCCGCTGTATGTGCACCTCACCGAGCGCATCGTCGGGCAGTATTGCGCCCGCATCGAGATCGGCGCGCAGCAGGATGCGAACAGCCTGTTCAGCTTCGACCTGGATCGTCCGGCGGCGCCGGTGCATTTCAAGGTGGGTGCTGCGGTGCAGCCCTCCATGCGCTTCGTCGGCATGGCGAAGATGCAGCCGGAGTTTGCGTCGCTGGTCAAGACTCTGGAAAAGGGTGTCGTCCCGGATAGCCTCAACCTGGGCGGCGCATACGATGCGGAGCCGGTACGCGAGGCCGTGCAGTATCTGTTGAATTACCTGACCGCACCGCCGTCGCGGCGCAGCGCGCGGCGCAGCATCAAGGTCGGCCTGAACGTGGTGAGCGGCTTCGACGGGATGATCGAGCGCACCGATATCGCGTTGAACTTCAGCAATGAGTTGCCGGCGTATTGGGACGTCGAGGACATTAGCGCGAGCGGTTTTCGCACCATTCTGCCCGTGCAAGGCGCGGACGGTATTCGCATCGGCAGCCTGCTCGGCGTGCAACCCGAAGGGGTGCCGCACTGGGGCGTGGCGGTGGTGCGCCGCCTGATGCGCGACGAGGCGAGCCGGCTGCATGCGGGAGCGGAAATGCTGGCCAACCAGATTGCCGGCGTGAACCTGAGCCAGAGCGGCGGGGGCGGCGGGTTCGAGGACGGGCAGCCCGCATTGTGGCTGCAGGCAAAAGCGGGCGAGCCATCCGGCGAGGCGCGGTTGCTGATGAAAGCGGGCGCCTTCTCCGCGCACCGCAGCCTGCAGACCAGGTTGAATGGGAAGAGCTATCTGCTGATCCCTCACCGGTTGCAGGAAAAAGGTTTTGATTACGATCTGGCGAGCTTCCGCGTCATCGAGCAGGAGTTGGCCGTCTAGTTTAAATCGTCGTTCTTGTAGTACTTGGTGCCCTGTATCGTCGCCTGCAGCGCGAGCCCGGTTTCGGTGAGCTGGTAGAGGTCGACGCCGGGGGCGACGGTGATCGCACCCGCCGCGGCACCTCCCTTTTCACCGGACTTGGCGGCGGCATCCGCTTGGGCGCTGGCTTCCCAGCCGCTCTCGACGAACTGCTTGAAAACCTTCTGGTTCGAGAACACGAAGACGCCGCGGAAGTCTTTCACGCCGAGGCCAATCCCCAGTCCGCCAGAGATCATCTTCATGTAGATATCCTTGCCGCTCTGGTTGTTGTGCGCCACGCCGGAGCCGCCCGCGGCGGAGAGGAAGATCAGGTTGACGCCGACGTTGCTGAACACCGCATAGCCGGCCGCCCTCTGGATGTCCGCCTTGGCGGCGGGATGCACCTTATAGAGCCGCGCCAGCGTTTCGCTGCGCATCTTGCGGATTTCGTTGCGCTGCTCTTCCTTGGAGGCCGCGAGGGCCGACCCGGCGATCCCGAAAAAAAACATCACGGCGGAAATTGCAGCGAGAATATTCAAACGGCTGGCATGTAAGTGCATGTTCTCTCCTTGTCTGTGGAGCTGTGGAAGTCAGTGGTTTACCCCGTGATGGAGCTTTCTGGCCAGCCAGAACTCGATGTCGCGCAGTTCCTCTTCGCACACCGAATGCTGCATGCCGTATTCGTGCCATTCCACCGAGTAGCCCAGTTCCTGCAGCTGGTCCCTCGATGCGGCTCCGAGCGCATAGGGCACGACCGGGTCGTTGCGCCCGTGCGCCATGAAGATGGGAGTCTGCTGGGCGTTTGCCGAGGCTTCACCGGCCAGGCTCTCGGCCAGCGGCAGGTAGCTGGAGAGCACCAGCACGCCGCCTACTGGGACCTCTTGGCGCAGCGCGGTGTGCAGCGCGATCGCGCCGCCCTGGGAGAATCCGGCCAGGAAGATGTTGCCCGGCGCGATGCCGCGCGCCACTTCCTTCGCGATCAGCGCCTCGACCGCGGCCTGCGAAGCGTAGATGCCCTCCTCGTCCTGCCGCGCGTCGATGCGCGGATGGGCGATGTCGTACCAGGCGCGCATCACGAACCCGCCGTTGATGGTCACCGGGCGCTGCGGAGCGTGCGGAAAGATGTAGTGGATGGGAACGGGCAGGTCCAGTTCGCCGGCGACGGGCACGAAGTCCTGGCCGTCCGCGCCCAGGCCGTGCAGCCAGATGATGCTGTGCTGCGGCTGTCTGCCGGAATCGAGCGCGATATGCGGAAGGATGGAAGTCATGTCCGTTGTTCAAGAAGACTTGGAATGGTTCGCAGTGTATCGCAGGGCGAATCTTGCGCAAAATCCAATTGGTATTGCAGCCGGAATAAATGCCGGATGAAACGTAGGAGCGCAACTTGTTTGCGCGATAAGGTTTTCGGTCAAATCGCCCCAAGCCGGGCTTCTACATCGAATGCCTCATGAAATATCCGAGCCAGCCAATCGACCAGGGTGGCAAAGCTCAGTCGCTGGTTATCCCAGAACGGTTTTTCACTCGTCCGCCACGCGGATATCCGAGACGACCATCTCGCCGGCAATCTGCCCCATGCGGTCGAGCATGCGGATTTTCACCGGCAAGAGGCGGTATTCCAGCCCCAGCCAGACGTCCAGCCCTTCCTCGCCCTGCAGGCGGCTCTTGCGCAGCGGCAGCGCGCGCAGCCGGCCGATGCCGGTCTGGATCATCTCCTCTTCGCCGATGGAGAGCTCGTAGCGTTCCAGCTTCTTGCCGTTGCTGATGTATATCGGTAGCGCGCCCTTGTCCAAGGGCAGCTGCGAGAGCTGGTAGAGGAAGCTGACGATGTCCTGGGCCTGATCGGGCAGCGGCATGCTGTTGCCGTTCGAGAAGGACAGTACTTTTTCTTCCCAGAGGAAGGTGGCTTCGAATGCCTCCTTGCCCTTCGAGGAGTTTCTTGTCTCGCTGTATTTGGCGGGGCGCAGTCCCTGGGCCGTCAGGGTGCCGCTGCTCTGCTGGTTTGACTCGTAGCTCTTGAAGAGGCTTGCGAGGCCGGTGGTGTTCATGCCGACCTGCAGGGTGTAGCTCTTGCCGTCGCCGATTTCCAGGCGGTGGCGCATTTCGCCGACTGCGAAATCCGCGCCCTTATAGGCGGTGAAAGTGAGTTGCGCGTGTTTGGGGAGCGGATGTGCGGGCCTAGTTTCCTCCGCTGCCTTGGCCGGTTCCTCGGCCGCCGGCGGCTGCGGCTCGGCATCGATTTGCGGTTCTTCCGTCGCAACGCTTTCGGCCGGCTGGTCGGCAGACTCCGCGGGCGCAGGCGGGGAAGGCCGTGGTTTGGGCTTGGGTTTCCTTGGTGCGGGCTTTGCGGCGATCTTGGGCAGCGGCTCCAGCTTGGCGATGAGCGGCGGCAGCGGCGCCTGGGCGGGCGGCAACTTGACCAGCGGCGCGAACAGCGCGATGGCGTGAGCCAATGCCGACAGCGCTATGGCCAGGGCGATTCTTCCGGTCGAAGTGCGCGGCAATGCGATCACGGCTTGAGGGTCAGCTTGCTCAATACCTGGGTGAATTGGTCGCCGTTGGCCTCGGTGATGATTATTTTGCACGGCAGGTTATGGTACTGCGTGGCCAGCCA
Source organism: Ferrigenium straubiae (assembly GCF_051257895.1). Lineage (NCBI taxonomy): Bacteria > Pseudomonadati > Pseudomonadota > Betaproteobacteria > Nitrosomonadales > Gallionellaceae > Ferrigenium > Ferrigenium straubiae. The sequence goes on along the minus strand of NZ_CP194331.1, from coordinate 1,236,696 downwards.
GATTTCGGTGCGGCTCTCGCCCGGCTTGGCCTGGCTGTCGAGATAGAGGGTCCTGAATTCTCCGGCCGGAACCCTGGTCGTCTGGTCGCGCGTGATGACGTAATGGTAGTGATCCAGCTTGCTGCCGTTGGTCATCGAAAAATCCAGCGTATCGGCATCCTGCAACGGCAGGAACATGAACTGGTACATCGCGCTCAGGCGATCCTGCGTGCCGTCGGGCAGCGCGACCACCTTGCGTTGCCCCGGGGTGATGAGCGCGAGGCGTTTGCTGTTCCAGTCGAACTCGGCGCGGCTGTTCTTGCTCTCGTCGAGTTCGCGCCGGTGATTGAGAAGCAGCGGTTGCAGCCCCTGTTTGCCGATCAGGCCGCTGCTGTCGATGAGGATTTTTTCCGGCTTGAGTATCGCCAGCAGGCCGACCGGCGTCCAGACGCTGGACAGCGTGTAGCGATCACGGTCGCGCGTATAGGTCTCTTTGACTTCGACCTGCAAGCCGCTCTTGGAAACGTCGTAGGTGGCCTGCACGCTGTCCGGCGGGGCAGCCAGGGCGGTTGTGGCAGTGCACAGCATGAGCCATGCGAGAGCTTGCAGATACGATTTCATGATTACTCCAGGCTGGGTGAGATCAACGCAAAACCGGATTGCTGGTGACTTCGCAATCTGACCCGCCCGTCATCGCCCAGTTCAACCCGGCCCGCGCACAGCCAGCGGACGGCCTGCGGGTAGATGCGGTGCTCTTCATCCAGTACCCGCGCCGCGAGCGCCTGCTCGGTGTCGCCGCCCAGCACCGGCACGGCGGCCTGGATGATGATCGGGCCGTGGTCGAGATCGGGGGTGACGAAATGCACCGTGCAGCCGTGGATGCGCACGCCGTCGTGCAAGGCGCGCGCATGCGTATCGAGGCCGCCGTAGGCGGGCAGCAGCGAGGGATGAATGTTGACCAGCCTGCCGTGATAGCGCGCCACGAAGCCCGCCGTGAGGATGCGCATGAAACCCGCGAGCACCACGAAATCCGGGTGGAAGGTGTCGATGAGCCCGGCCAGCGCGGCATCGAAGCTCTCGCGGTCCGGGTAGTCGCGGTGCCCGATGACGGCGGTCGGAATGCCGTGCGCCTGTGCGACCTGCAGTCCGCCGGCATCGGCGCGGTTGCTGATCACCGCCGCGATGCGGCAGGGCAGCTTCGCTTCGAGCAGCGCCTGCATGTTGCTGCCGCGGCCGGAGATGAGGATGACGATGGACTTCATGTTTGCCTGCGACTCTCTGAATTAACCCGAATAATTCATTTGAGCGTAGGTCGGGCTTCAGCCCGACATGTCGGGTTAAAACCCGACCTACAACCCTAGCTGAATTAATCCGTTCGTAGTGAACCCTTCGATAAGCTCAGGGCGAACGGTTTATCTATTAGCTGACCTGCGTCTGGTGCTCGTCGCCGTTCCTCGCGCGGATCGCGCCGATCACAGTGGCACGTTCGCCGGCCGCGTTGAGTTGTGCGACTGCCGCGTCAGCATCCTTGCCGTCCACGATCACCACCATGCCGATGCCGCAGTTGAAGGTGCGGTACATTTCCTGCGGCGCGACGTTGCCCATCTCGCGCAGCCAGTCGAACAGTTTGGGCGTATGCCAGGCCTTGCCGTTCAGTTGCGCGACAACGTTTTCCGGCAGCACGCGCGGCACGTTCTCCAGCAGGCCGCCGCCGGTGATATGCGCCATGCCCTTGACCGTCACGGACTGCATCAGCGCCAGCAGCGGCTTCACGTAGATGCGCGTCGGCGCCATGATGCAGTCGGCCAAGGTGCGCTCGCCGTCGAACTTCGCGTTGAGGTTGGGTCTGCTGCGCTCGATGATCTTGCGCACCAGCGAGTAGCCGTTGGAGTGCGCGCCGTTCGATGCGAGGCCGATGACCGCGTCGCCCGCCTTGATGTTCTGGCCGGTGATGATCTTCGATTTTTCCACCACGCCGACCGCGAAGCCCGCGAGGTCGTATTCGCCGGCCGGGTACATGCCGGGCATCTCGGCGGTCTCGCCGCCGATCAGCGCGCAGCCGGCCTGTTCGCAGCCGGAGGCGATGCCCTTGATGACCTCGGTGGCGGCCTCCACGTCGAGCTTGCCGCAGGCGAAGTAGTCGAGGAAGAACAGCGGCTCCGCGCCCTGCACCAGAATATCGTTGACGCTCATGCCGACCAGGTCGATGCCGACCGTGTCGTGGCGGTTCAGCTCGAACGCCAGCTTCAGCTTGGTGCCGACGCCGTCGGTACCGGACACCAGCACGGGTTCCTTGTACTTTTTGGAAATTTCTACCAGCCCGCCGAAGCCGCCAATGCCGCAGAGAACTTCGGGGCGCATGGTGCGTTTGGCGAACGGCTTGATGTTTTCGACGAGGCGGTCGCCCGCGTCGATATCGACGCCGGCATCGCGGTAGGACAGTGAACTGGTCTGGCTCAAGTTGAGTTCTCGCTTTCTAGAAGGTAAAGTGCCGCAAATTTCCCGCGAATTTTACCCGAAATGACCCTGCCTCGCTTCGCCGCCGCGCAATGGCTGATCTTTGCTGCCGTTGCCGCCGTGCTGCTGTATCTGCTCAGCCCGATCCTCACGCCGTTCGTCGCGGCGGGCATCCTCGCCTACATCTGCAACCCGCTGGTGCAGCGCCTCGCCGCCCGCAAAGTGCCGCGCACGCTGGCTGTGGCGCTGGTGATGGGCGGCTTGCTGCTGCTGTCCGGCCTGCTGCTCGTCATCATGCTGCCACTGTTGGAAAAGGAAATCAGCCTGTTCGTGACGCGCGTCCCGGACTGGATCGAGGCTGCGCGCACGAAGCTGCTGCCGCAGTTGCAGCAATGGTTTGGCGTGAGCCTCGAATGGGACGCACAGGCGCTGAAGAACCTGCTGCTCAGCCACTGGCAGGGCGCGGGCGGGGTTGCGGGGAAAGTGCTGCCGTGGATCGGCAGCAGCGGCGGTGCGATTGCCGGCGCGCTGGTCAACCTGCTGCTGATTCCGGTGGCGATGTTCTACCTGCTGCGCGACTGGGATGCGCTGGTCGCGCAACTGGACGAACTGGTCCCGCGCCACTGGCACGCCAAGGTGGCGGAGATCGCCGCCGAAGTGGACGGCGTGCTCGCGGAGTTCCTGCGCGGGCAGATTGCCGTGATGCTGCTGATGAGTTTGTTTTACGTCGTGGCGCTGTGGCTGGCCGGACTGGAGTTCGCCTTGCCTATCGGCATCCTCGCCGGGGTGCTGGTGTTCGTACCCTATCTCGGCATGATCCTCGGCCTGTCGCTCGCGACGCTCGCGGCGGCGATGCAGTTCACGAGCTTCGGCGGCGTGCTGTGGGTATGGGCGGCGTTCGGCGCCGGGCAGTTGCTCGAAGGCATGGTGGTCACGCCGTGGCTGGTCGGCGACCGCATCGGCCTGCATCCACTCGCGGTGATCTTCGCGCTGCTCGCCTTCGGCCAGGTGTTCGGCTTCTTCGGCCTGCTGCTTGCGCTGCCGCTGTCCGCAATCCTGCTGGTTGCGCTGCGCCACGGCAGGGCGTGGTATCTCACAAGTAACATGTACAACAAACCGTGAGCCAACTGCTGCTCGACATTACCCCCGATTCGCAACCGACCCTGGCCAACTTCGTCGCGGGGCGCAACCTCGAATTGCTTTCGGTGCTGCGCCATGCCCTGGCGGGCAGCAGCAGCGAGCGGAGTTTCTATCTCTGGGGTGAGGCCGGCAGCGGCAAGAGCCACTTGCTGCGCGCCTGTGTAAGCGCAGCACTGGAGGCGCAGCGCAGCGCGGTCTATGCGCAGGGCAGTGTCCCGCAGCCCACAGAGGTGGTCGCGGTGGACGATGTCGAGCGCCTCGACGCCGCCGCGCAGATCGAACTGTTCGATCTCTACAACCGCATGCGCGACAGCGGCGGCATGCTGCTGGTCAGCGGCACACAGGCGCCGCTGCATCTGGCGCTTCGCGACGACCTGCGCACCCGCCTCGGCTGGGGGCTGGTGTACCAGGTGCACGGCCTGAGCGACGAGGAAAAGGCGCAGGCGCTGGCGCAGCACGCGCAGTCGCGCGGCTTCGCGCTGCCGCCGGAGGTCACGCAATATCTGCTGCGCCACGGCCGCCGCGACCTGCCCAGCCTGATGGCGGCGCTGGACGCGCTGGACGAGCATTCGCTGCGCCTGCACCGCGCGCCGTCGGTGCCGCTGCTCAAAGAAATCCTGCAACAGGAACTGAAAGGTAAAAGGTAACTGAAGTGAATCTGGCTTTATTCGATCTGGACAACACCCTGCTCAACGGCGACAGCGATTTCGAGTGGTCGCAGTTCCTCATCCGCATCGGCGTGCTCGACCGCGAACTGTTCGAGGTGAAGAACCTCGCCTTCTACGAGCAATACAAGGCCGGGACGCTGGACATCCACGAGTTCCTGGATTTCCAGCTCAAGCCGCTGTCGCGCCATTCGCGCAAGACGCTGGACGAGTGGCACAAGCAATTCATGCGCGAGAGCGTGCTGCCGATGATCACCCCGCAGTCGCGTGAACTGGTGCAGCGCCATCGCACGGCGGGGGACCTGTGCGTCATCATCACCGCGACCAACAGCTTCGTCACCGCACCGATCGCGCGCGAGTTCGGCGTCGAGCACCTGATCGCGACCGAGCCGGAGCACAAGGGCGGCGAATTCACCGGCGGTGTGGCGGATGTGCCGTGCTTCCGCGAGGGCAAGATCACGCGGCTGGAAAACTGGCTGAGAGAGCGCGGCTGGACGCTGGACAGCTTCGCCGATAGCACCTTCTACAGCGATTCGCTCAACGACCTGCCGCTTCTGCAGAAGGTGAAACACCCCGTCGCGGCCAATCCCGACGCCACGTTGCGCGCCCATGCCGAGCGGCATGGCTGGCAAATCATAAGCTTGTGCTAAATTACAATTTTTCCCTTGCGCAAAATTATGACTTAAGTAAGATTCGCATCCTCGTGCCGCCGGATTTTTGGCGGCACATTTGAAAAAGGCAAACCTGCCGAAAGGCAGGGACGCAAAGTTTCCGATCTAAGGGGTAAAACCTACGATAGCGGGGCCGCCAAAAAATGATTCTGGCTGTTGCTCTGCTTATCGATAAGGAGAAGTCATGTCAGAAGTCCAGCCTTCCTTTGAAGTCCATTCAAAACGCTCCGCCGGGGGCGGCCTGTCCGGCAGATTCCATCCCGATCAATTCCCGGAGTCGCGAATCGCGACAGGGGAAAATCCGAAGCCCTCCGGGTTTCACTGATTCCACATCTCCGTAATTGCACAATGCGCCCGCCCGGCGCGGTTTTTCAGCCGGCGGCTATCGTGGAAACTGAACTTTTGAGGCAAGCAATGGCATTAGTGTGGTCTAACGAATTGAGCGTCGGCAACGCCGTCATCGACTCGGAACATAGAAATCTGATCGTTATGGTGATCAGCCTGGATGCGACCATCAGGGCAAAGGACGGCTCGTCCCTGTCGCACGAGCTCGAGCAGATCGAGTACTGGCTGCGCGCTCATTTCAAGAACGAGAAAAGGATAGCAGCGGCGGTGGGCCTGGACTCCACCAGGATCGAATCGGTGCATGAGAATCTGCTGGATGAATTCCGTCGCATGAAGGACAAATTGAATGCGCTGAGCGGCATGTGGTCCGACCGGATCGCGAAACAGTGCTACCAATACCTGTGCGACTGGATAACCGGCCATATTGTCAGGGAAGACATGTTGATGAAGCCGGTGCTGAAGGAGCATGAATACAACTTCTGCGGTTGACGGAACTATCCCATCGAGCCTTCACCGCGCCTGAACCGGCGGCTTCTCCCCCCGCACGAGGTCGGGTTCCCCGCATAAGCCCAGGATTTCCGCGCGCACCGCGTCGCGCAGGCGGATCGCCGCGGTCCAGTCGTTGCCGTCCGGTGCGACGGGTGCGCCGATAGTGACCGAGATGGCGCCGCGGCGCGGGAACCAGTGGTCGGCGCGCAGCATGGAGCGCGTGCCGCGGATCACGACCGGCACGACCGGCACGTCCGCCTCGGCGGCCACCACGAAGGCGCCCATGCGGAACGGCAGCAGGCCGGGGTTGCGGTCGAAGGTTCCCTCCGGGAAGAACACCGGGCAGCGCCCCGCGCGCAGCGAGGCCGCGACCACCTGCACGTCCGCCGCGCCCTGCTGCGGATCGAAACGCTCGACGAAGTTTGTGCCGATGTGCTGCAGGTAGGTGCGCGGAACGAACTTGTCGAGCAGCTCCTTCTTCGCGACGAAACCATACTGCCTGCCCTCAATCGGCAGCGCCGCGACCATCACGATGCCGTCGAGGTAGCTCGCGTGGTTGGCCGCGAGCACGCAGGGCGTGGCAGGCAGATTCTCCAGCCCCTGCACCGCGAGCGGCGTGCCCGTGAGGCGCGCATAGAGGCGCGCGCTCGCGCGGCTCGCCGCCCAGCCCCAGGCGGGGCGCGGCAGCAGCGCGGCCGCGAGCCAGGTCAGCGGCGCGAGCAGCCAGAACAGCGACCACACCCAGCCCGCGTAGAGCAGGTCGGCCGCCACGCGGCCCGCGCGGCGCAGCTCGGGCAGCAGCCCGGCCCACGCGACCCGCATCACCTGCCACCACACCGCGCGCTCGGGCGCCGCGCCCTGTTCGTAGAGCTCGTGGCAGGCCGCGCGGCGGATCTTGCCGCTGGAGGTCTTGAGCACGCCGTGCAGCGGGGCGAGCACGATGTCGTCTGCGGGCGTGCCCAGCATGTCGAGGGTCAGCGCGTTGATGCGGCCGCGTAGCTCCTCGCGTTTTTGCTTTTCGGCCTCGCGCGTCTCGGCCATCACCACCAGCCGCTCGGTGCCGCTCACTGGGTCGGGGCTGCCGAACACCGCCACACAGCCGCGGCGCACGCCGGGGAGGTTGCCCACGGCCTCCTCCAGTTCGTGGGGATAGATGTTGCGCCCCGCGCGGATCACGATGTCTTTCGCGCGGCCGGTGAGGTAGACGTCGCCCTCGGCGAAATAGGCGTAGTCGCCGGAATCGAGCCAGCCATCGCGGAACAGCAGGCGGTTCTGCTCCGGGTTGCGGAAGTAGCCTGCGGTCGCGGAAGGGCCCTTGAATTCCAGCCGCCCTTCGACGCGCTCGGCGACCTCGCGCCCCGTGGCATCGACGACGCGGATCTGGTGGCCGGGCAGCGGGCGGCCGCAGGCGACGAAGCGCAACGCGTCCTTCTCATCCGTTGCGGGCTCGGCGCGGCCGGAGCGCGCGAAGCGCTCGCGGCTGATGCGGTCGACCAGCGGCCCGCGCATCGGCGGCGGGAAGGCGAGTCCCACCGAGCATTCCGCGAGCCCGTACACCGGCGCGAGCGCCTCGCGGCGCAGGCCGTAGCGCTCGAAGCGCCGCGCGAAATTTTCCAGGGTATCCGGGCTGACCGGCTCCGCGCCGTTGAACGCCCAGCGCCAGCCCGAGAGGTCCAGCCCCTCGATCGCCTCGTCGGGAATCTTGCGCAGGCAAAGCTCGTAGCCGAAGTTGGGCGAGGCCGAGAACGTGCCGCGGTGCTTGTGCATCGCCCACAGCCAGCGCTCGGGGCGCGCGAGGAAGGAGAGCGGCGACATCACCGCGAACGGCATGGCGTGATAGAGGCTGCCGAGCCACGCGCCGATCAGCCCCATGTCGTGGTAGAGCGGCAGCCAGCTCACGAACACGTCGGTGGAGCCGACCTCCGCCGCCTGTCCCATCGCGCGGATGTTGGCGAGCAGGTTGGCGTGGGTGAGGGCGACGCCCTTGGGGCTCGCGGTGCTGCCCGAGGTGTATTGCAAGAGCGCGATCTGTCCCGGCTGGAGCGCATAGCCCGGCGCCTTGCCCGAGTGCGTGAGCTCCTCCACGGTGAGCACCGCGCGCAGCGTCTCCACCTGCGCCTGCAGCAGGCGCGCCACGGCCTTGGCCTCCGGCACCGTGACCAGCATCGCGGCGAGCGCGTTGGAGAGGATGCCCGCGTGGCGGCGCAGGTGGTCCTCGATCTGCGAGGGGCGCGTCGGCGGGTAGATCGGCACGGGTACGCCGCCCGCGAGCAGCACGCCGAAGAAGCAGCGGAAGTAGTCGCGCCCGGTCGGCAGCATGATGGACACTGACTGGCCGGGCTGCAGGCCTCGCTCCAGCAGGCCGGCGGCGACCTGCGCCGCGCCCTCCTGAAGTTCGGCGTAGCTGACCGGCGTTTCCCCGCCCGCCTCGTCGAGCAGGACGATGTGGGTGCGCTCCGGGTGGGCGCGCACATGCCAGTCGAGCATCTCGGTCAGCGTGAGCGCGGCGGAGGGCTCGGACTCCACGCGCTCCGGCGCCGCGCCGCGCGGCATGGGCGTTGCGGGCATCGCGGGGGAGGCGGCCAGCACCGCCCCCAGCAGGTCGCGCGGCGTCTCGGCGCTGGCGAGCAGGTGCTCGGGGAGGGTGACGCCGAACGCGCGCTCGACGCGCATCAGCAGCTCCACGCGCCCGAGGCTATCCAGCCCGAGGTCTTTCTCGAGGGAGCTGTCCAGCGTGACCGCAACCTTCCCCCAGGAGCGGGTGTGCGTCTCGGCGACGAGGCGGCGCACGGTCTCCAGCAGCGCGCCGGACGTGTCTGTGGATAGTTCTCTTGGTTCGTTCAAGTCCGTTCTCCCTGCTCCAGCGCCGCGTTGCAGCCGCGTTTGGCATCCACCCCCGCGAGGATCAGCAGCCCGACCAGGAAGTAGCTGCCGGTGATCAGGATCGCGAGGCGGTGGTCGCCCTGCGTGAGCCAGCTCACCAGCCCGTAGGTCACGGGGCCGAGAATCGCGGAGAGCTTCACCGCCAGCCCCCACAGGCCGAAGAATTCCGCGCGGCGCGTGGCCGGGGAGAACAGCCCCACCAGCGCGCGCCCCGCCGACTGGCTCGCGCCCATACATAGGCCCGCGAGGTTGGCCGCCGCCCAGAATAATTCAGGCCCTTCCGCCGCCCAGGCCATTCCCACCATGACCAGCCAGCCGAGCAGCGTCAATGCGATCGCCTGCACGTGGCCGATGCGGTCCTGCAGGTGGCCGAAGGCGAAGGCGCCGAGCGCGGCGGTGATGTTGACTACGAAGATCAGCATCAGCGTCTGCTGCGTGGTGAAGTGCATCACCTGCTGCGCGTAGATCGCGGCGAGCGTGACCACCGCCTGGATGCCCGCCTGGTAGAACACCGTGCAGGCGAGGAAGCGCCGCAGATCGCGGTAGTGGGCCGCATGGCGCACGGTGTGCGCGAGCCGCGCGAAAGCTTCCTGCGCCATGTTCTTTCCCGCGAGGTGCGGCTGGGGTTGCGCGCGCTCTCTCAGGATCAGGAAGGTCGGCAGGCTCGCCGCGGCGAACAGCGCCGCCGTGATCAGCATGGTGACGGGCACGAAGTCGGCGGCAGTCTCGCCGCGCGCCTGCGCCCAGCTCACGTAGGCGAGGCAGGCGCCGAGGCTCACCAGCCCGCCTACGTAGCCGAGGCTCCAGCCCCAGCCCGAGACGCTGCCGATGGCGTCCTCGCGCGCGAGCTCCGGCAGGAAGGCGGCGATCAGGTTCTCGCCGCTGCCGTAGAAAAAGTTGGAGAGCACGATCAGCGAAATCGCGAGCCACAGCCCGCCCGGCCCGGCGAAGGCGAGCGCGGCGGTGAACAGCACGCAGCCAGCCGTGGTGACGAGAAGCAGGCGCTTCTTCGCGGCATAGGCGTCGGCATACGCGCCCAGCAGCGGCGCGGTCAGCATGATGAGTGCGTAGGAAGCCGCGAGCGACAGCGTCCAGGCGAGCGTCGCCCAGGGCGCATCCTGCGCCACCACCGCGACGAAATAGGCATTGAAGATCGCGGTGATGACGATGGTGGTGTAGCCGGAATTGGCGAAGTCGTACATCGCCCAGGCCCAGGCTTCGCGAAGGGGGACATCGGAGGCAAGGTGGCGCGGCATGGCTTGCTCCTGTCGGGAGGTTGGGCGGATTGTAGTCCCGATGCGGGGCGCTGGCTATTGCCCCGAGGTGGTAAGGATAAGGCGGGCGTCCTGTCGGGGGCGCTGGCTTCGCTGTTGCACCTTCGCCGGGGGAAGGCTGGCAGGATGTAGGGCGGATTAACGTAGCGTTAACCAATGACTTGGCGAGCGTTGTTTGATCACTTAGTCAGATGGCTATGCAAAGCTATCTGCCGGATGGAATTTACATACTTCCTTCTGCAAAAAACAATTTGACTCCGGTGTCTTTAATCCCGAGTTGTAAGGATGTCCCAGTCTACTGTTACGACCAACTATCGGTATCTGTCTGCGAGTGATTTTGTTGCGTTGACTTGCTCAGCTTCACACTGGGATTTTTCTTTGTAGTAGGTCCATACAGTTTCTTGTCCACTGCCAGTCGCATTAATGACTTCAACCTTGGCGAGGTTGCCGCTTGAATTACGGTAATCCTGTGTACGTGGCTTGTCGGTGAAGCCCTCGAACTCATCAAGCTTTGCAGCAGGCCCACCGCTTTCAAAGCATTCGGTGAATGAGCTATTTGCGACCCACCACTGTTTTTCATGGGGCACTTTTCGTAGCGCCTCTCCGGCATTATAGGCAGAGTATGCCCCTGTAATTTCACCGTTTCTGTAAATTGAATTCAGATAGATAAGGCGACGTTCGACGTCAACAATCCGATCATTGGGGATCGGGAATACTAGAATTTCAGTTTGCTGCGTGCTGCTGATCTTATAGGCTTTCTCAGTTTCCGCCTCAGAGGCAGAAATATATGCAACTATGAACGAAAGAAGATTCGAGCTTCCGACAAAAATATAATGGCTCAAATCTTGTTCACCATTGAACACTGTGGCCATTTCCTTCGTTTTTGGATTGACAGCAACGATTAAGCTACCTGCTCTTCGCCGTAGGGGAACTCCCTCTGGAAGTCCAACATGAGTGTAGATATAGATTGGGGTACCATTGCGTTCTAGCCGGTGCGAAATCCAGCCCGACATTTCTAGTCCAGGGTGTTCATCTGGGCCAATGACGCCAAATTTCATGAAGTCTGGAGGCATTTGCTCAAGTAAGTTAAGGAAGCGATCCTGTCCATAATCTGTTCCTTTCAGGAAGTCGCTAAATTTTCTTGGAATCGCAAACTCTGTATCTGGGCTGTCGTAATTCGGAAGTTGGCCAATACATTCCTTCAAACATGACTTGGCGTCGGCAAACAAGGGATCAAGTGGTTTCTCTGTTTTCAGTTCAACTGTTGATGAAACGGGCGTGGGAGCATTGCTGTTGGCAGTCTTTTGCGTATCGTCAGCTTTTGTACATGCTGCTACGGCCACGGCAACTGCAATAATTGAAATTGATATAAGAGGGTATCGGATCATCTTGTTACTCCAATACAATGGATTCGATGTGAATCGTTTCTGAAGCAACATTAACCCTAGATAAGCGATCTCCCCATTTTTCGGCTAGAAATTTCTGGATGGCATACGCAACGAATTTTTCGTTACTCAGGCTGCTTGCGAGTGCGAGCGAGTTCGGGGCTCTTGCGTCAGCTACAAATTTTATTTTTCTCATGGTCGAGTTTTTCGGCGATGCAAACTCTATTAATATCCCTTTCCCCATGTTGTGAGCGGCAACCACCGCGCATGCGGTTGTTTTTGTGCCATCATCAAACTGATACTCAAAAGTTTTGTAGTGTGTCATAGGATTCCTTGTATGCCCAGCGTGGAGCTAAGGGGCGCGGCGCTCCCAAGCTCTGATTGAAAAGCCATGCCGTTCCCCGCGCCCCTTTTGAGCGCAGGGTTATGCTGATTGCGAAAAATAGACACAATACAAATTAACTTTTTAATCACGATTGACCCCATTGGCATTGCTGTTGCCATTATTTTTTGTGTTGCCTGCTTCTTTGCCATTAGTGGCATTAAGCGCGCCTTCAATAGAAAATACCGAAAGCATGACAACCTTGCCATTGATGGAAATATTTTTGTATCCGAGCGCAGAAAGCTCGGCAACGATAGCTGCTGCGCAAGCAGTGATAGCTGCCGCAATAGCAATGAATGAAACAACTTTTTTGTAATCTCGCGGGCCGGCTTTGAGCATCAACTCGGGTTCAACGTCAACGCCCACAAGCAGACTTAGCGCCCCTCTCAACACACTGGCGTCTTCTGGCGATATGCATTCGATATTAATTGTTTGCGTCATGGCTATAGCTCACCTGTGTTGTTTTGGGCATAACATGAAATAGACACCCTAAAAAATGCCGGGAAAGGCACTTTCAAGAACTATCGAGAAAAATATTGCCCGGCACCTTACGCGATTCTCCCTTCCCGAACAATATGCCGAAATGCCTAGATAATTCGGCCTAGCGCCGTGGACATTGGAATCAGCCATGCGCTGCTTCGGCATGCAGCTTCAGACCCAACGCACCAACGACCTTGAGGATGGTGTCGAAATCCGGGCTGCGCTCCCCGGAGAGCGCCTTGTAAAGGCTTTCACGAGATAAACCCGCATCGCGAGCCACTTGGGTCATACCTTTGGCGCGAGCAATATCTCCCAGCGCCTTGGCAATGAATGCCGCATCGCCATCGGCCTCCTCAAGGCACGCCTCCAGGTAGGCCGCCATCTCTTCGGGAGTGCGAAGATGTTCGGCAATATCGTAACGAGTAGTAATGGTTTTGGTCATCATGTGCTCCTAAAGGTTGTGTGCGAGGCGCAATGCAGCTTTGATGTCGGCAGCTTGAGTGCTTTTGTCACCCCCGGCCAGCAGGATCACCAACTCCCGCCCACGCTTTGTGAAATAAACCCGGTAGCCCGGACCATAATCGATTCTCAGTTCTGAGACTCCTTCGCCCACTGGCTTAACGTCTCCGGCATTTCCAGTTGCCAAACGCTCGATTCGAGCTTGAATGCGCGCACGCGCGTTAATGTTACGGAGACCATCGAGCCACTGAGCATACTTTTCGGTTTTACGAATTTCGATCATGGGGTAACTGTAGCCCACCGGCTACGCCGTGTCAATGTGAAGGGGTGGAGTTGAGAATGTACTCAATGAGACTGTCGTCAATGGGGATTCGGAACGTGGGTGCGGCAATGGGTGTTTGGTTACATGCGCCACACCAGCAGCGTGGAGCGGTGCAGGTCGTCCACCTGCACGGTCTCGTGCGGGGTCTGCTCCGGCACGGCGAAGGTGCTGCTGACGAACACGCTGCCGGGGCGCATCTCGGTGCGTGCCTTCTGCCACAGGCGCTCCATCGGCACGGGCGAGAGGTAGGCGTACACCACGTCATATTGAGAAAGGTCGCAGTTCCACAGGCTGCCCCAGTGTACTTTGCAGTTGCGATGGCCGCCGAGGCGGATGCGCAGCCAGCTTGCGAGGCAGGGCAGCGGGGCGGATTCGACGCCGGTGTAGCGCCCGTCCGGGCGCACGCGCGCGAGGTGGGTCAGCACGCCGCCGAGGCCGGAGCCGAGATCGATGAAGTGGAAATTTGGTTTGCCATCACCATTCCCCTCTCCCCCGGCTCCTCTCCCGCTCGCGGGAGAGGGGAGGAAGGATTCCAGCGCGTGCCACACCTTGTCGCTGGAGAGATAGAGCGGCACCTGGGTGCGGAAGGTGCTCCCGTACACCGCGAGCAGGATGAGGAAGGCGGCGAGGAAATAATCGGGCGGGATGTCGAGCGCGAGCACCAGCACCAGTGCCGGGGCGAAGGCGAACTGGATCGGCAGCCACCAGCCCGCCAGCCCGGCGAGGCGGCCGAGGGTCGCGGCGTAGGCGCCGCACAGCAATGCCAAAGCGAGTGGAGAGGGTTGCAGGTCAAAAAGGTGGACGCCAAGCAGGGTCAGTGCGAATGCCGTGATTTGCAGCAGCGCTGCGGCGACGGCGGGCGGGAGTTTCTTGAACAAGGAGACGATTCAGCGGACGAGTGCAGCTTCGACTTCATCCCGCTTGGCCTTGCCGGCCAGCCGCTCCACCAGGGTCAGCGCGAAATCCATTGCCGTGCCGGGGCCGCGCGAGGTGATGATCTTGCCGTCTTCCACGACGGCGGCGCTTTGCAGGTTCACATTGGGGTAGTCGTCGAGGCAGGTCGGGTAGCAGGCAGCCTTGCGCCCGTCGAGCAGTCCGGCGGCGGCGAGCACCGAGGGTGCAGCACAGATCGCGGCGAGATATTTGTCCTGGCGCGCCATCTGTTGCAGCAGCGCGGTGAGGCGCTTGCCGGCCCTGAGGTTGTCGGTGCCGGGCTGGCCGCCGGGCAACACGATCATGTCGAAATCCTGATGCTGCGCGAGGTCGAGCGTGGTATCCGCGAGCAGCATCACGCCGCGGCTCGCGAGCACCGGCAGGTCGTCCAGCCCCGCGCTGGTCACTTCGATGCCGGCGCGGCGCAGGATATCGATGGTGGTGACGGCTTCGATTTCCTCGCAGCCTTGCGCGAGCATGACGAGAACTTTGGGCATGGCAGTCTCCTTTGGAAAATCAACCAATCATCCAGTCCGATTGTCCTGTAGGGAAAATATCAGTCGCGGAAATTCTGGTACTGCAAGGGGAAGTCGGTGATCGATTTCCTGACGAAGGCGATGGCGGCTTGCAGGTCGTCGCGGTTCTTGCCGGTGACGCGCACGGTGTCGCCCTGGATACTGGCCTGCACCTTCATCTTGCTGTCCTTGAGCAGCTTGACGATCTTCTTCGCCAGCTCGATCTCCACGCCGACTTTCACTTCGCAGGAGCGCTTCACCTTGTTGCCACTGACCTTTTCGATCTTGTCGCTGATCTCCAGGCACTTGATGTCCACGCCGCGCTTGGCCAGCTTGCCGTTCAGGATGTCCTGCACCTGATCGAGCTGGAATTCGTTGTCGGCACATACGGTGAGCTTGAGCTCGGCCTGCTCGACGCGCGCGTCCGAGCCCTTGAAGTCGAAGCGCGTGCCGACTTCCTTGTTGGTTTGCTCGACCGCGTTCTTGACCTCGGTCTTTTCTACTTCGGAAACGATGTCGAAAGATGGCATGGTTTTTTACTCCTTGTAGCGTGCGTTCCCTCTCCCCCAGCCCCTCTCCCGCTTGCGGGAGAGGGGTGCGCGTTAGCGCGGGAGAGGGTGTGTTTCAACCAAACGAACAAACGTAATCCACCGTGCTCACGCCGGTATGGATTTCAAAGCTGCCGTTCTCCGCGACGCGGAAGGAGCTGCCGGCGGCATAGGTCTTGAACGCAGGCTCGCCGGCGATCTTCACCGAGCATTCGCCGGCGGTGATCTCCATGAGTTCGGGCGCGCCGACGTTGAAGGTAAGCTGCGCGCCCGGCAGGATCACGCCGACGGTCTTGCGCGAGCCGTCGGGGAAATACACCGAGTGCGACACGCACTTGCCGTCGAAGAATACGTTGGCCTTCTTGCCAACCGAGACGTTGTCGATTCTCTCAGACATGTTGATTCCTCTTATTTGCGATTTTTCAGGTTGGCCGCGATGCGCATGCGCAGCGCGTTGAGCTTGATGAAACCGGCCGCGTCCTTCTGGTCGTAGGCGCCCTTGTCGTCTTCAAAAGTGGCGATGCTCGAATCGAACAGCGAGTCGGTCTTCGAGTCGCGCCCGACGACGATCACGTTGCCCTTGTACAGCTTGACGCGCACCCAGCCGTTCACGCTCTGCTGGGTGTGGTCGATCAGGGTCTGCAGCGCCTTGCGCTCCGGACTCCACCAGTAGCCGTTGTAGATCATGCTCGCGTAGCGCGGCATCAGGTCATCCTTGAGGTGCGCGACTTCGCGGTCCAGCGTGATCGACTCGATGGCGCGGTGCGCCTTGAGCATGATGGTGCCGCCGGGGGTCTCGTAGCAGCCGCGCGACTTCATGCCGACGTAGCGGTTTTCCACGAGGTCGAGGCGACCGATGCCGTGCTTGCCGCCGAGTGTGTTCAGATTGCGCAATACCTCTGCGGGTGTCATGGGGTTGCCGTTCAGCGCGACGATGTCGCCGTTGGCGAATTCGATATCCAGGTACTCGGCGGCATCCGGCGCCTTCTCCGGCGATACGGTCCAGCGCCACATGGACTCTTCGGCTTCGGCGGCGGGGTCTTCCAGATGGCGGCCTTCGAAGGAGATGTGCAGCAGGTTCGCGTCCATCGAGTAGGGCGAGCCGCCCTGCTTGTGCTTCATGTCGATGGGGATGCCGGCCTTCTCGGCGTAGGCCATGAGCTTCTCGCGCGAGAGCAGGTCCCACTCGCGCCACGGCGCGATGATCCTGATATTCGGGTTGAGCGCGTAGGCGCCGAGTTCGAAACGCACCTGGTCGTTGCCCTTGCCGGTCGCGCCGTGCGAGATGGCCTGCGCGCCGGTCTTGTTCGCGATCTCGATCAGGCGCTTGGCGATCAGCGGGCGCGCGATGGAAGTGCCGAGCAGGTATTCGCCCTCGTAGATGGTGTTGGCGCGGAACATCGGGAACACGAAGTCGCGCACGAATTCCTCGCGCAGGTCGTCGATGAAGATGTTTTCCGGCTTGATGCCCATCTTCAGCGCCTTGGCGCGCGCGGGTTCGAGCTCTTCGCCCTGACCGAGGTCGGCAGTGAAGGTCGCCACTTCGCATTGATAGGTGTCTTGCAGCCACTTGAGGATGACCGAGGTGTCGAGTCCGCCGGAGTAGGCAAGGACGGCTTTTTTGATTTCACTCATGCTCTTTTGTTTCTCCATCGTAGGGTGGATAAGCGTAGCGCATCCACCAATTCAGACGGTGGACGCGGCACTGAATGCCTTATCCACCCTACATATTTAACTGTTTATCTTGCCCAACAGTAGATATTCCATCAGCGCCTTCTGCACATGCAGTCTATTCTCAGCTTCGTCCCACACCACGCTCTGCGGGCCGTCGATGACTTCCGCCGCAACTTCCTCGCCGCGGTGTGCGGGCAGGCAGTGCATGAACAGCGCGTCCTGCGCGGCGACGCGCATCATGTCGGCGTCCACCTGCCAGTCGGCGAAGTCCTTCAGGCGCTCATCGTTCTCTGCTTCCCAGCCCATCGAGGTCCACACATCGGTGGTCACGAGGTCGGCGCCGCGCGCGGCTTCCATCGGATCGGCGAATTCCTCGAAGTGGTCGGTGCCGTAGAGCCCGGCGCGCTCCGGCTCGACTTCATAGCCGGGCGGGGTCGAGACATGCACGTTGAAGTCCAGCACCTCGGCGGCCTGCAGCCAGGTGTTGCACATGTTGTTCGAGTCGCCGATCCACGCCACGGTCTTGCCGCGGATAGAGCCGCGCTGCTCGATCCAGGTGTAGATGTCGGCGAGCACCTGGCAGGGGTGGTATTCGTTGGTCAGGCCGTTGATCACCGGTACGCGCGAGTTGGCCGCAAAGCGCTCGATGATGTCCTGCTCGAAGGTGCGGATCATCACGATGTCGCTCATGCGCGAGATCACCTGCCCGGCGTCTTCCACCGGCTCGCCGCGCCCGAGTTGCGAGTCGCGCGTGTTGAGGTAGATCGCCGAGCCGCCGAGCTGGTGCATGCCGGCCTCGAACGACAGGCGCGTGCGCGTGCTGGCCTTCTCGAAGATCATCACCAGGGTGCGGTCTTCCAGCGGCCAGTACTTTTCGTAGCGCTTGAAGCGCTCCTTGATGATGCGCGTGCGCTCGAACAGGTACTCGAACTCCTCGCGGGTGAAGTCCTTGAACTGCAAGAAGTGTTTGATCGGTGATTTAGTCGCTGGCATGGCGGGCCGCCGTTCAGGATTGCAGGAATTCTTTGATCAGCGGGCAGAGGATGTCGAGCATCTGCTGCGCCTCATCCCTGGTCATCACCAGCGCCGGCAGCAGGCGGATCACGTTGTCGGCGGTGACGTTGGTCAGCAGCCCCCTGGCGAGCGCCAGCTTGACGAGGTCGCCGCACGGCTTGTCGAGCTCGATGCCGAGCATCAACCCCTGCCCGCGGATTTTCCTGACGCCTTTTACGTCCTTCAATGCAGTCGCAAGCCCGTCGTGGATGAACTGGCCGAGGCTCTCGGCATGCGCCAGCAGCTTGTCCTGCTCGATGATGTTCAGCGTGGTCAGCCCTGCCGTGCAGGCCAGCGGGTTGCCGCCGAACGTCGAGCCGTGGTTGCCCGGCTGGAAGGTGCCGGCCGCCTTGCCCGCGGCGAGGCACGCGCCGATCGGCACGCCGGAAGCCAGCCCCTTGGCCAGCGTCATCACGTCCGGCAGGATACCGGCATGCTGGAAGGCGAACCATTTGCCGGTGCGGCCCATGCCGCATTGCACTTCGTCCAGCATCAGCAGCCAGTCATGCTCGTCGCAAATCTGCCGCAATTGCTGCAGGTTATGGATGTCCAGCGCACGGAGGCCGCCTTCGCCCTGGATCGGTTCGACCAGCACCGCAACCACGTTGCTGTTGTGCTGCGCAACCTGGCGGATCGCCTCAATATCGTTGTAGGGCACGCGCACGAAGCCGCTGACCAGCGGTTCGAAGCCCGCCTGCACCTTGCGGTTGCCGGTAGCGGAAAGGGTCGCCAGCGTCCGTCCGTGGAAGGCCTTCTCCATCACGATGATCACGGGGGATTCGATGTCCCGCTTGTGTCCATACATGCGCGCCAGCTTGATCGCGGCTTCGTTAGCCTCGCAGCCGGAGTTGCAGAAGAACACTTCCTGCATGCCCGACAGGCCGCACAGCTTGTCGGCGAGCAGCTCCTGCTCGCGCACCTGGTAGATATTGGAACAGTGGATCAGCTTGCCGATCTGTTCGTTCAGCGCGGCGGTGAAGCGTGGATGCGCGTGCCCCAGCGTGTTCACGGCGATGCCGGACAGCGCGTCCAGATAGCGCCTGCCTTCGGTGTCCCACAGCCACGCGCCTTCGCCATGCGAAAAGGCGAGGGGGAGCCGGGCGTAAGTGTTCATCACATGCGACATACAGACCTCTAAAAACAAGACGGCGGATTCATCCGCCGTTCAGCATTCACGAAGGGCGTATATTGAGCCAAACGACCCTACAAAGCAAACAAGCCGGCATTGCTGCCGGCTCGTCGGGATAAATCAGAACGAAGCGGCGTTTATGCCATCGCCTTTATGGCCGCAGAAAGACGGCTCTTGTGTCGGGCGGCCTTGTTCTTGTGGATGATCTTCTTGTCGGCGATGCTGTCCACGGTGCTCACGGAATCCTTGTAGACGGCCTGCGCGGCAGCCTTGTCGCCGGCTTCGATAGCCTTCACAACCTTCTTGATCGCAGTGCGCAATTCCGAGCGCAGACTGCTGTTATGAGCATTCTGTTTAACTGCCTGACGTGCACGCTTGCGGGCTTGTGCGCTATTTGCCATGACTACTCCTAGAGAATTCGGTACAACGGAAAGGCGCGCATTCTAGTGGCTAAAACAGGCTTTTGCAAATTTTTTTGCGGGGACAGGCGCTTAGGGGGCCGAACCCGGAATGGCGGGGTAAATCGGCGGGGGAGCGTCCATCGCAAGCGGAGAGGCTGCGCCTCAGCGGGCCGGGCGCTTCTTCGCGCTGCCGCGCACCTGTTCCGCCGGATACTTCACCGCATTCTTCTCCAGCTTGTGCAGCGCGGCCTCATGCAAATCGACGCCCAGCCGGTCCGACAGGCGCACGAGGTACAACAGGATATCGGCCAGTTCCTCGCCGACCGCCTGCCGGTCTTCGGCGGGTAGTTCGGCCGACTGCGCCTCGGTCAGCCACTGGAAATGTTCCATCAGTTCGGCGGCCTCCACCATCAGTGCCATGCTGAGGTTTTTGGGCGAATGGAACTGTTCCCAGTCGCGTTCGGCGGCAAAGGTGCGCAGCCTGTCGCGCAACATCGTCAGGTTGGATCGGTTTTGCATGGTGCGGTCCCGTAAAATCGGAAAATGATTGCCGGCTATTGTAATACGCACCGTGGCGCGGCAATATGCGCGGCCAAAGTATGCCTTACCGATTCATGAAAACGGATTCAACTGGTGCATGACCGCCTGACCCCATGAAAACCGAGGAGCTACATTCAGACAGCCAACACCGCTGGATTGATTTGCTGAAGCTGCTTGGCGCGGCGGCGCTCTACGCGCTGCTTGCCCATCTTACCAATTTCTATTTCGGAAGCCCCATCCCTATCCGCATTCTGGAGCCTGCCTGCGGCTGGGCTCTGGTCGTGCTGCTGATCGGCGGAAAGCGGTATGCCTGGGGCATATTCCTCGGGGCATTCCTGGTCAACTTAATATCGGGCAACCCTTTGGGGGCGGCTGCCGGCATTGCGCTGGGCAATACGCTGGGGGCGCTTCTGGGGGCCTGGCTGATTACGCGCGACGGCAGGTTCGATTCGCGCCTGCGTTCGTTGCGCGATTACCTCCGGCTGGTCGTGCTTGGGGGCACCGGCAGCGGCATCGGCGCCCTGGTCGGGGTCGCAGCCTTGCTGGCTTCCGGGTTGTTGGCGCCCGGAGCTTTTTTGCTGGGGCTGGTTCACTGGTGGATGGGCGATGCGCTCGGCATCATCCTGATTGCCCCGCTGTTTCTGGTCTGGCGGCTTGAAAAAAACGACTGGCTGGAGATGCAACGGGTGCATGTGGCCGCATTGCTGCTCGGGCTGACGTTCCTGGCCGGGCAGGCCGTTTTCCTGGACTGGTTCCATGACAGCATCGGCCTGGTGGCCAAAGGCTACGTGATGTTCCTGTTCATCACCTGGGTGGCGGTGCGCCTGGGTACCTGGGGAACGGTGGCCGCTCTGGTGATGGTGTCTATACAGGCCTTGCTGGGCGCGCATTATGGAACCGGCTTTTTCGCCAATGATATCGCCGCAACCCAACTGACCAACTACTGGCTATACATGGCGATCCTGTCCGTCGTCGGCATGGCGCTGGCGACTCATTTCGCCGAGCGCAGGCTGGCGGAACGCCAGTTGCGTGACCTTTCCGCGCACTTGCAATACGTGCGCGAGGAGGAGAAGGCCGGCATCGCACGCGAAATTCACGACGATCTGGGCGGCACGCTGACGGCCATCAAAATGGAGATTTACTGGCTGGCGCGCGGGCTGACTGCAGGCAATGAGTCGGAGCCGCTCCGGGAGCGCATCGAGTCGATGTCGCTGCTGCTCGATAATGCGGTAGGCGCCACGCGGCGCATCATTACCGAACTGCGCCCGACCATCCTCGACGATCTCGGCCTGTTGGCGGCGATAGAATGGCAGGCCGCGCAATTCCAGAAACGCACCGGCATTGTCTGCCGGGTAAACTGCATCGGGGACAAGGGCGATCTGGACAAGCAGCGCTCGATTGCGCTGTTCCGCATCTTCCAGGAGGCGTTGACCAACGTTTTGCGGCATTCCGGCGCATCCAGGGTGGAGGTTGTTTTCTACCATGATGATACAGAAGTCATGCTGAAGATCAGGGACAATGGCTGTGGCATGCCGGGAGGGCATGTCATTGCCCCGCATTCCTACGGCATCCGCGGCATGTTCGAGCGCGTCGGGCAACTAGGCGGCAAGATCAGGTTCGACAACCGGCCCGAAGGCGGGCTCAAGGTGGCGGTGACCTTGCCGCTCTCCGCCAATCATCAAAAAGAGGAAAAAACATGATCCGCATCGTGATCGCAGACGACCACGCTATCGTGCGCCAGGGGCTGAAGAAAATCCTGGACGAGAGCCTCGAGATGGAAATCGTGGCGGAACACACCAACGGCACGGATGCGCTGCGCTGGATTCGCGCCAACCAGTGCGACGTGGTGCTGCTCGATATTGCCATGCCCGGTTTGAGCGGCATCGACGTGCTCAAGCGGCTTCATGAGGAAAAGCCGAAATTGCCGATCCTGATTCTCAGCATCTACCCGGAAGACCAGTATGCCGTGCGCCTGATCAAGGCAGGCGCGGCTGGCTACCTGACCAAGGAGAGCGCGCCGGAGGTCGTGATGGAGGCGGTGCGCCGCGTGGCGGCCGGCAAGAAGTACATCAGCCCGGCGGTGGCCGAGATGCTCGCCAACGAATTCGGCGCGCGGGATGGGAGGCTTCCGCACGAAACCCTGTCGGACCGCGAATTCCAGATTTTCCTGCTGCTCGCATCGGCCAGAACGGTCACGGAAATCGCCGGTGCCCTGGCCCTGAGCGTGAAGACAGTCAGCACCTACCGCAGCCGCATCCTGGAAAAAATGCAACTGCGCAACAACGCCGAACTGATGCGCTACGCCGTCGAAAAACACCTCATGGAGTAGCCGTCTCTACCGCCGCGCGGGATGATCTATCCTGCCGATGCCACCACTGCGTCCCTTGCGCGGATGCTGTCAGACAAACGCTGACTCAGGAGTCGTCATACCACCTACGCCATAGACGGATAAACGCCGATGCGCTTTCCGCGTGCGTGCGGGCATCATGCGTCCCAGTTTTTTCGGGTGCAGGGGGCGAACGATGAATGTGTTTATTGTCGAGGATGCGGCGATCATGCTCAAAAACCTCCGATCCATCCTGTCCGATATTCCCGGCGTCACAGTGATTGGCCAAGCGGCGGGCGTGGCGGAGGCAATCGAACGCATCGGTACGTTGCTGCCCGATTTCGTGATTCTCGACATCAGCCTGAGGAACGGGACGGGTATCAGCATGCTGGAATGCATCAAGAAACGCCACCCCGGCATCAAAGTCGTGGTGTTGACCGGCTGCACCGACGAGTTTTATTCCGATCGCTGCAAGCGCGCCGGAGCGGACTATTTTTTTGACAAGGCTTTCCAGCTCACGCGGGTTCGTGCAGCTTTGTGGCAATGGGTATATCCCGGCCGCCGGGACGGTGGGTTGGAAGCCTTGCCGATGCCCGGATGTTGAAGTTTGCCGCAATAACTTCACGGAACCAAATTTCAAGGTGACATGATGGCTTTAATCTGGACAAGGAAGATGAGCGTCGGAAATGCGACGCTCGATTCCGAACACAAAAACCTGATCGGCATAGTCAACAGCATCGAATATGCGATTGAAACAAAGGACAGCGCCGCCCTGTTGCGGTCATTCAGGCTGCTCAAAGATTGCGCGCATGTCCACTTTGCGAATGAGGCAAAGTTTGCGCAGGCGATTGATGTTCCTTTCGATCAGCACAAACTGGAGCATCAGCATTTGCAGAGAGAACTGCAGCATACCGGAGACGAGCTGGATACTACGGGCGGCGCATGGTCCGAGTACGTCATGGACCATTATCCGCAATTCCTGAGGGAGTGGCTGGTCGGGCATATCAGCGGCGAAGACATGCTGATGAAACCGGCGCTGCAAACCCGCCCCTATGATTTCAAACCCGGTTGAGAGTCGGGCAAGCCCGGCTCTCCTCCCCTTAACCGCCGCAAGGCGGTTTTTTTTGCTTGGCGGAAAGGTGCCTCTGCCTCAGCGCGATGGCGCATTGCTACAATAAGCAGGCGGGGGCGCACTGCAAAATATATGGTGTATCCGAAACTGGTCTGGAGTTGAAGCAAAATGATATGGAGTCAGGCGATTGTAAAGGGCAGGCTGACCGTGGTCGGCGATGGGGTCTGGTCGGGCGATACCTTCAGGGCGTCCGTCATCGAAATAGGCGGGCAGCGCCTCCAGGGCATACGCGCCGCCCGCTGCCTGCTCGACCGCATGGAAACGGGGAAGGAAATGGAGCTGCTCATTTGCAGTGCCCATATCTACGGCATACGGGTAGACGGGGAGACCTGTCGGGAAGGCGCGCTGAGGCAACTCGGCTGGGCGCTGCTGGTGGCCGTGGTATTGGGATCGTTGTTCCTGCCGCTGGCGCTCGCCTCGCTCATCTTTATCCGCAGGGCTTACGCGATTTACTCTTTCTAGGTTGCGTACAAAGAAAAACTGCCCACAAGGGGCAATTTGTATTTGGCGGAGAGGGGGGGGTGTTCGGCTTTCGCGTTGCCCCCGCGAAAGCCTCATCCCTCATTTCATTCGGGACTGCCCTGCGGGCATCCTGCGCGAGCGGTGCTCGCTGGTCGAACCCACGAGGTTTCGTCCACACTTCCATCTCAACCAAATAAAAAGCCGCCCACAAGAGACGGCTTTGTATTTGGCGGAGAGGGGGGGATTCGAACCCCCGTTGGGCTATTAACCCAAACACGCTTTCCAGGCGTGCGACTTAAACCGCTCATCCACCTCTCCGAAAGGGCGCGCAGGATAAACCAGAACGCCTGCTGCCGCAATCTAAAAGTGGTTGCGCCACTCCCGCAAGGCAGTAAACACGCCGAGTTCGCTGCTGTCTGCGAGGCCGTGCCGCTGCAGCGTGCGGATCAGTTCCGGCCGGGTGCAGCGCAGGAAGGGATTGGTGGCTTTTTCCAGTGCGATGCTGGAGGGGACGGTGGGCAGGTTGGCGGTGCGCAGTTGCTCGACCTCTTCGACGCGCCGCCGGATATCCGGGTTGTGCGGTTCGCAGGCCAGTGCGAACCGCAGGTTGGCTTCTGTGTATTCATGCGCGCAATAGACATCGGTGTCGTCCGGCAGCGCAGCGAGGCGTTGCAGGGAGTGGAACAGTTGCGCGGGTGTGCCCTCGAAGTTCCTGCCGCAGCCCGCGCCGAACAGCGTATCGCCGCAAAACAGGATGCCGGGCGCGACGAAAGCGAGGTGGTCGTCGAGGTGGCCGGGGATTTCGAGGATGTCGAATGAGATGCCGGGCGGGTCGAGTTTGAGCCGGCCGCCCTCGCGCAGGTCATGGGTGATATACGGGTTGCCGGGATGCCGCCGCCCGTACACCGGCACGTTGTATACTTCACGCAATTTTGCGATACCGCCGGTATGGTCGGCGTGGCGGTGGGTGCACAGGATGGCGCTTAGCCGCAGGCTGTGCGCATCGAGGAACGCCAGCACCGGTGCGGCCTCACCGGGATCGACCACGGCGGCATGCCGGTTATCGTGAATAGCCCAGATATAGTTGTCCCGCAGGGCGGGGATGGCGGTGATGTCGGGCATGGGACAAATTGGAAAATGGACGATGCCGAATTGTAAGTTAACCGCGCGAAGTTTGAGCGAGTGGTTCGCCACCGAGCAGGGCGGCTATGTGCTGGCGCGCGAGCAGGCGTATTTCGACCGCACGGTAAGCGATATCTTCGGTTACAACGCGCTGCAGCTCGGCTTGCCCGAGTACGATTTCCTGCGCAGAAACCGGATGCCGCTGCGCTTCAGCGCGGGCAACCAGCCGGGAAATTCGGTGCGCCTGTGCTGTGCCGAACTGCCTTTCGATAGCGCCAGCCTGGATCTGGTGCTGATCCCGCATGTCCTTGAGTTTTCCGAGAATCCGCACCAGATCCTGCGCGAGGTGGAGCGGGTGCTGATGCCGGAGGGCAGCCTCGTCATCAGCGGTTTCAATCCGCGCAGCCTCTGGGGCTTGCGCCGCGCGCTCGGCTGCAAGCAAGGCTATCCGTGGAACGGCCATTTCATCTCATTGACGCGCATGAAGGACTGGCTGGCGTTGCTCGGCTTCGAGGTGGCGGGCGGGCGTTTCGCCGCCTACGCGCCGCCGTTTCGCAAGGCCAAATGGCTGGAGCGCTATGCCTTCATGGAAAAGGCGGGCGACCGCTGGTGGGCGGTGAGCGGCGGGGTGTACTTTCTGCACGCGGTCAAGCGTGTGCCCGGGATGCGGCTGATCAAGCCGCAGTGGAACGAGAGGCTGGTGAGCAAGCTGCTGCCGGTCGCGCCCAAATTGAACAACAAGATTACGCAGCGCAACGGGACCGATCCGCAATGAATAAAGATGTAGTTGAAATATTTACCGACGGCGCATGCAAGGGCAACCCCGGCGTGGGCGGATGGGGTGCGCTGCTGTGCAGCAAGGGCAAGGAGCGCGAGCTGTTCGGCGGCGAGGCGCATACCACCAACAACCGCATGGAACTGCTTGCGGCAATCTCGGCGCTGGAGGCATTGAAGCGCCATTGCCATGTGCGCCTGCACACCGATTCCAAATATGTGCAGCAGGGCATCAGTGCCTGGATACATGGCTGGAAGCAGCGCGGCTGGAAGACGGCGGACAAGAAGCCGGTGAAGAACGAGGACCTGTGGCGCAGGCTGGACGCACTTGCGGCGCAGCACGACATCGAATGGGTGTGGGTCAAGGGGCACGCCGGACACGACGGCAACGAGCGTGCAGACGAGCTGGCGAACCGCGGCGTGGAACTGATACAGGAGCAAGGCAATGCGTAAGATCGTGCTGGATACGGAAACTACCGGGCTGGACCCCAGGCAGGGGCATCGCGTCATCGAGCTGGCGGCGATCGAGCTGGACGGGCGCAAGGTGTCGCTGCGCCGCTTTCACCGTTATCTCAATCCCGAGCGCGAGATCGATGCGGGGGCGGCGGCGGTGCATGGACTGACCTATGAGCGCCTGCAGAATGAGGCGAAGTTCGCCGATATCGTCGCCGGTTTCCTGGAGTTCATCGAGGGGGCGGAACTGATTATCCACAACGCGCCGTTCGATATCGGTTTTCTCAATCATGAGCTGGAACTGCTCGGCCTGCCGCCGCTGCCGAACGGGGTGACGGATACGCTGAAGCTCGCGCGCGAGATGCATCCTGGCAAGAAGAACAGCCTGGACGCGTTGTGCAGCCGCTACGAGATCGACAATGCGCATCGCACCCTGCACGGCGCGCTGCTGGATACCGAACTGCTGGCTGAGGTGTATTTCGCCATGACGCGCGGGCAGAAGAGCCTGCTCGGCGAGGTGGAAGTGCAGCCGATGCGCCAGCCCGCGTTGTTGAGCACCGATGCGTCACGCCCCGCATTGCGCGTGCTGCAAGCCAGTGCGGAAGAATTGGCCGAGCACGCGCAGCAGCTTGCCGACATCGACAAGGCGAGCAAAAGCAACTGCCTCTGGCTGCAGCTGGAAAAAGCATGAGTAAACAGGCCATGCGCCGCATCGGCGCACTGGTTGCGTTGCTGCTCGTGGCCTACGCGTCGGCACGCGTCTACGACATATGGGATACCCAGCTGGATAGCATCTTTGAACCGGATGCGGTGTTGCAGACCACTCCGGCGCGGCTTGGCGTGACCTTCGAGGAGTTGCGCATCCCTTCCGGCAACGGCGCGGAGCGCGGCGAGTTGTACGCCTGGTGGATTCCGGCGGAGCAGAATCAAAACAATGCGCCTACCGTGTTGTACCTGCACGGTAATTTCCGCAACATCGGCTACAACCTGGAAAATGCGTTGCGCTTCCGCGCGCTGGGCTGCAACCTGCTGCTGGTGGACTATCGCGGCTACGGCAAGAGCACGGGCGGCAAACCCAGCGAGGCCAAGGTCTATGAGGATGCCGAGGCCGCCTGGCAATACCTGCTCGGGCAGCGCGGCGTGAAGCCTCAGCAGGCCTTCATCTACGGCCATTCGCTGGGCGGTGCGGTCGCCATCAACTTGGCGGTGCGGCATCCCGAGGCGGCAGGGCTGATTGCCGAAAGCACCTTTACCTCGATGCGGGCGATGGGCGAGTTGAAGCATGGTTTGTTGCCGATCGGCCTGTTGCTGAACCAGCGCTTCGAGTCGCTGCAGAAGATTGCGCAACTGAAAGTCCCGCTGCTGCTGATACACGGCACCTGGGACCAGAAAGTGCCGGCCGGCATGGCCAAACAATTGTTCGAGGCTGCGCCGCAACCCAAGACGCTCGTGCTGATCGAGGGCGGCGAGCACAGCAACAACGGCGCGGTGGGCGGGGTCGAGTATCGCGATGCGGTGTTGGCTTTCATCAGGCGCTACGCGCATTGACGATAAAGGGGATGGGTTGATCTTTGCTGCGCCGCCCGAATATCATGGTGGCTAGCTGGAGAAGGGACGGCTTGTTCTGGTGTCTTGATTTGCAGGATTAACAGCAGCGGGAAACGAACTTAACCACTTTCTGTACTGAATAATAATCATGGAAAATACCCCGACCTCTGCCGAGATCAACAATCTTTTTGCCAACGGCAACCCGGAAGAGGTCTGGTCCAGGGCAGCCGGGATCGTTAGGCGCATCAGCCCCGCATACGATTTCTCCGTTGCACGTGCCGCTTTCGATGACGTGGTGCGCCTGTTCCGCGGCGAATACCCCGGCTATTGCCCCATCCGAACGCTATACCACGACCTGCACCACACGCTGGATGTCTTCCTGTGCGCCGTGCGGCTGATGCATGGCGTGCATCTTTCGGATACCCGGCTGGCCGACGACGAAATGACCCTGATCATGATGGCTGCCCTGATGCACGATATCGGCTACGCGCAACGGGAAGGCGAAGAATCGGGCACCGGTGCGCAATACACGCAAAGCCATGTGAACCGGGGCATTGAATTCATGCAGCGCTATGTTGCCGACCGGCACCTGCCGCCCGAGCTGGCAACCCGTCTGAAATTTATCATTCTCTGTACCGACCCGGCCTTGTCTATATCCAAAATTCATTTTCCCGACGAGCGCACTCGCTTGCTCGGGCAAATCGTCAGCACCGCCGATTTGACGGGGCAAATGGCCGACCGCACCTATCTGGAGAAGCTGCTGTTCCTGTATCTGGAATTCGAGGAAGCGCATTTCGGGAGCTTCCAGAACATCCACGACCTGCTGCGCAAGACCCGGAATTTCTATGAAGTCACCCGGCAAAAGCTTGACGGTGAGCTGGGTGGCATCCATGCCAGGCTGGCATTCCATTTCAAGGACAGGTTTGGGGTGGAGAACAACTACTACCTGGAGTCCACCGAGAAGAACATCGCCTACCTGGACAAGGTGACAGCGCTCAATGAGACGAAGTATCTTTCCATGCTGAAGCGCGGCGGGATCGTGGAGAAGACGGAAGCCCTGATTGCGCAGGGATGAGGGGATTTTCCGTTAACCGGGCAGTGCCGGTTGGAGTAGGCAAATGCAGCGCCAACCCGCAAATAAAAGAGCCCGGCGCTTACGTGCCGGGCTTCATTCATTGCAACATATCTATTGCAACAAAAAACCGCTGGTTAGGCGGCTTGAATATTGGAGGCTTGCTTGCCTTTGGGTCCTTGCACCACTTCAAAGCTGACCTTCTGGCCTTCCTTGAGTGACTTGAATCCGCTCATGTTGATGGCGGAGAAGTGTGCGAACAAATCCTCGCTGCCGTCATCGGGAGTGATAAAACCAAAACCTTTTGCATCGTTGAACCATTTTACTGTACCAGTTGCCATGTGTTTACTTCCTTACAAAAAAGCGGGGAAGCTCCCCCGCGAAACTGTTTGAGTCATAAGATCGCACACGGCAAAACCAGTACTGCAGATACTTTGAATCAAACACCAGCGCGCTTTTTACTCTTGTTTCGTCGATACCGTCAAGAGGGTTTATTAAATATTTTCCGATTAGGCTTGAAAAAGCACCGTTAATCATCAAGTATAGTGTCCGAAGAGAGTGTCAGAATGGTCACTGGGATCTATGGCGATTAAACAGCAAAACAGCTCGGTGCTTGTGCCGGAACGCGCCAAAACAAGGCCGCCGCGCATGTATAAGGTGATTTTGTTTAATGACGACTACACCACGATGGACTTTGTGATTGAGGTGTTGCAGCGCTTTTTTGCAATGAACCGTGAACGCGCGCTGCAAACCATGCTCAAAGTCCACAACGAAGGTTCGGCGGTGTGCGGGGTGTACTCGCTGGATGTCGCCGAAACCAAGGTTGCCCAGGTATCGGCATTTGCGAAACAGCACGGGCATCCACTACGATGCGGTATGGAGGGAATTTAAGATGATTGCGCAAGAGTTGGAAGTCAGTTTGCACATGGCCTTTGTCGAAGCACGGCAGAAGCGCCACGAGCTCATCACGGTCGAGCACCTGCTGCTCGCCATGCTGGACAACGCTTCCGCCGCGCAGGTATTGCGCTCCTGCAACGTCGACATCGAGGAGCTGCGCCAGGTTGTCACGGCGTTCATCGGCAAGCACACGCCTGTCGTGCCGGGCGAGGACGAGGTGGATACACAGCCCACCGTCGGCTTTCAGCGCGTCATCCAGCGCGCCATACTGCACGTGCAATCCACCCAGAAGAAAGAAGTATCGGGCGCGAACATCCTCGCCGCGCTGTTCGGCGAGAAGGATTCCCATGCGGTGCATTTCCTCACGGAGCGCGGCGTCAACCGCCTCGACGTGGTGAATTACATCGTGCACGGCGTCGGCAAGAGCGAGGCCAGCAGCACCGCCCAGCCGCAGGGCGAGACGGAGACCGAGCAGCAGGCCGGCGAAGAGGGCGTGCTGAAGAATTACACGCTGGACCTCAACGCCCAGGCGCTGGCCGGCAAGATCGATCCGCTCATCGGACGCGACCTCGAGCTGGAGCGCGTGATCCAGACACTATGCCGCCGCCGCAAGAACAATCCGCTGCTGGTGGGCGAGGCAGGTGTCGGCAAGACGGCGATCGCCGAGGGCCTCGCGCGGCGCATCGTCGAGGAGGACGTGCCGGAAATCCTCAAGGATGCGCATGTCTACTCCCTGGACATGGGCGCGCTCCTGGCGGGCACCAAGTACCGCGGCGACTTCGAGCAGCGCCTCAAAGCGGTGCTGAAGGAATTGAGCAGCATGCCCAACGCAGTCCTGTTCATCGACGAAATCCATACCCTGATCGGCGCGGGAGCGGCTTCCGGCGGCACGATGGATGCCTCCAACCTGCTCAAGCCGGCGCTGTCGAGCGGGCAACTCAAGTGCATCGGTGCGACCACCTACCAGGAATACCGCGGCATCTTCGAGAAGGATCACGCCTTGTCGCGGCGCTTCCAGAAGATCGACGTGCCGGAGCCTTCGGTAGAGCAGACCATCGCGATCCTGCGCGGCCTGCGTTCGCGCTTCGAGGAGCACCACAGCGTCAAATACAGCGCGGCGGCGCTGACCAGCGCGGCGGAGCTTTCCGCGCGCTTCATCAACGACCGCCACCTGCCGGACAAGGCCATCGACGTACTGGATGAGGCGGGCGCAGCGCAGCGCATCCTGCCGAAATCGAAACAGAAGAAGACCATCGGCAAGCACGAGATCGAGGAGATCATCTCCAAGATCGCGCGCATCCCGGCGCGCACCGTATCGCACGACGACCGCAACGCGCTGAAGAACCTCGACCGCGACCTCAAGGCGGTGGTGTTCGGCCAGAACAAGGCCATCGACGCGCTCGCGACCGCGATCAAGATGTCGCGCAGCGGCCTCGGCAACCCGCAGAAGCCGATCGGCAGCTTCCTGTTCTCCGGCCCGACCGGCGTCGGCAAGACCGAAGTCGCGCGCCAGCTCGCCTACTGCATGGGCATGCCGCTGCACCGCTTCGACATGTCTGAATACATGGAGCGCCATGCCGTGTCGCGCCTGATCGGCGCGCCGCCCGGCTATGTCGGCTTCGACCAGGGCGGCCTGCTCACCGAAGCGATCAGCAAGCAGCCGCACGCCGTGCTGCTGCTCGACGAAATCGAGAAGGCGCACCCGGACATCTACAACATCCTGCTGCAGGTGATGGATCACGGCACACTGACCGATAACAACGGCCGCAAGGCCGATTTCCGCAACGTGGTGATCATCATGACCACCAACGCGGGCGCGGAGGCGCTGAACAAGGTGCAGATCGGCTTTGCCAAGACCGAGACGGCGGGCGACGAGATGGCCGACATCAAGCGCCTGTTCACGCCGGAATTCCGCAACCGCCTCGACGCCACCATTTCCTTTGCGCCGCTGGACAGGGAGGTCATCCTGCGCGTGGTGGACAAATTCCTCATGCAGCTCGAGGAGCAGCTGCACGAGAAGAAGGTGGAGGTCGTGTTCACCGACGCGCTCAAGGATTACCTCGCCGAGCACGGCTTCGACCCGAAGATGGGCGCCCGCCCGATGGCGCGCCTCATCCAGGACACCATCCGCAGCGCACTCGCCGACGAACTGCTGTTCGGCAAACTTGCGAACGGCGGCAAGGTCACCGTGGACGTGAAGAACGGAAAGGTCGAGCTGGAGTTTGCTGACGAAGTTGTCACTGCCTGACCCAGCCTATAGGGGGCGCTTCGCCCCCTCTCCGACCGGCCCCCTGCATTTCGGCTCCCTCGCTGCCGCGGTCGGCAGCTATCTCGACGCAAAAAAACATCACGGCACCTGGCTGGTGCGCATGGAAGACCTCGACACGCCGCGCTGCGTGCCGGGCGCGGCGGATGGCATCTTGCGCACCCTCGAAGCCTTCGGCCTGCACTGGGACGGGGAGATCATCTACCAGAGCTGGCGCACTCCTGTCTACGAAGAAGCGCTGCAACGATTGAAGGAAAGCGGCGCAGCCTATCCCTGCTGCTGCACGCGTAAGGAAATCGCTGACTCTGCGCTACACGGCATCGACGGCTTCGTCTATCCGGGGGCTTGCCGCAATGGCTTGTCGCACGAGAGGAGCACGCCCGCATGGCGGGTGCGCACCGACAATTTTCCCTCCGTTCGCCCTGAGCTTGTCGAAGGGCGTGAGGGCCACTTCGACAGGCTCAGTCCGAACAGCTCAATAATCGAATTCGACGACGCCCTGCAAGGCCATATCGCCCAGCACCTCGAAACCGAGATCGGAGACTTCGTCGTGAAGCGCGCCGACGGCCTATTCGCCTACCAGCTTGCGGTGGTCGTGGACGATGCGTTCCAGGGTATCACCCACGTGGTGCGCGGTGCCGACCTCCTGCACTCCACCCCGCGCCAGATATATCTGCAACATCTGCTCGGTTTTCCTGCGCCGCATTACATGCACCTGCCCATCGCGGTGAACGCACAGGGCGAGAAGCTCAGCAAGCAGACCCTCGCACCTGCCATTGCCACCGACGCTGCGGTCGCGACGCTGCTTGCCGTGCTGGAATTCCTGCGCCAGCAACCGCCCGCAGAATTGCGGGAGGGGAGGGTGGGGGAGGTGCTGGCATGGGCGGTGGAGCATTGGCAGCCGGAGAGGATGAATGGATGTCGGCAATTTTCCGCGACAGCATGATCGGTAGGTCGGTTAGCCCATCGGGCGTAACCAGACAAGATGCGGAATGGGTGTCGGGTTACGCTACGCTAACCCGACCTACGACCCCAAGTCATATTCATAGCCGTAGTTACCATGCTACGATGCTGCTCAATAAATTGGGGATTTCATAAGTGATGACTGTTTGGATTACAGCATTATTTGTAGTTTTCTTGCTGTTGGGAGCTACTTTTCTTGCCTCAAGAAATTCCTCTCCCAAATCCAGCGAAGTTAATAGGTGTGCAGACAGTTTAAACGATTTGAAGGTCTATCACTGCCCAGCATGCAAACACAAAATCACTGAGGCCGACGAAAACTGGTATTCAATTCTCTATACAGAACACTGCCCAAACTGTGGGAAATGGCTGCCCGATGACTTGTTTGATAAGTTCTGTTGCGCTAGTTGCGGGAGAATTAAAGATATTAAGGAATTAGGTCGTATCAATAGAGTGGCGCAATTTGTTTTGAATTCTTTACCAGCACCACGAATGAAAAAAATTTGTAATCGATGCAAATATTCAGCAAATTTTTATGGTTGGTTTATATTAAGCGGCGCTATCTTCAGCTTAGCCTTCTGGCTTTTTGGTAATCATGCCCCTAAGCATGAGCTATTCGCTAAGCCGCGTCCCTCACCACTCCCGCAATCCCCTCCGCACACCGCTTAACCAACTCCCCATCCTCCCCCTCCACCATCACCCGCAACAACGGCTCGGTGCCCGAGGGCCGCAGCAGCACGCGTCCCTTGCCGTTGAGTTCGCGTTCGGCATCGGCGACTGCGGCTTTGACCGCCTGCTGCTCCAGCAGCGCGGCCGCCTTGCCGGTAACCTTGACGTTGATGAGCACCTGCGGGTACATCGCGAGGTCATGTGCGGCCTGCACGAGTGTCTGGTTGGTGGCGCGCAGCGCGTGCAGCACCTGCAGCGCAGAGACGATGCCGTCGCCGGTGCTGTGCTTGTCGAGGCAGATGATGTGGCCGGAGTTCTCGCCGCCGAGTTGCCAGTTGTTCTGTTGCAGCAGTTCCATCACGTAGCGGTCGCCGACCTTGGCGCGTTGGAAGGGGATGCCGAGCTTCTGCATGGCGTGCTCGAAGGCGAGGTTGGTCATCAGCGTGCCGATCACGCCGCCTTGCATTTTGCCTTGCGCCTGGCGGTGCCTGGCGATGACATACAGCAACTGGTCGCCGTCGTAGAGTTTCCCGGTGCCGTCCGTCATGATCAGGCGATCACCGTCGCCGTCCAGCGCGATGCCGAGGTCGGCCTTGTGTTGGACCACGGTCGCTTGCAGGTTGGCGGGCTTGGTCGCGCCGTAGCCGTCGTTGATGTTCTTGCCGTCAGGTTCGGCGCCGATGGCGATGACTTCCGCGCCGAGCTCGTGGAATACGTGGCGCGCGATGTGGTAGGCCGCGCCGTGCGCGCTGTCCACGACGATCTTGAGGCCGCGCAGGTTCATTTCGCAGGGGAAGGTGCTCTTGCAGAATTCGATGTAGCGGCCGGCCGCGTCGTCGAGGCGCCTGGCCTTACCGAGGTTCTCCGAAGGGTTGGTCTGCATCGGGTGATCCAGTTCCGCTTCGATGGCGCGCTCGGTTTCGTCGGGCAGCTTTGCGCCGCGACCGGAGAAGAACTTGATGCCGTTGTCATCGAAGGGATTGTGCGAGGCGGAGATCACGACACCCGCCTGCAGGCGCAACGCGCGGGTCAGGTAGGCGACCGCCGGTGTCGGCACGGGGCCAGCGAGGTACACGTCGATGCCCGCCGCGATCAGCCCGGCTTCGAGCGCCGATTCCAGCATGTAGCCGGAGATGCGCGTGTCCTTGCCGATCAGCACGCCGGGGCGCTCGCCCTGCGTATGCTCGGCGCTGGCCAGTACCTTGCCCGCCGCATAGCCCAGGTGCATCACGAATTGCGGCGTGATGGGATGCACACCCACGCGCCCGCGCACGCCGTCAGTTCCGAAATATTTTCTGCTCATAAGAACACCTTGAACGTTGTAGGAGCGCAATTCATTGCGCGATCGGTCAGAACGAATTGTTCGCGCAATAAATTGCGCTCCTACGGATTAACTGCATTCCAGATTTTAAGCGCATCCACCGTTTCGCGCACGTCGTGCACGCGCACGATGGATGCTCCGCGCTGCACCGCGATCAGCGCTGCCGCCACGCTCGCCGCCATGCGGTGGTCCACATCCTGCCCGGTGATCGCGCCGAGCATAGCCTTGCGCGACATTCCGGCCAGCACCGGCACGCCCAGTTCGTGCAGCCTGTCGAGGTTTCGCAGCAGGTCGAGATTATGCGCCAGCGCCTTGCCAAAGCCAAAGCCCGGATCGATGACGATGCGCTCTTTCGCGATCCCGGCAGCTTCGGCGGCGGCGATGCGTCCGTGCAGGAAATCCGTGACCTCAGCGACGGCGTCCTCGTAATGCGGTTGCCGTTGCATGGTCTGCGGGGCGCCCTGCTTGTGCATGAGGCAGATTGCCGCGTCGCTCGCTGCGACAATCTGCATTGCGGTTGCATCCTGCAGCGCGTCGATGTCGTTGACCATGTTCGCCCCGGCGGCGAGCGCCGCGCGCATCACCTCGGGCTTGCAGGTGTCGATCGAGATCGGTACCGGGATGCCGCTGAGCCCCCCGATGACCGGCAGCACGCGATCCAGTTCCTCCTGCAGGGTGACCGGCTGTGCGCCGGGCCGGGTGGATTCGCCGCCGATGTCGAGGATGTCCGCGCCGTCTTCAATGAGTTGCCGCGCATGGGCGATTGCGGTTTCACGTTGCAGATGCTGCCCGCCGTCGGAGAACGAATCGGGCGTGACGTTGACGATGCCCATGACGAGAGGGCGGGAGAGGTCGAGTTGGAAGGGGCCGCAATGAAGCATGTGAAAGGTGAAACGTGAAATGTGAAATGTGAAATGTGAAACGTAGAGCCCTGCTGTTTTTACCTTTCCCGTTTCACTTTTCACATTTCACGGTCTTTCAGGTTTCCTGCGCAGGCTGCGTAGGCGTGGTGGCCGGTGCGGTCGGTGCGGAGTCCTGTGGCGGTTGCGGCGTCTGGGCGCTCTGGCTGGGCTTGGGCGGGCGCGGCGGGTTGCCGGCCATGATGTCGTTCACCTGGTCGGCGTCGATGGTTTCCCATTCCAGCAGGGCCTTGGCCATGGTTTCGAGCTTGTCGCTGTTTTCCTCGATCAGGCGGCGAGCCAGCCCGTACTGCTGATCGATGATGCGGCGTATCTCGGCATCCACCTGCTGCATCGTGGCTTCGGAGATATTCTTGTGCGTGGTCACCGAACGTCCCAGGAACACCTCGCCTTCGTTCTCGGCATACACCATCGTGCCCAGCGCCTCGGACATGCCCCACTGGGTGACCATCTTGCGCGCCATGTCGGTGGCGCGTTCGAAGTCGTTGGAGGCGCCGGTGGTCATCTGGTGCATGAAGATTTCCTCGGCGATGCGTCCGCCGAACAGTACCGCGATGGTGGACAGGATGCGCTCCTTGTCCATGCTGTAGCGGTCTTCGGCGGGCAGCTGCATGGTCAGGCCGAGCGCGCGGCCGCGCGGGATGATGGTGACCTTGTGCACCGGATCGGTCTTGGGCAGCAGCCTGGCGACCACCGCATGGCCGGACTCGTGGTATGCGGTGTTCTTGCGTTCTTCCTCGGGCATCACCATCGAGCGGCGTTCCGCGCCCATCATGATCTTGTCCTTGGCGGACTCGAAGTCCTCCATGTCGACGAAGCGCTTGTTGCGGCGCGCCGCAAACAGCGCGGCCTCGTTCACGAGATTGGCGAGGTCGGCGCCGGACATGCCCGGTGTGCCGCGCGCCAGGATGTCGGCCTTGACGTCGGAAGCAACCGGCACCTTGCGCATGTGCACCATGAGGATCTGCTCGCGGCCGCGGATGTCGGGCAGTGGCACGACCACCTGACGGTCGAAACGGCCGGGGCGCAGCAGCGCTGGGTCGAGCACGTCGGGGCGGTTGGTCGCGGCGATTACGATCACGCCGGAAGCGCCCTCGAAGCCATCCATTTCCACCAGCAGCGCATTGAGTGTCTGCTCGCGCTCGTCGTTGCCGCCGCCGAGGCCCGCGCCGCGCTGGCGGCCGACCGCGTCGATTTCATCGATGAACACGATGCACGGCGAATGTTTCTTGGCCTGCTCGAACATGTCGCGCACGCGCGCGGCGCCGACGCCGACAAACATTTCCACGAAGTCGGAGCCGGAGATCGAGAAGAACGGTACCTTGGCTTCGCCGGCGATCGCCTTCGCGAGCAGCGTCTTGCCGGTACCCGGGCTACCCACCAGCAGCACACCGCGCGGAATGCGCCCGCCCAGATTCTGGAATTTGGTCGGGTCGCGCAGGAAATCCACCAGCTCGGAAACCTCCTCCTTGGCCTCGTCGCAGCCCGCCACGTCGGCGAAGGTCACGCGTTCCTTGTTTTCGTCGAGCAGGCGCGCCTTGCTCTTGCCGAACGAAAATGCGCCGCCCTTGCCGCCGCCCTGCATCTGGCGCATGAAGAAGATCCACACGCCGATCAGCAGGATCATCGGGAACCACGACACGAAAATATTCATCAGGAAAGAGGGCTCTTCCTCGGGCTTGGCTTCGATTTTCACGCCATTCTTGAGCAGGTCGGAGACCATCCACAGGTCGCTCGGTGCATAGCTGGTGATGCGGCTGCCGTCGGCGGTGGTCGCCTTCAGGGTGCGACCCTCGATGGTCACCTTGGTGATATGTCCCTGCTTCACTTCCTCGAGGAATTGGGAATAGTCGAGCTGCGACGGCGAGGCCGGCGTCTGGCGGCTGTTGAATTGGTTGAAGACGGTCATCAGCACCAGGGCGACGACCAGCCAGATTGCAATGCTTTTAAACATGTTGTTCAAGATAGCTCCTTAAGCGGCACCGCGATTGCCAAGCCGGGTCATTAGACTATGTATTATACGATTACTCAAGCTTTCCGGTAGCCAGCAGATACAACTCGCTGCTCCGGTCGCGCGACGCCTTGGGTTTGCGCGTGGCCACCTTGGCGAAACGGCTGCGCATCAGGCGGTGGAAATCCTCGAACCCCGCGCCCTGGAACACCTTGACGAGGAAGCTGCCGCCGGGTTTCAGGTGTTCGAGCGCGAATTCCATCGCCAGTTCCGCAAGATGCATGGCGCGCGCCTGATCGGCCGATGCGACACCGCATATATTGGGGGACATGTCGCAAATCACAAGACCAACCGGTTTGCCTTGCAGCAAATCTTCCAGTTGCTCCAGCACGGCAGCGTCGCGGAAATCTCCCTGGATGAACTCCACCCCGGCCAGCGGGTCGAGCGGCAGCAGGTCCAGCGCGATGACCTTGCCGCTACGCCCGACCTTGCTTGCCGCCACCTGCGACCAGCCGCCCGGCGTCGCGCCGAGATCCACCACGACCATGCCGGGCTTGAGCAGGTGGTCCTTGGCATCGATCTCCAGCAGCTTGTAGGCGGCGCGCGAGCGGCGGCCTTCCTTCTGCGCAAGCTGCACGAAAGGGTCGTTGATATGCTCGCGCATCCATTGTTTGCTGGTTTTGGACGGCTTCATCGTTTAAAATCCATGCCCTGTTCAAAAAAGGTCATTATGCTATCCCTTACCGTATCCGAACGCCTTGCCCTGAAAGGTCGCGCCCACGCCTTGAATCCGACGGTGATGATAGGCAATGCCGGTTTGACCGAAGCGGTGCTGAAGGAGATCGCTGCGAGCCTGAAAATCCACGAGCTCATCAAGATCCGGGTCATGGCGGAACGGCCGCAGCGCGAAGCCATCCTCGCGGAAATCTGCACCAAACTGAACGCCGCCCCGGTGCAGCATATCGGCAAGATCCTGGTGGTCTACCAGTCCAACCCGGAGGCGCAGTTGCCGGAAATCAGGAAAGCGCCGCGCCACAAGGGCAAGAAACCGCTGACCAAGAAGCAGCTCGGTAGCCGTACCTGAGCAGGTAGGGTGGGCAGGGTTCATCTGCCCACGCGGTGCTGATTCACGCGTGGGCACAAAAAGCGTGCCCACCCTACATCAAATATACTGTACGTCCACCACTTCGTATTCCCGCACCCCGCCCGGCGCCTGCACTTCGGCGATGTCGCCGCTCATCTTGCCGATCAGCGCGCGCGCGATCGGCGAACTGATGGAAATCTTGCGCTCACGGATATTGGCCTCGTCGTCGCCGACGATCTGGTAGGTGACGACATCGCCGTTGTTGACGTCTTCCAGCACCACGGTTGAGCCGAACACGCAACGCCCGCCGGCGCTGATGGTCTTCGGGTCGATGATCTGCGCGCTGCCCAGCTTCGCTTCCAGTTCGACGATGCGCCCCTCGACGAACCCCTGACGCTCCTTGGCGGCGTCGTATTCGGCGTTTTCAGACAAGTCGCCCTGCGCGCGCGCCTCGGAGATGGCGTTGATCACCGCCGGGCGTTCTACCGCCTTGAGGCGGTGCAGTTCCTGGCGCAGCAATTCCGCGCCGACGAGAGTCAATGGGATTTTACTCATGCCTGTGCTTCCTCATGTTTCGTTAAAGCAGACGCTGTTGCAGCGCCTGCAGGTCATACACCTGCAACTCGGCCAGATGCTGCATTCCCACGCAGGCAGCACGTGCGCCGGCCAGCGTGGTGTAATAGGTTATCCGCCCCTGCAGGGCGGCATGACGGATGGAATATGAGTCGCGCATTGCGGAGGGCTTGCTGTCCACGGTGTTGACGATGAGGCTGACCTCGCCGTTCTTGATCATGTCCACGATGTGCGGGCGACCTTCCGCGACCTTGTTCACTACCGTCACTTCGACGCCGGCCTTGCGGATTACCGCCGCCGTACCGCGCGTCGCGAGGATGGTGAAGCCCAGCTCTACCAGCGAGCGCGCGACCTCGGCAGCGCCCGGCTTGTCCGCCTCGCGCACGCTGAGGAATATCTTGCCTTCCTTCGGCAGCTTCACGCTCGCCGCGAGTTGCGACTTTACGAACGCCTCGGCGAAGGTCTCGCCGACGCCCATCACCTCGCCGGTGGATTTCATCTCCGGGCCGAGGATGGTGTCCACGCCGGGGAACTTGATGAACGGGAACACCGCCTCCTTGACCGAGTAGTACGGCGGGATGACTTCCTTCGTGACGCCCTGCTGCGCGAGCGTCTGGCCGGCCATGCAGCGCGCCGCGACTTTTGCCAGCGGCACGCCGGTCGCCTTGGACACATAGGGCACGGTGCGCGAAGCGCGCGGATTCACTTCCAGCACATACACGGTGTCGCCCTGGATCGCAAACTGCACGTTCATCAGGCCGATCACGTTGAGTTCCTTGGCCATCGCCACAGTCTGGCGGCGCAGTTCGTCCTGCATCGCGGCGGATAACGAATACGGCGGCAGGGAACAGGCCGAGTCGCCGGAGTGCACGCCCGCCTGCTCGATGTGTTCCATGATGCCGCCGATGATGACCTGCTGGCCGTCGGACACCGCATCCACGTCCACTTCGATCGCGTCGTTCAGGAAGCGGTCGAGCAAAATCGGCAGACGCTCGGGCCAGGTCTTGGCCAGCTCTTCCGCATCGCGCATGTAGCGCTCCAGGTCGGCCTGCGCATGGATGATCTCCATGCCGCGACCGCCCAGCACGTTGGAAGGACGCATCACCAGCGGATAGCCGATCTCGGCGGCGCCCGCCACCGCCTCGGCCACATGGCTCGCGGTGCGGTTGGGCGGCTGCTTCAGGTTCAGTTTCTTCAGCATGGTCTGGAAGCGCGCGCGGTCTTCCGCGCAGTCGATCATGTCGACCGAGGTGCCGATGATGGGCACGCCGTTCTTTTCCAGTCCGTGCGCCAGCTTCAGCGGCGTCTGGCCGCCGTATTGCACGATCACGCCGACCGGTTTTTCCACCGCGACGACTTCCAGCACGTCCTCCAGCGTCAGCGGCTCGAAGTACAGGCGGTCGGAAGTATCGTAGTCGGTCGAGACGGTCTCCGGGTTGCAGTTGACCATGATGGTCTCGTAGCCGTCCTCGCGCATCGCCAGCGCGGCATGCACGCAGCAGTAGTCGAACTCGATGCCTTGGCCGATGCGGTTCGGACCGCCGCCCAGCACCATGATCTTTTTCTTGCCGGTCGGCTGCGATTCGCACTCTTCCTCGTAGGTCGAGTACATGTAGGCGGTGTTGGTCGCAAACTCGGCCGCGCAGGTGTCGACGCGCTTGAACACCGGGCGCACGCCCAGCGCGTGGCGATAGGCGCGCACTGCCGCATCGTCGGTGCCCAGCAGCCTTGCCAGACGCGCATCGGCGAAACCGCTGCGCTTCAGGGCGCGCATGTGGTCGGCATCCAGGCTCTCCAGCATGCGGTCTTTCAACTCGCCTTCCTGACGGATGATGTCGGCAATCTGCACCAGGAACCACGGGTCGATCTTGCTGACGTTAAATACTTCCTCGACGCTCATGCCCATACGGAAAGCATCGCCGACCGCCCAGATACGATCCGGCCCCGGATTGCCAAGCTCGGCGATCAGCGCTTCGCGGTCGGTGTATTTGCTGTCCAGTCCGTTGACGCCGACTTCCAGGCCGCGCAAGGCCTTCTGGAACGACTCCTGGAAGGTGCGGCCGATCGCCATCACCTCGCCGACCGATTTCATCTGCGTGGTCAGGCGGTCGTTGGCCTGCGGGAATTTTTCGAAGGCAAATCTGGGAATTTTCGTGACCACGTAGTCGATGGTCGGTTCGAACGAGGCCGGGGTCGCGCCGCCGGTAATGTCGTTCTTCAGCTCGTCGAGCGTGTAGCCCACGGCCAGTTTGGCCGCGACCTTGGCGATCGGGAAGCCGGTCGCCTTGGAGGCCAGCGCGGAAGAGCGCGACACGCGCGGGTTCATCTCGATCACCACCATGCGCCCGTCGTCCGGGTTGACGGCGAACTGCACGTTGGAGCCGCCGGTGTCCACGCCGATCTCGCGCAGCACCGCGAGGCTCGCGTCGCGCATGATCTGGTATTCCTTGTCGGTGAGCGTCTGCGCCGGGGCGACGGTAATCGAGTCGCCGGTGTGCACGCCCATCGGGTCGAGGTTCTCGATGGAGCAGATGATGATGCAGTTGTCGTTGCGGTCGCGCACCACCTCCATCTCGAATTCTTTCCAGCCGAGCAGCGATTCCTCGATCAGCAACTCGCGCGTCGGCGAGGCCTCCAGCCCGCGCTCGCAGATTTCGACGAATTCCTCGCGGTTGTAGGCGATGCCGCCGCCCGAGCCGCCCATGGTGAACGACGGGCGGATGATGGTCGGGTAGCCCATCGCCTGCTGCACCTGCAACGCCTCTTCCATACTGTGCGCGATGGCGGAGCGCGCCGAGGACAGGCCGATCTTGTTCATCGCCTGCTTGAACTTCTCGCGGTCTTCGGCCTTGTCGATGGCCTCGCGCGACGCGCCTATCATCTCGACATTGTATTTTTCCAGCACGCCATGCTTGGCCAGGTCGAGCGCGCAGTTCAGCGCAGTCTGCCCGCCCATGGTCGGCAGGATCGCATCCGGTTTTTCCCTCGCGATGATCTTGGCCACCATCTGCCAAGTGATCGGCTCGATGTAGGTCGCATCCGCCATCTCCGGGTCGGTCATGATGGTGGCCGGGTTCGAGTTCACCAGGATGACGCGATAGCCTTCCTCGCGCAGCGCCTTGCAGGCCTGCGCGCCGGAATAGTCGAACTCGCACGCCTGCCCGATGACGATGGGGCCGGCGCCGATGATGAGGATGGATTTTAGGTCGTTACGTTTTGGCATTTTCTCAGTCGTTAGACGTTAGTCTCTAGTCGCTAGTTAAACCGCTGATCGCTATCTCAACTAGCGACTAGCGTCTAACGACTAGCTACTCTTTTGCATCAAATCAATAAACTTATCGAACAAATAATCCACGTCATGCGGCCCGGGGCTCGCCTCGGGGTGGCCCTGAAAGCAGAATGCGGGCTTGTCGGTCAGCTCGAAGCCCTGCAGCGTGCCGTCGAACAGCGAGACATGCGTGACGCGCGCGTTCTTCGGCAGCGTCGCCGCATCCACGGCAAAACCGTGGTTCTGGCTGGTGATCATCACGCGTTTGCTTTGCATGTCCTGCACCGGGTGATTTGCGCCGCGGTGGCCGAACTTCATCTTCACCGTCGTAGCGCCCAGCGCCAGTCCCATCAACTGGTGGCCGAGGCAGATGCCGTACAGCGGCACGCCCGCGTCGATGAAGGCACGCGTTGCGTCGACCGCGTAGTCGCACGGCTCGGGGTCGCCGGGGCCGTTGGACAGGAACACGCCGTCCGGCTCCATCGCCAGCACCTCGGAGGCCGGGGTCTTCGCCGGCACCACGGTGATGCGGCAGCCGCGTTCGGCGAGCTTGCGCAGGATGTTGCGCTTCACGCCGAAATCGTAGGCCACTACGTGGAATCTGGACTGCGTCTGTTCGGGATAGCCCACGCCCAGCGCCCACTCGCGCTGCGTCCAGCTATAGGGTTTGTCGCAGCTCACCGGCTGTGCGAGATCCATTCCCGCCATGCTGGGGAAGCTCCGTGCGGCAGCCAGCGCCGCCTCCACATCGTTGCCGGTGGCGATGCAGCCGTTCTGCGCGCCCTTCTCGCGCAGGATGCGCGTCAGCTTGCGCGTGTCGATCCCGGCGATCGCCACCACGTTGTTGGCCTTGAGGTAGTCCGGCAGCGACTGCGTGTTGCGCCAGTTGCTCACCGTCAGCGAAAGGTCGCGGATTACCAGCCCGCTGGCGAACACTTGGCGTGACTCCACGTCCTCGGTATTCACGCCGACGTTGCCGATATGCGGATAGGTCAGCGTGACGATCTGCTTGTAGTAGGAGGGGTCGGTGAGGATTTCCTGGTAACCGGTCATCGAGGTGTTGAACACCACCTCGCCGGTGCTGCTGCCGGAGGCGCCGATGGCGGTTCCGCGAAACACTGTCCCATCGGATAAAACTAGAATGGCAGGACTTGTTTGCGGCACCGGATGCTCCCAAAGCGGTTTACATAAAGAAGCGGGACGAACCG
Organism: Ferrigenium straubiae; assembly: GCF_051257895.1. Classification (NCBI taxonomy): domain Bacteria; kingdom Pseudomonadati; phylum Pseudomonadota; class Betaproteobacteria; order Nitrosomonadales; family Gallionellaceae; genus Ferrigenium; species Ferrigenium straubiae. The sequence continues at coordinate 1,192,966 of NZ_CP194331.1, read as the reverse complement.
TGCGTTCATCCCGCTTTGAATTGTGCGCATTATAGCGGATCAGGCGGGCGGCATCAAATGCCGGAACCTGTTTCGGGGTGTCGCCTGACCGGATCCTGAAGGTAGAAGGCCGCGAGTTGCCGGTACACGTCCGGGTATTCCCGTTGCAGGACATGGGGCGTTTCGAAGAATGCCTCACTGGTCACGGCGAAAAATTCGGCCGGGTTTTCGGCGCCGTAAGGGTCTATCGCCATCTCCTCATCCCTTTCCGCCTTGGTGCAGAAGTCGGCATAGGCCGCGCCGAAGGTCTGCGCCCATTGTTCGGAGGACATCCCCCGGTGCAGCGGCGGGTAACCGTTCATCGCGCCGTTCAGCATGTCCAGCTTGTGGGCGAATTCGTGGATCACCACGTTGGCGCCGTCGTGCTCGCCGTAGTGTAGCGCGTCGGCGCCGGACAACACCACCGGCCCGCGCTCCCAGGATTCTCCCATCATCGCGTCACGCACGACATGCACTACGCCGGCCTCATCCATGAACTCATGCTCCGGTACGAACTCGCCGGGATAGACGATCACCGACACCCAGCCCGCGTAGTAATCCAGCCCGAGATTGAGGATGGGCAGGCAGGCTTGGGCGACGATCCTGATCCGCATGTCGTCGTCCAGGGAAAAACCGCCGGCCGCGACCACCTGCTTCTCGTTCAAGAACAGGGTGGTCAGTTCGCGCAGCCGCTCCAGTTCTTCTTCCGAAAGTCCGCGCAACACGGACAGGCCGGATGCGGCGGCGCACCAAGCCGCATCCGGCAACGCCGCATGCCGCAGGGCGCGCCGCCTGCGCCAGTTTTTCAGGCTCCAGCCCATCTTCTTTCAAATGAATGACAAACGAAACAGGCTCTCATGCGCTGTGCAATTTTTGTGTTTAAATAATCGTGAAGCGGGCGTTAGCGTAGCACGCCGGCGTTGAATTCCGAGGAGGTTAATATGAAGGCACAGTGGGCAGGTATCGCGGCGATCGCGCTGATGTTCGCCGGGCAGGCGGAGGCGGCGGTGGATGCGGCGGCGTTCAAGGCCTTGGCCAGGAAGAAGGGCTGCTTCAATTGTCATGGCATGGACAAGCCGATCCTGGGGCCGTCGCTGCGGGATATCGGCAGGAAATACGCCAATGATGCCGCTGCGCCGAAGCGTCTGGCCGGGATCATCAAAAACGGCAGCAAGGGCGGCGTATGGGGCAAAGCCGCCATGCCGGCCTATGCGAGGCTGGCCGATGACGACATCAAGACCCTGGTGCAGTTTATCCTGTCCCTCCGCTGATTCCCGTTCTGCAATGGGACGGAGGGGCAGCGTTCCAGGCTATTTGGCGGGCGGTTGTGGTGCGGGTGCGCCGGGTTTTTTCGGGGCGGCGTAGGCTAGCCTGACGTTAAGCCCTTCGAACTTGTCCTCGACGTAATCGCTGCCGTGATCGAAGCGCCATACCCAGGCGGCGGCGCGATTGGTTTTGAAAGTCGTGTCGGTCCAGTATTTTCCGGGCTGGGTTTCCGGGAAATAATCCTTGGGCAGAGTCGGGCCGGGGAAGAAAACGGCGGGGTTTACGATGGTGTTCAACTCATAGCGGCTGGGCAGATACCAGTCGGAAGAGCCGCAGAGTTTCTCCGCATTGACCGCCTTGACGTAAGACTCGGTATCGCAATTGCTGCCGGCGCATTTCCCACCGTTGGCCTTGCCTGCGTTGCCGCCGTTGCTGTCCGGGTTCGGGTCGTACCAGGTGTAGGTATTGTTGATGTCGTGCAGGCCGGGTTCGGTTTTTTTCACTTCCCAAGTCAGCCCCGACTTGTTGTCCCGCACGCATACCCAGGGCTGCTTGGCGTAGTCCTTGCCGTCATTCACGCTGCCGTCCTGGTTGATACGCGTCATGTCGAATTCGGGCGGCTTGAGGGCGAATGGCTTTTCGCAGCCCGCGACCGCCATGGAGCACAGCAGGATCAGCGCCACGCGGCGGCTGGAAGAAGAACTCATATTGCGGATCGATTTTTTCATCTGGAACACCCGGAAGTTAAAGCGTGGAATAAGCCGTTCGGTAAGGGCGGGCATTATCGTGGAATTGCGCGGCTTGTTCAAGGCAAGCGGTTCGGAGCCCTGTCTTCATGGGCCGGGGGATTCCCCTTCTTCGAAGAAGGCCGTTAGCCGCCGTGATGGCTTCAATAATCGGCAGGTTGCTGAAGGCCTTGTCGGTTTTCCGCAGTGCACCTCGCCGCTACATGGGATAATCGCGCCTTCCTCGGCATAACAGAACACTATGAAAACAGATGTGATTATTATCGGCTCCGGCGCGGCGGGTCTGATGTGCGCCATGCAGGCCGGACGGCGCGGGCGTTCCGTGGCGCTGCTCGACCATGCCAAAAAGCTCGCGGAGAAGATCCGCATCTCCGGCGGCGGGCACTGCAACTTCACCAACCTCAACAGCGGGCCGGAGCATTTCATCTCCGCCAACCCTGATTTCTGCCGCTCGGCGCTCGCGCGCTACACGCCGCGCGACTTCATCGCGCTGCTGCAAAAACACGGCATCGGCTACCACGAGAAGACGCTCGGGCAGTTGTTCTGCGACGACGAAGCCGAAGTCATCATCGCGATGCTCAGGGAAGAATGCGATGCGGCGGGCGTGAAGCGCTTCATGTCCTGCGAAGTCGAAAAAATCGAGCGCGACAAGAAATTCCACGTTAGCACTTCGCGCGGCGACTTCGAGGCGAAGTCGCTGGTAATCGCCACCGGCGGCCTGTCCATCCCCAAGACCGGCGCAACCCCGTTCGGCTACCACGTCGCCGAGCAGTTCGGCATCCCCATCGCCAAGCTCAAACCCGGCCTAGTGCCGCTGAGCTTCGCGCCGGACGACTGGAAGCCCTACGCCGACCTGACCGGCGTCTCGCTCGATGTTACGGTGAGTTTCGGCAAGCAGTCGTTCCGCGAAAACATGCTGGTGACCCATAGAGGTCTCAGCGGCCCGGCGATCCTGCAAATCTCATCCTATTGGCAGCACGGCCAGCCGCTGCACATCGACCTGCTGCCGGATTGCGACATGGCAAGCCTGCTGGACGAGCAGAAGGGCAGCAAGAAATTGCTGAGCAATTACCTGACGCAATGGTTCCCGAAGAGCTTCGCCGATGCGTGGTGCGCGCAGTTGGCCGGGATCGAGAACAAGCCGCTCAAGCAGTACAACGACAAACAGCGCAAGCAGATCGCCGCCGCCCTGCACGACTGGCAGATCACCCCAAGCGGCACGCTGGGCTACACCAAGGCCGAAGTGACCTGCGGCGGCATCGACACGCGCGCTCTGTCGTCGAAGACCATGGAATGCAACGACGTGCCCGGCCTGTATTTCATCGGCGAGGTGGTGGACGTGACCGGCCAGCTTGGCGGCTACAATTTCCAGTGGGCGTGGGCGTCGGGCCATGCCACCGGGCAGGCCGTTTAGTGCTATAGTTTTCGCGCGTTTTTGACACTCAATCAGGAGGAACCGACGATGCGTGCCTTATGGATTGCTTTACTTGCGCTGCTGTTGAGCGGCTGCGGCTACAACACTTTTCAAACGACAGACGAGCAGATCAAGGCGAGCTGGTCGGAGGTGCTGAATCAGTACCAGCGGCGCGCCGACTTGATCCCCAACCTCGTGAACACGGTCAAGGGCTTTGCCGCGCAGGAGCAGACCGTGCTGCTCGGCGTCACCGAGGCGCGCGCGAGGGTCGGCAGCATCCAGGCCACGCCCGCACTGATCAACGACCCACAGGCCTTTGCGAAATTCCAGGCCGCGCAGGGCGAACTGTCTTCGGCCTTGAGCCGCCTGCTGGTGGTGTCGGAGAACTACCCGCAACTCAAATCCGACGCGAATTTCCGCGACCTGCAGGCGCAGCTCGAAGGCACCGAAAACCGCATCACCGTGGCGCGCAACCGCTACATCAAGGCGGTGCAGGAATACAACGTCGCGGTGCGCTCCTTTCCGAGCAACCTCACCGCGATGCTGTTCGGCTACGCCGTCAAGCCGAACTTCACGGTGGAGAACGAGAAGGAAATCTCCCGTCCGCCGGCGGTCAGTTTCGATGCGCCGAAGCCCACACCTGCCAAGTAAATGAACCCATCGAAAGATTCCCTCGCCCGCTTGCGGGAGAGGGTTAGGGAGAGGGTGGAAACTTGAAAACTGCAACAGATTCTTTATTCCCTCTCCCCCAGCCCCTCTGGGTGAAACAACTAGCCATTCGACTAAGCTGCCAAAAATCGCAGCTAAGTCGCTGGTTATCCCATAAATGTGAGAGGGGAGTAAGGCAATACGGTCTCTTTCAGTCGATTCTTGTCCTGCTTGTGCTGCTGCTCACCGGCGCGGCGCAGGCCGAAGTGGCCGTGCCGCCGCTGGGCGCACGCGTCACCGACCTCACTTCCACGCTGGACGCGCAGCAGGTGCAGGCGCTCGAATCCCGCCTCGCCGCGTTCGAGGCGAAGAAAGGCGCGCAGCTTGCCGTGCTCATCGTCCCCACCACCCAGCCGGAGACCGTCGAGCAATACGGCATCCGCGTCGCCGAAACCTGGAAGCTCGGGCGCAAGGGCGTGGATGACGGCGCGCTGCTGCTCGTCGCAAAGGAAGACCGCGCGCTGCGCATCGAGGTGGGCTACGGCCTCGAAGGCGCGCTCAACGACGCCACGGCAAAGCGCATCGTTGCCGAGATCATCACGCCGTTCTTCCGGCGCGGCGAATTCTATGCGGGCATCGATGCAGGCATGGGCGCGATGATGCAGGTGATCGAGGGCGAACCCCTGCCGCCGCCGAAGCGCGCCGCCGCGAGCGGCAGCTACGACATCGAGTCGCTGCTGTTCGTTGCCTTCGGCCTGGTGGTGGTCGTGGGCGGCATGCTGCGCGCGCTGCTCGGGCGCTTCCCAGCCGCCGCGCTGATGGGCGGCGGGCTGGGCTTGATTGCCTGGCTGGTGGCCGCGTCGCTGTTTGCCGCGCTGCTGGTCGGGCTGATGGCCTTCGTGTTCGTGCTGTTCGGCGGAGCGGGGCGCGGTTTCGGCGGCCATGGCCGCGGCGGATTCGGTCACGGCGGGTTTGGCGGCGGCTTCGGTGGAGGAGGGGGGTTCGGCGGCGGGGGCGGCGGGTTCGGTGGAGGCGGGGCATCGGGGCGCTGGTGAAGTGGGCTTCTTGGCGTGGCAGGTGACCCGTAGGAGCCCGATTTATCGGGCGATTGCATTCGCGCAGCAAGCTGCGCTCCTACGAGATGCACGTTTTCACCATCAGGGGCGGCAATTCGACATGAGAGTCAGGATGAAGAATTTAAAGCGAGTGATGCAGCATCTATCCAGCGGGCGCGCTTCTGTGCGCCGCGCCTTTCCGCCGCGCGCGCTGGAGGCGATCGAGCGCGCCATCCGCGACACCGAGGCCAGACACGACGGACAGATCCGCTTCGCGGTCGAGGCCGCGCTCGACCTCACGCCGCTGCTCGCGGGACAGACGGCGCAGGAGCGCGCCATCGAGGTGTTTTCCGAACTGCGCGTCTGGGACACCGAGCACAACAACGGCGTGCTGATCTACCTGCTGCTCGCGGACCGCGACGTGGAGATCATCGCCGACCGCGGCATCCACGCGAGGCTCGGCCAGGAAACCTGGGAGACGATCTGCCGCGAAATGGAAACGGCGTTTCGCGACGGGCGGTTCGAGGCGGGCGTGCTCGCCGGTATTCGCGCCGTGGGCGAACATCTCGCGCGCCACTTCCCTGCACAGGACGGAAAGCTCAATGAAATGCCGGATCGGCCGGTGGTGCTGTAAGGTTCATGGCTAGGCCGGAATATATAGGCATTCCGGCATATTGACTGCACGGTGGAATGTTGGAAAACTGCGCCCGCCGATGGGGAAGAAAATAATTCGACCCCGGTACATTTCGTCGCGTAGAGTTACATCAATTGGGCAAGTATAACCAGCTCGAAGGAATCAAAAGCATTAATATTTAATCAACAAAAATTGGTGTAAAAACTGGAGTTGTAGCATTGTGTTTCTTGTCTAAATTCACATAAAATTCCGTAAATGCCCACTGAACTTATAGCAGTCCTAGGCACTCTTTTCGGCACTCTCGTAGGCGGCCTCATTAACTACTTTTCGAGCCGTGGTGTAAAGAATCACGAGTGGCGACTCGCGCTCGCGAAGGATCAAGTTGCTTCTCGCCAGAAGTTGTATGCAGAGTTTCTTGTCGAAGCACAACGCCTCGTAGTACAAGCCCGTGAAGAGAAAATAACTTCACTTGCTGACCTGAATTCACTAAATGGAAAATTCGCTGAGGTTTCACTTGTCGCACCGGATAGCGTTGTGGATGCTGCACAGAAACTAGCTGATTCCGCGATAACTAGCCATAGTGCGCAGCCAGCAAAAGAAGTCGCTGATTTCTTCAAGTTAAAAACGGCGTTTATCGCGGCGGCACGCCAAGATATTGCGAGGGTTCTAAGTGAAGCCTAACCTTTCGGCCAACTGGATCGCCCGCAAGCTGCGCTTGCGCGCGTGAAAAGGAGCCAAGCCCGAATCGTTTCCCTCCTATCGACCTGACCCGCCATCAGGTCAGCAGTGCTTCCCACTCCTGCCTCATCGGTCATTCGCAGCTCATTGGCACCACCCCGCCTCCGCTTCCCATAGGTTGCTCCTCATCCACACAGGCCTGCGGCATTCGTTGGCCTTACTCCTGCCGATCGGTCGAACCAGCCCTTTGAAATAACAGCATCGGTATCCGGGCCGATTACGGGCGCGATTCCTTCCTCTCACCCATCGTGAAAACCGGCTTCGCCTGGCCGGAGCAAAAACACAAATTGGTTGACCCACGTCAGGGAAACGAGGGCTGGTTTGGAATTATGGTAGCGAAACATTGCGGCAGATACTGGATGAGTTGCCGGGCATCTTTCCAGCCGATTGCCGCGATTGCGGGTTGCGCGGTTTATATAAAAAAAGATGCAGTGGGGAGGGGATTGCTGGTCTCGCGGCTGTCTGTCCAGACAGTCAACTCTCCCGGTTTGCCGGATTTTTCAGGCGGTGTGTTTTCCAAGGGAGCGGTATGAAAACTGGAACTGGAATATTACTGGGCGCGATCATTCTGGCAGCCCTTTCATTCGGCGTGTCGGCGGAAAACATGACACTGGCATCGGCAGGGGCTACGGCGCCTGTTCAGGCGGGTGCCACGCCGGCACCTGCAAAGGGTGCGGAAGCGGCACCGGCCGAAGAAACGAAAGCAGTGTCCGCGGAAGCTGCACCGCTGGCACCGGCGGGCACCGCGCTGGCGTCGGCAGGCAAGGTGCTGGCGCCGGCAGAAAAGACATCGGCAGACAAGGCAGCAGGAACTGCGCACGCTCCGGCAGATGCAGCCCTGGCGCCGGCACATGATGCCATCAAGGTGCTGAAGCGCGAGGAAGTGAGCTTCAAGGAAGAGGTGCAGCCCATCCTGCATGACTATTGCGTGAGCTGTCATTCTCCGGGCGGCAGGGGGCATGCGAAAAGCGGCCTGGATCTGAGGTCCTGGGAGGGACTGATGAAGGGCACGAGGTTCGGGCCGGTCGTCATCCCCGGCAACAGCGAGGCCAGCACTTTCACCAAGCTGCTTACCGGCACCAACAAGGGTTTGAAGATGCCGATGGGCTTGAATGCGGAAGGTACGCTCGATCGTCAATACATCCTGATTATGAGGAAGTGGGTCAAACAGGGAGCCAGGAACAACTGATCTCACTTGCGGCGAACCGTTAGCGAGGCAGCGTTCGCCGCCGGTGCCGGTAAACCAAACGTTTTGCTTGTCCGGGTTTCTGCCATGCGGCAAGCAGTTCTGTAAATCATCCATTACAAAAATTTCCGGGCAACCGCGCTGGCGCTGTGCCGGCCCGGTGCTGACCCGGATTGCAATCGTCAATAACGCTTTAGCGGGGGGAAGGGGAACATGACTGACAATGTGAATCTCGGTAAGCGGCGGCTTTTGATCGCCGCCACTACCGCGGCCGGCGGGGTTGCGGCAGCGGGCGCCGGCGCGCCGTTCGTGCTGAGCCTGATGCCGAGCGAACGCGCCAAGGCGGCCGGCGCGCCGGTCGAGGTGGACGTGAGCCGCATCGAGCCCGGCATGATGATCAGCGTCGAGTGGCAGGGCAAGCCGGTGTGGATCGTGCGTCGCACCCCGGAGATGCTCGACCTGCTCGCAAAGCACAATGACAGGCTGGTCGACCCGGAATCTTCCGTCCCGCAGCAGCCCGAGTACTGCAACAACCCTTACCGTTCCATCAAGCCCGAATACCTCGTCGTCCTCGGCGTCTGCACCCACCTGGGGTGCTCCCCGACCTATCGCCCGGAAGTCGCGCCGAGCGATCTCGGTGCGGATTGGCCGGGCGGCTGGTTCTGCCCCTGCCACGGTTCACGCTTCGATCTCGCGGCGCGCGTGTACAAAGGCGTGCCCGCGCCCAGCAACATGATCGTTCCGCCGCACAAGTATCTCGGTGAGGGCCGGCTCCTGATCGGCGACGACGGAAAGGAGGCGGCATGATGGGCCTCCTGAAGAAACTGGTCGGCTGGATCGACGAACGCTTCCCGCTCATCTCGACCTACAAGGCGCATGTCTCGGAGTATTACGCGCCGAAGAATTTCAACTTCTGGTACTTCTTCGGCTCGCTGGCGCTACTGGTGCTGGTGATCCAGATCGTGAGCGGCATTTTCCTGACCATGAACTACAAGCCGGATGCGCTGTTCGCCTTCGCCTCCGTCGAGTACATCATGCGCGACGTGCAATGGGGCTGGCTGCTGCGCTTCATCCATTCCACCGGCGCCTCGATGTTCTTTGTCGTGGTCTACCTGCACATGTTCCGCAGCCTGATGTACGGCTCGTACCGCAAGCCGCGCGAGCTGCTGTGGATCGTCGGCATGGTCATCTATCTGGCATTGATGGCCGAGGCGTTCATGGGCTACCTGCTGCCCTGGGGACAGATGTCCTTCTGGGGCGCGCAGGTGATCATCAACCTGTTCTCTTCCGTGCCCTTCATCGGCCCGGACCTCGCGCTGCTGATCCGCGGCGACTATGTGGTTTCCGATACCACGCTGAACCGCTTCTTCGCGCTGCACGTCATCGCGATCCCGCTGGTCATCGTGCTGATCGTGGTTGCCCATATCGTGGCCTTGCACGAGGTCGGCTCGAACAATCCGGACGGCATCGAAATCAAGAAGTACAAGGACGACAACGGCAAGCCGCTGGACGGCATCCCCTTCCATCCCTACTACACGGTGAAGGACGGGGTCGGGGCGGTCGCCTTCCTGATGATTTTCTGCGCCATCGTCTTCTTCGCGCCGGACATGAAGGGTTACTTCCTGGAGTACAACAACTTCATTCCGGCCAACCCGATGAAAACGCCCGAGCATATCGCGCCGGTGTGGTACTTCACTCCGTTCTACGCGATCTTGCGCGCCGTGCCGCCGATGTTCGGCTCGCAGTTTCCGGGCGTGGTCGCGATGGGCGTGGCAACGGTGATCTTCTTCTTCCTGCCCTGGCTGGACCGGGGCAAGGTCAAATCGATCCGCTATCGCGGCCCGATCTACAAGATTTTCCTGACCCTGTTCGTGATCAGTTTTGTCGGCCTCGGCTGGCTGGGCCTGATGCCCGCCACCCCGGCCTACACCCTGATCTCGCGGATACTGGCCGCGGTTTACTTTGCGTTCTTCCTGTTGATGCCCTGGTATACCAGGATCGACAAGTGCAAGCCCGAGCCCGACCGCATCACGTCCAAATAGAACGGAAAGGCTCGGACATGAAAGCTATCAATAAACTGGGAATTCTGGTGCTGCTCCTCGCGGCATCGTCAATCGCGATCGCCGGCGAAACCGGCGTTCATCTGGACAGGGCGCCGGTGGACTTGAAAAACACCGCTTCACTGCAGCGCGGGGCGAAGCTGTTCACCTCGAGATGCCTGGCCTGTCACAGCGCTTCCTACATGCGCTACAACCGCCTCAGGGACATCGGCATGACCGAGGAGCAGATCAAGAAGGATCTGGAACTCCCCGAGGACGTCAAGCTCGGCTCGACCATGCAGGCCGCGATGGACGCAAACTCGGCCAAGCTCGCCTTCGGCGAGCCGCCTCCCGACCTGAGCGTGATTGCGCGTTCGCGCAGCGCCGACTGGCTGTATACCTACATGCGCACCTTCTACGTGGACACCGCTCGCGCGAGCGGCTGGAACAACACGGTTTTCCCCAACGTGGCCATGCCGTTCGTCCTGGCCGATCTGCAGGGCAGGCAGGTGCTGCGCGTCGAAAGCAAGAACGGCCATGAAGTAAAGAAGCTGGTCCTGCAGGAGCCGGGTTCGATGTGCACCGCGGGGAACTCGCTGTGCAAGGCGGCATACGATGCGGCCATCGCCGACCTGACCAACTACCTGGTCTTCATGAGCGACCCGTCGAAAATGGTGCGCTATGACCTCGGCTATATCGTGCTCGGCTTCCTGTTTGTGCTTCTGGTCCTGCTTCGCGCGCTGAAGAAGGAAATCTGGAAGGACGTCCACTGACCTGCCGCCCGGCGAAACATGCCGGGCGGTTCCTCAGGCGAGACGGGCATCGAGCAATGCCCAGCTCTCGCCGGCCATTCCCAGCGCCTCGGCATCGCCGTTGTTGACGAAGGTCACGGCGCAGCCTTTTTCCTCCTCCTGCAGCGGCTCCTGCGCGGCCTGTAAAACCTGCAGCACCGTGGCATCGGCCTCCGAGGCGTCGTCGGCGCGGCTGCGCCGTTGCGCCAGCCGATCCTTGAGCACCGCCTCGTCGGCCTGTACGCAGGCAATGACGAAGGGCGCATCCATTGCCTGCGCAAGCACACGAAAATTTTCGCGCTCGGCATGGCGCAGGAATGCGGCATCGACGATGACGGGGAATCCTGCGGCGAGCAGGCCGCGTGCGAGTTCATGCAGGCGTTCATAGGTGCGGCGCGTGGCCTCCTCGCCGTAGATGCCGCTGCCGGTTTGCGAGCGGCTGTCCGCGAGCGCCGCGAGGCCGAACAGCCGCTTGCGCTCGACATCCGAGCGGATGCGGATCGCGCCAAAACGTTCCAGCGCAATCTGCGCGAAGGTGCTCTTGCCGCAGCCCGGCAACCCGTGCGTGATGATCAGCGCGGGGCGGCGGCGCGCGAGGCAGTCGTGCGCGAGCGCGAGATAGCTGCGGCATGCCGCCAGTTCGTGTTGCGCCTGCGCCGGGTCTTCCTGATTGGCGCGGATCGCGGCGACCTTGGCGCGCACCATCGCGCGGTAGGCGAGGTAGTAGCGCAGCACGCCCGCTCCGCCATAGTCGCCGGCCTGCTCCAGATATTTGTCGAGAAAACGCCAGGCGAACTGCGGCCGGCCGCGCTGCATGAGGTCCATCGCCGTGAAGGCGATTTCGCTGATCACATCGATCCAGCGCAGCGTTTCACTGAACTCGATGCCGTCGAAAGGCACGGGTATGTCGTCGAGCAGCACGATGTTGCCGAGGTGCAAATCGCCGTGGCACTCGCGCACGCAGCCGGCCGCCTTGCGCTGCCGGAACAGCGGCTCGCAGGCAGCGAATTCGAGCGCGCTCGCGAGGCGCACCTTCTCCAGCATCGCGAGGTCGGCGGAGGCTTCGAGCGACGGCGCGAGCTGCGCAAAATTTTCCAGCACCGCTTCCTGTATCACAGCGGGCGAGCCGAACGGCGAGTCCGCTGCGGCGGGCGGCAGAGCGGCATGGAATTGCGCGATGATGGCGGCCAGCCGGTCGATATGCAAAGGGGTGATCTGGCCGTCAGCCAGCAGGAGATCCATCATCGCGGAGCGCGGGAAGCGGCGCATGTGCACCGCATACTCAATGGCGGGCTCGCCGCCTGGCAGCGGCTGTTCCGGGCTGCTGCCGATCGCGACGACATCGAGGTAGAGATCGGGGGCGAGGCGGCGGTTGAGGCGCAACTCCTCGTCGCAGTAGAAGCGGCGCTTTTCCAGCGTGGAGAAATCGAGGAAGCCGAGATCGACCGATTTCTTGATCTTGTAGGCATCGTTCCCGGCCAGCAGCACCCAGGAGATATGCGTCTCCTCTATCCTGGAGCGCGGCGGAAAACAGCCGAGCAGCGCCTCCACCAGTTGCCGCTGGCGCAACAGTTCAGGCGAGGATGGTACAGGCGTCATGAGCGGCGTCCTTCATGCGTTGCAGGCGGCATACTCTAGCACGTTGTCGCGCGGGGTAAATGGGAGCAGAATCAAAACCGTTTTCACGGAAGGAGAGTCGACGCATGACCGCTACTGCCCGCTGGGAACACTTCCCCCATCAAGCCGACATCGGCGTGTGCGGTTTTGGCACAACGCCGGTGGAGGCTTTTGAGCGGGCGGCGGTGATCGCAGCCGCGCTGCACTGGTCCGCGAAACAGGTGGACCGGGAGATGCTGGCAGGAAAAACAGTTTGATCCGCAGATTAAACAGATTATCAATTCGCTTTTGTCGCCGGTTGTTTAATCTGCGCTAATCTGTGTAATCTGCGGACAAGTGGTTTTTTGGAATAGGGGCATCCATGAAAATAGGCATACCGAAGGAAATCAAGACCAACGAAAACCGCGTCGCGCTGGTACCGGCGGGGGCCGAGGCGCTCGTGGCGGCGGGACATGCCGTCATCGTCGAAACGGGCGCGGGGCTGGGCAGCGGCTTCGGAGACGAGCAATACGCTGCCGCGGGCGCCCAGATCGCGCCGGACGCCGACGCGGTCTGGGCGGCGTCCGACCTGATCGTGAAGGTGAAGGAGCCGATCGAGCCGGAATGGACGCATATCCGGCCCGGCCAGGCCATCTTCACCTACTTCCATTTCGCCGCAAACGAACAGTTGACCCGCGCGCACCTGGCTTCCGGTGCGGTGTGCATCGCCTATGAGACCGTCGAGCTGCCCTCGCGCGAACTGCCGCTCCTGACGCCGATGTCCGAGGTGGCCGGGCGCATGGCGGTGCAGGAGGGCGCGAAGTACCTGGAGAAACTCTACGGCGGTCGCGGCATCCTGCTCGGCGGCGTGCCCGGCGTGGCGCCCGCGAAGGTGGTGGTCCTCGGCGGCGGCGTGGTCGGCGTGAATGCGGCGAAGATGGCCGCCGGGTTCGGTGCGAGCGTCACCCTGCTCGACGTATCGCTGGAGCGGCTGCGCTACCTCAGCGACGTGATGCCCGCGAACGTACAGCTGATCTTCTCCGACCGGCACAACCTGCTGGAGTGGATCGCCGGCGCCGACCTTGTGATCGGCGCGGTGCTGATCCCCGGCGCCGTCGCGCCCAGGCTGATCCGCCGCGAAGACCTCAGGACGATGCGCAAGGGCGCGGTGATCGTCGATGTCTCCATCGATCAGGGCGGCTGCGTCGAGACCATGCACCCCACCACGCACGAGAACCCCACCTTCATCGTCGACGGCGTCATCCACTACGGCGTCGCCAACATGCCCGGCGGCGTGCCCATCACCTCGACGCTGGCGCTGACCAACGCAACCCTGCCTTATGTACTGCAACTGGCGAACAAGGGCTGGCGCGAGGCGCTCCGGGAATCCCCCGCCCTGCTCAACGGCCTCAACATCATCGGCGGCAAGGTGACGCACCGCAAGGTTGCCGAGGCATTCGGGCTGGAGTATCACCCGGCGGAATCCGTGGTCGATTGACTCAAGCCTTCAGCGCAAACGAAAGCGAGGAAGACTTCCGCCTTCCCCGCCATGCAGCCTGATAAGGCTGCGTTTTCCCGTTAGTCCTGTTCAGGGCAACAGGTTAGAAAGAAGCTCCAAAGCTCCAGAAGAGCAGCGTCAGATACATCATCCCGGCCCACGCCACCATGCCGGCCGCCAAGATGGAGCCTGACAGCAGTACGGCGTGGCCTTTTTCCTCGACCTTGAGGATCGACGGTACGCTGTAGAAAATCAGCATGCCGGAGAGGATCAAGGCCGCCGCGCCTGCCGTGAGGTTGAGCATGAAGCTGGGGATGAACATGAACAGCGGCGCGAGCCATAACGGCGTCGGTATCACTACCGTCAGCTTGTAGGCATCGTCGAAGCCGGGTTTTACACCCACCCACTCGCCCAACTGTTGAATGACGTATGCGACCACGAAGGTCATCATCAGTTCGGAGAGGTAGAACAGGATGCCGATGGTCTGCAACTGCATGACGCTCAACTCCGGCAACAAACCCGCATGGTACGTGACACCGGCGTAATAGATCATTGCCGGCGGGACGAGAGACAGCGGCACTGCATAGAGCAAAAACAGCTTCAACGCCGACATGTGGGTGTGGGTGAATGCATCCCACGCCGCCCAATGGGGCATATGGGGTAAATGGAACTGTGCCATGGTAAACCTCCTTGCCTGGATGGTTTCGGTCGGATATGTATACCACTATGGCCGCAAAAGACAATTGGGTCTTCTATGGAGCAGGGACGTAATTTTTATGGGGTCAACTATGTAGATATTCATAGGCGAAGAGGGCGGTGAGATAAAATGGACGAAGCTCAATTTTTATCTGCCGTTTTGCCCGGGTGCTTTAAGCCCCTTTCTTTATGGACGGAGGGAATCGGATGTTGAGAATGATGGTGCCTCGTCCTTTTCATGGTCGATGTGCGGCGATGCATTCCGGCTGCAAGCCCGCCGCCTGCTGATTGCCGGCCGCCCATGGAACTCATCAGCCCGCGTACCCTGCATGTCCTGAGAAGCCCCGTCGACTTCGCACTTCAGGTTCTGAAGGCGTTCCGGGCGAACCAGGGCCTGCTGCTTGCGGGCGCTGTGGCCTACTATGCGTTGCTTTCCATCGTGCCGCTGCTCATCCTCATGGTGATCGCGCTGTCGCACGTGATCGATCAGGAGGTGCTGCTGGCAACGTTGCGCCGGGCGCTGGAATACATGGCGCCGGGTGAAGGCAGGGCGGTGGTGGGGGAGCTGAAGGCGTTCCTCGATCATCGCGCGGTGATCGGCTGGGTTCTGCTGATCACGATGCTGCTTTTCAGCTCGCTGGGCTTCAAGGTGCTGGAGAGGGCGATTTCGGTGATTTTCCGGCACCGCGTGCAGAAGCGCAGGCGGCACTTCCTCGTTTCCCTGCTGCTGCCCTTCGGATACATCGTTTTTATCAGCACGATGCTGTTCGTGGGGGCAATCGTGATCGCCGATCTGGTGGCGATGGGTACCGAGAGTATTACCCTGCTGGGGCATAGCTGGTCGCTGACCGGCTTCTCGCACTTGATGATCTACGGCGTCGGCCTCATCGGGGAAATCCTGCTCATCTCCGCGATCTATTACTTCATGCCGGTCGGCAGGCTGTCGGTGCATCACGCGCTGATCGGCGGCGCCACGGCGGCCTTGCTGTGGGAGGTGGTCCGCTTCGCGCTGCGCTGGTATTTCGGCACGCTGTCGCAAGTGAGTGTGGTGTACGGTTCTCTGACCACAGCTATCGTCGTGCTGATCAGCCTGGAACTGGCTGCCGCGCTGCTGTTGCTGGGGGCACAGGTGATTGCGGAATACGAAAATATCGAAGTCGGCGAGGCCACGACACTGGAGATGCGCATGCGCGCCAAAGACAGGTGAATCAGTACGCTTTAGAATGGCTATGGAAATGAACCACGAACACCTGGAATTGCTGGTTACCCGCGCGATGCCTTACGGCAAATACAAGGGCCGCCTGATCGCCGATCTGCCCGGCCAGTATCTCAACTGGTTTGCGCGCAAGGGTTTCCCGCCCGGCGAGATCGGCCGGTTGCTTGCGCTGATGCAGGAACTGGACCACAACGGCCTGTCATCGCTGCTCGATCCGTTGCGCAAGCGGTGAGCCATCGCCGCTGCGCTACTCGTAGCGCACAAACTCCTCCGCCAGCGCATCGCTGCCGGAACGTTCAATCAGTTCCTCGATCTCCGGCATCAGCATTTCGGCCTCCTCCTCTTCCAGGGTGCCGTCGCCGACCAGACGAGCGGCCAGTCCGTCGAGCAGCGCTTCCCTGACCGTTGCGAGGGTGGGCGGGTTTTCGCGGTTTTCGTCGCCCACGACGGCCTCGATCGCCCGTGAGAGCGGCTCGCTGGCGAAGGCCGAGACGAAGTCGATGGCCGCGGCCGACTCCCCGAAGCCGTCGATCAGCGCATCCAGTTCGTCGACGAGCGATTCGCCCGTGTCGAAGCGGTGCAGGTGTTCGCTTTCGCTGATCTCGGCGGGCAGATCATGCTCGATGAACGAGCGGACCGCGGCGAGCGTCACCGGCTCGTCGGAGTCGAGCTGGTTGACGATGCTTTCGATGAGCCGGGATAGTTCCGGGCTGGTGCGGCTGGCGATGTCGATCGGGTTGCGGATCATGATTTAACCTCCTCATTGATGTCAGTGGGGATTATGAATATCACATGACTCATTACGCCGTTCGCCCTGAGCTTGTCGAAGGGTGAGCGGCCTTGCCGGAAGCTGTTCGTGGTTCGACAGGCTCACCACGAACGGATGTTGCTAAGCCAGATAACCATCGGCGATATGCCGGTAGACCAGCCCCTTCAGCCAGAGCGCATCCTCGGCGGTGACATCGCGGAAGGCGACGCCGTATTCCAGCAGGTTGCTTCCCGCCTCCGGCGCAGCCTGTTGCGCATGCAGGATGGTCGCGTCGAGGTTCAGGGTGGTCTTCAGTTCGTCCAGCGCGACATGGAAGGAAACCCGCAACGCATCGCCGGGCTTGCCGAGCGTGGGCGGCGCATGGAACTGCGCGCCGTCCGGGCTGAGGTTGACGAGGCGGGCGGCCTCGTGGGCGCCCTGTGCATCGGTCACGATGACGCCGAGGCTCATCTTGACCCAGGGTGATTTGCGCAACTTTTGCACGCGCACCTCGGTGGGGAAGTCGAGGTGCATGTAGTTGAGGGGGCTGATGCACAGGCGCTGGATCGAGGACTGGAACGCATGGATGTTGTTGCCGGTCACCATGCGCACTTCCACCGGCTTGCCCTCCACCGGAATGAAGGGGGCGGCGGCGCTCATGGGCCGCGTCACCACGATGCTGAGGTTCCTGATGTAGCCGATCAGGTGGACGGAGTGGTAAGGCTGCGGCTTCGGGTCGATCAGGCGGAGCTGCACGTGTTCCCCGACCTGAGGCTTGATGCCGGGGGGCGGGAAGCCCCTGACCGTTGCGGGCTCGCCGAACTCGGTCCAGTCGCCCGTTTCGTAGGCTTGCGGCTTCGCATCGGCGTCGCGCAGCAGGCCATCGGCAAGCAGGCGCTCCAGTTGCTCGCGGCTCGCTACCATTTCTCCGCGCGCGAACACGATGTAACCGTTGCGGTCATAGAGCCGCCACGGCAGGGGTTTGCCGAGGGGGATGTCTTCGATAGGCACGGACTGGAGGTTCATGGTGTTCCTTCCGCCGGGTTAGTGAGTACGAAGTTCTCGGAGATATTCTATACCTTTCTTCCGGCAACGGCTCAACGGGGTGCGCCGCGCCTGTGCCTCTCAATGCGCAACTGCCAGGATCATCTCTTGAATTTGGCAAATGCCGCCGCCATCGCGCCACTCGGTGCCGGCTGACGCTCTTCCTGCCGTTTGTGCTGCGACATGCGTTTGGCATCGGTTGCGCGATCCCGCTGTGCCTCACCCTTGCCGCTCCCCTGAGCGGCGCAGTCAGTCAGCCGCATCGACAGCGCGATGCGCTTGCGCTTCTCGTCCACCTCCAGCACCTTGACCTTCACCACCTGCCCCGCCTTGACGACGGTATGCGGGTCCTTCACGAACGAGTTGGAGAGCGCCGAGATATGCACCAGCCCGTCCTGATGCACGCCGATATCGACAAACGCACCGAATGCCGCGACGTTGGTGACCACGCCTTCGAGGATCATGTCCGGCTTGAGGTCTTTCAGCTCCTCGACGCCTTCCCTGAAGGTGGCGGTGGTGAACTCGGGGCGCGGATCGCGTCCCGGCTTTTCCAGTTCGCTCAGGATGTCTGTGATGGTGGGCACGCCGAATTGTTCGTCGGCATATTTGCCGGGGTTGAGCGACTTGAGCAGTTTGCTGTCGCCGATTACTTCCTTGATGCTCTTCTTGATATCGGCAAGGATCTTCTTCACCAGCGGGTAGGATTCGGGATGCACTGCCGAGGCGTCGAGCGGGTTGTCGCCGCCCATGACGCGCAGGAAGCCGGCCGCCTGCTCGAAGGTCTTGTCGCCGAGGCGCGGCACTTCCTTCAGGGCCGCGCGCGAGGTGAACATGCCGTGCGCATCGCGGTAGGTCACGATGCTTTGCGCGACACTGCTTGAGAGGCCGGACACGCGCGCCAGCAACGGGGCGGAGGCGGTGTTGACGTCCACCCCCACCGCATTGACGCAGTCCTCGACCACGGCATCCAGCGAACGCGCCAGCTGGAACTGCCCCACGTCGTGCTGGTACTGCCCGACGCCGATGGATTTCGGATCGATCTTCACCAGTTCCGCGAGCGGGTCTTGCAGGCGGCGCGCGATGGATACCGCGCCGCGCAAGCTGACGTCCATGTCGGGCAGTTCGCGCGAGGCAAACTCTGAGGCGGAATACACCGACGCACCCGCTTCCGAGACCACGATGCTGGTGAGCTTCAGTTCCGGGCGCAACTTGATCAAATCCTGCGCCAGCTTGTCGGTCTCGCGCGAGGCGGTGCCGTTGCCGATGGAGATTAGCGCGACCTGGTGTTTTTCGGCCAGCTTCGCCAGCGCGTGCAGCGAGCCATCCCAATCGTTGCGCGGCTGATGCGGGTAGATCACCGCAGTGTCCACCACCTTGCCTGTTGCATCCACGACGGCCACCTTCACACCGGTACGCATGCCGGGGTCCAGCCCCATCGTGGCGCGTGGCCCGGCAGGGGCGGCGAGCAGCAGGTCTTTCAGGTTGCGCGCGAATACCTTGATCGCCTCGGCTTCAGAGCGTTCGCGCAAGCTTCCCATCAGCTCGTTCTCCAGGTGCAGGAAGCTCTTCACGCGCCAGGTCCAGCGCGCCGTGTCCGCCAGCCACTTGTCGGCGGGGCGGCTCTGGTTGACGATGCCGAAGCGCTGGGCGATGCGCGCCTCGCAGGGGTTGAGCGGCGCATCCCATCTGGGTTTTTCCGCTTCGCTGTCGAGGCGCAGGGATACGTTCAGCATCTCCTCGCGGCGTCCGCGAAACAGCGCCAGCGCACGGTGCGACGGGATCGCGGAGATCGGTTCGTGGTAGTCGAAATAATCGGCATACTTCGCGGCGGCCTCTTCCTTGCCTTCGATGACCTTGGCTTCGACCACGCCGTGCGTTTGCAGGTATTCGCGCAGGTCTTGCAACAGCGGCGCATCTTCGGCGAAGCGTTCCATCAGGATGTAGCGTGCACCTTCCAGCGCCGCCTTGGTGTCCGGCACGCCGGGGTTGTCGCCCTGCTCGGAGGTGAAGGCAGGCTTCAGGTACTTGGCGGCTTCTTCTTCGGGGTTCAGCATAGCGTCGGCCAGCAGCGCATCGGCCAGCGGCTCCAACCCGGCTTCCAGCGCGATCTGCGCCTTGGTGCGGCGTTTCGGCTTGTAGGGCAGGTACAGGTCCTCCAGCTGGGTCTTGTCCTCGGCGTGGCTGATCGCGTCCAGTAGCTCCGGCGTCATCTTGTTCTGTTCGATGATCGAGGCGATGATCGTCGCGCGCCGCTCCTCCAGCTCGCGCAGGTAGCGCAGGCGCTCTTCAAGCAGGCGCAGTTGTGTGTCGTCAAGCCCGCCGGTCGCTTCCTTGCGGTAGCGGGCGATGAACGGGACGGTCGCGCCCTCGTCGAGCAGGGCGACGGCGGCGGCGACCTGGGCGGGTTTTGCGGAAATTTCGGTGGCGAGGCGTTGTTCGATGGATGGCAGCATGAGAGTCGAAGCAGTTGGAAACGATCGAGGGCGGGCCGGTTAAGGCTGCCCGAAAAAGGCGTGGATTCTATCCGACAGATGATACGGCTGGCGAGGTGCAATTATCTCATCGCGCCGCCCCGCGCTTGCGCGCTTCGACGCGCTTGAGGAATACGCCCATTACCTCGCGGTACAGCGCGTCCTTGAGCACGCTGTCCTCGTTGCCGGCATCGACGTTGGGATTGTCGTTGACCTCGATGACGTAGAGGCGGCGGCCGACCTGTTTGATGTCCACGCCGTAGAAGCCGTCGCCGATCAGCTTGGCCGCACGCAGCGCCATTTTCACCACGCGGTCCGGCGCCTCGCCGACCGACAGCGCCTCCGTCTTGCCCTCGACGAAATCGTGCTTGTCGTCGCCGTGCCGGATGATCTGCCAGTGGCCGGGCACCATGAAGTATTTCGCGACGAACAGCGGCCGCCGGTCGAGGATGCCGACGCGCCAGTCGAATTCGGTGGGCAGGTATTCCTGCGCGACGATCAGCTCCGACTTGTCGAGCAGGCCGTTTACTTTGGCGGGCAGTTCCTCTGCCGTTTCCACCTTCACCACACCTAGCGAGAATGAGCTGTCCGGCTGCTTGAGCACGCAGGGCAGGCCGAGCTCGGGGACGATCCGGTTCACGTTGTCGCGGTGCACCAGCAGCGTCTTCGGTGCGGGGACGCGGTGCCGCGCGAGGATCTCGGCGAGATAGACCTTGTTGTTGCACTTCAGGATGGAATCCGGGTCATCGATCACCACCAGCCCTTCGGCGGCGGCGCGGCGCGAGAAGCGGTGGGTGTAGTGGTTGGCGAAGGTGGTGTCGCGGATGAACAGCGCGTCGAATTCGGTCAGCCTGCCGTAGTCCGCTTTGGTGATGAATTCCACGTGCAGGCCCAGCGCCTGCGCCGCCTTTTCGAATTTCTGCAGCGCCTTGGCGTTGGAGGCAGGCTCGGGGTTGGCCGGGTCGTGCAGGATGGCGAGGTTGTAGCGCGGCGCGGCGTGCCTCGCTGTGCGCCGCCTGCGGCCCATGAAATATTCCGTGGTGGCCCGGATCGCGAATTCCTGCTGTTGCGGCGGGATGTCGCTCGCGGCGATCGGCCGCACGCTGCGGATGCGCCAGTGCTGGCCGCGGCGCTCGAATTCGGCGCGCAGCAGCGGGGCGTGCAGCAGGCTGAAAAGCTGGCGGCTGAGTTGCTCGTGGCGGCTTGCTGCGTTGTGGCCGAAGTAGATGCTGAGTTCGAAAGTGTCCGACTTGATAGTCTTCAGCGATTTCTGGATCAGGTCGTCCAGCCCCTCGGTGAGCAGCCGCACCATGTTCTGCGATTGCAGATCCTCGATGGTGGTCGTGCGCGGCAGCGGTTTGTGGCCGCGCGCCTCGGCGAGCAGCGAGACGTAGTAGCCGAGCGTCTGGTAGCGGTAGCTCCTGCACAGGTTGAACACCCGCGCCGTGCGGTCGCCACCCCAAGCCGGGTCGGTGAGGTAGGCGCGCGCCGGCACGACGGTCACGCCGGGAATGTCGAGCGGCCAGTCGTGCGGGTTGTTGACCACGATCAGGTTGCCCATGAAGCCTCCTTTACATCGTGCGCCTGGGCGGCCTGCGCAGCGCCGCAAGCGGGCGGCCGATCCAGCAGGTCGGCGATCCCGTCGAAGACGGCGGTGATGTCTGCATTATGGATGGGCACTGGCATACCTCCATAAGTCCGGATTCGCGAGTCCGCGCCTTCCCGCGGACCCGGCCTGCGCCTGCTACTGGTCGCTGAGGTGGGGCCGAAATCTTTCCTCAGGTTGGCCGGTATCCGGGTCAACCTGGTCGGAAATGCCGATTTCCGCCTCGGCCTCTTGCAGCGATTCGCCTTCCCCGTATGCGCTGTCGTCACCGGCTTGCATATCCTGTACCGCTTCGAGCAGCGTGGCAAAGGGGCCGTATGCCTCGTCGCTGAGCTTGTCCTGCCAGTAGAAACCGTCTGGGCGTTCGATGATGCGCGTCCGGTCGTAGTCGGGTGAGGTTTGCGGAATAGCCATGATTACCTCCAGTGAGTGAATGGCGCAGTGAGTGTTGCCTGCCAAACGATTTTCATGCGGCGCGCACCAGCAGCACCGGAACCGCCGCACTGCGCGCCACGCCTTCGGCGACGCTGCCGAGCAGCAGACGGTTCAGGCCGGAGCGTCCGTGCGTGCCGATCACGATCAGGTCGGCCTCCCAGCGCCGTGCCTCGTCCTCGATTGCCTTTGCAATGCGCTCTCCCTTCGCCTCGATCAGCGCAGTCTCGGGCGTCATGCCGGCGAGACGCACTTTTTCCCCGGCCTGCGCGAGCGTGCGTTCTCCGGTGAGCTTCACGGCTTCCTGCAGCGTGGGGTAATCGATGAAGGCATAGCCCTCGGTGTCGAGCGGGAAAACTTCCTCGAGGACATAGGCCAGGCGCAGCCGGGTCTGGGCGTCCGCCAGCCGGATGGCTTCCTGCAGGGCGCGGCCGGAAGTCGCGCTGCCGTCGATGGGAACAAGGATGCGTCGATAAGTGGCCATCACTTCTCCTTTCCTCTCTGGGGGCGGGAGTGCCGATTCTATACCTCTTTTGAAGCCGGGGAACCCTCTTGCACAAGCCGATCCGTAGGTCGGGCTTTAACCAGCGATTTGGCTGCGGTTGTATGCAGCCTAGTCGAATGGCTATGCAAAGCTAGCCCGATAAAGTGTGTTCCAGCCAGACCGCGTCCCATAATGGATAATCGCCTATCCGGCTGACCAGCTTGGCGCGCAATGGGTTAGCAACGATATACCGCGCCATCTCTTGCATGTCTTCTTCTTTCCGCACGGCGTGATCGTGATAATTGGCTTGCCAAACAGGCCTGCCGATGGCGCGTGCGGAGCGCCCCTTCAAAAGACGCATCACGTCCGGTAATGCCCCATTCCTCAGGATCATCAGCCAGTGCAGGTGATCGGGCATCAGCACATAGCAAAGTGTTTCCGCGATACCCTGGTCTTGCAGAGCGATCAATTGCCTGACCACCTTGCGCCCATTATCCAGCACCTCGAAATAGGGCATCCGGTTTTGAGTGACGGCGGTAATGTGATACGCCAGCCCGGACTGGGAAACCCTGCCTTTGCGGAGATCGGTGTATGGCATGGCGGCTGGTGTTTGTTGTCGAATTGAAATTGGTTCCGGATTTCGAATTTGTCGGGCTGAAGCCCGACCTACTGTAGTGTTGTGCTCTTGACGTACTCATGCGCAAACCCTCGTAGGTCGGGCTTTAGCCCGACATGCAATACCGTTCTGGTGCTTTGCATAAGTTCCAGATAGCGTGCACTACTCACTACAACCTTACTCGCGCGTGCGCTTGCGCACGGTCTTGGCGCGCTCCGATGCCTGGCAGGCGCGGCGGTAGGCTACGAGGGTTTTCTGTGCATGGCCCAGCACGCTGCCGCGCGGATAATTGCCCGCCTCGTTTGCGACGCCCGCGGGCAGGCCGGTGAGCAGCTCTATACCCTCGGTGGCACGCTCCGCGGTGTAGATATGGAACAGGCCTTGGGCTACGGCCTCGGCGATCCTGTGCTCCAGCATCAGGTGGCGGCGGTTGCGGGTCGGGATCAGCACGCCCTGGCTGCCGTCCAGGCCGGCCTTTTCGCAGATGCGGAAATAGCCATCAATCTTCTCGTTGATCCCGCCCACGGGCAGCACCTCGCCATGCTGGTTGACCGCGCCGGTCACCGCGATGCCCTGTTTGAGTGGCAGGCCGGAGAGCGACGAGAGGAGCGCGAAGAGTTCGGCGCAGGAAGCGGAATCGCCCTCCACGCCGCTGTACTCCTGCTCGAACACGACGGAAGCGTTGAGCGCGAGCGGCGCATTGCGCGCGAACAGCGCCGAGAGGTAGTTCTGCAGGATCAGCACGCCCTTGTCGTGGATCGGCCCTGACATTTCCACCTCGTGCTCGATGTTGAGCAGGCCGTCCTCGCCGGCAAAGGTGCGCGCCGTGACGCGCACCGGGAAACCGAAGCGGTAGTCGCCGAGATCGACCTGGGTGAGGCCGTTGAGCTGGCCGACCCTCTCGCCGTGCAGCGCGATCAAGAGGTCGCCCTCGGCGACGGCTTCCTGCAGGCGCTGGTCGGGGTAGTCGTGGCGCAGCTTGCGTGCGGCGAGCGCCGCCTCGACATCCGCCACCTCGACCAGCCGCCCGGCGCGTGCGCCGCACAGCGCGGCGCTTTCCATGACCAGCGCCTCGGCGAGCGCGAATACCGCGCTCTGGCGCGACTGGTCGTCCGCCTCGCGGTGCTGGTCTTCCAGCAGGCGCGCCACCGCGGCCGCGGAAAAATGCGGCAGGCCGAGGTTGCGGCAGGTGTGCGCGACGAAGACCGCCGAGGCGCGGCGCGTTTCGGCGTCGGCGCGGAAGCTCTCGGCGAAGTCCACCTTGACGCGGAAGCAGCGCGCGAACTCCGGGTCTTCCTCCTGCAACTCGTAATACAGCTCGCGCGAGCCGATCAGCACGATCTTCACATCGACATCCACCGCCTCGGGTTCGAGCGAGACCGCCGCGATCGGCGTGTAGGTCATGCCCGGCTCCTCGATCTGCAAGCGGCCGCTACGCAGTACGCGGCGCAGTTTCTCCCAGACCAGACCGTCGGCGAGCAGGTCGCGCAGGTGCAGCATCAGGAAGCCGCCGTGCGCCTTGTGCAGGCTGCCCGCGCGGATGCGCGAGAAGTCGGTGACCAGCACGTCGTTCTCGGTCTGGTACTCGATGCTGCCGAACAGCGAGCGGAACAGCGGGTTGTCCTCGACAAGCACCGGCGCGCCTTCCAGGCCGCCGTTGTCCACTACGAGGTTCACGCGGTAGCGCGGCAGCACCGTGCTCAGCGCCTCGCGCCGTTCGTCCTCGTCGCCGTCGGAGGCCCTGAACAGGTCCAGGTTGTCGAGGATGTCGTGCACCACCTGGTCGAGATAGGCCCCGAGCTTGACGGAGTCCTTGATCTGCTTCTTCAGGCCGAGGCGGATCTCCTGCAGTTCGTGATCCAGCAGCGGCTTCACCATCTGGCGGCGCAGTGCCGCGAGCGCCTCGTTCATCACGCGCTCCATCGGCCGGGTTTTCTCGAAGTAGCGGCCGATCTCGGCGCGCAGCTCCTGCTCGGCCTGCGCGATCTCGGCGCGCTGCTCCTTGGGCAGCGTGAGCAGCTCGTCCTCGGTCAGCGCGCGCCCCTCCTTGTTGCGCAGCGTGAACAGCAGCCGCCCGGACTCGCGGTGGATGTTGAAATTGCGCGCGTCGGCGAAGGCGTCGAGCTCGGCGTAGGCTTTGGTCTCCTCATCCTTGTAGGACTTCTCGATGTGCTCGCTCTCGGCCTTGAACTCCTGTCCGTCGAGGCGCTGCGGGATTTCCAGCAGCAGCGACTTCGTCATCTGCATCATTAACTGGCGCAGCAATCGTCCCTGTCCTGCGGGCAGGCGCAGTGCGCGCGGCCGTTCCGGCGCGTCGAAGTTGTGCAGGTAGCACAGGTCGGGCGGCGCCGCGCGGCTCGCGGCCGCGGCCTGCATCGCCTGTTTGAGCAGCGAGGTGCGGCCGCTGCCGATCTCGCCGAGCACGAACAGGTTGTAGTTTGGTTGATCCATGCCAAGGCCGAAGCGCGCGGCCTTCTCCGCGCGCTCCTGCCCGATCCACGGCAGCGGCTGTTCGATTAGTTCGGAGGTGTCGGCGAACCCGAGCGCATCGGGGGCGATGGTGAGGCGCAACTCGGCGGAGGTGAGAGTCGAGATCGGCATGATTTTTTCGCGTTCTTGTATGGCCAAGATTAAACGCCTTATGCCGACGCATAGCAACTGTCTTGTGTCAGGCGTTGCGGGGTAGGGTCAACGGCATGGCTATCTTTATCGCAATTTCGTTTTAGATTGCTATGAGCGGCTGCTTGTGCGAACTTCCTTAGCAGGATTCCTGCACCGTCTGTCCAAGCGAGTTCAGAACATCAAGGATGCGTGACCGGGGTTCGGCTAACCGCTTGGGTAGTATTCGATAGTAATCGGCTCGCTTGGCTCGGGATTGAGGGTGTAAGAATTTTTGTGTAAACGGTCATTTGGCAGGAAACTGCCGCCACTTTGCAAGGAGAGGACATGACCGTAGCGAAAGCACTACCGCAAGAACTGATCGACAGCCTGCTGGCTGACTACAAGAAACCGGAAGACCTGATAGGCGAGCACGGCCTGCTCAAGCAGCTCACCAAGGCATTGGTCGAACGTGCGCTGAATGCCGAGATGGAAGCGCATCTTGGTTACGGCAAGAATGAAGCCGTCACCAATCCTGCGGGCAACACCCGCAACGGCAAAAGCAAAAAGACACTCAAGGGTGAATTCGGCGAGCTCCCCATCGAGATTCCTCGCGATCGCCACGGCAGCTTCGAGCCGCAACTCATCCCCAAGCACCAGACCCGCTGGACTGGATTTGACGACAAGATTCTGTCGCTCTACGCCCGTGGCATGACCGTGCGCGAGATCCAGTCCCACCTGGAAGAAATGTATGGCACGGAGGTGTCGCCGACGCTGACCTCCTCGGTGACCGATGCCGTGACCGACGAGGTGAAGACATGGCAATCCCGCCCGCTGGATGCGCTGTATCCCATCGTCTATCTGGACTGCATTCACGTAAAGGTAAGGGATGCCGGCACCGTCCGCGCCAAGGCGGCCTACCTGGCGTTGGGCATCAACATGACCGGCGAGAAGGAGCTGCTGGGCATCTGGATCGCCCAGACCGAAGGCGCCAAGTTCTGGTTGCAGGTGATGACCGAACTGAAGAACCGTGGCGTGCAGGACATCTTCATAGCCTGTGTCGATAGCTTGAAGGGATTCCCGGAAGCCATCGAGGCCGTATTCCCCAAGACCGACGTGCAGTTATGCATCGTGCATCTGGTGCGCTACAGCCTGAACTATGTCTCGTGGAAGTTGCGTGAAGAGGTCGTAACCGGCTTGCGCGCCATCTATAGCGCCGCCACCGTCGAGGATGCCGGGCTGCGGCTGGCCGAACTCGAGGAAAAATGGGGTGAGGCGTACCCGCCGATCATCCAGTCATGGCGGCGCAACTGGGCGCGTATCATCCCGTTCTTTGACTACCCGCCGGAGATCAGGCGAGTGATCTACACCACTAATGCGATCGAGTCGGTGAACATGAGCCTGCGCAAGATCACCAAGAACCGGGGCTCATTCCCAAGCGACGAGGCATTACTGAAACTGTTCTACCTGGCGCTGAATAACATCAGCAAGAAATGGACGATGCCCATCAGGGATTGGAAGGCTGCGCTAAACCGGTTTACTATCCAGTTCGAGGATCGGATGCCGCAACAGTAGAGAAACCCCGTTTACACAAAATTCGGGACACCCTCACCGCATCTTTCATGACGTCCCCAATTCCGGTATCGGGCAGTCGACTTTAAGCTGCCACTAGATCACAACTAACAGGGGCAGCATCACTTTTCTTCCCATGGCACAAAGCCGATTGTGCATTTCTTCTTTGGTTGTTTTCGGGTTCCTTGCTCAGCCGGATGTCATTTGTCTGCCAGCTCTGTTGCAAGTGATATGCGGTCGCCGCATAAGCTACGTCTAAACCAGATGCACCTCTATGCGCTTGCCCAATGCTGCGGCATATTTGCGCAGCGTGCTCAGGCTGGGCGAATGCTTGCCGCTGGCCAGGGCGCTTTCCAGGCGCGCGATGGCGGGGGCTTTCGTTCCCATGCGTTCGGCTATCTGCGCTTGCGTCAGTCCGGCTTCGCGGCGCGCGGCAAGGATTTCATCCAGGATGGCGAATTCTTCGCGGTTCGACCGCTCATATTCGGCGCGCACGGCAGGGTTTTTCAACATCTTGGCGACCATTTGCTCATGGGTCATGGTTTTGGTCTTCATTGCTTTACCTCCTTCATTCGTTTCTCGGCGATTCTGCGCTCCTTGGCCGGCGTTTTCTGCGACTTCTTGACGAAGCAATGCAGCATGACGATTTGCCGGTCGATCAGCGTGCAGTAAAACACACGGGCAATGCCTTCGGCTCCTTTCAAACGCAACTCGAACAATCCATCTCCAAAGGCTTCGGTATGCGGCTGCCCGAGATTTGCGCCATGCACCATCATTCTGGCGGTCAGCCCGATGTAGCGTGCCTGCAAGGTGGCTGGTAAGGACATGATCTCCTGTTGCAGCGCCTCACTGTAGTAGATGATGGTGTAGCTCATGCGAAATATTAACAAATATGTTAATGATATTCAACGATCAAGTAATGCGCCGCCGCCTCAGCCGCACCACCACCCAGTACATCGCCAGCGCGGCGACGATGTGCTTGGCGGTGTGGCCGCTGACCACGCCGGACAGGGCGGCGACCTGGCGGTCGGCGAGGTCGAACAGCAGGGCGACGAGGTAGAGGGCGATGACGGCGAGGATGTCGCGGTCACCGCTGTAGCGCGGCGGGTAGAGTCTGAGCAGCAGCGGGATCAGCAGCAGCGGGATCAGCAGCATGGGATGGAGCTGCATCAGGCCGTAGGCGCGCAGGTCGCCTGCGCCCTGCGCCTCGCTCCAGCCCCACCAGAACGCGCTGCCCAGGCCGGCGGCGAGCAGGAGCGGCAGCAGGCGCAGCCCGTTGGCTACGCTGACGCGCTCGCAGAGGATCGCGGTGAGCAGGGACATTAGCGCGAGCGAGATTGCGGCGCGATCCCATACCAGCCGGTCGTTGTCGGGCGCGAGGTGATAGTAACCGGAGCCGAGGCCGACCAGGATCGCGGCAATGAACAGCAGCCGGTAGGGGATGGCTTCGCGCCGATCGATGAAGGCGCGGCGCCCCGCATTGTTGAACAGGAAATGCAGGCCCGCCAGCCCCGCGAGCACGAACAGCGCGTTGGAGGCGGTGTCGAGGCAGTTGGGCACGCCGAAGCAGGCGCGTTGGTCGGCGAAATCATGGTATTGCAGCGGCTGCGGGATGCGCGGCAGCATCCACGCGAGGACGGCCAGCGCCGCGACGAACAGCCACAGGCCGAGAGTCCTCCGGTCAGGCGGGTGCGGCATCAAGGAGTCTGCGATAGATGGCGAGGTCGCCCGCGGAAAAGCAGCAGAAGATCACCTCGCGGATCGAGCCGAGTTGCGGCAGTGCGGTGCGCACGGTTTCGACCGCGACCCGCGCGGCGGGCGCCGCCGGATAGCCGTAGACGCCGGTGCTGATGCAGGGAAAGGCGATGCTGTGCGCACCGTGTTCCGCGGCAAGCCGCAGCGAGTTGCGGTAGCAGGAACCCAGCAGTTCCGGCTCGCCATGCATGCCGCCGCGCCACACCGGGCCGACCGTGTGGATCACGAATTTCGCGGGCAGGCGGTAGCCCTTGGTGAGCTTCGCTTCGCCCGCCATGCAACCGCCGAGCATCCGGCATTCCTCCAGCAGTTCCGGCCCGGCGGCGCGGTGGATCGCGCCGTCCACACCCCCGCCGCCGAGCAGCGAGGAGTTGGCGGCGTTGACGATCGCATCGACCCTGAGCGTGGTGATGTCGCCCTGGATGGCTCGCAGCAAAGTTGTCATGGCTGGCTCCTCTGGCGATGGGGCACAAATTAAACGCCTTATCTCGCGGCATCACAAGCATCCGTATTTTCCGGCAGCCTGTTATAGTGAGCGCCTCGGCGCTTCAATTGAGGCAGACATGGCAGTCGAAACCGAACTCAAATTGCGCATCGCCCCGGAGCAACTCGCCAGGCTGAAGCGGCATCCCCTGCTCGGGAAGCATCAAATCGCGCGCCCCGCCACGCGCCGCCTCTACAACATCTATTACGACACCCCCAAGCTCGAACTGCGCGAATCCGGCATGGCGTTGCGTCTGCGCCGCGCCGGGCGGCAATGGCTGCAAACCCTGAAGGGCGGCGGTTCGGTGCAGGCCGGCCTGCACCGGCGCGACGAATGGGAAATCCCGGTGAGCCGCGCGGCGCTGGATTTCTCCTCGCCCCAGACGGCGGAATGGGAAGAACATCTGCCGCCGCGGCTGCACAAGAAATTGCAGCCGGTGTTCGTCACCGATTTTTCGCGCACCAGCCGCATGCTGGAATGGCAGGGTGCGCAGATCGAGCTCTGCATGGATCACGGTGAGGTGCGCACCGAGCAGCACGGCACGCCGATCTGCGAATTGGAGCTGGAGCTGAAATCCGGCGAGCCGCGCCAGTTGTTCGAACTGGCGCTCGCGCTGCTGGAGATCGCGTCGCTCGAACTCGAATCTGTCAGCAAGGCGGAGCAGGGCTACCGGCTGCTGGCGGACCATGTGGAAAAACCCGTCAAGGGCGCGGCGCCCAGCCTCGCCCGCACGGCCACGCTGGCAGAGGCGCTGCAGACGCTGATCTGGTCGTGCCTGCTGCACTTGCAAAGCAACCTGCGCGGTGCGATGACCAGCGACGATGCCGAATACCTGCACCAGATGCGCGTCGCCCTGCGGCGGCTGCGCGTCGTGCTGCGCCTGGCCGGGAAATTCCGCGCCGACGAAGTGCTGAGCGCATTGAGCCAAGATGTCGCGGCGCTGTGCGTCGCGCTCGGGAGAATCCGCGAATGGGACGTGTTCATCGCCGAGACGATGCGGCCGATGTGCGCGCGCATGGCCGGCCATGCGGGCCTGCAGGCGCTGCTCGTGGCCAGCGAGCGGCAGCGTGCGGCTTGTTATGCCGAACTGCGCGGTACGGAGCAGGCACGCGAATTGCAGCGGCTGATGCTGCGTTTTGCGCTGTGGATGAGCGGCGAGTATTGGCAGTTGCCGCAGGATGCGACCGCGCCGCCGCTGCCGGATTTCGCCGCGCGCCACCTGCGCAAGCTGGCCAAACGCTTCGAGGAGGCCGGCCGGCAGCTCGACAGCCTCAATGACGCGCGGCTGCATGCCTTGCGCATCGTCGCGAAGAAGCTGAGGTACAGCGCGGAATTCTTCGCCGCGTTTTTCGATAAACAGAAGACCGGGCCGTTTCTTTCCGCATTGAGCGAGGTGCAGGATACGCTCGGCCAGATCAACGACGTGGCGGTGGCGCATCGCCTGCTGGACGAGCTCGCGGTGCTGCCGGAACTGGCCGCGCATCAGGAGGCGGTCGCGCTGGCCAAGGGCTGGATCGCGCACGGCCTATCCCGCCAGCTCGACATCCTGCGCAAGGCCATCCGGCATTTCGAGCGGCAGGAAGAATTCTGGGGCAGGGCACGATGAATTCCGCCGACCATAAAATGGAAGCGATGGAGCAGGCCACCCCGCCCATGCCGGGCGAGGCCATAGGCACGGTCGAGGAAGTTCACGGCCCGGTGGTGGACATCGTCTGCGAGCGCCTGCCGCCGCTGCACCAGGCGCTGTTCTGCGCGCTCGACCGCGAGCGTTATGTCTTTGAAGTCTACCGTCACCTCGACGAGCGCCGCGTGCGCGCGATTGCGTTGCATCCCACCGGCGGGCTCCGGCGCGGCCTGCCGGTGTTCGACAGCGGCGGGCCGCTGCGCATCCCGGTCACGCCGGATTGCCTGAACCGACTGCTCGACGTGTTCGGCGCGCCGCTCGACGGCGGACCGCCGCTCGCCGCCAAAGAGCTGCGCAACATCATCGCGCGCCCGGCATCGCTCGCGGATACCATCCCCGCGGCGGGCGTGCTCGAGTCCGGCATCAAGGTGATCGACCTCCTGTGCCCCTTCGTCAAGGGCGGCAAGACAGGGTTGTTCGGCGGCGCGGGGGTGGGCAAGACGGTGCTGATCATGGAATTCATGCACGCCATCGTCAGCCTGCACCAGGGCGTGTCGGTGTTCGCCGGCGTCGGCGAGCGCATTCGCGAAGGGCATGAATTGTGGCACGAGATGCAGGATGCCGGGGTGATGCCGCACACCCTGATGGTGTTCGGCCAGATGGACGAGTCGCCCGGCGTGCGTTTCCGCGTCGGCCTGTCGGCCGTGGCCTACGCGGAATACCTGCGCGACACGCTGGGCAAGGAGGTTCTGCTGCTGATGGACAACGTGTTCCGCTTCGTGCAGGCGGGCAGCGAAATCTCCGGCCTGCTCGGGCGCATGCCGGCGACGGTCGGTTACCAGCCGACGCTGATGAGCGAGGTCGCGGAACTGCAGGAGCGCATCATCTCCACGCGCAGCGGCGACATCACCGCGGTGCAGGCGGTGTACGTGCCGGCGGACGACATGACCGACCCGGCGGTGAGCACCATCCTGTCGCACCTCGACACCATGGTGATCCTGTCGCGCAGCCAGGCGGCCAAAGGCATCTACCCGGCGATAGACCCGCTGCTCTCGTCGAGCAAGATGATGGACCGCAGCTTCCTCGGCGACCGCCATTACAGCGTCGCCGAAGGAGTGCGCGAGCATCTCGCGCGCTACAAGGAGCTGGAGGACATCATTGCGATGCTCGGCCTGGAGGCGCTCTCGGAAAAAGACCAGCGCACCGTGCTGCGCGCGCGCAAGCTGCAGCGCTACCTGACCCAGCCGTTCCACGTGGTGACGGCGCACACCGGCATCAAGGGCGTGTCGGTGCCGCTGGAGCAGACGCTTATCGACTGCGAGGCCTTCATGCGCGGCGACTACGACGACGTTCCCGAGGAGCGCTGCTACATGCGCGGCTCGATGCTGGATGAGGCGTCCGCATGAAGACTTTTGTCATGCACCTGCAGAGCGCGACGCAGTATGAGCGCGTCGAGAACGTCGCGAGCTTCGTCGGCGAGGATGGCTCCGGCAGCTTCGGTATCCGCGCGCGCCACGCGCGCACCATGACCGCGCTGACCTACGGCCTGGCGCGCTACCGGCTGCAGGACAATGGCTGGCGCTACCTTGCTTTTCCGCGCGGCATTCTTTATTTTGCGGATAACGCGCTCTACATCAGCACGCGGCGCTTCCTGCACGATGCGGATTACCAGCGCATCAGCAAGGGCCTGCTGGAACAGTTGCTCAAGGAAGAGGAGGAATTGCGCACGATCAGGGAAAGCCTGCATCGCCTCGAACAGGAAATGTTCCGCCGCCTCTGGCAGATGGGGCGGCGCGGAGCCGGACCATGAACGACGAACAGTTGCGCAAGGCGGTCGAGAAGCAGGTGAAGCGCATGAAGCGTGCGGAGAAGGAGCGCTCCACGCTGCTCGCGCAGTCGGTGTTCATGGGTACGCTGGCACTGCTGTTCGTGTTGCCGGTGATCGTCGGCGCCTACCTCGGCAACTGGCTGGACAACATGGCCGAGGACTATTCGATCTTATGGACGATGGTGCTGCTGTTTGCCGGACTGGTTCTCGGCATCGTCAATGTCTACATCTTTGTCAGGGAGCATGACTGATGGAAGAGGCAGCCATCTGGTTCCACATCGGCCCGCTCGCGATCACCTCGGTCGTCGTGACGACCTGGGGCGTGATGGCCGCGCTGGGGCTGTTCTGCGCGCTCGCAACGCAGCATCTGGCGCTCGATCCCGGCCCGGTGCAGACCGTGCTGGAAGGCGCGGTGTCGGCCATCGAGGCGGCGATCGAGGCGGTGCTACCGGAGCGCGCGCAGCTGCTGCTGCCGTTCATCGGCACGCTGTGGATCTACATCCTGGTCTCAAACCTGCTCGGCATCATTCCGGGCCTGCACGGGCCGACCGGGAACCTGTCGGTGACCTCGGGGCTCGCGCTGCTGGTGTTCCTCTCGGTGCACTGGTTCGGCGCGCGCAGCCAGGGGGTGCGGCGCTATCTGCGGCACTACCTCAGCCCCAGCCCGATCCTGCTGCCGTTCCACCTCATCAGCGAGGTGACGCGCACCGCCGCGCTCGCGGTGCGCCTGTTCGGCAACATCATGAGCCTGGAAATGGCGGCGCTACTGGTGCTGCTGGTCGCGGGAGTGCTCGCGCCTGTGCCGCTGATGATGCTGCACATCGTCGAGGCGATGGTGCAGGCGTATATTTTTGGCATGCTGGCGCTGATCTACGTGGCGGGCGCCATGCAGTCGCAACAGAATCTTGAACGAGACGAGGAGGGGGATGGTGATGAGTGACATGACATTGTTTACGGTGCTTTCCACGGTCGGGGCGGCACTCGCGATCGCGCTCGGCGTGATGTTCCCGGCGCTGGCGATGGGGCGCGCGATCGGCTCGGCGCTCGACGCGCTCGCGCGCCAGCCGGAGGCGGAGAAGTCGATCACGCGCACGCTGTTCATCGGCCTCGCGATGATCGAGTCGCTGGCGATCTACGTGCTGGTGATCGTGCTGATCATCCTGTTCCGCAACCCGCTGCTGCAGTATCTGGTTCATTAGACGGCGGGGGCGACCGTGGAATTCGACTGGACGACCTTCGCCCTCGAAATCGCCAACTTCCTGATCCTGGTCTGGATCCTGAAGCGCTTTTTGTATCGCCCGGTGCTCGATGTCATCGCCAAACGCCGCGCCGGGGTCGAGAAGACGCTGGCCGACGCGAAGCGCATCGAGGCCGAGGCGGGCGAGCTCAGGCAGCGCTGCGAGCGCGAACTCGCGCAATGGGAAAAGGACAAAGAGGCGGCGCAGGCGCGGCTGCGCGAGGAACTGGCGGCGGAGCGCGAGCGCCTCATGGCCGGTCTGGAGGCGTCGATTGCCGAGGAGCGCGAACGGCGGCGCGTGCTCGACGAACGGCGCCAGCACGACTTGCAGCGCGCGGTCGAGGAGCAGGGCATCGCGCAGGGCGCGGCATTCTCCGCCAGGCTGCTTGGGCGTGTGGCCACGCCGGAGCTGGAGGCGCGGCTGTATGCCTTGTTGCTGGAGGATTTGCGCAGCCTGCGCCCCGAGGACAGGCGCGCCGTGGCGGAAGCCGCAGCCGTGCCCGGACTGGAACTCAAGGTGCAGAGCGCGTTTGCGCTCGATGCAAAGAGGCGGGACGAACTCGCGCACGCGCTGGCCGACGTGGCGGGACGGGAGTTACCGGTCGTATACCGCGAGAACCCGGAGCTGCTCGCGGGATTCCACGTGGCCATCGGGCCGTGGATCCTGCACGCCAACCTGCGCGACGAATTGAAGTTCTTCAGCGGTGCATTGCGTCATGCCGGATAGAGTCCCGACGGCTGCCGTTTCCCCGCTCGCCGCGCAGGCCGAGTGGCTGGCGAAGTATCGCTATGCGCTGCGCCTGTCCGAGCAGGGTACGGTGGTGTCGGTCGGCGATGGTATCGCGTGGATCAGCGGGCTGCCTTCGGCGCGCATGGATGAGATCGTGCGGCTCGAAGACGGCAGCAGCGCGCTGGTGTTCCACCTGACTCGCAGCCGCATCGGTGCGATCCTGCTGCGCCAGACCGAGCGGCTGACCGCGGGTACCTCGGCCTTCCTGACCGGCCGGCGGTTGAGCATCGGGGTTGGCGACGAGCTGCTCGGGAGGGTGATCGACCCGCTCGGCGCGCCGCTCGATGACGCAGGGCCGCTCAATCCTCATGCGCACCGCCTGCTCGACGTGCGCTCGCCGCCCATCGTCGCGCGCGACTTCGTGGAGCAGCCGCTCTACACCGGCAACAAGATCGTCGATACGCTGATTCCCGTCGGCAAGGGGCAGCGGCAACTGATCGTCGGTGACAACGGCACCGGCAAGAGCGCGCTCGCCGTCGATGCGGTGATCAACCAGCGCGGCAAGAACGTCTATTGCATCTACGTGCTGATCGGCCAGAAGCGCTCCGCCGTGGTGAATACCATCGAGACCCTGCGCCGCGCGGGCGCGCTCGACTACACCACGCTGGTGGTCGCGGAAGCCACGGCGATGCCCGGCCTGAAATACCTCGCGCCGTTCGCCGGCTGCACCGTGGCCGATGCGTGGACCTGGCAGGGGCGCGACACGCTGATCGTCTACGACGATCTCACCACCCATGCGCGCAGCTACCGCGAGCTCTCGCTGCTGCTGCGCCGCCCGCCGGGGCGCGAGGCGTATCCCGGGGACATCTTCTACCTGCACGCGCGCCTGCTCGAGCGCTCCACGCGCCTCTCGCCGAAGCACGGCGGCGGCAGCATGACCGCGCTGCCTATCATCGAGACCGAGCAGGGCGAAATATCGTCCTATATCCCGACCAACCTGATCTCGATCACCGACGGCCAGATTTACCTCGACCACGACCTGTTTGCGCGCGGCTTCCTGCCCGCGATCGATGTCACGCGCTCGGTGTCGCGCATCGGCGGCAACGCCCAGCATCCCAGCATCAAGAAGGAAGCGGGGCGCATGAAGCTGGATTTCCTGCAGTTTCTCGAACTGGAGGTGTTCACGCGTTTCGGCTCGAAGCTGGAGGCCAGCATGGAGGCGCGCATCCGGCGCGGCCAGATGCTGCGCGAGATGCTCAAGCAGGACCTGCTGAACCCGCTGTCCATCGAGTTCCTGATGGCGTGGCTCGTCGCCTACAACGAGGGGCTGTTCGACGGCGTCGAGCCGGCGAAGGTGAAGCAGCGCCTCGCGCTGCTGCAGCAGAAGGTCGAACGCGCCGGGGTGAGCATCGAAGAGGGGCGCGACCAGTGGAAAGAGCTGGTGCACGCCTGGCTGAGCGAAGAGGAGGCCTCTTCGAATGAGCAAGCGGCGTGAGGTAAGGGAGCGGCTCGCGACGCTCGACGAGATCGACGGCATCATGGTCGCGATGAAAAACCTCGCGCTGTTGGAGACGCGCCGGCTGGAGTCCTTCCTCGGCACGCAGCGCCGTGCGGTCGCGAGCATCGAGGCGGCCGCGCAGGACTTCCTCGGCTTCTATCCCGAAACCGCGGCGCATCCCGGCGGCGCGCGGCAACTGCTGCTGGTGTTCGGCTCCGAGCGCGGCCTGTGCGGCGACTTCAACGAGACGCTGCTCGCGCCGCTCGATGCCGCCATGCGGCAGGAGGACACCCTGCCGGTGGTGGTGGGGCGCAGGCTGGAGGCCAAGCTGCAAGGGGACGAACGCATTGCCGCCTTCGTCGAAGGCTCCGGCGTGGCCGAGGAGGTGCAGGCCGCGCTGGTGCGGCTGGCCAAGGTGCTCGGCGAGCTTCAGCAGCAGCGCCCCGAAGAGGCGTGGCGAATCGGCGCGCTGTACCATGACGAAGAAAGCGGCGCGCCAAGGCTGCGCCAGTTGCTGCCGCTGGAGCCGCCCAGAACGAAACTGGCCCATTCGCATCCGCCGCTGCTCAACCTCGAACCGGCGCAGTTCCTCTCGCAGCTCACCGGGCAGTACCTCTACGCCGTGCTGCACGAGGTGTTCTACGCCTCGCTGATGGCGGAGAACCGCAAGCGGCTGGAGCACATGGACAGCGCAATTCGCCGCCTGGAGAAGGACGAGGCCAAGCTACGCCTGCGCTACAACGCGCTGCGCCAGGAGGAGATCATCGAGGAGATCGAGATCATCATGCTGAGCGCCGAGGCGCTGGTGAGCCAGCGGGCGGGTTAGAGAGGGTGTGCGGCATGCAAAGGGATTTTATTATAAGACGCCCAACGTGGAGCTAAGGGGCGCGCCGGCGTCCCAGCGACCGGAGGGAGCGAACTTGAGCGTAGGGTTAGCATGACTTTAATTTCCCGGCCATTGCATTAATAAAACCCTCATGTTTTTTTAATGAAGGGATTAATTCTTTTGTTAGGTAAAACCAAACCTTGAATTCCTGAGGGCTTCTCGGATAGCTGTGGATTGGATTGTTGTATGACCAAGGTAAAAGCTCGCCGGTCTTCCCGGAAAATTCAAAATAGAACTGCTCTTGACGAATGCAAATATAAAAATTGAGATGCGTAATGTGCCGAACTAGGGGGCCAATACCACCATGGGAATGGCCGCGCATCATTGTGCCCCCAAGATAAGGGCCAGAAAATGTAAAGCTAGCACCTTTCGAAAGGTCTTCGGTAGTCAGACTTGTCAATAAGAATGTGGTTATAAGAGTAAAGCCAAAATGTGGGCCTTCATGCTCTACAAAATATGCGGTCTTGTTATATTTCAATCTATCTATTCGTAAGCCTGACTCCCCAATTCTTGGAGTCAATCCAGAATAGATCCGTTTGCCGTCAATCCAAACCTCACCGTTCAGTTTGGGATGTTCAGCTTCTTTGTATTCTGCTCCAGTCATTTGCTTTTGAGTGCTAACGTGAAATATACACCTTCAAAAATACCCACCTATAGACATTTGTGGCCATAGGTGGAGTTTCATGTCTATAGATGGATACACGACATCTCCATTATTAGGCATGTTTCACCACTCTGCCGGCAAGCCCGAGGGTGCGGACGGCGGAGCGGGGAATGCGCCACAGTTTCAGCTCTGCATCCCAGTGTCCCCTTCAAAATCACTGCCAACGGCTTCCAGCGCATTGGGCCCAGTTTAATTCGATTGCTTCGGCCAAAAATACCGTAAAGGTACCAGAGTCGATTTCCTTTATCGGTGTTAATCCGTGTCTATCCGTGGCTAATCGGTTTCTTCAGGTTGATTGCTTCAATGTGCGGCATGCCCCGACAGCACGCAGGGATGCTCGCCCGTCTCGACCTGGATGGTGGTGTGGTCGATGTCGAATTCGTCGTGCAGATAATTCGCGATGCGGCACAGGAAGTCGTCGCCGGGCTGGCCGTCCGGCATGATGAGGTGCACGGTCAGGGCGGTTTCCGAGGTGCTCATCGCCCAGACATGCAGGTCGTGGATCGCTTTCACGCCGGGCAGGCCGGACAGGTAATCCGATACCTCATCCAGTTCGATCGAGGCCGGCACGCCGTCCAGCGAGAGGCGCAGCGAGTGGTGCAGCAGGTCCCAAGTGCCGAACAGGATCACCAGCGCGATCACCAGGCTGATCGCCGGGTCCAGCCAGGTCCAGCCGGTCCAGACGAACAGCGCGGCGGCGATGACGACGCCGAGCGAAACCAGGGCGTCCGCCACCATGTGCAGGTACGCGCCGCGCAGGTTGAGGTCGTGCCGTTCGCCGCGCGGCATGAACAGCCAAGCGGTGAAGCCGTTGACCGCGATGCCGATGCCGGCCACAACCATGACGGCGCCGCCCTGGATCGGCACCGGATTGGCGAACCTCTCGATGGCTTCCAGGACGATGCCGCCCGTCGCAACCAGCAGCACCAGCGCGTTGAACACCGCCGCCATCATGGTCGCGCGCCCCAGGCCGTAGGTGTGCCGCTGGCTGGGACGCAGCCGCGCGAGGTAGAAGCCGCCCCAGGCCATGAGCAGGCCCAGCACGTCGCTCAGGTTGTGGCTCGCGTCGGAGAGCAGCGCGAGCGAATCCGTCAGCCAGCCGTAATACGCCTCGACCAGCACGAACACCACGTTGATCGTGATGCCGGTGGCGAAGGCGCGGTCGTAGTTATGGCTATGCGAGTGGCCGTGAGTGTTCATTAAATTCCTCGTTGTTCATTTCTTGTTTTCTTCGTCATGGCCCCTGGTTAGCCGCGCGGCGATCCAGGTGATTCCGACCGCTGCTGCCATCAGCCCGAAGGCGACGCCGACCCGGCCGAGGTAATCCGGCGCGATCAGCAGCAGGACACCGAGCTCCAGCATCATCGCGCCGGACATCAGCTTGAGCAAGCGGCCTTCGCGTTCCGTGAGCTTTCTCGCGCCGAGGCTGAAGGCGAACACTGCGACGATCAGCGCCAGCGGCAGGACGTAGATCAGATTATACGCGGCGAGATAGCCGTAGCGCGCGGCGGGCGCGAGGTCGGCCAGCGTGAGCAGGCGCGTGTAGACCATCGGGAAGCCCGCCGTGCACAGCAGCTCGTAGAAGTTCGCGGCGATGGCCAGGAACATCGTGGCGGCGAGCATGGCCGGCAGGTTGCCGGCATCGAGGATCGCGCGGGTGCGGCGGAAGATGCCGGGCTTTTTCGATTCCGGGATGGATAAGGTGAAGCCCTGCTTGAAGCGGAAAAAATCCTTCACGTTCACCGCGCCGACGAAGACGGCGAGTACGCCCGCGGCCAGCGTGACCCAGGCGAGGTGGCCGAAGAGCTGGAAGACGTTCAGCCAGGCCGCCATGAAGGCGAAGTACATGACGCCGGACACCAGCACGAAGACGCCGCCGACGAGCAGCATGCGGCCGCGGCTTTTCTGGTGCGCCATCATCGAGAGCAGGAACAGCAGCACGAAGAAGGCGCAGGGGTTGAAGGCATCCAGCCCGGCGAGCACGAGGGTGAGCGCGGGCAGCGAGAGACTCGCGGGATCGATTGCGCCGACCAGCGGCAGGCGGAGGGGTTCGGCCGGTGCCGCCTGCGCCACCTTCCCGTCTAGGGCGCGCGCGCGGCAGTCGTCGAGGCGTTCGCGTATTAGCGCGCCGGTGGTTGCGTCGCTGTCCCAGCCGACATGCATCTCGCCGCAGAACAGCAGCGCCGGGACGGCTGCCGCGTCCTCGCCGAGCTGCCGCGCCATGTCCTCGTAGCGGCGCACGTTTTCCGGATGGCGGCTGAGTTCAAGATTGTGCAGCCTCACCCAGGGGCGCGCCTCGGGGAGCGCCTCGATGTAGGGGCGCGCCTCGGTGCAGTGCGGGCAGGTGAGCGACCAGAAGAAGTAAAGCTGTACCTCGGGTTGGCCGTCGGCGCCGGTTTTAATCCATGCGTCGTCGGCCCGGCCTGCGCCGGGCAGCAGCGTGAGCAGGCAGGCCGCGAAAAACAGGAGTTTGCCGATCATCGCAAGTTTCCCGTGATATTTATCGGCATGATACCCGCGGGCAAATAAATTTCAGATGAAAAAAACGGCATCCGGATGGATGCCGCAACAGGGAAGATGGATACACTCAAGCAGCTTGAGCAGGAGAGGTTGCCTTTGCTCGATTGCTTAACCGGCTTGTTTATTTCGTCAGCGACGAGCCCGATGTGTCGCGGACCTGGTTTTTCCATGCCTTGCGGATCAGGTTCTGCACATTTTCCGGCAGCGGCACATAGTCCAGCTCGGCGGCCAGCTTGCCGCCGTTGGCGTAGGCCCAGTCGAAGAATTTCAGGACTTCCTTCGCGGTATCGGGGTTTTCCTGCATCTTGTGCATCAGGATGAAGGTCGCGCCGCTGATCGGCCAGCTTTCCTTGCCGGGCTCGTCGGTGAGGATTTCGTAGAAGCCCGGCGCAGCTTCCCATTTTGCGTTTGCGGCGGCAGCCTTGAAGGAAATCTCGCCGGGCGCGACGAACTGGCCGTCGCGGTTTTTCATCTGCACCGAGGCCATCCTGTTTTGCAGCGCGTAGGCGTATTCCACGTAGCCGATGGAACCCTTGATGCGCTGCACGTAGGACGCCACGCCCTCATTGCCCTTGCCGCCGGTGCCGGCCTTCCAGGAGACCGCCGTGCCTTCGCCTACCGCAGACTTCCACTCGGGGCTGGCCTTGGACAGGTAGTTGGTGAAGATGAAGGTGGTACCCGAGCCGTCGGAACGGTGCACGACGGTGATGTTCTCATCGGGCAGCTTGACGTCCTTGTTCAGCGCGGCGATGGCGGGATCGTTCCACTTGGTGATCTTGCCCAGATAGATGTTCGCCAGCGTCTCGCCATCCAGCTTCAGTGCGCCGGAGCTGACGCCGGCCACATTGATAACGGGAACCACGCCGCCGATCACGGTCGGGAACTGCATCAGGCCGTCCTTCTCCAGCTTTTCCAGCGTCAGCGGCATGTCGGACGCGCCGAAATCCACGGTCTTGGCGGTGATCTGCTTGATGCCGCCGCCGGAGCCGATGGATTGGTAGTTCATGCTGACGCCGGTCTGCGCCTTGTAGGCTTCCGCCCACTTGGAGTAAATCGGAA
This sequence comes from Ferrigenium straubiae, assembly GCF_051257895.1. NCBI lineage: Bacteria > Pseudomonadati > Pseudomonadota > Betaproteobacteria > Nitrosomonadales > Gallionellaceae > Ferrigenium > Ferrigenium straubiae. The sequence goes on along the minus strand of NZ_CP194331.1, from coordinate 1,151,569 downwards.
AGGGGAAGGTCGCGCCCGCGCCGGTGATGGTTGCGGCCGCCTGGCTCGCGCCCGCATAGGCGAGAGTGGCGGCAGTGGCGATGCCGGTGATGAGTTGCCTGAGTCTGCTGTTCATATGCTCTCCATAATGTTTGTCGATCCGATGCTTCAAACCGGTAAGCCGTATTTAGAAGCTGTGCTTGATGCCGAGCGAAACCACGGACGGGGAAGCCCCGATGCCGTTGACGGTGCTTGCCGCCGAGGTGGTCTGGCTGAAGCCGTAGTCGCTGCCGGTCTTGTTGCTGATGCGCGAGTAGATCGCGTACAGCTTGGTGCGCTTGCTCAGGCCGTGGTCGTAGCCCAGGCTGAACTGGCTGGCGCCGGTGTTGGCGGCCGAGGCCAGCTTGCCTGCCCGGCCATAGGCGAACTTGACGGCGTTCATGCCCATCTTGTAATTGCCGGACAGGTAGTAGGCGTTGTGACCGAAGCGATCCGCACCGACCGCGGCGCAGCCGCCGGCCACCACGGCGGTGCACAGGTTGTCGCTGGTCTTCTCGTAGGCGAAGCCCAGGGTGAACGCATCCATCATCGTGTAGCCCAAGCCGACCTTCCAGGCCGATTCCTTGCCTCCGACGCGGGTCACGTCGAGCTTGTGGTCTTCGTAGGCGAGGGAGCCATAGAATGGGGCGGCGTCATACGTGGCGGCCAGGCTCGTGAGGCTCTCTTTCAGTTGCGCGGCCGTGGTGTTGGTCTCCCTCAAATTGGCATAGGCGATCATGCCGGTGAAGCCGCTCAATTTGGGCGTGGTGTAGTGGATGGTATTGGTCGGGCGGCCGTCGAAGGCAGTGTTGGCGGAATCGACCGTGGTGGGGCTGGTCACGCCGCCCATCAGCGCGCGGTTGTCCGCGACGCTGTCGGCGAACGGGTCCAGCTTGCGTGTGGCGAGCTTGTAGGGCGTATCGTGGCGGCCCAGCAGCACGGTGCCTGCGCCGTCGCTCTTCAGGCCGATGAAGCTGTTGCGCGTGGCAAAGGTGCCGGTGCCTCCCGCTTCGGTGGTGTTGTCGATGTTGATCTGCTGCTCGATCTGCCAGATCACCGACAGGCCGCCGTCCAGCCCCTCGGCCCCCTTGAGGCCCACGCGCGAGACGTTGCTCGACACATTGGTCTTGTTTGCCCCGGCGACGCCGGCTGCGGAAGTGCCGTTCCTGATGAAGTCGTACGACAGGTCGGCCACGCCGTAGAAGCTCACATTGGCGGTTTCGGCCAATGCGGGCGCCGAGAAGGTTGCGGCGGCCAGTGCGATGACGATGAGTTTCTTCTGTTGTGTAAGTGCTTTTTGCATTGCTCAAATCTCCCGTAGTTTTGAAAAGAAAAGCCGCCTTGATGCGACACGGGCAGATTAGAGGGGGGGTGTGAAAAACCGGTTAAAGATCGGTGAATGTTTTGTTACTGGGGATTGTTCAATTACGAATTGATGGCGGTGTGAACGGGGGGGGGAACTGACTGGGAATTATGATTCCGCCTTACGCCGAAAAGCGGTAGCCGCTGCCGCGCACGGTCTGGATCAGGCTGTCCTTGCCGGCAACTTCCAGCGCCTTCCTGAGCCGGCGGATATACACATCCACGGTGCGCTCATCGACATAGGCTTGCGTGCCCCACACATGGTTGAGCAATTGGGAGCGGCTGAACACCCTTTCGGCATGGTTCATGAAAAATTGCAGCAGACGGAATTCGGTCGGCCCCAGTTCGATGCTGGCGTCGCCCGCCCTGACCCGATGCGATACGGGTGAAAGCTCCAGTCCGCCTATGGCGATGGATTCGTCCGTCATCGCCAGATTATGGCGCCGCAACATGGCGCGTATTCGCGCAATGAGCTCGCGCGGCGAGAACGGCTTGGTGATGTAATCGTCGGCACCCGATTCGAACCCGAGTATCTTGTCGTGCTCTTCTCCCTTGGCGGTCAGCATGATGATGGGGGTGTCGCGGGTTGCCGCTTCGCTGCGGAATTGCCTGGCGAGCAGCGGGCCGCTGGTGTTGGGCAGCATCCAGTCGAGCAGAATCAAGTCTGGCGGGCTTTGGCGAATTTGCTCCCAGGCGCTTTCCGCATCTACCGCGCGCAATGCGCGGAACCCGGCCTGGGTAAGATTGAATGCCAGAAGCTCCTGGATTCCAGGCTCGTCTTCGATCACCAGAATAGTTGCGCTCATTTTCGACCTCCGTTCTCATCAAAGGAATGGCCAATATATGCGTAATTTGTGACAGGAAGATGAATCCGGGACCTCCGGAATGGCGTGCACAAAAATTTTGTATCGATCAATTCCAGGAGGTGCAGAAAGTGAAGCTATTTTTCCGGCAGGCAAAAGGGGATGGCCGGTGGCGTGAGCAAAAAAGCATTCCGGATCGCAACCGCTTTTTGGGGCGGCATTGAAGGTAAATTGGCGTGGAATTCGTGAAGCGGTTTATCTGCCTCCTTCTTTTGCGTCTGGCGGGCTGCGCTATCTTCGCCGCCGGGCAGGAAGCCGTAGCCGAAGGGTTGCAAGGCCAGCTTCATCCGCATGTCCAGCCTGATGATATGCTCGTCGATCAACCAGTTTTTCAGATGGCGTGAGAAATACTTTATTGCGCCGCCGGACCAAAGGACGTTCTTGGCGGCTAACTCGTTCCGTATCCGCTGGAATTCCTTCAGCAGGTATTGTTGCCCTACGCCGTGCCGGTCGAAATTAAATCCGACTGCCCGGGCGATTTTTTCTTCGTTTGCGAAATGGATACGCAGCCAGCTTTCGAGCGGATCAACCGCCTGCAGCAGGGACGCGGCATCGCCATTTCTGATCTCACGTATCACGTCCCTGGCCATGCGGATCAGGTTCCTGTGCTCGGAGTCGATGACTGCATTTCCGACGCTCAATTTTCTCGTCCAGATCAATTGCATCTGCATTCCTTTCGGGTATCCGATTGAAAAAATACTATCCATGCAGGTATGGTTTGCCGGGTTGCATTTTGAGAAAGAGCTCCGATGTTTTGAGAAAGTGTTTCGCATAGCGGCTGCTCAGGCGTGACATCGGCAGCAGGATGAGCAGGTCGGCGGTATTGAATTCCGCATCCCAGGTTGGCTCCCCGCAGATATAGGCGCCGAGTTGCAGATAGCCCTTGATCAGCGGTGGGATCGGCGCGTCGAGATACTGGTTCAGTGCATGCAGCGGCAAGGGGTTGCGCGGGAACACGCTGTATTCGATGGGAGCGGCATAGGCGCGGTGCAGCTTGCGGTAGACGCTGGCCGCGACATGGCCGCCATCCGCCATGCCGATGCTGGCGCAGCCAATCAGGTACTCGTAGCCGTTCCTCGATATGTACTGGGCCAGCCCGCTCCACAGGTGGGTGATGGTCGCACCGTCGCGATAATCCCGGTGCACACAGGAGCGCCCCACTTCGATCATACGGTCGCTGAGATGCAGCAGGCGGATCAGGTCGAACTCGGTCTGTGAATAGTAACCACCGATCTTCTGTGCCCGGTCGGGCGGAAGGATGCGGTAGGTGCCCACCACCCGGTTGCTTTCGCTTTCGCGCACCAGCAGATGGTCGCAGTATTTATCGAAGATATCGCGGTCGATTCCTTCGTTTGCACTGGGCAGGCTTGCGCCCATCTCTTCGGCGAATACCTTGTAGCGCAGGCGCTGAGCTTCCTGTATCTCGGTCTCGTCGCGCGCCAGGCTTGTGATCAGGCGATGTTGGGTTGCGGGTTGGGCATGAGTGTCGAATGCCAGCATTGCATTTCTCCTTTGGTTGAAGATGCATGCAAATTACGGGATTCTTTTTGCAGCGCAGTGACCGCGATATGAAAGGTTTGTGAAATCGTTACTTGGGCGTTTGCACGGGAAGCGGGCGGAGGGGCGGCACATAGGCGGATTGCGCCGAGAGCAGCGTTTCGGCAACGGCGGAGGGTGTTTCCGGTTCCGGTGCGCACCGCATGGCGGAAATGTTCAGCAACTCTTGTGAAATGGCTTCTTGGGCGGCGCGCGCCAGTGCCCTGCGGTTCTCGCCGGTGGCGGGCAACGCAGGGGTGAACGTCAGCAGGGCGTCGAAACGCGGGCTGCGCAGGATGCGCCAGATGGATTGCGCCAGCGTTATATCGCCGGTGAAGGCGGCAGCGGCACTTTGTTTGCCGTTTCCGTCCTGGTAGCGCAGGGCGATCGGGCAAAGCATTGCGCCGGCGTCGATTGCCGGCTGGATATGCGCCGAGTGGAAATGCCCGGCCCGTTTCCCGTCCGTCGTGGTGCCTTCCGGAAACAGGCCGATGCAAACGCCCTGCTTGAGCAGGGTGCTGACATGCCGGTTCGCCGACGCGGCATCTTGGCGCATGGAGCGTTCGATGAAAATGGTGTTGCCGCGTTTGCATAGCCAGCCGATGAGCGGCCAGTCGCGCACTTCCGCCCTGGCGATGAAGCGCGACGGGTATATTGTGTTCAGCACGAAGATATCCAGCCACGAGACGTGGTTGGCGACTACCAGATAGCCGCCCTCGCCGCGCACGGGCCATTGCCCTTCGGTGCGGATGCCGATGCCGAGGATGGACAACAGTTGCCGACTCCATGTTTTCAGGATGCGGCGCCGTGTTGCCTGTTTGAGATGCGGGTAAAAAATTGCCAGCAGCGCCGCGTAAAAAAGATGCAGGGCGAGACGCCCGCCCCTGAACAGGCTAATTGGAAGGCTCGGCGGACGTTTATCCATGATAGGCGTCCGGGAAGGGTTGGGAGTCGGCTATTGCTGGTTGCCGGAGATCGCGCCGCTCGATGAACAGGCTGTTGCCCGGCTTTTTCTTGGCCATTTTTTTGGCGACTGCGGCGGCTTCGGCTATTTCATGATGCGAGTGGAACGACTCCGCAGTAGCCCAAATCACACCTATCGAGAGCGTGGGCGATGGGTGGTGGACAACGCGACCCTGGCGGTCTTCGCTTGAGTAACCGCCGGCGGAGCGATGCCTTTCCTCAAGCAGCATCAGGGCTGTTTGCGCGAAGGAGGATAAGGCCTGGTTGCAGCGTTTCTCCCAGTCCCTGCTTTGCATGACCAGGATGAAATCGTCGCCGCCGATATGGCCGATAAAATCGTTCTGGTGGTCGCAGACACTGTTGAGCAGCTTGCCGGTGAATTGGATCATTTCGTCGCCTTTGCGGTAGCCATACACATCGTTGAAGGGCTTGAAGTTGTCCAGGTCGCAATAGCAGACGGCGAACGATTTGCCGGATTGCAGCAGGAAGTCGATATGCTCGTTGATGGGCACATTGCCGGGCAGCAGGGTCAGCGGGTTGGCGTAACGCGCGGTCTCGATCTGCGCGTTGGTGATTTCGCGCAACAGATCCTGCCCGGTGCCGAGCCCGAGGTAGCGCCCCTGTTCGGTGATGATGAAGCCGTCGGTGAAATGCTTGATCGCCGATTCGCTCAGGAAACTGCTCAATTCGTGGATGGGGGTGGATTTCTCCACCAGCAACGGCTCGGTGTTCATCATGCCCCCACAAGGTTTTTTACCGAGCAGTTCACGCTGGAAAGGCTTGGCGAAGCTGTCCACGAACTCATAGCGGTTGATCAACCCGACCGGGCGTCCGTTCTTGACGACGGGAACGGCGCGCAACTCCTTGTTTGCCGAGAAGCAGGCAAAAACTTTCTCGGCTTCGGCGTCCGGCTGGAACGGCTCGGTATAACGCAACAGCGCTTCCACCGTGATGCTGCGCCTGCTGCCATAGGGTTGTTCGACGACGCCGTTTGCGCCGATCAGGCAGCCGACCTCGGCGGGCGGGTTCAGCGGCGGGACGGGAGCCGGGCGGGCGATGAAATAGCCCTGCCCGCAGGCGATGCCGATGTCGCGTATCACCCTGAATTCGGCGTCCGTTTCGATCCCTTCCGCGATCACCTGCGTGCCGGAGCTCAGGGCGATGCTCTGGATCGACCGGATGAACTGCTGCTTGAGCGGGTCGGCGTTGACGCCCTGCACGAAGTGCATGTCGATCTTCACGAATTCGGGGCGCAGTTCCGACCACAGCCGCAGGCTCGAAAAACCTTCGCCCAGGTCGTCCATCGCGATCTTGAACCCCATGTTGCGGTAGTGCAGCAGCGCATTGCGCATCCCCTCGAAATCGAAGGTGGGCTGGTTTTCGGTGATCTCGATGATGACCCGTTTCGGGTCGATGCCGAGGTTTTCCAGATAGCCCAGCGTTTGCCCGTTCTTGAAGCTGGGATGGGTCAGGGCGTCCGGGCTGACATTCAGGAACAGGTTGCCGGGCAGGTTCTGGGCGGCAAAGGACTCCAGCACAATCTGCCGGCACAGCATCTCGATTTCCAGTGAAAGCCCCTGTTGTTTGGCGGCTGCAAACAGGTTGATCGGCGAATGCAGCGGACTGTCGGCCGGGCCGCGGATCAGCCCCTCGAAGCCGAGGAACGTGCCGTCCGAAATATTCATGATCGGCTGGAATAGCGCGGAAAGGCTGCGTTGATTCAATATGTCCTGAAGCGTTTTCATCGGGTTGCCCTTGTGAGTGGGATGCGCAGCAGGATAGTTGCCGATTGTTGCGGGTGGGTTAAGGCAATGTTGCAGATTGATTACGGCCATTTGCTTGGGGAAAGTGGGGTTGTGCCCGCTAACAATCCTTGTTTGAATTGTGGTGGAGAGCCGGCAGGAGGGGCGCTTTGTTTATTACACGGCGAATTTTGCGGTGATAAACGGCATGGTGGCGTATCTGACGGAAAACTGCTGCGGCGGGAACACGGATGCCTGCAAGCCGAAGTAGCCGGGCTATTAGAGGTGCAGGTCGGCCATATGCCGCAGGAGCCAGATTTAACCAGCCACTAATCCATCGTTTCTTGATGGATTAGTGGATTGGCTATGCAAGACCATCGGGCGATTGCACCCTTCGCGCAGCGAGCTGCGCTCCTACAGGCTGCGTATTTCATCATCAGGGCGGCGCTGGCGACCGTGGTCGGCGTGCTGATCGAGGTGCCGGTGATGCTGCTGGTGGTGAGAATCGCCAATGCCACGCAGGCGTGGTATGGGGGTGCGGCGCGGGAGTGAGAGCGGAAGGGGTTACCCGCGCGTATTCGACTGTGCCTCGAACTGCGTCAGGTCCACCGGCGGCTGCGGTTGCCAGCCTTCCTTGCGGTGTTCCGCGACCACGTTGGTGAAGATGCCGCCGCGCACGTAGAACTTGGCGGTCAGGCGCATGAAGCGTGGCCGGGTAGCGGCGACCAGGTCGTCGAGGATGCGGTTGGTCACGTCCTCGTGGAAGTGCCCCTCGTCGCGGAACGACCAAGTGTAGAGCTTGAGGCTCTTCAGCTCGACGCAGGCCTGGTCGGGGATGTAATCGAGGATCAGCGTGGCGAAGTCTGGCTGGCCGGTCTTGGGGCACAGGCAGGTGAACTCGGGGATTTCCATGTGGATATGGTAATCGCGCCGCGGGTTGGGGTTGGGGAAGGTTTCCAGCGTTTTGCCCGGTTTTGTGCTCATTTGGTCTGCCTGTCAGGTTTATCTAATTATAACGTCGCAAAGCGACACCTTTTCACCCTCGCCCGCTTGCGGGAGAGGGCAGGGGAGAGGGGCGGTTATGGCCGGGGGTGACTTTGATTGCCATGACCGCTAGAATGCTGCGCATTATAAAACGTTACGAAATCCAAATTGCGTCTTTCCCAGATCAAGCTGGCCGGTTTTAAATCCTTCGCTGATCCCACGCACATCGCGCTGCCGGGGCAGATCGTGGGCGTGGTCGGGCCGAACGGCTGCGGCAAGTCGAATGTGATCGACGCGCTGCGCTGGGTGCTGGGCGAATCCAAGGCCTCGGCGCTGCGCGGCGAGACCATGCAGGACGTGATCTTCAACGGATCGAGCAAGCGCAAGCCGGTGTCGCGCGCCAGCGTGGAACTGGTCTTCGACAATTCGCTGGGCAAGGCCGCCGGGCAGTGGTCGAGCTACGCGGAAATTTCCATCAAGCGCGTGCTGCAGCGCGACGGCGAATCCACCTACCACATCAACAACCTGCACGTGCGGCGCAAGGACATTACCGACATCTTCCTCGGCACCGGCCTGGGCCCGCGCGCCTATGCGATCATCGAGCAGGGCATGATCTCGCGCATCATCGAGGCGAAACCCGAGGAGCTGCGCGTGTTCCTCGAGGAGGCGGCGGGCGTTTCCAAATACCGCGACCGCCGTCGCGAGACGGAGTTGCGTCTCGGCGACACGCGCGACAACCTCCTGCGCGTCAGCGACATCCTGCAGGAACTGGAAAAACAACTGGTGCACCTCGGCGAGCAGGCCGAAGTGGCGAAGCAATACCGCACGCTGGAGGCGCAGCGCGACACTACGCAGCACCTGTTCTGGCTCGTGAAGCGGCAGGAGGCCGAAGCGCAGCGCGTCCGGTTCGTGCAGGCGACGGAGAAGACGCGCAACGAGCTGGAGGCGGAAACCGCGCGGCTGCGCGACATCGAAAGCCAGCTCGAAACCGCGCGCAGCGGGCATTACCAGTTTTCCGACGCGCTGCACGTCAAGCAGGGCGAGCTCTACACCGCGAATGCCGAGATCGCGCGGCTGGAGCAGCACATCAAGCATGTCGCCGATCAGCGGAACCGCACGGCGCAGCAGATCGCCAACACCGAGAAGCAGATCGAACAGCAGAAGCACCAGCGCCAGGGCGTGCATTCGCTGCTGGAGCACTGGCAGCGCCAGCAGGACGGTGCGGCGGTCAAGGCCGCCGAGGCCGAGCAGCACGCGCAACTGGAAAGCGCGAACCTGCCGCAGGCCGAAGAGGCGGCGCGCATCGCGCAGGAACGCCACAACGCCTTGCAGCGCGAGCAACTGCAACTGCAGCAGCAACTGCAACTGGCCGACACGCAGCGCGAGCATCTGCAGCGCAACATCCAGCAACTGGAATCGCGCCGCTTGCGCCTGCTGCTGGAAAAGGACAATCTGCCGCGCACCGATGGCGGCGCGCTGCAGCAGGCGCAGCAGCAGATCGCCGAACAGGAGGCGGAGCGCGCCGAACAGGTGGAGAGGCTCGCGCAACTGCAGGAGCAGTTGCCGCTGGCCGACGGCGAACGGCACAACCGGCGCACCGCGTTGCAGCAGCAGGAGCGCCTGCACGCGCAGACCGAGGCGCGCCTGCATGCGCTGCAGCAACTGCAGCAGCATATCGACAGCGACAAGAACCTCAACGCCTGGCTGCAGCAGCGCCAGATCGAAAAACTCCCGCGCCTGTGGCAGTCGATCCGCATCGAGAACGGCTGGGAAGACGCGCTGGAAGCGGTGCTGCGCGAGCGGCTGAACGCGATTGCCATGCCGTCGCTTGCCGATGCCGCCGCATGGAATGACGCGCCGCCGGCGAAGCTCGCGCTGTTTTCCGTAGGTCGAGATTCATCCCGACATGACGAAGCTGTCGGGATGAATCCCGACCTGCGTCCATTGCTGAGTTACGTGCAGTGCCAGGACGAACAGATAAAACCGGTAATGAGCGACTGGCTGACGCATGTCTATGCGGCGGCGGACCTCGCGCAGGCCTATGCGCAGCGCGCGCAATTGCCGGCGGGCGGCTGGTTCGTCACCCCGCAAGGCCATCTGGTCGGCGCGCACAGCGTGCTGTTCCATGCGCCGGACAGCACCTTGCACGGCGTGCTCGCGCGACAGCGCGAGATCGAGCGGCTGGAGCAGGAGCTGGCCGCGCAGAACCGCGATGCGGAGCTTGCCCGGCAGCAGGTTGCCGAGGCCGAGCAGCACTACCAGTCCATCGAGGCGCAGATCGCGCCGCTGCGCAGTGCCGGCAACGAGCTGCAGCAGCGCCTGCACGGCCTGCAGATGCAGTTGCTCAAGCTGAGCCAGGCGCAGGAACGCAGCGCGGAGCGCGCGATGCAGATCGAGCGCGAGATGCAGGAACTCGCCGACCAGCTGGGCGGCGAGCAGCGCCAGCAGCAGGGCGTGGACGAACAGGCGGCAATCCTGCGCGAGCAGATCGCCGCGTTCCATGCGCAGGTGGACGAGGCGCAGCGCCAGGCCAACCATCAGGATCTTGCGTTGCGCGACCAGCGCTCAAGGTCGCAGCAGGCGCAGCATGCGCTGCAGGAGGCGCGTTTCTTCGCCAAGACCTGCATCGAGAAGATTGCCGACCTGCAGCACAACGTCCAGCAGATCACCGAGGCCCTCGCGCAGTTTGAGCAGAACCTCGTGCAACTGCGCGCGGAATTGTCGGGCGGCGAGGACGAAACGGCCAAGCAGCAGTTGCAGACCGCGCTGGAGGCGCGCCAGGCCACCGAACAGGCGCTGGCCGAGGCGCGCAACGCGCTGGAACACGCCACGGTCGGATTGCAGAAGCTTGAGCAGGAGCGTCTCGCCTGCGAGCACCGCCTCAACCCGCTACGCGAAAAGCTCAACGAACTCGCGCTCAAGGAGCAGGAGGCGCGCCTGCACTTCGAGCAGTGGGCGGAGCAGCTGCAGGGCGTGGACGAACAGGCGCTGCTGCCGCTGCTGGAATCCGGCAACAACAAGCCGAATGCGCTGCAGAGTGAGCTGAACCGGCTGAATGCCGACATCGAGGCACTGGGCGCGGTGAACCTCGCCGCGCTCGAAGAGCTGCAGACCGCGACCGAGCGCAAGGCCTACCTGGATGCGCAGGCCGCGGACCTGAACGAGGCGATGGCCACGCTGGAAGAAGCGATCCGCCGCATCGACAAGGAGTCGCGCGACCTGCTGATGGATACCTACAACCAGGTCAACCAGCACCTCGGGGAGATGTTCCCGATCCTGTTCGGTGGCGGCGAGGCGCGCCTGATCCTGACCGGCGAGGAGATCCTCGACAGCGGCGTGCAGGTGATGGCGCAGCCACCGGGCAAGAAGAACAGCTCGATCCACCTGATGTCGGGCGGCGAGAAGGCGCTGACCGCGATCTCCCTGGTGTTCTCGCTGTTCCAGCTCAACCCGGCGCCGTTCTGTCTGCTCGACGAGGTGGACGCGCCGCTCGACGACACCAACACCGAGCGGCTGTGCGCGCTCATCAAGAAGATGTCGCAGCACACCCAGTTCCTGTTCATCAGCCACAACAAGCTCACCATGGAACTCGCGCAGCAGCTGGTCGGCGTGACCATGCAGGAGAAAGGCGTGTCCAACGTCGTCGCGGTGGACATCGAGGAAGCCTTGCGCATGCGCGACGAGCCGATCGCCGCGTAGACCTGCAAACCCCCGCTTGGCGATTGATATCCGCCGGCAAAAACCACACCATCCCCAAGGAAATGCCGGTTCGGCGAACCGGCCGCAGGGCATGCAAAATAGGCCGAATGGCATATATACATTGAACCTGATTTCCGCTACCTTCCCGCGCTGATTCGCGAACTTCGCCAACCCAAAGGCCACCACTGCAATGCGGCAGGCGGCCAGACGGGCAAAAATCAAACATCGACGTTACATCACAAGAGCGCTACCAGCATGAATCCGCACGCATACCGGAAAAGGGCGAGATGAGCCTGCATTCCAGTCACAGAGAACCGATGTTCCGCATTGCCATTGTCATCACGCTGCTGGCGATCGGCGCGGCGTTGACGCTCCCGTTTTCCGTCGTCACCGGCATGCGCAACTTTCCGGGATACCTGCCGCTGCACATGTTGTTTGAGACTTTTGCCCTCGTCGTATCCATGCTGATCTTTGCGGCGGGCTGTCATTCCTATCACCGTAATTTACCCGGCAATATCGTACTGCTTGCCTGTGCATTCCTCGGGGTGGGGCTGCTCAATTTCGCGCACATGCTGTCATATGAGGGCATGCCGGATTTCGTGACGCCGAGCGGCGCGGAGAAGGCGATCGATTTCTGGCTGGCTGAGCGGTCGCTGGCCGCCGTTGCGTTGCTTGCGGCCGTCATTATGCCGTGGCGCCCCTTGACCTCTGCCGTGACCCGCTACAAGCTGTTTGCGGCGGTGGTTTCTGTTACCGCATTTGCCTACTGGCTGATCCTGTCGCATCAGGACGAACTGCCGAGCACCTTCGCTCCGGGACAAGGGCTCACCGCAATCAAGATCGGCTGGGAATACGCGATCATCGCGCTCAATTTCGCCGCCGCGCTGGTGCTGTGGCGACGCATGCGCAAGCCGCTGCCGTTCGATGCGGCGGCGCTGTTCGGCGCGGTGTGCGTGATGGCGTTGAGCGGATTTTTCTTCACGCGCTATGTCAGGGTGGCCGATGTTTACAACCTGATGGGGCATGTGTACAAGGCGATTGCCTACCTGTTCCTGTATCGGGCGATTTTCGTCGAGACGATTGAAAGCCCTTACGGCCGCTTGGGCGCGTCGCAAAACCAACTGCAGGCGACGATCGACGCCATTCCCGACCTGCTGTTCGAGCTCGGGCTGGATGGCCGCTACTACGATTGCCATACCGCGCATCTGGATTTGCTGGCGATGCCTATTGAAGACATGTTGGGGAAAACGGTGGCCGATGTGCTGCCGCCCGATGCGGCAAACGTGGTCATGTCGGCCTTGCGGGAGGCGCAGGAAAGCGGGCGGTCGCATGGCAGGACATTTGAATTGCCGCTTGCGCGAGACAAGCGCTGGTTCGAGCTTTCCGTTTCCCGCAAACCCGTCGGGGCGGGGCAGGAGCCGCGCTTCATCGTTCTGTCGCGCGACATTACCAAGCGCAAACAGGCGGAAGAAACCTTGCGCCGCAACGAGATGAGCCTCGGCATCGCGCGCACCATCGGCAAGATCGGCAGTTGGAGCTTCGACGCCCGCACCGGCCGGGCGGAGCGCTCGGAAGAAATTTGCCGCCTGTTCGGCATCGCGCAACAGCCTGTCATCGACCTTGAGGCGTCGGATATGGAAGCCTTCAATCTTGAAGTCTTTGATCCGGGAATTTTCGTTAAAGCCATTCATCCCGACGACCTCGAACTGTTGCTCAATGCCTGGGGCGAGGCGATGCTGGGTGCGGCTTATGACATCGAGCACCGCATCGTGATCGGCGGGCAAACGCGCTGGATAAGGAATTGCGCCCGGGTCGAGCGCGACGCGGAGGGCAACATCCTTGCGGGCATGGGCATGATGCAGGACATTACCGCGGCCAAGAACGCCCAAGTGGAGATCGAGCGGCTAAGCCGGGCGTATCGCTTGCTGAGCCGGGTGAATGAAGCGATCGTGCGCTCCCGGGACAGAAACGAGCTTTTTACGGCGATCTGCGAGGCCGCCATCGAGTCGGGGCTTTTCCGGTTTGCCTGGATCGGCATGCTGGACGAGAACTGGGTGATACCCGTCGCCCATGCCGGTGTGGAAAAGGATTATCTGCTGAGCAAATTCGACATCCTGCTCGACGACGAGCGCACCGGCAACGGCCCGACCGGCCGGGCGATCCGCGAAGGCGCGCATGCCGTCTGCCAGGATATTGAGCATGACCCGGGCATGATGCCGTGGCGGGATGGGGCGCGGATGCGCGGCTTCCGCGCATCTGCCGCCTTTCCGATCCGTGAAGCGGGCATCGTGGTTGGCGCAATGAACGTCTATGCTGCGGAAACGCAATTTTTTACGGCGGATATCGTCAGCCTGATGCTGGAATTGGCCGCCGATATCTCGTTTTCGCTGGATGCCTTTACCGAACGGGAATGCCGGGAACGGGCGGAAACCGAACTCAAACAGCTCAACCTTGATTTGGAGCGGAGGGTCAAGGAGCGCACCCGCCAGTTGGAAATCATCAACAAGGAGCTCGAAGCGTTCAGTTATTCTGTGTCTCACGACTTGCGTGCGCCATTGCGCAGCATCGACGGTTTCAGCCATATATTGCTGAAAAACTACCATGACAAGCTGGATGCGACGGGAAGGGATTACTTGCAGCGCGTGTGCCGCGCCAGCCAGCGTATGGATCGTCTCATCGACGATTTGTTGCAGCTTTCTCAGGTGGCGCGCGGCCCGCTCAGGCGGGAACCGGTTGATCTGAGCGAAGTTGCGGAGCATGTTGCAGATGACCTTTTCAGGGCGAATCCGGAACGGCAAGTGCGGCTCATTTTGCAGCCCGGCATGCCTGTGAGGGCTGATGCTGGGCTGATGCGTATCGTGATGGACAACATGCTGGGCAATGCCTGGAAATACACCGGCAAGAAAGCCGAGGCGGAAATCGAATTCGGCAAGTGCACCATCGATGGGGAAGAGGTTTTTTTCGTGCGCGATAACGGCGACGGCTTCAACATGGACTATGTCCATAAATTATTCGGCACCTTCCAGCGCCTGCATGGGGCGGATGAGTTTGAGGGAAGCGGAATCGGGCTGGCTACGGTGCAGCGAATCATCCACCGGCATAATGGTAGAGTGTGGGCGGAAGGAAAAGAAGGTCAGGGGGCTACGTTTTACTTTACGTTGCCGCAAAGAGTGAGAAAAACATGAGGCGGCAGAATGAAAAGTGATAAACGCACTATTCTATTGGTGGAGGACAACCCGGATGATGAGGAGCTGATGAGACTGGCCTTCAAGGAATGCAAATTTGCCTATGAACTGGTGGTTGCCAGGGACGGGCAGGATGCCCTGGACTTCCTGTTTGCGGCCGGAAAATATTCGGGAAGAGATGCCTGCGATATGCCGCAACTGGTGCTTCTCGATTTAAAGCTGCCCAAGGTGAACGGGTTGGAAGTGCTCAAGCGGATACGGGCGGATGAGCGGTCCAGGTTCCTGCCGGTCGTAGTGCTGACTTCCAGCAGGGAGGAGCAAGACCTGATCGACAGTTATTCGTTGGGCGCCAACAGTTATATTCAGAAGCCGGTGGACTTCAACCGGTTCATTGATGCGGTGTGCCAGCTCGGCCTGTACTGGCTGGTATGGAATGAAGCTGTGAATACATGCCGTAGATAAAATGCAGCAGAGGCCTTTGCACGTTCTGCTGGTTGAAGACTCGCCGGATGATGCCGGCCTGATCCTTTTCGAACTGAATAATGCGGCTTTCAAGGTTGTCAGCGAAAGGGTGGAGACCGGGGCGGAAATGCGCGCGGCGATGAAGGATGGCAGATGGGATGTGGTCATTTCCGACTTCAGCCTTCCAAGGTTCGGCGCCAATGAAGCCCTGGCGGTGCTGCGCGAAACGGAGGCGGATATCCCTTTCATCATTGTATCCGGCTGCGTAGGCGAAGAACGCGCGGTTTCGTTGATGAGGGAGGGCGCCAGAGATTTCGTCATGAAAGACAAGCTTGCGCGCCTGGTGCCGGCAATCGAGCGCGAATTGCGGGAAGCGGCGATGCGGTGCGAGCACCGGCAGGCGCAGGAAAGACTGCAGGAAAACGAGAGGCTGCTGGATGGGGTTACCGCCACGCTCGGCGAGGGGATATTCGTCCTCAACAGCGAGGGCAGGCTTGTTTTCATGAACCCGGAGGCCGAACGGCTGCTGGGATGGACGGCGTGCGAGTTGCGCGGCAAGGATATGCACCGGTTTATCCATTCGCAGAAGCAGGATGGCCCGCCCTTGCCGGAATCCTGTTGCGGGGTGCTCGGAGTGTTGAGGAGCGGAGGGGTGTGCAGGACGGAGGATGATGCCTTCCTGCGCAAGAACGGATCGCTCATGCCGGTGTCCTTTGTCGCCAGCGCCATCATGGAGAACGGCAAGGCCGTCGCTTCCGTGGTCGCCTTTCAGGACATCAGCCGGCGCAAGCAGGCCGAGCGCGAGTTGCTGGAGTCGCGTGAACAGTTGCGGGAACTGCTATCCTATTCGCAGACTGTGCGCGAGGAGGAAAGAACGCGGATTGCGCGTGAACTGCACGACGAACTCGGGCAAATGCTGACGGGAGTCAAGCTCGATGCAATGTGGCTCACGAAACATTTGCCAAGGGAGCAGCCGGGCATGGCGGAAAAGGTTGCCTCCATGTCGAAGCTGATCGACGAGACGCTGGATGCAATGCGCAGGGTGGCGGCGGATTTGCGGCCGATGATGCTGGACGACCTGGGTCTGGCGGCGGCGCTCGAATGGCTGGTCGAGGATTTCGGCGAACGAACGAATACCAATATTCGGCTGGAAATCGATACGGAGCAAAGGGACGGCAACTGCCGGGATGCCGGGAGCCTGGGTGCGGAAGTGTCCACCGCCGCTTTCCGGATCGTGCAGGAATCCCTTACCAATGCCGCGCGCCATGCACAAGCCGAGGAGGTGCTGATTTCGCTGGGGTGCTACGATGGCAAACTCCTGCTCATGGTGGCGGACAACGGGAAGGGAATGGGTTTGGCGGGCGAAAAGGGGGGCAATTCGCTGGGCATCATAGGGATGCGGGAGCGCGCTCACAGCCTGGGCGGGAACTTCCATTTGTTCAGCACGCCGGGAGGAGGCACTACGGTGCTGACCATCATCCCGGTAAAGCCGGATGATTTTGCGGGATTGGACGAATGATACGGATACTGATTGCCGACGATCATGCGATCGTGCGGAGCGGTTTAAGACAACTGTTGTTCGAGCAGGGCGATTTCATCGTTGAGGGCGAGGCCGCCAACGGGGTGGAAATGCTCAGGCTGTTGCGCGAACAGCCGTTCGATGTGGCGCTGATGGATATGTCCATGCCCGGCCGGAGCGGGACTGAATTGGTCAGGCTGGCCAAGGCCGAAAAGCCGAAGCTGGCAATCCTGGTGCTCAGCATGCACAAGGAGGAACAGTATGCAGTCAGGGCGCTGAAGGCCGGTGCATCAGGCTACATGACCAAGGAAAGCGCACCGGACCAGCTGGTTGCGGCGATCCGGAAAGTCGCCGGCGGTGGCGTATTCATCAGCCCTGGGGTCGCCGAGCGGCTGGCGCTTGAACTTGGCTGCAATCACAACCCCGCTTCCCATACGCTGCTTTCCGATCGTGAGTACCAGATTTTCCGGATGATTGTTGCCGGTATGCCGGTCGGCGGTATCGCCGATGAACTGTCGTTGAGCGTGAAAACCATCAGCACGCACAAGACCAGAATCCTGCAGAAAATGAAAATGGCCAGTAGCGCCGAATTGATCCATTACGCCATCCGCCACCAATTGGTGGAGATGCCGGGCGATCTATAGATAGATAGATAGTTTGGTTGTATCACGGCCCCGTTTGCCCTGTAGGATTATTCCTACCCGCCTCACTTCCTGACTTCCTACTGGAACTTTAAATATCGTCCGATAGTTTCTTTCCTGTCGGCACGTCAATATGCCGCGCCCCCCGATATATAAAAAATATGGCACATGTTGTGAGCATTCGTTGCGGAAAGCCAGCAGGCTGATTTTGGGCCAATGCATGCAGGATGTGAGGAGGGGGAGACTGGGTGAAATGGGAGCATGGCTATAAGTTCAAAAAAATACTGGGCCTACACGGCGGTTCCGGCGGTAACAGGGATAATCGGTTTGGCAGTTATCGGCGGCTTCACTTGGCAGGCCGCTATTGCCATTCTCGCAATTCTGCTTTCCACCGTTGCCGGTTGCACATTCCTTTCCGGCCGGCATGCCGCCGATATCGAATCCGTTAAAAAAACCATCCAGGCAGAAGCCGATGCGGCATTCAGGGCGCAAACGGGGGATTATCTCCTCAGCCTGCAAATGCTGGGCCGCGATGTCGTGCCGGTATGGGTGCGCCAGGTCGAAACCGGCAGGAGCCAGATGGAGACTGCCATTCTCGACCTGATGGTGCGTTTCTCCGGCATCGTGGACAAGCTGGATGCGGCGCTGAAGGCATCCGAAGCGGCATCCGAAGGCATAGACGGCGGCCTGGTAAGCGTGTTCACCAGCGGCGAGAAGGAACTGGGTGCGGTGGTCAGTTCGCTGCGCGATGCGATGCGGCATAAGGAAACCATGCTCGCCGAGATCAGCGAGCTGCTGCAATTCATCGCCGAACTGGAAAAAATGGCCATCGACGTGGCGGGCATCGCCGACCAGACCAACCTGCTGGCGCTGAACGCCGCCATCGAGGCGGCGCGGGCAGGCGAAGCGGGACGGGGATTTGCGGTGGTGGCTGACGAGGTGAGGAAGCTTTCCACGCTTTCCAAGGAAACCGGCAAGCAGATCAGCGAAAAAGTAAAGGTCATCAGCGCCGCGATCAGCGCGGCGGTAAATACATCCGAACAGACTGCGGCAGGCGAGGCGAGAGCGCTGATTGCTTCGGAAACCGCAATCAGCAGCGTGCTGGGCAATTTCAAACAGGTTACCGACGGGCTTTCCGAGTCGAGCGGCATCCTGCGCAAGGAAAGCGACGGCATCAAGGACGAGGTTGCGATGTCGCTGGTGCAGCTCCAGTTCCAGGATCGCGTCAGCCAGATATTGAGCCATGTGCGCGACAACATCGGCAGCCTGCCGGGTTATCTGGAGAAAAGCCAGACGGAATTCGAATGCAACGGCAGGCTCGAGCCGGTCGCCGCCGGGCAGCTATTGCAGGAAATCGAGAGCACCTATGCGATGGCGGAAGAACATGGCAACCATGGCGGCAAGATTCAAGCAGCACCTAATGCATCTGAGATTTCATTTTTCTAGGAGGGCGAGATGGCAAAAACAATACTCGTGGTGGACGATTCCGCATCGCTGCGCCAAGTGGTGGGCATTGCGCTCAAGGGCGCGGGCTACGACGTGCTCGAGGCGTGCGACGGCAAGGACGCGCTGTCCAAGCTGAACGGGCAGAAAATCCACCTCATCATCAGCGACGTCAACATGCCCAACATGGACGGCATCACCTTCGTGACCGAGGCGAAGAAGCTGCCGGACTACAAGTTCACCCCGATCATCATGCTGACGACCGAATCCGGCGAAGGCAAGAAATCCGCAGGCCAGGCGGCCGGCGCCAAGGCTTGGGTGGTCAAGCCCTTTCAGCCCGCGCAGATGCTGGCCGCGGTATCCAAACTGATCATGCCGTAAGGTTGAAAGGGATAACGCCATGAACGTCAATGTCGTAAATGAAAACGGAATCTGCCGCATCGGCATCGATGGGGAAATGACCATTTACTCCGCGGCGCAGGTAAAGGAAAGCCTGCTCGCCGCGATGGCGGCTTGCAATGAAATCGAGATGAATCTGGCGTATGTCAGTGAAATCGATGCGGCCGGATTGCAGTTGCTGGCGCTGGCCAAGCGCGAGGCGGCGGAAGGTAACAAGCCGCTGCATTTCGTTGCGCACAGCCAGGCGGTGCTGGACATGCTGGATTTGTGCAACCTGGCGGGTGTATTTGGCGATCCGGTGGTGATTTCGTCTGCACAAGGTTGAACGGTGGCAAATTTCCGGAAGGGCAAACGATGCCATTGGTGCTGAATTTAACTGAATGTGCGGGGAGTGATGGTCCGGAAATGAAGGCAGGGGTAAGGCAGATCATTGCAGGAGGCCTGGAAATATCCATCGACACATACCGTGTGAAGGCAAACGGCATCCTTGTCTTGCTGAGGCCGGCGGAATTCCGCCTGCTATTTTTTTTCATGAGCCACCCCGAACGGGTGCATAGCCGCAGCCAGTTGGTGGATCAGGCGTGGAGCAGAAAAGTGTTGGTCGGAGTGCGTACGGTGGACGTGCATATCCGGCGTCTGCGCGCCGCACTGGAGCCGTTCGGGCTGGATGGTCTGATCCAGACCGTGCACGGAAGCGGTTATCGCTTTTCCGGCATCCGGAATGGTTCTGAAAAGCGGGACGAGAAATCGATGCAGAGTACATATGCAGTTTTGATGAACACGGTGGCCCATGCGCCATCTGCCGTTTTGGGCTGAAAGGTAGAACATGAATCTCGACGAAGCATTGCACACCTTTATCGCGGAAAGCCGCGAGCTGCTGCAGGACATGGAGGATGCGCTGTTGCGTATCGAGCAATCTCCCGAGGATGAGGAGCTGATCAACGCCATCTTCCGCGCCGCACACACCATCAAGGGATCGGCCGGGCTGTTCGGCTTGGACTATATCGTCGCCTTCACGCATGTCGCGGAGAGCGTGCTGGACCGCGTGCGCAACGGCGAATTGCGCATCGAGGGAGAGCTGGTTGCAGTGCTGCTTTCCAGTTGCGATCATCTCGCGGAACTGATCGAGTATCTGGCTGCGGGGGGTGTCGAGCCAACGGAGGAAATCCAGGAAAAGAGCAAGGCGGTTGTCGCATGCTTGAGCGATTATCTGGGCGGCGACACGGCAAAAACGACCAAGGCGACGATGCCGGTAGAGCATGAGCACTCCTTTACCAGCGAAGGCGGCGGCGAGGTCGAGACCGACCTGTGGCATATTTCGCTGCGCTTCGGCAAGGACGTGCTGCGCAACGGCATGGACCCGCTGTCCTTCATCCGCTACCTGAGCACGCTGGGCGACATCCAGCATATCGTCACCCTGCTGAACAATATCCCATCGGCCGGGGAGATGGACCCGGAAAGCTGTTACCTCGGCTTTGAGATCAGCTTCGAGAGCAATGCCGACAAGGCCACCATCGAAGGTGTATTCGAATTCGTGCGCGAGGACTGCATGATCCGCATCCTTCCGCCGCGCAGCAAGATCACCGATTATTTGCGGCTCATCTCAGAATTGCCCGAAGAAGACCTGCGCGTCGGCGAAATGCTGCTGCGCTGCGGCACGCTGACCCAGTTGGAGCTGGATGCCGCGCTGCGCTTGCAGCACGGTGACGGCACGGCGCCGCCGCGCCCACTCGGCGAAGTGCTGGTGGAGGCGCATATGGTGCAGCAGCCGGTAATGGAAGCCGCTCTGGACAAGCAGAAACAGGTCAAGGAACACAAGAGCGCCGAAGCCAACCTGATCCGCGTCGATGCCGACAAACTGGATGGTCTCATCAACCTGGTCGGCGAGCTCATCATCGCCGGCGCCGGCACCAACCTGATCGCCGAGCGCAACGGCGATGCCGACCTGCTCGAAGCGACCGCCACATTATCCCGGTTGGTGGAAGAGGTGCGCGATTCCGCGCTCAAGCTGCGCATGGTGCAGATCGGCGGAACCTTCAACCGCTTCCAGCGCGTGGTGCGCGACGTGAGCAGGGAGTTGGGCAAGGACATCGACCTGGTCATCAGCGGCGCGGAAACCGAGCTCGACAAGACCGTGGTGGAAAAAATCGGCGATCCGCTGACCCATCTGGTGCGCAACTCGATGGATCACGGCATCGAATCTGCGGAGGTGCGCATCGCGCGCGGCAAGCCGGCCAAGGGCACGCTCAAGCTCAATGCCTACCACGATGCCGGCAGCATCGTCATAGAGGTTTCCGATGACGGCGGCGGCCTCAACAAGCAGCGCATCCTCAAGAAGGCCATCGAGCGCGGGCTGGTGAACGAAGGGGACAACCTCAGCGACCGCGAAATCTACAACCTGATCTTCGAGGCGGGCTTCTCCACCGCCGAGACAATCAGCAATCTCTCCGGGCGCGGCGTCGGGATGGATGTGGTCAAGCGCAACATCACCGCGTTGCGCGGCACGGTAAACCTGGACAGCGAGGAAGGCCAGGGCGCGACGGTGCGCATCCGTCTGCCGCTCACGCTCGCGATCATCGACGGTTTCCTGGTCGGCGTCGGCAACTCCGTTTACGTTGTGCCGCTCGACATGGTGGTGGAATGCATCGAGCGCGCCGCCTGGGAGAACTCGGGCGGCGACGGGCGTTACCTCAACCTGCGCGGCGAAGTGCTGCCCTATCTCAGGCTGCGTGAGCACTTCGAGGTGGAGGGCGAACCCGCGCGGCGCGAGAACGTCGTGGTGGTCAGGTACGGCGAGCACAAGGCCGGACTGGTGGTGGACCGGTTGATGGGTGAATTCCAGACCGTCATCAAGCCGCTCGGCAAGGTGTTCAACCGGGTCAGCGGCATCGGCGGCTTCACCATCCTGGGCAGCGGCGAGGTCGCCTTGATCCTCGATGTACCGGGGCTGATGGGGCAGGTGGCCGTGCGTTCCGGCGGCACGGCAGTGGAGCAGGCGACGTAGGCCGGGAGTCAACGCAACGCGCGTCGCTCGGGTTTCTGCGGGAACGGTTGGATCGGGATTGTTGCTTTATCGGTTTTTTGCGGGAGCCCGCCTGGGAATGGGTAAGCGTGAAGTGGAGTGGTTGTAATTTTTAGGGAGAAAATAATGTTAAAAAATTTACGTATCGGGATGCGGCTCGGACTCGGCTTCGGTTTAGTCGTGCTGCTCCTTGTGATAATTTCCGCCGTTTCGTATGTGCGGGTAAACCAGCTTAACGACAACATCACCGACATGGTCACCGACAAGTTCCCCAAGACGGTTTGGGCAAATAACACCGTCGACGGGGTCAATACCATCGCCCGCGCCATGCGCAATATGGCGCTGGTAAAAAGCAGCGAAGACGTGGCGAACGAACTTGCCCGGATTGGTGAGGCGAAAAATACAATCAACGAGAACCTCGGCAAGCTGGAGAAGACGGTCCGTTCCGAAGAAGGCAAGAAGTTGTTCGGTGCAGTAACGGATGCGCGCGCGATCTATGTCGTGGACCAGGAAAAGTTCCTGGAATTGATGAAGGCCGGAAAGCGCGATGAAGCCGTCGATCTGATGCTCACCAAAATACGCAAATCGCAGCGCGACTATACCGGTGCGGTTACAGCGCTGATCGACTATCAGACCGCCTCGATGAATAAGGTGGGCGATGAAGCCAACGCCCTGGCGACAGAGACCGAACGCCTGATCCTGATTCTGGCCGCTGGCGCGATCCTGATCGCCTTCGGTTTTGCCTTCTGGGTTACCCGCAGCATCACCCGGCCGCTGAACGTGGCGGTGGGCGTGGCCAACCAGTTGGCGGACGGCGACATGACGGCGAAGATCGAAGTGGTGAGCAAGGACGAAACCGGCCAGTTGCTCTCTGCTATGCAGAACATGACCGGCAAGCTGTCGCAGATCATCGGCGAAGTTCGCGGCGCGGCGGATGCGCTGTCGAGCGCGTCGGAAGAAGTCTCGGCGACGGCGCAGAGCATGAGCCAGGCGACCTCGGAGCAGGCGGCGAGCGTGGAAGAGACCTCGGCCTCGGTCGAACAGATGTCCGCCTCGATCAACCAGAACACCGAAAACGCCAAGGTCACGGACGGCATGGCATCGACGGCGGCCAAACAGGCGGTTGCGGGCGGCGAAGCGGTGACGCAGACCGTGGGTGCGATGAAACAGATCGCGGGCAAGATCGGCATCATCGACGACATCGCCTATCAGACCAACCTGCTGGCGCTGAACGCCGCGATCGAAGCGGCGCGTGCCGGGGAACACGGCAAGGGCTTCGCGGTGGTTGCAGCCGAAGTCAGGAAGCTTGCGGAGCGCAGCCAGGTCGCGGCGCAGGAAATCGGCGAACTCGCCAGCGGCAGCGTAGAGAAGGCCGAAAGCGCAGGCAAGCTGCTGAATGAAATCGTTCCGGCGATCAGCAAGACATCCGATCTGGTGCAGGAGATTGCCGCGGCGTCGGAAGAACAATCGGCGGGAGTCGGCCAGGTCAACACCGCGATGGAGCAACTCAACCAGATCACCCAGCAGAACGCATCGAGCAGCGAGGAGCTGGCGGCGACGGCGGAGGAGATGAGCGGCCAGGCGACGCAGCTGCAGAACCTCATGGCGTTCTTCAAGGTGGATGGCACGGCTTCCGTGGCACTGGCAAAGAATACTCCCGCAGCACCCAAGGCCGCAGCGGGCAAGCCGACCGCAGAGAGGCAGCATCCCGCGCCCAAGCTCGCATTGGCGGCGGCAGGGGCAGGCGGCGGTTTCGTGAAGTTCTAGGGGCGAGGCTCTCCCTTCCCCAAAGTGGCGAGGGGAGCCCCTGTAGGTCGGGCTTCAGCCCGACATGTCGGGTTAAAACCCGACCTACAACAACCTACAACTTTCAGAAAAGGAACAGACATGAACGCAGTCGCACAAATCAACAAGAGCCTGCCAGCCGCGGCAAACGCCGCCGCGCAACAGGATCAGCAGCAATACCTCACTTTCATGCTGGGCGGCGAGACCTATGCGATGGGCATCCTGGCGATCAAGGAGATCATCGAGTACGGCAACCTCACCGAGGTGCCGCGTATGCCGGATTTCATCCGCGGCGTGATCAACCTGCGCGGCGCGGTGGTGCCGGTGATCGACCTCGGCGCGCGCTTCGGCAAGCGCGCCACCGATATCACGCGGCGCACCTGCATCGTCATCATCGAGGTGGCGAACGGCGAGGAGACCCAGGACATCGGCGTGATGGTCGATGCGGTGAACGAGGTGCTGGAAATTTCCGCCGGCGAAATCGAACCGGCGCCTTCCTTTGGCGCCAATATCCGCGCTGATTTTATCGACGGCATGGGAAAAATCGAAGGCAAGTTCGTCATCATCCTCAACATCCAGCAGGTGCTGTCGGTGGATGAAATTGCCACCCTGGCCGGGGTGGGCGGCGGCGAGGCTCATACGCAGTAATCGCATTGCAGCGAGCGTAGCGTGCGCCGCACGCACGTTAGCGCGGATTGTCAGCCAGAACCATTTTGTCATTCCGGTTTGCGCCGGAATGACAAATTTTTAATATCTGCCTTGGAAAGAGAATCTGATTATGTTTAAGGACATGAAAATCGGCGCAAAGCTGGGGATGGGGTTCGGTCTGGTGATCCTGCTGGCCTTGCTGCTTGGTGGTATTTCCTGGCTGAAGGTGCGGGAAATCGCTGCGGAGTGGAATAGTTTCGAGACAATCAATTTGCGCAAACAAGCCGCGCTCTCGGACGGCTTCGGCGGCCTGCAGGAAGGCATTCAGAGCTTCAAGAACTACGTGCTGCGCGGCGGCGATTATGCAGCCAAATTCAACAACCACATGGCCGAGATTGAAAAGGCCGTTACCGATTATCGAGCCGTCGGCGAAATTGGTGCGGAAGAAGACAAGCTTCTGAAACAGGTGATCGACGGTGTCGCGAATTACCGCAAGGCGATGGAAGAGGCGGTGATACTCAAGGCCGGAGGCAAGAATTCCAATGAGATCGATAAGGCCATCAAGAGCGCCGATAAGGCGGTCAATCAGGGGTTGAAGCAGCTTCTCGAAAGCAATGCCCAGTCCATGGGGCAGGAATCGGCGCATATGCACCATGTTGTCGCAGCGGTAATCCAATGGATCGTTGCCTTGTGTATCGTCATTGTCGCACTGGGGAGCATTGCCGCCTGGTTCATCACGCGCAGCATCACCCGTCCGTTGAATGACACGGTTGTAGTGGCGAACCGGCTCGCGGAAGGCGACCTTACCGTGAAAGTTGAAGTGACGAGCAAGGACGAAACCGGCCAGTTGCTCTCTGCTATGCAGAACATGACCGGCAAGCTGTCGCAGATCATCGGCGAAGTTCGCGGCGCGGCGGACGCGCTGTCTTCCGCGTCGGAAGAAGTCTCGGCGACGGCGCAGAGCATGAGCCAGGCGACCTCGGAGCAGGCGGCGAGCGTGGAAGAGACCTCGGCCTCGGTCGAACAGATGTCCGCCTCGATCAACCAGAACACCGAAAACGCCAAGGTCACGGACGGCATGGCATCGACGGCGGCCAAACAGGCGGTTGCGGGCGGCGAAGCGGTGACGCAGACCGTGGGTGCGATGAAACAGATCGCGGGCAAGATCGGCATCATCGACGACATCGCCTACCAGACCAACCTCTTGGCATTGAACGCCGCGATCGAAGCTGCGCGCGCGGGCGAGCACGGCAAGGGCTTCGCGGTGGTTGCAGCCGAAGTCAGGAAACTTGCGGAGCGCAGCCAGGTCGCGGCGCAGGAAATCGGCGAACTCGCCAGCGGCAGCGTAGAGAAGGCCGAAAGCGCAGGCAAGCTACTGAATGAAATCGTTCCGGCGATCAGCAAGACATCCGATCTGGTGCAGGAAATTGCCGCAGCGTCGGAAGAACAGTCAGCCGGCGTCGGCCAGGTCAACACCGCGATGGAGCAACTCAACCAGATCACCCAGCAGAATGCGTCGAGCAGCGAGGAGCTTGCGGCGACGGCGGAAGAGATGAGCGGTCAGGCGACGCAGCTGCAGAACCTGATGACTTTCTTCAAGGTCGATAGTGCGGTAAGGCAGCAGTAATCCGGGCACGAAAACGACTTGATGGGGAGAGTTGGGAAATGGGTAGTGTGAAATTGTCTTTCAGGGCAAAGCTGGTATGGATGCTGTTGCCGGCTTTGCTTGGGTTGCTGGTCTGTTCGGCGATTTTGCTACGGGACAACTACAGCAAGGCGGTCGAAGCGAGAAACTTGTCCGTATTGATAAAACTGACCGAACGCAACGGTGATCTGGCCCACGAACTGCAGAAGGAACGGGGGCTGACCGCCGGTTTTCTTGCGTCGAAGGGCGAAAAGTTTTCCGCCGAACTGGGCAAGCAAAGGCAGGCGGTGGACAAGGAGATTGCAGAAATCAAGACTGCCTTCGGGCACGACTCGGCCATCCTGGAATTGGGCAACCTGAAAAGCGACGTTGATGGATTGCTGGCCAGCCTCGGGAAGCTCGACAAGATCAGGGAGAACATCGGTACATTCGGAATTTCGCCCGATGAGGGCATCGGTTTTTTCACCAATACCATCGACCAGATCATCACCGTTAACGAAAAGGTGATTTTTTATTCGAGGGACGACGAGTTGACGCAATGGCTCATGGCCTACACTTCTCTCATGCGCAGCAAGGAGCAGAACGGAAAGCTGCGCGCCCTGGTCAACAAGGTATTTTCGGTCGACAAGCTGGATGACGCCGGCTATGCCAAGATCAAATTCGAACAGGGATCGCAATTCGTATTCCTGAGCACCTTCCGGAAATTTGCCTCGAAGGAAATGCTGGACATCAACAATGAAAACAACAACAGCGAATATGTGCGCGAAATCGGCGCAATGCTGAAAATCCTCGACGAGAAGGCGACTCAGGGCGGATTCGGAGTCTCCCCGGAGAGATGGTTCAAGTCGATGACCGAGCTGCTCGACTCGCAGATGGATGCGGAAGACAAGCAGGCCGGGTTTATCGGCAAAAAGTCGGTCGAGCACGCGGGTGAGGCATGGAATTTATTCATGCTGTATCTGGCAATTTCACTAGCGGCGCTGATCGCCTCCGGCACGATCGGTTTCCTGGTCACGCGCGGCATAGTCCGCCAGCTGGGCGGCGAGCCAGCCTATGCGGCGGAAGTGATGGCTCGTATTGCCAATGGCGACCTGACGGTGCAGGTGCAAACCAGGGATAGCGATACCGGCAGCATGCTGTTCGCAACCAAGGGCATGGTGGAAAAGCTCTCCGGCATCATCGGCGAAGTGAGGAGTTCGGCGGATGCGCTGTCGAGTGCGTCGGAAGAAGTCTCGGCGACGGCGCAGAGCATGAGCCAGGCGACCTCGGAGCAGGCGGCGAGCGTGGAAGAGACCTCCGCCTCGGTCGAACAGATGTCCGCCTCGATCAACCAGAACACCGAAAACGCCAAGGTCACGGACGGCATGGCATCGACGGCGGCCAAACAGGCGGTTGCGGGCGGCGAAGCGGTGACGCAGACCGTGGGTGCGATGAAACAGATCGCGGGCAAGATCGGCATCATCGACGACATCGCCTACCAGACCAACCTCTTGGCATTGAACGCCGCGATCGAAGCCGCGCGCGCGGGGGAACACGGCAAGGGCTTCGCGGTGGTGGCAGCCGAAGTCAGGAAACTTGCGGAGCGCAGCCAGGTCGCGGCACAGGAAATCGGCGAACTCGCCAGCGGCAGCGTAGAGAAGGCCGAAAGCGCAGGCAAGCTACTGAATGAAATCGTCCCGGCGATCAGCAAGACATCCGACCTGGTGCAGGAGATTGCCGCGGCGTCGGAAGAACAATCGGCGGGAGTCGGCCAGGTGAACACCGCGATGAACCAGCTCAACCAGATCACACAGCAGAACGCATCGAGCAGCGAGGAACTGGCGGCGACGGCGGAGGAGATGAGCGGCCAGGCGATGCAGCTGCAGAACCTCATGGCGTTCTTCAAGGCGGGGAATGGGGGCGGCAAGGCAGCAATAAATCAAAAGCAGTAAATCAAAAATCAAAAACGAGAAATAACTTAGGAGAGAGTTGAAATGAGTGTCACAAAATTATCTTTCAGGGCAAAGCTGATGTTGATGTTGCTGCCGGCGCTGCTTGGGCTGTTGTTTTATTCCGTGAATGTGCTGCTGGAAAAGTACAGCACCATGAACAACATGGCGGAGCTGAAAATTCTAATCGATCTGACCAACAAGACGAGTGCGGTCATTCATGAGTATCAGACCGAACGCGGGCTAACTGCCGGGTTTCTGTCGTCGAAGGGCGAGAAATTTTCGGCCGAGCTGAAAGCGCAGCGGCAGATTACGGACAAGGCGCTGGCCGAATTCAAGGCGTTTCTTGAGCAGGCTTCCGGAACGGTAGCGGCCAGTGGGATGAATGCCGTGGTCAAGGCTGCCGATGCCGAGCTGGCCAAGCTTGCTCAAGCCAGGGAATCCATCAGCACTCTCAGATTCACGCCCAAGGAAAGCTATGTCTACTACACCGGCACCATTTCCCTGCTCATCGAGATCGTCCAGCACACGGTGTTTGCCAGCAATAATTCCGAAATACTGATGCAGACCACTGCTTTTATGCATTTCCTGGAAGGCAAGGAAATGACGGGCCGTGCACGCGCAACACTCAATCCGATATTTGCGGCCAACCAGTTCGATCGTGAGAATTACCCCAGGTTGCTGGCAATATTGACAGAGCAGAATATGCATTTCAGGGCATTCCAGGATTACGGGGCGGAGGAAATGAAGCGCCTTTACCAGGATGTCGAGAAGAGCAGTATCGCCAGCGAAGTGGATGCGATGCAAAAAATTGCACTGGACAAGGCGGTAGAAGGTAATTTCGGTGTCGATCCTGCCAAGTGGCTTGGCACAATCACCCAGAAACTCAACTTGCTGAAGGCGGCGGAAGACAAGATGAGCGTGTATCTCGACGAGCATGCCACCGAACACGCCGAAGAGGCTCGTAATGCCTTGCTGCTCTATCTGGCCATTACCCTGATTGCGCTGCTTGTCGCCAGCTTGGCCGGCATTCTGATCGCGCGCGATCTTCTCCGCCAGCTGGGCGGCGAGCCAGCCTATGCGGCGGAAGTGATGGCTCGTATTGCCAATGGCGACCTGACGGTGCAGGTGCAAACCAGGGATAGCGATACCGGCAGCATGCTGTTCGCAACCAAGGGCATGGTGGAAAAGCTCTCCGGCATCATCGGCGAAGTGAGGAGTTCGGCGGATGCGCTGTCGAGCGCGTCGGAAGAAGTCTCGGCGACGGCGCAGAGCATGAGCCAGGCGACCTCGGAGCAGGCGGCGAGCGTGGAAGAGACCTCGGCCTCGGTCGAACAGATGTCCGCCTCGATCAACCAGAACACCGAAAACGCCAAGGTCACGGACGGCATGGCATCGACGGCGGCCAAACAGGCGGTTGCGGGCGGCGAAGCGGTGACGCAGACCGTGGGTGCGATGAAACAGATCGCGGGCAAGATCGGCATCATCGACGACATCGCCTATCAGACCAACCTGCTGGCGCTGAACGCCGCGATCGAAGCGGCGCGTGCCGGGGAACACGGCAAGGGCTTCGCGGTGGTTGCAGCCGAAGTCAGGAAGCTTGCGGAGCGCAGCCAGGTCGCGGCGCAGGAAATCGGCGAACTCGCCAGCGGCAGCGTAGAGAAGGCCGAAAGCGCAGGCAAGCTGCTGAATGAAATCGTTCCGGCGATCAGCAAGACATCCGATCTGGTGCAGGAGATTGCCGCGGCGTCGGAAGAACAATCGGCGGGAGTCGGCCAGGTCAACACCGCGATGGAGCAACTCAACCAGATCACCCAGCAGAACGCATCGAGCAGCGAGGAGCTGGCGGCGACGGCGGAGGAGATGAGCGGCCAGGCGATGCAGCTGCAGAACCTGATGACGTTCTTCAAGGTGGCCGCGTGAAGCCGGGGATGCAGGCCGGGTCCCGGTCCGGCGGATAGAAAAACTGCATTTCCCGGCACATCCTTACCGGTTTTTGTGAAATGCGTTATTGGCGGGTACTTGTCGAATCGGGCGATGGCAGGCGGTTCTCCACCAGGGCGGTGGAGGTTTCCGCGAGCCGCGCGGTGCTGCGCGGAGAACATGCCTTGCCGGCCGGGATGGCGTGCGATCTGCAGGTCATCGTTCCTCCGCCGAACGACCAGCAGCCGCCCGCCGTGGCGGGCCTGCAGGCCGAGGTAGGCGAGGTGGTGTTTGCTGCGGGAGACATCCTGCTGGACTTGAGGGTCAGGTCGCTCAGCGACGAGGCGAGGCGGCTGATCGACATGCGCGGGGGGAACGCGGGCTGACCGGCGTACCGATACGAACAGGAGGAAGAATGCACAAAACGGCAGGACATCTAAAACCGGCGCACGGGCATGGCGGAAATCCACTGGATGCCAATGTTGCGCTGCACGACCAGGAGTTTGCGCAGTTTCGCGACCTGATCTACCGCATTGCGGGCATCAGCATGTCCCCTGCCAAGAGGCAACTGGTCTCCAGCCGGCTGGCGAAGCGGCTGAAGCATCACAATCTCGTGAGTTACGGCGACTACTTCCGCCTCATCACCTCGGCGCATGGCAAGGCCGAACTGCAGGTTGCGGTGGATTCGCTGACGACCAACGAGACGCATTTCTTCCGCGAGCCGAAGCATTTCGATTTCCTGCGCCAGCGCATCGTTCCGGCGCGCAAGGCCGGGAAGGGGCTGCGCATCTGGAGCGCTGCCTGTTCCAGCGGGGAGGAGCCCTACAGCATCGCGATGCTGCTGGACGAACTGCTGGGCAGCGAACCCTGGGAAGTGGTGGCCTCGGACATCAGCGCGCGCGTCCTGGAAAAGGCGCGCAGCGGGCTGTTTCCGATTGCGCGCGTGCCGGAAATTCCCAAAGCCTATTTGAACCGCTATTGCCTCAAGGGAGTCGGCGAGTATGACGGCACGCTGCTGGTCGAGCAGTCTTTGCGCGATCGGGTGCGGTTCATGCAGCACAACCTGACCGATACGCCGGGCAAGCTGGGCGAGTTCGACGCGATATTCCTGCGCAACGTGATGATCTATTTCGACCAGGAAACCAAGCGCCAGGTGGTGTCGCGGCTGCTGCCGCTGCTGCGCCCCGGCGGGTATTTCCTCGTGGGGCATTCCGAGAGCCTGAACGGCGTGACGGATACCATGCAGATGGTCGTGCCCTCGGTGTACCGGAAACCGGGCTGATGAAGAAACCGGCGCATGTCATCGAGATATTCCTGCAGCCGGGCGAAATTTATTTCGGCGAACGCGATACGCGCATCCGCACGCTGCTTGGCTCCTGCGTCGCGATCACGATGTGGCATCCCGATCTGCTGCTGGGGGGGATGTGCCACTACATGTTGCCCAGGCACCCTGCCGGGAAACGCAGTGCGCTGGATGGGCGCTATGCCGACGAGGCGATGGAGCTGATGCTGCGCGAAATAGGCAAGGCCGCTACCCGGCCCGGCGAGTACCAGGTCAAGCTGTTCGGCGGCGGGCACATGTTTTCCGCGCATCAGGCGGTCAGGGACGACCACGTAGGCGCGAAGAACGTCGAGATGGCGCGGATCCTGGTGAAACGGCATGGTTTTTCGTCCTGTGCCGAACACCTGGGCGGGGCCGGGCACCGCAACATATTTTTCGACATCTGGAGCGGCCATGTCTGGGTGCGCCATCAGCCTCCGGCAAGCGGCGCTAACAAGAATGGAATGTTATGTTCGCAATAAAGGTTTTGATCGTCGACGATTCCGCCGTGGTGCGCCAGGTGCTGTCCGCCGCGCTTGCGGAGGAGCCGGGCATCGAGCTCATCGGTGCGGCTTCCGACCCGGTATTCGCCATGGAGAAGATGCGCGCACGCTGGCCGGATGTGATCGTGCTGGACGTGGAGATGCCGCGCATGGACGGTATCACCTTCCTGAAAAAGATCATGGCCGAGCGCCCGACGCCGGTGGTGATCTGCTCCACGCTGACAGAGAAGGGCGCTGCAACCACCATGCAGGCGCTGGAGGCGGGCGCATTCAGCATCGTCACCAAGCCCAAGGTGGGATTGAAGAAGTTCCTGGAAAATTCCTCGGACGACCTGGTCAGCACGATCAAGGCTGCGGCGCATGCCAACCCGCGCAAGCTGGTGCCATCCGCGCCGGCGGCGGGAATTGCTCCGCCGCCCAAACTATCCGCCGATGCGATCCTTTCCGCCGCGACGCACGCCATGGCGGAAACCACCGAGCGCGTGGTGGCGATCGGCACCTCCACCGGCGGCACCCAGGCGCTGGAGGCGGTACTCACCGCGCTGCCGCAGGTATGCCCAGGCATCGTCATCGTGCAGCACATGCCGGAAAAATTCACCGGCGCATTCGCGGCGCGGCTCAACGAGCTGTGCCGGATCGAGGTGCGCGAGGCCAGGAGCGGAGACCGGGTGCTGCCGGGGCGGGCGCTGATCGCGCCGGGCGGCAGGCACATGCTGCTGAAGCGCAACGGGGCGCAGTACCACGTCGATATCGTGGACGGGCCGCCGGTGAGCCGCCACCGCCCCTCGGTGGATGTGCTGTTCCGCTCGGTGGCCAAGTGCGCGGGCAAGAATGCGCTGGGCATCATCATGACCGGCATGGGCGACGACGGCGCGGCGGGGCTGCTCGAAATGCGCAACGAGGGCGCGCTGACGATCGCGCAGGACGAACAGACATGCGTGGTGTACGGCATGCCCAAGGAAGCGGCCAAGCGGGGCGCGGTCATCAAGACCCTGCCGCTCGGCGCAATCGCCGGGGCGATTGCAGGGTTGAACCGATAGCAGGGAGGCAAGTGTGAGTGCGATGGAGAAAATGCTGCGTGTTCTGGCGATAGAGGATTCCGAAGACGACTTCGAGCTGATCCGCAACGAACTGACCGGGGGCGGATTCACGGTCGAGCATCAACGCGTCGATACCGAGGAGAGGCTCAGGGCCGTGCTGGAGCTAAAACCCTGGGATGTCGTGATCTGCGACCATAACCTGCCCGCGCTGGACTCGATGTCGGCCCTGCGCATCGTGCGGAAAACATTCAGGGATACGCCTTTCATCATCGTTTCCGGGCTGATGACGGATGAGGTGGCGGCGGAGGTGATGCGCCATGGCGCGAGGGATTTCATTCACAAGGACAACCTGTCGCGGCTGGCGCCGGCCGTCGAGCGGGAACTCCTTCAGGCGGCGATGCAGGCCGAGCTGCAGGAGATACAGGAAGATTTCTACCGTGCATCGCATTTCGACGGTTTGACCGGGTTGCCGAACTGCGAGCACCTGTTCAGGCACCTCAGGTCGATGACGCTGCACCCGGCAGGCAATCCGTTCGCCGTTTTCCTGATCGACCTCAACCGTTTCCGGAAGATCATCAATACGCTGGGCGTGATAGCCGGCGACAAGGTGCTTCTCGACTCGGCCGGGCGCCTGCGCATGGCGTTCGGAGAAGACGATTTCATCGCGCGGCTCGGCGCCGACAGGTTTGTCGCCGTCGTGCCGTATCTGGACGGTGAGGCGCAGGCCTCGGAACTCGCGGCCGCGATCCACCAATGCATGGACGGAGTGTTCCGGGTCGACGGGCAGGAACTGTTCGTCAAGGCAAGCGTGGGAGTGAGCTTCTACCCGAGGGACGGCAGGAAGTGGGACGAGCTGTTCAGGAATGCGGAGTCCGCGCTCTACAGCGCAAAGGCGGATGGAGGCAGCAGCTACCAGGCATACAGGCCGGAAATGGGCACCCGCGGAAAAGGATGCCTGACCATGGAGACCGCCCTTTACCACGCGCTGGAAAAAGAACAGTTCGTGCTCCACTACCAGCCCCAGTTCGACCTGTTCAGCGGCCGGATTGTCGGGGCGGAGGCGCTGATCCGCTGGCGGCATCCGGAACTGGGCATGGTCCCGC
Organism: Ferrigenium straubiae; assembly: GCF_051257895.1. NCBI lineage: Bacteria > Pseudomonadati > Pseudomonadota > Betaproteobacteria > Nitrosomonadales > Gallionellaceae > Ferrigenium > Ferrigenium straubiae. The sequence goes on along the minus strand of NZ_CP194331.1, from coordinate 1,117,835 downwards.
CCGCCGAGTTCGTTCACCTGCTGGAGGAGACCGGCCTGATCGTCGCCGTCGGCGAATGGGTGTTGCGCACGGCATGCGCCCAGAACAGGCGATGGCAGGATGCGGGGCTGCCGCCCATCCGCGTTGCCGTCAACCTCTCGGCGATGCAGTTCCGGCAGCCGGGGCTTGCCGGTGTTGTCGGGGATGCGCTGAAGGAGACCGGGCTGAATCCCGGATGCCTGGAACTGGAGATTACGGAAAATATCGCGATGCACGCCGAGGAGATGGTCATCGCCATCCTCGACGAATTGCGTGCAATGGGCATCCAGATCGCGATCGACGATTTCGGCACGGGGTATTCGTCGCTCAGCTACCTGAAGCGCTTCCCCATCGACAAGTTGAAAATCGACAGGTCGTTTGTGAGGGATTGCAAGGGGTGCATCAACGACGACGGCATCGTCATGGCGATCATCGGGATGGGGCGCAGCCTGAAGCTGAAGGTGATCGCCGAAGGCGTGGAAACCCAGATGCAGGCCGACTTCCTGAAGCTCAACGGCTGCGATGAAGTCCAGGGTTATTTTTACGGCGAGCCGATGGAGGCCAGCGAACTGGCGCGCCTGCTGGAGCGTGACGCCCAGGGATAGGGCTCCGGTGCGGGTCGGCCAGTGCCTGCCGCTCCCGCAGGCCTGCCGGCGCCTTTACTTCGCGCAGCCGCTGTTGTTGACGCTACGGTCCGGCATGGTGGTTCTGCAGAATTTCGCACCTTCCAGGATGGTGCTGCCCAGGTTGGTACCGATCAGCGTTGCCTCGGTGAGATCGGCGCGGGTGAGGTTGGCATTGACCAGGCTCGTCATCGCAAACACCGCGCCTCTGGCGTTGGCGCCGGTGAGGTCGGCCCCCTTGAGGTTGACCATGGACAGGTTTGCGCCCGCAAGGCTTGCTTCCCTGAGGTTGGCGTCCGTCAGGGTGGCTTGCGACAGGTCAGCCTTGTCCAGGACGGCGCGCGACAGATTCGCGTTGTTCAAATAAGTCCCGGTCAGGACGGTTCCGGTGAGGTTGGCGCCGGACAGGTTGGCCCTGCTCAGGTTTGCGTCGGCGATCTTGTCGAAGCTCAGGTTGGCGCCTGCGAGGTTGGCGCCCGACAGGTCGGCGCTGGATAAATTGGATTTGGTCAGGTCAGTACCGGCGAGGTTGGCGCCGGGGCAGGTGGTCCGGCGTTTGATCAGGCAGCCGTTGACGGTTTGCTGCGCTTCGGCAACGGAGGCGAACAGCAGGGCGGCGGTAAGGGCAAGACAGCTGGCAAGAGTTTTCACGGGGGGCTTTCCTCGGTTCATGGTTAACTTCCGACAGTTTACCGCGCCTGCACCCTTTAGTCTTTTGATGGGCGGGAAAATCCGGCCGAAATGACGGATAATCGCCGCTGCAAAACCGCACCGCTTTTTACATCACCGAACCATGAACCTCATCGTCCAGGCTATCCACCCCATAGCCGCCATCCATCTGGATCACTTGTCCAAACTGTCACAGGCCAGACAGCGCGAGCAGGTCGCCGGGCATGTCTGCCGCCTGACCGAAGCGCAGTCGCATCCGGAGATTGCGCACTACTGTTTCGAGCACCAGCTGGATTACGGTTTCGTGCCGCGCGGCCGCTCGCTGGGCGATTTCGGGCTGCTGGTGATGGACATGGACTCCACGCTGATCACCATCGAGTGCATCGACGAGATCGCCGGCATGCACGGGCTCAAGCCGCAGGTCGCGGCGATCACCGAGGCGGCGATGCGCGGGGAGATCGATTTCGCCGAGAGCCTGCGCCGCCGCGTCGCCTTGCTCGAAGGGCTGGACGAGCACGCCCTGCAGCGCGTGTACGACGAGCGCCTCAGGCTCTCGCCCGGCGCGGAAATCATGCTGGCCAAATTGAAGGAGCACGGCATCCGGACGCTGCTGGTGTCCGGCGGCTTCGTGTTTTTTACCGAGCGCCTCAAGGCGCGTCTCGGTCTCGATTTTGCCTATGCCAACACGCTGGAAATCGAGAATGGAAAACTGACCGGCAGGGTGCTGGGCAAGATCTTCGATGCGCAGGCCAAGGCCGACTGGCTGGTGAAAACCCGCGAGGAACTTGAGCTCCGGCCGGAGCAGGTCATCGCGATGGGCGACGGCGCGAACGACCTGAAGATGATGGCGCGCGCCGGCATCAGCGTCGCCTATCACGCCAAGCCGGTGGTGCGCGAACAGGCCAGCTATGCGCTGAATTTCGTCGGGCTGGACGGCATGTTGAATCTGCTGGCCGGCTAAAGCCCGGGCGAGGGTTTGCCGGTACAATAACCTGAGATATTTCTGGGCAGGCAATCATGATCAAACTGAAGCAAAGCAGGGAGTTTGCCGCCGACTGGCAAAGGCTCTCCGAAGAGACTCCCGTCGCGCTGCGCAGACTGGTCGGAGAAATCGTGCGGCAGCAAGCCGCCGGGCTGGCCGATCTGTTCTACCGGAACATGCTGGACGACGAGGAAGCCAGGACGTTCCTAGATAACGACCTCGTCAACCAGCGCCTGCACGCTTCGATGCAACGCTGGCTGTGTGAGCTGTTTTCCGACGAACAGCAATATCCGGAGGCGATCTACAAGCATCAATGCCACATCGGCGAGGTGCATGCGCGCATCCAGGTGCCCATCGCGCTGGTGATGCGCGGTGCGCGCATGCTGAAGCATGCGATCCACGGCCATCTGGTGGAATCCACCCTGGGGCGCGGCGAACTGGTGAAGGCGAGCAACTTCGTCGCGGAAACGATCGAGCTGGCGCTGGATGCGATGACGGACTATTACGTGATCGACATGGAAAAGCAGACGCGCACCGACGAGGCCTACCGCATGTTCGCCCTGGGGCAGAACATGCTGGCCGAGCGCGAGCGGCAGCGCGCGGCGATCCTGGAGTGGGCGCAGCAGATCCTGCTCAAGCTGCTCGCCGAGGGCAGCGCGGCGGAGTTGCCGGACATCAAGCACTCCGAATTCGGCATGTGGCTGCAGCACAAGGCTGCAATCATCTTCGAGTCCGCGCCGGAGCTGGAACAGATCCGCCGGCGCATCGAGGACGTGGAAAAATCGCTGTTCCCCAAGTTGATCGAGTCGCGCAAAAATCCCGGCGATGGGGGCGCGCTGATGAAGGAGATCGAGGCGGGGATCGCCGAGATCAAGTTCATGCTGGGCGGCCTGTTCGACCGTTTCATCGAGGTGGAAAGCGGCCGCGATGCGCTGACGCGCCTGTTGAACCGCCGCTTCCTGCCCGCCGTGCTGACGCGGGAGATGGCGCTGGCGCGGCGCAGCAGCGTGCCGTTTGCGGTGCTGCTGCTCGACCTAGACCGCTTCAAGAAGATCAACGACACCTACGGGCACGCGGCGGGGGATCTGGTGCTGCAGCAGGCCGCCGACCTCGTCACCGGCAGCGTGCGCGCCGGGGACTTCGTGTTCCGCTACGGCGGCGAGGAGATGCTCGTGGTGCTGGTCGAAGTCGGCAGGGAGCAGGCCCTGCAGGTTGCGGAGAGCATACGCCAGAAGTTCGCCGCGGAGCCGCTGCGCGTCGGCGATGGGCAGACGACCCAGGTCACCACCAGCGTCGGCATCGCCACCTACAACGGCCACCCGGATTACGAGACGATGCTGAAGGATGCCGACGGCGCGCTCTACGAGGCCAAGGAAGCCGGGCGCAATCGCTGCGTGGTGTCGGGGCGCTGAAAAACTCGTAGGTCGGATTAGCGGTTTCATCGCGTAACCCGACGGTACCCAAAGTCGGGTTACGACGCAAAAATCCGCGCCTAACACGACGGCTTTTTATCACTGGCGCGACCGGCTGGGTCGAGAATCGGCCACTCGACGACAGCTGCCTGCACGACCGCTACCGGCACAAACCAGAATGTCATGCCATGAAATACGCTTCCAGGCAGCAGGGCAGCCGCAACTGCCTGAAATTTTTTATACGGACGGGCTTGCCTGGAGGAATTACGGCTTGTGCGGGGGCTTCGCGGTGCGCGCGATCTTGTCCAGTCGCAGGCGTGCTTGCTTTTCGGTGCGTTCGGCTCTTCTGATCAGCTCTTTTTGCACCATGGCGTGGAAAGCGACCAGGTCCTGGCGGGGGTATTCATCCAGCACGCCGCAGTCCTGGAAAAACTCGGCCAGCCAGTGCGGCTCCAGTTCGGTTTTTCCCGTCTCCCGCAAATATTCCGTCGCGGCTGCGTCGGCGTAATCAGTTAATTTGGTCATGGGCAGGGAGACCGGGATCACGGATCAAATGCACCGACGACGGATTTGTATCGTCGTTCGCGACGATACGGTACCGGTCATGGTCCGGTTTTTCGAGCCACGCCGGGCCGCAACCGTCCCAATTCTGGATGGCGTATTCGATACTCTGGCGGATGCACTGGTCGGCGTAGGCCGAAAAACGCCCATGGCCTTCGCGTTCGAAATTTTCCAGCGCGTACGCCAGCCCCAGGTTGCCGGCCTTGAGCAGGTCGAAAAGCCTTATGTTGGCATAGCGCCGGGTGCTGTTGAGCGCGAGGCGCAGGTTGTGCGCGATCATCTTCTGCCGGGCATCGAAATCGCCTTCCTTGATGAGGCTCAGGAGGGCAAGCTCCCGTTTATCGCCCAACCGCGAGTCATGCGCGCTTGTTCTCGAATCGATGGTTTCCGCCATGGCTTTGTTTGATAGGCCGCTATTTATTCAGGGGACGCCATTCTGACGATCGGGCCGCGTTTGAAACATAAGTGTCTTTACCTACAGGGTTTGATTTATTGAGGCAGGGCCGAATCCTTGCTAAGTTGCCGCTGTGACGTCAATGCAGAGGATAGGCGAATGATCAAGCTCTACTACAGTCCGGGTGCCTGCTCCCTTTCTCCGCATATCGTCCTGCGTGAGGCGGGAATCCCTTTCGAGGCAGAAAAGGTAAATCTCAAGACCAAAAGAACCGATACCGGCACCGACTACGAGGCCATCAATCCCAAGAGCTATGTTCCCGCTTTGGTGATGAATAGCGGCGAGCTGCTGACCGAGGGGCCTGCCATCGTGCAATACCTTGCCGATCTCGCGCCCGCGAAAAACCTTGCGCCTGCGGCCGGGACCCTGGAGCGCTACAGGCTCCAGGAGTGGCTCAATTACATCTCGACTGAAATTCACAAGAGCTTCGGCATGCTGTTCAATCCGGCGGTACCGGAGGAAACTAGGAATGCCATCAAGGCAAGGCTCAACAAGAGGTTGGGTTACGCCGCATCCGCGCTCGAAGGAAGGAGTTACCTGCTGGGCGATACGTTTTCCGTCGCCGACGCGTATTTGTTCACCATGCTCAGATGGACGTTTTTCACCGGAATAGATTTGTCGCCCTGGCCTGCGTTAAGGGAATATTTCAATCGCGTCGCCGCGCGTCCCGCGGTGGTCGCCGCCATGAAAGCGGAAGGGCTGCCCGTGGAGTGATGTTTGCCGGCTGAGCACCATCCAAAAAAAGCCCCACCATCGCGGTGGGGCCGGTGTTCCGAGTCGAATGCGAGTTAGTGCTTCTTCTCGATCTTCTTGATGGCATCCTGGATTTCCGCCTTGCGACCGGTGTCCGCATCCTCGCGGCCGGGGCGCGCCGGGGCGTTCAGTGCCTTCTTGAAGTATTCGAGCGCCTTGGCATTTTCGTTGCGCTCGACCATGAGTTCACCCATGAAGAAGTTCGGGTCGATGCCGTCCGGGTTGACCTTGAGCGCACGCTCGAGGTAATCGCGCGCCTTGTCGTGGTCGCCGAAAGAGCCGAAGCGCGGCACCTTGTAGTACAGGCTGCCGAGCGAGGTCAGCGCGGAACCGTTCAGGGCGTTGGCGTCGATCTTTTCCGCAGCCAGCAACAGGTCGCGCGCGGCCTTGGCGGTGCCGCCGGCCGAGAAGATGCTCTGGTACTTGGCCAGGGTGCTGGTGATGATGCCTTCCCAGATCAGCGGCTCGGCGCGGCCGGGGTTGGCGGCGCTTACTTCGTGTGCTTCCTTGACGAGCTTCTCGAACGCGGCTTCCTTTTCTTTTTCGGGTGTCTTGTAAAAGGCGGTTGCCCAGTCGTGCTGCAATTTCTGGATGGCGGCGTCGAGCGGCGCGGTTTCGGCGAATGCGCTGGTGGCAGCGAACAGCAGGGCGATCAGCCAGGTGTACTTCTTCATAACTCCTCCTTGTGTGAATGTTGCTTGTTGATGGGATTACTTACCGATGGACTGGGCGTACTTGCGCGCGATGCGCGTGTTCTTCAGCAGGCCGTTGTCGACCAGGCGCGGGAACATGCCGTTCAGCCGCGCGAAGAAGGACTCCGGCTGGCCGATGAAATGTTCCTTGCGCTCCTGTTCGATCGCCAGCACGATCTGGGCGGCGACATAGTCGGGCTCGTCCATGTTCGTCTTGGTCTCGGCCAGCATCCTGGTTGTGACGTCGTCGTTGAGCGGCGTCTTGGTGGCGCGCGGCGAGACGTAGGTGACGCCGACCTGGCTGTCGACCAGCTCGCGGCGCAGCGCCTCGGAGAAGCCGCGCATCGCGAATTTGCTTGCGCAGTAGGTCGCGAAGTGCGGGAAGCCGATCGAGCCGAAGGCCGAGCCGATGTTCACGATGCGCCCGCTGTCCTGCTTCAGCAGGTGCGGCAGCACGGCGCGCACCAGCAGCATCGGCGCGATGACGTTGACGCCTATCATCTGCTCGATGCGTTTCGGGTCGTGGCGCTCGAACAGCGTGAAGTCCATGATGCCCGCGTTGTTGATGAGCAGGTCCACGCCGCCCATCGCCTGCAGCGCGGCGTCCACCGCCTGCTGCGGTGCGCCCTCGGCGGACAGGTCGAGCGCGACGGCTGTGGCCGAGCCTCCGTTCTTGTTGATCTCGGCGCAGATTTCCTCAACGCGTGGCGCGTTGCGTTCGACCAGCGCGAGCTTCGCGCCCTTCGCGGCGAGCAGCAGCGCGAGGCGGTAGCCGATGCCGCCGGCCGCGCCGGTCAGGATGATGCGTTTGCCAGACAGATTCATGCAGTTCCTCCCGTTGTTGGAATGAAGCGATCGCCCAGATCGCGGAAGATGTCGCCGTAGAGCTTGTAGAACATTTTCGCGCAATGGATCAGGCAGGCCTGATCGGCGGGGTCAGTGATGCGGTCGATCAGCGACTCGTAGAAGCCGACATGGCCGACGTCCAGCGAGCCGTGCGAATTCAGGTAGGAGAACGCGTTCTTGCCGAGTCCGAGGCTTTGCTGCAAGGCTTGTCCGGCATGGGTCGCCAGCGCGACGCTGGTTCCTTCCAGCACCAGCACCATGCCGAAGAAGCCGACCGGATTGACGCGCGTGATGGTGTCGTAGGCGTAGGCCACCATCAGCTCGGTGGCAATGCACGGCTTGCCGTTGCGCACCGCTTCGGCGTCGCCGCCGCAGGCCTTGATGTCGTTCAGTATCCATTCCTGGTGGCCGACTTCTTCCTCGATGTATTCGGCCACCGCGGTCCGCAGCCATTCGTATCTTTCCGGCAGGCGCGCGCCGCAGGCCATCAGCAGCGGGGTAGTGTGCTTGACGTGGTGGTAGGCCTCGGTCAGGAATGCGATGTAGGCGGCGAGGCTGACCTGGCCGGACGCGCCGGCGCGAATGATGGGCAGGCCCTGCAGTTCGTTGCGCTCCGCCTCGGTGGCGGCAAGCAGTTGCTCATAGACCGTCATCTGATTTTTCCCTGTACAGTTGCTCGATGGATGTTTGATAAAGCTGCCAGATCGCCGCGCGCTTGAGGCGGCCGTTCGCGGTGAGTTGCCCGTTCTGCGGCAGAAATGGGGCCTGTGCGGGAAGCCAGTGTTTGACCCGCGCATAGTCGGGCAGCACGCGGTTCGCCTCGTCGATGGCCTGGTTCACGGCGGCAAGCGCCTCGGGCGTCGCGCCGCGCGGCACGATCACCGCGATGTTCCATGGGCGCGCCTCGCCGAACACCGCCGCCTGCGCGATGGCCGGGTGCAAGGTCAGTTCGCGTTCCACCCATTCCGGCGACACGTTGCGCCCGAACGAGGTGATGAAGATGTTTTTCTTGCGCCCGGTGAGGTGGAGGAAGCCCTCCTCGTCGAGGTGGCCGGTGTCGCCGGTCGGCCAGAATTCATCCGGTTGCAGCGGCGCATCGCCGGTGTAGCCGAGCAGGGTCGCCCCCGCCACCAGGATCTCGCCGTCCTTGGCGAACTTCACCCGCGCGTGCGGCAGCGGCTTGCCGACGCTGCCGATGCGGCGTTCCGCTTCGGTGTTGAGCGCGACCACCGAGGCGCATTCGGACAGGCCGTAGCCCTCGAACACCGGCAGGCCGAGTTTATCCGCGCGCTGCAGCAGGCGCGGCGCGACGGGGGCGCCGCCCACCGCGACGAAGCGCAACCGTTGCGGCGCGGGATGCCCCGCCTCGATGGCGGCGATCATGGCGTGCAGCAGTTGCGGGGTCAGGATGGTGGTCGTCGCCTTGCACTGGATGAGCGCGGCGAGCATTTTTTTTACGTCCAGCCCGGTCGAGCCGCTCAGGCCCACTTCGGCGAGCGGCAGCAATTGGCAGCTTGCACCGGCCAGCAGCGGCACATATACGCCGGCGAGGTTCTCCAGCAGGGTGGACAGCGGCAGCACGCTGACATGCAGGTCGGCCGCATCGCCGCGCGTCGCGGCCAGCAGGGAAGAGGCGACCTGCTGCAGCGCGTCGGTACCCAGACATACACCCTTGGGGTGGCCGGTGGTGCCGGAGGTGTAGGTGACCTTGACCGTGCCCGCGGGCAATGCTTTCGCGGCGATGTTGTGCAGGCGGATGTCGCTGAAGGTCTGGCCGTTCAGCTCATGCGTGAATACCGCGCCGGTTTCGATGCCTGCGGCCTCGAGCAGCTTGCGGTATTGCTCCGGCTGGTCGGTGAGGATGCAATCGATGCCTGCGTCGCGGATGCTGTGGGCGACCTGTTCCGCCGAGAAGAAGAACGGCAGCGGGACGATCGGCTTGCCGGCGTGCAAACAGGCCAGGTCGAGCACGGCCCAGAGCGGCGAGTTGTCGAGCGCCAGCGCTATCGTCCCGGCGGGGGCCGCGCGCAGTTGCGCACCGAATCGTTCGATCGCGGCGGCGAGCTCCCGGTAGCAGAGCGCCTGTTGTTTGCCGAGCAGGGCAGGGGAATCGGGACATTCCTTGCTCCATCGGCTGACGGCGTCGATGACGGACAGGCTCATGTTTTCCTCGGGGTCAGGTGCAGGTCTTGCAGCAGAGGTCGATTGGTTTGGGTGCGGAGCCGCCGTCAGGCCGGAGCTTGCTGCGCCGCTCGATGCGCTGCAGCGCCATGATCTGCGGCTTCTGCTCGTAATAGCTGCCCCATTCCGCCTGCTCTTTTACAGGGAGCCGGCTCTTGTCGGGATCGCCGAGCAGGACCGGGTTCAGCCCCAGCTTGATGAACGCGTTGCGTACCACCGGAACAGCGGTGAACACCGCCCACTGCTTGGAAGTAGCATGCAGGCGGTCGATGATGGCGGTAATCAGGTAGCGTGCCACACCGGGTTCGATGACCGACAGGTTGCCCACTTCGACTATGTCGTTGCGCTCGACCGGGGAGCCGGTGCGCTCCGCGAGCACCACCTCGATGGGGTGATCCAGGTAAGTTTCCAGGAACAGCGGCCCGAGCGCGGCGCTACGGAACCCGCAGGCTGCAACCAGTTTGTTGTCCTGGTCGCGCAGGCTCATCAAACAGGGCTTGAAGCGCCGGATTTTTGCGCCGTACGCCTCGCAGAAAATTTCGCCGATGAATTGCTCGACCTCGGCGCGGTCGCTATCGCCGGGTTGGGAAAAATGCACGTCGAACGGGCGTTCAGCCAGGCCGATGGCGGGGTTGGAAATGACGGTATTCATCGATTTTGTGAGGCTGGCTGGTTGCCCATACTAAATGGATAGCGCGTTATTTTACCAGTTGCGAAACAGCAAATCGGTGTAAACACACGGCTTCAGGCTGCCTGGAATAAAAAAAGTTCAAAGTCATGGCGTCGTGCCGGATCAGGCTGCTTTCAGTTTTGCGCGCGCATAGGAAATTCCCGCTTTTACCAGTTCCTTTGCGTCGTAGCGGTTGAGCATGTTGCAGCCGTTGCACAGTTCCGGGATGGCTCCCATGCCCTCGCGCCTGGCCAGCACTTCGCGGATACTCATGTTTGCAACGTTCCCGATAGGGTGTTTGTGGCTGACGTCGTTGTAGCAGTACAGGTAATCGCCGCTCGATGCAATGAAGACGTCGATGTTGCGCGGTATGCATTTGAAGCTGTTGCTGCGCCACTGCTGGATGACATCCCGTACGCCGGGGACGAAGTCGAATTCCTGGGAGCGCAAATGGTGCTGATCGATCAGTTGCCGCAGCTTCTCGGTGGCCAGTTCATGCTCTTTCAGGGTGCCGCCGCGGTTGTACAGGGTGGGCGACATGGTCAGGGTTTCCACGCCCTGCGCGCGCAGCCAGGCGATGGTGTCCGGCAGGGAGGGCAGGCATTCCGGCATGGGCGTGAGGCTGATAGCCAGCTGCGTGTGCTTGAAGAGTTGCTGCGCCGTCCTGATGTTTTCCATCACGCGCGCCTGGTCGAGGTTGACGTGCACGCGATCGTATACCTTGGGGTCTATGCTGGAAAAGGAAATCAGCAGCAGGTCGATTGCACCGTCCAGATGGCGGATGCGTTCGGCGTCGAGCTGGTGGCCGTTGCTCACCATGTCGAAGCGGATCGGGTGGCCGCGCATGTCGTCCACGAACTCGAAAAATTTGGTGTGCGTGGTGGGTTCGCCGTAGCCCGCGATGACCACGCGGAACACGTCCTGCGGCATCAGGCGCTCCAGCACCTGCCTCCAGGTTGGCTCGGTCATGAGCATGGGGTTCTCGATCAGGTCTCTCGGGCACATCGGGCAAAGCGCATTGCATTTGCTGGTCCACTCGACGTTGGCGGCGATGCGGTAGGAACTCATTTAACGGTACCGGGGGAAAGTTCGGCGGGAACCAGGCGCGGGATATATGCGGGGCAGCTCGGCATAACCTTTTCGATGTCCACGACGACGACGCATTCCGCCTGCGGAAAGTGTTCCATCATCTCCGCGTTCTCGTGGATGGACGCCTTGCCGTTCACGCGCAGGCGCGCGCCGTCGGCGAAATCGATGAACAGCATGCTGACATAGGGGTTGAGCAGGATGTTGCCAAGGCTCATGTAGGCGCCGTTGCCTTTGACGCGCGCCTCGAAATGGGGGAAGGCCAGGCGGTTCGGCTCCAGTACCCTGACCAGGCCGGGGCCGCCGCCCTTGAACGAGCAGTCGCAGCGCCCGTCGGGGGAACTGGTAGCGAGAAAGAAGAACGGCGCTGCCTCGATCCGGGCGTGGAACTGCTCCGGGATGCGGTCCCAGATGAGCTGCTGGATGCGCTCTTCGGTCCACAATTCCGGGTTGCCCCAGCGTTGCTGTGCGTCAAGCTCGCCGGTGTGAAAGGGCGATGAGGTCATGGTAGTTATCCCGGCAGAATGTTCTGAAAAAAGGTCGTTCCGGCAAAAAATCGGTTGCTCGTCAAAGACCGCGGTATTGTAGTGAAGTTCAAGCTTTTTGGCTGAGCTGCCGCAGCGAATTTTGTAATCGTTTGTAATCGTAAATAGGTTGCGACTATAGGCAGGTGGTTATATAAGAGATAGTCAATTATTTTTATAAAGATGATAAGCATTGCTTATTGCCTATATTATTGCGTCACCCCGGAACCGCCGTGCCGTTTCATGGACGGTTGCATGCCAAGTATGGCAGTGTTGACAGTCTTCGGCCCTCCCCCTACATTGCCTGTCCTTTTCCGTATTGCCAGAAGTTAATAACATGAAGCGCAGTATCCTGTTTCTACTCCTCTTGCCCCTCTACGTCGGCTGTAGCAAGGAACCAGCTCCAGCAGCCAGGATTGAACGGCCCGCGCTGACCCTGGTGGCGGGTTCTGCCGCGACCGATGTCGGCAACACCTACAGCGGCGAGATACGCGCACGCCATGAAACGCAGCCGGGTTTTCGCGTCGGCGGAAAGATCATCGAACGGCTGGTGGATGCGGGTGCACGGGTCAAGGCCGGGCAGGCGCTGATGCGCCTCGATCCCGGCGATGCCGGGCTGCAGCTTGGTGCGGCCGAGGCGCAACACCGCATGGCCGAGAATGATGCGAAGCGCTTTCGCGAGCTGCGCGGCAAGGGCTTCGTGAGCCAGGCGGCGCTGGATGCGAAGGAGGCCGCATTCGAGGCCGCCGCCGCCCAGGCCGGGCTGGCGCGCAACCAGTCCGATTACACCACGCTGCGCGCCGACCGGGCGGGTGTGGTTGCGGCCACCCTTGCCGAGGCCGGGCAGGTGGTCGCCGCCGGGCAGCCGGTGCTGCGCCTCGCGCCGGATGGCGAGCGCGAGGTGGCGATTGCGGTGCCCGAGTCGCAACTGGCCGATCTCAAAATCGGCGCACCCGCCGAAGTCACCCTGTTGACCTCAGGTGCAGCGCCGCTGGCCGGACGCCTGCGCGAGTTGGCACCAGCGGCCGATCCGGCCAGCCGCACTTATGCGGCGCGCGTGACCCTGAGCCAGCCCGGCCCGGATGTTGCGCTGGGCATGACGGCGCGGGTGAGCTTCTCCGCTGGTAAAAAGAGCGACGGCCTGCTGATTCCGCTGGGCGCGATTTTCCAGCAGGGCAAGGAGGCGGCGGTGTGGATCGTCGCGGCCGACCGCACCATCAGCCTGCGTCCGGTGCAAATCGCCGAATACCGCGACGACGGCGCAGTCGTCACGAGCGGCCTTAAAGCGGGTGAGCGCATCGTCGGCAACGGGGTGCATCGGCTCGCGGCGGGAGAGAAAATCCGCATCATCGAGAGCAGCGGCGCGCAATGAAGGGACCCAATCTCTCCGCCTGGGCGCTGGCGCACCGGCAGATGGTGTTGTTCCTGATCGTCGTGCTGACGGGCGCGGGGGTGCTCTCTTACCTCAATCTCGGGCGCGCCGAAGACCCGGACTTCACCTTCAAGGTCATGGTGGTGCGCACCCTGTGGCCCGGTGCGACGGCGCAGGAGGTCGAACGGGAGGTCACCGAGCGCATCGAGAAGAAGCTGCAGGAAACGCCCTGGGTGGACGTGCTGCGCTCCGCCTCCAAGCCGGGCGATTCGATGGTCTTCGTGGTGCTCAAGGATTACACGCCCAAGCCCGAGGTGCCGGAGGCCTGGCGGCAGGTGCGCAAGAAACTGGACGATATCCGCCACACCCTGCCGGAAGGCGTGCAGGGGCCGTACCCCAACGATGAGTTCGGCGACGTGCAGATCAACATCTTCGCGCTGACCGGGGACGGGTTCGACCTCGCGGCTTTGCGCCGCTACGCGGACCGCATCGCGCTGGAGCTGAAGCGCGTGCCGGACGTGCGGCGCGTCGAGCTGTTCGGCGTGCAGGAGGAAAAAATCCACCTCGAAATCGCGCCGCAGCGCCTCGCGAACCTCGGCATCACGCCCGGCCAGATCGGCGAGGCTTTGCAGAAGCAGAATATGGTGAACCCTTCCGGTTTCGTCGATACCGCGACCGATAAGGTGTTGTTGCATGTGTCGGGCGGCTTCGACAGCGTGGAGCGGGTGCGCAACGCCGACCTGCTGGTGAACGGGCGGCACTTCCGGCTGGGCGACATCGCAAAGGTGTCGCGCGGCCTTGCCGATCCGCCCAATCCGCAGATGCGCGTCGGCGGGCAGCCCGCCATCGGCCTCGGTGTCGTGATGGACAAGGGCGGCGACGTGATCCGCCTCGGCGAGAACCTGCAGCAGGCGATGGCAAAAATCTCGTCAGATCTTCCCGCGGGCGTAGACGTGCATGTGGTCGCGAACCAGCCGGAGGTGGTGAGGGGCTCCATCCACCTGTTCGAGAACTCGCTGGCCGAGGCGATCCTGATCGTGCTCGCGGTGTCCTTCCTGAGCCTCGGCTGGCGCACCGGCACGGTGGTGGCGCTCTCCATCCCGCTGGTGCTCGCGATCACCTTCTTCCTCATGAAGACGTTCGGCATCGGTCTGCAGCGCATTTCGCTCGGCGCGCTGGTAATCGCGCTCGGCCTGCTGGTGGACGATGCGATCATCGCGGCGGAGATGATGGTGGTGAAGATGGAGCAGGGCTGGGACCGCTTCAAGGCCGCGACTTTCGCCTACACCTCGACCGCTTTCCCGATGCTCACCGGTACCTTGATCACCGCCGCCGCGTTCACCCCGGTGGGTTTTTCCAAATCGGCCGCGGCCGAATACACCATCTCGATCTTCCAGGTCGTGACCATCGCGCTGCTCACCTCGTGGATCGTCGCCGTGGTGTTCACGCCCTACCTCGGCTATCGGCTGCTCGACCCGAAGAAGCTCGTGGCGAAGGCGCAGCGCCACGGCGCGGACATCTACGACACGCCGTTCTACCGCCGCTTCCGCGCACTCGTTACCTGGTGTCTGCGCAACCGCTGGAAGGTGATCGGCGCGACGGTGCTGATCTTTCTGCTCTCCATCGCCGCGTTCGGCAAATTCGTGGAGAAGCAGTTCTTCCCGGCTGCGAGCCGCCTCGAGCTGATCGTCGATGTCTGGCTGCCGCAGGGCGCATCGCTCAGGGCGACCGAGGCCGAGACCAGGCGCATCGAGCGGATATTGGCGAGCGACCCGGCGGCGGCCTCCTTTTCCTCCTACATCGGCAACGGCGCGCCACGCTTCATCCTGTCGCTCGACGTGCGCCTGTTCAGCGACAACTACTCGCAGATCGTGATCCTCACTAAGGGGCTGAAGGAGCGCGAGGAGCTCAAGCACCGGCTGACGGAGCTGTTCGACTCGGCGGAAGGCGGCTTCTCGCATATCCACGCGCGCGTGTCGCGCCTCGAGAACGGCCCGCCGATCGGCTACCCCGTGCAGTTTCGCGTGATGGGCGAGGACGTCGAACAGGTGCGGACGATCGCCGACAAGGTCGCCGACTTGATGCGCGCCAACGCGCACCTGCAGGACGTGAGCTTCGACTGGTACGACAAGGTGAAGGCGATGCGCGTCGAGGTGGATCAGGACAAGGCGCGCCGCCTCGGCACCTCCAGCAAGGAGATTGCGCAGGCGTTGCAGGGCTGGCTGAACGGCGTGGCGCTTGCGCAGTACCGCGAGGGCGACCAGCTGATCGACATCGTGTGGCGCGGTACTGCCGATCGTGAGGTGCGTTCGCTGGACCGGCTGCCCGAGCTCGACATCCCGCTGCCCGAGGGCCGCCATGTACCGCTCGCGCAGGTCGCAAAACTGGTGCCGGTGCTGGAGGAGGGGCTGATCTGGCGGCGCAACCGCCTGCCGACGATGACAGTACTCGGCGACATGGCCGACAAGACCCAGCCCGCCACCGTGTCGGTGGAGTTGGACAAGCAGCTCGACGAACTGCGCGCCACGCTGCCGATCGGCTACCGCATCGAGATGGGCGGCAGTATCGAGGAATCCGCCAAGGGCGAGACCGCGATCAAGGCGGTCATGCCGCTGATGCTGGTCGGTGTGATTACGCTGTTGATGATCCAGCTGCAAAGCATCAGCCGCACCGCCATCGTGCTGCTCACCGCGCCGCTCGGCCTGATCGGCGTCACGCTCGCGCTGCTGGTGTTCCAGGTGCCGTTCGGCTTCGTCGCCAACCTCGGCTTCATCGCGCTGGCCGGGATGATCATGCGCAACTCGGTGATTCTGGTAGATCAAATCCGCCAGGACGAGGAGGCGGGCAAGACGCAATGGGAGGCGATCGTCGGCTCCACCGTGCGCCGCTTCCGTCCGATCTCGCTGACCGCCGCCGCCGCGATCCTCGCGATGATTCCGCTGACCCGCCAGGTGTTCTGGGGGCCGATGGCCGTGTCCATCATGGGCGGACTGGTCATCGCCACGCTGCTTACCTGCCTCTTCCTGCCCGCGCTGTATGCGGCGTGGTTCCGGGTGAAAGAGGCTTGAGGGCCCACTCTGCCGGGGGAAGCGCGGAATAGGCCATTTGCATCATAGGAATGGGCCGGTATATGTAGTAATCCTTCATGAGGTAGGGAGGGTAATCGCTTTGTCATTGCAGGGGCGATATGGTTTAATCGCGCCCATGAAATTCCCCTTCCAGAACGTCGCGCTGATCGGCAAACACAAGGCCCCGGAAATCGCTGGGCCATTGTTGCGTCTGGCTGCATTTTTGTCTTCCAGAGGGCTGAATGTGGTGGTGGACAGTTTGACCGCCGAACAGATCGAAACCAGCCCTTATCCGGCGATGAACCTGAACGAGATGGCCCATGCGATGGACTTGGCCATCGTGATCGGCGGCGACGGCACCATGCTGAACATCGCGCGCACCCTGTCGCCGTACCAAGTGCCGCTGGTCGGGGTGAATCAGGGCAGGCTGGGCTTTCTCACCGACCTCACGCTGGAGAATATGCAGGACACCATGGCAGCGATGCTGGAGGGCAAGTTCGTCACCGAGCAGCGCCTGCTGCTGTCGGCAAGCGTGCTGCGCGGCGAGGTCGAGGTGTTCAGCGGACTTGCTTTCAACGAAGTGGCAGTACACCGCAACCATGTCAGCAGTATGGTCGAGTTCGAGGTGCGCATCGACGGCGAGTACCTCTACAACCAGCGCGCCGACGGCCTCATCGTGGCGACACCCACCGGTTCGACCGCCTATGCGATGTCCGCGGGTGGCCCGATCCTGCACCCCAGCCTGGATGTGCTGGAGTTGGTGCCGGTATGCCCGCATACGCTGAGCAACCGTCCCATCGTGGTGAAAGGCTCATCGGTGCTGGAAATCCTGATGCACCGCACCGGCGATATCCGCGTGCGTTTCGACAGCCACACCAACTACGATTTGGAACTGCACGACAAGATCATCGTCACGCGCCACCCTCAGCCAGCCTGCCTGCTGCATCCGGTGGGGCACAGCTACTATCACACGCTGCGCGAGAAGCTGCTCTGGAACCAGACCCTCTAAATGCTGAAGTTGACCAGATAAATGCTGAAATTTCTGGGCATTCGCGATTTCGTTATCGTTCCCTCGCTTGAACTGGATTTCTCTTCCGGTTTCACCGCGCTGACCGGCGAGACCGGTGCGGGTAAATCCATCCTGATCGACGCATTGTCGCTGGCGCTCGGCGAACGCGGCGATGCGGCCATGGTACGCAACGGCTGCGAGCGTGCCGAGATCGCCGCCGAATTCGATATTGCCGCGCTGCCGCATCTGCAAGCCTGGTTGCGCGAACAGGAACTGGACGGCGATGAAGGCGTGTGCCTGCTGCGCCGCGTGCTGGATGCCGGGGGGCGCTCGCGCGGTTTCATCAATGGGCGCGCTGCCACGCTGCAGCAGATGCGCGAGGTGGGCGAGCAATTGCTGGATATCCACGGCCAGCATGCACATCAATCGCTGCTGCGCTCCGATGCGCAGCGCATGCTGCTGGACGGGTATGCCGGCGTGGCAGTCGATGCCGGGAAGGCTGCAGCCCTGTACCGCGACTGGCAGGCGTTGCGCCGCCGCCGCATCGGCCTCAGCGAGAATGCAGAGGCGGTGGCAGCCGAGCGCGAGCTGCTGCGCTTTCAGCGCGACGAGCTGGAAGGGCTGGGTTTCAACCTTGGGGAGTGGCAGGAATTGCAGGCGGACTACGCGCGCCTTGCCCATGCCGCGAGCCTGCTGGAGACTGCCGCCTTCGGCATCGAAACGCTGAGTGAGGCGGACAACGCCTGCCTCGAACAACTCAACGTGCTGGCGGCGCGTCTGCGCGACGGCATGACGCACGATGCCAGCCTGGGTGAAACGCTGCGCATGCTGGAAAGCGCGCAGGCCGAGTTGCAGGAGGCGGTGTATGCGCTGCGCCATTACCAGCAGCGCCTGGATGCCGATCCGCAGCGCCTGCACGAACTGGAGCAGCGCATCCGCAGAGTGATGGATGCCGCGCGCAAACACCGTACCGCGCCGGAGCAACTGGGGGAGGTGCTGCAGCGCATCGTGACGCGCCTCGAAGAACTGGGCGGCGATGCCGATCTGGCCGCTCTTGAGCAGCAGGAAAATGCTGCCCAACAAAGCTATCTGGCGGCTGCGCAGAAATTGACGTCGGCACGCAAGAAAGCCGCCGACAGGCTGGCGCGCGAGATCACCGCGGCAATGCAGGCGTTGGCGATGCAGGGCGGCAGCTTCGCGGTGGCGCTGCTGCCGCTGGCCGACGGGAATGCTCACGGCCTGGAGACGGTGGAGTTCCAGGTCGCCGCCAATCCCGGCGTGCCGCTGCGCAGCCTAGCCAAGGTTGCCTCGGGCGGTGAACTGTCGCGCATCGGCCTGGCGATCCAGGTTGCCGCGAGCCAAGTCGCCAGCGTGCCGACGCTGATCTTCGACGAAGTGGACAGCGGCATCGGTGGACGCGTTGCGGAAATCGTCGGGCAGTTGCTCAAGAAGTTGGGCAAGGATGGGCAGGTGTTGTGCGTGACGCACCTGCCACAGGTTGCCGCCGCCGCCGATCACCAGTGGCAGGTGAGCAAGGCGGTGGAAAACGGCGTCACGCTGAGCCGCATTGCCGTACTGGACGGCGAACGGCGTGTCGAGGAAATTGCGCGCATGCTGGGTGGCGTGAAAATCACCGATACGACGCGCAAACATGCGGCGGAGATGTTGGGTGCGTCCGCTTGAGGTATCATGCGGCGGCTTTAAATTCTGTAACTGACTGAGACTATCATGCGGATCAAACTGGTTTTACTTTCCACGCTGCTGGCTTCCTGCGGCTATCTTTCTTCGCCGGTGTTGTCGCCGTACAAGATGGACATTCGCCAGGGGAACTACATTACGCCGGAGATGCGCGAGAAACTCAAGCTCGGCATGTCGAAATCGCAGGTGCGTTACGTTATGGGTACGCCGATGGTCAGCGATGCCTTCCACGGCAATCGCTGGGACTATATATATAGTTTGGAGCAGCACGGTGAAGTGGTCGAAAAGCAGCGGCTGACGCTTTATTTTGAAGGCGACAGGCTGGTGCGCATAGACGATGGTCGCCAGTCAGAGCAGGCGACATCAGCGAGTGCGCCGCCGGTTGCAGCCCCCGCCGTTGCGGAAGCTCCCGCAGTCCCGTCACCGCAGCCCGTTGCCAAGGCCGATCCTGCCGCCGATGTGCTGAAAAGCGTACAAGCCTGGGCTGCGGCTTGGTCCGCCAAGAATGTGCGCGACTACTTGGTTGCATATACGCCGGATTACAAGCCGGAGGGGGTGAGCCGCGAGGCATGGGAGAAACAGCGCCGGGAGCGCATCAGCAAACCTAGGGCAATCGAAGTTGAACTGAGCGAAATCAGCGTCAGCATGCAGGGTGACAGCCGCGCGACGGTTTCGTTTACCCAGAACTATCGCTCCGATCAATACCGCGACAGTACGCATAAGACATTGCAACTGGAGAAGGTCGGCGATACGTGGCGGATCATTTCCGAGCGGGTTGCCAAATAAGGGATTCGATATGAGCAAAATCAGGATTGCCATCGCCGGTAGCGGTGGACGCATGGGGCGCGCCTTGCTGGAAGGAGTGGCGCAGTCTGACGATTTGTTGCTGCACGCCGCGCTTGAGCATAGCGGCAGCGCGCTGCTCGGCAAAGACGCCGGCGAACTGTCCGGTGCGGCCTGCGGTGTAAGAATCAGCGCGGATGCGGAAGCCGCCCTGCAAGGTGCGGATGTGCTGATTGATTTCACCCGCCCCGAAGGCACGCTGCATCACCTCGATATCTGCCGCCGGTTGGGTGTAAGCATGGTAATCGGCACGACCGGTCTGAATGCGCAGCAGAAGGCGCAGTTGGGTAGCGCGGCGCAGGATGTCGGCATCGTGCTCGCACCCAACATGAGTGTCGGCGTGAACCTGGTGTTCAAGCTTCTGGAGACCGCATCGCGCGTCTTGAGTCAGGGCTACGACATCGAGATCATCGAGGCGCACCACCGCCACAAGGTGGATGCGCCGTCCGGCACCGCGCTGGGCATGGGTGAGGTCATTGCACGCACCCTGGGGCGCGACTTGGCGCAATGTGCCGTGTATGGACGCGAAGGCGTGACCGGCGAACGCGACCCTTCCACCATCGGCTTTGCCACGGTGCGCGGCGGCGATATCGTCGGCGACCATACCGTGCTCTACGCCGGTACCGGCGAGCGCATCGAAATTACCCACAAGGCCAGCAGCCGCGCTACCTTTGCACTGGGTGCGTTACGCGCTGCAAAGTATTTGAAGTCCCATCCGGCAGGCCTCTACGACATGCAGGACGTGCTGGGGTTGAAGTAATTTATTCTGGACGTCGCTGGCATGGATCGCCGCTCCCGGAATCGGCGTGCTGGTGGGCAGCTCCCCGTCGAACTGCGTCAGCAGAAAATATTTGCATTATTTTGCCGGAACGTGCTTCGTCGTCATTGGACTTTTTGACGCTGTGGAAGGCTTGGGAAAATGCATGGTAAGAGCCTGGATTTTTATGAGCCTTTAACGATGCATGGTGTTGAATTATTCATTGTAACGGGAAGGTAACTAACTGGATTTTAGTTGATTTTAGCTTGGTTGATGTGTGCTGGAGTATTTGAAATCGGATCGTAAAAAATACTTGATAAAAATACTTGCTATTTATGCTTGACACATCTGGTTGCTTGGGACAGAATTTGAGGGCGCGTCAAATTGTCGCAGAACAATCGCGTGAAATATGACGTAAATATAACGGGAGGGAGGTATCCAATGGAATCATCCAACGCTGGGAGCGCGCCAGTTCCTTTCACGCGGCAAGTGCTGCAAAACAAAATGCTGATGTTGACCGTACTGATAGCCGTCAGCGCTGTGGCTTACTTTGGTATTGGTCTTTTCATGTTGCTCGGTCGCTAAAGCCTCTTTAAATCTAGGATATTCTGGTTGCCTCGCAAGTGGCGGCTTGAATGGAGGCCGAGTAGGTAAAGAAAAAAACGAGTTTATTTGGGTTGTTTTTGTGTCAACTATCAATGGCGTCAGCCATCAATTGTCAAGGGAGGAGTAAAAGATGTCAGGACTAACTTCAAGTGGTGCAAGCCCTCATTTCATGCAAAAAATCCTGGATAACCAGTGGCTTATGTTGTTGTTGGCCAACTTGGTGCCTCTGGTGCTTTATACGGGGTGGGGTTTGTATGACATTATCAATATACCGACGGCCCCATAAAAGTGCCACGTTTGATTAATTAACAAGGAGAGAGGAATTATGGGAACGTCTTATACCCCCCCAACAAACCCTGATTGGTGGCGTGAGCCAATCGAACGCACCGAAATATGGTGGATTGTTCTTGCATTTGCATGGTGTGTATTCATGTTTGTCTGGATGACCGGCTGGCACTTTATGGGGCCGCAAAACATGAGCAACGAAACTTACAAGACGACCCCTGAGGTGTTTTCCAAGAAGGTTGCCGATATGCAGGCAAAGTACACTGTCCGCAAGGATGAGGCTACTGGTGAAGATGTCGTGGCACCGCCACCCGGCAGCGATGTTTATCTGGCCGCCATGTCTTGGCAGTATCGCCCCATCCTTGAGCTGCAAAAAGGGCAGAAGTATCGCATACATATTTCGTCGCTTGATGTGGGGCACGGTTTCTCGTTGCAGCCTGAGAACATCAACTTCCAAGTCTATCCTGGCTATGAGCAGGTTACTACCATGACACCCAACAAAACCGGTACTTTTGCCATAGCTTGTGGCGAATACTGTGGCGGCGTTGATGCCATGGGGCATCACACGATGCTGGGCAGAATTTACGTAAAGGAGTAAAGAATAATGGCGACGACAATGTCTGATTTTCGCATTGATCCGGTGTCGGGTCTCAAGATTCACCGGACGGCCAATACGCTGGTCAAATGGAACGCGTTTGCGTCTGTGGTGTTTTTGCTGGTTGGCGGTCTGTTTGGTCTCGGAGTGGCGCTTACCCGTATGCCGAGCGTGCAACTGCTCAGCCCGGAATTGTTCTACATGGCGCTGACGGCTCACGGCTTGGTGAGCTTGGCGGTGTGGATCATTTTCTTTGAAATGGCAGTGTTGTATTTCCTTGGCGCGCATGTTCTGGGTAACCGGATTGCGGGACCGAAGTGGGCGTGGGCGCAGTTCTGGCTCATGCTTGTAGGTGCAGCCCTGGTTGCCGTGGCAGTGCTGGGTGGCAAGTCTAGCGTGATGATGACTTCCTATCCGCCGCTTCAGGCTGAGCCGCATTTCTATCTGGGGTTGATCCTGTTTGCCGTGGGTGCACTGATTGGCTGTTTCGTGTTCCTCGGTACGCTGGTGGTTGCCAAGAGGGAGAATACTTATCAGGGGTCGCTTCCGCTGGTGGTGTTTGGCGGTGTGACAGCTACGGTGATTGCAGTGTTCACCATCGTTTCCGGCGCCTTGATTCTGATCCCGACTTTCCTCTGGTCGGTCGGGCTGATCAGCCACATTGATCCGATGATGTATCGGGTTATCTGGTGGGGTTTCGGCCACTCTTCGCAGCAAATCAACGTGGTTACCCATATCTCCATCTGGTACCTCATTGCATCGCTGGTGTTTGGTGCCAAGCCAATGTCCGAGAAGGTAAGCCGTGGTGCGTTCCTGCTGTATATCCTGTTCCTGCAACTGGGTTCCGCGCACCATCTGCTGTCTGACCCGGGTCTGACTTCCGCCTGGAAGATATTCAATACCAGCTACATGATTTATCTGGCTGTGCTGGCTAGTATGATCCACGGCTTGACCGTTCCTGGTGCCATTGAAGTTGCGCAGCGCAGGAAAGGTCTCGATACCGGTCTGTTTACCTGGCTGCGTAAGGCTCCTTGGGGTAATCCGATTTTCTCCGGCATGTTCCTGTCGCTGGTGGGCTTCGGTTTTATCGGCGGTATCACCGGCGTGGTGATGAGCGTGGAGCAGATCAACATGGTTATCCACAACACCGTTTACCTGCCGGGCCATTTCCATGGCACGCTGGTGTCCGGTACTACCTTGGCATTCATGGCGGTCACCTACTGGCTGATCCCGGTGGTATTCCAGCGCAAGATCGCTCTGGCTGGAATGGCAAAGTTGCAACCCTATGTTTTCGCCATCGGCTCTGGAGTTTTCTCCATCGCCCTGATGGGGGCAGGTACCTTGGGTGTGCAGCGCCGTCATGCGGATATCACCTTTGCAGGTCAGCCACTGGCTTATGAATACCCTGAAATCGCCAAGGGTCTGATGGACTTGGGCGAAATCTTCGGTATAGTCATGGCGGTCGGTGCGGTTATGTTCATTCTGGTTGTTCTGGCCTCCATCTTTGCGGGCGAGAAGATTCCTGAAGGTTCCGCTCCATGGCCTAAGGTTGAAGATGCTGACGTTGTGGCCGAAAGGACCGGAAAGCATCACGTTGGTATGTGGGGTATGGAAGCGCCCGGCACCTTCATACTCGCCATGATTCTTTTCGTGACGATCGTGCTGTACTACTTCATTAACTTCAAGTACCTGTCCACTGTGTGGGGCATGTCTTAAAGAAATGAGATGACGGGGAGGGTGCCTTTGGCACCCCTCCAAGGTAGTGAATATTCAGGTTAGAGGGAAACCTCTAACCTAAACCAGAAAAGCAATTGCCAAGTGCACAATGCGCGGTTTAGGTTAGAGGTTTCAACAGATTGGAAGATCAACTAATACCTTCTCCAAAGCAGCGGAGAGAGGAAGGAACGGTCGTTAAGATGATGATGGTCAGGCAGTGTATTAATCTTTTCAAATTGCGCATTGGCGTGGTAATTACGTTGGCGGCTTTGGGCGGCATGGCAATCACCCCAGGGCAGGCGTTGACCAGCTGGCAAGTTTTTATCTTGTCGCTGACGGTCATGATGGCCTCTGCGGCTGCAGGCGCTTTCAATCAATACTTCGAGCGCGATATCGATGCAAAAATGACGCGAACCAAAAATCGTCCATTCTTGAACGGCTACTTTCAGCATAGCCGCAAGTGGCTGGTGGTCATCGGCTCGATGCTTGCAGTTTCTGTAGCCTCCGCTGCCTTTGCATTTAACGCGATGACGGCGCTGAATATTTTCCTCGGCGCGTTTACTTATGCCATAGTTTATACAGCTTGGTTGAAACGCCGTACCTGGTTGAATATCGTATTTGGCGGGTTGGCGGGGAGTTTCTCGGTGCTTGCAGGTGCGGCGGCGGTTGATCCTTCGTTTGGCCCGCTTCCCGGACTGCTGGCCTTGGTGCTATTCCTGTGGACGCCTCCGCATTTCTGGAGCCTGGCAATCGTCATTCGCGACCAATACGCCGCTGCAGGGGTGCCTATGCTGCCGGTGGTAAAGGGTGACAAAAAGGCAGCACGCATTATTTTTGGGCATACCATCCTTCTGGTTGCCGTCTCGCTCTTGCCGATGTTTTACGGTTTGGGCTGGGTATATCTGACCGGTGCCTTGGTGGGTGGAATTTATTTCATAGTTAAAAGTGTGCAATTGGTGCGCAATCCAACCAAAGAGGCGGCTATGGCCAACTTTGTTGCCTCGTTGGTGCAGTTTAGCGTGTTGATGATAGCGTTGATGCTGGAAGTGAATTTCGGCGCCTGATTTTCATTGTTAGGAGAAAAACCCGTCTAAGGTTTGCCGCAGACGGGTTTTTTTATCCCCTAAAAAAGTATATTAGAAAAATATAATTTATCTTGCGTTTTCGATATAGCATATTAAAATAGTCGGGTATTGTTCAGTCGATCCCTATACAAGTATTAAGGCCTAAGGTATGCACCTCTCTTCGTTAACGCTAAGCTGTGCGATTCTCTTGTCGGTGACACTGCCATCCTTGGCGCAGGGTCGCGATATCAGCGGCATGAAGCTATATAAGGCCAATGTATCGACGGCGAAATCGCAGGCGCAGCCGGAAGTGGCAGATGCACAGGTTTTTAGTGAAAAAGAAGCCCTGCGAATAAGCCAGGCTGCAATAGGCAACCAGCTTGGCGATTACACTTTGCTGGATCGCAGCGGACGTACCGTGCGTTTGGCGGATTACCGTGGCAAGCCGCTGGTCATCAGCTTGATCTATACCCATTGTCCGATTATCTGCGCGACTACCACGCGCAGCTTGACTGCGCTCAAATTATCTCAAGAAGCGCTGGGAGTGGACAGTTTCGGTGTGTTGACAGTGGGTTTCGATACTGAGAACGATACGCCTGAAGCGATGGACGATTTTGCCAAGCGGATGGGGGTGGATCTGCCTAAATGGGATTTTGTCAGTGCCGACCCGGAAACGATCAAAAAACTGAGCAAGGATTTGGGATTCAGTTACTACCCTACCGAGGAGGGTGGTTTTAATCATATAACGCAGACCACCTTTGTCGATGGACGGGGTAAGGTCTACAGTCAAATCTACGGTGATGAGTTCGAGAACAAGACGCTGCTAGAGCCGCTTAAGGATATGATTTACAAAATAAAAACGGCACAGCCTGGACTGGCCGGATTTTCGAGTAAAGTGAAGCTCTTTTGTACGGTCTACGACGAAAAATCGGGGAAGTATGAAGTGAGCTACAACTATTTTTATGCGATGGGGGCGGGGATCATCATGTCGCTGCTTATTGGATGGTGGCTCGTGTACGAATATCGCCGCAGCCCGAAACGTAATTACCCGCGCCATGATTGATTTACGCCAGAATAACGTTTTTTTGCTCAGGCGCGTTCTTTGTATTTGTTTGAAAATGTTTTTTTCAGGAGTTACCGATGATTAAACTCGTACACCGCATCGGCCAGGGCATTTTCTTGCGCCTGGAGAGCGCCTTCAATGGCATTTTTGGGCCAGCCTTGAACCCATTCTATTACCTGGGCGCGATCACCTATCTGATGTTCTGGATCATCGTGGTCAGCGGTTTTTACATCTACGCTTTTTACGACACCGGCGTGAACGACGCTTTCGATTCGGTGGAGCAGCTAACCAATAAGCAATGGTACCTGGGCGGCATCATGCGCAGCCTGCATCGTTACGCTTCCGACGGGATGATCGTGTTCGGCGTCCTGCACCTGCTGCGTAATTTCGCCTTCGACCGCTACCGCGGCTTCCGGTGGTTTTCCTGGTATACGGGCATCCTGGTGTTGTGGCTGATCTATATAGCGGGCATAAATGGCTATTGGTTGCCTTGGGATAAGCTGGCCCAGTTTGCGGCCGTGGGAACCGCGGAATGGCTGGATGCGTTGCCGATATTCAGCGCTCCGCTGGTGCGCAATTTCCTGGAGCAGGGCAGCGTGAATGATCGCTTCTTCTCCCTGCTTTCGTTTATTCACCTTGGCATCCCGCTGGGGGCTTTTGCGATCATCTGGGTGCACACGCAGCGCGTACCGCAGGCCAAGACCTCTCCGCCCAAGGCAATCACGATTTGGTTGATCCTGTCCATGGTCGTACTTTCCTTGATTCATCCGGCTTTGAGCCAAGGGCATGCAGACTTGGACTCTGCGCCTATGGTTCTGAATCTGGACTGGTTCTACTTCTGGAGCTATCCGTTGCTCTATTCATGGAACCCGAGCCAAGTCTGGATATTGGTGGGAGGTGTTTCCGGACTTTTATTATTGCTGCCGTTCCTCGGAGGGCGACGCGGCAAGGGTGAATACGAAATCATTACTGCTCCCGCCGGCCATACAGTGATGGCTAAACCGGGCGAGACTGTCCTTGAGGCTGCACTGCGCCAGGGGTTGAACCTGCCCTATGTGTGCCGCGACGGCGCCTGCGGGGTTTGTAAGGGCAATATCCTCAAGGGAACGGTCGATTACGGCACCTACCAGAAGGGTGTGCTCACCGATGCGGAGAAAGCGGAGGGCAAGGCCCTATTCTGCTGCGCCAAGCCGCTGTCGGATTTGGCAATAGAATGCACGGAAGTCGATGAACTGGGGAAATTTCCGGTCAAGACCATGAAGTTCCGCGTGGAAAAAATGGAGCGGGCAGCGCCGGAAGTCATGCTGATCGAGTTGCGCCCCGAAGGCGGCGAACAAATGAATTTTATCGCCGGCCAATATATCGCCGTGCATCTGGAGGATGGCAGCAAGCGCAGCTATTCCATCGCCAATGCCCCGCATGAATCGGACCACCTGCAACTGCACATCCGCCTGGTGGAGGGCGGCAAATTCACCACGCATGTGTTCAATAAAATGAAAGTGGGCGATGTGCTGCAGGCGGAAGGCCCGCTGGGCACTTTCTTCCTGCGCGAGGAAGTCGACAAACCCATCATCTTCATGTCGGGAGGTTGCGGTTTCGGCTCCGTCAAGGGCATGGTGGAACATGCCTTCAAGATCGGGCTGAATCGCCCCATGACGCTGTACTGGGGGGCCAGAACACCGGCCGACCTGTATTCGGATCTGCCGGAAAAATGGCAGCGGGAGCATAACAATTTCAAGTTCATCCCGGTCATATCCGAACCGAAACCGGAAGATGGCTGGCAGGGCCGAACCGGCTTGGTTCACGAGGCCATCCTGCAGGATTACCCGCAACTGGACGGCTATCAGGTTTATGCCTGCGGTTCATCCGGGATGGTTGAGGCAGGCCGTGCGCCGTTCATGGCCAAGGGGCTACCTGAAGATCAGTATTTTTCTGACGCATTTACGGTTGCCTGCTACAAGGCTCCGGCTGCGGAAGCATCAGTATCCTCCGAGGGGGTGACACATGGCTAAGCCAATGCAATATATCGGCCAAGGGATTTTTTATGCCCTGTTTATGGGTGTGATCGGCTATTTTTCTACTTTTCCGACATACACTCATTTGCCGCCTGATGAGACATTGATCAAATTAAGCTTCAGACATGCAGGCCAGCATGTGGGAGAATGTCGCGAGCGTTCTGCGGAGGAGCTGGCCAAATTGCCTGAATACCAGCGTAAGGGAGGCACCAAGGTGTGCCCGCGCGGGCGATCCGATGTGGTCGTTGAACTGGAAATGGATGGAAAACGGCTCTATCATGAAACGTTGAGGCCGACCGGGATGGCACACAGCAGTAATGCAAACATTTACCGGCGCATTCCGGTGAAGGCGGGCGTTCATACGTTGACGGCACGCCTGAAGGATCACCCTGGGGATGATTTCAACTATGTGAGCAATGAAACAGTTGACCTTGCGCCAGGGCGTATCCTGGTGATCGATTTCAAGGCGGCGACCGGCGGGTTTATTTTCAGGAACAAAAACTTAGCAGTAAAAGTGCAACCAGAAACAAAAGTGCAGCCAGAGGGTAAGGAATGAATTCAGCAAATCAGCAAGCAGGTGCCGGGCAAGGAATGAACGCAGGCGGAGAAGAAAAACACGGGAGCGGGTTTTCCCTCACCATGCCGTCGGAGGTCAGCCGCAAGCTGGCTGCAGGCTGGCTGAAGCTCGGCATCGCATCGCTGGTAGGCGCAGGGCTGTTTGCCATTCTACTGGTGCTTTCGCGTACCCCCTATGTCCAGGATATTTTTCCCTGGGTCGATTTTTTCCATACCGCGCTGGTGGTGCATGTGGATTTATCGGTGTTGCTCTGGTTCATGGCATTCGCCGGTGTGCTGTGGAGCCTGAATTCATCGTCCAGATTCATCGGCGCAGGCTGGCTGGCGCTGGTGCTGGCTACCGTGGGCGCTGCGGTGATCGTCCTGTCTCCCTTCATCGCGGTCGGCAAGCCGCTGATGAGCAATTACGTGCCGGTCATTGAAAGCACCTTCTTCTTTACGGGATTGATTATTTTTGCCGTCGGCGTGGCTGTGCTGGTATTGCGCAGCTTGGTGGCGGTGCCGCCTGCCGGCATGTGGCAGGGCGGCGAAGGCTCGATACGCCTCGGTTTTTATGCCGCCTCCATCTCCACATTGGTTGCCCTGATTGCTTTCGGCTGGTCCTACAACATCATTCCGCGGGGAATTTTCGAAAGCACACAGTACTATGACATGCTGTTCTGGGGTGGCGGCCATGTGCTGCAATTCACCTATTCACTGTTGATGCTGGCCGGCTGGCTGTGGCTGGCGGATGCCTGCGGCGCGAAAATTCCGCTGACCTCGAGGTTGGCGTCGG
This sequence comes from Ferrigenium straubiae, assembly GCF_051257895.1. NCBI lineage: Bacteria > Pseudomonadati > Pseudomonadota > Betaproteobacteria > Nitrosomonadales > Gallionellaceae > Ferrigenium > Ferrigenium straubiae. The sequence goes on along the minus strand of NZ_CP194331.1, from coordinate 1,088,922 downwards.
GCTTTCTCGTGCTGGGGCTGCTGCCAGTATTCTACGTTCCCGTTATTTACCTGTCTTTTGCCGGTGACATGGGCGGCTACATGGAGCAGTTCACCCAGTTGATGAAAATTGGCGGTGCTTTTGCCCCCGTGCCGCTCGGTTTGGCGGTGCTATACGGCATCGGCGCGGCAGGAAGCGATCCGGCGACCAAGCCGCAACGCGCCGCGCTGCTCTCGTCCGTCATCCTGTTTGCCATCGGTGGCGGGATAAGCCTGATGATCGGGGACAGCAACACCATCATCACCGCACACTATCACGGAACCGGCGGGGCAATCAGCCTGGCCTTCATGGGACTGGCCATACACCTGCTGCCGCGCCTCGGCTACCGCACACCGGATTTGAAGTGGGCCACGTTGATGTCCTACATCTACGGCACGGGCCAACTGCTCCACATCATCGGGCTGTTGTGGTCGGGCGGATACGGAGTACAGCGCAAAGTCGCCGGTGCTGCACAAGGCCTGCATGGTTTTGCGCAGACGGCGGGTATGGGACTGATGGGCTTGGGCGGATTGGTCGCCGTGATCGGCGGAATCATGTTCCTGGTTGTGGTCTTCAAGGCCATGCGCCGGCCGGCGTAAGGACTGCAATGCTGTTCAATCCGCGCCTTGCCTGCTGTTTTCAGGCAGAGCGCGGATATGAATCAGTTGAAGTAGGCGTTTAGCCTGTTACTTTGGCGCTACCTCGGAGGTAATTATGAGGTACTTCATGAAGTTGAACGTGATAAATGCCAGCGTCAGGATGATGCAAAAGAAGATGACGCTGCGATTCTTGAAACGCTCTCCGCGCGAAACCTCGATGCGATCCAGTATCCAGTCGGACGCGAAGTAAAGAAATGCGGCTACAACAGTGTAATAAATAACTTCCAAGTTAATTCCCCATTAGTATTTTGCGACCCGCTCATTATATTATGCTGCCATGCTTTGGGCAGATGAATTTAACCGGTTTCCGGCTGTATTGCTGGTATTGATGCAAGGGTTTCCTTGACTACTCCCAGGCACACCGAGTCTGTTGCACGCAGGATGCTGCTCCGGTTCGAAGGCATCCTGAATAAGGCTTTCGGCAACGATCTTAACCCTTTCTACTATCTGGGTGCGCTGGGGTTCTATTTTTTCTGGGTTGTGGCCGTCAGTGGCGCCTATATCTACATCTTCTACGATACCGGCGTGGAAGATGCTTTCAAATCGGTTGAGTCCCTCACACTCGAACAACCGTATCTCGGCGGCATCATGCGCAGCCTGCACCGCTATGCTTCCGATGCACTGCTGGTGGTGATGCTGCTGCACTTGTTGCGCGAATATATTTTGGGGCGTTATCGCGGAGCGCGCTGGTTTGCGTGGTTCACGGGGGTGCCGCTGATCTGGCTGATCTTTGCCGCCGGCGTCAATGGCTACTGGATGGTCTGGGATAAGCTGGCCCAATATTCCACCGTGGCTGCCATGGAATGGTTCGACTGGCTGCCGATTTTCAGCGAGCCGCTGTCGCAGAGTTTCGTCTCCCGGGAAGTCCTTAATGACCGGTTTTTCTCGCTGATATCGTTCTCCCATGTAACCATCCCGCTGATCATCCTGTTCCTGCTCTGGGTGCATATCATGCGCATCAGCTACCCCGTGGTTAACCCGAGGCGCGGGCTTGCGCTCGGGGTGCTGCTGGCGATGCTGGTTCTGTCGTTGCTCAAACCGGCGCTGAGCCAGGGGCTGGCGGATATGGGGGTTGAGCCGCGCGATATCGGCATCGACTGGTTCTACATGTTCATTTTCCCGCTGCTGGACAGATGGTCGGCTGGCCAGGTATGGGCACTGACTGTCGGCATCACCCTGCTGATCAGTATCCTGCCGTGGCTGCCGACCCGGAACAAACAGATCCCGATTGCCGAGGTGAGCCTCAAGAATTGCAACGGCTGCCGGCGCTGTGTTGCCGACTGCCCCTACGAGGCGGTGGTGACGCAACCGCGCACCGACAGCCTGCATTTCCAGGAAGAGGCCGTGGTCATCCCGGATCGCTGCGTCAGTTGTGGTATCTGCGCCGGTGCCTGTCCTTCCTCGACTCCCTTCAGGAGTGATGCCGGCTATGTGAGTGGAATCGAAATGCCCTCCATGCCGATGGCCGGGCTGCGCGCCGCGATGACCGCCGACTTGGCGAAACTGAAGGGCGGTGCGCGGGTAATCGTGTTCGGCTGCGACAACGCGGCGGACATCGAAAAATTGCGCGGCGAAGGTATTGCCGTCATGAGCCTGCCGTGCACGGCCATGCTGCCGCCATCCTTCATCGAATATGCGCTGCATGAGCATCAGGCCGATGGCGTATTCATCACCGGCTGCCGCGAGAATGACTGCTACCACCGCATGGGCGGAATGTGGACGACGCAGCGGCTGACCAGGGAGCGCGAGCCGCGCCTGCGCGGTCGCGTCGAGCGCGACCGTCAGCGGATCAGGCTGTTCTGGGCGTCTTCTGCGGATTTCAAGGAATTGTCCAAAGAACTGGAATCGTTCCGCATCGGCCTGCGCGGCTCGGCCTCTACCCAAGTGGAAGTGAACGATTAGAAATTTAGCGGATACAGGGCGGAACCACAGTGTTCCGCCCTGTACGGGCCGCAGCAAGCCACAAGCCATTCACTGCAATCAATAAAACGATTTACGCCATACAACCCAAATCGAGTGGCGCCGCGGCTTGATATCGATCTGCCCGTCTTTCGATTCGAAGCGCAGGATAGGCGACAACGAAGCGCGGTTACTGCCGGGAGCAATTTGCCATTGTGCGTTTGCTGACCAAGCAGTCTTCGCTTTGGTTTCGGCGACAAGGCCCAACCGTAAGGTGTTGCTTACCCCTGATTCAACGGGCGCAATATTGTCCGAATGGGAAAAAACGCTGTCCGTTTTGATCAGGTTCGGAGGCATCAATTCAGTGCCGGAGAATATCGGCTGGATTGTTAATATGTCCAGGTCGCGCGCAAAGAAGTCTTCCTCGGACTGGGCTTTATGTGCCACAACGACCAATCCAACGAATATCACCCCGGAGCACATGCGAAGCATGGCCACTCGAATAAATCTAAAGCAAGAAATGAAGTCAGACATGCTGTTCTCCTTCCCATATACCTAAACACCGTGAGGGTACGCAATTTGTGCACACAACTATCATTCATGTCGCAGCACCATTGCCATAGCCCCAGAGCCCGGCGACTTTGCACTCTTACCTTTCGGCAAGTTTGCCAAGTGAGTGCAGGCTATTGAATGGCACCGGAAGAATCAATTCATACAAGACGAATGGCTGGGTCATTTGGATGGCCGGTAAATATTGTCCCGAATAACCCATGATCCCGCGTATGAACGGTTGGATTATCCGGACGAACGGTAGGGGATTGTATAAATAGCTAATAATTTCCTGAAGATGCACATCAGCCGCGACTGCGCGGTTGCGGACGAACCAGGTTGTACTGAGTATTTATGCAGATTACAGGTAATTATTCAATGAGTTGGAGCCATTTCGGCACCGGCCCTAACGCAATTCGGCAAAGAAATTCTTGATCGCCAGCACGCGTTGATGCAGGTCGCCGTATTTCAGCTCGATGCGTAGCCTGTCCTGTCCCGACATCTTGATATGACGTTTGCCCTGGATCAGGGTGATGATCTTCAGCGGGTCGATGGGCGGGTTCGGGATAAACTGGATGACGATGGCCTCGGATGAGGCATCCACCTTGCTGATGCCGAGCGGCTTGGCGAGGATGCGCAGGCGGTGGCAGTCAAACAGTGCCTGCGTCGGTTCGGGCAGCAGGCCGAAGCGGTCGATGAGTTCCTGCTGCATATCTTCCAGTTCCTCCAGCGTGGCGCAGTTGGCGAGACGCTTGTAGATCACCAGCCGCTGGTGGATGTCGCCGCAGTAGTCGTCGGGCAGGAGCGCTGGCGTGTGCAGGTTGATCTCGGTGGTCACACCCAGCGGGTGCGCCATGTCCGGTTCCTTGCCCTGCCTGAGTGAGGTGATTGCGGCGGAGAGCATGTCGTTGTAGAGACTGAAGCCGATCTCCTGCATCTCGCCGCTCTGCGATTCGCCGAGCACTTCGCCCGCACCGCGAATCTCCAGGTCGTGCATCGCGAGGTAGAAGCCGCTGCCGAGCTGTTCCATCGACTGGATCGCTTCGAGGCGTTTTTTCGCCTGCGCGGTGAGGCCTTCCTTGCTGTCCACCAGCAGGTAGGCATAGGCCTGGTGGTGCGAGCGCCCGACGCGGCCGCGCAACTGATGCAACTGGGCGAGGCCGAAGCGGTCGGCGCGATTGATGAGGATCGTGTTCGCGGTCGGCACGTCGATGCCGGTCTCGATGATGGTGGAACACAGCAGCACGTTGAAGCGCTGGTGGGTGAAATCGCGCATCGCCGCTTCCAGTTCGCGCTCGCCCATCTGGCCGTGCGCCACGCGGATGCGCGCCTCGGGCAGCAGCGCCTCCAGTTTCTCCTGCATGTTGGCAATGGTGTCGACCTCGTTGTGCAGGAAATACACCTGCCCACCGCGCTTGAGTTCGCGCAAAACCGCCTCGCGGATTACGCCCTGGCTATAGTTGCTGACGAAGGTCTTGATCGATAGCCGCCGCTGCGGCGCGGTGGCAATCACCGAAAAGTCACGCAGGCCTTCGAGCGACATCGCCAGCGTGCGCGGAATCGGCGTCGCGGTTAGAGTTAAAACATCCACTTCGGCGCGCAGCGCCTTGAGCCGTTCCTTCTGCTGCACGCCGAAGCGGTGCTCTTCGTCGATGATGACCAGGCCGAGGTTGTGGAACTTTACGTCCTTCTGGATCAGCTTGTGCGTGCCGATGACGATGTCCAGGCTGCCTTCGGCGAGATCCTTCAGTGCCTGCGTCGTTTCCTTCGCAGACCTGAAACGGGAAAGTTCGGCGATCTTCACCGGGAAGTCGGCGAAGCGGGTACTGAAGTTCTGGAAGTGCTGCTCGGCGAGCAGCGTCGTCGGCACCAGCACCGCGACCTGCTTGCCATCCATCACGGCGACGAACGCGGCCCGGAGCGCGACTTCGGTCTTGCCGAAGCCGACGTCGCCGCAGATCAGCCGGTCCATCGGCTTGCCGCACTTGAGGTCGACCAGCACCGCCTCGATCGCGGCGGCCTGGTCGGCGGTTTCCTCGAAACCGAAGCCCGCCGCGAACGCCTCGTAATCGTGGTAGTTCAGGTTGAAGGCATGCCCCTTGCGCAGGGCGCGCTGTGCGTACAGGTTGAGCAGTTCGGCAGCGGTATCGCGCACCTGCTGCATCGCGCGGCGCTTGGCCTTGTCCCATGCCGTCGTGCCCAGCTTGTGCAAGGGTGCCGCTTCCGGCGCGCCGCCGCTGTAGCGGCTGATGACGTGCAGTTGCGCGACCGGTACGTAGAGCTTGTCCTCGCCCGCATATTCCAGCAGCAGGAACTCGTTCTCGCCTTCGCCGAGATCGAGGTTGACCAGTCCGCGGTAGCGCGCGATGCCGTGCTGTTCGTGTACCACCGGATCGCACGGCTTGAGCTCGGACAGGTCGCGCAGCATGCCCTCGACGTTGCTCTTCTTCGCGGCGCGCGCGGCGCGGTTCCTGGGCTGGGAGGCATACAGTTCGGTCTCGGTCAACAGTGCGATATTTTCATCGCTCAGGAGGAAGCCGTTCTGCAACGGGCCGACGCACAGCATGAACTTCTCGCGGCCGGCGAGGAAGGCCGCATAGTCTTCGCATGTGGCGGGCGCGAGGCCATATTCCCTCAGGTAGCCCGCGACGATTTCGCGCCGCCCAAGGCTGTCGGCGAGCAGCAGCACACGCCCCGGATATGACTGCAGGAAGCTCTGGAACGCCTGCACGGGGATTTCGGCGCGCCGGTCCACGGCGATGGACGGAATCGCGGCGGTGGGGCAGGGGGTAAGGGTCGCGCCGCCTCCACCGGTGACGACATCCAGTCTCTCAAACTCTTTCGCGTGGATGAAAAACCGCTCTGCATCCAGGAACAGCTCCTTCGGCTCCAGCAGCGGGTGCTGCGGGTCGCCCCTGAGCAGGTTGTAGCGCGAGGCCGCATCCTGAGTGAATTGCTGAATTGCGGCATCCACATCGTGATGCAGGCACAGCGTGGCGGTCTTGGGCAGGTAGTCGAACAGTGTCGCAGTCTGATCGAAGAATAGCGGCAGGTAATACTCGATGCCTGAAGGTGCGATGCCCTTGCTCACATCCTTGTAGATGCGCGACCTGGACGGGTCACCCTCGAAACGTTCGCGGAAATTCTGGCGGAAGGTCGCCTGACCCTTTTCGTCGAGCGGGAATTCGCGCGCGGGCAGCAGGCGGATTTCCGGCACGGGGTACAGGGTGCGCTGCGTGTCCACGTCGAAGGTGGCTAGGGTCTCGATCTCGTCGTCGAACAGGTCGATGCGGTAAGGCAGCGTGCTGCCCATCGGAAACAGGTCGATGATACCGCCGCGCACGCAGTATTCGCCGGGGGTGAGCACCTGCTGCACATGGTTGTAGCCGGCGAAGGTGAGCTGTTCGCGCAGTTGCGCCACATCCATGCGCTCACCGCGCTTGAGAAGGAAGGTATAGGCGGCGAGGTGCTCGACCGGCGGCAGCGGGTACAGCGCGGTGGTGAGCGGCACGATCACCACGTCGCAGGCATTGCTGCGGATATGGTGCAGCGTCGCGAGCCGCTCCGAGACAAGGTCCTGGTGCGGCGAGAAGTGGTCGTAAGGAAGCGTTTCCCAGTCCGGTAGCAGGTGTACGCGCAGGCTTGGGGCGAAGAACGGGATTTCCTCCAGCAGGCGCTGCGCCTCCAGCGCATTCGCGACGATCACCGCCAATGGCGAGTGCCGTGCGGCATGTTGCGCCAGCGCCAGTGCATCGGACGAACCGTACAGTTGGGTGTAGCGGGGGCGGGGATGGGAGGACTGGAACAGCATCGGCAGGATTACCTCCGGAAAGGCGCGCATTATAAGGGAAGCCTCTGGAGAATGTGTTTTGGCTATGCCCCATGCTATCATTTAAAAACTTGCATCCAACCCGGTTCAGGCGTGCCGGACATGCTTGCCTCATAGTGGATAACGGGGCAATAGACAACCAAATCATTAAGGGGATAGGCAATGAAACTCGAATCACTCGCTTTGCATCACGGCTACAAATCGGAAGCTACTACGAAAGCTTCGGCGGTTCCGATTTACCAGACCACTTCCTACACTTTCGACAATACGCAGCACGGCGCCGACCTGTTCAACCTGCAGGTCGCCGGAAATATTTACACGCGCATCATGAACCCGACGACCGCAGTCCTCGAAGAGCGGATGGCGGCGATAGAGGGCGGCATCGCTGCGCTGGCGGTTGCCTCGGGCATGGCTGCCGTCACTTACGCGATCCAGTGCATCACCCGCGCCGGGGACAACATCGTCAGCACCAGCCAGCTTTACGGCGGCACCTACAACCTTTTCGCGCATACTTTTCCGCAGCAGGGCATCACGGTGCGCATGGCATCGCACGACGACTATACCGGCCTGGAGAAGCTTATCGATGGCAAAACGCGCGCCGTCTATTGCGAATCCATCGGCAATCCGCTCGGCAACGTGGTCGATCTGGAAAAACTTGCGGAGATTGCGCACCGCCACGGCGTACCGCTGATCGTCGACAACACGGTGGCGACGCCTTGCCTGTGCAAGCCGTTCGAGCATGGCGCGGACATCGTGATCCACTCCTTGACGAAATATATCGGCGGGCACGGCACCACCATCGGCGGCATCATCGTCGACTCCGGCAAGTTCGACTGGGTTGCCAACAAGGCGCGTTTCCCGATGCTGAACGAGCCCGACCCCTCCTATCACGGCGTGGTTTATACCGAGGCATTGGGCGCGGCCGCCTATATCGGCCGCTGCCGCGTCGTTCCGCTACGCAACACCGGGTCTGCGTTGGCGCCGCTGAGCGCCTTCCTGTTGTTGCAGGGGCTGGAAACCCTGGGTTTGCGCATGGAACGGCATTGCGAAAATACGCTGGCAGTGGCGCAATTCCTGAAGAACCACCCGCAGGTCGAATGGGTCAATTACGCAGCGCTGCCTGACAGCAGGTTCTACCCGGTTTGCCAGAAAATTACGCAGGGCAAGGCTTCCGGCATCCTGACCTTCGGCATCAAGGGCGGGCAGGCGGCCGGCGCGAAGTTCATCGATGCATTACAGATGATCCTGCGCTTGGTCAATATCGGCGATGCCAAGTCGCTGGCCTGCCATCCCGCATCGACGACGCACCGCCAGTTGAATACCGAGGAGATGGCCAAAGCGGGCGTGTCGGAAGACATGGTGAGACTGTCCATCGGCATCGAGCATATCGACGATATTCTCGATGACATCCGCCAGGCGCTGGCTGCGGCTGCCTGATGTCTCGAGTGACAGGGATTTCAGCTTTCTGATCGCTTAGGCATGCCGGATTTTTTCGCCCTTGTTCCCGCCGCCGGTTTCGGCGCACGCATGGGGCATGAGTTGCCCAAGCAATACCTGCCGCTGGCCGGGCAGCCGCTGATTTTTCATGCGCTGAATACGCTGTGCGCCAGCCCCGAGATTTCCACGGTGTTCGTGGTGCTGGCGCCCGGCGACACGCTGTTCCATACCTACGACTGGTCGCGCTTCGGCGACAAGCTGCAGCCGCTGTATTGCGGGGGGGAGACGCGCGCCGAGAGCGTGTCGAATGGCCTGCTGGCTTCCGAGCTGGAGCCGGACGACTGGGTGCTGGTGCACGACGCGGCGCGCCCCTGTCTGACGCAGGTGCACTTGGCCAGGCTGATTGCCGAATTGCGCAACGACGAGGTGGGCGGCATCCTTGCCGTACCGGTGGCGGATACGCTGAAGCGCGCCGATAGCAAAGGGCGCATCGCGCGCACCGAAGAACGCACCGGATTGTGGCAGGCGCAGACGCCGCAGATGTTTCGCGTCGGGCTGCTGGCGCAGGCGTTGCAGCAATGCAAGACGGTCACCGACGAGGCGTCGGCGGTCGAGGCTCTGGGCTTGCAGCCGAAGCTGGTGCTGAGCGAATCGAGCAACTTCAAGGTGACTTATCCACAGGACTTGCTCCTGGCCGAGTTGCTGCTGAATCAACAAGGAAATCGAACATGAGAATCGGACAGGGTTTCGACGTCCACCAGCTGGTGGCGGAACGCAAGCTCATCATCGGCGGGGTGGAAATTCCGTATGAGCGGGGGCTGCTCGGCCATTCCGATGCTGACGTACTGCTGCACGCGATCAGCGATGCGCTGCTCGGCGCGGCGGCGCTGGGCGACATCGGTAAACATTTTTCCGATACCGAAGCGAAGTACAAGGACATCGACAGCCGCATCCTGCTGCGCGAGGCCCTGCATCGGGTGCGCGAGCAGGGCTGGCGTGTCGGCAACGTCGATGCGACCATCATCGCGCAGGCGCCGAAGATGGCGCCGCATATCCCGCAGATGGTGGTGCATATCGCCGCCGACCTGCGCGTGGAGAAGAGCGCAGTCAATGTGAAGGCGACCACTACCGAACAGCTTGGGTTCACCGGGCGCGCCGAGGGCATCGCGGCGCAGGCTGTAGTGTTGCTGCTGGCCGACTGATGCGCGTTCTCGCGGTAGAGACTTCCACCGAATACTGCTCGGTCGCGCTGTGGCAGGACGGCGTGATTATGGAGCGCTGCGATCTGGCCGTGCAGAAGCACTCCGAAATGCTGATCGCGATGCTGGGTGCGCTGCTTCAGGATGCGGGCTTCAGGATTCAGGATATGGACGGCATCGCGTTCGGCATGGGGCCGGGGTCGTTCACCGGGGTGCGCATCGCCTGCGGTGCGGCGCAGGGCTTGGCGTTCGGTGCAAACCTGCCGGTGGCCGGTGTGTGCACCCTGCAGGCGCTGGCCGAGGCTTCCGGCCAGCCGCGCGTGATCGCGGTGCTGGATGCGCGCATGGGCGAGATTTATCACGCCGCGTATGAGAAGCGCGACGATGCATGGGCAGCGGTGAGCGAACCGCAGTTGTGCAAACCGGACGAGGCTACACCGCTGCCGGGCAATGGCTGGTTTGGCGCGGGCAGCGGTTTCGCCATGTATGGCGAGGCATTGAGCAGGCGCTATGCCGGGCAGTTACAGGACATAGACGGCACCGCCGTGCCGCAGGCCGCCGCGATCGCCGTGCTCGGCGCGGCGCAGTTTGCGCAGGGGCGCGGGGTGGATGCGGCGGAGGCCTTGCCGCTGTATCTGCGCGACAAGGTCGCGCTGAAGACCTCTGAGCGCGAAGGGCCCCGTTCAGCATGATGTTGCGCGTGATGACGCAGGACGATGTGGACGCAGTGCTCGCCGTCGAACAGGCGGTGCAGCGCTTTCCGTGGACGCGCGGCAATTTTGTCGATGCGCTGGACAGCGGCTATCTGTGCCGCGTGGATGAAACGGAAGAAGGCGGGATACGCGGTTACGCGATCCTGATGCCGGCGATGGATGAGGCGGAGTTGCTGACTATCGGCGTGGCGGCAGCGCAGCAGCGCAAGGGACTGGGGCGCGCGATGTTGTCGGAGATGCTGGATATGGCAAGGGCAAGGAACATGCGCCGCGTGTTTCTCGAAGTGCGCCCCTCCAATGCCGCCGCGATCGCCCTGTATCGCAGCGCGGGCTTCGACGAAATCGGCGTGCGACGCGGCTATTACCAAAACGCGAACGGCAGCGAGGATGCGCTGATGATGGCGTGCGAGTTGACGAGGGAGTTCAATGGATAGGAACGAGGCGGTGTTGCGCGAATTGAACCTGTATCCGCTGTGGCAGCGGCGCGGTGAGCCTGTGCTCGTCACAACGGTTGCCGCTCCCGCTGCTGTTCCGGTTGTGCCGCCGGTTGTTGCCGAACCGCCACGTGCGGCATCCGCCGCAACAGAAAATGGCGAGCGGGGTCGCGAGCAACATATCGGCGAACTCGACTGGCCGCAGTTGAAGGCGATGGTGCGCGACTGCACCGCCTGCAAGCTGCGCGTCGGCTGCACGCAAACGGTGTTCGGCGTGGGCGACGAACAGGCCGAGTGGCTGTTCGTCGGAGAAGGGCCTGGCGCGGACGAGGATGCGCAGGGCGAGCCCTTCGTAGGACAGGCGGGCAAGCTGCTCGACAACATGCTGCTGGCTATCGGGCTTAGGCGCGGCAAGAACGTGTACATCGCGAATATCGTCAAGTGCCGCCCGCCCGGCAACCGCGCGCCGGAGGCGGACGAGGTCGCGGCCTGCCTGCCGTATCTCAAGCGCCAGATCGAACTGATAAAACCCAAACTTATTGTTGCGCTGGGCAAGACCGCCGCCACCGCCCTGCTGGGGCGCGAGGCAGCACTGGGTTCGCTGCGCGGTACATTGCACGACTTCAACGGCATGCCCTTGGTCGTCACATACCATCCCGCCTACCTCTTGCGCAGTCCGATGGAGAAGGCCAAGGCATGGGAAGATTTACAATTTGCCGTGCGGACGCGACACGGTGAGGCGTAGCCTTCCGGTGCGGGAGCATCCGCAACGCGCCTCCACCACGGCTTTTCGGCTGTGCAGTCACTGACGGAGGCGCGGACGCGACACGGTGAGGCGTAGCCTTACGGTACGGGAGGGTCGCACCTCATCATGCAATCCAGGCTGAGGTGTGTCATGGTTTTCTGGCCTGAACTTTACTAGGCTGCAGTGTGTGGGAGAATTACGAAGCGCTATGTGGCTGTGTGATACCACATACTTTATAAAGGTCTGGTGATGACGGACAACAGAAGCAGCAAGAAAATATTGCAGGCGTTCTTTTCCCCTGCTGTAACCCTGATGAACCGCCTAGATGTCGCCAGGAAATTCGTACTGCTGGGGCTGATGTCGCTGGTTGCGATTGCAGTGGTGGTATACAGCCTGTTTGCCAAGCTTGAGCAGGACATCAGCTTTGGGCAACGTGAACTGAAGGGCCTCAAGCTGATCGAGCTGTTTCCCCGGACGGTACATGTTCTCCAGCAACACCGCGGGCTTTCAGCGGGGCTCCTCGGCGGCGACGGAAGCATGCGGGACAGCCGTGCCGGCGCGGAAAGGCAAGTGGTCGAAGCGCTGAATGAAATGTCGGGGCAGGTCTTCTCCGGCATGAACCCGGGCGAAGATTTGCAGCATATCAAGGCGGACTGGGAGCGCCTGCGCAAGGAGGGACTCAGCTGGACAGCGGCTGAAAATTTTGCCGCGCATACCCGCCTGATCGCCCGGATACAGTCATTCGAGGGGATGGTTGCCGATGAATATGCGCTGACCCTGGATCCGGAACTCAGCACGTTCTATCTTATCGATACCATCGTCAACAAACTGCCGCATGCGCTTGAGCACCTTGGGCGGTTGCGCGCATACGGCACCGGAGTGCTGGCAAAGAAACAGGCTAGCGAGCAGCAGAAGATCGAGATGAGCATCCTGATTGCCAAGCTTGATGACGCGATATCGCTGCTCAAGGCCAATCTTGACAAGACCGGCCGACACAACCCGGCACTTCAGGACGTAATCTCCACAGCATCCAGGGACATCGCCGATTCGGCACGGCAGGTTGCCGGCCTGGTGACGTCGGACATCCTTTCCGGACGTTTTGCCACACAACCCGATGCTTTTTCCGGAATGTCCACGGTGGCCATCGACAGGAGTTATTCGCAGTTATATGAAAAGCTGCTGCCAATGGCCGAGACCCTTATCCGGGAGCGTATCGAACGGGCGGAAAGCACGGTGCGTTTCAGCGTTGGCACCGCCTTCCTGCTGTTCCTGGTGGCAGCCTATTTCTCGGTGGGCATCAGCCGCGCCATCATCGTCAACATCCGGTCGCTGGCCCGTTCGGCTCACGCTTTTGCAGACGGCAGCCTGCATGAACGGGTCAGCATCGATACGCGCGACGAGCTTGGTCAGGTGGGCGACAGTTTCAACGAAATGGCCTTCGGCTTCCGCACCTTGCTGGAGGCCTCCCGCGAAAACGAAGCGCGCCTGCGCGACCTGTCGGAGAACCTTGAAGAGCGGGTAAAAAAGCGCACCATGGAACTGGAGCAGGCGCAGCAGTTGACCGAATCGCTGCTGCGGCGCAACCAGGCATTGATGACGACCTCCATGGACGGCATTCATATAATGGATACGCAAGGCAACCTGCTGGCAGCCAACGATGCCTTTTGCCGCATGCTGGGTTATACCCAGGACGAGGTGGCCGGCCTCAATGTGGCCGATTGGGATGCGCAATGGCCGATCGGGGAGTTGCGGGTAAGATTCAGGGGGCTTATCGGCGGGAGCTCCAGGTTCGAGACCCTGCATCGCCGCAAGGATGGCGTGTTGATCAACGTCGAGATCAGTGCTTCCGGCGTTGCGCTGGAGGGGCAGGAATTCATCTATGCCTCAAGCCGCGACATCACCGGGCGCAAACGGTACGAAGAGGTGCTGAAGCGGCACAAGCTGGTGATTGATACCGCAATAGACGGGTTCTGGATGACCGATATGAGGGGAAATCTGCAGGAGGCCAACGAGGCTTACGCAAAGATATCGGGTTATACGGTCGATGAGCTGGTGAACATGAACATCAGCAAGCTGGAAGCCAAGGAACAATCGGCGGAAGAAGTCCGGGCGCATATCGCAAAAATCATGGCGCAGGGCTACGAACGGTTCGAAACGTGCCATCACCACAAGGACGGGCACGAGATCGATATCGAGGTGTCCGCCACTTACATGGCCGAATCGCAGCAATTGTTCGTTTTCTGCCACGACATCACCAAGCGCAAGAAGGCCGAGGAGGCGCTGCGCATTGCCGCGGCGACCTTCGAGACGCACGAGGCCATCCTGATCACCGATGCGAATGCGAATATCGTCCGCGTCAATCGTGCCTTCGAGGAAACGACCGGCTACAGCGCAGAAGAGGTGCTGGGCAAGAATCCGCGCATCCTCAGCTCGGGCCGCCAGGACAAGGCCTTTTATGCGGAGATGTGGCAACAATTGCTGGAAACCGGTTCGTGGACTGGTGAGATGTGGGACAGGCGCAAAAACGGGCAGGTTTACCCGAAGTGGCTGACCATCACCGCCATCAAGAACGAACGGGGCGAGACGACCGAGTATGTCGCCATCTTCAGCGACATCACGGCGCGCAAGGAGGCCGAGGAGGAAATCCGCAACCTCGCGTTTTATGACGCGCTGACCAAGCTGCCCAACCGGCGCCTGCTGCTGGACCGCTTCCACCTGGCGCTTTCGGTGTCGGCGCGCAGCCATCATTACGGCGCGGTGCTGTTTCTCGATATGGACAAATTCAAGGTGCTCAACGATACGCTGGGGCACGACCATGGCGACCTGATGCTGGTCGAGGTGGCCGAACGCATCCAGTTCTGCGTGCGCGAAGTGGATACCGTGGCGCGGCTGGGCGGTGATGAGTTCGTGGTGTTGATCGAGGAGATCGGCACGAACGCGCAGGATGCTTCGCAGAAAGTTGCGCTGATCGCCGAGAAGATACGCGCGGCGCTGTCGGTACCCTATCAGATCAAGGGGCACGAGCATCACAGTTCGCCGAGTATCGGTGTGTGCCTGTATCGGGGCAGCGAGCAATCGGTGGATACCCTGCTCAAGCATGCCGATCTGGCGATGTACCAGGCCAAGGAGGCGGGACGGAATACGGTACGTTTCTTCGATCCCGCGATGCAGCACGCGGTAGAGTTGCACGCCGCACTGGAGGCAGACTTGCGCCGCGCCGTACCCAACGGGGAATTGCGCCTGTTTTACCAGATACAGGTGGACAGCGAGCATCATCCGCTGGGTGCGGAGGCGCTGGTGCGCTGGGAGCATCCCAGGCGCGGCATGGTTTCACCCGTGCAATTCATCCCCGTCGCCGAGGAGAGTTCGCTGATCCTGGATATCGGGCATTGGGTGCTCGATACCGCCTGCCGGCAGCTTGCGCAATGGGGTGAAAATGAGCGGATGCGCCATTTGACAGTGGCCATCAACGTCAGTGCGCAACAGTTCCGCCTGCACAATTTTGTGGACAAGATTGCAACAGCGCTGCATACCCATCACATTGATCCGTCTCGCCTCAAGCTGGAGTTGACCGAGAGCGTGGTGCTGAACGATGTCACCGACGTGGTGACCAAGATGCACGCATTGAAAGCACTCGGCGTCCAGCTGTCCCTGGACGATTTTGGCACCGGCTATTCGTCGCTGTCCTACCTGAAGAAGCTGCCGCTCGATCAGCTCAAGATCGACCAGAGCTTCGTGCGCGACCTTGCAACCGATCCGAACGATGCAGTGATGGTGCAAACCATCATCGACATGGCGCAGAACTTCCGCATGGGCGTGATCGCCGAAGGGGTGGAGACCGAGGCGCAATTGGGCTTCCTCAAGCAGAATGGCTGCATGACGTATCAGGGGTATCTGTTCGGCAAGCCGCTGCCGGTCGGGGAGTTTGAAGCGCTGCTCGGAAAGTTGCGGGGGGATTGAACCACGAAGCGTACGAAGATCGCGAAGAGGAACAGAAGGTTATTTCATATGGAAATTTTTCGTGACCTTTGTGTTTTTCGTGGTGAAGGGTCGTTTTTGGCTCTTATCTCTGCCCCTTGTCCTGGTCGTGCCCGTGGCGCCGGTACAGTGCAGCCATGATGCCGGACAGCAGCAGGCCGAAGACCAGGATGATGAAGTAGATGCTGAAATCCAGTTTCTGCATCACGGCGTATAGCCCCAGCATCGCGAAGATGCTGAGGTTCTCGTTGAAGTTCTGCACCGCGATCGAGCGTCCCGCGCCCATCAGCAGGTGGCCGCGATGCTGCAGCAGCGCGTTCATCGGCACGACGAAATAGCCGCCCATCGCGCCGATCGCGATCAGCAGCAGGATCGCCAGCATGCTATTTGTCACCGGGATCATCATCAGCACCACGACCCCCATCGCGATGCCGACTGGCAGCACCTTGACCGCATGCTCCAGCCTGACGAATTTCGCCGCGAGCACCGAGCCGATGGCGATGCCGATGGCCACCCAGGCGGTGAGCTGGGCGGCCTTGCCGATGTCGTAATGCAGCGCGACGGCCGCCCAGGCCAGCACCAGCAGGCGCAAGGTGGCGCCAGCGCCCCAGAACAGCGTGGTGACCGCCAGCGATACCTGGCCGAGCGGGTCTTTCCACAGCAGCTTGAAGCAGTGCCAGAAATCCCTGGCGAGGAAAGCGGGGCTGCGGCTGAGCGGCTTGTGGTCGATGGCCACGCGCGGGATGTAGAGGTTGAAGATCGCGGCGGCGACGTAGATCAGCACGATGACGGCGACGGCCAGTTCCCCGATGCTGCCGACCAGCGGAATGTCCCAGCTTTGCAGCAGCGGGCCGATAATTTTCGGGCTGATGAGCACCCCGCCCACCACCGCGCCGAGCACGATGGCGGCAACAGTCAACCCTTCCATCCAGCTGTTCGCCTTGACCAGCTGGTCGGGTGGGAGATATTCGGTGAGGATGCCGTATTTCGCGGGCGAGTAGGCCGCCGCTCCGAGGCCGACCAGGCAATAGGCGATCAGCGGGTGGATGCCGGCCAGCATGAGGAGGCAGCCGGCCAGCTTGATGATGTTGCTGATGAACATTACGCGTCCCTTGGGCAGCGAGTCGGCGAACGCGCCGACAAAGGGCGCCAGCACGATGTAGGAGACGATGAAGCTCTGCTGCAATATCGGTGTATGCCAGGCTGGCGAGCTTAAGTCCTTGAGCAGGGCAATCGCGGCAAACAGCAGGGCATTGTCGGCGAGCGCGGACAGGAATTGCGCCGCGAGGATGATGTAAAAACCGAGATTCATTACAACCGGGTCATTTTGGGCAGGCCGTTTTATATCACGAAAGCATGGCCCCTGCTATCATTAGCACCTGCAAAACCCTTGCGATAAGTAATTTCCGTGCCACGCCCCATACAAGCCCGTATCGACCAGAGCGCGCTGGAGAACAATCTCCGCGTGGTGCGCCGCGCCGCGCCGTCCGCGCGCATCATGGCGGTGATCAAGGCGGACGGCTACGGGCATGGCTTGAGCAGGGTGGCCGAAACCCTGTCCGCGGCGGAAGGTTTCGCGCTGCTGGACATCCGGGATGCGGTGCAGTTGCGCGAGGCGGGTTTCCGCCAGACGATCCTGCTGCTGGAAGGCGCTTTCGACGCCGGAGATATGGCCATCGTCGCCCGCTACGATCTGGCCTGCGTGATCCACAGCGCCTGGCAGGTCGCCCTGCTCGACGCCTATCCGCAAAGCGGGAAGCTGGATGTCTGGTTCAAGGTCAACACCGGCATGAACCGCCTCGGCTTTACGCCGCAGCAGGCGGTGCAGGCGATGGAGCAACTGCGCCGCCATCGCGCCGTGCGCGAGATCACCCTGATGACGCATTTCGCCAACGCCGACGAGGCGCGCGGCATCGCGGAGCCGCTTGCCTTGTTCAACGGTTTTGCCGCGCAATATCGCATGCCGCGCTCACTCGCGAATTCCGCCGCGCTGCTGCGCTATCCCGAAACACATGGCGAGTGGGTGCGCCCCGGCCTCATGCTGTACGGCGCATCGCCTTTCATTGAGACCGGTGCGCGGCAACTCGGCCTGCAGCCGGCGATGACCCTGAGCAGCCGCCTCATTGCCGTGCAGGAGCTGCGCGCCGGCGACGAGATCGGCTACGGCGCGCTGTTCCGTGCCGAACATGCCATGCGCATCGGAATCGTCGCCTGCGGCTACGCTGACGGCTATCCGCGCCATGCGCCGAACGGGACGCCGGTGCTCGTGGGCGGGCAGGCAGTGCAGACCCTGGGGCGCGTCTCGATGGATATGCTTTACGTGGATTTGAGCAGGCTGCCGCAAGCTGGCGTCGGCAGCGCCGTCACCCTGTGGGGCGAAGGCATGCCGATCGAAGAAGTGGCGCGCGCGGCGGGAACCGCCAGCTATGAGTTGATGTGCGCGCTGACCGCGCGTGTGCCGGTTGTGATTTGAGATAACGGAGGAAAGGTATATGTTGGGAATTATCGGCGGCAGCGGCGTTTACAACATCGAGGGGCTGGAGAACACCCGCTGGGTGAAAGCGGAATCCTCGTTCGGCGAACCCTCGGACGAAATTCTCATCGGCGAGTTGGCGGGGCAGTCCATTGCCTTCCTGCCGCGCCACGGGCGCGGGCATCGCCTGCCGCCTTCGGCAATCAACTTCCGCGCCAATATCGATGCGCTCAAGCGCCTCGGCGTGACCGACATCATTTCGGTGAGCGCGGTGGGCTCGCTGCGCGAAGATCTCGCGCCGGGCACGTTCGTCATCGTGGACCAGTTCATTGACCGCACCTTCGCGCGGGAAAAGAGCTTCTTCGGCAGCGGCCTGGTTGCGCATGTCTCGATGGCGCGCCCGGTGTGCGGGCGCCTGGGCGACCATCTGCATGCGGCGGCGCAACAGGCCGACATTCCGGTGGTGCGCGGCGGCACCTACATGGTGATGGAAGGCATGCAGTTCTCCAGCCTCGCCGAGTCGGAACTGTACCGCTCATGGGGCTGCGACGTGATCGGCATGACCAACATGCCGGAAGCCAAGCTCGCGCGCGAAGCCGAGATCTGCTACGCGACGGTGGCGATGGTGACCGACTACGACTGCTGGCATCCCGACCATGACCATGTGACGGTTGATGCAATCGTGAAGGTGCTGCTGGAAAACGCCGACAAGGCGCGCGCCCTGGTCAAGCGCGTCGCGCCGCATGTGCATGGCGACGAAAAAGGTTCGGAATGCGGCTGCCGCAGCGCGCTGCAATACGCCATCATCACCGCGCCGGAAGCGCGCGACCCGGCGATGGTGGAGAAGCTGTCCGCCGTGGCCGGGCGGGTGCTGAAATAGAAAGTGGTTTTGTAGGAGCGCAATTTATTGCGCGAAAGGGTGCAAGCTCATCGCGCAATAAATTGCGCTCCTACAGCTAATGCGAACAACGGCTTTGTTAAACGTTATAAGGAAACTGTATGCCCATCAAATCCAGAATCCGTACCATCCCGCATTACCCCCACAAGGGGATCATGTTCCGCGACATCACCACCCTGCTCAAGGACCCGGTCGGCCTGCGCGCCACGATCCAGGAGATCGTCAGCCGCTACAAGGACGTGAAGATCGACAAGATCGCCGGCATCGAATCGCGCGGCTTCATCGTCGGCACGCCGGTTGCCTATGAGCTTGGCCTCGGCTTTGTGCCGGTGCGCAAGAAAGGCAAGCTCCCCGCCGAGACGGTCGGGCGCGACTACCAGCTCGAATACGGCAGCGACCGCATCGAGATTCATACCGACGCGATCCAGAAGGGCGACCGGGTGTTGCTGGTGGACGACCTTATCGCCACCGGCGGCACGGCGGAAGCCGCCGCCGGGCTGATCCAGGACATGGGTGGGACGGTGGTGGAATGCTGCTTTGTGATCGACCTGCCGGATGTGGGTGGGAGGAAGCGGCTGGAGAAGCTCGGGCACAAGGTGTTTGCGCTCTGCGAATTTGAAGGTGATTGAATGTAGGGTGGGCACAGTGTGCCCACGCGGCTATTAAACAAATCGGTGGGCAACAAGTTGCCCACCCTACAAATTATGAAAGTTAACGGCAAACCCTTTCGCACTATCTGGCCCTCCGCAGACAACACGGTGGAGATCATCGACCAGACGCGGCTGCCGCATGAATTCGTCACGCTGCGCCTGAACACCATGCGCGACGCCGAGCGCGCGATCCGCGACATGCAGGTGCGCGGTGCGCCGCTGATCGGCGTGACGGCGGCCTATGGGGTGGCGCTGTCGATGAAGGATCATGCCTCGGATGCCGCGCTCGCGGCGAGCTGCGGCGTACTGCTCGCGGCGCGCCCCACTGCGGTGAACCTGCGCTGGGGCGTGGAGCGGATGCGCGCCTTTCTCGCACCGCTGCCCGAATCGGAGCGTGCGGAAGCAGCATGGCGGGAAGCGGCGCGCATCGCCGAGGAGGACGTGGCGATCAACGCGGCCGTCGGCCAGCACGGCAGCGCGATCATCCGCGCGATTCATCAACGCAAGGGCAGCACGGTCAATATCCTCACGCACTGCAACGCCGGCTGGCTCGCGACGGTGGACTGGGGTACGGCACTCGCGCCGATCTACACCGCGTTCGACGCGGGCATTCCGCTGCATGTGTGGGTGGACGAGACGCGCCCGCGCAACCAGGGCGCGAGCCTTACCGCCTGGGAACTCGGCCAGCACGGCGTGCCGCATACCGTGATCGCAGACAATACCGGCGGGCATTTGATGCAGCACGGCATGGTGGATATGGCCATCGTCGGCTGCGACCGCGTCACCGCGCGCGGCGACGTCTGCAACAAGATCGGCACCTACCTCAAGGCGCTGGCCGCGCATGACAACGGCGTGCCGTTCTACGTCGCGCTGCCGACGCCGACGATCGACTGGACGCTGCAGGACGGCGTGAAGGAAATCCCCATCGAGGAGCGTGCGGAGGAAGAGGTGACGCATATTGCCGGGCTGTGCGGCGACGGGCAGGTGCGCAGCGTGCAGGTCACCCCCAAGGGTTCACGCGCCGCCAACTACGGCTTCGACGTGACCCCGGCACGGCTGGTGACCGGGCTCATCACCGAGCACGGCGTGGTCAAGGCCGATGCCGAGGCGATGCGGGTGCTGGCAACATAAACTCGATTATTCATCAGGCCGTTCGTGCTGAGCCTGTCGAAGCATGAACGGTCCCAGTGCGCAACCGTTCGACCCTTCGACAGGCTCAGGGCGAACGGTTTCGGGGAAGCTGTGTGGCGTTGCACCTGACGGATACTCCTGAATGAGTTTTATAGAAACGGGAACAGCAATGGAAAATCTCTGGAACGA
Organism: Ferrigenium straubiae; assembly: GCF_051257895.1. Taxonomy (NCBI): domain Bacteria; kingdom Pseudomonadati; phylum Pseudomonadota; class Betaproteobacteria; order Nitrosomonadales; family Gallionellaceae; genus Ferrigenium; species Ferrigenium straubiae. The sequence continues at coordinate 1,068,121 of NZ_CP194331.1, read as the reverse complement.
TACGGAAGCAGGCAAGCACAAGGACATCCTCGCGGAGCGAGTCTATTCGTCGCGCCTGCTCGGTGCGAACACGAACCTGGTGCTGCACGGCGGCGGCAATACCTCGGTCAAGGGTGTCAGCAGGGACATCTTCGGTGAGGATATTGAAACGCTGTTCGTCAAGGGCAGTGGCTCCGACCTCGCGACGATAGAAGCAAAAGACTTCGTCGCGGTGCGCCTTGACGCGATGCTCAAGCTGTCGCGCCTCGAAAAGCTCTCGGACATCGACATGGCGCGCGAGCTCAAGCTCGCCTCGCTCGACCCGGCCGCGCCTGCGCCCTCGGTCGAGGCGATCCTGCATGCGCTGATCCCGCACCGCTTCGTCGATCACACGCACGCTGATGCAATCGTGACGATCACCAACACGCCCGACGGCGAGGCGCGCATTCGCGAGCTGTTCGGCGACGAGGTCATCGTGCTGCCCTACGTGATGCCCGGCTTCTACCTCGCAAAGCTGTGCGCCGAAGTGTTCCCGAAGCAGGCGACTCCGCGCACCATCGGCATGGTGCTGATGAACCACGGCATCTTCAGCTTTGGCGACACTGCGAAGCAGGCCTATGATCGCATGATCGACCTGGTCGGCCGTGCCGAGGGCTACCTGCAGAAGCATGCGTCACTGGTGCCATCAACCGGCATCGAGCCGACTGTCGACTGGTCCGGCTTGCCAGAGTTGCGCAAGAAGGTTTCCGCCGCCGCCGGCTTCCCGATGCTGTTGCGCAGTAATTCCAGCAGCGCCGCGCTGGCCTTTGCGCGTCATTCCAGCATCGCGGAAATCTCGCAGCGCGGCCCCGCGACCCCTGACCACATCATCCGCACCAAGCGCCTGCCGCTGCTCGGCCGCGATGTCGAGGCTTACGCTCAGGCGTACAGGAATTATTTCGAGAAAAATTCCGCATCGGCCAAGGCTCCGCTGACGATGCTCGACCCTGCGCCGCGCGTGATTCTCGATGCGGAGTTCGGGCTCGTCAGCGCGGGCCGTTCGGCGCGCGACGCGCAGATCGTCGAGGATATTTACCTGCACACGCAGGACATCATCCTGCGCGCCGAAAAGCTCGGCGGCTACCGCGCGCTCGGCGAGGCTCCGCTGTTCAGCATGGAATACTGGGACCTGGAGCAGGCCAAGCTGAAGAAGGCCGGTGCGCCGAAGGCGTTCGCGGGCGAAGTCGCGCTGGTGACCGGCGCTGCATCCGGCATCGGCAGGGCCTGCGTGCAATCATTCCTGAACCGCGGTGCGGCGGTGGTAGGCGTGGACATCAATCCGGCAATCGAGGCTTCATTCGGCAATCGCGCGGACTACCTCGGCATCACTGCGGACCTGACCTCCTTGCCGGATATCCGGCACGTCATCGAACAGGCCCTGCGCCATTACGGCGGGCTCGATATGCTGGTGCTGAACGCTGGCGTTTTTCCCGGCGGCAGGAAGATCGCGGCACTGTCCGACGAGGAATGGCGCAAGGTCATGGCGGTCAACCTTGACTCCAACCTGTCCATCATGCGCGAGGTGCATCCCTTGCTGAAGGCGGCGCCGAGGCATGGCCGCGTGGTGGTGAACGGCTCAAAGAACGTTCCTGCGCCGGGGCCGGGCGCTGTAGCCTATTCAGCGTCCAAGGCGGCGCTGACCCAGGCAGCGCGCGTCGCCGCACTGGAGTGGGGCGCGGACGGCATCCGGGTCAACGTCGTGCACCCCAACGCGGTGTTCGACACCGGCATCTGGACGCCGGAAGTGCTGGCGCAGCGCGCCGCGCATTACGGCATGAGCGTGGACGACTACAAGCGCAATAACGTGCTGCACGAGGAAGTCACCAGCAAGGACGTGGCGGAGCTGATCGCGGAAATGTGCGGCCCCCTGTTCTCAAAAATAACCGGCGCGCAGCTTCCGATCGATGGCGGAAACGAGCGGGTGATTTGAAACGCACCAGGCTATTACTAGCGCAGCGCAATCCGCAAAGCGCCAATCCGAGGGGCATGTTTTCATACTGCAGGCACCTCCCCGCATAACGGGGCGGCACTTTGCTGCGCCTGATGCAGTTTTGAGGCTTCACTGACCGCAAACATTGCACTCACCGACAATTGGCCGGAAATCACCCCCATCTGGCCAACCGTTCATCCCCTGATTTCAACCGCTCATCCGCGTTCCCGCACCTTTCATTCCGGGTGTGTTGGATCAGATGAATGGCTATGGCATTACGTCCCGAGGTTGGTTAAATTGCGCACGACTTAACGATGTTTCAGAAGCTGAAAGTTGGTTTTTTAGGTCTATGTGGCACGGTAGTACGACTTCTCTCTGCTAGGCGCAATGCCTAGTTTTCCCCTAGGGGCAGGCAACTGCCCCTTTTTTTTTGTGTCAACTATGAAGCCATGGCCCATCCTCGCCATTGCTACGTCAGTGCATGATCCCTTTGCATTTCGCACCCGATTATTTTGCCCCGCAATCGCTCGGGGATTTTCCGGCGCATGCGCTTGGGTTTCTATCAACCGTCTGGTAAATTGCAATAGACGGGAAAAGACGGCGTGAAACGGTTATGCAGTGTGAAAGCCAGGGTTTATGCTGGTTCGATGGGCGTGAATGGATGGAGAAGTGCAGCTTTTTGGCGTCCTCGACAGGAATCGAACCTGTAATTGACCCTTAGGAGGGGCCGGTTATATCCATTTAACTACGAGGACAGGCTGGCTGCGGATGCAGGGTGCGCATTCTAGCCTAAACGCCGCTTAATCAGAACCCGATCGGGGGCATGCCATGGAAAAACGCAAATTGCCCGGTACCGTCATCGCGCTCGGCCTGGTCAGTTTCCTGAATGACCTGGCTTCGGAAATGGTGACGCCGTTCATCCCGATCCTGATCGCCACCGTGCTTGGGGCGGGGCCGGTAATCCTCGGGCTGGTGGAGGGGGCGGCGGATGCGGCGGCGAGCTTCCTCAAGCTGTGGGCGGGGCGCTATTCGGATACCGGGCAGGGGCGGCGCAAGCAGTTGATGGTGTTCGGCTATGGCTTGTCCAACCTGGTGCGGCCGCTGCTCGCGCTGGTGTCGAGTTGGGGCGCGTTGCTGCTGCTGCGCAGCTTGGATCGCGCCGGCAAGGGCCTGCGCAATGCGCCGCGCGACGCGTTGCTCGCGGATAGCGCGCATTCCGATATCCATGGTTTCGCCTACGGTTTCCACCGCGCAATGGACAACGCCGGGGCGCTGGGCGGTACACTGCTCGCCGTTGCCGCGTTGAGCTGGCTGCACTGGTCGGTGAGTGAGGTGATCCTGTGGTCGGCCGTGCCAGGCGTGCTTGTGTTGCTGGTGCTGGTGTTCGGCGTACACGAAACGCCGCGCCCGGAAGTGCCGCAGCAGAAGCCGCAGGCGCCGCTGGCGTGGGCCGTGCTGTCACCCAACATGCGCCGCTATCTGTGGGTGCTGGTGCTGTTCACCTTCGCGCGCGTCTCGGAAAGTTTCATCCTGCTGCGCGGCAACGAGTTGGGTATGAGCGTGGTGCAGTTGCTGCTGCTGTGGGCGGCGCTGAACCTCGTCAAATCCGCTGCCTCGCTGCTCGGCGGGCGCATGGCGGATGAGTTCGGCAGGCGCCGCCTGACCATGATTAGCTGGTCAGGCTACGCCGCAGGTTTTGTGGCGCTCAGCCTGGTCGAACAGGGCAGCGCGCTATGGGCCTGCACCCTGCTGTATGGCTTGCTGGCCGGCATGGGTGAAGGCTCGGAACGCGCGTTGATCAGCCTGTATGCCGACGAACGCGAGCGCGGCACGGCGTTCGGCTGGTATCATCTCGCCGTCGGCCTGAGCGCCATTCCCGCCGGGCTGTTGTTCGGCACGATATGGCATTACTGGAACGCCGGTGCCGCATTTCTCTTTGCCGGGGCGTTGGCGTTGCTGTGCGCGCTGTTGTTGCGCTTCTGGCGTTTCAACGATCCGGCGTGATTTTCATCAAATGGTTTTCGGTCGGTTTTTTTTCAATCAATCAAGATACTTCAACAAGTAGTTTTCACTTATGCCAATCATCACATTAGACAAGGCCTGCCTTGCATTCGGGCACGTCGCGCTGCTCGACCACGCCGATTTCCAGCTTGACGAGGGCGAACGCGTCGGCCTGATCGGGCGCAACGGCGGCGGCAAGTCGAGCCTGATGCGAGTGCTGGCCGGCCAAGCGAATCTGGATGACGGGCTGGTGTGGTGCGCACCGACTGCGCGTATCTGCTATGTCAGCCAGGAGCCGGTGCTGGGGGCGGATGACACGGTGTTCGATGCGGTGGCGCAGGGGCTGGGCGGCATCCAGAAGCTGCTGCACGATTACCACCATGTGTCGCATCAGATATCCGAGCCGGATGCGGACGTGGATAAACTGCTGGAACAGATGCAGCACCTGCAGACCCAACTGGAAGCACAAGACGGCTGGTCGATCCAGGCGCGCATCGAGACCACCATTGCAAAGCTCGACCTGGAGGCCGACAAGCGCGTCGGTGAACTATCTGGTGGGCAGCGCAAACGCGTGGCACTGGCGCAGGCGCTGGTGGCCGAGCCGGACGTGCTGATCCTCGACGAGCCGACCAACCATCTGGATTTCGCGTCGATCGAATGGCTCGAAGGCCTGCTGAACAATTTCGGCGGTGCGGTGCTGTTCGTCACGCACGACCGCCGTTTTCTCGACAACGTCGCGACGCGCATCATCGAGCTGGATCGCGGCAAGCTGGCGGGTTTCCCCGGCAACTTCTCCGCCTATCAGGCGATCAAGGAGCGCATGCTGGCGGACGAGGCGGTGGTGAATGCCAAGTTCGACAAAGTGCTGGCGCAGGAAGAAGTGTGGATACGCCAGGGCGTCAAGGCGCGCCGCACGCGCAACGAAGGCCGTGTGCTGCGTCTCGAACAGTTGCGCCGCGAGCGTGCGGCGCGGCGCGAGAAACTCGGCAAGGTCGAGATGAGCGTGGATGCCGGCGAGCGCTCCGGCAAGCTGGTCGCGGAACTCGTCAATGTCAGCAAGTCGTATGGCGCGCGCAAAATTATCGACGATTTCTCCTGCCGCATTCAGCGCGGCGACAAGATCGGCCTGCTCGGTCCGAACGGTGCGGGAAAGAGCACGCTGCTCAAGATCATCCTCGGCGAGTTGCAGCCGGACAGCGGGCAGGTGAAGCTCGGCACCAAGATTGCGGTGGCGTATTTCGACCAGTTGCGCGAACAACTGAATGACGAAGCGACGCTCGCCGATACCATCAGCCAGGGTTCTGATTTTGTCGAGATCGGCGGACAGAAGAAGCACGTCATCAGCTATCTCGGCGATTTCCTGTTCGCGCCGGAACGTGCGCGTTCGCCGGTCAAAAGCTGCTCAGGCGGCGAGCGCAACCGCCTGCTGCTGGCGCGGCTGTTCACCCAGCCCGCCAACGTGCTGGTGCTCGACGAGCCGACCAACGACCTCGACATCGAGACGCTGGAGCTTCTTGAAGAGTTGCTTTCCAGTTACGAGGGCACGCTGTTCCTGGTCAGCCACGACCGCGCGTTTCTCGACAACGTGGTGACGCAGGTGATCGCCTTCGAGGGCGATGGCAAGCTGATCGAATACGCCGGCGGCTACGAGGACTGGGTGCGCGTGAAGAAATATCAGGCGGGTGTGGCGGCCGTCAAACCCGCCGCCACGCCGCCGCGCGCCGCAGAGGTCAAGGTTGAGAAAGCCAAACCTGCCAGCAAGCTCGGCTTCAAGGAGGCGCGCGAACTGGAAGAGTTGCCGAAACGCATCGAGGCCCTGGAGCGCGAGCAGAGCGACATCGCCGCGCATTTCGCCGACGGCAGCATCTTCAGCAGCGATCCTAAACGCGCCAAGCAGTTGCAGGCGCGCAATGAGGAAATCGAGGTGGAAATCGCGGCGGCATTGGAGCGCTGGGAAGAGCTGGAGCGGCGTTCTTCAGCCCTGTAACATTGGGCCATCGTTATCTGTGAAACACGAGTTTCGGCAGATAATTCAACTCCTGAGTATCCACACTCGCATCTTTACCTGATAGTTTGAGCGATGAATCTGGTTTTCCGTTAAGGTGTTTTCAGCCGGAAAATGCGGGTTTTTCAGTATTTCGGCTTTCTCCCAACCCCTGCAACATAGGCGTGCTGCCTGCATCGTCCCGGTAGTGCGAGCAATTTCCGGACCGGCACAGAAACCGGCAGCCCTGCGTCGCTCGCTTGGCTCAATCCGGATTCCATGTGCGCATCTGGAGCGACTCCTGCCATGCATGCCCAAAGGAGAACGCAATGAAAATACAAAAAGGTTTCAGCCTGATCGAATTGATGATCGCCGTCGTGATTGTCGGCATTCTTGCCGCAGTGGCTTTCCCCAGCTACCAGAATTATGTCGTCAAAAGCAATCGGGCGGCTGCACAGGCTTTCATGGTGGATGCAGCGAGCCGCGAGAAGCAATATTTGCTCGACGCTCGCAGTTACGTGAGTGTGGCTGACAACAGCGGTTTTTCTGCCTTGGGCATGACCGTACCGGGCGATGTTGGCAAGCACTACACCATTGCAATCTCTGCACCGGCAGCAACGCCGCCGTCCTTTACTATCACCGCCACCCCGACCAGCAGCCAGCAGACGGCTGATGGCGCATTGACCTTGACCAGCGACGGCACCAAAGGTCCCAGCGGCAAGTGGTAAACATGAAAAAAATGCACTCGGCCGAATCCGGCTTCACCCTCACCGAGCTTCTGGTGGTCGTGGCGGTACTGGGCATTCTGGCGGCTGTTGCCGTACCCAGCTTCCAATCGCTGACCCAGAACCAGCAGGTGAAAAATGCGAGCTTCGAATTGTTCTCCAGCCTCAGCCTGGCAAGAAGCGAGGCCATCAAGCGCAATGGCAATGTCACGGTGACGCCGATCGATGTTAACGATTGGGGGAAGGGTTGGGCGATAGCATCATCTGGAGAAACCATCAAATCGCAGGGAGCGCTGAAAGGGGTATCCGTAGTCGCGGCCGGCACACCCGCCAGCGTGGTTTACGCAAGGACCGGCCGGGCAAGCGCGTCGGTGTCCTTTCAAATGGATGTTACGCCTGCGAATCCGGACATTCGCCGCTGCATCAAGATCGAACTGAGCGGGATGCCGCGCACCCTCAAGGGAGCCTGCTCATGAGCGCTTTCAGAAACGCCGGTTTCAGTTTGATCGAGGTGCTGGTCACCATCCTGATCCTGATGGTTGGATTGCTGGGGCTGGCCGGATTGCAGGGCCGCGCCGTGACTGCACAGATGGAAGCCTATCAGCGCTCGCAGGCGCTGATCCTGCTGAAGGATATGGGTGACCGGATCAGCGCCAACCGTCATAACGCCACCGCTTACATTACCAATGCGAGTGGTGTGACTCCCGCACCGCGCGGAACAGGATTTAATGGTTCTGCCGTGCAGGACTGTTCCGGTTTTACCGGTAGCAGTCTTGACCTGTGCGAATGGCACAATGCGCTGCTGGGCGCGGCGGAAACGCAGGGCGGCGCCAATGTCGGAGCGATGATAGGTGCGCGCGGTTGTGTTTATCAAGTCACGGTACCGGCAAGCGGCGTTGCCGGGGAATATCTGGTTGCCGTTGCCTGGCAGGGGTTCAACAGCACTGCAACCCCCGCTGTAGATTGCGGGAGCGGTCAGTATGGCGATGAGGCGAAGCGCCGAGTGGTTACGCTGCCGGTTGCGATTGCGGACTTGGCGCCATGAACTACTCCATCCGCACATGTGCTCTCGCAAACCGGCAAACCCAACGCGGCCTGTCGCTGGTCGAGTTGATGATTTCCATCACCATCGGCCTGCTCATTCTTTCGTCCATGGCTACTTTGTTCAGCAACCAGAGCAAGACGCGCAGCGAACTGGATAAATCGAATCGCATGATCGACAACGGGCGTTACGCTTTGGATGTGTTGTCAGAAAATCTCCGGGTAGCCGGTTTTTATGGGGAGCTTGACCCATCCTCAACTGCCCTGCCAGCCAGCATTACCGATCCCTGCTCAACCACACCGGCGGACATGGCAGGTGCAATTCGCCTGCATGTAGGGGGCTATAACGCCGCTACGGCCAGCTCGGCCATCGCAAGCCCGCCTTGCGGCCTGACTTCCGCATCGCTTAAAGCCGGCAGCGACATCCTGGTGTTGCGCCGCGCGGACACCTCCGACCCGATTGCACAGGGTTCTGCAACGGATGGCATTCACTACATTCAAGTGTCGAATTGCCAATATGAGGTTGGTACGCCATTCATCATTGCCAACGCTGCAGCCAGTTTCAACCTGAGCCAGCGCAATTGCACCGCAGCCAACAACGCACCTTTTGCCAATGTGCGGCGATTTATCGTGCAGACCTATTTCGTTTCGCCCAATAACAATGGCTCCGACGGAATTCCTACCCTGAAGCGCAGGGAGCTTGATCCGGCTGGTACGGGCGCATTTGTTACCACGCCCCTGGTTGAGGGTATCGAGTACCTCCAGGTTGAGTATGGTCAGGACACCAATAACGATGGCGTGGCCGACAGCTATGCCCAGACCTGTGCGGATGTTACATGCTGGTCGAATATCGTCTCGGTAAAACTTAACATCATCGCCAGGAATACCGAGACGACGGCGAGTTACACCGATGCCAAAACCTATTCCCTCGGTCTGGCCGGAAGCTACACCCCCGCAGGCGGCGATCGCAATTACAAACGCCATGCCTATACCCAGGTGGTTCGCCTGGTTAACCCGGCGAGCCGGAGAGAATCACCATGATCAGTAAACAACACGGCAGTACCTTATTGGTGGCGCTCGTCATGCTGGTGCTGCTGACCCTGATTGCGCTTTCCGCAATGAATGCCACCACCACCAGCATTCAGGTGGTCGGTAATGCGCAATTCCGCGAAGAAGCCAACGCTGCTGGGCAACGGGCGATAGAGACCGTTGTCAGCAACAGCAACTTTCAGACGGTTGTACCATCGCCGCAAAACATCGATATCAACCGGGATGGCACTAATGATTACGCGGTTACGTTCAACCCCGCTCCCAGATGCGTTTCGTATATCCCTGTCGCCACCACGGATACCAATGTCCCTGCGATATGTTTCGGCTCGATAGGCGCGGTTTGTTATTGGACAGTCTGGGATATCACCGCGGTGGTGACCGACCTGCATGGTTCCGGTGCAACAGCCACCATCCATCAGGGTATCAGAACGATCGCCGGCCTGAATACTGCTTTGGCTCAATGTGGCGTTTGATTTGATTGGAGGCTGTCATGAATAAATTCAATAAAATCCTGTTCGCCGTTGCCCTGCTGGGCATGATACTTCCTGCGGCCACCAGCCGGGCGGAAGACATCGATATTTACGCCAGGCCAGAGTCCACTTCGGGTGCGGCCAATCCCAATATTCTGATCGTCATCGACAACAGCGCGAACTGGGCGGATAACGCTCAGCATTTTCCCGGCATGTATCAGGGCGAGGCGGAACTGGATGCCATACGCACTATTACCTCTGAGCTGAACGACAAGGTGAACATCGGACTGATGATGCTGACCTCTAATGTGGACGGTGGATATGTCCGCTTCAAAGTACGTCAGATGAGTCAGACCAACAAGTCTGCCTTCGCCGAACTGATCGGTTACCCATCCGGTTGTACGGATGGCGCAAACAGCCTGAACGGCACACCGAACTGCATCTTCAAAAATTTCAATACGCCTAGAGAAAAAACGAACAATGCCAACTACAGTGCGGCCATGTTCGAAGTCTTCAAGTATTTCGGCGGTTATACCAGTCCGCAATATGCTACCGCCGACCCGGCAGTGGCGGGTGCACCGGTCGATACCACCCATTTTGGCCCCCAACGCCATGCAGGCCCCAACTCCTCTGCAGATCTGTATGCGTTTACCCCTGCGGGGGATACGACGCAGACACTGTATAACCCTCCCATCACCAGCGAGGGAAGCTGCGCCAAAAATTATGTCATCTTCATCGGCAACGGCTTCCCGGCGCAGGACGCCGCCGCCACCCTGTTGAGCGGGGTGGGCGGCGATACCACGCAACTGCCGCTGAACAACCTTGCCGTTACCACCACGACTTCCACCGCGACCACCGAGCGGGGTGTCACGGCGTGCGGTACCTACACCGGCGCAGATGCCGCCGCAAGCACGGCAGCTTGCAGCGCAGACGATGCACATCTGGCCACCCTGTTCCCCGGCTACAGCAATTTTTCCTGCACCCTGAACGAAACTTGCCCCGGTGGTTCACCTGCCACTTCAGACTTGGGCGGACAGGCGTGCTTTGCCACCAGCACCGCGTGCCTCAATAGCCTGCCTGGAAGCTACACGGGTTACGACAGCTACTCCTGCGTGGTCTCGGCGACCAGCTGCACGATAGCGGAGGCGACCACCGCGGCCAACCGGACTGTCGTGTCGGAAACCAGCTGCATCGGCGACAATCTGTCCAATGCAACCTCCTGCACCAACTATGGCGATAGCCACTACCCGTCCTATAGCGGTTTCAGTTGCACCTCGGTCGATAACTGTGGAAGCGCCGGTAAAAAATGGAGAATCACCGCAACCACCTATAATCGTCCCGGCCTGATGTACCAGCGGAGAGGCACTGTCAGTGGCGCCGTTACGACTTACGGCCACAAGATATGGAGCACCGACACGACGACCGTCACCGCGGCTACGCCCACCGGCACCTTTTCGCTGCCGACCAGCCGCGCCCGCTACGCGGACGAATGGGCGCGCTTCCTGAACCGGACCGATGTGAGTTCCGCGCCGGGTCAGCAGAATGTGACCACCTTCGCGATCGATGTTTACAAGGATCAGCAGAATGAAAACCAGACCGCGCTGCTGATGAGCATGGCCAGGGCAGGCGGCGGCAAATACTTCTCGGCAACCAATGCCAACGCGATCAAGACCGCATTGCGCAAGATTGTCTCGGAAATCCAGGCGGTCAACAGCGTTTTTGCCTCTTCCAGCCTGCCGGTCAGCGTCAACACGCAGGGCACTTACCTGAACCAGGTGTTCATGGGTATGTTCCGGCCGGAGGGCACGGCTACGCCGCGCTGGGCGGGCAACCTGAAACAATACGAGTTCAAGATATTCAATGGGGTGCTGCGCCTGGCCGACAAGAGCGGCAACGAGGCGATCAGCTCTACCACCGGCTTCGTTACCCCCTGTGCCGCAAGTTTCTGGAGTACCGACTCCGGCGCCTACTGGGACTATCCTGGCTCGCAGGCGATCGGCGATTGCACGGCTATCACCTCGGCCTTTCCGACCGCGGGCTCGAGTTCTATTTTCTCGGATCTGCCGGACGGTGAGGTGGTGGAAAAGGGCGGGGCGGCCCAACACCTGCGCGGGGTCAAGTCGAGCAGCGGCACCCTGACTTCCAGTTCGCAAAACTACAACGTCTGCGGCGCAGGTCAGACACCGGAAACGGCGCAATGCCGCAAACTGCTGACCTGCGATGGCTCCAGTGCGACCAGTTGCTCTGCCCTGACCAGCTTCGATGTGTCCAATGCGGCCATCACCGCAGCTAATCTGAACATACCGGTTGCTGCCGAACGCGATAACCTGGTCAATTGGATCAGGGGCAAGGATGTCGATAATGAGAACGGCAATCTCGATGCGAGCCTGAATCCGATTACCAATGAAATGCGTCCCTCCGCGCATGGCGGGGTGGTGCATTCCCAACCGGCGGTGGTGGACTACGGCGGAAGCACCGGGGTGGTCGCGTTCTACGGCGCCGACGACGGCGCCTTCCATGCCGTCAGGGGTAACCAGCTCGACACGGACGGCACCGAATTGTGGGGGTTTATCGCCCCTGAAACATACAGCCGCTTTCATCGCCTCAGGGATAACGGGATCACCACGTCGCTGATCAGTTTTCCGGCCGATCCCGTCTCGGCACGCCCGGCCGGCACGGCTCGCAAGGATTATTTCTTCGATGGCTCGATCGGGATTTATCAACAATCCGGTTCAGTGTGGCTGTACACCGGCATGCGCCGCGGCGGCCGCGCTATCTATGCTTTCGATGTCAGCACGCCGATGGCTCCCACGCTCAAATGGCGCAAAGGCTGCTTTACCAATGACACGGCAAATGACACCAGTTGCTCAACCGGCTGGTCCGGCATCGGGCAGACCTGGTCCAAGCCGACGATTGCTTATCTCGATGGGTACAATTTCCCTGCAGGCTATGCCGTCACAGCGCTTCAAAACAAACCAAAGCCGGTGCTGATTTTTGGCGGCGGTTACGACTCATGCGAAGACAACGACAGCGCGACGCCTTGTGCCGGTGCGCGCAAGGGCGCCCAGGTCTGGTTCGTGGATGCGGATACCGGCGTCATCATCCACACCTTTCCGGTCAGCGCCAGCGTTCCCGGGGATCTTTCGCTGCTGAACAATAACAGCGGCTTTGTGACCCATGTCTATGTCTCGGACATCAATGGCGACATCTACCGCATCAACGTCGGCACTTTCAATGGAACGACGCTCACCGCAAGCAGCAGCGATGCTTCGTTCGTCGCGGCGGGATGGAGCAGCAATGCCAATTACGCAGCCATCGAGATCGCGCAACTGAGCGAGACCAATCACGCCCGCAAGTTCATCAATGGGCCGAACGTGGTTCCTTACACTGGATACAACGCCGTGCTGATCGGTTCCGGGGATCGCGAGCACCCCTTGGTCAGCAGCTATGCCTGCAACAATTTTGAGGCGGATAAGGCTTTCCCCGTTGCCGGCACCTTCGTGACCAACCAGGTCTACATGATCAAGGATCGCCCGAACGCCTATCCGGCGAGTCCAATCACGCCGGTTCAGCTGACCGATGTAACTATCGTCACGACGCCGCCAATCAATGAGGCTGGCATCAGCACCTACGGCTGGCGATTTAACCTGGGTTCCTGCGAACAGTCGGTTAACAAGCCGTTGACCGTTGCCGGCGTTACTTTTTTCGGAACCAATACCCCTACACCGACAGCCGGGTCTTCCTGTTTTGCAAACTTGGGTATCGCCAAGGGCTATGCCATCGATTTCACCACCGGCAACCCGGCGTCCGGAAGTACGCGCTCCGCATATTTTCTTGGCGGCGGCATGCCGCCCTCTCCGGTAGCCGGTGTGGTGGATGTCGATGGTACCAAGCTGCCATTCATCATCGGCGGGGTGGATACCACGGAAGCCAATTCATCCGCGCTACAGGGCAGCAAGGTGGAAATAAACCCGACGGGCCAACGTTACCGGGTATTTTGGTATATCCAGAGCGATTAATCCGGTTGGTGAACTCCGATTTGTCCGCCATTTTTGCCGAAGCGGCTGCCCGCACTTTCATGCAGGCTGATTTCCGTCCGGGCTGGAAGAGTGGTTTTGCGGTGAAACCCAGGGTGGATACAGTGTTGTTTTACCCCTCCCACGGTTAAAGTCAATAATTCCTCAAACAGTCATCTGGCACACGAAACATTCAGATACTCCGTGCCGGCTGGCATTGATCCAGCATCCTATTCAATAATTGCGCGATGGTGTAACCTAAACGCCCGATTCCGATGACATTTGATGAAGTTGTTGCCCAGACAGGATGAGTGATAAGAATAAAGTTCCACCGGGTAGCGATGTTCCGGGCAATACCGGGACTAACCTGGGGCTAAGGGAGGATCTGCTGCTGCATGACCCGTTGCTGGACAGCCTGCTGGATGTCGCACGCATCCATGGCCGGCCCAGTACGCGCGCGGCACTTTCCGCGGGGCTGCCTCTCCAGAACGGACGCCTGACGCCTTCCTTGGTTGCGCGCGCGGCGAATCGCGCGGGGCTCAACTGCAAAATCGTCCGCCGCGAACTGTTCAAGATAGACGCCGTCCAGTTGCCGGCCATCCTCCTGCTGAAAGGGGATGAGTCCTGCGTGTTGCTGGGATGGGACGAACAGAACGGGCGGGCGCAGGTGCTGTTCCCGGAATCCGGGCAGACGGCGTTCGACCTGCCGTATGAGGAACTGGCGGCGCGCTACCTGGGCATCGCCATCTTCCTTCAGCCGCGCGTCAAATTCGATAGCCGCACCCCCGAGGTCGCGAAGCTCGCCAAGCGCCACTGGTTCTGGGGAGTCATGCTGGAGCAGTGGCAGGTGTACCGCGATGTGCTGACCGCCGCCTTTCTGATCAACGTCTTCGCGCTGGCGATTCCACTCTTCTCCATGAACGTTTATGACCGCGTGGTACCGAACCATGCGGTGGACACCCTGTGGGTGCTGGCCGTGGGCATCCTGGCGCTGCTGGGGCTGGACCTGCTGCTGCGGATGATGCGCGGACATTTCGTCGACCTGGCCTCGGCGCGCATCGATATCCAGCTTTCCTCGGTGCTGATGGAGCGCGTGCTGGGGCTCAAGATGGCAGCCAAGCCTGCGTCGGTCGGCGCGTTCGCCGCCACGATGAAATCCTTTGAAACGGTGCGCGACTTCATCGCGTCGGCAACGGTTTCGACCCTGATCGACATTCCCTTTGCGCTGCTGTTCTACCTGGTCATCGCGTGGATAGCCTGGCCGCTGGTGTTCATTCCGATCCTGGGTTTTGTTGTCGTGTTCGTCTACATCTACGCCATCCAGCAGAAGATGCACGAGCTTTCCGAGACTACCTATCGCGCTGCTTCGCTGCGCAATGCCACGCTGGTCGAGAGCCTCACCGCGATGGAGACGATCAAGGGTCTCGGCGCGGAAAGCCATGTGCAGGCCTCCTGGGAGAAGACGGCGGCATTCCTTGCAAAAACCAGCAACCAGTTGCGCATGCTCTCGCTGTCGGCGACGAACAGCGTGCAGACCGTCCAGCAACTGACGGGCGTCGCCGTGCTGATTGCCGGCGTTTACCTCATCAACGCCGGCTACCTGAGCATGGGCGGCCTGATCGCCTGCACCATGCTGACCGGGCGCGCGATGGCCCCGCTGGGACAGCTCGCCAGTCTGCTGATCCAGTACCAGGGCGCGAAGACCGCGCTCGAATCGCTGAACAAGCTGATGGAAAAACCCATCGAGCGCCCGCCCGAATCGACCTTCGTGCACCGCCCCGAGATACGCGGCAGCATCGAGTTCCGCAACGTCACCTTCGCATATCCCAACGCCGACCCGATCCTGAAAAATGTTTCGTTCAAGATCAATCCCGGCGAATCCGTCGTAGTGCTCGGGCGGGTGGGCTCCGGCAAATCCACCTTGCAGAAACTGGTCCTCGGGCTGTATGAGCCGCAGGAAGGTTCGGTGCTGGTCGATGGCATCGATCTGCGCCAGCTTGATCCCGCCGACCTGCGGCGCAATGTCGGCTGTGTGAGCCAGGATGCGGTGCTCTTCTACGGCACCCTGCGCGAGAACATCGCCTATGGGGCGCCCTATGCGGACGACTCTGCCATCATCGCGGCCGCGGAACTGGCGGGGTTGAGGGATTTCGTCAACAAGCATCCGCGCGGCTTCGACATGCATATCGGCGAGCGCGGCGAATCGCTGTCCGGCGGGCAGCGCCAGTGCGTCGCCATCGCGCGCGCCTTCCTGATGGAACCGCCCATCCTGCTGCTGGACGAGCCGACCAGCGCCATGGACTACACCACGGAAAGCGAATTCAAGACCCGCCTGGGGCGTTTTGCCAAGCGTTTCAGTCCCGGGAAAACACTGCTCATCGCTACGCACCGCTCCAGCCTGATCGACCTGGCGGAGCGCATCATCGTGATCGACGAGGGCTGCGTCGTGGCCGACGGACCCAAGGCCGAAGTGCTCGATGCCTTGAAGTCAGGGCAGGTGGGGAGAGCGTCATGACGACCAGCCGGAACACCGATACGGCGAAACCGGAAGCCGGGCAGGAGGCCAGGGCCGAAGAGATGAGTGCGAACAGCGAACCGGTCATGCAGGCTCAAGCGGAAGGTGCAGTTAAGCCAGAGGCCGATGTTCCGGTGCCGAAAGAAAAGCGGCTGCTCTGGGATGTGGCCGCGCAACGCCTCGCCAGGCTGCGCTGCTGGTGGAGCGCGGCTACCCGGCGCATCGGGACGCAGCTCTCCCGGCTGAACCCCACCGCGCAGCGTGTCGTCGAGTCACTCCCCTGGCTGAATGCGACTGCCGAGCGCATCAAGAAGCGGCTCGAAGAGCCGCGGCGGCAACTCCAGCCGCTATTCGATTGGCTGATCAACCGGGGCGGCGAAAAATTTGACGACTCGAAGCTCCAGGATTTTGTCGCCGAGGCCGATTATGCCATCCTGAGGCAGGAACCCATCCGCGCCCGGGCGCTGTTGCGGGCGCTGCTCTGGATCACCGGCATCTTCCTGGTGTGGGCGAGCTTTGCTCATGTCGATGAGGTCACGCGCGGCGAAGGCAAGGTGATTCCCTACAGTCAGATACAGGTGCTGCAAAGCCTGGATGGCGGTATCGTCTCGGAGTTGCTGGTGCGCGAGGGAAATGTGGTGCAAAAGGATCAGGAGTTGATCCGCATCGACCAGACCCGCTTCCTTTCCTCGGTGAAGGAGAGCCGCGCCCAGTATCTTTCTATGCTGGCCAAGGCGGCAAGGCTGCGGGCACTCGCCGAGGGAAGTCCGTTCGTCCCGCCCGAAGAAGCCGTCAAGGAAGACCCCACTACCGCGGAAGAGGAGCGCCGTCTCTACGAAGCAAGGAAATCGGAACTGGATGCCACGGTGTCGATTGCCAGGCAGCAACTGGCGCAACGCCAGCAGGAGTTGGTGGAGCTCAGGGCCAAACAGGTGCAGGCGTCCAACGCCTATGACCTGACGGCCAAGGAGCTGGCGGCGACCAAACCGTTGTTGGCCAGCGGCGCCGTTTCGGATGTCGAGATATTGCGCCTCGAGCGCGACGTGTCGCGTTTCCGCGGCGAGCGCGACATGGCTTCTGCGCAGATTGCCCGTGTGTCAGCGGCGATTGCGGAATCCACGCGCAAGGTGCAGGAAGTCGAACTGGCGTTCCGCAACGAGGCGCGCAAGGAAATGAACGAAACGCTGGCCAAGCTCAACAGCCTGAGCGAAGGCAGCGTCGGCCTTTCCGACAAGGTGGCACGCTCCGTGATCCGCTCGCCGGTCAAGGGCACGGTCAAGCGCCTCATGGTCAATACCGTTGGCGGGGTTGTCCAGCCGGGCAAGGATGTGATCGAGATCGTCCCGCTGGAGGACAATCTGCTGCTGGAAGCGCGGGTGCAGCCCAAGGATATCGCATTCCTTCGTCCGGGGCTCAAGGCCACGGTCAAGTTCTCCGCGTACGACTTCGTCGTTTACGGCGGCCTGGAAGGGACGCTGGAAAATATCGGCGCGGACACCGTGCTGGACGAGAAGGGCAATGCCTTCTATACCGTGAAAGTCCGCACCAACAAATCCAGCCTCGGGGAAGGCATGCCCATCATGCCGGGCATGGTGGCGGAAGTGGACATCCTGACGGGCGAGAAGTCCGTGTTGAGCTACCTTTTGAAACCTGTTTTGCGTGCCAAGAGCCGTGCGCTATCGGAGAGGTAAGATCAATGGAACAACCCCGGCATCTTTTCATTGCGCCGGTCGCCAAACTCAGGGCCAACTGGCAGGAAGCATTTCCGGGCGCCTCGCTGCGCGACAGGGTTCCGGCGGGCTCTGATGCCGATGTTGTGTGGGTGCTGTTGCCGGAAGAGGGCGATGTCGTAAAGTTGCTCACCGAGTGCCGCTCCGCCGTGGGCAAATTGCCGGTCGTCGCCATTTCCGATGTGCCTGCAGATCAACAGGGGCTGGCCGCCCTGGGTGCCGGCGTGGTGGGGTATTGCAACGGGCATGCCGCCCCGGCGGTGCTCCGGCTGGTTGCCGATACGGTGCGGAACGGGGGCTTGTGGGTCGGGCAATCGCTGCTGCAGCGGCTGCTGGCGGGGATAGCGCATGCCGCAGCCGCGAAATTCATCCCGCCCGAGCTTTCCGCCTGGGCGTCCGGCCTGACCGAGCGCGAGATCGAAGTGGCCCGCGCCGCAGCAAGCGGCCTCGGCAACAAGGAGATCGCCAGTCAACTCGATATCACGGAACGCACCGTTAAGGCGCGTCTTGGTTCGGTCTTCGACAAGCTGAAGCTGCGCGACCGCATGCATCTCACCCTGCTGGTCAACGGCATAGTCAAAAGCTGATTTCCCAAGCCGCCATCGCTGTGGGCGCGGTTCGGCGCATTGTACTTCAGTACAATGGATTCTCTTGCTTATCCTGTTAAATTGCCGCGCAGTTACAAACTCTAATACCTACTCGATAATTTTTTCAGGGAGATCGTCATGGCCGAAGTCGCTGCTGTCGCTAAAGCAACCAATGTTCAAGGGAAAGTCACCGCCACCAACGCCAAGTGCGAGGTGCGCGAGATCCACGAAGGCGACATGGTTGAAGCGGGAGAGGTCGTCAAAACGGCCGACGGCGCGAACGTTGAACTGCTATTGACCGATGGCAGCCTGAAACTGATCGAGGGGCTGCAGACCGTCACCCTTAACGACGAATTCCTGTCCACCGATGCCCTGAATGCCCTGGACAATGCCATCCTGTCCAGCAGCGCCGAAATCGACAGCGTCGTCAGCGCAATCAACAATGGCAATAGCCTGGATAAGCTCCTCCAGGAGACGGCTGCCGGCCTGGATGCTGGCAGCAACTCCAACAGTTCCGATGGCGGCACCAGTTTTGTGATGCTGACGAGCGCCGTTGAAACGGTTGCGCCGGCTCCGGCGTTTACCATGGATTCCAGCCCAAGCTCTGCACCTGCGCCGGTTATCGATCCGGTCGTTACCCAAATTGCTAATCAGATTGCCGCCCAAGCTGATGTGCTGGCTGCCGCTCAGGCTGCTGCCGAAGCACAATCCACGGCCGATGCCAAAGCTCCGACTCCGACCGCTACCCAACCGGCTGATGCACAAGCCCCAGCCGATACTACGGCACCAACCATTACGCTTGACGCACCCGCCGGAGTCAACGCGCCTGTCACCGGTACTGCGACGGACGCAGGCGGCACCGTCGATCAGGTTCAAGTCACCTTTACTGATATGGTGACAGGCAGCACAACGACCTCGAACACTACTGTGGATCAGACTACTGGCGGGTTTACGGCGCCGCTGCCTGCAACCACAGGCAATTACACCGTCACAGTTACTGCGACCGACGGTGCTGGTAATACGAGCACGACTGGCGGTACTCCTGTCGATCAAGTCATCGTTGATACCACTGCTACGGTTGTCGGTGCGCAGGCTGCTGCCGGCGCTGCTGCCCAAGCAGCCGCTCAGGCCGCCACCGATGCCGCTGCTGCACAAGTTGCTGCCGATGCCACTGCCCAAGCCGCTGCGGCTAACCCCACTTCTCAAGCGGTTGCTGCCGCTGCTGCCCAAGCCGCCGCCCAAGCTGTTGCTGCCAGCGCCGCCGCCGCTCAAGCGGCAGCCGATGCTGCTGCGGCTCAGTCCGCCGCCACGACTGCCGCTCAAACGACAAACTATGCCTCTGCTGTTGCTGCGCAAGCCGCCGCCGCTGCCGCGGCTCAAGCTGCTGTCGCAGCCGCTACCCAAGCGGCTGCGGCCACTGTAGCAGCTAACACCGCCGTTGCGGTTGTCAACGCCGCGGTCGCTGCAGACGCTGCCGCTGCCGCTGCGACTACTGCGCAAGCCGCCGCTGCCGCTGATGTTGGCGCTCAGGCCGCTGCTGCACAGGCTGCCGCTGCCGCTGCCGCAACTGCAGCGACTGCCGCTTCCACAACAGCAGCACAAGCCGCTGCCGATCTGGCTGCCGGAAACAATGCCGCAGCCGCAGCCGCTGCCGCGCAAGCTGCCGCACAGGTTGCCGCCGCCAACACCGCCGTTGCGGTCGCCAACGCGGCGGTCGCTGCGGACGCCGCAACTGCCGCTGCTGCCGCAGCCCAGGCTGCTGCTGCCGCTGATACAGGCGCACAAGCTGCCGCAGCCCAGGCTGCCGCTGCCGCTGCTGCCGCTGCTGCGACCGCTGCTTCGACCGCTGCAGTACAGGCCGCAATCGATCTGACTGCCGGAAACCATGCCGCAGCCGATGCTGCTGCCGCACAAGCTGCCGCACAGGCTGCTGCCGCCAACACCGCCGTTGCGGTAGCTAACACCGCAGTTGCTGCAGACGCCGCTGCCCAGGCTGCCGCCCAAGCTGCCGTTATCGCCGGAGATGTTGCCGATGTCGAAAGCGCCGCCCAGCATGTTGCTGATACGGTGGCAGCCGCTGCCGATGCGGATCGTGCGGATGCGATAGCTGATGCACAAGCAGTTAGCGCTGTTGCGGCTGCAAACGCTGCCACAGAGGCAGCCTTGGCGGCCGATGCTGTGGTTGCCGCGGATCAGAAGACTGCGATCGCTGATCAAGCTGCAGTTGAGAAACTTGCCACTGCATATGATGCTGCCGTAGTCGCAGTCGATGCATTAGAGGGGCAGAAAGATGCGGCTGCAGGATTGGTGAATAGTACGGATGCCGCTGCTGATGCGGCTGTAACCGCAGCTGCCAAGGCCGATGCCGCTGTGGCAGCCGATCAGAAGGCAGTAAGTGCAGATCAGGCTGCAGTTAGAACCTTCACCGCGGCATACAACCAAGCTGCCGCTGTTGCTGAAGCAATAGAAGCACAGAAAAATGCGGCTGAAGACGAGGTGGAAAGTACTGCAAGGGCTGCTGCGGATGCTGCTGCAGTCGCTGCTGCTGCAGATGCCAAGCTTGCTAAAGCGCAAGCGGCCTTGAATGCTGCACTTGAGTCTGACCATGATGATGACGATAAGCGCGATAACCGTGATAATCGCGATGACCATGACAACCGCAGCAAGAACGACAACAACGATAAAAACGATAAAAACGGTAAGGATGACCATGATGTAGACGATGGCGATGTGGCTGCCTTGCAGAAAGCTGTCGCGGACGCCCAGACTGCTGCCGACAGTGCTCATGTTGCTGCGGATAAGGCTGCAGATGCTGCTGCCAAGGCGGTAGTAGCGTATGAGTCGATTGAGCAGGCAGAGGCAAAAGCCGAGGCTGCTGTCGAAGCTGCGGCAAGCAGCTTGCAGGCAGCGCAAAACACATTGGCTGCCGATCAGGATAAGCTTGCTGCCGATATGCAGACTGCGAATGGGTTGCATGCCACAGCCGATACGGCGGTGGCTGCTGCGCAGGGTGCGGCAGCGGCATACGAGTCGCTTGAGCAAGCGGCGGCAGACGCTAAAGCTGCAGCCGAAGCTGCGGCAAGCAGCTTGCAGGCAGCGCAGGATGCACTGGTTGCGGATCAAGCGAAACTGGCTGCCGATACCGAGACCGCAAGTGACCTGTATACCGCAGCGGGTACGGCAATAGCTGCTGCGCAGGACGCCGTTGCTAAAGATAGCTTGGTCGATCTCGCGCAGGATGAGGCTCATGTCGCAGTCGGCACCGCGACGCAAGACTTGTTGGCTGCAGTGAGCGCCCTGCAGCAGCACGGTGGCAGCGGGTTGAATATCAATGATGTTCTTTCGCCGGAAACCGTTGATCTGCTGGTGAATGTGGCTTCCCCGGCTTCCGCAGTAACTGTCGCGGCAAGCAATCCGGATGCGACGGATACATTAACTGCCGAGCCGGATGTTGGTGCTGTGACCGAGCAACTGGCCCAGTTGCAAGCCATGTTGCAGAACGGTAATACTACCCTTCTGTCTTAAGATGTATTAGGGTGGCTTAAAATGGGGACGGTAACGTCCCTATTTTTGCTTTAAGTACCACACAGAAGTCAGTAAGTATGGCTACACCGTAAGCTACCCTTTCATGGTGTGCAGCGGGGGCACGACCTTGTGGGAGCGGGCTTGCCTGCGATAGTTTGTGTTCGCGGGTAAGCCCGCTCCTACAAAAAACGGCATATTTGCTGTAGCCATGATTTCTGATTGCTGAGTAATATGGTGACAAACGGTGAGGGCTTGGTTTTTTGTGCAATTGCGTTTTTCTACTGAGGATAGATGAATGAAACAGGCAATCCGCAGATTTGGCCAGATGGCATGTTTCATGTGGCTGTGTTTCGGCGTGGCGGCCGGCGCTCTTGCCGCTACTGACGGGATTGGCGTGGTCATGAACGTGGAAGGCGCTTTATCGGCCAAGGGGGTGGATGGCGTGCTTCGGCCGCTGGCGGTCTGGGCCAAGGTGCTCGCGGGCGATACTTTGTTCACCGGCAAGGACAGTTATGCGCGCGTCAAGTTTTCCGACGGCGGGCAGATCAGCCTGCGCCCGGTCTCGCAGTTCAAGATCGAGGAATATCATCACGACGAGCAGGAGCCGGGGAAAGATGCTGCCAAGTTCAACTTGCTCAAGGGAGGCTTGCGCGCCATCAGCGGATTGATCGGCAAGCGTGGCGATCCCGACAGCTACGGCGTCAAAACGCAGACGGCGACGGTGGGCATACGCGGCACCAAGTTCGGCGTGCTGTTCTGCAAGGGGGACTGTACCGATATTCCCCCGCCTGCCGACGGCAAACCGCTCGAGGATGGAACCCATCTTGACGTGCTGGAAGGGACGATCATCGTCAGAAACGCAGCGGGAAGCCAATTGCTGAATGCCGGGCAATTCGGTTTCGTGGGAAGCCTCAGCACTCCTCCGGTTATGGTTCCGGAAGAGCGCGGCGTGAGAGTGGATGTCCCCGCCAAGATTTTCATCGACAAGGTCAGGGGCGGTTCGGATGGAGAAAACCATGGAGCCGGGGAGACTACGGGGAATCCGGGTGAAAATGGGAAAGAGTCAGCTCCCCTGGTATGTCCGATCTAGCCTGGATTGCGCATAATCCCCATCTGCTGAATCGCGCCTCTGTGGCTGAATAAAAAACGGGATATTCATTGTCCCGTTTTTGTTTTGCGGGTTCCGGATTACTCGCGTGGAATAGCCGGACCCGTTGCGCCGTCGAAGCCTAGCCTGGGCAGCGTGGCCAGCTCCTCCGGCCGCTTGACGCCTTCCGCAATCACCAGCAGGCCGATGTTGTGGGCAATCTGGCAGAGCCCTTCGAGAAAGGCCTGGTTGCCGGATTGGGTGTCGATGCCGTTGATGAAGCTGCCGTCCACCTTCAGGTAATGCAGGCCGAGGTCATGCAGCGTGCCGATCCGGCTGAATTCGCGCCCGAAGTGCTCGATGCCGATGCGGCAGCCGAATTCCGCGAGGTCCTTGCGGAACGCACGGAAGGCTTCGAGATTGGCGAAGGCGCTGGCCTCCGAAACTTCCAGCCACAGGCGGCGGCAAAGCGTGGCATTCCCCTGCATCAATTCGCGCATCTTCTTGCGGAAGGCTTCTGATTGCAGCGATTCGCCCGAAAGGTTGACCGCGAGATCGGGCGAGCCGGGCTCTGCCGCGAGCTGGTTCAACGCGAGGTGCGTTGCGGCGAGATCCAGCTCCGCGGTCATCTGCAAACGGGTTGCCATGGGGAGGAATTTGCCGGCGGTATGCCATTCGCCTTCTTCGAGGAAGCGCATGCGCAGGGGGCACTCCTGATGCAGCAGTTTTGTCCCGCCAAAGCCGACGACAGGCAGGCCCACCAGGCGCAACCAGCCGTTCCCGATGGCCTGTCCCAGTTGCTCGGCCCACTGGGCGGCGGTGGTGCGCTGCTGTGAGCCGCTGGATGCTTGGGCACGGCGCGGCTTGTTGTCGCCGGAGGCCTCCGCCTCGGCCAGCGCGCCGTCGAGCATGCCCATCAGTTGCCCGGGTTCCTTGCCCTGCTGGTAGTCGCTGAAGCCGATGCGCACGACAGGCTTGCCATCGGAAAGGTGCGAGGTGTCTCTGGCGATGCGCTCGAACAACTCGTTCGCCAGCGCCTCCGCATCTTCGAGTCCGGGCAGCGCCACGGCGAAATCGGCACCGTTCAGGCGGCCGACAAGGTGGCCGGGATGCGCAGCCACCGAGGCTTCTATGCTCTTTGCGAATGCCTTCAGGAAACGGTCTGCATCCAGGCGACCGAGGCGCTGGTTGATCCCACCCAGGTCGACGATGCGCAGCAGGAGCAGGCTGCCCGTATTGGCTTGCTCGTCGGATTTCAGCAGCTCGGAAAACTGGGAAAAGAAAAACATGCGGTTGGCAAAGCCCGAGACCGAGTCGTAGTTGACCTCGCGGCGAACCGCTTCGAGCCGCGCCGCTTCTTCCTCGAACATGGTTTTCAGCCGGCCCACCATGGTGTTCATTGCGAAGGCGAGTTGCTTGAGTTCCGGCACTTTCGGCTCTTCGATCGTGCCGAAGCGCCGCTCGCATATTGCGCGCGCCTGATCGACCACCCGTCCCAGCGGCTCGCGCAGGCGCTTTAGGATGAGTGCGGCTACCCAGCCGCTGATCGCGCCGGCCAGCAACAGCCAGCCGGCCATGCTGGTAGCGCCTTTCCACAGCTCTCCGTAGGCGAACTTGCTCTGGCTGCGCAGCTCGATGGTTCCGTACTGCTTCCAGCCGTCGCTGATCTGCGCATGGCCGGGCGTGGGCTTGATCGGAAACAGGCGGGTAAACCACGCGGGTGCATCGCCGGTGTCCGGCGGAGACTTGCGCTCGACGATGGGCTTGCCCTTCGGATCAACAATCTGGATCAGCTCGTAATGCCCGCTATCGAATAATGCCGCGACATAGAGCTCGATGTTTACCGGGTCTTTGCTCTGCTGGGTGATGAGCAGCGCAAGCGCGCTGGCGTTGTCCTCGTTCTTGAGGATGAGTTGTTGCTCGAGGTAATGCCGCGAGGAAAGCAGGCTGACGACTGCGCTTCCCATGAACGCGAGGAGGGTGGAGAGCGCGACTGCCAACATGAGTTGCCGGAATAATGACATGATTACCTCGTTATCTTCTGTTTATGTTTATTCAAAACCTTCCGCGCGAGCGCGCGCCAGAAGTTCTTCCCAGCGCGAGAGGCGCTTGGTGCTGGTCGAACTGGCGGAGCCGCTGGCAGAGACTCCTGCCCATATTCCCTGGCCGTTGAAGCTGAATACCGGCGACAAGTCCTGGCGGCGTGATGCGGGGCGGATGTCGCTGAGCAGGTTGTCGAGAATCTGCGGCTCGGCATCCGGGTCGCTGTAGTAGGCCAGCACCATGTGGGCCTGTGTGATGTTGCTGGCGGTTCCGCCCATTCTGGCCTTGACGTAGATCAGCCGCAGTTGCGACACGTCCATGCCGGCGGAGAGCAGCGTAAAATACTTGGCGATGGCGTAGTCCTCGCAGTCTCCCTTTCCGTGCCCCAGCGATTCCATCGGGGTCGCCCAGTAATCGCTTTGCTCCCAGGCATCCTTGTCTTCCATGAACTGCATGCGCCGGTTCCAGAACTCGTTTACTTTCTGGATCTGCTGGTCGGGGTCGGCAATTTTTTCCGTGTCCGCCACCAGTTTTTGCCAGTCGCGGAATTTTTGCGTCGCCGGCGCCCCGAAACGCTGGGTGATGGATTTCAAGAGCCTGTCCGCATCGAAACCAGCCGCGCGCGCCAGCGAAAACAGCATCATCGAGGCGGCGAACAGCATTAACATACGGTAAGTTATTGAATGCGATTTCAAATTCTGGTGCGGCTTCCAAGCGGTGGGTTTGCTCATAAATCGGTATCTGC
This sequence comes from Ferrigenium straubiae, assembly GCF_051257895.1. Classification (NCBI taxonomy): domain Bacteria; kingdom Pseudomonadati; phylum Pseudomonadota; class Betaproteobacteria; order Nitrosomonadales; family Gallionellaceae; genus Ferrigenium; species Ferrigenium straubiae. Next base: position 1,042,654 of record NZ_CP194331.1, on the reverse strand, counting down.
CGAAATGCACAATCATTATGCGGGATTTATCGGGTTCTGTAGCCTCGATTCGCGGCCGTTGTGCAGGTTTGCCGGATACCGTCCTCGCCGAAAGGCAAATTGCGGAAAATTCTAAATCAAAACGCTTTACTGAGACAGTATTTTGCGTATAGAGTCATCGCCTTAATTCAGTCAAGCGTTGATTGCAGGAAAAATATAAGAACAAGAACTCTGGGAATGCTGCGCAGGTACCTCGGCGCATATAAAAAAAATATTGGCGGGATATTCAGGGGGGAAGAGGTTGTGGCAAGGCATCGGACGACGCGTAAGGCAATAACGCTCTATTCGGCATGGGTGTTCCTCGCGGGGGGAGGGATGGGCACTGCAGCGGCGCAGCAGGAAACCGCCGCTGAAGCGAAAACCGGGGTTGCGCAGGAAGCGCAAGCGGCAGCGGAAACCAAAGCTGCGAAGCCGAAGACGCAAAAGGAAATCGAGGAGGATTTTGCCCGGAATGCCGCGCGCCTGAAGGCGGAACGAAAGGCTCAGGCGGATGCGCAGGCGGCAGCCGAAGCCAAGGCGGCGCAGACGAAAGCAGCACGCAGCGACATGCTGGTGGAATTCGCCCAGAAGGCCTTGCTGCAAAACCCCGATGTGCTGTCGCGCTGGCACAATTTCCAGGCGGCCGTCAGCGAAACTACCGCGGCGCGGGGCGGTTATTTCCCCCGTTTCGATATGGCGGTCGACAGCGGGCGTGAGCACGGCCAGTCCCAGATACTCAACAATGCGAACTACACGGTAAACACCAAAACGGTCACGTTTACGCTGACGCAGATGCTGTACGACGGATTTGCCACGCGCAACGAAGTCCGCCGCCTGAACAATGCGCAGCTGACGCGCTACTACGAGCTGCTGGATGCCTCGGAAAATGCTGCGCTCGAAGCGGTACGGGTGTTTTATGATGTGTCGCGGCAGCGCAAGCTTTTCGAACTGACCGAAGACAATTACGTCAGGCATCGCACCGCCTACGAACAGATCAAGCTGAAGGTGGTGGCCGGTGTGGGGCGGCGGGTCGATCTGGAGCAGGCATCAGGCCGTCTTGCCTTGAGCGAGTCCAACTTGGTGCTGGACAACGCCAATGTCCATGACGCGAACGCCCGTTTCCAGCGGGTGGTCGGGGAGCTTCCGCCCGTGAACATGCGCAAATCGCTTTCGCAGGCCAAGCTTGCCAGGCAGATACTGCCGAATGCCGCCGATGCCATCCTTTCCGTTGCGGTCGATTATCATCCCGCCATTCTGGCCGCGGTGGAGAATGTGCGTTCCGCGCGCTACGACCTGTACGGGCGCTGGGCAAAATATCAGCCGACGGTAAATTTGAGCGTTTCCCAGAATCACGGCAAAAATCTCGGCGGGATTGATGGCCCTACGAGCAACGCCACAGCCAAGGTTACGCTGAACTGGAACCTGTTCAACGGCGGGTCGGATAGCGCGCGGTCGAGCCAGTACGCCGAGCGGATGAATGCCGCCCGGGACCTGCGCGACAAGGCATGCCGCGACATCCGCATGAATCTGGCAATTGCCTACAACGACATATCGAAACTGCAGGAGCAGCTCAACTATCTGGATCAGCACCAGTTGTCGATCGAGAAAGCGCGCACCGCCTATCAGAAGCAGTTCGACATCGGCCAGCGCACCTTGCTGGATTTGCTGGACACCGAAAACGAGCTTTACCAGGCCAAGCGCAGCTACATCAATGCCGAGTACGATCTGGCCATTGCCCATGCGCGCACCCTCGCAGGCATGGGGCGGCTGGCCAACGCCCTGGGGATTGTGCATCTGGAGACTGCGGATTTGCCAGAGTTGCTTGGCACCGCTTCGGATGGGGCGGAGAATTGCCCGCCGGAAGCGCCTCTCGCAAACAACATTCGGAAGGCGGAGCTTGATGCACGCGCGGTTGAGGAAGCCAGGGCGGCTGTTGAAGCAGCGCGTGCGAAGGAAGAAGCCGGAAAAGAACAAAAGGCAAAAGAAGACGAAAAATTCCTCATGACTCCGGGTGAAGTCAAGGCGGCAGAAACCGGAAAACAACAGTCAGCAGAAGAAAAGGCAAGGCAGGAAGCGGAAGCACAGGCCGCAAAAATCAAGGCCAAGGGAGAAGCCAAAGCAGCAAACCCACTTTGATTTTGCGTATCCATCAACGCGCGCGAGGCCATTCAAATGAACATGTCGATTTGCCGTTATTTGATGCTCATTCCCATAATTGCCGCACCGCTGTCCGCATATGCCATGTCCGAGCTGCAAGTGGCCTGCTACGGGGAGGACCAGGATGCCAGGGTGACTCTCAACGGCGAGTTAGTGGGATATTGCCCGATTGAATTGAAGGTCAAGCCCGGCACGTTGAAATTGCGGGTGGCGAAAGAGGCGGACACCGGCCAGGAGCGGGTATTCGAGCAGGAACTCCAGCTGGGCGATGATGAAAAAAAGAAAGTGGAAGCCAGGCTGACGACCCGATTGCCGGCAGTGGAACAACGGCAGGAAACGGAGGCGAAACAGCCCGGTAGCCGTCTGGCATCCGTCTTGCGGGCATTCAAGGAGCAAGGCGTGGAGCCCGGCAACGGCAAGTCCTTCAGGGACTGCCGGGATTGTCCCGAGATGGTATTGGTTCCGCCGGGGCGCTTCATGATGGGCATGCCCGGTTTGCAGCAGGCGCAATCCATCGACCGGGCCTTTGCGGTGGGCAAATACGAAGTGACCTTCGCGGAGTGGGATGCCTGTGTAGCGGATGGCGGATGCGCCGGATACCGGCCGGACGATCATGGATGGGGACGCGGGCGGCAACCGGCGATAGATATCGGCTGGAGTGATGCCAAACAATATGTGCGATGGCTGTCGCAAAAAACCGGCCATGACTATCGCCTGTTGACGGAAGTCGAATGGGAATATGCGGCACGGGCCGGGACGACCACGGCCTACCCGTGGGGCGATGCCATAGGCAGCGGCAACGCAAACTGCGACGGCTGCGGCAGCCAGTGGGACGGCAAGCAGCCCGCGCCGGTCGGCAGCTTCCGGGCGAACGCTTTCGGTCTGCATGACATGAACGGCAACGCCTGCGAGTGGATTGAGGACTGTTACCTCACCTGCGACAGGCACATGATGCGCGGCGGATCGTGGTTCTACGATCCGCGCGGCGTGAGCTCCACCTTCCGCTACAGCGACAATACCGGCGCCCGCGACTTCGACGACGGCTTCCGCGTCGCCAGAACGCTCCCGTAGCACGTGCCATTTCAAAAAGGCCTCACGAAGAAGCCTCCACGAGGCGTTAGTGATCCTTTGTGCCGCGCCTTGCAATCCAGCCCGTCGGCGAAGGCGGGAAGAATGGCAAAAAACAGCTGCACGGCAAGCGCATTTCGGGTAAATTGCGCGCTTGTTTTTTGCAGCACATCCCATCCGGAATGTGCGCTGTTCCGCCGCTTCCATCAATTCAGGAGATAGTTATGACGCAATACAGCAAGCGCATGGTAATCGTCCATTGGCTGACCCTGGCGTTGGTGATCGCCGCCTGGTTCCTTGGCGATGAACTGGACGAGGCAAGGCATGAACAGGGCGCGACGATTGCCGGATACATTGTGCACGCGCTGGTCGGCGGAACGGTGTTGCTGCTGACGATATTGCGCCTGGCTTTCCGCAGCAAGGACGGCACACCGCCCCCGGCGGGCCAGACCCTGATGGATAAGGTGGCCAAGGGCGTTCATCACGCACTTTATCTCCTGCTCATCCTGTTGCCGGTGAGCGGATTTATGACCATTGTGACGAGCGATGTGGGCAAGGCCTTGCTGGCCGGCGATGCAACCCTGCTTCCCAAAAAATTTACCGGTGTAGCCCCCCATACCGTGCATGAGGTACTGGTGACAGTGCTGATCGTGCTGGTGGCGGTACACATACTGGGCGCGATCAAGCACCAGTTCATCACGAAAGACGGCCTGATGGAGCGGATGTCGCTGCGCAGGAAGTGATCCGTACGGAACGGATGCGAAGGGCGGGTTTTTCCCGCCCTTTTTGTTTCTGGATTTATAGCATCAGCCGGTTGTTCAGGCAGGTCTTGGCCTGCGCGAGCCGCGCCAGCGTCGGCAGCAGGTTCAAGCCGGTCTGCTCCTTCAATGCCTGCGCACTTTCCTTCAGGTCGTCGAAAGACAATTCGATAGTGTGGCCGGCCGCTGCCAGCGCCACCACGTTGCCGCTCTCGCATGAGGGAAACAGCAGCGCGCGATCCTCGAACGCTTCCGCGATTTGAGCGCAGGCCCGCTTGAAGCTGCGGCCATGCGTCAGCAGGTTTACCGCCATCACCCCGTCGTTGCTCAGGCGGCTGCGGCACGCCTGGTAGAACGGCAGGGTCTCCAGCGCCCCTGCGCGCGCATGCTGGTCGAAGCCGTCCACCAGGATCAGGTCGAATTTTTTGCTGCTGCCGAGCATGTATTCCACGCCGTCGCCGATCACGATGTTGAGCCGCTTCGGGTCTTCCGGCAGCTTGAAGAACTGCCGCGCCGCTGCGACCACAGCGTGCTCGATCTCCACCACGGTGAGATGCGCGAGCGGGTAGTGGCGGTACAGAAACTTGGTCAGCGAAGCCGCGCCGAGACCGATCAGCAGCACCCTGCGCGGCGCATCGCGCAATAGCAGCGCGGCCATCATCTCACGCGTGTATTCCAGTTCGAGGTTCCACGGCCGCGCGATGCGCATCGCGCCCTGTATCCATTCGGAGCCGAAGTGCAGCGTGCGCACACCGGCTTCTTCGCGGATTTCGATGGGAGTAGTCATGCCGTCTCTATAGTTGCGAGGCTGCTTCAGTAATTGATCTCGGCGGCAGCGTCATCCAACGCTACGGTAAATGCAGTGTGGGCAGGCATATAGGCCGAAATATCTAGGCCGATGGATATATGGTTTTCCGGCATGGGCAACATTATAGTGGGGTCGCCGGTGGAGCGGCGATTTTCGGAACAGCATAGAGGAATTTTTACAGGGGGTATTCGACTACTATTTTTAACGGGCGTGCGGCAAAGCCTCCGCAGAGAGGCGGCTGCCAGGGGAGAAGTCATGCGATTCTGGAGAAGAAGTTGCAGTTTGCTGGTTTTGTTGTGGGCGGGTTGCAGTGCGGGATGGGCGGAACCCGTACCGCAAACCGGAAACCGTTGTGAAACGGAAAAGGGCAAGCATCTCCTGTGGGAAAACGACGTGCTCACGGGGAAGCTGTTCGGCCGTTCGGACAAGTGGTACACGAATGGTTTCAAGTTCTATGGCAGCGACAAGCGGGATTGCATCCCGGATTATTGGCTCGGCTTTCTGCATGACTGGATAGGGGAATTGCGCGATGTACAGCCGGATGGGAATCCCGGTTACGCCATCCAGACGGGGCATGTCTTCGGGCAGTTGATGTTCACCCCGAAAAATCTTACCACCACCGCGCCGCAGCTGATGGACCGTTTCTGGGGCGGCTGGCTGTACGGCGGCATCGTGGTGCAGAGGCAGCCGCATGACAGCCGGCGCCCGGAAGGGCAAAACAGGGACGAACTGGAGACGCTGGAACTGGACGTTGGCGTAACCGGCCCCCTTTCGGGCGCCGAGCAGGTGCAGCGGGTGGTGCATGCGCTCAGCAATTCGACCATGCCGGCCGGCTGGGGCAACCAGATCAAGACCGAGCCCGGTATGCAGTTCAGTTATACGCGCATCAAACGTGTCTGGAAGTACCCGGACAGCATCAACTCGCACCTGGATTTTTCCTGGCACTACGGCGGCGCGGCGGGAACCCTGTTCGATTACGTGAACGGCGGCGCTACGTTCCGTTTCGGCGGCCGGCTGACGGATGCGGCGCCCAATGTGATCGAGAGCCCGTCCATCGGCCAGTTCAGGGCGCCCGACGACGCGCTGTATTTACTCGCGCGGCTGGACATGAAGGGCGTCGCCCACAATGCCTTCATCGACGGTAGCCTGCTGCGCGGGGAGCCGCATGCCTCCCATTTGAGCAGCAAGCGCATCGTTCCCCAACTCACTTTCGGCGGCGTGGCGGAGTGGAAATACAACGACGGCGGGCAGCAGGATGGTTTGCGCCTGAGCCTGCTTATTCACCGGCGCGGGTCGGAATTCCGCTCCCCTGCCGGGCCGGGAGCGATCTTCAACTTTGCCACGCTGAACGTCGAATGGGATCTCTGAGTCCTGCCTGAAGGCGGCGGCTCTCCCGCCGCCACCGGTTCAGCGCATGGTGAAAGTCATGCAATTGGCCTCGCTCTGGATCATCCCGACCTGGACGTTGTCCGCCATGCATTCGAGGTCGTCGTTAAACTTGCAACTGGAGGTCTTGCACGCACCGATGCCGGCGACCTGCTGGGCTTTCCTGATGTGGGTCGATCCCTTCAGAAAGGTATCGCAGCCGGGACGGGTGGCGTCGCCGATGGTAATGGCGCGCGCATGGCAGTTTCTGTCGACGTTATAGGCGCACTCGCTTGCCATGCATTTTTTGACCGTGGGCATTTCAATGCAAATCTTGTTCATGGGATAAGCTCCTTATCTGGTTGCTGATCAGGCCATTGAGGCTGGCCTGGCGGGGTGCCCCGGCAGGCCAGCAGAAACAGCGCCATGCTGCAGGGAGCGGGGTTCGTCAGCTTAGACGCCTGGCCGGATATTTCAATTAGCAATTCACCGTAGAGAAGAGTCCTGATCCGGCTTGCGCCGCGATTTTGTTGTGCGCTATTGTGCGGGCATTATTGGAGACAGCATGGCGAAAGCGAAAACGATTTATTCCTGTACCGAGTGCGGCGGGCAGACGCCGAAGTGGCAGGGGCAGTGCCCGCACTGCATGGCATGGAACACGCTGACCGAGTCGGTGGCCGAGCCGGCTGCGAAGGGCGGCAACCGCTTCAGCGCGCTCGCGGCGAGCGGCCAGGTGCAGAGGCTCTCCGAAGTCGAGGCGACGGAAGTGTCGCGCACGCCGACCGGCATCGAGGAATTCGACCGCGTGCTCGGCGGCGGGCTGGTGGAAGGCGCGGTGGTGCTGATTGGCGGCGATCCGGGCATCGGCAAGTCCACCTTGCTGCTGCAGGTGCTTGCACACCTCTCCAGCCAGCAGAACACCCTGTACGTCAGCGGCGAGGAATCGGCGCAGCAGATCGCACTGCGCGCGAAGCGGTTATCTCTCGATGCGCGCGGCCTGCGTTTGCTGCCGGAAATCCAGCTCGAAAAAATCCAGGCGACCATCGCTGCCGACAAGCCCGACATCGTGGTGATCGACTCGATCCAGACCATGTATTCCGAGCAGCTCACCTCCGCGCCCGGTTCGGTGGCGCAGGTGCGCGAATGCGCCGCCCAGCTCACGCGCATCGCCAAGAGCAGCGGCATCACGATGATCCTGGTCGGCCATGTCACCAAGGAAGGCGCGCTCGCCGGGCCGCGCGTGCTGGAGCATATCGTCGACACCGTGCTGTACTTCGAGGGCGACACGCACTCCAGCTTCCGCCTGATCCGCGCGTTCAAGAACCGCTTCGGCGCGGTGAACGAGCTCGGCGTGTTCGCGATGACCGAGAAGGGCCTGCGCGAGGTGAGCAACCCCTCCGCGCTGTTCCTGTCGCAGCACGGCGAACAGGTTGCCGGATCGTGCGTGATGGTCACGCAGGAAGGCACGCGCCCGCTGCTCGTGGAAATCCAGGCGCTGCTCGACGAGGCGCATTCGCCGAACGTACGGCGGCTGTCGCTCGGGCTGGAGCAGAACCGCCTCGCGATGCTGCTCGCGGTGCTGCACCGCCACGCGGGCATCGCCTGCTTCGACCAGGACGTGTTCATCAACGCGGTCGGCGGCGTGAAGATCACCGAGCCGGGCGCCGACCTCGCGGTGATCCTCGCGATGGTCTCCAGCCTGCGCAACAAGCCACTGCCGGAGAAGCTGGTGGTGTTCGGCGAAGTCGGGCTGGCCGGCGAAGTGCGTCCGGTGCAGCGCGGCCAGGAGCGTCTGCGCGAAGCCGCCAAGCTCGGCTTCACGCAGGCGATCATCCCCAAGGCGAACGCGCCGAAGCAGAAGATCGCCGGGATGGAGATCATTGCGGTGGAGCGCGTCGAGCAGGCGGTCGAGCGTATGCGTTAGGGGTCGCTTCCCCGCAAATTTCAATGGCCTTTGTGTATACTTGGGTCATTACGCAAAGGTGAAGACTGTGACGATAACCATTTCCGATCGCGCGCTGCTGGAACGGAACAAGTTGTTCCGCGATATCAGCCTGGAGAGCGTCGAGCACACCCTGAGAGAGTGCCAGCCCCTTTCCCTGAAAAGCGGCGCGACGCTGCTGGAAGTCGGCCAGAAAAACACTGCGCTCTACCTCGTGCTGGAGGGCGAACTGCGCGTCTACCTGCACGGCCGGGGCCTGCCGGTGCATGCCGTGCTGGGGCCGGGAGAATGCGTCGGCGAGTTGTCGTTGGTCGATGGAGGGAGTTCGGCGGCGCTGGTCATGGCGGCGCAGGATACGCGCCTGCTGGTGGTGCCGCATGAGTCGGTCTGGGCCATGGTGGACAAATCGCACACCATCGCGCGCAACTTGCTGGCCATCCTGGCTGGCCGCATCCGCAACGACAACCTGCTGCAGGTGACGGCCACCGAGGGCAGCCTCGAATTCGAGGTGGCCACCCACATCGACACGCTGACGGGATTGCACAACCGGAACTGGATGGACGATGCATTCTCACGCATGGAACAGCGTTGCGAGCGCAGCGGGGTTCCGCTCTTCCTGTTGCTGGCGGACATCGACAGTTTCGAGGCATTCAATAACAAGCACGGCAATCTTGCGGGCGATGGCGTCCTGAAGGGTGTGGCGCGGATATTGGCGGCAAACCTCAGGCCGCAGGACTTGCTGGCCTACCTGGGCGGCGACAGGTTTGCCGTGTTGCTGCCGGAAAAAGCGCCCGACGGCGCGATGAAAATGGCCGGGCGCCTGCACGAAGCTGTTACAACCCCTGTGCTGCGTTTCGGCAAGGGTGCCGCCGACGCTACCCAGCCGATTCATGCAGAGCATGTCGCGGTCTCGCTCGGCATTGCCGTGGTGCAGCCCGGTGAGGCGCTGGATGCGGCGCTGGCTGTCGCCGATGAAGCGCTCCGGCGGGCCAAGGCGGACGGCGGCAACCGGGTAATAATGGCGGCCTCGCGCAGTTGAGGCATCCGGCTTTGCGGCCAGGGCAGGCGCATAATAACGATTAGTAATGGGAGCGGGTAGTGGCAATACTGATGCTGGTGGCAGTGCTGGTCGTAATCTTGATGCTGGCCTTTTTTCGCGCCTCCATCACCAGCTGGGTGCTGGCGATGATGGTGATCGTGCCGGTGGTGGCGATCCAGTCGCGCGTTTCGGATGCCGCGCTGCAGGCGGTGTACATCGCGCTGTTCCTGTTCATCGTCCTGTTTGGCATTTCCTCGCTGCGCCGCAACATTATCAGTGGCGCCATCCTTAAAATCTTCCGCAAGACCCTGCCGCAAATTTCCGCGACCGAGCAGGAGGCGATCGATGCCGGCACGGTGTGGTGGGATGGCGACCTGTTCAGTGGGCACCCCGACTGGAACAAGTTACTGGCCTTCCCCAAATGCGGGCTGAGCGACGCGGAGCAGGCCTTCCTCGATAACGAAGCCGAACAACTGTGCGCGATGCTGGACGACTGGGACATCACGCACCGGCGCGCCGACTTGCCGCCCGAAGTCTGGCAGTTCATCAAGGCCAAGGGCTTCTTCGGCATGATCATCCCGAAGCGCTACGGCGGCCTGGAGTTTTCCGCGCAGGCGCATTCGGCGGTAGTGAGCAAGATCGCATCGCGCAGCGGTACGGCGGCGGTGACGGTGATGGTGCCGAATTCGCTCGGCCCTGCCGAATTGCTGTTGAACTACGGCACCGAAGAGCAGAAGGAAAAATACCTGCACCGCCTCGCGTACGGTCTGGAAGTGCCGTGCTTTGCGTTGACCGGCCCCTTCGCTGGATCGGATGCCGGCGCGATTCCAGATTACGGCGAGGTTTGCTTCGGCGAATTCGGAGGAAAACAAGGCGTGCTGGGCATCCGCCTCAACTGGGAGAAGCGCTACATCACCCTCGCGCCGGTGGCGACGCTGCTCGGCTTGGCGTTCAAGCTGTACGACCCGGGTCGCATCCTGGGCGGAGACGCCGAGCGCGGCATCACCCTCGCGCTGATCCCGACCGATACGCCGGGCGTGCAGACCGGCCGCCGCCACTTCCCGCTGAACTCCGCCTTCCTGAACGGCCCTACGCAGGGCAAGGACGTGTTTATCCCGATGAACTACGTCATCGGTGGCATGCCGCGCATCGGGCAGGGCTGGCGCATGCTCATGGAATGCCTCGCGGCGGGGCGCTCGATCTCGCTGCCCGCGAGCAGCACCGGCGGCATGAAGCTCGCGGCGCGCACCAGCGGCGCATACAGCCGGGTGCGCAAGCAATTTCACATGCCGATCGGCAAATTCGAAGGCATCGAGGAGCCGCTGGCGCGCATCGGCGCATCTACCTACCTGATCGACTCGGCGCGCCGCTTCACCGCCCTGGCGGTGGACCTGGGCGAGAAGCCGTCGGTGATCTCTGCCATCGTCAAATACCACGCCACCGAGGCCGGGCGCGCCGCCATCAACGACGCGATGGACGTGCACGGCGGCAAGGGCATCTGTCTCGGTCCGGACAACTACCTGGGGCGCAGCTACGAGCTGGCGCCGGTCACCATCACCGTGGAAGGCGCGAACATCCTGACGCGCAGCATGATTATCTTCGGCCAGGGCGCGATCCGTTCTCATCCCTACGTGCTGAAGGAGGTTGCCGCGGCGCGCGAACCGAACCGCAAGCTTGCCCTGCACCAGTTCGACGAAGCCCTGTTCGGCCACATTAGCTTCACCCTGAGCAACGCGGCGCGCAGCTTCGTGTTCGGCCTGACCAACGGGCGCGGCATTCCCGCCCCCGTCTCGGCGCTGGAGGATACCGACCGCTACTACCAGCAGCTGACGCGCTTCTCCGCAGCCTTCGCCCTGAGCGCGGACATGGCGATGGCGGTGCTGGGCGGTTCGCTGAAGCGGCGCGAAAAAATTTCCGCGCGCCTCGGCGACGTGCTGAGCATGCTCTACCTGTGCTCGGCGGCACTAAAGCGCTTCGAGGACGACGGCCACCCAGCCGAAGACCTGCCGTTGCTGCACTGGGCGATGCGGGACGCGCTGTACAAGGCCCAGCAGGCGCTCGACGGCGTGATCCGCAATTTTCCGAATGCCGCGGCACGCTGGCTGCTGAGCGCGCTGATCTTTCCGGCGGGCAGGCAGTTGTCGCCGCCTTCCGACCATCTCGGCCACGAGGTTGCCACGCTGCTGATGCAGCCCGGCGCGACACGCGACCGCCTCACTGCGGGGATGTATTTACCGAGTGACAATCAGGACGCGGTGGGCGCGCTGGAAGCGGCGCTCGCGAGCACGCTCGCCTGCGAGCCGCTGCAGGCCGAACTGGACAAGGTATTCAAGGCCGGCAAACTGAAGGAACTGCAGGAGCTGCCGCGCATCGCCGAGGCGCGCGCGCAGGGCATCATCACGCCGGAACAGGCGCTGCAACTCGAACGCGACTACGCGCTGCGCCGCAAGGTCATCATGGTGGACGATTTCGCGCCGGAGGAGTTGCCGGCGGGAAGCAAATCCTGAAACAGCAGCTACCACGAAGAACGCGAAGATAAGACAGGGGCATCGGAATGCGATTCGCAGAAAGCTTCGTGCCCTTCGTGTTCTTCGTGGTGAAGTGTTTTTTTAGCGTGAGAGGATAAATGGGCAACATTGAGGCGCCACAAACCGATGTCATCACGCCGGAACAAGCGGGCACGCTGCACGGGCTGTTCCTGGAGCGCGTGCGCCGCTCGCCGGAGCGGGTCGCCTATCGTCACTTCGAGTGCAACGAGTGGCGTGATTTGACCTGGCGCGAGATGCTCGCCGAAATCGCGCGCTGGCAGGCGGCGCTGGCCGGCCTCGGCTTGCAGCGCGGCGACCGCGTCGCGATCATGCTGCGCAACTGTCCTTACTGGATGATGTTCGACCAGGCTGCGATGTCGCTGGGGCTGGTGGTCGTGCCGCTCTATACCGTGGACCGGCCGGACAACATCGCCTACATCGTCAACGATGCCGACGTGAAGGTGCTGCTGTTCGAGAACGAAGAGCAGTGGCAGGCGCTGCGCACGGTGCGCGAGCGGCTTGGCGGCGTGAAGTGCTTCGTGAGCATCGACGCGATGCGCAACGGTGCCGCGCCGCGCCTGAAGTCTGCACAGGAATTCTTGCCACCGGCGGCACCGAGCCCTCTCCCCAACCCTGATGAAACAACTAGCCATTCGACTAAGCCCGCAAGCGGGCAAGTCGCTGGTTATCTCCCGCAGGCGGGCGAGGGGGCAAACGATCCGCTGCGCGGGACTTGTTCAGACGATTTGGCCAGTATCATCTACACCTCCGGCACCACCGGCAAGCCCAAGGGCGTGATGCTGAGCCATGCCAACATGCTGAGCAACGCGCACGCCTGCCTGGACACTTTCGCGGTGCACCGCGACGACCTGTTCCTCTCCTTCCTGCCGCTGTCGCACACCTTCGAGCGCACGCTGGGCTATTACCTGCCGGTGATGACCGGCGCCACGGTCGCGTTCGCGCGCTCCATCCCGCAACTGGCCGAAGACCTGCAGATCATCCGTCCCACCATCCTGATTTCCGTGCCGCGCATCTACGAGCGCATGTATGCCGCGATCCGCGCCAGCCTCGATGAGGGTTCGTCGCTCAGGCGCAAGCTGTTCCACCTGGCGGTGGAAACCGGCTGGGCTCGCTTCGAGCGCGAGCAGGGGCGCGGGCCGTGGAAGCCGTCCTTCCTGCTCTGGCCGCTGCTGCAAAAACTGGTCGCACAAAAAGTGCTGGATCGCCTCGGCGGCAGGTTGCGCGTGGCGGTCAGCGGTGGTGCGGCACTCGCCCCCGAAATCTCGCGGGTGTTCGTCGGCCTTGGGCTGCCGGTGGTGCAGGGCTACGGACTGACCGAGACCAGCCCAGTGATCAGCGGCAACCGTCCGGAGAACAACTACCCCGACAGCGTCGGCCAGCCGATCCGCGACGTGCAGGTGAGGCTCGGCGAGCAGGGCGCGCTGCTGGTGAAGGGGCCGAACGTGATGCTCGGCTACTGGAACAATCCCGAGGCGACGCGCGCCATGATAGACGCGGACGGCTGGCTGAACACCGGCGACGTCGCGCATATCTCCGCCATCGGCCACATCTACATCACCGGACGCATCAAGGACATCATCGTCATGTCGAACGGCGAGAAGATCCCGCCGAGCGACATGGAGATCGCGCTGCTGCACGACCCGCTGTTCGACCAGGTGATGGTGTTCGGCGAGGCGCATCCCTACCTCGTCGTGCTGGCGGTGCTCAATGAAGAGGCTTGGCAGCATTTCACGAAGGAGGTCGGTATCCGTGGCGACATGCCGGAGTCATTGACCGACAGCAACGTAGAGGCCAGGATACTGAGACGCGTCGCGCGCAACTTGCGCGGCTTTCCGGGTTATGCCAAGGTGAACCGCGTGCTGCTGTTGCGCGAACCGTGGAGCATCGATAACGGCCTGCTGACGCCGACCCTGAAGATCAAGCGTGCCGAGATCGCGCAGCAATTCGCCGGGCAAATCAAACAACTCTATGAGAGGCGTTGATATGGAAAATCAGCCGCAAACCACGACGTTGCCCCAGCGCGAGCCCACCCTGCGCATGGTCGCGATGCCTTCCGACTGCAACTACACCGGCGACGTGTTCGGCGGCTGGATCATGGGGCAGGTTGACATCGCGGGCAGCATCCCCGCACTGCACCGCGCGCGGGGCAGGGTGGTGACCGTCGCGGTGAATTCCTTCATCTTCAAGCAGCCGCTGTTCATGGGCGACGTGGTGAGCTTCTACGCGAGCATTACCAAGGTCGGGCGCACCTCGCTCACCGTGAGCGTCGAGGTGTACGCGCAGCGCGACCCCGAGCAGCCGACCTGCGTGAAGGTGACCGAGGCGACGCTGACCTATGTCGCGGTGGACGAGAACCGCCGGCCGCGCGTCGTGCCGGCGTAGGGTGGGCACGTTTTTGTGCCCACGCGTGAATCAGCACTGCGTGGGCAGATGAACCCTGCCCACCCTACGAAATTGATCGTTCCCCGCGCGGAACATGAGAACAACAAACAAGAGGCCGTTATGAGCGAGAATTTTCGGGTACGCAAGGTTGCGGTGCTGGGAGCCGGCGTGATGGGTGCGCAGATTGCCGCACACTTGGTCAACGCCAACGTCGAGACGCTGCTGTTCGATCTCCCCGCGAAGGAAGGCGACCCGGGCGGCATCGTCAACAAGGCGCTCGATAATCTCCGCAAGCTTGATCCCGCGCCCGCGGCGAGTCCGGCGAAGATTTCCTTCATCCAGCCCACGAACTATGAACAGCATCTCGACAAGCTGCGCGAGTGCGACCTCGTGATCGAGGCCATCGCCGAGCGTATGGACTGGAAATCCGATCTCTACAAAAAAGTTGTGCCGCATCTCGGCGAACGCGCGATCTTCGCGAGCAACACCTCCGGCCTGTCGATCAACCGGCTCGCCGAGGCCTTCCCTGAGCACCTGCGCCACCGCTTCTGCGGCGTCCACTTTTTCAACCCGCCGCGCTACATGCATCTCGTCGAGTTGATCCCCTGCGCGCAGACCGAGGCGCCGCTGCTCGACCGGCTCGAGACCTTCCTCGTCTCCACGCTCGGCAAGGGCGTGGTGCGCGCCAAGGACACGCCCAACTTCATCGCCAACCGCATCGGCGTGTTCTCGATGCTCGCGACCCGGCACCATGCGGCGGCGTTCAACCTCGGCTTCGACACCGTAGACGCGCTCACCGGCCGCTACCTCGGCCGCCCCAAGAGCGCGACCTTCCGCACGCTGGACGTGGTCGGCCTGGACGTGTTCGCGCATGTGGTCAACACCATGCGCGAGAACCTGACCGACGATCCGTGGCACAGGCACTTCGAGCTCCCCGGCTGGCTGGGGCAACTGGTCGACCAGGGCGCGCTCGGGCAGAAGACCAAGCGCGGCATCTACCAGAAGATCGGCAGGGACATCCACGTGCTCGACCTGCACGACGGGGCCTACCGCCTCTCCGAGAGCAAGATCGACGACGCCGTGAAAGACATCCTGCGCGAGCGCGACTGGGCGAAGAAACTCGCCGGGCTGCACGGCAGCTCGCACCCGCAGGCGCAGTTCCTCTGGGCGACGTTCCGCGACGTGTTCCACTACTGCGCGCTGCAACTCGAAAGCATCGCCAGCAACGCGCGCGACCTCGACCTCGCCGTGCGCTGGGGCTTCGGCTGGGACAGCGGCCCGTTCGAAATCTGGCAGGCGGCGGGCTGGCAGCAGGTCGCAGGCTGGATCGCCGCCGACATCGCCGCAGGCAAGGCGATGTCCGAAGTTCCGCTGCCCGGCTGGGCGAGCGAGCCGAACCGCAGCGGCGTACACACTGCGCAGGGTTCATTTTCTCCAAATGTAGGGTGGATAAGCCACAGCGCATCCACCGGAGCCTCACCCTCTGCGGATAAAGGTGGATGCGCTCCGCTTATCCACCCTACGTCATCAGGAACTTACCAACCCCGCTCCCAACTCCCCGTATATAAGCGCCAACTCTTCCCCGACCGCCTGCTCGGCGAGATCGCGCACTACGGCGAGACCGTGTTCGAGAACGGCGACATCCGCATGTGGCACATGGGCGACGGCATCGCCATCCTCAGCTTCAGGACCAAGATGCACACCGTCAGCAACGAGGTGCTCGACGGCATCCTGCGCGCGGTGGACGAGGCCGAGGAACATTTCAGCGCGCTGATCCTCTGGCAGGCCGAGCCGCCATTCTCGGCGGGCGCGAACCTGTTGCAGGCGATGCAGGGCATGCAGGAAGGCGCAGAAGAGGGCGGCCTGCTCGACAAACTCAAGGGCGCGGCGACGCGCGTCAAATACACCGTCGCGGGCGGCGGCGGGCTGGGCGATGTGCTCAACGCCGCCACGGGGCACGTGCCGCGCGTCGCGGACGTGGTCGCGAAATTCCAGCAGGTCTCGCAGCGCCTGAGGTACGCGCAGGTGCCGACCATCGCCGCGGTGGACGGCCTCGCGCTCGGCGGCGGCTGCGAATTTTCCATGCACTGCTCAAAAATCGTCACGACGCTGGAGAGCTACATCGGCCTCGTCGAGGTCGGCGTCGGCCTGCTGCCTGCGGGCGGCGGCTGCAAGGAGATGGCGCTGCGCGCCGCGCAGGAGGCTCAGCGCCTCGCCATCGAAGGCCGCGCCGGCATCTTTCCGCACCTCAAGCGCTACTTCCAGAACATCGCTACGGGCGAAGTCGCCAAGAGCGCCGAGCTCGCGCGAGAGATGGGTTACCTGCGGCAGTCCGACCGCATCGTGATGAACCGCTTCGAGTTGCTGCATGTCGCGAAGGAAGAAGCCAGGGCGCTGAACGCCACCGCGTATCGCCCGCCGCTGCAAGTCCGCCAGATACCGGTTGCCGGCCGCACCGGTATCGCCACCCTCAAGGCCGCGATGGTCAACCTGCTCGAAGGCGGCTTTATCTCCGAGCACGACTACGACATCGGTTGCCGCATCGCCGAGACCATGTGCGGCGGCGATGTGGATGCGGGCAGCCTCGTGGACGAGCAGTGGCTGCTCGACCTGGAGCGCAAGCACTTTATGGAACTCATTGCCACCGACAAGACGCAGGCAAGGATCGAGCACATGCTGAAGAACGGGAAACCACTAAGGAATTAGGGCGTTATTTGTATTCATGAAACTGGAGTCACCATGGTATCCCCTCGCTTAGCCGCAAAAACTGAGTCAGAAGAGTCAACCCTTCGTTTAGCTGTTTTAATTGATGCTGACAATGCTCAAGCTACTGTTATTGATGGCCTTTTGGCGGAAATTGCAAGATTCGGGGAGGCAACCGTAAAGCGCATATACGGTGATTTCACTGCTTCAAGTAGTTCATCGTGGAAAAAGGTGTTGCAGCGTTATGCTATTAAGCCAGTTCAACAGTTTGCATATACGACCGGAAAAAATGCTACTGACAGTACGCTGATTATTGATGCGATGGATTTGTTGTACACACGAAAATTTGACGGCTTCTGCCTGATTACTAGCGACAGCGATTTCACCGGCCTTGCAATGCGATTACGTGAGGAAGGTCTCACTGTTTTTGGTTTTGGTGAAAAGAAAACACCAGAAGCGTTCCGTAATGCTTGCCACAAGTTTGTGTTTACTGAGGTTCTTCGCACAAGTGCTGCAGTTGAGCCACCCGCCCAACCATCGAAAGCTGGGAGCGAACAAAAGCCAGTTAAACCTCAAACATCTACGGAGGTCGTAGAACCAAAGCAGGAGTTCCCCAGAACATTTGTTCTTACAGCCCTTGAGCAATCAACTGACGACTCTGGTTGGGCAAATCTTGGAACATTCGGGAGTTACCTTACAAAGCTACAACCTGATTTTGACCCTAGGTTGTATGGCTATAAGAAACTTTCTGATCTCGTCAAAGCCAAGTCAGAAATATTTGTGACTGAAGAACGGCAAGCCCCAGGGTCAAATCAGAAGGTTTTATACTTGCGTGCAAAGTGGGCAGATTAGAAGCAAAAAATGGCCGGCATCAGGATTAAAAGGGGCCAGCTTCGCTTTTCGCTAACTCCATAATGCGAGACCATTGCCGAGACCTGTTCCGGGTGCTATTCTTGGCTCCGTTAAATGGAGGGAGAACCAAATGGCACATGTAATCCTTGCGGAAACGACGGCGAGTGTTTCCGAGTTGAAAAAGAACCCGATGGCGACGGTTGCGGCCGGGGAAGGCTTTCCGGTGGCGATTTTGAACCGCAATGAGCCGACTTTCTATTGCGTTCCTGCGAAAGCTTATGAGGCACTGATGGATAAGCTGGAAGACCTGGAGTTGAACGCAATTGCCGATGCGCGCTTGAAGGACGGCAAGCGTCCGGTGCGGGTCAAGCTCGATGAGCTATGAGCTGAGTTTTCATCCCGATGCGCTGCTGGAGTGGCGCAAGCTGGATACGACAGTCCGCGAACAATTCAAGAAGAAACTGGCCGAGCGCTTGCAGCATCCGCGTGCTCCCTCGGCGAGGCTTGCAGGCCATAAAGACCGATATAAAATCAAACTGCGCAGCGTGGGATACCGGCTGGTGTATGAGGTGCGGGATACCGTGTTGCTGGTGATCGTGGTCGCGGTCGGCAAGCGGGAGCGCAATGCGGTTTATCGCGCGGCTGCGAAACGTTAATCGGTGGAGGAGACATCATGACCAAACAAATCCAGGAAGCCTACATCGTTGCCGCGACGCGCACGCCGGTCGGCAAGGCGCCGCGCGGGATGTTCCGCAACACGCGGCCCGACGATCTGCTGGTGCATGCGCTGAAGGGCGTGCTGGCGCAGGCGCCTTCGCTCGATCCGGCTGTTATTGGTGATGTCATCGTCGGCTGCGCGATGCCGGAGGCGGAGCAGGGCATGAACGTGGCGCGCATCGCGCTGCTGCTCGCGGGGCTGCCGAACGGCGTGCCGGGCATGACGGTGAACCGCTTCTGCTCTTCCGGCCTGCAGGCGGTGGCGCTCGCGGCGGATCGGATTCGTTTGGGCGAAGCCGACGTGATGATCGCGGGGGGCGCAGAGAGCATGAGCATGGTGCCGATGATGGGCAACAAGGTCGCGTTCAATCCGGCGATCTTCGCGGACGAACATGTCGGCATCGCCTACGGCATGGGGCTGACGGCGGAAAAGGTGGCCGCGCAATGGAAGGTGTCGCGCGAGGCGCAGGATGCGTTCGCCTGCGAGAGCCACCGGCGTGCGCTCGCGGGAATCGCGAACGGCGAGTTCGCGGACGAGATCGCGCCTTTCGAGATCGTCGAGCACCGGCCGGATTTGATCGAGCGCGAGGCGACGGAGCAGCGCCGCCTCGCGATGCACGACGAGGGGCCGCGCGCCGACACTTCGCTCGAGGCGCTCGCGAAACTCAGGCCAGTATTCGCGCAAAAGGGCTCGGTCACCGCGGGCAACAGCTCGCAGATGTCGGACGGCGCGGCGGCAGTGCTGCTGTGCTCCGAGGCCGCGTTGAAGCGCTTCAACCTTACGCCCATCGGCAAGTTTCTCGGCTTCAGCGTCGCGGGCGTGCCGCCGGAGATCATGGGCATCGGGCCGAAGGAGGCGATCCCGCGCGTCCTGCAGCAGACCGGCCTGAAGCTTTCCGACCTGGGCTGGATCGAGCTCAACGAGGCCTTCGCCGCGCAGTCGCTCGCGGTGATCGGCGATGTCGGCCTCGACCCGGCTATCGTCAACCCGCTCGGCGGCGCGATCGCACTCGGCCATCCTTTGGGTGCGACCGGTGCGATCCGCACCGCGACGCTGCTGCACGGCCTGCGCCGCCGCAAGCAGAAGTACGGCATGGTGACGATGTGCATCGGCACCGGCATGGGCGCGGCGGGTATTTTCGAGGCGCTTTAGCATTCCTGTAATGATTCAAGGAAAAATCCTGATGCGAAAATTATGGCTGGGCATGTTGTTGCTCTGCCTGTGCGCGTACGCGCGAGCCGCCGAGGTGGACGGCGTGAAACTGCCGGACAGCGTGCATCTCGGCAGCCGCGATCTGCAACTTAATGGTGCCGGGGTGCGCAGCAGGTTCTTTCTCGACCTGTACATCGCGGCGCTTTACCTGCCGGGGAAAAGCGTCAGTTGGGCGGCGGTGCAGGCTGACGGCGGCGAAAAGCGCATGGCGCTGCACCTTTTGATCGGCATCAGCGCCGATCACCTGTTCAGCGCGCTGAACAATGCCATTGCTGCCAATCACACCCCCGCTGAATTGAGCGCATTGGAGAGGCCGCTCAAGGAATTCGCGGCGATCTTTCGCGCGATCGATGAAATCGAGAAAGGCGATGTCGTGACGCTGGACTATCTGCCGGGCAGCGGCACGCAGGTCAGCGTGAACGGCGTCCCGAAGGGTATAGTCGGCGGTGCGCAGTTCTACGGCGCGTTGCTGAAAGTCTGGCTCGGCGACAAGCCGGCACAGGCCGACCTCAAGCAGAAACTGTTGGGTGGACGATGAGCGAGGCGGAACGGCTTAACGCGGATTGTCATGCTGCCACGCTGGACCGAGCCGCGCTACGGCGCGCGATGCAGGGCGAAGGCGAGGCGTGGTATGACCTGGTGACGGAGCGCTGCCCGCACCTGTTCGCCGATGTGGCGGTGTTCGTCACGGCTGCGCAGATGCGGCAGATGCGCGCAGTGATCGAGGCGGTGGAGCGGGTGGTGAGGCTGCCGGGGTGGGAGCAAAGCTCCGCGCCGGATTCTGCACTTGGCGTGTTCTACGGCTACGACTTCCACCTCAACAGCGACGGCGCGCATCTCATCGAGATCAACAGCAACGCGGGCGGCGGGCTCCTGAATGCGCTGCTGCTCGACAGCCAGCGCGAGGCAATACTTCCCGTTCATGCTGATGCTTCGCCAGACTCAGCACAGGGTACGCCAAGCGTATCGAAGCATGAGAGTTCACCCTTCGATATCTCAGGGCAAACGGATGTTTCTCTGAATGATGTGTTCCTCGCGATGTTCCGCAACGAGTGGCGGCTGGCGCGCAGCGGTGTGCCGCTGCAGGCTGTCGCCATCGTGGACGAGCAGCCGGAGGCGCAGTACCTGTATCCCGAATTCCTGCTCGCGCAGAAGATGTTCGGGCGCGCCGGGATCATGGCCTGCATCGCCGACCCGTCCGCGCTGCAACTGCGCGGGAATGAACTCTATCTTGGCGAGCAGAAGATCGACCTGGTGTACAACCGCCTGACGGATTTTTCCCTGCAGAAATATCCCGCGCTGCGGCAGGCGTATCTGGAGGGTGGCGCAGTCGTGACGCCCGGCCCCGCGCACTATGCGCGCTACGCCGACAAGCGCAAGCTGGCGCGGCTGACCGGTGCGGAAGGCCTGCGCGCGCTCGGCGCGAGCGAGGCCGACATCGCCACGCTGCTGGCGGGCGTGCCGCAGACCCGGCTGGTGCAGGCGGCGGACCATGACCGTTGGTGGCAGGAGCGCAAGCATTGGTTCTTCAAGCCCGCCGCGGGCTACGGCAGCAAGGGCAGCTACAGCGGCGCGAAGCTCACCAAGCGGGTGTTCGAGGAGATCATGCGGGGCGGCTACGTCGCGCAGCGCATGGCAGCACCCGGCGAGCGCATGGTCTGCGTCGAGGGGGCGGAGCCGCAGCCGCTCAAGTGCGATGTGCGCTGCTACGTTTACGATAGGCGGGTGCAGCTCGTCGTGGCGCGCCTCTACCAGGGACAGACCACCAACTTCCGCACACCGGGCGGCGGCTTCGCAGTAGTGCGCGTGGTGGAGTAGAATCTCCTCCCCCGCGGATTTTTAAAACGGCTTCTGGGGTTTGCAACATACCTCTTTGAAGGAGTAGTCATGTTTCGCAACAAACTGCTGTTGACTGGCGCATTCGCGCTTCTCCTGTCCGGCCTCTCGGCTACGGCGCTGGCGAGGGACGTGTCCACCGCGCAGACCGCGCTGCGGCTCGCGCAGGACGAGATGAAGGCCGCCGAGGCGGAGCGCGATGCGGATGCGAAGCGCCTCGCGGCGATCGAGAAGGAAGTGGCGCGGCTGAAGGGCCAACTGGAGGCGGAGCGCAAGAAGGCCACGCAGTCGGAAAAACGCTACCTCGAAAGCAGGAAGCAGCACGACAAGGCGCAAGCCGCGTTCGACAAGGCCTGGAAACAATAAGCGGAACATGGCGCTCTACGCATTTCTCTCGGTGGGGATCGGCGCGGCCGTCGGCGCATGGCTGCGCTGGGGCCTGGGGCTGTGGTTCAACCCGGCGCTGCCGGAGCTGCCGCTCGGCACACTCGCGGCCAACCTCATCGGCGGCTACCTGATCGGGCTCGCGATCGCCTTCTTCGTCCAGCACCCGACGCTGTCGCCGGAATGGCGGCTGCTCGTCATCACCGGTTTCCTCGGCGGGCTGACCACTTTTTCCACCTTTTCGGCGGAGACCGTCACCCTGCTGCTGCGCGGGCAGTATGCGTGGGGCACGGCCATCATCGCGGCGCATCTCGGCGGTTCGCTGCTGATGACGGTGCTGGGTATACAGACTTTCAAGTGGCTTCAAAATTAGGAGAACGACGATGAATCAGCTTACTTTCTATGTCACCGAAAAACAGCTCCATTCCGGCGAGCCTCTCTATGAGTGGCTGCTGGAAGAGGCCAGGGAACTCGGCATCCTCGGCGGCTCGGCATTCCGCGCCATCGCCGGGTTCGGACGGCACGGCAGACTGCGCGAGGAGACTTTCTTCGAGCTGGCCGGGGAACTGGCGGTGCAGGTTGAGTTCATCGTGGACGACAAGCTCGCCGAACAGATGTTGCAGCGGGTGCACTCGCAGAGCCTCAACATCTTCTATGTGCGCAGCAAGGTCGAGTCCGGAATCGTTTAACGTCCGGTTGGCCATCGGCCTATCGGCCCTGTAGTGATTGCTTAACTGTGCCGCACGAATAGAGCATGAAGCCGTTCGTGTTGAGCTCGTCGAAACATGAATGGCTGCATGGCCTTCGACAGGCTCAGGTCGAACGGAATGTAATTTCTATTCGTGCCGATCAATAATGCCGGCGTTGCCGCCGGTATCGATAATCCGGTTTTCAGGGAGGCTGCGATGCGCCTGACTGTGCTGGGCTGTTGTGGCGGGATCGGCGGGGTGCGGCGCACCGTCTCGCTGCTGCTCGACGACGACATCCTGATCGATGCGGGCAGCGGCGCGGGCGACCTCACGCTGGAGCGTATGGCGCTCCTCGAACATGTCTTCCTCACCCACGCGCACCTCGACCACAGCGGCTTCCTGCCGCTGCTCGCGGATGCCGCCGCCTTTCTGCGCCAGCGTCCGCTGAACGTCCATGCCCTGCCGCAGACCATTACCGCACTGAGGCAGCACATGCTCAACGGCGAACTGTGGCCGGACTACACCGTCTTGCCGAGCGCGGACCATCCCTACATCCGCTTCTTTCCGCTGACGGTCGGCACCACGCTGCAGCTCGGCGGGCGGCGCATCACGACGCTGCCCGCGCGCCATGCGGTGCCGGCCGTGGGGTATTGCGTGGACAGCGGCGCCGCGAGCTTCGTCTACAGCGGCGACACCACCGATTGCGAGGAATTCTGGGCGGCGCTGAACCGCATCGAAAACCTGCACTACCTGATGGTCGAAACGACCTTCCTCGATGCCATCCAAACCGCCGCCGCGAAGTCCGGGCACTTCACCGCCGGACTCCTCGCGCGCGGCCTAGCGCGCCTGCAGCGCCCGGTGCAACTGTTCATCTCTCACATGGAACCGGGTAGGGAAGAGAGCACCATGGCGGAAGTCATGGCCACCTGCGGCGCATTCCGGCCGCAGCAGTTGCAGCAGGGGCAAGAGTTCGTTTTTTGATCTTGCAAAGGCTTTGAACCACGAAGGACACGAAGAGCACGAAGAAGAACGAAAGTCACCGGGAAATGTTGCGCCGCAGGAATCTTCGTGACCTTCGTGGTGAAGTGCTTTTTTGATCGATTGTCTACAACAGGGAGGATGCCATGAAGCAAATCATGATGCTGGTTTCGCTGTTTTGCCTGACCGTTGTTCCCGCGGCGCAGGCCGCGGTGCAGGGCAAGGAGGTGAGCTATCGCGCGGACGGCACGGTTCTCAAGGGCTATCTCGCCTGGGACGATGCCGTGAAGGGCAAGCGTCCCGCGGTGCTGGTGGTGCACGAGTGGTGGGGACACAACGCCTATGCGCGCAAGCGCGCTGACATGCTGGCCGGGCTGGGCTACACCGCGCTGGCGGTGGACATGTACGGCGGCGGCAAACAGGCCAACCATCCGGACGACGCGGGCAAGTTTGCGACGGAGGTGGCGAAGAACATGCCGCTCGCCAAGGCGCGCTTCGAAGCGGGCATGCGCTTGCTGCGCAAACAGAAAACCGTCGATCCCGAACGGATCGCGGCGATCGGCTACTGTTTCGGCGGCGGCGTGGTGCTCAATATGGCGCGTGCCGGGGTGAACCTGAGAGGCGTGGCGAGTTTCCACGGTTCGCTCGGCACCGACAGTCCCGCGCAGCCCGGCAAGGTCAGGGCGCGCATCATTTCCTTCACCGGCGAGGCCGACCCGATGATCCCCGCGGATGCGGTCGCCGCCTTCAGGAAGGAGATGGAAAGCGCGGGGGCGGACTTCCGCGTGGTCACCTATCCCGGCGTAAAGCATAGTTTCACCAACCCCGATGCGGATGAACTGGGGCGGAAATTCAACCTGCCGCTGGCCTACGATGCCGCCGCCGACCGCGATTCATGGCGGCAAGCCACGTCATTCCTGCGTGAGACGTTCGGCATGCACTGATTCCGGAAAGTCCCATATAATTTCCAATCGGGCATATTCAAGGCGGGCCGGGATCGTTTATGCAAAACCTGCTTAGCAAAAGATCCAAACTGCCGGCCATCATCCTGCTGGCCGCCGTCCTGCTGGCCGGCCTGCTGCTGTACGACCAGTACGGACGCGCCAAACCCCCCATCAAGATCGGTGTGCCGCACTCGCTGACCGGCACCATGGCGGCGAGCGAAGCCCCCCTGGTTGACGCCATCCGGCTCGCCGTCGAAGAAGCCAACCAGACCGGTGGACTCAACGGACGGCCGGTCGAGATGATCGTCGCCGACTGCCGCTCGGACGATGCCTATTGCGCGGAGCAGGCCGAAAAACTCATCGCGCAGGACAAGGTGCAGGCCCTGTTCGGCTGCTGGACATCGAACTGCCGCAAGGCCGTCAAACCCGTCGTCGAAAAGCATCACCACCTCCTGTTCTACCCCCTGCAGTACGAAGGTCTCGAACAATCCCCCGACATCGTCTACACCGGCGCCGTGCCTAACCAGCAAATCATCCCGATGGCGCTCTGGGCGCTGCGGCAATACGGCAAGCGCTACTACCTCATCGGCTCGGACTACGTCTTCCCGCGCACCGTCAACCGCATGGTCAAGGACGTCCTGCTCGCCCAAGGCGGACAACTGACGGGCGAACGCTACCAACCGCTGGGTGCGAGCGACATGGCGGCCGCGGTGAACGAAATTGCCGCAAGGCGTCCCGACTTCATCCTCAACACCCTCAACGGCGACAGCAACCGGTACTTCTTCCGCGCCCTCAAGGAGGCCGGCATCGACGCGGAAAAAATCCCCGTCTTCTCCACCAGCATCGCCGAAGTTGAACTCGCGGCGATGGAACCCGGACTGATCGCGGGGCACTACGCCGCCTGGAACTACTTCCAGGGCGTGGACAGCGCAGAAAACAAGGCCTTCATCGCGCGCTTCAGGCAGCGTTTCGGCAAGGGGCGCGTGCTCGACGACCCGATGGAAGCCTCCTACATCGGCGCGATGCTGTGGGCGGACAGCGTGCGTAGCGCCGGCACGACGGACCTGGCTCCGGTGAAAAACGTCCTCGCGCAACAGAGCATGTCCGCCCCCGAAGGCATCGTCGCGGTGGACTTCAACACCGGGCACCTGTGGAAGACCGTGCGCATCGGCAAAGCGCGCCCGGATGGGCAATTCGACATCGTCTGGCAATCCGAAGACGCCGTGCACCCGGCGCCGTTCCCGTTCTACCGCAGCCGCCAGGAATGGCTCGCGGAACAGAAAAGCCTGATGGGAAGCGCGCCATGAGATTCACCTCGCTTACCCATCACCTGGTGCTGTGGTTCATCGCCGTAGCACTCCTGCCGCTGCTGCTGTTCGGTTACCTGAGCCTGCAGCAGAACGAGACCGCGCTGCGCACCGAGACGCAGGCGCGCATGTCGCGCCTGGTGGACAAGAAGACCATGGAGATCAAGGTCTATCTCGCCGAGCGCGCCCAGAACGCCCAGATGCTGGCGCGCAGCACCCTGATGGAGCAGGCCATGGGCACCCTGTCGCGCGCCTACGCGCAACACGGGCCGGACTCTCCGGAGTATCTCAAGGCGGACCGGCAGTTCCGCGGGCGCTTTTCTCCGTATATCGATGAGAGCGCACTGTTTTACGACATCCTCCTGATCACGCCGCAGGGCGAGATCATCTACAGCGACAAGCACGAGGCGGACTTCGCCACCAACCTGCTCCACGGGTCACACCGCGATTCGCAGCTGGCCAGGGCGTTCCGCGAATCCAGCCTGACCTTCGAGAGCAACTTCTCCGGCTTCGAGACTTACACCCCTTCCGGCGCTCCGGCGGCATTTATTTCCGCCCCCATTATCTACAACGGCGCATTCCACGGCGTGATCGCTTTCCAGCTCAGCACCGAGAACGTCTACCGCGTGGCGATGGACGCCAGCGGGCTGGGCGCGACCGGGGAGACGCTGCTCGCCAGACTGACGGGCCCCGACGAAGCCCTGTTCGTCGCGCCGCTCCGGCATGACCCGGAGGCGGCCATGAAGCGCAGGATAGACATGAAGACGGCAAACATCCCGATGCGTAATGCCCTGCTCGGGCGGCATGGCGGCGGGATAGAAACCGACTACAGCAGCCGGCAGGTGGTCGCCGCCTGGCGCTACGTGCCGGAGTTGCGCTGGGGGATGGTGGTCAAGATGGATGCCGACGAGGCTTTTGCGCCCATTTACCGCCAGCGGCAGATCCTGCTGCAGATCCTGCTCGCGCTGGTGCTGCTGGCCGGTGTTATCGCGCTGTATTTCGGGCGGCGGCTGGTCGTGCCGCTCAAGGGTTTTGCGCAGACTGCCGATGCGGTGGCGCGGGGCGATCTGGACAGGCGCGTCGCCGAGTCCGGTCTGGGCGAGATCGGCGTGCTGGGGCGCGCCTTCAATCACATGGCCGGAAACCTGCAGTCGCTGTACCGCACGCTGGAAGACCGTGTCGAGGAGCGCACCCGTGAGCTGAATGTAAGCAACGAGCAGTTGCAGGAGGAGATCATCGAGCGTGAACTGATCGAAGCGGCCTTGCGGGAGAACGAAGAGCTGCTGACCTCGGTCATGAAACTTCTGCCGGTGGGGGTCTGGATCATTAACGCAGAAGGGATAATCATCTTCGAAAACACTGCCGGACGAAAAATCTGGGGTGGGGCACACGACTTGGGAGCCGGGCAGTTCGGGGAACGCAAGGGCTGGTGGCTGGGCAATAATCAACCGATAGAACCCCATGAATGGGCGCAGGCGCGCGCTATCGCAAAGGGCGAAACTTCCATCGAGGAGGAAATCGAGATCGAGTGCCTCGACGGCACGCATAAGACCATTCTCAACTCCGCCCTGCCGCTGCGCAGGAGCGATGGGAGCATCAGCGGCGCAGTTGTCGTCAATCAGGACATCACCGAGCGCAAGCAGGCCGAAGCGCAGATAGCGGAGTCCATAGCGTTGCTGCAGGCTACCAACAAGGCACTGGATGAATTCACCTACATCGCCGCGCACGATCTCAAGGAGCCGCTGCGCGGCATCCACAACTACACCAGCTTCCTCAAGGAAGACTACGGCGACCGGCTGGATGGGGAAGCGGGGCAATACATCAGCAGCATCCAGCGGCTGGCCGAGCGCCTATCCGCCCTGATCGACCGCCTGCTGGCCTATTCTCGTCTGGGCAGCACGGAGCTTGCCAGGGTTCCGGTCGATGTCGATGCGGTGGTCGACGCCGTGGCGGAAGACTTGAGCCGTTTTTGGAGCTCTGATTCGCATGGAGGAATGGGGATCGAGTTGCGCCGCAATGGCAGGCTGGGCGTTGTCAAGGGTGATGCCACCCGCATCGGTGAGGTGTTCCAGAACCTGATTTCCAACGCGGCAAAATACAACGACAAGCCATTGAAATGGATAGAGGTCGGCTGCGACCGGAGCGGCCCCGTCCCGGTTTTTTACGTGCGCGACAATGGCATCGGTATCCAGCCCCATCATCAGGAAACCGTGTTCCGGATCTTCAAGCGGCTGCACGAGCAAAACAAGTATGGCGGCGGGACCGGAGCCGGCCTTACAATCACCAAGAAAATCATCGAGCTTCACGGCGGTCGCATCTGGCTGGATTCCACCCCCGGGGAAGGCACCACGTTTTATTTTACTTTGAGCGAGGATGCATAATGGCTGGAATGAAATCTCAATACATCCTGATCGTCGAGGACAGCGACGACGATTATCTGGCTACGGTGCGCGCCTTCAAGAAGGCCAACCTGGTCAATCCTGTGCGGCGCTGCACCAACGGCGACCAGGCGATGGACTACCTGCTCCGGCGCGGGGAATTCTCCGGCAACGGCAAGGCGCCCCGGCCGAGCATCATCCTGCTTGACCTGAACCTGCCGGGTACAGACGGCAGGGAAGTGCTGGGCATGATCAAGGCCGACCCGGATCTGCAGAAGATCCCCGTCATCGTCCTGACCACCTCCAATGCCGAGCAGGACATCGAGCAATGCTATGCCGCGGGCGCGAATTCCTATGTGCAGAAACCCGTGGATCTGGTCGGGTTCATCCAGTCGGTCGCGCGTCTCACCGATTTCTGGTTCAACGTCTCCATCCTGCCCAAGAACAAATGACCGCAACCATCCTCGTCATCGACGACAGCGAAGACGATCGGCGCCTCTACCGGCGCGCGCTCAAGGATGTTGACTGCCGCTTCGTGATGGCGTCATCGGCGAAGGATGGATTCATATGCATGGCCGACCACAGGCCGGACGTGATCCTGCTGGATTACAACCTGCCCGATCTCGACGGACTCAGCCTGGTCAAGGTGCTTGCCGGATGTTCCGGCCCGCCCGCCCCCCTCATCATGCTGACCGGGGAGGGCAGCGAATCGGTGGCCGTCGAGGTGATGAAGCTCGGCGCTTCCGATTACCTCGTGAAGGACACCGCGGGGCAATACTTGCGGCTGTTGCCCGGGGTGATCGAGCGGGTCATGGCGTCGCATGCGCAGCGCGAGCAGAACCGGAGGCTGATGCAGGAAACGGAAAGGCTGCTGCACCGCAACCGGATATTGATGCAAAACTCCGCGGATGGCATCCATGTGATGGACGGCCAGGGCAATATCGTGGAGGCCAACGACGCCTTCTGCCGCATGCTGGGTTACAGCCAGGAAGAAGCTGCCGGCCTCAATGTGGCCGACTGGGATGCGCAGTGGACGGCCGAGGAACTGCTGGCGCGCTTCAAGGAGATTGTCGGCCAGAGCGCCGTATTCGAGACGTTGCACTGCCGCAAGGACGGCACGCTGATCAATGTCGAGATCAGCGCCTCCCACGTGGAGATGGACGGGCAGGATTTCTTTTTTGCCCTGAGCCGCGACATTACCGAACGGAAGCGGGCCCAGCGGGAAACCGAGACGCTGCTGCTGCGCAACCAGGCGCTGATGCAGACCTCCATGGATGGCATCCACGTGATGGACATGCAGGGCAACATCATGGCGGCTAACGACGCCTTCTGCCGCATGCTGGGCTACACACAGGAGGAAATAGGCAGCCTCAACGTGGCCGACTGGGAGAGGCCGTTATCGGTCGAGGAGTTCAGGGCGCGATTCAGGGATATCGTCGGCTGTGGCGCCATTTTCGAGACACAGTACTACCGCAAGGACGGCACGCTGTTCGATGTCGAAATCAGCTCATCCGGGGTGAGGCTGGAAGGGCAGAACTTCATTTATGCTTCGAGTCGCGATGTCACCGAACGCAAGCGGGTCGAGCAGGCGCTGGTTGATGCAGACCGGCACAAGGACGAATTCCTCGCCATGCTGGCCCACGAACTGCGCAACCCGCTCGCACCGATCCGCAACGCCGCCCATGTCATTGGCCGGCTGGAACTGGCGGAGCCGAGGATCAAATGGGCGCAGGAAACCATCGAGAGGCAGGTGGCACACCTCGCCCGCCTGGTGGACGATCTGCTGGACGTCTCGCGCATTGCCCGCGGCAAGATTCTGCTCAAGTGGGAAACCATCGAGTTTGCCGCGCTGGCCGAGCAGGTCATGCAGGCCGCCCGCCCCCTTGCCGAGAGCAATGGGCATGAGTTGACGGTGCGGCTGCCCGAGGAGGCAGTGCAGATGGATGGCGACCCGGTGCGCCTGTCACAGGTGCTGTTCAACCTGCTGGACAATGCCATCAAATACACCCCGGATGGCGGCCGGATCGAGTTTGCCGCGCGCATGGCCGGGCCGGAAATCGAGATCAGCGTGCGCGACAGCGGCATGGGCATCAGGGCGGAACTGCAGCCCCGTGTGTTCGACATGTTCCAGCAGGACGAGCGCAAGCTGGACCGCGCCCAGGGCGGGCTGGGTATCGGCCTCACGCTGGTGCAGCGCCTGGTTGGAATGCACGGCGGACGAGTGGAGGTGTACAGCGCGGGACCCGGTCAGGGTTCGACCTTCACCGTCCGGCTGCCGGCCAGAGTCATGTCTGCACCGCTTCATGTGCCCGAGCCTGCAAGCCGGCACGGCTTTGCTGTCGGCATGCGGGTGCTGCTGGTGGAAGACGATCCTGCCGTGGCCGACAGCACCGCCGTGCTACTGGAGATGGAAGGGCATGAGGTGCGCATCGCCGAAAGCGGGCAGGTGGCGCTGGAACAGGTTCCGGAATTCCGGCCGCAGGTCGTGCTGCTGGATATCGGTCTCAAGGGGATGGACGGTTTCGAGACCGCGCAACGGTTGCGGCAACTGCCGGAGGGGTACAGCTTGTGCCTGGTGGCGGTGACCGGCTATGCCGACAGTGCAATCAGGGCGCAGGCGCGGGCGTCCGGCTGCGATCATTTCCTAGTCAAACCGGTAACGTTCAAGGCGCTCAACGAGTTGCTGTCCGGGATGGCCGGGGCTGCGCCGGCGCACGCTTCAGTCTAGCTTCAGCGGCCGGATGGTCATTACCGCGGCCGGATTGTCGCGCCACAGCGCGGGATCGGCATCCACGTACAACTCGATCTCGATGCCGTCCGGATCCTCGATGTAAAGAGACTGGCTTACGCCATGGTCGCTGCTGCCGCGGATGGCGACGCCATGCCGCTCCAGATGTGCCTTGCACTCACGCAATTCTTCGAGCGTATCGCCGACCTTGAAGGCGACGTGGTACAGGCCGAGGCTGTGCGGGCCGGGCAATTCGGCCTGTGTGCCGACTTGCAGCAGCGCGAGATCGTGGTGGCTTTGCCCTAGTGAGAAAAACACCATCGTGTCCCGTAAACGCGCGACTTCCTTCATGCCGAGGAGATCGCGGTAGAAGGCAACCGAACGTTCCAGGCTGCGCACCTTGAGCACCACATGGCCGAGGGTTTTGATTTGCATGGTTGCCTCCTTTACTGGGGCCTGAGCCCTGTTTGACAGCTAGATGAAATTTAAAGCCCGTTCGCCCTGAGCCTGTCGAAGGGTGAATGGGCTATCACAGAAGTTCGGGATGGGCTTCGACAGGCTCAGCCCGAACGGAATTTTGCTATATCACCTTGTGGTTTCGGCCGGGCTTGCGCCCTTAACATTCGCTGCGCTCATGTTAGCATGCGCCGCAAGGTCAAGGACTTCCCGGTCTACTGGCCTAAGAAATCCTTCACTTTGTGGTTCCGGCCGCTGCCCGTTGGGCAGCTTAACTTGCTGCGCAAGTTAGCCTACGCCGCAAAGTAAAAAACTTCTTGGCCTATTGGCCAAAGAAGTCTTTTACTTTGTCCATCCAGGATTTTGCGCGCGGGTTGTGGTGCCCGCTGTCGGTTGCGTTGATCGCTTCAAACTCGCGCAGCAGTTCCTTCTGCCGTTCGGTCAGGTTCACCGGCGTTTCCACGATGACGTGGCAGTGCAGGTCTCCGTAGGTCGAGCTTCGCACGCCCTTGATGCCCTTGCCGCGCAGGCGGAATTGCTTGCCGCTTTGCGTTTCGGGCGGGATTTTGATGCGCGCCGCGCCGTCCAGTGTGGGGATTTCGATTTCGCCACCCAGCGCGGCGGTGCTGAAGCTGATCGGCATTTCGCAATGCAGGTCGTTGTGGTCGCGCTGGAACACCGCGTGTGGCTTGATGTGGATCACCACGTACAAGTCACCGGGCGGCCCGCCGTTCACGCCGTGCTCGCCCTCGCCGGACAGGCGGATACGGTCGTCGTTATCCACGCCCGCCGGAATTTTCACCGACAGCGTCTTGTGCTGTTTGATGCGCCCGTTGCCGCTGCAGTCCTTGCACGGCGAGGTGACGATCTTGCCGCTGCCGTGGCAGCGCGGGCAGGTTTGCTGGATGGAGAAGAAGCCCTGCTGCATGCGCACCTGGCCCATTCCGCCGCAGGTGCTGCAGGTGGTCGGACTGGTGCCGGGCTTGGCGCCGCTGCCCTTGCAGGTCTCGCATTCCGCCATGGTCGGCACGCGTATCTGCGTCTCGGTACCGCGTGCGGCCTGTTCCAGCGTGATTTCCATGTTGTAGCGCAGGTCGGCGCCGCGGTGCACATTGCTGCGCCCGCCGCCTCCGCGTCCGCCGCCGAAGATATCGCCGAAGATATCGGAAAAGTCGAAGCCCGCCGCGCCGCCCGCGCCGCCGCCCATGCCGCCCGCCTCGAACGCCGCATGGCCGTACTGGTCGTAGGCCGCGCGCTTCTGCCCGTCGGAGAGCGTCTCGTAGGCTTCCTTGGCTTCCTTGAAGTGCTCCTCCGCCTTCGGGTTGTCAGGGTTGCGGTCGGGGTGGTGCTTCATCGCCAGCTTGCGATAAGCCTTCTTGATTTCTTCGTCCGAAGCGTCGCGGTTGACGCCGAGGACTTCGTAGTAGTCTTTTTTGCTCATTCAATATGGGAAGGGAGAAGGGGGAAGGGGGAAGGGTTACGAGGTGGCACGGCGCTTGATCGATGCCGGCAACCCCATCAACAATCCCGAGACTTCATCCACTTTTCCGTTCAACTCCTCTGCGTTATTCAGGTAACCCAATCTTGCGGCAAGTTCGATCAATGTATCCAATTCGGATAACGAGCCAGCGGAGATGCTTGAAAAGTGCAGTAACTCCTTTGTTCCATTGCGGGCAAATCCTTCTGCGATGTTAGCCGGAACAGAAACAGCTGCACATTGCAGCTGGCTGGATAATCCAAATTTTTCCTGCGCGGGGAAAGAAGAGGTTGTAGTGTAAATCGCGGTCACCAACTCCATGGCTTGCTGCCAAGCCTTCAAGTTGCGGTGCCCGCGCTTCACACCCTTCCCCTTCTCTCTTATCCCTTCTCGCCGCTACTTCTTGTCCTTCACCTCGGTATATTCCGCATCCACCACGTCGCCTTCGTCCTTCTTCGGGTCGGAGCAGGTTTCGCCGGGGCCGCAGGTTCCGCAGCCTTCCGCGCCCTGCGCCTTGGCCTGTTCGGCGGCGTACATCTTCTCGCCGAGCTTCTGTGCAGCGGTCGCGAGCGCTTCGGTCCTGGCTTCGATGGCTTCCTTGTCGTCGCCTTTCACCACTTCCTCGGCTTCCTTCACGGCAGCTTCGATGGCTGATTTTTCATCTGCGGTCAGTTGCTCACCGTATTCCTTCATCGACTTGTTCGTGGAGTGGATCAGCGCGTCGAGCTGATTGCGTGCGGTCACCAGTTCCAGCGCCTTGCGATCGTCTTCGGCATGCGCTTCGGCATCCTGCACCATGCGTTCGATCTCAGCTTCACTCAAGCCGGAGCTGGCCTGGATCTTGATCTTGTTCTCCTTGCCGGTCGCCTTGTCTTTCGCCGATACGTGCAGGATACCGTTCGCGTCGATGTCGAAAGTCACTTCGATCTGCGGCATGCCGCGCGGCGCGGGCGGGATGTCGGACAGGTTGAACTGCCCGAGGCTCTTGTTGCCGGAAACTATCTCGCGTTCACCTTGCAGCACGTGGATGGTCACTGCGTTCTGGTTGTCGTCGGCGGTGGAGAACACCTGGGATGCCTTGGTCGGGATCGTGGTGTTCTTCTTGATCAGCTTGGTCATCACGCCGCCCATGGTCTCGATACCCAGGCTCAGCGGGGTCACGTCCAGCAGCAGCACGTCTTTGACCTCGCCTTGCAGCACGCCGCCCTGGATCGCCGCACCGACCGCAACGGCTTCGTCCGGGTTCACGTCCTTGCGCGGATCTCTGCCGAAAAATTCCTTCACTTTCTCCTGAACCATCGGCATACGTGTCTGGCCGCCGACCAGGATCACGTCGGCGATGTCGGAATTGGATACGCCCGCATCCTTCATCGCGATCCTGCATGGCTCGATGGTGCGCGCGATCAGGTCATCGACCAGACTTTCCAGCTTGGCACGGGTGATCTTCACGGCCAGGTGTTTCGGGCCGCTCGCATCCGCCGTGATGTAAGGCAGGTTCACCTCGGTCTGCTGTGCGGAAGACAGCTCGATCTTGGCCTTTTCCGCCGCGTCCTTCAGGCGTTGCAGCGCGAGCATGTCCTTCTTCAGGTCGATACCGCTTTCCTTCTTGAATTCTTCCACCAGAAACTCGATCACGCGCATGTCGAAGTCTTCGCCGCCGAGGAAGGTGTCGCCGTTGGTGGACATCACCTCGAACTGGTGCTCGCCTTCGATCTCGGCGATATCGATGATGGAGATGTCGAACGTGCCGCCGCCCAAGTCATACACCGCGATCTTGCGGTCGCCTTCCTGCTTGTCCAGGCCGAAGGCCAGCGCGGCCGCGGTCGGCTCGTTGATGATGCGCTTCACTTCCAGCCCGGCGATGCGCCCGGCATCCTTGGTGGCCTGGCGCTGGCTGTCGTTGAAATAGGCCGGCACGGTGATGACCGCTTCGGTGACCGGCTCGCCCAGGTAATCCTCGGCGGTTTTCTTCATCTTCGCCAGCACTTGCGCAGAAATTTCCGGTGCGGAAATTTCCTTGTCGCGCACCTTGATCCATGCATCGCCGTTCTTGGCCTTGACGATGTTGTAGGGAACCATGCCGATGTCCTTCTGTACCATCTTTTCTTCGAAGCGGCGACCGATCAGGCGCTTCACGCCGTACAGCGTGTTCTTCGGGTTGGTCACGGCCTGGCGCTTGGCTGCCGCGCCGACCAGCACTTCGCCGTCTTCCATGTAGGCGATGATCGAAGGCGTGGTGCGCGCGCCCTCGGCGTTTTCGATCACCTTGGGCTTGCCGTTTTCCATGATCGCCACGCAGGAGTTGGTCGTGCCGAGGTCAATACCGATGATTTTTCCCATGATGCTTTCCTTTCAGTTGAATGCGTGAGTCGGATGCTGCCTTGCCGCCTGAGATGGGGGCGGGGGCGGTTATTTCAAGAGCTTTGTTGGGGAAGGGGGAAGGGTGAAAACGCCTCTCCGGATTAAATGAGCCGGGTTTGCCCTTCTCACTTCCCCCTTAACCCTTCCCAGGTTTATTCCTTGCCTTTCGAAACCATCACCAGCGCCGGGCGCAGCACCCGCTCGTTCAGCGCGTAGCCTTTCTGCATCACGCTGACCACGGTGTTGGTCGGCAGGTCGCTCTCCACCATGCCGATCGCCTGGTGCTTGTGCGGGTCGAGTTTCTCGCCGACCGGGTTGATCTCGGCGATGTTGAACTTCTCAAACACGCTGGAAAGCTGTTTCAGGGTCAGTTCCATGCCGCTCTTGAAGCTTTCCACGTTCTGCGTTGTGACCGCCAGTCCCGCTTCGAGGCTGTCTTTCACCGCGAGCATTTCATTGGAAAAGCGCTCCACGGCGAATTTCTGCGCCTTGATGACGTCATCGGCCGCGCGGCGGCGGATATTCTCGCCCTCGGCCTTGGCGTACATCCATGCGTCGTAATGCTCCTGCGCCTTGCGCTCGGCCTCCTTGAGCATCTCCTCCAGGCTGGGCATGATCTCAGGTGCGTTTGCCGCGGCGGACTCCGCGGCCGGGGCGGCCTGCTGTTGTTCGATTTTCGGGGTATTTTCCTGCTGTTCCATTGGCCTCTCCTGTTTGCGACTCGCAGGAAGTTGGGGTGAAGCTGGCGTTTTCAAGGGCGGCGGCAAAATTATTTTTGCGGCATGGGATAATGCATGCCGTTCGGATACCTCGAAACCATGCACACCACCAGGAACTACCACTGGCGCATCGCCGGCTTTTATTTCTTCTACTACGCCTTCGTGGGGATGTTCGCGCCCTACTGGAGCCTGTATCTCAAATCGATCCACTTCGACGCCATCGAGATCGCCATCCTGATGTCGGTGCAGCCGGTGATGCGCATGATCGCGCCAAACGTATGGGGCTGGCTGGCCGACCGCTCGGGCAAGCGCAGGGAAGTGGTGGTCGCGGCGGCATCGCTCAGCGCGGTGTTCTATCTCGGGGTGTTCGCCACCACCAGCTTCTGGGGCATGCTGCTGGTGCTGGGGCTGATGAGCTTCTTCTGGAGCGCGTCGATGCCGCTGGTGGAGGCGACCACGCTGACCTGGCTCGGCAAGAACACCGCCCATTACGGGCGCATCCGCTCCTGGGGCTCGATCGGCTTCATCGTCTCGGTGGTGGGGCTGGGCTATGCCTTCGACTACATCGCCATCGCGTGGCTGCTGTGGGCAGGGGTGGTCTGCGAGCTGGGCATCCTGCTCTTCGCGCGCCAGATTCCGCCCACCGAAGTGCTCGCGCACCACACCGACAGCCAGTCGATCCGCAACATCGTGCTGCAGCCGCGCGTGCTGGCGCTGTTCGGCGCGTGCTTCCTGATGTCCGTCGCGCACGGGCCGTACTACACCTTCTTCTCGATCTACCTCGTCGAGCACGGCTACGCCAAGAGCGCGGTGGGCGGGCTGTGGGCGCTCGGCGTGATCTGCGAGATCGGCGTATTTTTCCTGATGCCCTGGCTGACGCGGCGCTACGGTTTCATGCGCATCCTGCTGTTCAGCCTCGCGGCGGCGGTGTTGCGCTTCATGCTGATCGGCTGGGCGGTCGATTTGCTGTTGCTCATCCTCATCGCCCAGGCGCTGCATGCCGCGACCTTCGGCGCCTACCACGCCGCCTCGGTCGGGCTGGTGCACGAGTTCTTCCGCGGGCGGCACCAGTCCAAGGGGCAGGCGCTGTTCGGCAGCGTGACCTACGGCGCGGGCGGCATGCTGGGCGGGCTCGCGAGCGGCCCGATCTGGCAGCACTACGGCCCTAGCGTGTTGTATTCCTTCAGTGCGGCCATGGCCTTGGGCGGCATGCTGCTGATGTGGTGGAAGCTGCGCAACGTGGCGGAGAACTAAGCGGCTGTGGCATAATCACAGGCTCAAACGGGAACAGCAATGAGCAAAACTTTATACGACAAACTATGGGATTCACACGTGGTGCGGCAGGAAGCCGACGGCACCGCGCTGATTTATATCGACCGCCAACTGGTGCACGAGGTGACCAGTCCGCAGGCATTCGAGGGTTTGAAGCTTGCGCACCGCAAGCCGTGGCGCACCGCATCCATGCTGGCGGTGCCGGATCACAACGTGCCGACCACCAACCGCGCGGCGGGCATCGCCGACCCGATCTCGCGCCTCCAGGTGGAGACGCTGGACGCGAACTGCGCCGAGTTTGGCGTGACCGAATTCGGGATGAACGACATCCGCCAGGGCATCGTGCACGTGATCGGCCCGGAGCAGGGCGCGACCCTGCCGGGCATGACGGTGGTGTGCGGTGATTCGCATACCAGCACGCACGGCGCGTTCGCGGCGCTCGCGCATGGCATCGGCACCAGCGAGGTCGAGCACGTGATGGCGACGCAGTGCCTGGTCGCGAAGAAATCGAAGGCCATGCTGGTGAAGGTGGAGGGTACGCTGGGCCGTGGTGTGACTGCGAAGGACATCGCGCTGGCGGTGGTCGGCAAGATCGGCACGGCGGGTGGCACCGGCTATGCGATCGAGTTCGCCGGTGGTGCGATCCGCAATCTTTCGATGGAAGGGCGCATGACGCTGTGCAACATGGCGATCGAGGCGGGTGCGCGCGCCGGCATGATCGCGGTGGACGACACGACCATCGATTACATCAAGGGGCGGCCGTTCGCGCCGCAGGGCGCGGCATGGGACCAGGCGGTGGCCTACTGGCGCACACTGCATTCCGACGCGGGCGCGCAGTTCGACGCGGTGGTGGAGCTGGATGCCGCGAGTATCCGCCCGCAAGTGACCTGGGGCACCTCGCCGGAGATGGTGGTGGCCATCGACGGGCGCGTGCCCGATCCAGCTTCCGCGCCGAATGAAACGAAGCGCCACGACTGGCAGCGTGCACTGGACTACATGGGGCTGAAGGCGAACACGCCGGTCACCGAGATCGCGATCGACAAGATGTTCATCGGCTCCTGCACCAACGGGCGCATCGAGGATTTGCGCGCCGCGGCGGCGGTAGCCAGGGGCAAAAAGGTTGCACCGAATGTGAAGCTGGCGATGGTGGTGCCGGGCTCCGGCCTGGTGAAGGCACAGGCCGAAAAAGAGGGACTGGACAAGATATTCACCGAGGCAGGCTTCGAGTGGCGCGATCCGGGCTGCTCGATGTGTCTGGCGATGAACGACGACCGGCTGGAGCCGGGCGAGCGCTGTGCCTCGACTTCCAACCGCAACTTCGAGGGGCGCCAGGGGCAGGGCGGGCGCACTCATCTGGTAAGCCCGGAGATGGCCGCGGCGGCGGCGATTGCCGGTCATTTTGTCGATGTAAGTATTCTTGAGTGAGGAGATGGCGATGAGAGTGGTTGCATTGTTTCTGGCAGCGCTGATGCTGGTTGGCTGCAATACCATGGAAGGCCTGGGCAAGGATATCCAGAAGGGTGGAGCGAAGCTGGAAAAGGCGGCGAACAAATAATGCGTAAATTTACCCTGCTTGATGGACTGGTCGCGCCGCTGGATCGCGCCAACGTCGATACCGACGCGATCATCCCCAAACAATTCCTGAAGTCGATCAAGCGCTCCGGTTTCGGACCGAATGCGTTCGACGAATGGCGCTACCTGGATCATGGCGAACCTGGCATGGACAACAGCAAGCGCCCGTTGAACCCCGATTTCGTGCTGAACCAGCCGCGCTACCAAGGCGCACAAATCCTGCTGGCGCGCGAAAATTTCGGCTGCGGCAGCTCGCGCGAGCACGCGCCCTGGGCGCTGGAAGACTACGGTTTCCATGCCATCATCGCGCCGAGTTTCGCCGACATCTTCTTCAACAATTGCTTCAAGAACGGCATGCTGCCGATCAGGCTCGACGCGCAGATCGTGGACGGTCTGTTCAAGGCGGTGGAAGCGGCGCCTGGCTACAAGTTGAAGATCGACCTGGAACGGCAGAGCATCACGACGCCGGACGGCAAGGTGTACGGTTTCGAGGTGGACGCCCACCGCAAGCATTGCCTGCTGAACGGCCTGGACGACATCGGCCTGACCTTGCAGCATGTAGACGAAATCAAGGCGTTCGAGGCGAAGCATCGTGCGGCGCAGCCGTGGCTTTTTTGTGAAATGTGAAAAGTGAAATGTGAAACGTAACCCTCCCGGCAGGGGGTGGCGCGTAGCGCCGGGTGGACATCACCTTTCACGTTTCACCTTTCACGGATTATTTGAGAGGAAATATGAAAATTGCAGTGTTGCCCGGTGACGGGATCGGACCGGAGATCGTCGCGCAGGCGGTGAAGGTGCTGGAGGCGTTGCGTGGCGACGGCCTGAAGATCGAGATGGAATACGCGCACCTCGGCGGTGCGGGCTACGACGCGGCGGGCGATCCGTATCCGCCCGCGACCGAGAAGCTGGCAAACGAAGCCGACGCGGTGCTGCTCGGCGCGGTGGGCGGCTACCAGTACGACAACCTGCCGCGCCCGCTGCGCCCGGAGCAGGGGCTGCTGCGCATCCGCAAGGGACTAGGGCTGTTCGCCAATCTGCGCCCCGCTCTGGTATACCCCGAGCTCGCCAATGCATCGACCCTGAAGCCGGAAGTGGTCGCCGGGCTGGACATCATGATCCTGCGCGAACTCACCGGCGACATCTACTTTGGCCAGCCGCGCGGCATCCGCACGCTGGACAACGGCGAGCAGCAGGGCTTCGACACCATGCTCTACAGCGAGTCGGAAGTCCGCCGTGTGGCGCATGTCGGCTTCCAGATCGCGATGAAGCGAAATAAGAAGATGTGTTCGGTGGACAAGGCCAATGTGCTCGACACCAGCATGTTCTGGCGCGAGATCGTCATCGAGGTGGCGAAGGAATACCCCGAGGTCGCGCTGTCGCACATGTACGTGGACAACGCAGCGATGCAGCTGGTGCGCGCGCCCAAGCAGTTCGACGTGATCCTGACCGGCAACATCTTCGGCGACATCCTCTCCGACGAGGCCTCGATGCTGACCGGCTCGATCGGCATGCTGCCGTCCGCCTCGCTGGACGCGAAGAACAAGGGTCTCTATGAGCCATGCCACGGTTCGGCGCCGGACATCGCGGGCAAGGATATCGCCAATCCGCTGGCGACCATCCTGTCGGTGGCGATGATGATGCGCTACACTTTTGCGCGCGAAGACATCGCGCAGCGCATCGAAGGCGCGGTGCGCAAGACGCTGCAGCAGGGGCTGCGCACCGGCGACATCGCCGAGGCCGGCATGCAAAAAATCGGCTGCGCGGCGATGGGCGACGCGGTGGTTGCGGCGTTGTCGTAACGTAATTTTTTAACCACGAAGTTCATGAAGAAGAATCCTGGCCTGTCCGCAGGCCGGGATGGATTCATGATTGATGCGTATCGTAAAGCGTGATCCGGATTGATGGGGTCGACCATCGTTAATCCTTCGTGCTCTTCGTGGTGAAGGTTGTTTCAATTTCTAGAGAGACAAAAATGAGCAAGCAATACGACGTATGCATATTGGGCGCGACCGGCGCGGTGGGCGAGGCGATGCTGGCCATCCTGGAACAGCGCAAGTTTCCGGTGCGCAATCTCTATCCGCTGGCTTCCAGCCGTTCGGCGGGTTCCAAGGTGCGCTTCAACGGCAAGGAGCTCGACGTCATCGACGTCGAAGGCTTCGACTTCTCCAAGGCGCAGATCGGCCTGTTCTCGGCGGGCGGCAGCGTGTCGGAAAAATATGCGCCGCTCGCCGCAGCCGCCGGCTGCGTGGTGATCGATAACACCGCGCACTTCCGCTACGACCGCGATATTCCGCTGGTGGTGCCGGAAGTGAACCCGCACGCCATTGCGCAATACAAGAACCGCGGCATCATCGCCAACCCGAACTGTTCGACCATCCAGATGCTGGTCGCGCTCAAGCCGATCAAGGACGCGGTGGGCATCGCGCGCATCAACGTGGCGACCTACCAGGCGGTCTCCGGCACCGGCAAGGAGGCGATCGAGGAGTTGGCCAGCCAGACCCGTGCGCTGTTCAACCAGCAGGACGTGGCGGTCGAGGTCTATCCGAAGCGCATCGCCTTCAACGTGCTGCCGCAGATCGACGTGTTCATGGAAAACGGCTACACCAAGGAAGAGATGAAGATGGTGTGGGAGACCCAGAAGATCATGGAGGACGACACCATCATGGTGAACGCGACCGCGGTGCGCGTGCCGGTGTTCTACGGGCACTCCGAGGCGGTGCACATCGAGACCAAAAAGAAGATCACCGCCGCCGAGGC
This sequence comes from Ferrigenium straubiae, assembly GCF_051257895.1. NCBI lineage: Bacteria > Pseudomonadati > Pseudomonadota > Betaproteobacteria > Nitrosomonadales > Gallionellaceae > Ferrigenium > Ferrigenium straubiae. The sequence continues at coordinate 1,001,225 of NZ_CP194331.1, read as the reverse complement.
GCGCGCCCTGCTGGAAAAGGCGCCGGGCGTGATCGTCATGGACAAGCGCGAACCGGGCGGTTACCCGACCCCGATCGAGGCGGCCGGCAACGACGCGTCCTACGTCGGGCGCATCCGCGAGGATATTTCGTGCCCGCTGGGCTTGAATCTGTGGGTGGTAAGCGACAATGTGCGCAAGGGAGCGGCGTTGAACAGCGTACAGATTGCGGAGATTTTGATCGCAAAATACCTCAATTAGGACATCATGCAAAAAACATTATGAGCTTGTGCTTATAACTCCATGATGTTATTTTACTTGTTCAACGAATAACCATAAGGTGATAGCGTGCGTAAGTCACTACTGAAACTGCTCGGGGTTCTTGCTGGTTTGATGCTGTCCACATATGTTTCCGCCGTCGGCATGGGCGGGATCAGTGTGGCATCCGCTCTGGGGCAGCCGCTGAAGGCCGAGGTCGAACTGGTAGCGGTCGGCAAGGCCGACAAGGCCAGCCTGGTTGCCCGCCTCGCATCACCCGACGTCTACCGGGGTGCCGGGCTGGAATATCCTTTCGGCAACAAATTCAAATTTCAGATCGAGAGCCGCGCGAACGGCGAGTCGTATATCAGGGTGAGCAGCGCGCAGCCGATCAACGATCCCTTCGTGAGCCTGCTGGTCGAATTGACCTGGGCCTCCGGCAAGCTGTTGCGCGAATACACCTTCCTGCTCGACCCGCCGGATTACGTCGCGGAACAGCCCAAGCCTGCGGAAGTGCAAGCTGTCGCCCCGGCAGTGCAGGCCGCGCCGCTGGAAGCTGCCGCCAAGCCGGTTGAGCAAGCCGCTCCCGCAGTTGCGGTCCCGGCTCCGGCCCCCGCAGCCCCGGTTGAGAAGGAAACCAGGCCGATGCGCGCTACCGCGCCGATGGACGAAAAGGTTCTTAAGGCCGCGCCGCAGCAGAAACCGGCAGTCGTCGCGACCGGCGATATTACCGTCAAGCAGGGCGACACGCTGCACAAGGTCGCGGTGCAGAACAAACCGGCCGAAGTCAGTCTGGAGCGCATGCTGGTCGCGCTGTACCGCGCCAATGCCGACCAATTCGACGGCAAGAACATGAACCGCATCAAGGCCGGCAAGATCCTGCGCTTGCCCGACCAGAACGAACTGATGAGCGTGGCGCAATCCGATGCAGCCAAGGAAATCCGCGCCCAGACGGCCGACTGGAATGCCTACCGGCAAAAACTGGCCGCTGCCGCTCCGGCCGCCGCCCAGCCTCAGGAAGCCCAGCAGGTTGCCACCGGCAAGATCGCTAGTTCGGTTGCCGACAAGGCGCCGGTTGCCAAGGAGTCCGCCAAGGAAGTGCTGAAACTGTCCAAGGGTGAGGCTCCCGGAGACAAGGCTGCCGCCGCTGCGGGAGGCAAGCAAATGACTGCCCAGGAAAAGAAGAATGCCGAGCAGGAAGATGTGATCGCAAAGGGTAAGGCGCTGAAGGAAGAGCAGGCACGCACCGCCTTGCTGGAAAAGAACCTCAAGGATATGCAACGCCTCGCGCAACTGAAATCCGAGGCCGCGGCGCTGGCGGCGCAACCTTCGGCTGTGGCTCCCCAGGTTGCCGCTTCCGCAGTCGCCGCCGCATCCGCAGTCCCAACTGCCTCCGCGGTTGCTGCTGCCAGCGAAGTCAAGCCGGCGCCTGTTGCCAAGCCCAAACCCAAGCCCCAGCCGGTGGTGGTGCCGCAACCCTCGCTGACGGATGAGATTCTGGGCAATCCGCTTTATCTCGCCGGCGGCGCGGCGATTCTGCTTGGCCTTGGCGGCTTGGGCTTCATATTGAACCGCCGCAGGCAGGCTGCTGCACCAGGCGGGACGAGCAAAGATGCCGGTGCGATAACCGGCCACCTGACCCCGCCGGCCGCGCCTTCTCCCGAGACTGGCGATTTCACCAGCACCACAGGGGAGCATGCCGCAGCGGCGGCTGTCACCTCGGAGGAGGTGGACCCGATCAGCGAAGCGGATCTGTTCCTGAATTTCGGCCGCGATGTGCAGGCGGAGGAAATCCTCAAGGAAGCAATGCAGAACACGCCGAACAATCACCAGATCCATCTCAAGCTGCTGGGCATCTACGCAAACCGCAAAGATGTGAATTCCTTCTCGACCATTGCACGCCAGCTGAAGGATTCCGGCGATGAAGAGGCCTGGCAACAGGCTGCGGCCATGGGGCGCAAGCTCGAGCCGAACAATCCGATGTACGGCGGTGCCGGAACCATCGAGGATGACGGCAGCGCAACCATGCAAACGACGGTGCTTAGCGCCATGCCAGATATCGATCTGGGCGGGACGGCGGCTCCCGAAGTGGATTTCGATCTGGGCGGCACGGAGAAGACAGCGACACTGTCCACCGAAGAGAAGGCAGTGGCCCAGGCGGAAGCCATGGATTTCGACATTACTTCCACCAGTCCTTCGCTGGCTGCTGCATCCGAGGCGATGGACTTCGATGTGACTTCCACCAGCCCGTCGATGAGCGCACCGACCGAGATGGATTTCGACATCACCTCGACCAGCCCGTCGATGCCTGCGGCTGGCGCAGAGACGGAAGCCGCACTGCCCAATCTGGACGACCTGGTTTTCGACGTCACCGCCACCCATCCTTCGATGCCTGCGGCGCAGCCGGAGGCCGAGCCGGCCAAGGCCGCTGCGGCCGACGAAGGCGGCATGGAATTCACGCTGGACTTCCCGATCGAGGCGCCAGCCGAGAAGCCTGCCCCCGCGGCGCAACCCGCCGCAACCGATTTTGCCGGCATCAGCCTGAACCTGGAAGACATCGGGACGCTGGGCGAATCGGCTGCAGAAGGCAAGGACGAGCATTGGCATGAGGTTGCCACCAAACTCGATCTGGCCAAGGCCTATCAGGAAATGGGCGACATGACCGGCGCGCGGGAAATCCTCGAAGAGGTTCTGCGTGAGGGCGATGAGGGGCAGCGTGAGGCAGCGCAGTCCATGCTCGACCAGATCGGTTGATCACGGCATCGTGACGACGGCAGCCCGCTACCGGGCTGCCGTTTTCTTTTGGGGCAACCGTTGAATATGAAAAACATTTCACCACGAAGAAGAACACCGGGTTGCACCGAAAATTCCGGTAACCCTGCGGTACGCGGCCAACAGTGCGCAATCCTAAGGGAGCATTCGTGATCTCCGTGTCCTTCGTGGCTCAAGCACTATTTCAGGAATGAGATTCCATCCCGCCGCACAAATCCTGACCTGGTGCCTGCTGGTTGCCGCCATGCAGGTGCTGGCGTCCGGCACCTTGCTGGTAGCCGCCGGTCTGGTGCTGCTGGGCGCATTCGCCGTTTCCCGGCATAAATTCGTGCAACTGGTACGCCGCACCCGCTGGATCATGCTGTCGCTGCTGCTGATCTACGCCTGGAGCACGCCGGGCCAGGCGTTGCCGGAATCTCTCGGTGTGTTCGGCCCGACCCGCGAAGGGTTGGTTGACGGTACGCTGCAACTGGTCCGCCTGCTGGCCGCTTTGGCCGCGCTGGCGATCCTGCTGGATCGCCTGCACCGCCAGCATTTGATAGCAGGGCTCTACACCCTGTTCGCGCCCTTGCGCCTGATCGGGTTGTCGCGCGAACGGCTCGCGGTGCGGCTCGCGTTGACCCTGCATTACGCCGAGGTCGCGATGCTGCGCAGCAAGGGCGGCTGGCAGGAAACCCTGAACGGTTTGTTCGAGCCGCACGGCGAGGCCGACCGGCACATGGAGCTGCCGCTGCACCGCTTCGGCATCGGCGATGCGCTGCTGCTGGGCTTCGCGCTGCTGCTGTTGTGGGGGGCGCTGCGATGAGGGTTGCTTTAGGTGTCGAATACGATGGTCGCCCTTATTGCGGCTGGCAGAGCCAAGCGGAGGAGAGCACCGTGCAGGACACGCTGCAGCGCGCGTTGAGCCAGATTGCGGGCGAGCCGATTTCAATCATAGCAGCGGGGCGTACGGACACCGGTGTGCATGCGCTGGAGCAGGTGGTGCATTTCGATACCCAGGTTGAGCGTCCGCTTCCCGCCTGGGTGCGCGGCACGAATGCCGTGCTGCCGGAGAGCGTCGCGGTGCGCTGGGCGCATCCGGTGCCGGATGAGTTTCATGCGCGCTTCTCCGCGCACGGGCGCAGTTATCGCTACCTGCTGATCAACCGCCCGGTACGCAGCGCCCTCCATGCCGGCAAGGCGGGCTGGTTCCACCTGCCGCTGGATATCGCGGCGATGCAGGCCGCCGCAGAATACCTGCTGGGCGAGCACGACTTCAGCGCGTTCCGCTCGTCCGAATGCCAGGCCAAATCTCCGGTCAAACATCTGCGCCAGATGGACATCTACCGGCAAGGCGAGATGCTGGTCTTCGATCTGAGCGCCGGCGCCTTCCTGCACCACATGGTGCGCAACATCGTTGGCTGTTTGATTTATGTCGGTAAAGGCAAGCATCCGCCAGACTGGATGAAGGAAATCCTCGAAGGCCGCAGCCGCACCATGGCCGCACCGACCTTCGCGCCGGATGGCTTATACTTGCGCCGCATACAATATGAGGCGAAGTGGGGGCTGCCGCAAATGGAAAACGAAACAATGTTGGGAGAGCTGCTGTGACGCGCGTCAAGATATGCGGCATCACCCGCCCTGAAGATGCGCTGGCCGCCGCGCAGAGCGGTGCGGATGCGATCGGGCTGGTGTTCCACGAAAAAAGCCCGCGTCATGTGAGCATCCAGCAGGCTGCACGGGTAGCGGCTGTGCTGCCGCCGTTCGTGACGCTGGTGGGGCTGTTCGTGAACCCTGCCGAAGACGCGATGCGTGAAGTGTTGCGCCAGGTGCCGCTGGACACGCTGCAGTTCCACGGCGAAGAAGAACCGGAATTCTGCGCGCGCTTCGGACGCTCCTGGATCAAGGCGATCCGGGTGAGGCACGACGTGGATTTGATACAATGCGCGGCGCATTACCGGATGGCGCAGGGTTTATTGCTGGACGCCTTTGTGGAAGGCGCACACGGCGGCACCGGGGTGGCGCTCGACTGGGCGGTGATCCCGCAAGCCGTGCCGCTGCCGGTGATCCTGGCCGGCGGCCTGCATCCCGACAATGTGGCGGAAGCCATCCGTCTGGTACGACCCTACGCGGTGGACGTGTCCAGCGGCGTGGAGGCGAGCAAAGGAATCAAGGATGCGGCGAAGGTCGCCGCATTCATTAACGAGGTTAAGCAGATTGACTTACAACTATCCCGATAACACCGGCCACTTCGGCCCCTACGGCGGCATTTATGTCGCCGAGACCCTGATGGGCGCGCTGGAAGAACTGAAAGAGGCCTACGAGAAATACCGCAACGACCCGGAATTCATCGCCGAACTGAATGCCGACCTCAAGCACTATGTGGGCCGCCCCAGCCCGATCTATCACGCGAAGCACCTGTCGGCGCACCTCGGCGGCGCGCAAATCTATCTCAAGCGCGAAGACCTCAACCACACCGGCGCGCACAAGGTGAACAACACCATCGGCCAGGCGCTGCTCGCGAAACGCATGGGCAAGAAGCGCGTGATTGCCGAGACCGGCGCGGGGCAGCACGGCGTCGCTACGGCAACCGTCGCGGCGCGCTACGGCATGGAGTGCGTGGTGTACATGGGCGCAGAGGACGTGCAACGCCAGTCGCCGAACGTATTCCGCATGAAGCTGCTCGGCGCGACCGTCGTGCCGGTGGAGAGCGGCTCGAAGACGCTTAAGGATGCGCTCAACGAGGCGATGCGCGACTGGGTGACCAACATCGAGAACACCTTCTACATCATCGGCACCGTGGCCGGGCCGCACCCGTACCCGATGATGGTGCGCGATTTCAACGCCGTCGTCAGCCGGGAATGCGTGACGCAGATGCCCGAGCTGGCGTGCCGCCAGCCGGATGCGGTGATCGCCTGCGTCGGCGGCGGCTCCAACGCGATGGGCGTGTTCTACCACTACATCGACATGCCCGGCGTGAAACTGATCGGCGTGGAAGCCGGCGGGCATGGCATCGCGAGCGGCGAGCATGCCGCACCCCTGACCGCGAACAGCCCGGTCGGCGTGCTGCACGGCAACAAGACCTATCTGGTGCAGGATGCGGACGGCCAGATCATCGAGACCCATTCCATCTCGGCCGGGCTGGATTATCCCGGCGTCGGCCCCGAGCACGCTTGGCTCAAGGATAGCGGGCGCGCCGAATATGTCGCGATCGACGACGACGAGGCGCTGCGCGCCTTCCATGACCTGTGCCACTTCGAGGGCATCATCCCCGCGTTGGAATCCAGCCATGCGCTCGCGCACGCAATCAAGATCGCGCCGGCTATGGGCAAGGATAAGGTGATGTTGGTGAATATTTCCGGGCGCGGCGACAAGGACATCAACACAGTGGCGCGCTTGAAGGGGATCACACTTTAGCGATGGGGAAGCTGGAAAAGATTCTATGGCAGGTTTTAAAAGTGGGCAGCGACCAGAATATCGCATTCGATGATTTGGTCTTTTTGCTGGAGGGCATGGGGTTTGAAAAACGCATCAAGGGCAGCCACCACTTGTTCAGCAAAGAGGGGGTTGAGGAAATCATCAATATCCAGCCCGCGGGCAATAAGGCCAAGCTCTATCAGGTCAGGCAGGTGAGGCACATTATCGTGAAATACCAGTTGATTGGAGAGTAACCATGTACCGTTATGAAATCATTCTTTACTGGAGCACAGAGGATGCCGCGTTCATCGCGGAAGTGCCGGAATTGCCAGGCTGCATGGCGCATGGGGATACGCAGGACGAGGCGCTGCATCATGCGCAGGAGGCGATGGCAGCTTGGGTCGAAGTGGCGCAGGAGTTGGGGCGCCAGATTCCAGAACCGCGCGGGCGCTTGATGTATGCGTGAAATGAAATTTCCACGGAAAGATGAGTAATGAGCCGTATCCAGACAGTTTTCGAGAATCTCAAACAGAAGAAGCGCAAGGCGCTGATTCCGTTCTTCACGGCGGGCGATCCCAATCCGGCGCTCACGGTGCAGCTGATGCACGCGCTGGTGGAGGCGGGAGTGGACGTGATCGAACTCGGCGTGCCGTTCTCCGACCCGATGGCGGACGGGCCGACCATCCAGCGCGCCTCCGAGCGCGCGCTCAGGCACCACGTCGGGCTGCACCACGTGCTGGACATGGTCGCCGAATTCCGCCGCAGCAATGCGACCACGCCCGTCGTGCTGATGGGCTACGGCAACCCGATCGAGGCGATGGGCTGGGGAACTTTTGCCAGACGTTGCGCCGAGGCGGGCGTGGACGGTGCGCTGACCGTGGATTTCCCGCCGGAGGAGAGCCAGGAGGCGTTCGCGCACCTGACCCGGCACGGTATCGATCCGATTTTCCTGCTCGCACCGACCAGCAGCGATGCGCGCGTCGCGCTCGTCGCGAAGCAGGCGCGTGGCTATGTGTATTACGTGTCGCTCAAGGGCGTGACCGGTGCAGGGCACCTCGACCTGGCCGCCATCGAGCAGAAGATCCCGCAGTTGCGCAGGCATATCGACCTGCCCATCGGCATAGGCTTCGGCATCCGCGATGCCGCGACCGCGCTGGCGGTGGCGAAGCTGAGCGACGGCGTGGTGGTCGGCAGCCGCATCGTGCAGGAAATTGAAAATTCAAACGGGCAGAACGTCGTTGCCAATGTGGGCAAGCTGGTCAGGGAATTGAGACAGGCCGTCGATCAGGCCTGAAGCCCTCTCCCCCAACCCCTCTCCCGCAAGCGGGAGAGGGTGGCCGAAGGCCGGGAGAGGGAAGTGAAAAACTGTGTGCTGTCGAGTACGCCAGGTGAAAAGGGAAATACTATGAGTTGGTTCCAGAAATTATTGCCGCCTAAGATCAAGCGCCGCGAGAGCGAGGACAAGAAGAGCGTCCCGGAAGGCCTGTGGCACAAATGCCCGAACTGCCAGGCGGTGCTGTACCACTCCGACCTGGAGAAGAATCAGAGCGTCTGTCCGAAGTGCAACCACCACCACCGCATTTCGGCGCGCACCCGCTTGGACTTGCTGCTCGACGGTGAGGGCCGCTTCGAGATCGGCGCGGAAGTGCTGCCGGTCGACACGCTCAAGTTCAAGGACAGCCGCAAGTATTCGGAGCGCCTCGTCGCCGCCAGGAAGAGCACCGACGAGGAGGATGCGCTGGTGGTGATGCAGGGCAGCATCCATGCGGTGCCGGTGGTCGCCGCCGCATTCGAGTTCGAGTTCATGGGCGGCTCGATGGGCTCGGTGGTGGGCGAGCGCTTCGTGCGCGGCGTGCAGGTCGCGCTGGAGCAGCAATGCCCGTTCATCTGCTTCTCCGCGAGCGGCGGCGCGCGCATGCAGGAAGGCCTGCTGTCGCTGATGCAGATGGCCAAGACCTGCGCTGCGCTCACCCAACTCAGCCAGGCGCAACTGCCGTTCATTCCGGTGCTGACCGACCCGACCATGGGCGGCGTGTCCGCGAGCTTCGCCTTCGTCGGCGACGTGGTGATCGCCGAACCCGGCGCGCTGATCGGCTTCGCCGGCGCGCGCGTGATCCAGCAGACAGTACGCGAGACCCTGCCGGAAGGCTTCCAGCGTGCGGAATTTCTGCTCGAGCACGGCGCGATCGACATGATCGTGGATCGGCGCGAGATGCGCGACCAGCTTGCGACGCTGATCACACTGCTGACCAAGCAGTCGGCGGTCGCGGAGATCGAGGCGGCTTAGAAGCTGCCATTAAAATTGCTGCGGAGGGCGTCTGCGGCGTTGCGCGGTACTCGCAATCCTCATGTACTTTATGTACATTCCGGTTGCTGCGTTCCGTGCGCCTTGCATCCATCCCTCCTCGCGAATTTTTCTGGCAGCTTCTGAAATTCACCAAGCGATTGCCGGCAACCAGAGTAGCAAGCGTAGGGCGCAATAACCAACGGGCATTGCGCCGGATGTTTCAACGATACTGATGCATGCGCTGCGCTTATGCACCCTACAAAATCTGATGCCTAATACACTAGCCGGCTGGCTGACCTACCTCGAATCCCTGCACCCCAAGACCATCGCACTCGGCATGGAGCGCGTGGCGCAGGTCAAGCAGCGCCTCAATCTCGATCCCGATTTTTCCATCATCACGGTCGGCGGCACCAACGGCAAGGGTTCGGTGTGCGCGATGCTGGAGGCCATCCTGCATGCCGCCGGATACCGCGTCGGCTGCTACACCTCGCCGCACCTGCTGCATTACAACGAGCGCGTGCGCATCGGCAAGCAATCGGCGGGCGACGCGGAGCTGTGCGCTTCGTTCGAGAAGGTCGAGCAGGCGCGGTGCGAAACCCCACTGACCTATTTCGAGTTCGGCACGCTGGCGGCGATGCTGTGTTTCGTCGAGCACAAGGTGGAGGTCGCGATCCTCGAAGTCGGGCTGGGCGGCCGGCTGGATGCGGTGAATGCGTTCGACAGCGACTGCGCGGTGGTCACCAGCGTGGACATCGATCACGTCGATTACCTCGGCGAGACGCGTGAGGAAATTGCGTTCGAGAAGGCGGGGATATTCCGCAAAGACCACGTGGCGATCTGTGCGGACAGCGATGTGCCGCAGGCGATCCGCAACCATGCGCAGCAGATCGGCGCGGAACTGTGGTGCATCGGCGGCGAGTTCGGCTTTTCGCCGCATCAGGGGCAGTGGGACTATTGCAGCAAAATCGGCGCGCGCAACGCGCTGTCCTATCCCGCGTTGCGCGGCGCGTTCCAACTCAACAACGCGAGCGCGGCGCTCGCGGCGCTGGATGCGCTCAAGGATAAATTGCCGGTGAGCATGGAGGCGGTGCGGCGCGGGCTGGTCGAGGTGCAACTTGCGGGGCGTTTCCAGGTCATACCGGGCCGGCCGAAGCTGATCCTCGACGTGGCGCACAACCCGCATGCGGCGCGTTCGCTGGCGCAGAATCTCGCCAGCATGCCGCCCGCGAAGACCTTTGCGGTGTTCGCGATGCTGAAGGACAAGGACATGGCGGGGGTGGCGGCGGCGCTCGATCCATATATCGACACCTGGCTGGTCGCGGGCATCAATGCGCCGCGCGGCGCGACTGCCGCGGAACTGGCGCAAGTGCTGCAAAGTGCCGGTGTGCGCGGTGCGATACAGACCTTCGATAGCGTCGAAGAGGCGTTGCGCCATGCCTATAACGAGGCGGGTGAAGATGATAGAATTGCCGCCTTCGGTTCGTTCTACACCGTGGCGGAAGTCATGGCAGCAAAAGGACTGAAGTTTTAGGATTTTTCCAAAGGTTTACCAGGCATGGCAAAACAACCGACAGACGACGAACTGGACCTCAGGCGCAAGGCGCGCCGCCGCCTGATCGGGGCGGTTGCGCTTACGCTCGCGGTGGTGGTGATCCTGCCGATGGTGCTGGACAGCGAGCCCAAGTCCACCGGGCAGGACATCGAGTTGCGCATCCCGGCGCCCGACAAGGTCGGCGAATTCGTGCCGGGCGCGGCGGCTTCCGAGGTGGCGCAGGCTGCGCCGCTGGCCGTCTCTGCAGTCGAGGCTGCGCCGGCTGCCGCTTCGGCAGTTGCGGCTTCCGCCGTGGCACAGGCCAAACCGGTGGCTGCGGCAGCTGCCGCAGGCAACCCCAAGGTTGAAGCGCAGGGCAAGATACAAGCCGCCAATAAACAGCCGGAAGCGGCGGGAGCGAAGAGTGCGGCCAAACCGAGCGGCGAAAGCTTCGTCGCGCAGGTCGGTGCCTACGCCAACCCCAATACCGCAAAACTGGAAGCGGATCGGCTGAAGAAGCTGGGTTTCAGGGCTTATACCGAAAAGGCCGGCGACAAGACCCGAGTGCGCGTCGGGCCGTATGCGGAGCGCGACAAGGCCGAGAAGGTGCGCCTGTTGCTGGAAAAACACGGGCTGCATCCGGTGGTGACCAGCGCCAAATGACCGGATTTGATTTTGCTGTAATCGCGGTCATGCTGGTTTCGCTGTTGATCGGTGTGTGGCGCGGCATGGTTTACGAAGTGCTGTCGCTGGCGGGCTGGCCAGTCGCGTTCGTGCTGGGCAAGCTGTATGGCGGCAGCGTCGCGCCGTTGATGCCGGGAACGCAGGAGACGGTGCGGCTCGCACTGGGCTATGCTGCAGTATTCATTGCCGCCCTGATCGTGTGGGGTGTGCTGGCTTGGCTGCTCTCCAGGCTGGTGAAGGCGGTCGGGCTGGGCTGGCTGGACAGGTCGCTGGGCGCGCTGTTCGGCGTGTTGCGCGGCGTGCTGGTGATCCTCGCGCTGGTGTGGTTGGCCGGACTGACGGCCATTCCGGAGCAGCCGTTCTGGCGCGGCGCGCAGACGAGCCGGGCGGCGGAAAATGTTGCCTTGCTGACCAAGGCATGGTTGCCGGACAGCATCGCGCGGCGCATCCGTTACGGTGCCCGCAGTTAGTTTGGTTTCTGGGTAGTTAATTTTTGGGGTAGTGAATCATGTGCGGCATACTCGGAGTAGTCTCGCAAACACCGGCCAACCAGTTGCTGTATGACGGCCTGCAGGTCTTGCAGCATCGCGGCCAGGATGCCGCCGGCATCGCCACGCTGGACGGGCGCACCTTCCATCTGCACAAGGGCAACGGGCTGGTGCGCGACGTGTTCCGCACGCGCAACATGCGCGCGCTGACCGGCAATGCGGGCATCGGGCATGTGCGCTATCCCACCGCCGGTTCCGCGGTGGACCACAACGAGGCGCAGCCGTTCTACGTGAATTCGCCGTTCGGCATCGTGCTCGGGCACAACGGTAACCTGACCAACACCGAGGAACTCAAGCGGCAACTGTTCGCAGAAGACCTGCGCCACGTCAACACCAACTCCGATTCGGAAGTGTTGCTGAATGTGCTGGCGCACGAGTTGCAGGCCAAGTCCAAAGGGCTGCGTCTGGATGTGCCGACCATTTTTGCCGCGGTCTCCGGTGTGCACCGGCGCTGCCGCGGTGCCTATGCCGTGGTCGCGATGATCGCAGGCTACGGCCTGCTGGCGTTCCGCGATAGCCACGGCATCCGCCCGCTGGTGGTGGGCTTGCACGAGGCCGAGCATGGGCCTGAATACCTGATCGCCTCGGAGAGCGTTGCGCTGGATACGCTGGGCTTCAAGTTTCTGCGAGATGTTGCGCCCGGCGAGGCGATATTCGTCGACTTCGACGGCAACATGCACAGCCGCCAATGTAGCGAAAGCCCCAGCCTGAACCCGTGTATCTTCGAGTATGTCTACCTTGCGCGCCCCGATTCGGTGATCGACGGCGTGTCGGTCTATGAGACGCGCCTTATCATGGGCGAATACCTTGCCGACAAGCTCAAGCGCGAATGGGACGGAGTGGACATCGACGTGGTTATCCCGATCCCCGATTCCAGCCGCCCCAGTGCGTTGCAACTCGCAAACCGCCTCGGCCTCCCGTTTCGCGAAGGCTTCGTGAAGAACCGCTACATCGGCCGCACCTTCATCATGCCCGGCCAGGCGATGCGCAAGAAATCGGTGCGCCAGAAGCTGAATGCCATTGGCCTGGAATTCAAGGGCAAGAACGTGCTGCTGGTGGACGACTCCATCGTGCGCGGCACCACCAGCCGCGAGATCGTGCAGATGGCGCGCGATGCCGGCGCGCTGAAGGTGTATTTCGCCTCGGCTGCACCGCCGGTCTGTTTCCCGAACGTGTACGGCATCGACATGCCGAGCCGCGCGGAACTGATCGCCACCGGGCGCAACGACGAGCAAATCTGCCGCGAGATCAGCGCCGACCGCCTGATTTACCAGGACCTCAAAGACCTCAAGGCGGCGGTGCGCAAGCTCAACCCGGGCATCACGAACTTCGACGCATCGTGTTTCGACGGAAATTACATCACCGGCGATATCACGCCGCAGTACTTGGACATGGTGGAAGCGCGGCGCGGCGACGGGAAAGCCGACAGACCGATGGACGACGATCAGATGGAACTGGATCTGGTGATGAGCGCATCGTCGATGTAAAAAATTGCTGCGGAGGGCGTCTGATGGGACTACTAGCCATTCCACTAGGCTGCAAAAATACAGCAGCCAAGTGGCTGGTTATGCGGCGTTGCGCGGTACTCGAAATCCTCATGTACTTTAAGTACATTCCGGTTTCTGCGTTCCGTGCGCCTTGCATCCATCCCTCCTCGCGAATTTTTATGGTTTTTTCAGAGAACATAAACCAGAAATATTGAGAGTGAGATGAGCGAACAAAAATACCAACCGGAAACTCTGGCGGTGCGCGCCGGAGCGGTGCAAAGCCAATTCGGCGAGAACAGCGAGGCGCTGTTCCTGACTTCCAGCTTCACCTTCGAGAGTGCCGCGCAGGCCGCCGCTCGTTTCAGCGACGCGGAGCCTGGCAACATCTATTCGCGCTTCACCAATCCGACCGTGACGATGTTCGAGGAGCGTCTCGCCGCCTTGGAAGGCGCGGAGCAGTGTGTCGCCACGGCCTCGGGCATGTCGGCGATCCTGGCGTGCGTGATGGGGCTGCTCAAGAGCGGCGACCACATCGTCGCCTCGCGCAGCATCTTCGGTGCGACCATCAATCTGTTCAACAACGTCATCAGGAAATTCGGCGTGGAGACGACTTACGTCTCCGCGACCGACCCGTCCGAGTGGGCTGCGGCAGTGCGCCCGAACACCCGACTGTTCTTCCTGGAGACGCCGTCCAACCCGCTCACCGAGATTTCCGACATCGCCACGATCGCTGCGGTGGCGAAGGGTTGCGGCGCGCTGCTCGCGGTGGACAACTGCTTCTGCACGCCGATCCTGCAGCGCCCGTTCGACCTCGGCGCGGACATCGTGATCCACTCTGCGACCAAGTACATCGATGGGCAAGGGCGCGTGCTGGGCGGCGCGGTGCTGGGCAGCAAAAAGAACATGGAGGGCGTGTACGGCTTCCTGCGCACCGCCGGGCCGACGATGAGCGCGTTCAATGCCTGGATATTCCTGAAAGGCATGGAGACGCTGAAAATCCGCATGGACGCGCACAGCGCCAACTCGCTGGAACTGGCGCGCTGGCTGGAGGCGCAGCCCAACGTGGCGCGCGTTTTCTATCCGGGTCTGCCATCGCATCCGCAGCATGAGCTGGCCATGCGCCAGCAGAAGAGCGGCGGCGGCATCGTGTCGTTCGAGGTGAAGGGCGGGAAAGGGGCGGCCTGGCGCGTGATCGACAATACGCGCATGGTCTCGATCACTGCCAACCTCGGCGACACCAAGACCACCATCACCCATCCGGCGAGCACCACCCACGGGCGCATCGCGCCCGAGGCGCGTGCAGCAGCGGGCATCACGGACGGCCTGATCCGCATCGCTGTGGGGCTGGAGGCGGTGGTCGATATACAGAACGATCTGGCGCGCGGCCTGTAATGGATGTCCTTGCCGCACAAGTCGGCGGGGCGCTGAAGGCACACGGCCTGAAGCTGGTGACGGCGGAATCCTGTACCGGCGGCGGCGTGGCGCAGGCCATCACCGACGTGGCGGGCAGTTCGGCATGGTTCGAGCGCGGCTTCATCACCTATTCCAACCTGGCCAAGCAGCAGATGCTGGGCGTGAGCGAGGCAACGCTCACTCAGCATGGCGCGGTGTCCGAGGCGGCGGTGCGCGAGATGGTGGCGGGCGCGCTGGCCCACAGCGCGGCGCAGGTGGCCGTGGCGGTGAGCGGCATCGCCGGGCCGGGCGGCGGCACGCCGGACAAACCGGTCGGCACGGTGTGGTTCGCGTGGGGTCTCAAAAACGGCGTGACCCACGCGCAGCGCCGCCAACTCAACGGCAGCCGTGCCGAAGTGCGCGCGCAGTCCGTGCATATCGCGTTGCAGGGCGTGCTCGACCTGCTCGGGCGGCGCACGAAAATCGCCTGAATTAATATAAAGAACGAACGTTCTGTACAAATCAAAATTGATGTGCCACAATCCGGCACCAATTTCAAAAGGGGAGATCGTGATGGATGACAACAAGAGCAAAGCGCTCGCGGCGGCACTGAGCCAGATCGAAAAACAGTTCGGCAAGGGCTCGATCATGCGCCTCGGCGAGCACGACGTGGCAAAGGACATCCAGGTGGTTTCGACCGGTTCGCTGGGGCTGGACATCGCGCTCGGTGTGGGCGGCCTGCCGCGCGGCAGGGTGGTGGAAATCTACGGGCCGGAATCTTCCGGCAAGACCACGCTAACCCTGCAGGTCATCGCGGAGATGCAGAAGCTCGGCGGCACGGCGGCGTTCATCGACGCGGAGCATGCGCTCGATCCGCAGTACGCGCAGAAACTCGGCGTGAAGGTGGAAGACCTGCTGATTTCGCAGCCGGACAACGGCGAACAGGCGCTGGAAATCGCCGACATGCTGGTGCGTTCCTCCTCGGTGGACGTGGTGGTGATCGACTCGGTCGCCGCGCTGACACCCAAGGCGGAAATCGAAGGCGAGATGGGCGATGCGCAGATGGGCCTGCATGCACGCCTGATGTCGCAGGCGCTGCGCAAGCTGACCGCCAACATCAAGCGCTCCAACACCCTGGTGATTTTCATTAATCAAATTCGCATGAAGATCGGCGTGATGTTCGGCAACCCGGAAACCACCACCGGCGGCAACGCGCTCAAGTTCTATGCTTCGGTGCGCCTCGACATTCGCCGCATCGGCAGTATCAAGAAGGGCGACGAGGTGATCGGCAACGAGACGCGCGTCAAGGTGGTCAAGAACAAGGTCGCGCCGCCGTTCCGCGAGGCGATGTTCGACATCCTGTACGGCGAGGGCATCTCGCGCGAGGGCGAGATCATCGAGCTGGGCGTGCAGCAGAAGCTGGTCGACAAGTCCGGCGCCTGGTACGCCTACAAGGGCGAGAAGATCGGGCAGGGCAAGGACAACGCGCGCGAGTATCTGCGCGAACATCCGGAAGTCGCCTTCGAGATCGAGAACCGGGTGCGCGAGGCATTCGGCGTGGCGCTGCTGGAGGGCGTCGAAAAGCCGGTGAAGGCCGAGAAGGCCGGCGCAAAATCAGCTTCCAAGGCTTCCGAGAAACTTTTGGCTGGGCACCCGGGTGAGGAAAAAGCCTGAGTTGAGCCTGCGCGCGCGCACCCTGCAATACCTCGCGCGCCGCGAATACAGCCGCGCCGAACTGCGCGGCAAGTTGCTGCCCCATGTGCAAGAAGGTGAAGACCTCGACGCGCTGCTGGACGACCTGACTTCACGCGGCTGGCTGTCCGATGCCCGTGCAGCGACGCAACTGCTGCATGCCAAACGCAGCCGCTTCGGCATGCAACGCATCGCGCAGGAGCTGCGCCAGAAAGGCATTGCGGAAGATCTGATCGGCGAGGCGTTGCCGGGCCTGAAGGAAACCGAACTGGATGCGGCGCGCAACGTGTGGCAGAAGAAGTTCGGCGCACTGCCGCAGGACGCCAGGGAAAAAGCCCGGCAGGTGCGCTTCCTGCAATCGCGCGGATTCTCCATGGATGCGATCTTCAAAATACTGCAAGCCGACAACCCCGAAGACGGCTCAGTCTGAATCGAGTCTGCTCTCTGTCTCCGACCTGCCGCTCAAGCCCGTCAAATGGTATGATTCGCGCCTGATTCCGCTCGTGGAGCGGTCTTCCGATGAATAACGCCATATCCGGTGCACAATGAAAAGCAGTGAAATCCGCCAGAAATTCCTGGACTACTTCGCCTCCAAGGGCCATACCGTCGTTCCCTCCAGTTCGCTCGTGCCGCACGACGACCCGACGCTGTTGTTCACCAACGCGGGGATGAACCAGTTCAAGGACGTGTTCCTCGGCTTCGACAAGCGCCCCTACACGCGCGCCGCATCGAGCCAGAAGTGCGTGCGCGCCGGCGGCAAGCACAACGACCTGGAGAACGTCGGCTACACCGCGCGCCACCACACCTTCTTTGAGATGCTCGGCAACTTCAGCTTCGGCGACTACTTCAAGCGCGACGCGATCGGGTACGCCTGGGAACTGCTGACCGAGGTGTTCAGGCTGCCCAAGGAAAAACTCTATGTCACCGTGTATGCCGAGGACGACGAGGCCTACGACATCTGGACCAAGGAGATCGGCCTCGAAGCCTCACGCGTGATCCGCATCGGCGACAATAAGGGCGCGCGCTACGCCTCGGACAACTTCTGGATGATGGGCGACACCGGCCCCTGCGGCCCCTGCACCGAGATTTTCTACGACCACGGCGCGCATATCCGCGGCGGCCTGCCCGGCACGCCGGAAGAAGACGGCGACCGCTACATCGAAATCTGGAACAACGTGTTCATGCAGTTCAACCGCGACGAGCACGGCGTGATGCACCCGCTGCCCAAGCCCTCGGTGGATACCGGCATGGGGCTGGAGCGCATCTCGGCGGTGTTGCAGCATGTGCACTCCAACTACGAGATCGACCTGTTCCGTCACCTCATCAAGGCGGCGGCGCGCGAGACCTCGGACGCGGACATGGATTCGCCCTCACTCAGGGTGCTGGCCGACCATATCCGCGCCTGCTCCTTCCTGATCGCCGACGGCGTGATTCCCGGTAACGAGGGGCGCGGCTACGTGCTGCGCCGCATCATCCGCCGCGCGATCCGCCACGGCTACAAGCTCGGCGCACGTGAAGCGTTTTTCTACAAGATCGTGCCGGACCTGGTCGAGCAGATGGGTGCGGCCTATCCCGATCTCACCGCCGCTCAGGTGCGCGTGATGGAGGTGCTGAAGCAAGAGGAGGAGCGCTTCTTCACGACCATCGAGCACGGCATGGCCATCCTTGAGGCTGCGTTGTCGCAGATTGAGCTTGAGACAACTCGGAATACGCTGAATCTTGATGGCATATTGAAATCCGGTGCTAGCGCTAGTGACGTATTGAAGCATCTTCAATCTGCTGCTGATTCTCAAGGAAGATTAATCTCTAATGCTCCCGCAAAGATTTTGAATGGCGATCTTGCGTTCAAGCTGCACGATACCTATGGCTTCCCGCTCGACCTAACTCAGGATGTATGTCGCGAACATGGTGTAAAGGTAGATGAAGCGGGTTTCAACTCCGCCATGGCGCGGCAGAAGGAACAGGCGCGTGCGGCGGGCAAGTTCAAGATGGCGGCGAACCTCGAATACTCAGGCCCGGCGACAATTTTCCGCGGCTACGACACGCTGGAGCACAAGGGCAACATCCTCGCGCTGTACAAGGACGGCGTCGAGGTGAATGAACTCGTCGAGGGCGATCTTGGCGTGGTGGTGCTGGACGATACGCCGTTCTATGCCGAATCCGGCGGCCAGGTCGGCGACCGCGGCGAGCTGCGCAGCGTGCACGGTATCTTCGCCGTCGAGGACACGCAGAAGATCCAGGCGACGGTGTTCGGCCACCACGGGACGGTGACGACCGGCAAGCTGACCGTCGGCAACAGCGTGACCGCCAGAGTGGATGCTGCGGCGCGCTACCGCACGATGCGCAACCACTCGGCGACGCATTTGATGCACAAGGCGCTGCGCGAGGTGCTGGGTGCACACGTGCAGCAGAAGGGTTCGCAGGTCGATCCCGACAAGACACGCTTCGACTTTGCGCACACGCAGCCGCTGAGCGATGCGGAAATCCGCAGGGTGGAAGCCATCGTGAACTCGGAAATTCTGGCCAATGCCGAATGCCGGGCGCGCGTGATGCCGATCGAGGACGCGCAGAAGACCGGCGCGATGATGCTGTTCGGGGAGAAGTACGGCGACGAGGTGCGCGTGCTGGACATCGGCTCCAGCCGCGAGCTGTGCGGTGGTACGCATGTCGCTCGCACCGGAGACATCGGCCTGTTCAAGATCGTCGCGGAGAGCGGCGTGGCGGCGGGTGTGCGGCGCGTCGAGGCGGTGACCGGCGAGGGCGCGCTGGCGCTGGTGCAGCAGCAGGAGGCGCAGTTGCAGCAGGTCGCCGCCGCCGTGAAGGCACAGCCGCAGGAAGCAGCAGCGCGCGTCGCGCAGATTCTCGATAGCGTGAAGTCACTGGAGAAGGAGCTCGCCGCCTTGAAGTCGAAACTCGCCTCCGCGCAGGGCGACGAGTTGGTCAATCAGGCGCAGGACATCGGTGGTGTGAAGGTGCTCGCGGCCAGACTGGAAGGCGCGGATGCAACGGCCCTGCGCGAGACCATGGACAAGCTCAAGGATAAGCTCGGGAATGCCGCCATCGTGCTGGCGGCGGTGGACGGTGATAAGATTAGCCTGGCTGCCGGTGTGACTTCCGGCCTGACCGCGAAAATCAAGGCTGGAGAACTGGTGAACATGGTTGCGCAGCAGGTCGGCGGCAAAGGCGGGGGGAGGCCGGACATGGCGATGGCAGGCGGCACGCAACCGGAGAATCTGGCTGCGGCACTGGCTTCGGTTTCAGTCTGGCTGAAGGCAAAGTTATGAGTTTGGTGAGTCCGGCCTTGCTCGCTGCGACCGCACCAAAGCGGCTGCGCCGCCACCGTGTCGCAGCGGCACCGGACATGGCGATGGCCGGCGGCACGCAACCCGAGCATCTGGCTGCTGCACTAGCTTCCGTTACAGATTGGGTCAAGGCACGTTTATAAGGAACGATACAGTTGAAAACAGGCCGTTATAGCGTATTGCTGGTCGAGGACGATTCGGTGGCGACAGACTTGGCGCGCCGTGCCGCTGCCGAGCGCTGCCCCGAAATCAGCCTGACCGTGGTGGCGGGCGGAGATGCCGTGCTGGACTGGCTGAACGAGAGCGTCGCGAACAAGGAGCAGATGCCGCATATCATCCTGATGGACCTGAACCTGCCGAAGCTGGACGGGCTGGGGGTGTTGCGCAAGCTGCGCCTGCATGCCGCCACCCGCGACATCCCGATCGTGGCGTTTTCGGTGGAATACACGCAGGCAGACGTGCAGATGAGCTACCGGGCCGGGGCAAACAGTTTCGTGGCCAAGCCTGCCGATCTTGAACAGTTCAGCGGGTTTTTCCGCGAGCAGATGGCCTACTGGATGCAGCCGCGCCAGCGCGAACTTGCCTTTGCTTCGGGGCAGGGCGCAAAAGGCCGTTCCTGATTTACACCCGGTAGCACAACTCTAGCTCTTCTGGTAAACCCCGCCTTCTAGAACGGCAGCTGCAGATGAGGTGCGGCCTGCCGGAACATCTCGCGAAAATCGTCCTGGATGCGCCGCAGCGCATCTTCGTTGTCCGCCTCGAAGCGCAGCACGATCACCGGCGTGGTGTTGCTGGGGCGCGCCAGCCCGAAGCCGTCGGCATATTCCACGCGCAATCCGTCCAGTGTGATGATCTCCTTCGCATCGGCAAATCTCGCGGTGCGCTGCAGTTGCGCGAGCAGCGCGTGGTTTTCGCCTTCGGCGGTGTGGATGTGCAGCTCCGGCGTACAAACCGCATCCGGCAGTGCGTTCAGCACGGCGCTCGGGTCGGCGGCCTTGCTCAATATCTCCAACAGGCGCGCGCCGCTGTATAGCCCGTCGTCGAAGCCATACCAGCGTTCCTTGAAGAACATGTGGCCGCTCATTTCGCCGGCGAGCAGCGCGCCGGTTTCCTTCATCTTGGCCTTGACCAGCGAATGCCCGGTTTTCCATAGCGTGGGCTTTCCGCCACGCTCGCGTATCCAGGAAAAGAGATTGCGCGTGGATTTCACGTCGAAGATGATCTCCGCGCCGGGGTTGCGGGAGAGCACGTCGGCGGCGAACAGCATCAGCTGGCGATCGGGGTAGATGATCCTGCCGTCCCTGGTGACCACGCCGAGCCGGTCGCCGTCGCCGTCGAATGCCAGGCCCAGCTCGCTGTCGTTGGTGCGCAGCGCAGCGATCAGGTCTTCGAGGTTGTGCGGGTCGGACGGATCGGGGTGGTGGTTGGGGAAGTTTCCATCCACCTCGCAGTACATTTCCTCCACCTTGCAGCCGAGCTTGCGGTACAGCTCCGCGACGTAAGCGCCGGCCACGCCGTTGCCGCAGTCCACGGTGATGTTCATCGGCCTGGACAGTTTGATGTCGGAGACGATGCGCGCGAGGTAATCCGCACTTATGTCCTGTTGCGTATAGCTGCCGGCGCCGTGCACCAGATCGTTCTGCTCGATGCGCTGGCGCAGCTTCTGGATTGTCTCACCGGACAGCGTCTCGCCGGCCAGCACCATTTTCAGGCCGTTGTAATCCGGCGGGTTGTGGCTGCCGGTGAGCATCACCGCGCAGTGGGTCTGCAACTGGTAGGCGGCGAAATACACCATCGGTGTTGCGACGAGTCCCACATCGATCACGTTGATGCCGCTTTTGCGGATGCCGCGTGCCAGGGCGGCGACCAGTTCCGGGCCGGACAGCCTGCCGTCGCGCCCGATCGCGATCGCGCGCTGCCCGCGCACCACGGCTTCCGAACCGAGTGCATGGCCGATGGCCTCCACCACTTCGGCGGTCAGCGCCTTGCCGACGATGCCGCGGATGTCATAGGCCTTGAAGATTTCCTTGGGTAAATTCATCAACATGATTCGCCTTGATTTTGAATGATATGGGTTAGTCTGTCCCAGACCATGTCCGGGGTCAGTTTCGTCATGCAGTGGAAATGCCCGAACGGGCATTCGCGCTTGAAGCACGGGCTGCACTCGATGTCGAGCTTCACGACCTGCGCCTTGGCGGACAGCGGCGGGGTGAACTGGGGGCTGCTGGAGCCGAACAGCGCGATCATCGGCCGATCCAGCGCGGCGGCCAGGTGCATCAGGCCCGAGTCGTTGCTGATGACCAGGCGCGCGCATGACAGCAGCGCGATGGCATCACCCAGATCGGTGCGGCCGCACAGGTTGATGCACTGGCCTTCGGCGAGCTGGTTGATTTCTTCGGCGGCATGCCTGTCCTTGGGCGAGCCGATCAGCCAGATCGCATAGCCGTGTTGCCCCAGGCGCTGCGCGATGTTCGCGTAGTAGGCGGCCGGCCAGCGCTTGGCCGGGCCGTACTCGGCGCCGGGACAGAAGGCCGCGACGGGCCGGTCCAGCGTCAGGTTCAGCTTTTGCTGTGCGGCGTCGCGCTGCGCCTCGGAGACCGTCAGTTTCGGATTCGCCAGCGGGCGCGGGATTTCGCCCCGCGTATCCTCGGCGAGCTGCGCGAAGCGCTCCACCATCAGCGGCAGTTTATGCTTGTCGAGCCTGCGCGCATCGTTGAGCAGGATATAGCGCGACTCGCCGACAAAACCGGTGCGCAACGGGATACGCGCGAAGAACGGAACGAGCGCGGATTTCCATGAGTTGGGCAGTACGATGGCTTGGTCGTAGCGCGCGGCACGCAGTTGTTTGCCGACCCGGTGGCGTGCAGCCAGGTTCAGTGCGCCGTGTGGGAACGGGTTGATGATGACGTCGTGCACCTCGGGCATCTGGCGCAGCAGCTTCTCCGTCCACGGCGGGGCGAACACGTCGATCAGACAGCCGGGATGGCGTTGCCCGAGGCGCATCAGCATCGGCTGCATCAGCATGCAGTCGCCTACCCAGCTCGGTGCGATAACCAGAATTTTCTGCATTACGCCAGATTGCTCATGGTTGGAATAACTCAAAACCGTCGCGAGCGGTTCGAGAGCAAGGCGCACGGGCCTTGCATGGCCATTTGACTAGGCTGGCAGGAAACGCCAGCCAAGTCGCTGGTCAGCGCAGAAACCGGAATGTACTTGAGGTACATGAGGATTTCGAGCACCGCGCAACGCCGCTATCGAATCGCACAACAGGTTTTCAGTGATGCCCCTTGGGCAGCTCACCCTTGAACTTGTACAGCGTGCCGCAATACGGGCAACGCGCCTCGCCGCCGTTGTTGAGGGGGATCGCCACTTTCGGGTGGGCGTTCCACAGGCTCATGTTCGGCATCGGGCAGGTCAGCGGCAGGTCGTGCGCGGTCACTTCGATGTAGCGCTGGGTGATGTCTTTATTGCTCACGATTTCCTCCCTCAGACGTAGGACAACCAATCGGTGTGCTGCGGATGCTTGCCCGCGACGCAGTCGAAGAACGCCTGCTGCAGCCGGGTGGTGACCGGGCCGCGCGAACCGCCGCCGATGGTGCGGTGATCGAGTTCACGGATCGGCGTCACCTCGGCAGCGGTGCCGGTGAAGAAGGCTTCTTCGGCGCAATAGATCTCGTCGCGCGTGATGCGCTTCTCGACCACCTCGATGCCCATTTCCCGGGCCAGGGTGAAGATCGAGCCGCGCGTGATGCCTTCCAGGCAGGAGGTCAGGTCGGGCGTGTACAGCTTGCCCTTCTTGACGATGAAGATGTTCTCGCCGGAACCCTCCGCGACGTAGCCGTCCACGTCCAGCAGCAGGGCTTCGTCGTAGTTGTCGTTGGCGGCTTCCTGGTGCGCCAGGATCGAGTTGGCGTAGGTCGTCACCGACTTGGCGCGGCACATGTTCACGTTGACGTGGTGGCGGGTGAAGCTGGAGGTCTTGACGCGGATGCCTTTTTGCATGCCTTCGGCGCCGAGATATGCGCCCCACGGCCAGGCGGCGATTGCGACATGGGTGGACAGCGTCTTCGCGGCGATGCCCATCGCTTCCGAGCCGTAAAACGCGATCGGGCGGATGTAGCAGGATTCCAGCTTGTTGACGCGCACCACTTCACGGTGCGCTTCCATGACGGTCTCTTTGTCCCAGGGCATCTTCATCTGGAAGATATGCGCCGAATTGAACAGCCGGTCGGTGTGCTCCTGGAGACGGAAAATGGCCGTGCCTTTCTCGGCCTTGTAGGCGCGCACGCCCTCGAACACGCCCATGCCGTAATGCAGCGTGTGGGTCAGCACATGGGTGGTGGCATCGCGCCAGGGGACGAGCTTGCCGTCATACCAGATAAAACCGTCGCGGTCGGACATCGACATAATGGAATTCCTTTGATGGGTCGGTTGCAAAGCGAGGATTCTAGCGTTTTCCGCGAGGTTTATGAAGGGAGCACGGTAAATATCCGCTCCGGCCGGCAGGCCTTATTTTCCGGACGCTAATTCGGGTATGATGGCCGCGTTGGTTGGACAACATCTCGATAATCCCTATCCGAAGGGAACCGCACCAATGATCGATCTGCCTGAAATCACCGCAGGAACTACGGATACGCAAGAAGAAAAATTGCGCAAGAGCCTGCTGATTTTCGCCTGCGCCTTCATGAACCTGGCGGTGGTGCTATGGCTGGCGATCTACTGGATGATGGGGCTGCATTTCTCGGCGAACGTGCCGCTGGGATACCAGCTCATTTCCGTGGCTTCGCTGATCTACTATTTCAAGACCCGGCGGTTTGCGCCGTTCCGCTTCGTGCAGTTGAGTCTGTTCCTGTTCGCGCCGTTCGTCATGCAGTGGAGTATCGGCAGTTCGGTGACATCGAGCGGCGTGATGCTGTGGGCGCTGCTTGCCCCGATCGGCGCGCTGGTCGTGTCGGGCTGGCGCGAGTCCATCCCCTGGTTTGTTGCGTATGTCGTGATGACGGCCGTCTCCGGTTTATTCGATTATTTCCTCGGTACGGGTACCGAAGGCGGATTGCCGATGAAAACCATCGGCGTGTTCTTCGCACTCAATTTTGCCGCGATGTCGTCCATCATCTATTTCCTGGTGCGCTACTTTGTTGTAGAGATGGACAAGATCAGGGAGCAGCTTGACCGGCAGCACCAGTTGCTGGCCGAAGAGCAGAAAAAATCCGAGCGCGTGCTGCTCAATATATTGCCCGGCAGCATTGCGCAGCGCCTGAAAAATCATCCGGGCTTGATCGCGGACGGTCATGCGGACGTAACGGTGATGTTCGCCGACCTGGTGAATTTCACACAACTGACCGAGTCGCTGCCCCCCGAGCAGATGGTCACCTTGCTCAACACCATTTTCTCCGGCTTCGACGAGTTGAGCGAGAAATACGGCGTGGAGAAAATCAAGACGATAGGCGACGCCTACATGGCGGTCGGCGGGCTGAATCACGACAGGACGGACTACACCTGCGACATTGCGGACATGGCGCTGGAGATGCGCCGGTTTGTGGCCGGCCATCCCGAGCTTTCCAGGTTCAAGCTGGGCATCCACACCGGCATCGCCACCGGCCCGGTGGTCGCCGGGGTGATCGGCACCAAGCGCTTTATCTATGACATGTGGGGCGACACGGTGAACATCGCCAGCCGCCTGACCGATGAGGCGACGCCGGGAGTGATCCAGGTGGACCGGACAACCTACAACCGCATCCGGCATGAGTATGCCTTCGAGCCTCCCGTCACGATCCACGTCAAGGGCAAGGGCGAAGTGATCATGTATCGCCTCACCGCGCGCCTGGGCGATGCTCCGCACCGGGGCAGCGCGCTGTCGCCGGCTGCTGCGCCGGAAATCGACGCGCCTGAACAATCATGAGATGAAGCAAGGTTTCAGTCGGATGAATATGCGCAAGATACATGAGGGGGCAAGATGAAACTTAGAATGATTTCCGGCATATTGCTGGCGGGGCTGTTGTCGGCAGGTATGGCTTTGGCGGAGCCGGTGGCGATGGTGACGGATGCGAGCGGCGGGGTGTTCGCCGTTTCAGGCGGAAAAAATAAAAAAATCCCGCTGCTGGCCTATCTTGAGCCGGGCACGGTAATTCAACTCGATGATCACGCCCGCCTTTCGATAACGCTGTTTGCCAAGCCGGTTGAGTACCGCTTTACCGGGCCGGCAAAGCTGACGGTGGAAGCGGGACGGATATTGGCGCATGAGGGCAAGGCCGAAGCGCAGCCGGTCTCGCTGGAAAAAACTTCTGCCGCGAAAAAATTTACGGTCGCCCAGCGCGAGAGCGTTGCGCAGGCCGCCTATGAAATGCGTGCGGTGCGGCCGGGGCTGCGCCTCGGCGACCCCGTGGACACCCGTCTGATCGGGGACGATCTTGCTTTCAGCTGGGACGGCCCGCGCCCGGCCGATGGTTATCAACTGAGCCTTTACGACGGCCGCAAACGGCTCCTGCACCACGTGTCCCTGGCCGACAATTCCTGGACGCCTTCCGCCGGTTTGTTGAAGGCGGGCGGCGCCTACGAGTGGGAAATCAGGGCGACCCTGGAGAACGGCGAGGTATTGACGGCACGGGGGAGTTTCAGCGTGGCCGGCAGCGCCGCCGCCAAGGCCATTCGGGCGCAAAGGCCGCAAGCCGGGGCTTCGTTTTCCGATCGTGTTTTGTACGCAGTTTTTCTGGAAGAAAAGGGCTACAAATACGATGCAAGGCGCATCTGGAAAGAACTGGCAAAAGAACGCCCGGATGACGCGGTGGCAAAAGAACATTCAACCCGCTGAGGACCGCCGCCATGCCGGCCGGGATTAAACCAAATACGAGCCTGATCAAATGGCTTTATCAGGCGCTGGTCTACAGCCTTACCCGCTGGCCACTCTTCAGGCTTCCTCCGGTACGCGAAGAACTGTTGAACCAGCTCGAATCGGCAGGCATCCGGTCGCTCGGCCTGGTCGGGGCAATAGGCATTCTCTCCGGCACCGTCATTATCGAACAGTCGGTCGGGATGGTGGGGGCGGCCGGAGAGGTTCCGGTCAAGCTGCTGGGCTGGACACTGTTCGGCGAGGCAGGGGCGCTGGCTGTCGGGTTTCTCATAGCCGCACGGGTCGCGCCAAACATGGGGGCGGATCTGGCGCTGATGCGCTTTCGCGGCGAATTGGAGCATCTGGCCGCGATCGATATTCCCGTTGTGGATTATCTCGTCGTTCCGCGCGTCGTCTCCTTGCTCTTCGTGAGCGCCCTGCTGGGGATTTATTTCATGGCCTGCGCCCTGTTGGGCGGGATGTTGATCGCCTCGTTCTTGCGCGATTTTTCATTCCTGCCGCAACTGGCGCGTTTTTTCGAAGTCGTGAACCCGTTGAGCATGTTCATCGCCGTCCTGAAATGCAGCCTGTTCGGCGGGGTGGTGGCGCTGGTGTCCTGCTACTATGGTTTGGTGGTGGAACGCGATGCCAAGTGCCTCTCGCAGGCCGGGAGCGAGGCGTTGACGCGCAGCCTGCTGGCGTTGGGGGTGCTGGATGTGGGAGCCGTGCTGCTTTCTGCAATGATCGGATAGCGGAGTGACCGCGTTTTTTGCCAATAAGAAATAGAAATGCAGCGTGGGCACGTTTTTGTGTCCACGCGGAACGAAAAATGAAACGCGTGGGTAAACGTAAAACTGCTTGCCTGCCCTGTGATGAGATTGAATGACAGGAGAGCAAAGTGAGGATTTCAACCATTATTCTGCTGGCGCTGGCGCTGGCGCTCGTCGTGAGCCATGCCCACGCCGCGCAGCGCAACCTCGCCGTCGCCAAGAGCGCGGGCGAACAAAGGCGCGTGGCGCTGGTCATCGGCAACGCCGCCTACCAGGGCATCACGGCACTGAAGAACCCCCTGAACGACGCAAAGGACATATCGGATACCCTGAACAAGCTCGGCTTCGAAGTGATAGAAGTGACAAACGCGACGCAGCGGGAAATGAATCTCGCCATTGCAAGCTTCGGGCAAAAGCTGTCCACGGACACGGCGGCGCTGTTCTTCTACGCGGGCCACGGCCTGCAAGTGAAGGGCAAGAACTACCTTGTCCCAGTTGACGCCCAGATCAACAGTGAAGCGGAAGTGCGGGCGGTGACCGTGGACATGGACACCGTGATGGACCAACTCGCCGCGAGCACGATGAGCATCGTCATCCTCGACGCCTGCCGCAATAACCCCTTCGAGCGCAGTTTTCGCAAAATGGGCGGCGGCTTGGCGCAGATGGACGCCCCCAAGGGCAGCTTCATCGCCTACGCCACCTCACCCGGCAAGACGGCGGCGGACGGCGACGGCAGGAATGGCCTGTTCACCCAGGAACTGCTCAAGCAGATAAACGAGCCGGGGCTGGAACTGGGGATGCTGATGAGGAAAGTCAGAGCCAGCGTGGCGACCCGGAGCGGCGACGCCCAGATGCCGTGGGACAGCTCCTCCATGACGGGAGCGTTCTACTTCAAGCCCGACGACGGCGTCCAGGTGGACAGCCTCGTTCCAGTGCCAGCGCAAGCGGCGCGGATCAAAAGCAAGGAAAAGATCGAAGACGACACCTGGAGCGCGGCGGAAGAAGCCAACACCGTGGAGGCGGTCAACGCCTACCTTGCTGGCTATCCCAAGGGGCGTTATGTCGCCCAGGCCAAGGTGAAACTTGCCGCCCTCAAGAAACAGGTGCAGCAGCCGGCCCCCGCCCAGATTGCCACGGGCCGTGAAGACGGCGAAACGGCGCTGTGGAATGAAGCGCAGAAGGGCACGAGCCGCGAGGACTACCAGGCTTACCTCGACCAATACCCCAAGGGAAAATACGCGGCCCTGGCCAAGAGCCGCATCAAAAAGATCCAGGGCGACGCACAGGCCGCAGCCGAACAACAAGCCGAGCAAGCCTGGGACGCGGCGCAACAGGAAAACAGCGAAGAAAGCTACGCCCGCTACCTCAAGGGCTACCCCGGCGGCAGATACGTCGGGCTGGCCAGGGCGCGACAGGAAAAGCTCAAGAACGACCTCGCCGCGAAAGAAGAAGCCGAGCTGTGGAAAAAAGCCGAGAGCGGCAACGACAGAAAAGCGGTGGAAGCCTACCTCAATAGATACCCGTCGGGAAGATACCTCGCGGCGGCGGGCGACAAACTCGAGGCCATCAAGGAAGAAGAAGCCAAAGGCCCGGCCATGGTCGCCATCCCCGGCAAGAACTACGAGCTGGGCAAATACCACGTCACGCGGAAAGAGTTTGCCGAGTTCGTGAACGCGACCGGCTACGATGCGGGCAACTCCTGTTATGCATCGACTGGTTTAAGCTGGGATAACCGAAGCGGAAACAACTGGCGTAACCCGGGCTTCACCCAGGACGACAGTCACCCGGTGACCTGCGTGAACTGGCACGATGCGCAGGCCTATGCGCAGTGGCTATCCAGAAAGACGGGCAGGCAATACCGCCTGCCTACCGAGACGGAATGGGAATACGCCTGCTACGGTGGCAGCCAGAGCGAATACTGCGGCGGCAACAATATCGAAGCCGTGGCGTGGTACGACGGCAACAGCAACAAACAAACCCATCCCGTAGGCCAGAAACAGGCGAACGGCTACGGGCTATACGACATGAGCGGCAACGCTTGGCAATGGATGGAGAACTGGTACGATGGCAGCAGAACGGATTACGGGCGCGCGCTTCGCGGTGGCTCGTGGTTCGACGCTCCGCAGAACGTGCGCGCGGCGTTCTGGGTCAGCTACGTACCGTTGAAGCGGGATAACGGCTTCGGTTTCCGTTTAGCCAGGACGCTTCCGTGAGCGCGGTTGTTGCCGGTTTGCCGGCTTTACAACCACGGCCCACTCCTTGCGGGTGAGCCCGGTAGGGTGGGCACGTTGTTGTGCCCATGCGGAATGAATGTGAAACAACAACGCGACGCGTGGGCAACAAAACCTTGCCCACCCTACGAAAAACCGTTTTGCATTGGTGTTTAAACCAGCTTGCGAAATATGAAATTGCAAAACTGATATAACGACAAAGGAGTTTCCAAGCATGATCCAATTTTCTTCATCGGCGTGGCGACGCCCTATGGCGGCGTGCATGTTGGCATTATTTTTGTTGCCATCTGTCTTGGTCGCCCAAGATGCGCCGCCAGGCAAGGATACGACCGAATCGTCCGGCGCCGAGGCGCCCCAGCCCAAATTTATCTGGGGCATCCTGCTCAAGTTCGCCGCGTCGAAGGCATTCGAGATTTTCTTCCAGTGGACTGCGGAAAAAATGTTCCAGGGGAAGGCGCAGCCATTAATGCTGCCGCGCGATGCTGCGGTCACCGCGCCGGGAGCCGCAACGCTGGTGCCCGCACCCAAAGGCATTGTGTTCATAGCATCCAGGGTTACCGATAAAGCGCCCGGCAGCCCCCTGACTGTCGACGGCGGCAGGGAGAATTACCAGGGCGCCCATCTCGCGCTGCTGGTTTTGCAGCCCGACGGGCAGACGCTTGCCGTGAGGCCGGTCAGTGCCGGTTTCGTATCGGGGGAGAAATTCCGTATCCGCATTGGTGCTACCTTCGAGGGTGAACTCACGCTCGACAATATCGACCCGCAAGGCGAGCGCAAGCGCCTTTATCCGTCCAGTGCGGAGCAGGTGGTCAGGTTCAGGAGTGGGACCCCGGTGATTTTGCCGCTGGAGCCGGACAGTTTCTTCCAGTTCGACGAGGTTGCCGGCGAGGAGAAACTGGTCATCAGCCTGCGCGACCCGCGCGCGCAGGGCGAAGCCGCCGCACAGACCAGGGTGCACCGCCAGGAAAATGCCCAGGGTACGGGTTTGCTGCAGGAGGTCGCTCCGGGGAAATATGCGGCCATTGCGGAATCGGTCGCGCTGCAGCACCGGCAGTAGGCATGCATGTCGTTTTTGTGCGGCATGCCGCCAAACCGGTAACATGCAGGAGCGCTGGAAATAGATTGCGGTCAATTCATTAGGGATTATGGTGGCGCAAAAAAAATTGAAAATCTGTCTCGCTTTTTTCACGATATTTATTCTTTCCGGATGTGCGTCGGAGTTTTCCATGCACCGCACAATGGCTGGTGCCGGAGCCAGATATGGGGATCTGGCCGCTCACGAGGAGTCGCAGATAAAGGAAAGAGGCGAAACCACGGCGGCCTTGTACAATCTTTGCAGCTCCTATCTGAACTTGAGGGTGTTCAGCAAGCTATCCGCATGTTTGGATCGGATGGAGGCGCGCATCCAGAAGGGAGACAAGGCTATCGTTTACCCCAACTGGATAGGCGAGACGGATGGCACGCCCGCCTTGTACAACATGCGCGCGGAAGCCAGCCTGGAACTGGGGAGATACCAGGAAGCTTTTCAATACGCCGAGCTGGCCTATAAAGGCACGGAAAATTTCTCGAACAGCTTTTTGGCCAATGAAAAGTCGATGCATGCACTGGATGCTCTTGAAAAGATGGTTCTGGCGAAAGCCTTGGACGGTGACAAGGAGCAGGCGGCGAAATACGAGAAAATACTTGAGTCATATGACATTGGCATTCGGGGGCGCGGCATAGTCTCACCGCGTAAAAGCGCCGCATTGGCCAGAGCCAATATTGCCCTGGGAAGATATGAACGTGCGCTGGCAAACATTCAGGACGGGGCAGGCGCCTGGGTGGGGATCGGGAAAGTCCTGAGTCTGGGCATGATGGGCTATGTGGAGATCCCGTTCAAGTTCATGGAAGCGATGGCGCTGATGGAAACAGGGAAAGCCAGCCAAGCGAAGTCGATCTATGACGAACTGCTGGGTTTCTCGCAGATCAAGGACAACAGTGCGCTCTATCGCGTGGCGCTTTTTCAGCGCGGCAGAATCGCAGAGAGCGAAGGTGATTTGAAAAGCGCGATCGGTTTCTACCGTCAGGCCGTGGATGTCATCGAGCAGCAGCGTGCCACGCTCAACACCGAGGCAAGCAAGATCGGTTTCGTCGGCGACAAACAGGATGTATACAAAAGGCTGATTGCCACCCTGATTAAGAACCAGCAGTTCGCCGAGGCATTCGACTACCTTGAGCGCTCCAAGTCCCGTGCGCTGGTCGACATGCTGGCCTCGAAGAATGATTTTGCGGTGCATGAAGGCGATGCGGCCAAAGTCAGCGAACTGCTGGCCAAAGCCGAGCAGACCGAAATGGATGGGCCGGCGCAGGGCGGTGCGCCAGCCGGGACGGATTCGCAGGCTGCATCATCCGTACCCGCTTCCGGACAGCGCAGCCTCGCGGTGTCGGCGGTGAAAAAAGCGATCACCGAAACCGCGCCGGAAGTGGCCTCGCTGGTATCGGTATCTTCGACGCCCATTGAGGAAATCCAGGCGCGTATCCCTGCGGATGAAACGCTGGTCGAATACTATTACGACGACAGCTCGCTATTTATCTTTCTGCTCTCGCGGCAGGGATTGCAGGTACTGCGAACCGATACCGTGGGCCTTGATGCAGAGGTCAAGGCGCTGCGAGATGTGATTGCCGCGCCGAAATCGAATGCATACTTGCCCATCGCGCAACAGCTCTACAGCCAACTCATTAAGCCGATCGAGCCGCTGCTGGCCGGGCGTTCGAAGCTGATTATCGTTCCTCAGGGTGCGCTGCATTACGTGCCGTTTGCGGCATTGCATGACGGCAGCCGGTTTTTGCTCGACAAGTACGCATTCCGCCTGCTGCCCAGCGCAAGCGTGGTGAAATACCTGCGCGGCGAGCAGAGTCGCAAACCCGGCGGCATCCTCGCCTTTGGCAACCCCGATCTGGGTGACCCGAAATACGACCTGAAGTTTGCCGAAGAAGAGGCGAAGGCGATCATCCAGACAGTACCCAAGTCGCACGCCGTGTTGCGCAAGGATGCTACCGAGGCGGCCCTGCGCGAGAATGCGGCAGGCTTCAACTATCTGCATTTCGCCACCCACGGCGAATTCAATGCCGATGCGCCGCTCAATTCGGCCTTGATACTCGCGAAAGATGCCTCCAGCGATGGCTTGCTGACGGTGGGCAAGTTGTATTCGATGCGCCTCGATATCGATCTGGCGACGCTCTCGGCCTGCGAAACCGGGCTTGGTAAAGTTGCCAACGGCGACGACGTGGTGGGACTTACGCGCGGCTTCCTGTTCGCAGGCGCTTCGACGATCGTCGCGAGCCTGTGGCAGGTGGACGACCGCGCCACTTCCGAGTTGATGCGCCAATTCTATGAAGGGCTGAAGAGCATGGACAAGCGCGAGGCGTTAAGGCAAGCGCAGATTTACGCGCGGGACAAGTATGCTCACCCGTATTATTGGGCGGCGTTTCAGTTGACCGGCAATTCGCAGTAAATGAATGGAAAAAATTGGGTAGATTTCAGGGAGCTAATCATGTTGCAAAAATTCAAGGTTGGTTTTGTTCTGCTGGCAGCATTGTTCCTGTCCGGTTGCGCCTCGGATCTGTTGGGGAAAAAAGGCGGGGCGATGACGGCGGCGCGCTACGGAGACCTCGAGAAGCATGCCCTCGAGGATGTTCCGGACATAACCAAGAGCAAGACGGTCAAGCTGTTCCCGCTGTGTGCTGCTTATGTGAAGCTGAAAAAGTACAACAAGCTGTTTCCCTGTCTCGACCAGATGGAGATCAACGTAAAGAACGGCGACACCAACATGACCGACATCGAGCAGATGGAGAAGGACAGCCCGTTCATGATGGGGCTGGCGAAGATGGGGTCGGGAATGTCGGGTGTGAGCCTGGAGCAGGATGTGACGCCAATGCTTTATATCATGCGTGCCGAGGCCTATATGGACATCGGGGAATACGGCAAGGCGATCGAGGATGCCAAGAGGGGAATCGCGGCCAAGCCCAAGGACTGGAATCAGGAGAAGTGGCATGAGATCAATACGCTCGGGCCGTTGATGCTGGCGCATGCATTGAGCGGCGAACGGGAGAAAGCCCTTGCGTACGCCAAACAAATGGAAGCGATCAGCACCTCCTATCCTTACGGCCTCCTGGCCATCGACAAGCATGTCTGGCTGGCCAAGACCTATGTGTCCCTGGGCGACTACCAGCGCGCCCTGCATTTCATGGAAATCCAGGAGGGTGCGTTTGATTTGTTTGCGCGGGGTGTTGCCGATATGGTGGCGGGTTCGAAGGCGGGTGAGAGCATGTGGGAATTCCAGACATTGCCCGCCGATTTCCTGCGCTACAAGTGCCAGTTCGAAGTGGGCAAGATCAAGGAGGCCAAGGTGGGTTACGACGACCTGCTGAAGAAATCGAAAATTCGCGACAACGGCGACATCTACTGGCTGATCCTGTATGACCGTGGCCGCATCGCGGAGAAGGAAGGCGACCTGAAGGGCGCGGTCGGTTATTACCGCCAGGCGGTGGACGTGATCGAACAGCAGCGTTCCACCATCAACACCGAGACCAGCAAGATCGGTTTCGTCGGCGACAAGCAGGCGGTGTACCGGCAACTGGTCGCCGCGCTCTTCGCCGACCGGCAATATGACGCGGCCTTCGAATATGTCGAGCGTTCCAAATCGCGCGCCTTGGTGGACATGCTCGCCGCGAAGCAGGACTTTGCCGTGGCGAGCGGCGATCCCGACAAGGTTAAGAACCTGCTGGCGATGGCCAACACTGCCGAAGCGGAGGCGATGACGCAGGGCGGCGCCGCGGAAAAACCCCAGACCCGCAGCCTGGTCGTCAGCGCGCGGCAGCAACTGGGCAGCGAATCGCCCGAGCTGGCCTCGCTGGTCAACGTTTCCTCCCTGGCGACCGCGGAAATCCAGGCGTTGATCCCGCCGGACGAAGTGCTGGTCGAGTATTACTACAATGCGCCCGACCTCATCGCCTTCGTCCTTACCGCCAAGGGGCTGAGCGCCGTCCGGCTCGACGGCAGCGGCCTGCTGGATAACGTCCGCCAGTACCGCAAACAACTCGAAAGCGCCAACTCCAGGGGCTACCTCGAACTGTCCAAGCGCCTCTACGACCAGCTGGTACGCCCCGTCACCGCCCAAATCGATGCCGAAAAACTCATCGTTGTTGCGCATGGCCCGCTGCATTACCTGCCGTTCAATGCCCTGCACGATGGACGAGGCTATCTGATCGAACGCTACAGCCTGCGGATGCTGCCCAGCGCGAGCGTCCTCAAATACCTGCGCGCCAAACCGGTGGCCAAGCCGGGCGACATTCTCGCCTTCGGCAATCCCGACCTCGGCAACCCCAAGTTTGACCTTGCCTACGCCCAGGCCGAAGCCATTGCCGTCACCAAGAACCGCCCGCAATCCAAGGTGCTGCTGCGCAAGGCTGCGAATGAGGCCGCCTTCCGACAATACGGCAGCGAATTCCGTTACCTGCACTTCGCCACCCACGGGGAATTCAATGCCGATGCTCCGCTCAAATCCGCCCTGCTGTTGTCCAGGGATGCGCAGAACGATGGCATGCTGACCGTGGACAAGCTCTACTCACTCAAGCTGGATGCCGACCTGGTTACCCTCAGCGCCTGCGAGACGGGGCTGGGCAAGATCGCCAACGGCGACGACGTGGTGGGGCTGACGCGCGGCTTCCTCTATGCAGGCACGTCGACCATCGTCGCCAGCCTGTGGCAAGTGGACGACCAGGCGACTTCGTATCTGATGACGAGGTTCTACGATAATCTCAAGGGTGGGGATAAACGCGAAGCGCTGCGTCAGGCCCAGCTGGATACCCGGAAGAAGTATGCCCATCCTTATTACTGGGCGGCGTTCCAGCTCACCGGGAATGCGATTTAGACGCTGACGCCGGGTTGAATTATCTGGAAACTGGAAGATCGATATGAAAAATTGGTGGCTCGGCTTTTTGATGGTTTTGGGGTCGATTGCGTCCGGCGCGGCGCGCGCGGAAATCCATGCGCTGATCATGACGATAGGTGATTACCAGGCCGGGATCCCCAGCCTGAAAGGCGTCATGTACGACCGCGAAAGCGCCCGCTCGATAGCGCATCTGCTGGGTGTCAAGGACGAGAATATCTTGCAGTTCCATGACGAGCAATTGACCCTGAAAGGGATGCAGCAGGCTTTCGACGAACTGGACAAGCGCGTTGCCGTGGGCGATAAGGTGTTCATTTATTACTCCGGCCATGGGAGCAGGCAACGGGTCAACGATCCGGAAGAACGGTGCGCCGAGTCTCTGGTGGCCGCGAACGGGTATGGCCTGACCGATGCGGAAATGGAGGCGCGCCTCAAACAGCTTGCCAAGCGGGCGCAAAAAATCATCGCCATGTTCGATTCCTGCCATTCGGGCGGGGCAACGGTGCGCGGTATGAATAATGGAGCGTTCGCGCCGAAGTTCTGGAGCAAAGGGGGGGAGGAAACCTGCGAGAAGCCGGTGAACATCATCACCCGCAACCTTGGCCTGGCTGCGCGCACCGTGGGGAGCGGGAGCAATAACTATGTTTATATTGCCGCGGCGAAAGACAACGAAATCTCCCTGGATCAGCCGGGCAAGGGCGGGGTCGCCACCCAGGCGTGGCTGGCCTGCATGTCCGGCGGGGCGGTGGACAGGGATGGGAGCGGCGGGCTGACCGTCGAGGAAATCCGCAGTTGCGCACAGGAAAAAATCGACGCCCAGTTGAGAGATGTGGCGGGCTTCCTGCCGCACCACATCAACGTGACCGGCAATTCAAATTTGGTGATGACGCTGGCGGCCGATAGCCCGGGCGAGCCCGTGGTAACGGCGGCCCCAGCCCCAGTTCCAGCCCCAGTTCCAGCTCCAGTTCCAGTTCCAGTTCCAGTTCCAGTTCCAGTTCCAGTTCCAGTTCCAGTTCCAGCCCCGGTCTTGGCACCGGCTCCTCCAGTGCCGGCCCATCAGGAGCAAGCTGTCCAGGCACAACCGGCCCCGCAGCCTGTCACGCAAACCCCCGCGGTTGAATTGGTTCCCCCAGCGACCTTCCGGGATATTTTCAACGGACGCGACGATCTCCGGACGGTGGAAGTCATGCTGGCCCGGAGCAAGCTCAAAATCGGCAAGGATAAGTTGAGCTTCAGCATCCGCTCCAGCCATGCGGGGTATCTGTACCTGCTGATGGCGGGCTCCGACGGCAAGACCTTCGATCTTCTTTTCCCGAACAAGCTGGACAACAATAATTTCATCCAGGCGGGCCAGCTTCTGCAACTGCCACGCACCACATGGGAAGTCACCACCCAGGGTCCGCGCGGGAAAGACCACATCCTTGTCATTGTCGCCGATGCGCCGCGCGATCTGGCCAGGCTTCCGGTGGCGAATGCCGGGCCGTTCTCCGTGGTGGAGGCCACCAGCAGCGGCAAGCGCGGCATCCAGCTGGTGACTGACTCGCCCACACCCGCCTTGCGGGATGAATGCGCCACGCCGAAACAGCGCACCCTCGCGGTCAACCGGGTCTGTTCGGATGCCTACGGCGCGGCGCTGACAACGGTGGAGGAAGTGGAATAGCCATATGGAAAGCGGCATGAATAAGTTGTTTGGCACCCCTGCGCTGCTGCTCACAGTACTGTTGTCGATGAGTTACACGGCATTGGCCACGGAGAAGGGCCGCAACCTTTCCGTCAAGCAGGTAAATGTCGCAGCAAGCGAGCAGCGCATTGCGCTGGTGATCGGCAACAGCGCCTATCGCAGCGGGGCGCTGCGCAATCCGGTCAACGATGCCAAGGATGTCGCGGCAAAATTGCGCAAGCAGGGGTTCACGGTGATCGAGCGGAACAACCTGCAAACCAGACAAATCGGCCGCATGCTGAGCGAATTCCGGTCAAGACTTGCTCCGGGTGCGGTAGCTCTCGTGTTCTATGCCGGGCATGGACTCCAGATCAAGGGGGAAAATTACCTGCCCGCCGTGGATGCCGAGATTGGCGCCGAGGAGGATGTGCCCAACCAGAGCCTTTCCGTGCGACAGATCATGGACGTTCTGGATACTGCCAAGACCCGCCTCAATCTGGTGTTTCTGGATGCCTGCCGCAACAACCCTTATTCGCGCAGCTTCCGCTCGGCTGCCGGAGACGGCCTAGCGCGCATCAGTGCGCCTTCCGGTACATTGATTTCCTATGCCACCCGTCCGGGAAGCGTGGCGGCGGATGGCGACGGGCGCAATGGCCTGTACACCAGCAAACTGCTCAAACAAATGGACAGCCCCCTGCAGATCGAACTTGCTCTCAAGCGCGTCGTCACCGAAGTCAAGAACGCCTCGCAAGGCCGTCAGGAACCATGGATGGAAGGCAGTATCGAGGGCGATTTCTGCTTCGCCGGATGCGACGCAGGGGGGGCGGCGCAGCTTGCCATGCACAAGATTGAAGCACCGCTCGGTCGCGAGCAGGAAACAGGGCAGCAAGGTAGCGTTGCTGGTGGAGCACCCGGTAGCGTTGGTGTCGTATCGAGGGCGGCCGGAACCGAAGTGTGGGTGGATGACAACAAGATTGGGGAAACACGCGCCAGCGGCGAAATGCTTGTATCCAACCTCGATAGCGGCCGCCATCGCGTCCTCGCGCGCAAGGACAGCCGGATTTGGGAACAGACTATCGAAGTGTCTCCCGGAAGCAAAACAACCGTGGCCATCGCCATAGAGCCTTCTATGCCCGGTATGGGCGCCGCATTGCTGTCTGAAGTCGTTGCGAGCGTCGATAAAAATTACGTCACCCAACCCGATCTGGGGCGATTCCTGCTTGGTGCCCTGCACGGGATCGAGAAGACTGTACCGAGCGGTACGGTCAGCATCTCGCAGACCAATGATGGAGCGGCACTTGCTTATGTAGCGCCTAATAATGCCCCAACCAGAGTGGTGCTTGCCTCTCCAAAAACTTTGGGGGATTTGCAGAAAGAGATTATTTTCAGCGCGAGTCTGGCACGCGAGATTGTGCCCGGCCTCGACCAGACAAAACTGGAAGAGGCAATGCTCGGTGCGGGCCTTGCGAATCTTGACCCGCATTCGGATTTTCTCAATTCGGAGCAGTTCCAGGAGCTTAAGACAGCTTCCAGCGGGACTTTTGGTGGTATTGGTATTGAGGTTGGAATCAAGGAAGACGAGCTGACGGTGGTGACCCCTATCGAGGGTGCCCCGGCGGAGCGGGCAGGAATACAAACGCGCGACCGCATTGTCGCAATCAATGGCGCCGATACCAAGGGCACCAAGCTTGCAGACGTGGTCAGGCAAATGCGCGGATTCCCGGCGACACAGGTTACGTTGAGTGTGATGCGCGAAGGCTGGACCTCGCCGCGAGACTTCGTGATCACGCGTGAGATCATCCGCCTCCAGTCAGTGCGCAGCCGCGACATCGAACCGGGAATCAGCTATATATCAATTCGCCAATTCCAGCAGGGCACTCCGGATGCGTTGCAGGCGGTGCTTGATAAATGGCAGGGCGGCTCTTTGGGAGTGATTGCCCTGCGAGGAATCATCCTCGATCTCCGAAACAATTCAGGCGGCCTGCTCAATGCCGTGGTTGAGGTCGCGGGTAAATTTTTGGATGATGGGCGGCTTGTTGTTACCACGGAAGGCAGATCCCCCGGAAGCCAAATGCGCCTGACAGCCAGCGGGAAAAAGAGGTATGTCGATATTCCGATGGTGGTTCTGGTGAACGAAGGCAGTGCCGCAGGCGCTGAAATCCTCGCTGGGGCGCTCCAGGACTCAAACCGCGCAATCGTCGTCGGCAACCGGACTTTCGGCAAGGGATCGATCCAGGCGATTATTGCCCTCTCTGGAGGGGCTGCTGTCAAATTGAGCACGGCGGTTTACCGGACGCCGAGCGGCCGGATTATCGACGGGCAAGGAATTGAACCCAATGTTCTGGTGCCCATGCCATCATCGGATGCGGCAGATCCTGCCAAGGATATACAGCTGCAGCGGGCGCTGGCCCAACTAAGGGTGGTGATGGAGAAGAGATAGGCCAGCCTGCGAAGCCATCGTAGGCAGGAGTGGTGAATTTCGCTTATTGTCGCACCTGTTTTGGACATTGCTTTCAACTTGGGTAAAACTCAACAAGGCAAAATTTCTTTGGGAAAAATGGAAACGTTGCGAGTAGAAAGTCAGAAAAGAGCCCCGCCGGTTTTTCAGGCGGGTGGCCACTATCGCATCGGGAGCAGCACTGAAGCCGATATGCT
Source organism: Ferrigenium straubiae (assembly GCF_051257895.1). Lineage (NCBI taxonomy): Bacteria > Pseudomonadati > Pseudomonadota > Betaproteobacteria > Nitrosomonadales > Gallionellaceae > Ferrigenium > Ferrigenium straubiae. Next base: position 961,824 of record NZ_CP194331.1, on the reverse strand, counting down.
CGCTCTGTCCGCCTTTCCGGCGACGGTGCGGGTCGATCGCGACGGCGGACTGATGAGCCACTTGAGCGTGTGGAAAAACCTGATCCTGCCGCTGGAATACCGCGCGCGGGATGTCGAGCATGCCGCGGAGGATGCCGCACTGCTATTCGTGCTGTGCGGCGAAGACGAGGCGAACCTGCCGCGCTTGATGGGCAGTTACCCGGACGCCTTGTCCCTGTACGAGAGACGGCTGGCGGGATTCGTGCGGGCGTTGTTGCTGGAGCCGGGGGTGCTGGTGCTGGATGATGTATTCGACGGCCTTACGGCAGCAGAGAAGGAGAAGGCTGCGCGGTGGCCGGAAGTGTTCCGCCTGCGCTTTCCGTTCCGGGTTTTGTTGTATCGCGCTCAGGAAGAGGCATTGAACGATACGGAGCGCGCCGCATGAAAACCGGCCTGGAGCAGTTTGCGGAACCCGGAAATGCCGAATCCCGGGCGCGCGAGCGCAGGGTGAGATGGTTCGTCGCCGGGGCGGTGTTGATCGCGATGGCCGCAATAATCTTCATGTCGGTGCAGAAGGGCCTGTTCCAGCGCACCACTCAATTGCATTTCTTCGCGGACAGCGCGAAGGGCATGGTGCCGGGCATGGCGGTCAAGCTCAACGGGTTCAAGGTCGGCACGCTGGGCAAGCTGGTGATGGATGCGGACGGGCGGGTGAGCATGGTGCTGCGGGTGAGCGACGAATATGTGCACCTGATCCATAAGGACGCGAGGGCGCGCTGGGCCAAGGAAGACCTGATCGGCGAGAGCGTGATCGAGATATTGTCCGGTTCGGAAAATGCACCTGTCGTGGAAAACAACGCGGTGATCGGCTTCGAGCGCGCGCGCGATATCGGCGAGGAGATCGGCAGGCTGGCCAACCAGTTGCAGCCCATCCTGGCGGACGTGAAAAATATCACGGCTTACGTCGACAACCCCGACGGCGACCTGAAGAAAACCGTCCGGGAATTGAAGCGCGCCAGCACCGCGCTCGCGGATGCCGGGGAAGACGTGAGCGACACGACGCGGCGCAACAAGCAGCAGATCCAGTCGGCCATCACCAATGCGTCGAACGCGCTGGCCACGCTGAACACCGAACTGCCGCGCCTGATCGGACGCATGGATACCAGCCTGCGTCATGTCGAGGGAGCAACCGCCGACGTGCACGCAATCACCGGCAAGCTGGCGGAGGACTTGCCCCCGGCAGTCAGCGAGGGGCGCGAAACGCTGCAGGATACCCATGACGTGGTGAATGCCGTCAAGGGCAGCTGGCCGGTGCGCAATCTGCTGCCGCCCCAGGAAGAACGTTCCTTGCCTCTGGATAGCCATGTCCCGAACAATCCCTGATTTTTGCCGGCTGGCGCTGCTCATCGTTCTATCCGGATGTGCATCGGCGCCGGATACCCGGAGCGCCCGGCACAAGCAGGCGCTGGAGTGGGCATCCCAGGGCGAGAGGGCTTATCTCAACGGGAACATGGAGCAATCCGGCCGGTATTATGAAAAGGCCCTGCAGCTCAACACCGGTATCGAGAATGGAAGCGGCATCGCGGCGAACCTGCTGAGCCTCGCACAGCTGCATCTCGAGCGCGGCGAATACGACCGGGCAGGGGCGAAGCTGCAACTCATCCTGGACAACAGGGATCATTTGTTTGCGGCCGATGCGAGGGCCGATGCTGCGGCGCGCTCCGCCCAAGTGGCGCTGCTGTCGAAGCAGCCCGGCAAGGCAGCCGAGTCGGCGCAACAGGCGCAGGCCCTTTGCAAGGCTGCCGCTTGCGCGCTGGAAGCGGCAATCACCAATCTTCAGGCACGCGCCGCTTTCGCGCTCGGACAGACCCAGGCAAGCGCCGATCTGGCGAGCCGCGCCGCGGACATCGCCGATAAAACGCAACAGCCTGTCGAACTGGCAAACGCAAAAAGATTGCTCGGCGAAATGCGGCTGCACCTGGGCGCCGCGGCAGAAGCCATGCCCCTGCTCGAGAACGCGCTGTTGCTGGACAAGCAGCTCGGCCTGCCGAAGAAGATCGCCGCAGACCTGCATCTGCTGGCAGATACGCAAGACATGCTGGGGCGGCGCGTAGAGGCGGAATCGTACCGCGGCCGGGAGCGCGCGATCCGTTCGGCGCTAGAGAAAAAGGCGCCATGAGCCTGCCGGATAAATTGCGCCGTTACTCCCATCCCATCGGCTTCCTGATCGTGCTGGCGCTGGGTCTGGCGCTGCACCTGAACCGGGCGTGGAGCCCGCTGGAGCTTTTCGTGCTGGATCGCCAGTTCACCCTATTGCGCGAGCATCCGCAGCCACTCGCCAACGACGTCGTGGTGGTCGGCATCGACGAGGCGACATTCAAACAGTTTCGCGAACCGTTTGCGCTGTGGCACCCGCATCTGGGCAAATTCTTCCAGGCCATGGCCGGCGCGCGGCCTTCGGTGGTCGGCATGGACATCGTGCTGCCCGACCGTTCCTATCAGTTCCTCGCTCCCGGCTACGATCAGGCGCTGATGCAGGGATTGATCGCCATGCGCGGAACGGTCCCGGTGGTTCTCAGCCAGTCGCTCGACGACCAGGGAAATGTCCGCCCCATCTTTCCGCCGTTCGTCGCGGTGGCCGGGGTGGATGCCATGGCGTTCCCGCTGGTCTGCCTCGACCGGGACGGCGTGCCGCGGCGGCTGGACGGTGCGGAGTGCGCCAACCGCTCGCGCGGCATGACGCTATCCGAAGCGATGTCCGCAAAACTCGGAGCCAGGCATGCATGGAGCGGCATGATCGACTATTCCCTGGGGGCGGCGATCCAGTACATTCCGTTTACCCAGGTGCTGAATTGGTATGAGCAGGGCGACACCGAGCAACTGGCGCGCGTCTTCCAGGGCAGGCCCGTCCTGCTCGGGGTGATCCTGCCGTTCAGCGACCGCATGCAACTGCCGGTTCCGCTTGCCGGATGGGAGCCGGAGAACCGGCGCCTGCCCGGCGTCCTGATCCACGCCCAGGCGCTGCGCTCCATGCTGAACCGCGGCCCCGTCGCAACCGTCCATCCCAGCATGCTGCTGTTATTGGCGCTGCTGCCGGCGGCCTTCTGGTGGGGCAGAAGCGCGTGGCCGAAGGTGGCCGCGCTCTTCGCGTTCAGCCTCGCCGTGCTGGCGATCAGCACCCTGCGCCTGTGGCAGGGGCAGTTTCTTCCGCCGGTGGATGCCATCGGCATGGCCTGGATCGCATTCACGGGCCGTGCCGCGTTCGACTCGATGCGGCAGTACCGGGAGAAGCGCTTCCTGAAGCAGGCGTTCGGCGGCCATGTCAGCCCGGTGGTCATGAATGAAATACTGGCGGGCAACGTCCAGCTCGGCGCGGGGAAACGCCGGCGCGTGTGCGTGCTGTTTGCCGACATCCGGGGATTTACCGCGCGCTCCGAGCAGACGACGCCGGAGGCCATCATCGAGCTGCTGAACGGCTACTTCGCGCAAATGACCGAGGCGATACACAAGCATGGCGGCGTGGTGGACAAGTTCATCGGCGACGGGCTGATGGCTTTCTTCGGCGCGCCGCAGTCCATCGAACACCCCGAAAGAAAGGCGCTGGAAGCCGCCCAGGAGATGCTTCTGCGCCTGCATCGCTACAACCAGTCGCTGACAGGTCAGGGCGTCGAGCCGATCGCCATCGGCATCGGCATCCACGCCGGCGATGTCATCCTCGGCTATATCGGCTCCGAGGCGCGCCACGAATACACCGCCATCGGCGACACGGTAAACGCCGCCTCGCGGCTGGAGGGCATGACCAAGACGCTGGGCTACCCGGTCGTCTGCTCGTCGGCAGTGGCCGGTGCGGTGAAGGGATCTACCGAGCTGGTTGATCTGGGCGAGCATTCTGTCCGCGGGCATGCGCCCATGCACCTGTTCGGCTGGAAACCGGCGATTCTGGATAGGCTGGGGTGATGCGCAGTGAGGTGTTTTTCTACAGCTTCAACGTCAGCTTCTCTGTTTCCCTCGAAGCAACAGCTAGTACTAGGCACCACTAGCCACTTGCTTCCACTTTGTGAGATGGACTAAATACTCATTGAGCACTTTCTTCTGATGGGTGATGTCGCCAGAAGCGAGGTTTACGATTGTCGAGATACCCATTGTTGATACTGTTCGCCCGTGATCCGATTCTGAGCGGCAGTCACGGAGGTGATACAAAGTGACCCTTTGGACCTCTTCGGGGAATCTGCGTTGCAGAGCTGAAAGTTTAGGACGAAGAATATTAAGTACGGAGTCGCCATACTTGGTGGCTTCATCTCGGGTTGGGATCTTGCCCTTGTGAACCACATCATTGCGGAAAGAAATTTGAGAATTGGATAGGAGTTCAGGTGGTTCATTGAAGTGGTGTGACCACAAGAAGATGAATGCTCCTAGCTGTCTCTCAGATTGGCTCGCGACTTTCTTCCAGCAGTTCTGAAATAGTGTGTCGGACTTCGAGGCGCTCTCAAGAAAGACTCGTACCGCAAACTCGTAGAACCGTTCAAGGCTAGTGGAAAAGGATGAAACAGCCTCCCGGTAGTAGCTGTCAAGAATTGCATAGGCACCAATCTCGAATAACACTTCGAATTTCTGTTGCTGAAGGATAGTCATCGTCCTGTGGCCAACCGAACACTCAAATTCATACCGACCATCATCTCGGAACTCTACACGTGTAAACTCGTTGCTTGGCTTCCCGAGCTCATGTAGGCATTGCATACATGGAACCATTAAGCGCATGTGAGCTTCCTTGAAGAAGGCTGACTATGAATTGTGCGGCGCTTCTGCCGCATAGCCTAATAACAACTGTCGTATGGGTCTCGCATGATTATCACCTCGCCGAACGCTAATCCACCCCCGAACAATTTCGCCCCTTCGAGCTCGGGGTCAGGCAGCGATTTCAAGGTACTCGACGATGCTTGCCGGAGCGGGGACTGGCAAACCATCTTCGATGAGGCCTCCGATATGGAAGGTAATTGCCTCGCGAATTTCGCGTTCGGTCTCTTCGACGGTTGCCCCGGTGGCGACACACCCAGGCAAGTCCGGTACATAAGCCGAATAATTGTTTCCTACCTTCTCTACAACGATTGCGTAGCGCATGAGATTAGTCCTTTAATTGAGCCTGTTTGAGGATGCTATTCAACGTGCCGGGCGCAAGATCATCACTTGGTTTCCCGGGTACGGTGACACGTCCACTCTTGGCGGGATGTTTGAACTGCCGGTGACTGCCGCGTGTTGCCGCGAGATACCAGCCATCCGCATTTAGTTTCGCCAGAATTTCGCTTACTTTCATGCGGCGAGAATAGCAGATTGCCGGGGTACTGCCAAAAATGGCCAACGAGTGGCGCTTCTGACCCTCGCCAAGCGCTAATCCACCCCGAACAATTCCCCCCACAGTTTCTCGCTCGCCCGGGTGTCGATTTCCTCATGCGATACGCGGCACGGCAACTGGCTGTTAAGCCGGATGCGGTGCTGCGTCTGGCGCAATGCGCGATACAGCGTGCGGTTCTGTTCGGCAAGCTCGACAGGGATCAGCCCGAGTTCGCCAGCGAGCTTGAGCAGCGCAAGGTTGCCGATGTTGCCGGTCAGTTGCGGGTACTGGCGGGCGTAGGCGAGCACGAGGTATTGCACCATGAACTCGATGTCCACCATGCCGCCACGGTCATGCTTGATGTCGAACAGCCCGGTGTCGTTGGGGTGGCCGTCGAGCATCTTCCGGCGCATCGCCAGGATTTCCCCGCGCAAGACGGCGAGGTCGCGCGGCTGGCAGAGCACCCGCTTGCGGATGTCCTCGAAGGCGGCGCCGATTTCCGTGTCTCCGGCGCAGAAACGTGCGCGCGTCAGGGCCTGGTGCTCCCATATCCAGGCCTGCTGTTGCTGGTATTCGGTGAATGCCTCGACCGTGCTGACCAGCAGGCCGCTCGCGCCGTTCGGGCGCAGGCGCAGGTCGGTTTCGTAGAGGCGGCCGGATGAGGTGTAGCTGCTCAGCATGGTGTTGATGCGCTGCCCGAGCCGCGCGTAGTTTTCCTGCGCATCCGGGTGGTGGTCGTCGTAGAGAAAGATCAGATCGAGGTCGGAGGCGTAGCTCAGCTCCTTGCCGCCCAGCTTGCCGTATGCGATGACGGCGAATTTCGGCTCGTCGCGATGCTGCTTGCGCGCGGTCGCCCAGCTCAGCCTCAGCACATGGCGCAGCATCAGATCGGCGAGGTCGGAGAGGTGGTCGCTGAGCTTTTCCAGCGGCAGCAGGCCCTGCAGGTCCATCGCCAGCAACTGGAAGGTCTGTTCCTGCTGGACGAGGCGCAGCATGTCGAGCTGCCGCTCGGCATCGCCGACGCAGTCGTCGAGGCGGCGCTGCAAGTCGCAGTCGATCTGCTCCCACTGCGGCGGCTGGTACATCTCGCGCGCATCCAGCAGTTCGTCGAGCAGCGCCGGGTGCTGGGTCATGTATTCGCCCGCCCAGCTGCTGGCGGAAACCATTTTGGCCAGGCGCTGCATGGCCTGCGGATACTCGGCGAGGAAGGCGAGGTAGGAGGCGCGGCGGCTGATGCCTTCCAGCAGGGCGAGCAGCCTGGACAGCGTTTCGTCCGGGTTGGCTTGCTGCGCGCACAGGGCGATGAATTGCGGGATCAGCTTGTCCAGCCGCTGCCGGCTGAGGTCGGGCAATTGCCGATAGCGGTTGCCGGCTTGCAGCTGCAGGAGGCGCTGCGCGCTGTCGCTCGCGGCGCGGTAACCGAGGCCTTCGAGGTGAGCCTGCAACTCTTCGGTACTGACCCCTTCATGCCAGAATTGCCCCTCGTCCTGTTCTTCCTGCGACTCGCCGAAAATCAGTTCGAATTGCTGGTTGACCAACGCGCGATGGCGGTCGAGGTCGGCGAGCAGCGCGGCGTAATCCGCGTAGCCCATCGCCTCGGCGATGATGGCCTGGTCTTCGGGTTTCTCGGGCAGCTCCTGGGTCTGCTGGTCGTCCAGGTATTGCAGGCGATGCTCGAGGTTGCGCAGGAACACATAGGCCGCATCCAGCTCGGCGACGACGGCATCGGGCAACTGGCCGTTCTTTGCGAGCAATTGCAGCGCCGCCTGTGTGGGGCGGATGCGCAACTCGGCATCGCGCCCGCCGCGGATCAGCTGGAACACTTGCGCAGTGAACTCGATCTCGCGTATGCCGCCCGGGCCGAGCTTGATGTTGTTGAGCCGCTCGCGGCGCTGCACTTCCTGGCGGATCTGCGCGTGCAGCTTGCGCATCGAATCGATCGCGCCGAAGTCGAGGTATTTGCGGAACACGAAGGGCTGCGCGAGCTGCATGAGCTCGGCGGTCTGCGCGCAATCGGCGGGGGAGATCACGCGCGCCTTGATCCAGGCGTAGCGTTCCCATTCGCGCCCCTGGCTGACGAGGTATTCCTCGAGCGCGGCGAAGCTCATCACCAGCGGGCCGCTGTCGCCGTAGGGGCGCAGCCGCATGTCCACGCGGAACACGTAGCCGTCGCCGGTCGGTTCGTTGATCAGGCTGATCAGGCGGCGCCCGAGTCGGGTGAAGAATTCGTGGTTGCCCAGCTTGCGCGGCCCGTCCGTTTCGCCGTCTTCCGGATAGACGAAAATCAGGTCGATGTCGGATGAAACATTCAGTTCGCCACCGCCCAGCTTGCCCATGCCGATGACCAGCAGGGGCTGCGGCGCGGCACCGGTTTCGCCGAGCGGCGTGCCGTATTGCGCCTGCAAGGATTGCATCAGGCAGGCCTGCGCCTGCTGGATGCTCACTTCCGCGAGTGCGGTCATGGCCTGCATTACCTCATTGAGATCGCACAGCCCGTTGAGGTCGCGCAGGATCAGTTTGACCATCACCTGCTTGCGCAGCCTGCGCACGGCGCGTGCCAGGCCGGCTTCGTTGTCGGGGCTGAGGCCATACTGCTGCAACAAAGCTTGCATTTCTGCACGGTTGCATGGCGTGGTGTAGTTTTTCTGCAACCAATCCTGCAGCGAATGGTCTGCTTCCAGAACATGCATGGCATAGCGGCTGCAATGCAGCGCCTTTTTCAGCAGGTTATCGAAGGGCGGCAAGTTTGCGGTATTCATGGGTAGGGCTTCAAGTTAGAATGTGCATTGTCCAATGATTAGTCGTTAGTCGCTAGTCGTTAAGTCGTTTAGTTAAGTCAAAAGCAGTCGCTGGTCATTAGATGCTAGTGGCTAGTTAAACCCATCTGTAACCACCAACTAGTAACTAACGGCTAACAGCTGGCAACTGAACTTATGTTGAACTCTCTTCCCATCCGCCTGCTGTGGCACAGCCTGAACTGGCTGACGCGGCTTGCCATTGTCGCGTCGGCGGTGCTGGCCGTGCTGACCGCGCTGGCGATCATCCTGTTGCGTTACTGGATATTGCCGAATGTCGAGCAGCATCACGAGCGGATTGTCGCTTCGCTGGCAGGTGCGATCGGCAATCCGGTCGCCATCGGCAGGATCGAGGGCGACTGGATGGGCTTCCGGCCGCGCCTGAGTTTTACCGACGTGCATATCCTGAACGAGCAGCGGCAACCCGCGCTGGTGCTGCCGCGCATCGACGGCAGCGTGTCGTGGATGTCGCTGTTCGCCTTCGAGTTGCGGCTGGCCAGCCTGGAAATCGACAGGCCGGAACTGCGGATCCGCCGCGATGTGCAGGGGCAGATTTTCATCGGCGGCGTGGCGCTCTCCAAACAGGGCGGCAATAACGATTTATCCGACTGGCTGCTGCGCCAGTCACACATGGTGGCGCGCGATGCGCTCATCGTCTGGATGGACGAGCAGCGCGGTGCGCCGCCGCTGGTGCTGCAACGCGTCAATCTGCGTATCGAGAACCTGTTCAGCCACCACCTCTTCGCCCTGCGCGCCGTGCCGCCGGCCGATCTGGCAACGCCGCTGGATGTGCGCGGCGATTTTTACGGGGCGAGTTTCGATGACCTGGGCGCCTGGCACGGCCAGGTTTATACACGGCTCGATTACACCGATGTGACGGCCTGGCGGCCCTGGCTGGATTTGCCCGGAGAATTCAGCCGTGGCCGCGGTGCGCTGCGCGGCTGGCTGGATGTCGAAGGCGGCAAGGTAACGGGGATCACCGCCGACCTGGGCCTGCACGATGTGGTGACCAAGCTGGCCGAAGATGTGCCGGAAATGCGGCTGCTCGATTTGCGCGGCCGCGCCGCATGGAAAGAAACAGTGGGCGGCATGGAGGTTTCCACCCGGCATCTGGCGCTACGCTTGAGAAATGGTGTCGAGCTGCAGCCGACGGACTTCTATTTTCGCACCGCAAAGGCCGGCGATGGACGATCCACCGCCAACGAAATACGCGCCAGCCTGCTGCAGCTGGAAAGTCTCGCCGGCCTGGCCAATTTCCTCCCGCTGGAAGCCGATCTGCGCGCCAAACTGGACGCCTATGCGCCAAGGGGAACGGTGTCCAACCTGAATGCACAATGGCAGAGCGTGCTCGAAAAGCCGGGTAGCTACAAAATCCCGAGCTACGGAATCAAGGGGCAGTTTGAAAATCTTGCGCTGCGCCAGGTTGGTTCGCTGCCGGGCTTTTCCGGTCTGTCGGTGGAGGTGGACGGCAGTGATGCAAGCGGCCGTCTGCATATCGATTCGCGCCATCTGGTTGTGGATGCGCCGGGGGCGATGCGCGAACCGCTGCTTTTCGCCACGCTGACCGGACAGGCCGGCTGGCAGCGCAAGCGCGGGGAATTGCTGGTCAAGGTCGATAATGTCGCCGTTGCCAACGACGACCTGGCGGGCAATCTTTATGGGAGCTACCAGACCAGGGCCGGTACGCTGGGTGTGCTGGACCTGACGGTCAGCCTGACGCGCGGCGACGTGAGGCGTGCCGCGCGCTACACCCCGCTGGTCGCGCTGGACAAGGAGGGCAACGACTGGCTGAGCGGCGCGATGCTGGCCGGGCATACCGAGGACTTCCGCGTGCGCGTCAAGGGCAATTTGAGCGACTTCCCCCTGAAAGGCGGAGAGCAGGATGCGCTGCTCGAAGTCGGCGGACATGCGCGGGATGTCGTGCTGGAATTCGACAAGGGCTGGCCGCGCATCGAAAACATCTCGGGCGAATTCTGGATACGCGGCAACCGGATGGAAGTGACGGCGCCATCTGCGACCATCCTGGACGCCCGATTGCAGAACCTCACGGTCGCCATCACGGACTTGCAGAGCGACGACCTGCCGCTGGAGATCAAGGGCAGCGCGACGGGGGCGAGCAATACCTTTCTGAGATTCATCCAGCAAAGCCCGGTGCGCGGCTATATAGACGGATTCACCGACGGCATGAGCGCCAGCGGCAACGGGCATCTGGATCTGTCGGTGCATATCCCTCTGCAAGGCGACAAGCCGGTGAAGGTATCCGGCGCTTTTCGCGTACAGGATAACGACATCGACCTGGGAAATGGAGTACCGCTGCTGCGCAAGACGCGCGGCGAGCTGGCGTTCACCGAGTCGGGCATGCAGGCCAGCGGCGTGTCGGCGGAGATACTCGGCGGGGCCGCCAATATCGACGTGAAAACAGAACAGGGCGGCGTGGTGCATGCCGCCGTAAAAGGGCGCAGCAACCTCGATGCATTGCGCCGGATCAATCCGCATCCGCTGCTGAACCACCTGTCCGGCGGCGCGGCATGGGATGCCGATATCACGGTGGTGAAAAAATCCACGCAGCTGACCATCAACTCCAGCCTGCAGGGGCTGGGCTCCACACTGCCGCAGCCCTTTGCCAAGGAGGCGCAGGAAGCAATGCCGTTGCGCGTGGAGAAGAGGAATGTCACCGAGGGGCAGGATGTCATCACTGCCCAGTTGGGCAAGCTGCTCAGTGCGCGGTTGGCGCGGCGCGATGAAAACGGTGCGATGGTCATCAGGCGCGGCATCGTCAATTTCGGCGAGGAAAACATTTCCGCCAGCAGGAGCCGGCGGTCGGGCACAAGGAGGCTGCTGGAGCAACTCGGGGCCATCGACTCCACGCGCGGCAGGAGTGGTGTATCGCTGACCGGCAGCCTGCCGGAGCTGTCCCTGCAAGGCTGGGGCGATCTGCTTGGCGCGGCGGGCGGCGCGGAGAATGGCCTGCCGATTGCCGGTGCAGATCTCACGATCGGCAGGGTAAGCGGGTTCGGCATGCACATCGACGATCTGCGCATCAATGCCGACAAGCGCGGCGACGGCTTGTTCGCGCGGCTGTCCGGCAGTGCGCTGAATGGCGAGGTGGAGTGGCAGCCGCGCGGAGAAGGCAAATTGACGGCGCGCTTGCAGAACCTGCTGTGGAGCGGCAATGGCGGTACTGCTACCGCTCCTGCTTCCGTTCAGGCGGTTCGGGTTACGCCGGCATCACCCGGCAGCCTGCCCGCGCTGCAGGTTTCTGTCGAGAATTTCCAGATGAAAGACAAGCAGATCGGGCGGCTGGAACTGGTAGGGCATCCCGAGGGCAACGATTGGCGGATGCGGCGCCTGAACATCGCCAACCCGGACGGCAGCCTGACCGGCGACGGGGTTTGGCGCGGCGGCCAGGCGGGCGGCGCACAGACCCAGGTCAACCTGCTGCTGCAGATCAGCGATGCGGGGAAAGTCCTGGCGCGCTCCGGTTATCCTGGCACCGTCAAGGGCGGCAGCGGGAAGCTGGCGGTGAACCTGTCATGGGACGGCAACCCCGGCGAATTCAACTATGCCACGCTGGACGGCACGCTCAAGCTGGATACCAGCAAGGGGCAGTTCCTCAAGATGGATCCGGGCATCGGCAAATTGCTCGGTATCCTCAGCCTGCAGGCGTTGCCCAAGCGTATCACGCTGGATTTCACCGACGTGTTCAGCGACGGCTTCCAGTTCGACAACATCAACGGCAACGCGGCCATCGAAAACGGCGTGATCGATACGCAGGATTTGCATCTCGATGGTTCGTCCGCCAAGGTGACCATGAAGGGCCGCGTCGATTTGAACAGCGAAACCCAGGATCTGCGCGTGCAGATATTGCCTACGCTGGGCGACAGCGTATCTCTGCTCGGCGCCTTTGCCGCCGGGCCGGTGGCGGGTATCAGTTCGCTGCTCATCAATAAAGTATTGGGCGAACCGCTCGATAAGTTGGCGTCGTTTGAATACAATGTCAGCGGTACTTGGAGCGATCCGAAGGTAGTCAAGGCTGGCAAAACGCCGGTCAAGGCAAGCAATCAAAACAAATAGGAAATAATTTTCATGCAGCAGGCAAACCCCGTACAGCGCGCGCAAACCAACGCATTCAAGGTAGCCGCCATCCAGATGGCTTCCGGCCCGAACGTCACGGGCAACCTGAACGAGGCGCGCCGCCTCATCGCCAACGCTGCCGAGCAGGGCGCTCGCCTGGTGGTGCTGCCGGAATTCTTCGCCATCATGGGCATGTCCGAGCAGGACAAGGTTGTAGCGCGCGAGCAGCCGGGGCGGGGGCCGATCCAGTCGTTCCTCAGTGAAACCGCGCGTCAGCACAGGATATGGCTGGTGGGCGGCTCGATCCCGCTCGCGGCCAATGCGCCGGACAAGGTGCTGAACAGCTGCCTGGTGTTCGACGAGCAGGGCGAGCAGGTGGCACGCTACGACAAGATCCATCTGTTCAATCTGGAGCTGGGCAACGAGCGCTACGACGAAGCCAGGACCATCGAGCCGGGCAGTCAGGTGGTGGTGGTGGACAGCCCGTTCGGCCGCATCGGCCTCGCGGTGTGCTACGACCTGCGCTTTCCCGAGCTGTTCCGCGCGATGCAGGACGTGGATATCATCGTCCTGCCTTCCGCATTCACCGAGACCACCGGCAAGATGCACTGGGAAGTGCTGGTGCGTGCGCGTGCCGTGGAAAACCTGGCGTATGTGATCGCCGCCGCGCAAGGCGGCTATCACGTCAGCGGGCGCGAGACGCACGGCAACAGCATGATCGTCGGCCCGTGGGGCAGCGTGCTGGACCGGCTGCCGCGCGGCTCCGGCGTAGTGATCGCCGAAGTAAACCCGCCCTACCAGGCCAGCCTGCGCGCCAGCCTGCCGGCATTGACGCACCGCGTTTTATTCTAGGCAATGATGAATAGCCAGCAGCAAGATCAGCCCTTCGATACGCTGTTCGTCACGGCGCAGCAATCGCTCCTCGCGGCGCATTCCATCGAGACGCGCCACATCGAGCAGGTGTTCGCCAGCATGATGGCGCACCGCCTCGATTACGCCGACCTGTATTTCCAGTACAGCCGCGCCGAGAGCTGGGCGCTGGAAGAAGGTATCGTCAAGTCCGGCAGCTTCAACATCGATCAGGGCGTCGGGGTGCGCGCGGTGAGCGGCGAGAAGACCGCCTTCGCCTATTCCGATGACATCAGTCTGAACGCGCTGGAAAGCGCGGCACAGGCCACGCGCGCGATCGCGAGGCAGGGCGGCGAGCAGGCGGTGCCGACGCTGTATCACGGCTCGCGGCGCGAGATTTACCTGCCGCACGATCCCATCGCCAGCCTCAAGGATGCCGACAAGGTCGCGTTGCTCGAGCGCCTCGAGGGCTACGCGCGTGCGCTCGATCCGCGCGTGGTGCAGGTGATGGCCGGGCTGGCCGGCGAATACGAAGTGGTGATGGTGGCGCGCAGCGACGGCCTGATGAATGCCGATATCCGCCCGCTGGTGCGCCTGTCGCTGCAGGTCATTGTCGAAGAAAACGGCAAGCGCGAGCAGGGCTCGGCGGGCGGCGGCGGGCGCTTCGATTACGCTTATTTCGACGATGCGATGCTGCGCAAATATGCCGCGCTGGCGGTGCACCAGGCGGTGACCAACCTCGATGCCGCGCCCGCCCCGGCGGGCAACATGACCGTGGTGCTGGGCAACGGCTGGCCGGGAATTTTATTGCACGAGGCGATCGGCCACGGGCTGGAGGGCGACTTCAACCGCAAGGGCAGCTCGGCGTTTTCCGGCCGCGTCGGCGAACGCGTCGCGGCACCGGGCGTGACCGTGGTGGACGACGGCACGCTGGCAAGGCGGCGCGGCTCGCTGCAGATGGACGACGAGGGCAACCCCGCGCAATGCACCACGCTGATCGAGAACGGCATCCTCAAGGGCTATTTGCAGGACACGCTGAATGCGCGGCTGATGGGCGTGCCGGTGACCGGCAATGCGCGCCGCGAATCCTATGCGCACCTGCCGATGCCGCGCATGACCAACACCTACATGCTCAACGGCGACAAGGACCCGCAGGAAATCCTCGCCTCGGTGCAGCACGGCCTGTATGCGGTGAATTTCGGCGGCGGACAGGTGGATATCACCAGCGGCAAGTTCGTGTTCTCCACCGCCGAGGCCTACCTGATCGAGGACGGCAAGATCACCCGGCCGGTGAAAGGCGCGACGCTGATCGGCAACGGCCCCGACGTGCTCACACGCATCTCGATGATCGGCAACGACATGGCGCTCGATCCCGGCGTTGGTACCTGCGGTAAGGAAGGCCAGAGCGTGCCGGTCGGCGTGGGGCAGCCTACGGTGAAGATCGACGGGTTGACGGTGGGCGGAACGGCATAGCAAGTCATGCTATGCTTAAGAGCCTATTTCAGCAGGTTTCATGCCCCCACGTTGGGTATGAACCTGCTGAAATAGGCTCTTACATATCAATTTATTCGACGACATGAACCAGATTTCGCCGGAACTGGCAAAAAAACTCACCCTGGCCGTGGAAAAAATGCCTGCCTTTCCCAAGAGCGTGCAGAAAATCCTGGAACTGACGAGGAACCTGGACTGCGAGCCCAAGCATCTGGTGCAGGTGATCGAAAAAGACCCAGTGATGACGGTCAAGATCCTCAGGGTGCTCAACTCGGCCTATTACAGCCTGCCCAGCAAGATTACCTCGGTCAACCACTCGGTGGCTTTCCTCGGCTTCAATACCATCAAGAATCTCGCGCTCGGCATCGCCTCGGTCGGCATTCTGCCCAAGTACAATGACGCCGGTTTCGATATGCAGCGCTATCTGCTGCACTCCCTGACCACTGCCGGCATCGCAAAATCACTGGGCGGCAAGCTGAAGGGCACCGACCCGATGGATTGCTATATTGCGGGGTTGTTGCATGATTTCGGCAAGGTAGTGTTCGCACAGTTTATGGCCGACGAGTTCAGTCAGGCGATGCAGAAGAGCCATAGCGAGAACATACCGCTGCATGTGGCGGAAAGCCAGGTTATCGGCGTAGACCACAGCGTCGTGGGTTCGATGCTGGCGGAGAAGTGGCAATTCCATCCGGCCTTGGTCGATTGCATCCGCAACCACCATTCCACGGAAGGTGCAGAAAGCGGGATGTGGGCCAGCGTCTATACCGCCAACCAGATCAGCAACAAGATGTCCTTCGGCGATAGCGGCGATCCCTGCGTCGAGGCGCTGCCACCGGCAGCCCGCAACTATTTCGGCGGCGATCTCGATGCAGTCATCGCTTCCCTCGGCGACCTGTCGAAAATGGCCGAGGAAGCACAATTGTTTTCCCAGGTCGGAGTCGACGCATGAAAATCAGATTCTGGGGCGTGCGCGGCTCGATCCCGTCGCCCGGACCCCATACCGCCAAGTACGGCGGCAACACCACCTGCATCGAAATCCGCACCGACGATAACGAGCTGATCATCCTCGACGCCGGCACCGGGATTTTTGCGCTGTCGCAAACGCTGCTCAGGGAAATGCCGGTTACCGCGAACGTCTTCATCACCCATACCCACTGGGATCATATCCAGGGCCTGCCGTTCTTCATCCCGGTCTTCATTCCCGGCAACACTCTGCGCCTGCATGGCGCATTCGATCCCGTTTCAGGGTGCGGCATCGAGCAGGTCATGGACGTGCAGTTGCAGTACAGCTTTTTCCCGGTGCGCAAGGCCGAAATGAAGGCCAGCATCGAATATGAGACCCTGATGCCGGAGCAGAGCGTACGGATCGGCTCGGCCACGATCACGCCGACGCTGCTCAACCACCCGGTCATCAACTTCGGCTACCGCATCGACTGCAACGGTAAATCGGTGTTCTTTACCGGCGATTACGAACCTCCCTACAACATCTATGCCCCCGAGGACGAGGGCTACGAGGAATACCAGGCGCTGATCGAGGACAAGGAAAAGTCCATCATCGAGGCGATGCGCGGCGTGGATGTGCTGATTGTCGATTCGTCCTACACGACCGGGGAATACCCGTCGAAGAGGGGCTGGGGGCACGGCACTTTCGATTCCTGTATCGCGATGGCGAAAAGAGCCGGCGCAAAAATCGTGTACTGCACCCACCACGAGCCCACCCGCAGTGACGAGGCGCTGGAACGGGAATTTGCAAAGGCGCTGGCCAATCTTTCCGGGGAAAGTGGCGGTTTGGAATGCCGTCTGGCCCGGGAGGGCGAAGAAATCCTTCTGTAAGACACTGGGCGTAACCCGGTACCCGTCGGGTATAATCCGCGCCCATGTTGATTTTTCGCGGACTCCATTCCCACGACACCCAGCCTGTCGCGCTCACCATCGGCAATTTCGACGGGGTGCATCTGGGCCATCAGGCGTTGCTGAGCGAACTGCGCGCTGCGGCGCAGGCGCGCGGCCTGCCGGTGGCGGTGGTGATCTTCGAGCCGCATCCGCGCGAGTTTTTTGCCCCGCAGCAGGCGCCGGCGCGGCTGACCAATCTGCGCGAGAAGCTGGAACTGTTCGACGCGATGGGCATCGACCGCGTGCATGTGTGCCGCTTCAATGCGCGTTTTTCGCAGATGAGCGCAGCGGATTTCATTCATGCGCTGCATGAAAAACTGTCGGCCAAATTCGTGCTGATCGGCGACGATTTCCGCTTTGGCAGCGGGCGCGCCGGCGATTTCGCGCTGATGGAAAAAATCGGCATGCAGCACGGCTTCGAGGTGCAGGCTGTGCGCAGCGTGCTGCACAACGGCGTGCGCATCTCCAGCACGGCGGTGCGCGCGGCGCTCGCGGAGGGCGACATGCGCAAGGCGCAGTCCTACCTGGGACGCCCCTACAGCATCAGCGGGCGCGTCGAGCATGGCGACGGCCTGGGCAGGCGGATCGGTTTCCCGACTGCCAACATCCAGCTGAAGCACAACCGCCCGCCGCTGTCCGGCATCTTCGTGGTGCAGGCGCATGCCGAGGGCATGGGCGTGCTGCAGGGCGTGGCGAGCCTCGGCGTGCGCCCGACGGTGCATCAGGGCGGCAGGCCGGTGCTGGAAGTGCACCTCTTCGAATTTGCGCAGCAGATTTACAACCGGCACATGCGCCTGGATTTCCTGCACAAGCTGCGCAACGAGGAAAAATATCCCGATGTGGAAACGCTGACGCGGCAGATCGCGCTGGATGTGCAGAACGCAAAGCAATGGTTTAAACGAAATGATTGACTACCCGAAATGACCGATTACAAAGACACGCTCAATCTTCCCGATACTCCTTTCCCGATGCGCGGCGACCTCGCCAAGCGCGAGCCGCAGATGGTCGCAAACTGGCAGGCGCAGCAGCGCTACCAAAAAATCCGTGCGGCCAGACAGGGCAAGCCGAAGTTCATCCTGCACGACGGCCCGCCCTATGCGAACGGCGACATCCACATCGGCCATGCGGTGAACAAGATCCTCAAGGACATCATCGTCAAGAGCAAGACACTCGCGGGTTTCGACGCCCCTTACGTGCCGGGCTGGGACTGCCACGGCCTGCCGATCGAGTTGCAGGTGGAGAAGAAATACGGCAAGGCGATCCCGCCCGCGCAGTTCCGCGTGCTGTGCCGCGAATATGCCAGGGAGCAGATCGAGCGGCAGAAGAAGGATTTCATCCGCCTCGGCGTGCTGGGCGACTGGGAGCACCCCTACCTGACGATGGACTACCAGACCGAGGCCGACATCATGCGCGCGCTCGGCAGCATCTA
Source organism: Ferrigenium straubiae (assembly GCF_051257895.1). Lineage (NCBI taxonomy): Bacteria > Pseudomonadati > Pseudomonadota > Betaproteobacteria > Nitrosomonadales > Gallionellaceae > Ferrigenium > Ferrigenium straubiae. The sequence goes on along the minus strand of NZ_CP194331.1, from coordinate 943,985 downwards.
CGAGCGCGGCTACCTCTACCAGGGGCGCAAGCCGGTGAACTGGTGTCTGGATTGCCAGTCGGCCTTGGCCGAGGCCGAGGTGGAATACGAGGACAAGACCTCGCCCGCGATCGATGTGGGCTTCGAGGTCAAGGACAGGGTTGCGCTGGAGAAGGCGTTCGGCGTGTCGTTGCCGGTCGATGCGAAAGTCTATGCGGTGATCTGGACCACCACGCCGTGGACGCTGCCCGCCAACCAGGCGGTGAGCGTGCATCCCGAGCATGAGTACTGCCTGATCAAGACCGGCAGGGGTTATCTGCTGCTGGTTGCGGAGTTGATGGAAAGCTGTCTGCAGCGCTATCAGCTGAGTGGCGAAACAGCCGGGCGCTGCAAGGGTGCGATGCTGGAATTGCTGCCGTTGTGGCACCCGTTCTACGACCGCATCGTACCTATCATCTGCGGCGAACATGTCACGCTGGAAGCGGGCACCGGTCTGGTGCACACCGCGCCCGCGCACGGCCTGGACGACTACTTCGTCGGCCAGAAATACCATTTGCCGACCGACAATCCGGTAGGCGACGACGGCAAGTTCATCTCTACCACGCCGCCTGCCGGCGATACGCCGTTGGCGGGGGTGTTCGTGTGGAAGGCGAACGACATCGTGCTGAGCGCGTTGCAGGCCAGCGGCCATCTGCTGCATATGGAGAAAGTGCAGCACAGCTATCCGCATTGCTGGCGGCACAAGACGCCGATCATTTTCCGCTCCACGCCGCAGTGGTTCATCGGCATGGATAACGCCGCCTACCCGATCGCGGCGGATGCCGAGAGGCTGATCCGGGAAGGCCGCTCCCACGCGAGCCACGACGGCCAGACGCTGCGCGACCTCGCGAACCGCGCGGTCGAACGTACCGAATTCTTTCCCGCCTGGGGGCGCGCGCGTCTTGAGGCGATGATCCGCAACCGCCCCGACTGGTGCGTATCGCGCCAGCGCAACTGGGGCGTGCCGATGCCGTTTTTCGTGCACAGGGAGACGATGCAGCTCCACCCGCGCACCCCGGAATTGCTGGAGCAAGTCGCCAAGCGCGTCGAGCAGGACGGCATCGAGGCATGGTTCGACCTGAACTCGGTGGACCTGCTCGGCGAAGACGCGGTGCACTACCGCAAGCTCACCGACACGTTGGACGTATGGTTCGATTCGGGCACGACGCATGCGGCGGTGCTGCGGCGCCGCACGGAACTGCGCTCGGCCCCGGATGGTTATCTGGCAGACCTGTACCTCGAAGGCTCCGACCAGCACCGCGGCTGGTTCCAGTCCAGCCTGCTGACCGGCTGCGCGATCGACGGCCGCGCGCCGTTCAAGGCCTTGCTCACACACGGCTTCGTCGTGGACGGGCAGGGTCACAAGATGTCCAAGTCCAAGGGCAACGTGATCGCGCCGCAAAAGGTGCTCGATACGCTCGGCGCGGACATCCTGCGCCTGTGGGCGGCCCTGACCGACTACTCCGGCGAGTTGACCATCTCCGACGAAATCCTCAAGCGCGTGGTGGAGAGCTACCGACGCATCCGCAACACCCTGCGCTTCCTGCTCGCCAATATCTCGGACTTCGACCCGCAGCGGCATGCCTTGCCGGTGGAGCAGTGGCTGGAGATCGACCGCTATGCGCTGGCGCTGGTGGAACGTTTGCAGGACGAGGTGGTCGCAGATTACGCACGCTATGAATTCCACCTGATCGCACAAAAATTGCAGACCTTCTGTTCCGAAGACCTGGGCGGTTTCTATCTCGACATCCTGAAAGACCGCCTGTACACCGCCGGGGAAAATTCCGCGGCGCGCCGCTCCGCGCAGAACGCGCTGTACCACCTCACTCACAGCCTGGTGCGCTTGATGGCGCCGATCCTGAGTTTTACCGCCGAGGAAGCTTGGGCGGTGCTGTGCGGCAGGGAGGACGAAAGTGTGTTCACTGGCGAGTGGCACGCGCTTCCGGCCAAGTCGCGGGAAGCGGTGAGTCTTGCCGATTGGCAGGCTATCACCGCATGGCGCGCCAGGGTGAACAAGCAACTGGAAGAGGCGCGTACCGTCGGACTGATCGGCTCGGCGCTGGCCGCCGAAGTGGACGTGTATGCGGCGGGACAGGACTACGACGTGCTGGCGCGCCTCGGCGACGACCTGCGCTTCGTGTTCATCACCTCGCGTGCCACGGTGCATCGCGTCGCGACGGAAGCCGACCAGCACATCGATGTCTCCGCGAGCCTGCACGACAAGTGCGAGCGCTGCTGGCATTACCGCGAAGACGTGGGCGGCGATGCCGATCACCCGACCATTTGCGGCCGGTGTGTGAGCAACCTGTTCGGCGGCGGCGAGGCGCGGCGCTATGCTTAATCGCTGGCTGGGCTTGAGTTTTCTGGTGATCGTGCTCGACCAGTCGAGCAAGGCGTGGATCACCAGCCACTTTGTCCTGGGCGAGAGCCTTCCTGTGCTCGGCGTGTTCGACTTGGTGCTGGCACACAACACCGGCGCGGCATTCAGCTTCCTCAGCGATGCGGGCGGGATGCAGCGCTGGCTGTTCGCCGGGATCGCCGTTGTCGCCTCGGTATGGATCGTCTGGCTGCTGCGCAGGCACGGCGCGCAGACGCTGTTCGCGCTGGCGCTGAGCCTGATCCTCGGCGGCGCGCTGGGCAACCTGATCGACCGCATCGCCTACGGCCATGTGGTGGACTTCCTGCATTTCCACTGGGACGAATATTACTTCCCGGCCTTCAACGTCGCCGATTCAGCGATTACCTGCGGCGCGTTTTTATTGATCCTGGACAGCCTCAAGGAGCGCAAGCATGGATCTGCTGCTGGCTAATCCGCGCGGTTTCTGCGCCGGTGTGGACCGCGCCATCACCATCGTCGAGCGTGCGCTGGCATTGCACGGCGCGCCGGTTTACGTGCGCCACGAGGTGGTACACAACAAATTCGTGGTGGACGGCTTGCGCCAGCGGGGCGCAATATTCATCGAAGACCTGGCCGAAGTGCCGCCCGGCAGCATCCTGGTTTTCAGCGCGCACGGCGTGCCGCAATCGGTGCGCCGCGAGGCCGAGGCACGCGGCCTGACGGTGTTCGATGCGACCTGCCCGCTGGTGACCAAGGTGCATGTCGAGGTATCGCGGCTGCGCGGCCAGGGCAAGGAAATCATCATGATCGGCCATGCGGGGCATCCGGAAGTGGAAGGCACGATGGGGCAGTGCGACGGCGGGATCTACCTCGTCGAATCGCCCGAACAGGTCGCCGGCCTCAAGGTAAACGACGAAAATAATCTCGCCTTTGTCACACAGACCACTCTGTCGGTGGATGATGCCAGCGGCATCGTCGCCGCGCTCAAGGCGCGCTTTCCCAATATCACCGGGCCGAGGAAGGACGACATCTGCTATGCCACGCAAAATCGCCAGGATGCGGTCAAGCTGCTGGTCAGACAATGCGACGTGGTGATCGTGGTGGGGTCGCCGAACAGTTCCAATTCCAACCGGCTGCGCGAAGTCGCGGCCAAGGTCGGCGTGCCGGCCTATCTGGTGGACGATGCCGGCGGATTGCAGCCGGAATGGTTCGCCGGCAAGACGCGCGTCGGTATCAGCGCCGGCGCATCCGCTCCCGAGTTACTGGTGCAGGGCGTGGTCGCGCGCCTGCGCGAATTGGGTGCGGAGAGCGTCACCGAACTGAAAGGCATCCGCGAGAACGTCATATTCCCGCTGCCCCGTGCGTTGCAGTAATAAGCGCGCTGCAATAATGAGGAGCGCCAACGCTCTAAATGTTCCCTTGTCGCAGCGCGTCCTCTATAATCGCCCCCGTTTCTGCTGGAGTAGCTCAGTTGGTAGAGCAACGCACTCGTAACGCGTAGGTCGGAGGTTCGATTCCTCTCTCCAGCACCATCCAATCCGGGGCCAATGCAAGCCCAACATTCTGTCAGCATGGCTGACCCAGCACTTGGGGAAATCGCATGACATTGTCTCGGCAACGTGAACAAAATCGCCTCCTGAAATACCTCCCTTATCTCGCGGTGCTGCTATTGCTGGCGGCGGCGACTTGGTATTTCACGCGCCCCGAGCCGGTTCGCGTGCAACTGACCAAGGCTGAACGCGGCACGGTGGAGGCGACGGTGAGCAACACCCGTGCGGGGACAGTCAAGGCCTGCCGCCGCGCCAAGCTGGCGCCGCCGGTGGGCGGGCAGATCGCGCACCTGCTGGTGAAGAAGGGCGACCGGGTCAAGGCCGACCAGATATTGCTGGAGCTGTGGAACGACGACCTGCAGGCGCAGGCGCGGCTCGCGGAGCAGCAGCTTAATACGGCGAACACGCGTGTCGATGAGATATGCACCATCGCGGAGATGAGCAGCAAGGAGGCTGTGCGCGCGCGACAGTTGCGCGAGCGCGGCTTCATCTCGCCGGAAGGACTGGAGCGCGCCGAGGCGGACGCAAAAGCCAAACGGGCTTCCTGCACGGCGGCGCGCAGCGAGATCGAACAGGCGCGTTCGCGCATCAACGTGGCGCAGGCCGGTTTGCGGCGCATGGTGCTGCGCGCGCCGTTCGGCGGTGTCGTGGCCGACATCAGCGGCGAACTGGGTGAATACACCACGCCTTCGCCGCCCGGTATCCCGACTCCGCCCGCGATCGACCTGATCGACGACAGCTGCATGTTCGTCAGCGCACCGATCGACGAGGTGGACGCGGCCAGCATCAAGGTGGGTCAGCCAGGCCGCATCGTGCTGGATGCGATCAAGGGCAAGTCCTTCGCCGGTAAGGTCAAACGCATCGCTCCCTATGTGCTGGAGCTGGAGAAGCAGGCGCGCACCGTGGAGGTGGAAGTTGAGTTTGTTGAACCGCCTACTCAGGAGAACCTGCTGATCGGCTACAGCGCCGACGTCGAGATCGTGCATGCCTCCCATGAAAAGGTGCTGCGCATCCCCACGCAGACCCTGCTGGAAGGCAAGCGCGTGCTGTTCTACCGGCCGGATGGCGTCCTCGAAGAGCGCAAGGTCGAGACCGGTCTGGCCAACTGGGAATACACCGAGATTACCTCCGGCCTGAACGAGGGCGACCGCGTGGTGATGTCGCTCGATGCGGCCGGGGTGAAGGCCGGCGTGCGCGTGCAGCCGGAGGCTGCGAAGACCGCAAAATGATAGAAGTGATTATTTTGGCGGTGGCGCTCAGCATGGACGCCTTTGCTGTCTCCATCGGCTTGGGCGCCAAGAAAGACACGCCCGGCCTGGCGCTGAAAGCCGGCTTCTACTTCGGCGTTTTCCAGGCTCTTATGCCCTTCATCGGATATCTGGGCGGCAAGGGTATCTTGGGCTGGATAGACGCCTATGCCCACTGGATCGCTTTCGGGCTGCTGGTGCTGATCGGCGCGAAAATGGTTTACGAAGGCCTCAGCGAAGGCATCGAAGAGGACATCTCCGACGTCACCAGCAAGATGATGCTGGTGCTGGCCATCGCTACCAGCATCGATGCGATGGCGGCCGGATTCAGCCTGACGCTGCTGGAGGTAAACCCTTATGTTGCCTGCCTCATCATCGGAACAACGACTTTCGCCTTCAGCTGGGCCGGCGTTCTGATCGGCAGGAAGAGCGGCACCTGGCTCGAAAACAAGGCGGAAATTTTCGGCGGAATCGTCTTGATATCGATAGGGTTCAAGATACTTCTTTTCTGATTCGCGAAGCAGGGTGCAGGCAGTTGCTTGCATCCCACCCGTGAATTCCAACCGGAGTGGTGTTTGAATGATAGCGCTTAGCCAGATCAGCCGTATCTTCACCGTCGGCGACCAGCAGGTTGCCGCGCTGCGCGACATCGATCTCGAGATCGCGGCGGGCGATTACGTCTCGATCATGGGGCCATCCGGCTCCGGAAAATCCACGCTGCTCAACCTGATCGGCCTGCTCGACCGCCCGACCTCGGGCACTTACCGGCTGGACGGCGGGGACGTCACCGACCTGGATGACCGGCAGCAGGCCAAGGTGCGCAGCGAAAAAGTCGGCTTCGTGTTCCAGTCGTTCCATCTGGTGCCGCGCCTCACCGCCGCGATGAACATCGAGCTGCCGCTGATGCTGGCGGGGGTTTCTCCCGCCGAACGCAAGGCGCGCGTCGCGCAGCTGCTGGAAAACTACGGCCTCGCGGACCGCGCCGACCATCGGCCCGACCAGCTTTCCGGCGGGCAGCGCCAGCGCGTCGCGATCGCACGCGCCACCAGCATGCACCCCGCCGTGCTGTTGGCCGACGAGCCGACCGGCAACCTCGACCAGGCCACCGGAAAGGAGGTGATGAACCTGCTCGAGCAACTGGTCGGGCAGGGGGTCGCGCTGATCCTCGTGACCCATGACCCGGTCATCGGCGGGCGCGCGGCACGCCAGGTGCGCATGGTGGACGGGCGGATCACCGGCGAGACCGGCCGGCCGGCGGGCGCATGAGGTTCGTCGATGTCGTGCAGTTTGCCTCGGGCAGCCTGCGCGGCAGCCGTGCCCGCACCCTGCTGATGATGTTTGCGATGTCCATCGGCGTGGCGGCGGTGGTGGTGCTCACCGGCCTCGGCGAAGGGGCGCGCCGCTATGTCGTCGGCCAGTTTTCCTCGCTGGGCACCAATCTGCTGATCGTGTTTCCCGGCCGCACCGAGACGACGGGATTCGGGCCGGGCATGCTGCTCGGGCAGATTCCGCGCGAGATCACGCTGGACGACGCGCAGGCCCTGCTGCGCAGCCGCGCCATCGGGCGCATCGCGCCGCTGACGGTGGGTGCATCGCAGATTTCGCGGGATGCGCTCAACCGCGAAGTGGCCGTGCTGGGCTCGACGGCCGACCTGCTGGAGGTGCGCCACATGAACATGGGGCAGGGGCAGTTTCTTCCCGCCGGGGATGTGTATTCCAGCGAATCGGTGTGCGTGCTCGGCGCCAAGCTCAAGCGCGAGCTGTTCGGTCAGCAGAATGCCATCGGCGCCTGGGTGCGGCTCGGGGACCGGCGCTTCCGCGTGATCGGCGTGCTCGCGGCGCAGGGCGAATCGATGGGCTTCAACACCGACGAGATCGTCATCGTGCCGGTCGCCTCGGCGCACATCCTGTTCAATACCGTCGGCCTGTTCCGCATCCTCGTGGAGGCGAAAAGCCGCGATTCCATCGAGCGCGCCAAGCGGGACGCCGAGGAGATCCTGGCGCAGCGGCACGGCGAGCGCGACGTGACGGTCATCACGCAGGACGCCGTGCTCGCCACCTTCGACCGCATCCTGCGCGCGCTGACGCTCGCGGTCGCGGGCATCGCCGCGATCAGCCTGGCGGTGGCCGGCATCCTCATCATGAACGTGATGCTCATCGCCGTCTCGCAGCGCGTCCGGGAAATCGGCCTGCTCAAGGCGCTGGGCGCGCCGGCGAGCCAGATCAGGAACCTGTTCTTCGCTGAGGCGATCCTGCTCTCCGGCATCGGCAGCGTGGCGGGGCTGGTGCTCGGCGAGATCGGCACACGGGTGATCGCGCAAATCTACCCGGCGCTGCCGGTGGCAGCCCCCTGGTGGGCGGTGCTCGCGGCGTTTGGTACGGCAACAGGCACCGGCATCCTGTTCAGCGTATGGCCCGCACGGCGCGCGGCGCGGCTCGATCCGGTGATGGCGCTGGCGCGGAGCTGAGGTGCCCGAGAAATGTTATTTCCCGACCTGATCCGCCTCACCTCATCCAGCTTCCTCGCCTACCGCGTGCGCAGCTTTCTCACCGGCCTGGGCATCGCGGTCGGCATTGCGGCGGTGATCCTGCTGACCTCTATCGGCGAGGGGCTGCACCAGTTTGTGCTCTCCGAGTTCAGCCAGTTCGGCACCAACCTGATCGGCATCCAGCCGGGCAAGAAGCAGACTCACGGCGCGAGCGTCGGCATGCTCGGCTCGGTCAGGCCGCTCACGCTGGACGATGCCGAGGCGCTGCGCCGCCTGCCTTATGTCGAATACATCAGCCCCAGCGTGACGGGCAACGCCGAGGTGCGCGCCGACGGCAAGACGCGCCGCACCATCGTGTCCGGCGTCGGCCCCGAGATGCCGCAGGCGCTGCGCATGTACGTGCAGACCGGCAGTTTCCTGCCCCGCGACGACCCCGAGCAGGCGCGCGCCTTCGTCGTGCTTGGCGCCAAGATCAGGCAGGAACTGTTTGCCGGGCAGAACCCGCTCGGCAGCTACCTGCGCGTGGGCGGGCAGCGCTACCGCGTGATCGGCGTGATGGAGCCGAAAGGTCAGGTGCTCGGCTTCGACCTGGACGACACCGTCTACATTCCCGCCGCGCGCGCGATGGAGCTGTTCAACCGTTCCGGCCTGATGGAAATCCACGTCACCTACCGCCCCAGCGCCGAGCTTGAACAGGTCGAGGCGGGCATCCGCGGCATTCTCACGGCGCGGCACGGCAGTGAAGACTACACGCTGGTTCCGCAGGAAAAGGCGCTCGAAGTGCTCGGCTCGGTGCTGGATGTGATCACCTTCGCGGTCGGCGCACTGGGCGGCATCTCGTTGCTGGTCGGTGGAGTCGGCATCCTGACCATCATGACCATGGCCGTCACCGAGCGCACCTCGGAGATCGGCCTGCTGCGCGCGCTGGGTGCGCGCGAACGGCAGGTGCTGGCGCTGTTCCTCGGCGAGGCGATGCTGCTCTCCGCGCTGGGTGGACTCACCGGGTTGGTGCTCGGAGTCGGCATCGCGCAGGCGTTGCACCAGCTATTTCCTGCGCTGCCGGTGCACACGCCGTGGGAATTCGCGGTGGTCGCCGAACTCAGTGCGGCGACTATTGGCCTCGCGGCCGGCGTGATGCCGGCGAGGCGCGCGGCGAGGCTAGACCCGGTGGAGGCGTTGCGGACGGAGTGAAAACAGTGCTTGCGAAAGTGATTTGACTGATTTTGCCCTGAAACAGGTTCTAAACGCCGTACGTCTGGTTATATGCGGCCAGCGCCTGGGCGATCTGCCCCGCAGGCTTGGCTGCGTCGCCGGTGCCGAACTCCTTCTGCAATGAGTCCTTGTTGTCGGCGATGTAATGAATGGCGCGATTCAGGTTGTCGAGCCGGCTCAAGACAAAATTGCCGTCCGAATTGAGCAAGCTTGCCGACTTGGCAAAATTTGTGCCGAATTCCTGTACCGCATCCACGACACCCTGTTTGTTGGTTGCCAGTAGCGAGTCCAGTTTGGTGGTGTCCAGGGAGGCCAACCGGGAACCGGGGGCAATAGCGATGCCCAGATCGCCCAGGCCGTGCACGCCCTTCTCGATCCCGAAGAAACGGTAGCTAACGCTTTGCTCCAACTCGTATTGAGACACTTGGGCTGCCCGGGTATCGGATAACAAACCGCCTTCCTGCAAGTCGGGAGCAAACCTCTGAATCCAGTTGTTGTACTGCCCCACAAAGGCCTGCAACCGGGACTTTATGCTGTCATTGCCGTCGGATGACACAATGCTGCCCAGGCTCAGACCTGCATCCTGCATCCGGGAGATAGCTGATTTCATCTGGCTCAGTTCCGAGAACTGGGCCTTGTAGTAAACATCTTTTTTGTTGATGACTGTCATCATCGTGTAGGCCGATTCAGGATCGGCTAGCGCCATATTGCGGCCAGTGGGGGAGATGCCTTTTGTGCTGCTGCTTTGGTTTACATTGCTGCTCTGGATGAGCAGGGATAGCGGGTCTGAGGATAATTGGGTAGGCTGGGCGCCGCTTTTTGAAGTCAGAAGCGAGAACATGGCCGCCCATGAGTCGTTGCCCTTGGCATTAGACGCCGAGCTTGTCAGCGAACTCAACACCTGGGATTTCATAAGCAAGACAGAAACGGGCGAGATATTCACGTGGCTTATTCCTTTGTTTATCTCTGGCTTGGTGACCAGTTGCGCCATAAGACCAGACGGGCACGAATTAGTTTTGTCCATTGTGGGACAATATGATAAGGGTTATCCAGTCTGCCGCCTATTTCTTCTATGATCAACGACATACCAAACCGCTGTGACATCTTCTGCAATGTCATCGACAACTACGGCGACATCGGCGTGTGCTGGCGGCTGGCGCGGCAGCTGGCGCAGGAGCATGGGCTGACCGTGAGGCTGTGGGTGGACGATCTGGACAGCCTGGTGAAGCTGTGCCCGGAGGCGGACGCGGCACGGGATGTCCAGCATTGCCGGGGTGTGGAGGTGCGGCGCTGGCAGGGGGCGGACAGGCCGTTCACCCTTCGATACCTCAGGGCGAACGGGGAAGAGGAGGCGATTCAGCCCGCCGAACTGGTGGTCGAGGCGTTCGCCTGCAAACTGCCGCAGGGCTACCTCGAGGCGATGGCGGCGCGGGAGCCCAAGCCGGTGTGGATCAATCTCGAATACCTGAGCGCGGAAGAATGGGTAGGGACGCACCACAAGCTGCCTTCGCCGCAGCCCAGCCTGCCGCTGACCCGGTACTTCTTCTTCCCGGGGTTTACTCCAAAAACTGGCGGGCTACTGCTGGAGCGCGACCTCTTCGCGCAGCGCGATGCGTTCCGGAACGATGCCGTACGGCAGCGGGCGTTCTGGGCGTCGTTCGGCATGGAAGTGCCGGGTGAAGAGACATTGAAGGTCTCGCTGTTCGGCTACGAGAACGATGCGCTGGTGGGGCTGCTCGACGCCTGGGCGGGCGGCGAGCAGCCGGTGCTGTGCCTCGTGCCGGAGGGGCGCATCCTGCCGCAGGTGGGACAATACTTCGGCGATCCGGATTCCCCTCGCCCGCTTGCGGGAGAGGGGTTAGGGGAGAGGGCCGGCTACTCACGCGGCAAGCTGCAAGTGCGCGTGCTGCCGTTCGTCGAGCAGGAGCGTTACGATGAGTTGCTCTGGGCGTGCGACATCAACTTCGTGCGCGGCGAGGATTCCTGCGTGCGGGCGCAGTGGGCGGCCAGGCCCTTCGTCTGGCATATCTACCCGCAGCACGACGGTGTGCATATGCAGAAGCTGAGCGCATTCATGGCGCGGTATTGCGCCGGGTTGCCGCCGGAAGCGGAAGCGGCGCTGCGCGGGCTGTGGGAGGCGTGGAACAGCGGTGGAGCATTGCCCATTCCGGTCGGCCAGGCATGGAACGATTTTCGTGAGCACCAGTCTATGCTGCGGCAGCGCGCCCAGGGCTGGGCGCTGGAATTGGCAGAAAACAATCTGGCGTTGAATCTACTGGATTTTTTCCGGGAAACCGGTAGAATGCGCGCCTTCAAAATTGAGGGGCAGTAAACATGAAGACAGCACAGGAACTCCGCGCAGGTAATGTTGTGATGATCGGCAACGACCCGATGGTTGTGCTGAAGGCAGAATACAGCCGTTCCGGCCGCAACGGCTCGGTGGTCAAGATGAAGATGAAGAATCTGCTGACCGAGGCGCCAAAAGAAACCGTGTACAGCGCCGACGACAAGTTCGACCAGATCATCCTGGACCGCAAGGAGTGCACCTATTCCTACTTCGCCGACCCGATGTACGTGTTCATGGACGGCGAATACAACCAGTACGAGATTGAGGCGGAATGCATGGGCGACGCGATCAACTACGTCGAAGACGGCATGCCTTGCGAAGTGGTGTTCTACAACGAGAAGGCGATCTCCGTCGAACTGCCCAACACCATCGTGCGCGAAGTGATCTACACCGAGCCCGCCGTGCGCGGCGACACTTCCGGCAAGGTGATGAAGCCCGCCAAGATCAACACCGGTTACGAACTGCCCGTCGCGGCCTTCATCGAGATCGGCGACAAGATCGAAATCGACACCCGCACCAACGAGTTCAAGAAGCGCGCTTAATCGATACCGCTTTGCGGGTAGCGAAAGGCCAGCCCCCAGCTGGCCTTTTTTCTGTCTGCCGTTTGCAGGGCACGCTATCCGCAAAAGCCGGTCGCCGATGGTAGAATGCGCCGGCGATGGGCAGCGGTACTAATAACACGGCGGAATCCGGGATGGCGCAACAGAACGACGAACTGATCCAGGCACAGGCGGAGTTGCGCGATTTCAAGCGCACGGTGCTGGCCCTGCGCCAGGAACTGGAGAATGCCCAAGCGGAGTCGGATGCGCGGCTGCGCAAAGCTGCCGTGGACGCCAAGGCCGAGGCCACACAGCTTGAAGCTACCGTGGTCACATTGCGCGAGGAACTGGAGGAGGCGCGGGCGGAACGCGAAAGGGCGGTGCAGCAGGCCGTTGCCGCCAGCCACAACGACATCCAGCAATTGAAGGCGACTGTCGCAGCACTGCGCGATAGCCTTGAAATTGCGCGCATCGACAAGGAAAGCGGCATCGAAAAGGCGGTCAGCACGGCGAATGCCGAAATCGCCCAGTTGCATGGCACAATCCGCACCTTGCGCGAGCAGGTCGAGGCGTTGTCCGCCAAAGCCGCAGCCTGAAACTCGAACCAGCAAAAATGGACCAGCCGACCGCCAAAACCAGAAAAAAGAAATCTGCCGCCGACAGCGACGCGCAGCAGCGCCGCCGCCTGCACACGGCCGAATTGCTGCTTGCTGTCTCGCACCGGATGGCGGAGTTCGACACCCTCGACGAGGTGCTCAACGCTCTGGTGGAAATGACCACCACCCACCTCAACGCCGCGCGCGGCTCGCTGTTCCTCAACGATCCGGCCACCAACGAACTCTATTCGCGCGCCGTACAGGGTAACATCAAGCGTGAGATCCGCATGCTCAACACCAGCGGGATTGCTGGTTTCGTGTTCACCAGCGGCGAGCCGCTGATCATTCATGACGCCTATTCGGATTCGCGTTTCAACCGTTCCATAGACGAGCAGACCGGCTTTGTCACGCAGAACATTCTGTGCGTGCCGATCAAGACGCTGAAAGGCGAAGTCATCGGTGTCGCGCAGACTCTCAATAAGCTCAAAGGCAAATTTACCCAGCATGATTTGCATCTGCTCCAGGCGATGACCAGCCAGGGGACGCTCGCGCTGCAGAGCGCACAGTTTATCGAGCGCATGAAGGCACGCCACAAGCAGGAAATGGAGTTTATCGACATCGTTTCCGAAGTCACCGCCGACATCAAGCTCAGCTCGCTGCTGCAGCGCGTGATGGGCGAGGCGACGCGCATGCTCAATGCCGAGCGCTCGACGCTGTTCCTCAACGACGAAAAGACCGGCGAGCTATGGTCGGAAGTCGGCCAGGGGCTGGAGTCGATGCAGATCCGCCTGCCCAACCATCTCGGTATCGCGGGCGCTGTGTTCACCTCGGGCAAGTCCATCAACATTCCCTATGCCTACGCCGACCTGCGTTTCAATCCGGCCTTCGACAAGAAGACTGGCTTCTTCACGCGCTCCATCCTGTGCGTGCCCATCGTTAACAAGAACGGCAAGACCATCGGCGTGACCCAGGTGCTGAACCGGCGCGGCGGGCCATTCACGAGCGATGACGAGTCGCGGCTGCGCGCCTTCACTGCGCAGATTTCCATCGCGCTGGAAAACGCCAAGCTGTTCGCCGACGTGCAGTCGATGAAGAACTACAACGAATCCATGCTGGAGTCCATGTCGAACGGGCTGATCACGCTGGACGAGAATGAGCGCATCGCCACCTGCAATGCGGCCGGCCTGCGCATCCTCAAGGCGCGCCCCGAAGAAGTGCTGCACAAGCCGGCGGCGGAGTTCTTCGCGGGCGATAATGCCTGGGTGCTGGAGAAGCTCAGGCAGGTGGCCGAGGGCGGGCAGCAGCAGACCACCATGGACGCGCCGCTGCAGGCGGCGGGCGAGACGCTGTCGGTCAACCTTACCGTGCAGCCGCTGCTCGACGCCGTCCAGAAGCATATCGGCTCGATGTTCGTGATCGAGGATATCAGCAGCGAGAAACGCATCAAGTCCACCATGTCGCGCTACATGGATCCCGGCATCGCCGACCGGCTGGTCGCCGCGGGCGCTGAGGTGCTGGGCGGCAAGAACGTCGAATGCACGGTGCTGTTCTCCGACATCCGCGGCTTCACCACGCTGACCGAGCAACTCGGCGCGCAGGGGACTGTGGCGTTGCTCAACGAATACTTTACGCTGATGGTGGATTGCATCCAGCACGAGGAAGGCATGCTGGACAAGTTCATCGGCGACGCGATCATGGCCGCGTTCGGCATCCCGGAGAACCATGAGGACGATGCCGACCGCGCGGTGCGCGCCGCGGTCGCCATGATCAAGACACTGGAAAAATGGAACCATCAGCGCATCGGCGAGGGGAGGCTGCCGGTCAATATCGGCGTCGGCCTGAATACCGACAGCGTGGTGTCCGGCAACATCGGCTCGAAGAAGCGCATGGATTTCACCATCATCGGCGACGGCGTCAATCTCGCCTCGCGCCTGGAGTCGGCGTGCAAGCAATACGGCACGAAAATCCTCATCAGCGAATTCACGGTGCGCAAGCTGCAGGGCACCTACCGCAAGAGGGAGATCGACCTGGTGGTGGTCAAGGGCAAGACCGAGCCAGTGTCGATCTACGAAATTCTCGCCTACCACACCGAGGAGACCTTCCCCAATATTGCCGAGGTGCTGGAGCTGTTCAAGGACGGGCTGGCCGCCTATCGCGCCCGCCGCTGGGATCAGGCCATCAAGCTGTTCAAGGAGGCCGCGGCGCTCAACCCCAACGACAAGCCGAGCAAGCTCTACATCGAGCGCGCCGGGCACCTCAAGGCCAATCCGCCACCCGACGACTGGGCCGGGATGTGGGTGATGGAGTCGAAATAGCCCTGCATTTCCGGCCGCTGTTTTGCGGCATGCCGTATAATTTTCCCAGTTATTTTCTCTCTGCAATCAAGGTAAATCATGAACAAGTCAATCAAGAAAAAATCGCTCGGGCTCGTCCTGGCTATCGTCTTCCTCGCGGGCAGCACCGCCGCGCAGGCCGGTCTCAAGGAAGGGGTCGCCGCCTACAGGAGAGGCAGCTTCACCGTTGCAATGAAGGAACTCACACCCCTTGCGGAGCAGGGCGATATGAAGGCGCAACTGCTCCTCGGGGGCATGTACGGCGGTGTGCGAGGCATCCCGCAGGATCACGCGAAGGCCGCATTCTGGTACCGCAAGGCGGCCGAACAGGGCAGCGCGCCGGCACAGATTGCGCTCGGTGTGATGTACAAGAATGGAACCGGGGTCAAGCAGGACGACAGGGAGGCCGTGTCGCTGTTTCGCAAGGCAGCGGAGCAGGGGTTTTCCGAGGCGCAATATGTTCTCGGCGAGGTTTACGAACAAGGGCTGGGCACAACGGTAAAGCCCGATCCGGTGGAGGCGCATATGTGGTACAACCTGGCCGTGACAGCAGGTTTTGAGGCCGCCCGCTACAACATGGAAGGGATTGAAGCCAGGATGAGCCCCGAGCAGATCGAAAAGGCGAAATCCCTCGCGAGGGAATGGCTGGCGAAGCACAAGCCAACCGTCGAGAGCGACGCCCACAAGTAGTCAGGGCTTTGGGCGGTCGCGCGACGGGATGCGGTAGAGCCAGGCCACCATCGTCAGGCCGAAAAAGGCCAGCGCCAGCTGCAGCCAGCCGTCCTTGATGAAGAAAACTATCGAACTGCCGAAGGTCAGGGTCATCGTGGTCACCGCCACCAGCTTGATCCGCCACGGAATGCTGCGGTAGGTGCGCCATTCGACGATCAGCGGGCCCAGGGCCGGCTGGTTCATCAGCCAGTTGTAGAAGCGGTGCGACGAGCGTGCGTAGCACGCGGTGGCGAGCAGCAGGAAGGGCGTGGTCGGCAGGATGGGCGTGACGATGCCGATGATGCCGACCAGCAGGAACAGCGTGCCCAGTGCGGCGAAGACCACCCGCACCCAGAGGAAGCGGTGCTTGCGCACCTCGTGGCTGTAGTCGCGGCGTTCCACGGTTCTGGCCTTGTTCAATCTTTCCCCCTCAGCATATCGATGAAGCGGTCGATCTCCTCGCGCGACATCTGCCGCGAGGCCTCGAACGGCGCATGGGCTTCCGGCTGCCGCATGTCCAGGCGGATGCCCCACAGCGGACGTGTGCTGGTGGGCAGCATCGCGTAGCGCACGTCGCCGAGCAGGCCCGGATCTTCGGGATGCAGGGCGAGGTAGCCGTCGGAGAAGAAATCGAAGCGCCCGATGTCGCGGTAGAGCACCGAACCCGGAGCAAGCCCCGGCAGGTCGCGCGACAGGTCGAAGGCGCGCGCGGTATTGCCCGGATAAACCTTTGCGGTTCCGCCCACCCGCACCGCATCGACGTAGTAGATTCCACCGGAGCGGTAGATCGAGCGCCACAGCAGCAGATTGCCCATGGTCGGCTTGACGGTGAGTTTTGCGGCCTCATGCCCGCGCTGTGCGATGGTCGCGCGCATTGCGCCTTCGGCGCGCTGGTGCTGGAACCAGCCGAGGGAGAGGTAGACCGCTGCCAACAAGAGGCCGGCGCGCGCCGCCATCGTCTTGCGCGAGCGCAGACCGAGCAGCAGCGCCGCGCCGAGAACTAGCGAAAACAGCGGGTCGAAGATCGGCACGATGCTCCAGGCGATGCGCTCCCCGGTGAACGGCCACAGCAGGTGCGTGCCGTAGCTGGTGCAGGCATCGAGCAGGCCGCTCGTCGCGCAGCCCAGCAGGGCGTAAAGGTAGATGCGGCGGAAGCCGATCGGACGCCGGAGTGCCTTAAACGCGGGCCAGAGCAGCAGCGCAACCAGCAGGGCGCCGGCGGGAATGAAAACCAGCGAGTGGGTGAATTGGCGGTGGTATTCCAGCACCAGCAGCGGGTCGGCGTCGGAGCGGATCAGCGCGTCGGCATCCGCGACCAGTGCGGCAAGGAAGCCCGTCGCCGTCGCGGCGCGCGTCTCTTCTTTCCTGCTGTACGATTGGGCGAGAGTTCCGCCCAGCAGGCCGTGGGTCAGGATGTCCATCAGCCGCGTTCCGTCGTGCGGAGAAGGCAGGCCGCTCGACGGCACGGGAAGCGAAGCTGCATTTCCAAGGGGTCTGGTTCCGGTCGGTGTATCGATGCCCGGCAGGATGCCGGAGCCGCAAGTTTATCAATCGCACCAATCCATGTCCATTGCGGGCAGACCGTGCTTCCTGTGCGGCCGCAATCCCCTGTGCTAGACTTAGACGCAAACGGCGCAGGGGATGAGGCCTGCTGAAATGACTCCTGAACCACGAGGGCGATCGCGATGAAAAAAATTCTGCTGACTCTGCTGGTGCTGGCCAGTGCAAACGCTTTTGCCGGGCTCAGCAAATGGGTGGACGCAAACGGTAAGGTGCATTATTCCGACGAGCCTCCGCCTCCCAACGTGAAGGTGGAGAAATTGCGCCTTCCTTCGGCGGCTGAGGCCCCCGTGAGCACAAGCGGCGTGGCTGCCACGAGCGCGCCCGCCGGGCCCAAGACCATCGCGGAACGCGAGGCGGAAATGAAAAAGGCACAGCAGGCGAAGAAGGAAGCCGCCGACAAGGCTGCCAAGGAGCAGGCCAGGGTAGACGCAGAGAAAGTCAACTGTGCCGCCGCCCAACAGAACCTGCGCGTCCTGCAGGAGGGGATGCGCCTGGTCGAGATCGACGCCAAAGGCGAACGCTCCTACCTGGACGACAACCAGCGCCGCCAGCGCATCGAAAAAGCCCAGCAGGACATCAATACCTACTGCAAATGACCAGGCCGGGCGATCCGGCCCCTTCACAAACATAAGTTTCCTGCACAGACCTAGTTCACCCCTCCAGTCAATAGGCCGGAATATATAGGCATTTCGGCATATAGGTATCTTCCGGTTACGGTGGTAGATTTCTCGCCACGAAATCTAACCAAGGAGCCGCCGATGAACACCGAAACCATCGCAAAGCCAGTAGAAATCAAATCATTCAGCTTGCAGGCCGAAATTATTCGGCAGATACAGGTCAACAATGGGCAGACTCCTTGCTATGCCACATCCAACAGCAATTACTGCGACAAGAAGGAGTGCGGCTGGCGTCATGACTGCTTCGATGATGTCGGCGAAGCAGAGTGACCGTAGCTTACTTTTTTGGATGTGCGGCGATCAAATAGCCAGACTCTGACCGGACACTACTGAGTCGAAAGCAGAAATTAAAGATGTCTGTCCAGAATAAGGAAGCGCTGAATAATCCCTCCGTTCGTGGCGAGCCCTTCGGCATTGCTCAGGATAGGCATATGGAACCATGAACGGAAGATGGCGCACGATCAGCGTGACTAATTCGAGTCATTTAAAATGCTGATATTGTTGACGATAATCGAACTGTTGCAGCTCTGTGCCGAGCGCCTGTTGCAGGTTTCACGTTCCTGCGCATCATCGCTGCAGCCATAAGTTCCCGTACCGGTCGATGCGGGCAAACATCGCCATTCGCCCCGCAAACCCGAAGGTCTCAAGACCGAAATCCTCGCCTCAAGGCGCGCATGCTGCAAGCCGGATGCCGCACCATCGCCGACACCTGCAATCGCCGCTTTGCCGCTTTCCGCCGGATCAGCGTGGAAAAAAACTGTGTCCACTACATCCTGTAACGTCACAACTACGAGATTCAGATCCTGCGCCGCAAGCTCAAGCATGCCAAACCGAAGCTCGTGGCACGCAACCTCATCTGGGCCATCGACCTCACCGGCAAGACCGATGCACATGGCAAGCTGCACTCCCTGTTGGGGATCATCGACCACGGCAGCAGGGCGTTACTTCACTTGCAGGCCCTGCATGACAAGACCTCGCGTACCCTGATCGCCAGCATTGGCCAAGCCATCTGCGCCTGCGGCAAACGCGATGTCACGCGCTAAAAGCGCGAAATGGGAAGATGAATGATGCAGCGATAAATATAACGAACGAAAGACAGATTGGCGAGGCGAATTAGAGCAGTAAAAACCGACAGGAGATGCGAAAAAATGGAAAAATCGACTCAAGGAAACGAACGGCGGGCACGCGGACGGGGCAGAAATTTTATTTCTGCGCCATTATACTGCCCAGGCACCCGGGACGCTAATGCCCCGATGGGATAAACCATCGAAAAGCCGATGGGATTGCGCCGGGATAAGCGCGCCTGTTCTTCTGGCGCTTGCATTGAAAGATCATAATGGAAACCTCAGCCTCACTTGAATTGGCCAAGCATGTCCTGCTGGTGTTCGGCATCGTCCTCGCCGTGGGAACCTTCTCCGGCCTGCTGGCCCGATTGGTTCGGGTGCCCGACGTGGTGGTGTTCCTGCTGGTAGGTATGCTGCTCGGCCCCAGCGTCTTGGGGCTGGTGGACATCAAGGCCGATTCCGCGATCAATCAATTGATCCTGATCTTCGGCGCCAGCTACATCCTGTTCGACGGCGGCGCGACGATCCGCCTCAAGGTGCTGAAGGAGGTATGGATCACCATCGTGGTGATCGCTACCGTCGGCGTGCTGATCACTGGCGCCATCACCGGCGCAGCGGCCTATTATTTCCTCGGTGTTCCCGTCATCGTCGCGCTGCTGCTCGGTGCCGTGCTCGCTTCCACAGATCCGGCGACGCTGGTGCCGGTGTTCAAGCAGGTCAGGATCAGGGAGCGCGTCGCGCAGACGGTGATGAGCGAGTCTGCCTTCAACGACGCGATGGGCGCCATCCTCACTTTTACGATATTGGGTATTGCGATGGGTGCGGGCGAATTCTCGGCGGGCGATGCGCTCATCGACCTGCTCAAGCAATCGCTGCTGGGCATCATGATCGGCGGAATGCTGGGTTACATGGCGGCCTTCTTTATCGCGCATGAAAAATTCGGTTTCCTCGCCGAATATGCGCCGGTGGTCACCCTGATGGCGGTGATCGGCGCCTACATGGGTGCGGACGGCATGCATGCCAGCGGCTTCATGGCGGTGTTCGTGTTCGGCATCATGCTCGGCAACCAGGAATCCTTCGGTTTCGAGCGCGTCAAGCATGACGAGGCCATCCTCGAGGATTTCATCATGACCACCGCGCTGATCATGCGCATGTTTATCTTCATCCTGCTCGGCGCGCAGGTGGATTTCGGCCTGATGAACCAGTACCTGCTTGCAGGCGGAGCGGTGGTGGCGGTGTTTATGCTGGTCGCGCGTCCGGCGACGGTGTTCCTGTGTACCCTGCCGGATCGCCGCGCCAAGTGGAGCCTCAGGGAGATGCTGTTCATGTGCTGGACCCGCGAGACCGGCGTGATCCCCGGTGCGCTGGCCGGCATGCTGGTCGGTATGAAAGCGCCCGGCGCGCAGATCATCGCCTCGGTGACCTTCATCGCCATCCTCGTGACCATTCTGATCCAGGCCACCACCACCAAGTGGCTGGCGAAGAAACTGGATTTACTGGCGGAAGACTAGCGCTGCCTTCTTTGGCTGCCGCTTGGGCGGCGCGCAATGCGGTTATGTTATGCTCCGTCCATCTCCGATGGTTGATCGGATATTGACGCAGCATGAAAACGATCCAGTCCCGCGACAATCCCTTTTTCAAGGAACTCTCCAGGCTTGCCGGTTCGGCGCGGCAACGCGGCAAGGCCGGGCAGACCCTGCTGGACGGCGCGCATCTGCTGGCGGCGTATCTGGATGCCGGGAAACAGCCGCAGCACATTCTGCTGAATGCGGCCGCGTTGCACGATGCGGAAATAGCGGCGTTGCTCGAACGCGCTGCAGGCATACCGGTGACGCAGCTGGACGACAGGCTGTTCGCGGAACTCAGCGAACTGAAAACGCCGACCGGCATCCTCACCGTGATCGATCTGCCGCATCCGGCGGGAACGGCGGCCGACAGCCGCCTTGCATTGATGCTGGAGGATATCCAGGATCCCGGCAATCTCGGCTCGATGCTGCGCTCGGCGGCGGCAGCGGGCTGCGATGCGGTGTTTCTCTCCAAAGGCTGCGCCGATGCATGGTCGCCGAAGGTGCTGCGCGCCGCGATGGGCGGGCATTTTGCGCTGGATATCCATGAGCGGCAGGATTTGCCGGAGGTGGCCAAGGCATTCCGTGGTGCGCTGCTGGCGGCCAGTCTGCAGGCCACGCACAGCCTGTATGACTGCGATTTGCGCGGCAAGGTGGCGTTCCTGGTCGGCAACGAAGGGGCAGGGCTGTCTGGCGGCTTGCTGAGACTCGCCACGCAGACCATTGCCATCCCGATGCCCGGTAGGGTCGAGTCGCTGAACGCCGCGGCGGCTACGGCGATCTGTCTGTTCGAGGCGGTGCGGCAACGCATGTAGCATCACCTCGTTCCGGTATGCCATAAATCCCCAAAATCCTTGACGCATAAGCCTATTCCGCTATAATGCGCGCCCTTGTGAGGCTGATAGGCAGCTTCGCATACCTTGCTCCACCGTTACGCATGGCGGGGGGCTTTAACCATAAGGAGATGTAATGCGTCATTACGAAATCGTATTTATCGTGCATCCCGATCAGAGCGAGCAGGTGCCCGCGATGATCGAACGCTACCGCACGCTGGTCACTTCCAAGAGCGGCCAGATTCACCGCCTGGAAGACTGGGGCCGCCGCCAACTGGCTTACCCGATCCAGAAAATCCACAAGGCACACTACGTGCTGATGAACATCGAATGCAACCAGGAAACCCTGGATGAGTTGGAGCATGCCTTCCGCTTCAACGACGCGGTGCTGCGCCACCTGACCGTCAAGACCAAGGCTGCCGTCACCGAGCCGTCTGCGATGATGAAGGAAGAGAAATCCCGTTCCGTGCCGGTCGAAGGCGCCGCTGCGCCGCAGGCTGAAGAAGGCGCGGCAGCGTAGGCTTGGCGCGTAACCAGGTTGTCATCAGCGGTGAGCTGATCGCGCTGGAAAGCATGCGGTATACCCCGGCCGGGGTGGCGAGAGTGGCGCTGACATTGAGCCACAGCTCGCAACAGCCCGAAGCGGATGGAATGCGGCAGGTGCGGTGCGAAGTGAATGCGCTGGCGTTTGCCGGAGTGGCCGAAAAGGCCGCGAAGTTCGCAGTAGGGCAGACCGTGAAGGTACGTGGCTTCCTGGCGCAGCAAAGCATCCGCAGCCGGCAACTGGTTTTGCATATCAATGACATAATTTTGGAATAAGGAAATATCATGGCTCGTATAGACAAGAAGAAGGATGACAAGAACAAGCGTTCTTCCCGCAACAATCTGTTCAAACGCCGCAAGTTTTGCCGCTTCACGGTCGAGAAAATCGCCGAGGTGGACTACAAGGACGTGAATATCCTCAAGGAATTCATCTCCGAAAACGGCAAGCTGATCCCGGCGCGCATCACTGGCACCAAGACTCGCTATCAGCGCCAACTGAGCACTGCCGTGAAGCGCGCGCGCTTCCTGGCCTTGCTGCCCTACACCGATCTGCACTAAGGAGCGAAGTCATGCAAGTAATTTTGATGGAAAAAGTGACCAACGTCGGCCAACTGGGCGATGTGGTCAAGGTCAGGAACGGCTTTGCCCGCAATTTTCTGATCCCCCAAGGCAAGGCCAAGCGCGCGACCGCAGCCAACATGGCCGAGTTCGAAACGCGCCGCGCCGAGATCGAGGCGGCCGAGAAGGCCAGGCTGGCGGAAGCGCAGGCGCGCGGTGAAAAGCTCGCCGGCCTGACGGTGCAGATCGTGCAAAAGGCCGGCGTGGACGGCAAGCTGTTCGGTTCGGTCACCAATGCCGACATCGTGGTGGTACTGGCTGCACAGGGCTTCGAGATCGAGAAGGCGCAGGTGCGCATGCCCACCGGCCATCTCAAGACCATCGGCGACCATCCGGTCAGCATTGCGCTGCACACCGATGTGGTCGTTGACATCACCGTCTCGGTGCTCGGCGAACAGTAATCCGCCTTTGCATCAAGGCGATACGGAAAAGGACTGGCGACAGTCCTTTTTTGTTTCCATCAGAGTAAAATATCTTCCGCTTACACCTCGGGCGCAATCTGCCAAATGAACAATTTCTCCGCTGCCGACGCACAACTCGACCAGATCAAACTGCCGCCGCATTCCGTGGAAGCCGAGCAGTCGGTGCTGGGTGGCCTGCTGCTCGAGGCGAGCGCGCTGGACAAGATTGCCGACCTGATGACCGACGACGATTTCTATCGTCACGAGCACCGCCTGATCTACCGCCAGATCGTACGCCTGAGCGAGATGGCCAAGCCGGTGGACGTGATTACCGTCGCCGAGGCGCTGGAGATCGCCGGTGAGCTGGACAAGGTCGGCGGCCTGCCGTACCTGGGCAGCCTGGCGCAGAACGTGCCGTCGGCAGCCAACATCCGCCGCTACGGCGAGATCGTGCGCGAGCGTTCCATCATGCGCAAGCTGGTGGAGGTCGGCACCGATATTTCCAGCAGCGCCTACAGCCCGGCCGGACGCGACGCCGCGCAACTGCTCGACGAGGCGGAAAGCAAGGTGTTCGAGATTGCCGAGGCGGGGTCGCGCGGCAAGCAGGGGTTCATGTCCATGCCGCCGTTGCTGACCCAGGTGGTGGAGCGCATCGAGACGCTCTACGGGCGCGACAACCAGAGCGACGTAACCGGTACGGCCACCGGTTTCACCGATCTGGATCGCATGACATCTGGCTTGCAGCCGGGCGATTTGATCATCGTGGCGGGGCGCCCGAGTATGGGCAAGACCGCCTTCTCCATCAATATCGCCGAGAACGTCGCGCTGGACGGCAAGCTGCCGGTGGCGATCTTCAGTATGGAAATGGGCGCATCGCAACTGGCGATGCGTATGCTCGGTTCGGTCGGCAAGCTCAACCAGCATGACCTGCGCACGGGCCGCCTGCAGGACGACGACTGGGGGCGGCTGACCCATGCGCTCGGCAGGCTCAACGACGCGCCGGTTTACATCGACGAAAGCGCCGCGCTGTCAGCCCTCGAAGTGCGCGCGCGGGCGCGCCGCCTGCACCGCCAGAACAACGGGCTGGGCCTGATCGTACTGGACTACCTGCAACTGATGAGTTCGCCCGGCAACAAGGCGAGCGAGAATCGCGCCACGGAAATCTCGGAAATTTCCCGTTCCCTGAAGTCGCTGGCGAAGGAATTGCATGTGCCGGTGATCGCGCTGTCGCAGTTGAACCGCAGCCTGGAGCAGCGCCCCAACAAACGCCCGGTGATGTCCGATCTGCGCGAATCGGGCGCTATCGAACAGGATGCCGACCTGATCCTCTTCATCTATCGCGACGAAGTCTACAACAGCGATTCCCCCGACAAGGGCAAGGCCGAGATCATCATCGGCAAGCAGCGTAACGGCCCGATCGGTAAGGTGGAACTCGCGTTCCGCGGCGAATACACGCGCTTCGACAACCTGGCTTCCGGCGGCTATTGAGCCGCCGGAAGCCAGCCTTACTCAACAGACCAACAGTGCTGCCAGTGCCGCGTCGTAATTCGGCTCATTCTTGATCTCGCCGACCAGTTCGGTGTAACGCACCACGTTGCTTTCGTCCAGCACGATTACCGCACGGGCCGCCAGCCCGGCCAGCACGCCGCTCGCGATCGCCACGCCGTAGTTGCGCAAAAACTCCCGGCCGCGCATCACGGACAGGTTGACCACGTTGTCCAGCCCTTCGCTGGAGCAGAAGCGCGACATGGCGAACGGCAGGTCGGCGGAGATGTTGATCACCACAACATTGTTCTGCATGCTCGCGGCCTGGTTGAAGCGGCGTGCGGAAGCCTGGCAGGTCGGCGTGTCCAGGCTCGGCACGATGTTCAGCACCTTGCGCTTGTTGCCGAAGCTGGCCAGGGTGATGTCCTGCAAATCCTTGTTCACCAGCGAGAAGGCCGGCGCGGCTTGTCCTGTTTTGGGGAAGTTGCCGTTCAGTTGTACGGGGTTGCCGCCGAGGGTAGTGCTGTGTGTCATGTTGTTCTCCAAGATTGAAATAAATGGCGTGATGCCGCGGGTTGTAAATTTTTTTCCCGCTTGCAGCTTAAATCGGGTTTGGGCCGGAAAACCCTGACGTGCGTCAACTAAATTGCGTTAAGTTCGAAGTGCGGCCATTCAGGTTGCGGGCAATTTAAGGCAATGCATCCTTTGTAGCTTCCCGTGGCAATCCGCCTTCATGGTTGCGCGCGATTTCCGTTTGTAGCCTGCAACGCTTTCGGATACAATGCGACCCCATTAGGCGCGTAGCTCAGCTGGTTAGAGCACTACCTTGACATGGTAGGGGTCGTTGGTTCGAGTCCAATCGTGCCTACCAACATTTCGAGTGCGGCGTTGCCGCACTTTGTATTTCCGGGAACCGATATGCCAGTCATCACCTTGCCGGACGGTTCGCAGCGCAGTTTTGCGCAACCCGTCACCGTCGCCGACGTTGCGTCCAGCATCGGCGCGGGTCTGGCGCGTGCCGCACTCGCGGGCAAGGTGGATGGCAAGGTGGTGGATACCTCGCATCTGATTGAGCAGGATGCCGCGCTCGCGATCGTCACCGACAAGGATGCGGACGGCGTGGAGATCATCCGTCATTCCACCGCGCACCTGCTGGCGCATGCGGTGAAGGAGCTGTTTCCCGATACGCAGGTGACCATCGGGCCGGTCATCGAGAACGGCTTCTATTACGATTTTTCCTACAAGCGCCCGTTTACGCCGGAAGACTTGGCGGCCATCGAGAAGCGCATGGGCGAGATCGCCAAACTGGATTTGCCCGTGGCGCGCCGCGTGCTGCCGCGCGACGAGGCGGTGGCGTACTTCAAGCATATCGGCGAGCAGTACAAGGCCGAGATCATAGCGTCGATCCCGGCAGACCAGGACGTGTCGCTGTACAGCGAGGGCGAATTCACCGACCTGTGCCGCGGCCCGCATGTGCCATCCACCGGCAAGCTGAAGGCCTTCAAGCTGATGAAGCTCGCGGGCGCCTACTGGCGCGGCGACTCGAAAAACGAGATGTTGCAGCGCATCTACGGCACGGCTTGGGCAAAGAAGGAAGAGCTGGACGCCTACTTGCACCAGATCGAGGAAGCCGAGAAGCGCGACCACCGCAAGCTCGGCAAGCAACTCGAACTGTTTCACATGCAGGATTCATCGCCCGGCATGGTGTTCTGGCATCCCAAGGGCTGGACGCTGTGGCAGGAAGTCGAGCAATACATGCGCCGCAAGTTCCGTGAGCACGGCTATCAGGAAGTGCGCACGCCGACCATCATGGATCGTACCCTGTGGGAGAAATCCGGCCACTGGGAAAACTACCGCGACAACATGTTCACCACCTGCTCGGAGAACCGCGATTATGCGGTGAAGCCGATGAACTGCCCGGGGCATGTGCAGATTTTCAACCACGGGTTGCACAGCTACCGCGACCTGCCGCTGCGCCTCGCAGAATTCGGCTCCTGTCACCGCAACGAGACTTCCGGTTCGCTGCACGGCCTGATGCGCGTGCGCGGCTTCACTCAGGACGATGCGCATATTTTCTGCACCGAAGACCAGGTGCAGTCCGAGGTGTCGAACTTCATCGTGATGCTCAACGAGGTATACCGCGATTTCGGCTTCAACGAGGTGCTGGTCAAGCTGTCCACCCGCCCGGAGAAACGCGTCGGCTCCGACGAGACCTGGGACAGGGCCGAGGCCGGCCTCGCGTCGGCGCTGCAGCAGAACGGACTGGAGTATGAAGTGCAGCCCGGCGAGGGTGCGTTCTATGGCCCCAAGGTCGAATTCACGCTGAAGGACAGCCTCGGCCGCCTGTGGCAGTGCGGCACGATCCAGCTGGATTTCAACCTGCCGGTGCGGCTGGACGCGGAGTTTGTCGACGAGGACAACAGCCGCAAGCCGCCGGTGATGCTGCACCGCGCGATCCTCGGTTCGATGGAGCGCTTTATCGGCATCCTGATCGAGCACCATGCCGGGGCGTTCCCGCTGTGGCTGGCGCCGGTGCAGGCGGTGCTGATGAATATCTCGCAGGCGCAGGAGGAATATGTGCTGCAAGTGGCTCAAGTGTTGCGCGAAGCCGGACTGCGCGTGCAACTGGATTTGCGCAACGAGAAGATTACCTATAAAATACGCGAGCATAGCTTGCAGAAATTGCCTTATCAGCTGGTTGTCGGCGATAAGGAAGTGGCTGGAAAACTGGTGGCCGTGCGCGCCCGCAGTGGTGAGGATCTCGGACAGATGACGCTGGAAGCATTGCTTCAGCGCTTAAAGACCGAGGCAAAAGCGGGAAGCACGGCTTAGTATTGTCCAATTGGAGATATTGCGATAGCACAAGAAAAAACGCAGCGCACCAACGAGATGATTACCGCACCGCAGGTGCGGCTCATTGGTGTCGAAAAAGAGCCCCTCGGGATCGTGACCATCGCGGAGGCGTTGCGTCTGGCGGATGAAGCAGAGCTGGATTTGGTGGAGATATCGCCATTGGCGGAGCCGCCGGTGTGTCGCATCATGGATATCGGCAAATTCAAGTATGCCGAAAGCAAGAAGCAGCACGAGGCCAAGCTTAAGCAAAAACAGGTCCAGATCAAGGAGATCAAGTTTCGCCCGGGTACGGACGAGGGCGACTACAACATCAAATTGCGCAATCTGGTCAAGTTTCTGGAAGACGGTAACAAGACCAAAATTACACTACGCTTTCGTGGTCGTGAAATGGCCCACCAGGAAATCGGTATGCGTTTGATTCAGCGCGTCCGGGATGATCTGGAAGAGCATAGTGTGGTCGAGCAGTTTCCCAAGATGGAAGGCCGGCAGATGGTGATGGTGTTGTCGCCCAAGGCCAAGAAGAAGTAGACGAATTCAGTTGTCTCGACAGCAAGGGGATGGTCGAGGTGATGTAACAAATAGTTCCCCGACAAAAAGTGGTGTATGGGTTATCAAGCTTTTCCACCGGAAAACACCTGGCATCATAATTTAAGGAGCAACCATGCCCAAGATGAAAACCAAAAGCGGGGCGGCCAAGCGGTTCAAGATCCGCGCCGGTGGCAGCGTCAAACGCTCACAAGCGTTCAAGCGCCACATCCTGACCAAGAAAACCACCAAGAATAAGCGTCAGCTGCGTGGCACTGCCGAAGTCCACTCAACCAACACAGCATCGGTTCGCGCCATGTTGCCTTACGCATAAGGAGTAGATCATGCCAAGAGTAAAACGTGGAGTAGTCGCGCGCGCCAGCCACAAGAAAGTATTGGCGCAAGCCAAGGGATATCGCGGTCGCCGCAAGAACGTCTACCGTATCGCCAAACAGGCGGTGATGAAGGCCGGGCAATATGCCTACCGTGACCGCCGCCAGAAGAAACGCCAGTTCCGCACCCTGTGGATCGCGCGTATCAATGCGGCAGCACGCGAGATGGGCCTGACCTACAGCGTGTTCATGAACGGGCTGAAGAAGGCCGACATCCAGGTCGACCGCAAGGTGCTGTCGGACATCGCCGTGTTCGACAAGCCGGCGTTTGCGCAATTCGTGGCGCAAGCCAAAGCCAGCCTCGGCGTTTAAGCGCAAGCTTGAAAAACAAAGGAGGCGGTAAGCCTCCTTTTTTGTTTGTGGCATTCCCTTTGGGTAGTGGTGTTATAGATGCAAGAGCTTCAACAAATTCTCGATCAGGCCCTGCAGCAGTTCGCCGCAATCGGTGATGAAACCGAACTGGAGCAGGTCAAGGCAAAATACCTGGGCAAGGAGGGTAGCCTGACTGCCTTGCTCAAAGGCTTGGGCAAGCTGTCGGCGGAAGAGCGCCCTGCCGCAGGCGCACGTATCAACCAGGTCAAGCAAAGTATCGAAGCCGCTCTGCAGCAGCGTCGCGATGCGTTGCAGCAAAACAAACTGGAGCAGAAGCTGGCGGCGGAAGCGCTGGACGTGACCTTGCCCGGGCGCGGCCTGGACACGGGCGGTTTGCATCCGGTGACGCGCACGCTGGAACGCATCGAGCAGCTGTTTCACTCGCTGGGCTTCGCCACTGCGTCCGGCCCGGAAATCGAGCGCGATTTCTACAACTTCACCGCGCTGAATATCCCGGAAAACCATCCGGCGCGCGCGATGCATGATACCTTCTACATTGATCCGCAGCATGTGCTGCGCACCCACACCTCGCCGGTGCAGGTGCGTTACATGGAAGCGCATCAGCCTCCGCTGAAGATCATTTCTTCCGGACGCGTCTACCGCGTTGATTCCGACGCCACCCATTCGCCGATGTTCCATCAGGTCGAGGGCCTGTGGGTTGATGATGAGATCAACTTCGCCAATCTCAAGGGCGTGGTGCAGGATTTCCTGCAGCGCTTCTTCGAGCGCGACGATTTGCGGGTGCGCTTCCGCCCTTCGTTTTTTCCGTTCACCGAGCCATCGGCTGAAATGGATATGAGCTGGAACGGCGGCTGGCTGGAAATCGGTGGCTGCGGCATGGTGCACCCCAACGTGCTGAAGCACGTCAATATCGACAGCGAAAAATATCTCGGCTTCGCATTCGGCCTCGGCGTGGAACGCCTGGCGATGCTGCGCTACGGCGTGAACGACCTGCGCCTGTTCTACGAGAGCGACCTGCGCTTTCTCAAGCAATTCAACTGAGCATATAGCGATGAAATTTTCCGAAAACTGGTTGAGAACCTGGGTCAATCCGGCGCTGTCCAGCGATGAGCTGGCGCATCTGCTGACCATGGCCGGGCTGGAAGTCGAGGCGCTGGAAGCCGTTGCGCCTGCGTTCAACAACGTGGTGGTCGCCGAAGTGCTGGAAGTGGTCAAGCATCCCAATGCGGATCGCCTGAACGTGTGCCAGGTGAACGTCGGCGAGGCGCAGCCGCTGACCATCGTGTGCGGTGCGGCGAATGTCGCGGTTGGCGTAAAGGTGCCGTGCGCGCGCATCGGCGCGACCCTGCCAGGCGATTTCAACATCAAGCAGGCCAAGGTGCGCAACGTCGAATCGTTCGGCATGCTGTGTTCCGCGAAGGAACTCGGCCTGGCCGAGGAAAGCAATGGGCTGTGGCTGTTGCCCGGCGATGCGCCGGTGGGCAAGACGCTGCGCGAATACCTGGAACTGGACGACAAGCTGTTCACGCTCAAGCTCACGCCGAACCGCAGCGACTGCTCCGGCATGGCCGGCATCGCGCGCGAAGTTGCGGCGCTGACCGGCAGCCCGCTCAAGCAACTGGGAATTAAGGCTCAGCCGGTCGTGTTGTCCGAGCAATTGCCGGTCAAGGTGCTCGATGCTCAGGCCTGCCCGCTGTATTGCGGCCGCATCGTGCGTGGCGTGAATGCCGCCGCGTCGACGCCGACCTGGATGCTGCGCCGCCTGGAGCGCAGCGGCTTGCGCGGCATCAGCGCGGTGGTGGACATCACCAACTACGTGATGCTGGAGATGGGCCAGCCCATGCACGCCTTCGATCTCGCGAAGCTTTCCGGCGGCATCACGGTGCGCCGCGCGCGCGACGGCGAGGAACTGACCCTGCTCAACGAACAGACCGTGAGGCTCGACGCGGAAGTACTGGTCATTGCCGACGAGGTGCGAGCCTTGGCGCTGGCGGGCATCATGGGCGGGCAGGGCAGCGGCGTGGAAACTGCGACGCAGGATGTATTCCTCGAAAGCGCCTTTTTCCATCCCGACACGATCGCCGGCAGGGCGCGCCGCTTCGGGCTGGCGACCGATTCCTCGTTCCGCTTCGAGCGCGGCGTGGATTTCGCGGCGACGCGCCAGGCCATGGAGCGCGCCACGCAACTGTTGCTGGAAATCTGCGGCGGTAGCGCCGGGCCTGTCGGCGAAGTGCGCGGGGAACTGCCGAAGCGCATGCCGATTGCGCTGCGCCGTTCGCGCGTCTCGCGCGTGCTCGGCATTGAACTGGACAACGCAGAGATCGCCACCCTGCTGAAGCGCCTGCAATTCGAGTTCACGACAAACGGCCCTCTCCCCAACCCTCTCCCGCAAGCGGGAGAGGGGGCGATCGCCGCCTCTGCGAGGCCTTCATCAGACGACGATTATCGCGTGACCCCGCCGAGCTTCCGTTTCGACCTCTCCATCGAGGCCGACCTGATCGAAGAACTCGCGCGTGTGCACGGCTACGACAACATTCCCGCGCTGGCGCCGCAGGCCGCGCTGTCCATGCTGCCCTACAGCGAGTCGCAGCGTCCGCTGGCGCGCATCCAGCAGATACTCGTCTCGCGCGACTACCAGGAAATCGTCAGTTACGCGTTTGTCGAAGAGCAGGCCGAACGCGAGCTGTGCGGCAATGCCGATCCAGTCGCGCTGCAAAATCCGATTGCGAGCAACATGGCGGTGATGCGCAGCAGCCTGATCGTCGGCCTGATCGGCGCATTGCGCTACAACCTGAACCGCAAGCAGGGGAGGGTGCGCCTGTTCGAGACTGGCGCGTGCTTTGCCAAACGGAATGACGAGTACGTGCAGAGCCTGCGCTTGTCGGCCATTGCCTACGGCACCACGCATCCCGAACAATGGAGTGCAGCCGCGAAACCGGTAGATTTCTACGACGTGAAGGCGGATGTCGAGGCGCTGTTCGCGCCCCAAGCCTTGCGCTTCGTTGCGGCAGTCCACCCGGCCCTGCATCCGGGGCGCTCCGCGCAGATTTATTGCGGTGATGAGGCGATCGGCTGGATCGGCGAGCTGCACCCGCAATGGCAGCAGCAATACGACATGGCGCAGCCCGCCGTATGGTTCGAAGTCGAACTCGGTGCGCTGACACAAGCCAATGTGCCGCGCATGAGCGAAATCGCCAAATTCCTGCCGGTACGGCGCGATCTGGCGGTGCTGACGGACGAGGCGGTTGCCGTGCAGACCTTGCTGGACGCCATGCAGCAGGCTAACGCGCCCTATGTCCAGGAAATTGCGCTGTTCGACGTGTATCGCGGCAAGGGCGTGGAGCAAGGCAAAAAAAGCCTTGCATTCCGTGTGTTATTACAAGATACTCAAAAGACGCTGACAGATTCGGAAATCGAACAGAGCGTCGCGCTGCTGGTGGATGTGATGCAACGGCACGGCGCGCAGCTGCGTATGTAAGGGAGAGAAATGACAACGACGTTAACCAAGGCCGAACTGGCCGATTTGCTGTTCGAAAAAGTAGGGCTCAACAAACGCGAAGCCAAGGACATGGTGGAGGCATTCTTCGAAGAAATCCGCGCACAACTGGAGAAGGGCGAGAGCGTCAAGCTGTCCGGCTTCGGCAACTTCCAGTTGCGTGACAAACCGCAGCGCCCCGGACGCAACCCCAAAACCGGCGAGGAAATTCCGATTACCGCGCGGCGCGTGGTGACGTTCCACCCCAGCCAGAAACTGAAGACCATGGTGGAAAAGTCCTATCATGGAAAACCACAAACCTAGTTCCGAACTCCCGCCAATTCCCGCCAAGCGCTACTTCACCATCGGTGAAGTCAGCGAATTGTGCGGGGTCAAGGCGCATGTGCTGCGCTACTGGGAACAGGAATTCACCCAGCTCAAACCGGTCAAGCGCAGCGGCAACCGTCGCTACTACCAGCACCATGAAGTGCTGCTGATCCGGCGCATCCGCGAGCTGCTGTACGAGCAGGGTTTCACCATCAGCGGCGCACGCAACCGCCTGGATCATCCCGGTGAGGTTCAACCGCAGGTTGCTGAGCCTGCGGCCGGAATGAACGTCGCCGCATTGCGCCACGAGATTCGCGAGATTCTTGCGCTGTTGAACGCGTAAAAACGCTTCATGATTCATCCCGCTCTGCTATAATCCGCGCCCTCGGGGCGTAGCGCAGCCTGGTAGCGTACTTGCATGGGGTGCAAGTGGTCGGAGGTTCAAATCCTCTCGCCCCGACCAGTTAAATCAGTAAGTTACGTAATATTTTCATTTTTTTGTGGCGTATTTGTGGCGGTGCCACAGAACGTCGCGTCAATTTTCCCGCGTTCCTTGCTCTTGTCTGCACCATCTATCCACTTGGAATAGACGGTGAGAACCATATTCATATTCACATGACCTAGCTGCCGCGCTACCCACATTGGATTGGCGCCGGCCATGAGATTCAAGGTGGCATAGGTGTGGCGTGTCTGATAGAAGGTGCGCTGTCTGATACCAAGCGCGTTAAGCGTGGGATTCCAGTAGGCACGACGAATCGGCCGCTCCTCGGTATATGGCTCTCCAGTTACCGGGTTCTCGAACACATAACCACCTTTTTTAAAAGTATGTGCCTTTTGATGTGAAAGTGCAGCCTTGGCACGAGCATTAAGCTCGACATCGCGAACCTTGAATGTCTTCGTTTCATGTTCTTCTCCAAACGTTCGGGCACGCTCGACCCTGGCGAGGCCACGCCGGTGGTCTATGTCTTTCCACTGCAGGGATATGACCTCACTTGGGCGCATGCCGGTAAAGATAGAAAATTCAATCAGGTTGGCGACTTGGTCGTCATACTTCCAGCGTAGGTATTTGACGATGCTATCAACCTCTTCCGCTTCAAGAGGATCCGGAGGCTCCTTCTGAACCTTGGCATTCTTGATCCGGCCCGCGGGATTATTTTCGATAATCCCATCGAGGTAGGCCATTTCCATGACACCGCGCAATGGAATAAGCATATTGTTTCGATTTTTTGCTTTCCAGCCTTGAGCATTTGCAAGTGCAGCTATGGTGGAATAGGTGATGTTGTCGATCTGCTCTGCGCAGAGCCTCTCTAGCCAGAATTCAAGTGCTTGGGTGTATTTTTTCAAGGTGCCAGAAGACAGGTGGCTGGATGCCGCTAACCAGCGCTTGGACATATCCTGGAATGTAGGTATTTGCGATGGGATAGGAGCGCCCTTGGCTACCCTTGAGGTAGGGAAGTGCGCCACGAATTGTTCCTGCGTGTACATTCCTAGCGAAATTGCACGCTCAATAGTAAAGCGGCTTTGATTTTCGGACAGATAGCGTTTGATTTCAGGACGGGAATTAAAGCATAAATCGCTTGATTTCAGGATACAAATAAACCGCCTTCACAGGCGGTTTATTTTCCACTTAACCACCCTTCAGACGATCTACGGCCACCTGGTAGTAATACTCGCACACCTCGATGCCGGTGAATTCCTTGCCTTGACCGAGGGCGGCAAGGCCGGTGGTGCCGGAACCCATGAACGGGTCGAGGATGCGCTGGCCGCAGGCGCTGACCAGTTCCTCCATCAAGGGGAGCGGCTTCCCGACCTGGTGATACTTGCCGCCTGCCAACGGAGGGACGCGGAACAGGCCTGGGGAGTATTTGTCACCATTCAACGCCCCCTTGCTGCCCCAGCAGAAGAACTCCGTTTGGGCGCGAAAGCCGCCCTTGTAGGGACGCGCGCTACCGGTCTTGTCCCATACGCCAACCCCGCGCCAGGTGAATCCGGCCGCCTGGATCGCATCGGTCGTTACCGGGAGCTGCCGCCAGTCGGTAAATGCGATCATCAGGCCACCGTCGGCCAGCTTGTCGTAGCACAAGGCCATCCAGAGGGCAGACCAGTGCAGATAGGAGCGCTGATCCTTGGTGTCGCCCAGAAAGTCCGGGT
Source organism: Ferrigenium straubiae (assembly GCF_051257895.1). Taxonomy (NCBI): domain Bacteria; kingdom Pseudomonadati; phylum Pseudomonadota; class Betaproteobacteria; order Nitrosomonadales; family Gallionellaceae; genus Ferrigenium; species Ferrigenium straubiae. Next base: position 909,800 of record NZ_CP194331.1, on the reverse strand, counting down.
ACTTACTCGAACCGTTCAGGTACTTCGAGCCGGTGCCGCGCGCCCGGTCTCACTTGGACTGGCCACCGCTCGAATACGGCGGATCGGTCACGATGGCGTCAAACTGGCCGGGCAGGTTTGGAATAATTGCTAGGCAGTCGCCCCGGTACAGATCGGCACCGGCCAATTGAACGTGGTTCGAATTGTTAAAGAGCTGCTGTTCCTTGCTTGTCATGGAGCGTTTCCTTTCGGATTGACGCTCCATGGCGTTCTGGTTTGGGGCTCTCGGCCCTCAACTGGTTAAGCGTCCCGCAGCGGGGGCACTTGATTTCTAGTTTCGAGTAGCTGGCCTTGGCCAGCAGCTTGCTGCATTTACCGCATCGTATGGTTTCCACTTAACTAATCCGCGTGATAGCCTCGAACCGCTGTGTGCACAGCACGGTGCCGAGGCCAAACGCAGGCTCATTCTGCGGAAGGTGGCCGTTACTGGTGTTCCAGCACCTGCAACGGTCGCACCGTCTTTTTTTACCAGCGCGAGTACATCATGCTGGCCATATCAGGTTTGGCAGTTCTGCAATCACTTCGGCCTTCGTAGGCATGGGGCGCTGTCCGGATTGCACGGCATTCATGATTGCGTATGCCACTGCCCAAGTATTGTCGCGCGCCTCGACGCAATACTGCCCCTCCGCCTTGAATGTCGGCACCAAGCTGGTCGCGTAGGTGCAGGCCGACAGGATGCCATCGTAGCCGCGCGTCTTGGCAAAGTCGTCCAGCCGCTTCTGAATATCGATGGTGAAGCCAGCAATGACCTGCTCGGTGGTAGGCGGTGGAGGCCAGCTCCCTGTAACTTCAAGCCAGTCAGCATCAATAGCAGCTTGCAGCAGTTCTTCCTGTGACGGATCAGTGCTGTCGTAGCCATATATTTTGTTTGCATCAGTCGGATTTTGAAAGTAGCGCATGCTTAATCCTTATTTAACGAAGTTCATACCAATTATGAGCACCTGCACCACCGCCAGCATTACCTATTGAGTAGGTTGCACCAGGCGGAACCAATACCATCAGCCCAGAATTAGTGCCGGCAGGCGTTGCGCATGAATTTACAACCGCAACTCCATTAACTATTCCCTGCAGCGTATTGCCACTCGATGTAATAATTGCCAAGACAGATACGGCCATAGTCTTTCCGGTGGTGTTTATGTAAGCAGTCCCCATTACACGGCTCGCACTTACGTTCTGCCAGGACTGGTTCACTCCGATTCGTCCGCCCGAGTACTCCAACTGCGCGGATCCTCCAGTGAGGATCCATCGGTTACCAGATGCGCTGTTCATCAGTCTGACGCTATCTCCTGGATTGAGCGTAAATGATGTGATTCCGGACGAATTACCGTAAAACAAATTCGCTCCGGAACGATTGATCGTTACTACGTTTCCAGCTGTTAGATATGACTCGATCTCGATCACCGAGCCAGGAGGGCAAGTAGACGAGTCAGGAATGGTGACAGTAAAACCGGCACCGCCGTAGCACAGGCATGCCTTACCGACATCTGCACTCGTCAGCACGGTGGCAGCATTAATGTCTACGCTGCCTTGCATATTGCCGAGCGCCCGCTGCAAGGCTTCCATCGTTGCCAGTCGCTTGCTGGTGTCGAACTGCGGAATGCCGTTCACCAGGTCGATCTTCCCGGCCAGCGCCCAGGCCGGTGCCGCCCCATCCGCCGCATTCGGCGCGTACCAGAATTCCTTCACGCCGCCGACGTCCGTCCATTTTTCCAGCCAGCAGATGTCCGCCACGTCGCGTCCGGCCCACACGCCGGTGACTGGGTCGATGTTGCAGTTGTAGGCAATGCCGTACTCGATGCCTCCGACCGTGGCGGCGTTGGGGATGTCGCCCAGCTCGCGCACGCGCGCACCTCCGGCCGGAGTCAAAGTTCGCAGCACCCCGGCGGAGCCTTCCTTCAAGGGGAACAGCGCTAACAGTGCCTGTTTGAGCTGGGTGTTGTCACCCTTGTTCAGCGCGATCTGCGCTAACTCGATAACGTTGGTATTTTCCTCCTGGAGGGCATTCAGCCATTCCGGCGTGACCTCCGTCCCCGGCCTGTTCGTCGCCGGGTCTTCGTTCACGAAAGTGTGATTGACGTGTCCGGCCCCATCAATTTTATGCATAGCTTCCTCCTGTTCCTGTGATGTCTTCGAACCACAGGCGCACGTGCGCCTGTTTGAATGCATTGAGCGCGTCCCACAGCGGCCTGGGGTTTACCACCGAGCGGTAGTAGCGCACGCGCAGCACATAGCGGCTGCGCGTCCCCCATAGTTGCTGCCCAGCCTTGCTGCCAGCCCGGAATGGGCCGAGCAGGTGATCGACTTGCACCAGCGGCACCGGGAAATTCAGTCCAGGTGCCGCATGGCTTCAGAGCCGCTGTCCGGCCTTGCTTCCTGCCGTAAACGGCTTGCGCGGCATGGTCTCGGCCACGCCTGCAATCGCCTCATTGGCCACGCGGCGGTATTCGTCGATGTGCCAGTTTGTGTACTTCGGCCTATGCGCATCAATGGCCGCGTCGAGCGCGGCCTGCGCGCCTTCCCCGATGCGTTCCAGCTCCGCGCCCATCCCCTTCAACAGCGTGTCGCCGAAGCCGCCTTGCGGCCATTTGAAGGCCGCGCCTGGCTGCAGCAGCGCGCCCTGGGCGGCGGCATAATTTGAGGCGGTATAAATAGGCAGCTTCATGGCTATATCCAGTTCACCGGCTGCAGCACCGGAACTTCGTATGCCAGCCAGGTGATGCTGCCGGACTCGTCGAGCGCGTACTGCGTGGTGATGACGGCGATCACCGCATCCACCTCGGCCCAGAGCAGTTGCAGGGATTCGTCGCTGGTGCCGCCCTTGGTCAGCACGAGGTTATTGAGTGTCGCCTGGATTGCCGCACGGTTCTCGGCGGTATCTACGGCGGGCAGCAGGTGGATGGTCAGCGTGACTGGGTGCACCGACGGCGCGGCAACGCTCCAGTCCGCGTTTGCGGGCGCAATGGCCGCGAACTTGACCGCAACGGCATCGAGCACGGCCTGCGTCGGCAGGCGGTCGGCCAGCCCGTTGCAGACCGGGCGCACCAGCACCGTGCCCATGCCCAGGGTGTGCAGTTGCACCAGCGCGCCGGTCACGGACTGGTGGGCGCTGCGCGCCCAGAAACGATAATCGTCCGGCCTGCCGGAGCGCGCTCCGCTCGATACCACCGTCGCCCATTCCTCGACCACGCGGGCGCGCCATGAGTTCACCGCCTCGTCTTCCGCACCGCCGGTGATGCCGCCCGCGCCGACGGTCAGCGTGCTGCCGCAGCCAGGCACCGGGTCAACCAGCGTCAATGTCTGTCCGGAGACAAGGTTCCCGGCGCTGCCCGCCGTGGTGCAGCGGATGGACACGGCGGTATCGCCCGCACCCAGCGCCACGGCGGACAGCACAACGTAATCCAGGCCGTTCAACCCGCGCAGCAAGGTGTCGGCCAGCAACTGCGTACCGGCCACGCCGCTGGCCAGCGCCGCGCCCTCGGCCTTGCTTGCCGTCAGGCGATCTACCTCGTAGAGGGCGGCCCAATCGTAGAGCCGCTCCAGTTCGCAGGTCAGCGGGGAATTTTGCAGGCTGATCCAGTCTAGGTGCCCGTGCATGCCGTTGACCGTGCGCGCCCACATCGCGGAGAGCTGGAGACGCAGCACCGCAGGCAGCGCGGCCAGATCGCTTTCGACGCGCGTCAGCAGCGCAAGATAGGCGGGGCGGTTATACGGGATCACGAAACCCTCTCCCTAACCCTCTCCCGCAAGCGGGCGAGGGGACGAACGTAAAAATAAATTTTTCACAACGGCACTTTCACGGTGAAGTTACGGCCATTGTGCCGCCCCGTTACCTGGAGCAATACGCTGGAAACGTTTCCCGCCGAATCGGCCTGCTCGGTCACCTGAACACCGGCCAGCCCGTGGCTGGTCAATGCGTTTTCGATCATCGCCAGCGTCTCGCGCCGAGCCGCGCTGCCAAGCGGCTGGCGGCGCACATGCCACAGGCCGCTTCCCGCCTCCGGGTCTGCCCACCAGCCGCGCCGCTCGTAGCGGTCGGAAACGCGCTCTGGCGGAGCCTCCGAATCGGAGAACAGCACCGCGTAGACCAGCGTCGCCACGGCCGCGTCCTCGTCGGCCAGCGCCGGATCGTCGAATGCCAGGTCAAATACACCGTTGTCGATCTGCACCAGTTTCAGCATCAGTTCACCCCTAAAGTGTTTGCGCCGGTCTCAGCGTGGGTGTGCGTGTCGCCGACGTTCTTGCCGTTGTTCTTCATCGCGCCGGTGATGTCCGCGCCGCCCAGCACCGTCAGCTTGCCGCCGATCTTCGCGTCTCCGCTGGTCTCGAATAGCGGCGTTTGCGCAATCACCTTGGTCGCCGCCTTGACCTCGATCACGCCGCCGCGCTTGATGTGGACATGGTTGCCCTCGTCGTCATGCAGCGCCGTCTCGCCCTCCTGCAAGTCCATCTGGTAGCGCTTGTCGCCGATGATCAGGCACAGGCCGTGCGAGCGGTCTCCGGCCGGAAACACCATGTACGCCTGAAAGCCCTTGCGCGGCGGGCGGTAGCTGAATCCGTAAGGCTCGACGCGGCGCACGTTCTGCGGCACGTCGTCGCCATCGAGCACCGTCACCTGGACCTTGTCGCGGGTGGTCATCACCCCCACACCCTGGGCGACGATCAGTTGCAGGCGGCTCCACATCTGCCGGATCATTTCCTTGCTCCCGCGCTGCGCTTGGTTTTCTTGTTCGGCGGCTCGCCCAGGAACGCGTTGCGGTGCATCACCTGCAGCATGGCCACCGTGCCCGACTTGTCGTCCTGGATGAACTCGCGGTCGCCGATCAGGAACACGCCGTCGATGCCCTCCTGCGGGATCACCACGCGCACCTGCTTGTTGAGCGGCCAGAGGCCGGATTCATGCCGCCAGCCGTACACCTCCAACTGGATCGCATGCGCCCGCGCCAGCCTGCGGCTGCGCTCCAGTTCCGCGCGCCGGGTGCAACTGCCCGTGCTGTGGCCGTGGCGGTCGGACACGATGTGCATCGGGCGAAAAAAGCCGATGCCGTCATCCTTGACCGCGCCTTTCAGCGCCGCGCCGCCCTCGTAGTCGAAGCTCTTGACCACGTACTCCGAGAACCGCATGTCGTAGTCGTCCACGATCTCGTAGCTTTTTATGTGCACGCCGTACACCAGCGTGGCCACCGGCGCATCGTTCGACGGCGCGGCCAGCACCAGGCCGCCGTCAGGCGTCGGGTAGAGCAGCACATTGGCCGTGCGCGCCGCGTTGATGAGGGCATTGGCCGGAGTCTCGCACTGCATCGAGAATTCCGGCACCACGGCGGTGTCGGCCTCGATCTTCACAGGCACTTTGAACAGGCCGCAAAGGCGCTTCACGATCTCGCCCAGCTTGAGGCCCGACAGCGTCTTCGAGTACTGGCAATCGACCAGCTCGCGCGCCAGCGAACGTGCCTCGAAGCGGATGGCGTGCTCTTCCGCTCCGACCTTGCGGCGAATCTTCCCGGTGCGGGTGGTCGCCACCAGTTCGCCGTCGATCAGCACCCGCACCACGGTGTTTGCATTCAGCCCGAGCGAATCTCCGGAACCCGGCAGGGTCACGCCGAGCTGCACTGCCTGGCACAATTCGTCCACCGAGCCGCGAATGCGCACGTTCTTCCAGAAGCCGTAGCGCTTGCCGTCGAACTGGATTTCCACCAGGTTAGCCACGGACGCGCCCCCTCACGAACAGCGGGTGACGCACCTTGTTGCGCACCAGGAACACCGCCTCGTCCACTTCCATCCGGTGCGCCAGCACCGTAGCCGGGAGCGGGGATACGATGTCGCGTACCTGGGCGGGTTCGAGGTCTTGCGCGAGCAGCGCATCGATCAGCGTCGCGCGGCAATCGAGCGCCGCCTCGAACACCTCGTCGGACATGTCCGGCAGCATCCTGTCCATCGCCTGCAGCACGCTGGCCAGCGCAGCGTCCCGGTCTTCTGCCGAGCGATAGTCGGCCAGCGCGGCCTGCGCCGCACCGGCCAGCATCAGGCGGCGGCGGCAATCGTCCTCACGCCGCAGGTTTACGCGCAAGGCCGGTGAGTCGCCCGCACCGCCCGGCACCGGCGCGGGCAGCTTTGTCATCGACACCAGGCTATCCACCACCTGCGGCAAAGCCGTGTCCGAGACGCCGGAGGACGAATAGCCAGTCGAGGAAGCCGAGTTGCCCGCCGCATCGCCCGAGCCGAGCAGGTTGGAAAAAGACCGCATGGCCGCCGCGTACTGAGCCGGAACAGCCATCAGCGCCGCCGCGTCGCCCTTGATGCCGTCGATCACACCGCGCGCCTGGTTAGCGAGGGTCAGCGGTAAGGTCGCCAGCGAGATCAGGCTGCGCACGCGGTCGAGCTGGCCCTGCACCGAAGCGATCATGCTGGTCATCGAGGCGGCAGACATCGGCTCAAGCGCGAATTTGTCCTGAACGACCTGCTTGAACTTGATGACCCGGTCGATTGCAATATCGACCCTATCCGATATTGGCTGAATGCTTGACCCGCCCGGCACGAAGTGGACGGAGACCGTGCACATGCCGCCGTCCCGGTTGCTTTCGTGGGCCGACCAGTCGCGCACGCGCACCCATATCCGGCCGAGCCACGGGTGCATCAACCATGTCGCGCCAGGCTGATTCAGGATTCCCAGAAAACCATTGCGCTCCAGGTCGTAATCGGGGCCGATGAAATAAGCGTTCAGGTTCCATTCACCGGCCTTTTCGCCGAGGTCTTCCACTGCCGGAACATCGCCGCCCGGATATTCGTGCACCACCAAGCGGCGGCCGCCCTTGGTATCGTGGCTGTCGGTCAGGAACTCGAAACCGCGCAGCTCGGCGCGCACCAGGCGCTCGCGCCAGCTCACGGAGTACTCCACAGGCTGCCGGTGTTCATCTGCACGTTACCCTGACCGGATGTCTGCACCGACTGGCTCTGCAACACCAGGCCGGGGGCGAGGCCTACCGTCAGCTTGGCATCCACGTCCACCGGCTTTTGCTCGGCAGGCTTCAAGGCATCCTTGATGCCCTCGTAGAGCGCACCAATCCCGCCGCCGACCGCTGCGCCGATCCCGGTGCCCAGCACCGGGACAAAGCTGCCGACGGTTGCGCCGATGGCGGCACCGTTGAGCATGCTGGAACCGTAGCGCGAGATCGCCGATTCTTCGCCGAAGGCTTTGTCCAGGGCATAGCCTCCCACCAGCGCGCCGACACCGATTCCACCCGCGCGGGCGGTCTTGCCGACGGTCGGCATGTACTTCGCGGCGGTTCTGGCAATGGCGTTGCCCTTGCCGCCCAGCGCCATCGAAGATAAACCGGCGGCGGTGGCCAGCGCGCCGAGTGCGGCGGTGGCCAGCGTCGTCGCGCCGATCAATACCGGGTGCTTGTTGGCGATGTCGGTGAACATCTCGGCCGCGCGTCCGATGGCCGGGGTAAGGCCGTCCATCGCGCTCTTCTGGGCGGCCTCCTTCGCTTGCGATGCCGCACGCACCTGGAACGAAGAGGTGCCGCTCATCACCTCGTAGTTAACGTCGTTCACGCCGAATTCCTTGCGGTTGCGCGAGATCGCCGCTTCCACGTTGCCGACCACGTCCTTGTTGCGCAGCCCCATCAGCGCGCCGACGGCCTGCATGTCCTGGAAATACTTGCCGATCACGCCGCCCTCGGACAGCGCCTTGATGGATTCGAGTATCCGCGCCTGTTCGCCCTTGTCCTTGGTCTGGTTAAGCTTGGCGATGGCGGCTTGCAGGCGCGGGTCTTTCTCGGCCTCGCTGTCGATGATGTTCTGCCAGGCGCTGACGGCGTCGACGCCCTTCAGGCGCTGGTTCATCATGTACGCGGTCAGGTCGCCGCGTCCGGCCTTCTCGAAGTCGGTGGCGGTATCCCGTGAGGCCAGCTTCGCGAGCAGGTTCTTGACGTTGTTTCCGGCCTCGTCGGTGGTGCCTGCGGTCAGCACGGCGGCCTGATTCATGGCCAGCACTTTCTGCAGGCCGTCCAACCCCATCAGGCCAGCCTTGCCCGCCAGCGGCATCTGCTGGGAAAGCCAGCGCGCCATATCCTTGATCTCGAATCCTCCGGCCTGCCCGGCTGCGGTGACCATGTTCAGCGCGGTCTTCAGCTCGGCGTCGTTCGACACCACTTTTTGGCCGACCAGGACGCTTGCCAGGTTGGCGATCTGCGTCGGGTCTGCGCTGGCCCCGCTGGCGGTCTTCATCACCGTCGGCAGGAACTCAATCGAGCGCTGATAGCCCAGCGTGTTCTTGGCGATCATCGCATCCAGCGCCTCGGCCGCCTGCTCGCGCGTTCCGCCGCCGATGCCGGGCCGCACGGCCTTGTTGATGACAGCTTCCAGCTCCCGCATGCCGATTACGCGCCCGGCGGCGTCACGCTCGGCATAAGCGGTATTCGACATGCTGGCCAGGCGCTCATCGAACGACATCGCCGCCCTGGCCGGGCCGGACAGGGTGTAACCGGCGGCGGCGACACCCGCGCCGACGGCGATGCCGGTGCGGATGCGCGTGTTGATCTTCTCGAACTTCTCCGCTTCCTGCGCAGCGCGCTTCTGCTCGGCGGTCAGCTTGCCCATTTCGTTGGTCAGCCTGGTGATCTTCTCGCGGGTCTTTTCGGCGGCGCGGGCCAGTGCCTCGGAAGACACCGTGCCGGAAGATTCAAGGCGCTTGTAGGCGGCTTCGGTCTGCTGGATTTCGCGCTGGATGGAGCGCTCGGAGCGGACGCCCAGCACTTCGCGCGCATGGGACAGGCGTTCGTAGCTTGAGCGCTGGCGAGAGGTTGATTTCTCGGTTTCTGAGGTCGATTTCTTGGCCGCCTCTTCGGAGGCGGACGAGATTTTCTTCGCCGTCTTTTCCGCCTCGGCGGCGATAGCTTTCAAACCGGCTGTAGAGCCGTCTTTTAAGGTGATTTGAAGCTCGGCGCGGACGGCTGGTTCTGACATGAAAAAAGCTCCGATGGATTTACACCGGAGCTTACGCGCGCGCGGGTGGCGCGGTCAGGCGGGAAATGTTTCCCGCCCGTATGATGGGCCTTACTCTTTCTCGGACAGACGTTCGCGGAGGGCGTAGCCTTCGAGCGCCCAAATCTTGTCGCGGGCGTTGCTTCTGGCGATCTTCCGGCCGATTTCGGCGTCAAAGTTCTCCGGGCTGGCCGCCGCACTCTCGCCGGTCACGGTGAAGCCGTTGCGCAACTTGAGGCAGCACACCGTCAGCGTCGTTCCGGGGAAGACGTGGTAGTCCTCTTCCACGATCACTGCGTCAATCCGCTCAGGCGAGAGACGCGGGGCGTTGAGTCCCTTGGCTTGAATTTCTGCTTCGATGGCTTGTTCGTCTTTGCTCATAGTTGTCTCCATACATGGTTAGTCAAATTTCCGTCCTGACATCGAGGCGGCGATCCCGGCGTACATGAACAGCTTGGGCAGCGGCCAGGACATGACGATGGGTTCGGGCTGGTGCAGGACGTTCATCACCAGCGACGCAGCCGTCACGATTCTTGTGACTTTTTTTCCGCCGCCTCCTGTTCCGGCGTTTTCGGCTTCGGGAACAGTTCTTCGTCGGTCAGCGCTTCGGCCTCGTCGTCCGCCATCATCTTGTCGGCCATCGCCTCGGCCCTGCGATAGTCGGAACCATGCAGGTGCTCGACCACCTGTTCGTCGGTTCCGGTCAGGCTGGCGATCAGCGCGATGCGTTGCGCCACGCCGCCGCGCCGGTCGAAGCTGAGATAGTCCGACGCGATGGGATAATCGCGGAACGTCAGCTCTTCGACGGTCGTTTTACCGAAGGTCAGCGGGTGCTTGAGTTTGAGCTTCGCCATGCCGCACCTACGCGATCTTTTCGGAAGTGTTGGACATGATGGTCAGCTTGCTTTCGCCATCACTCACGCCCACCGGCTCGGTGACGAAAGCGCGGCTCAACAGATGCACGCTGCCGTCGGCCAGGCGCACCGTCACGTCCTCGTCCTTGATGTTGTTCAAGGTCTGCGCGTCGATGCCACCTTGCAGGTTGAGGTTCAGTTCCAGCTTCGCGCCGACGCCGGATTCGGTGTAACCGCCGTCTTCCGGCAAGCGGCCCGGCTTGTGGTCGCGTTTCGTGCCGCTGGGCGTGAAGGTGCCCGGCTTTTCGGCCAGCGGCAGCTTGCCGATGGAAGGCACCGACACGGTGCGGATGTTGTTCAATTGAGCCATGTTTGAATTCCTTTCAAATCAAGTTTAATGACCCTCTCCCCATCCCTCTCCCGCAAGCGGGAGAGGGGGAAGAGGTTAGACCGCCTTGCGGAACTGTCCGACGCCCGCCAGGATGTAGTACGGCGACAACAGCACCGGCTCATCCTTGAAGTTGAAGCGGCTCGGGTTGGTCGGGTGCTGCTCGACTACCAGGTGATCCTTGTAGTAGCCGTATTCCTGCACCCAACCGAATTCCTGCATCAGCGTGTTCTTGTACAGGCTCAGCAGGTAGGCGCGCACATCGTCCACCGTGGTGATGCGCAGGCCGGGGCGATAGCCTTCGTTGCTTTTGGCCGCTGCCGTGCCGGTGAAGCGCTTGATCGCGCCGATGCGCTGCTCGTAGCGGATGCGCTCCATCACTTCGGCGGTGTTGATGTCCAGGAACGCATCGTCGGCGCTACCGTCCGGTCTGAACTGGTACATCGAGATCAGGCGCTTGATGCTGCACGAACCGTCCTTGCCGACCTGCATCACCGACATACCCTTGAACAGCAGGCTGTTGGCGTTCGTCCAATCGTGGTAGCTCACGCCGATCATGCCGGGCAATGAGATGCCTTCCAGCGACTCGACCGGGTTGTTGTAGAGGCGCGGCGCTGCGGCGGCGCAGACGATGGCCGCCGCTTCCCAGGTGCTGGTCGGGTTCAGCTCCAGGCTGAGGTCGGCGATGTGCTCGTAATTCTTGGTCTCGCCGAATGCCGCCGCTGCCGCGTAGTCGCCGCGATGGGACGTGAAGCAGCGGAAGCCTGCCTGGATCGGCGGAAGATAGTGCAGCTTGCTTTCCGCATCCCAGGCGGCGAGCGTGGCAGCATCGTTGATGCCCAGGGCGATGTAGCGATACCAGCGCGGCCCGAGGATGGCAGTCAGGTCGCCAGGAACGGGATCTCCCGCGCCGCCGGACATGGCGGTGGTGGTCAGGGCCAGTCCGGCCGGGATCGGCTCACCGTAAAGCGCCAAACGGATGTCGATATTGTTGCCGCAGGTGCCCTTGTGGCGCGCGGTGAGCGTGACCACGGCCGCAACGGCTGCAGCCGTCACCGGGATATCGGTACCGGCCGCCGTGATCGCGTCAGAAATCGCGGTGGCAACCTGGTCAACCGTCTGGTTGGCGGTGATGGCTACATTAACCACCTTGCCTGCAATGTACAGCGCCAGCACGCCGTTGGAGGACGGCACACCGGTCACGGTAATGGGAGCGGATGCCTGCACACCGGCCACGTTGTCCGCATAGGGCAGCATGTAGATATCAAGTACCTTATCGATGGGTCGATAGCGCTTTGCCATTTGGTGCAACATCGAACCATCACCGGCCTTTTCCTTAGCGTCTTCCGGGCCAGCCAGGCGCACGATCTCGCCCGCCGGGGCGGTGCCGGTCGCCAGCTTATGGCCGACCAGCAGCACGGCCGGAATATCGCCGCCCAGCCCGGCCTGCGAGCCGTCAACTTCGATGTATGCGCCCGGATAGCGCAGCGCCTCCGGGATGTATTTGAACGAGATCATAGGGTGCTACCTCCTGTGTTGGTTAAGCCGCCATAGGCGACGGGGTCGGGTAAATAGTTGGTGATGAGGGCTTCGAAGCTGTATTTGTCAGCCCAGAAAATGTCGCGCTTCGCATACTCGATAACGCGGCCGCCCTCGAACTGGACGGGGCGCACGTCTGCCTCGATCTCCCAGCCGAGCAGCAGCGCCTCAACGGCCTTGCGGTATTGCAACAGCGTTTCATCTGCATCCATGTGCGCATGGATGCGCTCGTTGCTTATGGCGATCACTACATCGAAAGACAGCTTCAGGCGTACCGCGCGCTCTCCGGCGCTCTTTGCGCTTTCCGAAGAACGCACAATCCATGCGGCCGGCAGCGGGAGTGCATCAGGATTGAGGCTGGCATAGTCTGCCGCCCCGGAAACATCACGGAACCACTGCCCGTCAAACCAATCCGGCTTCGCCTTCAACAGCGCGATCAACGGCTTCAGCGAGATCATCACCAATCTCCCGCAGGCTGTTGGCCGCCATACCGGCGCGGCGCGCTTTCCATCAACACCTGATCGGCCGGCAGCGGCGGAACGGCAGGGGCAACCGGCACCAGATTGAGTTCACCGCGAGCGTGCGCCTTGAGCGTAGCTATCGCGCCGTCGTATGCCTTGCTCACGTCGTCGGTCATGCGCTCCGCGCCCTGCAGGAAGTAGAGCGCAATCGTCGAGGTCAGCCTGGCCAGCAACGGCGTCTGCGTACCCGCCGGGATGCCGTAGGAAATCACCAGCTCCTCGGCGTCGCCCAGCGCCTTGTCGATGGCGTCCAGCGCCAGCGTCAGAGATGCCTGCTGCGCCACGGTGTATCCGCTGAGATCGCCGCCCGCAACCGCGACCCGCAGCGCATCGTCCGGCGGCATGTCAACATCGGCGGGAACCGCCAGTTGAGCAAGTCGGCGAGCGTTGCTGCGTGCCAGCAGATCGGCGCGGGTGGCAAAGGTCATAGGACGCCTTTCACGGTTGTCCCCTCTCCCGCAAGCGGGAGAGGGTTAGGGTGAGGGGGCGCGCAGCGCGTAGTCATGGATGCCTCTTATCCGTTCGTTCTGAGCTTGTCGAAGGACTACTGCCCGTCCTGAATTTCAGCCCAGGCCGCATCACGCTCGGCGGCGGTAATTTCCCAGCCGATCACCGCCGAGATGGCGGGAACCTTTGGCATACCGCTGTTCGTCCACAGCGCGGCATCGGCCTTGTCCAGCTTGCCGATGGCGTCCTTGATCGCCGCGATGCGCTCGGCCGGATCGGTCGGAACGACGGGCGCATTGCCCTGGCCGGCATCCTGCTGGCCTGCGGAATAGCCTTCCGGCTCGGTCTCCGATACTTCCAGCATCTGCTCTTCCTTGAGGCGCTTTTCGGTGGCCGCATCGACTTCCACCTTCTGCCATTCCTTGGTGAAGCCAATGCCACAGCGGAAGAACTTCGTCTGACCGCTCTTGGGGTGCACGCGCACATACATGATTGTTGCCATAGTCTTTCTCCTGGTTTGTTGGTTTCTCTTACACAACCCGGAGGCCATCGCCTCCGGGGTAGCGTGCTACGCTCTCTCAGGTGTTACTTAGGCACGCACCCAGGGCGTGACGAACAGTTCGACCTTGTTGTAGTTGATGTTGTCTGCACCGGCCGCATTCTTTTGTGTCTTCAGAATCTGCTCAAATGCGGAACGATTGTTCGGGCCGCAAACCAGCAAGTTCGGGGTGGCACCAATCGGTTTCTCGCCATCGCGATTCACCGTTTCCATTGCCTTGAACGCCGCCTCAAAGTTCTCGACGGTCGCAGCAGCCTTGGAGCCGAACGCCAACTGCCAGAAGCCGAATACGGCCTCGCCGCGCCATCGTCCGCCAACGGGAACAGCGTCGTTGTCGAAAACATAGTCACTGGTCAGGGCGTTCGGTTTGATCCAGAACTGCGCTGGGGAGCGCTCCTGCAGATAGAGTGGCTTTGGGGCACGGTCTGTACACAACAGAATCCATGGCTCGCCTACACCGGCCTGCATGTTGCTGACGGTCGTTGGAACACCGGTGCCATCCTCGTTAGGGTAAACAGGGTGGTCGGTGTCGAAGTAGAACTGGCCGTCGTAGCAAACTTCGGAAAATCCGGCCGCAACCTTGGAAAACACCAACTCGTTATGCAAATCAGTGACTGAGATACCGTGCATTTCCGCGAGACCGGCGTACATCCCCCACTTATCATCTTCGAGTTTTTCCACGGGAATATCGACCGTGTTCTCGAACTTGCGATTTTTGACCTGATAAGCAGTTTCGCTAAACAGCTTGTGCAGGCGCGCACCGACCCACTCGCGGAAAGCGGGGAACTGTGACAGCCATGCATACGTATTGGAATCGCTGTCGCTGGGTATCTGCATAGCGAGCTTCTTCCAGTCTGGTTTTCCTTGCGTAAGACCATTGTTAAACCTGGCGACCAACGCTGTATTGATTGCGTCGAGCTGTGATTGGGTAAGATTGATCAGTGCTCCCATGTTGTTTTCCTCTCTATTAAGTTACGGTTACATGCCTTTTTTTGCCTTCGCAAACGCTTCCGGCGTCAATCCAGCCTTCGCGCAAGCCGCCAGCTCGACCCGGCTCAAGCCGTGGCTGCCGTCGCCAGGCTTACCGTCTCCGACCTGCTTGTTCAGCATCGCGAGCGGGTTGACGGATTCCAGGTATTCGGTCAGATCGGCGAGGCTCTTCTTTTCCGCCCAGCCTTTCAGCGCGGGAGGAATGCGGCCGTCGGCCAGCGCCGCCTTGAGCAGCTCCGCGTGCTTGGCCTTGTCGGCGGCGAGCGCGGCGGAGGCCTTTTCCTGCTCAAAACCGGCAACCTTGCCGGTCAGCTCGGTGTTCTTGCTGGTCAGGTCGGCCACTTGTTTGTTCAGGGTTTCCTTCTCGGCGGTCAGCGCCGCCACCTGTGCGGTTGCTTTGTCGCGCTCGGCGGTGAGCGCCGCCACTTGCTTTTCGTCGGGCATATCAACATCTCCTCTGTTTTGGTTTCCGGGCGGCAGACCCCCGGCGGTCGAAAACTTGCGCGCCAGATCGGCCAGCGCGTCCAGCCCGTCCAGGGCCGGAGTGTTGGTCAGGGCGATGGAAACGATCTCCAGCACCTCGCCGGTTTCTGCGTCGTAAAAAAAGACCGTACTGATGTAGCGATATTTCTTCGCGACGATCTCGGCCCTGGCGTCGTCAGTCCAGGAAATGCCGACGGCATAGAGACCCTTGCCTTCTCGCCACTCGAATGTATTGGGCACCCATCCGGCGGCAGGCGCTTTTTTGCCGTTGTCCCTGGAGCGCAGGGACTGGTGCTCGTAGTCGATCAGCGTGTCGGTCTTCCTTGCCGATGCCAGCGCGATCACGCGCGCCGCGATCTGCGCGTCAAGTTGCCAGGCGGCGCACCCCACCGGACGAACGTCAGTCGAGCGGAACGGGCCGGGCGGCAACAGGTGCGCCTCGGTGGTAATACCGTCCGCGCCGGTAACGAGCTCGTAAGTAAGAGCGGCGAATGAAAGGTTGTGCTGCGGTTGTTTGGTTTGCGGCATGTGCGCTCCTGTGATGGAACGCATCTTCGCGCGCGGCGGGATTTGAAATTAGGCGGGAAATGTTTCCCGCCTGAAGGCGGTTTTTGCGAAACGCGTTTAAACGCGATTTGAGCGGCTCACCCCTGCGGGTGGGGTGATGGGTCGGGCGGTGTGGTGCTCGGGTTTTTTAAATGGGTCTGTGCGGTTTTTAAATGGGGGTTGCGATGATACGCACAGGCTCCAATCCAGTCTCAAAGATCAGATTCAAGATTTCCCGATCTGGAATCTCCTCAGTGACGCCTATGCGATAATATTTTCCAGCCAGGAAAAACTCTCGCCCTTCGTAGAGATATTTTTTCCCGTCAGCTTCCAGGATTACTGACTTGCCTGCCTTGATGCGCAGTTTCTTTCCGTTCCAAGGGCCGCCGATCAGCAGCCATTCCGTAAATCCGTTTCCGTTGCTCATTCGAAGTCTCCTAGAACAGCGCACCCTGACAACCATCATCTTCCTCGCGCCGAATGTTGAGTATCTGGCGGCTTGAAAGGTTGTTTTCACGCGCCTGGGCATTGATGCTGGCATTGTACTTCGTGGTGCGGATGTGCGCATTGCGCACGATCTGAAACAGCTTGTCAGGCTTCGGCATCCACACGCGCCCGGCTGCGTCCATGTGCGGTTCGAGCGTTTCGCGCAGCCTTTCCAGCTCGTCCGGCTCCAGGCCGAGCGAGCTGCAGCGAAACTTCGGGATGTTGACATTCACGCCGCCCTGGGCCACCAGGAAAGCCTTTGCCCGGCCAAAGCCGAGCGCCCGCACCACCGCCGCCAGCACGGGCGGCAGCGAGCGCAGCAGCTCGGGATCGACGGCGGGCCAGTTGGTATTCATCAGCGCCCCAGCCAGCCCTTCATGGCCTCGGTGATCCTCTGGCACTCGTCCACCGAGAGGCTGTCCAGATCGGGCACGTCATGCCCCACCTGGCGCGCGCAGAAGGCCAGCAGCGCACGCCGGTCGGCGTGCTGCACCTTGCCCGCCTTGCCGAGCTTTCCCCACAGGCGCACCACGAAGGCGATGCGCGGCGGCACCGAACGTTTTTCCGTTCGCCCTGAGCCTGTCGAAGCGGGGTTGAACACGCGCTTGTTGCGCGGCCAGCCCCGGCGCTCGTAGTCTTCCAGCACAGCGCCGAGCTGCGGCACGTTCATGCTGCTGGCGGATATGCGCCCCTCGATCTCGACCGCACCGTGGCGCTGCAGCAGATCGCGGTGGCTATCGTCGCTCCAGCCCGGCAGATTCGCCATTGCCCAACCCTTGGCGATGCCGACGAGCTGGCGGTAGTGTTTGATCAGTTTGGTCATCACCAGTCCCATCCCAAGTTATATTCGCGCGCCTTTTCGCGCAGTAATGGGCATGTATCCATAGCGCACCAGTTGCCATTTCTGTCGTCAGCGTCTTGATGAGTACACTGGAGACTGTCGTGGTCTTCTTTGATGCCGTGGTAGTCACCACATAATTCGCGCATTTCGTCGAACGCAATTACAACCTTCTCTGCTGGGTGTTCTTTCTGCATGTCATTCTCCGTAGCTATGCGTTAAACCGCCTCCCGCAGCCCTCTATCTATAACGGGCTGCAGGCGATGGTTTAGCTGTTCACCGCATCCTTGAGCGCCTTAGCAGCACTGAACTTGGGCACGTTCTTGGCCGGGATGTCGATCTCGGCCCTGGTGGAAGGGTTGCGCCCCTTGCGCGCTTCCTTGTGCTCGACGTGCAGCTTGCCGAGGCCGGGCAGGGTCACTTCGCCGCCGTTCTTCAGCTCATGCATTACCGCCAAACCGAGATGGTTCAACACCTGGTCGATGTTTTTCTTGCTCTGGTCGGTGCCTGCTGCGATTGCGTCAATCAGTTCTTGCTTAGTCATTCCTTGCTCCTTTGGGTAGATGGTCAATGTGAAACATGGGCGGGTGATGCGAACCACGGCGCGCCCTTTAGCCGTGGCCCTGTTTTTTGAACATGCGCACCATCCACGGGTGCAAGTGCATGCTGGCCAGGATGCCCAGCGGCCCGCCGGTAAGGTAGGCGGCAACGTCCAGCCAGCCGGTGGGGCCGGGCATGATCTTGAGGATGAACAGGTTGGCGGCACCGATGCCGAAGCTAGTCAGCACCGCCGCCGTCTTGTGTCCGCCGTTCACGTTGAGGCTTTGCAGCCCGAGGAACGGCACCACGGCGAAGGTGGCGGTGAAAATGAAGAGGGCGCTCATACAGTCAAAGTCCCACGCTGTTTGGCGTATTCCATGAAGTGTTCCATCTTGGCTTTTTTTGCCTCGATTTCACGGAAGCTGTTCTGTCTTGGAAGCAAGCCTTCCTCTTCCAGCATCTTAACCAGCGCAATCACGTCGTTTATCTCGGCCGAAATGTATTGGGCGTTTGTAAGCGTGTGATTCGGCCTCTTGTCATCGAGACCGAAGCGCAGCGCTTTGGAGCACGCCTGTGCAACCTCCGCACACTCTTCAGCAAGGCAGGTCAGCAAGTACTCTTTACGATTCATCTCACACCGCCGCCACATCAAGCGAGATCGGGCGGTATTCGTCCGTTCCCTCGATGCGCTCGTAGAAGCGCACGTATTCCTTGCTGCCGACCACCTGGAGGCTTTCGCCGATGGCGAGCATGGCCTTCTGCCACTTCTCGTCGCGGATGTCGAGGCGGCGCAGGCCGAGCACGCGGCCGGTGTTGATCTTGCCTTCCTTGTCGGTCTGGAAGGCGTCCTGCACCAGCACCTTGATTTCGTCGCGGCTGCCCTTCGCCCATTCGGTGATGCATTCGTCGATCAGGTGTTTGGCCGCCTGCAGGCGCTCGTCGAACACCATGTGCTCGGCGATGGCGACCTGCACCTTGAATGCGCCGTCGAAGCTGTACAGCGTGAGGTTGCCTTTCTTGCCGCCCATCGCGACGTTGTATTCCTTGGCGGAGTAGTCCACGAATGCATTGATGTTGTGCATCACATTCACTTTGAATTCGCGCAGGATTTCCTGCACCGCCTTGGCCTGATCGGCGATCACGCGCACTAGTTCGTCGCGCTTGAGATCGACCGGCTTGATCATGGTCTCGGGGATCAGGCAGCCCCTTGCGTCCTTGCGGTAGCCTGCTGGTATGGTTTGGGTGGTGCTCATCGTGCTCTCCTTTGGTCGTTAAAAAAGTTTTCTTGTCCTGCTATGCCACTTGTCGCGGAACTCCATGTATCCCGGCGTTTGCCTGTCTTCCTGCGGCAACGGCGGCGGCGCGGATCGTGCCGTGCGCACAGCGCACGCTACGGGTTGCCGCGCCCGCGCTTCCGCCATTGCGCGCGGCATTCCGGCGTCGAATTCCAGGATCGCGGCTCGTTCCTCGAAGGCTTCCTTGTCCATGCGCCGCCCCGTTCATGCCGATACGCTCCTGCCCGTCCTGCCGTAGCTGTGCGGCGCGGGCACCCTGCCCACCAGCCACCACACGCTGGTTTCCTTGCGCTTCTTGACGGTCAGGCAGCAATTAACCTCGCGCTCGCGGCTGCGGTACATTTCCAGCAGCGCGGCCTGCACGCTGGCGACGCTGCCGAGCTTGTAGAGCGCGGACACGTCCACCGGCTTCTGGCTGCTCGACCCGGCCAGGGCGGCGCGGATGGCGGTTTTCAGGTCATCGGCCATTGCAGACCTTCCGGACGTTGAGCAGGAAATCGACGTTAGCCATCGTCTCCGCCTCCAGCGAGTTGACATCGTTGATGTCGATCTCACCTGCCGTGAACAGGCCGATCAGGTAGCCATGCACCATGCCGATGGCGCGGTGCATTTCCTCGGCGTTGTTGTCGCTGATGGCGGCTGCAATCTTTTTGCGCAGGCCGGTGAGCGCTTCGTACTGCTGCAAGTTGATAACGAGGCTCATAGCGCCGCTCCAGCGATCATCCGGTGCATTTCATCCTTGCGGAAACAGACCAGTCTTTCTGCTGTGTTGTGCATCAGCACAACCAGGTGCAGCAATGCTGCCTGATCCTCGTCCGGCCATTCACACCGTGTGTTGTCCAGCACGAAGGCCGCGCCAGCGAGTTTTTTTGCCACCTCGAATTTATTGGCCTGCATGGTTCGCCTCGCTTTTTTCCCACTCAACCATGCAATCGAATCGCACCACATAGCGGTAGCGGCGCCCCCCGCGCGGCGTGCGCTCGTAGGCCTCCGCCGCGCCTTCGAGGCGGTTGCACAGCGGGCTATGCTTGATGACGACGCGCGGCTGCCGCAGGCCACCGGCTACCTCAACCACCTCGTACCCGCTTATGCGCAGCCAGCGCGTGCACTGTTGCACCTTGGCGGCGATCTGGCGGCGCAACTCCGCGTTGTAGACGCGGCGCGGTGCCTGGTTGAACCGGGCGATGGGTTCGGCTTGCATTGCTTTCATTACTGCCATATTCATGATGGTTTTCCCTTCCTGATCTTGCAGGTCAATTCACGGCCGTCCACATCGAACCGGCCCCCGTTAAGACAATCGACAAACTGCGCGACATCGGCCTTGAGCGCGGCGTTCTCCTGCGCCAGTTGGTCGATCCGCCGCTCGTAGCCCTCCACAAACCCGGCGGCGTTTCCGATGGCGAAGATCAACCCGACAACCAGCACCGCCCCATAGACCGCCCATAACAGCGGCGCGGTGCGTTCTTCCAGTTCCTTGATGGCCGCGAGTTCGGCGTCCTGTTGCTGTTGCGCCTTGATGCGCGATGCGTGATCGGCTGTCATCTCGCCCCCTACGCCAACGATTGCAGGCACAGCGCCTGCTTGGCCACGGCGTCTACCAGCTTCACGTCCAGCGGGCGGTTCTTGCGGAATTCCTTGATTCCCGCGATCAGCCCCTCCACCAGCATGCGGGCGCTGCCTTGGCAGTACTGGTAGAGCCGCTGCACTACGTCATCCGGCACGTCCTCGGTGCCGAAGCCGGACTGCACCAGGGCGGCTGCGTCCTCTTGGGTGATGTGGCGCACCGTCTCGGGCCAGAACCCGGCACGGCTGCGTATCTGGTCGAACTGGCCGTGCTCCGGCTTGATGATGCTGTGCAGGCGCTCCGTGCCGCACAGCAGGATGCCGACGTTGGCAAGGTCGCGCAGCCGCCGCAGGGTGTGCAGTTGAGCCGGGGTGAGGGTCTCGGCCTCGTCCACGATCAGCAGGCTGTCGGTGTTGCGCAGCGCATCCACCACGATGCGGAACCTGTCGTCTATGCTGCCCTTGCCGTCGTATCCGGCCACCACGCGCGCGAGCTGCTTGACCATGCTGGCGCGCGTCATGGTAGGCGTGGCCTCGATCAGGTGGGTGTTGCTGTGCGTGGCTGCATAGCGCTTGATGCCGAAGGTCTTGCCGGTGCCCACGAAGCCGGTGAGCACGGCGAAGTTGCGGTAGCGCCGCGCCATCGCGCAACTGGTCTGCGCGAGCTTGAACACGCTGGTTTCCACCGGCGCGATTGAGTCGGTGCTGGCTTCGTCGGCATGGCGCATCGCCGATTCGAGCGCGGCGAGCTGCTTGCTCGGGCTGGTGATGTACACGCCGTTCAGTATCTGGTTGAGCGTGCTTGCGGCCACGCGCGACAGCCTGGCCAGCGCGGCCTGCTTGTAGTTGCGATCCTCCATCCACTTCAGGATGCGTTCGATTGCGGCGATGTCGGCTTGCGTGTAGTGCTGCGGGTAGGTCTTTTCGGTCATTACAGGGTCTCCTCGTTATCAAGGGTTAGGTCAAGCAACAGTGTTTCTTCGTCTTCAACTTCGATCCGGCTTACTTCTCCCGGCAGTGCTTGCATTGCGCCGACGGCCACGGCCTCGGCGTCGAACACGCGGCCGGCGCGGGCCTTCTGCTCGGTGATCTTCTTCTCCAAGCGCTTGATGGCGTCTTCGGCACGGTTTTTCTTGGCCTCTTCCATGCGCGTCGGCTCGATAGCGTCTATGGCGTTGACCAGATGCGCATCACAAATCCATCTGCCATCAATGGTTCTGACAACCGCGATGCTGTTGTTCATCAGGTCGTATTCGAGCAGCAACGGTTGGCCGTTGAAGGCGTGCAATTCCGGGTGCATGTAGATGCGCTTCTGGTGCTTTATTTGGGCGCGCCGCACCTTGAGCGTTACGGCACGGCGCTTGAGTTCCAGCACGCTGGCATGCGGCGGGATCGGTATGAGCCCCGCCCACACCTGAGCGCGCGTCACATCCTTGTCCTCGGGGTGGGGGCGGGCGTGATAGCGCTCCAGCCAGGCGTTGAACGCCGCCGCGAATTCGGCCAGTGATGGCGGTATCAAGCGGCCCGCCTTGATTTCGCGCGCGGTGTGGTCGAGCGCCTCCTTGGCCATGTCCGGCCCGCAGTAGAACTGCGGCATCCAGAGCTTGAGAAAGTCGTCGCGGACGATGCGGAAGAAGCGCTCAACCCAGCCCTTGCCGTGCGGGTTGCCGGGTATGGCATGGATGATCTGCTGCACGCCGGCGCGGGAATAGAATCCGGTGAGTTCGTCGCTCATCAGCTTGTTCTTGTGGCCGCTGCCGTTGTCCACGTAGATGAACGGCGGCACGTGGCTGTGGCGCGCGAAGCACTCGGCCCACATGTTCTGCACGGCATAGGTGCCTTCGTGTTCGTCTGCGCGCCAGCCCACGCAGTAGCGGCTGCGCATATCTATCGCCACGGTCAGCTCGGGCCGCCAGATGTCGCCAGTGAGCGGGTGCGCAAGGTACACGTCGGCGCGGTAGCCGTCGGCCACGTACACGTCGCCGGGCAGGGCGTTCTCGGTGCTGCGCCTGATGAAGGCTTTCTCGGTGAGGCGGTAGAGGTTCTTGCCGATGCGGGCCGGGCTGTTTCTTCCAATCATGGCGGGGACTCCTGTCAGGTAGTTTCGGATTTGGTCGTAGGTCACGGCAAAGCCGTCCACTTCGGTGAGGCGGCGATATACGGCGGACATGTCCGGCTTGCCGGGTTGGTTGAAGTACTCCAGGGCTGGCCCCCACCATCCGGCGGCCTCGACCACGCGGCCCTTGTGATCCGGCAAGAGGGCCGTGATACCGCCCTCGCGGTAGGCTTTGCACCATTCCTTGATGGCCTTGTCGCTTGGGTATTTGCGGCTGCCCACGGCTGTTTCGCACAGGGCTCTGGCGTAATGCCCTGGCAGGCTCCCATCGGCGGCGCAGAGCAGCAGGTTTGCGACGGCGTTGTTTTGCGAGACGCCGCTTTCTGTCAGCCCGCGCACGTAAAGCACCACCGTTTCACGGTGTATCGCGCGTTGCCTGGCCGTCTCGGTGGATTCCTTCCACGGGTCGCGCTGGCGCAGCGCCAGCACCTTTGCGGTTGGCAGTACGACGGGAGCACCACCCTGGATAGGGGTAACCATATGCGGCTTAGGCAGCGCCATGGCGCACCACGCTGTGATATACGTCTGACACGCTGCGCCCATCGAGCGCAACCACATAGGCCCCATCCATGCCGACCGCTTCTGCCATATTCAGATCGCCAATCAGGAGGGTAATTAGCCGACAAACGGCCTCCGGTGAAATCCAATGACCATTCAAGCAACCAAGCCACACCTCGCAGTCATCGCTACCGAACACATGCAGGCGCGGCCCTGCGGAATAGTTTTCAGGTAGCTCATAGCCAGCCTGTTCATCGGCCAGCTCTTCTTCGAGCAACGCGTTGCAGGCGAGTACATTCCCGGAGCGAAGCGACTCTTTGGCCTGCCACTCGCGGATGATCCACAGATCGCACTCAACATCAGGGTGGCCGTTCATGCTTCACCGCCTTTCGGCTTGGCCTTTGGTGGACGGCCAGGCTTGCGCGGCTGCTCGGCGGCGCGCTCTTGTTGCCGGACAACCTTACGGCCTTCAAATGAGCTTTGAATTTCCTGCCCGATACGACGCCATTCGGCGGCTTCCTCCGGCGTGAGGTAATGCTGGCTTTGCAGCCTGTCCGGCAGCGCATCGGGGGCTTGCTCTTTCAATAAGGCAACTGCATCTGCCGCCCGCGCCAGCACGGCATTGGCGGCAATCCAGATATGCTCAACGCGCAGCCGCGCCTCGACCGAGCCGTCGTAGCCGAGCGCCGCGCGCTCGAACAACGCAAGCAGTCCATCAATCGGCAGCTCGGCCTCGCGCTGGAGCGCCATCACCTCGGCACGCACTTCCTCGGTGAATGGGGTGAACTGGGTGATACGGTTTTTCTTGAGCAGGTCTGCGGCCTTCCTTTCTGCGTTGTTGGCCCGGATGGCTTCGTTGTTCTTCGCGTGCCCCAGCTCGGTTATGCGCTGACGCAGGCCGCGAACGCTCAAGGACTCCAGCTCGCCCTCGGGATCGTCCAGGATGTCCTCGATGACCTCTTGATCCGCATCGGCGAGCAGCATCAGCTTCGACTTGCTCATCCCGACCAACTGCGCGCGCCGTTCCGGCGGCGTGGCGGTGTAGAAGCGCGCCATGCGCATCAATTCAGACGCGCGCTGTTGCGCAAGGCCGCGCGCTTCGACATGCTTGATGAATTCTCCGTGCGGAATGTCTGCCCTCGCTTTGAGCAACAGGTATCCGGCTTCCAGCGCCAGCCTCAAAGCGGAGTTTTGTGCAGAAATCGCACGGCTGATGCAATCATCTGCCGTCCCGGCAAGCACGATTCCCAGCGATTGCGCGGCCTCAACATCCAGCTCTGTCAGTTCAAACAACCGAACGTCCGGTGATTTTGAATTTCCATCAACTTTCTTCATGTTCTCTCCCGTCTGGTGGAAGCGCTGGCGTTCTGGCTGTCTTGCTGCTCTGACGCTCTGGCTCCCGTTGATCTTTAGTGCACTTCCTCTACTTCAAGAATTGATTCCCGCTTAAGGCGATCCACAAAGCCTTTTTGTATACGCACGACTTTCCAGTCCCTCGTCCAAAAATGCTCGCATCGGAAAAAACTTAATGGATAAAAATGGATACCCGGTGCATCGGCGGCAGGCTTTTTAATTCGCACACGAACCGCAATCATCTTTGCTGCGCGCCCTTTAAACACGTAGGGAGGGAGGACGTTCATCTTTAGGCCGCTTTCTTGAGACCGAGCGCCACGGCAGCGCGGTGGGCTTCGCCGTAACGACCTTTGTTGGTGCCGTTAAGCACGGCCAGAAGCGTCTTGTAGTTCAGACCGTTTTGTTTGGAGAACTCAAGCGCGGTGATGCCCTGTTGTGCCAATTTCTCTTTGGCGAGTTGCGGTGTCATAATCGGACCTCCTATGGTTGAGTATTGAATACAACTGAACTGCAGTCCATAAATATGGACTGTGTCAACATTTATTTGAGGCGATATATGAGTGGATTTGATGAGCAGTTGCTACGACTAAAAAAGGCAACTGGCATATTGGAAGATCAGGGAATCGCGTCATTATTGGGTTTGACGAAGTCTGCTTTTTCGGAGCGAAAAAA
Source organism: Ferrigenium straubiae (assembly GCF_051257895.1). Lineage (NCBI taxonomy): Bacteria > Pseudomonadati > Pseudomonadota > Betaproteobacteria > Nitrosomonadales > Gallionellaceae > Ferrigenium > Ferrigenium straubiae. The sequence continues at coordinate 885,091 of NZ_CP194331.1, read as the reverse complement.
ACGCGGAAGCTTCCCGATAAAGGAGGTATTCGCCTTGGCTCACCAAAGGCCAGAACTTGGCCTAGACCCTGACTTAATCGTTACAGGCTCAAGCGTAAGAATGGAGACTGCCAGCACTGACGAAGCTAGCGTATTGCAGTGCTACCAGATGATGAATGCAGCAGACCGCAAGCGATACCTGCAAATCGGCCTACTGTGGTCAGGTACGTTAGAGTTACAGCTACCCGCCTCGCGACCAGGTAAGAAATGAGCAAGGGGCCAAATGTCGCGGGGGGTATCGGCGCAGTTTTCGCCGGGATCATTCTTGTCGTCATCTATCCCTTCGTCTGGTTGTACGAGCAGGTCGGTGGCAAGCTCTTCTTCGCCATCGTGATCGGAATTCCGGCTGCCATTTTTGCCTACAAAAACTGGAAGAAGACGCAGAAAGAATCCATTCCAGCAGAATCTGCAGCGGAACAATCCGCCAGAAAGGCGAGCGAAGCCGAAGAGTTCCACGCCCAAAACCTCCGAATCATTCAAGAGCGCGAACGGCAGGCGCAGCGGGAATACTTCCTGAAAAAACACCACGAGAAGGAACAACGAAAAGCATCCGGAAACGCTGCTGTAAGACGGAATAAGGATGTCGGTATAACCTACGCCACCGGGCGTAGCTACAGCGATCAGCATCATGATCTCTGCGCTGACATAGAAACCGCTTGGGCGCGCGGTGACTATGACTGGGCGCGCCAGCAATTGCAGAAAATCGCTTATGGCATGGTCGGCGATTCTGTCACCGATGCGCAGCGGAAAAGCTTCACGCGTTTAATGACCGACTTTGCCAGGGAAGACCCACTCTACCAAGAGGTGATGGCAAGGGTGATCCCCTTGGTGCAGGCCAACCCCGGCATGCTGCAGAGCCAAATTTACAAGGGGCAGCCAGACCACATCAAGGAACAGATGCGCTACGTGCTTTACTTCGCCAATGAACTCGGCCACATCAAGCGCATCAAGAAAGGCAACAGTTACAAGCTGCTGCCGCCATAACTAGGGAAGGTATCCGAAATGACCACAGACAACAAAGACCCGCTCGGTATTGGCCATTGGCCACGCTGGAAACAGATTGCTGTTTTCTTTCTCGCCATGTCAACTTTGTTTGCGGTGTTTAGCTGGATCGCTCAGGCTTATGGATCATTAAAGGCTAATGATCGACCGGAACCGCCGACATTTGTTGCAACGGGGAACAAGCCGAGCGCGGATGTCGCTATCGACTTCATGGTGAAGTACAGCGCTACCGCTCAAGCTGCGATTGAACGAACCCCTTACGGAATAAGTGATTCGGCAAAGCAAATCATCAAGGCGCAGAAGCAATACAAGGACGACGGTGATTATTTAATTCGCTGGGCGGATGCCGGGAATAATTTATTTAGCGCCGCAGATATTCAGGTGTGCAAAGTGTTCGTTGCTGCCGTATTCTCAGCCTGGAAAACGGCATACCCGCTGAACGGGCCGGTAAGCGATGCTGAAATGAACCTGAAAAAACAGATTTCCGCATATTCAAATGAAACTGCGGAGCAGTGTAAGAATCACCTGCGTATGCCTGGGTACGGGAAATGAAAGAATCTACCCAGCAATGATTCAAGCTCTGCTTTATCTTGGCGCATTCACCACTGGCCTTGCGCTCGGCGTCCCATTGGTCCGCTGGTATTTCGAGCGCAGCGCAGAGGGCGTTCGTGTGCTTACTGCTTGCGAGATTCTGGCAACGGATGGACGGGGCGATAGTATTCACACCCGTCAGCTCCGAGGCAGGGTATTTGCCGTCGAATTTCCGCTGCTGCGGTCTCGCGGCAAATGTCGCAAGATTGGTCCCCGCTGCGTCCTGCTTTAATTGGCCTGAGCTGATACGCCGCCCAAACCCCTGTAGCCAATCCCAGAATAAATGCTGCGATGATTTCCATCATGCGCCCTCCTGAATTCGCGCGACCAGGCACCGCAATGATCTACATGCTGCACGGGATGAAACTCCCTTACCCTGTAAAACCTCGATCTGCTGACGGATTTCCTCAGCCTGGTGCACCGGTATCGCGCTGGCTGCATTGAACGCCTTTTCGTGCTGGTTTTGAAGTTGATTTGACCAGTCCATGATGTGCCTCCTGTGTTGAGGCGCACATTCCACCACTCTCTTCTTCAATACTTCACTCGGGAAATGTTTCCCGCCTAATCACCCCTCTCGCGCCCGCGTAACCTTCGGCCATCAATCGACCGAGGGTTTGCGGCATGGCGCGCAATATCGACACTATCATCATCCACTGTTCCGATTCGCCGAACGGCAGGACGCTTTTCACCGGCAAGCCCGGCGAGAAAGGCTTCACCACGCCCGTGCAGGAGATCGACAACTGGCACCGCGAGCGCGGCTTCAAGCGTCACCCTGAATGGCGCGCGCGGTTCAACCCGGAGCTAACCAGCATCGGCTATCACTTCGTTGTCTACGCGCGCGGCGCGGTGGCGACCGGCCGCCATCAGGGAGAGGTTGGCGCGCACTGTCGCGGATACAACGCCGCCAGCCTCGGCATCTGCATGATCGGGCGCGATCAATTCACCATTGAGCAGTGGAACGCCCTGAAACAACTGGTCGAAGGCTTGCAGAAGCAGTATCCGCAGGCCCGCGTGACCGCGCACCGCGACCTGAATAAAGACAAGACCTGCCCCAACTTCGACGTGGCCGAATGGCTGAAACAAGGCCTCCTGCCGCTCGCCAACCGCCTTTACAACCCCGAACCCGGAGCCGTCGCATGACCAGCACCAATACGCCCGCACAGCCCAAGCCCTGGTGGCAATCAAAGACCCTGTGGCTGAACCTGATCGCCGCCGCGCTGATCGCGCTTGAGGCGCAGTTCACGCTCTTGCAGCCCTATTTGCCGGGCAATGTGTACGCGTGGTTTGCGGTGATGCTCACCGTATTCAACGCCGTACTGCGCGTGATCACCGCCGCGCCTCTTGCCTTCGGCCCCGGAGGTAAAGCGGAATGACGCCCTCGATCAAGTCCGCATTCGTGGCGGCTGCGCTGCTGCTGGCGGTGGCGCTTGCCTACGCCTACGGCCAGCATCAGTTCGGCTTGGGCGAGCAGGCGGAGCGCGCGGTGTGGCTCAAGCGCGAGAACGCCGAACTGGCGGCGGCCAATGCCAACATCAAGGCGCTCGAAGAAAAATACCGGCAGCAGGAGCAGGACGCAGCCGACGCCATCGCCGTTATCTCGTTCAAATACCAGGAGGACTTGAAGCATGTCAAATATGAAAAAGATCGCGTTATTGCTGGCCTGCGTGGCGGCGCTTTCCGGTTGCGCGTCCCCGTTGCCGCCACCAGCGCAGCCTGTGGAGATTCAGCCCCCGAAGCTGCCCCCGCCACCGGCGGACGTGATGGTGGAGCGCGAGCCGAACTTTCTGTCGAGGCTTCTGAATTTCTTGTCGGACTCGCCTCCGACGCCGACGAGGTAGTCAAGCAGCTTGGCCGGTGCCAGGAGGTCGTTAAAACGTATCGAAGGGATTGCAATGGGCGATAACAACAACGAAGTAAACAACGCCCAGGTGATGCACAGCCTCGGCCAGCTCACCGGTGCGGTGCATGCGATGCAGCAGGGGCTGACGGCTCGTATCGAGGACATCAGGTCTGACATCCGCCGGGCCGAGGAGGCGCAGAGCGACCGTATGGATCGCATTGAGGACAGCCTCGGCCAGCGCATCGAAAACGTCGAGGCAAACGTCGGCCAGCGCATCACCGACCTCAGCGAAACGATCAACCAGCGCATCGACGGCCTCGGTGGCCGCGTCACCAACCTCGAAGCCGAGGACAAGAAGATCATCGAGAAGGTCGCCAAAATGAGCGCCCTGGGCGGCGGTGTGGGCGGCGCTCTGGTGACGGCCGTGGTCGAACTCATCAAGCACACCACCAAATAGCATGGCCCATACTCAAGACACGCGCGACAAGGTGCGCCAGCTCTACATCGAGGGCATGCCGCTCAAGGGCGCTGCCATCGCCTGCGGCGTCAGCTACGACACCGCGCGCGAATGGAAGGCGCAGGCCAAGGAAAAAGGCGACGATTGGGACACCGCACGCGCGGCCTACCGCATCAGCGCACAGGGCGTGGACGAACTCAACCAGCAGCTCGTCGAGGACTTCGCACGCCAGGTGATCACCACCACGCGCGAGCTTGAACAGGCCAAGATACCGGCCGCTCAAAAAGCACAACTGCTCGCCCAACTGGCCGACGCCTACGCCAAGTTCAGCAAGGCGTTCGCGCGCATCAACCCGGAATTCTCCGGGCTGTCGGTGGCGCTGGATACCCTCAAGACCATCGCCGACCATCTGCGCATGAAAGACCCGGCTGCTTTGAAGGCGCTTCAACCGCACTTTGAAGACGTGGGCGCGATCCTGGGCAAGAGGTATGGCTAACGATCTCGACATCAAGGAAATCCGCAACTGGCGCGAGTTCGAGATCGAGCTGGCGAAGCTGGGCGAGGACATCCGCAACCAGATTGAGCTGGAGTGCGGGGCGTTTCTGACCGACCCGGACGCCAGCCTTGCCCGGCGCATGCGCGCCATCGTGGACTACAAGTATTTCTGCGAGACCTACTTCCCGCACTACGTCCCGACGCCGCATTTCTCGAAGTTTCAGCAGTTCGTTTTCAAGCGCCTGCCTGAGGTGATCGACGGCCCTACCGACGGCCGCGAGGTGCACGAAGCGCCGCGCGGCGAGGCAAAGTCCACCTACGAGACGCAGCTAGGCACCTTGTGGTGCATCTGCCGGGCGCAGTTCATCGCGGAGCTGGGTCTGCCTGCCAAGGCGCGCAAGCACATGATCGTGATCGTGATGAACACGGAAGAGCAGGCCGCCGAAATGCTGGAATCCATCAAGGCCGAGCTGGATACCAACCCGCGTTTGGCGATGGACTTCCCGGATGCGACCGGGCGCGGGCGCGTGTGGCAAGCCACTACGGCCATCACGGCCAACAATATCAAGATTCGCATTGGCGGTACCGGAAAGAAGCTGCGCGGCATGAAGCACGGGCCTCACCGTCCCGACCTGGTGTTCCTTGACGATCTGGAAAACGATGAAAACGTGCGCCAGAAGGCGCAGCGCGACAAGGACGAAAAGTTCGTCCTCTCCGCCGTGCTCGGACTTGCTGGCCCGGCTGGCGGGATGGACGTGTTCTGGGACGGAACCAGCCTGCACTACGACGCCGCGATCAACCGCGTTTCTCGCAAGCCTGGCTGGCGGCGGCGCATCTTCAAATCCATCATGCAGTGGCCCGACCGCATGGACTTGTGGGACAAGTGGGAAGGCATCTATACCGGCGGCGGAGACGATGACGGCGCACGCGAGGCCGCAGAGGCCGAGGCGCTGGCCTTCTATCAGGCGAACAAGGCGGCGATGGACGCCGGTGCCGTGGTGTCATGGCCCGAGGTGCGCCCGCTGTACCGCCTGATGTGCATGCGCGCGACCGATCACGATGCGTTCAACCAGGAGCAGCAGAACGAGGCCGGGAACGACGATACCGCGCCTTTCAAGAATGTTCAGTTCTGGGTTGACCGGAGGAATGACTGGATTTTCTTCGGGGCTATCGACCCGTCCCTTGGCAAGAGCAACAAGGCGCGCGACCCGTCCGCGATCCTGGTCGGCGGGCTTAACCGCAAGACGATGGTGCTTGATGTAGTGGAGGCGGACGTGTGCCGCCGCGTGCCCGACCTGATAATTGCGCGAGCCATCGACCTGCAGGCCGAATACGGGTGCCTGTCGTGGTCTGTCGAGGCCATTGCGTTCCAGGAATTCCTGTACACCGAACTTATCAAGCGTGCTGGCCAGCGTGGAATCGCTTTCCCGGCCATGCCGGGGCCGACAGGGCGCGACAAGAATTTGGCGATCATGTCATTGCAGCCTCACGTTGCGAACGGCTTGATTCGCTTGCACCGCAGCCAGACCACGCTGATCGAGCAGCTCAAGTTCTACCCCGAGGCAGACCATGACGACGGCCCTGACGCGCTGGAAATGCTGCACAGGATCGCAACGCAGTTTGCCGGGGAATGGGAATACACGTCGGCGGCGCGTTCCAAGAGCGACCGCCGCAGCTACAGCCGCCGCAGTAGCGGCAACAACGAGGACGATTGGGACGATGATGATTAAAACCAGACTGGCAGCGCTTGCAGGCAAGATTCCCTTGGTGAACAAGATCGTGAAGCCAGACACCGAGTTGCAGGCCGGGCCTAGATCGGCGAGCGGCAACGCGCTCAATTACAACTCGGTGCAGACGCTTGACCCGTCTCGCCTGGCCGGCGCGTTCGCGCAGGCAGATCAGGGCTACATCACCGAACAGGCGGCGCTGTATGAGTTGGTCGAGGAGCAAGACCCGCATATCTTCTCGGAGCTATCCAAGCGCCGCCGCGCAGTGACCGGCCTCGGCTGGCAGTTGACGCCGAAGGATGACGCAGACCAGTCCGAGATCGACCGCACCGCCGAACTGACTGACATGCTCAAGGGCATCCCAAAGTTCGAGGATGCGCAATACGACCTGACCGACGCCATCGGCAAGGGCATCTCCCCGCTTGAGATCGATTGGCAGACGGGCAGCCTTTGGTATCCAAAGGCGCTAAATTTCATTCCCCAGCGCATGTTCCAGGTGGACAGCAAGACCGGCAAGCTGATGTACCTGCGGGACGGTATGCCGGAACCGTTGCGTGAGGGCGGCTGGATTGTGCACGAACACCGCGCAAAGAGCGGATATATCGAGCAGGCGGCGCTGTTCCGCGTGCTGGCGTGGACGTATGCCTACAAGGCATACGACATCCGCGACATGCAACGCTTCCTTGAGGTGTACGGGCTGCCGCTGCGCCTGGGTAAATATCCGGCCGGGATCGGTAAAGAGTCACGCGATCAACTGCTGCGCGCAGTGCGCGCCATAGGCAGCGACGGCGCGGGCGTAGTGCCTAACACAATGACCATCGATTTCATCCAGGCGCAAGCGGGCAAGGTTGACGACTTCCTGAATGCCACGGCCTATTGGGAACGCAAGCAGTCGATGGCGATCCTGGGCGGGACGCTGACCAGCCAGGCCGATGGAAAGACTTCGACCAACGCCCTCGGAAAGGTGCATGACAAGGTACGGCGCGAAATCATGCTGCATGACGTGCGCCAGATCGAGCCGACATGGAACAATCAACTGGTGAGGCCTATCGCGCTCATCAACGGCATGTTCGCGCCCGACCGCGTGCCGAAATTCGGCTACCAGACCGAGGAAACCGTTGATCAGGCGAAAATGGGCGATGTGCTTAGCAAGGCCGCAGAAATGGGTATGGAAATCGACGTGGACTATGCCCACAAGATTATGCAGATACCGCGCGCGAAGAAGGATGCGAAGCTGCTCGTTTCCTCGGGCAACAAGCCAGAACCAAGCCCGGCCGATGCTGCTCTGACGCGCCTGGCTGTGCTCGCTGCGCAGCGCCGCGTCGATGCAGGCGTTGACATCACCAGCGCCTACGGCGCACAGCTCGCCGCCCTGTGCGCCCCACACGAACAGGAGCTTATCCAGCAGATCAGCGCCATCGTGGCCGAAGCAGGCAGCTTCGACGATGCGCTGGCCGGGATGGAGGCGCTGACCGCGAACAACCCGCAGTGGGCGGATGATGTGGCGCTGGGCATGGCGGCGGCGGATTTGGCTGGGCGGAACGATGTTGGGGCCGAATAATGAGCGGCATGTTCGGAGAACACCGGGAAATATCAAAACACAAAAGCGTTGAGTGGTACACGCCCGCTTGGGTTTTTGATGAACTCGGCTTGACGTTTGATCTTGACCCAGCAAGCCCTCACGATATGGAAACAGCGGTACCGGCCACTGTTAAATACACGATCTTTGATAACGGACTGAAAAAACCATGGTTCGGAAGGATCTGGATAAATCCACCTTATGGACCTGATACTGGTATGTGGATACGCAGATTGATTCAACACGGCAATGGCATAGCATTGGTATTTAGCCGCACCGATGCCAGTTGGTGCCAAGAGGCCATGAAGCAATCTACCGCCATGCTATTTGTGGCAGGAAGGATTGAATTCGTTCCTGGGCGAGAAAATCAACATAAGAAATCCAGATGTGGCGCGGGTACAGTCCTATTGGCATTTGGCGAAGAATGCGCCAGGGCATTACAGAAACTCAGCGATCGCGGGGTGTTCGTGCATGTCTAAATTTCAATTCGACCAGGCGATTGAGTTCTATCGCAACAAGATCAAGCTGCCGTCCTCAGGCTGGACGGACATCTGGCAGGAGCAGCACAGCCACGCCTTCGTGGTGGCAGGCGCTGCGCACGATGCGCTGGTTGAGGACTTCTACAACGCGATCCAGAAAGCCAAGTGGGAAGGCGGCGGCTACGACGAATTCCGCACCCGCTTCGACGAGATCGTGGCCAAGCACGGCTTGGCGCACAACGGTGCGCCCAGCTGGCGCAGTAAGATCATCTACGACACCAATATCACGCAGGCTTACAACGCTGGGCGATATAAACAACGGATAGCCCTCAAAGAGTTCCGGCCATATGCGCGATATAGACATCACAGCATCGAGCATCCGCGCCTCGAACACAAGGCATGGGATGGCCTGATCCTGCCATCCGACGATCCGTGGTTTGATACCCACGAGCCTCAGAACGGTTGGGGATGTAAGTGCGGAATCGACTCTCTTACATCTACCGAAGCGCAGAAGCTATGGGAAAAGTCCGGAAAATCCGGGCCAGATACCGCGCCGCCGATTGAATGGGAAGAGCGCGTTGTCGGCAAGAACGGCAGCAACCCACGCACGGTTCGCGTTCCGAAAGGCATCGATCCAGGCTTTGCCTACAACCCCGGAAAGGCGTGGCTGGAGCCGCACACCGTCCCGCCGTTGCAGGGATACGACGCCGTGCTGAAGGAGCGCGGCCGCCCGTGGCCGACAACGTTCAAACCGCCAGCGGTACCGAAACCGACGAGCGTACCGAATACCGTCTTGCTCCCGGCAGAAACCGCGCCGGAGGTTGCGGTTGCAGATTTCCTCGACGTATTCGGCGCGAGCATGGAACAAGGCGCGGCCTTTACCGATGCCGCTGGAAGCACGCTGGCGATCACAAAAGCCCTGTTCCAGGACGGCTCGGGTGAGTTCAAATGGCTGTCGAAGGCGGAGAAGACGCATCGCCTGGAATACGTGAACCTGCTGGCCATGACGCTGATCGAGCCGGATGAAATCTGGTGGGTATGGGTGCAGGACACCGTTGACAAGGGAAAATGGCGGCTCAAGCGCCGCTACCTGCGCGCCTTCGAGTTGGATGGAACGAACGAATACGGCGTGGCGGTGTTCGAGTGGGGAAGAACCGGCTGGACGGGCGCGACCGCCTTCATGGGAACGCAGAAAACCGAGGCGGCGCGCGCGGCGTACTTCGACAAACAGCGCATTGGTCGGCTGGTATACAAAAAGTAAACGCGGCCTTTTTAGGGGCCGCGTCTGAGGTCTGGATACTGTGCAGTAGCGCCGAAGCGCAGTCTGACCAAACCACGGGAGTCATGATATGGAATTTTCCTTTGAATTTCAAGTAGGGCATCTTGAGCGCGCCTTGGCCGCCGCCAGACAGGCAATCGAGCAGCCTCACGATCTGCTTGGAAGCATTGGTGAATCGCTACTGCGGGTAAATCGTGACCGGCACAATGCTGGCCTTGATCCAGACGGCTCGAAATGGAAGGAGCTTTCCCCGCTGACCTTGAAAGAACCTCGCAAAGGCGGGCCGTTGCAGAAATCCGGCCGCATGCTGCAAAGCTTCAATTATCAGGTGGATGGTGAAACATTGCGGCTAGGATTTGACGGTGCAACCGAATCGTTGAGGGCTGCGTGGCACAATTCAGGCACCAATCCGTACACCATCAGCCCACGGAAGGCGAAGGCACTCAAATTCGGTGGTATGTATCGGAAGAGGGTAAGGCATCCCGGCCTTCCCCAGCGTCAGCTTGTTGGTTTTCCTGACTCTGACCAAAGGCTGGCCGGTGAAGTTGTTGAAGACTACCTCAGGGTGATATTAAATCGCGTTCGATAACCTATTAAATCGAATTTGAAGTGGGGTAAATACCCTACCTCCCCTGATAATTTCCCTTATATTCTTCCAGAAAATCCCGTATATTTATACCGCAACTGTCCGGGAATCAAGAATTTTGGTATTTCCCGTTTTATCTAGTATTTACGTGGCTTCGTGGGGTGTTTTCTGGTTTTTTCACTATCCGATTTCCCCCACCTCCCTACTTCAATTTCCCCTTTCAAACGGTTTGCATACTTCAGATTGGTCGCTGTCGGCTCGATCCTGAGGGTCGGCCTGTACCGCTTACCGTTCCAGTAGAAAGTGATTTGGATTCCCTTCCCGTGCTGCTTGATCCCACCCATTGTAGATATGCCTCAGTTAAGAAATGTATGCGCCCATCGGGTGCCTTGATGAAATGAATTCCTTCCGCGAAATCCCCGCGCGCGATCTTGGATCGCAAAGCGTCCTCGGAATAGCCTGTCTCTTGGGCGAGCTTTGGGAGTGTGATCAGAGGAGAGGGTGTCCCGAATTTTGTGTAAACGGGGTTTCTCTACTGTTGCGGCATCCGATCCTCGAACTGGATAGTAAACCGGTTTAGCGCAGCCTTCCAATCCCTGATGGGCATCGTCCATTTCTTGCTGATGTTATTCAGCGCCAGGTAGAACAGTTTCAGTAATGCCTCGTCGCTTGGGAATGAGCCCCAGTTCTTGGTGATCTTGCGCAGGCTCATGTTCACCGACTCGATCGCATTAGTGGTGTAGATCACTCGCCTGATCTCCGGCGGGTAGTCAAAGAACGGGATGATACGCGCCCAGTTGCGCCGCCATGACTGGATGATCGGCGGGTACGCCTCACCCCATTTTTCCTCGAGTTCGGCCAGCCGCAGCCCGGCATCCTCGACGGTGGCGGCGCTATAGATGGCGCGCAAGCCGGTTACGACCTCTTCACGCAACTTCCACGAGACATAGTTCAGGCTGTAGCGCACCAGATGCACGATGCATAACTGCACGTCGGTCTTGGGGAATACGGCCTCGATGGCTTCCGGGAATCCCTTCAAGCCATCGACACAGGCTATGAAGATGTCCTGCACGCCACGGTTCTTCAGTTCGGTCATCACCTGCAACCAGAACTTGGCGCCTTCGGTCTGGGCGATCCAGATGCCCAGCAGCTCCTTCTCGCCGGTCATGTTGATGCCCAACGCCAGGTAGACCGCCTTGGCGCGGACGGTGCCGGCATCCCTTACCTTTACGTGAATGCAGTCCAGATAGACGATGGGATACAGCGCATCCAGCGGGCGGGATTGCCATGTCTTCACCTCGTCGGTCACGGCATCGGTCACCGAGGAGGTCAGCGTCGGCGACACCTCCGTGCCATACATTTCTTCCAGGTGGGACTGGATCTCGCGCACGGTCATGCCACGGGCGTAGAGCGACAGAATCTTGTCGTCAAATCCAGTCCAGCGGGTCTGGTGCTTGGGGATGAGTTGCGGCTCGAAGCTGCCGTGGCGATCGCGAGGAATCTCGATGGGGAGCTCGCCGAATTCACCCTTGAGTGTCTTTTTGCTTTTGCCGTTGCGGGTGTTGCCCGCAGGATTGGTGACGGCTTCATTCTTGCCGTAACCAAGATGCGCTTCCATCTCGGCATTCAGCGCACGTTCGACCAATGCCTTGGTGAGCTGCTTGAGCAGGCCGTGCTCGCCTATCAGGTCTTCCGGTTTCTTGTAGTCAGCCAGCAGGCTGTCGATCAGTTCTTGCGGTAGTGCTTTCGCTACGGTCATGTCCTCTCCTTGCAAAGTGGCGGCAGTTTCCTGCCAAATGACCGTTTACACAAAAATTCTTACACCCTCTTCTTTAACGCACGCCATATCTCGCGTTGTCCTTTATTATTATCATTGGGATAGTTTGGGTGAAATTTCATTGGTATGGTACGTTCCGAGTTTTGTAGGTAATTACCTTTTCCAGCCGAGCCCGCAAGAAACTGAACAACAATCCGTTTTATGTCACCGGTCTTCTTGGGTAACTTCGCGAAAGCGCATTGAATCACATTGCTATGTTGGAATACATAGACTGAAATATCTAGATATTTCAGCCTAGTGCCCCCCATCGAGTTACTAGACACGTTCGCCTGCTATGCGAGGAGCAGAAGCGCTGGCGACCAAACCACAAGTCCGTCTGGGCCGAGAACCAGCCAAGTCACCTAATCGGCCGTTGCGGACATCTTGGCAATTGATGGCGTCCGATAAATTATGCAAATTCTCATTTGTTGTCCTTAGTATCGGACATTTATCTATCTTTGACTGATCGGATTGCAGTCCAAGCAAGAATAGATAAATGGCCGATACTTTTGACAAATACTCAAAATTTGCATAAAGTAACGGACATGGCTAGATCTTTTCATTCCCCTTTTCCGTCTATCACGAAGCAACTGACTGCCCTTGGCGAGCGGCTACGAGATGCCCGGCTACGCCGGGAATTGACAACCGTGCTTTTTTCCGAGCGGCTTGGCGTATCCCGAGATACGTTGAACCGTTTGGAAAAGGGGGATCCCAATATCGCCATTGGTACTTATATGAAAGCATTGCGGGTATTAGGCTTGGACCAAGATATCGATCAAGTGGCTAGGGATGATGTTATTGGCCGCAAACTGCAAGATCGGGCGTTGCCTCCTCGTAGAAATGCCCAAATGGGCACTGCTGCCATAGAGGCCGCTACGCGGCTTCGTCTTGCAAGAACGGCTACGCTAGAGCACGAAAACCCAAGAGAACGAAACCGGGAAGTCCTTTCCCAGTTACTGAAGGGGCGGCGCAAAGGGAATGCCAATGGCGAAAAATAATCCTGCGCGAGACGCCTTCGAAGTCTTTCTCGAAGCCAAGGAACTTGATTATTCCGGCTCCGTCGGCACGCTATATCGTGACAAGTTTCGCACCGCTCTACCACCATCCTTCGAATACACCGCAGAATGGATTGCCCAACAACTTTTTATGCTGGATCCCAGACTGGAGTTATACGCTGGGGAGCAACACCCTGTCGGAGACTCATTTTCCTTTGGGGTCTTTCTGGACTCGGCTCCTGACCGCTGGGGCCGCGTACTCATGGAACGACGCGAAGCCATCCAAGCCAAAAAAGAGGGGCGCCCCCGCAGAACGCTTCAGGAAATGGATTTTCTACTCGGGGTAAATGACCACACTCGACAAGGCGCCCTGCGCTTTCGCCGCCCAGATGGTCCATTCCTGGATAACAGCGAACTACCAACCCCTTCTGTGACCGATCTTAACGAGTTAGCATTGATCTGTGACCGTTTGGAAGAAGAAGGGGTTGAGGAACTTCCCGAGTATGAGAAGTGGCTTTCCTTGCTGATTGCCCCAGGTTCTTCCCTTGGCGGCGCCCGACCGAAAGCTAATTTCGAAGAGAGTGATAGCAGCCTCTGGATCGCGAAATTTCCAGCGAAAGACGATATTTACGACGTTGGCGCTTGGGAACTCGTGATACATCGTCTAGCTGAAAAGGCAAAAATCCGGGTACCTCCCTCACATGCAATCCAGCTTGCATCCAAGTATCACACCTTTTGTGTAAAGCGATTCGACCGAACAGAGACCTCTCGGCGAATGTATGCGTCAGCCATGACACTGCTTGAGAAAAAGGACGGCGAATTTGGTAGCTACTTAGAGATGGCCGAGTTCATCAGCAACCAAGGCGCAAGAGGCTCTATTCAAACCGACCTAGCGCAGCTATTTCGGCGTGTTCTTTTTAACGTGCTAGTCAGCAATCGGGACGATCACCTACGCAACCATGGATTTATCCGGGTTACAGACGGATGGCGACTCTCGGATGCGTTCGACATGAATCCGAATCTGAACAAGGAATTCCACGCACTCGCGCTGGATGATACCAGCCCCGAGCCAGACATCGAGGTAGCCCTGTCCACCGCCGAGTTCTACCGCCTGAAAGAGAACGAGGCATTAGACATCCTAGAGGAAGTCGTCAATGCCGTATCTGGATGGACAGAAGTAGCCAAGGGGTTGGGATTATCGGCTGTCGAAAGCGACCGAATGAAGTCGGCTTTCCTAATATAAGGACACATATAAGGGCACAGCCAAAGTTAAGGCGTGGAGCTACGATAGATTCGAAGGCAAGCGGTCGAGGGTGTAAGAATTTTTGTGTAAACGGTCATTTGGCAGGAAACTGCCGCCACTTTGCAAGGAGAGGACATGACCGTAGCGAAAGCACTACCGCAAGAACTGATCGACAGCCTGCTGGCTGACTACAAGAAACCGGAAGACCTGATAGGCGAGCACGGCCTGCTCAAGCAGCTCACCAAGGCATTGGTCGAACGTGCGCTGAATGCCGAGATGGAAGCGCATCTTGGTTACGGCAAGAATGAAGCCGTCACCAATCCTGCGGGCAACACCCGCAACGGCAAAAGCAAAAAGACACTCAAGGGTGAATTCGGCGAGCTCCCCATCGAGATTCCTCGCGATCGCCACGGCAGCTTCGAGCCGCAACTCATCCCCAAGCACCAGACCCGCTGGACTGGATTTGACGACAAGATTCTGTCGCTCTACGCCCGTGGCATGACCGTGCGCGAGATCCAGTCCCACCTGGAAGAAATGTATGGCACGGAGGTGTCGCCGACGCTGACCTCCTCGGTGACCGATGCCGTGACCGACGAGGTGAAGACATGGCAATCCCGCCCGCTGGATGCGCTGTATCCCATCGTCTATCTGGACTGCATTCACGTAAAGGTAAGGGATGCCGGCACCGTCCGCGCCAAGGCGGTCTACCTGGCGTTGGGCATCAACATGACCGGCGAGAAGGAGCTGCTGGGCATCTGGATCGCCCAGACCGAAGGCGCCAAGTTCTGGTTGCAGGTGATGACCGAACTGAAGAACCGTGGCGTGCAGGACATCTTCATAGCCTGTGTCGATGGCTTGAAGGGATTCCCGGAAGCCATCGAGGCCGTATTCCCCAAGACCGACGTGCAGTTATGCATCGTGCATCTGGTGCGCTACAGCCTGAACTATGTCTCGTGGAAGTTGCGTGAAGAGGTCGTAACCGGCTTGCGCGCCATCTATAGCGCCGCCACCGTCGAGGATGCCGGGCTGCGGCTGGCCGAACTCGAGGAAAAATGGGGTGAGGCGTACCCGCCGATCATCCAGTCATGGCGGCGCAACTGGGCGCGTATCATCCCGTTCTTTGACTACCCGCCGGAGATCAGGCGAGTGATCTACACCACTAATGCGATCGAGTCGGTGAACATGAGCCTGCGCAAGATCACCAAAAACCGGGGCTCATTCCCAAGCGACGAGGCATTACTGAAACTGTTCTACCTGGCGCTGAATAACATCAGCAAGAAATGGACGATGCCCATCAGGGATTGGAAGGCTGCGCTAAACCGGTTTACTATCCAGTTCGAGGATCGGATGCCGCAACAGTAGAGAAACCCCGTTTACACAAAATTCGGGACACCCTCCAATCAATACCAGGCATTCAACGTTTTCACCGGCCTGCACCAGGAAGAAATGTATGGCACGGAGGTGTCACCGACGCTGATCTCCTCGGTGACCGATGCCGTGGCCAATGAGGTGAAGGCATTGCAGTCCCGCCCGCTGGATGCGCTGTATCCCATCGTCTATCTGGACTGCATTCACGTAAAGGAAAGGGAAATCCCGTTTACACAAAATTCGGGATACCCTCGTATAGGTGGGTTACGCCAGCCTCCACTGCTGGGCACACTGTGCGCAATTCACTGGAGTCAGCCGTAACCTGCACAAATTAGCCATTGAACAATTCATGCTCCAGCTTTATTCAATTTGCAGGAATCTGGGTTCGTTTCATCAAGAGCATCACGAATAAGTCTAATTTGATTATCAAATATCCGTAGATCAATCTTAGATAAAGCTTGAGCAACCGCTTTCCGCAAGGTCAAGGATAATTCCGGATATGCCTCAAGAGCATCCAGAAAATCAACAGCTTTCTCCTTGCATTGATAATCGGAGTCTTTAGTCGCGGCTGCCAATAGACATTGATCCAATGCGGCTTTTGCTTTGGCAAGGCCTTTGTCAATTGTTGCAAACTGGACGGCCTCTAAAGCCATCATAGAGCTCCGAATACGTTCCCATGATGGATCAAACACATCCCCTTTCCTCATGGTCATAAATAAGTCAATCATCCACGTGTGTCCAATTCTCGACTCCGCCCGCTTATGCAATGTATTTGGAGTAGTGGGAAACTGATAGCTTAGTGCATCGAATGCCTTAAGATGCCCAGACCCAAAGTAATTAACAAAATCACTATCACTCATTCCAACAGGCCTTGTTTTAGCAGCACTACAGACCGAAACGGCCTGATATACGGCCTCAGCTTTTTCCCAACTATCCCTCCATTTTCCCAAACTTACGATTCTTTCTCGTTGCAATTGCAACCAAATTGAAGCTGCACCAGCGACCTGTGGAGTTGAATGAGATGTCCCCGCTCCAGCTAAAGAAACTGAGGTATATAGGCCATTAGCTAGCGACGGCTGTGAACTCATAACATTTGGCGCATACGCTGATACAGCTTTACCACCAGACATAATCGATTTAGGACCATAGTTTCCTCGCAACATCCAGTCAGCCCATTTATCCCAGTTCAGCCCGTTTTTAAAAATTCCAACCCACTCGCTATAAGGATCATCCCCATAGCTTTTATAACCATATGTCGTTCCAGCAACTGCCATTACTCGGTTATAACGTGCCGGATATCCAACCATCGATGGGGTCTGACCAAACCCAAATATTGATAAGAATGGAACCTTAAAGTAATCACCAGTAGCTGCAAAAATCGCAACACCCTTATCATAAGCAAGGTTTACAGCATCTCTCTGGGCTCCACTTGGAAATCCACCCGCACTCATGCTGATAACATCTACATTCCTTTGAATTGCGCTATTAATCGCCTCAACCATTTCAGTTGTACGAAAATGTATCGGACCATCCTTTATTCGATACCCCACTACATTGGCATATGGGTTTGCACCGACAATATATGTCTTCCCATTAATATCAAACTTATACTCGCCACCTGATAGTACCGATAAAGTCTTTACACCATGACCAGGACACTCTCCATGCTCTTGGTTTAAAGGTGGAACCTCAAAATTTTCAGAACATTTTTTTTGAAAGAAATTTTGGGAATCCTCAATTTTAAATTCTCCATATTTCCAATCCTGCACATACGGAGGACGGTATTCCAACTTGTAAGTTGATCTTGCAGTCTCTGTCGGATTCATTAACAGCAAGGCATCTTTAGAACTAAATCCAGTATCAAGATGGGCAATCAGCACTCGATCTTTATCGGCAATCTTCTTACTTGAGAGAACTTCCCTTGCTTGGTTCAGTTGTGAATATTTATTTGTAAAATACCAATCTGGAATTGGATTCCCGTTCTCATCCTTCTCATACCCCCATACGTCACTTGGTGGTTTACTTCTATTAACATCCTCAGTCATTTCAATATACACATTAGGTTCAAATTCGATTAGGTCATACCCTTCATCATTTGCAACTAAGGTTTTGTTTGCCGATAAAGTTTTGTGTATTTCTTCAGCTTTTTTATAGGCATTCTCCCAAGCATCACCTAGCGGAATAGGCTTCGTCTCATTTTGATGATCTTCGCCCCCAAGAGATTTTGCAGTTGGATCGTTTGATGCCCTGAATGAATGCCAATAATCATATAGCCCCTGAAGCCTCAACGTCTGAGTACTGTCTGTATTTTGAATAGTTAAATCTTCTCCATGAATAAATGATGATGGGACTGTTAAAAGAGGCTTCCCATAAGTCCCCATCTCACTCAAAGGCGTTTTTTTTTGGTCAACAAGTGATAAATCAGACCGCCCCCTAATTTTCATAAGATATGCATTATCGGAATAGTATTTTGCAGTTGGCGTAGAACACGCTGGTAAAGTCAACGCAATGAAAAGCATCAATACAGTATTTGTTTTAATACGCTCCAATTTATTCCCCTTCTTTCCATTATTTTGAAAGCTTTTCAGCTTACCAATTCCTTTCGCATATATTTTTAGAGAGCAATTATTAAAAGGAGCGTGAGAGCTAATGGCATCTCGGATCATTCGCTCTGTCCGATCTTGTTTGTCTTGCTCTGTGTCACTTGAAGGACCAATCCAACCGGTCAACCTATCTTCTAGACTCATTACTCCTTTGCGAAAACGCTAACCGTTCAAGGTCAGAGGCGCTGCGCGGCTTTTATCGCGTAGCGTCCCCTGCACCGCTGGGTTGGCCGGCAGATATTGGTTGTACTATCACAGATGTAATTCCATTGCGGAGGCGACTGACTTCTTTAGTTCATTGGTCGCTTTCTCGCACTCCAGCCGCAAAGCCACCGTCATATTGATTGATTCTGGCAATACCAGCGGTGAGCTGGGATTGATATAGGACGGGGGATGAACAATGACTTTGCCGCCAAGTTCTGCCCTCAAAAGAAATTGATCTCCCGCTGCGGAGCTAAACCTGTTCGCGCAATCCGCCACTTTCTGTGTGGAAGCATCGAGTCTGGGTTCATAGAGGTCGCTGACGGCGACAACGCGCGCTATGCCTTCACGATACTTGGTACGAGCTGTCTCGTAGCGCCCTGCTGTGTAAAGGAAATTTGCGTCGGATATGGGGTCGAGGACGGCTGAGTGTAGGTCAAGCGCGAGGGACGGGAGGGCCAGCGTATTCACATATGCCTGATCTAGCTTTTCGCGAATCAATTTGTCAGATTCTGTCGTGGCGCTCATCTTCTGCCCCACAAACACACCAAGCAAACCGCCAAGAAGCGCAATTATAGCTGCTGCAACTGTGGACTTTTCCATTTCACACTTTCAGGTCTATCGTTATAAATATTTTCACTTCTAAATTCCTGCGTCTCTTTGTTACATTACGGAAATGGGGGCGCAGACTCCGAGCGCATTTAAGCACACTGCCATGCCTGAATACATAGGCCGAAATATCTAGATATTTCGGCCTAGTCTCGATGAATGAGGTTGTCTGGAAAAATGTGTAAAGTCGACATTCCCCTTATTTGTTGAAAATGGCCGCACCGAAGAGTAGACGGTCTGAGCACACAGCCAGAACTTCCGCTTTGGGTCGATTGTGTGAGTTCGTCATGTCCGCTCAGGAAATTACGGTTCCACAAGTCTGCCGCTAGCGAATTAGCGTGCCAATGTCGCGGTGAATAGACTGCTTGATACAGCGAGAGTTTTGATGGATATGCAATCCTTCCGGTATAATCTTCCAATTTAATAGCCTGTTCCAATTGCAAATTCAAGGCCGAGCAATCGGCTGCGGTTACATGATACGCGCAGAACTCATCGATCATCTGGCCTTGCTGTATCCGGCGCTCACTACTAAAGACATCGACCTTGCCGTTCGGCTCGTCCTCGATGAAATGTCCAAAACTCTCTCCAGGGGCGGGCGGGTCGAAGTGCGCGGTTTTGGCAGCTTCGGCATTAATTATCGTCCGCCGCGCAAAGGGCGTAACCCCAAGACCGGTGTGACCGTCATGGTGCCGGCCAAGTATGCCCCTCACTTCAAACCCGGCAAGGAACTGCGCGAGCGCGTCGACACAAAATGAATCTTAGTGCAGATACGCGCTGTCGGTGGATTCGCAGCTGAGCAAGGGCTTGATCCTCTCCGCTGTGGCATCAAACAAGGCACAGCACTCTGCCGTTCCGGATGTGGCTGGCACACCTCCAAGGGAAGCATTCCTTCTGATACTTTGCCATGACTGACCGGCGTGCACTGTCCATGGCCAACAGTGCATCGCCGGCTTGAACCTTGACCAGGCAAATACGTTCTTCGCCAACCATCCCGTGCACCGATACTGGCCATCATTTCTCCGGATCAGTTCTTCCTGGATATCGCTTGTGATGTTTTGCGACTCGGCAGAGACCGCCAGTTCGGGATCAAGGATCATCAGGTTTCGCACGAATACCAAAGCAATATCCTTCACGGAAGCCACCGATGGCTGGCCCAGAATGGCATTGAATTCCCCGGCGATTCCGTCCAGAAAGCTGTCATGGTCATCCGCGAGGATCAAAGCATGGTGATAGCGGCCATCTCCCTCACCCTTGATGCGGAATCCAACGAAATAAATCTGATCGCAGGCCAATTCTGAAGTCCGCTTTTTGCGAACATCCTTCAATATCCGAGTGCGGTCGGTATGGGCATAGCGTAAATGCAGTCGCTGATCGTGGCTCATCATAGCGCCATCCATAACTGGTGCATCCAACCCTGGAGATAATCCAGATGAGTGGCTATTCCCAAAGCCGGCCAGACTGCCATACCGTCAGCCAAGAATGCTGTCGACTCTTTATAAAGCCGCCATAACGGGATTTTGTGCGGCGGTGGGGGTAGGGGGCTTGCCGTACGAGATGCCCGGGAAATGATCTTGTCCAGCTGCTGCTGAATGAGCACGGGTTTTCTGAGTGCGGCAAGCAGGGTTGCTTTGTCGTGTTCAATGGTCATGCATGTCTCCCAGGAAAGTTTCATCATTGGCAGCGACAGCAACTGCTTTGGTTTGCTCGTACTGCGCCATCAACTCGTTGTATTTGCGCAGCAGGGCTTTGAGTTTAGCCATTTCAGCATCATCCTGCGCCGTCAGCGCGCGCGGCCTGATCAGCAGCAAAAGCATCGAGTACCCAATTGCTTTGCGCCCCCAGGCGATATATTTCTGCATTCTTTTTTGAGTAATCATTTGCTCTTCCATGGTCTTGCTCAAGCCGCCTTCGGCATGGGATGGAAATGCCGGGTAGCAGGGTAGGTGGTGACCACTCGTTTCCCTCCGCTCTGGTTATCTGTCACGACCAGGATCAGTTTGTGCTTCAGGTTGAGGAAATAACGAGCTTCCTGCTTGCCGTGGTTACTGTTCATGGCACCCGCCCACAGGCTCCGGCGCGATACCTCATGTACCGATGACGATCTGCGGCAGGACTTGAACACGCAGAACCCCCTTTGGGCGGATGATGCTGTTGGTCCAGTAAACCAGGAATGTATCCGGCCGTTCGGTGGTCAAGGTGTATGTTTTTAGAAGATTCATCATCGCCCCTAGCTTCAGCACAGCTGGTAGGTGATAAACACAGGGGGTTGCCTGCTGCGATCCTGTCCAGGGCATCGAAGCGATAACGGTGCGTGGGGACAACATCAGGGGATGCCGGGGAGGTTGATGGGGAATGTTTCCGGTAGTGCATTTTTTGCTCCTTTCTCTAGTGAGTGGAGCAAATCTACCTAGGTCGAAAAATTCCCGAAGCACTATTTGCAAAAACGGTGCGCAGGCTGCGCACTAAGTCCGTTACAGGCAAAGGCGAGGAAAAAAAAAGAGTGATCTGTGAAGGGGAGGAAAGGGTGCTTCTATAAAACTACACCTTAGGCGCGCGTTTGGCTGTGGCCAGATGCACGCACAACTGCTTGAGCGTGCTCAGGGCAAATTCCCGATCCTTTGGTGTTAATTCGGAGATCCACTCATTGAGGATGTGCGACTGATCATCAGCTCTGGGAGAGGAGGCCGCGACCAAACGATAGAGCGGGATATTGAGTGAATCGGCCAGTTTCTCCAATCGCTGGAGGGATGGCAGGTTGCTGCCGCGTTCGAAGCGCGAGACCGTTTCCGTATCCACACCGATGCGCTCAGCCAGTTCCGCCTGCGTCCAGCCCAGCTTTTTGCGGCGCTCGGAGATGTTCGCGCCCAGTATCACGCCCAGCTTGCTGCCCTGATTCTTCTTTGTCGCTGCCATATTTGCCGCTCCAGATGTGCCGACAAATATTGTTGTGCTTCGACAATCAATGAAGAATGATATTATTTGTTGCGTATCGGTACTAAATGTTGAATACGCACCAATCAACATTGGATGCCAGTAGCTCCTGAATCAAATAACAAGGGGAAAAAATTATGCAGAGAATCGCAGCACTATTTTTGGGGTTGGTATTTTCAGTCTCAGCATTAGCTGGGTGGGATGAGGGATATGCAGCCTATAAAGCAAATGATTATGCGAACGCATATAAAGAGTGGAAAGCGTTAGCGGATCAAGGGAATGCAGATGCGCAGAACGGGATTGGATTGCTATATCAAAATGGTCAAGGTTTGGCACAAGACTACGCTGAAGCGGTGAAGTGGTATAGAAAATCGGCAGATCAAGGTAATGCAGCAGCGCTAAATAACCTTGGGGGAATGTATTACTTCGGAAAAGGTGTGTTGCAGGATTTTGCTGAAGCAGCAAAATGGTTTCATATATCCGCTGAGAAGGGGAGCGCTACTGCCCAACGCTGGTTGTGTGCAATGTACTCTATTGGAAAAGGTGTGCCGCATGATGATGCAGAAGCGTTTGCTATGTGCAGCAAAGCCTCGAACCAAGGTGAACCGTCTGCTCAATACATGTTAGGACTCATGTATAGAGCAGGGCAGGGGGTGTCAAAGAACGCTACGGAAGCAGCAAAATGGTTTCAAAAATCAGCGAGCCAAGGGCAGAAGGAGGCTCAGCATGAAATCGGTGCCATGTATGACAAATTGGGGAAGGCTCAAGATTTTGCGGAGGCAGTGAAGTGGTATTCCAAAGCGGCCGAGCAAGGCTATGCATTGGCTCAAAATAATCTGGGGGCAAAATATGAATACGGTCAGGGTGTGCCACAGGACTACGCTGAGGCCGCTCGATGGTATAGAAAGTCTGCGGATCAAGGTAATGCAACAGCTCAAAGAAATCTTGCGCGGCTATACAATAATGGACAAGGTGTGACGCAAGACTATGCTGTGGTGGCAAAGCTTTTCACGGCTGCCGCCAATCAAGGTGATGCATCTGCTCAGAGAAGTTTAGGTTATTTGTACTACATCGGGCGAGGTGTGGCTCTGGACTATGCGGAAGCGGCTAAATGGCATCGCCTTGCTGCCGACCAAGGTGATTCTGCGGCGCAATTTTATATGGGGCTTCAATATGCGAAGGGCAATGGGGTATTGCAAGATAATCAAGAAGCTGTGAAGTGGTATCGTCTGTCCGCTAATCAAGGTGATGCGGATGCGATGAACAATCTTGGAGTGATGTATGAATATATATTCAAAGTTAATTCTATAGCATATGCCCTATTTAACATATCAGCAGCGACAGATTTCTCATCCACCAACAAGGCTGCCGCTAATCGAGATAAGCTGTCCGAGTCAATGAGCGAAGCTGAAATCATCAAGGCACAAGACCTGTCGAGAAAAATCAGCCAGCATGGCAAGTTCCTCGAAGCGTTGGATGTAGCTATTACACAAGAGGCCGATAGGCGCACCAAAATTGCGATGGACGTGTTGAATAAGGTCAAAAAGAAAACATCCGCTAAAGATAAGGCAAGCTCTTCTCCATCGGTGGCTCCAATCAAGACATCTAAAAGCAGTGGGCCCTATCCCGTTCGACCTGCTAAACAACCCGGCGTTGTAAGCTGCAACACCAACTGCATGAATGGTGACTGTTATCGGACTTACGACGATGGACGTGAGGTGCACTTCCATGCGAAACAGAAAATGAATCCATTCAATGGGCAGTTTGAGTGGGACTCTGGTTCTTGCTAATTTGTAAAAACGGCACATAGCGAGGCGACAGTGAAAAAGATCAACGGGCACTTCTATGGGATTACCTCCCACGATGATTAAAAATCGCTTTGAAAACTTTCCAATCTAGGTAAATTGAGTGAACTGCTGATTACGGAAGGACTTCGAAACTTTCCGTAAAAAGCCCCTTATACGGAGAGTTCACTCAATGCAGCTAAATAGCAATGCAGTCTTGCGGTTTCCAATCCGCAACACGCCAAACACCGTAAATCGGAAAGTTCCGTTGCGCCGCAAGAATGCGGACTACCGTAGCCGTGAATATCTAACCGAACAGGAGGTCGAAAAGATCATCAATGCGGCCGGTAGAGTAGGGCGGCACGGCCACCGTGATGCGACTTTAATCCTGCTGTCATATCGTCATGGCTTGCGTGTCACCGAACTGGTCAATCTGCGCTGGGAGCAGGTCGATCTCAAGCAAGGTCTGATACACATCAATCGCCTCAAGCAGGGTAATCCCAGCGTCCATCCCTTACGTGGCCCAGAGCTACGCGCACTGCGTCGCCTGCAGCGCGACTATCCCATGATGCCTTACGTGTTCAACAGCGAGCGCAAGGCGCCGCTTACCGACGATGCTATCCGCAAGATCGTCGGCCGGGCAGGGAAAGAAGCTAAATTGCCATTCAGCGTTCACCCGCACATGCTGCGCCATGCTTGTGGATACAAGCTGGCACAGGGCGGGCAGGACACACGCGCCATCCAGCATTATCTGGGGCACAAGAACATCCAGCACACCGTCCGTTATACCCAGCTATCACCGGACCGGTTCAAGGGCTTCTGGAAGGATTAAAGAAAATGCGCATACAAGACGAAGAGATACTCAGATGGCTGGAAGGCCGGTTTCATATACGCGCCAGGGATGACCAACGGCTGGTGCGGGCACTGGCGCTAGCCGGTAGTCGTGCTGATAGTTGATTTCGTTAGCCGCAAAATACATGGCAATGGGGGCATATCTTCACTTTAAATAACAGCATAGACCGAATTATCTATGCATTTCGGTCTATGGTCAGGTGGGAGCGCTTGCTTCAGAATCGCACCGTTTGTGGTTGCGAAAACAAGTACACCGTATTATTTGCATGATGTCAGGCTCATGCTTGACCGATAGATTTTTTGAAAGGGCAGGAGATGCACTACACCGGGCAGGACATGTTATGGCTGATCGGCAGCCTGTCGCGCGTATTCCGTCTTCCGTTCGATCCGCAGCTCATCCGCCAGCAATTTCCGCCGCCGTATTCGCGCACCTCGCTGATCGCCGCCTTGCAGGCACTGGACTTCAAGGTCGGCGAGACGGTGCTGGATGAAGAGGGCATCGCCACGCTGGAGCGCATGCCGTTCCCCGTGGTCGCCTTCCTGCGTGAAGACGAAGCAGATACGCAGGGGGAAGCTCCGGCAACCGAAACTGAGGCTGCTGTCCCGCATCCGGAAGAAGGACAGGAGGCTCCGCCGCCCAAGCTTGCAACCCCCGCGCTGCTCGTCAAGGCCGACGAAGAGCGCGTGCTGTTCTTCCGCGCAGGAGCCGAGCAGCCCGAGACCGTTCCGCTCGCCGAGTTCACGCAACACTTCCGCAACGACATCCTGCTGGTCGCGCGCGACACCGCGCAGACCGCGGCCGACCTCGAAGAGGAACAGACCGACTCCGCCCCGCAGCCCCCCGCGCCCGGCCACACACCGTTCGGCTTCCGCTGGTTCGTGCCGGAGCTGATGAAGCACAAGCGCGTCTGGCGCGACATCCTCATCGCCTCGCTCGCCATCCAGCTCGTCGGCCTCGTCACCCCGCTGTTCACCCAGGTCATCATTGACAAGGTCATCGTTCACCAGACACAGAGCACCCTCATCGCCATCGCCGTGGGGCTGGTCATGTTCATGTTGTTCAACAGCGCCATGACCTGGCTGCGCCAGTACTTCGTGCTGCACACCGGCAACCGCATCGACGCCGTGCTCGGCAGCCAGGTGTTCCGCCACCTCTTGCACCTGCCGCTGCCGTACTTCGAACACCGCCCCACCGGCACGCTGGTCGCGCGCCTGCATGGCGTCGAGACGGTGCGCGAATTCATCTCCGGCGCGGCCGTCACCTTGCTGCTCGACCTGCCGTTCCTGCTCATCTTCCTCGCCGTGATGTTCTGGTACAGCTGGCAGCTCACCCTGATCGCGCTCCTGCTGCTGTCGCTCATCTGCGCCCTGAGCTTCGCCGTCACGCCCGCGCTGCGCGACAAGCTCAACCACCAGTTCCTGCTGGGCGCAAAAAACCAGGCCTTCGTCACCGAATATGTCGCCGGCATGGAGACCGTCAAATCCCTGCAGATGGAACCGGTGCTGGAACAGAAATATGGCGACCTGCTCTCTAACTATCTCGCCGCCGGCTTCTCCACGCGCCAACTCTCCAACAGCTACAACGTCGCCGCCAACGCACTCGAACAGATCATGACCCTGTCCATCCTCGTGGTCGGCGCGCTGCTCGTGATGCGGAACGAAGGCTTCACCATCGGCATGCTGGTCGCATTCCAGATGTTCGCGGGACGCATGAGCCAGCCGATGCTGCGCCTGGCCGGGCTGTGGCAGGAATTCCAGCAGGCCGACATCGCCGTCAAGCGCCTCGGCGACCTGATGGACGCCCCCGCCGAACCGCATGCCCTCGTTCCCGCGCGTGCGCGCGGCGGGGCAGGGGGCAAGGTCGAGCTCAGGGAGGTCAGCTTCCGCTACAGCGACAAGCATCCCTACCTGTACCGCAATCTCAACCTCACCCTGCCCGCGGGCAAGCTCACCGTGCTGATGGGGCCGTCCGGCTGCGGCAAGAGCACGCTGGCCAAGATGCTGCAGGGGTTCTACTGGCCGACCGACGGCAGCGTGCTGCTCGACGGCTACGACATCCGCCACCTCGCCGCGAACGAACTGCGCGCCAACTTCGGCGTCGTCCCGCAGGAGACGCGCCTCTTTTCCGGCACGCTCTACGACAACCTGCAACTGGCCAATCCGCACGCCGGCTTCGAGGAGATCGTCCACGCCTGCAAGATGGCCGAGATACATGCGGTCATCGAGCAGCTCCCGCAAGGCTACCAGACCCCGGTGGGCGAGAACGGCATCGGCCTCTCGGGCGGGCAGCGCCAGCGCATCGCCATTGCGCGCGCCCTGCTCAAGCGCCCGCGCGTGTTGATCTTCGACGAATCGGTGAGCAACCTCGATATGCAGACCGCCGAACACTTCGCCGGCACCATCAACAAGCTCAAGGGCAAGGTCACCATGCTGTTCATCACCCACCAGTTGCCCAAGGCGCTGCAGGTGGACGAAGTGATCGAGTTCGGCAAACCTGAGGCGGGGACAGCTGCGGCGGTGAGCCATTAGGCACGAAATCGCCGGATTGTCCCAAATGACTAGGCCGAAATATATATGCATTTCGGCATATTGTTTTATGCCTGTCCGCGGATTAACGTTACGCCCAAACAAAAATAATTAGGGAAGCGTGAATAAGTCCTCCGTTCGTAGTGAGCTTGTCGAACCATGAACGGAGCATGGAATGAAATCCGCAAGCCGTAAAGCCCGCCCTTCGACAGGCTCAGGGCAAACGTACTTGTTCAGTTTCCTTGCCACCGGATTTTTCCGGGGCACCAATGAAAAAGGCAAACCTGCCGAAAGGCAGGGACGCAAAGTTTCCGGTCTAAGGGGTAAAACCTATGATGGCGGGGCTGCCAATGGTAGTTTTCGGCAGCTCCTTTGTTTGTGGAGAGAGGGGCGTCATGTTGGTGAGGTCAGTTGCAAAAGTACATCTCCCTTATCGCGGTGCGGTAAGCGGCATGTCAGACGTATTTTCTCCCGATATATCTTTCGTAGCCTCTCCCCGGATCGAGCCCGGATTGATCCAACTGAAATCCTCCGGGGAGCAATAAATGCGCGCCAAGCGCTGGAAAAAACAACTCACGGGCGTCGATCCCCTCGACTTCTCCCCCGGCCTGCTGCGCATCCAGGCGCAACCGCCCGCGCCGTTTGCGCGTACCCTGCTGTATATCCTGCTCACCCTGCTGGGGCTCCTGTTCATCTGGTCCGCCCTCGGCAAGCTCGATGTCGTCGCCAGCGCCGAGGGCAAGCTCATCCCGCAGAGCTACCTCAAGATCGTCCAGCCCTCCGAACAGGGCGTCATCCGCGACATCCTCGTCGAAGAGGGGCAGCGGGTCAAAGCCGGACAGGTGCTCATGCGCATGGACACTACCCTCTCCGGAACCGATGTCGCCACGCTGAATACGGATGCGCAGAGCAAACGCCTCACCCTGCGCCGCATCGACACCGAGCTTTCAGGCCGCCCCTTCGCCAAACAAGCCGGGGACCCCGCCGACCTCTACAGCCAGGCGCGCGCCCAGCACCAGGCCAACCGCCTCGCCTACGAGACTGCACTCGCCCAGGAACGCAGCCTGCACGCCAAGGCGCAGAGCGACCTCGCCGCCGCCGAGGAAGTTCGCACCAAGCTGCTCAAGACCCTGCCGCACTACCGCCAGCAGGACGAGGCCTACGAGAAGCTCGTCAAGGACGGCTTCGTCAGCCGCATCATGGCCAACGACAAGGCGCGCGAACGCATCGAAAAGGAACAGGACCTCAAGTCGCAGGAATACCTCATCCAGAGCGCCCAGGCCAGCCTCGACCAATCCTCCCGCAGGCTCGCCCAGATCACCGCCGACTACCGGCGCAACCTGCAGAACGAACGCGCCGACATCGAAGACAAGCTCGACAAGGCCAAGGGCGAACTCGCCAAGCAGCAATACCGCCACGGCCTCCACGAACTCAGGGCGCCGCACGACGGCATCGTCAAGGACCTCGCCACCCACACCCCCGGCACCGTCATCAGCCCCGGCACCATCCTGATGACCCTCGTCCCCAACGACGAAATCCTGCGCGCCGAAGTCTGGGTCGGCAACCAGGACGTCGGCTTCATCCACACCGGCGAACCGGTCAAGATCAAGTTCGCCGCCTACCAGTTCCAGAAGTACGGCATGGTCGAGGGTGAGGTCGCGCACCTCTCCGCCGACGCCAGCGACAACAACCCGCAACAGCAGCCCGGCAACAAGGCCGGCAGCAACCTCCCGTTCGCCTATCGCGCCTTGATCGACCTCAAGGCCCAGCACCTCATCGCCGACGGCGTGCGCCACAGCCTTAGCCCCGGCATGCAGGTTACGGCGGAGATACACCTCGGCACTCGGACCATCCTCGAATACCTGCTTTCGCCGGTGCTGGGGGCGTTCCAGGAAGCGGGGAGGGAGCGGTGAGCGCAACGATCAAGAGAACTTTGATTTCCTGACAGGAGAAGCGAAATGAAAAAGCATGACGAAGAGCCGGTTTCTTTGTTGCGTGGCTTGGCTGGCGGGGAGGTTTTTGTAGATGAACTGTTGAAACAGGTGGACGACTTCAGTCATTCCATATGGAAATCGGTGACGGCCAAGACTGAAAACTATCTCGCTCGGGCGAACGCACTGGACCGGTTTGCCGACGCCATAGAGCGGGTGACGAATTCGGTCCTGTCCGACGGGCAGCCGGTCGATGCGGAGAAGGTTGAAGCCGCCAGGGTGCAAATGAACAGTCTGAGGGTCGTAGCGGAAAAATTACGCTCGGTTGCTACGGATATACAGTCGAAAGCAGGAATTAAAGATGCCTGTCCAGAATAAGGAAGCGCTGAATATCCCTCCGTTCGTGGTGAGCCCTTCTTCGGCGTGGCTCAGGACAGGCCTGGTGGAACTACTAGCCATCCGACTAGGCTGCCAAAAGACGCCAGCCAGGTCGTTGGTTATGTCGAACCATGAACGGAAGATGGCGCACGATCAGTGTGGCTAATTTGAGTTATTTGAAATGCTGATATTGTTGACGATAATCGAACTGTTGCAGCTCTGTGCCGAGTGCCTGTTGCGCTGGTTCCGCGCGCCTGTGTATCCTCGCCATGGCCATAAACTCCCGCAAGGGATTGATGCGGACAAACACCGCCATTCGCCCCGCAAACCCGAATGGCTCAAGACCGAAATCCTCCGCCTCAAGGCGCTCATGCCGCAAGCCGGATGCCGCACCATCGCCGACATCTGCAATCGCCGCTTTGCCGCTTCCCGCCAAGTCAGCGTAGGCAAAACCTATGTCCACTACGTACTGCAGCGTCACGACTACGAGATCCAGATTCTGCGCCGCAAGCTCAAGCATGCCAAACCAAAGCCCGTGGCACGCAACCTCATCTGGGCCATCGACCTCACCGGCAAGACGGATGCCCATGGCAAGCTGCACTCCCTGTTTGGGATCATCGACCACGGCAGCAGGGCGTTACTTCACATGCAGGCGCTGCATGACAAGACCTCGCGCACCCTGATCGCCAGCATCGTCCGGGTCATCCGCGCCTACGGCAAACCGAGGATCATCCGCACCGACAACGAAGCTATTTTTACTTCAAGACAATTCCGTCTCGGGCTCGAACGACTCGGTATCCGCCATCAAAGAACCATACCCGGCTGCCCGTGGCAAAACGGCAGGGTCGAGCGTCTGTTCGGTACGTTGAAACAAGTTCTCGACCAATGGATCGTAACGGGCATCGAACAACTCAATATCGACCTTGGCATCTTTCGCTACTGGTACAACCACGTCAGACCGCACCAGAACCTCGATGGCAGAACACCGGCAGAAGCGTGGAGCGGCACTGATCCACACAAACAACTGCCAAAAAAAGAGCACTGGTTCGAGGCATGGGATGGGCTGCTGTCGGGCTACTACCTGAGGTATTAGCGGGCGTGAATGGAACACGCGGCAAACAGAAATCGAAGCGGGGAAGCAAACCATACTGTCCGCGATGTCACGCGCTAAAAGCGTGAAATGGGAAGATGAATGATGTGGCGATAAACATAACGAACGAAAAACAGATTGGCGAAGCGAATTAGAGCAGTAAAAACCGATAGGAGACGCGAAAAAATGGAGAAATTGACTCAAGGAAACGAACTGCGGACACGCGGACGGGACACCGGCGTCAGCTACGCGCTGAGCGATAATGTCGAGAACCTTATTCTGACCGGCACGGCCGCGATCAACGGCACCGGCAATGCGCTGGACAACAGCATTACCGGCACCAGCGGCGACAACACGCTGGACGGCGGCGCTGGCGTGGATGCCATGGCGGGCGGGGCGGGCAACGATACCTATATCGTGGACAGCCTGTCCGATGTCACGATTGAAGCGGCGAACGATCCAATGCCGTTGGCGGCCTAGTGCTAGGCCGAAATATATAGACATTTCGGCATATGGTTATTAAGCCGCGACGCGGGTAGGGTTGCGCCCTGAATCTGGAATGGCTATCTGTGATAACGGGAGCGAATTGAACTGGCCAGTTCTTAAGCGAGGTTTGGAATGAACGAGTTTCAGAAAAGGCAATTTGAGTTGACTACATTTAGTCACAGCCGGTCTGGATAACAACGACACGCTTTGCGTCAACGCGGGCAACGACTGGATATTTGAAACGAATGTGGCGGCATCGGCAAACGATACTTACTGGAGGATTGCGGCATGATGACTAAATCAGTACAAGCAGCGAAATTCAACGGCAACCGATTCGAACAATTTCAACAGGAGAACACCATCATGGCATTCGTGAATGAAGCGATACCGGAACAAGACAAGCAAAAAGTGAATGCGCTCGTCAATTATCAATCTATCAGTGCGATTGATAGCCACGTGCATCCATTCAGCCTGATTTCCAATTTCTGGACGATTGATCGCAAGCGGAATGTTTACCTGATTGGTTTAGGGGGGGGGGGGGGAGATACCTCGATGATGGTCGTTTGCCTTATGCCGCTTTGGTTGTAGATGGGCAGATCATATTGTTTAACGTAGTCGGAAAGGGGGCAGGAGACAACGTAACTGGATTAAACAAAGTTAAAGAAATTTCTAACCTGCGTATCCCGCAAGCACTTGAAAGTCGCCGCGAAGAAATCAAGGAACTCATAAAAGAAGCATTACAGGAATATGAATATTTCAATCCATTTGCAGATGGAGGAACCATCGCCCAGCCGAACATGAAAGTACGGTGGAACATTCTTTCTTTCAACGTCGAATTCAAATAAAGCGGGGAGCCGACCATGGGACTGACTTTAGAACAAGCACTGAGCAAGATTGGGACGGCTGGCTACACAGGCGTGGATGGCCTGAGGCGGCTGGTGAATGAAACCTCTGCCATTCCTGTCAATGCGGCACCGGATGCTAGGCTGCTGCTGTTTAGCGGAAAAGTAGGTGGTCAATACGCCTCCGATGTGGCGATGGCAACCAGCAATGCCACGCTGAGAAATGGATTGAAACAAGTCGTGACGATTGCGGATACGCCAGTTTATGCTTTATTAAGTCATATGGACTTCACAGAAGCACTTAAGAGTGCTGTTGGTGGTGTTGACCAAACCTACAACTTAATCTACGGTGGTTACGACGCGACCAATACCACGCGCGTCAGCAGCGCATCGTTTTGGGACGATGCCTCGCGCAATCTTGCCAGTTCAGCGACTGGCGATATTCTTACCTTCACCCCCAATGCCTCAATAGACGGTGTCTTCGCACAAACCGAAATTGATGCAGCATTAAATAGCAATGCTCCTACCATCAACGGCATCCCTCGCGAAGATTTGGTGCGGATGAGAGCTGATGTGTTGAACTCCGCCAGCACGATCACGCCGGAGCATATCGACTACACGAATCGTGTTGTGTTTGATGCAGTCAATACTGCCTCGGCAGAACAAGCTCGCGCGTTATCCATTGCGACGGATGCAACAGGCAAAAATCTGCTTGGCGTAGGCACGACTGATTACTTCAATAAAGTCGGATTGACTGGCGGTGCCGATTTACCTGCCGACATGGTGGGTAATCCTCCATCGATGCCTCAGACTCGCGAAACAATAGTTAACGCTCAATTAGCAAATGAGCATTATCAACAATACGGACAAGAACGCCATACCCTTGCCGAAGCCGCAGGCGATGCTGCCAAAACCGCAGCAGCGGCAAAATACCTCGACAAGCTTGGCATCATTGGCGATGCCCTCGCACTGGGCTTGATTGCATTTGATGCCAACGCCGCCTATGCCAACGGCGATACCGCCGGGGCCGAACAAATCATCAAGAACGGCCTGCTGGATTTTGCGGGCGGACTGGCTGGCGGCCTTGCGGCTGCCCAGCTCGTGGGTAGCGCATTGCTGCCGCTCTATGCCGCAGGCCCGGCGGGCGCGATCATTGCGGGCGGGCTCACTTTATTGGCAGGTATTGCAGGAGGCATCGGCGGCGAAGTTGTCGCCCATCAAATAGCCGATTTGTTTTCCGCCGCCCAACGCTTCGTCCCTCGCCGCGATCCTTTGACCCTGGACTTGAACGGCAACGGCCTCGAAACCGTCCCCATCAACGCCGTCAACCCCGTCTACTTCGACCTCACCGGCGAGGGCGTGCAAACCAGTGTGGGCTGGGTAGCGCCCAACGATGGTTTTCTAGTGCTGGATCGCAACGGTGACGGCGTTATCAACGACGGCACGGAATTGTTCGGCGATGCCACGCCGCTGGTTGATGCAACCGGCGCTGTGATTGGTAAAGCCGCTGATGGATTCGAAGCGCTCGCTGCACAAGACACCAATGCCGACGGCGTCGTGAATTCTGCCGATGCGAATTTTTCCAATCTGCGCGTGTGGCAAGACCTGAATCAGGACGGAGTTTCGCAAGCAGGCGAACTCAAGACCCTCGCCGAGTTGGGCATCGAAAGCTTCAACGTCGCCAGCATCAATCACAGCCAGTTGCTATCGAATGGCAACCAGATCGCCGACACCGGCAGCTACACCCGCACCGACGGCACCACGGGCACGGCGGGTGTGACGGCAGGCATGGCCGACATCAACCTCGCCGTGGACACCTTCCACCGCACTTTTGCCGACGCCATCCCGCTCACCACCGAAGCTCAAGCTCTTCCGGATATGCACGGCTCGGGCGTGGTGCGTGACCTGCGTCAGGCTGCCAGCATTCTGACAACTGAAGGCGCCAGCCTCGCCAATTCGCTTGGTCAGTTTTCTGTCGCCACCACGCGCAACGAACAGCGCGCATTGCTCGATACCCTGATCGCCGACTGGGGCGCTACCTCCGGCTTCGAAGACATGCAAACCCAAGCCGCCGCGCACGGCTACACCATCAGCACCAACCTCGATGCGGTGCATCAGGCACGGCTCAATGCACTCGAGCAGTTCAACGGACGCAGCTTCTACAAGATGCCGTGGGAAACCACCAACGCCCAAGGCGGCGTCACCGGCATGAGCATCACCGGCAGCCATATCAGCATCTTTATGAATTTCACCCAGCTTACGCTGCTGGACCAGGCTTACAGCGCACTCAAGGAATCGGTGTACGACGCGCTCGTGGTGCAGACTCGCCTGAAGCCTTACCTCGACGATATCGGCCTGACGCTGGATGCGGGCGGGAGTTTCAGTCTCGACTTTACCGCGCTCGACACACGTTTGACGACTGCCCACACCGGCAATGCCAACACAGCCATCGGCGACCTGCTCGACCTGCGCCGCCTGATGGGCGCCACCCTGGAAGGCGCAGGCTGGGATGGTCTCGCGCTGCTCACCGATTGGGCAGCCACCGACGCAACCGACCCCGCCGTCGCCACCACCCTCGCCGACTTCGGCTACAACGGCGGCATCCACACCAACGCCACGGGCACGGTAGACGGCGGCAGCGCCAATGACATCGTCGCCGGTCAAATTGGCGATGATGTTCTTTCCGGCGGTGCAGGCAACGACATGCTGCTGGGCGGCAATGGCAACGACACCCTCATCGGCGGAACCGGCAACGACCTGTTGCATGGTGGCGCGGGCAACGACACCTACGTCTTCAATGCCGGGGACGGCCACGACACCATACTCGAAACCTTCGGCGATACCGGGATCGACACCCTGCACTTCGGCGCATCGGCAAGCTCCGGCCAACTCCCCATCACCCCGGGCGACATCAGCATCGCGCAGGAAGGCGACGCGCTGGTGTTCCGCCACATCAACGGCCGCGACAGCGTCACCGTTGCGCACTGGTTTGCCTCGGACAAGAACAAACTCGACACCGTCACCTTCGCCGACGGGCGCAGTTACGACCTCACCACCCTGCAACTCGGCAGCATCGATGCCGACACGCTCAACGCGCTGGCCACCGCACCGGGCGGCATCCCGATCAACCAGATACTCGCGGGCGGTGCGGGCAACGACACGATCACCGGGGGCGACGGCAACGACTGGCTGCTGGGCGGCGCGGGTGCGGACGCCATGAGCGGCGGCGCGGGCGGCGACACCTACTCGGTGGACAATGCAAACGATGTCGTCGTCGAAACCGCCGACCCGCTCACCGGCTCGCCGTTGACCAACGGCGTGGACGTGGTGGAAAGCAGCGCCAGCTACACGCTTGCCGACAATGTAGAAAACCTCACCCTCGTCGGCAGCGGCGCAATCGCGGGCACCGGCAACGCGCAGGACAACCTCATCACCGGCAACAACGCCGACAACGCGCTTTATGGCATGGACGGCAACGACACCCTGACCGGCAACGCGGGCAACGACACGCTGGACGGCGGCGCAGGTGCGGACACCCTGCTGGGCGGCACCGGCAACGACACCTATGTCCTGGATAACCTCGGCGACACCGTTACGGAGAACAGCGGACAGGGCACGGACACCGTCATCGCCCCGTTCGACTACACCCTCGGCGCGAATGTCGAAAACCTCACCCTCGCCGAAGGCACGGCACTGAACGCGACCGGCAACGAACTCAACAATGTCATCAACGGCAACAGCAACGACAACACCCTGACCGGTAATGCGGGCAACGACTGGCTCAATGGCGGCATAGGCGCGGACACCATGCTGGGCGGCACGGACGACGACACCTACATCGTGGACAATGCAGGTGATCTCGTCGTCGAGAATGCGGCCGAGGGCATCGACACCGTCAAGTCCTCCATCATCTACACGCTCACCGATAACGCCGAGAACCTCACCCTCACCGGGGCAGCCACCATCGACGGCACCGGCAACGTGCTCGACAACGTCATCACCGGCAACGATGCCAATAACACGCTCACCGGGCTGGAAGGCAACGACACGCTGGATGGCAGAGGCGGTGCGGATACGCTGATCGGCGGCACCGGCAACGACATCTATGTGGTGGACAATGCGGGCGATGCCGTCACGGAAAACGCAGGCGAAGGCACCGACACCGTGCAGTCCGGCATCGACTACACCCTGGGCGGCAATGTCGAAAACCTCACCCTCACCGGCAGCGCGGTCACCGGCACCGGCAACGAACTGAACAACGTCATCACCGGCAATGGCGGCAACAACATCCTGGACGGCGGCATCGGCGCGGACGCGATGGCGGGCGGCTACGGCAACGACACCTACCTCCTCGATAATATCGGCGACACCGTCACGGAGTCCTGGGGGCAGGGCACGGACACCGTCATCGCGCCGTTCGACTATACACTCGGCGCGAACGTCGAGAACCTCAACCTCGCCGAAGGCACGGGGCTGGGTTCTGCCATGACCGGCACGGGCAACGAACTCGACAACGTCATCACCGGCAACAGCAACAACAACACCCTGACGGGACTGGCGGGCAACGACACGCTGGACGGCGGGGTTGGCGCGGATACGCTGATCGGCGGAACCGGCAACGACACCTATGTAGTGGACAGCCTGCTTGACGCCACGATTGAAGCGGCGGGCGAAGGCATCGACACCGTCAGGAGCGGCCTGACCTGGACGCTGGCGGACAACCTCGACAACCTCACCCTGACCGGTGCCACAGCCATCGACGGCACGGGCAACGTGCTGGACAACGTCATCACCGGCAACGCGGCGGACAACACGCTCACCGCGCTGGAAGGCAACGACACGCTGGATGGCGGCGCGGGCGCGGACACCATGCTGGGCGGCACGGGCAATGACACCTACGTGGTGGACAACAGCGGCGATGCAGTGATCGAGAATGCTGCCGAAGGCATCGATCTCGCCAAATCTTCCATCACCTATACGCTGACCGATAACGTCGAGAACCTCACCCTGACGGGAACCGCGGCCATCGACGGCACGGGCAACGTGCTCGACAACGTCATCACCGGCAACGATGCCGCCAATACGTTGAGCGGACTGGAAGGCAACGACACGCTTAATGGCGGCAAAGGCGCGGATACGATGCTGGGCGGGGCGGGCGACGACACCTATATCGCCGACAACACGGGCGACGTGGTCGTCGAAAATGCGGGTGAGGGCGTGGACACCGTCAAGGCCGGCGTCAGCTACGCGCTGAGCGATAATGTCGAGAACCTTATTCTGACCGGCACGGCCGCGATCAACGGCACCGGCAATGCGCTGGACAACAGCATTACCGGCACCAGCGGCGACAACACGCTGGACGGCGGCGCTGGCGTGGATGCCATGGCGGGCGGGGCGGGCAACGATACCTATATCGTGGACAACTCGGCCGATGCGGTGGCCGAGAATGCGGGCGCGGGCACGGATAGCGTGTTCGCCTCGGCGGATTATGCGCTTTCCGACAACGTGGAAAACCTCACGCTCACCGGGGCGGGCAACCTCAATGCCACGGGCAATGCGCAGGATAACGTCATCACCGGCAACGCCGGAGACAACGCCCTGTATGGCATGGCGGGCAACGACACTTTGGCAGGCGATGCGGGCAATGACCTTCTGGATGGCGGCGCAGGTGCGGATGCGATGGCGGGCGGCTCGGGCAATGACACCTATATCGTGGACAACACGGGCGACGTCACCACCGAGGCAGCGGGCGAGGGCGTGGACACAGTCAGGAGCAGCCTGAGCTGGACGCTGGCGGACAACCTCGACAATCTCACACTGACCGGCGCCGACGCCATCAGCGGCACGGGCAACACGCTGGACAACGTCATTACCGCGAACGACAGCGGCAATACCCTGAGCGGCCTGGAAGGCAACGATACGCTCGTTGGCGGCGCGGGTAACGATCTGCTGGACGGCGGCGCAGGCGCGGATGCGATGTCGGGCGGCGCGGGCAGCGACACTTATGTCGTGGACAACGCGGGCGACCTCGTTACCGAGAATCTCAGCGAAGGCATCGACGACGTCCAGTCCTCCATCAGCTACACCCTGACCGACAACGTCGAGAATCTGACCCTGACGGGTGCGGCATCGATCGACGGCACCGGCAATGCACTCGACAACACGATCACGGGCAACAGCGGCGCCAACATCATCGATGGCGGCGCGGGCGTCGATACGATGATGGGCGGACTGGGCAACGACACCTACTACGCGGACAACAGCGCGGACGCAATCGTTGAAAACGCGGGGCAAGGCACGGACAGCGTGTTCGCTTCGGCGGATTACGCATTGTCCGGCAACATCGAGAACCTGACCCTGACGGGCGCGGCGGACATCAGCGGCGCAGGCAACACGCTGGACAACGTGATCACCGGCAATGGCGGGGCAAACGTCCTGACCGGCAACGGCGGCAACGACGTTCTGGACGGCGGAGCGGGTGTGGACAGCATGGCGGGTGGAACAGGCAGCGATATCTACTACGTGGACAACACCGCCGATGCCATTGCGGAAAACCTCAACGAAGGCACGGACAGCGTCTACGCCTCGGCGACCTACACACTTTCCGACAACATCGAAAACCTCACTCTTACCGGTACGGCCAACATCGACGGCACGGGCAACGCGCTGAACAACGCCATCACCGGCAACGGCGGCGCGAATGTCATCGACGGCGGCGCGGGCGCCGACACCATGGCGGGTGGCGCGGGCAACGATACCTACATCGTGGACAACGCAGGCGACATGACAGTCGAGGCGCTCAATGCTGGCATCGACACCGTGCTCTCCTCGGTGAGCTACACCCTGGCATCCAATGTCGAAAACCTCACTCTCACCGGCACGGATAATATCAACGCGACCGGCAACGAACTGAACAACATCCTGATCGGCAACACCGGCAACAACGGCCTGTACGGACTCGCGGGCAACGACACCCTGACCGGAAATGCCGGCAATGACCTGCTCGACGGCGGCACGGGTGCGGACAGCATGGCGGGCAATGCGGGCGACGACACCTATATCGTGGACAACGCGGGCGACCTCGTCACCGAGAACCTCGGTGAAGGCATCGACAACGTCCAGTCCTCCATCAGTTACACCCTGACCGGCAACGTCGAGAACCTGACCTTGACGGGTGCGGCATCGATCAACGGCGCGGGCAACGCCCTGGACAACGTCATCACCGGCAACACAGGCAACAACGCCCTCTCCGGCCTGGACGGCAACGACACCCTCACCGGAAATGCGGGCAACGACCTGCTGGACGGCGGGATTGGTGCGGACGCGATGACGGGCGGAGCGGGCAACGACACCTACGTGGTGGACAATGCGGGCGACGTGGTGAGCGAAGCACTGAACTCGGGCACCGACCTTGCCCAGTCGAGCATCACCTACACCCTGACCGACAACGTCGAGAACCTGACCCTCACGGGCACGAATACCATCGACGGCACGGGCAACGCGCTCAACAACCTCATCAGGGGCAACGCGGCGGCGAACGTGCTCGACGGCGGCCTGGGTGCGGATACACTCTATGCGGATATGGGCGACGACACCCTGATCGGCGGAGACGGCAACGATGCGCTGTACGGCGAAGCCGGAAACGACCTGCTGCAGGGCAATGCGGGCAACGACGTTCTGGACGGCGGAGCGGGCGCGGACACCATGCAGGGCGGCTTGAACGATGACACCTATATCGTGGACAACGTCGGCGATCTCGTCGTGGAAAATCTTGCCGAGGGCACGGATCTCGTGCAGTCGTCCATTACCTACACGCTCACGGACAACACCGAAAATCTCACCCTGATCGGCACGGCCGCGATCAACGGCATGGGTAACGTCCTCGACAACATCATCCTCGGTAACAGCGGTGCGAACGTACTGACCGGCCTGGAAGGCAACGACACCCTGAATGGCGGTGCAGGCGCCGATACCATGCTGGGCGGGGTGGGCGACGACACCTACATCGTCGATAACGCGGGTGACCTCGTCACCGAGAACCTCAACGAAGGCATCGACAACGTCCAGTCCTCCATCAGCTACACGCTGACCAACAACGTCGAGAACCTGACCTTGACGGGTGCGGCATCGATCAACGGAACGGGCAACGCGCTCGACAACGTGATTACCGGCAACACCGGCAACAATATCCTCTCCGGCCTGGAGGGCAACGACACCCTCATCGGCAATGCGGGCAACGACACACTGGACGGTGGTCTTGGCGCGGACGTGATGTCTGGTGGAGCGGGCAACGACACCTACGTGGTGGACAATGCGGGCGACGTGGTAACGGAAGCACTAAACTCGGGCACCGACCTTGCCCAGTCGAGCATCACCTACACCCTGACCGACAACGTCGAGAACCTGACCCTGACCGGCACGAATGCCATCGACGGCACGGGCAACGCGCTCAACAACATCATCACCGGCAACGCGGCGGCGAACGTGCTGGACGGCGGCCTGGGTGCGGACACCCTCTATGCGGGAGCGGGCGACGACACCCTGATCGGCGGCGACGGCAACGATGCGCTGTACGGCGAAGCCGGAAACGACCTGCTGCAGGGTAATGCGGGCAACGACGTTCTGGACGGCGGCGCAGGTGTGGATACGATGGCGGGGGGAGTGGGCAACGACACCTACTACGTGGACAGCACGGCCGATGCCATTGCGGAAAACCTCAACGAAGGCACCGACAGCGTCTACGCCTCGGCGACCTACACGCTGTCCGACAACATCGAAAACCTCACCCTCACCGGCACGGCCAACATCGACGGCACGGGCAACGCGCTGAACAACGCCATCACCGGTAACAGCGGCGCGAACGTCATCGACGGCGGCGCGGGCACCGACAGCATGGCAGGCGGAGCGGGCAACGATACCTACATCGTGGACAACGCAGGCGACATCGTAACGGAAGCCGTCAATGCCGGCACCGATCTGGTTTATTCCTCGGTCAGCTATGCGCTGACTTCCAACGTGGAGAATTTGACGCTAACCAGTGCGGCCAATATTAACGGCACCGGCAACGCG
Source organism: Ferrigenium straubiae (assembly GCF_051257895.1). Classification (NCBI taxonomy): domain Bacteria; kingdom Pseudomonadati; phylum Pseudomonadota; class Betaproteobacteria; order Nitrosomonadales; family Gallionellaceae; genus Ferrigenium; species Ferrigenium straubiae. Next base: position 844,293 of record NZ_CP194331.1, on the reverse strand, counting down.
CTCAACAACGTCATCATTGGCAACAGCGGCAATAACGTACTGGACGGCAATACCGGTGCGGACAGCATGCTGGGTGGAGCGGGCGACGATACCTACATCGTCGATAACGCAGGAGACATTGTCACCGAGAACCTCAACGAAGGCATCGACAACGTCCAGTCCTCCATCAGCTACACCCTGATCAACAACGTCGAGAACCTCACCCTGACCGGCACGGCCGCGATCAACGGAACGGGCAACGCCCTGGACAACGTCATCACCGGCAACGCCGGCAACAACGCCCTCTCCGGCCTGGACGGCAACGATACCCTCATCGGCAATGCGGGCAACGACACACTGGACGGCGGGATTGGCGCGGACGCGATGTCTGGCGGAGCGGGCAACGACACCTACGTGGTGGACAATGCAGGCGACGTGGTGACGGAAGCACTGAACGCGGGCACCGACCTCGTGCAGTCGAGCATCACCTACACCCTGACCGACAACGTCGAGAATCTCACGCTGACCGGCGCGAATGCCATCGACGGCACGGGCAACACGCTCAGCAACATCATCACCGGCAACACGGCGGCGAACGTGCTGGACGGTGGCTTGGGCGCGGACACCCTCTATGCGGGCGCTGGCGACGACACCCTGATCGGCGGCGACGGCAACGACCTGCTGGATGGCGGCGCAGGCGCAGACAGCATGGCGGGTGGAGCGGGTGACGACACCTACATCGTGGACAATGCAGGCGACGTGGTGACGGAGAATCTCAACGAAGGCATCGACACCGTCCAGTCGAGTATCAGCTACACCCTGACCAACAACGTCGAGAACCTGACCCTGACCGGCACGGCCGCGATCGACGGCACGGGCAATGCGCTGGACAACGTCATCACCGGCAACACCGGCAACAACATCCTCTCCGGCCTGGACGGCAACGACACCCTCATCGGCAATGCGGGCAACGACACATTGGACGGCGGGATTGGCGCGGACAGCATGGCGGGCGGAGCAGGCAACGACACCTACGTGGTGGACAACGCAGGCGACGTGGTAACGGAAGCGCTGAATTCCGGGACGGACACGGTGCAGTCCTCCATCTCCTATGCCCTGGGAGCAGACGTCGAGAACCTCGCCCTGACCGGTGCGGATGCCATCAACGGCACGGGCAATGCGCTCAACAACACGATCACCGGCAATACGGCCGCGAACGTGCTGGACGGCGGCGCAGGCGCGGACAGCATGGCGGGCGGAGCAGGCGACGACACCTATGTGGTAGACAACGCGGGCGACCTCGTCACCGAGAATATTGGCGAAGGCATCGACAACGTCCAGTCCTCCATCAGCTACACCCTGACCAACAACGTCGAGAACCTGACTCTGACGGGCACGGCCGCGATCAACGGCACGGGTAACGTGCTGGACAACCTCATCGTCGGCAACAGCGGCAACAACCGCATCGACGGCGGCCTGGGTGCCGACACGATGATGGGCGGCCTGGGCAACGACACCTACGTGGTGGACAACGCAGGCGACACAGTGGTCGAAAACGCCAATGCGGGCATCGACACGGTCGAATCCGGCATCAGCTACACCCTGACCGGCAACGTCGAGAACCTGATCCTGACCGGCACGGCGGCAATCGACGGCACGGGCAACGCACTGGACAACGTCATCACCGGCAACACCGGCAACAACGTCCTCTCCGGCCTGGAAGGCAACGACACCCTGACCGGCAACGCGGGCAACGACACGCTGGACGGCGGCTTGGGCGTGGACACAATGGCTGGCGGCTTGGGCAACGACACCTACGTCGTGGACAACATCGGCGACGTGGTGACCGAAGCGCTGAATGCGGGCATCGACACGGTCGAGTCCAGCATCAGTTATACCCTTGGCAATAACATCGAAAACCTCACTTTGACGGGCAGTGCGGATATCGATGTCACCGGCAACGCACTGGATAACATTCTCATCGGCAACAGCGGCAATAACGGAATGTACGGTTTGGCGGGTAATGACACGCTGACCGGCAACGCGGGCAACGACCTGCTGGACGGCGGTACGGGTGCGGACGCCATGCTGGGCGGAGTGGGCGACGATACCTATGTGGTGGACAACGCAGGCGACCTCGTCACCGAGAACATTGATGAAGGCATCGACAGCGTCCAGTCGAGCGTCAGTTATGCCCTCACCGGCAACGTCGAGAACCTCACCCTGACAGGCACGGCGGCGATCAACGGCACGGGCAACGCGCTGGATAACGTGATCGCCGGCAATGCAGCAGCAAACGTGCTGAACGGCGGCTCGGGTGCAGACAGCATGAGCGGTGGTGCAGGCAACGATACCTATGTTGTGGACAACGCTGGCGATTTGGTCATCGAAGCAATCAACGCCGGCATCGATACCGCTGAATCCAGCATCTCATACACCCTGACCGACAATGTCGAGAACCTCACCCTGACTGGTGCGGACATCATCGACGGCACGGGCAACGCGCTCAACAACCTCATCGTCGGCAACGTGGCGGCGAACGTGCTGGATGGCGGCGCGGGTGCGGACTCCATCTATGCCGGCGCTGGCGACGACACCTTGATCGGTGGCGACGGCAATGACATACTGGACGGCGGCCTTGGCGCGGACGCGATGTCTGGTGGAGCGGGCAACGACACCTACGTGGTGGACAATGCAGGCGACGTGGTGACGGAAGCACTGAACGCGGGCACCGACCTCGTGCAGTCGAGCATCACCTACACCCTGACCGACAACGTCGAGAATCTCACGCTGACCGGCGCGAATGCCATCGACGGCACGGGCAACACGCTCAGCAACATCATCACCGGCAACACGGCGGCGAACGTGCTGGACGGTGGCTTGGGCGCGGACACCCTCTATGCGGGCGCTGGCGACGACACCCTGATCGGCGGCGACGGCAACGACCTGCTGGATGGCGGCGCAGGCGCAGACAGCATGGCGGGTGGAGCGGGTGACGACACCTACATCGTGGACAATGCAGGCGACGTGGTGACGGAGAATCTCAACGAAGGCATCGACACCGTCCAGTCGAGTATCAGCTACACCCTGACCAACAACGTCGAGAACCTGACCCTGACCGGCACGGCCGCGATCGACGGCACGGGCAATGCGCTGGACAACGTCATCACCGGCAACACCGGCAACAACATCCTCTCCGGCCTGGACGGCAACGACACCCTCATCGGCAATGCGGGCAACGACACATTGGACGGCGGGATTGGCGCGGACAGCATGGCGGGCGGAGCAGGCAACGACACCTACGTGGTGGACAACGCAGGCGACGTGGTAACGGAAGCGCTGAATTCCGGGACGGACACGGTGCAGTCCTCCATCTCCTATGCCCTGGGAGCAGACGTCGAGAACCTCGCCCTGACCGGTGCGGATGCCATCAACGGCACGGGCAATGCGCTCAACAACACGATCACCGGCAATACGGCCGCGAACGTGCTGGACGGCGGCGCAGGCGCGGACAGCATGGCGGGCGGAGCAGGCGACGACACCTATGTGGTAGACAACGCGGGCGACCTCGTCACCGAGAATATTGGCGAAGGCATCGACAACGTCCAGTCCTCCATCAGCTACACCCTGACCAACAACGTCGAGAACCTGACTCTGACGGGCACGGCCGCGATCAACGGCACGGGTAACGTGCTGGACAACCTCATCGTCGGCAACAGCGGCAACAACCGCATCGACGGCGGCCTGGGTGCCGACACGATGATGGGCGGCCTGGGCAACGACACCTACGTGGTGGACAACGCAGGCGACACAGTGGTCGAAAACGCCAATGCGGGCATCGACACGGTCGAATCCGGCATCAGCTACACCCTGACCGGCAACGTCGAGAACCTGATCCTGACCGGCACGGCGGCAATCGACGGCACGGGCAACGCACTGGACAACGTCATCACCGGCAACACCGGCAACAACGTCCTCTCCGGCCTGGAAGGCAACGACACCCTGACCGGCAACGCGGGCAACGACACGCTGGACGGCGGCTTGGGCGTGGACACAATGGCTGGCGGCTTGGGCAACGACACCTACGTCGTGGACAACATCGGCGACGTGGTGACCGAAGCGCTGAATGCGGGCATCGACACGGTCGAGTCCAGCATCAGTTATACCCTTGGCAATAACATCGAAAACCTCACTTTGACCGGCGTGGAGGCGCTCAGCGCTACAGGCAATGCACTCGACAATACGATTGCCGGCAATGCAGGCAACAATCTGATCGACGGCGGTGCCGGCTCAGACACCATGGCAGGCGGGATGGGCGATGATGTTTACGTGGTGGATAACACAGCCGATGTTGTCGTGGAGGCAGCGAATGAAGGACTCGATACGGTTCTGGCCAGTGCGAATTACACGCTGAGCGCCAATATCGAGAACCTGCTTCTCACGGGGACTGCCGGCCTCAACGGCACGGGCAACGCGCTGGATAACTTCATCGCGGGCAATAGCGGAAACAATACGCTTGCGGGCATGGAAGGCAACGACACCCTGGATGGAGGCATCGGGGCTGACACGATGGCGGGCGGGATGGGGAACGATACCTACGTGGTGGACAATGTGGGTGACATGGTGGTGGAAGCGGCCAATGCGGGAATCGACACTGTTCAGTCCGGCGTGAGCTATACCCTCTCGGACAATGTCGAGAACCTCGTGCTGACTGGTGCCATGAATATCAACGCCAGCGGCAATGCACTCGACAACGCTCTCACCGGGAACAGTGGTGCGAATCTGCTCGATGGCGGCGCTGGCGCGGATACGCTAATCGGTGGTGCGGGTAACGACACCCTGATGGGCGGTGCGGGCAATGACCGCTATGTGTTTAATTCCGGCGATGGTGCGGACACTATCGTGGACGCACTGGGCAGCGATACGCTCTACATCGGCGGCGGTCTGACCGAGGCCAATCTGGAAGGCGTGCGCGATGGCGATAATATGGTCATTAATGTGCTCGGCACTACCGACTTCATCACGCTGAACAACTGGTTCGCGCAAGGCGAAGGGGTAAGTCGTATCGAATTCGGCGACGGCTCCTTCCTCGATCATGCCGGCATCGAGGGGCTGCTGAACCGCCCGCCGGTTGCCAACCCGGACGCGTTCACCGTGTATGAGGATGGCGGCGTAATGAATGTGCCGGTGGCGGCCTTGCTGGCCAACGACACCGATCCGAATACCAACGATGTCATTTCCGTGATTTCCGTAGGAACCTCCGCTGTCGGCGCAGCCGTGGCGCTGGTGAACGGCCAGGTGCAATACGACATCGGCACGCTGTTCCAGTCACTGGCGCAAGGGCAAACTGCAACCGATAGCTTTGTCTACACGATCAGCGATAGCAAGGGTGTGACCGCAAGCAGCATAGTAAACGTCACCATCACCGGCGTGAACGACGGCCCGGTCACGGCCGACGATGCCGCCGCCGTGCAGGAAGATTCCGCTCTCACCGCGACGGGCAACGTGCTTGCCAACGACACCGACATCGATCAAGGCACCGTGTTGAGCGTCGCCAATGCAGGCACACTACAAGGCAACTACGGCAGCTTGGTGCTGAACGCCGACGGCAGCTATGTCTATGCGCTGGACAACGCCAGTGCCGCCGTGCAGGGACTCCTGGCCGGGCAGACCGTCACCGAGACCTTCGCCTACCAGGCGACCGACGGCATCGCGGCCACCCCGGCCACGCTCACCGTCACCATCACCGGCACCAACGACGCGCCGGTGGCGCAGAACGATGCGGCCGCCATCGATGAGGACAGCCTGCTTGCGATCCAGCCCGGCGTCTTGCTGGCGAACGACACCGACGCGGACATCGGCGACACCAAGGCGCTCGTCGGCGTGGACGCAGTCTCCGCGCTGGGCTCGAACGTGTCGTTGGTGAACGGCCAAATCGTGTACGACCACGGCGGCCAGTTCAACAGCTTGATGGCGGGCCAGACCGTCATGGACAGCTTCGGCTACACCATGACCGACAGCGCGGGGGCAACTTCCACCGCCACCGTGAACGTCGCCATCACCGGCGTCAACGACGGCCCGCAGGCCAACGGCGACGGCGCGACGATGGATGAAGACACGCCGCAAACTACGCTTACGGCGGCGAGCCTGCTGTCCAACGACACCGACCCGGATGTGGGCGATACGCTGTCCATCGCCGGATTCGACAGCATCACCGCCCTCGGCAATGCGGTCAGCATGGATGCGGCGGGCAACCTGGTGTTCGACATCGGCGACCGTTACCAGTCGCTGGCCCAGGGCGAGACCGTCACCGACACCTTCAACTACACCATCACCGACACGGCAGGAGCGACCAGCACCGCGCAGGTCAGCATGACCATCGCGGGCGTCAACGACGCACCGGTCGCCGTTGCCGATACGGCCACCGTCCAGGAAGACCTGAGCATCGTGGCAACCGGCAATGTGCTCGCCAACGACAGCGATGTCGATCGGGGCACCGTCCTGAGCGTGGCCGATGCCGGAACCAGGGCAGGCAGCTACGGCACCCTGACCCTTGCGGCGGACGGCGGTTACAGCTATGCCGTGGACAATGCCTCCATGGCGGTGCAGTCGCTGGGGCGCGACGCGCAGGTCGTCGAGCATTTCGGCTACACCGCGACGGACGGCATCACCGGCGCATCCTCGGTGCTGGATATCTTCCTGAACGGGGCGAACGACGCGCCCATCCTGGTCGCACCGCTGGCCGACCAGAATTTCACGTTCCACAAAGACTTCTCCTGGCAGGTGCCGGACGGAAGCTTCACCGACATCGATCAGGGCGACACGCTCGATTATGCCGCGACGCTGGCCGACGGCTCGGCATTGCCGGATTGGCTGAACTTCGATGCCGCCACCCGCACCTTCTCGGGCGAGACCCCGAAGGAAACCGGCTTCGTGGATGTCCGCGTGACCGCCACCGACAAGGTGGCCGCCAGCGGCAGCACGGCCGGCAGCCTCTCCGCCTCGGATGTCTTCCGCATCTCGGTCAACCACGGCAACGAAGGATTGGGCAACGGCCAAGACGCCCCACCGGCCGGCCACGACCATAACCGCAACGACGGCGCCGGCGCCGCACCGGGCCGTCCGGGCGCGAAAGCCGGTAAAAATTATCCGACGGCTTCCGCAGCGCACCCGAACGAGCAGGAGCAGCAAGACCACTCCTCCGATGCGAAAAAACACAAGGACGATACCCCGCAGCAGGATGCCGGGGATTCCGGCACCCGCCGCACGGACGAACTGATCCGCTCCTGGTTCGATGAGGAAAGCGTAAGCGAGCAATATTCTTCCTTCGGCACCCTGGATCGGCATGGCTCCTGGGGAGGGCAGATCGACTGGCAGGTTAAGCGGAACGTTGCCAAGGGTGTCTCGGGTGACATCAGCTCGGAATGGGAGCGGATGAATGAACGGCTCAAGAAACACCTCGAGCAATCCGGCGGCGATGAAGGCATCTATGCCGACCCAGGCGCTGGTTCCAGGCTCGGCCTCTCCGGCTCCGGAGGCCGCCAGGGCATTTCCCAGATGGGAGCGGGCAACGGCCAGCAGATGCACACGTTCACGGGGCTCAAGGAGGGGCTGGAGAGGCTGGGTTGTTAACGGACTGCCGCACGCTTATTACGGCATACCAGAAGTACCTCGCCTCGCCGGTGTCGGGCGCGTTATTCCTGGCTCATAGCCAAGCTCAGCTATTCTGCAGGACGTTTAATGCCTCTGTTCGTGGAAGTGCAGTTATCCAAAATTTGCACTTCCAAAACCCTCGTATCGATATTCAGTTGACTCGAAGGTTTCCCCAAAACTAAATTGCAACATATTGATTTTATAAGGTGTGAAATACACTAAAATTGCTTCAATTTTTCTGGCTTATCGAAACATATTATTATGAATAACAACAATAAAGTTAGTGTCGTTTTTATTTGTATGGGCAACATTAATCTTGAGACTGATCCGTCCGAGCGGGGCGTTAAAGCTCACAATCTGCTCAAGTATTGTGAGTTGGATACATACGCGATGGTGGATACAGCTGGGTTCTTCACATCGCAATAAACTGCGGTCATCAACGGGTATTTGTGATCTGTCACTGATTGATCAAGTTCAGGGCCATAGTTCTTGGCTGTTGATATTACCAATGGTTAAACGGAATGAGCTGCGCGCTACAACGTCGAATTTGTGGCGTTTTTGTGGCGGTCAATAGCCGAATTATGATGAATCATGCTCAACCAGCTGCATTGCTATTGGTGGCTTCATTGGTCATGGGTTATCATGACCTATCGCCGCGGAGGTTCAAATCCTCTCGCCCCGACCAGTAATAAAATCAAGCGCATTACGCGATGTGTGCGCAATTTGAATTGCGACAGTTTTGATCGGCGCAGCTTTTCCCGCTTTTCCTTCCCTTCTCTGTTTGTTGGCAACATCGGCGCCGTTCGGCTCCTGCCTTGTCGCATGAACAGTCATTCCCCGCTCGTCTGCTGCTGAATTTTTCATGGGGCAAGCGCCCGAAATCGGTCATTCACCCACCAGAAATGATATTGGTCGCAGCGTGCGCTTAAAACCTTGCGCATCAAGAAAGTACAGTGGCATCATGCGCATCTGTGCCTTTAAAATGCCGGGCAGGTGAGGGAACGGGGAACATAACGAACGCACAATGCGATGCATATGACGCTCGAAGAAGAGAGGCGCAAGCTCCACGACGGCACCTTCCTGCTGGGCAGGTTTCGCAGGCTGTCTGCCATCCGCGAATTGACGGCGTCATCCGACCCGGCATCGGCAGTTGTTCTTGCCGAAGCGCTGATCCGGGGGCATCCCGATACCGCGCGGATCGACGCCGCCCTGCGGCAACTTTCAGCCGAGCGTGACACTGCCAAGGTGCGGGCTCTGTGGGAGCTTTGGGCGCAGGTGCCGAATGCGCCGGTCGCATCCATTCTCGTGCATCTGGGCTGGCCATCGGATAGGGGCGTGCAGGCAGAAACAGTACGCGACATCCTCGCTGCAGCGCATCAAGACGCAGCCCCGGAAATACTGAGAGCAGTGGCGGTTTTCGCGCGCAGCCTGCCGCTGGCGGAGGATCAAATCAATGATGTCCTCTGCGGCGCATGGGTGCGTTCGCGATCGGTTGAGCTGGGACAACTCATCGTCGAGCAGGGAAGGCAGCCCGGCACGCCGGCCGCGGCAATTGCGCTGGCCCAGGCGCTCGACAGCAATCATCCCGATGCCGCGCGGATCGACGCCGTTCTGCGGCAGCTTACAGCCGAACACGACACCGGCAAGGTGTTGGCTTTGTGGGGGCACTGGGCGCAGGCACCCACCGTGCGAGTCGCGGCCATTCTCGCGCATCTGGGCTGGCCGCCGAGTTGTGCGGCGCAGGCCAGAACAACGCGCGACATTCTCGCTGCGGCACATCAAGATGCAGCCCCGGAAATTCTGCAAGCGGTCACCCTCTTCGCACGCAGCCTGACGGTGACGGATGAGGAAATCAACGACGCCATCTACGCCGCGTGGGTGCGTTCCCAATCGGGTGATCTGGAACAACTCATCACCGAGCAGGAAAGACAGCCCGGCAACCCCGTGCTGGAAGCGCTGCATGCGCTGGTGGCGGGCAGGCTGCAGCGCTATGCAGCGCTGCACGACGAGAGCGGCCATTTGCTGATCCAGTCCTATGCGATGGCGCCCGAGCCGCTGCGCGAACGGCTCGCACGCGCGGTCGCCGCGAGCCACGACCGCCGCATCAAGGCCGCCTACCGCGAAGCACTGGCCGGCAGCGGTGCCGACGCGACCCGCAGCGTCGATAACCTCAGGCTGGTTGCCGACGAAGACGGCCTCTTCGAGTCCTGCCGCTCCCTCAGACTGATGCAGGTTCTCGATCTCTGCGAACGCTGGTCAGACATTGCCGCACGCCCCGGCGGCGTCAGCCAGCGTGCCGCCGTCGACCGCGCAGTAGCCGCCTACCGGCGCCTGAAAGGAATAAAGGCGGAGAGCGGCCCTGCGCTTCCCCCCGGTATGTTGGATATCTTCGACGGGTGGCGCGTGCAGGAGCCCGACGATGCCCAGCTGCGCAGCGACCTCGAGGCCGACGATCCCTTCGTCAAGGCGCGTGGCCTCTATCTCGGCTACAAGCGTGGCATCGCCGATGCGTCGCGAATCGCCGCTGCGGCAGCGAGTGCGCATTGGCCCGAGCGGCTGATCGCGCGGCTCGTCGATCTGGCATTCTGCGCACAGCCCGGCGAGGATCACGTATTCTGGGCCTCGGCATTTGCCTGTGATGCTGCGCTGCTCAATGCGCCGGTGGGCGGCACGCCCGAGGAGTATGCACGCCACACCGCGCTGCTCGCGGCCGGTAAGCTGGATGTGCGCAACCTCGGATTGCTGGAAATCCTGTGCGCATTCCAGGAAGTTTTTGTCGGCGCCGGCATTACGGTGGATACGGGCGCCGAGGCTACCGATCACCACGCCATCGAAGTCGAGGATGCTCCCGATGAAGTATTCTGAGAAGAATTTTCAAGATGTCTGAACTTCTTGTTGGCGGTCTATCGAAAGGAACAATGGGAATCCGATCATGACAGCGCAACCAAATAATTTCATGTCCCGCCTCCGCGCCGCGTTGGGCGCGTTGGCGGGAAGCGCCCCGGAAGATATGCGCAACCGCGTCGCGTCGCTGGAGCTCGATCTGCGTCAGAAGGACGGCGAGATCGCCGCGCTGCGCGAAGAATACGAGCGGCTGCGCGAGCAGGGCATACGCGAGCGCGACAGCGCGGCGAGCGCCGGATTCGATGCGCTGGCGCGGCGCCTCGCACCGCTGCTGGCTCAGCTTACGACTATGGAATCGCTGGCGGGCGGGGAGCGTGCGCCGCGTCTCAAAGACGTGTTCAGGCTGTTCGGCATGCTGGAAAAGGTGCTGGCCGAGGAGGGGCTCGCGCGCATCGGTGCGGTGGGCGAAGAGGCCGCCTTCGATGCGCGCTGGCATCAGCGCATCGGCGGCGCCGAGGTCGATGACGGTGACAGGATCAGGGTGCGCTTCGTCGGCTACCGCATGGGCGAGAACGTGCTGCTCAAAGCCATGGCCAGCCGCGCAGGCGAGGAAACAAGATGACGCTGGCGCTGGATTTCGGCACCTGCAACACCGTGCTGGTACGCTGGAACCCAGCCACGCGCCGCGCCGAAACCCTGCGCCTGGACGGGCTGACCAAGACCTACCGCTACCGGCTGCCGGGAGAGAACTCTGTGCAGGAATCGGCCGTAATCCCGTCGCTCGCGCACTACGGCGAAAGCCATACGCTACGCACCGGCGCCGAGGTGGAAAACGCCGGGCTTGCGAGCCATCGCGGCACCTTCAGTAAGTTCAAGCTCGACATCCTGCGCGACAACAACCGCGCACGCCGCATCCACGGCGACCTCATCACCCCGCGCCAGGCCGGCGAGGACCTGATCGGCCAGATCCTGATGTCCGCCGCAAACCACGCCGGCGAAGACCTCGTGGTCACGCTGCCGGTGGAGGCCTACGACAAGTATGCCGACTGGCTGCAGGACGCCGTGCTGAAGAGCTATCACGGCACGGTGCGCATGCTCGACGAAGCCACCGCCTGCATCCTCGGTTACGGCGAGCACGTGCGCGAAGGCCAGGTCTACGTGGTGTTCGATTTCGGCGGCGGCACGCTGGACGTGTCGGTGGTGAAGACGCGCGACATGGGCGCGGGGGAGACGCAATTGTGCGACGTGCTCGGGCGCGCCGGGGAGGAGATCGGCGGTGCGCTGGTGGACCAGTGGCTGCTGCGCCGGATGCAGGAGGCCAAACAGCTTACCGAAGATGATCTGGCGGACGTCGGCGTCGCCCTGCTGCATGCGGTGGAAGATGCCAAGATACGCCTCTCGGGCGGCGAAGAGCGCGTCGAGATCGAGCAGTTCAACGACATCACCGGCCGCCTCATCGGCCACGCCTTTACCGTCACTGAATTGCGCGAGTTGCTTGAACGGCCGCGTCCCGAATTGCGGGGTGTGAGCCTTTATGGGCTGGTGGTGCGCACGCTGGATCGCGCGCTGGAAACTGCGAGGAAATACGGCACGGAAAAATCGCAGGTGCGCGCAGTCTTCCTCGCCGGAGGCTCCAGCCTGCTGCTGGGCATCGCGCAGCGCGTGCGCGAGCAGTTCGGCGGCTGTCCGGTGCATTGCGAATCCCCGTTCGAGGCCGTTGCGCGCGGCGCGTGCCGCTATGCCGGCGAAGACCTCAACCAGAAGCTGGTGCATGACTACTGCCTGCGCAGCTGGGACCGCGAAGCGAAGGATTACGTGCTGGTGCCGGTGGTGCCGAAGGGAACCGCCTATCCGACCGAGGGCACGGTGAGCAACAAATTCATCAATGCCGCCTGCGAGGGGGCGACCAGGCTCGGCCTCGTGGTGACCGAGCGTTCCGTGATGGTGCGCCCGGAAACGGTTTACGAGATCGAAGGCGGCAGCCTCAGGCCGGTGCAGGTGCTGCGCCGCGAAGACATCGCGCTGCGCCAGATGAATCCCGGCGACTCGGAATTCATCCACGCCGACCCGCCCTGCACCCTCGGCGAGAAGCGCTTCGTCGCGGGCTTCGGCATCGATGCCAACAAGCGCCTCACGCTGTCGCTGAAGGACCTGCACCCGGACAGCCGTTCGTATGTGCAGCTGTCCAGCGGCGAGAAGATGGAGCTGCCGGTGAAGAACATGCCGTTCGTGAAACTCTAAGCGACGATGAATTCCATATTTGAACCACGAAGAACACGAAGGCCACGAAGAAGAACAATGGGCTATCTACAAAATTGGTTTCACCTTATGGGTAATCTTCCAATATCAAGCAATTCCCTGAGAAATCTTCGTGATCTCTGTGTCCTTCGTGGTGAAGTGAGTTTCTTGTAATGAGCAAACCATCCACCCTCAGGCTCGCCGCATTCCTGCCGCACTCGCGCGCCAACGGCCCCGGCCTGCGCTCGGTGCTGTGGGTGCATGGCTGCGCGCTACGCTGCGAAGGCTGCTTCAACCCGGACTTCCAGCCTTTCGCGGGCGGTTACGAATCTACGGTGGACGAGGCGGTCGCGCTGCTGCTGGCACAAGCGGATACCGAGGGCGTGAGCTTTTCGGGTGGCGAGCCCTTCGCGCAGGCCGCGGCGCTGGCCGAGGTGGCGGAGGCGGTGCGCGCCGTCGGCAAGGGAGTGATGGTCTTCACCGGCTACGAGGCCGCGACCCTGCGCACAAGCCGCAACCCCGGCGTGCGGCGGCTGCTTGCCGCCGCCGACCTGCTCGCGGCGGGCCCCTACCGGCGCGACCTGCCGCAGCACCACCCGCTGCTTGCGAGCAGCAACCAGGAACTGCTGTACTTGACCGAACGCTACCGCGGCGTAGAGTTAGGGCCGCGCCGCAGCGAATTCCGTATCGGCGTAGATGGCAGCGTGTCGGTGACGGGATTCCCGGTTGATGTAGATGTTGTAGGTCGGCCTTCAGGCCGACATGTCGGGCTCAAGCCCGACCTACGGGAGCCATGACAAGTTTTAATGATTCCAGAGACGCCACTAGACGGAGTTGGAATTACACGATAACCAGGAGCCGCACATGTCCTTTCAAGACGAACTGAAACTGCATTTCGACGCGCGCATCGCGGTGGTCAACGTGGTCACCAGCGAAGAGGGGCGGGTGCTGCGCGAACTCATGGAGCTGTCCGGACGTCCCGGCTGGCCCGAGGGCGAGGGGCTCTATACCTGGGACATCGGCGACCAGTTCGTCTGCCTCAGGCGCGCGAAAGAGCCGTTTGACGACAAGCGCGAGGCCACGGCCGACACCATCCTGCGCATGATCCGCGACTACAGGGGCAGCGCGACCTTCGTGCTCAAGGATTTCCACCAGATATGGGAAGCCAAGCGCGGCGCGCTGCGCAGCCTGCGCAACCTCGCGGCGCAACTGCCGGAAATTCAGCCACGCAAGAACATCGTCATCATCACACCTGAATACTGCCTGCCGCTGGAGCTCAAGCACGACGTGCCGGTGCTGGAGCTCGCCAAGCCCAACGCCGAGGAGATGGACGCGCTGCTGGAGCGCACCGCCGGCGCGAGCGGCGCGCTTGAACAGGTCGAGCCGTCGCTGCGCATCAAGCTGGTGGAGGCCGCGCTCGGACTGACCAGCACCCAGGCCGAGCGCGTGTTCCGCAAGGCCGTGGTGACGGCGAGCCGGGGCCGTTCCGGCGCACGTCTGGACGAGCGCTGCGCCGACCTCATCACCGAGGAGAAGTGCGCGATCATCCGCGAGAGCGGCATGCTGGAACTCTATCCCTATGTGGAGAACGCCGACCGCATCGGCGGCCTGGACGAACTCAAGGACTGGCTGGAATTGCGCCGCATGGCTTTCTCCGAAGAGGCGCGCAACTATGGCCTGTCGAAGCCGCGCGGCGTCGCGCTGATCGGCATTCCCGGCACCGGCAAGAGCCTGACCGCCAAGGTCGCGGCGGGCATGTGGGCGCAGCCGCTGCTGCGCCTCGATATGGGCGCGGTGTTCGGCGGCCTGCTGGGCGCGTCGGAAAAGAACATGCGCGAAGCGATGGAGATCGCCGAGGTGATCGCGCCTTGCGTGCTGTGGGTGGACGAGATCGAGAAGGCCTTTGCCGGCTCGATAGGAGACAGCGGCACCGCCGCACGCGTGCTCGCCACCTTCCTGACCTGGATGCAGGAGAAGCAGGCTCCGGTGTCGGTATTCGCGACCGCCAACAACATCCGGCACCTGCCGACCGAGTTTTTGCGCAAGGGACGTTTCGACGAAGTGTTCTTTCTCGACCTGCCCACCCTCACCGAGCGCGAAGAAATCCTGGAGGTGCTGCTCCGGCAGAACCGCATCACCGACATCCGCAACAAGTTCGACCTGTCGCACGTCGCGAAAGCAACCGAGGGCTTCGTCGGGGCGGAACTGGAGGCGGTGGTCAACGCCGCGCAGTTCCCGGCCTTCATCGACGGCGGGCGCGAGGTCGAGACCGCCGATCTGCTCGCTGCCGCCGCCACCATGGTGCCGCTCGCCAAATCGCACCGCGAGCATATCGAGGAACTGCGCAAGCTGGTCATCTTCGGCCAGGCGCGCAACGCATCGCGCAGCGCGAAAACCGAGGAGGTCAATATCGAGAAGCTGGACGACAATCGCGCCCCCGGCGAGCCGCGCAGGGTGGAACGCAAGATGGACCTGTAGGGCGGAAAAATGCAGCGCGCTTGTCAAGAACAGGGATTCCTCCCTTACAATGGCGGCCCCTCCGGCATGGATGAAACCGGAACCAATAATAGATTAACCAGGAGACAGGAATGGGCAAGCCAAAAAAACACGTATTCATCTGCACGCAATCCCGCCCGGAGGATCATCCGCGCGGTTCATGCGCGGCGAAAGGCAGCGGGGCCGTGTTGCAGGAGTTCATGCAGCAGTTTGAAAAGAGACAGTTGTGGGGGCGCTATGCGGTAGCCGGCACCAGTTGCCTCGGCACCTGCGGCACCGGCCCCAGCGTGCTGGTCTATCCGGAAGGCGTGATGTACGGTGGCGTAAAACCGGAAGACGTGAACGCCATCATCGAGGAGCACCTGCTCGGCGACAAGCCCGTGGAAAGGCTGAAATTGCCTGACGTGATCTGGTGAAAACAGTCGTTAGACGCTAGTCGCTAGTTAGCCATGGATGGTTATTCAACTGACGATTGGCGGCTATTGATTCGGCATGAATATAAATCACGTTCGCCCTGAGGTATCGAAGGGGGAACGTCACAAAACAAGGGGCCACTTCGGAAAGCAGCTCCTAAAGAACCGGATTGGGTAGCCGATAACGCAGGAAATGAATAATCATCTCCAGTCCGAGAATCATTTACTCCGCCAGCAGCTCGAAGCGCTGCTGCACGAGGCACGGCAGAACGAAAGCAAGATGCGCCGCTTCGACCAGCTCCAGCGCCAGTTGATCGGCGCCGATTCCCTCCCGGAACTGATTCACCTCCTGCTCTCCGAGTACAGGCTGGCGTTCGGCGTGGAGTTCGTCACGCTGGCGCTGGTCGATCGGGAGCACGAGGCCAGCCGGATTCTCGAAAGCGGGGCCGGCAACGAAGAGGCACGCAACGGCCTCACGCTGCTCAAGTCGCCCGCCGCGCTCGAAGCCCTGTACGGCGGGAAACGCAGTCCGTATCTGGGCGCCTTCGACGCCAGGCACCACCAGCCCCTCTTCAAGGCTCCCGCGAAGGCGGTCGCATCGGTCGCGCTCATGCCGCTCATGCGGCACGGCGAACTGATCGGCAGCCTGCATCTCGGCAGCGCCAACCCGGAGCGTTATAGCGCCGGCTGCGGGACGGACTTCCTCGAACGGTTGGCCGAAATCGTCGCGATCTGCCTGGAGAACGCCCTCTCGCAGGAGCGCCTGAAGCGGATGGGGCTGACCGACGCGCTGACCGGCGTGCAGAACCGCCGCTACTTCGAGCACCGCTGCCAGATCGAAATCAGCCAGGCCCGCCGGCACAAGCATCCGCTGGCCTGCATGTTTCTCGACATCGACAGGTTCAAGAGCATCAACGACACCTACGGCCACCAGACGGGCGACGAGGTGCTGGTGGGCGTGGCCAGCTTCATCCAGTCGCAGTTGCGCGTGGGCGACACGATCGCGCGCTATGGCGGCGAGGAATTCGTCGTGCTGCTGCCGCAGACCGATATGTACCATGCCAGCCAGATCGCGGAACGGATACGCCGCTGCATCGCAGAAGAAAACATCTACGCGCAATCCGGGCAGTCGATCAACCTCACCATCTCGATCGGAATCTCCATGCTGCCCGCCGCGGACCCTGCCGCAGGGAACCACCAGCTCGCCGACCGCATGGTTGCCGCCGCGGACAAGGCGCTCTACCAGGCCAAGCATGAGGGACGGAACAGGGTGATCTGCGGGGAGCCTGCCTGAAGCTGCCTTCAAAATTGCTGCGGAGGGCGTCTGCGGCGTTGCGCGGTGCTCGCAATCCTCATGTACTTGTGTACATTCCGGTTGCTGCGCTCCGTGCGCCTTGCATCCATCCCTCCTCGCGAATTTTTAAGGCAGCTTCTAGGTAGCTGCCTCGCTTAATTCAATCCACGGCTTCGGGTTGTAAAATAATGCGAGGCTGCCCCTTTTAGTTGCTTGTTGCGCGAGGTCCGTGTTGACCGAGAGGTTAGCCATCGTCATGGCGCTTGGTATTTCTTGATTCTTAGCGTTTCATGTAGCTTTTCGATGCTCTCAATAGCCAAGTAGCTACTGTTGGCTAAGAGCTCAATTGCGACAGATCGAGCAATGTGTATGAATGTGGCGAGGTCTTCTTCGGGAACGCTATCTTTACCGGAATGAACGACTGCGGATCGAATCCCGTAGAGTCGCTTAACAGTAGCCTCAATATGCACACACGACTCAGGCGTGCTTCCCAGGATATGAGCGCAACTTTCAGATATCTGCGCCATGATTGATGGAGTAATTACACCTTTTTCGGTCGCGCTAAAGAGGACTTCGAGGGAAGTAGCTGCCTTGATGAATGCGCTAGCCGGATTTGGGTCAATGAGGGCCTGTGCAGTCCATTCAACGCTGCGAAGTATTCGCCTCTCAAGACTGTTGCACTGAGAGGCTAAGAGACCGAGCAACCGTGCAAACTCTTGGCTTGGCTTAGAAAAATACTCATCGTCAAGGGGGATGGCCTCTATCGAGCCTTTGCGAGAATTGCCCGCAGTAATGTGATTGTCATTGAACAGGTAGTGCTGAGAAAGGCGTGAGCCAGCATAGTTGAGGATGCCGAATTCAAAGCGCTCCGTTCGGTGGCCAATCATGAAACGTATGGTCGATTCCAGCTTGGCAAAGAGAATGTCTGCAAGTTCCAGGGCCTTCTGTTCGTCTCGGGCCTGAACCTTACATTCAGCCAGCAGGCCATGCTTAGATTCGTTCCATACCCAAGAATCATTAGTTACATGTGGCCCTGTAATCAGCGATTTGTGGCGATGCCAATCGTAGATCGTAAAGCACGATATGTTCAGCGGGTCCGTGCTATTGGAGAAAGATGCGCCAAACACCTCTCGAAGTACGCGATGCTCTACGATTGGAATTGCCTCTATGCTTTTCCAGAATACATCGCAATCTCCTTTCGTAAAGTCAATAGCCGCCTTCTTCTTGATCTGTAAGGTTGGCACTAGCAGTTGTGTAAACTTTGCTTTTGACAAGGTGCCAGAGACACCTGTTTCCATAAGCTTATTGATCGTTTGGTCAAACGTTCTTCTGTTGTCATCGCCGACAATGTTCAGAGCTTCTGGCCCAAAGCCAAAAGTCTGTCTTGAGCCGGGCTTATCAAACGCGATATGGCCCAGAGAGCATACGGTTAGTGCTTCGTTCAGTATTTTTAGTCGGTCCTTCTGTGACATCGATTCTTCCTCTTGGGCAAATGCTCTGCGTCTCTTGGCTATGAAGTACGCAAGCCAACTGGCGAGCGCTGAAGTGCCAATTCCCAAGAGTAGCGACGCGGCATCAATCCCATATGCAGGTGACAACATTGATGATGGCTAACATAAAGTAGACGCCCTAAAAAATCCCGGGAAAGGCACCTTCGAGTAGCGGGTGGTTTGTTCTCTTCAGTGTTTCCGGGAAGTCTCGGCGGGCGGCTGGCTCAGGATGCTCGCCATCTCCTCGTTGCTGAGGAATGCGCCTCCGTGATCCGAATGGAGCGCCTCGATCTTGTCGCCCTTGCTCCGGTATTCGAGGACCTTGTTGATGACGTCGATGCATTCCTTCAGCGCTTTTTCCGCGCTTTCGAAATAGGTGCCGACGGTGAACGCGGTGATGTTCATGAGGACGAAGATTTTCTGGTCTTCATCGGCGCAGAGGCTGATGTAAATCGGTGCTCCCGTTATCGTCTTGACCCTGATCAACTGACTTTGCATTTTATCTCCTGATTGTTATTCAACTGGCTCGCCGAACTATACATGCGTGTGCCGGCAGCGGCTAGTTGTGTGACACCCGCGCCGTCATTCCGGCGCAGGCCGGAATCCAGTGGGTTTAAAACAAAATGCATTTTTGTCTTGCTGGATTCCGGCCTGCGCCGGAGTGGCGGAATTTTTTGATTCCCCTGATTTCATTCCGCGCTCTTCAATTTGTAAACCTCACTCATTCTTCTGCACCCAGAAGTGGTACATGCTCCCGAAGGTATCGGGATTCTCGTTCTCGAAAACCTGCCACTGCGCAAGATCGGTGGCGGCGCGGTCTTCGGGGACACGCTGCCGGTAGGCGTGCAGCACCTCGGCGCCGATTTCGAAGCCGAGGAAGGTCAGCTTGTTTTTTCGCAGGAATTCCTCGATGCCCGCCAGCGTCATGCCGTGTTCGTGCACGTGGAA
Organism: Ferrigenium straubiae; assembly: GCF_051257895.1. Lineage (NCBI taxonomy): Bacteria > Pseudomonadati > Pseudomonadota > Betaproteobacteria > Nitrosomonadales > Gallionellaceae > Ferrigenium > Ferrigenium straubiae. The sequence goes on along the minus strand of NZ_CP194331.1, from coordinate 824,938 downwards.
CAGCAGGTCGCGGCAGGTGCTGGTGCTGAAGAAATCCGCCGAGTTCAGCGCCGCGCCGAACTCCGCATGGTTGCCCGCATCGATCAGGTCCTGGCGGAAGCGCCGGATTTCTTCGGGCGAGGAGCCGTAGCCGCGCTCGGCGATGAAGTCCCATATGCCTGTGATGTTCCGCCGCGCCGTCGCGCTGTAGAGGCCGAGCTCCATGAAGCCGCCGGGGCGCAAGAGGGAGAGCAGCGCCTGCCATCCGGCATACGGGTCGGCGAGGTGGTGCAGCACGCCGACCGATTCGATCACGTCGAAGCTGCGCCCGAGCGAGCCGAGCCTCAGCAGGTCGGCCTGCGCGTATTCGACCGAGGTCAGGCCGAGCTCCTGCGTCTTGCGTTTCGCGTAGGCGAGGCTGCTCAGGCTGAGGTCGATGGCCAGCACCTGCGCGCCTTCGATGCGCTGCACCGTGGCGATGGAATGCTGGCCGGTGCCGCAGCCCGCGACGAGCACGTCGATGCTGTCGCTTTTGCCGGGGCGCTTGAAGGAAGCCAGCGGAAACTTTTGCGATAGATAGGCGGAGATGTCTTTTGCCTTCACCACAGGATCGGGCCTGATCCAGCGCGGGTAGAGGTTCTCCTCGTACTGGTTCTGCACGAGCAGCGACACCTCGTCCTCGATGGCGGTCAGCCGCGGTATGGCGGCACGCAGTTCCCGCTCTTCCGCCGGTTCTTGCACCTGTTGTTTCAGGATGGCCGCGACTTCCTCGGGCCATTGTTTTTCAAGCAGCCGCCCGGCGAGCGGAAGGGAGCCGAGCGGAAAATAGGCCGCGACCGCAGCAAGCCACAGCGGAGGTATTTGCGCACCCGCTTGCAGCGCCGCGGCCAGCGAGTCGCGCAATTCTCCCGCCTTGCCGATTTCTCCATCGGTGAACGAAAACACGTATTCGTTGATGAAGCATTGGCGCGCCAGCACGCTGCAGAAACTCAAGGCGGCACCGGTTTCGTCGCCCGCCATGGAGGCTTCGAGCAGGGCATGGCGCGCGAGGGTCAGGAAGCGTTCCGTTTCGATATCGCAGACGGGCATCGCATCGAGCAGGGCGATGAGCAGCGCATCGTTGGCGAGCGCGGCAAGGCCGTCAACATAAGGCCCGCGTAGCGATTCGTTTGCCCCCTCGCCCGCAGGGATTGAAGATTGCTCTTTTCGTTCGCCTCCTCTCCCGCTTGCGGGAGAGGATTGAGGAGAGGGCATCGGGAGAGGGTTGGGGAGAGGGGAGGGGCCGAATAGCTCCTGCGCCGCGAGCCGTTGAGGCCAGGCATTGGCTGCGCGCGCCACGCATTCCCCGATGTCCGGGTTGAGCCTGACGAGGCCGAAGCCGGCCTGCGCCAGTTCGCTCGGCCGCCCCCAGGGTTCGGTCAGGGCGCGCACCATCGCCGCGCGGACGCCGCTGTCGTCCTGCGTGAAGTGCAGGTGTTTCGCGCAGGCGACGAAGATGTTTCTGGCTTCCGGCGTTTCTCTGTATTGCAGGGAGTGGTACACGACGTTCAGGGCCGTTGCCGGATCGCCCTGCGCATTGAGCAGCAGGGCGAGGCTGTTGAGCGCTTCGACGAAATCCGGCCTGATCTGCAGCGCCAGGCGCAGGCTGGCTTCGGCATCGATGGGCTGTCCCAGTTCGCTGAGGGTGTTGCCGAGGTTGCAGTGCGCCTCGGCGTAACCCGGCCTGATCTGCAGCGCACGCCGGTAGCTCGCGGCGGCCTCATCGAGCTGCCCCATGTCCTTGAGGGTGTTGCCGAGATTGTTATGCGCTTCGACGTAATTCGGCCTGATCGCCAGCGTGCGGCGGTAGCTTGCGGCGGCTTCGTCCAGCCGCCCCAGGTTATGCAGCGTGCTGCCGAGGTTGTAGTGCACCTCTTCGTCGTCCGGCAGCAGTGCCGCCGCTTTCTGCAGGGAGGCCAGCGCGTCCGCGCTTCGACCCAACTGATTGGCTGCCGCGCCCAATACCTTCCAGCCGAAACCGTAGCGCGGAAAATTATCCGTCACCGAGCGCGCTAGATGCTCGGCTTCCATGTAGCGCTGCTGGTTGAAGAGCGACACCAGGGCGCCGATTTCCCGATGGCCGGGCGTCCCTTGTGCGGCAGGCACTTCTGGCGCAGCGAAATGAGCCGGTGGCCGCGGAGGCGGAAATGCCGCGCCTGCTTCGAGTTTGTCGGAACAGCACTTCTTGTATTTTTTTCCGCTGCCGCAGGGGCAGGGGTCGTTTCTTCCGGATTTCACGCTTGCCATCCTTGTTCGTCGATGCACCGGAGAGCGCCTCGCATAGCCTGCCGGGCAAGCCTCCTCTGCCCATTATGAGGCTTCACCTGTTACGCGGGGGCGCGTTTTGGGGCGGGATGCGAGGCTTCGGAAAGCTTGCCGCTTAATTGCCCATGGCCAGGGAGTTTTTGTACGACGGGATATATTCATACTGGCAGTTCCCAAAAGCCGGCTTCATCTGCATGTCATCCTCGGTGATATGCCCGACCAGCCAATCGCGCAGAAATTGATAGAGCGTCCTGATCTTGTTGCCGGGCATGGTCCAGTTGTTTGCTGCCAGTTCGTCCCGCAGGTATTGAAGCTCGTCCAGCAAACGCCGATGCGCGAGGTCGTGGCGGCCGAAATCAAGGCCGATGGAGAGCGCAAAGATTCTCTCATTTTCAAAATGAGTCACCAGCCAGGTTTCGAGCAGTTCAAACGCACCAGGCAGTTCGGCGGCATTCCCCGCTTCGATCATGCGCAGGATGTTATTGATCTTGCTTATCAGGTTTCGATGCTCCGAGTCCAGTATTGCGTTTCCAATACTCAACTGCTTCGACCAGGCAAAGCCAGCCGGGCGCCTGCTTTTCCACCATATGATTTTTTCCATTGTCCGTTAAAGGCCGCTGTAAAAAAGGCGCGCACTATATCCATCCTCTCCGGAAATTCATATATGCCTGAATGCCTATATATTTCGGCCTAGTTCTTTCGGGTAATACGGACTAGTTCTTTTGGCGAATTGGCGATCGGATTTTTCCTACTCTCTCGCCCAGACCGCGCCGAGCATCCGGTCGCGCTTGTCTTCCGGCACGCGCTGCATGAAGGCGCAATCCTGCCGGTGGATGGTGATGCCGCGGTCGCGCGTGACGTAGCCGGTGATGGCCGCAGGCTTCTCCGGCTTGCAGCACCTGGCCAGCTTGATCATCAGGTTGTCCACTCCTTCGATCAGCACGCCCGTTGCGGAGTTGCGCCGCATGGCGGGCTTGCGGGAAACGGGTTGCGGAGCGGCTGCCGGCTTCGCGGGAACCTCCTGCTGGACGGCAAGGCTGACGCGGTGCGGAGTGATCTCGCCGCGTCCGAGGGCGGCGAGCAGTTCTTCCAGTTTGTGGAAGTGCAGGCGCTGCGCGATTTTCTCCTGGTTGACGGAACTCACGCCGAGGCGCTGCAGTTCGCGCTCGAGCAACGTTCTTCCCTGCGCGATGCTGTCGTCGAGGTTTTGCGTCTTGAACCAGTGCCGCACCTTGGCGCGCACGCGCGCGCTCCTGATGTAGCCGAGCCGCGGGCTGAGCCAGTCGCGGCTCGGCGCGCCCTGTTTTGCGGTGAGGATTTCCACGCGCTGCCCGTTCTGCAATGGGTATTTGAGCGGCACGATGTTGCCGTCCACCTTGGCGCCGCGCGTGCGGTGGCCGAGATCGGTGTGCAGGGTGTAGGCGAAATCCACCGGGGTCGCGCCCCTCGGCAAGTCCAGCACCTTGCCCTGCGGCGTGAATACGTACACGCGGTCCTGCAGCAATTCGTTCCTGAACTGCTCCTGCAGGTTGCCGCTGTCGGCCAGCTCCGCCTTCCACGCGAGAATCTGGCGCAGCCAGGCGAGTTTGTCATCGAATCCGGTTTCGGACTTTTTGTTTTCCTTGTAGCGCCAGTGCGCGGCGACGCCGAGTTCCGAGTCGTGATGCATCTCGTGGGTACGGATCTGCACTTCCACGGCAAGGCCTTTCGGGCCGGTCACGGCGGTGTGTAGCGAGCGGTAGCCGTTGCCCTTGGGGTTCGCGATGTAGTCGTCGAACTCGCTGGCGATGGGCGGCCAGAGCTCGTGCACCACCGAGAGTGCCGCGTAGCAATTCTGAACATCGCTTACCAAAATGCGCACAGCGCGCACGTCGTAGAGCTCGCCGAACTCGACACGCTTGCGCTTCATCTTGTTGATGATGCTGTGGATGTGCTTGGGGCGGCCGGTCACCTCGGCCGCGATGCCGGCCGCATCCAGCTTTTGTTTGAGCCGCGCGATCACCTCCGCGATGTAGCGCTCCCGGTCTACGCGGCGCTCGTCGAGCAGCCTCGCCACCTTCTTGTAGAGCGTCGGCTCCAGGTGGCGCAGCGACAGGTCTTCCAGTTCCCACTTGAGCTGCCACACGCCGAGCCGGTTCGCGAGCGGGGCGAAGATGCTCTGCGTCTCGCGCGCGATCTGTTCCTGCTGCTCCGGTCTTGCGCCGGACAGGTTGCGCAGGGTCTGGGTGCGCTCGGCGAGCTTGATGAGCACGACGCGGATGTCTTCCACCATCGCCAGCAGCATCTTGCGCAGGCTCTCGATCTGCCGCGCGGCCTCGTCCTTGTCCTGCGCGCCGCGTATCTCGCTGAACAGGCGGATGCGCTCCACGCGCGAGATGCCCTCGACCAGCGCCGTCACGCTGCGGCCAAAAAGCCCGGTCAGCGCCTCGGCCCATTCATCGAGGTAATCCGGCACGGCGTGCAGCACGGCGGCCGCGATGGTTTCGTGGTCGAGGCGCATGCCGATCAGGATGGCCGCCGAGCCGAACGCGTGCCGCAAAAGCGGCGTGCCGGTGACTTCGGTCTGCCCGTGGTAGAGCGGCGCGGCGAATTCGCACGCCTTGCGGATCAGCGCAATCTCGGCGGGCGGATAAGCGGGAGGCAGCGCGGCCAGCCAGGCCTGGATGTCTGCGCTGTCCTCGCCCGCGAGAGGGGGAAAGTCGTGCTGGACGGAAACCATGTGTTTCAGGCTCGGTGGAAAATCCTGATGCGGAGATTACACGGATTGAGCCGCGTTCACTACCGCGGCATTACGAGGGAGAGGATATTTTTTCGATCATCTCGGGCGGCAGCGCCGCCAGTTGCCGCCGCGTGTGCTCGTAGCCGATCGCGATGATCTCCTCGGCGCGGTCGAATTCCAGGAAGCGGATATGCCCGAGCGGCGGCTGGATGATGACATCCGGCCGGTCCAGGCTGAGGCGCGTCCGGGTGATGCGCGTTTCCATGATGTTGATCGAGGCCAGCAGCACCTCGAAGATGCTCGGCAGCGGCTCCTGGGAAGCCCACTGCCTGAATTGCGCCGAGACGGGATTGTCCCCCGCGAGGAGCTTCTGCCGGATGTCCTTCATCGACAGGCGGTAATCGCCCACCCAGCGCGAGAACATGCCGGGTGCGGTGTCCGCCTTTTCCCCGTTCAGCAGCGGTTTCAGGTTTTTTCCGGCGACGATCTCGTGGTTGAGGTCGACCGCGATCACGATGCCGGCGCCCATGGCGCGGGCCGCGCTCACCGGCACCGGGTTGGTGATGCCGCCGTCCACGAGGATATGCCCGTTGCTGCGCACCGGCGTGAAGATGCCGGGCACCGAGATGCTCGCACGCACCGCCTCGATCACGTCGCCGCTCCTGATGACGACTTCCTCGCCGCTGACGATGTCCGTCGCCACGGCGGCGAAAGGAAGCGGCAGCGCCTCGATGCTGTCGGCATGGATATGCGCGCGCACCAGTTCGCTGATTCTCGCGCCGTCGAGCAGGCCGGACTTGGGCAGGACGACGTCGAAGAAGGAGGCGGTTTTTTTCCAGTCGAAGCCGAGGAAGGCGGCTTCCAGTTCGTCCAGCTTGCCGGCCGCGTGGATCGCCCCGATGAGCGCCCCCATGCTGGTGCCCGCGATGAATCCGACCTCGATGCCGGCGTCCTCGATGGCGCGGATCACGCCCAGGTGCGCGAGTCCGCGCGCCGAGCCGCTGCCCAGCGCCAAGCCTACCCCGGGGCGACGGTCAGGCTCGATGGACTGCATGTCGGGAGGCTAAAAAACAGGGAGGTTCAGGAGGATGAAGACCATCAAGGCGATGCTGAACGCCGCGATTATCCAGTCGATAGCGGTGAAAGGCGGGCGGTGGTTTGCCTCGCTGCCGTTTGTTGATTTTTCCATTGTGCTTTCGTCCATGACGCGGCTCCCTTCAATATCGGATATTCATTTCGGGCGCATCATACGTCCATTACCGTCCGCCTGGGTACGCCGTACAGCACAGGCTAGCCGCAATCTATGTCTTTCCCGGCCAACGGTCAATGCGTTAAATTACCCATATGGCGCCGGATTGCACATGTGCTAAATTGCTCGGGGGGATGCCGGATTCAGAGGTTTGCTGTAGTAACAATTTTCGCATCACTCATAACCGCGACCACATACAGAAAGGCATGACTGCATGAGTCCAGCCACTTCGACCGATACGCCGCAAAAGCGCGTGGGCGATTTTGCCCTCGATCAGGCGCCGCTGCAGCGGGATGGGTTCAAGACTGTATATGCCGCCGGCAACCTTGCGCCGCAGGGAAACGGCTGGCCGCAGCGCGTGGCAGTGTGCATCCCCCATGCGCAGGATGAGGAGGCGCGCGCGCTGCTCGAACATGAGCTGCGCGCGGTTCGCACGCTGCAGCATCCCGGCATCGCCACGGCGTTTGGCATCGGCGAGGCGGACGGCTGTTTGTTCGCCGTGGCGGAGCTGGTGCAGGGAGAGTCCCTCGACCGCATGCTCGAGCGGCGCGGCCCGCTGCCGCTCGCCGAGACGATCGGCATCGCGGCGCAGGCCGGTGCCGCTCTCGACTACGCCCATCAGGGGCTGACGGTACACCGCGACATCCGGCCTTCCTGCATCGTCGTGCAGCCGGACGGCGCGGTGAAAATCCTCGGCTTCGGCCTGACCCGGTTGATGAAGCATTCCAAATCCGCACGGACGGCAACGGCCTATCTCGCGCCCGAACAGTTCGGGGACGGCGCGGGTTGCAGCGCCGATCTGTGGGGGCTGGCGGTGATCGTCTTCGAGGCGCTGACCGGCAAGCTGCCTTTTAATGCGCCGGACGAAGAAGCCCTGAAGCAGCGCATCCTCTACGACCAGCCCGACCTGTCGCCGCTGGAAACCGGCGCGTTCGATGTACGGTTGCCGCGCGTGATTGCCAAGGCGCTGGAGAAAGACCCGGAGCAGCGCTACAAGAGCGCGGCGGAATTCGTCGCCGACCTGCGCACCGTAGCGCGCCACGCCGCGATGGCGAACGATGTCGAAGGCCGCATCGAGGTCCATCTGCGCGCCCATTTTCCGCTGCTCTGGCTGCAGACCCATGAGGAAGAGCGCGCGCTGGCCTCGCTGCTGCGCGTGCGCGAGGCGATGGCGGCGAAGAAGGACATCAGCCTCTACGTGTGGAGCGCGACGCGCGGCCTGTGCGACCGCGAGGGCAAGGAGGTCGCGCCGCAGACTGCCGGCGATCCGGTGGAGGCGCTGGAGCACGTGTTCCACGGCCCCGCCGAGGCGATCTACGTTTTCCTCGACATGCAGCGGCACTTCACGCCGGTGATCGTGCGCCTGATCCGCGATGCGGTATGGACGGTCAAGCACATGCGCAAGAGCCTGGTGTTCGTCGGGGCATCGGCGGAGGTGCCGGAAGAGCTGGGCGCGGACGCGACCCTGTTCTACTACCCGCCGCCCGACCTGGCGGAGATGGAGCGGCTCGCGGACGAGGTTGCCGCGCAGGAAGGTCAGCCGGCGCCCGACGGAAAAATCAGGGACACGCTCGCGCGCGCGCTACTCGGGCTCACGCGGCGCGAGGCGGAGCGCGTGCTGCGCCGCGGCATCGCGCAGCGCGGCGCGCTCGATGCCGGCTGCGCCGAGGGCGTGCTGGACGAAAAGGAGCAGACGGTGCGCAAGGACGGCGTGCTGGAATTCTGCCGCCCGCGCGTGAGCTTCGCCGACGTCGGCGGGCTGGAGCCGCTCAAGAACTGGTTTGCGCGGCGGCGCCAGGCATTCGATCCCGAGGGCCTGCGCTTCGGTCTGCGCCCGCCACGCGGCGTGGTACTCGCGGGCGTACCCGGCTGCGGCAAGAGCCTCACCGCGAAGGCGCTCGCGGCCGATTGGGAAGTGCCGCTGCTGCGCCTCGACCTCGGCAAGGTGTACGGCTCGCTGCTCGGCGAATCGGAAGACCGGCTGCGGCGCGCGCTATCCACCGCCGAGGCGGTGAGCCCCTGCGTGCTGTGGATCGACGAGCTGGAGAAAGCCTTCAGCGGCCTCGGCAACGTGCGCGACAACGGCGTGGCGCGGCGTCTGTTCGGCACCTTCCTCACCTGGCTGGAAGACCGCACCGCGCCGGTGTTCGTCGCCGCCACGGCCAACGACATCCAGCACCTGCCGCCGGAATTCACCCGCAAGGGGCGTTTCGACGAGATATTTTTCGTCGACCTGCCGAGCCAACGTGAGCGTGCGAGCATCTTCAATTTGCATCTTGCAAGGCGCGGGCGCGACCCGCAAAGTTTCGACGTCGCCGTGCTGGCCGAGGCCGCCAAAGGCTATTCGGGCGCGGAGATCGAGGCGGCGGTGGTGGACGGCCTGTATCGCGCCTTCGACGATGGAGCCCGGCCGCTCGCGGAAGCGGATATCCGTGCCGCGCTGGAGGCCGCCGTGCCGCTCGCGAAATCGCGCGCCGCCGATATCGCCCGGTTGCACGCCTGGGCGGAGGAGAACGCCCGTCCGGCACAGGTGCGCGAACGCCCCGGCGCCATGGCCTGCTGAATCGTTACGCTCGATGTTAAGGAGAACCTGACCATGTCCCATTTCACCCAGGTGCAGACCGTAATCCGCGACCGGGCGCTGCTCGAGGAGAGCCTGCGGCAGCTGCAATTCGATTTCCAGGCCGGCGAGGAAGTGACGATACGCGGCTACCAGGGCAATACCGAGCGCGCCCAGGTGGTGATCGACACCGGCAGCCGCTACGACATCGGCATCCAGCGCCAGGAAGACGGAAGCTTCGCGGTATGCGCCGACTGGTGGGGGGTGGAGTTCAACACCAATATCCGCCAGGAGACTTTCATGCAGGCGCTCAACCGCACCTATGCGCACCTGACGGTGAAGCAGCAGGTGCTGGAGCAGGGGCTGATCATCGAACAGGAAAAGGTGCTGCCCAACGGCGAGATCGAGCTGGTGGTCAGCGAGCGCTATTGAGATGACGACGTTACTGCAACGGTGGAGGCACGAAGCGCTGCACAACCGCATCGCGGTCAACGCGAAGGATGGCAGCGTGATGGTATATGTGCCGGCGGGCGAATTCACGATGGGCGACGGGGTCGGCGAGAACTGCCTCGCGCACCGGGTGGAGTTGTCCGGCTACTGGATCGGGGTGTATGCGGTGACCAATGCGCAGTACCTGAAGTTCGTCGAGGAGACTGGGCATCGGGCGCCGGGCAAGATGGATTATGGAACGCGGGTGTGGAGGAAAGGGCAGTTTGCGGCGGAGAAGGCCGACCACCCGGTCGTCGGTGTGAGCTGGGAGGACAGCGCGGCGTATGCGGCCTGGGCGGGCTGCGAACTGGCGAGCGAGGCGCAGTGGGAGAAAGCGGCACGCGGGCCGCTGGGGCTGGTGTATCCTTGGGGAAACGAGTGGGACCCGGAGAAATGCCGTTACGCCGGCAACCGCGGGGAAGAGGAAACCTGCCGGGTGCACGGCTACCCGGCAGGCGCGAGCGGGTACGGCACGTACAACCAGAGCGGCAACGTATGGGAGTGGTGCGCCGACTGGTATGACTGGAAGTATTACCAGAATTTGCCGAAGCGCGATCCGCGCGGGCCGGGCGAAGGGCAGACGCGCGTTTATCGCGGCGGCTGCTGGTGGTACCTCTCTTCGGTCAAGTTCCGCGCTGCCGACCGATACGGCTATCACCCCGGCTTCCGCGGTTACTATCTGGGGCTGCGCCTCGTGAGAAACGCACTGCAGGATCAAGGAGCATCGGCATGACTGCAAAAAAAATGATCGTCCGCATCGGCCGCGACGGCGCTACCACGATCCGCGTCGAGGGCGGGGAGGGTGATAACTGTCTGGCCTTCACGCGCGCCGTCGAAGAGGCGCTGGGTACGGTGCGGCAGCGCGAATTCACCGCCGAATTTCATGAACACGATCCTCTCGCGGTGGCTGCGCGCGAGGGCGTGAAGACGCGGGAAAAATTATGACCCAGTCATTCGTCAACGATCTCGGCATCTACATCCGCGCCGGCTATCCCATCGTCACCATCGTCTCCAGCGAGGAAGACCGGGCGCGCGAGTTGATCGACGAGATGCTGCGTCAGGGAGAGATGGCCAAGCGCGCGCGCAAGCTGTTCGTCTGGTCGATCTCGCGCGGCCTGGTCGATGCAAAGGATCGCCCGGCGAGCAAGGAGGACACGCGCACGCCGGAGAAAGCGCTGGCCTTCGTCGCCGAATGCGAAGAGGAGGCGGTGTTCCTGTTCAAGGATTTCCATCCCTACCTGAAAGACACTTCGCCCGGCGCTGCGTTGCTGATCCGCCAGTTGCGCGACCTGGTGCCGGTGCTGAAGGGTTCGCCGCGCACCCTGCTGTGGCTGTCGCCGATGATGCAGATTCCGCCCGAGCTGCAGAAGGATGTGACGGTGGTGGACTTGCCGCTGCCGACCGAGAGCGAATACCGGCAGGTGGTGGCACAGGCGGTGACGCAGGCGCGCGCGAACCCGACGGTGACCGTGGATCTCGACGAGGATGCCGTCGACGCCATCGTCAAGGCCTGCCAGGGCCTGACCCGCTCCGAGGCGGAGAACGCGCTCTACAAGTCGGTCGTCTCCAGGCACGGCCTCACCGGCCGGGACGTGAAGTCCATCCTCGACGAGAAGGAACAGATCATCCGCAAGTCGGGCATCCTCGAATACACCGCGGCGGTGGAAGATTTCAACGGCATCGGCGGCCTCGGCCAGCTCAAGCGCTGGCTCGGTCAGCGCAACGAGGGCTTCTCGCAGAAGGCGCGCGACTTCGGCCTGCCCAATCCGCGCGGCGTGATGCTGGTGGGCGTGCCGGGCTGCGGCAAGAGTCTGTGCGCGAAAGCGGTGGCAGCGGAATGGCAGAAGCCGCTGCTCAAGTTCGATCTGGGGCGCGTGTTCGCCGGCTTGGTCGGCGAGTCGGAAGAGCGCATGCGCAAGGCGCTGGCGGTGGCCGAAAACGTCGCGCCCTGCGTGCTGTGGATCGACGAGATGGAGAAGGGGCTCGCCGGTATCGGCGGCAGCGGCGACAGCGGTGTGGCGACGCGAGTGTTCGGCACGCTGCTCACCTGGATGGAAGAAAAGAGCCATCCGGTGTTCGTCGTGGCGACCGCCAACAACATCGACCAGTTGCCGCCCGAGTTGCTGCGCAAGGGGCGCCTGGACGAAATCTTTTTCGTCGACCTGCCGACGCCGCGCGCGCGCGCCGAAATCCTGATGATTCACCTCGCGCGCCGCCAGCGCACGCCGAGCGACTACGACATTCCCGCCGTGGTGCATGCCAGTGAAGGCTTCAGCGGCGCAGAGCTGGAGGAGGTTGTGATCGACGCGCTCTATGAAGCCTATTCCTCCCCCGAGCAGACGCTGAAGACCGAACACCTGCTCAACTCGGCGCGGCAGATCATCCCCCTGTCGCGCTCCCGCGCTCGCGACATCGAAACCCTGCGCCAGTGGGCCACCGTCAACTGCCGCATGGCGGCAAGCGAGGAGGAGGGCGACGCCGACAGCATCGCCAGCCGCCGCGTAAGGGCGCTGGATATCTGAAGCGGATTCGATTCGCTCGCGAAAAAAACGGGAAATGCGGCAAAGCGGCTACAGCGAAACCGGTCTAATTACCGATCTCCAGGACATAGTCGCCGACTCTTGAAACTTCATCGGTCGTTGACAGCACGATGTCGTAGCCGCCGATGAAAAACAAGAACAGCGAATTCAGCCACTTGGGCAGCCAGGGATGCAGAACTTTCTTCTTTTCGAGATATTTCAGGCAGATGTTCTGATGGGCCCTCTTAAGGCATTCGACATTGATCGAATGTCCCCAATTTTCAAAAATCACGATTAATTTGAAATTTGAGGGGAGGGTATCGACTATGCTTTTCAATATGGGTAACTCGAAACCTTCAACATCGATCTTCACTACGCCGCACGACAGTTGCTGGCTCGAAAGACCGGAGAAAAGTGCGGATTCAACCCGTCGATGCAACACACTAAACTTTGCGAAAGCGAAAGGAGTGTTGCAGATGAAACAAAGACCTCGCATTCATTACACTGAATCCCAGAAGGCGCTGATGTGGGATCGCTGGCAGAAAGGCGATTCCCTTCAGCAGATCGCGCAGCTGTTTGATCGATACCATTCATCAATCGAGCGAATTTTGTCTGAGGCCGGCGGCATTCGGCCGATTCCTCGACGTCGTTCGAGACTGGCACTAACCTTGTCTGAACGTGAAGAAATCTCTCGATCAGTCGTTGCAGGGGATTCAATCCGCTCTATCGCCAAGAAGCTTGGCCGTGCCGCTTCGACAATTAGTCGAGAGATCGAACGTAACGGTGATCGAAAGAGCTATCGCGCAAGCCAGGCCGACCAGGCTGCCTGGGAGCGTGCGCATCGCCCCCAACCTTGTAAACTGGTGAAGAACCGCGCGATGGCACATATCGTGGCAGGCAAACTGAAAATGGCATGGTCACCGGAGCAGATTGCCGGATGGCTAAAATGCACCTATCCAGATGACGAGGACTATCAGGTGTCACACGAGACCATCTATCGCAGCCTCTACATCCAGGCCAGAGGCGCATTGAAGAAGGAACTTCTGGCCCACCTGCGGCGCACGCGAGTCATGCGCCGTTCGCGGCATCATACGCAGAAGACGGATAATCATGGCCGAATCACCGATGCGGTATCGATTAGCGAGCGTCCGGCCACGGCAGAAGACCGGGCAGTGCCAGGCCACTGGGAGGGCGACCTGCTGTGTGGGACTTTAAGTAGCCAGATTGCGACACTTGTTGAGCGCCAGACACGCTATGTGATGTTGGTGAAGGTGGCAGGAAAAGATACCGAGACCGTCATAAATGCATTGATCAAACATGCTCACAAGCTGCCGCAGGAACTTTACAAATCGCTGACGTGGGATCGAGGTAAGGAGATGGCGGACCACAAGCGCTTTACCTTGGCGACCGACATCAAGGTCTATTTCTGTGACCCTCAGAATCCTTGGCAGCGCGGGACGAATGAAAATACCAATGGATTGTTGAGACAGTACTTCCCAAAAGGGATGGACATCTCCGGATACACGCAAGCACAGCTAAATGGCGTGGCGAGGAAGCTAAATGAACGTCCAAGGAAGACGCTAAACTACGAAACACCGGCTGAACGATTTAACCAACTTGTTGCATCGACGGGTTGAATCCGCAGGTTTTTCCAGACTTTCATCGGCCGCCCTGACTTCTATATCCGCAAGATCATAGTTTTCCGGGTCGAAAGACGAATAGCCATCCTTGCCTGCCAGCAGGCCGTCCGAATAGCTGTTGGATGGGTGCTTAATGAAAGCGCCTCCCCAGTTGTTTCGCGGAACATATAGCTTCAGGGATTCGTTGGCATTACCCAGCCCATATTCATGTATGTGGTACCTGCATCCGCCCAGGGCAATTTTTGAATTGACCTTGAGTATGTTTACACAGTCGGGATTGGGTTCGAACATGTGGATTTCCCTGAAATTCCTCCCGGACTGGCATGATGTCAGGCCAATATTGGCGCCTATGTCTATCAGGAAATCCGAATATCCTTTTCCTGCCAGGTAATCGATGAGGGACTTTATATGCGGTTCATAGACGCCGTTGGCAATCGATGTCATTGAAATGACATCTCCTCCGCGGAAAAATAACGGTAAGGACCTGCGCCTAAGCCACTTATAGATGCTATTCCTGAGGTTAAACACCCGGCGGTTCAGGTACCCTTCCTTGATTTTGAAGGCGGAAGTGGGGGATAAGTCGATATTGCAGGCCATGCTCGTTTCTCTCTTACTCGATAGGGCGAATCCCGAAATGCAGCATATAAATCGAATCTTAAGGAAAACTTAAGGATGAATTTCCGGGAGGCGCCAGCTCATCGGCATCGACAATGGATTGCCAGCGAAAAAATACGCACACCCGCTTCAGGGCACCCCACGGGCTGCGCTCGATCGGGCGCTGTACATCCGTGAATTTATGGCGAAACCACAATGAAACGGCTATCATGTGGCGCCTTGCGTTGACGTTGTTACCGTCCGCTCTATTCCATGTTTTTATGACCCGATTTCCCATCCACCGATGTTTATCCTGATCAGCAATGACGACGGCTATTTCGCGCCCGGCCTGGCCTGCCTGGCCGAGCATCTGGCGCGGGTCGCCGATATCGTGGTGGTTGCGCCGGAGCGGGACCGCTCGGGTGCTTCCAATTCCCTGACCCTGGATCGTCCGCTCAGATTGAGCCGCGCCGCGAATGGCTTTTATTACGTCAACGGCACCCCGACCGACTGCGTGCATCTCGCCGTCACTGGCATGCTGGACCGGCAGCCGGACATGGTGGTGTCCGGCATCAATGCCGGAGCCAACATGGGCGACGACACCATCTATTCCGGCACGGTCGCGGCGGCGACCGAAGGATTCCTGCTCGGCATCCCCTCCATCGCGGTTTCGCTGGTGGGCAAGGAGTTTGCCCATTACGAGACGGCCGCGCGGGTCGCGAGCGACCTGGTGCAGCGCTTTGCCGGGCAGACGCACAGCCATCCCTGGCTGCTCAACGTGAACGTGCCGGATGTGCCGCACGATAGTTTGCAGGGCATCGAGGTAACGCGCCTCGGCAAGCGCCACAAGGCCGAGCCGGTGGTGAAGGCCAGCAACCCGCACGGCGAGACCGTGTACTGGATAGGCGCGGCAGGCAAGGCGCAGGACGCGGGAGAGGGCACGGATTTCCATGTGCTCGCGCGGCAGCGCGTTTCGCTTACCCCGCTGCAGATCGACCTTACCCAATACAACCAGCTCGATGCGGTGCGCGGCTGGGTCGGACAATGAGTACGCGGCTCAGCGGCATCGGCATGACCTCGCAGCGCACGCGTGCGCGCATGGTCGAGCGGCTGCGTGAGCAGGGCATCCGGGACGAGGCGGTACTCGCGGCGATGTTCGAGGTGCCGCGCCACCTGTTCGTCGATGAGGCCTTGGCGAGCCGCGCCTACGACGACGTGTCGCTGCCGATCAATTTCAACCAGACCATTTCCCGCCCCTACATCGTAGCGCGCATGATCGAGGTGCTGCGCGCCGGCAAGCCGCTGGGCCGCGTGCTGGAGATCGGCACCGGCTGCGGCTACCAGGCGGCGGTGCTGGCGCAGGTGGCGAAGGAGGTCTATACCGTGGAGCGCATCCAGCCGCTCTACGAGCGCGCCCGGAAACAGCTGCGCGACCTGAAACTGCGCAACATCAGCGTGCGCCACGCTGATGGGACCGCCGGCCTGCCGGAACTGGCCCCGTTCGACGGCATCATCATGGCCTGCGCCGCACCCGCGCTGTCCGCCGCGCTGCGTGAGCAGCTCGCGGTGGGTGGTAGAATGGCGCTGCCGGTCGGGATGCAGGAGCAGCAGCTGTACCTGGTCGAACGCGAGGCCGGCGGATTCCGCGAGGCCAAACTGGAGCCGGTGAAATTCGTACCGCTATTGATGGGGAAGCAATGAAATCGAAGCAATTTTATATGTTGTTGGTGGCGGCTTCCATTCTGGCTGGCTGCGCTTCGAGCGGACAACGCGCGCCGGTTGTCGAGCGCGGCGAAGCGCCCAAAAAGAGCGTTGCCAAGGCCGAGGAAGTGCGCAAAAAAGCCCCGCGTGAAAAGGATTGGCGCCCCGAGGCCTATGTCGTGCAGAAGGGTGACACGCTCTACAGCATCGCCTTCAATCACGGGCTCGATTACCGAGAACTCGCCGAGTTGAACGGCATCCAGGACCCCAGCGTGATCCAGATCGGCCAGCAGATCCGCCTGTTCCGCAGTGCGGCCATTCGCCCCGCCGCTCCGGTTGAGATCAAGCCGATAGAGCCGCCGGTGAAGGAACAGCCCCGGCTTGCGAAGTACGCCTACAGCGACAAAGCGGTGGCGCAGATCGAGAAGATTCAGGAGGCCAAGCCCGAGGCCGCCTCCAAGCCAGAAGTCAAACCCAAACCGGAAACGAAACCGGAAGCCAGGCCGGATGGCGATGCCGATAATGGCGCGGACGAGGCGCTGGAATGGAGTATGCCCGCCCAGGGCAAAGTGATCGGCGAGTTTTCCGAAGCGGCCAACCGCAAGGGCATCGACATCGCGGGCAAGCTCGGACAGCCGGTCACCGCGAGCGCGCCGGGCAAGGTGGTGTACGCCGGCAGCGGGCTGCGCGGCTACGGCAAGCTGGTCATCATCAAGCACAACAAGACCTACCTCAGCGCCTACGCGCACAACGACCAGGTGCTGGTGAAGGAAGGGCAGACCGTCACGCGCGGGCAGAAGATCGCCGAGATGGGCAACACCGACGCCGACCAGGTCAAGCTGCATTTCGAGGTGCGGCGCTTCGGCAAGCCGGTGGATCCGGCGAAGTATCTGTCGCTCGGGAAGTCCTGAGCACCTCCGTCCATGCTTCGGCAAGCTCAGCACGAACGGGTAATACACTGCATGCGGTAGAGCCGTTCGCACTGAGCCTGTCGAAGTGCAATTTTCAGAGGCCTTCTTGAACGCAACAAACCTCAGCGTTACCGATCACGACCGAGGCAGCGCAGAGTTGCGCTACGTCTACCCGGTGGTGTCGCGCCGCGCGGGTGGCGTCTCGGTCGGCATCAACCTCAACCCCAACAACGCCTGCAACTGGCGCTGCATCTACTGTCAGGTTCCCGACCTGACGCGCGGCGCCGCGCCGCCGGTAGATCTGGCCCTGCTGGAAAAGGAGCTGCGCGATTTTCTAAATGAGCTGCTGCAGGGCGACTTCATGCAAAGCCGCGTTCCGGAAGGCATGCGGCGCATCAACGACATCGCGCTATCTGGCAACGGCGAGCCGACCAGCGCGGCCGAATTCGCCGAGGTCGTCGAACTCATCGGCCGCGTGCGCCGCGAGGCCGGACTGCCGGAAGAAGTGAAGACCGTGCTCATCACCAACGGCAGCCTGCTGCACCGCGGCGAAGTGCAGCAGGGGGTGCGCGCGATAGCACGGCTCAACGGCGAAGTGTGGTTCAAGCTGGACCGCGCGAGCGAGGCGGGAATGAGGCTCATCAACGACACCGCCACCGGCATGGACAGGGTGCGCGACAACCTCATCGCTGCCATCGCGCTGTGTCCGACCTGGCTGCAGACCTGCTGGTTCGCGCTTGACAGCAAGCCGCCCGGCAAGCAGGACGAAGAGGATTATCTGGAATTCATCGAAGCGCTGCTGCGCGAAGGCCACAGGCCGCAGGGCGTGCTGCTCTATGGCCTGGCGCGGCCTTCCACGCAGCCGGAAGCGCCGCGCCTGTCCGCGCTGCCCGTAGAGAGCCTGCAGGCATTTGCGGCACGCATCGAAAAGCTTGGCTTGCCGGTCAGGGTAAATACATAGGCGCGTCTTGCACATGCTGACCGCTCTGCGAATCTAGCTCCCGATCAGTTTGTCGGTTTGCCATAGAAGTGTTCCACGAAGGGTGTACGGAATGTCTGGTGGCAGCCCAGACAAGCCGATTGCAGCTTATGAAACGAATCGATGACCTTCTGTCCGTTTTTTTCCTGCGCCAGCCGGCCCATCTCTGCGGCGGCATCATGCGTGTTACCGTCGAATGCCTTGAACTTCGGCATATCGGAGCCCATGAAGGCCATGATGCGCATTTTCTCGGTCAACGATGGTTGAGGGTGATCCGCAATCAATGGAGCCGTCCTGGCTACCGTATCCCAATCTTCACGGGAAATGCCATCGGTGACCGCCTGCATGTGCTTGCCCAGGTCTTTCATGATTTTTTGCAACTCGAGAGGCTCCGCGGCTTGTGCGACAGGGGTTGTGAATGTGAGGAACATGGTTGCGATTATCAGCAGTGATGATTTTTTCATTTGCAGCTCCCTTTCGTATGGTTGGTTTTAATTGTGCTATTTACGTTTTTTGATGCCATGAAGAAAGATCGGGAAGGCCTTTTCGGCTTCTTGCTGAAGGGCGCGTTTCCCGCCGAAGATCGATGCCTGCATGACCAGCCCCTGGATCATGCCGATATAGAGTACGGCAGCGCTCTTGCTGTCGAGATCGTCTGACGCCAGGGATTGCGATTTTGCGGATTCCAGCAGCCCCGCGACCTTGGCCTCGTAGCCTGAAATGATTTCCTGGATGAGTTGCCGCAGTTTGCTGTTTTTTTTGTGCAGCAGTTCGGAGAACAGCAGGCGTGGAATGGCCGGATGCTTGCCGATGAATGCGATATGCGCGAAGAACATGCGTTCGATGGCCTCCAGCGGGTCGGAGGCATCGGCCGCGGCCTTGTCCAGCACCTTCATCAGGCGGTCGCGTATCCACTGCATCACGGCGACCCAGATGTCATCCTTGGTTGCAAAGTGCCGGAAGATCGCCCCCTGGGTGAGTTGCATCGCATCTGCCATGTCCTGCGTCGTAACGCTGTCCGCCCCTTTTTCGGCCGCCAGTTCGACTGCCACGCGGATGATCTCGCTTTGCCTCTCTTCGGTGCTCAAGCGCCGCTTTGTTGTTCCCTGATTCAAAATAGCTCTCCTTCAAAAATGCTTTCAAACATGCCTGCCTTCGCCGGTTTCCTCATAGGTGCGCCCATCGCGGATGTGATAGATGCGCTTGAAGGTGGGGATGATCTTTTCATCGTGCGTGACGACGATGATAGCTGTCTGGTATTGCTCCGCCATCCGGTTCAGGATGCGAACCACGTTCAGCGCGCGCTCGCTATCCAGCGGCGCGGTGGGTTCATCGGCGAGGATGACAGGGGGGCGGTTGGCCAATGCACGCGCGATGGAAACGCGCTGCTGCTCACCGCCTGACAGTTGCGAAACCCCGGCCTTGGCGCGATGACCGACATCCAGCGCATCGAGCAGCTCCTGTGCGCGGCTGCGCGCATCGGCATTCGAGGCGCCGGCCAGCATCGGCAGCAGCGCAACGTTGTCGGTGACATCCAGGAACGGGATCAGATAGGGCGCCTGGAACACAAAACCGATGCGATCCCGCCTGAGCGTGCGCAAGTCATCGATCTTCCATCGTTCGTCAAAGATCATTTGCCCGCCCAGCGTCATTTGCCCTGCGGTAGGCTCGATCACCGCACCCAGACACTTGAGCAGCGTGCTCTTGCCGGAGCCGCTCGGGCCGACCAAGCCTACCACTTCGCCCGGCCAGATGGTCATGTCCACGCCCATGAGCGCATCCACTGCCGTCTCGCCCTCGCCGTAGCGCTTTTTCAGGTTTTTGATGTGGATGGCCGGCTCGCTCATGGCTTAACCCCCGATCGCCGTCGCCGGATCGATGCGCAATGCGGCGCGAATGGCGAATGTGCTGGCGACGGCACACATCAGCATGACCAGTATCAAGCCCCTGACGGCATCGCCTGACAATAGCAAAACATATTTGGGGAACAAGGGTGCCCACAGTGTCGCCGACAGCTTGCCGACAATGAAACCGATGACGCCAAGCCCTAATGCCTGTTGCAGGATCATCCCGCTGATCGTGTGGTTGGTTGCGCCGATCAGCTTGAGCACGGCGATCTCGCGCACCTTGTTCATGGTCATGGTGTAAATGATGAAGGCGACGATGGCCGCGCTGACGATGGCCAGTATCACCAGGAACATGAAGATCTGCCGGGACGAGGTGGCGATCAGGCGTGCCACCAGTATCTCGTCCATCTGGCTCCTGGTATAGGCTTGCAGGTGTTTCCAGCGTTCGATTTGCCCAGCGACATCCTCTTCCATGCCCGGAACTGTCCGCACCAGAACCGCATTCACGAAGTGGCTGGATGTCTGGCTGGCCTGTATCGCATCCAGCAGGCCGGACACGCCGGGGCGGTTGAAGGCAGGGTTGGCGGCAGTGCGGGCGCGCTCATTGAGCAAGGCATCGTTATCCTTGAGGAACTGCACTTCCTGCGCGTCCTTGAGAGGGATGAACACCATCGGATCACCGCTGGAAGAGACCATGCGGCGCGTGAGGCCGACAATGGTGTACTCGTGGCGCCGGATGATGATGCGGTCACCCACGGCAAAGCCGGTCTTGATGTCGGCCAGCGCCTCGTAGTGCGATCGGGCGATCGGGCGGCCTGCAATAAGATAGGCGGGTTCGCCCGGCTTGCCAGTTTCATATCCCACCAGCATCACGCGGATATCCCTGCGGTTGTGCCGGATCTGCATGGTCAGGTAGGTCACGTTGCCTGCTTCGCGTATACCCGGCAGGCCCAGCAGGTCGTTGGCCACGTCATCGCGCACGCTGGACGGTTCGGCATAGGGGCCCAATGTATCCCGTTGCACGACCCACAGGTCGGCGCCCGCGTTTTCGATCAGCACCTGCGCATCGTCCACCATGCCGCGGTAGACTCCCGCCATGGTCAGCGTCACTCCGATCAGCAAGCCCAGCCCCAGGCCGGTGAAAACGAATTTCCCCCGGCTATGCAGAATGTCCCGGCTCGCGAGGTTGATCACGGCCTACCCCCGAACCAGTTCGGGCACGACTTTCACATTCAGTCCCGGGCGCAGCGGTTGCTGGCTGTATACGATGACCGCGTCGTCATCTCCGAGGCCATCCAGTATTTGCGTGCGCCCATCCATGGTCGAGGCTCCGATCCTGATCGGCCTGAACTTCACTTCCTTGTTTTGCAGAACCCAGACACCATCCTGCTTATCGATGCGTTTCACCGCCGCGCTTGGAATAGTGCGAGCGTTATCCAGCTCGGGCAGCTTGATGGTGACCTCCGCGTATTCACCGATACTGGCGCCGGGACGGTCGGTGTTGAAGGACACATTGACGATCCGCTCCTCGGTCACCGTATCGCTGACCATGTCCACGCGCGCCACCTTGCCAGTGATTGGCGATTGGGGTTGCGAACGAAGCACAATCTCTGCTTCCTGCCCGATGCGTACCTGGCCGGCCTGCTTTTGTGCGATGCGCGTTTCTACCCACAGGCTGGACGGATCAATGACCTGAAGCGCAACCTGGCCGCCGGCTATGGTGCTGCCTGGCTCGACCAGCCTGGCTACGATCACGCCGTTGACCGGGCTGGATAATCTGGTCTGTGCATGCAATTTTCCGATTCCGCGCAAATCGGCTTGAGCTTTGGCATATTCCTCACGCGCCGCGGCCAGATTGGCAGTCGCCGCTGACAAGGCTGCGGCGGCGACATTTTTCTCATGCTGCTTCGCTTCGAACATCTCCTGGCTGACAAAGCCGCGCGTGCGCAATTCCTGATAACGTATGAACGTCGAAGAGAGCGTATTCAGCCGGCTCTGCGCTTCGCTCTGCATTGCTTCCAATGCCAGGATTGAATTGGCTGCTTTTTCGATGACACGCTGGCTGCCAGCCAGTTTTTCCCCCAGATCGACAGGATCCATCTCAACCAGCACCTGCCCCGCAAGAACCTGGTCACCCTGGTCGGCCAGCACGCTTTTTACCCGGCCTGTCACAGTCGGCGCCAGGTTGTAGTTGTATCTGGCCTTTAAAGTTCCGACGCCGAATACACCGCTGGAAATGTTTCCAGCCCGAACCTTGTCCACCGTGACCTTGACCGGCGCCAGCGGCCCTTGGGTCATTACGACCCAGGCAAAGATCAAGGTTCCTCCACCTCCCAGCCCCCACAATCGAATCTTCTGACTAAGCATAATGCACCCATTAAGTTAGTAATTGATTGCTATCTTAATGGGGGCTGCAAAAAATGCAACACCGTTTCACGGGAGATATGCCGATGTTTGTTTGCGGGGGGGCAAAGTGCACGGCTCGGCTGAACTTGCGGCTTTTTGCCGATGGAGGCGGATGAATGCCAAATGCGGTTTTACCGCAGATTGCCGTTGAAATGGAGAAAGGGGCAGGCGCAGCATATTCAGCGCCGCTGTCCGTACCCTCTTTGAGAAAGATGAGGAGAAGTCGTAATAAATCAGCGCTGGCAGGTGTACATCTTGCGCAGGAAGGCTTCCACATCTATCGCCGCCAGATCGGCGGGCATCGACTGATGTTCTTCGCGAGGCTGATGCAGCGCCAGGGCCGGAACCCACCCGGCGCACAACACCTCTTCACCGTAACCGGACGCATCGTCGCGTTCGATCTCGTAGCTGCTCATGTCCATGCTGACTGTGCCCATGATAAACCTCCTGTTTCTGCTGGCTTTGCACATTGCGCCGCCCTTTGGTAAGCATATCGGCAGGGGGCGTGAATAATTTAGCGCGGACATCAACATCGTCTCGGCAAAGGGGCTTTGGTATCATGCGCGCCTTCCTGGAATACTCGCTCATCCGGTAGTTTCGGAACGGCCCAACTGAAAAATAAGGAGACTAAGTAAATGCCAAATACACCGCTTGCGAATGTTGTTTCAACATCATTGTTTACTTTTGCCTTGTTGATATCTACAGCCGCAAGTGCCGCCGGTTCGGCGGCGCTGCGCATCGTCTGCGACGGAGATGCCGAGGGCGCGGAGGTGTATGTCAACGGCAAGCTCAAGGGCGAATGCCCGCTGGACATGAAGGTGCCGGAAGGCAAGCTGAAACTGCGCGTGCAGAAGAGGGGGGATGCGGAGCACGAGCCCCGCCTGTTCGAGCGGGAAATTTACATGGGCGACGGCGTGGTGAAAAAAGTCGAGGTGCAGTTAGGTCCGCTGGAGCTTAACGCGGCGGGCAAGCGTCGTGAAGAAGAAAAAATGCGCCTGGCACTTATGAGTATCGAAGCGGGCATGGTCGCCATCCCCGGCAAAAACTACGCGATGGGCAAAACCGAAGTCACCCAGGGGCAATGGAAAGCGGTGATGGGTGAGGATCCGCCGGAACTCATGTTCAAAGGCTGCGGCACCTGCCCGGTGGAAAGAGTGAGCTGGAACGACATACAGGAATACCTCACCAGGCTGAGCCAGAAAACCGGCAAACAATACCGCCTGCCCACCGAAGCCGAATGGGAATACGCCTGCTACGGCGGCAGCCGGAGCGAATACTGCGGCGGCAGCAGCATCGGCGCGGTGGCGTGGTACGGAGGCAACAGCGGCGGCAAGACCCATCCGGTAGGCCAGAAGCAGGCGAACGGCTACGGCCTGTACGACATGAGCGGCAATGTGTTGGAATGGCTAAGCAATTGCAACGGGACAAATTGCGAGGAGCGCTTGCTTCGCGGCGGTTCCTGGGACAGCAACAGTCCGGAGAACATGCGCGCGACATACCGTTACGAGTACGGCCCGACGATCCGGAACAGCCACTTCGGATTTCGTCTGGCCAGGACGCTGCCGTAGCGATAGCGTAAGGAGCTTACCCCTTCGGCATTACCCCTTTACACCTTGTGAAATTTGCGGTGAACGCGGCAACGGAGATCAGGTTTTTATTTTGGGGAACGGGGGCGAAGCCCCCACGAATAATTTTGTTAAAGGATCACCATGAAAATTATCCCGTTACGCGACTCCTTGCCGTTCGCGGCAATCCTGGCTGCCGCAGTTCTTGCCTGCGCGCCGGTGCAGGCAAAAACCCAGGAAAATTTATTCGACATGGCCGAGCAACTCGACCAGATGGACAAGCAGGATTTCCAGGCGGCCATCGACCGCGCCAACGATTGCACCCGCGCGCGCGATTTTTCGTGCAGCGAAAAGGAGCTCGCCAAGGCGGCCAAGGTGGCGAACGGCGGGAAAGACAAGAAGATCCTGGCGGCGGCGCGCCAGGGTGTCGTGGGAGAGAAGGCACGCATCGCCGAGGAGCAGCGGCAGCGCGCCGAGCAAGCACGCAGGCGCGAAGAGGAAGCACGCCAGCTGGCGGAGGCCATGGAAGAACGCGAACGGCAGGCACGGAGGGAGGCAGAGGAACGGGAGGGACAACGGGAGGAGCGGGAGTATGCCGGGAATTCCAGCGCCGAGACTTACGCGGCCATGATGGATGGAATCAACAAAAATTTCGAATCCATTGACAGAATGAACCGTCAGGCACTCGCGTCTGTGAGGGAAATCAATCGCGCGCAAGCCGAACGGGCCGCTGCGCAAAAACACGCCAATGCGGAACGGAAGGAGCGAGAGGCGGAACAGCGGGGGGAAGCCCGGAGAAACGAGGAGGCGCGGCAGTCGCGCGAGAAACTGGCGCAGGCGGATGTGCGCGACCGCGAAAACCAGAGCCGTGCGGAGGCGGAGCGTGCCGCCGAACGCCAGCGCCAAGAACGCGAGGCGCAGCAGCGCGAGGAACAGCGCCGCAGGGACGAGCAGGCGCAGCAGGAGCGCGCCAGTGAGCGGGAAAAGCAGCGCCAGCGCGAGGAAGCGGATCGCCTGGCCAAAAAGCAGGCGGAGCAGGCAGCGGAACAGCAGGCGAAAGAGGCCTATTTGGCCGCGATGAAGCAGGGTATACGCCTCCGGGTCGTACAAGAATTTGACCCTTCTTATCGCGCCACCGGGTCAATGCCAAAGATAAAGAAGGTGCTTTTTTGTATTGACGTGTACTACCAGGCGAGCTGTCCGGGCAGCCGGGTTACCAGTAACGGTGTTTTAACCAACTTTATCGGATGGGGAATGGACAACTCCAAGATCGAACCCAAGCCTGCATGTGCGCTGGATCAAGTTCGGATAGAAGTGACGGATGTCCGGCCCGGGTGCAACTGAACCGGATTCGCAAATGACAACGGCTTCACGGTGACCATGGCGGCTATCTGTGCAAGCTGCCAAAAGCGGCTGTGGGCGGCGGCGCAATCTACACTTCCATGGCTACGGCTCCCAGTGCGTGATGAGGCCTGCAATAAGGCGATGGATATGGCCATGGCAGATCATGGCGTCGTCGGCCAGTGCGCCTGCCAAACCAGAGGCAGCAACAGTATTTGACAGGTGCAGTCAACCGGCCCCAAACCCGAGGACTCGCTGATCGGCACTGCCAGGAAAAATTCCGCGAACTGGCCGAGTGCGAGCCGGGCGACAAGAGTTGCAAGAGGCAGCGGAATATCGGTACAGGTGTAAGAAATTGATCGCATTTCGGGGAGTCGTGACGTTAACCACCTGAGGGCGCGCTGACACCAAGCTTGCCTCCACCAGTTGGGGTTGGAAGTCAGGAACTCTATCTATAATAGCGCGGACGTCATCGCCCCGGCAGGGATGCTTTGGTATCATGCGCCCCTTCCAGAAACACTCATTCACCCGTTAACTCCCTGAAATGTTGGACAAGCTCAATCCCGCGCAGCGCGAAGCGGTGACCTATCTCGACGGCCCCTTGCTGGTGCTGGCCGGCGCGGGCAGCGGCAAGACGCGCGTCATCACCCAGAAGATCGTCCATCTGGTGCAGCAGTGCGGCTATGCGCCGCGCAACATCGCCGCGATCACCTTTACCAACAAGGCGGCCAGCGAGATGCGCGAGCGCGTCGGCGCGCTGCTGCAGGGCAAGGATGCGAGGGGGCTGGTGGTGAGCACCTTCCACTCGCTGGGCATGAACATCCTGCGCAAGGAGGCTGCGCTGCTGGGCTACAAGCCGCAGTTCTCGATCTTCGATTCCGGCGATACCTGGAAGATCATCGGCGAGCTGGCCAATTCCGGCGACAAGCAGGAAATCCGCGACATCCAGACACAGATTTCCAACTGGAAGTCGGCCTTCATCGCGCCGCAGCAGGCCGCGCAGGTCGCGGAGAACGACGAAGCCAGGATCCATGCGCGGATTTATGCGCGCTACCAGGAGACGCTGCGCGCCTATCAGGCGGTGGATTTCGACGACCTGATCCATTTGCCGGTGGTGCTGTTCAAGGAGCACCCCGAGGCGCTGTTCCGCTGGCAGAACCGGCTGCACTACCTGCTGATCGACGAATACCAGGACACCAACGATTGCCAGTACCAGTTGACCCGGCTGCTGGCGGGGCACCGCGCCGCGTTCACCGCGGTGGGCGACGACGACCAGGCGATCTACGCGTGGCGCGGCGCGAGCATCGAGAACCTGCACAACCTGCGCAACGACTACGCGAAGCTGCGCGTCATCAAGCTGGAGCAGAACTACCGCTCCTCGCAGCGCATCCTCAAGGTGGCGAACCACCTCATCAACCACAACACCAAGGTGTTCGAGAAGAACCTGTGGAGCGATCACGGCATCGGCGATCCGGTGCGCGTCTACGCGGCGCGCGACGACGAGCATGAGGCCGAGAGCGTGGTGATGAAGCTGATGGCGCACAAGTTCGAGCACCGCACGCGCTTTGCCGACTACGCGATCCTGTACCGCAGCAACCACCTGTCACGCGCCTTCGAGGAGCAACTGCGCGCGCAGCACGCGCCTTATACGGTGAGCGGCGGCCAGTCGTTCTTCGAGCGCGCCGAGATCAAGGACATCACTTCGTATTTGCGGCTGATCGCCAATCCGGACGACGATCCCGCCTTTATCCGCGCGATCACCACGCCGAAGCGCGGCATCGGCAACACCACGCTGGAAAAGCTCGGGGCACACGCCGGGGCGCGCCAGGTCAGCCTGTTCGAGGCGGCTTTCGAGGTCGAGATGGAGCAGCAACTGCCGCCGCGCCAGCACGAAGACCTGCTGATTTTCTGCAACTTCATCAACCGCCTCCAGGAGCGCGCCGACAAGGACCCGTGCGGCGAACTGCTCGACGAGCTGCTGCGCGCGATCGACTACGAGGCCTGGCTGTACGACAGCCACGAGCCACGCCAGGCGCAGACCCGATGGGAGAACGTGCAGGAATTCATCGGCTGGCTCAAGCGCAGGGCCGAGGCCGACGAAAAGTCGCTGATCGACATGGTGCAGACCATCGCGCTGATCAACATGCTGGAGGGCAAGGATGAGGAGCCGGATGCGGTGACGCTCTCCACGCTGCACGCCGCCAAGGGGCTGGAGTTCCCGCATGTGTTCATCGTTGGCGCGGAGGAGGACATCCTGCCGTTTCGCGACAGCGACGAGAAACAGATCGAGGAGGAGCGCCGCCTGATGTATGTCGGCATCACGCGCGCGGAGCGCAGCCTGCAGATCAGCTACTGCAACCGCCGCAAGCGCGGCAAGGACTGGGCGGCCTGCGAGCCGAGCCGCTTCCTGGAGGAGATGCCGCAAGGGGAGCTGGTCTATGCGGGAGGCCACAAGGAAGCCGCGCCGACCGTCAGCAAGGGCGAGGGCATGGACAAGCTGGCGCGGCTGAAGGCGATGCTGAACAAGGAGCCGGGCTAATCAGGGAAGTTCTTGATTGCCCCGGTTGCCCAACGCAACGTGAGGCGCTTCAATCCCACAGGCCTTGTCGTTGCAGCAATTTGCCATTGCCTATTCCCTTTAGCTATTCGATTAGAAATTGATTTCCACACGAGCCCCTGCGATCCATACGTTCTGCCGCGCGGGATTCATATTCGGATGGAGGACATATTGCACCGTTGGCTGAACCGCAAGCCAAGGATTAACCTGTATACGGTAGGTCGCTTCGGTGCTTGTTTCGCTGCTCAGGCTGTTATTCAGCCGTTGAAATGTTGGGCTGGCATGACTGACGGTAACGCCAATGGCTGCGATGTCGTCGTCGCGTCCGGCAATCAGGCCGTGATAACGCAGACCTATGCTGCCGGTCCAGTCCGACTGATGAATGTCCTTGCTGGCGACACCGTAACGCACAAAGCCTGCCAATCCTTGTTCCGGATGATCCTTTTCGTTCATCAGCGTGCGCTCCGCCAGGAAATAAGCTCCTTGACTTGGATGAAGTATGGGGTTGAGAGGGTCAAGGTCGCTAAAACGAGAGGAGTAGCGCCAATAGCCAATAGCCGTCTTGTTGAAATACTCGCCTTCTTCCGACGGGGCAGGTTGCGGCGTGAGCCCAAGTTCTACAATGGAAAGCGTCCCATCGCCCTTGTTCAACTGGATATGCGTGCCGCGCGGGTTGTTGGGGTCGCCCGGCACTCCATCCGTCAGCGCGTATTGAGCGTAGAAGCCTTTATCCTGCGAGGTGTATTTTAAACGGAGCGCCAATGCTCCCACAGGGAAGATAGGCGGAGCATTCATGCCAGACTGCCCCAAATCATTCGCCATGCCATAAGGGGTCTGGGTAAACACAGCGGAGGTATCGTTGACGTAGAACTCGGAATCTATCGCATACAGGCCGAACAGTACGGACAGGCTTTCATCATAGAAACCCTTTTGAATCCAGGCCTGAAAAAACTGTGCCGTGTTATTCGCCTCGATGTTGTCCACGATAACGAAACTATCGACATAATCCCGGTTAAATTTGCTACCGAGTTGGCTGTGATATTGGACGTAAGCAGTAGTGGATTTCCATCCCAACAGCTTTTCCAGGTCCATCTTGACCCTGGCTTCTGTGTTGCCCATCCATACCGTGCCCCGCTTGATCCCGCCGGATAGATTGGAAAGAACATCGCTCTTGTGGGTAAAGCCTAGCTCAATTCCTTTGTTATAAAGGTTGGAGCGCACGCCCCCCCAATCACCGGTAAGCGTCTCCGTATTCCAGTCTGGCCCCTTCTCTTCTGCGGCCACAACAGAACCGATGCAACCAATGGCTATAGCCAAGGTAAAAACATATTGAAGAATCATTCCCCCCCCCCTTTTTTATTATCACAGCGACACTGTCCGTCTGTTGAAAGCTAGCCACTACACAGAACAACATCCTCTAGCCAAAGTCGCACAATTCCTTCCCAAAAATGCACGACTTGGCTGACAAGACAACCTACCCTTAAACGTTACCTAAATCGAACCGGGAACGAGCCCCCGGCCTGATCGGCACACACTCCCGCTGGCTTGGTGTTGAATTTCCATACCAAGCGGCACGAGACTTCATGTCCATCTGCGGATCTGGCAATCGTCTCAATGGAGTAAACCACATGTTCGGTATCGAGACCGGAAAAGATTCGATCCCAGTGCTTCGGATTGACGCCATAGTAGCGCTTGCGCAGTTCCGCCAGATTGGTCTGTCGATCGACGGCAAAGCCGCGAGCCTCATAACGGCGATCCGGCGCTTCCAGCACAAGGAGATTGCCTTCCCCACGATCATGCACCAATTCGCCACCAACAAACGGTGCACTGCCTTGTTTGTCCAACGGGTGAGTTGGGCTGGCGCAACCTGTAAACATCAAGATTGCCAGTATGCTCAAGTAATATTTGCTCATGGTAATTCCTTTCATTAAAAAGTTGAAGCTGCTTGATTTATATCAAGCGCTCGAAAAGCAACACAGCCGGTGATTTCCTCATGCCGCAAGTTCATCTGATTCATAACGCCCCCTGTTTTTCAACCGTAGTCACCTGATAGATGCCGCGCCCGGTCAGACCGCAGTCGGCGGCTCGCAACGCCTGCAAGACATCGTCCACATCCTCGTCCTTGAGCAGAATGTCCACACGAACGTACGGCGTATAGCCGATCACGCGGTCGCGCGCGGAAAGCGCCGGGTCATATTCATCCTGAGGGCTGTGCCCCTCGACCTGGATGAAGGTAAATCCGGTTACCTGCTCAAGGCTGTGCAGCGTATCCGCAAGCGCACGCTGAATATCGGCATGCACGATCAACGTAAGATTTTTCATAGGGGGCTCCTTTGGGGATTCCTGATGCGCAGCTCGGCACGTGTCTCGATCCAGGCGTAGAGTGTGGGCAACAGCACCAGCGTAAGCAGCGTGGAGGTGAATAGCCCGCCGATCACCACCACGGCCAGTGGCCGCTGTAGCTCGGAGCCGGGGCCGGTGGCGAGCAGCATCGGCACGAGGCCGAGGCTGGCAATGAGCGCCGTCATCAGCACCGGCCGCAGTCGGCGCTCCGCACCTTCCTGCACCGCTTGCAGCACCGTGCGTCCAGTTTCGCGCAACTGATTGATATAGGCCACCATCACTACACCGTTGAGCACCGCCACGCCAAACAGCGTGATGAAGCCCACCGATGCCGGCACCGATAGATAAAGCCCGGAGAGGTAGAGACTCACCACCCCGCCGATCAGGGCGAACGGGATATTCAGGATAATCAAACCCGCTTGGCGAACTGACCGGAAGGTCGAAAACAGCATGAAGAAAATCAGCGCAATCGATACCGGCACGACCACCGCCAGGCGTTGCGCCGCGCGCTGCTGGTTCTCGAACTGACCGCCGTAGTCGATGTGGTAGCCTTCGGGCAGTTTTACCTCACGTTCGATGGCGGCCTTCAGTTCCTCGACGAAGCCTACGACATCGCGCCCCTCGACGTTGGTGCGCACGGCGACCAGCCGCCGCGCCGATTCGCGCTGGATCAGCACCGGGCCGTCAACTTCGCTCACCTTGGCGACTTCTCCGAGCGGCACCAGCGCGCCACCCGCGGTCTTGATGAGGAGTTCCTTGATTGCTGCGGACGAGGCGCGCGCGGCTTCCGGGTAGCGCACCAGCACGCCGAAGCGACGGCTACCTTCGATGATCTCGGTCACCACCTTGCCGCCGACCGCGGATTCGACCACGGCGTTCACATCCTCGTTGTTGAGACCGTAACGTGCGAGTTTTGCCGAGTCGATGGCGACCGTGAGGTAACCTTGCCCGGAAAGGCGCGCACGGAATATGTCGCTCGCGCCTCGGGTGCGCTGGACGATTGCCTCGATCTTGCCGGACAATTCCTCAAGCACGGCGAAATCTTCGCCGAAGAGCTTGATGGCGACATCGGCACGTACCCCGGACAGCATTTCGGAGACGCGCATGTCGATCGGCTGGCTGAAACCCGCCTCGACGCCCAGCGCCTCGAAGGGTTCGAGTTTCTCGCGCAGCTTCTCCTGGAAGGCTTCGAGCCCGTAGCCCCAATCCTCGCGCGGCTTGGTCTGCAGGAAGCAGTCGGTCTGGTAGAAACCCATCGGGTCGAGCCGCAATTCGTCGGCCCCGCTACGGCAGATCATGCCGGTGACCTCGGGAATTTCCAGGATCGCCTTCTGGATCGGCTTGTCCAGCGCGAGCGAAGCCTCGAGCGATATGTCCGAGGATTTTTCCAGGTTCACCACCGTTTTTCCCTCGTCCATCGCCGGCATGAACTCCTTGCCGATAAGGGGGAACAACGACCCAGCCGCTACGAGCAGCAAAATCGCCCCGAGCACGGCGGACTTGCGATATTCAAGCGCCCAGCGCATCACCGGCAGGTACACGCGCTTGATCGCCGCCAGCATGCGATCTTCGCCATGCGCGCCGGAGCGCATGAGGAAACTCGCCAGCACCGGGATTACGCTGAGCGACAGCAGTAACGACCCCATCAGCGCGAACACGATGGTCAGCGCCAGCGGTCCGAACATGCGGCCTTCAAGTCCGGTAAGCGAGAACAGCGGCAGGAACACGATGACGATGATCAGGATGCCGGACAGCACCGGGGTGGAAACCTCGGCCGCGGCGCGATAGACCAGATGCAAGCGGCTCACCCCCTTGGGTGCATGCGCGAGTTGGGCGTGGATGTTCTCCACCACCACCACGGCAGCATCCACCAGGATGCCGATGGCGATGGCAAGCCCTCCGAGCGACATCAGGTTGGCGCTGACGCCGAACAGGTTCATCAGGATGAAGGTGGACAGCACCGTCAAAGGCAGGATCAGCGCCACGGTGAGCGCCGCACGCAGATTGCCGAGCAGCACGATCAGCACCAGGATCACCAGTATTACCGCCTCGCCGAGCGCCTTCTCCACCGTGAGCACGGCAGCGTTGATGAGGTCGGTGCGGTCATAGTATGGTTCGATGGTGACGCCCTTCGGGAGCGTGGGCGTAAGGCGTGCGAGTTCCTGCTTGACGGCCTCTGCCACGGTGCGGCTGTTGGCGCCGACGCGCAGCAGCGCGAGGCCGGTTACGATCTCGCCTTCGCTGTCCGCCGTGACACCGCCGTAACGCACCAGCGATCCCTCCGCGACCTGTGCGACATCGCCGATGCGCAACGGCACGCCGCCGCGCGTCACCACGGTGATGCGGCGGATGTCGTCTGCATCCCTGAGCTGCCCGACAGTGCGCACCAGCAGCATCTTGTCCTCGCGGTTGACGCGGTCGCCGCCGGCATTGCGGTTGTTGCGCCCGATAGCGCGCTCCAGATCGTCGATGGCCAAACCCTGAGCGGCGAGTTTGCCCGGGTCTGGGCGCACCTCGAAGGCGCGCACCAGGCCGCCCATCGAGTTCACGTCGGCCACTCCGTCCACGGCGCGCAGCTGTGGGCGGATCACCCAGTCCTGGATGCTGCGCAGTTCGCTGCTCGAATAGCCTTCGCCCCTGACGCGGTACATGTAGATGTCGCTCAAGGGGGTGGCTATCGGCGCGAGCACCACTTCGGCGTCCTGGGGCAGCGCGCCCTTGGCCTGGTTCAGGCGCTCCGCGACCTGCTGGCGCGCCCAATAGATGTCGGTGCCGTCCTCGAAATCGATGACGATGTTGGATATTGCGTACTTGGTGGTCGAACGTAGGAGTTTCAGGCGCGGGATGCCCTGCATCTCCATCTCGATCGGGAAGGCAATGCGCGATTCAACCTCGGTCGGCGCAAGACCCGGCGCCTTGACGAGCACCTGTACTTGCGGCGGCGAAATGTCGGGGAAGGCGTCGATGGGCAGCGTGCGGAACGCCCACAGGCCGCCGGCAACCACCGCGACGGCGATGATCAGCATCATCAGGCGCTGGATCAGCGCGAATCGGATGAGCGCGGCGATCATGGCTGAACCTCCTGCCCGCCGACGATGGACAATCCGGCAGCAAGCCGCAGATCGACCGAGGCCAGCGCGCATGCCTGCAACAACTCCTGATAACGGGCACGGGCATCGAAGTAGGCGTTGTTCGCGTCCACCAGCGCAAGGACGTTGGACTCGCCTGCGGCAAAACTGCGGCGCGTAAGTTCAAAGATTTTGCGTGCGGGTTCAATCAGGTTCGCGTTCACCTGCTCGGTCTGGTTCTGCAGGCGGAGCAGTTGCGCGTATGCCTGCTCCAGACGCGTCCTGGCGTCCCGAACCAGCGCCTCGTAACGCGCACGGCTTGCCTCGGCCTCGGCCCTGGCCTTGCCTTCCAAAGCGCGATTCCGGTTCAGGATCGGAATCTCCATGCCGACGCCTATTCCCGTTACGTTGATCGTTGCGCCGTTGTTGAAATCCCGGTCACGGAACAGTTTCAATACGGGATCCGGATAACGCTGCGATTCGGCCACTTCGATTCCCTCCCTCGCTGCCTCCGTCTCATGGCGCGCCGCCTCGATGGCGGGATGGCGATCGAGTTCATGAGCGAAGGCTTCGAACGAAGCTGGACGAGCTGGAAGAGTCAGCAGAGTGGTCTCGGCAGCGGCTCCGTCCGCAAGGCCAAGCAGATTCTTGAACCCGATGCGGGCATTCTCATAGTCGCGCTCGGCCAGGATGGCTCCCTGACGGGCATCCTCGCGCATGATTGCGAGCCGCCCCAGTTCAAGCGGCGACAGATAGCGTTTCAGGCGATCTCCATAGGCTGTTATCTGGCCTGCTGCGAAATTATTGGTAAATTCCAGGCGCTCTTTGGCTAGTTGGCGTTTCGCTGCGGCAAACTGCACCGCATGAAAGACGTTGGCCGCTTCATGTTCCAGCAACAGAGACTGGGCCTGGCGGTTAGCTCGCGCTGCCGAAAGGCCTGACTCGGCTGCGGCACGTTGACGTGAAATTCGCCGGAACGGAAGCGGCTGGGAGAGTGCCAACTGTGCGAGACCTGTTCCTCCTTGTCCGCTCAATTGCCCGATTCTGTTATCAGCACGCAGGTCGATGCTTGGATTTGGCCAAGCTCCCGCCTGGGTCAATTCCTCCTGGCGCATATCTACTGCGGCGTCGGACTGCCGGCGCTCCGGCGCCACTTCCAGCACGCGACGGGTTGCCGATTCAAGCGTCCAGACTTTGGTATTTCTTGCTGGCTCCGACAAGGTGTCAGCCTTAATGGAATCAACAGGTGCCGTGGCGATGGTTGTTTGTGCAATAACGGGGATGGAATACAGTGCCGCCATTCCCAGCGGCAATAACAATCTAAGCATCGGATTCTCCAGACGCAACTACGTTTGAATTTGGCGAGGCCTAGTGTCGCTGATTGCGAAAAAACGATACTGGAAGAACCTCGCCGGATCAGGCGAGAGTTGCTCTGGGTGGGTGCTCGATGAGATGTGGTGGTGCCGAGACGAAAGTACCGGCTGGAGTTGTAAACCGGAGGCTGTATCCTGACAGCGGCATTACGCTAACGATACCCGGCAGAATGGAGGAGAAGCTAGGGTGTGCATGGTCGTGGTTGTGCGTCTTGCCTGCATCATCTGCACCGGGCGGCGGTGTGTCGTGGTCATCGCCATGTTCGTGGTTATGGTGTCCGATATGTGAAGCATGCCCCTGCTTCTGTTCCAAAGCATCACAAATGCCTACTGATGCTGCATAGGCGGCATTCAGCGAGAGCACGATAGTAAGAAGAAACAGAAGGCAAGTACGCATGGCGGCGGACTATACCACTAATAGTGACGCATTGTTGCGGTTGTCAGCGTCTGCCATTGCAGCATTGAAATGCTGCTTAGTACCCCAGCGCCCGCGCACCCTGGTAGAACGCGAAGCTTGCCAGCCAGGCGAGGGCCAGCGACCAGCCGATGGAGAACAGGGTGAAGCCCATGTTCTTGGATTCGCTGCGCAGCGTGGCGATGGCCGAGATGCACGGCATGTAGATCAGGGTGAACAGCATGAAGCTGTAGGCCTGCACCCAGTCCAGTTGCTGCCCCAGCACGTTGCTCAGCGCTGTGCCGCTCAGGCCGTAGATCACCGCGAGCGCACCGATGACGATTTCCTTGGCGACGAAGCCGAAGAGCAGCGCGATGGTGAGCTGTTCGTTGATGCCGATCGGTGCGAAGATAGGTTGCAGGAAGCCGCCGATCATGCCGGCCAGCGTGTCGCTGCTGGCGGGCGCGGCGGACGGCGGCAGGTGGGTTAGCAGCCAGATCAGCACGACGCCGGCGATGATGAACTTGGTGGCGCGGCGCAGGAAGTGCTGGATTTCCAGCCAGCCGCGCATGACGATCTGGTAGGCAGTGGGGAATCGGTACGGTGGCAGTTCCAGCACGAACGGTTCGCTGCTCTGGAACTTGCTCTTGAACAGCAGTGCGGTGAGGATCGCGGCGACGAAGCTGAACAGGTACAAGCTGAACAAGACGATCGGCGCGTTCCTGGGTGAGAACAGCGCGGCGGTGATGAACGCGAACACCTGCAGGCGCGCCGAGCACAGCGAGAACGGAATCACCAGCATGGTGAGCAGGCGCATCGCGCGCGAGCGCATCACGCGGGTGCCCATCAGCGCGGGCACGTTGCAGCCGAAGCCCATCAGCAGCATGACGAAGCCGCGCCCGTCCAGCCCGAGGCGCGCCATCAGCGCATCCATCAGGAATGCGGCGCGCGACAGGTAGCCGCTGTCTTCCACCATCGCCATGAACAGGAAGAACAGCACGATGACCGGCACGAAGGCGGCGACGGTGGCGACGCCGTTGTAGATGCCATCGAGCAGCAGCCCTTGCACGGCTTGCGGCAGCCCGCCCAGCAGCGGTGCGAGCGCGGCCTCGCGCAGCCAGGTGAACAGCGCGGCGACGCCGTTTTGCAGCGGCTGTCCGAGCAGGAAGATACCCTGAAACAGCAGGTACATGATGGCGAAGAAGATCGGCAGCCCCAGCCACGGGTGCAGCATCACGCGGTCGAGTTTCTCGGTGAGGTTTTCCGGCAGTTGCGCCGGGATTTGTACGGCATGCTTGAGCACGCGCGCCATTTCCGCTTCGATATGCACGTCCTGCTCGAGCTTGCTGCGCAGTTGTTCGGCCATGCCGGGCGTGGGATAGCGCAGCGCCTTGGTGATCGCCTGCAGGGCTTCCGGGTAGCCGTTGCCGTATTTGCCGCTGAGCAGGAACACTGGCACGCCCAGCAGATCGGACATTTTTCGGCCGTCGATGGTGATGCCGTATTTTTTGGCTTCGTCCGCCATGTTGAGCAGCACCACCATGTTCATGTTGAGCTGCTTGAGCTGCAGCAGCAGGCTCATCTGGCGCTCGATCTGCGTGGCGTTGAGGATGACCAGCGCGAGATCCGGCACGTTGTCGTGCAGGAAGTGGCGCACCACCTGCTCGTCGTCCGAGAAGCCGTGCAGGTCGTAGATGCCGGGCAGGTCGATGACTTCCACCATGTCGCTGCCCAGCAGGATCTTGCCGCTGAGCAGTTCGACGGTGATGCCCGGCCAGTTGCCGACGCGCGCCGCGCCCCCGGTCAGGCGGTTGAATAGGGTGGACTTGCCGGTGTTGGGCATGCCGAGCAACGCGACGCGCTTCATACCTTGCACACCGTGATCTTGGCGGCCTCGCTGCGCCGCAGCAGGATGTCGGTGGTGCCGATGCGCACCTGCAGGGGGCCGGAGAAGCTGGCCTTGCGGATCAGCTCGATCTGGTTGCCGCTGCGGAAGCCCAGCGCGAGCAGGCGCTGATGCAGGGCTTCTTCGGCGTGGATCGCGACGATGGTCGCGGACTCGCCGGGGTGCAGGGTGGCCAGGGTGGTCGAAGGCATGGCAAAGGGTAAATTCAACAGTGGCGCCATTATTCCACAGGGGCGCATCTTTTGTCGCGCCGCCCTTTGGCGCGTTGCCGTATTGCGGTAGAATGCAGCACTTTATTTTGGTGGCAGGAAAAATGATCAAGGGCAGTATCGTTGCAATCGTCACGCCGATGCACGAGGACGGCAGCCTCGACTTGGTGGCATTCCGGGCATTGATTGATTTTCACATCGCGCAGGGGACGGACGGCATCGTGGTGGTCGGTACCACCGGCGAATCGCCCACCGTGGACGTGGCGGAACATGAGCTGCTGATCGCCGAGGCGGTGAAGCACGCGGCCGGGCGCATTCCAGTCATCGCCGGAACCGGGGCGAACTCGACCCGGGAGGCGATCGAGCTGGCGGCGTTCGCGAAAAAGGCCGGCGCGGAGGCGTCGCTGACGGTGGTGCCCTATTACAACAAGCCGACCCAGGAAGGTCTGTACCAGCACTTCAGGACCATCGCCGAGGCGGTGGATATGCCGCACATCCTGTACAACGTGCCGGGACGCACTGTGGCGGACATGAGCAACGACACCGTGCTGCGCCTGGCGCAGATTTCCAATATCGTCGGCATCAAGGACGCGACCGGCAACATCGAGCGCGGCAGCGACCTGCTGCAGCGCGCGCCGGAAGGCTTTGCGGTATACAGCGGCGACGACGCCAGCACGCTGGCCTTGATGCTGCTCGGCGCGCACGGCACGATTTCGGTGACGGCGAACATCGCGCCGGGGCTGATGCACGAGATGTGTGCGGCGGCCCTGAACGGCGAGGTTGCGAGGGCGCGCGAAATCAATTTCCGCTTGCTCGGCTTGCACCGCAACTTGTTCGTCGAGGCTAATCCGATCCCGGTGAAGTGGGCGGTGGCGCGCATGGGCAAGATGAAAAATGCGTTGCGCCTGCCGCTCACGCCCCTGTCGCAATCTGCGCACGGGGCGGTCGAGGTGGCGATGCGCCAGGCCGGCGCACTCAATTAATTGGCTGTATAGCAGGAGAGAAACAATGAAAGTTTGGCAGATCGGGATTTTCTGTGTGGCGCTGGTTTCGCTGGCGGGTTGCAAGTCGCTTGGCCTGGGCGGCAAGCGTGTCGATTACGGTACCGAGGCTGGCCAGGTTCCGGCGCTCGAAGTGCCGCCTGACCTGACTACGCCCCCTAGCGATGAACGCTTCAAGGTGCCGCAGGGCGAAGATGAAGGGGTGGCGACTTATTCCCAGTACCGCAAGGGTGGTGCAGCCCAAGCCGGCGATACCAAGGAAGCGTCAGCGAGCGAAACCAGGGCAGCCAGCGTGACGGCAACAAGCAGCAAAACGACGATCAATGCCTCCGGACCGGCAGGATCGGCCAGCCTGGAGGAGATTTTCGACGGCAGCAAGATTATCGTGGTTAACGATACGTTCGACCGCTCTTGGCGCAGGGCAGGGCTGGCTATCGAGCGCGCCGGGCTGGCGGTGGAAGACAAGGATCGTGCCAGGGGCATCTACTTCCTGCGCCCGGCCAAGGTGGAGCGCGACTGGCTGGATAAGCTGCAGTTCTGGAAGAGCGGCGAAAACAACAATACGCGTTATCGCGTGAACGTCAAGGATGGCGGTGCGGCATGCGAAGTGTCCGTTACCGATCAGGACGGCGCGAGCGATGATGCGGCCAAGCAGATGGTTGAGGCGATTTACAAGAATATCAATCAGTAGTTGCCGGCAGCCTGCTTCATGAAGTTCGCCTCTCTGGGCAGCGGCAGCGAAGGCAATGCACTGCTGGTTGCTGCCGGCCGGACGCTGGTGCTGATGGACTGCGGCTTCGGCTTGCAGGACACGGTTTCGCGGCTGGCGCGGCTGGGAGTATCCGCTGATCAACTGAGCGGCATTGCCGTCACGCATGAGCATGGCGACCACATTGGCGGTGTGGCACGGCTGGCGCGAAAATTCAACCTGCCGGTCTGGCTTACCCACGGCACCTTGCGCAGCCAGGCAGTAGATTTTTCCGATATTACCTGTCTCCATGAAATCGATCCCCACCAAGCATTTGCAATCGGTGAGATCCAAATTACCCCCTACCCGGTTCCGCACGATGCAGTCGAGCCGGTACAGTTTGTTTTCAGCGATGGCGCACGGCGGCTTGGCGTACTGACCGATGCCGGCTGCAGCACGGCATATATCGAACAGACCCTGAGTGGTTGCCATGCGCTGGTGCTGGAATGCAATCATGACAGCGGCATGCTGAGGGACGGCGATTATCCATACAGTCTCAAGCAGCGCGTGGGCGGGCGCTTCGGACATCTGAACAACCGGGATGCTGCCGGTATTCTGGGCCGGCTGGATGCGAGCCGTCTGCAGCATCTGGTTGCCGCGCACCTGAGCCGCAAAAACAACACTGCAGGGCTCGCGGTGCAGGCGTTGAGTGGCGCGTTGAACTGCGAAGCGAGCTGGGTGGAAGTGGCGACGCAGGAAGAGGGGTTCGGCTGGCGCGAAATTATCTGAGCAGGGTGAGGAAAATAAAAAAGCCGGCTTGCGCCGGCTTTTTGTACTGCTTGAGAAGCGCGATGCTTAGTGCTTTGCAGCAGGTGCAGCAGCAGGTGCAGGTGCTGCTGCAGGTGCTGCTGCAGCAGGAGCGGCAGCAGCAGCCGGAGCAGCTTCAGCAGCGGGAGCTGCAGCTGCAGCAGGTGCGGAAGCGGCTTCAGCAGCAGGAGCCGGTGCGGGAGCAGCGGCAGGAGCCGGTGCGGCAGCAGGAGCTTCAGCAGGTTTTCCACCACAAGCGGTCAAGGCAAGAGCCAGCAGAGCAGCAACGAGAGCAGAGAGTTTCATTATTAATTTCCTTGGGAGATTGAAGTTAAAAAGCACAAAATTTTTTACCTGATTTTGAAGCTCCCGAAATCGAAACGGGAATACCCCCAAATCGAAGGCGGCGTATTCTAGCTCTTGCATACAGGAAAACAAGGGGGGGCGGCAACTATTTTTTACAGCCCGAGCCTTGAAGTGGCTGCTGCCGGGTGTGAAGCCCCCCACATTTCCATGAAACGGGATTTCAGGATGCGCGCATTTTCCGGGTCGTGCTGCGCCAGGATGCCGCGCGGGTCGTCGAAGTGGAAACGGCGCACATAATGGGCGTCATCCGCAACCGAAAAGGATTCGGTGACCTGATGAAGCCTGTCAGGCGTTTGATGGATGAACATGCTGCTGCCGAACCGGTGCAGCAGCATCATCATGCGTGGACACAGGGTGGACAGGTAGCGGGTATCGTGCACCAGCACGAACAGCCGGTTGGCGGGGCTTGCGAGCAGGAAACTGCGCAGCGTCTCGTAACGCACTTCGGTGTTGAATCCCAGGCCGTCGAAGTTCTTGTCAAACAGACACAGATCGCGGCGCGCCAGCTTGCACAGCGTATCCAGTGCGGCAGTGTAGTCCACGATGCCGTCCAGTCTGGTGTGTTGCAGCGTGCCGTCACTCATGATTTGCTCCTGAAATCCAGAGGGGGAAAATATTAGCTGCCCAAGTATCGCCGGTAAAGCATTTCATCCGATCGGGCATGCAGCACAATTTTTAATGGGTAGGATTATAGTTGTCCCATGCCGGATATGGCGGCACAAAAATTTTTATAATGCAGCCGAAATGTGTTTAAAATGCCGCATAGGGGGAAACATCTATGCAGACTGTTCATCTCACTACCGGAATGGAAGCACCGCATTTCGAATTGCCGGATGCGGACATGGAAACTTTTGTGCTTACCTCGCAGCGGGGCAAAAAAAATGTCGTGCTGTATTTTTACCCCAAGGACAATACACCGGGCTGTTCCATGGAAGCCAACGAGTTCAGCGAACTCGATGACGATTTCGTCAAGCTGGATACCCTCGTGGTCGGCATCAGCCGCGATGATTGCCTGAGCCATGCGTCGTTTCGCGACAAATACGGGCTGTCGGTACTGCTGCTCTCCGACCCCGAGGCGCGTGTCTGCAAGCGCTATGGCGTGATGGTTGAAAAGGAAGTGGACGGGCACAAAAAGCATGCCGTCCAACGATCCACTTTTGTGATTGACAAGCAGGGCATGTTGCGCCATGTGATGTATGGCGTTCATGCACATGGACACGCGCAGGAAGTCTTTAAACTGATAAAGGAACTGAAATGAAAATTGCCAAAGATACCGTTGTTTCGCTGCGCTACGAATTGTTCGACTCCACGGGCGAACTGCTGGAAAAGGTCGAGGATCCGGTCAGCTATCTGCATGGCGGCTATGACGGTATTTTTCCACTGGTCGAAGAGGCCTTGCACGGCAAGGATGTCGGCGACCAATGCAACGTGACCCTGCAGCCCGACGATGCTTTCGGCGAATATGACCACGAGCTGGTCGAGGTGGAGGCGCGCAATGCATTTCCCGAGGATGTCAAGGTTGGCATGCAGTTCGAGGGCGGCCCCGATAATTCCGAAGATGAGGATTATCTGCTCTACACCGTGGTGGATGTGACCGACGACGAAGTGACGGTGGACGGCAACCATCCGCTGGCCGGCAAGACGCTGTCCTTCAATTGCACCGTGACCGGCGTGCGCCCGGCTACCTCAGAGGAGCTGGCGCATGGGCATGTGCACGATGAAGGTGGCCATATTCACTAGTGTTTTACTCCAGCAGGAACGGTCCTAACCGCCTGCGCTTCTGCAGAGAAGCCGAATAACTCCATTTTATGCCTGCCGCTGCCAGCGCTTCAGCAGCAGCGCGTTGCTGATCACCGACACCGAGCTCATCGCCATCGCCGCGCCGGCGATCACCGGATTGAGCATGCCGAGCATGGCGAGTGGAATGCCCAGCACGTTGTAGGCAAAGGCGAAAAACAGGTTCTGGCGGATTTTCTTCAACGTGGCGCGCGACAGCGAGATCGCGTCCGCCACGCTCGCGAGGTCGTTGCGCATCAGGGTGAGGTCCGCCGCCTCGATGGCGATGTCGCTGCCGCTGCGCATCGCGAAGCTCACATCCGCGGCGGCCAGCGCAGGTGCGTCGTTGATGCCGTCGCCGGCCATACCGACCAGTTGCCCGTCAGTCTTGAGCGATTGCACCTGCGCGGCCTTATCCTGTGGCAGCACCTCGGCGTGGAATTCCGAAATGCCCGCCTGTGCCGCGATGGCCTGTGCGGTGGCGCGGTTGTCGCCGCTCAGCATCACCACACGGACGCCCATTGCGGCGAGCTGTGCCACCGCGGCGTGGCTGCCGGGGCGCAACTGGTCGGCGAGAGCGATATAGCCCAGCAACTTCCCGTCGTACGCGAGCGCGATCACCGTCTTGCCCTGTTGCTGAAGGGCGAGAATCTGTTGTTCGTCGATTGTGACTCCTTCGCGCATGGCGAAGGCCGGGGAGCCAAGCAGGTAGCGTCTCCCGTCAATGTCTGCATGCAGGCCGTGGCCGGGGACTTCCCGGATGCCGGCGGCCTGCGCCGGGACGATCTGCCGCTCGCGTGAGCAATCGAGCAGGGCATGCGACAGCGGATGCGTGGAGCCTTGCGCCAGCCGCGCCGCGGTCTGCAGCAGTTCGTCCGGCGAGATTCCCGGTGCGGGCAGCAGGTCGGTTACGCCCGGTTTTCCTTCGGTCAGCGTGCCGGTCTTGTCCACCACCAGCACCGAAAGCCGGTGGGCGCGCTCCAGCGCAGCGGCATCCTTGACCAGGATGCCCGCTTGCGCGGCGCGCCCGGTGGCGACGACGATGGCGGTGGGTGTCGCCAATCCGAGCGCACAGGGGCAGGCGATCACGAGCACGGACACCGCGTTGATCAGCGCGGTGGTAAAGCTGCCGCCGAGCAGCCACCAGGCGGCCAGCGTCAGCAGTGCGATGGCCAGCACAACCGGCACGAACACGGCGGAAATTTGGTCGGCGAGCTTCTGGATCGCGGCCTTCGAGCCTTGTGCCTGCTCCACGAGGCGGATGATCGCGGCGAGCTGGGTATGCGAGCCAACTGCCAGCGCGCGGCATTTGAGCAGGCCGTGCTGGTTGAGCGTCGCGGCATAGACCTTGTCGCCGGCCTGCTTGCCCTGCGGCAGGCTTTCTCCGGTGAGCATGGCCTCGTCCATGCTGGATGAGCCTTCCAGCACCATGCCGTCGACCGGCACGCTCTCGCCGGGGCGCACCAGGAACATATCGCCCGCCTGCATGCGTTCGACTGCCAGTTCCTGTATGACGCCGTCGCGCTCGACATGCGCCATTTTCGGCTGCAGGTTGACCAGTGCCTCCAGCGCGCCCGAGGCCTTGCCCTTGGCGCACGCCTCGAGCAGCTTGCCGAGCAGGATCAGCGTGATGAGTACGGCGCTCGCCTCGAAGTAGAGCGGCTGGTCGAAATTGAAGAGCAGCACCGCGCAACTGAGGAAGTAGGCCGCACTCGTGCCGAGTGCGACCAGTACGTCCA
This sequence comes from Ferrigenium straubiae, assembly GCF_051257895.1. NCBI lineage: Bacteria > Pseudomonadati > Pseudomonadota > Betaproteobacteria > Nitrosomonadales > Gallionellaceae > Ferrigenium > Ferrigenium straubiae. The sequence goes on along the minus strand of NZ_CP194331.1, from coordinate 781,908 downwards.
TGTTGCTGCCGCCACTCTTCAGGCTGCTCCATGCGCCGGAGTAGAAGCGCCGCCCGCTCCAGAATTGCACCGGCGTGGCAAGCAGCCATTGCAGCCACCCAGGCATCATGAGGTGGACGCCGAAGAACATCAGCAGCATTTCCATGAGCAGCGGCAGGGAGAGCAGCACCGCGATGGCGAATTGCACCTGCTCGCGGCGGTAGGCGACAAGGCGCGCCTGCTTTTCGGCGGCGAAGTCGCGCAACGGAGCAGCATCGAAGCCGGCACCCTGCACGGCCTTGATCAGGGCGGCAAGGTCGGTCTGCTGCGGGTTGTAGTCGATATGCGCCTTTTCGGTGGCGATGTTCACCGTGGCCGCCACTTCCGGCAACTGGTTCAGGACTTTTTCGAGGCGCGCCGAGCAGGACGCGCAGTGCATGCCGGTGATTTGCAGGTCGATGTGGGCTGGTCCGGCCATGCGCGACTGCGTTACTCCGGCCGCATGTGCGGGAACAGGATCACGTCGCGGATGCTCGCGCTGTCGGTGAGCAGCATCACCAGGCGGTCGATGCCGATGCCCTGGCCGGCGGTCGGGGGCAGGCCGTATTCCAGCGCGCGCACATAGTCGTTGTCCTTGTACATTGCCTCTTCGTCGCCGGCTTCCTTCGCCGCGACCTGCGCGTCGAAGCGCGCGGCCTGGTCTTCGGCGTCGTTCAGTTCGGAGAAACCGTTGGCGATCTCGCGGCCGACCATGAACAGTTCGAAGCGCTCGGTGATGCCGGGGCGCGTATCGCTGCTGCGCGCCAGCGGCGATACCTCGACGGGATAATCGACGATGAAGGTCGGTTCGAACAGGTGCGGCTCGGCAAGCTCCTCGAACAGCGACAGTTGCAGCCCGCCGAGGCCGTCCTCCGGCTTGTACTTCGCCTTGAGGTCCTGCAGCTCGCTGACGACGAACTCGCGGTCGTTGAGTTGCGCGCCGGTGAATTGCGGATGGTATTTCTGGATCGCCTGCACCATGGTCAGGCGGTGGAACGGCTTGTCCAGGTCGAGTGGTTTGCCCTGGTAGGTGATGAGCGTTGTGCCCAGCACTTTCTGCGCCACTTCGCGGAACAGGCTCTCGCTGAAATCCATCAGGTATTTGTAATCGCGGTACGCCTCGTAGAATTCCAGCATGGTGAATTCCGGGTTGTGCCGCGTGGACAGCCCCTCGTTGCGGAAGTTGCGGTTGACCTCGAACACCTTCTCGAAGCCGCCCACCACCAGACGCTTGAGGTAGAGTTCCGGCGCGATGCGCAAATACATCTTCATGTCCAGCGCGTTGTGGTGCGTCTCGAACGGCTTGGCCGACGCGCCGCCGGGGATCGGGTGCATCATTGGCGTCTCCACTTCCAGATAACCGTGGCGGATGAAAAATTCGCGGATTGCCTGGATGATCCGGGTGCGCGTCATGAACACCTTGCGCGCGTCCTCGTTGGTGATCAGGTCGAGATAGCGCTGGCGGTATTTCTGCTCCTGATCGGACAGGCCGTGGAACTTCTCCGGCAGCGGACGCAGCGCCTTGGTCAGCAGGCGTATTTGCGTAACGCGCACGGAAAGCTCGCCGGTCTTTGTCTTGAACAGCACGCCGACCGCGCCGAGGATGTCGCCGAGGTCGTGGTGCTTGAAGGTGCTGTGAGCCTCCTCGCCAGTGTCGCCGTTGCTGACGAATAGCTGGATGCGCCCGCTCATGTCCTGAATGGTCGCGAAACTGGCCTTGCCCATCACGCGCTTCAGCATCATGCGCCCGGCCACCGCGACGTGAACCTGCGCGGCCTCCAGTTCGTCGTGCGTCTTCTCGCCATACTCGGCATGCAGATCGCCCGCGAGATGCTTGCGCTCGAAGTCGTTCGGGAAGGCGACGCCCTGCTCGCGGATCGCATTCAGCTTGGCGCGGCGTTCCGCGATGATCTGGTTGGTGTCCTGAGATTGTGCGGTCTGTTCGGTCATGATAGTTCTCTTTTTATTAAACGCCTTGTTTCAGGCTGGCTTCGATGAAGGGGTCGAGGTCGCCGTCGAGCACCTTCTGCGTGTTGGAGATTTCTACGTTGGTGCGAAGATCCTTGATGCGGGAGTTGTCCAGCACGTAGCTGCGGATCTGGTGACCCCAGCCGACGTCGGATTTGGTTTCCTCCAGTTTCTGCTGTTCGGCCTGGCGTTTGCGCAATTCAGCTTCGTACAGGCGCGATTTCAGCATGGACATGGCTTCGGCGCGGTTCTTGTGCTGCGAGCGATCGTTCTGGCACTGCACCACGATGCCAGTCGGGATGTGGGTGATGCGGATCGCCGAATCGGTTTTGTTGATGTGCTGGCCGCCGGCACCGGATGCGCGGAAGGTGTCCACGCGCAGGTCGGCGGGATTGATTTCGACCTCGATGGAGTCGTCCACTTCGGGATAGACGAACAGGCTGGCGAACGAGGTATGACGGCCGCCTGAGGAGTCGAACGGCGATTTGCGCACCAGGCGGTGTACGCCGGTTTCAGTGCGCAGGTGGCCGTAGGCGTATTCCCCTTCGACTTTCAGCGAGGCGCTGCGGATGCCGGCGACGTCGCCCGCCGTTTCTTCCAGCACTTCGACCTGGAACCCCTTGCGCTCACAATAGCGCAGATACATGCGCAGCAGCATGGATGCCCAGTCGCAGGCCTCGGTGCCGCCGGCGCCGGCCTGGATGTCAATGAAGCAGTTGTTCGGGTCGGCCGGGTTGGAGAACATGCGGCGGAATTCGAGCGCCTCGACGCGCTTCTGCACGTCCTCCACGTCGGCGGCGATGCTCTGGAGGCTGCCCTCGTCGTTTTCCGCCTTCGCCATCTCGAACAGCTCGGCGGCGTCGGAAAGATTCTGCTGGATTTCCGTCAGGCCGAGCACTACGCCTTCCAGCATCTTGCGCTCGCGTCCCAGTTCCTGCGCGCGCTTCGCGTCGTTCCAGATGGCGGGGTCTTCGGAGAGCTGCGAGACTTCGACTAAACGTTCCTGCTTGGTATCGAAGTCAAAGATACCTCCGCAGTTCGGCGCTACGCAGACTTAAGTCCTGCAGCTGGTTGGAAAGGGCGTTGAGTTGTTCGGCTTCCATGGACTACCTCTATAAATCCGTTTATCGGGCGAATCGCGGCGTCGCGTGCTCGCTCATTTCTCGTCTATCAATCCGATATGCCTCGTCATTCGCTGTGCGGCTCCTTGCGGTGCCCGCGCGACACGGTGTGGCGCAGCCTCCCGGTGCGGGAGCGCGGAGCAGCAGGCCTACCCGCACCAAATGCTTCGCATCACCGTGTCCGGCCTGCTATCCCGAGAAACGAATTTCTAGAGGCAGTCAGTGTGGACGGAATCAGAAAGGGCGCGATTATAGCGCAAACAAACCCGCTATTACCCCGCAGGCGATTGCGCTGAAGCCGGTGGCGACCTGTTTGGCGAGCGCCCGGCCGCCGATGAAAAACACCATGCCGAACTTGAAGGCGAGATTGGCCAGGACGGCGAGCGCGATCGCCGTGACGGTCTGCTGCTCGCTCAATTGGCCGAGGTTGAAGAGGCGCAGGCTGGACAGGGTGATGGCATCCACGTCGGTCAGCCCAGATGCCAGCGCCACGGCATACAAACCCTGGCTGCCCGCGATGTCTGTCATCCACGCCGAGCCGAGCAGCACGGCGACATACAGCAGGCCGAAGCCGATTGCGGCATGCAGTTCGGCCGGGTTGGTGGTCTCCGGCACATAGAGTTCGGCGGCCTTGCCCAGCTTGCGCCAGTTGTACAGCGCGACCAGCAAACCGAACAGCAGGCCACCTGCCAGCACCGGCAGCAGGCCGGGCAGCGCGCCATAGGCGACCGCGGCGCTGACCACCATGAGGCGCAGCAGCACTACCATGCCGGCAATCACGATCACCGATGCGGCGAGGTTCAGCATGGCCTGGTTGCTCTTGCCGTGCTTTGCGTAGATCATCGTGGTGGCGGTGCTGGAAACCAAGCCGCCGAGGAAGCCCAGCAGCGGCGCGCCATAGCGGGTTCCTACCATGTGCAGCGCGGCATAGCCGGCCAAGCTGATGCCGGAGATCAGTACTACCATCAGCCAGGCCTGATGCGGGTTGAAGGCATCATAGGGGCCGTAATTCTGGTTGGGCAGAATCGGCAGCACAATAAAAGTCAGTACGGAGAATTGCAGCACTGCAACCAGGTCGCGGCGCGTGAGTTTCTGTGACAGGCCGCGCAGTTCGGGCTTGAAGTAGAGCAGGGCGGTGATGCCGATCGCCAGCATTACGGCGAGCTTTGCGAGCCCGTACCAGACCATTGCGCCCAGCCCGTAACACAGCACGAGCGCGATGATGGTGGTGGTGCCGGGATCGCTTTCCTCGCGGGGGCTGTTGAGGTAGGCGGCGACGATTGTTCCGGCCACGGCAATTAGACCGGCAATCAGCAGCCAGGGCGAAGCGAGTTTCGTGGAGAGCAGCGCGGCCATGGTGCCGAACACGGCGACCAGCGCGAAGGTGCGCAGCCCGGCCTTGGTCGAGGGGTTGCGTTCGCGCTCCAGCCCGATCAGCAGGCCAATGGCGAGGCTGGTGAGGAACTGCGGCAAGGCTTCGATGCCATTGCCCTGCAGAAAGCCGGTTTCCATTGCTTCACTCCCTTGCGTGCCAGTGGCGGATGATGAGTTGCAGGCTCTGCGAACCATTGTATTCATTGACGCTCAGGCTGTATACGGCATGGATTTGTTCGGGCAACGGCTCGTTGTGCCCGAACAGTATCGCCTCGATTGTTTTTCCTTCCTTCTTCAGGTGCAACTTCAGATGTCTTTCGCCGACCACGCGCTGGTTTTGCACGGCGAAGTCGTCGTTGAACTGCGGGGCGGGGAAGCCCTGGCCCCATACCTGTTCGTCCAGTAGGCGCGCCACGTCGAGGCTCATCTCGGCATGCTCCAGCGCACCGTCGGTCTCGATGCGTTGCGCGAGGTCGCTTTCATCGAGCAGTTCGGCGGCGACCTGCTCGAAGGCGGCGGCAAAATTTGCAAAATCTGTTTCGGCGATGCTCAGGCCCGCGGCGGCCGCATGCCCGCCAAATTTCCTGATGAGCGAAGGGTGGCGCTTGCTGACGAGATCGAGTGCATCGCGCAGATGCAGCCCTGCAATGGAGCGCCCCGAGCCTTTCAGTTCGCCATCATTGGCACGCGCGAAGGCGATCACGGGGCGGTGGAACCGGTCCTTGAGGCGCGACGCGAGGATGCCGATCACGCCCTGATGCCAGGCTTCGTCGAACAGCGCGAGGCTGAAGTTGCCGCTGACATCGACTTGCTCCAGCGCCACCAGCGCGCTGTCCTGCATGTCGGCCTCGATGCTGCGCCGTTCGCGGTTGAGGGCGTCCAGCCTTGCGGCAATCTGCATCGCGGCGGCATCGTCATCGGCCAGCAGGCAGGCGATGCCCAGGCTCATGTCGTCCAGCCTTCCCGCCGCATTCAGGCGCGGCCCGACGGTGAAGCCCAGGTCTTGGCTGGAGATTTTTTCTGCGCGCTTCCCGGCTACCTGCAACAGGGCGTTAATGCCGGCACAGGCGCGTCCGGCGCAGATGCGGCGCAGGCCTTGCTGCACGAGGATGTGATTGTTCCGGTCCAGCTTCACTACGTCGGCGACGGTGCCCAGCGCGACCAGATCGAGCAACTCGAGGAGTTTCCGTCCCTGCTCCTCGGTTATCAGCCCTCTGGTTCGCAGCTCGGCACGCAACGCCAGCAGCACGTAGAACATCACGCCGACGCCCGCGAGGTGCTTGCTCGGGAAGGCGCAGCCGAGCTGGTTCGGATTGACGATGCACGCCGCATCGGGCAGCGTATCGCCGGGCAGGTGGTGGTCGGTCACAAACACCTGCATTCCGAGGCGGTTGGCCTCGGCGACGCCCTCGACGCTGGCGATGCCGTTGTCCACCGTGAGCAGGATGTCCGGGGGCAGTTGCAACACGTTACTGGTGGAACTGCTAGCCATTCGACTAGGCGAGCCAACTACGCTCGCCAAGTCGCTGGTTATGGCGCAGCCAGCCGATTGCGGGAGTAACTGCTTTGCCGTTTCTCCGCTATCGGATGGTTTGTCGGTGCCGTATCGAAGCGGCAGCTGCACAGCGAGGTGGACGATCTCGGGCGTCAGGCCATAGCCGTATTCGAAGCGGTTCGGCACGATGAAATCAACCTGCGCGCCGAAGCCGCGCAGGCCGCGCACCGCCACCGCGCAGGCGGTTGCGCCGTCGGCATCGTAGTCGGCGATGACCAGGATTTTCTTGTGTGCCGCAATGGCATCGGCCAGCAAGCGCGCCATTTCGCGCGCACCCTTCAGGCTGTCGAACGGCAGCAGGCCCGCAAGCGAGGTGTCCAGTTGTCCGCTATCCGCGATGCCGCGCGCTGCAAAAATCCTGGCCAGGGCCGGCGTATAGCCGCTGTCGAGCAGGCGCTGCAGGGCTGAGGGGGGGATGCTGCGCGGGGTGATTTTGGGCATGGGGCTGCTGCGTGGAATCCTGAAAAATTGGTGCGAGTGTAGCAAACTGGCCGTTTGCCGCCTCGTTTTTTTCGGGCAGGTGCGTTAGAATTGCGTCCATTTTTCAAGTCGGACATAAATATCGTGGCATTGATAGTTCAGAAGTACGGCGGCACATCGGTCGGCAGCCCCGAGCGCATCAAAAACGTGGCGCGCCGCGTCGCGAAGTTCAAGGCGCAGGGGCATCAGGTCGTGGTGGTGGTCTCCGCGATGAGCGGCGAAACCAACCGTCTCGTTGCGCTGGCCCATGAAATCCAGAAACACCCTGATCCGCGCGAGCTGGATGTGGTTATTTCCACCGGCGAGCAGGTCACCATCGGCCTGCTGGCGATGGCGCTTAAGGACATCGGCCTGAAGGCGAAGAGCTACACTGGCGCACAGGTCAGGATCCTCACCGACAGTGCTTTCACCAAGGCGCGCATCGTGAGTATCGACGAGCAGAACATCCGCGCCGATCTCGCCAACGACTGCGTGGTGGTCGTGGCCGGCTTTCAGGGTGAGGATGAGCACGGCAACATCACCACGCTGGGACGCGGCGGATCGGATACCACCGGCGTAGCGGTTGCCGCAGCGCTGCGCGCTGACGAATGCCAGATTTACACCGACGTAGACGGCGTTTACACCACCGACCCGCGTGTGGTGCCCGAGGCACGTCGCCTGAAGAGCATCACCTTCGAGGAGATGCTGGAGATGGCGAGCCTCGGCTCCAAGGTGCTGCAAATCCGCTCGGTGGAATTCGCCGGGAAATACAAGGTCAAGCTGCGCGTGCTGTCTTCGTTTCTGGATGAGCCGGGCGAAGGCACGCTGATTACTTTTGAGGAAGACGACAAAATGGAACAAGCCATCATCTCCGGAATCGCGTTCAACCGCGACGAAGCCAAGATCACCGTGTTGGGCGTGCCCGACAAGCCCGGCATCGCCTACCAGATTTTGGGGCCAGTCTCCGACGCCAATATCGACGTGGATATGATCATCCAGAACGTCGGCGTGGACGGCACGACCGACTTCTCTTTCACCGTGCATCGCAACGAATTCGTCAAGGCGATGGACATCCTGAAAGGCAAGGTGCAACCGCACATCGGCGCACGCGACGTGGTCGGCGACAACAAGGCCGCCAAGGTCTCGGTGGTTGGCGTCGGGATGCGTTCGCATGTCGGCATTGCCAGCAAAATGTTCCGTACTTTGGCGGAAGAGGGCATCAACATCCAGATGATTTCCACCTCCGAAATCAAGATTTCCGTGGTCATCGACGAGAAGTATCTGGAGTTGGCCGTGCGCGTGCTGCACAAAGCCTTCGATCTCGATCAGGAAGATGCGTAATACGCGCGTAATCGTTTGACCTTTCGGGTCGGATACATTACTATGCGCGGCCTTCGGAGAGGTGGCCGAGAGGTCGAAGGCACGCCCCTGCTAAGGGCGCATACGAGCTTAAACTTGTATCGAGGGTTCGAATCCCTCCCTCTCCGCCAGGCAACTAGCATTACGCGCCCGTAGCTCAGCTGGATAGAGTACTTGGCTACGAACCAAGGGGTCAGGAGTTCGAATCTCTTCGGGCGCGCCATAAAATCAATGGGTTAGGTCAGAAATGGCTTAGCCCGTTTTTCTTTCTGCACGACTTTTGCACGATTTCGCACCTATAAACACTCATCGGCACTAACTCTATCCTCACATGTTTTCAATGTGTTGAATCCGTGGCCCAAAATATTCCCAGTATAGATTTGGTGCTCAACCAAGGGGTCAGGAGTTCAATCCTTTCTGAGTTCGTAAGCGCCAATTTCTCCCCACCTTAGAGGGTTGAAGGAATGGCGGATATCTACAATTTAATTAGGTGTGGTAGTCGCGACCTGATCTGGCAGGCGATGTCCGATAGTCGGCCAAAGCGGTCTGCCGGGGATGAGTCGAACACGTCCGGTTTACACAAAACTTCGGACCCGCCCGGGCTTGATGTAGCAGCTAACCCATACGGATTCGACAACGAAATGCTTAACGACTCGACAAGTCTCCTTCATGATCACGATGACTGGCATAGATCGTCGTTCGACGATTGATCACCATTTGCCGACGAGTTCCAGTTTTTCCAGCTTCATCACCCTCTGTGTTCCGTCGTTACTTGCCAGGCCAAGCTCAGAAAGAATTGCCTTTGGGGTCGGCTTGAACCACTGTCGGCAGACATCTGCCAGGTCACCATTTTCAGCTCGGCTCATGAACAACTTGATCAACTCATTGGTCAGTGCCGGATTCACTTGCAGATAGAAGTCGCCTTCTCGTACCAGTTCGAATGGGGAATTGGCCATTTCTGATTTGGGCCTCTGGAACATTTTCCGTGGCAGGCGCAGTTTCGAGTCCGGGATTTTCTTCAGAAGGTTCTCCCGGAAGATCGGTGCCATGAGGTCAATCACAACGCCATTGCATTCGATCCAAGCATGAAAGGCTTCGTTGTGGCTGGCGACTTCTCCCTTTTCGAAAGTCTCCATGTCCGTAAAAGCCATCACAAAGTCAGTTGCATCATCGACATGGAAGAAGGCAGAACCGCAGACGGGTTGAGTTTTAAGCCCGAATGCCTTGTCGAGGATATAGCTACCAACCATCGTGAAAAACACGCACCCGTTGGCGGTATGAGCATCCACGCTGTTTAGGACGGTAACCAGAATACGGTTCAGCCGTCCGTAGTCGGCAAAGGAGAGCGGGAGTGGTGTTGATTTAGTTTTTTTCATTGCTAAGCCAATTCTGAGGTTCAGTAGCTATTCAGGTCATTCAGCGCAAAGCAGCGGCCAGCCGTTGGCAGATCGCCACATCTGCTCACCCAGCTTCAAAATGGTGGCCGTGTCGTCGCAATGTTCGAAGTGGGCATCGAGGCGCAGGAAGCTGAAAGTCCAGTTGTAGTCGGCCAGCGCAGGATAGCGATAGAGAGCTAGGCCACCTGTGCCGGGATCACCAAACGTGTGTTCCCTGGCACGGTTTCTCAGGCTTGATGCCATCCCGGAATAGACAATCGTCGTATTCCAGAACCGCGCCAGATCGTCTGTGTGTCGGCCAGCTCGCACCGCAAGATTGTAATTCTTGACCGAAGCCTTCTTCTTGTTTTGCTTCTGGATGTAGGTGGTATCCCAAAGCGTCTGGGCAGCCAGCACGGACACCGGAGCGTTCGTCGTCACGAAATACCAGCCAGGCACATCCTTGATGCCCGCATCGGTGTGCCAACTCTTATTTTCAAAATCGATCTTGGCCGTTTGATATGGTCCGGTCACAAATGCGCGAAATGCTTCCACTCTTAATCCCCATCACAAGCAGAACAGCAGATATTGGCTTAGCAGAAAGGCTGCTTCGTCCATCCACATTGAATAGCCGTCGATTGTAAGTGGGGATTACGTGAGTTGAACAGCCAAAAAACAAGCCCCAAGAAGGGGCCTGTCAAAAAAGAAATCACTCAGAACTTATCTGGTCAGCCGTCTTTTTGGACGTTTTCGATAAAACTCTCCATGTCGTCCAATTCTTCCTGGCTGTAATCGAATTCACCCTCGTGCTCTTTGCAAAGCCCTTTGTCGTCCAAGTCCTCCAAGCGGAAGAGCTTGTCATCACCACAGCAGCGGCAACGTCCGTACTGGTATTCGTCCCTTGCGCAACTTGGGCAAACCCATTCCGAATCATCACCAGGTTCAACAAGGCCAAGCGGTTCGCTATGAGAGCTGTGGGTGCCGCATTCGATGCATGCAGGCGTCAGACCATCTTGGATGATGCCGGCGATCAACGGAGCCTGTTCGGGTTGAACCGGTGCCCCATTCATGTGCCCGATAACTTCCTTGATCTTCTCAACGTCTCCGGCTTCACTGCTAAGCCTCTGGTCGTGAAAATATGGACCCTTGGGGTCATCCTGCATCGCCTTGCGCGTGTTGTAGCCGAATGCTGCGGCTACGAGCATGTGAGCGTGACCAGATTTGATTTCTGAGCTTGCGCCAAGGCGCTTGCTTTCTTCGCGCAGATGGTCTGCCGCTTGTTTAGTGTAATCGATGTCGATTTTGTGGCGCATAAAAAGCCTCTTCAAGTCGTAGGTGTGCGTGCCGTCTGAGCGTTTAACCGGCCAAATGCACATGACTGAAAAAGATCTGTACTGGCCAACGTAAAACAAATGATTCGATGCTGTTTTGGGGGCACTCGTATCGATGGTGCCACTCAGCATCCTGCGTTTTGGGTCGCTCATAACCGAGGCCGCAGATGGCCCAGTCCGCCGAAACGGAACATGTTGAATAGCGTAGCACGAATGTTTTACGTCGGCAAACAGTGAATCGCCCCGGGTTTTGTAGAGACTGCGCAGGCAGCTTTGTGCGCTACTGCAGCCGTTCAAGCGGGGGAGGGTTGAACGGCAAGTAATGGCCGACTATCGGACATCGAGCCTGCTAGGTCAGATCGCGACTACTACAAATTTAGGCAGCACTACCAAGTGCTTCAGCCCATACAACTTTGTGTTGGATTAATCGACTGCCGGCTACTTAAGTGTTGCACGACTTTTACCGCACTCATAGACATTTATAGGCGCTTAAAGAAGTGGTAGCATGAACAACTATTTGATTAAATTAGCCATGCCGCCTGATGTCACAGGCTACGAACCAAGGGGTCAGGAGTTCGAATCTCTTCGGGCGCGCCAAATTAACAAATCGCCTAGCGTTGACTCGCTAGGCGATTTTTCTTTTCAGCGACTGGATTGTTGCCGCTTACCAGAACAGCCTGCCCTGCATTGGCTCTTTCCCGTTTCTAACCAATTCATCCAGCAGGGATCGGGCGGTTTCGGTAGCGCCGTGCTTTTGGCCCATGTTCAGCAGATGGGCTAATGCCTTCTCGTAAGGATATTCCGCGTCCATCCACTCGTCGGTGAGTTGCTGCGGCGTGTACTTCCTGACCTTCAGCGTTCCGGAATTGACGCAGATGAGGTGGAAGGAGGAGGGCATCTTCTTCGCCACGATGGCGACATGCCGCTGGCGATCCATCAGTACCTGTCCGCATACTACGTTCGGTTCGGCCTTGATGAAATCATGGGTTCGGTAATCGGTGATGTCCTTTGCCATTTTTATAAGTTTATAAAGCCTTGAACAGCCTTGTTATCGGCAGGCTGCGGTGTTTCTTGAGTTTTTTCGTGCTGCGAAGTTGCAGCGCGATGGCGCTGCATGGCCTACGAATTGTGCCTATGCACGTTCCAGGTCACCACGCCCCAGACGGCGAAATCCTGCCCCGGTCCGATCATCATGTCGGGGTAGTCCGGGTGTGCCGCGCGCAGCATCTTGCCTTCCGGCGTGTGCAGCAACTGCTTCACGGTGAATTCGCCGTCCACCACTGCGATCACTACGCAGCCGTGGGCGGCGAGCACGGAGCGGTCCACCACCAGCAGGTCACCGTCGAAGATGCCGAGGCCGCGCATCGAATCGCCGCCGACCCGCATGAAGAAGGTCGATTCCTTGTGCTCCACGAGATGCTCGTCGAGGCTCAGGTGCTGCTTCACTTGGTCGTCGGCGGGCGAGGGGATGCCCGCCGGAACCGCCTTGCGCAGCAGGGCGTGATGCCGGTGGAAAAGCTCCCGGTTCGGGTGTGTCAGGGAGAGCAGGGCGGAAGGCGGGGTGCGGCGGCCAAGGCCGGGTAGGGTCTGTTGCATGATTATTTACCGGTATTTGCGGATCAGGCCGGTCAGCACGCCGAAGATTTCCAGCGAGCCGTGCGGGCGGATCACCGGAAAGGCGGGATTGGCTGGGCGCAGCACGAACTGGCCGCGCTCCTTGTCCAGGGTCTTGAGCGTGAACTCGTTGTCCACGATGGCCACCACGATGTCGCCGAGGTTGGCGGTCAGGCGCTTCTCGACGACGGCGATGTCTCCATCATGGATGCCGGCGTCGATCATCGAATCGCCCTTCACCGGGATCAGCGTCGTCGTTGAGGGCTTGTCGATCAGCAACTCGTCGATGACGTAATAGTCCCCCTGCGTTGCCGTAACCGACACCGGCATGCCGGCCTGCACCGAAGACTCGGCGAGCGGCCGCGCGAAGAACTGGCGTGTCGGCACCCAGACCCCGTCCGGCGTGCGCTCGATAAAACCGGCCTTGCCGAGCCGGTCCAGAATCGCCTTGACCCAGGATTTGGAGGCGATGCCGAACACCTCGCACAGCGAAGCGTAGGAGGGGATGCTCTTCCAGTCGGCGTAATAGTCCTGCAGCCGGGCGAGATACTCCGCGTCCCTGGGGTTGGACTCGGGCGAGGGGGAATCGAAATCGGTCATGGGGACACCTGTACAGAACGAACGTACTGGCACTATAAAAGAACGAACGTTCTGCTGTCAAGCCTTATGGGAAAGGCGGCTTCCCGCCTATGCCTGGATATTTCGGCATATGGTTTTCAGGGGAGGTTGCTGCTAGTGTTCGGGGCTAATGTATTTGGAGCCCCCCGTGTTTGCAAATTTACTGCGACTTCGATTTTTTATACACCCGTTCCCTGACTCGCTCAATCCAGTAATTTCCTTGTGTTTTACAGCCCGGCAGGTTTGGCGCGCATCTTGGCGGCTATGTTGTCGCCATGCGGGATGTGGAGGAGATCGACGATCCTGCGCATCAGATGGTTTTCATGTGCGCTGATTTTCCCGTCGGCATAGGCGACTTGCCACATGTATTCGATGATGCAAACCTTTTCGGACAGCTCCAGTTCCCGGTTGATGAGGGACGTAAACTGCTGAAGATCGTTGGCAGCTTTTGACTTGCGGTGTCCGAGGTCGGAGAGTTGCGCCACTTCCGCATCCGACAAATAAAATCTCTGTTTGAGGATATTGAGTATTGCCGCCTGCTCTTCGCCGGTGCTGTCGGCATCCGACTGCATGACTTCGATCAGCAGCACGGCGGTTGCCAGTTGCAGGGTGTGTTCGGGGCGGCTCCCGGTGTCGGCGGGGGCAATGGTCGCAGAGAGAAAATCACTTAATTTGTTCAGCATGGCGGGTCGCTATTTTCAACAGGAATTCTTGATGACATAGGCGGTGCGCTAATAATGCGGCGGCCTTTCGTTCGCGGGCATTCCCTCATTCCTTGCTTCAGTCAGCGATTTGAGTTGCCCTGCGAGCGATTGGCAAATCGCTTCTAGCCGTTCCAGCTTTTTTTGCTGCTGATAGACCGTTTTGTTCAGCTCTTCGACTAGGTCTTCCTGATAGGTGATTTTTGCTTCGATGTTTTCCAGACGTTCTTCGGTCATGATGGCTCTGCAAGTTCGGCGGCTGCCTCGGGAGCTATTTTAGCGCGGGATCGGGATTCATGCGTGGTGCGGGTTTAACCGAACGGGGTATTCCGCTAGAATCGCGCCCTGAAATCCGCATGCTTAACTTCCGAAACCCGAAATGACTACCATCCGCCAAGAAGATATCATCTCCAGCGTCGCCGACGCACTGCAATACATCTCCTACTACCATCCGCTCGACTACATCCAGGCGCTGGGCAAGGCTTACGAGCGCGAGCAGTCGCCCGCGGCGCGCGACGCGATCGCGCAGATCCTCACCAACTCGCGCATGAGCGCGCAGGGGCACCGGCCGATCTGCCAGGACACCGGCATCGTGACGGCCTTCGTCAAGGTGGGCATGAACGTGCGCTGGGATGATGCGAAGATGAGTGTCGCCGACATGGTCAACGAGGGCGTGCGCCGCGCCTACCTGAACCCCGACAACACGCTGCGTGCCTCGGTGCTCGCCGACCCGGCCGGTGCGCGCAAGAACACGAAAGACAACACGCCCGCGGTGATCCATTTCGAGATCGTCCCCGGTGACAAGGTGGAAATAACCCTCGCCGCGAAAGGCGGCGGTTCGGAGAATAAATCCGCGTTCGCCGCGCTCAATCCTTCGGATAGCATCGTGGACTGGGTGCTGGAGACCCTGCCCGAGATGGGCGCGGGCTGGTGCCCGCCCGGGATACTGGGCATCGGCATCGGCGGCACGGCGGAGAAGGCCATGCTGCTCGCCAAGGAAGCATTGATGGAGCCGGTGGACATCCAGGAGCTGCAGGCGCGCGGCGCGAAAAATCGCATCGAGGAACTGCGCCTGGAACTGTTCGAGAAGATCAACGCGCTGGGCATCGGCGCGCAGGGGCTGGGCGGCCTCACCACCGTGGTGGACGTGAAGATCATGGACTACCCGACCCATGCCGCGAGCCTGCCGGTCGCGATGATTCCCAACTGCGCCGCGACGCGCCACGTCCACTTTACCCTCGACGGCAGCGGCCCGGCTGAGCTTGTGCCTCCCTCGCTGGACGACTGGCCGAAGATCGAATGGCATGCCTCCGCTGAGTCGCGACGCGTCAACCTCGATACCGTCACGCGCGAGGAACTGGCGAGCTGGAAACCCGGCGAGACGCTGCTGCTCTCCGGCAAGCTGCTCACGGGGCGCGACGCCGCGCACAAGCGCATTGCCGACATGCTGGCGAAGGGCGAGAAGCTGCCGGTGGATTTCACCAACCGCTTCATCTATTACGTCGGTCCGGTTGATCCGGTGCGCGACGAGGTGGTCGGCCCCGCCGGCCCCACCACCGCGACGCGCATGGACAAGTTCACCGGCATGATGCTGGAAAAGACCGGCCTGATCGGCATGGTCGGCAAGTCCGAGCGCGGCCCGGAGGCCATCGAAGCCATCAAGCGCAACAAGGCCGTGTACCTGATGGCGGTCGGCGGCGCGGCCTACCTAGTATCCAAGGCGATCAAGGCTTCGAAGGTGCTGGCCTTCGCCGACCTCGGCATGGAAGCCATCTACGAATTCACCGTGCAGGACATGCCGGTCACGGTGGCGGTGGACAGTCAGGGCACCTCGGTGCACGAGACCGGCCCGGCGGAATGGCGCGTGAAGATCGGCAAGGCGGTTAAAGCCTGAGCTCATTGATCTCCACCAGAGGTCTTTGAAGCCCGTTCGCCCTGATAACCAGCGACTTGCCCGCTTGCGGGCTTAGTCGAATGGCTAGTAGTTCCATCAGCTTGTCGAAGGGAAGCGAGCTTTTATTTTGACTGGCGCGCATTGCGCGCCACTGGATACCGGCCTTCGCCGGTATGACGGAGGGAACTATCTCGCAGGCTGAAATTTCTGGCGGAAAAGAGTGGGAGTCGAACCCACCAAGAACCGACTGACGGCCCTTGCCAGATTTGAAGTCTGGCCGCCCCACCGGGGAACGTATCTCTTCCAGCAATCAGATTTTCGATCAGGACAATTGACTGGCAGCGCGTAGGATATCCCAAACGCCTCAGCGCAGGTGATGTGCGTCGCCCGCGCGCCGGGTCACTGCGCTGGCGTCGAAAAACTCCAGGATCTGGATGGCGAGCTTGCGTCCCGTGCCGATGCGGTCGCGGAACAGGGCCGCGGTGACCTTGCCGTCTGCTTGCTTCGCCGCGATTTCGCGCACGATGGCGGCAAGCTGCCCGACCGACTGCGCCATGAAGTAGTGGTCGTGGGCCACGCGGTAAACTTCCCCCAGCGTTGCCACCTGCTGCAACAGCAGCCGGACGTGCGCCTCGCCCATCTGCAGGGCATGCGCCAGGTCGCGCACCCGGGGCGGCTGGAAGGGCTGCTCCAGCAGCAGCGGCGCGAGCCTCTGCCAGAGCTTCTGGTCGGTGGCGGAAAGCGCGATGCGATGCTCCGGCAGGTGCAGCCAGGGGCCGCTCTGGACGATGCGCCCCTCATCGCGCAACTCCCGGAGCAGGCTGCCGAAGACGGCATGCGGCAGATGCGGCGCTGCCAGCGTGCGCAGCTTGCCCGCATCCGGTCCGAGAAGGTCGGGAGACAGCCGGTGCATATCTGCGAGGCAATCCAGCACAGTCTGCCGCAACTCGTTCCAGGCATGTACGGGGAAGGCGGTGCCGTTGACCTCAGTCAGCGGCACAGCGCGGCGCAGCGCGTCGGCTTCCGCCGGGCTGAGGTTCGCGGAGATGATGAAGCGCCTGAGATCGATGCCGTTGGGCGCGGCGTCGAGCATGCCTCGCAAGGCTGCGTGCGCGGAGGGCTGTTCGAGTGCGGCAAGCATGGCGAGGCGTTCCGGCGTGCGGCGCTTGTGTGCCGGCGGGAAGAGGTCGAGCACCATGCCGCCGCCGACGGTGCGGGTCGCGGACTGGTCGCGGATGATGAAGCGGTCGCCGCGCAGAGCACCAATCGGACGATCGAGCACGACCTGCGCGAGGCCGCTGGCTCCGGGTTCGAGCAGCTCGTGCTCCAGCAGCACCACCCGCACCGGGACATCGGCCGAGCCGAGATGGAAATGCACCGGCGACCAGTGGCGCAGCGCGCGTTCCGCGCCCGGCAGCAACCGCAGCCGCACGTCGAGGCGCTGCGTCGGCGCATGCGCGGCTTCGGCCAGAAGCCAGTCGCCGCGGCGCACGCCGCTTTTGTCGAAATCCGTTCCCGCGAGATTGAGTGCGCAGCGCTGGCCCGTCAGCCCGGTTTCCGCCGGGCGGTTTTGCGCGTGGATGCTGCGCACCCGCACTTCGATGCCGGACGGCGACAGCAACAGATGGTCGCCCACCCGCACCGCCCCCGAAAACACCGTGCCCGTGACCACGGTGCCGGTGCCGGCGAGAGTGAAACAGCGATCCACCGCCAGCCGGAAATTTCCCGCAGGAGGGCGGGGCGGCAGGGCGGCTGCGGCCTCCGCGAGGTAATTGCGCAGCAGCTCCACCCCTTCGCCGCTCACCGTGGAGAGCGGGAAGATCGGGCTGTCCTCCAGCGGAGTTCCCTTCAGCAGCGATGCCGTTTCGGCATAGGCTTCATCGAGGCGCTGTTTCGTCACGCGATCGATCTTGGTCAGCGCCACCGCACCGCGCGTGAGGCCAAGCAAGCTGAGGATCTGCAGGTGCTCGCGGGTCTGCGGCATGGGGCCGTCGTCGGCGGCCACCGCCAGCAGCATGAAGTCGATGCCGGTCGCTCCCGCGAGCATGTTGTGCACCAGCTTCTCGTGGCCCGGCACGTCGATGAACCCGAGCACGCCGCCCTCGGGCAGGGGCGAGTAGGCGTAGCCGAGATCGAGGGTGATGCCGCGCGCCTTCTCTTCCTTGAGGCGGTCGGTGTCCACGCCGGTGAGTGCTTTCACGAGCGAGGTCTTGCCGTGGTCGATGTGGCCTGCGGTGCCGACGATCATGTAATCATGCGGAGAAATTTTTGGAAGAAAAACTACGCAGCGAAAATCATCCCTGGCCTCTGGCCTTAAAGCTGAGTTTTTCCAGTTGCGCGACGAAGCCGGCTTCATCCTCCAGGCAGCGCAGGTCCAATACCAGCGCGCCATCCTCGATGCGCCCGATCACCGGGGCGGGCAGGGCGCGGAAGGCGGTGGCGAGTTTTTCCAGCGCCGAACCTTCGCCGCGCCCTTTCCTAGCGGAGCGTATGGCGAGGCCATGGCTGGGCAGGCGCTCCACCGGCAGCGAGCCGCTGCCGATCTGGCTGGAGCAGGCGTAATGCGAAACGCTGTAGTCTTGCGCAAGCGTGTTCTGCAGCGGCTGCAGCACCCGCGCGGCAACGGCCTTGATGTCGTCCGTCGGCCGCGTCAGCAGGCGGAGGGTGGGGAGGCGCTCGGCCAAGCGGTCGGGGTCGCGATACAGCCGCAGGATGGCTTCGAGCGCCGCGAGCGTCATCTTGTCGAGGCGCAGCGCGCGCTTCAGCGGGTTCTTCTTGATCCTCGCGATCAGGTCGCGCCGTCCGACGATGACGCCCGCCTGCGGGCCGCCGAGGAGCTTGTCGCCGCTGAAGGTGACGAGATCGACGCCCGCAGCCAGCGATTTCTGCGGCGTGGGTTCGGCGGGCAGTCCCCAGCGCGCGAGGTCGACCAGCGTGCCGCTGCCGAGGTCGATCATGAACGGCAGATCATGCGCATGCGCAAGCTGCGCGAGCTCCGGTTCCGGCACGGCAGCGGTGAAGCCGACGATGGCGTAGTTGCTGGTGTGCACCTTGAGCAGCATGCCGGTCTTCGGCGAGATGGCGGCCGCGAAGTCACTGAGGTGGGTGCGGTTGGTGGTGCCGATTTCCTTAAGCTTCGCGCCGGAGCGGCTCATGATGTCCGGCACGCGGAAGGCGCCGCCGATTTCCACCAGTTCGCCGCGCGAGACGATGACCTCCTTGCTCCGGCCCAGGGTGTTGAGCGCGAGGAACACCGCGGCGGCGTTGTTGTTGACCACCGTCGCGGCCTCGGCTCCGGTGAGCTCGCACAGCAGCGGCTCGACGAGGCTGTCGCGGTCGCCGCGCGCGCCGCCCTTGACGTCGTATTCCAGGTTGCAGGGCCAGGCCATCGCCTGCGCCACGGCGCTGATTGCCTCTTCGGGCAGCAGGGCGCGTCCGAGGTTGGTGTGCAGCACGGTGCCGGTGAGGTTGAAGACCGCGCGCAATGCAGGCCGCGAGGCCGCCTCCAGCCAGGCGCGCAGGGCTGCGGCGAGGTGCGGTTCGGCGAATGCGTCGCCCGGCAGGATGCCGCCTTGCGCCGCCTTGTCGCGCATCTGCGACAGCGTGGTGCGCGTTGCGGCCAGCGCCGCGTTGCGGCCGAACTCCTCCGCGAGCGCGCGCACCGCGGGCAGGTTGAGCACGCGGTCCACCGAGGGAATGGAAAGCAGGCTGGATTCGGTTGCAGCAGCGCGGGCGCTCATGCGGAATACCGGCGGGACATCGCGTCATGGTCCCCGATGTCGCAGGCGGAGACCAGCAGGAGGTTCGGCCCGCTGCGCGGCAGGCCGTTCCCGTTCATCATCACGTCCAGCGCGAGGGTGGCAAGGTCGTCCGCTACCGCTTCGACATGCGGGTCTTTTTCCATGTACAGGATTTTCAGGTAGGAGCCGCACTCTTCGCAGGCTTCCGCCCTGACCGGGGCCTCGGAGCCTTCGATGCCGTAATAGGAGATGCCGCTGGTCGCCTCGCAGTTGCTGCATTTGACGCGCACCATGTGCCACTCCACGCTGCAAAGCGAACACTGCAGGTAGCGCAGCCCGTGTTCGGCTCCGCCGTTTTGCACCGTGCTCGCCACCGGGGCCGAGGCGCAGACCGGGCAGAGGTTGGCGATGTCGCCGCGGGCAAAAGCGCCTTCGCCGAGGGAGGTCGCCATGTGAGCCCAGTAGACCTGCAGGGCGGACGCCACGAGGGGTGCCGGTGCAAGGTCGGCATCGGCGCATTCCACACGGAGTATCCTTCCGGCGAGTGCTTCCAGTTCGTGAGCCGGCATCCCCTGCAGCCTGAGGATCGTTTTTCCCACCGTAGCATTGGCGTGTGGAGCCAGGCAGAGCATCATCCCCTGCAGCATTGTCCGCCACGCGGGATCGCGCTGCCATCCCATCGCGGCCAGGGGCGGCATGCCGTGCTCGCGGCACAGATGCAGCGCTTCCGCGTCGGGCAGGGGAACGTCGGGGAAGGTCTCCAGCGCCGCCTGCTGCGCATCCGCGAGATGCGCCATGAAAAAA
Organism: Ferrigenium straubiae; assembly: GCF_051257895.1. Classification (NCBI taxonomy): domain Bacteria; kingdom Pseudomonadati; phylum Pseudomonadota; class Betaproteobacteria; order Nitrosomonadales; family Gallionellaceae; genus Ferrigenium; species Ferrigenium straubiae. The sequence continues at coordinate 761,976 of NZ_CP194331.1, read as the reverse complement.
AGGAAGTCCGCCATCGGGTGATTTGCCGCGAGGCTCCTGAGGCGCTGCGCACGTTGCCGGAAAACGCTCTGGCGTTCCGGCAGGTGCAGAAAGGGAATCTTGCCTGCCGGCGTTTCGATTTCTCCCGGTTGCAGTATCGTCGAGCTCATTATTTTTCGCTCCTTGTCGTTTCCTGATACCAGAGCGCATGGTGCTGTTTTGCCCAGGCGCGGCTGACGGTGCCACGGGTCATGGCGCGGATGGAACCCTTGGTCCAGATGGCGAGATAGGTGTGCCCGATGATCAGGATGATCATGAGCGCCGCGACCGCCGCGTGCGCGAGCGAGGAAAGGCGGATAAGGCCGATCGGGAACAGCGCCGAGAAATAGGCTCGCCACATGACGAAGCCGGACACGAGCAGTATCGCCATGCTGCCCACCAGCAGCCAGAACAGCACTTTCTGGCCGCCGTTGTACTTGCCGACCTTCGGCATGTTCTGCTCGTTGCCCTCCGCCAGTTCGCGGGCATGGCGCAGCCATTCACGGTCGGCGGGCGTCACGATGTTCAGCTTCCAGAAGCGGAAGTACATGGAGGTGAACGAGAGCGCCATCAATACCCCGATGAAGGGGTGCAGGATGCGCGTCCAGGTGCCGCCGCCGAAAAGCTGGATCAGCGGATAGAACATGGGGTGGAAGAAAGCCAGGCCCGATAGCGCCAGCAGGATGAAGGTTATTGCCACCATCCAGTGGTTGAGGCGCTCGGCGGCAGTATAGCGGACCACATCGTCGGGATCGTGTTTCATGGCTCGAGCTCCTTCTCGGTGTCTTCGGAAACCTCGTTCGGCCCTTTCGTCACGTAGTGGAAGATGCTGCCGATGGCGACGAGCCCGATCGCCAAGGAGGTCAGCGGTTTGGCGAAGCCCTTCCACAGGCTGACCAGCGGGCTGATGTGCGGGTCCTTGGGCAGCCCATTGTAGAGCTGCGGATGGTCGGCGTGCTGCAGCACGTACATCACATGCGTGCCACCAACTCCCTGCGGGTCGTACAGCCCGGCATTCCCGTAGCCGCGCGATTTGAGATCGACGATGCGCTCCTCGGCGTGCTGGAGCATGTCCTCCTTGCTGCCGAACACGATCGCGCCGGTGGGGCAGGTCTTGACGCAGGCCGGCTCCAGCCCTACCGCCACGCGGTCGGAGCACAGCGTGCACTTGTATGCCTTGCCGTCCTTTTTGGAGATGCGCGGGATATTGAACGGGCAGCCGGTGATGCAGTAGCCGCAGCCGATGCAGTATTCCTCGTGGAAATCGACGATGCCGTTGCTGTACTGCACGATGGCGCCCGGCGCGGGGCAGGATTTGAGGCAACCCGGATGGGAACAGTGCATGCAGCCGTCCTTGCGGATCAGCCATTCCAGTCCACGGTCAGTTTCCAGTTCGGTATAGCGCATCACCGTCCACGAACTTTCGGTGAGGTCGCGCGGATTGTCGTAAACCCCCGTGTTGGTCCCGATCGCGTCGCGTGTGTCGTTCCATTCCATGCAGGCCACCTGGCAGGCCTTGCAGCCGATGCATTTGGAGACGTCGATCAGCTTCGCCACTTCCAGCGTCTTGCGCTGGCCGGGCGGCGGGGTGGTGGTGGCGGAACGACGCCGGATATCAAGGGATTGAAGTGTCATGATCGCCTCCTATGCCTTCTCGATGTTGACCAGGAACGACTTGAACTCCGGCGTCTGGGTATTTGCGTCACCCACGAAGGGGGTCAGGGTGTTGGCGATGTAGCCGTTTTTGGCCACGCCCTTGAAGCCCCAGTGGATCGGAATGCCCACGTGGTGGACTGTCTTGCCGTTGGCTTGCAGCGGCTTGATGCGCTTGGTCACCACCGCTACCGCCTTGATGTAGCCGCGGCTGGAGGTAACCTTCACCCGGTCGCCTGCCTTGATGCCCTTCTCCTTCGCGAGCTCCTCGCCGATCTCCACGAACTGCTCGGGCTGGAGGATAGACGACAGTTTGGTGTGCTTGGTCCAGAAGTGGAAGTGCTCGGTGAGGCGGTAGGTGGTGCCCGCATAGGGGAATTCCCTGGATTTGCCGAAGCCCTCCATATCGGCCTTGAACACGCGCGCCGCCGGGTTGCTCACCACCTTGGGATGAAGCGGGTTGGTGTCAAGGGGCGTCTCGAAAGGCTCGTAATGCTCGGGGAAGGGGCCTTCCGCCATCTTGTCCACGGCGAACAGGCGCGCCACGCCTTCCGGGTTCATGATGAAGGGGTTCATGGGGTCGCCCGGAGGCACGTCGGCCTTGAAGTCCGGGATATCGGTTCCGCCCCATTTGGCGCCGTCCCAGCCGATCAGCTTGCGCTTCGCATCCCATGGCTTGCCCGCGGGGTCGGCGGAAGCGCGGTTGTAGAGAATGCGCCGGTTGGCCGGCCAGGCGAACGCCCAGTTGAGGGTGTTGCCCAGACCGCTCGGGTCCGAGTTGTCGCGCCGCGCCATCATGTTGCCTTTCTCGGTCCAGGCACCGGAGTAGATCCAGCAGCCGCAGGCGGTGCTGCCGTCGTCCTTGAGTTGGGCGAAGCCGTCCAGCTGCTGGCCCGCCTTGAGGATCACCTTGGTCGGGTCCTTGGGATCGGTGAGGTCGGCCAGCACCTTGCCGTTGTATTCCCTGGCCAGCTCATCGGGGGAGGGGGCGTGGGGAATCTTGTAGGGCCAAGTGAGACCGAGGAGCGCATCGGGGAAGGGGCCGCCTTCCTTCTTGTACAGCTCGCGCAGCTTGAGGTAGATGCCGGCGATGATCTCCGGGTCGGCCTTCGCTTCGCCGGGAGGCTCGGCACCCTTCCAGTGCCACTGCAGCCACCTGCCCGAGTTGACCAGCGAGCCATCTTCCTCGGCGAAGCAGGTGGAGGGCAGCCGGATCACTTCGGTCTGTATCTTCGACGCATCCACGTCGTTGAACTCGCCGAAGTTCTTCCAGAACTCGGAGGTATCGGTCGCCAGCGGATCGATCACCACCAGGAACTTGAGCCTGGCGAGGGCGCCGCTGATCTTGGCCTTGTTCGGGAAGGAGGCGACCGGATTGAAGCCCTGGCAGACATAACCGTTCATCTTGCCTTGGCCCATCAGCTCGAACACCTGCAACACGTCATACACCTTGTCGAGTTTCGGCAGCCAGTCGAAGCACCAGTTGTTTTCCTTCGTGGCCGCGTCGCCCCACCAGGACTTCATCAGGCTGACGTGGAACTTGGGGTAGTTCTGCCAGTAGGACATCTGCCCCGGCCGCAGGGGTTTGAGGGTACGCTTGTCGATGTACGCTTGGTAGTCGGTCTCCTTTTCGCCCGGCAGGGTCAGGTAGCCCGGCAGCAGGTTCGACAGCAGCCCGAGGTCGGTCTGCCCCTGGATGTTGGAGTGGCCGCGCAGCGCGTTCACCCCGCCGCCGGCCATGCCGATGTTGCCGAGCAGCAGTTGCAGCATGGCCGCGGTACGTATCATCTGCGAGCCCGTGGAATGCTGGGTCCAGCCCAGGGCATAGAGAATGGTCAGCGTGCGGTCCGGCACCGCCGTCGTGGCGATCATCTCGCACACCTTGAGGAACTGGTCCTTCGGCGTGCCGCAGATGTTGCTCACGACTTCCGGCGTGTAGCGGGAATAGTGCTGCTTGAGCAGATTGAACACGCAGCGCGGATGTTGGAGTGCAGGATCGACCTTGGCGTAGCCATCCGGCCCCATCTCGTACATCCAGCTTGCCTTGTCGTAGCTGCGCTTTGCGGGGTTGTAGCCCGAGAACAATCCCTCCTCGTGTTTGTAATCCTCGCGCACGATGAAGCTCGCGTCGGTATACGCCTTAACGTACTCGTGTTGGATTTTGTCCCGGGCCAGCAGGTAGTTGATTACCCCGCCCAGAAAAGCGATATCCGTGCCGGTGCGGAGCGGGGCGTAGTAGTCCGCCACCGATGCCGAGCGCGTGAAGCGCGGATCGACGACGATGAACTTGGCCTGGTTGTGCGCCTTGGCCTCGGTCACCCATTTGAAGCCGCAGGGGTGCGCCTCGGCGGCGTTGCCGCCCATCACCATCACCACATTCGCGTTCTTGATGTCGACCCAGTGATTGGTCATCGCGCCGCGGCCGAACGTAGGGGCAAGACTTGCCACCGTAGGTCCGTGTCAGACACGCGCCTGGTTATCGAACGCGAGAGCCCCGAGGCTCCTTACAAGTTTGTGGGTGATGTAGCCGGTTTCGCTGCTCGCCGCCGATGCCGCGAGGAAGCCGGTGCTGACCCAGCGGTTGACTGTGGCGCCGTCGGTATTTTTCGCGACGAAGTTCTTGTCGCGGTCGTCCTTGAGCAGCCGCGCGACCCTGGTGAACGCCTCGTCCCAGGAGATGCGCTTCCATTCGTTCGAGCCGGCGGCGCGATACTCGGGGTACTTGAGGCGGTTCGGGCTGTGGATGAAGTCGACTAGCGCCGCGCCCTTGGGGCACAGCGTTCCGCGGTTCACCGGATGATCGGGATCGCCCTCGATGTGGATGATCTCGGAAGCGGCATTTTTCGACCGGTCCCCCATGCTGTGCATGATCAGGCCGCAGCTCACCGAACAATAGGGGCAGGTGTTGCGGGTCTCGGTGGTGCGCGTCAGCTTGAACTGGCGCACCTCTGCGAGTGCCTCGTTTGGCGAGAAACCCAGAAGCGCCACGCCGGACATGCCCAATCCGCCAGCGCATATCTTGAAGAATTGCCTTCGTGTGACTTGCATTTTCTCTGCCTCCTTCATTTAGGTAACGGGTGACATTACTAAACCAGGGTCGAACTAAAGACAGGATCAAGACGGTGCAAAGACTAAATCAGGATGGGAAAACACAGGCTCTCTGTAGGGTCATCAGACCACTTTGAGGGATTATTGTCAATAAAGGCTTTTGCTGATTTATGCAAAAACCGGTGGCCGGGCATCTCCATGTCTGGCCACAAATGCGGCGTATCGGGTCGGTTGAAAGGGCTGTTACGGGTGCAGCAGGCGGTACGGGTTGCCGTTGGCATCCAGGAAGCAATCTATCGGGCCTATGGCGACGCAGCGCGGCTGGTCGAAGTAGCCCACACATTCGTTGCATTTGTTCGGGTCGATTTCATAGACGTAGTCGCCCTCGGAGATTGCCCCTACCGGGCATTCCGGCTCGCAGAGGCCGCAGTTGATGCAGTCGTCGGTGATCGATAGTGCCATTTTCCTGATTTCCTTGTTGCTTGATCCGTTAAAAATGATGTCCCGTCAGAGGACAGGGCGTAGCGAATGCATACGCATTCCACGCAATCGTTGGGTGCTTTGCTGCGCTTCGGGGAGGTCAGACAGCGGATGCCCCGGTTCGGTTGCATCCGCCCGGAAATTTTTTTGTGGCCGAAACCCTTATCCCAGCAGGTGTTTTACGTGCTCGCGTTCTTCGACCAGTTCGCGGTAGCTGTCCTGCATGCGCTCGCGTTCCTGTTCGCTGAGCGGCAGATCCTGAACGATCTGGTATTCGCCCTGTTTGCATCTCACCGGAAAGCCGTAAATCACGCCTTCTGGAATTCCGTAGCTGCCGTCGGACGGCACGCCCATGGACACCCAGTTGTTATGGTGCGCGCTGAGCATCCAGTCGTGGATATGCGAGATGGCGGCATTCGCGGCGCTTGCCGCGCTGGACAGGCCGCGCGCCTCGATGACCGCGGCGCCGCGCTTCTGCACCGTGGGGATGAATTCTTTTTCCACCCAGCCCAGGTCAGGCAGCATTTCACGCACCAGCTTGCCGCGAATTTCGGCATGGTCGAGATCGGGGTATTGCGTGCCGGAGTGGTTGCCCCAGACGATCATCTTCTTGATGTCGTGGATTGGCTGGAACAGCTTCTGCGCGACTTGCGCGACGGCGCGGTTGTGGTCGAGGCGCATCATCGAGGTGAAATTGCGCGGGTCGAGATCGGGGGCGTTTTTCATCGCGATCAGCGCGTTGGTGTTGGCGGGATTGCCCACCACCAGCACCTTGACGTGGCGCGTCGCATATTCGTTGAGCAGCTTGCCCTGCTCGGAGAAGATCGCACCGTTGGCCTCGATGAGGTCCTTGCGTTCCATGCCTTTGCCGCGCGGCCGTGCGCCGATCAGCAGGGCGATCTCGGTGTCCCGGAATGCGACCTTGGGGTCGTCGGTGATGATGACCTGCTGCAGCAGCGGAAAGGCGCAGTCCTCCAGTTCCATCATCACGCCCTGCAGCATCGTCTGCGCCTGCGGCAGGTCGAGCAATTGCAGGATGACCGGCTGCTCGTGCCCCAGCATGTCGCCGTTGGCGATGCGGAACAGGGTGGCATAGCCGATCTGGCCGGCTGCTCCGGTGATGGTGACGCGGATGGGTGCTTTCATGTTTCTTTCCTATGAGCAAATAGCCAGAGCAAATAAAACCGAATCATAATTGTTTTGATTTTCTCGCGCCACGGAAAAAGGTGTAGCATTACGCAAATCGGTATTGCCTCAGGCAGGGACTAATATGAACAAACAACGCCCGAAGCATCTCGCCTTGCACCTCATCAAGCTGCCGCTCCCCGGTTTCGTCTCCATTCTCCACCGCATCAGCGGTTTATTGCTGTTTCTCGCGCTGCCGCTGCTGTTGCTGATGCTGCAATACAGCCTGCTTTCCATCGAGACTTACACCCGGCTTATGGACATGCTGGCGCATCCGCTGGCAAAACTCATGCTGCTTGGCCTGCTGTGGGCGCTCCTGCATCATTTCTGCGCCGGGCTGCGCTATCTGGCGATCGACCTGGGTTACGGTGTGCAACTGGCGCAGGCGCGCGCAAGCAGCAAGGTGGTGCTGGCGGCGAGTCTGCTGCTGACTGTTCTACTCGGAGCGAAGCTATGGTGAACCGTGTGGTGACGGGCGCGCATTACGGGTTGCGCGACTGGCTGGTCCAACGCGTCACGGCAGCGCTGATGGCGGTGTACAGCGTGGCACTGGCCGGCTACCTGCTGCTGCAGCCCTATGTGGATTACGACACCTGGACGGCGCTGTTCTCCAGCCAGCCGATGCGCAGCTTCACCCTGCTGTTCCTGCTGAGCGTGTTCTACCACGCGTGGGTCGGCGTGCGCGACATCGTGATGGATTACGTGAAGCCGGCCGGGGTGCGACTGGCGATCCATGTGCTGGTGATACTGGTGCTGATTCTTTACGTGATCTGGGCGGTGCAGATTCTTTGGGAGATGTGATGGCGGTTGCGAAACGGACTTTCGACGTGGTGGTGGTCGGGGCTGGCGGCTCGGGGATGCGCGCGGCGCTGCATCTGGCGCATGCCGGACTCAAGGTGGCGGTGCTGTCCAAGGTGTTCCCGACGCGCTCGCATACCGTCGCGGCGCAGGGCGGCATCGCCGCGTCGCTGGGCAACGTCAGCAAGGACAGCTGGCACTGGCATATGTACGATACGGTGAAGGGATCGGATTATCTCGGCGACCAGGACGCCATCGAGTTCATGTGCCGAGCCGCACCGGAAGTGGTGTACGAGCTGGAACACTTCGGCATGCCATTCGATCGGCTCGATTCGGGCAAGATCTACCAGCGCCCGTTCGGCGGGCACATGCAGGACTATGGCAAGACGCCGGTGCAACGTGCCTGCGCGGCGGCCGACCGCACAGGCCATGCCTTGCTGCACACGCTCTATCAGCAGAACGTGAAGGCCAACACGCATTTCTTCATCGAGTGGATGGCGCTCGACCTGATCCGCGACGCGGACGGCGACGTGCTCGGCGTGACCGCAATGGAGATCGAGACCGGCGAGACGATGATCTTTCAGGCACGCGCCACCTTGCTCGCCACCGGCGGGGCGGGGCGCATCTTCCAGTCCAGCACCAACGCCTACATCAACACCGGCGACGGGCTTGGCATGGCGGCGCGCGCGGGCATTCCGCTCGAGGACATGGAGTTCTTTCAGTTCCATCCCACCGGCGTGTACGGCGCGGGGGTGCTGATTTCCGAAGGGGTGCGCGGCGAGGGCGGCTATCTGGTGAACAAGGACGGCGAGCGCTTCATGCCGAGATACGCGCCGACCGCGAAGGACCTCGCGAGCCGCGACGTGGTGTCGCGCGCGATCGCCACCGAGATCAAGGAAGGGCGCGGCTGCGGCCCGCACGGCAACCATATCCTGCTCAAGGTGGACCACATCGGCGACGACGTGATCAAGCAGCGCCTGCCCGGCATCCGCGACATCGCGCTGAAGTTCGCGCATGTCGATCCGGCGAAGGCACCAATCCCCGTCGTGCCGACCGCGCATTACATGATGGGCGGCATCCCCACCAACTATCACGGGCAGGTCGTCGCCCCCTATCACCATGGGCCGGAGGAGGTGGTGCACGGCCTGTATGCGGCGGGCGAATGCGCCTGCGTGTCGGTGCACGGCGCGAACCGGCTGGGCTGCAATTCGCTGCTCGACCTGCTGGTGTTCGGGCGTGAGGCGGCGCGGCAGATCATCGAGGACTTGCAGAGCCATCCACACCCCAAGCTGCTGCCGGCCGGCTCCGCCGACTATTCCCTGGTGCGCCTCGCGCGGCTGGAAAACCAGAAGGACGGCGAGCGGGTTCACGATGTCGGCGATGCGATGCGCAAGACCATGCAGAAGCATTGCGGCGTGTTCCGCTTCCCGGAACTCTTGGCCGAGGGCGTGGAGCAGATCAGGCAGGTCGCCGAGCGCGCCGCGCACACCGGAATCCACGACAAGAGCAAGGTGTTCAACACCGCGCGCATCGAGGCGCTGGAGCTCGACAACCTGATCGAGGTCGCACAGGCGACCATGATCGCCGCCGCGGCGCGCACCGAGAGCCGCGGCGCCCATGCGCGCGACGACTTCCCGCAGCGTGACGATCAGAACTGGCTGAAGCACAGCCTGTACTTCAGCGAAGGCCAGCGCCTCGCCTACAAACCGGTGCGCTTGAAACCATTGACGGTGGAATCGTTCCCGCTCAAGGCGCGAGTGTACTAATTCATTTGGATATAGAAGATGATTAAAAAGGAATTAGATCCGTTTGTGGCAGAAGATAAATATGCTGCTGCTGGACAAAAAGCCGAAGAGCAAATGGCGTTTTATCTGAAACGTTTTTTTGCACCCAGTCCTGATGTGTTTGTACTTAACGGCATTCGTCTTGAGCATGCCGGCGACGCTGCTCAGATGGATCACCTGGTGCTGCATCGTTATGGCATCGTTGTGGTGGAAAGCAAGAGCGTCGCAGGTAAGGTGCAAATCAAGGATGATGGCCAATGGATACGTTGGTATGGGAAAGATTCTACTGGCATGGCCTCGCCAATTATTCAGGCAAAGCTGCAATTGAGATTTATGCGCGACTATTTGAATCTTGCCGTCAAACCCAAAGGAGTTTTTGATCGCTACGCTTTTGACGTGCAGGTGGCAATCTCTGATAGCGGCGTTATTTTGTGGCCAACCTCGGGAAATTTGCCGGAGGTCTGCAAGGCGGATCAAGTGGCCGAACGCATCGAAAAACGAATCGCCGAATTCGCGGAAATGCATGACGCCCCTTCACCAATGGGTACAGAGCATCTTGCCAAGATAGCTGATTTTCTTTGCGCAGCTCACAAACCGCTACATTTGCGAGTGGAAGAGAATTACCCACCAAAATATCAAGAGGCTTTTGCGGGTAGGGTAAAAGCTATTGAAAAGCTAGTGACCGGAATGCAAACGGCTATGGTTCAATCTGCCTCTCGCATGACGTCTCATATGGTTTCGTCTATTGCCGCATTGCAGGTGGAGGCTCAAAAAAATGCACATGAGAATAAAACGAGTGGCTTGCCAGATGCGGTAGTTGAAACAACAGCGGCCCTCGCTCCACATGTCAATGAAAGACTGATCGGCGGTGTGTGCAGTCATTGCTCAAGTGAGAATGTCTCGATACTTTTTGGGCGTAACTACTATTTCCACTGCAACGACTGCAACAAGAACAGCCCGTTGAAGTCTGTATGCTCAAGTTGTGGCTCGGTTGAAATACCCCATAAGAAAAGTAATAAATTTTTTCTTGAATGCAAACCATGCAATACAAGCCGTTTGTTTCACGTCAATAGCTAGGGAATGAAGCAATGAAATTCCGTATCTACCGCTACAACCCTGATGTGGATGCAGGGCCGTACATGCAGGACTACGACCTCGACATCGAGCCGGGTGACAAGATGCTGCTCGACGCTATCCTGCTGCTGAAGGAACAGGACGACAGCCTGTCGGTGCGCAAGTCCTGCCGCGAGGGGGTGTGCGGATCGGATGCGATGAACATCAACGGGCGCAACGGGCTGGCGTGCATCACGCCGCTCGCGTCGCTGAAGGAGCCGGTGGAGCTGCGCCCGCTGCCTGGTCTGCCGGTGATCCGCGACCTGATCGTGGACATGACGCAGTTCTTCAAGCAGTACCATTCGATCAAGCCCTACCTGATCAACAACGACCCGCCGCCGGAAACTGAGCGGCTGCAGTCGCCCACGCAGCGCGCGCACCTGAATGGCTTGTACGAGTGCATCCTCTGCGCCTGCTGCTCGACCGCGTGCCCGTCGTTCTGGTGGAACCCGGACAAGTTCGTCGGCCCGGCAGGCTTGCTGCAGGCCTACCGTTTCCTCGCCGATACGCGCGATCATGCGACCGCCGAGCGTCTCGACGACCTGGAAGATCCGTATCGGCTGTTCCGCTGCCACACGATTATGAACTGCGTGGATGTGTGCCCGAAGGGATTGAACCCGACCGAGGCGATCGGCAACATCAAGGACATGATGGTGAGGCGCATCGTATGAAGGACCTGGAGCGCGTGCGCTGGCGCTGCCGGCGCGGACTGCTGGAACTGGACATTGTGCTGGGGCGCTTCGTCGAGGCGCACTACGCACAGCTTGGCGAGGCGGAGCGGCGGGCGTTCGAGGCGCTGCTGGACATGCCCGACAACCCGCTCTGGGACATGGTTGCGGGCCGGACGGCAGCGGCATTCGGCGAGCAGCAGGCATTGCTGGACAAGATCAGGACTGCCTGATCGCACAGACTTGGGAGAAAAATAATGGAAGGCAAACGCATCGCAACACTGACTCTGGACGACGGGCGCAGCATCGAGCTGCCGATTCTTTCCGGCACGCTGGGGCAGAACGTGCTGGATATCCGCAACCTAGCCAAGCTCGGGATGTTCACCTACGACCCGGCTTTCTTTGTCACGGCCAGTTGCGCTTCGAAGATCACCTTCATCGATGGTGATGCCGGGCTGCTCTATTACCGCGGCTATCCCATCGAGCAACTGGCCGAGCAATCCGATTTCCTCGAGGTGTGCTACCTGCTGTTAAACGGCGAGTTGCCGGATGCCGCGCAGTCCGCCGGATTCAAGGATACCGTGACGCACCACACCATGGTGCACGAGCAGATCGCACGTTTCTATTCCGGTTTCCGCCGCGACGCGCATCCGATGGCGGTGATGGTCGGGGTGGTGGGCGCGCTATCGGCGTTCTACCATGACTCGCTCGACATCAGTAATCCGCAGCACCGCGAGATATCCGCGATGCGCATGCTCGCGAAAGTGCCGACCCTCGCGGCGATGGCGCACAAGTACTATACCGGCGCGCCGTTCATGTATCCGAAGAACAAGTTCAGCTACGCGGAAAACCTCATGTATATGATGTTTGCCACCCCGGCTGAAGATTACGAGCCGAACCCGGTGCTGGTGCGCGCGCTGGACCGCATTCTGATCCTGCACGCCGACCACGAGCAGAACGCCTCCACTTCGACGGTGCGCCTGGCCGGCTCCAGCATGGCGAACCCGTTCGCCTGTATCGCTTCCGGCATCGCCGCGCTGTGGGGGCCGGCGCACGGCGGCGCGAACGAGGCCGCGCTGAAGATGCTGGAAGAGGTCGGCGACATCTCGCGCGTGAAGGAATATGTGCAGGGCGTGAAGGACAAGAAATACCGCCTGATGGGTTTCGGCCACCGCGTGTACAAGAACATGGATCCGCGCGCCGCAGTGATGCGCAAGACCTGCTACGAAGTGCTGAAGGAGCTCAAGCTGGAGAACCACAAGCTGTTCGAGCTGGCGATGGAACTGGAGCGCGTCGCATTGAGCGACCCGTATTTCATTGATCACAAGCTGTATCCGAACGTGGACTTCTACTCCGGTATCGTGTTGCGCGCGCTGGGCATCCCGGTCAACATGTTCACGGTGATCTTCGCGGTGGCGCGTACCGTGGGTTGGATTTCGCAATGGAACGAGATGATCGCGGACGCCGACCACAAGATCGGCCGGCCGCGGCAGTTATACACCGGAGCGACACGGCGCGATTACGTGCCGATAGACAAGCGGTAGGCGTTACGGGCAGGGTTGGCGGTTTTATCGGCCAACCTCGATCTGCCGTTTTACGGTTGGACCAGAGGGCGATCTTATGGCCGTACCGGAAAATTACATGCAGGCCATGCACGACAGCTCGGCGCTGTCCGGCGCGAATGCGCCCTTCATCGAGGAACTGTACGAGCAATACCTCGCCGCCCCCGGCGCCGTGCCGGATGCCTGGCGCGCCTGGTTCGACTCGCTGCCGCCCTCGGCAAATGGTGCGCGCGACGTGGCGCACGGCCCCATCCGGCGCGCCTTTACGATTCTGCCGGAAACACCCGCCGTTCATGCGCCTTCGCCGGTTGCCGGCCTGGAGTGTAGGCAGTCCCGCGCGTTACAGCTCATCGACGCCTATCGTTCCCTCGGCATGCGTGCCGCCAACTTTGATCCGCTGGATCGCCGCATCAAGCCGGTGATCGCCGAGCTCGATCCGGCGCATTACGGCCTGGAGGCGGCCGATATGGAGGTCGCCATCGACTTCGGGGCCGTGCGCATGAGCCTGCGCGAAATCCTCGATCTGCTGCGCCAGACCTATTGCGGCAGCATCGGCGCGGAATACATGTACATCGGCGACATGGAGGAGAAGTGCTGGATTCAGGAGCGCCTGGAGGGCGTGCACGGACAGGCCAATTACGCCGCCGCGCAGCGCCACCGCATCCTGGAGCGGCTGACCGCCGCCGAGACACTGGAGCGCTACCTGCACACCAAATACGTCGGCCAGAAGCGCTTCTCGCTGGAAGGCGGAGAGCCGCTGATCCCGCTGCTCGACCACTTGCTGCAACGCTGCGGTGCACAGGGAGTGCAGGAGGCGGTGATCGGCATGGCGCACCGCGGGCGGCTGAACGTGCTGGTGAATATCCTCGGCAAGCAGCCGCAGATGCTGTTTGCCGAATTTGAGGGCATTCACACCGAACATCTGACCTCCGGCGACGTGAAATACCATCAGGGATTTTCCGCCGACATCGCGACACCGGGCGGCGAACTGCATATTGCGCTGGCGTTCAATCCGTCCCATCTCGAAATCATCGATCCGGTGGTGGAAGGCTCGGTGCGCGCACGCCAGCATCGCCGCAAGGACCTGGATGGCTCGAAGGCGATCCCGATTCTCTTGCATGGCGATGCGTCGTTTGCCGGGCAGGGCGTGGTGATGGAGACGCTGAGCATGTCGCAGACGCGCGGCTACCGCACCGGCGGCACGGTGCATGTCGTCGTCAACAACCAGATCGGCTTCACCGCCTCCGACCTGCGCGACGTGCGCTCCGGCGCGTATTGCAGCGATGCGGCGAAGATGGTCGATGCGCCGATCTTCCACGTGAACGCGGACGATCCCGAGGCGGTGCTGCTGGTCTCCGAGGTCGCGCTGGACTATCGCATGCAGTTCCGCAAGGACGTGGTGATCGACCTGGTGTGCTTCCGCAAGCTGGGGCACAACGAGCAGGACGAGCCGCTGGTCACGCAGCCCTACATGTACCGCCTGATCCGCCAGCATCCCGGCATGCGCGCGCTGTATGCACGGCGGCTGGAGGAAGAGGGCGCGATCGCACCGGGCGAGGCGGACGCGATGATTGCCGCCTACCGCAAGGCGCTGGAGGCTGGGGACAGTTCGATCCTGCCGGCGCTGGAAAAACACGACAGCAAGATCGCGGCCGACTGGAAGAAATTCCAGCGCGATATCCCCTGGAATGTCCCGGTGGACACCGCCGTGCCGCTGGAGCGCCTGCGGCAGCTGGCCGTGCCGTTGACCGGCGTGCCGCAGAATTTCATGCTGCATTCGCGCGTGCAGAAAGTCGTCGAGGACCGCATCGCGATGGCGAAGGGAGACCTGCCGCTGGACTGGGGCATGGCGGAGACCATCGCCTATGCCACCCTGCTCACCGAGGGTTACCCGGTGCGGCTCTCCGGTCAGGACAGCCAGCGCGGCACCTTCTTCCACCGCCACGCCACCTGGCACGACCAGAACCGCCGCGAGCGCCACGAGGGCGCCTACACGCCGCTGCAAAATCTCGCGCCGGGACAGGCGGATTTCATCGCGATCGACTCGCTGCTCTCTGAGGAGGCGGTGCTCGGCTTCGAGTACGGCTATGCCACGGCCGAACCCGACACGCTGGTGCTGTGGGAGGCGCAGTTCGGCGACTTCGCGAACGGCGCGCAGGTGGTGATCGACCAATTCATCGCCTCCGGCGAGGTGAAGTGGGGGCGGCTCTGCGGGCTGGTGCTGCTGCTGCCGCACGGCTACGAGGGGCAGGGCGCGGAGCATTCTTCGGGGCGCATCGAACGCTATTTGCAGCTGTGCGCTGACTACAACATCCAGGTGTGCATTCCCTCCAATCCGGCACAGATGTTCCATCTGTTGCGTCGCCAGATGCTGCGCCCGATGAGGAAGCCCTTGATCGTGTTCACACCCAAGAGCCTGCTGCGCAGTAAGGATGCGGCTTCGCCGCTTGCGGAATTGGCACAGGGAAAATTCCAGCCGGTGATCGCCGAAGTCGATGCGCTGGAGGCCGGCAGGGTGCGGCGCATCATTGCATGCAGCGGCAAGGTGTATTACGAACTGCTCGCGGCGCGGCGCGCCAGGGGCATCCAGGATATGGCGATCATCCGCATCGAGCAGCTCTATCCATTCCCGCACGACGACTTCGTGGCGCAGGTCGAGGCGTACCCGAACGCGACCGAACTGGTGTGGTGTCAGGAGGAGCCGGGCAACCAGGGCGCGTGGCACCGCATCCAGCATTATTTGCTGCGCCATCTGCGCCCCGGCATGCGCCTCGACTACGCGCTACGCGCCTCGTCCGCCGCGCCCGCCGCGGGCTATCTCGCGGTACACCAGGAGCAGCAGAAGGCGGTGATCGCCGCCGCCTTCCGCCTCGACCTCGACATCAAGATCATCCCCGGGAGTCACTCATGAGCATTGAAATCAAAGTGCCGCAGCTTTCCGAATCAGTCACCGAGGCGACGCTGCTGGCCTGGCATAAACAGGTGGGCGAGGCGGTGCAGGAGGGCGAAAACCTGATCGATATCGAGACCGACAAGGTGGTGCTGGAGTTGCCCGCTCCCGCCAACGGTGTGTTGAGCAAGATCGTGAAAGGCGGTGGCGAAAAGGTGGCGAGCGGCGAAGTGATCGCCATGCTGGATACGGAGGTGGCGGCAACTCCCTCTGATGGAACAACTAGCCATTCGACTAGGCCGCTACAAAACAGCGGCCAAGTCGCTGGCTATCCCTCGATAGGAGAGGGGGCCAGGCCAGTTGCCGCGCCGCCCTCGGTGCGCAAGCTCGCGCATGAGCACGAAGTCGATGTTGCCGCAGTGCAGGGCAGCGGCCGCGGCGGGCGCGTCACCAAGGAGGATGTGCTGGGCGTCGTGCAGCCGCCGAAACAGACCCCCTCCCCCCCCGCGGGGGAGGGAGGGGGCGGAGAGGGAGTGAGCACAGCCATCTCTTCCGGCGAGCGCACCGAGCGGCGCGTCCCGATGACGCGCATCCGCCAGCGCATCGCCGAGCGCCTGCTGCAATCGCAGCAGAATGCCGCGATTCTGACCACCTTCAACGAGGTGAACATGCAGCCGGTGATCGAGTTGCGCAACAAGTACAAGGAGGCATTCGAGAAAAAGCACGGCGTGAAGCTGGGCTTCTCCTCGTTCTTCATCTGGGCGGCGGTGCAGGCCTTGCAGAGGTTCCCGATTGTCAACGCCTCTGTGGACGGCAACGACATCGTCTACCACGGCTATTTTGACATCGGCATGGCCATTGGCAGCGAGCGCGGCCTGGTCGTGCCGGTCATTCGCGATGCGGACAAGCTTTCCTTCGCAGCCATCGAAAAGCAGGTCGCCGATTTTGCGGAACGCGCCAGGAGCGGCAAGCTCACGATGGAAGAGCTCGCCGGCGGCACATTCTCCATCACCAACGGCGGCGTGTTCGGTTCGATGCTCTCCACTCCGATCATCAACCCGCCGCAATCCGCCATTCTCGGCATCCACGCCACCAAGGATCGCCCGGTGGCCGAGAACGGCCAGGTGGTGATCCGCCCGATGAACTACCTCGCGCTGTCCTACGACCACCGCATCATCGACGGGCGCGAGGCGGTGCAGTTCCTCGTCGCCATCAAGGAAGCCCTGGAATATCCGGGACGGGTGTTGCTGGACTTGTGATGAGCCTCTTTCGCGCCTACCGGATTTTCGAAGACAACGGCAAATCTGCCGGCCGTTTCGTCGAGCTCGCGCTGGACGATCTCGATCCCGGCGAGGTGGTGATTCGCGTGCACTACTCCAGCGTGAACTACAAGGACGCGCTCGCGGCGACCGGCGCGGGCAGGGTGGTGCGCCGCTTCCCCTGTGTCGGCGGAGTGGATGCGGCGGGCGTGGTGGCAAGCTCGTCGGATGCGCGCTACAAGCCCGGCGACGAGGTGTTGGTCACCGGTTATGGCATGGGTGTGGATCACGACGGCGGATTTGCCGAGTACGCGCGGGTGCCGGCGGACTGGGTGGTGCTGTTGCGACACGGTGCGGCGGAGCCGACGGGTGCGGGAGCAACAGCATCGCACCTCCTCCCGCAAGCGGCCGGCTTCGCCATAACCAGCGACTTGGCGAGCGTAGTTGGCTCGCCTAGTCGAATGGCTAGTAGTTCCACCAGTAACGTGTCGGAGGCGCAGTTGCCGCAGGGGCTGACGCTATTCGATGCGATGGCGATCGGCACGGCGGGCTTCGCCGCCGCGCTGTCCATCCATCGACTGGAGCAGAACGAGTTGCGCCCCGAGAGCGGCAAGGTGATCGTGACCGGGGCGACCGGCGGGGTAGCGAGCCTCGCGATCCAGATGCTCGCGCAGCTTGGCTACCATGTAGTCGCGTTGACCGGGAAGGAAGCCGAACACGAATACCTGAAATCGCTCGGCGTGGCGGAAATCCTGCCGCGCAAGGAACTGGTGATGGGCACGCGCCCGCTGGAAAAGGCGCAGTGGGCGGGTGCGCTGGACGCGGTGGGCGGCGAGACGCTGGCGTGGCTCACGCGCACCATGCAGCAGGACGGCGTGATTGCGAGCTTCGGCAACGCGGGCGGCATCGAGCTGCACACCACGGTGATACCCTTCATCCTGCGCGGTGTGCGCCTGATCGGCATCGATTCCGCCGCCACCGCGATGCCGCTGCGCCGCGAAATCTGGCGGCGCCTGGCATCTGACCTGCGCCCGAAATTGTTGGCGCAGGTGGCGCATAGCGTGCCCTTCGCCGAGCTGCCGCAAGTGTTTCCGCTGATGCTGCAAGGCAGGCTGCGCGGGCGCACGGTGGTGGGGATAAAATGAACTCCTGATGCTATAATCCGCCCGGCAGGCTGGAATAAACAGCGCGAAAGTGGCGGAATTGGTAGACGCACTGGATTTAGGTTCCAGCGCCTCACGGCGTGAGAGTTCGAGTCTCTCCTTTCGCACCAGCAACTAATTTAACTTCAACTCAAGGAACTCAAGCATGTCCAGCGTAGAAACTGTGAGCGCGTTAGAACGCCGTCTTAACGCAGCCATTCCTCAACAAGTCATCCGCGGTGAGGTTGCTGCCCGGCTGAAAAAGATCGGCCGTACCGCAAAGATTGCCGGGTTCCGTCCGGGCAAAATCCCGGCAAAGATACTGGAGCAGCATTACGGCGCGCAGGCGCATCAGGAAGCCCTGGGCGAGGCGCTGCAGCGTTCATTCGACGAGGCTGCACAACTCAATAACCTGAGGGTGGCTGGGTATCCGCAATTCGAGATCAAGACCAACGATCTGAGTGCCGATCAGGTTGAATACAGCGCAACTTTCGAGGTGTACCCGGAAGTGGCGATGGGCGATCTGTCGGGTGAGGCGCTGGAGCGCGTGGTTTGCGAATTGTCGCAGGCCGACGTGGACAACACCATCCTGACGCTGCGCAAGCAGCGTGCCACCTTCGAGCCGGTGGATCGCGCCGCACAAGCCGATGATCAGGTGCGCATCGATTTTACCGGCAAGCTGGGCGGCGAGGTCTTCCAGGGCGGCGAAGCCAGGGATTACCCTTTCCAACTGGGGGTGGGGCGCATGCTGCCGGAGTTCGAATCGGCCATCACCGGCATGAAGGCCGGTGAGACCAAATCTTTCGACATGACTTTTCCGGCCGATTATCACGGCAAGGATGTGGCGGGCAAACAGGTGACTTTCACCGTTACGTTGCACAAGGTCGAGGCGCCCAAGCTGCCGGAAGCGGACGCCAAGTTTGCCGAAGACGTCGGCATCGAGGGTGGCGATGTCAGCAAGCTGGAGAGCGAGGTGCGCACCAACCTGCAGCGTGAAGTGGCGCGTCGCCTGAAGCTGCGCAACAAGGAAACGGCGATGGACGCTTTGCTGAAGGCGGCGAAGTTCGATGTGCCCAAGGCGCTAGTGGAATGGGAGGCACGGAGCCTGATGCAGCAAACCGCCCAGGAAATGGAATCGCGCGGCATGAAGATGAAGGACATGGCATTGCCGCCGGAATTGTTTTTCGAACGTGCAGAAAGGCGCGTCAGGCTCGGCCTGATTATGGCCGATCTGACGCAGAAACATGACCTGAGAGCAAAACCCGAGCAGGTGCGCGCTCTGGTAGAGGATTACGCGCAAAGCTTTGACGACTCTGAAGAGGTGGTGCGCTGGTTTTACGCAAATCCCTCTCAGTTGCAGGAGATCGAGAATCTGGTGCTGGAAGAAAACATCGTAGGATGGACGATGGGGCAGGCAAAGGCGACGGACAAGGCCATTCCCTTTAACGAATTGATGGAGAAATGACGCGATGCATTATGTGGAGCCACAGAATATCGGTTTGATCCCGATGGTCGTAGAGACCAGCGGGCGCGGCGAGCGGGCGTATGACATCTATTCGCGCCTGCTCAAGGAGCGTGTGGTGTTCCTGGTCGGCGAGGTCAACGACCACACGGCGAACCTGATCGTGGCGCAGATGCTGTTCCTGGAATCGGAAAACCCGGACAAGGATATCCATTTCTACATCAATTCGCCGGGGGGGTCCGTGACTGCCGGCATGGCGATTTACGACACCATGCAGTTCATCAAGCCGAATGTCAGCACGCTGTGCATCGGCCAGGCGGCCAGCATGGGTGCGTTTCTGCTCGCGGCGGGCGAGAAAGGCAAGCGCTTCTGCCTGCCCAATTCGCGTGTGATGATCCATCAGCCGCTGGGTGGCTTCCGCGGCCAGGCGTCGGATATCGAAATCCACGCGCGCGAGATTCTGTACCTGAAGCAGAAGCTCAATCAATTGCTTGCGCAGCATACCGGCCAACCGGTCGAGACCATCGAGCGCGACACGGATCGCGATAATTTCCTGAGCGCGCCGGATGCGGTGAAATACGGCCTGGCGGACCAGGTACTGGAAAAGCGCGTTTAAGATTTTATTGAATTGCCGATAACACGATACAGAGGTAACAGCGATGGCTGGCGATAAAAAATCGGGTGACAAGTTGCTTTACTGCTCATTCTGCGGCAAGAGCCAGCATGAGGTGCGCAAGCTGATTGCGGGCCCGTCGGTGTTTGTGTGCGACGAATGCATCGCGCTGTGCAACGACATCATGCGCGAGGAAATCCAGAATGACCAGGACAAGACAGGCAAGGATGGCAAGGCGGATCTGCCCGTGCCCAAGGCAATCCATGCGACGCTCGATGAATACGTGATCGGGCAGGAGCGGGCCAAGCGGATTCTGTCGGTTGCGGTGTACAACCACTACAAGCGCCTCAAGAGCGATGACAAGGACGGCGTGGAACTGGCCAAGAGCAACATCCTGCTGATCGGCCCGACCGGTTCCGGCAAGACACTGCTGGCGCAGACGCTGGCACGCCTGCTGGATGTGCCGTTCGTGATGGCAGATGCCACCACGCTGACCGAGGCGGGCTATGTCGGCGAAGACGTCGAGAACATCATTCAGAAGCTATTGCAGGCCTGCGATTACGACGTGGAAAAAGCGCAGCGCGGCATCGTGTACGTGGACGAGATCGACAAGATTTCGCGCAAATCGGACAACCCCTCGATCACGCGTGACGTTTCCGGTGAGGGCGTACAGCAGGCCCTGTTGAAACTGATCGAAGGCACCAAGGCGTCGATTCCGCCGCAGGGCGGGCGCAAGCACCCGAATACGGAATTCCTGCAGGTGGATACCACCAACATCCTGTTCATCTGCGGCGGCGCGTTTGATGGGCTGGAGAAGGTCATCCGCAACCGCTCCGCCAAGGCCAGCATCGGCTTTGGCGCGACCATCAGCAGCAAGGACGAGCGCAAGACCGGCGAGACCCTGCGCGATGTTGAGCCGGAAGACCTGATCAAGTTCGGCCTGATCCCGGAGTTTGTCGGGCGCCTGCCGGTCGTGGCGACGCTGGAGGAGCTGGATGAGGCCGCACTGGTGCAAATCCTTACCGAGCCGAAGAATGCGCTGACCAAGCAATACCAGAAGCTGTTTGCGATGGAAGGCGTGGAGCTGGAATTCCGCGAGGGGGTGCTGCTGAACATCGCGCGCAAGGCCTTGGCGCGCAAAACCGGTGCGCGCGGGTTGCGCTCGATCCTCGAGACCGCCTTGCTGGACATCATGTTCGATCTGCCATCGACGGAAAACGTCAGCAAAGTGGTGTTGGACGAAACAGGCCTGGCGGGGGAAATCAAACCCATCATCATCTATGCGGATACGCCCAAGGCAGCCTGATTAAGCCCTAAACGCTTGTTTTGATGCCTTGTTCCGGGGTGGTTGAATTTTTCAGAACCACCCCCATCTAACCTCACAGTCAACGAATAGGTTACCGCCATGTCAGAACAAGATACTTCAAACGTCGTAACAGCCAACCTGCACCCGCTGCTGCCATTGCGCGATGTCGTGGTGTTTCCGCATATGGTCATCCCGCTGTTCGTCGGGCGCGCCAAATCCATCAAGGCGCTGGAAACGGCCATGGAGGCAGGCAAGGGTATCGTACTGGTCGCGCAGAAATCGGCGGCCAAGGATGATCCCTCCAAGGAAGACTTGTATGCCGTCGGCAGCATGGCGAACATCTTGCAAATGCTCAAATTGCCTGACGGCACGGTGAAGGTGCTCGTGGAAGGCACGCAGCGCGTCAATGTGCTGCGCGTATTCGATGCTGACAGCCATTTCGACGCCGAGGTGGAAATCGTTCCTGCCGAAGATGGAACGGACAGCGAGTCCGAGGCCATGCGCCGCGCCTTGATTGCGCAATTCGACCAGTATGTGAAACTCAACAAGAAAATCCCGCCGGAAATCTTGACTTCGCTGGCCGGTATCGATGATGCCGGGCGCCTGGCCGACACGATCGCCGCCCATCTGCCGCTCAAGCTGGAGCAAAAGCAGGAGGTGCTGGAGGTCTTTGGCGTGCGCCAGCGGCTGGAGCACCTGCTCGGCCTGCTGGAGGCCGAGATCGATATCCTGCAGGTCGAGAAGCGCATCCGCGGCCGCGTGAAGCGCCAGATGGAAAAGAGCCAGCGCGAGTATTACCTGAACGAGCAGGTCAAGGCGATCCAGAAGGAGTTGGGAGAGGGTGAGGAGGGCACCGACCTCGATGAACTGGAAAAGAAAATCAAGGCTGCACATATGCCCAAAGAGGCGCGTAGCAAGGCTGAAGCGGAACTTAAGAAGCTGCGCCTGATGTCGCCGATGTCAGCCGAGGCGACCGTTGTGCGCAACTACATCGATGTGCTGGTCGGTCTGCCGTGGAAGAAAAAAACCAAGATCAGCGCCGACCTGAAAAAGGCCGAAGTGGTGCTGGAAGAAGACCATTACGGTCTGGATAAGGTCAAGGAACGCATCCTCGAATATCTCGCCGTGCAGCAGCGGGTGAACAAATTGAAAGGCCCGATACTCTGCCTGGTCGGTCCTCCTGGCGTGGGCAAGACCTCGCTGGGGCAGTCCATCGCGCGTGCCACCAACCGCAAATTTGTGCGCATGTCGCTGGGTGGGGTGCGCGATGAATCCGAGATTCGCGGCCACCGCCGTACCTATATCGGTTCTATGCCGGGCAAGATACTGCAGAACATGAGCAAGGTCGCGGTGAAAAACCCCTTATTCCTGCTCGACGAAGTAGATAAGATGGGTATGGATATGCGCGGCGATCCATCTTCCGCGCTGCTGGAGGTGCTCGATCCGGAGCAAAACAGCACGTTTGTCGACCACTACGTCGAGGTGGAATATGACCTTTCCGACGTGATGTTCGTGGCGACCGCGAATACCCTGAACATTCCTGAACCGTTGCTGGATCGCATGGAGATTATTCATGTTTCCAGCTATATGGAAGATGAGAAGATCAATATCGCCACGCGCTACCTGGTACCCAAGGCGATCAAGAACAGCGGCCTGAAACCTGAGGAAATCAACATCTCCGAGAGTGCGTTGCGCGACATCGTGCGCTATTACGTGCGCGAGGCGGGAGTGCGCAGCCTGGAACGGGAAATTTCCAAGATTTGCCGCAAGGTGGTGAAGTCGCTTTCGCTGAAAGAGCGCGATAAGAAAATCGTGGTCAATGCGCGCAACCTCGATAAATACCTCGGCGTACGTCGCTATTCATACGGGATAGCCGAAAAGAACAACCAGGTCGGTCAGGTCACCGGTTTGGCATGGACGGAAGTAGGCGGTGAGTTACTCACCATCGAAACCGCCGTGTTGCCGGGAAAGGGCAAGACCACTACCACCGGCAAGCTTGGCGAAGTGATGCAGGAATCCATCCAGGCCGCCATCAGTGTGGTGCGCGGTCGTGCCAAGCGGCTGGGCATAAATGAAGAGTTTTACCAGAAGTCGGATCTGCATATCCACTTGCCCGAAGGGGCAACCCCCAAGGATGGCCCGAGCGCGGGGATTGGTATATGCACATCCATCGTCTCGGCGTTGACCGGGATACCGGTACGCGCCGATGTGGCGATGACCGGTGAAATTACCCTACGCGGTGAAGTGTTGCCGATCGGCGGCCTGAAGGAGAAGCTGCTGGCGGCTCAGCGCGGGGGGATCAAGATAGTTTTGATTCCGGAAGAAAATACTAAGGACCTTGCAGAAATTCCAGACAATATCAAAAACCGGCTGGATATCCACCCGGTTAAATGGATAGACCAAGTGCTGGAACTGGCTCTGGAGCGCACCCCGGAGCCTCTGCCGGAATCGCCTGAAACCACCGCACCTGCTGGATTGCCGGCAGCCGGCGGCACTCAGGAAGCGACGCTGGTAACCAAGCACTAGAAAAATTGATAGCAGCTAGTCGGTCGTGGTGCAAGATGAAAAAAATTTTCGCAATCGCTTGACCAAAGCTGCGAAGCCTTGATATAAAGCCGTTGCAGGACTTCATCCTGTTTTTAACCACTCAATAATTAAGGGGGCTTACGTGAATAAATCTGATCTGGTTGATGCAATTGCAAAATCCGCTGATATTTCCAAGGCAGCTGCCGGCCGTGCGCTGGATGCAGCCGTAGATTCGATTAAAAAGGCATTGAAAAAAGGCGATACGGTAAGCCTGGTCGGTTTCGGCACCTTCAAAGTTGGCAAGCGTGCTGCACGTACTGGTCGCAATCCTCGCACCGGCGAGACGATCAAGATCAAGGCAGCCAAGGTTCCAAAATTTACAGCTGGCAAAGGTCTGAAGGATGCTGTAAACTAGTCGACTTTGTTGGGTGCTTAGCTCAGCTGGTAGAGCGTCGCCCTTACAAGGCGAATGTCGGCGGTTCGATCCCGTCAGTACCCACCAACAAGCAAGTTTATTGGAGTGGTAGTTCAGTTGGTTAGAATACCGGCCTGTCACGCCGGGGGTCGCGGGTTCGAGTCCCGTCCACTCCGCCAAATCAAGGCGAACGAAAGTTCGCCTTTTTCACATCTGTTTCTTTTAAATCAATAGCTTGGTGCTGCCACTATGTTTGATTTTGTCCATGAAAAAAAGCGGTTGGTGCAGATAGTTCTGGCGCTCATCATCTTGCCGTTTGCATTCTGGGGAATGGACTCGTACAGGCAATCCGGGAATACGGCGGAAGTAGTCGCCACGGTGAACGATGCAAAGATTACCCAGCAGGAGTTTGAAAATTCACTGCGCCAGCAACAGGACCGTTTGCGCCAGATGCTGGGCGCAAATTTTGATGCCGCAATGCTGGACAATCCTGAAATGAGGCATGCGGTGATAGACAACCTGGTTGCGCAGCGCCTGCTGATTGAGCGCGCCAAGGCTGTCGGCCTGGCAGTCAGCGACGAGCAGATGGCGCAGGTTATTCAAAGTATCGAAGCGTTCCAGGATAACGGCAAGTTTGACAAGAAGCGTTACGAGGCTGCGCTGGCAAACCAGAATATGTCGCCGTTGATGTTCGAGGCGCGCCTGCGCGGTGAGCTGCTCGGCCAGCAGTTGCGCGATGCCTACCTGCAGAATGGATTTGTTTCTAACAGTGTGGCGGATAACGTTATCCGCCTGATGGAACAGCAGCGCGTGGTGAGCATATCGCCCGTATCATTCCAGCCCTATCTGGCGCAGGCGAAAGTGGATGAGGCCGCGCTGAAAAAATATTACGAGCAAAACCAGAAAGAATTCCAGGTTCAGGAGCAGGCCAGAGTCGAATATGTGAAGCTTTCAGTGGCGAATTTGCTGCCAAAAGCCGAAGTGAAAACGGAAGATGCGCGCAAGTATTACGACGAACATCAGGGCGATTTCGGTACGCCGGAGGAGCGCCAGGCGGCGCATATCCTGATTGCGGTAGCCGCAGCCGCGCCGCAGGCCGAGCAGGAAGCAGCCAAGGCAAAGGCCGAACAGTTGCTGCAACAGGCCAGAAAAACCCCCGAGGGATTTGCCGAGCTGGCCAAGCAGAACTCGCAGGATCCTGGTTCCGCAGCGAATGGCGGGAGTCTCGGATTCTTTGGCCGAGGCATGATGGTCAAGCCGTTCGACGATGCCGCCTTTGCGCTCAAACAAGGGGAAATCAGCGGGGTGGTGAAATCTGATTTTGGCTATCACATCATCAAGCTGCTCGCGGTTAAACCCGCAAAAATTGCACCATTCGAGGAGGTGCGCGAAGGTGTCATCAATAAACTACGCCAGCAAAAAGCTGCCGACCTGTTTGCCGAACTGGCGGAAAAATTCAGCAATACCGTCTATGAACAGAGCGATACCCTGAAGCCGGCGGCTGAATTGGTCGGTGCGAAGATGGAGCAGAGCGGGTGGCTGGTCAAGGGGGCTGCCGCAGGCGAGCCTTGGACGACAAAAATGCTGCAGGCAATCTTCACCGATGAAACCGTGAAAAACAAACGCAATACCGCGGCGATCGAGGTGGCCCCCAACACGCTGGTTGCCGCACGGGTTCTGGAATACAAGCCGGCCGCTGCACGTGCGCTGGACGAGGTGCAGGAAATGATCCGCCAGAAATTACTGCGCCAACAGGCAATGGAGCTGGCTGTCAAACAGGGCAAAACGCTGCTGGAGCAATTGCAGCACGGCGATAAGCCTGCGCTGAGCTGGACTCCCCCCCAATCCATCAGCCGTGCGCAACATGGTTCGCTGGACAAGGAGTTGGTACGCAAGATATTCCAGGCGGATGCAGTCAAGCTGCCGCGGTATGCCGGGGCGGAAACGCCGCAAAACGGCTATCTGCTGGTGCGCATAGAGGCTGTCAAGGAAGGCGGTAAGCCTGACGATGCAAAACTGGCCGGCTATGCGCAAAGATTGCGCCAACTGGCCGGCGAGGAGATGTTCAAGGCTTATCTGGCCGACGCCAAGCAGCAGGCAACCATCAAAGTGACTTTGCCGGAAAAGGCGCCGGGGAATTAAACAAGCGCGTAAGGCATGACCCAATAAAAACGCCACCCTTGGGTGGCGTTTTTATTTGGCGGCAAGCTCGAGTTGCGCCAAATTTACTTGCAGTGTCTTTCAATGAGTTGCTTTGCGATGATGTCGTGATTCAGCCAGATAACCGGGGCAGCGGGATCCGAGGTTTCGTAAAACATCAACGGCCCGGTTCCTTCCAGCACCAGGGCGCTCAGAAAATCGGTCACCAGCGCCTTGCGGTCTTTGTGCATCTGGGTGATTTCATCCGACGTGCCTATCATCAGGTCGGCCAGTTCCCGGCTGTTGTCCATCGGCCAGGCCTCGAAATTGCGAAAGCCTTTCATTACCTCGCTTGCGTTGTAGTCGTTGATCTTCTGCAATAGCCCTTCCAGCGTGGAGCCTTCCTGCAACAGAGCACTGCAAACCTGCCATTGCGATTCAGCCCAGGCGCCGCCATTTTCCCGCTTCAACGCCTTCAGCAGGGGGAACAGGGAGAGCTCGACGCCGACGAAGATATCGGAAGAATTGGTGCGTATCTCGGGGCAGTTGTATACCGTCGCCTTGATGCCGGCGGCCCAAGCGGATTCGGCGGCGCGCTCGAGACGCATCTTGGCGTAACCCTGGGTGTAGTTGGTGTAGGTCTGCCATTCGTAACCGCCATTGATAAGGACCTCGGTGCCGTGGTAACCATAGGCCGTATAGCGCACCTGCCCCCCGGCCTTTTCCACTCGAGCCCGTATTGCGGCGCTGCCCTCGATCAGGTGCTGGAATGTGTTGGCGGTGACCTCGTCGAAATTCATCAGGATCAGCTTGCCAAGATCGCTGTCAAGCAATGCTCGCGAAGACATGAAGCGTTCGCCCTGGCCTTTGTATATCCGGTTCGCGATGGCTAGGAAGACCTTCACCTTGGGGATGCCGCCGGCCATGGTATGGGCGAAGAAGACATTGCTGCCGTCCGGAATCATGCCATCCAGTTCGGACATCACTTGTGCCAGCGAATTCTTGAAACGCCGCACACCGGCTTCGCGGCATTTCTCGATATGCTGCCAATCGAGTTTGTCGTCCTGCCAGCTTTTCAGGGTCATGTTGCCAAGCAGATCCGTCGGTGTCGGTTCGCCGGTGGGTGCGTCCAGATCGAACCCTGCCATCAGGGGAACATTGATGATGCGTCCTCCGAGATTGGCCTCGGCCTGGGAGAGTTCCTCGTCGGTCAGCGGGCGCAAGGCGTTGTTTTCGTCGCGGCGGCCGACGGTGATGCCGACGATCGTCATGCCCGTCCTGCGGGCCTCGTCGATCAGGCCGTTGGCATAGCCCCGGCCAAACAGCTCGCCAAAAAGCACGAAAACATCACCCTTCCGAAAGATATTTTTCTTCGGAATTTCCCTCAACGACACTCGTGAACTCATAAAACCTGCCTTCCGCTTAACGAACAGTTATTATTCTACTAATGATAGCTCGATTTGGCTTCCGGCCAAACCCTTTGCCGGAGCCAATCTGGTGCTTTTCATTCCATGAGAATCCTGATTTACAGCTGCCGAGTTTACCTTAATTGACATGAGAGTAGAGAGCGACGGTGGCCCTGGTATTCGCAGGGATGTTTGGAAAGAACTTCATATGGCGGTGGAATCGAGTTGTGCGGCAGGTTTTTCGAGGAGCCAACATATATATTCCAACGCTGTTCAATTTCAGGTTCACACACATGCTGGAAAGGGGCGGCACTATTGATTGACAGGGCTGCTATGAATAGGCGATATTGCCAAAGCGAATGTGTTCGTTCGACGGAGTGCGGGCGCAAGACGCTCTCCTGCTTTGCGGAGATATATTTATCGGGTTAACCGGAATGGAATTAACATGGCAACAACGGTTAAGACAAACGGGTTGGTTGATGGCTGTAGCCGGTGGTTAGGATGTCGATGAAAATTTGGAATAGACGTTGGGTTAAAAGCACACCACCGCGCACTTTCACACTGGTCAGCCTGGTACTGATTGTGGTCATGGTTGCAGCGACTGGCTATACACAGTCAAGATTCTTCGAGGACGAGCTCATTCAGCATGAATCGGTAATTGTTCGCGAAATGGTGCTCTTTCTTGCACGGGAGGAATTGAGGGCCGAGGATTTTGACAATTACAAGAGCACCTCGTCGCAACTACACTTCGAGCAGAGTTTCTTGCTGTTGAAAAACATTCCGGGCGTGATACGCATCAAGTTATACAACGCCGATACCACCGTCATCTGGTCGGATGTGAAGGAAATGGTCGGCCAAGAAAAACCGAGAACCAGGGAACGCCTCGCTCAGATGTGGGGAGGAATTCCCAGTGGCATCTTCGACCCATACAATCCCCCGTCACATCTAAAGCATCCCCTGCCGCACACCAGGTTGATCGAGTTCTTTGTGCCGATCACGATTAAAAAAACGGGGGCTCCCGGAGGGGAAATCAAGGGCCTGGTGGAGGTGTACCGCTCGGCAGACGACCTGATCAGTACCCTGCGGCATGGTGTGTTGTTGCTGTGGCTGGTTATTGCCATCGGTGGAACGATACTGTTCTTCGCACTGTTTCATCTGTTTCGCTCGGTCTATCGCCGCCAGCGTGATGCGGAAACACAGTTCCGCCAACTAAGCACCGAGCATGAGCGCATCGTGCAGATGGAGAAGCTCTCGGCCATGGGACGCATGGTCAGCGAAATCGCACACCAGATCAACAATCCGCTGGTGGGAGTCGTCAACCTGGCGCAGTTGGCTGAGCGCGAGATCGACAAGCCGGAACGCACCCGCGAACTCCTGGGTGATATCCGCAAAGCCGGCGAGCATTGCCGCAACTTCGTGCAGCGCATGCTGCGCTTCAACCAGCTCGCGCGCTCCGAGCCGCAACCGACGGAGATGAACTGGTTGATGAACGATACCATCAACTTCTTCTCGCAAAGCGTGGAGGGTGGACCATCCGTGGGATTGGTCGCATCAGACAGGGAGGTGGTGCTGCAGGTCGATCCTGTACTGCTGCGTCACGCCTTGTTCAATCTGATCAGCAACGCCGTCCAGTCCGATCCGCTCGGGCCGATCTGGATCAGCATTTCGGCCAAACCGTACGAGGGAGTGGACGGCTGGGCGATTACAGTCACTGACCATGGTTCGGGATTGTCACCCGATGCCATGAAACATCTGTTCACACCGTTTTACACGACGCGCAAGAACGGCATCGGACTGGGGCTGTCGGTGGCACAGCATATCGTGTCCCAGCATGGCGGGCGGTTATATGCGGAAAACAATTTTGAGGGCGGTGCCAGCTTCATTATCTGGCTGCCGGCGCAAACGACCATCGCGGCGGAGCCTCAGAAGGATATTGAAGAATGAAGGCAAAAATACTGCTGGTTGACGATGACCCTTTTACGCAGCGGCTGGTTGAGGGGCTGCTGCGCGCGCAGCCGGTCGATCTGAAGATGGCGGCAAATGCGGCCGAAGCACGCAGAGTCTTCCTCCAAACCGATTTCAACCTCATCCTCCTCGACCAGCGCTTGCCGGACGGCAACGGGTTGGATCTTTTTGCCGAAATGAGACGCGAACGGCCGCATCAGGTGGCGATCCTGATCACAGGGTATGCCGAGGTACGCGACGCAGTGCGTGCTGTGCGGGAAGGCCTGTTCGACTACCTGACAAAACCCTTTGAGAATATCGAGGAGTTGGATGCCGTCATTGCCCGCTCCCTCGAACTGGATCGCGCCTATCGCGAGATTGCCGAGCTGCGCGAGAGCCTGGATGCACAAGGAGCTGCGCCGGTGATTATCGGCCGCTCGGCGGCCATCGAGGGGTTGCTCGCCCAAGTGCGCCAAGTGGCGCCGCTGGACACAACGGTGCTGATCGAGGGGGAGAGCGGTACCGGCAAGGAACTGATTGCCCAGCTTATTCATCGCTCCAGCTCCAGATCGGACAGCCCCATGCTGGAAGTCAATTGTGGTGCGCTTTCCGAACAACTGCTTGAAAGCACGTTGTTCGGTTATGAAAAGGGGGCGTTTACCGGGGCGGCAAAATCCACGGCGGGTTATTTTGAAAAGTCCGATGGCGGCACGCTGTTTCTTGATGAGATTGTCGATATGAGCGCCAAGCTGCAATCCAGTCTGTTGCGTGTGCTGCAGGAGGGCAAGTTTACCAGGCTGGGCGCCACGGCGCAGCGCTGCAGCGATTTCCGGCTGATCTGTGCGACCAACAAGTCGCTGGAGGACGAGGTGGCCGCCGGCCGATTCCGCAGCGATCTCTACTACCGCCTCAAGGTGGTGGCGTTGCATATTCCGCCGCTACGTAAGCGGGTGGAGGATGTGATGCCGCTGGCGCAGTATTTTCTCAGCCACTTCAACCGCAAGTTTGGCAGGCAAGTCGGCCCTTTCACGCCTGAGGCAATGGAACGCCTCGAAACGGCGACATGGTCAGGCAATGTGCGTGAACTGCAGCACATCATCGAGCGTGTCGTGGCAATAAAGTCTTCGGGCCTGATCGCAGCGAGCGACCTGGGCACTCTCGGTGCAGCGGTGGCCGCGGCGGACGGTACCCCACGTCCGTTATCGACCTTCCGCGATGCACGCGAGGAATTCGAGTGCGAATATTTTTCACGCCTGTTTGAGGCTGCCGGCCGAAATGTGTCCGAAGCCGCACGCCTTTCTGGAATGGCGCGCCAAAATCTCTATCCCTACCTGAAACGACTCGGGCTTGTCATGGATGCATGACAGTTGTTATGTTTTCATGACAGCCTGAAATTACCTTCCTGTTTTTTCCCTCTCCATACCCTCAGCAACTCATTGATTAAATGAGTTTGCCATTTGGCCGCTATCTTGGCACGAAGATTGCGTTAACTAAATGGATTTTGTTTCTGTTTGATTGCATTTTGTAACAGCTTGTAACCCGTATAGGCCGATCAAGAGCTTGGGGTTGCTGTAAGGGGAGTCTGTAAACCTGGTTTATATCTCCGACAGTGATCTTTATCCCCATGTTTTCTTGGGCGGATTGGTGCGTGTTCCAGTTTTCCGGTTGGGTTTTTATTTAGTTTTTTTGTTTTATTCCAGGGGAGTAGAAAATGATTTGGGAGCGATTCTTGGGTAGGGGTGCAGCGCTGGTGGGGTTTGTCATGTTGTTGCTAGGCTTGTCTGCCGGCCGGATGGCACTGGCCGCTGAACCTGCCGCTGCGGCGCAAAATGCCGCCGGCTATGTTGGCGAAAAAGTCTGTGCCACCTGTCATGATGTTCAGAGCAATGTTTTCGGGCACACCCTGCATGCCAAGGTATTCCGCGAAAATCCGCGGAACCAGATGGAAAAGCAGGTGTGCGAAGCCTGCCACGGGCCGGGTTCCATTCATGCCGAGAATCCTACCGACAAGAGCGCCATCATCGGTTTCTCCCGGGAATGGGGAACCCCGGCCGAGAAACAGACGAGCACCTGCCTGTCCTGTCATAAGGGCGGGAACCGCCTGTATTGGTCCGGTTCGACTCACGATACCAACAAGCTTAGCTGCAGCGATTGTCACAACCCGATGGCCAAATTCTCTCCTGGCGGCCTGCTGAAGAAAGCCAGCATTACCGAGACCTGCCAATCCTGTCACAAGCAACAGCAATCCGAATTCAGGAGGCGTTCGCACATGCCGGTTCCCGAGGGCAAGATGAGTTGCGTGGATTGCCACAATCCGCACGGTTCGGTGACCAAGCCGTTGCTCAAGGCGAAAAGCGTCAATGACATCTGTTACACCTGCCATGCCGAAAAGCGCGGTCCCTTCCTTTGGGAGCATGCACCGGCGAAGGAAAGCTGCCTGACTTGTCATGCGGCGCACGGTTCGAATCAGGACAAGCTGCTCAATGTGGCTCGCCCCTTCCTGTGCCAGCAATGCCACCAGAGCGGCCACCAGTTCAACTTTATCAATAACCAGGATACCGTGCCTGGCATAGCTATTGGCGGCGGTCAAAACAGTAACCGTGCCTTGGGGCGTTCCTGCCAGAGCTGCCACTCGCAGATACACGGCAGCAACCATCCATCCGGCGCGCGCTTCCAGCGTTGATCTGACGAGGAGACGACAACATGAAACGCATAGCATTTTCCGGTCAGGTCGAAACAAAACGTAATAGGAGATTTTCCATGAGTATCAGTCCTCGCTTGAAGCTTTTCACTGTCTGCATAGGAGCGGCGTTTGCCCAGATGGCATCCGTTCCCGCCCTTGCCGATTCGGGCGTGGGGGTAGACACCGTGCTCGGTAATGCCGGCAACCCCGGCTATCCTGCCGGCCCGGTATCGCTGGAGGCGAATTCTTCGTATGGGAGACACACCCCGACCGGTCAGTTGTATGGCACTCCTTACGCATTGTCTGAGGAGGGTGAGAAGAACTCGTCAGGGTGGACTTCCACAAAAAATCTGGAAATCGGCATCATGGGCGGCGACAACAACAAGAAGAATGCCCTCTTCAGGATGTACAAAGACCCCGCCAACAGCCTGTATATCAACAACTTCGGCGTGGAGGCGGAGCAGGCTGACTCTGCCAGCTTCTTGAGCCTGAGCGGCGGCGGGGTCACAAACAGCGATCAGTACTATGGTATGTCCTTCGGCCGCTACAACGACTGGAAAGTCAAAGCGTTTTACAACGAGACACCGCATGTTTTCACCACCTCTTACCGCAACATCTTTAACGGCGTCGGGACAGGTACTCTCACCCTGAAGCCAGGCCTGGTGGCGGGGGGTACAGGCGCCGGTGCAGTTGCACCGGGGATAACCCCGGCGGATGCAGCCAGCGTCATTGCTGTCGCAAATGCCAACGCAGGTACTGAACTGAGCATCGTGCGCAAAAAGGGTGGAGCGCGCCTCGACATGAATGTGAGCGACGAGTCCAAGGTCTATGCCAGCTACACCAATGAACATCGCGTGGGCTCGCGGCCATTCGGCATGGTGGCGGGGATCGGTGGCGGCGGTGGGCAGGCCACGCCGTTCATTGAGGCGCCTGAATCGATCGATTACAACACTCATGATCTTTTGGCGGGCATCCAGTACGCCGATGGCCTCAACAGCCTCAATCTGAGCCTCTCGGCTTCCATTTTCCGCAACCATATCGGCACCGAAACGATACAGATTCCGTTCGGGAATTTTGCTGTAGCTGCGGACGGTGTGGCTGCTCGAGCCTTGACGCAGGGACGTTTCGACCTGGTTCCGGACAACGAGGCCTATAATGCCACTGCCGAATATGAGCGCCAGCTTCCCGACTGGATGAAAGGCCGTTTCACCGCCACGGTTTCGGTGGGCACCAACCGGCAGAACGACGCGCTGATTCCGCCTAGCGTGAATGCCATACCTGGAATTGCCGCCATGAACGTAACCAACACGGCGGCCGGGGCCTGGAATACCACCGGAGCGCTCAGCCAGTTAACAGCGGGCGCGAAAATCAACAACCAGCTGATTGACCTGGGCTTGGCGCTCAAGCCGCAGGATGATTTGGACGTGAAGGCCAAGCTGCGCCATTACGCGACCCAGAACAGTACGCATTATCTGGCATGTAACCCGAATGCCATCTATGCGGACAACAGCCCTGCTGCCGGGATTACGCCCGGGGGAATCAATGCATTGGGGTGCAATGGCGTATGGGGACGTATTCTCAACGATGGTGCGGCAGTCAGCCTTTTCCAGCCCAACATCGCCGCACCGTCTACCGCCATCTATATCCAGAACACGCCCTACGATTCCAGGCAAACCAATTACGGTATCTCGGCAGACTATAAGCTCGATAAATACTCTAGCCTGAATGCCGCACTGGAAAGGGAAGACGTGAAGCGCAGTTTCCGTGAGCGGGACAAGACCTGGGAAGACAAGCTCAAACTGGGCTTCGTCAACAGCGGGTATGAGAAAGGAACCCTGCGCGTATCTTATGAGTACGATACGCGCCGCGGCTCCCAATACACCACCACACAGTTCCGTACCACGCAGATGAGCGGTGCCTTGTATCCCGCCCTTCCTGTGGCCGTTGTATTGCCGGCGGCCGCCTATCAGACTACAGCCTTGTACGAGACGCGCAGGATGGATGTGGCAGACCGGGATCAGGGCATCCTCAACGCCCGCTTTAACTATCTCGTGACGCCGGAGCTGGATGCAGGGGCGTCCATGCAGGTGAAGCGCGGCAAATTTCCGGATGCCCTTCTGGGTACCAGCAAAAGAAATCAGGATACGCTTAACTTGGATCTGACTTACCAGCCTTCGACAGAGTTGTCGGCTTCTGCCTTCTATACCTATCAGACGGGCAACTACAACATGGCAAGTGCCACAGCCGGTATTGCTGCCGGCACACTCGCTGTTGCACCTAACCCGGCTGGTTGGGCTCTCACCTGTACGGATTTGAATAATCCCGGCGGTTGCGCGTTGCCATACAACAGGCTGGCCAGGTTCGACATCAACACCAAGGACCGAAACGATATTCTTGGCTTGAGCATGTTGTACGACTTTGGCAAGACCAAACTGCAGGCGGATTTCACCCATACCAGGGGAGTCACGACAACCGGCTATACCTATGGGCCGACTGCAGCTTTGCAAGCCGGTCCCCTCACCGGGTTTGGCATGCCAGACATGAACTTTGACCAGAACACCCTGGATCTGAAGCTGCTGATCCCCCAGACTAAGGACTTGTCGATCAAATTGCTCTATCACTTTGAGGAGGGCAGGATTACCGACTGGCACTACACTACCATCCAGGCTTCTCCTGCTGCGAGTTTGACTGCTGCCGGTGTGACCGACGGGTTTGTTTTCGATATGGGGCCGCAGAACTATCGCTCCCACGCGGTGGGCGTCATGTTAGATTTCAAGCTGTAATTCTCCCAGAGAGTTATGGGGTGGCCAGAACCTGGCTGCCCCATTTTTTTCATTCTCTGGAACGCGAATGCCATTTGTTCACTTAAGGAAATCATGATGAAAACCGTTTTTGCGCTGCTGACGCTGGCTACAATCGCCGGCACTGCCGTTGCGGCAACCGATCAGCAAAACACCGATACAGCCAAGTCCGCAGCCACACCCGCCACAAAACCGGCTCCTTCACTGCCTGCCGGGCACATGGCGGTCACCGCTACACCGTCTATCCCGCTTACCCACAAGGGAAAAGTGCTGGAGGTGATCGACTCACCCATGTACACCTACCTGCAGGTAACCGGCGACAAGGAACCAGTATGGCTTGCCGCCTATAAAAACAATATCACCAAGGGCACCAGCGTCGAATATTCGGACGGTGTGGTAATGAACAAGTTCTTCAGCAAGTCACTGAACCGCACGTTCGACACCATCATATTTGTGGATAGCGTGGTGCCGGCAAAAAAATAAACAGGCAACAGTCGAGTTGTTCAATTCCGGCTGTGAGCTTCAGCGATGCCGCCGGTTCTGTATTGGTGTTTGATTCATTTGACGGGCGCCACAACATATCCTGCCTTGATGGATGACGTGCCCTTTCGTTGTCGCCCTGCCGTCTATGACGCCTTTGTCGAATTATTCATTCACGAGAATCCATGCGACAACATTTTGAAACAATTCTCCTTGAATATTCGAATGAATGCCAAGCCATAATGCCGCCATATAGGTAGTGTGAAATTTCTGGAGAGATTAGGCAGGAAGATTGGTCTGTTGTTTTGTAATTGCGTAGTTTGATTGAAGGAGATCAAAAGTGTTTCGAGGATTTCATATATTGGGCCTGGTGTTCATGGCCGTTGCCGGATTGGCTGCGTCACCGGTTTTCGCTCAAACTCCGGATGAGATTCTGTCTGCTATTCGGCAGGATGCGGGAGAAGGCATGTCGGGTTTCAAGGGATTCTCGGCTGCACGTGGAGAAGCATTTTTCAAGACAACGCATGGCGGTGAATGGAGCTGTGCTTCCTGTCACACCGAAAACCCCGCAGCACAGGGAAAGCATGCGAAAACAGGAAAACTCGTCAAGCCGCTTGCGCCATCGGCCAATGCGGAACGTTTTTCCGACCCAAGCAAGGTGGAAAAATGGTTCAAGCGCAATTGCAACGATGTGCTTGGCCGTGAATGTACGGCGCAGGAAAAGGGCGACGTGCTCACCTACCTGCTTACCCTCCGTTAGTAAGGATATTGCCATGTTGAATTACTATCCGGAACTTTTTCGGCGGCTTGCCGTTGCTGCATTGATCATGATTGGAATGATGCCTGCCGCGCAGGCCGAAGATGAGCAAGATGGTGCGTTACATGGGAGATTTGGGGAAAAGCGCGGCAACCTGGCCGCAACCGTGCAGGCCAACGACAACTGGAAAACCGAATGCGGCTCATGTCACATTGCTTTCGAACCAGGGCTGTTGCCAACCGAATCCTGGCGCAAAATCATGGGCAGCCTGGATAAGCACTTTGGCGCCGATGCGACTGTGCCCGAGCAAATAAACGCAGAGATCAGCGCTTTCCTGGCGAACAATTCCAACAACCATTGGACTGAAGGTACAACACCCTTGCGCATCACAGAAACCGATTGGTTCAAGCGCAGGCACGGGGTGCGAAAAATTCCCGCACGTGCATGGGAAGACCCGGAAGTAAAGAGCCGCGCCAATTGTGCGGCTTGCCATCTGCAGATGGAGCGCAGTCATTTCGGCATAAAACAACGATAAGTATGCTCAAGCTGCAAGGGGTTATCTTGAGTCGGCGTGTTTTGGTTTGGGATGTGCCGACCCGGCTTTTTCACTGGCTTTTTGCCATAAGCTTTGCTGCCGCGTGGCTTACCAGTGAAAACGACCAATGGCTTTCCGTCCACACCTTCTTCGGTTATCTGATACTCGGGTTGATCGGGTTTCGCCTGATCTGGGGGATGGTGGGCGGACATTACGCCCGCTTCACTTCATTTTTGTATGGTCCGATAGCCGGTTTGTCTTACCTGCGCCAGGTTATATCAGGCGGCGGTGCGCGCCATATCGGGCATAATCCGGCAGGGAGTCAGGCGGTTTATCTGTTGATTGCCCTGGCACTGGTGGTGACGATTACCGGCCTGTTCACGCAAGGCGGGGAAGAGCATCACGGAGCGGTTGTCGATGTGGTGGATATCGCGACAGCCGGGATATTCAAGGCAGGCCATGATATTGCCGCCAACCTGATGTTGCTTCTGGTATTCGGACATCTGGCGGGGGTGGCGATGGAGAGCTGGCTGCACAGGGAAAACCTGCCGCGCTCGATGGTCACGGGAATGAAGGAGGCGCCGGAAGGGACGCCCGTATCCAGACCGTATCGCAGGGTTGGTATTCTGTTATTGGTGGCCACCGTGACCTTCGGAGGGTGGTGGTTTTCCTATGCGCTGCATGAGCCCGTTGAAGGGCTTATCGGATATGAGGATGGGGACCACGGATTGCCGAGAGTCGCTTTTGCCGGGCCAAAGCTGGCGGATGATCAAAAGTGGCGCGAAGAGTGCGGCAGCTGCCACTTGGCCTTTCACCCAAGCCTTTTGCCCGCGCGCTCCTGGCAGAAAATGATGGCCGAGCAGGAGAAACATTTCGGGACGGACCTGGCACTGGATAATGCCACGAGCGAAGTCCTGCTCGCATTTCTAGTGAATAACGCCGCCGAGAACAGCAGCCGGGAGGCCGCCTATAAAATCAACCAATCCATCAAGGCCGGGGATGTTCCATTGCGTGTTACGGAGACGCCATACTGGGTCAAAAAACACCAGGGTGTTGCGGAATCCGTGTGGCATTCACCCAAGGTGAAAAGCAAAGCCAATTGCGCTGCCTGCCATCTGGATGCCGAAGCCGGAACATTTGAAGATGCCGCCATGTTTATTCCGCGCTGATCCGCTGGCTGGCAGGCCTCGCACCTTTGCCATCGCCGCGCTCTTGAACCTTTCCTGACAAGAGCAAGGTGGTGGCAGGAGAGTTTTGCCTTAATTTTAGGGTGCGTGTGCGCGCATTCCCATCGCTCAATCGTATATAATCCCATAGTATTAATTTCAGGTTTCCATCCATGCTGGAAGTCAGCAATCTTGCGTGCAGCCGCGGCGATCATCGATTGTTTTCCGGATTGAGCTTTGCGTTGCACCCCGGCCAGATCATGCAAGTGCAGGGCGCGAACGGTAGCGGCAAGACCAGCCTGCTACGCACGCTGTGCGGCTTTTTGATGCCGGACGAGGGGGCGATCACCTGGGGCGGCAAAAACACCTGCGATCTGGACGAGGATTATTATGCCGAGGTACTGTATCTCGGGCATTTGAATGCGATCAAAGATGAACTGAGCGCACTGGAGAACCTGCGCATCTCCGCCGGGCTTTCCGGGATTGAGCTGGATGAAAAAGAGGCGCTGTCCGCGTTGCGCCGCATGGGGCTGCGCGGCCGCGAGAGGCTGCCGACCAAGGTGCTCTCACAAGGCCAGCGGCGGCGCGTGGCATTGGCGCGCTTGCTGGTCAGTGATGCCCGGCTGTGGATACTGGATGAACCTTTGACCGCACTGGATGTCGGAGCCGTGGCGTTGATTCAGGAACTGGTTGCGGAGCATCTGGCGCGGCAGGGAATGGTGATTTTCACCACGCATCAGCCGCTGCAGGTGGCGGGAGTGGAAATGCACGGCCTGTCGTTGTCATGATGGTTGCAGCGGCATGAAGAAATCCTCGCTGTCCGGACTGCTGGCGCTGGTGATCCGGCGCGATCTGGTGCTCGCGATGCGCCGCCGCGCGGATGTGCTCACCACGCTGATTTTCTTCGTGATGGTGGTCAGCCTGTTTCCGCTGGGCGTCGGGCCTGAGATGGACATGCTGCGCAAGATGGCCGCGGGCGTGTTGTGGGTGGCAGCGCTGCTGTCCTCGATGTTGTCGCTGGGGCGCTTGTTCTCGGCGGACTATCTGGACGGCACGCTGGAGCAGATGATGCTCGCCCCGCAGTCCTTGTCCATGCTGGTGCTGGGCAAGATGGCCGCGCACTGGATGGTGTCCGGTCTGCCGCTGGTGCTGATGGCGCCGGTGCTGGGCTTGCAGTTCGACATGCCGGCGCAGGCGCTGGGTGTATTGGTTATCGGCCTGCTGTTGGGGACGCCGGTGTTGAGCATGATAGGTGCGATCGGCGCAGCGCTGACGCTGGGGTTGCGCGGCGGCGGTGTGCTGTTGTCGCTGCTGGTGTTGCCGCTGTGCATTCCAGTACTGATTTTCGGCACTGGGGCGGTCGAGGCGGTTTCAACCGGATTGAGCGCGGCGTCGCACCTGTCATTGCTGGGCGCGTTGCTGGTGTTGGCGCTGGTATTCACCCCCTGGGTGACGGCGCAGGCGTTACGTATTTCGATGGAGTAATTAAGTTGGCAATAAACTGGTTTAAATATTCCGCACCGACAACCTTTTATGGTTTGGCCGGTAAACTGATTCCGTGGTTTGCGCTTTCCGCCGCAATTCTGCTTGCAATCGGGTTGTATATCGGCTTTGCGGTGGCGCCGGTCGATGCCCAGCAGGGCGAGTTCTACCGCATCATTTTCATTCATGTGCCGGCTTCCATCCTGTCCATGTTCCTCTATCTGGTCATGGCGGGCTATGCGGCGCTGGGGCTGGTTTTCAATACCCGCCTTTCGGCCATGATGGCTACCGCCATCGCACCTACCGGCGCGCTGTTCGCCTTCATCTCGCTGTGGACCGGCGCGTTGTGGGGCAAGCCGATGTGGGGCGCATGGTGGGTCTGGGATGCGCGCCTGACTTCCGAGCTCATCCTGCTATTCCTCTATCTGGGTTTCATCGCGCTGCACGCGTCGATCGACGATCCGCGCCGCGCCGATCGCGCCAGCGCCCTGCTGGCGATCGTGGGCTCGGTGAACGTGCCGATCATCTATTTCTCGGTCAAGTGGTGGAACACCCTGCATCAGGGGGCGAGCATCAAATTCAGCGGCACCTCCATGCATGTCGCGATGCAGCAGGCCATGTTCACCGTGCTGGCGGCCTGCTGGCTGTATGCGATCGCGGTGGTGCTGGCGCGCGTGCGCAGCATCATCCTGGAGCGCGAACGCAACACTACCTGGATCAACGAATTGCCGGAGGTGCGGTCATGACACGGCGTTGCGAAGCATCCGGGGCGGGACAACGCAGTTGCGGTGCAGGCTCATGCGCGCAGCGCGTGATGCCGGAGCCAATGACCGCCTCGCACCTCCAACTGCAATCTGCTGATTCCATCGATAACGTGTCGGAGGTGCGGTCATGAGCGGCCTGGATATCTGGATGCGGGAAAATCCGCTCACCTATGTTTGGCTGGGTTCGTACGCCGTTGCCTTCCTCATCTTTGCGATTGAGATTGCGATGGTCAGGCACAAGAGAAAGATTACCTTGCAGCAGGTGCTCCTGATGCGTGAGGCGGAAGACGAAGCTGGAGAAAATAACTGAGATGAAGCCGCGCCAGAAAAGATTTGTATTTATCGTGGTTGCCGTTGCCGCATTGGCCCTGGTCGTCGGCTTGGTGCTGAACGCGCTGCAAAACAACGTCAGCCTGTATTTCACCCCAACCCAGGTTTTCAACAACGAGGCGCCGCATGGGCGCAGCTTCCGTATCGGCGGCCTGGTAGAGGAAGGCAGCGTGAAGCGCCAGACGGACGGGTTGACGGTGCATTTCGTGATTACCGACAAGCACAAAAGCATACCGGTCGTATACAAGGGCATCCTGCCGGATCTGTTTACGGAAGGCAAAGGCGTGGTCGCGCAAGGCAAGGTAGGGGCCGACGGCGTGATGCATGCCGACGAGGTGCTCGCCAAGCATGACGAGAACTATATGCCGCCCGAGGCCGCCGATGCGTTGAAGAAAGCCGAGACCGCG
The DNA here is from genome assembly GCF_051257895.1 of Ferrigenium straubiae. Lineage (NCBI taxonomy): Bacteria > Pseudomonadati > Pseudomonadota > Betaproteobacteria > Nitrosomonadales > Gallionellaceae > Ferrigenium > Ferrigenium straubiae. Next base: position 721,160 of record NZ_CP194331.1, on the reverse strand, counting down.
AACGCTTCCGCCGTTGCGGCCACTCCGGCAAGCGCACCTGCGGCGACTGCCGCCAAATAATTTTGAAAGCTTCAGCATGATTCCAGAGATTGGTCATTTTGCGTTAATTGTTTCCTTGTTTCTGGTGGCGTGCCTCGGTGTACTGCCTATCATCGGCGCGGCACGCGACAACGTGGTATTGATGGGCACCGCGCGTACTCTTGCGTACGGCCAGTTTGTGTTCATTTCTATCGCTTTTGCCTGCCTGACTTACGCCTTCGTTGTCAACGATTTTTCCGTGCTGTATGTCGCGCAGCATTCCAATTCCCAGCTTCCCGTCGCCTACCGCGTCGCCGCCGTGTGGGGCGGGCATGAAGGCTCGCTGCTGCTATGGGTGTTCATCCTGTCCGCATGGGTGCTGGCCGTTGCCGTGTACAGCCGGCACTTGCCGGAAGAGATGGTGGCGCGTGTGCTTGGCGTGATGGGGCTGGTTGCGGTGGGCTTCCTGCTGTTCATGCTGCTCACCTCGAACCCGTTCGATCGCCTGCTGCCTGCTGCGGTTGATGGGCGCGACCTGAATCCGCTGTTGCAGGATCCCGGACTGGTGCTGCACCCGCCGATGCTGTACATGGGTTATGTGGGCTACTCGGTGGCGTTTGCATTCGCCATCGCCGCCTTGCTGGGCGGGAAACTGGATGCCACCTGGGCGCGCTGGTCGCGCCCATGGACGACCGTGGCATGGGTATTCATGACCGGCGGCATTGCGCTGGGCAGCTGGTGGGCTTATTACGAGTTGGGCTGGGGCGGCTGGTGGTTCTGGGATCCGGTGGAAAATGCCTCGTTCATGCCGTGGCTGGTCGGCACCGCGCTGATGCATTCGCTGGCGGTGACTGAGAAGCGCAACGCATTCAAGAGCTGGACGGTGCTGCTCGCCATCGCGGCATTCTCCCTGAGTCTGATGGGCACCTTCCTGGTGCGTTCCGGCGTGCTGACCTCGGTGCATGCCTTCGCCACCGACCCCAAGCGCGGCATCTTCATCCTGTCTTTCTTGGTGGTCGTGATCGGCGCGTCGCTGCTGCTGTTTGCGTGGCGCGCACCGAAGATCGGTTTGGGCGGCAAGTTCGATCTGCTGTCGCGCGAATCGCTGCTACTGTCGAACAACGTGCTGCTGTCGGTCGCCTCGGCCTCGGTGTTCATCGGCACGCTCTATCCGCTGTTCATGGATGCGCTCGGCCAGGGCAAGCTCTCGGTAGGTCCGCCGTATTTCCACGCGATATTCGTGCCGCTGATGGTGCCGATGGTACTGATGATGGGCCTGGGGCCGCTGGCGCGCTGGAAAAAATTCTCCGCACCGGAACTGGCCAAGCGCGTGCGCTGGGCATTTGCCAGCGCGTTGCTGATCGCGCTGCTGCTGCCGCTGACGATGGGCAAATGGACGGCCATGATCGCGCTGGGCCTGCTGCTGGCATTCTGGATCATCGCCTCGGTGCTGCTGAGCCTGCGTGAGCGCCTGGCCGGGCGCGGCAATTTCATACAGCGCATGCGCAACCAGTCGCTGAGCTATTACGGCATGCAGTTTGCGCACCTCGGCGTGGCGGTGTTCATCATCGGCGTAACGCTGGTGAAAGGTTATGAAACCGAGCGCGATGTGCGCATGGATGTTGGCGATACGGTGCAGGCGGGCGGCTACGAATTCCGCTTCAACGGCATCACGGAAACAGAAGGCCCCAATTACGTGACGGCAAAAGGGCGGGTGACGGTCAGCAAGAACGGCAAGCTGGTCACCGAGCTGTATCCGGAAAAACGCCAGTACAACGTATCCGGCATGCCGATGACCGAAGCGGCAATCGACACCGGTTTTCTGGGCGACCTGTACGTGTCCCTGGGCGAGCCGATCCCGGACAGCAAGGGAGCGTGGGCGGTGCGCGTCTATATCAAGCCGTTTGTCGACTGGATCTGGGCGGGGTGCCTGTTGATGGCCTTGGGTGGGGTGCTGGCGATCAGTGACCGCCGTTACCGCCTGCACCGTAAGCCCGGAGACGATAGCATCACGGGTGACAAATTGGCGACAGAGGGCAAATCATCATGATGCGTTTCATACTTCCGTTGGTAGTTTTTCTGATTGTAGCGGCTTTCATGTTTGTCGGGCTGGGGCTGAATCCGCGCGAAGTACCATCGCCGCTGGTCGGCAGGGCGGCGCCCGCGTTCACGTTGCCGCAGTTGCATGAGCCGGCGAAACAGTTTTCGCCGCAGGACATGAAGGGCAAGGTGTGGCTGTTCAATGTCTGGGCGTCGTGGTGCACGGCCTGCGAAAACGAGCATCCGGTGTTCGTGGACTTGGCGCGCCAGAACATCGTGCCGATCTACGGGATGGACTACAAGGATAAACGCGAGGACGGCGAGGCTTGGCTGCGCAAGCACGGCAACCCATACACCCTGGTTGTGTCCGACGCCGAAGGCCGCGTGGGCATCGATTACGGCGTATACGGCGTACCGGAAACCTATGTGATCGACAAGCAGGGCGTCATCCAGCACAAGCAGATCGGCGCGGTGACGCCGGAAATCCTGAAAGAGAAAATCATTCCGCTGGTCAAGGAGCTGCAAGCCAAATGAAGTATCTGTTGATATTGCTGATGTGCCTGCTGCCGGCTCTTTCCCATGCCGGTGAAGCGAAGGACATGGCCGCCGACCCGGTGCTGGAAAAGCGCATGATCGGTTTAGCGGAAAATTTGCGCTGCCTGGTCTGCCAGAACGAATCGCTGGCCAGTTCGCATGCCGATCTCGCCGAGGATCTGCGCCGCGAGGTGCGCGAGCAGATGCAGAAGGGCATGAGCGACCAGGAGATAATCGATTATCTGGTTTCCCGCTACGGCGACTTCGTGCTGTACGACCCGCCGATGAAAAAATCCACGCTGGTGCTCTGGTTTGGCCCGTTCATCCTGTTGCTGGCCGGTGCGGGCATGCTGATCTACCAGTTGCGCAAGCGCAAAAGCCAGATTCCGGAAGCCGAATTGTCGGCGGAAGACGCGCAGCGCGCCGCTGAATTACTGAACGAAACGCCGGCCTCGCCGAAACAACCGAAAGGCCCGCAAGCATGACCTTATTCTGGATAATCTGCGCAGTGTTGCTGATCGTGGCGCTGCCGTTCGTGGTGTTGCCCCTGTGGCGTAGCGGCAATAATGCCGCTGGCGAGGTGCGGCGCGATGCCGCCAACCTGGAGATTCTGCGCGACCAGCTGGCGGAGCTCGAAGCCGATTTGCGCGACGGGATGCTGACGCAGGATGCCTACGAACAGGGCAAGCGCGAGTTGCAGGCGCGCCTGCTGGAAGAGGTCAGGATTGCCGAACAGCCATCCAGGCCGCCGCGCCATCCTGCCAAAATACTGGCGATCGTGCTGGCGATATTGCTGCCATTGGTCAGCGTGCCGCTCTACCTTACAACCGGCAACACCAAGGCGCTGTCGCCGCAGCAGGATACCGCCATGGCAGGCGATTTCGGCATCATCCGCTCCGAAGCCAAGCTGCAGGAGCTGGAAAAAGAACTGGCACAACGGCCGGAGAATCCTGATGGCTGGGTGGTGCTGGCGCGTTCCTACAGCGAGTTACAGCGCTTTCCCGATGCGGTGCGCGCCTATGGGCAACTGGTCAAGCTGGTGCCCGACGAAGCGCAGATATGGGCGAGTTACGCCGATGTTTATGCGATGACTAACAACCAGTCCCTGCTGGGCGAACCGACCAAGTTCCTCAACAGGGCACTGGAACTGGACGGCAGCAACACCATGGTGCTGGCCTTGTCAGGTTCGGCGGCGATGGAGCGCGGCGACTATGCAGCGGCCATCACGTACTGGACGAAACTGGCCGATCTGCTGCCGCAGGGTAATCCCGATTTGCCAATGATCCACAACGGCATCCAGCAGGCGCGCCAATTCCTTGCGCTGCAAAAAGGCGGTAAGGAAAAGCTGGCCAAGCTGCCTGCCGCCAAGGCCCCGGAACAAACGTCGACCAAACCGATCAGCGGCAAGGTTTCATTGAACCCGGCATTAGCCGGCAAAGCCGCGCCGGACGATGTGGTGTTCATTTTTGCGCGCGAGGCACAGGGTCAAAAGACGCTGCTTGCCGTCTTGCGCAAGCAGGTGAAAGACCTGCCGCTGCAATTCACGCTCGACGACAGCATGGCGATGCAACCACAGGCGAAACTGTCCGGCTTCGACCAGGTTGTGGTGGTGGCGCGCGTCTCCAAATCAGGCAACCCGATCGCCCAGCCCGGCGACCTGCAGGGATCGACGGGTACGGTCAAGCCGGGTGCCAAGGGCTTGAATATCGTGATTGATTCGATCGTGCAATAACTGCTGAATGCTCTACTATCGCGGCATCTGATTGCAGAATTGGATGCCGTTTTTTTTGATCCAACCAGGCTGGCATATCACGCAACTGCAGAAATTATTCCGGATGGAAACCTTGATGCTTGCTGAGGATGGTTGTCATTGCTGCAACCCTTATCTATCTGCCCGACCTGGACGATCCGTTATTTCAACGCCATATTGCACTGACCCTGTTTCTCAAACCAGTAGACTACATTTCCTGCGACTACGATACTCCCCGAAATGACTGCACTGGCTGCTGCGGTCGCTGAGGCAGCGGCAAGAATGGCAACGCACTCATCATGCCTGCAGTGGTTGATAGCTGCAATTTGTACCGGCTCAAGCTCCATATGCTTTGAAGCGATTCGGCAGTCTGCGTCGTAAGTTTCCTTCGTAACTGGTACGTAGATGCAAGCCTGAAGCAGGGCAGACGCGGTAATGGCAAAGATCACTGAACGGCTGCTTCTGAGGCGATGCACCATGAGGAGTGGCCAGTCAGCCATTATTGTCGATTAAAAACGGATTTGAGCGGCGTTCCTTGCCGAATGTGGACATCGGGCCATGCCCGGAGATAAAAGCTACATCATCTCCCAGTGGTAACAGCTTCTCACGAATAGAGGCAATCAGTGTGCTGAAATCGCCGCGCGGAAAATCGGTGCGCCCTATCGAGCCACGAAACAGCACATCCCCAACAAGCGCCAGATTTACATTGGGGGCAAAAAACACCACATGGCCAGGTGTATGTCCCGGTGTATGCAATACCGTTAGCTTTTCTTCGCCGATCTGTATGCTGTCGCCATCCTTCAACCAGCGGCTTGGAGTAAAGGGTGCGGCCAAAGGAAAGCCATAGCGTTGCGATTGCCTCGGCAGCTCATCGAGCAGGAAGGCATCATCGGCATGTGGCCCTTCGATCTGCACATTGAGTTTCTTGGCCAGCTCGGCAGCAGCACCGGCATGATCAATATGCCCATGCGTGATTAGCAATTTATCGACTGTAACCCCTTCCTCTGCTATTGCGGCCAATATCCTTGGTACATCCCCACCGGGATCCACTACGGCACCATGACGGGTTTTTTCGCACCACAGTAAGGTGCAGTTCTGCTCAAAAGGTGTAACAGGTATGACGCGATATTTCATGACAGTTCTGAAAGATTAGGGCGGTGGAATTATAAGGCGCAAACCTTTCTGACAAATAAAAAAGCCCGAGACAGGGATAAGTCGTGCGGAATTTAATCAGTGAGGGTAGTGACCTGATCCGGCTGGAAAATCAGGCGTTGTCCACAGGGTATCGACAGGGGCATCCACGGAAATTGTGGGGAAAGTCGGGTAGGCGCAGGGCCTCATTACATGTGCAGCGGATTTCGGGTGTGCCGCTATAGGAAACAAAAGACGGCTTCGTGCCAGAAGTAGACATCAGGCTGAATGCGAAATTTTCCTCAGTATCCTATGATTGACCTTCGTTGATCAGCATTGGAAACAAATATGGATACTTTTAAAACAACTAACGGGGCCTCTATCCAGTTTGCCTCAAGCCTGGAGCAACTGAAAATTGAACACATCCTACAACGCGATAGAGATGTTTGGACGGTCGCCCCAGAATGGCCCTACTTGGCAATCAATTTCACACGTCTACAGGAAAAAGTAGCATCACTCACGTACTTTCCCGTATTTTCCAGTGGCCAGTTGTGGCAGAACCTTCGCGCTGAAGACGTTGCATCTCGCTTGTTGGGGCTGTTGGGAGGTGGCGGCACGAATGCCGGCTTCGGCAATAATAGCCGAGCCTTTGTTATCGGAAAGGCTAATTCTAAAGCGCACGGATTGATGAATTTCAACACTCCATTGATTATAGGAAGCACACCTTGGTGTGCAGAAGGAACGCATTTTATCTATATCAATGGGGCTGATGTCTATCAACACCAGTTTGGAGAATTAATCACTGTTCAAGGCCAAAGCCGGACCAGTTCCCCCCACTTCGATCTTACCAAGTTGTCTGATCTGAGGGATCGATACAACAACGAATACCTCAATGCACCTAAGGCCTCACTTCCGGATCTGGAGGCACTCTCGGCGTTGATGGACGAAACATTTGAGCAGAATGTGTTGAGCTTGTCTGCCGCAGAGGTGTTTCATGCTCGTATTTCTGTAGATATGGAATCGGTCGATTATGATGCCCCTATCTTAACGAAGTACGACCGCCCAACCCATAACTCAGGAGGGCAACCGAAGATCGAAGTGTCATTTGCCTTACTCCACTACGAGAAGGCCCTTGTCGAATTTAATGCAATGAAGGCCCACCGCGCAGCTGGCAGGAAAGATGAGGCATTCGCTCACGGAATCTACTGCGCAGTGGCGGCCGCGGCCTGTATTGAGGCGATAGCCAATAAATTGGTTTACCTTCAAACAGCCGCGCACCCAAGCCACAATGATAAGCGTACGCCCCTTAGTAAAATCAACGACGCCGCCTCTGCATTGGCCAGTCGAAAGGGTGCTGCTTATGCGCCGCTAGTAGCTGGGCAAATTGCATACGATTCCCTTGATGAACTTCGGGCATTGCGCAACGGTTTTATGCATGCCAAAGAACACGAAACCGACATTGATCAGCATACACAAGCCTCTGAAGTGATGACGAAAGTCGATAACTTATCGTGTCACAATTATCTCAAGCAACTTAGGTTGGCAGTTGACCACATTTACTCACAGTTGCCTGATCTTGCGCCGCCAATTGTGACCAAGAGCAACGTCATATGGATGGGAAATTCTGAGGTGCCATGAGATTGGTTCCGCCGAAATGGCTCAAGGATCAGCTCGCCGTGTTTAAAATTCTAGCCATGCATGCTTTGAAAAAACCTCTTGAGTTCGCACAGTCAAAAAATCACCAACTACTAAGAACACCATGATCCCTGTACCCGAGAGCCAAGATTCCATCTTCGAAGACTTTTGCGGAGAAGTATTTGCCGAAGGGATGCATCGCTTTGTCCATCATGTAAATGGCTTTCCCAATCTTGTTATGAAGATCAGCAAGGACGACAATACTTTCGCCAATTGGTGCGAGTATTTGGTCAGCAGCGCGTTGCATGGGCGGCCAGAGCCTGCTGCAAAACTAGTCGGCGAGGTCAAATCCATTAGTGCCACAGGAAAATATCTCATCATGGAACGGTTGGATGACGTTAGTGGCTCGTTGAGTGGTATTAAATACCCGGCTTGGCTTAACGATAGGAAACCCTCAGCCTTCGGACGGACAACGTTGGGCGAAGTGAAGGTTCGCGATTACGGGATGTTGAGGTTGGATGATGTCTTAGCAGGATGGAATATACGATTCGATGAACAACCTCAAGCAAGACTTTTTCCGAACGGGTTTGATCAGGACTACACCGCCCTTCTTGGCGAACGAATCGGTACTGATAATGGGCGCAGTGTTCACAAAGTTAAGGGACATGCAGATTATGTGATCAAAGTCTGCACTTTATCTCATAGATCAAACAGGATTGAGTTCTTGGTCCATTGGGCGTTATCGGACATGAATGCCGACGAATACCAATTCTTTGGCACACTGGAATGCTCCCGCACCGGCAAGTATCTTGTGATGGAGCGTCTGCAAGATTTGCCTCCGAACTTCGCAGGAAGCAAACCTAAGTTTCCATGGTGGCTTGTCGATACCAGCAATGCCCGCCTTGGAGTGACAGCTAGTGGCTGCGTAAAAATCCGTAGCTATAGCGAAATACGGTTAGGCGATGTACTGATGAGAGCGAAACTACACACTTTCCAGTAGGAGCACGAATACTCCCGGATTACCTAGTGACTAGTTGAAGGCAAAAACCGCCAGAAAATCCCAACCGTCAAAACGACCGCTTCGGCCGAGGAGCAGACGGCCGAGTCGCCCAACATGACTTCCGCTTCGGGTCGTTTGCTGACATTTCACCAGTGATTCTTCAGGGGAGTGTAGTTAGCCTGGCTTTCCGGCAACCACAGCGTCATCTGAATACCGATCACTATAACTATCCCCCAGAAAAACAAAAAGGCCACCCCGAAGAGTGGCCCAATAGTTGCCAAATGAGTTTCTAACTAGCCGCCTGCTGAGCCTTTGATTTCCTGCCCGGTGCTGCAGGAGGGGTATATCCAGCTACACGACAAGCCATCCCTTCGACTTTCTTGCCCTTCACATACCTGATCGTGTAACACGCTACGACCTCGTTTTTGGAGGTGAGCTCCGACAGGTGGCGGCGAACGCTGGCAAGCGAGTTACCTGTAGCAACTGCAATCTCAGTGTCGAGTTGCTCACCATTCTTTTTCAGATACTGTAGGATTTCATTCATAATTGCGGTGCCTCCAGTTTTGTTATGCGACCCACGGACTTTCTAATGCTGACCTGCGGACTATCTGAATATCAATCACTCGTAAGTTACCTCGAAAAGCAAAAAGCCACCCTGAAAGGATGGCCTAAGCGATTGAATCTATATGCTAAAAATTCTGGCTCCCCGACCTGGACTCGAACCAGGGACCTGCGGATTAACAGTCCGTCGCTCTACCGACTGAGCTATCAGGGAATGAAGAGGTGCGCATGATAGAGATTTTGCCTTGTCCGGTCAACCTCAAATTTGGCTTCTCATGAAGTGGTTGAAGCGTCTGTTAGTTGGTGTGCTTGCCTTGCTGATGCTGGCAATGGTGGCGATTTACCTGACCCCGCTGGATGCCTATGTGCCCGAGATTGAGCAGGTTCTGGGCGGGCAGTTGCGCGAGCCAGTCAGTGTCCGGCATCTCCGCATCACCGCACTGCCTTTGCCGCATCTTGAGTTGCAGGATGTACAGGTGGGTGGAGAGCAAGGGGTTGCCGCCCAGTCGGTTGTTGTGGGGCTGGATTTGCCCAGCTTGCTCGCGGGTAAGGTCGTGGTGGAGCACATCACCCTGAAGGATGGCACAGCGCATCTTGCGCAGGTGCGCAAACTACTGGATTTGTTTACCAGCACTCCTGTTATCGCGCAGAGCGTGCCGGTGCGCGAACTGGAGTTGTCCGGAATGAGCCTGATAACTCCGGGGATGGCGCTGGGGCCGGTCGAGGGCAAGCTGGAATTTGCGGATACTGGCCAATTGAAACTCGCGTCGTTTTCGATAGACGGGAAAAAGGTGACGGCCATCCTGGTGCCGCAGCCCGATCGATACTTTGGTGTGGTGATGCAGGCGCGGGATTGGACCTTGCCGCAATCCCCGCAATTTCCGCCGATGCAAATGGACGAATTGCAGGTGGTGGGTATGCTGGGCGAGCGGGATTTTGTGGTGCGGGATTTTTCCGTGGCATCGCACGGCATTCGTGTGGTCGGCTCTGGCAAAATTGACTTTTCGGATGGCTGGCAGGTGCAGGCGACACTGGGCCGGGCAGATGCGCAACTGGAGCAGGTGGTGGCCTTGCTGGGTAAGCCGGTCGAATTGACCGGTGCGATCTCTGCAAAGGGAACGCTTGGCAGCAAGGCAAACACCTTGAGTGGCTTGAAAAGCAATCTTCGTTTCTCCGGCGAAGTGCTGGTCAGCCATGCCACGGTGCATATTGCTGATGGATTGCGGAATCCACTGGTGTTCGATCAGATCAAGACGCGCATTGTGGTGCAGCCGGAACGTATGGAGTTGAATGCGCTGGAGGCGAGGCTGTACGGAGGCAAGCTGGCGGGGACGATGAGCATCGATCGCAAGAATGCCTTGCTGGCCGCTGAAATCGCCGTGAGCAGGATTGTGATGCAGTCCCTGGTGGAAGCCCTTACCGATGAATTGCTGTTTACCGGCAGCATGGATGGCGCGGCAAAACTTTCCCTGCGCCTGGACGAGTTGGAGCAGTTCCCGCAAAACCTCGGCCTGACCGGGAATTTTCACCTGCGCAACGGCGTGCTGACCAAGGTGGATCTGGTGCAGGCGGCAAGCAACCCCGGCAAGGCCTATGCCAAGGGGGGCGTGACCCGCTTCGATGATCTGAGCGGCTTGCTTACCATGGATGCGAATGGTTATCATTTCAAAAAACTAAAAATTGCATCCGGCTCGCTGAATGCCGAGGGCAAACTGGACATCAGCCATTCGCTGCTGCTGAAAGGGGCGCTGGATGCGGATGTGAAGGGAACGGCTGGCCTGGTCAGTATGCCGCTGACAGTTTCGGGGACGCTGGATAAACCGGCAGTCAGGCCGAGCGGATCGGCCTTGGCGGGGGCAGCGGTGGGCACGGCGATCCTCGGGCCGGGGTTCGGGACGGCGGTGGGGATCAAGGTCGGCGGATTTTTGAACAAACTATTTGGCAAGAACGACGATAAAAACGGCAACAAAAATACCGCGCCCGCAACGAAGTAATTAACAACCAAAAATAAAGCGCGCCATCAGTTAGAATGCGACATGGACAGTAATACTACTTTTGTCAGAACCTCCAAGGGCGAAGATGAGGTACGCAATAGGAGTGCGTACCTTGTCGGGGATATGAGGCGCGCCTTGTCGATGGTGGACGGAACCGCAACTTTCGGCGAAATCAGCAAACGCGCTGCACCCAGCCTGCGCAGCGTCCTCGATGAGATGTTCAAGGACTTGGAGAAGGGCGGTTTCATCCAGGATAAATTTCCTCAGAAAAAAGTCGCGCCTGTTGGCACCCCCAAGATGGCTACCCCGCTCAAGATGGCTACTCCGCTTAAAAAAACGGCGGATGAAGGCGTCGAGGAACTGGACTTCACCGCCGCATTTCGCGCGCCCTCTGCGGAAGCGCTGGCGGCCGAGGCGAAGAAGGCTGAAGAGGCAAAATTAAAGGCGCAACAGGAAGCTGACGCAGCGCGGCAGAAGGCCGAGCAGGAAGCGGCGCGGGCTCGCGCCGAACTCGAGGCGGCCAAGGCCAAGGCAGAGGCTGAAGCCAAAGCGCGTGCGCTGGCCGAAGCCAAGGCTAAGCAAGAGGTTGAAGCCGCGCGGGTCAAGGCCGAAGCGGAGGCCAGGGCACGCGCTGAGGCTAAAGCCAGGCAGGAGATCGAAGCGGCGAAATTAAAGGCGCAAAAGGAGGCGGAAGAAGCCCGCCTCCGTGCCGAACGCGAAGCCGCCAAGGCGCGCGAGGAGGCGGAACTCGCCAAACAGAAGGCGTTGGCCGAGGCTAGGGCGCGCGAAGAAGCCGAACGCCGCGCCAGGGCAGAAGCGGAAGCCGCACGGGTAAAGGCGGAGCAAGAGGCCGCGCGAGTGCGCGCCGAACTTGAAGCGGCCAAGGCGAAGGCTGCTGCTGAGGCAAAAGCCAGGGAAGAGGCGGAGCGCCGTGTGCGGGAAGAAGCCGAGGCGGCCAGGTTGAAGGCGCAGCAGGAAGCCGAAGCGGCGCGCCTCAAGGCGGAACGGGAAGCGGCCAAGGCGCGAGAAGAAGCGGAACTCGCCAAACAGAAAGCGGCAGCCGAAGCTAGGGCGCGTGAGGAAGCCGAACGCCGCGCCAAAGAAGAAGCGGAAGCCGTGCGGGTGAAGGCGGAGCAGGAGGCTGCGCGAGTGCGCGCCGAACTTGAAGCAGCCAAGGCGAAAGCCGAGGCAGAGGCGAAAGCCAGGGAAGAGGCGGAGCGCCGTGTGCAGGAGGAAGCCGAGGCGGCCAGATTGAAGGCGCAGCAGGAGGTCGAAGCGGCACGCCTCAAGACCGAACAGGAGGCCGCCAAGGCACGCGAAGAAGCGGAACTCGCCAGGCAGAAAGCGGCAGCCGAAGCCAGGCCGAAGGCCGTGGCAGCGGCGACGGCGCGATCCACCAGCGTGACCGTGCTGTTTTTCGATGTGGTCGGCTACACCAAGCAATCCGTCAATAAGCAAATCCAGATCAAAAAACAGTTCAACCAGTTGGTTTCCGATTGCCTGAACACGCTTGATGAAGGTGAGCGCATCATTCTGGATACCGGAGACGGCGCGGCGATAGGTTTCTTGCAGCATCCGGAGGATGCGCTGGAAGTGGCGATGCAATTCCGCAAGACGGTGATGGCCAATCAGCACAAGGATTTCCCCGACCTGAATGTACGCATCGGCATTCATCTTGGCCCGGTCAATATCGCCAAGGACATGAACGGCCGGAGCAACATGGTCGGCGACGGCATCAACGATGCGCAGCGCGTGATGAGCTTCGCCGGCATCGACCAGATATACATTTCCCGCCCCTATTATGATTTCGTTTCGCGACTGAGCGACGAATATGCCGATCTGTTCCAGTATCGCGGCCTGCAAAAAGACAAACACGAGCGAGAGCACACCGTCTATGAATTGGTGGATGCTGCGGCACCGGTTGCGCAAGCCGTATTGCCGCAAGCCAGTGAGCCTGCTGTGGCGATCAAGCTGGAGCCGTTCAGCTTTGCCATGCCCGAGGCAGTGACTCCTCCTGGATCACCCGCCGTGGCCCATGAAGAGCCCGAACCTCAGGGGGAGGCTGCCACACTGATGGGGGGGCAGGACCAGTTCAAACTTCCTGAATACAAGCTTCCGGAAGAAGGGAAAGCGGTCGAGGCGGCACAGGCCGTACCTGAACAGCCGTCGGCAGCGCCATTGCCTCCGGCGAGTGTGCCTGGAACGCCGCCCACCGAAGCCGCGGCCAAGCCTGCCGCAGAGGCACGCATGCCTTCGGCTGAGGAGGTGGCGAAGCTTGCGGAAACACAGGCCAAGGCATGGGCGGAGGCCGAGCAGCGCGCCGCCAAGGCCAGCGCAGAACGCGCCGCCCAGCCGCAAGAGGCGCCGCGCTCCGCCAAGGAGGTGCCGGCTCCACGGGCGCACCGCAAACCGCTGCCTTGGGGCAAGATCGGCACCGGGTCGTTCGTGGCGCTGGTGGTCGCGCTGTTTGTCGCCCCGCCGTTGCTGCCCATGAAAGACTACGCGACCGGCATCGAAAAAGCGCTCACTGCCAGCTTGCAGCAGCCGGTGCATGTCGGGCAATTGACAGGACGGCTGCTGCCTACCCCGCGCCTGGAATTGAAGGACGTATCGATAGGCGAGACCAGGCCGATCCAGGCACAGCAGGCACGGGTCGATTTCGCGTTGCCCGCCTTATTTTCCTCTAACAAGCCGATTACCGGGATCGAACTGGAGGGGGTGCAGGTCAACGGTGCGGCCTTGCCGCAAGTGTCCGCCTGGCTGCAAAAAATCGCCGCCGACACCCAGTATCCGGTTGCACGTATTACACTGAACCAAGGCAAGCTGGAAGCGGATGGCGTGCAATTGTCCGGCATCGGCGGAGAGTTGCGTTTCGATCAGGCCGGGAAGTTCATCCAGGCGAAATTACATGCCGAGGGAGACAAGCTTGCGCTGGACATGAATGCCGTGCCGGAAAACAAGATGCAGGTATCGATCGCGGTGCGCGGTGCATTGCCGCTGCTGCCGAATTGGGTTTTCGACGACTTGAGCGCGAAGGGAGAGCTGACTGCTGACAGCCTGGTGATCACCGAGATGGACAGCCGCATCATGGGCGGGGTGCTGCTCGGCGATGCGCGCATCGACTGGCGTTCCGGCTGGCGCGCCCAAGGCAGCCTGACCGCCAAGACCATCACCCTGCAGAACGTGAACAAGCTGCTGAGCGGCGACATGGACGGTACGGCGCGCTTCCAGATGCAGTCGCCGGGTCTGTCCAAACTCACCGAAGCGGCGACACTGGAAGGCACCTTCGTCGTCCGGAAAGGCGTCATCAGCGGCGTCGATATCGTCGAGACCGCCCGCCTGCGCAGCAAGGAAAACCTCCCAGGCGGACGTACCCATTTCGATGACTTGAGCGGCAATTTGTATTATGCCAACGGGGACTACCACTTCAGGCAGCTGAAGATGAATGCCGGGGTGTTGAATGCAACGGGCACAGTGGACATCGCCAAGCAGCAGATGTCCGGGCGCATCGTCGCCGACTTGACCATGCGCACAGGGATGGGATCGGCTGCGCTGCAGGTCGGCGGGACTACCGACAGCCCGTCATTGCAGATGGCACGGTAATTCCAATCCACCTGCAGAAAATCAACCTAATGCCTTGGTGAGGCGCTCCAGTACAGGAGATTTTGGCTTCGACCAACCTGAAGGTAGTCGAAGCCGCAATCTCAGGAAAGCGCCTTCGCTATGCGCTCCAGCGCATTCATGAGATTGTCCATCGAGGTGGCGAACGAGAGGCGCACATAACCTTCGCTGCCGAAGGCCGAGCCGGGTACCACGGCGACACCACCCTGTTCCAGCAGATATTCGGAAAGCGCGATGTCGGTCGCGGCCTTGATCGTGCCGCGCTGGTGCAGCCTTGTGATCGCCCCGCGCATGTCCGGGAAGGCGTAGAACGCGCCGCCCGCCATGAGGCACTGCACGCCGGCTATCTTGTTCAATTCATTTACCACGAACATATGCCGCTCGCGGAATGCCTTGAGCATCGGCGTGATGCAGCCCTGGTCGCCGTTCAATGCAGCTTCCGCCGCCACCTGCGAGATAGAGGTCGGGTTGGAAGTGCTCTGCGATTGTACGTTCTCCATCGCGGTGATGATGTTCTCCGGCCCCGCCGCGTAGCCGATGCGCCAGCCGGTCATGGAATAGGCCTTGGACACACCGTTCAGCACCATGGTGCGCGGATACAGGTCGGGGCAGGCATTCAGGATGTTGACGAACTTCGCATCGGTCAGCGCGATATGCTCGTACATGTCGTCGGTGGCGATGAGGATGTTGGGATGCTTGCGCAGCACCTCGCCCAAGGCCTTCAGTTCCTCAAAGGTGTACACCGCGCCGGACGGGTTGCTCGGGCTGTTGATGACCACCATCGTTGTTTTCGGTGTGATCGCGGCTTCGAGTTGCGCGGCGGTCATGCGGAAACCCTGTTCGATGCCTGCCTCAACGATCACCGGCTTGCCTTCGGCGATGATCACGATGTCGGGATAGGACACCCAGTACGGTGCGGGGATGATGACCTCGTCGCCGGGGTTGATGTAGGCAAGCGCGAGGTTGAAGAAGCTCTGCTTGCCACCACACGAGACCAGGATCTGCTTAGCGGCGTAGTCGAGCCCGTTGTCGCGCTTTAATTTCGCGATGATGGCCTGTTTCAGCGAGGGGATGCCGCCCACAGGGGTGTATTTGGTAAGCCCCTTGTTGATTGCATCGATAGCCGCATCCTTGATGTGCTGCGGCGTATCGAAATCCGGTTCGCCCGCACCCAGCCCGATGATGTCCTTACCTTCGGCTTTCAGCTTCGCCGCACGGGCGGTGACGGCGAGAGTTGGTGAGGGCTTGATGGCCTGTACGCGAGTCGAGAGTTTCAAGATATGTCCTTGCTGTTTGAACGAGGGAGCGAATTATACCTATGCGGCAGGGAAGAGGGGATGGATTAAAAGGCGGAAAAAATGAGGTACGGCTTGATGAGCGGGCGGATCCCCAGAGCAGAAAGCCATGCCGGCTTTCAGGAATCGGCAGCCTTTCGATCCTTAATTGACCATGAGTTGACGCACATCAGGGCTTCTTTTGTAAAAACCTTTTAATCTGTGCGGGTATTGGGGGAGGTGCTTCGGGCTGGCGGCCGTAATTTTAGCTAGCCATATGATCGTTAAGTGATTTTTATGCATGGTTGGATTCTGAAAATCATGCCTGAGAAGCGGGCTTCAGAAATAAGGCCGCTTGATGTACGTCTCCCTACAGGTTTGCTTCCTCTCTCCAAGTGAAGCATGCCAGCAACAGCTGGCTTTGTGCCGTACGGTTCATGCCGTACGGCATTTTTTTGCAACCATATCATGTTTTGCAAGCCTGTCAAAGGTAATCTTCGCTATCCATTCTCTGCAAAATGATGAGACGGGATGCCTAGCCGGATTTCTGTTTTTGCGGATGTTCTGGTGGCACGCGCAGCCAGGCAACCAGCACCAGCATTCCGAATGCTGTATAGGCAACCGTAAAGACCCAAGGGGGAAAGTCATAGAACAACACTCTTTGCAACCAGTACTGGATGAAAGAGCTTGAGTAGGCTTCACCACCCGTCGCCTCTCTTGCACGGCTCTCCCATTCGGTGAGCGGACATACTAGGCCCAGCCATGACTCCGTAATTACGATGCCGATAGCTACAAGGTGCGCTAGCCTGAACCACCAATTTTTGACCCAGCCCCACTGCCGATACTTCCCGAGCAGAACCGCAGCCAACCCCAGAACGACAAATGCTGCGAACAATGCATGGGTGGCAAGAATTAGATCGGCCAGGAACAGGTAGATGATCGTCCCCCTTAGCTAAAGGTATCTCCGTTTAAACCAGCGGGCGGGTAGTCAACGGCTATCGCGCAACTGGCGGAGGAGATCGAGAAGTCAAATAAACCAAGCCGTTGGTGATGTCCCCACTGGCTTTTGATGCGCTGTTGAAAAAATAATGTGAGATGTTTGATCCGTGCTGGATCAGTATTCTTTTCTGAAGACGATAGCGTTAATCTTGTCTATGTTCACTACAGCGTCGAAAAAAACTTTTCCGGCAAGTTGCGTGATATACACAACGGAGTCCCCAACCATAGTCACCTTTCCTTCAATCTCCTGGCCCGATTCGAGCGTGAGAGTCACGCGCTCATTCTTGAGATTAAGCAGGGCTTCCTTCATCGTGGTGTTTGTCTTGGGTTCGTACTTCACCACCGCGGCGGCATAGGCGGCCGGTGCCGGTAACACTGACAACCCGGCCACAAGCACCAGAACGTTTACTAATGTTTTCATTTATATCACCTCTCCGATAATGCCCGGCAGAAAAGAACCAGAGCCAAGGTTAGAAACCGGGTCATGATCGAAACGGTTTTTCGCCCCTTGCTGTGGAAGCATTTTCCGCGATGGCTTCCCGTTTGGCAATTGCCCCATTCCCCGTACAATACGCGCCTCATCATGAACGTCATCACCTTCCCCAACAGCCTCTACCGCCTGCACCAGCCATTCGAACCGGCAGGCGACCAGCCCACGGCCATCGCGCAGCTGGTGGAGGGGGTCGAGGACGGCTTGTCGTTCCAGACGCTGCTCGGCGTGACCGGCTCGGGCAAGACGTTCACCATGGCCAACGTCATTGCACGTACCGGGCGGCCGGCCATCGTGATGGCGCCGAACAAGACGCTGGCGGCACAGCTGTATTCCGAGCTGCGCGATTTCTTTCCCGAGAATGCGGTGGAGTATTTCGTCTCCTATTACGACTACTACCAGCCCGAGGCCTATGTCCCGTCGCGCGACGTATACATCGAGAAGGATTCCAGCATCAACGAGCAGATCGAGCAGATGCGCCTGTCGGCGACCAAGGCGCTGCTGGAGCGCGAGGATGCCGTGATCGTCGCGACGGTATCGGCGATCTACGGTATCGGCGATCCGGTGGATTACCACGGCATGATCCTGCACCTGCGCCACAACGAAAAAATGGCGCAGCGCGACGTGATCAAGCGCCTCGTCGAGATGCAGTACCAGCGCAACGAGCTGGATTTCCATCGCGGGACGTTCCGCGTGCGCGGCGACGTTATCGACATCTTCCCTGCAGAAAGCAGCGAGCACGCGTTGCGCCTGACGCTGTTCGACGACGAAGTCGAAACGCTGTCGCTATTCGATCCGCTCACCGGGCATATCCTGCAAAAGGTGCCGCGCTACACTGTTTATCCCTCCAGCCATTACGTCACGCCGCGCGCCACGGTGCTGGCCGCGCTGGAGACCATCAAGGTCGAGCTGGCCGAGCGCATCGCGTTCTATCAGCGCGAGAACAAGCTGGTTGAGGCACAGCGCATCGAGCAGCGCACCCGCCACGACATCGAGATGCTTAACGAGATCGGCTTCTGCAAGGGCATCGAGAACTACTCGCGCCACCTGTCGGGGCGCAAGCCCGGCGAGCCGCCGCCGACGCTGCTGGATTATCTGCCACCCAATGCGCTGATGTTCATCGACGAGAGCCATGTCACGATCCCGCAGATCGGCGGCATGTACAAGGGCGACCGCGCACGCAAGGAGAATCTCGTCAACTACGGCTTCCGTCTGCCTTCCGCGATGGACAACCGCCCGTTGCGTTTCGACGAATTCGAAAAGGTGATGCGCCAGAGCATCTTCATCTCCGCCACGCCTTCGACCTATGAGGCCGAACATGCCGGCCAGGTGGTGGAGCAGGTGGTGCGCCCGACCGGGTTGATCGATCCGCAGATCGAGGTGCGCCCCGCGACGTACCAGGTGGACGACCTGATGTCCGAGGTGAACCTGCGCGTGGAGCAGGGCGAGCGCGTGCTGGTGACCACACTGACCAAGCGCATGGCGGAGCAGCTCACCGAATATTTTTCCGAGCACGGCATCAAGGTGCGCTATCTGCATTCCGACGTCGAGACCGTGGAGCGCGTCGAGATCATCCGCGACCTGCGCCTCGGCATGTTCGACGTGCTGGTCGGCATTAACCTGCTGCGCGAGGGGCTGGACATCCCCGAGGTGTCGCTGGTCGCGATCCTCGATGCCGACAAGGAAGGCTTCCTGCGCTCAGAGCGCTCGCTGATCCAGACCATCGGCCGCGCCGCGCGCCACCTCAACGGCAAGGCGCTGCTGTATGCCGACAGGATCACCGATTCGATGCGCCGCGCGATCGACGAGACCGAGCGCCGCCGCACCAGGCAGGTGGCCTATAACTTCGCGCATGGCATCACGCCGCAGGGCGTGCAGAAGCGTATCAAGGACATCATCGAGGGCATGTACGAGCCGGAAGCCGCGCGCAGCCAACTCAAGGCTGCGCAGGAGCAGGCAAAATATCTGGCGATGAGCGAAAAGGATGTGTCGAAGGAAATCGCCCGGCTGGAGAAGGAAATGCTGCAAGCCGCGAAAAACCTGGAATTCGAGCGTGCCGCCGAGCTGCGCGACCAGTTGAAAAAACTGCGCGAGAGCGTGTTTTTGTCGGCGCTGTAAGATCCAGGGTCTCGGAAAGCTTTAACTTGCCGAGGCCCTGGAGGATTTATACCCTGAACCGCGCCACCGCAGCCTGCAGTGAGTTGGCGGATTCCCGTAACTGGGCGGATGCCTGGGCGACATCCTGAATGGCAAGAGCATTTTGTTCCGACATGGTGGCGATTTTTTCCACGTTGGATGCAATCAGGCCGCTGGAGGAGCTTTGCTGCTGGAGGGCGGCAGAAATGCTGTTGACCGCATCCACCACCCGTTCCGAGCCGCTGCTGATTTCGCCCATGGCCAGGCCGGCCTCCCCGGCCATCGCCACTCCGGTATCGACGCGTTGCTGCCCTTGATGCATGGTTTCCACGGCGTGCTTCGTTTCGGACTGGATGGCGCCGATCATGGCAGTGATTTCATCGGTGGATTTGGCGGTGCGTTCGGCGAGTTTTCTGACCTCGTCGGCCACCACGGCAAATCCGCGCCCCTGCTCGCCGGCGCGCGCCGCTTCGATGGCGGCGTTGAGCGCCAGCAGGTTTGTCTGGTCGGCAATGTCCTTGATAACACTGGCAATCGCGGAAATGTTGGCGGAGTGTTCACCCAAGGAAAGGATCCGCTGCGAGGATTGATTCACGCTCTCGGCAATGTTGCTCATTTCCGCCGAAGCCTGGCTTACGATGCCGGCGCCTCGTTTGGCGGTTTCGCCGGCTTCCTGGGCCAGCGCAAAGGAATCGCGGGCATTCTCGGCCATGTGCTCGATGCTGGTGGTCAGTTCTTCAACTGCCGCCGCCGCTGAAGCCGCCGCTTCGCTTTGCTGTCCGGACTGGCTCGCCACATCGTTGGAGGTGGTGGAAAGGGAATCG
This sequence comes from Ferrigenium straubiae, assembly GCF_051257895.1. Classification (NCBI taxonomy): domain Bacteria; kingdom Pseudomonadati; phylum Pseudomonadota; class Betaproteobacteria; order Nitrosomonadales; family Gallionellaceae; genus Ferrigenium; species Ferrigenium straubiae. The sequence goes on along the minus strand of NZ_CP194331.1, from coordinate 701,153 downwards.
GATAGCTCGGAAATGTGCCGCGCGTTGCTGGTGATGTTGCCGATCATCTGGCGCAGGGATTCCTGCATGTGACCCAGCGCATTGAGCAATGCACCAATTTCATCTTCGCGCCGGGTGCTGACCAGATTGGACAGGTCGCCATTGGCGATTTTTCCGGCGGCGGCAACCGCCTCGTTCAACGGGTTGATAACCAGCGAACGCGACAGCCAGAACAGCAAGCCCACCAGAATGCCGCCCAGCACCACGCCTATCGCCACGACGACGAAGATGGCCTTGTTGACCGCGCCGCTCACTTCGTCCCTGGGGTAGGCCGATACGATCCCGAAACCCCAAGGGGTGAAGGTTTCCCGTTTGATCTCCCATCCCTGGATGTTGCCGTTTGCAACACCCAGAACTGTTTCGGGGGTGACGTTTTCGGAATGGAATCGCACCTTGCCCTTGTCGTCCAGCAGCGCGATGAAGCCGCCGCTCAGGATGCGGCTCCTAGAGATGGATTGCTGCAAGGCCTGCATGTCGATCTTGTAGCCCACGTACCAGATGCCGACAGTATTTTTCTGGGCGTCGAGTATGGGTTCATAGCCGGTGAGGAATGGGTTGCCCAGGATGTCTACCTGGCCATAGAAAGCCTGGCCTGCACGGATAGCCTTGATGGCCTTGCCGTTGGGGTCGAGTATCGTGCCGATGGCGCGTTTGCCGTCGCTTTTTTTCACGTTGGTGCTGATCCGCACGAATTCCTCGCCCGACTTGGAAAATAACGTGGCGGTGCCTCCCTGGCTGGAGGTCACGCCATCCACCAGTTCGAAGTGGTGTGCCTGGGGCTGGTTGCTAAAAATCAGGTCGGGCGGCATTTTGCCTTCGACTTCCACCGGATTGCCCTGGCGCGGAACGCCGATAGCGCCGCCGCGCTCGATGAGCAGTTTCATCGAGCCCTTCACGCGCTCCATCATGATAGCGTCGGTAACGGCAAGAATCCGCGCTATGTTGGAGAGCTTTTCCTGGCTTTCACTCTGGGCAGACTGCTCGATGCTGCGGCTGTTGCCGATCGAAATGGCTGCGACGAGGATAAGCGTGACGACGACGACCAGTGCTGAAACGGGCAGGATGAATTTCGCTTGGAGGCTGCGGGGAAGCATGAAATGACTCCTTATATATTAACAACTTATGTGAAGCCGATCTTCTGTGGTACAGGTTGTAATCTTGTTGCGCACTCTGGAATTGCCGGGCAATCCTTCCTTCGACTGGCGCCTCGGATTTCTTTGTGTTGAGCGGATTAAACGTTATTTCAAGATTCGCGGCAAGCACCGCCCCTAATGTATAATGCGCCCCTTTGAAATTACCCGGATAGGAGGAAATTGTGCCTATTTATGCTTACGCTTGTTCCAGTTGCGGCCTGCAACAGGATGTCCTGCAGAAAATGAGCGATGCGCCGCTCGCCACTTGCCCGGAATGCGGCAAGGAAACCTTTGCCAAACAATTGACCGCAGCCGGTTTCCAGCTGAAGGGCAACGGCTATTACGCCACCGACTTCAAGAACCCGACCAAGGCTGAACCCGCCAGCGCACCTTGCTGCGGCGGCGGTTCCTGTGCGGCGGCAAGCTGATTAGCCGATGAAGAAATACCTCATCACCGGCCTGCTGGTCTGGGTGCCGCTCGGCATCACCATCTGGGCGCTGAATCTGGTCATCGGCACGATGGACCAGACGCTGCTGCTGCTGCCTGAGCATTGGCGTCCGGACAATCTGCTGCCTTTCCACATTCCCGGTCTGGGCATCATCCTGACGCTGGGTGTGGTGGTGCTGACCGGACTGCTGATGCGCAACGTGTTCGGCCAGCGACTCTGGGAAGCATCGGAAAAGGCGATGCTGCATGTGCCGTTCGTCGGCAGCATCTACAAGGGCGTCAAGCAGGTCAGCGACACCCTGCTGTCCGGCAGCGGCAACTCGTTCCGCAAGGTGCTGCTGGTGCGTTACCCCCACCCGCAGGCCTGGTCACTGGCGTTTCAGACCAGCGTGCCGGGCGAGGTGGCAGGGCAGTTCGACGAGGAATATGTCGCAGTGTTCATACCCACCACGCCCAGCCCGGTGAACGGTTTTTATTTCTACGTGCGCAAGGCCGACACCATCGAGCTGGAGATGACGGTGGACGTGGCATTGCGCTCCATCGTCTCGATGGGGGTGGTCGCGGATACCGAAACCGCAAAGCACCGTGCCATCACCCATAACCCTTAATTCAGAACGGATCTTTCCAGAAACAACCATGCGAACTCATTATTGCGGACTGCTCAACATCGACCAACTCGACCAAACCGTCAGCCTGTGCGGCTGGGCGCATCGCCGCCGCGACCACGGCGGGGTGATCTTCATCGATCTGCGCGACCGCGAAGGGCTGGCGCAGGTTGTCTGCGACCCCGACCGCCCGGAGATGTTCGGGATCGCCGAATCGGTGCGCAACGAATTCGTGCTGCGCGTCACCGGCAAGGTGCGCCGCCGCCCGGAGGGCACGACCAATGCCAATATCGGCAGCGGCGAAATCGAAATCCTGTGCCACGAGATCGAGGTGCTGAATACCTCGGTGACGCCGCCGTTCCAGCTCGATGACGAAAATCTTTCCGAGAACGTACGTCTGACACACCGTGTGATCGACCTGCGCCGCCCGCAGATGCAGAAGAACATGATGCTGCGCTACAAGGTGGCGATGGCGTTCCGCCGTTTCCTCGACAGCCGCGGCTTCATCGACATCGAAACGCCGATGCTGACCAAGTCCACGCCGGAGGGCGCGCGCGACTACCTCGTGCCGTCGCGCGTGCATCCGGGCGAATTTTTCGCACTGCCACAGTCGCCGCAGCTGTTCAAGCAGATGCTGATGGTGGCCGGCTTCGACCGCTATTATCAGATTACCAAGTGCTTCCGCGACGAAGACTTGCGCGCCGACCGCCAGCCGGAATTCACCCAGGTCGATATCGAGACTTCGTTCCTGAACGAGACGCAGATCACCGCGCTGATGGAAGAGCTGATCCGCACCGTGTTCAAGGAAGGGCTGGATGTCGACCTGCCCAATCCCTTCCCGCGTATGACCCATGCCGAGGCGATGGCGCGCTTTGGCTCGGATAAGCCGGACCTGCGCATTACGCTGGAGCTGACCGAGGTGACTGATGCGGTGCAGGATGTCGCCTTCAAGGTGTTTTCCGGGCCGGCCACCAGCGGCGGCCGCGTCGCGGCGCTGCGCATTCCCGGAGGCGCTACGCTCACGCGCGGCGAGATCGACGGTTACACCGAGTTCGTGAAGATTTACGGCGCAAAGGGACTGGCCTACATCAAGGTCAACGACATCACGCAGCTCAACGAGACCGGCCTGCAATCGCCGATCGTGAAGAACCTGCACGAGGCGGCGCTGAAGGCCGTCATCGAGCGCACCGGCGCACAGAACGGCGACCTGATCTTCTTCGGCGCCGACAAGACCAAGATTGTCAACGACGCGCTCGGCGCATTGCGCAGCAAGATCGGCCATGAAAAGGGTTACACCAACGGCAAGGCCTGGGAGCCGCTGTGGGTGGTGGACTTCCCGATGTTCGAGTACGACGAGGAAGAAAAGCGCTGGACGGCCTGCCATCATCCGTTCACTGCGCCCAAAGACGAGCATCTGCAATTCCTGGAAAGCGATCCGGGGCGCTGTCTGGCAAAGGCCTATGACCTAGCCTTGAACGGCTGGGAGCTTGGCGGCGGCTCGGTGCGTATCCACCGCGAGGTGGTGCAGTCGCAGGTGTTCCGCGCGCTCAACATCGGCGCGGAGGAAGCGCAACTCAAATTCGGCTTCCTGCTCGACGCGCTGCAATACGGCGCGCCGCCGCACGGTGGGCTGGCATTCGGGCTGGACCGTATCGTCACCATGATGACCGGCGCCGAATCGATCCGCGACGTGATCGCCTTCCCCAAGACGCAGCGCGCGCAATGCCTGCTGACCCACGCGCCGAGCGCGGTGGACGAAAAACAGTTGCGCGAACTGCATATCCATCTGCGCAAGCAGGTGCAGACATCGGTGGAAGTCGCGAAGGGCTAGACGATGTCGCGTCACTTGCGCCTCTGGCTGCTGGCGGCGTTGCTGTGGTTGCCGCAGGTGCAGGCGGCAGATACGGCAGGGCAGGCCAGCCTGCCGCTCATCGCGGTGGCCGAGCTGCCCGCTGAGGCGCGCGACACCTTGCAGGCCATCAAACGTGGCGGGCCATTCGCCTATGAGCGCGACGGTGTGGTGTTCAGGAACTATGAACGCATCCTGCCCAAGCAGCCGCGCGGCTACTATTACGAATATACGGTGAAAACGCCCGGGGCGCGCAATCGCGGTGCACGGCGCATCGTGTGCGGGCCATTGCCCGAATGTTATTACAGCCCCGACCATTACCGAACCTTCAAACGCATCAGAGAATAGCCATGAATTCGCTGACACAACAATTAAACGATACTGCTGCGGCAGGCAGCTATACGCTGCGATGCAGCGTGGACGAGTTGCGCAACGCGGCCAGCGAGGCCGGCTTCGCGCTGTTCGATGCCGACCTCAGGGGAGTCAAGGGCAAGCTGAATCTGCTCAATGCGCTGGCGCAAGCAGCCGCATTTCCGCCCGAATTCGGCGCGAACTGGGATGCGCTGGCGGATGCGCTGTGCGACCTGTCGTGGCATGGCGGGGCGGCGGGTCACGTGCTGCTGCTGCGCAACGTCAGCGACACCTTCGGCCTGTCCGCCAACGATCGCGAAATTGCGCAGGATATCCTTGCAGATACGGTGGTGTACTGGCGGCAGCGCAACAAGCCGTTCTGGATCTTTTTCGTCTGAGGTATGGCGCGCTACAAACAGCCGGTCTCGGTGCTGGTGGTGGTCTATACCGCCGAACTTGAAGTGCTGCTGCTGGAGCGCGCCGATCACCCGGGCTACTGGCAGTCGGTCACCGGCAGCTGCGAGCCGGGTGAGGCGCTGCGCGAGACGGCGTTGCGCGAGGTGCGCGAGGAGACCGGGCTGGAGGTGGAGCAATATGTGCTGAGTGACTGGCAGGCGCAGAACGAATATGAGATTTACCCGCACTGGCGCCATCGTTATTCGCCTGGCGCCACGCGCAACACCGAGCATGTGTTCGGCCTGCAACTCCCGCGGCGCCTGCCTGTCCAATTGACGCCGCACGAGCATCTGAACTTCCAGTGGCTGGCGTGGCAGGAGGCGGCGGAGAAGGTTTTTTCGCCGAGCAATCGCGCCGCGATCCTGGAACTGCCCGGCCGCGCGGCCAGAAAGACACCATGAACGAGAACGTGATCCATATCCCGTACGAACATCCAGATGCCGCGCAGACCGGCTGCAGCACGATGCAGGCGTGGGCGAAGCGGCCGCGCGAGCCTGAGCCGGGCGAAAAGGCCGAGCTGATCGCGCGTATCAAGCGCATGCTCAAGGAGCAGGATGCCGTGCTGGTGTCGCATTATTACGTGCACCCCGACCTGCAGGACCTCGCGGAGGAGACCGGCGGCATCGTGTCCGATTCGCTGGACATGGCCAATTTTGGCCACCAGCATCCGGCGAAAACCATCGTGGTCGCCGGCGTGCGCTTCATGGGCGAGACCGCGAAGATACTGAATCCGGAGAAGCGCGTGCTGATGCCCGACCTGGAGGCGGAATGCTCGCTCGATCTGGGCTGCCCGGCGGACGAATTCAGCGCGTTCTGCGACGCACACCCCGACCGTACCGTGGTGGTATACGCCAACACCAGCGCGGCGGTGAAGGCGCGTGCCGACTGGATGGTGACCAGTTCGATCGCGTTGCCCATCGTCAGGCACCTCAAGGAACGCGGCGAAAAAATCCTCTGGGCGCCGGACCGGCACCTCGGCAGCTACGTGCAGGAACAGACCGGCGCGGATATGCTGCTGTGGCAGGGCTCGTGTGTGGTGCACGACGAATACAAGGCGCGCGAACTGCTCGAGCTGAAGGCGCAGCACCCTCAAGCCAAGGTGCTGGTGCATCCCGAAGCGCCGCGCGCGGTGGTCAAGCTGGCGGATGTGGTCGGCTCCACGACACAACTCATCAAGGCATCGCAGCAGCTCGATGCAAACGAATTCATCGTCGCGACCGACAACGGCATCCTGCACAAGATGCGCACCCTGTCGCCGCACAAGGTGTTCCTCGAAGCGCCGACTGCCGGGCACGGGGCGACCTGCACCAGTTGCAGCCATTGCCCGTGGATGGCGATGAACGGCCTCATCAACCTCGCCGAAGTGCTGGAGAGAGCGGGAGGGTCGCCGCGTAGCGGCGGGGTACCCACCGGCCTACCCCTTGCGGGTGCGGGCAAGAACGAGATTTTCGTCGATCCTGCGGTCATCCGGCGCGCCGCGCTGCCGATCCGGCGCATGCTGGACTTCGCGAAACAGATCAATCTGCCGACGCGCGGCATCGGCAACGCCTGATTTTGATTCACAATGCATTTTGCGGTCTGCGGCATGAGAGTTTTGCCGCCGCGGCCTTGCTGTGCCTGCGACTTGAATTGATAATGCGCCCATGACTACGCTGAAAATCGCCACCTACAACATTCACAAGGGCTTTTCCCATTTCAATCGCCGCGTGGTGGTACACGAGTTGCGCGACCGCCTGCGCGAGCTGGATGCCGACATCGTGTTTTTGCAGGAAGTGCAGGGCGAGCACGCGCGTCATGCCGAGCGTTACCACAACTATCCGGACAGCGCGCAGCACGAGTTCATTGCGGAAGAGGTCTGGCCGCATTGCGTCTACGGCAAGAATTGCGTATACGAGGCGGGGCATCACGGCAATGCGATCCTCAGCCGCTTCCAGATCGTGAAATCGCTGAATATGGATGTTTCCGCGCATCGCTTCGAAAGCCGCGGACTGCTGCATTGCGAGATCGATCTTGACGGGCAGCTCGTGTACTGCCTGTGCGTGCATTTCGGCCTGTTTGCCAAGGGCAGGCGCGAGCAGGGGCGCATCCTCGTCGAATATGTCCGCAACAACATTCCTCCTGAAGCAGCGCTGATTATCGCCGGAGATTTCAACGACTGGCGCAACCAGATGGGTCGGACCATCGCGAGCGATCTGGGCATGCAGGATGTCTTCCACCTGCACGGTGGGAGGCCGGCGCGCAGCTACCCGGCCAGCCTCCCGCTGTTTCGCCTCGACCGCATTTATGTGCGCGGCTTCAGCGTGCTGCACAGCGATGTGCATGCCGGCGGGAATTGGGGGCGTTTGTCAGACCATGCCGCGCTTTCGACGCGGTTAAGGCGGCTGTCCGAAATGACATGAGCGCCGGCCATCAAGTTGCCGGGAATCAACTCGCGCTGCTGCAGAACGGTGCGGCGTTTTTCCCGCAATTGTGTGCCGACATCGATGCCGCGCGGCATTCGGTTTATCTGGAAACCTATATTTTCGCCGAGGACGAAACTGGGCACATGATCGCCGATGCCTTGCGGCGTGCCGCGGCACGCGGGGTGGCGGTGCGTGTCCTGCTTGACGGCTTCGGCTCGGCGGAGCTACCGCAATACCGGGTGGACGAGTTGCGCAGGGCGGAAGTCGAGGTGCAATGGTTCAGGCGCGAAGTTTCTCCCTTTACCCTGCAGCGCAGCCGCAAGCGCCGCCTGCTGCGTATGCACCGCAAGCTGGCGGTAATGGACGGCAAGGTGGCCTTCGTCGGTGGCATCAACATCACCAACGATATTCCGGAGTACAGCGATTTCACCATGCCGCGGCTGGACTATGCAGTACGCGTGCAAGGCATGGTCGCCGGCGAAATCCATATGGCCATGCGGCGCCTGTGGGGGGTGGTGTCATGGGCCAACTTCCGCCGGCGCAGCAAGGAAATCAAGCGATTTATTCTGGAGAAAATGGAGCCTGCGGCTGCGCCGGACATCGCTGTTCTGTTGCGCGACAACCTGCGCCACCGGCGCGATATTGAACGTGCCTACCTTAAGGCCATTGCCGGCGCGCAGCACGAAATCATCATCGCCAATGCCTATTTCCTGCCCGGGCGGATTTTTCGCCGTGCCCTGAAGCGTGCGGCGCGGCGCGGTGTCCGTGTAATGCTGCTGCTGCAGGGGAAGGTCGAATACCGCTTGCAGCACTATGCGACGCATGCGCTCTATGACCGGTTGTTGGCGGCGGGCGTGGAAATTTATGAATACCAGGCCAGTTATCTGCATGCCAAGGTTGCCGTGGTAGACGGTCAATGGGCGACCGTGGGTTCCTCCAACATAGACCCGTTCAGTTTGCTGTTGGCGCGCGAGGCGAATCTCGCCATACGGGATGCGGGATTTGCCGGCGAGCTGCGCTCAAGTCTGCTGTCTGCAATCGACAACGATGCAGTGCGTATCGGGGATGAATACCGCGGGACACGCCATTTTTTCGGCCGCCTGATCGCGCGTCTCAGTTACAGCGTGGTGCGCCTGTTGATCGGTATGGCGGGAAACCACGGGCAGGGTTCGTAGCCTAGTATCTGAGCCAGTCGCCCATCTTGCGCATGATGTACGGATATAATGCGTCCCGGTTATTTTTCCTGCCTCGATATGCGACCTTCCACGCACTCTGATGCCCACAACGATCACCGCGGCGATTGGCAGGCCATCCGCTCCCTGCTGCCTTATCTATGGGAATTCAAGTGGCGCGTCGCGATCGCACTGACCCTGCTGGTGCTGTCCAAGCTCGCCAATGTTTCCGTGCCGCTGGTGCTCAAGGAGATCATCGATACGCTGGACAAGCCGCAGGCGGCGCTGGCGGTGCCGGTATTCCTGATTGTCGGCTATGGCGTGCTGCGCATGCTCAGCACGCTGTTCGGCGAATTGCGCGATGCGGTGTTTGCCAAGGCGACGCAGCGCGCGATCCGGCGCGTGGCCTTGCAGGTGTTCGAGCACCTGCACAGCTTGAGCCTGCGCTTCCATCTCGACCGCCAGACCGGCGGAGTGTCGCGCGACATCGAGCGCGGTACGCGCGGCATCGGCTTCCTGCTGAATTTCATGCTGTTCAACATCCTGCCGACCTTGCTGGAAATCGGCTTGGTGGCCGCGATCCTGCTCGGCAAATACAACATCTGGTTTGCGGCGATCACGTTCATCACGCTGCTGGTCTACATCGCGTTCACCCTGTTCGTCACCGAGTGGCGCATGGTGGTGCGCCGCTCGATGAATGATCTCGATTCCAAGGCAAACAGCCGCGCCATAGACAGCCTGCTGAATTACGAAACGGTGAAGTATTTCGGCAACGAGCAGTACGAGGCACACCGTTATGACGAGAATATGCGGCACTGGGAGGTCGCGGCGGTGCGCAACACCACCTCACTGGCCTACCTGAATGCGGGGCAGAGCTTCATCGTCGCCATCGGGATCACCGCGCTGATGCTGCTGGCTGCGGACGAGGTGGTCAAGGGAACGATGACGATGGGAGATCTGGTGCTGGTCAACGTATTCATGATCCAGCTGTACATGCCGCTGCATTTTCTCGGTTTCGTGTATCGCGAAATTCGCCATGCCCTCGCGGATATGGAGAAAATGTTCGGCCTGCTGCATGAGCATCGCGAAGTCGCGGACGCGCCGGACGCACAACTTCTGGAGGCAGGCAGGGCCGAAGTGCGTTTTGATGACGTTAGCTTCGGCTATGCGCCGGACCGGCAGATTCTGTTCGATGTGAGCTTTGCGATCCCGGAGGGGCACACCGTGGCGGTGGTCGGCGCGAGCGGGGCGGGCAAGTCGACGTTGTCGCGGCTGCTGTTCCGTTTCTACGATGTGCAGCAGGGGCGCATCCTCATCAACGGCCAGGATATCCGCTCGGTGACGCAGAGCAGCCTGCGCACGGCGATCGGCATCGTACCACAGGACACCGTGCTGTTCAACGACACGATCTACTACAACATCGCCTATGGCCGCCCCGATGCGACGCATGAGGAAATCATTGCCGCGGCCCAGGCCGCGCATATCCATGATTTCGTCATATCGCTGCCGCAGGGTTATGACACCCCGGTGGGCGAGCGCGGCCTGAAGCTATCCGGCGGCGAGAAACAGCGTGTGGCGATCGCGCGCGCCATCCTGAAGAATCCGTCGATCCTGATTTTCGACGAGGCGACTTCCGCACTCGACTCGAAATCGGAGAAGGCGATTCAGGCCGAACTGCATGCGATTGCGCGGAACCGCACCACATTGATCATCGCGCATCGCCTGTCCACTGTGGTGGATGCCGACCAGATCCTGGTGATGGACAAGGGGCGCATCGTCGAACGCGGTTCGCATCGCGAGTTGCTGGCGCACAACGCGCTTTATGCGCAAATGTGGAATCTTCAGAAGCAAGAGGAGAAAATCCATCCTGTCTATTGATTTACATCAATATTCATGTATGCTACGCAAAAATAAGTGGCTCAGGGGGAGTTTTACGTGAAAAAAATACTGCTGATTTGTCTGCTGGCCGGACAAATGTTAGTGGCTCATGCGGGTGAATATCATGGAAAGCGAGCCGTATTCAAACCGGCTCACGCTCAGTCCGGCGTAATAGCCGCCACCAGTTCCGCACCCCGTTTGCATTCTGCGATTGCGCTGATTTACGACCAGCATGCGCAGAGTCCGCTGTATGCCAAAAACTCCGATACGCAGACTCCCATAGCGTCAATTACCAAGCTGATGACGGCGATGGTGGTGCTGGATGCGCAGCTGCCCCTTGATGAAGAAATCACCATCGATAAAGCGGACATCGATACACTCAAAGGCACGCATTCGCGCCTGCGCATCGGCATGAAATCGACACGCAACGAACTGCTCAAACTGGCATTGATGGCCTCGGAGAACCGCGCTGCCAATGCCTTGGCACGCACATATCCGGGCGGGCATGACGCGGCAATCTCGGCAATGAACGTCAAGGCATACGAACTCGGCATGCAAAACACGCGCTTTCTTGACCCTGCCGGATTGAACAGCAGCAATGTTTCGACGGCGCATGATCTGGTCAAGATGGTCTCGGCGGCACGCAACTATCCCCTGATACACCAATACACCACCGCCTCGTCGCACTCCGTGGACGGCTGGAGAGGGCGCGAGATGCGCTTCGTCAACACCAACCCCCTGGTCAGGAACGCATCGTGGGATATCGGCGTGAGCAAGACCGGCTACATCAGCGAGGCGGGACGCTGTCTGGTGATGGAGGCGACCATCAACCAGCGCCCGGTGATTATCGTGCTGCTTGATTCATGGGGGAAAAATACCCGTGTCGGCGATGCCAACCGCATCAAGAAATGGATGGAGAGCAGCAACGCGCGCGTTCACCTTCAAATGGCGGCCCGCAGCTGATCGCGTCGCGATATTGTTTATCGAGTTGATCATTCTGGTAGTGCTGGTCGCGGTCGTGGTGATTGCATTGCGGTCGCGATGATTGCGCTGTGCTGACCTAAATATTTTTCCAAACAGTAGCGCATAAGCAGAGTTGTGGCTCCGACACGCTGCTGTGCAGCTTCACATCGGCTTTGCCGATATGAGCCTGCGCCGCAACTTGGTTTTGCTGTTTTTACGGTAGAGGTAGTTGTGGTTCCGGCCGTCGCTTTGCGACTTAACTTGCTTCGCAAGTTAGCCTCCACCGCAATCTAGTTTTGCTGTTTCACAGCAAAACTAGATTGTCTCGATGAATGATTTCTTCATCGCCGCCGTAGCCGAGCAAGGTTTCGATTTCCTGGCTGGCATGGCCCGCGATGCGCCGTGCTTCTTCGGCGTTGTAGTTGGTCAACCCGCGCGCGATGTCGCTGCCGTCTTCGGCTACGCAGGCGACGACCGCGCCGCGCTCGAATTCCCCGAATACGTTCCTGATGCCTATCGGCAGCAGGCTTTTGCCCCCGGAGCGCAACGCCTTGATCGCGCCGCCGTCCAGCACCAGCTTCCCCGCAACCTGCAAATGGCCGGCCAGCCATTGCTTGCGCGCGGCCAAGGGGAGGGATGGGGCGGTGAGCAGGGTGCCGATGGCCTCACCCTGCATCAGGCGCAGCAGCACATCGTGCTCATGACCCGATGCGATGACGGTATGCGCACCGCTGCGCGCCGCGCGTTTCGCCGCGAGTATCTTGGTGATCATGCCTCCGCGCCCGATAGTGCTGCCTGCGCCACCCGCCATGCTTTCCAGCTGCGCATCGCCTGCCTGAGCCTCGCTGACCAGTGTGGCATTGGGGTCTTTGCGCGGGTCGGCGGTGTACAGGCCGCTCTGGTCGGTGAGGATGATGAGCGCATCGGCGTCGATCAGGTTGGTGACCAGTGCGCCCAGCGTGTCGTTGTCGCCGAACTTGATCTCATCGGTTACCACCGTGTCGTTTTCGTTGATGATCGGGATGACGCGTAGCGAGAGCAGGGTGGTCAGCGTGGTGCGCGCGTTCAGGTAGCGTTCGCGATTGGCCAGATCGGCATGGGTGAGCAGCACCTGCGCGGCATGCAGATCATGTTTGCGGAAACAGCTTTCATAGGCCTGCACCAGCCCCATCTGCCCGACTGCCGCAGCAGCCTGCAAGTCGTGTATCGAGGTCGGGCGGGTGTGCCAGCCGAGGCGTTGCATGCCTTCGGCGATTGCGCCGGAGGAGACCAGCACCACCTCGCGGCCAGCGGCGTTGAGCGCGGCGATCTGCCGTGCCCAGTTGCCCAGCGCGTCGAGATCCAGCCCCGCCCCCTGGTTGGTCACCAGGCTGCTGCCGACCTTGACGACGATGCGTTTGCATTGGGTCAATACGGTTTTCATGATCTAAATTGTGCTTGCATCGCTTTCCTGTGCACTGTTCGCAGCGGCTTGCTGCTCTCGTGCGGCCATTTCCTGCAAATGCTCCATGATCGCATAAGTCAGTTCCTTGCAGCCCTCGCCGTTGATCGCCGAGATGGCGAAGTGGCGGTCGAAATCACTGAACTGCTTGAGGAAGGCGGCTACTTTCTCCTCGCGGTCTTCCAGCAGGTCCAGCTTGTTCAGCACCAGCCAGCGCGGTTTTTCATAGAGTGACCGGTCGTATTTATTCAATTCGTTGAGGATGGCGCGCGCTTCGGCAACCGGATCGGTTCCCTCGTACATCGGCGCAATATCTACCAGATGCAGCAACAGGCGGGTGCGCGCCAGGTGGCGCAGGAATTGATGCCCCAGTCCGGCGCCTTCCGCTGCGCCTTCAATCAGGCCGGGGATGTCGGCGATGACGAAGCTCTTCTCATGCGATACGCGCACCACGCCCAGATTGGGGTGCAGCGTGGTGAACGGGTAATCGGCCACCTTGGGGCGCGCAGCCGAAACGGCGCGGATAAAGGTTGATTTTCCGGCATTCGGCATGCCGAGCAGCCCGACATCGGCGAGCACCTTCAGTTCGAGCTGCAATTCGCGTTCCTCACCGGGTTCACCCGGCGTGCATTGGCGCGGCGCGCGGTTGGTGCTCGACTTGAAATGCAGGTTGCCTAGGCCGCCCTTGCCGCCTTTTGCCAGCAGGGCCTTCTCGCCGTCGTGGGTGAGGTCGGCGATGACCTCGCCGCTGTTGATGTCGGTAATCACCGTCCCGACCGGCATGCGCAGCACGATATCGTCCGCGCCCTTGCCGTAGCAGTCTGAGCCACGCCCGGATTCGCCGTTTTTGGCGCGATGCACGCGGGTGAAGCGGTAATCGACCAGCGTATTGATGTTGCGGTCCGCCAGCGCATAGACGCTGCCGCCGCGCCCGCCGTCGCCGCCGTCCGGTCCGCCTTTCTCGATATATTTTTCACGTCGAAAGCTGGCCGCGCCGTTGCCACCCTTGCCGGCAAAGACTTCGATCCTGGATTCGTCGATGAATTTCATACGGTCTATACCCAAAATAAAAAAGCCCTACCTTGCGATAGGGCCGATTTGTTTCGAGCGGCGCGGCTTATGCGGCGACGATCGAAACAGTTCTACGCTTTTGCGCGCCCTTGATGGCGAATACTACCTTGCCGGTGATCTTGGCAAACAGCGTGTGATCCTTGCCCATGCCGACGTTCTCGCCGGGGTGGAATTGCGTGCCGCGCTGGCGCACGATGATGCTGCCCGCATTGATCAGTTCGCCGCCGTAGCTCTTCACGCCCAGTCGTTTCGAGTGTGAGTCGCGTCCGTTACTGGTACTGCCGCCGCCTTTTTTTGATGCCATGCTATCTGCTCCTTACAAGAATTATGCGGAAATGCCGTCGATGCGGATTTCGGTGTAATTTTGACGATGACCTTGCGACTTGCGATAGTGCTTACGGCGGCGCATCTTGAAAATATGCACCTTGTCGCCACGGCCATGCGATACGATGGTCGCTTGCACGGAGGCACCGGTCAGCATGGGTTTGCCCACGGACAGCTTGTCGCCGTCGGCAACCATCAGTACCTTGTCCAGCACAACCGCGCTGCCCACGTCGCCGGGGATGGTCTCGATCTTTAAAGTTTCGCCGGAAGAGACACGATATTGCTTTCCGCCGGTCTTGATGACTGCATACATAAACAACCTCTTACTATGGTGATTTTTGGGCGATACTTTCGCGAAGGCGCGAATTATACATAAATATCCGAATTCGTCAAAACCATTTCTGGCGGGCTTCCCTGCGCGGTAAGGCCTCTAAAGGATGGAATGAAAAATAGGCCGTTCGGCATATACATTTTTTTCATGTGGCATGATATTTTTCCGCACTTGAGCTAGGGTTATCTCTATGGAAACGCTGAACAAGTATCCGGGTAGTGCATCACCCGTCCATTCATTCGATTGGCTGAACAAAACCCGTTTTCATCGTGTGTTGCGCCTCACGGTACTCAATTTGGGGAGATTTCACCCCCTTTCGCCTACGCCGGGCGCACCTGTCATGCGCTGCTGCGAGGGTGAAGTACTAGCCATATAGTTTTCACTCCATTGTTTCGTAATGAGATTTTCAGGAGATCAGCATGAACATACCCGTGGAGCTATCGAATGGCATCACCGAACACGCCTTGAAGGGTATCACCATTCCGCCTTGCCCGGCCTCTTTGGTATCCATCATGCGCGAGGCGAAACGCCCGTCCGTCAGTTTTGTCGAGCTCGCGGGCCTGATCAGCCGCGATGCGGGTATTGTGGGCCCCTTGCTCAAATTGGCCAATTCACCTTTTATCGGTTTGAGAAGCAAGGTGGCGTCCATCTCTCAGGCAATCAGTGTACTTGGCCTGCAGAATACGCTAAATCTTGTGCAAAATATTGCCTTGCGGCAAAGTGTTGGTGGCGGGTCGCAAAGCTTTGAAAAATTTTGGGAGCGATCAAGTCTGACAGCGACTATTGCAGAAAAAATAGCGGCGAAATTCCGTACCGTATCCAAAGATGATGCCTATCTTGCGGCATTGTTCCACGATTGCGGTATCCCGGTACTCATGATGAAATTCCCCGGATATCGCGAAACCGTGATGGCCCAGTGTAAATTAGGCAAGTCGATCTGCGAGGTCGAAAATGATGTTTTTTCCACCAGCCATGCCGTGGTCGGGAATATGCTGACGCGCAACTGGATGCTCCCCGACCACATATGCAAAGCCGTTTTATATCATCATGACCACGCCATCTTTAATTCATCTGGTGGAAATACCAGAACTGATGCCTGCGATTTAATCGGCATAGTACATATGGCGGAGTGTATTGCCGACGAACATTTATTCGTCAGAGATAAAGATTGGCATCAGTTTGAACAGGAAGTACTGGACTACTTTGAGATGTCGGGGTATGAATTCTCCGAACTCAAAGGGGATATTCTGGCTTATTTGAATGGTGAGTAAGCATCATCGAGAAGGATATGACATGCCGGGTCATGCCCCTGGAACCCGTCGAATCGATAGGCAGGATACCTGCCTACGCAGGGATAATGACTTAATCAGCGTTTTCTTGAATCGGAATTCCTTGGCGGAGACATTGGCAAATGAGCCTGATTCCTGTCGGTAGAGACGATATTGCAGTCGGCAAACCGTTGCCTTGGCAGTTGTATGACGGCGAACACAAGGTGCTGCTGGAGCAGGGGGGGATCGTCAGTGACAAAGAACATCTGAACAATCTGCTGGCAACCGGTGCATATCGTGAACTATCGTGGGAAGCGCCCGGCAACGGGAACGACAGTAGCAATATGCCTGCTGATTTGACGTATCAGGAGCAAGTCAACGCAGATAAGCCCGGGTCGCAATTCGAATTCGACGACATGAAGCTGGGGGTGGGAAGCCGCCTGCAACTTGAACCGCCCAAACAACTGGGGCGAGAACGCTTCCTGGTCAGGCTGATCGGTTATATGAGAGGTGTCAGTCTGATAGTTACCACGCCGGCTACTGCCGATGGCGCTTATCTGCGGCTTCTGGAAGGCGAAAAGGTCATGATGCGGTCATTCTCCGGGCAGAACGCCTTTGCTTTCGCCTGCGCCGTGGAGCTTGCGTGCAAGCGGCCTTACGAGTACTTGCATCTGTCGTTTCCCGATGTTATCCAAGGGGTCCTGATACGCAAGGTACCGCGTGTCAGGACAAAAATTATTGCGGCAGTACAAAACACCAATTCGCGTGATTTAGAGGAAAGGAATCCCGCGCTCATTTCCAACATCAGCGCCAACGGCGCGGCGCTCAATGCCAAACATCCCCTGGGTAAAAAAGGTGATGTTCTCAATCTGGTGTTTCGGGTAAATCTGCATCAGATCGATGCCTTGTTGTCGCTTAATGGGGTGATCCGCACTGCAGTGGATGCTGGAGATGCGGAGGCGCTTGGAGCGGAAATTATTCGCTACGGTATCGAGTTCCAGAACCTGCAACCGAATGACATGATTATCCTGCAAAGCATGGTTTACCAGCAAATTGTGGAATGCCCGCATCAAGTGGCGTAGGGGCGCGAGCGGGAAATTTGCGCAGTGGGCCGTATATTTATGGCCATCATGGTGGCAATCCCTGGTCTTGCCTCGACGGCAGTGATGCCAGGGAGCCACCAGCCAGGCTGAAACCAGGCTGGCTGTCCTATTGGCTATTTGGAGCTAACGCCGCATCGAGTCGAAGAACTCGGCGTTGTTCTTGGTCGCCTTGATCTTGTCGAGCAGGAATTCCATTGCTTCCAGCTCATCCATCGGGTAGAGCAGTTTGCGCAGCAGCCAGATCCGCTGCAGGATGTCCGGCTTGATGAGCAGTTCTTCCTTGCGCGTGCCGGAGCGGTTGACGTTGATCGCCGGGTAGATGCGCTTCTCGGCCATACGGCGATCCAGATGGATTTCCATGTTGCCGGTACCCTTGAATTCTTCGTAGATCACGTCATCCATGCGCGAGCCAGTATCGACCAGTGCGGTGGCGATGATGGTTAGCGAGCCGCCTTCCTCGATATTGCGCGCCGCGCCGAAGAAGCGCTTGGGGCGATGCAGCGCATTGGCATCCACGCCGCCGGTCAGCACTTTGCCGGAAGAGGGCACCACGGTGTTGTAGGCGCGTGCCAAGCGGGTGATGGAGTCGAGCAGGATGATGACGTCCTTCTTGTGTTCGACCAGGCGCTTGGCCTTTTCCAGCACCATCTCCGCAACCTGCACGTGGCGGCTGGCCGGTTCGTCGAAGGTGGAGGCAACCACTTCGCCGCGCACGGTGCGGGTCATCTCGGTCACTTCCTCGGGGCGTTCGTCGATCAGCAGCACGATCAGGGTCGCATCGGGGTTGTTAGACGAGATGGAATGCGCGATGTGCTGCAGCATCACGGTCTTGCCGGACTTCGGCGAAGCCACCAGCAGCCCGCGCTGTCCCTTGCCGATCGGTGCGACGATGTCGATGATACGGCCTGTGATGTTCTCTTCGGCCTTGATTTCGCGCTCCAAGCGCAACGGCTCGGTCGGAAACAGCGGCGTCAGGTTCTCGAACAGGATCTTGTTCTTGGCATTTTCGGGTGGCTCGCCGTTGACCTTGTCCACCTTCACCAGCGCGACATAGCGCTCGCCGTCCTTCGGCGTGCGGATCTCACCGTCGATTGTGTCGCCGGTGTGCAGGTTGAAACGGCGGATCTGGCTCGGGCTGACGTAGATGTCGTCCGGTCCCGCCAGATAGGAGGTGTCCGGCGAGCGCAGGAAGCCGAAGCCATCCGGCAGGATTTCCAGCGTGCCATCGCCGAAGATGCTCTCGCCCTTTTTCGCCTGGCTTTTCAGCAGGGCGAACATCAGGTCCTGCTTGCGCATCCGGTTTGCGTTCTCGATCTGATTGGCCGCGGCCATTTCAACGAGTTCAGTGACGTGTTTGGTTTTTATGTCGGATAGGTGCATAGCGATGCGAATATGAGAAGAACAAAAAGATAAGGGAGTTGACCGGGTGGAAGATGACCGCCCGCATGGCCTGGAATGTTCGTTATGGTGTTTTTTTGTTTCCGGAGACGAAACTGGAAGGCGATGCAGGCGTGACAGTAAACGCTTTAGATGTGGCTGTCAATAAAGGCGGCCAGTTGGGATTTAGACAACGCTCCGACCTTGGTGGCCTCGATGTTGCCGTTCTTGAACAGCATCAGGGTCGGAATGCCGCGAATGCCGAATTTCTGCGGGGTCTGCTGGTTTTCATCCACGTTCAGCTTGGCGACACTCAGGCGGCCGGCATATTCCTTGGCGATTTCGTCCAGGATAGGCGCGATCATGCGGCACGGACCACACCACTCGGCCCAGTAATCCACCAGCACGGGCAGGGGGGATTGCAATACTTCGGCATCGAAAGTGGCATCGGTAACGTATTGTATGTGTTCGCTCATGGTTTAGGTCTCGCTTTGAATAAGGGTTGATCGGTGATGCAATACGCGGAGTGTCGGAGTGATTCTATGAATTTTAAACGGCATCGTAACCAAAAACGGCTGTGCTGTGAAGTGTGACCTTTACTTGAAGACCATGGGGGCGGCTATCTCGCCGATATGAAAGCCGAAATGCCCTTTCCGGCGATCTGCAAAATAATGCTCCAGGCTGAATTTGACCGGGCGGAAGGCGATTTCATCCCACGGGATTTCCGCTTCGGCAAAGAGCCTGACCTCCAGGCTTTCCTGCCCGGGGGCGAAATCCGTATCGAGCAGCCTGGCGCGGAATAACAGATGCACCTGGTTGATGTACGGCAGGCTGTACATTGAATACAGATCGCCGATCGCAATGCGCGCATTGGCTTCTTCCAGGGTCTCGCGGACTGCAGCATCGGTTGTGGTTTCGCCGTTTTCCATAAAGCCGCCGGGCAAGGTCCACAAACCATTGCGCGGCTCGATGGCGCGGCGGCACAGCAGGATTTTATCTTCCCATTCAGGCATCGATCCGATCACCATCTTTGGGTTCTGGTAATGAATCACGCCGCAGGCGGTGCAGATGTGGCGCGGACGGTTGTCGTCGTCCGGGCGGCGCAGCTCGACCGCCGCGCCGCAGGACGAGCAATAGTTTACTTCCAGAATTGCCACCAGGATTTCCCCGACTTGGCTCCGCCGGCAGGTGTTTCGTCGCCGGCAGGTGAAGCAGACGTGCTGCGGTTTTTCTGCAGCACGCGCCGGGTATCGTCGCGCAGGTCGGTCATGCCCATTGCATCGTAGGCCTGCACCAGGATTTCCAGCGCGTCGCGCGTCGAGGGGCTGGTCGGGTATTGCGTCAGGATGCCCTGAGCACGGTTGACCGCGGCGACATAGGCCCCACGGCGCAGGTAGTAGCTGGCGACATGCAGCTCATGCCTGGCCAGCATGTTCACCAGATATTGCATACGTACCCTGGAATCGGGCGCGTACTTGCTGTCGGGGAAGCGCGTCACCAGGTCCTTGAAGGCAGCAAACGAATCCTGCAAGGCCTTGGGGTCGCGTTCGGTGGGGTCTTGCCCGCTCAGTGAATTGACGAGGCTGACCTCGCCGTGGAAGTTGGCCAGCCCTTTCACGTAATAGGCGTAATCGACATGCGGATTGTTTGGATACTGCTTGATGAAGCGGTCGGCGGAGGAGACGGCCGATTCAGCCTCGCCCTGGCGGTAATAGGCAAAAGCCACTTCCAGTAGCGCCTGTTGAGCGTAGCGCCCGTAGGGGTAGCGTGATTGCAGCGTTTCATACAGCTTGATGGCCGAATCATAGTTTTCGTTATTCAACTCTTCCTTGGCCTGCCTGTAGATTTCCTCGACGGGCACATTCTTGAGTGGGTCGGTGCCATCCGGCAACGGGTCGAAGATGCTGCAAGCAGTTAACGTAAGCAGGAGGAATAAGGATAAACTATGGCGCATGACTGAATCCGGAAAAAATTTGCGCGATTATAGCGCAGCCGCCTCCAACCCGCAGGTCTTCATCGTGCCCGGTGATTGCGCGGGCATGCGCTTCGACCAAGTGCTGGCAAAGCTGCTGCCGGAGTATTCGCGCAGCCGCCTGCAGGAATGGATAACGGCGGGGCAGGCCAGTCTGGACGGAGCCGCCACCGTCGCAAAACAGAAGGTGTGGGGCGGCGAAACCATCGCCGTGCAGCCGCAATTGCATCCCGCCGACCAGCCGTACCGGGCCGAGGACATCGCGCTCGACATCGTCTACGAGGACGAGGCGCTGCTGGTGATCAACAAGCCGGCCGGGCTGGTGGTGCACCCCGGCAGCGGCAACTGGGAAGGTACGCTGTTGAACGCGCTGCTGCATCATGCGCCGCAACTGGAAGGCGTGCCGCGCGCCGGCATCGTGCATCGCCTCGACAAGGATACCAGCGGCCTGCTCGTGGTGGCGAAGACCCTGACTGCCCAGACCGCGCTGGTGCGCCAACTCCAGGCGCGCAGCGTGAAGCGCGAATACCTGGCGCTGGCGTGGGGCGAGCTTCGCCATGGCGGAAAGGTGGATGCGCCGATAGGCCGCCACCCCACGCAGCGCGTCAAAATGGCGGCGGTGGAAAGCGGCAAGCACGCCGTTACGCATTACCAGGTCGAGGAGAAGTTCCCAGGCTGCACGCTGTTGCGCTGCCGCCTGGAAACCGGGCGCACCCACCAGATTCGCGTGCACTTGGCGCATATCGGCCATCCGCTGGTGGGCGACAAGACCTATCTGAAAGGCATGCAGAAATGCGTGCCACAGCTGCGCAGCCTGTTGCACGGTTTTCCACGCCAGGCCCTACATGCCACGCGCCTGGCGCTGGAACATCCGGTCAGCGGCGAGACGATGGAATGGCATGCGCCGTTGCCTGCGGACATGATGAGATTCCTCCGGCAAATACGCGAGGCGAGCCATGCTTCTGACTGAGCATCTGATCGTTCCGGATTGGCCCGCGCCGCCCAATGTCAGGACATTGCAGACTACCCGCCGGGGAGGCGTGAGCGCCACGCCCTACGACAGCCTGAACCTCGGCGAGCATGTCGGCGACAATCCGCTGGCGGTGGCGCGCAACCGTGTGCTGCTCAACCATCTGCTGCCCGGTGAGCCGGTGTGGCTGGAGCAGGTGCATGGCACGGGTGTCGCGGATGCAGACATGACAGACTGCCGGATTCGGGCCGACGCCTGCATCGCGCGGCAGCGCGGGTCGGTATGCGTCGTGATGACCGCTGATTGCCTGCCGATCCTGTTGTGCGATACGCAAGGCACGGTGGTCGGTGCGGCACACGCGGGATGGCGCGGCTTGTGCGACGGGGTGATCGAAGCGACTGTGCGGGCGATGCAGGTCGCGCCGCAGAATCTGATGGCATGGCTGGGGCCGGCGATCAGCCAGGAGGCTTTCGAAGTGGGCGACGAAGTGCGTGCCGCTTTTGTCGCCGTGCAGCCGCAGGCCGCATCGGCATTCGTTCCTGGCCAAGCCGGCAAATGGTTTGCCGACCTCTATGCCTTGGCGCGGCTGCGCCTCAACGCCTTGGGTATTACGGAAATATACGGCGGTGAGCACTGCACCTACTGTGAGCGCGAGAAGTTTTTTTCCTACCGCCGCGATGGCGCGACCGGCCGCATGGGCACGTTTGTCTGGCTAACGTGAACGTGGCTCTAGGGAATTCTGGTCTGGAAATTCGTCAGGTAGTTCTCAAGAAACAGCGGGTCGTGTTCCGAATCGAATTTGAGGAAGCTGATACCAGCCCGGAAAAGAAGCTCCCGGTTGTCGTAAACCGTATAGACGACCTTTCCGTAAACCTCTATGACGCGCGGAGCTTTTGCCGTAGGGGCCGGCGGGACATGGATGTGCAGCTTGATGAGCTTCAGTGACTGCAGGTTGCGCTCCAGGAAAACGGCCGCTCCCTTGACGGAAATATCCTTGATGAAACCGTGATGCTGGCTTTGCGCGTCGATGAAGGCTATGGCCCGCCACTTGACGAAGAAACGCGGCATGCTGCGGTGTTCTTTGCTCCCCTGTATCGCCGGGGAATCCTTGGGGTGTTGCGGTAGCTGGCTTGCAGGGGTGCCGCTTATGGGATCAATGATGTTTCCGTCCGGCTTCGACATGATTGGGGCTGCATGTTTTGTTGCTGAAATGACGCATGGATTATGAGGGATTGCGATTATTTTTGCTGGTCATATTTTGCATGGAAAAGTCCATGAACCGATTCTTAAGCCGTGACCGGTAGGGTAGAATTGCAGGGTGTCGGGCAAACTCCAGGCTTCTGGATGGTTGCCGAAGATTTATAAATTTCAATGGATTAGTTATGTATCTGAAAGGGAAAGTAGCGCTCATCATCGACGACCTGACGGGGATGCGCAGCTCCATGCGCGCCACCTTGTCCACGCTGGGTATCGAGAGTTGCGACCAGGCCGGCACCGCGCGCGAGGCGGTCGACAAAATGCGCGCCAAGTTCTATGACCTCATCATCTGCGACTACTACCTGGGCGACGCAACCGATGGGCAGCAGATTCTCGAGATGGTGAGGCGCAACCGGATCATCAGCCACAGGTCGCTGTTCGTCATCGTTACCGCCGAGCGCACGCAGGATCGCGTCGTCAGCGCCGCGGATTTTCTTCCCGACGATTACCTGGTCAAGCCGTTCACTGCCGATACGCTCGGCAAGCGTGCCTTGAGCCTGCTGGAAAAAAGGGAATATTTCCAGGATGCTCATGCCGCGCTCGATGATGGCAAATATGACCTGGCAATCAGCAAGCTTGGGCAACTATGCGCGAACAGGAACAAGTACTGGATCGACGCCATGCGCCTGATGGGCGACAGCCGGATCCAGGCCGGGCGCTACGCCGATGCCATCCCGGTGTTCGAGGAAATCCTCAAGCTGAAGGAAATTCCCTGGGCGGTGATGGGCAAGGTCAAGGGACTGAAGGGATTGGGCCGGACGGATGAGGCGCGGCGCTTGCTGAATGCATTGCTGCAGCAGCATACCGAATATCTTGCGGGCTACGACATGCTGGCGACCCTGTGCGCCGAGGCCGGCGACGCCGAAGAAGCGCAAAGACAGGTCGAAAAAGCGCTTGCGATCGTGCCGGCAATGCACCGCCAGAAGCGCGCCGGCAAGCTTGCGCTGGAGCGCGGCGATGTCGACAAGGCGCAGAAATACCTGAGCGAAGTGATCGAGCGCGGCAAGTATTCCTTCTTCAAGGACCCGGAGGATTACACCCTGCTTTCCAAGGTGCACATTGAGAAGGGCGAAACCGAACAGGCGCGCTCGGTGCTCGATCTGGTGGGGAAGCGCTTTGCCGCAACGCCCGAGGTCAAGGCCGGGGTTCAGGTGCTCAAGGCGATGGCCTGGCAGAAGGAAGGCAAAGCCGATCAGGCGAAAGCCTTGCTGGAGCCGCTGCTGGCCAATCCGGGCGATTTGCCCGAATCCGTCCGGATGGATCTGGCAAAGACCAGTTTCCTGACCGGGAACAACGAAGTCGCTTCCAGGCTGTTGAGCGAGATGATGCAGAACAACCACGACAACGCGGCGCTCAAGGATGAGGCGGTCAAGATGCTGGAATCCGTCGGCTTGGGCGATCAGGCCAAGGAACTGGTGGGAAATGCCGTCGATGAAGTGGTTGTGCTCAATAACCGCGGCGCGTTGCTGCTGCGCGACGGGCAACTGGAAGAGGCTGCGCAGCTGCTGGTGGAGGCGGCCGAGAAACTGCCGCGCAATGCCACCATCGTGCTGAATGCCGCCTATGCGCTGTTGCTGAAACTGCAAAAATGCGGTGTGTCCGCTGAAGAATTGGCCAGGGTGGATCGATACCTTGAAAGGATGGCGCAATTTCCCGCCCCGCCCAATGGACTGCCCAAGCTGCAGGCCATGCGCCAGCGGCTTGAGGCCAGGGCAAGCGTATGACGGCTATCGACACCGCCACCGTGCTGGCAACCGCCGTGCATGAGGTGAAAAACATGATGGGGGAGCTGTCCCTCAACCTCGACGAATACCACCGCCGGCATCCCGATGCCGAGATGGCAAGGATGCGCACCCTGTCGCGCAAATTGCAGGATCGGCTGATCCAGATCCTGATCCTGCAGAATGAAGGCGGGAATCACCTGAGTGTAAACGCGGAGGCGATCAACCCGGAGGAGCTGCTCGATGAGGTGGCCGCGGATGCGAGGCTGATGCTGCCGGAGGGTATATCGCTCGAATCGGACAACAGGGTGGGCGATGTGCCGTTCTGGTTCATCGACCGCTACCTGGTCTCGCAGGTGCTGATGAACGCCCTGCACAACGCTTTCAAGTTCGCGAACTCGCGCGTGGTTCTCGGCTGCCGCGAGGAAGCGGGCGGCCTGCTGTTCACCGTCCGGGACGACGGGGCGGGCTATCCCGACCAACCCGGTTTCCGCCCGGAGGCTCTGCCGCAGGAAATGAAAGACGGGGATTCGAGAAAAGGCACCGGCCTCGGCCTGCGCTTCAACGAGCGCATTGCCACGGCCCACGGCGGAAAAATTTCCCGCTCAAACAACGCCGGAGCCTGCTTCGCGCTGTGGCTGCCCAGGTAGGTTTGCCTGTCGCCTTTGAAAAACCTCATTTAGCCACGGATTCACACGGATAAGCACGGATAAAACCCTGCCGATGGGATGGTATCCGTGTCAATCCGTGTTCATCCGTGGCTCAAATTGCATCTCCCAAAAACAGATCAGGCAAAACGCATCGACAAATCCACCGCCTGCACATCCTTGGTCAGCGCGCCGATGGAAATCCGGTCCACGCCGGTTTCCGCGACGAGGCGCACGTTGTCCAGCGTGATGCCGCCCGAGGCCTCCAGCTCGGCGCGTCTTGCGGCATGCTTCACGGCGGTGCGCATGTCCGTCAGCGAAAAATTGTCGAGCAGGATCAGCCGTGCGCCCGCATTGAGCGCCTCGTCGAGTTGCGCCATGTTCTCCACCTCGATCTGGACCGGGATGGCGGGCGGAGTGAGGCGGAACGCCAGCTCCAGCACCGCGCGGATACTGCCCGCGGCGGCGATATGGTTCTCCTTGATCAGCACGCCGTCGAACAGCCCGATGCGCTGGTTGTGCCCGCCGCCGACACGCACCGCGTGTTTCTGCGCGATGCGCAGCCCCGGCAGGGTCTTGCGCGTATCCATGATCTTCGCCTGCGTACCAGCCACGGCCTCCACGTAACGGCGCACCAGCGTGGCGGTGCCGGACAGGGTCTGCAGGAAATTCAGCGCGCAGCGTTCCGCGCTGAGCAGCGCACGCGCATTACCGTGCACCTCGCACAGCAGCTGGTTGGGCTGGACGAGCGCGCCTTCCTGCGCCGCCCAGTGAATTTCGCAGCCGGGGTCGAGGCTGAGGAAGCATTCCTCGGCCCACAGGGTGCCGCACAGCACCGCCTCCTGGCGCGAGATCACGCGCGCGGCCGCGGTCTGCGTTGCGGGCAGCAGTTGGGCTGTCAGGTCGCTGCTGCCGAGGTCTTCTTCGAACGCGGCGCGGACATTGGTGCGGATGTGGGGTATCAGGGTCATAACTTTCCTTCAGGCAATCTGCTGCCAAGATTATCACAGCAGGGCGCAAATCGACTGTCGCCCCTTGAATTTTGCAAACGCCACCCCACCTAACGTGCATGACACAATGCCGCCCCCTGATGATGCAATACGCATTTCGCAGGAGCGCAGCTTGCTGTGCGAGAGGCTCGTTCGCCGGGGCAAGCAATCGCCCGACAAATCGGGCTCCTACGGGGCAATATTTCATGTATTTCACGCTAAGCAGCAATCCAATATTCATTTGAAGGAGCCACCATGCGTTTCGACAAGTTCACCACCAAGCTGCAGCAGGCGATTTCAGACGCGCAGAGCCTCGCGGTCGGCGCGGACAACCAGTTCATCGAGCCGCAGCACCTGCTGCTGGCGCTGCTCAACGATGCCGAGAGCGGCGCGGCGTCGCTGCTGGCGCGCGCCGGCGGGAATCCCGGCGGGATGAAGGCTGCCCTGCAGCAGGCCGTGGAGCGCCTGCCCAAGGTGGAAGGGCACGGCGGCGAGGTGCAGGTCGGGCGCGACCTGGCCAACCTGCTCAACCTGACCGACAAGGCGGCGCAGAAGCGCGGCGACCAGTTCATCGCCTCGGAGATGTTTCTGCTCGCCGCCTGTGACGACAAGGGCGAAACCGGGCGGCTGCTGAAAGCACATGGCGTGGCGCGCGCGCCGTTGGAGCAGGCGATCGACGCGGTGCGCGGCGGCGAAACTGTGGGCAGCCAGGAAGCAGAAGGGCAGCGCGAGGCGTTGAAAAAATACACGCTGGACCTGACCGAGCGTGCCCGCCAGGGTAAGCTCGATCCGGTGATCGGCCGCGACGATGAAATCCGCCGCGCCATCCAGGTGTTGCAGCGCCGTACCAAGAACAATCCGGTGCTGATCGGCGAACCGGGTGTTGGCAAGACCGCGATTGTCGAAGGCTTGGCCCAAAGGATCGTTAACGGCGAAGTGCCGGAAACCCTCAAAGGCAAAAAGGTGCTGTCACTGGATATGGCAGCGCTGCTGGCCGGTGCCAAGTATCGCGGCGAATTCGAGGAGCGCCTGAAATCCGTGCTGAAGGAATTGGCTCAGGATGAGGGCAATAACATCGTATTCATCGACGAACTGCATACCATGGTCGGCGCGGGCAAGGCGGAAGGCGCAATGGACGCGGGCAACATGCTGAAGCCTGCGCTGGCGCGCGGCGAGCTGCACTGCATCGGCGCGACCACCCTGGATGAGTACAGGAAATACATCGAAAAAGACGCCGCGCTGGAGCGCCGCTTCCAGAAGGTGCTGGTGGACGAGCCGTCGGTGGAATCCACCATCGCCATCCTGCGCGGCTTGCAGGAGCGCTACGAACTGCATCACGGTGTGGACATCACCGACCCGGCCATCGTCGCGGCGGCGGAGCTGTCCAATCGCTACATCACCGACCGCTTCCTGCCCGACAAGGCCATTGACCTGATTGATGAGGCCGCCGCGCGCGTCAAGATGGAAATCGACTCCAAGCCCGAAGTGATGGATAAACTGGAGCGCCGCCTCATCCAGTTGAAGATCGAGCGCGAAGCGGTGAAGAAAGAAAAGGATGAAGCCTCGCAGAAACGCCACGCGCTGATTGAAGACGAGATCAAAAAGCTGGAGCGCGAGTACGCCGACCTGGAGGAAATCTGGAAGGCGGAGAAGGGCGCGGCGCAAGGCACGGCCCAGCTCAAGGAGGAGATGGAGCAGGTGCGCGCCGAGATCGTCAGGTTGCAGCGCGAGGGCAAACTGGAAAAGGTTGCCGAACTGCAATATGGCAAACTGCCGCAGCTCGAGATGAAACTGAAGGAGGCGACACAGCGCGAGAAGGAAGGCGGTGCTGCGAAGAACAGGCTGCTGCGCACCCAGGTCGGCGCGGAAGAAATCGCCGAAGTGGTGAGCCGCGCGACCGGCATCCCGGTATCCAAGATGATGCAGGGCGAGCGCGACAAGCTGCTCACGATGGAAGACAAGCTGCACGAGCGCGTGGTCGGGCAGGACGAGGCGGTGCGCTTGGTCAGCGACGCGATCCGGCGCTCGCGCTCCGGCCTGTCCGATCCGAACAAGCCCTACGGCTCCTTCCTGTTCCTCGGCCCGACCGGCGTTGGCAAAACCGAGCTGTGCAAGGCACTCGCCGGCTTCCTGTTCGACTCCGAGGAGCACCTGATACGCATCGACATGAGCGAGTACATGGAGAAGCACTCCGTCGCGCGCCTGATCGGCGCGCCGCCCGGCTACGTCGGCTACGAGGAGGGCGGCGGGCTGACCGAGGCTGTGCGCAGAAAGCCTTATAGCGTCATCCTGCTGGACGAGGTGGAGAAGGCGCATCCGGACGTGTTCAACGTGCTGCTGCAGGCGCTGGACGACGGGCGCATGACCGACGGGCAGGGGCGCACCGTGGACTTCAAGAACACCGTGATCGTGATGACCTCCAACCTCGGCAGCCAGATGATCCAGCAGATGGCCGGCGACGACTACCAGGTCATCAAGCTCGCGGTGATGGGCGAGGTGAAGAGCTATTTCCGCCCCGAGTTCATCAACCGCATCGACGAGGTGGTAGTGTTCCACGCGCTCGACGAGAAGAACATCAAGTCCATTGCGCGCATCCAGTTGCAGTACCTGGACAAGCGCCTCGCGGCGATGGAGATGAAGCTGGAAGTGACCGATGCCGCGCTGAAGGAGATCGCCAATGCCGGCTTCGACCCGGTGTACGGCGCAAGACCGCTGAAGCGCGCGATCCAGGCCCAACTGGAAAACCCTCTGGCGAAAGCCATCCTGGAAGGGCGCTTCGCCGCCAAGGACACCATCAAGGTGGATTGCGTGGGCGGGGTGATGAAGTTCGGGAAGGGTTGATTTCTACGGCGCATGAAACGACAAGGGCTGCTTTGGCAGCCCTTCGTTTTAGCAAGCAATGCCTTTCGAGATTGATGCACCTCCACACTTAGGGCAAGATACGCCCCCTGAATTTTTTGCATAAACAAGAGAATAACTATGGGCGCACAGTGGAAAGCAAAGCACAAAGAAATCGCAGCGAACGCAAAGGGCAAGATTTTCGGCAAGCTGTGCAAGGAAATCACGGTCGCCGCACGAGGTGGAGCCGATCCGGACTCGAACTCGCGCTTGCGCCTCGTGGTCGAGCAAGCCAAGAAAGCCTCCATGCCGCGTGAAACGCTGGAGCGCGCGATCAAGAAGGGCGCAGGCCTGCTCGACGGAGGCGCGAATCTGGAGCGCCTCGTCTATGAAGGTTTCGCACCGCACCGCGTCCCCGTGATCGTCGAATGCCTGTCCGACAACATCAACCGCACCATGTCCAGCATGCGTGTATTGTTCCGCAAAGGACAGCTTGGTGCAGAAGGCTCCGTCTCGTGGGACTTCAACTATGTTGGCATGATTGAAGCCACGCCGAACTCCAGGGAAGCAGATGCAGAAGTCGCCGCCATCGAAGCAGGCGCGCAGGACTTTGAGCCGGCCGACGAAGGCGCAACCCTTTTCATCACCGACATCACCGATCTGGATGCTGTGTGCCGCGCCTTGCCAGCACAAGGCTTCACCGTCATCTCCGCCCAGCTAGGCTATCGCCCGAAGAATGCCGTCACACTTGGCAATGATGCCGAGCGCGAAGAAGTGGAAGCGTTTCTGGAGGCGATTGATGCGGATGATGACGTGCAAAATGTTTATGTGGGGTTGGCGGGCTAGAGGTGTTTCTCTAGAGAGGGGCGATGCAATTCGATTCGTTCAAATAGAAATGCGAAGCCCTGAAAATCATCAAGCGCCCCTTTAATTCGCTCGAGAAGGGTTAGCAGGCTCCGTCCCTGAGGTCTCTCCCGAGGTTTCCGGGGGGTGCTGCATGATCGGCAAATCTTCGCGGCGCAGATTCAGGGCCTCCAGAACTTTTAGCGCCGCGTAGGCATCGTTGGCCGCATAGAGCATTTGCTGCGGAGTGAGTCGAGGCTGAGACCAATTGGAGGTGGTCACATGCCTCGATTTGGCGAAGCGCTGCTTCAAAACCAACCCCACCGCCGCCCGGACGCCCATCTCCTTGCGGTAGCCGCCCATGCTGAACACCACATTGAGATCGACCACTCCGCCGAAATGTACACCCAGCTTTGCGCGGATATGCCCGCCGTCCGATTTAAGGCCAAAGCCCACCTTGATGAGCTGTTTCGATTGCAGCAACTCGATCAGGAACGGATGCCCTTCCGTACGATGCGGTTGAAACAGATAAGCCTTGTCGTGCAGCGCAAACTGCACCACATGCGGCCCTTCGCTGATATCGCCCGTGACAAACGTTGGCCTGGATTCAGTATCGAAGCCCACGATGCCTGCAGCCTTGATCTCGACGATGGCGGAAGCAAACTCCTCTGTGGTTGCCGGTACATGGGTACGCGCAAGAGGGAGGCCGATAAATGGCTCCAGCAGTGCAATCTCAGCTTTGGTTGGGGGCGAATTTTTTCATATGGGGAGGTGGGGGGGGGAATTAAGTGGGCTATCCCACCTTCACCGCCCGCGCTCTTAACTGCCCGCAAGCCCCTTCGATCTCCTGCCCTGCCGAATCGCGTATCCGGGTGTAGATGCCTTGCTGATTAAGGGCATGCACCATAGCCGCAGTTCGTTCGGCCGAGGGGCGGCGATAGGACAGGCCGTCGACCTCGTTGAAGGGGATGAAGTTCATCACGGCATACTTGCCGGAGAGGAGCCGGGCTATCCGCTCCAGCTCGGCGTCGCCGTCATTCACCCCCTTGATCAGCGTCCATTGATATTGGACCGGATAGTGGGTGGCGCGCGCATAGGCTTCGGCGCGCTCCACCAGTTCCTCGACGGCGATCTGCGGCGCGCGCGGCAACAGCTTGGCGCGCAGCACCGTATCGGTGGTGTGCAGTGAAAGGGCAAGCGCCGGCTTGACTGTTTCCCGGGGAAGGCGTTCGAACACGCGCAGGTCGCCGACCGTGGAGAAGACCAGATTCTTGTGGCCGATGTTGCCCTGTATGCCAAGCACCTCAATCGCCTCGAGCACGTTGTCGAGATTGTGGGCCGGCTCGCCCATGCCCATGAATACCACCTTGCTCACCGCGCGGCGACGGCGGGCGAGCACCACCTGCGCCACGATCTCGGCGCTGCCAAGCTGGCGCAGTAGGCCGTCGCGGCCGCTCATGCAGAACACACAGCCCACCGCACAACCCACCTGCGTCGATACGCACAGCCCGCCGCGCGGCAGCAGCACGCTCTCCACCATCTGGCCGTCGTGCAGTTCCACCAGCAGCCGCGCGACCTCCTCGTTATTGGAAGAGGTGCGCAGCGCTTCGTTCGCCCCCTCTCCCGCATCGCGGGAGAGGGTTGGGGAGAGGGTGGCGGGATGTTCGCTCTTCAGCCGTGCCAGCCCTTCCAGCTCCGCCTCGATGGCGGGCAACTCGTTGCGCAGGGCCAGCGGAAAGAAGGTTTCAGCGGGACTGTGCTTTTTATCGTACGAGCACACCTGGCTCCAGCCGCGCAGTACGCGGTCTTCGTGGCAGGGCTTAGCGCCGAGCTCTCGCAGGCGTTGGCGAAGCTGAATTATGCGCAGCGGCGGGGGGTGAGAAGCAGGAAGCAAGGCGAGCTCTGAAAATCACGAAGTGGTTTTGTACGAATTTTAACCCAAGCTGCCGCTTGGGCTTGGCGCAACTGATCCGGCCCTGGTCAGTCCGGGATTTCCGACTCGACGAGCTGCGCGAGCAGGGATAGCGATTCCTGCCAGCCGAGGTAGCAGGCCTCTTGCGGGATGGCCTCGGGGATTCCTTCCTGCACGATGTGCAGCTCGGCCCCGCACGATAACGGCTGTATGGTAACGGTCGTTTGCATCTCCCCGGGAAGATTGAGGTCGTCAAACTGGTCCGTGTGGCGGATGCGTTCGTTCGGAACCAGCTCAAGGTAGTTCCCACCGAAGGAGTGGCTCTTGCCGGTGGAGAAGTTCGTGAACGACATGCTGTAGCTGCCGCCGATCCTGGCATCCAAGTGGTGAACCTTGCCCGTGAACCCATGAGGTGGAAGCCATTTGGCCATTGCGTCGGCATCGAGGAACGCCCGATAGACCCTTTCGGGAGTGGCACGAAGGACTCGATGCAGCCTGACGGTGTCGGTGGACATGATCATTCTCCTTTTCATGTGTGATGCGGCGCAGTGGTGGTTGGTTTGTCCCGTTTCATCGAACGTTCCAGCTTGGCCCCGTGGCGGCTGGCTGCATGCGGCTGCTGCCCCTGCAACCGTTCCTTGAACAGCACGCCATCCTGCTCGATGCGCAGATCGAAATACAGGCGCCGTGCGGCGTGCTTGTGCATCACGTATAGATGCCCGGGCTGCAATGCCGGAGCCGCGCCCGGCGGCGCAATAGCTGGTTCGGGGCTGCGCCGGAAATCGCGCTTGCGCCGGTATTCGCTGATGGAGGGAGTGGCCATGAAATCCGCCTTTCGGGCACAGGCAACATGGGCTGGCTACACATTGAACCTTATTGCCATCCCCCTTGTATATGAGGAGGATTACGTATTCGAAATTGCTGCTGAAAGGGTGGGGCGATGCGGTATGAATTTCCATAGCGAAAGGAGCAATCATGAACCGTACCTTCAAACTTTACCTGCTCGGATGCTTGAGCCTCATGCTCAGCCAGGGGGCGGCATGGGCGGGGCCAACTGAACAGACGGCGGTGTTCGCCGGGGGCTGCTTCTGGGGCGTGGATGTGGTGTTCAAGCACGTCAAGGGCGTGTCGAAAGTGGTGTCCGGCTATGCCGGGGGCAGCGCGGCAACCGCGACCTATGAGCAAGTGAGCCGGGGCAACACGGGCCATGCCGAAGCGGTGCAGGTCAGCTTCGACCCGGCGAAGGTCAGCTACCGGAAACTGCTGGAAGTGTTTTTCAGCGTGGCGCACGACCCCACCCAGCTAAACCGCCAAGGGCCGGATCACGGAACCCAATACCGATCGGCGATCTTTTACACCGGCAAGGAGCAGCAGCAACTCGCGCAAGACTACATAAACCATCTCACCGCCGCGCGCGTCTACCCCGATCCCATCGTTACCGAGGTCGTTCCGCTCCAGCAGTTCTATCCCGCCGAGGACTACCACCAGAACTACTACGCCAGGCACCCCAACCAGCCGTACATCGTGATCCACGACAAGTCCAAGGTGGAACAATTGCGCAAACGATTCCCGGAGTTGTATCAATAATTCATCGCAAGGAGAAAATCATGGAAACGTTAAACCGTTTTGGACCGTTGCTAGGACGTCTGCTGATTGCATTCATTTTCCTGTTCGCCGGGTTCGGCAAGATCACCGGTTTCGAGGGGACGGTAGGCTACATCGCCAGCAAGGGCCTGCCGTTGCCCGAACTGGGGGCCATCGGCGCAACCGTTGTGGAAATCGGGGGCAGCCTCCTGCTGATCGTCGGCTGGAACACGCGCCTTGCCGCCGCGGCGCTGTTCGTGTTTACGGCAATGACTGCGCTCTTCTTCCATAATTTCTGGGCGTTGCCTGCGGATCAGGCGCAGGGGCAGATGATTCACTTCATGAAGAATATGGCCATGATGGGCGGTCTGCTGTACGTCGTGGTGCATGGCAGCGGTCCCATCAGTCTCGATAGCCGACAGAAGAAATAACTAGGGCTTTTTTCGTATGCATGGCGGGGGGCGCTCAGGCCTGCCAAGGGTCGGGGCAGCCCGGCGAAGCTGGGCTTTTCATTGGAAGAATTCGAGGCTGAGCTAACCCCGTTAATCCATGTTGCGATGCTGACCCCTTTAGTTCGTTATGCTGCCCCTGATAATTCTTAACACTTTATGGCTTGATTGCAGTAGGGGTGCGTGAGGCCGCAGTTATTGAGCGCACCGTCCCCACCATCTTCCACACGCGTTATATGGTCGTAAGAGATGGACTTTTCTGAGTCCAGATATCCCCCGCAAATCGGACACTTCACCGCTGATGCGAGGGCCGTATTTATGAACGTTGCGCTCTTAACATCATCGCTGAATTTCTTCGAGGCAACCTCTTCCGTCCCAACAATAATCTTTCCTTCTAAACCGGCCATGCGAACCAACTCGGTCTGACCAACAACCTTCCCTTCGTTCAGGGTAGTTACCAATTGCTCAAGAAGAGAAGCATAACTGTTGGTTCTACGTGGGCTTATGTGTTTCTGCAGTATGGTAGCTATCAAGTCTTTGTTCTCAATGAGTAGGCCTTCCAATTGGGCTCTCACGGCTGAGAATTTCTTAAAGAATGACTTATCGTTGCTTACCAACTTTCTTGCAATAACAGTCATTGTTCCCATAAACATGGGGCCAGAATGACGGCCCGTGGGGCCGTAGAAGTAGACGGCCGGGTGCAGCCCTAGGCTCCCATCCTCATTGCCGGTGATCCGTTTGGCCAAGGCATGCGTATTTGTGAGGATCGAGATTGTCAAAGAGCCGTCCGCATCGTCTGGGGTATCTTCAAGCTTCGCCGGCTTATTTGTCTGGTCTCGATTTGCAATCAAGTTCAGTTCAATCAGTGTTTCTAACGCGACCCTAACGCCTTTGGGGCCTCCCAATGGAAGGTCCAGCGTTTTGATCGGCCTCTTCAACTCTGGGTCAAAGAATGCGGAATGTATTTTCTTTGAGATATCTTCAATTTTTTCAACATTTGCCGGAGGAAATGAGGACCAATACTTGTGCCCCTTGCCTGCGCGAATTATCGCCCTTGATGCTATTGATATGGGCTTCCCCCTATTTCTTAGAAGAAGCTCCTCAACAGAATCCAGAGGGGTCCCCTTTGTGTTGATCTTGAAGAAGGAATTCTCGGCCTTATCTGCATCGCCTTTTACCCACTGAATGGGGATCCCTCGCGAGGCTATGACATTAATTTTCCGCTTTTCATCTGCCGTAGCAGAATCTGTTTTTTGTTTTGCGAGAAAGTGCTGCCATGTTCCGACCCGCTCCTTAACTAATTCACGAGTTCTTTCAGCATTTCTCTTTTGCTCTTCAGAAATTTGATACCCAAAAAACGGCTGGGATATTGGGCCATCACCATAGTCGTCCTCGATCCATGCCCGAAGTACACTAAGACGATGCCCGCCATCAATTACAAATAAGCACGTTGGAGACTGCCATAGGATCACAGAAGGGATTAGGTCGCCATTAACAAAGCATTCGAGCAATGAGCATACTTGCTCTGGCTTCCAATGATTGGTTTCCCTCTGAAAATCAGGCTTTCGCAAATTTGGCCCAATCAGGCCACCCTCGGTGAATTCACGCAGGGATAGCGTATTAACATTTTCAAATGAAGATGAATTATCTTCACTTGTCGCAGCGAAGTCCTCTCGCTTGATCATTGCGTCAAGATTTACAAGGCTCGTGGTCTTTGCCATGGCAACTATCCCTAATGAAGTAGTTAAACGGGTCAGCTTCGCGCTAATTTTGAGCAATATACCGTAGCCTTGCTACCGCCGTATGTTGATCCCGCGCAGTACCTCGACCAGCGCATCCACCTCGGCCCGTGTGTTGTAGAACGCGAACGAGGGCCGGACGGTGGATTCCAGCTCGAAGCGCCGCAGGATCGGTTGCGCGCAATGGGTTCCGACGCGCACCGCGATGCCTTCCGCATCCAGTCTCTTCGCGACTTCCAGATCGGGGATGCCGTCCATCACGAAGGAGATGACGCCGCCCCGGTCGCGGGGCATGCCGATTACGCGCAGGCCGTCGATGCTGCGGATGCCTTCCAGCGCGTAATCGAGCAGTTGGGTTTCGTATTGCTCTATCGCGTCGAGGCCGATGCCGTTCAGGTAGTCAATAGCGGCGCCCAGCCCGATTGCCGCCGAGAGCGCAGGGGTGCCTGCCTCGAACCGCTTGGGCGGCGCGGCAAAGGTGGTGCTTTCGAACGTGACCCGCTCGACCATGTTGCCGCCGCCCTGCCAGGGCGGCAGCTGCTCCCACATTTCCATGCGGCCGTAGACCACGCCGATGCCCATGGGGGCGAAGAGCTTGTGGCCGGAGAATACGTAGAAGTCGCAGCCGATCGCCCGCACGTCCACGCTGCGATGCGGGATGCCCTGCGCGCCGTCGATCACCACCGTGGCGCCGACGCGCTTGGCCATGGCGGTCATCTCGCGGATGGGCATGACGGTGCCGAGCGCGTTGGAGATATGGGTGATGGAGACGACGCGGGTGCGTGGGCCGAGCAGGCGGGCGTACTCTTCGAGGAGGATGTCGCCGTTGTCGTCCACGGGTGCGGCGCGGATCGTGGCGCCGGTCTTCTTCGCGGCGAACTGCCAAGGCACGATGTTGGCGTGGTGCTCGGCTTCGGTGAGCAGGATTTCGTCGCCGGGTTTGAGCAGGCCTTCGCCAAGCACGGCGGCGAGCAGGTTGAGGCCTTCGGTGGTACCGCGCACGAAGACGATCTCCAGCATCGATTCCGCGCCCAGGAAGGCGGCGACTTTCGTGCGCGCCGCCTCGCAGGCGTCGCAGGCTTCCTCGGCGAGCGCGTGGATACCGCGATGGACGTTGGAGTTTTCGTTTTCGTAGAAACGTGAGACGCGGTCGATCACGGCCTGCGGCTTCTGCGTGGTCGCGGCATTGTCGAGCCAGATCAGCGGTTTGCCGTGCACCTTGCGTTGCAGGATGGGGAAGTCGCGGCGGATGCTTTCGACATCGAACATGCTTGTGGAGGGCATGGGGGCGTTCCCTTGTGGAGACAGCGCTATGTTACGCGAATGTGGCAATGGCCGGTCGGGCTAGGGTCGAAGTAGGGGGGCAGCGCCTCTTCGAGGTTGCCCAGGGCTTCGCGTTCGGTCGCGCCGCGGCAGGCCAGCTCGCGACAAAAACACCGTTTTCCCGGGAGCCACATAGTTCGAGTTCTGCTTGCATGTGATTGCCACGCTCAGGAAAAAGGAGCCTGGGCAGGCTCCTATTGTCAAGCATAAATCGGGGCAGGTGTGCCGCGAGAATCAGCGATGCTCTCGATCCGGAACGAGGAACTGCCGCGAATTATGCAACACTCAATAAAGGGAGCAGCCAAGAAAAGGGAGGAAGCTGTTTGGCTGCCCGTGCAAAACTATTTGACCTTGCTGTTCTCGATTACATATTTGCCCAAGCCTGCAAGCTCTCCCCCCTTGATGCTGGGGAAGGAGGGCATGATCGGGCCGCCCTTGGTGACTTTGTCGGCGATAGCTGCAGGGTTCGCCTTTTCGGCAGCCAATTCGAAAATCTTGCCGCCTTCGATCTTGTGGCATTCGAGACAGGCGGCCTTGAAAATGTCCGCCCCCGAAGCGCCTGCCGCGGGAGTGTAGTTGTTGGGTTTGGAGCAGCCAGCCATCGCCAGGGCTGCCACCGTCAGAGCCAAATACGCCTTTTTCATATTCTTTACCTCGTTAATCAATCCTGAGGCGCGCATACTATCCATTCATCCTTGGAAAACATATCCGCCAGAATATCTAGTTCTACTGGCCAAGATGCACTTCAATCGCGCAGCACATTTGGTAAAACTGCCCCCAATCGATTCATGCGGGCCGGATTGCGCTGAGCATCGGCGCCGCGACTGGCATGAAACGCAGGATGTGCAGCGCACACGGCAATTCCGGTACAGCAAGAATCGGATAAACTCTCGCCATGCAGATTAAATATATTTCCTATACTCCAGCCAGTCGTCCCGGCTTGTTGCGCAAAATTGTTGCAGTTGTCTGGACTGTCGCGCTGATCGGCCTGGCGCTGATGTTCTCGGCAGTGCTGTTGACGGCCATCC
The DNA here is from genome assembly GCF_051257895.1 of Ferrigenium straubiae. Lineage (NCBI taxonomy): Bacteria > Pseudomonadati > Pseudomonadota > Betaproteobacteria > Nitrosomonadales > Gallionellaceae > Ferrigenium > Ferrigenium straubiae. The sequence continues at coordinate 663,670 of NZ_CP194331.1, read as the reverse complement.
TGATCGTCGCCGTGATCGGCGGGGCTTATCTGTGGTGGAAGACGCGCGAAATCCGCAGGCTGATGCGCGAACAGATGCAGAACTTTCCGCCTCCCAGCACGCAGGGGGAAAGCGAGGTGTTCAGGGGTGAGGTGATCGAGGGCGAGGCGGTCCGCGTGTATGAGCCTGACGTCAAGCGCTGAGGGCGGTTCACCCCCATGTGGCTGCAAAAAGAGATACGTCTGAAAGCAAGACCGCGCGGCTTCCACCTGATCACCGACGAGCTGCTGCGCGAACTGCCTGAGCTGCGCGATTTCAGGATCGGCATGATGAATATCTTTCTCATGCACACCTCGGCCTCGCTGACCATCAACGAGAATGCCGACCCTACGGTGCGTGAGGATTTCGAGAGCTGGTTCAACCGCGCCGTACCCGAGGATGAGCCGTACTACGTGCATCGGGATGAGGGCTCGGACGACCTGCCCGCGCACCTGAAAGCCAGCCTGCTCGGCAGCAGCCTGAACATCCCGGTTGCCGACGGGCAGCCGAGGCTCGGAACCTGGCAGGGCATCTATCTCTGCGAACACCGCAATCACGGCGGCAGCAGGCGTATCGTAGTGACGGTGCAGGGCGAATAGTTATAGGGGAAACACTGAAATTCCTCCGTTCGTGGAGAGCTTGTCGAACCATGAATGGAGGACGACATGTAACCGGTAAGTTGTGGCGGAGTCCACCCTTCGCATAACCAACGACTTGGCGGGCGTTCCTTGGCCGCCTAGTCGGATGGCTAGTAGTTCCATCAAGCTCAGGGCGAACGGACTTATTATAAATGCTCAGGCCTGCCAGACCCCGAATCCCGCCTCCCTCAGGTCGATGCCGATCTCCACCTCCCGTTCGCAGGCCTCGTCGTACGACATCGGGTTGAAGCCTTCATAGAGGTCGGGCAGCAGCCTCAGGCCGTATTCCCTGACGTAGCGGTTGGACTGAATGCCTGCCTTATGTTTGTCGAAGCGCAGGTCGGGGTCGAGTCCGGTCATGCCGACGTAGACGCAGGGTTTGCCCGGAATGTAGCCGGGGTTGCACTTCTTGAATTTTCCTTCGTACAGAACGTCCTTCGACAGTTCGATCACATAGATGTGGTAGTGGTTGCGGCGTGCCATGGTTGTTTCAGGGAGTACTTTTCTGCGGAATGGGAACAATATACCGGAGTCGTGATTAAGGAAAACAGGCTTATCGAAGGGAGTCGCAGATTGGATTCCGGGGCAGATTCCAATCTTTTGAAGAATTACCTTGACGGTATCAACTATTACGCGTACAAGGCTCCCAGGTATTTGATTCAAAGTCTCTGCAGTACTGGTTTTTCCATGTGCAATCTTCGACTCAAATAGTTCTGCGGGAGTTTTTCCCGTTTTTTTAATAAGGAAGTAAACACATGGCAACAGGTATTGTTAAATGGTTCAACGACGCTAAGGGTTTTGGTTTTGTTACACCCGATGACGGCGGCGATGATCTTTTCGCACACTTTTCGGCAATCAACATGAACGGCTTCAAGTCGCTCAAAGAAGGCCAGAAGGTCAGCTTTGAAGTGACACAAGGCCCAAAGGGCAAGCAAGCCTCCAACATCCAGGCCGCCTAACAGGTTCCTGAGTTGGTAAAAAGCCCGGCGCGAGAGTGCCGGGCTTTTTGTTTGGCTGTGACTCGTCCTGAAAGAAGTTGACGCCTTTTCGACCAGGAAAAGGGGAAGTCAGATGGGAGCAGGAGTTAAGAGAACGCAGCGAGATTACACGCTGGCTTTTAAACTGGCAGTAGTCGAGCAAGTGGAAAAAGGCGAACTGACCTACAAACAGGCGCAGGACCGTTACGGGATTCAGGGGAGATCGACCGTCATGGTCTGGTTGCGCAAGCACGGTCGCCAGAACTGGGGAGCGATGGCATCATACGGTCGTATGAGTAACCAAGCCCAAATAGCCGGCAGCCAAGGGCTGACGCCGGAACAGCGGATCAAGGAGTTGGAAGTCCAGCTCAAGGAGGCGCGGGAGAAAGCCCAATTCTTCGAAGCGGTGATCGATGTTCTGAAGCAAGACTATGGAGTCCGCGTCGTAAAAAAGCCTGTGGGCAAGTCCTCGCGCAAAAGTCCGTTGAAGGACTGAACGTGTCGAGGGTTTGCCGCTACATGGGGATCAGCCGGCAGGCACATTACCAGTGGCAACATCGCCGGGCGCAGGAAGAAGCGAAGCACGAAACGGTGCTGGAACTGGTCAGGGCAAAACGCCTGCGCCAGCCCCGGCTGGGGACGCGCAAGCTGCACCACCTGATAGGCCCCGAGCTTGACGCCCACGGCCTTGGCATTGGCCGGGATGCGCTGTTCAATCTTTTGCGCGGTGCGCGCCTGTTGCTGCTCCCGCGACGGGCATACCACAAGACGACGCACAGCCACCATCGTTTCCGGCGCCATCCCAACTTGCTCAAAGCCGGTCCGGAGCAGGTTCGTGCCGAAGCGAGCGAGCAGGTCTGGGTTGCGGACATCACCTATCTGCCCACCCGCGAACGCTGTGTCTACCTGAGCCTGATCACCGATGCCTACTCACGCAAGATCGTGGGTTACCACGTCCATGACAGCCTGCACACGGCCCAAGTCAGCCAGGCCTTGAAGATGGCGCTGAAAGGGCGTTGTAGAAGCCAACCGGTGATCCATCATTCGGACAGGGGAATCCAGTACTGTGCCGACGAGTACCAGGCCATTCATCATAAACACGGGCTGATCTGCTCAATGACGGACGGCTACGACTGCTACCAGAATGCCTTGGCGGAACGGGTCAACGGCATTCTCAAGCAGGAGTTCCTGCTCCAGAAGCCGTCTGATCTGGCTCAGGCCCGGCGCATGGTCAGTCAATCCATTGCGATTTACAACACCGAGCACCCCCATCTCTCGCTACAATTGAAAACGCCCGATGAGGTTCATCGGGCGTCTATGTTGGCCAGCAATCAAGCCGGCCAATCCGTCATCACAGGTGTCAACCTATTTTAGGACGGGTCATTTCGCTTATTCCGCGATGATGCCCGTGGGCCTGCCGTCCAGGCTTATCTGGTTTTTCTCTTCCCAGTATTTGCGTATGCCTTCCGGGCCTTTTTTCCCGGCCCATTCTTCCAGTTGTTCCCGGTCAGCCTTGAAATCGAAAAACGGCACGCCGAAGCCGCAGGAGGTCTGCACCAGGTCGATCGACATGTCGATGATCTGGCGCGCGCCGGGAAGCGCGGGGAAGAGGGTGACGAGACTGTCCCATTCCGCGTCGCGCGGGTGGAATACCTGGGCACGGCCGTACAGGCGCAGGATCAGCGGGTCGCCCTCGAAGGCGCAGAACATCAGGGTGATGCGGTCGTTCTCGCGAAGGTGCGCCGCCGTCTCGTTGCTGCTTCCGGTGAGATTGAGCCAGACGACGCGGTCTTTCGTGACGACGCTCAGGGTGTCCAGGCCTTTCGGCGATACGTTGACCCTGCCGTCCTCCGCGGCGGTGCCGACAAAGAAGATTTTCTGCTGCTGGATGAAGTGCGCCAGTTCGTCGTTCAACTGCGTATAGAGTTTGCCCATTTCGTTCACCCGGAAATTGTCCGGCAGCCAATATACCGGACATTGCGGGTGCTTTACCAGATGGCGCATTATCCGGGCGGGCGTGGCACAATCGCGCCTTGCGCATTTCCGGTTTACGAATTCATGCTGAGTTACCGCCACGCCTTCCACGCCGGCAACCATGCCGACGTGCTGAAGCACTTTATCGAGGTGCAGTTGCTGCGCTATCTGGCGCAGAAAGACAAGCCGTTCTGGTACATCGACACCCATGCCGGGGCGGGCTGCTATGCGCTGGACACCGGCTATGCCGTGCAGAATGCGGAATACGAGAGCGGCATCGCGCGGCTGTGGCAGCGTGACGATCTGCCCGCGCCGCTGGCGGAATATGTCGAGCTGGCGAAGCGCCTCAACCCGGACGGGCAGATGAAGCTCTATCCCGGCTCGCCGCTGGTTGCGCTGGAGTTGTTGCGCGAGCAGGATAGGCTGCGGCTGTTCGAGCTGCATCCGACCGACAGCGAAATCCTGCGGGAAAATTTTGCCGGCCACGAGGCGCAGGTGCTGATCCAGGAGGCCGATGGCTTCGGCGCGCTAAAGGCCCTGCTACCGCCCCCACCACGCCGCGCGCTGGTGCTGATCGACCCGCCGTACGAGGACAAGCAGGATTATCGGCGCGTGGTTTCGGCCTTGCGCGAGGGGCTGAAGCGCTTCGCCAACGGAATTTATGCGGTGTGGTATCCGCAGTTGCAGCGTGCCGAGGCGCAGCAGCTGCCGGAGCAGCTCAGGCAACTGCCGGTAAAGAGCTGGCTGCATGCCGTGCTCAGCGTGCAAACTCCCAGCGCGGACGGGTTCGGCATGCACGGCAGCGGCATGTTCATCATCAACCCGCCGTGGATCCTGCATGAAATGCTGCAGGAAAGCATGCCCTATCTGGCGCAGCATTTGGGGCAGGACGAAGGTGCGGGGTATACGCTGGAGTATCGGGAAAACTGACCTTCCCACCTTGTATAATCGTCCTGCCTTCAACTCAACTCTAAGACTAAGGAGCGCATATGGCCACATCGCATACATGGAATTTTTTCCGGGCAGGCGGCTTCGACCAGGTGCAGCTCGACTGCGGCGCGGATCTGCTGGCGCTGAAGGAACTGGACCAGAAACTGTGGGTGGCGCTGGGCTGCCCGACACGCGGCCTCGAATTCGATAGCCGGACGCTGGACCTGATCGACAGCGACACCGACGGCCATGTGCGAGCCAACGAGGTGCTGGCGGCCATCGAGTGGGCAGGGGGGCTGCTGAAGAATGCCGATCTGCTGGTCAAGGAATCGGACAGCCTGGCGTTGGCCGATATCGACGACAGTAACGAAGAGGGCAAGCAGCTGCTGGCCTCGGCGCGGCATATCTTGAGGGGCCTCGGCAAGCCGGATGCGACGGCGATCTCGCTTGCCGATATGGCGGACATCGAGAAATTCATGGCGGCACAGGAGTTCAACGGCGACGGGGTGATCTGCGCCGGGCGGATACGCGACGCCAGCTTGCACGCGACGGTCGAGGACATCGTCAAATGCGCCGGCTCGGTGGCGGACCTGAGCGGCGAAGCCGGCATCAACCGCGAGATCGCCGACAGGTTCTTTGCCGAGGCCGCCGCCTACGCGGCCTGGCAAGCCAAAGGCGAGGGTAACGCCGCCATCCTTTTGCTGGGCGATAAGACCATGGCGGCGGCAGAGGCCTTTCACGCCGTGAAGGACAAGGTCAGCGACTATTTCACGCGCTGCCAGCTCGCGGCCTATGACGCGCGTGCAGCCGTGCCGCTGAGCCGCTCTGCCGAGGATTACCAGCGGCTCGCCGCACAGAGCCTCTCGGCAGAGAGCCGGGAGGTGGCGGATTTCCCGCTTGCGACCATAGAGGCGGACAAGCCGCTCTCCCTGACCTCCGGCACCAATCCGGCTTGGCAGGCCAGGCTGGATGCGTTGCGCGATCTGGTGATCAAGCCGCTGCTCGGCGAAAAGAAAAGCCTGAGCGCGCCGGACTGGGCCGCGCTGTGCGCGAGGTTCGCGGCCTTTGAGGCCTGGCTGGCGGAAAAACCCGCGGGCAATGTCGAGCAGCTCGGCATCGCGCGTATCCGCGTGATCCTCGGCAACGGACACCAGGTCGCACTCGACGGCCTGATGGCGCAGGACAAGGCCATTGAGGCCGAGGTGAAGGCGGCCCGCCTGGTGGAAAAGCTGCTGCGCTACAACCGCGACCTGTTCCGGCTGGTGAACAACTTCGTTTCGTTCCGCAACTTCTACACCGGCAAGGACAAGGCGATCTTCCAGGTCGGGACGCTCTACCTCGACGGGCGCAGTTGCGAGTTGTGCGTCAAGGTCGAGGACGTGGCCAAGCATGCCGTGCTTGCCGGCATGGGCGGATTCTGCCTCGCGTATTGCGATTGCGTGCGCAGCGGCGGTACGGAAAAGATGAGCATCGCCGCCGCCTTCACCGCTGGCGATTCGGATTACCTGATGGTCGGGCGCAACGGCATTTTCTATGACCGCAAAGGCCAGGACTGGGATGCCAGCATCGTACGCATCATCGATCATCCGATCAGCATCCGCCAGGCGTTCTGGTCGCCCTACAAGAAGTTGTCCAGGATGATCAGCGAACAGTTGCAGAAGCTCGCGGCAACAAAGGCCGGCGCCGTGGACAGCCAGTTGATCAAGGCGGCAGCGGAGGGCGGCAAGGCCGCTGTCGAGGCGCCCCCAGCCGCACCCAAGCCGCCGTTCGACGTGGGCAAGTTCGCCGGTATCTTCGCGGCGATCGGCCTGGCGATCGGCGCCATCGGCGGCATCCTCGCCTCGATAGTCAGCGGCGTGCTGGGGCTGAAATTCTGGCAGATACCGCTGGCGATAGCCGGCCTGATGCTGCTGATTTCCGGTCCGTCCATGGCGATGGCCTGGTTCAAGCTGAAGCGGCGCAACCTCGCGCCTATCCTGGATGCCAACGGCTGGGCGATCAACGCGCGGGCACGCATCAACATCCCGTTCGGCACGTCATTGACCGGAATGGCCGAGTTGCCGGAGGGCGCGAACCGCTCGCTGTTCGATCCGTTTGCGGAGAAGCAGGTACTCTGGCCTTATTACCTGATCATCGCAGCGGGCTTTTGCGCGCTGGTTGTGCTGTGGTACGTCGGCTTCTTCGGGCACAGCTAGGCTGGCCGCGTGTGGCCTGAACTGTCGCGCCATTTGACGCTCTATGATAGGTGCCCTTGCCAGACGCCCTGACCGCGGCGATATTCGAGGCGGCCATTGAAGATATTGCGACACACCTTGAACGCTGAAAAATTCGACCCGAAACCCATCCTCGACAACCTGCCGCTGCTGCCGGGGGTGTATCGCTTCTTCGACGCCAGGGGTGAGGTGCTGTACGTCGGCAAGGCCAGGCAACTGAAGAAGCGCGTTACCTCCTACTTCCAGAAAACCAATGTTTCGCCGCGCATAGGCCTGATGGTGTCGCATATTGCACGCATTGAGACCACGGTCACGCGCACCGAAGCCGAGGCGCTGCTGCTCGAAAACAACCTTATAAAATCCTTAAAGCCGCGCTATAACATATTGTTTCGCGACGACAAGTCCTATCCGTATATCGTGCTGACCGGGCACAAATTCCCGCGCCTGACCTATTACCGCGGCGCGCCCAACCGCCGGGATCAGTACTTCGGCCCCTATCCGAATGCGTACGCAGCCAAGGAAAGCGTCCAGTTGCTGCAGAGGATTTTCCGCATCCGCACCTGCGAGGACAGCGTGTTCAACAACCGCACCCGCCCCTGCCTGCTGCACCAGATCGGGCGCTGCACCGCGCCGTGCGTGAAGCTGATTTCGGAGGAGGAGTACCAGGCCGACATCCGCAACGCGATGCTGTTGCTGCAGGGCAAGCAGCAGGAGGTCGAGCAGGCCATGCGCGCCGCGATGGAGCAGGCGGCGGAGGCGCAGCACTACGAGCAGGCCACCGTGCTGCGCGACCAGTTGCGCGCGCTGTATACCGTGCAGCAGAAACAGTTCGTCGAATCCACCGGCGGGGCGACCGATGCCGACATCATCGCACTCGCACAACAGGATGGGCTGACCTGCGTGAACCTGGCGATGGTGCGCGGCGGGAGGCATCTGGGCGACAAGAGCTTCTTTCCGGAGCATGCCGAAGGCCTGCCGGCGGACGAGATCGTGCAGGCGTTCATCGCGCAGCATTACCTGAACCGCAGCGTGCCGCCGCTGCTGGTGCTGGATGCGGCATGTGATGACGAGACGTTGGCGCAGCTGCTCAGCGAACAGGCCGGACGCACGGTAAAGATCAGCCAGGCCGCGAGCGGCGAGCGCAGGCAGTGGCTGGAGATGGCGCAACGCAACGCACTGCTGGCATTGCAGCAGCGGAAAATGCAGCAGGGGGGGCAGAAGCTGCGCCTGGACAGGCTGCGCGAGCTGCTGGACATGCCTGACTTGCAGCGCATCGAGTGTTTTGACATCAGCCACACGATGGGCGAGGCAACGGTGGCTTCCTGCGTGGTTTACGAGAACCTCGATATGCGTTCGACGCAGTATCGCCGCTACAACATCACCGGCATCACCGCGGGCGACGATTATGCGGCGATGCGCCAGGCGCTGACGCGCCGCTACCAGAAGCTGTCAGCGGGGGAGGGTGCGCGCCCCGACCTGATCCTGATCGACGGCGGGCTGGGTCAGTTGCATGTTGCACTTGAGGTGATGCATGAGTTGGGTTTGAACGATCTGGCCCTGATCGGCGTCGCCAAGGGCGAGGAGCGCAAGGCAGGGCTGGAACAGCTGGTTTTTCCCGATGGCACGGCCAGGCAGTTGCGCAGCGACGATCCTGCGCTGCATCTGATCCAGCAAGTCCGCGACGAGGCGCACCGCTTTGCCATCACCGGGCACCGCGCCAAGCGCGGCAGGGCGCGCACCGCCTCCAGCCTGGAGGAAATCAGCGGGGTAGGGGACAAGCGGCGGCGCAGCCTGCTGACCCATTTCGGCGGCTTGCGCGAAGTGGCGCAGGCCAGTGTGGAACAGTTGTCTCAAGTGGAAGGAATCAGCAAGGCGCTTGCCGAGAAGATTTACCAGCAACTCCATTAACAGGCTGTCGAAAAACTACTGCGGTGCTCATCTGCGGCGTTGCGCGGTACTCACAACCTCGCCTACCTACAAGGTATGTCTCGGTTGCTGCGTTCCGTGCGCCTTGCATTTGACCATCCTCGCTACGTTTTTCAACAGCCTGTTGAGAATCCTGTTGCTGAAAGGATTTATCAGCGGCTACACTGAGCGCATGTTCAGCAACATACCCAATTTGCTTACCTGGTTGAGAATCCTGCTCATTCCGGTATTCGTCACGGTTTTTTATCTACCTGACACCACCCTTGCTCCGCAACTGAAAAACCTGATCAGTACCGGCATCTTCATGCTGGCCGCGATAACCGACTGGCTGGATGGCTATCTGGCACGCAAACTGAATCAGTCTTCCGCCTTTGGCGCATTCCTCGACCCGGTGGCGGACAAGCTGATGGTGGCTGCCGCCTTGATCGTGCTGGTCAAGCTGGGGCGCGCCGACGCAATCATTGCCTTCATCATCATCGGCCGCGAAATCACCATCTCCGCGTTGCGCGAGTGGATGGCCAAGCTCGGCGAAAGCCGGAGTGTCGCGGTTTCCATGCTGGGCAAAATCAAGACCGCTTTCCAGATGCTCGCGATATTGCTGTTGCTGTACCACGAACGCCTGCTGGGAATCGACTGCCAGATGGTCGGTTCACTGCTGCTGTATCTCGCCGCGCTGCTGACCCTGTGGTCGATGGGTTACTACCTGATGCTGGCCTCGCCCAGGCTGAAAAAATACCAGAACTGAATTGATTTATAAGTCTGCGCCTGTATAATGCGCAGCCTTCGGGGTGTAGCGTAGCCTGGTAGCGCGCCTGCTTTGGGAGCAGGATGTCGGGAGTTCGAATCTCTCCACCCCGACCAGGTTCCAGTAGTAATTTACGCGCCGCGAAAAGAATTGTGCCCGTAGCTCAACCGGATAGAGCACCAGCCTTCTAAGCTGGGGGTTACAGGTTCGATTCCTGTCGGGCACGCCAGTGTCGGACAAGCAAGTTGTTTCATCAGTGGTGGCTGTAGCTCAGTTGGTAGAGTCCCGGATTGTGATTCCGGTTGTCGTGGGTTCGAGTCCCATCAGCCACCCCAATATCCACGCCATCTTCCATCATTCCCCCGTATAATCGCGCGTAGCTATATTGCAGGCCATCGCCTGGCAATAACCAGTTCAAAACAAAAAACGCAATCGGGAGAGGGATTAAGAAGCATGAAGCAGTTATTGCAGCGGCTGCCTGTAGCCGCCTTATTAATTGGCATGTCCAGCGGAGACGCTAGATCTGCCGACTATCCAAGCGAGCAGGATTATTTCCAGGATTTGCCCGTTGTGCTCAGCGCTTCGCGGCTTTCACAGCCGATTTCGGAGACGCCCAACGCGATCACGGTGATAGACCGGGAGATGATCGTGGCCTCCGGCGCGCGCAACATCGCTGACCTGTTCAAGCTGGTACCTTCCATGTACGTGGCATATGAGAACGGGCACACACCCATTGTGTCGTACCGCGGCATTACCGATGCTTATGCGCGCAGGATGCAGGTACTGGTCGATGGCCGCTCGATTTACCTGCCTATATTCGGGCATGTGGACTGGGCGGAACTCCCGCTGGATATCGGGGATATAGATCGAATCGAGGTCGTGCGCGGCCCATCGGCAGCTTCGCATGGCTCAAATTCCGTGCAGGGTGTGATCAATATTTCCACACGCCATGCTTCCGATGCTCGCAAGGCAGAGGTTTCCACCAGATGGGGGGAGGCTAGTGTTTCTGACCTTGTGGCTCGTTTTGGCGGAGCGGGAGAGAACTGGGATTATCGGGTGACGCTGGCCTCACGCGGCGACAGCGGCTTTGATCCCATGTCAGATGTCGCCACTATCCCGCTGAACGATACCAGTCGCACGCAATTGATCAATACCCGAGTCAACTATCGCCCGACTGGCAGCGACAGTTTGGATATTCAGCTTGGATACAGCGACTCTTCGCGGCAACTCGGAGACCAGAATCCAGGTTTGAATGCAACCGGGATTTTTTCCACGTTGCGCGACCAGAAGGTCAGTTCCGATTTTGAACAGTTTACCTGGCTGCACACTTTCGGCGGAGACAGCGATCTCCAGGTCAATTACTACCATATCGGCAGAAATACGAAAGATGAGCGATACAGCAGGTCTTGCGCCACCTGCGCGTTCCCATTGAATCTGATCGCTTCGGGGCGTTACCCGGCTTTTGATGATGCCGTCATACACCGCCACGATCTCGAAATGCAGCATACGCTGAATATCTCTTCCGACAATCGTGTGGTGTGGGGGATGGGAGCGCGCCATGATTCGGCAAACGCTCCAAATAATTTGCGGTATTCGCCAACGTGGCGGGAGTATCGCCTGTTCGCTCACGACGAGTGGCGCATCACCCCGACAAACCTCATAAACATCGGGGGAATGGCGGAAAAAAATGCGCTGGGACAATCGCGCGTTTCGCCGCGCGTTTCATATAACCACCACCTGACACCGCGAGATACGCTGCGTGCCAGCGTTTCGGTCGCCTACCGCAACCCCGAAATGGTTGAGGAGTTGGGGAATCAATCTGTTCGCTTAAACAACGTAGCCGGCAAACAATGGACGTGGCACAACGTTTCGGCGGCTGGCGGGTTGGGGCCGGAAAAAGCGATTTCCCGGGAAATCGGCTATATCGGGCAGTTGGACGAAGCCGGTTCGACGCTTGATGTCAGGGCCTATCACGACCAGATCAGCAATATCATCTGGGTAGATCTCGTTGCGGATGCCAACTCAATCGTGACCCCGAAAAGCTTCAAGAGCGATTTCAACGCTTTTTACAGCGGGCTGGAAGGCACCCTCAATTACAATCTGGGGGCACGCAGCAGACTGACCGTAAACTACGCGCATCAGGTTACCGGCGCAACTCCGTCGCGGGTTTCGCCCGTTGCGTCGGTCAATACCGCGTTGATAGATTATGCGAACAAATACTCCCAGACCGTGCCGTTGAATAGCGCCAGCCTGCTGTTTTCCCATGATTTCCATGAGGGGTTGCAGTTCAGCACTGGGCTTTACCATACAGATCCGGTTCGATCGCTGGATGCCGGACTCATGCAGCCATTGACGCGCTACGTGGATTTTCGGGTGGCTCAAAGTTTTGGCGGATGGCAAAGCAAAAAAAGAGGATCGGGCGGAGGAGAAATCGCCCTTGTAGTACAAAATGCGCTGAGCGACCATTATTTCGACTACAGCACACAAACCAGGCATAAGCGTCGCGCCTATCTCACCGCAACATTGGGTTATTAAGCCTCGCCGCCAATGCTCCGTCGACTTGCCATCCTGTCGTTATCAAGCGCAATTGCGCTGCTGACAGCCATGGCACAGGCGGAAACACTGGGCGTGCGCCTGATGTTGAGCGACAGCAGCCAGCCCTACCAGCAATTCTCGGCCGCCCTCAAAACGGCGCTTGCTGCAAGCAAGGCCGATGTGAAGGTTTTTGAATCACCGGCCGGCAACGGGGCTGATGCCAGGCTGGTCATTGCCGTTGGCATGAAGGCGACAGAGCTTGCTATTGCAAAATCGGATGCGCCGGTATTGGGGGTAATGGTCCCCAGGATGGGATATGAATCATTGCTCGAAAGCCCGTCCCTGCGCCATCGTAACAAGGCGGTATCGGCGATCTATCTGGATCAACCATGGGGCAGGCAGCTGAATTTTATCCAGGCTGCTCTCCCTGCCTACAAGACGGTTGGCATCCTGTATTCGTCGGATGCCCGCATCACCCTCCCTCGCTTGCCGCGAGGAATGTCGCTCAACGCTCAATCGACTTCCGTCGAAAACCTGTTTGCTACGCTGGAAAACATCCTGAACAACAGCGATGTGCTGCTGGTCATCCCCGATAGCGAAATCTACAGCAGCAGCAATGTGCGCAACATCCTGCTGACCAGCTACCGGCACAAAGTCCCATTGATTGGCATCTCGCAGGCGTATGTCAATGCCGGTGCGCTGGGGGCCGTTTTTTCCACACCCGAACAGATTGCCGGCCAGACCGCTGATACAATCATTTCATTTTCAAGAAGCGGGCAATTGCCCGAGCCGCAGTATCCCATGTTGTTCAGTGTCGGGTTAAACCAGCAGGTTGCGCGCTCGCTCGGGATCGCCCTGGACCCGCCGGAAACAATTCGCGAACGCATGGATAAAGCCGGGGAGGGGAGGCGGTGAAACAGTTCAGCATACGCCAACAAGTCGCCTGGTTGACGCTGATCCCGCTGTTCATCATGGCGGTCAGCCTGGAATCGTTTTTCCTGCATGGCCGTTTCTCCGATCTGGAAACAAATCTGCTGGAACGCGGCAAGTCGATAGCCCGCCAGCTTGCTTCGAGCGGCGAATACGGCGTCTTTTCGAATAACCTTTCATTCCTGCAAAATATTGCCAACGGCGGCATGCAACAGCCTGACGTGCGCGGGGTGATTATTCTGGATTCATCCTTTGAAACTCTGGCCAGTGCCGGAGAATTTTCCCGCCCGCCCAAGAGTGCATTTACCGAAGTGAGTCTGGCGGCAAGCGACTATCTTGCCGGCCAGGCCGGCATGAAACAGCTGGCCGCTGGTGAAGAGGCAAATTTGCTGACGCCGGTGCGCAGCAACGAGGAAAGCGTATGGATATACCAGCCGATCATCCCTGAGCAGATCATTCTGGACGATACCGGCGGCAAGAAGCCGGCTGCCGCACAGAAGATAGGCGCAATCATCGTGGAAATGAACAAACAGCGCATCGAAGCGGCCAAGATGCGGATGCTCAAGGTTACCGTCGCGGTTACTTCTTTGGTGTTGGGATTATTTTTCTATCTGGTGTATCTCGCAAGCCGCAGCATTACCCGCCCCATCCGCAACCTCAGTAATGCCGTACAGGCGATAGGCAGGGGAAACCTTGCCACGCGCATTTCCCTGGAAACCCATGTCAGCGAGCTGAATACCCTGGAGCAGGGGCTGAACGAGATGGCTACGCAACTGCAACTCGAACATGCAATGCTGCAACAGCGGATAGAAGCGGCGACCCAGGCTTTGAGAGCCAAGAAAGAAGAGGCGGAACGCGCCAGCTACGATAAAAGCCATTTTCTGGCGGTGGCCAGCCATGATTTGCGCCAGCCGCTGCACGCCCTGGGCTTATATGTCGCCGAGCTGCAGCGCAGGGTATCCAATGCCGAGCAACGCCATCTGGTTGAACAGGTGGAGCATTCCATCGAAGCGCTTTCCACGCTGCTGAATGCCTTGCTCGATATTTCCAAGCTGGATGCGGGCACGATGATCCCGCAGATCCAGACCTGCGCAGTAAATACCATCCTCGGGCGTATCGCGGCAGATTACCAGATGCTCGCCAGCGTCAAGAATATCCGTCTGGTTGTCCGGCCTTGCACAGGATTTGTCACCAGCGATCCGCTGCTGCTGGAGCGCATTCTGGCGAATCTGGTCAGCAATGCGATACGCTATACCTACCAGAACGGCAGCGTGATGGTTGCATGCCGCCGTCGCGGGGATTCCTTGCGCATCGAGGTGCGTGACAACGGTGTAGGCATTTCAAAAGCCGACCAGGAAAACGTATTCCGCGAGTTTTTCCAGTTGGCGCAGCCGCAGCTGGATACCAGCAAGGGGCTGGGATTGGGGCTAGCCATTGTGGACCGCCTCGTGAAATTGCTCGGGCACCGCATCGAATTGCTCTCCGCTCCCGGCAAGGGATCCGTGTTCGCTCTAGAAGTGCCGATTGCAGCCATCTCCGGCAGGCCTCCTGTTGCGGCTGAGCAGGTTGCCTCCAGCCAGGAGGCCGAAAAATTGCCCTTGGCCGGAAAGAGGTTGCTGATCGTCGATGACGACGCAGCGGTGTTATCCAGTACGGCCGTTATTTTGTCTTCCTGGGGCTGCCAGGTAAGCGCGGCCGCATCAATTACGCAGGTAGAGCAATTCATGCGCAACGGTGCCGAATGGGATTTGATCATCAGCGACTACCAACTGGAAAACAATACGAACGGCATTGATGTCATCGACTTGGTGCGCCGGCACCAGAATCAGCAGATGCCCTGTATTTTGATCAGCGGTGATATCAGCCAGACAGTTCTGAAGCTGGCCAGCGTCAGCGGACATCACTTGCTGCATAAGCCAGTCAGACCAGCCAAGCTCAGGTCGCTGATAGTGCACTTACTGCAGGGGAATACTACTCAGAGTTAAGGTGGTGCTTACCGCGAACCATACTGGGCTCGACCTGAAAAACGCATAATGTATATGGAATCAAACGCATTGCGCTGTTTTTGATAGTGTTTTGTTTCGGTGAAACTGTACCGACTTCGTGCATAGTCATGATTTTCTCCCTTGCTGTCAAATGGTCTTTGCGCATCATTCCGCCCTCTGTTCCGTGTTATCCACGACCAGCCGGGGGCGTTTCGGCGGTCGCTGCTGCCGCTTCAAGGAGGGGCCACGCGTCCCGAAGGTGAACGAGTAGGGGTAGAGAACCTCCCAATATCCGTTTTCCTGCAAGCGCCCTTGCAGCCGTCCGGCAGCAAGCAGGGCACGGATGCGCCGGGGCGTGACGCTCCAATCCTTCGCCACGAAGGACACCGGCACGAATGAGCCGCCAAACATGCCAGGGGCGGATACGAGCTTTGCGCCTTTCGGGGTTGGCTGGCCGGCCGATTCGCTGTCCATCACTGCCCCGAGAGCATCGAACGGCTTGGGGCATCGAGGAGCAGCCGTGCAGTCACGCCCCTGCGGGTCGAAGCCTGCCCGGCTTTGCTCCGCGATACCCGGCAAGATGCCGTTCTTCTCGGGCGCCCAGTCCATCCAGTTTTTTTCCTTGGTCACTGTGCACCTCCAATGCATCTAATTTGCGCCTGCGGCTCGTTTGGAGCCTCGACAAGGGTTCGCCTAAGGTCAGGGAAGGGGATGACCCGCTCGGCGGTTCTAGCGCGTCCCGAGCGCGAATACATCAGCCGCCACAGCCGCGCCTGTTCGTAAACCATCTCCAGATTCTCCAGGTAGCTGACATCAAAAAACCGACCGTTCGGAGCAACCAAGAAGCCGCCGCGCACCGTCCAGCCTTCCCATTCCTTGCGAGGCAGGGCGTAGCCGCGCAGGATGCGGAGCATCCGGTAGGCCATCCACGGGATGCGCGCGCCGCCGTTTTCCCAGTTCTGGATAGTGCGCGGCGTAACGTCGAGAGCCACGGCAGCTTCCCGGCGTGTCAGGCCGGATTGCTTGCGCAGATCGCGGAAGTCCTGCGGGTCGATGTAGCGGCGGGAGCGTGGCAAGCGGCTCATGGCAGCCTCCCGTGCTGGCTCATGGCTTGGAGCTTCTGCCAGATGGAATCCGATGCGCGCTCCGGCGAGGTGAAGACGCTCGCCGCCTCCAAAACCCGACCGGCAGGAGGGCGGATGCCTTCGGCCTCGACGGGCGGCGCGTACTGACTCGACCGCCCCGACTTCGCGCCAGCTTCGACCGCCACGGCAGAACCGCACGGGAGCGAATCGAGTGAGGCGGCAACCCCCGGCGCGCCCCGCTTCCGGGGGTGCTTCAGCAGCTTGGCAGGCGGGTAGATGCTCCATTTCTTCGACCGCGCATCCTTGCGTGCGCCGAGAATCCAGCCGCTTTTCGCGTAGCGAACCACCTGCCCGAACGTCATGCCTTCGCGCTCCGCAAAGGCTTTCAGCGTCAAGGCTCCGGCCTGCTGGTGCAGGGTAACGCTGGACTCGTTCATGGCTGCCTCCCTTGCGAGGGCGGCAACCGGAACAGCACTTGCCGTTGCAGTTCGCTGGCGATCGCAGTTTCGCTCTCGAGATCGGCGGCGATGCACTTGCCCAGGGAGAAGTCCCGCTCAGTGCGCTTCAAGGCCTGCTGGAAGCTGCCCATGACCAGCAGGGCATCCGACCACGACAGGATGATCGTGCACAGTTCGGCCTCGGCTTGGGGGAGCTTTTCCGGGGCGTTCATGGGAGCCTCCGGCAGGATGGACAAACCGGCAGAAAACGCCCCGCAAACCCATTGAAATCGTCGGCAAAAGTCGGAACAGTTGTTTTTCGGGGTCGGAAATGCGGTGAGCCGCGCGCCGTAAGGAATTGCGGGATTTTGTGGGCTGGTTTTGGTGTCCGACCCATCGGAGTTTGTCCGGGTATTACATACGACCCGGACTTTTCCAACTGGCTGGACGGGAGGGCGGCTCGACGGATAAGCGGGATTCTGTCAAATCCGGCTTTTTGGGCGAAACCGTACCGCGAACCGTTCCGGGTTCGGTCTTTCTGAAATACGCATAATGTATATTATGTCAAATACAGGATAGAGTGCTTCCAATGGATATTCAATCAGTTGGCAAATTGCTTCTCTCCTCTTATGGCTGATGGCCATAAGGAAACCGCTCATGCTCGGCGGACATTCTGGACAGCCTTTGAGTATGCTCCTGCCCGACCTGCAGCCACGAAAAGCGCCATTCCCAGTTCCCCGCCGGATGTCCAGGGAAGTTCATTCGATGTTCGCTGGTCAAACCGAGGACGTCCTGCATGGGGAAAATGACAGTGTTAGCTACCGAGGCCGAGAGCGCCTGCATCATGTCCCATTGAATGGCGTGCCCATCGCTCTTCAGGTACTGTAGCGCAAAGGCTTTTTCATTATCAGATACCGTATTCCACCAGCCTATGGTCGTGTCGTTGTCATGGGTTCCGGTATAGGCAACAGTATTCGGAATATAGTGATGCGGCAGGAAAAGATTGGCTTCACCCTCCGCAAAGGCGAAATGAAGAACCCGCATACCAGGCAGCCCGAATTTGTCTCGAAGCTTGACTACATCGAGGGTAATCACTCCCAAGTCTTCGGCGATAATGGGCAGATACGGGAAGCTTTGCTGCAATACATTCAATAGCTTATCTCCTGGAACGGGTACCCATTTTCCGTGGATGGCATTGGGCGCATCGGCAGGTATCTCCCAGTAGGCGGCAAACCCCCGGAAATGGTCGACACGCACGAGATCGGCATGGTGCAGCGCATGCCGCATACGCGCCACCCACCACGCAAAGCCCGTTTCTTCGTGGGTTTCCCAGCGGTAGACGGGATTACCCCATAACTGCCCTGTCTCGCTGAAATAATCGGGCGGTACCCCGGCAACTACCAGGGGGCGCCCGTTTTCATCCAGCTTGAATAGTTCCTGATGCGCCCACACGTCGGCGCATTGGTAGGCGACAAAGATCGGCACGTCGCCAATAATCCATATACCGTGCGAGTTGGCGTATTCCTTCAACCGGGACCACTGGTGCGCGAAACGCCATTGGCAGAATTTCCAGAAACCAATCTCATCGGCATACTCTATTCTCGCCCAGCTCAATGCCGGAACGTCGCGGCGAACCAGGTCGGCTGGCCAGAGATTCCATTCCTGATTACGATGTTCAGCGATTGCCATGAACAGCGCGTAGTCATCAAGCCATGCTTTTTCGTCCTCACAAAATTCTTCATATTCATGATGCATTTCATTGTTTAATGAAAAGAATTTTCTTGCGGCGCGGCGCAAACGCTCCATGCGGAAGGGGAGCGTCAGTGCGAAATCAACCCGGTCAGCCCTGAATTCAGGAAGAGGCTTCAGATCCCCCTGCTCCAGCCACCCGTATTTTGCCAACTCGTCGAGGTCGATCAGCAGGACATTGCCGGCAAAGGCGGATTTGCACATGTAGGGAGAATTGCCGGGGCCGATCTCACCCAGTGGGAGAACCTGCCAGTAGGTCTGGCCCGCACTTTTCAGCCAATCGACAAATCGGTACGCATCTTCCCCCAAGTCGCCGGCACCGAACCTGCCGGGAAGCGACGTGGGATGAAGCAATATGCCGCTTGCTCGCATGCTTAGCATAGGCGTGTCAGGGTTAGATTATTGGAAAATGGCACCAGCCAACGCCTATTCGGAAGCGCGCCGCATTGCGCCCCCCGCCTCGGGAGTACCCCTGCCTTGGCTGATAGGCTCCGATAAATTCAGCGGAGGCGGCAATTTCAGCAGGCGATACAGCTCGGCCAGGTTGTGGCGGAACAAGCGGTCGAAGCTGGCCACCGAGTGTGCGGGATTGTAATCGCCAAACCACCAGAACCAGTCGGAGCTCTCGCAGGAACAAAGCTGCCTCTCGGCCGCTTCCTGTTCCGCCGGACTGAGCCGGCCGCTGGACATGACCATGTCGAAGCTCTGCTTGGCGACGCATAGCAAGTCCCATGCACGATTTTTGTCTGGCGAGCCTATCCAGGTCGAGAAATTGCCATAGACCCAACTGCCCGCAACGATATTTCCGAGGCTGTGTGTTTGGGCATAGTCGGCCGCATGGCGA
Source organism: Ferrigenium straubiae (assembly GCF_051257895.1). Taxonomy (NCBI): domain Bacteria; kingdom Pseudomonadati; phylum Pseudomonadota; class Betaproteobacteria; order Nitrosomonadales; family Gallionellaceae; genus Ferrigenium; species Ferrigenium straubiae. The sequence continues at coordinate 644,684 of NZ_CP194331.1, read as the reverse complement.
GCTTTTCCCTGTTTTTCGAGGTAATCGCTGTAGGTGGTGGTGCGTATCTGTTCATGGGTTTCGAGGGTCGTATAAAGCTCGTCAATGAAATAGAAGCCGTTGTACGGATAATATTCCCAGGCATTTTCACCATCAAGAATCACGCTCACCACGGGTGTCTCGCCTGCTGCGGCATGCTGCGCGATGTCCACGACTTGATCGATGAAGTGGTGCGCGGCGTCCTTGCCGTGCCACCGCGAATATTCGAAGCCGATCAAGTCGGACAGGCGGTCGTCGCGGAAGAAGCATTGCAGGCCATCGCCGCCTTTTTCCAGCTGGTAAGGCCGGTACAGGTATTGGGCGCGTGCCGGAACGGTATGTTGTGTCTGGCGCAGGCTGTTGACCAGCACGTTCTCGCCGCTGGCCGCCCAGCGGCAACCCTCGGCAGCCAGCACTTCCAGCGTTTCCGAGGAAATCGATCCCTCGGCCGGCCACATTCCCTGCGGTTCGGCGCCAAAACGTTTGTGATGGCTCTGCTTCGCCAGCCGGACATGTGCCGTCACGCGCGACCGCCCCTTGGGGTAATGCGGGGATTGGGGCAATGGCGCACCGGGCATGGCCTCCCTGGTACAGGCAAAATCGATCAGCAGCGGCGCCAGCGGGTGGTAATGCGGCGTGGCCGATAACTCGATCTGCCCTGCTTCGGCCAGCTTGCGATAGCGTGGAATGACCCCGCTGATCAGCTCGCCGACGAGTTCGAGCAATTGTTTTCGGTCTTCGTAGCTGAAGCCCGTGCCCTGGCTCATCAAACGCACTACCAGCTCATGCTCGCGGCGCACGCTCTCGCCGCACCACACCAGGTGATACCAGGTCAGCAGGTCAGCCATGTACTGCCCGGACAAATAGGATGACACGACCTCTCCGCCCTCCTGCACGTGGCTGTATAGTTCCGACAGGCGCTTGTAGGCCGGATAGGGAGCGATCATCTTGGTGTGGTTGCTGCGGAAGCACGCATCGAGTACCAGTTGCCGCTGCTCCGGCGCCAGATCATGGAGGTCCTCATGCGCCAGCAGGCGCAGCAAGGGATCGCGCAACTGTCCGGAGGCAAACTGGTCCGCATAGTCTTCCAGCTGGTCGAGCAGTATCGGCACGAAGTTCACCACGACGCGCACCTTGGGGTGCCGTTCGAGATGGTAGGCCATGTCGGTGTAATCCTTGATGGCATGCAGGTAGGTCCACGGCAGCACGAAGTCGCCAGTGGAATAGTCGCGGTAATCCGGCTGGTGCATGTGCCAGAGAAAAACCAGGTCAACGGCTTTTTTCATGGTGATGTTTTTGCGTCAACGGATGCTGTGGACTTTCTGTCCGAGCATTTCCGGGGTGATGAGCGTCACGCCGTTCGGGCTGACATGGAAGCGCTTGCGGTCTTCTTCCGGATTGACTCCTACTTCCAGTCCTTCAGGAATCCTGCAGTTTTTGTCCACGATGACGCGCCTCAGCGTAACTTGGCGCCCGACATGCACCTTGGGCAGCAGCACCGAGTCTTCGATGTTGCAATAACCGTCGATACGCACATCGGAGAACAGCAGCGAGCGGCGCACCGTCGAGCCGCTGATAATGCACCCGCCGGAAACCAGCGAGTCGATGGCCATGCCGCGCCTGTCCTCATCGTCGAACACGAATTTGGCCGGCGGCAACTGTTCCTGATGCGTCCAGATCGGCCATTCCTGGTCATACATGTTCAGGTCGGGGATAACCTTGGTCAGCTCCATGTTGGCTTCCCAGTAGGCATCGATAGTGCCCACGTCGCGCCAATAGGGTCCCATGCCGTCACCCATGCCCACGCAGCTTTCCCCGAAGCTTTGCGCAAACACGCGATATCTCGGCACCATGTAGGGGATCAGATCCTTGCCGAAGTCGTGGCTGGAATGGGGGTCATCGGCATCGCGGATCAGTTGTTCAAAGAGAAAGCTCGCGTTGAACACATAGATGCCCATGCTGGCCAGCGCCTTGTCCGGCTTGCCAGGAATGCATGCGGGCTGGGCGGGTTTTTCGTCGAATTTCACGACACGGGAGTGTTCGTCGATGCCCATCACGCCAAACGCGGTCGCATCGGCCACCGGCACTTCCAGGCAGGCGACGGTCATGTCGGCCTTTTTTTCGACATGCAGTGCAAGCAGCTTGCCGTAGTCCATTTTGTAGACATGGTCCCCGGCCAGGAGCAGCACGAAATCAGGATCGGCCTCGCGCAGGATGTCGATGTTCTGGTACACCGCATCGGCGGTTCCCTGATACCAGTGGTCTTCACTGACGCGCTGTTGCGCAGGCAGCAGGGTGATGGATTCGCCGAATTGGCCGCTCAGGAAGGACCAGCCGCGCTGGATATGCTGGATCAGGCTGTGCGCCTTGTATTGCGTCGCGACACCGATGCGGCGGATACCGGAATTCACGCAGTTGGACAGCACGAAATCGATGATGCGGAACTTGCCGCCGAAGGGAACGGCGGGCTTGGCGCGCCAGTCGGTCAGTTGATACAGGCGGCTACCGCGGCCGCCGGCCAGCACCATGGCATAGGTATTCTTGGTGATGCGGCTGACAAAACGCGATGCCGGTTCCCCCGTGGCGAGGTGGTATTTTCTTTGCAGGTAACCCGGTTCAGCTTTCATTTGCTCTCCCTTATTTACCTTGTTGCCGCGCCACCATTATCGTTTACAATCGTTGCATTAGACAAGAACAATGGTGGAACAGGTGAACATGCCGATCGAATCGCTGCTGCAAGCTCGTCTCCATGATCCATTCGGCCTGCTCGGCCTACACCGCGAGGGTGCGGAGTGGGTGGTCAGGGTGTATGAACCGCATGCCACCGATGTCGAACTGCTGAACAACGCCGAGGCCGCGTTTAAGCGCATCCACCCTGCCGGGGTCTTCGAATGGCGCGGCAACAGCGAACCGCCCCGCCCCTACCGCCTGCGCATGCACTACGGCAGTACGACCCATGAAGTCTTCGATCCCTACCAGTTCCCCCCGCATATTTCCCCGCAGGACCTGTACCTGTTCGGTGAAGGCAGGTTGCGTCAGGGCTACCGGATGCTGGGTTCACACAGCATCGAGATCAATGGCATTGAGGGGGTACGCTTCGCCGTCTGGGCACCGAATGCAGAGCGTGTCAGCGTGGTGGGCGAATTCAATAGCTGGGACGGCCGCGTGCATCCGATGCGCTCCCTCGGCTCCAGCGGCGTGTGGGAACTGTTCGTCCCCGGGATACCGCAACACGCGCTGTACCGCTACGAGATACGCAACCGCCACACCGGAAACCTCCTGACCAAAACCGATCCCTACGCGCAGGGCTACGAACTGCGTCCCGGCACGGCAGCCCTCGCCGCGCCGCCCAACCGGCATTGCTGGCAGGACAACGAATGGATGGAGCGGCGCGGGCAGTGGGACTGGCTGCATAGCGCGATCAGCATCTACGAGGTGCATGCCGGTTCGTGGAAGCGCCACCCCGATGGGCGCTTCTACACCTACAGCGAGCTGGCCGCCGACCTCGTGCCCTACGTCAAGGGCATGGGCTACACGCATATCGAACTGATGCCAATCTCCGAGCACCCGCTGGACGAATCCTGGGGCTATCAGGCCACCGGCTATTTCGCACCGACCAGCCGCTTCGGCTCTCCGGATGAGCTGCGCCATTTCGTCGATTGTTGCCACCAGGCGGGCATCGGCGTGATCCTCGACTGGGTGCCGGCGCACTTCCCCAAGGATGACTGGTCGCTGTCATGCTTCGACGGCACTGCGCTGTACGAGCACGAAGACCCGCGCCTCGGCTTCCATGAGGAATGGGGCACGCATGTCTTCAACTACGGCCGCAACGAGGTGAAGAGCTTCCTGATGTCCAGCGCACATTACTGGCTCGCCGAATTCCACTTCGACGGCCTGCGCGTGGATGCAGTCGCCTCGATGCTCTATCTGGACTACTCGCGCAAGGAAGGCGAGTGGATCCCCAATAAATACGGCGGTCGCGAAAACCTCGAGGCGGTGGATTTCCTGCGCGAAATGAACATCATGGTGCACGAGGAATTCCCCGGCGCACTGACCTTTGCCGAGGAATCCACCGCTTGGCCTGCCGTGTCCCGCCCTGTCTACCTTGGCGGGCTGGGCTTTTCGATCAAGTGGAACATGGGCTGGATGAACGACACGCTGAGCTATTTCCGCCATGAGCCGGTGCATCGCCGCTATCACCACAACCAGCTCACCTTCGGCCAACTCTACGCCTACACCGAAAACTTCGTGCTGCCGTTCTCGCACGACGAGGTCGTGCACGGCAAGGGCTCGTTGCTGTCCAAGATGCCCGGCGACGCCTGGCAGAAATTCGCCAACCTGCGCCTGCTCATGACCTACCAGATGACCACACCGGGCAAAAAACTCAACTTCATGGGCAACGAAATCGCCCAGGGGCGCGAGTGGCAATCGGCTTGGGAGCTGGAATGGTGGCAGTTGGGCGAGGAAATGCATCGCGGCGTGCAGAATCTGATGCACGACCTCAACAAGCTCTACCGCAGGCTGCCCGCGCTGTACGACCTGGATTTCCAGCACGATGGCTTCTCCTGGGTAGATTGCAACGACGCCGAGCAGTCGGTGCTGTCCTACCAGCGGCGCGCGCGTGACGGCTCCGTTGCCATCGTCGCGCTCAACCTCACCCCCGTGCCGCGCAACCGCTACCGCATCGGCCTGCCGGCGCAGACGCGCTACCGCGAGGCGCTGAACAGCGACTCGGAACATTACGCCGGCGGCAACCTCGGTAACGCCGGCCTGATCCAGGCGGAGGCTGTCCCCTGGATGGGCCTGCCCTGCTCCGCCGAGATCGTGCTGCCGCCGCTCGGGGGAATCGTGCTCGTGCCGGAAGCCTGACCAATGTCGAAGCTCACGCAATCCCCCACCTGGCAGGCGCTCAAGGCGCACCATTCAATCATCGAGGCGCAGCACATGCGCCAGATGTTCCGCGACGACCCGGCGCGCTTCGACAAACTTTCGCTGCGGTTCGGCGACCTGCTGCTCGATTACTCCAAGAACCGCATCACTGAGGAAACTGTCAGCTTGCTGGTGGCCCTGGCCGGGCAGGCCGGGTTGCCTGCCGCGATCGAATGCATGTTCGGCGGCGAGAAGATCAATTCCACCGAGCGGCGCGCCGCCTTGCATACCGCGCTGCGCAACCGCTCAGGCCATCCGGTTTACGCGGACGGCAAGGACGTCATGCCGGGTGTGCAACGTGTATTAGGGCTGATGCGCTGCTTTTCCGATGCGGTGCGCAGCGGGGGGCATCGCGGGTACACCGGCAAGCCGATAACGGACATCGTCAACATCGGCATCGGCGGCTCCGACCTCGGCCCGCTGATGGCCTGCGAGGCACTCAGACCATATGGCAGCCCGAAGCTGCGCGCGCATTTTGTCTCCAATGTGGACGGCACGCAGCTCGCCGAGACGCTGAAAGAACTGGACGCCGAGACCACCCTGTTCATCGTCAGCTCGAAATCCTTCACCACTCAGGAGACCATGACCAACGCGCGCTCGGCGCGCGCCTGGCTGGTCAACAGGCTGGGCGACGAGCGCGCCGTGGCAAAACACTTTGCCGCCGTCTCCACCAACCTCAAGGCAACCACCGAGTTCGGCATCAATCCGGAAAATGTCTTCGAGTTCTGGGACTGGGTCGGCGGGCGCTATTCGCTATGGTCAGCCATCGGCCTGCCGATCGCGCTGTACATCGGCATGGATCGCTTCGAGGAGCTGCTGGGCGGCGCTTACGCGATGGACGAACACTTCCGCAGCGCGCCGCTGGAGCAGAACATGCCGGTACTGCTGGGACTGCTCGGCGTCTGGTACGGCAACTTCTTCGATGCGTGTTCCAACGCGGTATTCCCCTACGACCAGTATTTGCACCGCTTCCCGGCCTACCTGCAGCAGCTGGAGATGGAAAGCAACGGCAAGCGCGTGGATCGCGACGGCAACGCGGTGGATTACGACACCGGCATGGTGATGTGGGGCGAACCCGGCACCAACGGCCAGCACGCCTTCTACCAGCTACTCCACCAGGGCACGCGCCTGATCCCGGCGGATTTCCTCGCGCCCCTGAACAGCCACAACCCCCTCGGCGAGCACCACGCCATCCTGCTCGCAAACTGTTTCGCGCAGACCGAGGCGCTCATGCTCGGCAAGACCGGGGAGGAAGTGCGCGCCGAACTGGAGGCGCAAGGGTTGAAAGGCGAGGAACTGGAAACCCTGCTGCCACACAAGGTGTTCCCCGGCAACCGGCCGACCAACACCCTGCTCTTCGACCGGCTCGACCCGCATACGCTGGGCATGCTGATCGCGCTCTACGAGCACAAGGTATTCGTGCAGAGCGTGGTGTGGAACATCAATCCGTTCGACCAATGGGGGGTGGAGCTCGGCAAGCAACTGGCCGGCAAGATCCTGCCCGAGCTGGGCAGTGCGGCGACATCGGCGCATGATGCCTCGACCGCCGGACTGATCGGCCACTTCCGCAATCAGATCCGGCCCGACTAAAAGCCTTTAGCCAGTAGGGTGGGCACGACTTTGTGCCCACGCGGATGCCACAAATTACGTGGGCAGACGAAAGCCTTGTCTGTCCACCCTACGCGGCTTCTTCAAGCGGCCTTGACGCCGAGCTCGTTCACGTAGGGAACTGGGCTCGGGTACTGGAAGGCGACCGGGCCGTCCGGCTGGGCGTTGAGGAACTGGCGCACGAAGGGGTTATCCGACTCGAACATTTTCGAGGTCTCGCCATGCGCTACGACCGCGCCGTCGTGGATGAAGTAAACGTAATCGGCGATCTTGAGCGATTCCGAGAGGTCATAGGTCACCACGACCGAGGTCACGCCGAGCGCGTCATTCAGCTTGCGGATCAGGTTCGCGATGGTGTTGAGCGAAATCGGGTCGAGGCCGGCGAACGGCTCGTCGTAGACGATCAGCGCGGGATCGGTGGCGATCGCCCGCGCCAGCGCCACGCGGCGCTCCATGCCGCCGGAAAGCTCGCCCGGCATGAGATCGCGGGCGTTGCGCAGTCCCACGGCATGCAGCTTCATCAGCACCAAGTCGCGGATCATCTCCTCCGGAAGGCCGGTGTGCTCGCGCATCGGGAAGGCCAGGTTGTCGAATACCGACAAATCGGTGAACAGCCCGCTCACCTGGAACATCATGCCCATCTTCAGGCGCATCTCGAACAGTTCGTCGTTGCCGAGCTCGTGCACCACCCTGCCCATGAACTTCACGCTGCCTTTGGATGGCCGCAACTGCCCGCCGAAATGGCGCAGCAGGGTAGTCTTGCCGCAGCCGCTGCTGCCGAGGATGGCGACGATCTTGCCGCGCGGGATGTCGAGGTTGATGCCCTTCAGTACCTCGCGGTTGTTGTAGGCGAAATGGAGGTCTCTGACCTCGACGATGTTTTCCGTAGTCGGATTTTCCATGGGCTGATCCAATATCTTTCCTCTTTCGAGGTTGCCGCGCGTTAAAATGCCGCCATTTTACGGGCAAGAGCATCTATTTGCCATGCCCGCCACCAAACCGCCCAGTTACCGATGACCTCCACTCCACAACAAATCCTGCGCGACGTTTTTGGCTATGCCGCCTTCCGCGGCGAGCAGCAGGCCATCGTCGAGCATGTCGCGGCGGGCGGCGATGCGCTGGTGCTGATGCCCACCGGCGGCGGCAAGTCGCTGTGCTACCAGATCCCCGCGCTGCTGCGGTTCGGAACCGGCATCGTGGTGTCGCCGCTGATCGCGCTGATGCAGGACCAGGTGGACGCGCTCATCCAGCTCGGCGTGCGTGCGGCCTTCCTCAACTCCAGCCTCGACGCCGCTACCGCGCGCGAGGTGCAGGGCCGTTTGCTGCGCAGCGAACTCGACCTGCTGTATGTCGCTCCGGAGCGCCTCTTGATGCCAGGATTCCTGGCATTGCTCGATCAAGTACACGCCTCCCCCTCTCCCTTGCAGGGAGAGGGCTGGGGAGAGGGTAGAAAAGTTAATCTTCCCGGCATCGCCCTGTTCGCCATCGACGAGGCGCACTGCGTCTCGCAATGGGGGCACGACTTCCGCCCCGAATACCGCGAGCTGACGGTATTGCACGAACGCTTCCCCAATGTGCCGCGCATTGCGCTCACCGCGACGGCAGACACGCCGACGCGCGGCGAGATCGTCGAGCGGCTCGCGCTGGAGCAGGCGCGCCAGTTCGTCTCCAGCTTTGATCGCGCCAACATCCGCTACCGCGTCACGCAAAAATCCAATGCGCGCAGCCAGTTGCAGGAATTTCTTGAGGCGGAACATGCGAACGATTCCGGCATCGTGTACTGCCTGTCGCGCCGAAAAGTCGAGGAAACCGCCGCTTGGCTCAAGGAGCGCGGCTGGGATGCCCTGCCCTACCACGCCGGGCTGGATACTGCGACGCGCAGCAAAAACCAGAGCCGCTTCCTGCGCGAGGAAGGCGTGGTGATGGTCGCCACCGTGGCGTTCGGCATGGGCATCGACAAGCCCAACGTGCGCTTCGTCGCCCATCTCGACCTGCCCAAGAGCATGGAAGGCTACTACCAGGAAACCGGCCGCGCCGGGCGCGACGGCCTGCCCGCCAACGCCTGGCTGGCCTACGGCCTGGGCGACGTGGTGTCGATGCGCCAGATGATCGGCGGCGGCGACGCCCCCGAGGAACGCAAGCGGCTGGAACGCCAGAAGCTCGACGCCCTGCTCGGCTACTGCGAATCCACCGCCTGCCGCCATCAGGCCCTGCTGCGCTATTTCGGCGAGGAACATCCGGGCAACTGCGGCGCATGCGACAACTGCCTCGAGCCGGTGGACACCTGGGATGCGACCGAGGCCGCGCAGATGGCGCTGTCCTGCGCCTACCGCACCGGCCAGCGCTTCGGTGCGGGACACCTCACCGACGTGCTGACCGGCAAGCTCACCGAGCGCGTTGAAAAATTCAACCACCACACCCTTTCCACCTTCGGCATCGGCAAGGAACTCAGCCCCACGCAATGGAGCGGCGTGTACCGCCAGCTCGCGGCGGCAGGTCTCTTGGAAGCCGACATCGAAGCCTACGGCGGCCTGAAACTAACCGAGTCCGCCCGCCCGGTGCTGCGCGGCGAACAGCAAGTCTGGCTGCGCCGCGACGCCGACCCGGCCAGGCGCAAGGCGCAGCGCGCCGAGCGCAAGGCCAAGTCGCGCGAACCGTTCGCCGGCGCGAACGAAGACCGCCTGTGGCTCGCGCTCAAGGCCAAGCGCACTTCACTCGCCCGCGAACAGGGCGTGCCGCCCTACGTGATCTTTCACGACAGCACCCTGCTGGAAATCCTCAACCAGCGCCCCGCCAGCCTGGACGAACTGGGCCGGATCAGCGGCGTCGGGCAGAACAAGCTGGCGCGCTACGGGGATGAGTTTCTCAGGGTGATCGAAGATGAGGCGAATCGGCAGTAGCGCTTAACGTTTGAGGTAACCGGCCGCCGGAGCGGCCGAAGCTGCGTAGGAAACTTGCAAGCGCAGCTTGCAGGCGGTCCGTGTTGACCGAAAGGTTAGGTGCTATGTCTCGCCGCCTCTTCTTGATCTTGAAGGAGCGCATATTCCTTTTGTAGCTTTTCGAATGCGGAAATGTCTGCATCGTGATGCTTCTCCAACTTTCGATCAAACCACTCGTAGAATGCAAGAACCCGATCACCATATGCGATGGCGATGTCTGAAATCTTGATCTGTTTGTCAGCCGCAGCAAGAAATGTTCGGCTTGGCTTGGTCCAACAACCCCATTCGAGAAGCTTCTCTCGGTCAATGCTTACGGTCGTAACAAGATCGTGAGCATTTGTCTCTGGAATTCGTGTGATTGTTAGCGACATTGAGCCGCTGGGAAGACCTCTGTGAAGCATGTAGTTTCGAAGGTCTTGGATGAATTTCATCAGAGGGTCGTTTGCCAGTTCGGCTTGAACCTTCTGCTCATAGCCTTGTTTGAATGCGGTCCCAGCGTAGTGGTCGTCGACGAAGACCCTGGTATGGTCTACCAAACTTTTGGCGGACGCGAGGAAGTTATGGAACAGCCGCATCACTTCCATATGTGCCTGAACGCCAGCTCCTTTCATTGGTTCGGACATAAGCTTGAGTCCGATTTCAGGATTCTCAACGATTTCGCACGCCTTCTTTAGCTCCAAATAGTTGCCACTGAAGATGTTGAAAGTGAACGCTCGAAGCTTTCGACGGTTGAGGTAGTTCATTCCCGGCGAGGCGTGTAGCTGTTTGAATAGCTCGTAGGATGGGCGAGCGGAAAGTATGATGGCACCTAACCTAAAGTAGGTGGCAATAACGCCGTATATTCTGGTAAGACTCTCCAGATAAGCTGGAACATCGCTTTTCTCCCCTTGTTGCTGGCAGTCTAGCATGGTGGGGATATTGCAACTCCCCTACTCCCGCCGCCCCAGCACCTTCAAATACACCGCCCGATAAGCCTCGGCGCTGTGCTGCCAGCTGAAATCCTTGTCCATGCAGTTCCGGCGCAGCGCCTTCCATTTGGCTTCATCGTGATAAAGCTCGACCGCGCGCCGGATCGCGGCGAACAGGTTTTCGGCAGTCATGCCGTGGAACGCGAAGCCGCTGGCGCTGCCGTCCTTGAGCGTTTTCGGCGTGCAATCCACTACCGAATCGGCCAGGCCGCCGGTGGCGTGCACGATCGGCGGGGTGCCGTAGCGCTGGCTGTAGAGCTGGTTCAGGCCGCAGGGCTCGAAGCGCGATGGCATGACGAACAGGTCTGCCCCGGCCTCGATCTGGTGCGAGATATCTTCGCTGAAGCCGATATGCACCCCGATGCTGCCGGGGTATCTTTGCGCCAGGTCGCGCGTGGCCAGTTCCATTTTCGCTTCGCCCGTGCCGAGCATGACCAGTTGCGCGGGCAATTCGGCCAGCAACGGCGCGATTTCCAGCAGCAGGTCCAGCCCCTTCTGGTGGGTGAAGCGGCTGACCACGCCGAGCAGCGGCACGTCCGGTGCGGGGTTCAGCCCCATGCGGCGCTGCAGCGACTCCTTGTTGGCTGCCTTGCCGGCCATGCGCGCGCGGCTGTATTTTTGGGCGAGGTGCGGGTCGGTCGCGGGGTCCCATTCGTCGGTGTCGATGCCGTTGAGGATGCCGGTGAGATCGTCGTGGCGCATCGCGAGCATACCCTGCATGCCGAAGCCGAGCGGCTCCTGCTGGATTTCCTGCGCGTAGTTCGGGCTGACGGTGGTGATGTGGTCGGCGTAGAACAGCCCCGCCTTGAGGAACGACAGGTTGCCGTAATACTCCACCCCGTCGATGCCGAAACAGGATGGCGGCAGGTGTAATTCGTCCACCGTCTCGGGCGGGAAAATTCCCTGGAAAGCGAGGTTGTGGATCGCGAACACGCTGGGCGCGGAGCCCGGCGCGAGGCGCAGCCAGGCGGGCGCAAGGCCGGTCTGCCAGTCGTTGCAGTGCACGAGGTCGGGACGCCAGCCGAGCGGCGATCCGCTGCCGCCCAAGAGGGCGGCAATCCTGGAAAGCAGGCCGAAACGCAGCGCATTGTCGGCCCAGTCGTGGCCACTGGCGTCCTGATAGGGACCGCCGTCGCGTTGATACAGGAGCGGACAGTCGAGCACCAGGAGCGGCACGCCGCTCGGCATTGCGCCTGAGAGCAGCCGCGATGAGGGGAAGCCCGGCAAGGCGTCGAAGGTCGCGACGGTTTCATGCCGCCCCAGTTGCGCGATGACCTGCGGGTAACCCGGCACCAGGATGCGCACGTCCACGCCGATGGCGCACAACGCGGCGGGCAGTGCGCCGCTGACGTCGGCCAGCCCGCCGGTCTTGATCAGCGGGGCGACTTCGGAGGTCGCGAACAGGACTTTCAGTTCAGCCATCTGTTAGAGCCAGTGCATCATGCCCAATTCAAACGGATGCGTCAGCATTTCGTGGCTGGGGTAGGTGCGGATGCGGTATTCCAGCTTGCCGCATTTCTCGGGCTGGATTTCGAGGGCGAACACGGTTTCGCCCGCCTCAGTCATCGCGCCGGTGGCTTCGAAGCGGTAGCGCGTTGAGCTCGACAGTTTTTCGCGCTTGGTGAACAGGCCCAGCAGCATCTCCACGACCACGTCGTTGGGCTGCAGGCCGTTCAGCCTGACTCCCACTTCGAAACGCATGCTGTCGCCATAGTTGATTTCCCTCTGCCCGGCATCCAGGCGGCGCAGCGCGACACCCGGCCAGGCGTGGCGGATGCGCGCCTTCCAGCCGGCGATGATCTGCGCATTCTCGAAGTGGTTCTGCTGGTACAGGCGGTGCTGCTGGCTGGCCGGCAGGTAGCATTTGGCGAGGTACTCGCCCACCATGCGCTTGGAGTTGAAGCGCGGCATGATGGAGGCCATCGAGCGCTTGGACATCTTTACCCAGTCGGGCGACAGGCCCATCTTGCCGTGTTCGTAGTACAGCGGCAGGAGTTGGTCCTGCAGCAGTTCGTAGAGGGTGCGGGCCTCCTCGCGCGTGCGGGCTTCTTCGTTCAGCGATTCCGACACCGGCTTGATCGCCCAGCCGTTCTTGCCGTCGTAGCCCTCGCCCCACCAGCCGTCCAGTACCGACAGGTTGATGGTGCCGTTGATGCCGGCCTTCATGCCGGAGGTGCCGCTGGCCTCCAGCGGATAGAGCGGATTGTTCAGCCAGACATCCACGCCGGATACCAACTTGCGCGCCAGCGCCAGGTCGTAGCCTTCCACCATCAGGATCTTGCCGACGAACTCGCGCATCTTGGAAATCTGCGTGATGCGGCGGATCAGGTCCTGCCCCGGAACGTCCGCCGGGTGCGCCTTGCCGGCGAAGATGAACACCACGGGGCGCTCCTCGTGCCCCACTATTGCGCGCAGCCAGTCCAGGTCGCCGAACAGCATGGTCGCGCGCTTGTAGGTCGCAAAGCGGCGCGCGAAGCCGATGGTGAGGACATTGGGGTTTTCCGGGTTGACGTATCTGAGCAGGCGCTCGAGGTGCGCCTCCGAGCCGTGGTTGCGGAAGTGCTGCGCGCTGATGCGTTCGCGCACCATAGTCAGCATCTTGGCCTTCAATGACTGGGTTACGCTCCAGAACAGGTGATCCGGGATGCGATTCACGCCTTCCCAGAACTCCACGTCGTTCATGCGCGCACTCCATTCCAGCCCGAGGTGGCGCTCGAACACCTCTATCCACTCGGTGGCGAGGAAGGTCGGCGCATGCACCCCGTTGGTGATGTAGGTCATCGGGTTTTCCTTGGCCTCGATCTGCGGCCACATGTCGCCGCAGATGTCCGCCGACACGTCGCCATGGATGCGCGACACGCCGTTGTTGAAACGCGTGCCTCGGATCGCCAGCGCCGTCATGTTGAAGTCCGGGCTGTCCTTGGCGTGGCCCAGCGCCAGGAATTCCTCGCTGCTGAGCTTGAGTTCCGGGTAGTAGTGTTCGAAATAGGTGCGCACCATGCCTTCGCTGAAGTGGTCGTGCCCGGCGGGCACCGGGGTATGTGTGGTGAAAACGGTGTTGACCGCCACATATTCGAGCGCAGCCTCGAAGGTCAGCCCTTCGAGGGCGATCTTCTGGCGGATGCGCTCCAGCACCAGAAAGGCCGCATGCCCTTCGTTGATGTGCCATACCGTCGGATGGATGCCGAGTTCCTGCAAGGCCAGCACGCCGCCGATGCCGAGCACGATCTCCTGCTCGATGCGCATCACCTTGTCGCCGCCATACAGGCGGTGCGTGATGTCGCGGTCGTGCACGTTGTTGCTCTCTAGGTCGGTGTCCAGCAGGTACAGCGTGATGTGCCCGATCCTCACCTGCCATATCTTGATGTTGAGCTTGCGGTTGGGCAGGTTCACCGAGATGTAGGCTTCGGAGCCGTCGGCGCGCTTGGCCGGAGCGACGGGCAGGTCTTCGAAATGGGAGTCGGTGTTGGTGGCGATCTGGTTGCCTTCGCCGTCTATGGTCTGGTGGAAGTAACCCTGGCGGTATAGCAGGCCGACGCCGATGAAGGGCAGGCGCAAATCGCTCGCCGCCTTGCAGTGGTCGCCCGCGAGGATGCCGAGTCCGCCCGAATAGATCGGCAGGCTCTCGTGGAAACCGAACTCGGCGCAGAAATAGGCGACCAGGTCGTCCTTGCCCAGCAGATTGGAACCTGCCGGCGGCAAGCGGTAATCATGGTAGGTGTCGTAGGCCGCCAGCACGCGGTTGAGATTGCCGATGAACACTGGGTCTGCCGCCGCATCCTGGAGGCGTTGTTCATCGACGCGCTTCAGGAATGCCTTGGGGCTTTGCCCGGTGGCTTTCCACAGGCCGGGATGCAGGCGCGCGAACAGCGCGCGGGTGGGGCGATCCCAGCTATACCAGAGGTTGTTTGCGAGTTCTTCGAGGCGCGCGAGACGCGCGGGAATTTTCGGGCGGACTTGCAGGATATACGAGGTGCTTTTTTCCATGGTTTTATGCCCCGTCAATAGTCTGAATTGCACGAATGCTCGGATTAATTATAGCGCAACTGCCCTGCTCTCCAGAATTGCCCGGGTGTTTTATCGCCCAGCCAGCGCCGCACGGTCGAGATACCATTCGGCGGACAAAACACGTGCTGCGGGCAGGGACTCTCCTCGCAGAATCCGCTCCAGCGCCTCGCGTTTCCCCGCCCCGGCGACAAGAAAGATTTTATGGCGCGCCGCATTCAATGCGCCTATGCCCAACGACACTCGCTCGGGGGGCGGCTTGGGCGAGTTGAATACCGGCACGGCTGTCGCCGCGCTTTCCGTGGCCGGATTGCCTGGAAACAGGCTGGCGGTATGCCCGTCTTCGCCCATGCCCAACAGCACCATGTCCAGTGTCGCAACCTGCTCCAGCATGGCCGCATAGGCGGCGGCAGCGGCTTGAGCACCCAGTTCGGACGGGATGAAATGGATATTGGTCTGCGGAATGGAAATATGCTCAAGCAAGGTAACGCGGATCATTGTGTCATTACGCTGGGCATCACCTTTGGGCAGGCAGCGCTCATCGCCGATATAAAGCTGGACATGCGCCCAGTCGATGGCGAGGTGGCGCAGCTTTTCATAGCAGCGGCGCGGCGTTTCGCCGCCGGCCAGTACGAGATGAAACACACCGCGTGCAGCAATCGCCTGCGCCGCCGTTTCTGCGATACGCTGAGCGGCCGCAGCGCCCAATCCTTCCGGATCGTCGTGCACAAAGACGGCCTGCGCGTTCGGTAAGTTGGCGATATTCATGTTGCCTCACCGGCTAATTGTGCGGCGCGCAAGGCCGCGCCGAACAGCGCGGCGCGGTCGTTCAGGATTACCCTGACCGGCATGGCTTCGAGCAACGGCCGCATGCGGCCCTTGTTCAGGAATGCGCCGAGGAATGCGCCCTTTTGCAGCAGCGGCAGGATTTTCGGCGCGATGCCGCCGCCCACATACAGCCCGCCTTTGCTCATCACCTTGAGCGCGAGGTTGCCCGCTTCCGCCCCGTACAGGCGCACGAACCAGTTCATCGTTTCGGCGCAGATTTCGTCGCGGCCGGACAGGGCTGCATCGGCTATGGCGGCTGCCGCATCGCCACTTTGCATTTCCTCGCTCAGCCACCGCGGTATCTCCGTGCGGCGATGCAGGCACAGAAACTGGTAGAGGTTCAGCAGCCCCATGCCGGAAACCACGCGTTCCCAGCTGACATGGCCGAACTGCTGTTTCAGGTAGAGGAAAAACGTCATTTCCAGTTCGTCGCCGGGGCTGAAACTGGCATGGCCGCCTTCGGTGGCAAACGGCCGGTGGCACTGCCCGTCCCAGTACAGCCCCGCCTCGCCCAGGCCGGTTCCCGCCGCGATTACGGCAGCGTTGCCGCAGGCACCCGGCACACCGGCCTGCAAGACCAGCAGATCGTCCGCGCCCAGTGCCGGCAAGCCATGGGCGTTCGCTTCGAGGTCGTTGAGCAGGTTGCAACGCGCAAGGCCGAATTGCCGCTGCAAGGCATCGGCGTCGATGCGCCACGGGAGATTGGTGGTTTGCACCGCCCTGCCCTGCACCGGGCCGGCGATACCGAAAGCCGCATAACGTGGGGTTTCAGTATCCGCCAGAAACACGCCGAGCAAGCCTTCGAGGGTGGCATAGTCGCGGCTCGGGTAAGTGGCTTCGCGCTCGATGCGCACTTGTGCGCCGTCGACTTCGACGATCGCGAGGCGCGTCTTGGTGCCGCCGATGTCGCCTGCAAGATAACGATCCATGGCTTCAATAGGCCTGCAGGCTGGCGCCATCCAGATTCAGCGAATGGCGCCAGAACTGGTCGTCACGGTCGAACAGCCGGTAGGTGCCGCGCGGTCCCCAGCTTCCCGCCGGGTAGCCGTTGATGAAATCGCGTTCCATCGCCCACACCTTGAGGATCGGATCCACCACGCGCCATGCCGCTTCCACTTCGTCGATGCGCAGGAACAGCGAATGATCCCCTTGGATCACGTCCAGCAGCAGGCCTTCGTAGGCGTCGTAATCCTCGTCGCCGCCCTTGCGGTACGTCGCATCCAGGCTGATGGCGCGGGTGTGCAAGTCCAGTCCCGGCACCTTGACCTGCATTTCCATCTTCAGGCAATCGTTGGGTTGGATGCCCAGCATGATCCAGTTCGGCTGCGGCGGGCCTTGGCGCGTGTGACGCAGCAAATCCTGCGGCGGGCTCTTGAAGCGCACGCAGATTGCCGAGCTGCCCTCCGCCATGCGCTTGCCGGTGCGCAGGTAGAACGGCACCCCAGCCCAGCGCCAGTTGTCGATGAACAGCTTCAATGCCGCGTAGGTTTCCGTGGTGCTGTCCGCCGCTACGCCGGGCTCTTCCAGATAGCCGGGAACCATCTTGCCGTCGATGCTGCCGCTGGCGTACTGGCCGCGGAAGGCGTGGGCATGCACCGAATTTTGCGTGATCGGGCGAATCGCTTTCAGCACTTTTACCTTTTCGTCGCGCAAATGCTCGGCGGACATCGTCACCGGAGGCTCCATCGCCACCAGGGCCAGCAATTGCAGCAGATGGCTCTGGATCATGTCGTGCAGCGCGCCGGCGCCTTCGTAGTAATCGGCACGCCCTTCGATGCCCAGAGTTTCGGAATGGGTAATCTGCACATGGTCGATGTAGTGGTGGTTCCACAGCGGCTCCAGCAGCAGGTTGGCGAAGCGGAACACCATCACGTTCTGCACCGTGCCCTTGCCGAGGTAATGGTCGATGCGGTAAATCTGCGGCTCGTCCAGATGCCGGTACAGACCCGCCTGCAGCGTCTGCGCACTGAGCAGGTCGTAGCCGAAGGGCTTCTCGATCACCACGCGCCGCCAGCCGTTCTTTTGCTGGAGCAGACCAACATTGCCCATCTTGTCGACGATGGCGGGATAATCCACCGGACGCACCGCCATGTAATAGACCACATTGGGAGGGAATTTCGGGTTTTCTTCGATCAACTGCTGCAAACGCGAGTAGGCCGCATCGTCGCCGGGCGGAATGGCGAAATAATGCAACCGTGCGCAAAATCGCTGCAGCGCAGCCTCATCCATTCCCTGCGGGTGGAGCGGCCGCAATATCCCCGTAACGATGTCCAGCCATTCGTCGCGCTGCCGCTGCGCGATGTCGCAACCCAGTATCGCCATCTGCTCCGGCAGGCGCTTTGCCATTTCCAGGCGGAACAATGCCGGAATCAGTTTGCGGCGGCTGAGGTTGCCGCCCGCGCCGAATATCATCAGCGTACAAGGCTCAGAAACTTTCATTTTCCCCCGTCCGCATGCTTGACCGCATGGCCACCGAAGGCATTGCGCATGGTGGAAAGCAGGCGGTAGCCGTAGCCGGTTTCGCTCTGGCTGGCAAAGCGCATCTGCAATGCCAGGGTCAGCACCGGCGCAGCGACACCCTGGTCGATCGCCTCCACTGCCGTCCAGCGCCCTTCGCCGGAGTCCGGCACATAAGGCGCCACTTTTCCCAGTTCCTGGTCATGTTTCAGCGCTTCCGCAGTGAGGTCGAGCAGCCAGCTGCGCACCACCGAACCATGCCGCCACAGCTCGGTGATCTGCGCCAGGTCGAGCGCGAATTCCTGCTTGCCGCGCAACAACTCCAGCCCTTCGGCGAAGGATTGCATCATGCCGTACTCGATGCCATTGTGGATCATCTTGGTAAAGTGTCCCGCGCCGACCGGCCCGACATGCGCCCAGCCGTGTTCCGCTGATGGAGCCAGGGCTTGCAGGATGGGGGTCATGGTCTTGGCTACTTCGGGCGTTGCGCCGACCATCAGGCAATAGCCGTTCTCCAGTCCCCAGATGCCGCCGGAGGTGCCGCAATCCATGAAACCGATGCCCTGCTCCGCCAGCCATGCTCCGCGCTGCTGGCTGTCATGGTAATTGGAATTGCCGCCATCCACGATGACATCGCCTTTCGCCAGCAGCGGCGCCAGCGCACGAATCTGTTGCTCGGTGGGTTCACCGCTCGGAAGCATCAGCCACACCACGCGCGGGCTGGATAATTGCGCCACTGCGTCGGCTATCGAGGCGGCCGCCAGCATGCCCTCCTCCGCAACAAGTTGCGCGACAGCTTCCGCCGAACGGTCATAACCGACTACCTTGATTCCGTGGCGGCGCAGCCTGCGCGCCATGTTGCCGCCCATCTTGCCCAATCCGATCATCGCCAGCCGCATAAATCCTCCTGATGAAGTAATTCAAGCCGCAGCATCGCACATATCGTACATACTGTACGGTAATAATATTGGTGCCCCAAGACGGGGAAGGCCATGGGCTTGAAAGCCCCATGAATGGTGCCCGGAACCGGAATCGAACCGGTACGAGGGGTTAAGCCTCGACGGATTTTAAGTCCGTTGTGTCTACCAATTTCACCACCCGGGCAGGTATTTGCAGGAATCAAACCGGTATCGATGGATTTGCAATCGCATCAAATCAACCGCTTGGGTGTTTTCTGCCTTGCGATGCGGTTTTTCTTCGCCTCTCGGGGGCGCATTATATTTGAATAGCGAAAAAGACTTCTGCATAAATTCAGCAAGCCTGTGCCCGACAGGCAAGGATGGGGTGGGTTACAACCAGTAGAAATAAACGAATATCAGCAATCCCGGTATCACCACCACAAAGTTCCAGTACCAGCTCACGAGGTCCAGCCCGACGCGGCTTTCGGCCTTGAAGTGCCCGTGAAAAGCGCGAAGCAGCAACACGATCAGCATGATGAGGCCCGCCAGGAGATGCATGCCATGCACGCCGGTCAGCATGTAAAAATTCGTGCCGTAAACGCCGCTGGCCAGGGTAACACCCAGCCCGGCGGCATGGTGGTATTCCATCGCCTCTTGGAAGAGGAACGCCACGCCCAAGACAAGCGCAATCGCCAAGCCAGCAACCATCTGGCCGCGATTGGTGGTCGAAAGCCCCTTGCGCGCCCACATCATTGATGCGGCCGATGCCAGGATGAGGATGGTATTGGCTGCGGGAATGCCCCAGGCATTCAACGGGGTGAATGCCTGCGACTTCGGGCCGCCCGACGGCCATGTTTCCTTGAAATCCGGCCACAGCGTGAAGGCCGGGTCCATGGACGACAGCTCCGGCAGTGCAAAGGCGCGCACGTACATCAGCGCCAGCAAAAAGGAGGCGAAAAAAGCGATCTCGGAAAGAATGAAATAGGCCATGCCGATGCGGAAGGAGCTGTCTTCCCAAGGGCGGTAATTCCCGCTCTCGTCCTCGCAGATGATTTTCCCCAGCCAGCCGAACGCGCCATAGAGCACCACCGCCATCCCCGCAAGGATAGGGGCGACGCCGGAAGCGATGGCATTGATCCTCAGCACAAATCCCAGCACCAGGATGAAAAGCCCCAGGTTGACCGTCACCGGATAGTGGCTCGGGGGCGGCACATAGTAATGGCTGTCGCTGCGCGTTTCGCTCATGACGGTCTCCTTAAGCGTTCACCCGGAAACAGGAAACAGGGTGTAGGAAAGGCTGATCTCCTGCACCTCGGCAGGCAGCTCCGGGCTGACCAGGAAAACCAGCGGCATTTCCTTCGCCTCTCCCGGCTGCAGTACTTGCCGCTGAAAACAGAAGCATTCGATCTTGTTGAAATGCTGCGCCGTCCAGCCGGGGCTCACGCTCGGCACCGCCTGCCCGGTCGCCGCCTGGTTGCTTGGATTTCTGGCCAGGTAGCTGATTCTGGTTACTTCGCCGGGATGCACCCGCATCCTGGTCTGCGCGGGACGAAATTCCCAGCTCATGCCCGGCATCACGGTGCTGGTAAATTCCACCGTCACCCAGCGCGCGGTATCCGCTTCCGACGCCTGCGCAATCTGTACTGCCCCGCCGGTCTTGCCGTTCAGGCCGGTCACCCTGCACAACAGGTCATAGAACGGCACGAGCGCGAATGCGAAGCCGGTTGCGGCGGCAACCAGGAGCAGCAGCCTGACGGTCAGCCGCCGGTTTGCCTGTCTGAGCGCTTCATTCATCGCGACCGCCTTTCACTGCAATACCGGCAGCCATACCGGCAGCTTGATAAAAGTCACGGCATAGATGGCCGCCACGAACAGCAGCAGCGCAACCGCTAGTTGTGCCGTGCGCCGCTCCCTCTTTATCATAGGCTCGCTCATCATTTGACCTCCGGCGGAGTTTCGAAGGTGTGGTACGGCGGCGGAGAAGGCAGGGTGAACTCCAGCCCCTGCGCGCCCTCCCATACCTGGCCTGTGGCTTTCGGCCCGTTGCGCACACACTTGACCACGATGTAGACCAGCAGCAGTTGCGAGAGCCCCAGCAGGAAGGCGCCCATCGAAGAAATGAAATTCATGGTGGAAAACCTGAGCGCATAGTCCGCAACATGGCGCGGCATGCCGTCCAGCCCCGCAAACCATTGCGGGGCGAAGGTCAGGTTGAAGGAGACCACCGTCAGCCAGAAATGCAGCCTGCCGAGCCTCTCGTCGAACATGCGGCCGGTGAACTTGGGCAGCCAGTAGTACAGCGCGGCCATCACTCCGAAGATACCGCCGCCGAAGAAGGTGTAATGGAAATGCGAGACGATCACGTAGCTGTTGTGGTACTGCGCATTGACCGCGACATCCGGCAGGATCAGGCCGGTCAGCGCCCCCATGCCGAAATGGGCGACGAAGCCCAGCGCGAACAGCATCGGCGTCTCGAAAGTCATGGCGCCGCGCCATATCGCACCCAGCCAGCAGAACACCAGCACCGAGGTGGGAACGGAGATCGCCATCGTGGCATACATGAAGTACACCTCTGCGGCGAGCGGCAGGCCGGAAGTCAGCATGTGGTGCGA
Source organism: Ferrigenium straubiae (assembly GCF_051257895.1). Lineage (NCBI taxonomy): Bacteria > Pseudomonadati > Pseudomonadota > Betaproteobacteria > Nitrosomonadales > Gallionellaceae > Ferrigenium > Ferrigenium straubiae. The sequence goes on along the minus strand of NZ_CP194331.1, from coordinate 623,421 downwards.
CCACACGATGAAGCTGAGGAAACAGATCGCCCACAGCGCATAGACCTGCGCCCGATAGCCGTAGACCGGCTTGCGCGAGAAGGTCGCGAGGATATGCGGGATCAGCCCCCATACCGGCAACAGCACGATATACACCTCCGGGTGGCCGAAGAACCAGATCAGGTGCTGCAGCAGGATCGGGTCGCCGCCGTTGGCGGCGTCGAAGAAATGCGTGCCGAAATGCCGGTCGGTCAGCAGCATGGTGGCCGCCGCGCTGAAGACCGGCATGGCCAGTATCAGCATGAAGGCGGTGATCAGCCATCCCCAGACGAACAGCGGCATCTTCATCAGCGTCATGCCCGGCGCGCGCATGTTGAACACCGTCACCACCACGTTGATCGCGCCGCTGATGGACGAGAGCCCCAGCAGGTGGATCGCGAAGATCGCAAAATCGATCCCGATCCCGCTTTGCAAATCCAGCGAGGTGTTGTGCATCACCCAGCCGAGCCCGGAGGCGCCGCTGCCGATGCCGGAGAATTGCAGGAAAAACGGGATCAGCAGCAGGAGCGCGGCAAACGGCAGGATCCAGAACCCCCAGTTGTTGACCCGCGGCAGCGCCATGTCGGGCGCACCTATCATGAGCGGGATGAGGTAATTGTTGAGGCCCGTGGCGAACGGCATGATCGCGCCGAACACCATGATCAGGGCATGCAGGGTGAACAACTGGTTGTACATGGCGGGCGAAAAGAGCTGCAGGCCCGGCAGCAGCAACTCGGCACGCACCGCCATGATGAAAGAGCCGCCGACGAAGAACATGAGGCCGCCGAAGCTCATGTACAGGATGCCAAGGTCCTTGTGGTTGGTGGTGGTCAGCCAGCGCATCAGGCCCGCGGGTGGATGGTCATGCGCAACTGCAGCGGTTCCAGTCATGTGTTCTCCTTAACGCAATGCCTTGACCAGCGAAGGCTGCACCATGTCGCCCATGTGATTGCCGAACGAATTGCGCTCATAGGTCACGATCGCGGCGATCTCGACATCGGACAGGGTATTCTTGAAGGCCTGCATGGCGGTACCCGGCTTGCCGTTCATGACCCGGTCCAGATGGCCGTCCTTGAGCAGGCGTCCTTCCTTATCGAGGAACGGCCCATTTTCGAGCTTGCTTCCCGCCAATGCAGGAAAAGCCCCCGGAACCCCCTTGCCGCCAGCCTGGTGGCAGGCGATGCAAATCCGGTTATAGACTTCCTCCCCTTTCGCCATCAGCTCTTCCCTGCTCCAGGCCTTGCCGGCAGCCAGCTCTGATGTCGTGCCTTCCGTTTTTTTCTTCGCAAGCCATTCCCTGAATTGCGGCTCGGCGACGGCCTCCACCACGATGGGCATGAAGGCATGCCCGTCGCCGCATAACTGGGAGCACTGGCCGCGGTAGGTTCCGGGCTTGTCGATGTTTACCCACATCTCGCGCAGATAGCCGGGAACGGCGTCGCGCTTGACGCCGAAGGAAGGCACCCACCAGGAGTGGATCACGTCGCTGGAGGTCAGGAGGATGCGCACCTTCCTGTTGGTGGGCAGGACAAGCGGATTGTCCACTTCCTGCAGGTAATGCTCGCCCTTGGCCTTCCTGCCATGGATCTGGTCTTGCGAGGTCGCGATGGTGCTGACGAATTTGATGTTCTCTTCCGGGTATTCATACTGCCATTTCCACTGGCTGGCCGTCACCTTGACCACCATTTCGGCAGCGGTCCCGGTATCTTCCATACGCGCGATGGCCTGGAAGGCGGGGATACCCATCCAGACGTAATCGATGAAGATCAGCAGCAGAAAGGGAGCGATTGCCAATATCCACTGCCGTTTGCTGCGTGGGCCGGTGAATGTCCCCGGTTGAGCACCTGAGCTCTTGCGATGCTTGAAGATGGAATAAGCGAAGATGGCAAAAACGACCACATAGATGCCCATGATGATGTGCAGAAAATCTACGCTCGCCGTCATCGAATCACGGGCCACGGGGGTAACGGGTTCCTGAAAGTCCCAGATTGATTTCGCGCATGCCGGATCGGAAGCAAAAAGGAAAAAAACCACCCCGAGCCATGGCCGCAGCTGTTTTATAGCCGGTCTTTCCTCATGGAGACTTGCAGCCTCGTGCCTTATGCCGCAACAGGGAAGCGTGCTGTACCGCTCTTGAGTGGCAGGTTCATCATGAATGGCCGCACCGGCTAATTCCATGGCATAACCTCCGCCGAGTATGCTTCTGTTTCTCCCTGACCGTCAGGCGGGCCGTCCCGCCTGTTGGATTTGAGTCCTTCACCCTGCCTGATCGGGCATTATCTGGAAAACTTTCTTGGAAACTGCCTGGCAATCCCCGTAGTGAGCATGTCGGCGAATGCGAGCATGTGTGCATGCCCTTTATCGTAGGCATCGATGTCTGCGGCCCAGTCTTTCTTGAGCCTGGAAACGACCTCGGAGGTCGTGAAATCGAGATGTTTGTACAACATGTCGGTGAGCACCGCTTTCTGCCAGTTGGGGTTTGCGCTGCTCAGGAAAGCGGCGATGTCATCGGCATTCTCATGCCACTTTTTCTGTCCTGCGGCCAAGCCGTCGTTATCGCCAGCCTTGGCTGCCTTCACGACATTCGCGGCAATCAGGATATGGTCGCGCAGCAGCGAAGCGAGCCTGTCGCCCGCCATCCCGCCATAATATGGCTTGATGGCGTTGCCGATATCGTCCTGGTTTTTGAGAAGCCGTTCGGCAACCTTCTGGGAATCTTCGAGGCCCCCAAGCCCGCTGATGATGTAGTTCCGCGTGTAAACAAGGTGGTCTTCCCACAGTTGCCGCATGCCCAGCCGCAAAGCTACGGCAGACTGCGTCACGACCACCCTCCTGTCCATCTTGTGCGCGGCGGTGCCGTTGCCTTGGGCATAGCAAACCGGCATAGATACCATGACGGCGGTGCCAAAGAGCGCGACTGTTATCAGCTTGAACATGCGAACCTCCTGAAGTTAAGGGCTAACGCTGGGCTGCGCACATTGCGGTCTTTTGCAAGTCGCCATGACTATTGGGAATCTAACTTAGGCACCCTCATGGCTCAATAGGTAATACTATGTAGATGAGGTGCAAAGCTTACCGATCGCTGCGCCCAAGGCCCAAAGCAGAAACCACGCCTGAAATGGCGTGGTTTCTGGCTTCTGGACTGGAGGCGCGGGCCGGAGTCGAACCGACCTACACGGATTTGCAATCCGGTGCATAACCGCTTTGCTACCGCGCCGTGCCGAGGAACACTGGCTTGAAATGATTAAGGGAAAGCAGGAGATGCTTTCCCTTAGTTGTTTGGAGCGGGAAAAGAGTCTCGAACTCTCGACCTCAACCTTGGCAAGGTTGCGCTCTACCAACTGAGCTATTCCCGCAAAACGAGTTGCGCATTATAGGGATATTCGAATGTCTGTCAACATTTGCACTGGTAAAAATTCACTTTTCAAATTCCCTTACCTTGAATAATCGCTCGAAATTCCCCGTGGTGCGCCGCCCCACTTCATCGACGGAGATGCCGCGCAACGAGGCGATTTCCTCGGCGACATGCCTCACGTAGGCCGGCTGGTTGAGCTTGCCGCGGTGCGGTACGGGCGCCAGATAGGGGGCGTCAGTTTCGATCAGGATGCGCTCAAGCGGCGTGCGTTGCGCCACATCCTTGATCTGTTTGGCATTCTTGAAGGTGACGATGCCGGAAAAGGAGATGTAAAACCCCATCGCCAGCGCGGCTTCGGCCACTTCCCAGGTTTCGGTGAAACAGTGCATGACCCCGCCCGCTTCGGCCGCATTTTCTTCCGCCATGATGCGCAGGGTATCCGCAGCCGCCTCACGGGTATGGACGATGAGCGGCTTGCCGCATTCGCGCGCGGCGCGGATGTGGTTGCGGAAGCGCGTGCGCTGCCATTCGAGGTCACCCTTCAGCCGAAAATAATCCAGGCCGGTCTCACCGATGGCGATCACCCTGGGATGCCGCGCCAGCTCGACCAGGCGCGCAGCATCGGGCTCTTCGACGCCTTCGTAATCGGGATGCACCCCCACCGATGCGTAGATGTTCGGATGCTGTTCGGCCAGCGCCAGCACCTGCGGAAATTCCGCCAGGTTGACCGAAACACACAGCGCGCCGGCCACGTCGTTATGGCGCATCTGCGCCAGCACATCGGGGAGGTTTTCGGCCAGCCCGGGGAAATCGAGATGGCAGTGGGAATCAATGAACGACATGTTTAGTGGAGCATGAGCTGGCGGTAGGAGAACAGCAGCGACTCCAGAAACAGCTTGGGATTGAGTGTATGTTGCGCCTCGCGTTTCGCGCCTTGCAGGTAGCTTTGCAGTCGTGCGAGGTTCAGGGGTGCGACGGGTTCGACCAGCTTCCTGATGGCGGCCTCTTCGCTGGGATGGTAGCGCAGCTTGCCCGCCAGCTTCATCGCGCTCAGGTCGTAGCTCCATTGCTGCAGCCATTGCACGACCACCACCTGTTCGGTTTTCTGTAAGGCCTCGGCCAGCGCGAATACGTCCAGCGCGGCGGGTTGGCGCACGGCGCGCAGCAACTTGTCGCGTTCCTCGCTGCCCAGTTGTTCGTCCAGTTGGGCGGCCTGCAGCGGCGCGAAGCCGGAGGCCGCGAGGGCTTCGGCTGGGTTCTTCACGCCCTGCTCTGCCAGCCAGCGTGCGGCGCTTTCGGCATCGGGCGCGGGCAAGACGAACGACAGGCAGCGGCTCAGGATGGTCGGCAGCAATTGCTGCGGTTTGTGCGACACCAGGATGAACAGCAGGCCCGGCGAGGGCTCTTCAAGGCTCTTCAGCAAGGCATTCGCGGCATTGGTGTTCATCGCCTCGGCGGGGTGGATGACGACCACGCGCCGGCCGCCCTGATGGGCGGACATGCCGGAAAAATCGGCCAATCCGCGCACCTGGTCGACGGAAATCTGTTTGCTGGGTTTCTTGCCGGATGCGGACTTGGAATCATCACCCTCCTCGCCATCCTGGCTCAAGGCATCCGGTTGCAGCAGGCAAAAATCCGGGTGCGAGCCTTGGGAAAACCAGTGGCAGGAAGGGCATTGCCCGCAGGCAAAACCGGTTTCATCGGGGTGCTGGCACAGCAGGCTCTGGGCAAAATTCATCGCCAAGTCGAACTTGCCTATCCCCTTGCTTCCCTTGAAGAGCAGGCCATGCGGCGGGCGCTTGCGCAGCTCCTGCAAGCGCGCCCAGTCACTTTTTTGCCAAGGATATATATTATTCATATCAAAGCGATAGAATGATTTCTTTGAGTTTTTGTTTAACTGCATCCATGGGCAGAGCCGCATCGATGACGACATAACGCTGTGGATTTTGTTGCACGCGCTTGTGGTAGCCGGCGCGCACCCGCTCGAAGAAATCGGCCTGCTCCTGTTCGAAGCGATCGAGCGAGGTATTGTTCGGCCTTGTGCTGTCAGGCGATCTCAGGCGTTGCTGCGCGACCTCGACCGGGACATCGAAAAACAGCGTGAGATCGGGCTGCAGGTCGGGGTGCACCCATTGCTCGAGCTGGCTCAGCTTACTCCAGTCCAGCCCCCTGCCGCCGCCCTGATAGGCGAAGCTGGCATCGCTGAAACGGTCTGAAATCACCCATTTGCCCGCGTGCAGCGCCGGCTTGATGACTTGCTCAATGTGCTCCAAGCGAGCCGCAAACATCAGCAGCGCCTCGGTGCCAATGCTCATCGGCTGGTTCAGCAGGATTTCGCGCAATTGCTCGCCGAGCGGCGTGCCGCCCGGTTCGCGAGTGACCAGCACGTCGGGGCCACGTTGGCGCAACGCCTCGGCGAACCACCCCAGATGGGTGCTTTTGCCTGCCCCATCGACCCCCTCAAAAGTTATAAATTTGCTCATTTCTGGTATTGATTCACCGCCCGGTTATGTTCGGCCAGGCTGGCGGAAAATTGCGAACTCCCGTCGCCGCGCGCCACGAAGTATAGCGCGTCGGTTTTTGCCGGGTGCAGCGTCGCCTGCAACGCGGCCCTGCCCGGCAAGGCAATCGGTGTGGGTGTTAGTCCGCCGCGCGTGTAGGTATTGTAAGCGGTATCGGCCAGCAGGTCGCGCTTGCGCAGGTTGCCGTCGAATTTTTCGCCCAGCCCGTAGATCACGGTCGGGTCGGTTTGCAGCAGCATCCCCTTGCGCAGGCGGTTGATGAACACCCCGGCGATCATTCCGCGGTCGCCGGGTGCGCCGGTCTCCTTCTCGACGATGGAAGCCAGGATCAGCGCCTGATAAGGGGTTTGCAACGGTAGCCCCGGCTCGCGCGCCGCCCATGCCTCCTGCAAATTCCGCTGCATGGACTGGTAGGCGCTCTTGATGATTGCCAAGTCGCTGCTGCCGGAGGCGAAATTATAAGTGTCGGGGAAAAACAGTCCCTCGGGATGGCTTTCCGCCGCACCGATGCGCTGCAGGATTTCCGAGTCAGTCAGGTTCATGGTGTCATGCGCGACGTCCGGGCTGGCGTCCAGCGCGGCGCGCAGCTGCCTGAATGTCCAACCCTCGATGACGCTGACCTGTCCCTGGACGACCAGCCCCTTGTCGAGAATGTTCAACAATTCCAGCGGTGAAACCGGATGCACCAGCGCGTATTTGCCGGCCTTGAGCTGCCCCGATTTACCCAAGAGGCGCGCCAGCCAGACGAACGCCCAGTCCTGTTCCAGCAGTCCGGCCTGCCCCATGTCCCGCGCCATGCCCTTCAGGCTGCTGCCCTGTTTCAGCGTAAACTCGAACGGCGTGGCGGGCAGCGGCAGCGGGCGGAGGGCGTAGTAGCCTCCTCCTGCCGTGGTGAGCAGCGCCAGCAAAACGATCAGGGCGAAGAGCTTCCGCATCATGCATCCATCCGCTCAAGGTCGTGGCGGATGCGCGCGGCAACCGGAAAATGGCCCCAACTGCACTGCCCGAGCTCGCGCACCGGCCACAGCCCGATGACGCTGTTCACGAGGAACAATTCGTCGGCTTGCAGCGCCTCCTCCAGTGCAACATCGCGCACCTGCAGCGTGACACCATGCTGCGAGGCCCAAGCCATGACTCGTTCGCGCTGCATTCCCGCCGTACCGCAGCGCGACAGATCGGGCGTAACCAGTTCCCCCTGCAACACCAGGAACAGGTTGCTGCGCGCACCCTCGATCAGATGCCCCTCGGCATCCAGCAACAGCCCCTCGGCAAGCTGGCCGTCGTGCTGTTGCGCCGCGCTCAGCTCGGCTGCGGCCAGCACGTTTTCCAGGCGGTTGAGGTGTTTGACGCCGGCAAGGCGAGGCTGTGCGGCCAGGCGCAGACTGCACACATGCGCCTTGATGCCTTCAGTCGACCATTGCGACGGATAGTCCGGCAGCGGCGAAAAATCCCAGATACGCGTGGGCACAACATCGGCGGGCGGCGTGTATCCGCGTGTACCCTCGCCGCGCGTGACGATCAGCTTCACCACACCGTCCGGATGCTGTGCGAGCACCTGATCCAGTTCGGCGCGAAGCAGCGCCTCGCCCGGGCAGCTTATGCCGAGCGCGGCGCAGTCATGCTGGAGTTTGAGGAAATGCAGGGGCCAGTGCAGCGCCTTGCCCTTGGCGGCACGCAGGGTGCGGAATACCCCGTCGCCGTAGAGCAGGCCCCGGTCGCGGATGCTGATCGAGTTACCGGGTACACCGTTGACCAGCATCGCGGAGGGAGAGGTTAAAGCTTACGGAATACCAGCGAGCCGTTGGTTCCGCCGAAGCCGAAGTTGTTATTGACCGCGACATCAATCTTCATGTTGCGGGCGGTATTCGCGCAACAGTCCAGATCGCACTCCGGATCCTGCTCGAAGACATTGATTGTTGGCGGCGCAATCTGATGGTGTACCGCCAGGGCGCAGAATACCGACTCGATGCCGCCCGCGCCGCCCAGCAGATGGCCGGTCATCGACTTGGTGGAGCTCACTACCAGCTTCCTGGCGTAGTCGCCGAAGGCCAGCTTGATCGCGTCGGTTTCGTTCTTGTCGCCCAGCGGCGTCGAAGTGCCGTGCGCGTTGATATACTGCACGTCCTGTGGATTCAGCCCGGCATTGCGCAATGCATACAACATGCTGCGCTTCGGGCCGTCGGTATTCGGCGAGGTGATATGGTAGGCGTCGCCGCTCATGCCGTAGCCCGCCAGTTCCGCGTAAATCTTTGCGCCACGCGCCTTGGCGTGCTCGTATTCTTCCAGCACCATCACCCCTGCGCCTTCGCCGATAACGAAGCCGTCGCGGTCCTTGTCCCAAGGGCGGCTGGCGGTGGCCGGATCGTCGTTGCGCGTGCTGAGCGCGCGTGCTGCTGCAAAGCCGCCCACTGCCAGCGGGCTGATCGTCGCTTCGGCACCGCCCGCAATCATCACATCCGCATCGCCGTACTCAATGATGCGCGCCGACTCGCCGATGCAATGCGTGCCGGTGGTGCAGGCGGAGACCATCGCCAGGTTCGGGCCCTTCAGCCCGTACATCACGGACAGGTTGCCGGAAATCATGTTGATGATCGTGCCCGGGATGAAAAACGGCGAGATTTTGCGCGGGCCTGCGGCGAGAAAATCGTTATGCGTTTCCTCGATCATCGGCAAACCGCCGATGCCGGAGCCGATGTTCACGCCGATGCGCTCGGCATTCTGCTCGGTGACTTCCAGCCCGGCATCCTTGAACGCCTCCATGCCGGCCACCAGGCCGAAATGGATGAAGCGGTCCATGCGGCGCGCATCCTTGGCGGGAATGTACTGCGTAACGTCAAAATCCTTCACCTCGCCGGCGATCTGCGCGGCCAGCGCGCTGGCATCGAAGCGGGTGATCCGGGTAATGCCGGGCTTACCCGCGACGATGTTCTGCCAGACAGTAGGAATTCCGATCCCGACCGGGGAAATGATCCCCAGCCCGGTAATGACGACTCTGCGTTTAGACAAACTGACTCCGTTTAACAAACGAAATAAAGGAGGGAATTACTTTTGATGCGCCAAGACGTAGTCGATGGCTTGCTGGACGGTGGTGATTTTTTCCGCGTCTTCATCGGGGATTTCGCATTCGAATTCTTCTTCCAGAGCCATCACCAGCTCTACGGTATCCAGAGAATCAGCACCCAGATCGTTGACGAAAGAAGATTCATTCTTGACTTCCGATTCGTTCACGCCAAGCTGTTCGGCGACGATCTTTTTAACGCGTTGTTCAATAGACATTTATATCTCCCACCTAGTTTAAGTTAAAAAAGCGGACGGGATTGTATCAAAGTTGCCGGAAATTCCAAACGAAAACCGCTAAAAATCGCCCGTCCCGCCCCGCTTTTGCCGCCATCTATTTGATTAACCGGAATTCCTGCTTTCAGGTCAGGGCTATTCATGATCCGGCGGCGGCGCGATTTTGATGATCTCCTCCACCGTGGTCAGCCCTGCCGCGACCTTTTCCGCCCCGTTGAGGCGCAGCGGCTTCATGCCCTCGCGTCTCGCCAGCGCCTTGATCTTGGCGAGTTCGGCATCCCTGACCACCAGCTTTTTCATTTCCATGCTGAGCGGCAGCATCTCGTAGATGCCGGTGCGCCCGCGATAGCCGGTCATGCGGCATTCGAGGCAGCCGATGGCGGCATTGACCTGAGCGGGCTTGGCGGCCTTCCACGGTGAGACCAGTTCCTGCCAGGCCTCGTCGCTGATTTCGCCCGCAGCCTTGCAATGCGGGCACAGCGTGCGCGCCAGGCGTTGCGCCATCACGCCCAGCAGCGTCGAATTGAGCAGATAGGCCGGCACGCCCAGTTCGAGCAATCGCGTGATCGCGGAAGGCGCGTCGTTGGTATGCAGCGACGACAGCACCAGATGGCCGGTGAGCGCCGCCTGGATCGCCATCTCGGCAGTTTCCGCGTCGCGGATTTCGCCCACCATGATGATGTCCGGATCCTGCCGCAGCAGGGTGCGCACGCCGTCGGCAAAATTCAGGCCGATGTTGTGCTGCACCTGCATCTGGTTGAACGCCGGCTCGATCATTTCGATCGGGTCTTCCACCGTGCAGACGTTCACCTCCGGCGTGGCGAGCTGCTTCAGCGTGGAATACAGCGTGGTGGTCTTGCCGGAGCCGGTCGGGCCAGTCACCAGGATGATGCCGTTGGGCTGGCTCGTCCAGCCGTTCCACAGTGCGGTCTGCTCGCGCGAAAAGCCGAGATCGGTGAAATTTTTCACCAGGATTTCCGGGTCGAAGATGCGCATCACCAGCTTCTCGCCGAAGGCGGTCGGCATCGTGGAGAGGCGCAGTTCGATCTCATCGCCCTCCGCGCTGACCGTCTTGATGCGTCCATCCTGCGGCCGGCGCTTCTCCACCATGTCCATGCGCCCCAGCAGCTTGATGCGGTTGGTGATGGCGTTGGTGACGGGCATCGGCAGCTGGTAGACCTGGTGCAGCACCCCGTCGATGCGGAAGCGCACAATGCCGAGGTCGCGGCGCGGCTCCAGGTGGATGTCGCTGGCGCGCTGCTCGAAGGCGTACTTGAACAGCCAGTCCACCAGCGTCACCACATGCTGCTCGTTGGCGTCGAGGTTCTTGTTCTTGCCCAGTTCGACCAGTTGCTCGAAGTTCTGCACCCCGATGGCCTGCCCCGCCCTGGCCTTGCTGGCAAGCTGCACCGAACTCGCGAGGCTGTATATTTCCGGCAGGTAGTGGTTGATGTCGAGCGGGCTGGCCAGCACCAGCCTGATCTTCAGGTTGAGGATGCGCTCCAGGTCCGCCACCCAGTCGGTGAGGAAGGGTTCGGCGGTGGCGATGCTCACCTCGCGCTCGCCTAGCCCGACCGGCATGATCTTGAGCCGCTCGGCGTAGGACTTGGAAATGATGCTGGCGATGCCGGCGAAATTCAGCTGCAGCGGATCGATGTGAAAATACGGCATGCCGAGATGCGCCGCCAGCCATTCGGTGAGGAACTCGGTAGTGAGCAGCTTGTTGGGCGGCAGCAGATTGCGCCATTTCTGCTCGCCGATCACCGCCAGCGGATGGATGTGGTCGGCCTTGTGGCTCCTCATGAGCCGGCTCGCATCCTCCTCCGCCACCATGCCGTCCCGCATCAGCCAGCGCAGGATGAACTCCAGCGTCAGTTTCTGCCCACGCTGTGCGGCGATGAAATTCTCTTTATTCATGGCAAGCCATCAGGATGAACGACTCAAGCAGCAGGTGTCTCGCCCGCCGGCGGCTGCAGCGAGCCATCCTGGGGCTGCTCGCCCTGTGCCGCTGCCTTCTTCTGCCGCTTCTCCTCCTGCTTCTTTTTCTTGGCGAGTTCTTTCTGACGTTTCTCGTACGAGTAATTTGGTTTGGCCATTTGCGTTCCCGCTCTTTAAGTTTGAGGGGCACATGATAACAAGTCCTTCGGCCTTGTAGCGCTTTGATGTTTACGGAGCGGGTTGCGCGCAGCCCTCTGTTATCATTGAGCCATGCTCAATATCCAGAATCTGACCTACCTGCAGGGCGGCACACCGCTGTTCCAGCAGGCGAATTTGCAGGCGTTCGCCAATCAGCGCATCGGGCTGGTCGGCAAGAACGGCTGCGGCAAGACCACCCTGTTCCGCCTGATCCGCGGCGAAATCAAGCCCGACGGCGGCGAGGTCTCGCTGCAAAGCGGCAAGACTATCGCCCATGTCGAGCAGGAGATCGCCAACTCCGCACAGCCCGCGCTGGAGTTCGTGCTCGACGGCGACGTGCAGTTGCGCCAGCTCGAGAAAATCCTGGCAAGGGATAACCACGACGCGGCCTGGTTCGAAGCCCAGCACCAGTTCGAGGCCATCGACGGCTACGGCGCCCCGGCGCGCGCCGCGCAACTGCTGAACGGCTTGGGCTTCGCCAGCGACAGTCTGGCGCGTCCGGTAACCAGCTTCTCCGGCGGCTGGCGCATGCGCCTCAACCTGGCGCGCGCGCTGATGCACCGCGCCGACCTGCTGCTGCTCGACGAGCCGACCAACCACCTCGATCTCGAAGCGATCCTCTGGCTCGAACAGTACCTGGCGCGCTACCCCGGCAGCATCCTGCTGGTCTCGCACGACCGCGAATTCCTCAACGCCACCGTCAACCGCATCGCCCATGTGCACGACTGCGTCATCGACAGCTATGCCGGCGACTACGACGATTTCGAGCGCGCCCGCGCCGAGCGCATCGCCCAGCAGAATCAGGCATTCCAGACGCAGCAGGCGAAGATCGCGCATCTGGAAGACTTCGTGCGCCGCTTCCGCGCCAAAGCCACCAAGGCCAAGCAGGCGCAGAGCCGAATCAAGGCGCTGGAACGAATCACGCGCATCGCACCCGCGCATGTCACCGACGGCCATTTCGAACTGGAGATCGAAGCGCCGGAGCGCAGCCCCGACCTGCTGCTGCGCGCCGAGAAGATGGGCTTCGCCTACGGCGACAAGAAGCTGTTCCAGAACGTCGACTTGGTGCTGCGCGCCGGTGCGCGCATCGCGCTGCTCGGGCCGAACGGCGCGGGCAAGTCCACCCTGATCAAGCTGCTGGTCGGCGAACTCGCACCCACCTCGGGCAAACTGGAAACCACCCCGGACATCCGCATCGGTTACTTCGCCCAGCATCAGTTGGAAAACCTCGACAGCAAAGCCACCCCGCTGCAGCACATGGAACGCATAGCGCCCAAGGAAACCACGCTCGCGCTGCGCAGCTTCCTCGGCCGCTTCGGCCTGGCCGGCGACAGCGAGGATCGCCCGGTGGCAAGCTTCTCCGGCGGCGAGAAAAGCCGCCTCGCGTTAGCACTCTTGGCCTGGCAAAAGCCCCACCTGCTGCTGCTCGACGAGCCGACCAACCACCTCGACCTCGACATGCGCGACGCACTCACCATCGCGCTGGAGGAATACACCGGCGCGGTGGTGCTGGTATCGCACGACCGCAGCCTGATCCGCGCCGTGGCCGACGAGCTGTGGCTGGTCGCGGACGGGCAGGCGAAGCTGTTCGACGGAGATTTGGAAGACTACAAGGTCTGGATCGAAGCGCGCCGCCCGCGCGAGACGGTACAGGCCAAGCCGGAAAAACCCATTCAGAAAGCCGCACCCAGGCCGAACCGGAAGGCGCTGCTGTCGAAACAGACCAAGCTCGAAACCGAGTTGAACAAGGCGCAGACCGAATTAACCGAGATCAACGGCAAGCTAGGCGACCCGACCACCTACACCGGATGCAGCGGCGATTTCATCGCCGGCCTGAATGCCCGGCGCGAAGTACTGGAAAGCAAGGTCGCGGAACTGGAAGAAAGCTGGCTGGAACTGGAGATGAGTTTAGAGGAAGCGGTGTAGCGTATCTTCTAAAGCTACGGTACCCCTACTCCCTCTACATCCCACTGCTCACCCGCAGCGTAGCTCCCTACAGCGCGCGCACCTTCACCGTTTTGCCCTTAACCTTGCCGGCCGACAATTTGCGCACGGCCTCTGTGGCGATGTTGCGCGCGACGGCGACATAGGTGGAGAAGTCGGTCACGGTGATCTTGCCGACCTGCTCGCGCGTGTATCCCGCCTCGCCGGTGAGCGCGCCCAGCACGTCGCCGGGGCGGATCTTCTCCTTGCGCCCGCCGAGTATCTGCAGCGTCACCATCGGCGGCACCAGCGGCGAGTCGTCATCGTTTTGCAGCGCGCCCAGCTCATGCCACTCCGGTTCGATGCGCATCATCTGCGCGAGGCTGACGATGCGATGCCGGTCGCTCGGGCCGCACAGGCTCAGCGCCCAACCGTCCTGATCGGAGCGGCCGGTGCGGCCGATGCGATGGATATGGACTTCCGGGTCAGGCGTGACATCAACGTTGATCACCGCTTCGAGTTGCGCGATATCCAGGCCCCGCGCGGCCACATCGGTAGCTACCAGCACCGAGCAACTGCGATTGGCGAACTGGATCAGCACCTGGTCGCGTTCGCGCTGTTCCAGATCGCCATTCAGGGTCAGCGCCTTGACGCCCTGGGCATGCAGCGCTTCCAGCAGGGAGCGGCATTGCTGCTTGGTGTTGCAGAAGGCCAGCGTGCTAACCGGACGGTAGTACTTGAGCAACATGCCGACCGCCTGCAAACGCTGCTCGTTTGCCACCTTGTAGAAGCGCTGGCGTATTTTGCCTTCCTCATGCTGTTCCTGCAGCTTCACTTCCCGAGGATTGCGCAGGAACTGGCGCGCCAGCCGCGCGATGCCTTCGGGATAGGTCGCCGAGAATAGCAGCGTCTGGCGCTCTGCGGGGCAGCGTCTCGCCACCCAAGCGATCTGGTCGTAGAAGCCCATGTCCAGCATGCGGTCGGCCTCGTCGAGCACCAGCGTGTTGAGCGCCTCCAGGTTCAGCGTGCCGCGATCCATGTGATCCATGATGCGCCCCGGCGTGCCGACGACTATATGTGCGCCGTGCTCAAGGCTGGCAATCTGCGGGCGCATCGTGCTGCCGCCGCACAGCGTCAGTATCTTGATGTTATCTGCGGAGCGCGCCAAGCGGCGTATCTCCTGCGTCACTTGGTCGGCCAGCTCGCGCGTCGGGCACAGCACCATTGCCTGTACCGCAAAGCGGCGCGGGTTAAGGCGGGTCAACAGCACCAGCGCGAACGCCGCGGTCTTGCCGCTGCCGGTCTTGGCCTGCGCGATCAGGTCATGCCCGGCCAGCGCGATCGGCAGGCTGGCCGCCTGTATCGGGGTCATCGTCAGGTAGCCCAGCTGCTGCAAGGTCGATTGCATGCCGGGCGACAGCGGCAGTTCGCTGAAAGAGCACCCGGCTGTGGAGGCGGAGGTGGGTGTTTGAGTATCGGCCATGGTTACGCTCAGTCCTTGCGCCGTTTGGTAAAGAACGGCTTGCGCTGCCCCGGGCGTTTGCGGTCGGCTTCTGCCGGTTTGGGCTTGGGCACCAGCCAGCTTCTACCAGATTTTTTGGCGGCCTGATGTTCCGCAATGGCCGCAGCGAGTTGTTCCACCGTCAATAAAATGATCGCGTGTTCGCCCTTGAGATGGTAATCGGCGAGCAATTCCCTGATGCCGAAGATGCGTTCCGGGGTGTCGGCTTTCTTGCGCTGGCCTGCCATCATTTGCTGCGCATCCGGCGCCAGCGTATAGCCGCCCTCCTGCGCGCAGATCAAGCCGTATTCGGAGAGCCGATAAAACGAATCGGACAATTTTGTTTCGGAAGGAATCGTTCCTTGAGTCAGATCGGCCGCAGCAATGATCTCGACAAGACCGGCCGGCCGTCGCTTCGCAGCAAGCGACAGGGCCAGCAAAAGGATTGCATCAACATCGTGAACTGGATACATCGCGTGCCTTTTCAATAAATATGGGAGATGAGCGCCAAACGGACCGGGGAGTAAGCGCGCCGTGGCGGCAGGAAACATCAGCCAGATACCAATCCGGCCCCTCGCGAGCAAGAGAGTGTAATGGTTTACGGCGTAGAACCCAGCGTAGTGCCGAGCAGTTTGGTGAATAATACGAAAGCTTCAGGTTCGGAACCGGCCATACGCCCAAGGCCGTTCCGCGGCGACGGCAGCCACCCTACTCCATGTACATCCCGCCGTTTACATGCAGCGTGGCGCCGGTGATGTAGGACGCGCCGGGGCCGGCGAGGAAGGCCACGGCGGCGGCGACGTCGGCGGCTTGGCCTAAGCGTTTCAGCGGCACATGTTCGACCAGCTTGGCGCGCTGTTCTTCGCCCAGGCCCTGGGTCATGTCGGTGTCGATGAAGCCGGGGGCAATGCAGTTCACGGTGATGTTGCGGCTGCCGATCTCCTGCGCGAGCGATTTGGTGAAACCGATCATGCCTGCCTTAGAAGCGGCGTAGTTGGCCTGGCCGGGGTTGCCCATGCTGCCGACCACCGAGCCGATGCTGATGATGCGCCCGCCTCTCGCCTTCATCATCGCGCGCAGCACGGCGCGCGAAAGGCGGAACACCGACTTGAGGTTGGTCGCCAGCACGTCGTCCCATTCCTCGTCGGTCATGCGCGCCAGCAGGTTGTCTTTGGTGATGCCGGCGTTGTTCACCAAGATCGAGACTTCGCCGAACTGTTTGCGCAGTTCGCCCAGCATGTGTTCGGTTTGCGCGGCGTCGTTGACGTTCAGCACCATGCCCGCGCCCTTGATCTCGGCCGCGTCCAGATAGGCGCTGATGGCTTGCGCGCCGCTGTCGCTGGTGGCGGTGCCGATCACGGTAGCACCGTGCCTGCCGAGTTCCAGTGCGATGGCTTGGCCGATGCCGCGGCTGGCGCCGGTCACCAGTGCGATTTGTCCGAGTAGTGTCATGTCGGTCTCCTTATGCGAGTGCAGCCAAAGCCAGCTTCAGCGCCTCGCCGTCGTTGATGGCCAGGGCCTGCTGGTTGGTGTCGATGCGTTTGTTGAGTCCCGCCAGCACCTTGCCCGGCGCGCATTCGGCGTTGTGGGTGATGCCCTGCTTGCCGAATTCCAGCACGGTCTCGACCCAGCGCACCGGCGAATACAACTGGCGCACCAGCGCATCCTTGATCGCCGCGCCGCCACTGTAAGCCGCAACATCGGCGTTGTGCAATACCGGGACGATGGGCGCCTGCACGGCGACATCGGCGAGGTAGCCGCGCAACTGCTCCGCTGCGTCCTTGAGCAACTGGCAATGCGACGGCACGCTCATCGGCAGCATGATCGCGCGCTTCGCGCCCTTGGCCTTGGCCAGCTCCATGCCGCGCTCGACCGCCGCGCGGTTCCCTGCGATCACTACCTGCCCCGGCGAGTTGAAATTCACCGCTTCGAGCACCTCGCCCTGCGCGCCTTCGGCACAAACCGCGCGCACGGCGTCGTCGTCGAGGCCGAGGATCGCGGCGATGCCGCCCACGCCTTCCGGCACGGCCTGCTGCATGCATTGCGCACGATAGCGCACCAGCGGCAGCGCATCGGCAAAGTGCAACGCGCCGGCGGCGACCAGCGCGGTGTATTCGCCGAGGCTGTGCCCCGCCAGCATCGCCGGAGTTGCGCCGTTTTGCGATTGCCAGGCACGGTACACGGCCACGCCTGCGGTGAGCATGATCGGCTGGGTGTTCACGGTGGCGTTCAGGTCGGCATCGCTGCCCTCGGCAACCAGCTGCCACAGGTCCTGTTTCAATACCTCGGAGGCTTCGGCGAAGGTGTCGCGCACCGCGGGAAAATCGGCGTAGCCGTTCATCATGCCGCGCGATTGCGAGCCTTGACCTGGAAATACGAAAGCGAATTTAGTCATATGTAGAACCTTATTGAGCTTGTAGCTGGTAGCCTGTAGCGGATAGCCAAGCGGTTCTGCTACTGGCTACAAGCTACGAGCTACTAGCCGATTTACCATTTAATCAGCACCGCACCCCAGGTAAACCCGCCGCCCACCGCCTCGATGAGGATGTTCTGGCCGGGCTTGATGCGCCCGTCTTGCACGGCGGTATCCAGCGCCAGCGGGATCGAGGCCGCCGAGGTGTTGCCGTGATGCGCGACGGTGACCACCACGTTGTCCATGCCCAGGCCGAGCTTCTTCGCGGTGGCTTCCATGATGCGGATATTGGCCTGGTGCGGCACCAGCCAGTCGATGTCTGAGCCTTGCAGCTTGTTTTCTTCCAGCACTTCCTCGACGACTTCGCTCAGCACCTTGACGGCAAACTTGAACACCGCCTGCCCGTCCATCTTGATGAACGGATCGCCTTGCACCTCGCCGTTGCGGATGTGGCCACCGGCCTTCAGCATGTCGCGATGGCGGCCGTCGGCGTGCAGCTTGCTGGCGACTATGCCCGGCGTTTCGCTGGCCTGCAGCACCACCGCTCCGGCGCCATCGCCGAACAGCACGCAGGTGCCGCGGTCGGTCCAGTCCAGCATACGCGACAGCACTTCCGCGCCGACCACCAGCGCAGTCTTGGCCTGCCCGCCACGGATGTAGAGGTCGGCGGTGTTCAGCGCATAGACGAAGCCGCCGCATACCGCCTGCATGTCGAACGCCGCGCCGCAATTCTTGATGCCGAGCTTATCCTGCAGGATGCAAGCGGTACTGGGGAAAATCTGGTCGGGCGATGTGGTTGCGACGATGATCAGGTCGATCTCGTCCGCCTTGATTCCCGCCGCCTCGATGGCGCGGCGGCTGGCGTGCAGGGCGAGGTCGCTGGTCATTTCGCCTTCCGCCGCGATATGCCGCTCGACGATGCCGCTGCGCGAAAAAATCCAGTCGTGCGAGGTCTCGACGATCTTTTCCAGATCGTAGTTGGTCAGCGTCCTGGCGGGCAGATAGCTGCCGGTGCCGATTATCCTTGAATGCATCATGCTGCTCCTTGCGCCGCGCCTTGACGGGCGTGGTGCCATTTTTCGATATGCTCGCTGATATGCCGCAGCATGCCCTCGCGCGCCTCCCCGGCTGCGCGCTCGATGGCGCAGCGGAAGGCGTAGGCGTCTGCCGAACCGTGGCTCTTCACCACGATGCCCTTCAGGCCGAGGAAGCTCGCGCCATTGTAGCGGCGGTGATCGACGCGGTGCTTGAAGGCCTTGAGCACCGGCATCGCGACCAGCCCGGCGAGTTTGGTGAATGCATTGCGGCCGAATTCCTCGCGCAGGAAGCCGCCCAGCATCTGCGCCAGCCCCTCGGTGGTCTTGAGCGCAACGTTGCCGACGAAGCCGTCGCACACCACGATGTCGGTGGTGCCCTTGAAGATGTCGTTGCCCTCGACGTTGCCATAGAAATTCAGGTCGCTGTTGCGCAGCAGCCCGGCGGCCTCTTTGACCACCTCGTTGCCCTTGATGTCTTCGCTGCCGATGTTCAGCAGGCCGACGCTGGGATTGGGTTTATGCTCCAGCGCGGTGACCAGTGTGGAGCCCATGAGTGCGAATTGCAGCAGGTGTTCGGCGGTGCAATCGGTGTTCGCGCCGAGGTCGAGCATGCAGATCTGGCCTTTTTTGGTCGGCAGGTACGAGGCGATTGCGGGCCGGTCGATGCCGGGGAGGGTCTTCAGCACGTAGCGCGCCGTCGCCATCAGCGCGCCGGTATTGCCCGCGCTGACACAGGCCAGCGCCTCGCCGCTCTTGACCAGGTCGATGCTGGCGCGCATCGAGGAATCCTTCTTGCCTCGCAGCGCCGATTGCGGCTGCTCGTCCATCCCTACCACTTCGCTCGCGGGATGAATGCGCAAATGGGCGCTCGTCTGCGCACCCAGGTTGCGCAACTCGGATTCGATGGCATCGGGAATACCCACCAGGACGATGGTGTCGCCGGGAGAATGCTTCAGGTAATCGACCGCGGCGCGGACGGTGACCGCCGTGCCATGATCGCCTCCCATCGCGTCTATGGCCAATGTGACGTCCACTAGGCGATTCCTTGGAAGAAAAATCAGGAATGGAAAAGAAAACGCAGCCGGCCTTCACGGCCGGCTGCGTAACTTAAGGGCTTACTCGCCCTTGGTCTTGATTACCTTCTTGCCACGGTAAAAGCCGTTCGGGCTGATGTGGTGGCGCAAATGAGTTTCGCCCGTTGTCGGCTCGACCGCCGTTGCCGGGTTGGTCAGAAAATCGTGGGCGCGGTGCATGCCGCGCTTGGACGGGGATTTTTTGTTCTGCTGAACTGCCATGTTGCCTCCTAATAAAACCCTAAAAACAAATTAATTACGCACTACGCTTCAATTTCGCCAAAGCTGCGAAAGGATTCTTTTCTGCCCCACGTTCACTCTCAAGCCCTGTTGCCTGACAAGCGCCGAACTCATGCCTGGGCGCGATTGGCAGGCTCAGCAGAATCTCTTCTTCCAGCAGATTCAGCACATCCAGGTGCGTATCTGCCAGGATGCTGTCGAGCTCTTCTTCTTCCTCATCGTCCAGCGCATCCAGGCTGGCCTGGTCGCGCAACAGCAGCCGCGTATCGATCTGCACCGCATGATCCATCGCACCGAGGCAGCGCTGGCAGCGCAACCGGCAGTTTCCGGTTATGCCGACTTCCAGCAGGGGATGGCCTTGCTTGTCTGCGCCGCCGCGTACCGTGTACTTCATGACTCCCTGAGAACCTTCCAGGGAGTCCAGCAAACGCGGCAACCCGGCAACCGGCACTTCGCCGCTTATTTGCCTGCCATTCCCGGCAAAATCCAGGCTGTCGATGAAAGGCCGTGCGGACATGAGGCGCGCATGATATATTTTTCGCCGCTCCCTGTCAAAAATCCCAAGGAATAATAGTTGAATTCTCAGTTGCTTGTCCTCGCCTCCACCTCCGTTTACCGCAGCGAGCTCCTCAAACGGCTGCAACTCCCATTCGAGACCGCCGCCCCCGATGTGGATGAAACGCCCCTGCCGGGCGAGCCGGCGCGCGCCACCTCGGCGCGCCTCGCTCAGGAAAAGGCCCGCGCCGTTGCGGCCAGATACCCCGATGCGCTGATCATCGGCTCCGACCAGGTTGCCCTGCTGGAAGGCCGGCAGCTCGGCAAGCCGCTCACCCACGACAACGCGGTCAGGCAATTGCGCGCCATGCGCGGCAAGACGACCTGCTTCCATACCGCCGTGGCGCTGCTGAACGGCAGGACCGGCAACATGCAGACCGAGGTCGCGGAAAATTACGTCACGCTGCGCGAGCTCAGCGACGCCGAGATCGAGGGTTATTTGCTCAAGGAACAGCCCTACCACTGCGCCGGAAGCGCAAAATCCGAAGGGCTGGGCATCGCCCTGATGAGCAAGATGACCGGCGACGACCCGAATGCGCTGATCGGCCTGCCGCTGATCCTGCTGAGCCAAATGCTGCGCCGCGAAAACGTCCACCTGTTTTAGCCATGACAGCCAGACCTGGTACGCTCTACCTCATTCCCTGCACGCTGGGCGACACCCCTGCCGGGCAGGTGCTGCCGCAACATGTCATCGACATCGCGCGCAGGCTGCGGCATTTCGTGGTGGAACACCCAAAGACCACGCGGCAGTTCCTGGCTGCGCTCAAGCCAGAGCAGCCGATCCAGTCGCTGCACTTCGCCTCGCTCAACGAACACACTGCGCCCAAAGAGCTGGCGGAACTGCTCGCGCCGCTGCTGGCAGGAGAAGATGTCGGCATTCTTTCCGAGGCGGGCTGTCCCGGCATCGCCGACCCCGGTGCTGACCTGGTCAACCTGGCGCACCGCAACGGCATCCGCGTCGTGCCGCTGGTCGGTCCCTCCTCCATTTTGCTGGCCTTGATGGCTTCCGGCCTGAACGGCCAGTGCTTCGCCTTCCACGGCTATCTGCCCGTCGAGGAGACGGAGAGGAACAAGGCGATCGCGGCGCTGGAAGCCGAATCGGCCAGGCGCAAGCAGACCCAGCTGTTCATCGAAACGCCGTACCGCAACGAAAAGATGTTCGGTGCCCTGTTCGCCCGCTGCCGCCCGCAGACGCTGCTGTGCGTCGCCACCGACATTACCCTGCCCGGAGAATCGATCCAGACCCGCTCCATCGCCCAATGGAGGCTGCTGCCCATGCCGCAACTGAACAAACGCCCCAGTCTGTTTTTGCTGCTGGCGGCTGGTTGAACGCAGGGCTATTTATTTGCATGAACAGGCGCTTTCTGGTATTAAAGCGAACTTTGATTTTCCCATTGGAGAAATTTAATGCCGGTACAGCCACACAAACCCGTCGCTCCTTACAAGGCCAAAAAGGGCGAGGAGTACATGAACCCCAAGCAGCTGGACCATTTCCGCAAAATCCTGAACGACATCAAGTCCGAACTGGGTGAGGATATCGACCGTACCGTGCACGCCATGCAAGATGAGGCGACGGTATTTGCCGACCCGAATGACCGCGCCACGCAGGAGTCAGACATGGGGCTGGAGCTGCGCAACCGCGACCGCGAGCGCAAACTAATCAAGAGAATCAATGAGATGCTTGCAAAGATTGATGCGGGGGATTACGGCTACTGCGACAACTGCGGCATCGAAATCGGCCTGAACCGCCTCGAAGCAAGGCCGACCGCCACCCTGTGTATCGACTGCAAGACCCTGGACGAGATTCGCGAGAAACAGATAGCCAAATAATCTTGGTTATCTGTTTTCGGAGGTTAACATGGCATAGTGCATGTTAGCCTAAGCCAAAAAACAAACTGTTTAATTACTTTGATTGAACAAACAAAAAGCCCCGCGATGCGGGGCTTTTGTCTTACGGCTGATGCAGCTTACTCGGCCTTCGCAGCTTCAGGAGCAGCCAGCAAAGCCTTCATGCTCAGCTTCATGCGTCCCTTGTCGTCGACCTCCAGCACCTTCACCTTTACGATCTGGCCTTCCTTGAGGTGATCCGACACGCTGTTGACGCGTTCGTGGGCGATCTGGGAGATATGCAACAGGCCGTCCTTGCCCGGCAGCACGTTTACCAGCGCGCCGAAGTCGAGCAGCTTGACCACCGGGCCTTCGTAAACCTTGCCGACTTCCACGTCCGCCACGATGTCCTCGATGCGTTTCCTGGCCAACTCGCCCGCCTCGCCGCTTACGCAGGCGATGACGATATTGCCTTCATCGTCGATGTCGATGGTCGTGCCGGTTTCTTCTGTCAGGGCGCGGATCACCGCCCCGCCCTTGCCGATCACGTCGCGGATTTTCTCCGGGTTGATCTTCATCTTGATCATGCGCGGCGCATAGCTGGAAACTTCCCCGCGTGCCTGCGGCATGGCCTGTTTCATCAATCCGAGAATGTGCATGCGGCCTTCGCGGGCCTGGGTCAGGGCAGCCTGCATAATGTCGCGGGTGATGCCGTTGATCTTGATGTCCATTTGCAGCGCGGTCACGCCGGTTTCGCTGCCGGCCACCTTGAAGTCCATGTCGCCCAGATGATCCTCATCACCGAGAATGTCGGTCAGCACCGCAAAGCGGTTGCCTTCCTTGATCAGCCCCATGGCGATGCCTGCTACATGCGCCTTCATCGGTACGCCGGCGTCCAGCAGTGACAGGCAGCCGCCGCACACCGAGGCCATCGAGCTGGAACCGTTCGATTCGGTGATTTCCGACACCACACGGATGGCATAGCCGAAATCTTCCTCGTTGGGCAGCACCGCAGCCAGCGCGCGCTTGGCCAGGCGGCCGTGGCCGATTTCGCGGCGCTTGGGCGTGCCCACGCGGCCGGTTTCGCCAGTGGAATACGGCGGGAAATTGTAGTGCAGCATGAAACGGTCACTGTATTCACCCTGCAAAGCGTCGATGCGTTGTGCGTCACGCATGCTGGCCAGGGTCGCCACCACGATGGCTTGGGTTTCGCCGCGAGTGAACAGCGAGGAGCCGTGGGTGCGCGGCAGGACGCCGTTGCGGATGGTGATGGGACGTACGGTGCGGGTGTCGCGGCCATCGATGCGCGGCTCGCCGCCCAGGATCTGCCCGCGCACGATCTTGGCTTCCAGCGCGCTGAACAGGTCGTTGACGTGGTTCTTCTGGCTGGCGTTCTCGGGTGTGATGATGGCGGCTATCACTTGGTCGCGGATCGCATTCACCGCATCGGTGCGCGCCTGCTTGGAACGGATCGCATAGGCCTTCCCAAGTTCGGCTTCGGCGAGGCTGGCGATCTGCGCAATCAAGGCCTCATCCTTGGCTGGCGGAGTCCAATCCCAAGCGGGAGCACCGACGGCATCGGCCATCTCATTGATGGCCTGGATCACGACTTGCATCTGTTCGTGGCCGAACATCACTGCGCCGAGCATCACGTCTTCGGACAATTGCTGCGCCTCGGATTCCACCATCAGCACAGCACGTTCGGTGCCGGCAACCACAAGATCCATTTGCGAAGTCGCGAGTTCCGATGCGGTCGGATTGAGCAGGTATTGGCCATTGGCATAACCCACGCGCGCCGCGCCGATCGGGCCGTCGAACGGGATGCCGGACAGCGCCAGCGCGGCGGATGCGCCGATCATGGCGGGAATATCGGAATCGACTTCGCTGTCCGAAGACATCACCGTCGCGATGATCTGCACTTCGTTGTAGAAACTTTCCGGGAACAGCGGTCGCAACGGACGGTCGATCAGGCGCGAAGTCAGGATCTCCTTCTCGCTCGGGCGGCCTTCGCGTTTGAAGAAGCTGCCGGGAATCTTGCCCGCAGCGTAGGTTTTTTCCTGATAGTCAACGGTCAGCGGGAAAAAATCCTGGTCGGGCTTGGCATCTTTCCTGCCGACTACCGTGACCAGCACCATGGTGTCGTCCAGGCTGACCATCACCGCACCGCTGGCCTGGCGCGCGATTTCGCCGGTTTCCAGCGTGAGTTGATGCTTGCCGTATGCTAATGTTTTTTTATAGTGACTCAAGATAGACCTCTCTATGGGTGGCCTGGCGCGCCATCGCGCCATGCGTTGTGACAAGACAAAACAACGCGGGTCGCCTGAGCGACCCGCTGGATACTATCTGTTACTTGCGAATTTCCAGGCGCTGGATCAGCGCGCGGTAGCCCGCATCATCCTTGCTCTTGAGGTAGTCGAGCAGCTTGCGGCGGCGGCTCACCAGGCGCAGCAGGCCGCGGCGGGAATGGTGATCCTTGGTGTTATCCTTGAAATGGTCAGTCAGATAAGCGATGCGCGCGGTGATCAAAGCCACCTGCACTTCGGGGGAACCAGTGTCGCTCTTGGCACGTTGAAAGTCGGCGACGATTTGCGCTTTTTGCGCGGCGGTAATTGCCATTAGTCTTCTCTCCTAAAAAAAGTGCGGCATTCTACCCTTGAATGCCTTCATTGCTCAACCCCAAAATTTTCCGCCGGGACAGCCTTGGCGGCCTGTTTTGCCACATTGGACAATAGCCGGTCCGGGGCAAGGCGGCGGCCTTGCAGCAGCCCTACTCCGATGAAGCCCTGCGGGCCATGCAGGCAGACCCTGCCGTCCGGCAAGCCGGTGTCCAGGCCCAGCCGTTGCCCTTGCGCGAGACGCTGGGTTTGTACGGCATCCAGTTGCAGCCTGGGCATGTCAGGCATCAGCACTTCCAGCGGCAGCACGCAGGCATCGCGCTCGGCTTCGGTCATCGCCTCCAGTTGCGGCAGGCTATGGGCATTCCGCAAGTCGAAATGGGCAATGGCTGTGCGGCGCAGCCCGATCAGATGTGCACCGCAGCCGAGCGCTGCGCCGATGTCTTCGGCGAGCGTGCGTATGTAAGTCCCCTTGCTGCAGCGTACGGTGATGTCCATCTCGTTGCCGCCAAAAGCGTTCAGCACCAGTTCGTGGATCGTTACATTGCGCAGTTCGCGTTCTATGGTTTCGCCCTTGCGGATGTATTCGTAGAGCGGTCTGCCCTGATGTTTGAGCGCGCTGTGCATGGGCGGAAGCTGCCGGATCTCGCCGCGAAATTTTGCCAGCACGGCATCGACATCGGCCTGCGTAACCTCGACCGGATGTTCCGCGATGATCTCGCCCTCCGCATCGCCGGTGCTGGTAGCTTGCCCGAGGCGCAACAGGGCGCGATAGGTTTTGTCGGCGTCCAGAAGCGCGGTGGAAAATTTGGTGGCCTCGCCGAAACAGACCGGCAGCAGGCCGGTGGCCAAGGGATCGAGGGTGCCGGTATGCCCGGCCTTCTCGGCCTGGAACAGGCGGCGGATTTTTTGCAGCGCGGTGTTGGAGCTCAGCTCAAGGGGTTTGTCAAACAGCAGCACGCCGTCAAGCGCGCGGAAAGTGCGTGCCATGAAAGTTATCCAGAAAAAAACACTTCACCACGAAGGGCACGAAGATCACGAAGGTTTTTCATGAGGCTACTAGCTTTTCTTCGTACTCTTCGTGAGCTTCGTGGTTAAAAGAGTTATTCGGGTTTATCGGAATGTTGCTTATCGCTGGCCACTGCCTGGTCGATGAGCTGCGACAGGCGGCTGCCGCGCTCAACGGAGGCGTCATAAACGAAATGCAGCTGCGGCATCACGCGCAGTTTCAGGCTGTGCGCGAGCCGGCCACGCAGGAAACCGCTGGCACGCTCCAGGCCTTGCTGCGCCTCGGCGTGCTTGCCATCCAGCCTTGTGAAAAAAATCTTGGCATGAGAATAGTCGCCTGCAACTTCGACGCCGGTGATAGTCACCAGTCGCACGCGCGGATCGTTGATTTCAAGGCGCACCAGTTCGGCCAATTCGCGCTGAATCTGCTGTGCAACCCGATCCGTTCTTGCAAAGTCCGCCATTACAGCGCGCGCGCAACCTCAACGATTTCGTACACTTCGAGCTTGTCGCCCACTACCAGATCGTTGTAGTTTTTCAGCGACAGGCCGCACTCGAAGTTGGACTTCACTTCCTTCACGTCGTCCTTGAATCGCTTCAGCGAATCCAGCTCACCATCGTGGATCACCACGTTGTCGCGCAGCAGGCGCACCCTCGCACCGCGCTTCACCATGCCTTCCAGCACATAGCAGCCGGCAATCGTACCCACCTTGGAAACAGTGAACACCTGGCGCACCTCGACCATGCCGAGGACAACTTCCTTCTTCTCGGGAGCCAGCATGCCAGAAAGCGCTGCCTTGATCTCGTCCACCATCGCATAGATGATGTTGTAGTAGCGGATATCCACGCCCGAGGTCTCGGCCAGCTTGCGCGCAGCCGCATCGGCACGGGTGTTGAAGCCGATCACGATCGCCTTGGAAGCCAGCGCCAGGTTGATGTCAGACTCGGAGATCGCACCTACGCCGCCATGGATCAGGTTGACCTTGACCTCGCTGGTGGAGAGTTTCTGCAAGGATTGTGCAATCGCCTCGGCAGAGCCCTGCACATCGGACTTCACGATCAGCGATAAGGTGCGTACTTCACCCTCGGCCATCTGCTCGAACATATTTTCCAGCTTGGCGGCCTGCTGTTTGGCCAGTTTCACGCCGCGATACTTGCCCTGACGGAACAACGCAATTTCGCGTGCCCGCTTTTCATCGGCCATTACCAGCAATTCCTCACCGGCCGATGGGACTTCGGACAGGCCCTGAATCTCAACCGGAATGGACGGCCCTGCTTCGCTGACCGCCTTGCCGTTCTCATCCAGCATGGCGCGCACGCGCCCGAATACCGACCCAACCAGGACCGCATCGCCGCGCTTCATGGTGCCGGACTGGATCAGCACGGTGGCGACCGGCCCCTTGCCCTTGTCCAGGCGAGCCTCGATCACCAGCCCCTTGGCATGGGTCGCGCGCGGCGCCTTCAGCTCCAGCACCTCGGCCTGCAACAGCACACCTTCAAGCAACTGGTCGATGCCCTGGCCTGACTTGGAGGAAACTTCGACGAACATTGCGTCGCCGCCCCAGTCTTCCGGCACCACGCCTTCGGCAACCAGCTCCTGCTTGACGCGTTCTGAATTGGCTTCAGGCTTGTCAATTTTTGTGACGGCCACCACGATCGGCACGTTGCCGGCTTTGGCATGGTGGATCGCTTCTTTGGTCTGCGGCATTACGCCGTCATCGGCGGCCACCACCAGGATCACGATATCGGTCGCCTTGGCGCCGCGCGCACGCATCGCGGTAAATGCCTCATGGCCCGGTGTATCGAGGAAGGTAATCATCCCGCGCGGCGTATCGACGTGATACGCGCCAATATGCTGGGTAATGCCGCCCGCTTCGCCGGAAGCAACGCGGGTGCGGCGGATGTAGTCCAGCAGCGAGGTTTTGCCGTGATCGACGTGGCCCATCACGGTGACGACCGGCGCGCGCTGCTCCAGCGCCACATCGTGTGGCGCTTCGACATCCAGCAGATAGGCATCCAGATCATCCACCTTGGCGGCCTTGGCGATATGCCCCATTTCCTCCACAACGATCATCGCGGTTTCCTGGTCCAGCACCTGGTTGATGGTTACCATCGAACCCATCTTCATCAACACCTTGATGATTTCGGCAGCCTTGACGGCCATCTTCTGCGCCAGTTCGGCGACGGTGATGGTTTCCGGAACAGCCACTTCGCGCACGATCGGTTCGGTCGGCAACGAGAAGGCATGCTCGGGCTCGGCAGCATGCTTGTGCTTGTCGTGGCGCGGCGCGCGTACCGGCGTCGCCCAGGTTCCCGTTTTCTCACCGGTTTTGACGGGAGTGCGCTTCTTGTGCCCTTTTTCGTCCCATGGGCTGGCCTTGACTTCGGTCTTGGGTTTTTTGCTTGGCTTGACCACCTTGTCGCCGGGCTTTGGCGTCGGCTTGTGCAGCGTGCCCTCGGCCAGATCGACCACCGGCGCTGCCACAACGGGCGCGGCTTCTTCTTTGACTGCCGGCGCAACGGCTTTCTGTTCCGGCTCAGGCTCAGCCTCCTTCTTGGTAGTCTTGCGCTTGCCGCGCTCCTGCTTGGCTTGCACTTCGGCTGCCTGGCGCGCCGCAAGTTCGGCCTGCAAGCGTGCTTCCTCTTCGCGCGCGGCCAGCTCCTGCTCATCCAGCACCTTCTTGGGCGCTTCGCCTCCCCTGGGCAAAGCGTCAGGCGCTGGCGCAGCCGCTTCTGCGGCAGCGGTCGGAGCCACTACACGGCGTTTGCGCACTTCAACCTGAATGGTGCGAGCCCGGCCTGTACTGTCGGCTTTTTTGATTTCCGTGGTTTCGCGGCGCGTTAACGTAATCTTCTTGGCGGGTTTTTCGGCGCCATGCGACTGACGCAAATGCTCCAGCAATTGCGCCTTGTCCTTTTCGGAAACCGGGTCGGCCTCCTGTTTTTTACTTACCCCTGCCGCCTTCAACTGCTCAAGCAACAAGGCAACCGGCAACCCGAGTTCCGTCGCAAATTGCGCTACGTTCATTTTTCCCATTAGCCGTCCTTAAGAGAATCCTTAACCGATTCAAGCAAACCAGGGCGCGCGTGCCGCCATGATCAACGTATTGGCGCGTTCGCTGTCCATGCCGGTAAGCTCCACCAGCTCATCCACATCCAGGTCTGCCAATTGATCCTGCGTCGCCACTCCCTTTGCCGCAAGGGTGCGCGCGATTTGCTCGTCCATGCCATCAAGCTTGAGCAGGTCTTCGATGCCATGCTCCACTTTTTCCTCGTTGGCAATCGCGGCGGTCAGCAATGAGTTGCGCGCGCGGCTGCGCAACTCGTTCACCGTCGCTTCGTCGAACGACTCGATTTCCAGCATTTCTTCCAGCGGCACGTATGCCACTTCTTCCAGCGTATTGAAGCCTTCCTGCACCAGGATGTCGGCAACTTCTTCGTCCACGTCCAGTTTTTCCATGAATATTTCGCGCGTCCTGGAGAACTCCTCGGCATGCTTCTCGTTGGACTGCTCGACGGTCATGATGTTGAGCTCCCATCCCGTCAATTCGCTGGCCAGGCGCACATTCTGGCCGCCGCGCCCGATCGCCTGCGCCAAGTTTTCCTCTTCGACCACGACATCCATGCTGTGCTTCTCTTCGTCCACCACGATGCTGCTCACCTCGGCGGGCGCCAGCGCGTTGATGACGTAAGTGGCGGGGTCTTCCGACCAGAGGATGATGTCCACGCGCTCGCCGGCCAACTCGTTGGTCACGCCTTGCACGCGCGAACCGCGCATGCCGACGCAGGTGCCGATGGGGTCGATGCGCGGGTCGTGCGACAACACCGCAATCTTGGCGCGCGAACCGGGGTCACGCGCGGCACTGACGATTTCCAGCAGCTTTTCCTCGATCTCCGGCACCTCCAGCTCAAACAGCTTGGTCAACAATTCCGGCGAGGTGCGCGACAGAATCACCTGCGGGCCGCGCGCGCTGCGATCCACGCGCAGCAGATGCGCCTTAACGCGGTCGCTGACGCGCAGGTTTTCCTTCGGGATCATCTGCTCGCGCGGCAGCAAGGCCTCGATCTTGCCGAATTCGACAAGTGCGTTACCGCGCTCCAGCCGTTTCACCGTGCCGGAAACCAGGTGCTCCTTGCGATCCAGAAAATCGCTCAGCACCTGCTCGCGTTCGGCGTCGCGTATCTTCTGGAAGATCACCTGCTTCGCGGCCTGCGCGCCGATGCGGCCGAAATCGATGGATTCCAGCGGCTCTTCGATAAACTCGCCGAGCTGGATATCGGCCTCGCGCTTTTGCGCCTCTTCCAGCTTGATGTGCATGTCCGGCGTTTCGAAGGTTTCGTCGTCCATCACCTCCCAGCGGCGGAAAGACTCGTATTCTCCGGTATTGCGGTCGATCGAGACACGCACGTCGGCTTCGTCCGCAAAGCGTTTCCGGGTCGCGGAAGCCAGGGCGGATTCAAGCGATTCGAACACGACCTCCTTGTCCACGTTCTTCTCACGGGACAGCGCATCCACCAGTAATAAAATTTCACGGCTCATACCATTCTCCAACTAATTGTCTGTCTGTCAGCAGCAGGCGTTAAAAACTGATCTCCGGCACCAATCGCGCCTTGTCCAGATTCGACAGTTCGATTGCCACCCAACTGCCATCCACATCCAACTGCAATATTCCGTTGCTTACTTCACCTATGATGCCGATGAAGTTTTTGCGCCCCGCCAGCGGCAGGCGCAGCTTGAGTTGCACCTTCTGCCCGGCGAAACGCACAAAATCCGCTTCCTTCTTCAGCGGCCTGTCCAGCCCCGGCGACGAAACTTCGAGGCGGTCGTAAGCCACGTTCTCGACCAGGAACAGCCGCGTGAGCTGATGGCTGACCGTCTCGCAATCCTCCACTCGGATGCCTTCCGGCTTGTCGATGAACACGCGCAACAGGCCGCGCCCAGAGCGCTCGAAATCCACCAGCTCATAGCCCAAGCCATTTACCGTCGTTTCGACCAGTTCCATCACATCCATAAATGACCGCCCACAAATAAAAAACGGGCTCGAAGCCCATCTCAAAACGCGGCGCATTGTAGCAAAACTTGGACTTAAAGGGAATTAACTTTAAGGCAGCTTCTTAAAAGTTATCCTGGTAACGTGCCGTTATCGGATAGCGCCAGTCCTTGCCGTAACTGCGTTCCGTGATACGGATGCCTACTGCGGACTGGCGGCGCTTGTATTCGCTGATGCGGATCAGGTGCACCATGCGGCGCACATCGGCTTCCGCATAGCCGCGCGCGACGATTTCCGGAATCGTGAGGTTCTGTTCGACATAGCAGGTCATGATGGCATCCAGCACATCGTAGGGCGGCAGGTTGTCCTGGTCGGTCTGGTCCGCGCGCAGTTCGGCACTCGGCGCGCGCGTGATGATGCGTTCGGGGATCGCCTGTCCCAGCGTATTGCGGTAGCGCGCCAGGCGATACACCAGCGTCTTGCTCACATCCTTCAGCACCGCGAAACCGCCCGCCATGTCGCCGTAGAGCGTGGCATAGCCCGCGGTCATTTCCGACTTGTTGCCGGTGGTCAGCACCAGCGAGCCGAACTTGTTCGACAGAGCCATGAGCAGGGCACCGCGGATGCGCGCCTGCAGGTTCTCCTCGGTGGTGTCCGCCGCACGTCCGGCAAAGGCAGGGTTCAGCGCAGCCAGATAGCTCTGGAACATAGGCTCGATGGGAATCTCGTCGTAACGTACGCCGAGAATCTTTACCATCTCGCGCGAATCGTCCAGGCTGATCTGCGCGGTGTAAGGCGACGGCATCATCACCGCATGAACCTTGCCCGCGCCCAGCGCATCGACCGCTATCGCGAGAGTCAATGCGGAATCGATCCCGCCCGACAACCCCAGCAATACGCCAGGGAAGCGGTTCTTGCCGATGTAGTCGCGCACGCCGAGGCACAGCGCACGATAGACCTCGGCTTCCTCGCCCAACGCCTCGGCAATCTCGCCCACAGGACGCAAATCGTCCCGGATTTCCAGCATCAGCAAGGCCTCCTCGAAGCGCGGCCCCTGTGCGGTCAGGTCGCCATTGCAATCCATGGCGAACGAGCCGCCGTCGAAAATCAGTTCATCCTGGCCGCCGGCCAGGTTGGCATAAACCACCGCGAGGCCGGTTTCTGCAATGCGCTCGCGGATGGCGCCGTAGCGCGCCTCCTGCTTGCGCATCGCATAGGGCGACGCGTTGGGCACCAGCAAAACCTGCGCACCTGCATTGCGCGCCTGGTGCGGTGCATCGGGCTCCCAGACATCGCCGCAGATATTCAGGGCGAAGCGGATGCCCTCCATCTCGAACACGCAAGGCTCGCTGCCGTGATCGAAGTAACGCTTCTCGTCGAACACCGCGTAGTTCGGCAGCTCATGCTTGAAATAGGTTGCGACGATGGTCCCGTCGCGTAGCAACGAAGCCGCGTTGTAGCGCTTCCCGCCCTGCTGATGGGGATGCCCCACCACCACGGTAATGCCGGAAGTTTTCCCGGCGAGTTCGGCCAGTGCCTGCGCGCATGCCCGGTAAAACCCGTCGCGCAGCAGCAGGTCCTCCGGCGGATAACCGCACAGGCCGAGTTCGGGAGACAGCAACAGTTGCGCACCTTGCCGTTTGGCCTGTTTGGCATACTGCGAAATCTTTGCAACATTCCCCGCCAGATCGCCCAGCACACAGTTGATTTGCGCAATTGCCAGTTTCATTGTCACTTCAGAAGAATGTCAGGGACGCGCATCTTACCATCACGGTGCGGGCAATAAAAAAGCGGGCTGTTGCCAGCCCGCCTTCGGGATTTGCGCCAGATGAAATTACTGGACGCGCACTTTTCTTTCTTCGCGGATGGTGTAGCGCACCTCGACGCGGCGATTTGCCGCGCGCCCTTCCTTGGTCTTGTTATCCGCTACCGGCATGGTCTTTCCATAGCCCTTGGCAGTGATGCGGCCGGCGGCAACTCCCTTCTTCACCAGATAAGCCTTCACCGCAGCGGCGCGCTGTTCCGACAATTTCTGGTTATATGCGTCTTTGCCCACATTGTCGGTATGGCCGGTTACTTCCAGATTGGCCTCAGGATATTTTGCGGCGAAATCGACCACCTCCTGCAACTTGACATCCGCCGTCGGCTTCAGCTTCGCCGAAGCCGTATCGAAGCTGGCGCCCTCGATGCGCACCGGTTTCTCTTCCATGATCACCTTCCAGGCTTCCTTGGGCGCAGGTGCTGGTGCGGGCGCCGCCTTGGGTTCAACCCTGGGCTCTTCCTTCTTCATTACCGGGGCCGGGGGCGGCGGCGCAATATAGGGCTTTTCGAAGTAGTAATTTATGCCGATGGTCAGGTTGTCGTTATCCAGCCGGGTAGCGGCATTCTTGGCGGAGTTGTTCGTCCATTCGCCAGTGACGCTCCATTGAGGTGCGAATTTGTATTCGACGCCGATACCGAGGTGCGCATCGTTATCGCCGACAGCAGAGGCGTAAGCATCGCCGCGCCCGCTGACATGTGCGTAACCCAGTTTCGCATAGGGCAGCCATTTGCCGCTCGGCAGGCCGAGCTTCAGGTCGAGGCCGTAGACATGGCTGCCGTAATTCACCGTGGCCGGCGCGGGCGCGGCGCCCGTATGCGTCTTCTTTTCGTTGAAATCGAAGAAACCGTCCACGCCCAGCGTGAAGCCGCTCATGTTCCAGTTGTAGCCGCCTTCAAGTCCAGTGGCGACAGGTGACTGCCTCGAAACAGCAGTCATGTCCGTGCGGTTTACTCCGATTTTTGCGCCGACCCAACCGCCGTCGAATTCGCTGGCTTGAGCCGCCGTAATGCCTTGCGATGCAACTGCCAAAACAATAACCATGGTGCTTTTTTTCATTTTTCTTCTCCTTGGTAAGGTAAGCAAACGGAAAGGCATGCTGCGCATCCATTTAGGCCTGACGGCAACTTGCTGGGCTGCATACTACCTAAAGATGCCCGTCATGGGGCAATTGTTGCGAAAAAACTACATCAGAAAAATCCGACCCGCAGGTTATGAAATGCCATGCGCGGGCAGGATGGGCGCCTCTTCCGCCGCCGCATCGACCAGGCTCTGTGGAAGCTGTTTGCTTGGCTTCACGCCGAGCTCCTTCAGCATCTCCGCCTGGCGGATCACGTTACCCCGGCCGCCGGTGAATTTGCTGTACGCATTGTCATAGGCTTTCTGCGCCTGTTGCAGCCGGTTGCCGAGGGCATCCAGATCTTCGACGAAACCGGCCAGCTTGTCGTAGAGCTCCGCGCCGCGGTTGGCGATCTCCTGCGCGTTGCGGCTCTGCTGTTCCTGCCGCCACAGGTGCGCGACGGTGCGCACCACGAACAGCAGCGTGCTCGGGCTGACCAGCAGGACGTTCCTCTTCCACGCGTCCTGCCACAGATCGCTGTCCTGCGAAATGGCGAGCATGAAGGCCGGCTCCACCGGGATGAACATCAGCACGAAATCGAGCGATTGCAGGCCGTAGAGCTGCTGGTAGTTCTTCTCGGACAGTTCCCTGACATGGGCGCGCACCGAATCCAGATGCCGCCTCACGGCGGCCTCGCGCTGGTGGTCGGTTTCCGCGCTGGCGTACTCCTCGTAAGCGGTCAGCGAGACCTTGGCATCGACGATCAGGTGCCGCTCCTCCGGCAGGTGCACGACCACGTCCGGCTGCGCGCGCGAACCGTCCGCGCGGGTGTGGCTCTCCTGCACGTCGTACTCGTGGCCCTTGCGCAGGCCGGAGGCCTCCAGCACCCGCTCCAGGATCAACTCGCCCCAGTTGCCCTGCGCCTTGGCCTGGCCCTTGAGCGCGCTGGTGAGGTTGTGAGCGTCCTTCGACAGCTGGTTGTTGAGTGCCATCAGTTGCTTCACCTGTTCGGCGAGGGCCGAGCGATCCTTGCCCTCTTGCACATAGACCTCCTGCACCTTGCCCTGAAACTCGGCGATCCGGACCTTGAGCGGCTCCAGCAACTGGTTGAGGTTGGTCTGGTTCTGCTCGGTAAAGCGTTTGGTCTTGTCTTCCAGGATTTCGCTCGCCAGCGCCTTGAAGCGGTTGGACAATTGCTCCTCGGCGTTCTTCAGAAGCGTGATCTTCTCCGCGCCTTGCGAACGTTCCGCTTCCAGCTCGGCGGTCAACTCGGCAACCTGGTTGCTCAGGCGCTGCCGCTCCGCGACAAGCTGATCGCGCAACGCGGCGAGGCTCTCTTTCTCCCCTTCGAGGCGTTTGTTATCTTCTTGCGATGCTGTCAGCCGCTCGTTGGCGCGGACGATCTCGATTTGGCTCTCCGCCCTCGCCTGTGCTCCGGCCGAGGAAATGCGGGCGCGTAGAACCAGCCACGCGGCAGCCGCGCCGACGAGCAGACCAACGAAAAGAGCGGCAAAGAAATAGATTAGCGATTCCACCGGCAGCGATCCCCTCATGATTTCGTGCCAGTATAAACCAAGGCGAATGAGCTTATTCAGACAATGCGGTTGCGCGACTCGCTTCTGTAGAAGGCTTCAATATTCAGGATGATTTCTCCGGCCAGCCGCGCCAAGGACTGCTGGCTGGCCCAGGCGACATGTGGCGTGAGGATACAGTTCGCGCCGGCCGCTTCCAGCAGCGGATTACCCGCGCGCGGCGGCTCATTGGTGAGCACGTCCACCCCTGCCCCGCCGATGCGCTTCTCGCGCAAGGCCTGTGCCAGTGCGGCCTCGTCCACCACCCCGCCGCGCGCGAGGTTGAGCAGGATCGCGGTCGGCTTCATCCGGCGCAGCTCCGGTTCCGCAATCAGATTGCGCGTCTCCGGCGTGAGCGGGCAATGCAGCGAGACCGCATCGGATTCTTCCAGCATCTGGTTGAACGGCACGCGCCCTGCGCGGATGGCTGTCGCATCCTTGCGTTCCGCGACCAGCACCCTCATGCCGAAGGCCTCCGCGATGCGCGCCACGGCCTGGCCGATGTGGCCATAGCCGAAGATGCCGAGCGTGCTGCCGTTGAGGTCGTGCAACGGATGGCTCAGCAGCGCGAAATGTTCCGAGCGCTGCCAGGCTCCGGCAACGATGTCCGCATGATAGCTGTGGATTTGCCGTCGCAACGCGAGCAACAGCGCGAACACATGCTCCGCAACCGAATGCGTGGAATAGCCGCTGACGTTGCACACTGCGATGCCGTGCGCGCGACAGTAATCCAGATCGACGTTGTTGGTGCCTGTGGCCGCCACCGCGATGAGTTTCAATCGCGGCAGTTGCGCAAGCTCCGCCGCCATCAGCGGCACCTTGTTGGAGATCGCCACCTCTGCATTTTTCAGGCGCTCCACGACCTGCTCGCGCGCCGTAACCTCATGCTCACACCATTGCAGCGGTAGCGCGGGCGGGCGCATCGCGACCGGCAGCGTGCCGCGGTCGAGGAAGACGATATGGGAGGGAGGATTCATGCAAGCCGTTCGAAGAAAGGTTGGAATTCATTATCCCAGATTGCGCAGCCCCCATGATTGGCCTTGTAACGGATGCAGGCGTCGGATAATCTGCACCCATCAACAAGTTAGTAATCTGAATAGCTTTTTAGAGGAAACATCATGCTCATCCGCAACTTTGGTCATCTGTGGGAACGTCGTTACGTGTTTTGGGGGCATGGTGGAGTAAAGGGGCACCTGCGTGGCTATCGCACCCCAACGGATGTCGGCTCCGATTTTCGTACCCAAATTGGTATCTACATTCTCTTCGACAAGAACTATGTGCCCGTTTATGTTGGACAGACCGGCAAGGGGTGGGGGTGCGGATTCAACCCGTCGATGCAACACACTAAACTTTGCGAAAGCGAAAGGAGTGTTGCAGATGAAACAAAGACCTCGCATTCATTACACTGAATCCCAGAAGGCGCTGATGTGGGATCGCTGGCAGAAAGGCGATTCCCTTCAGCAGATCGCGCAGCTGTTTGATCGATACCATTCATCAATCGAGCGAATTTTGTCTGAGGCCGGCGGCATTCGGCCGATTCCTCGACGTCGTTCGAGACTGGCACTAACCTTGTCTGAACGTGAAGAAATCTCTCGATCAGTCGTTGCAGGGGATTCAATCCGCTCTATCGCCAAGAAGCTTGGCCGTGCCGCTTCGACAATTAGTCGAGAGATCGAACGTAACGGTGATCGAAAGAGCTATCGCGCAAGCCAGGCCGACCAGGCTGCCTGGGAGCGTGCGCATCGCCCCCAACCTTGTAAACTGGTGAAGAACCGCGCGATGGCACATATCGTGGCAGGCAAACTGAAAATGGCATGGTCACCGGAGCAGATTGCCGGATGGCTAAAATGCACCTATCCAGATGACGAGGACTATCAGGTGTCACACGAGACCATCTATCGCAGCCTCTACATCCAGGCCAGAGGCGCATTGAAGAAGGAACTTCTGGCCCACCTGCGGCGCACGCGAGTCATGCGCCGTTCGCGGCATCATACGCAGAAGACGGATAATCATGGCCGAATCACCGATGCGGTATCGATTAGCGAGCGTCCGGCCACGGCAGAAGACCGGGCAGTGCCAGGCCACTGGGAGGGCGACCTGCTGTGTGGGACTTTAAGTAGCCAGATTGCGACACTTGTTGAGCGCCAGACACGCTATGTGATGTTGGTGAAGGTGGCAGGAAAAGATACCGAGACCGTCATAAATGCATTGATCAAACATGCTCACAAGCTGCCGCAGGAACTTTACAAATCGCTGACGTGGGATCGAGGTAAGGAGATGGCGGACCACAAGCGCTTTACCTTGGCGACCGACATCAAGGTCTATTTCTGTGACCCTCAGAATCCTTGGCAGCGCGGGACGAATGAAAATACCAATGGATTGTTGAGACAGTACTTCCCAAAAGGGATGGACATCTCCGGATACACGCAAGCACAGCTAAATGGCGTGGCGAGGAAGCTAAATGAACGTCCAAGGAAGACGCTAAACTACGAAACACCGGCTGAACGATTTAACCAACTTGTTGCATCGACGGGTTGAATCCGCAGGCACCAGCGGCTATTCGCTCGATTACGCCAGCATCAACGTGACCACCTATGGAACCGATGGGAATATTTCTCGTGGTTTGGATTTCGTCGCGTCAATCCCGGGAACGGCAATTTGTCCGAGTTTGACCACCCGGAGAAGGTGTTTAAGGCAGCGGGTGCGTCACTACTCAATGAGATTGAAGGCGCACTTCTTGTAGCACTCGAACCCCGAATCAACAAACAAGGACCTCGCTGGAGTGACGTCGATGAGTACTTTCAATTTGTCGAAAAGGAGCTTGAAGAACGCAGCGTCTCTGAGGCGCTAAAGAAAATTGAGTTTCTTCAACAATCCATCGATCAACTGAGGGTGAAGAAATAACAACGCTCTCCAACTTTATAATAGGTGCGGTCAGGTTAGCTCAACCACGATTTTCATAGCCTCGTTAGAACTCCCACACTTTTTGCTACGATGCCCGTAAGGAGATATAGCCATGAACTCAAACTACACTGCCGTAATTAAACAGGATGCCGGCTGGTGGATAGGCTGGATCGAAGAAGTGTCCGGCGTGAATTGCCAGGAAGCTTCGCGCGAGAAGTTGTTGGAGTCTCTCCGGGAAACGTTGGCCGAGACAATCGAATTAAACAGGCACTGAACAAGTCGTCACACCGGCGAAGGCCGGTATCGAAATA
This sequence comes from Ferrigenium straubiae, assembly GCF_051257895.1. Classification (NCBI taxonomy): domain Bacteria; kingdom Pseudomonadati; phylum Pseudomonadota; class Betaproteobacteria; order Nitrosomonadales; family Gallionellaceae; genus Ferrigenium; species Ferrigenium straubiae. The sequence goes on along the minus strand of NZ_CP194331.1, from coordinate 585,248 downwards.
CTGGATTCCGGCTTCCGCCGGAATGACGAAATGGGGCTATGTCGATTAGCAGGCGTAAGTCGGGTTCCCCCTTCTGGGACAAGAGCGCAGCAAAGCAACCCGACACCATTCAATAACCAGTCGGGTTACGCCCGCATGCGGGCTAACCCGACCTACGATTGCTACGCCGAATCTCGCGTTCTTGATTCTCTCTTGCGCTCGTTTTCAGTCAAGAAGCGCTTGCGCAGGCGGATGGATTGCGGCGTGATTTCCACGAGTTCGTCGTCGTCGATGAATTCCACGGCAGACTCCAGCGTCAGGCGGACCGGCGGGGTGAGGCGCACGGCCTCGTCGGTGCCCGAGGCGCGCACGTTGGTGAGTTTCTTGCCCTTGATCGGGTTGACCACGAGGTCGTTGTCGCGGCTGTGGATGCCGATGATCATGCCCTCGTAGAGCTTGTCGCCGGGGCTGACGAACATGCGGCCGCGCTCTTCGAGGTTCCACAGCGCATAGGCCACCGCCTCGCCGTGTTCGGCCGAAATCAGCACGCCGTTGCGGCGGCCGGGCATGTCGGGCTTGACGGGCGCGTAGTCGTCGAACACGTGCGCCATGATGCCGGTGCCGCGCGTCAGGGTCATGAATTCGGACTGGAAGCCGATCAGGCCGCGCGCCGGGATGCGGTACTCGAGGCGCACGCGCCCGTGGCCGTCCGGCTGCATGTCCTGCAGGTCGCCGCGGCGGCGGCCGAGTTCTTCCATCACCGCGCCCTGGTTGGTGTCTTCCACATCCACGGTCAGCACTTCGTAAGGTTCGCACTTCTCGCCGTCGATATCGCGGAACACCACGCGCGGCTTGCCCACGGCCAGCTCGAAGCCTTCGCGGCGCATGTTTTCCAAGAGAATCGTCAGGTGCAGCTCGCCGCGCCCGGAGAGCAGGAACACGTCGGTGTCCTGCGTGTCTTCCACGCGCAGCGCCACGTTGGTCAGCAACTCCTTGTTCAGGCGGTCGCGGATCTGGCGGCTGGTGACGAACTTGCCCTCCTGCCCAGCGAGCGGCGAGCTGTTCACCATCATGTTCATGGTCAGCGTCGGCTCGTCCACCTTGGGCAGCGGCAGCGCCTCGGGCTTGCTCACGTCGGCGATGGTCACGCCGATGCCGATCTCCTCGATACCGTTGATCAGCACAATGTCGCCCGCCATCGCCTCGTCCAACTGCACGCGCTCGATGCCGCGAAAACCGAGCACTTGGTTGACGCGCGCCTTCTTCGCGGACTTGTCGCCGTTCAATACCATCACTTCCTGGCCGGGGCGGATGCGGCCGCGGCGCACGCGGCCCACGCCGATGCGGCCGACGAAGCTCGAATAGTCCAGCGCGGAAATCTGTAACTGCAAGGGCGCATCGACATCGGCCTCCGGCGCGGGTACATGCTTGAGCACCGTATCAAACAGGGGGCGCATGTCCGGGCTCGGCTGGGCCAGGTCGAGCGTGGCGTAGCCGTTCAGCGCCGAGGCGTACACCACGGGGAAATCCAGTTGCTCGTCGGTCGCGCCGAGCTTGTCGAAGAGGTCGAAGGTCTGGTTGATCACCCAATCGCAGCGTGCGCCGGGACGGTCCACCTTGTTGATGACCACGATGGGGCGCAGGCCCAAGGCGAGCGCCTTCTTGGTGACGAAGCGCGTCTGCGGCATAGGCCCTTCGACCGCGTCCACCAGCAGCAGCACGCTATCCACCATGCCGAGCACGCGCTCCACCTCGCCGCCGAAGTCGGCGTGGCCGGGCGTATCGACGATATTGATATGCACGCCCTCGTAATCCACCGCGCAGTTCTTCGCCAGGATGGTGATGCCGCGCTCTTTTTCGATGTCGTTGCTGTCCATCACACGCTCGGTGACATGCTGGTGTGCGGCGAACGTGCCGGCCTGGCTGAGCAGCTTGTCCACCATGGTGGTCTTGCCGTGGTCAACGTGGGCGATGATGGCGATGTTGCGGAGGGCGCGGGACATGGAAACTACCTGTGCTGAATTCAAAGGGCGCGCATTCTAACACAAGGGGCGGAGCTACCCCGCATGAACCTGAAAAAGCGATCAACCACGAAGATCACGAAGGCCACGAAGCGGCCGTGGCGCACCATAGGCCATCGGGCACCCACGACCGATTCGTCGGGTTACGCCCGCATCCGGGCTAATCCGACCTACGATTGCTTTTCTTCGTGTACTCCGTGTCCTTCGTGGTGAATGGTTCGGAAATCAGCCGTTCAGTTCCAACATCAACTGGTTGACGCGCTTGACGAAGGTTGCCGGGTCATCGAGCTGGCCGCCCTCGGCCAGCAGGGCCTGGTCGAACAGCACCGCTGCCCAGTCGTCGAAGCGCTTTTCCTCGGATTTGAGGCGCAGCACCACCGGGTGCTGCGGGTTGATCTCGAGGATCGGCTGCGAGGTCGGCATCGTCTGCCCAGCCGCCTTGAGCATGCGCGCGAGGTTGCCGCTCAGGTCGTGTTCCTCGGCCACGAGGCAGGCGGGCGAATCGGTCAGGCGGTGCGTGACGCGCACTTCCTTGACCCGGTCGGCCAGGCTGTTTTTGATCTTTTCGGCCAGCGGCTTGAATTCGTCGGCCTCCTTTTCCTGCGCCAGCTTCTCGGCCTCGTCCTCGAGCTTACCGAGATCGAGCCCGCCCTTGGCTACCGAGGCGAGCGGCTTACCCTCGAACTCGGTGAGATAGCTCATCGCCCACTCGTCCACACGGTCGGACATCAGCAGCACCTCGATGCCCTTCTTGCGGAACACCTCCAGATGCGGGCTGTTCTTCGCCGCGTTGAAGGTCTCGGCGGTGACATAGTAGATCTTCTCCTGCCCTTCCTTCATGCGGGCTATGTAATCCTTCAGCGACACGGTCTCGTCCGGCGTGTCGGCATACGTCGAGGCGAAGCGCAGCAAGCCGGCAATCTTGTCCTTGTTCGCGTGATCCTCGCCGATGCCCTCCTTGAGCGCCTTGCCGAATTCGCCCCAGAAGGTCGCGTATTTCTCCTTGTCGTTCTCGGCCATATCCGCCAGCAGCCCGAGCACCTTGCCGGTGCAGCCCTTGCGGATCGCCTCGATATCCTTCGATTCCTGCAGGATCTCGCGCGACACGTTGAGCGGCAGGTCCGCCGAATCGACCACGCCGCGCACGAAGCGCAGGTACAGCGGCATCAACTGCTCGGCGTCATCCATGATGAACACGCGCCGCACGTAAAGCTTGATGCCGTGGCGGGACTGGCGGTCCCACATATCGAACGGCGCATGCGCCGGGATGTACAGCAGTTGCGTGTATTCCTGGCGGCCCTCGACGCGGGCGTGGCTCCAGGCCAGCGGGTCGTCGTAGTCGTGCCCGACATGCTTGTAGAATTCCTTGTACTGCTCGTCGCTGATCTCGTTCTTGCTGCGCGCCCACAGGGCCGATGCCTGGTTGACCGTTTCGTCCTCGGCGGTGACTTCCTGCTTGCCGTCCTTCCACTCCGCCTTCTTCATCAGGATGGGCTGAACGATGTGGTTGGAGTACTTGCGCACGATGTCGCGCAGCTTGTAGCCTTCCAGAAGGTCGTCCTGGCCCTCGCGCAGGTGCAGCGTGATCTCGGTGCCGCGCGTGGCCCTCTCCACCATCTCGATGGAGAACTCGCCGCCGCCGTCGGATTCCCAGCGCACACCCTGGTCGGCGTTCTCACCAGCGCGGCGCGTGAGCACCGTCACCTTGTCCGCAACGATGAACGCGGAATAGAAACCCACGCCGAACTGGCCGATCAGGTGCGCGTCCTTCTGCTGGTCGCCGGACAGCCGCGAGAAGAATTCGCGTGTGCCCGACTTGGCGATGGTGCCGAGGTTGCTGATCACCTCGTCGCGGTTCATGCCGATGCCGCTGTCGGCAATGGTCAGCGTGCGCGCAGCCTTGTCGTAGGCGATGCGGATACTCATATCCGATTCATTTTCGAACAAGGCCGCGTTGTGCAGCCCCTCGAAGCGCAGCTTGTCGCAGGCGTCGGAAGCGTTGGAAACCAGTTCGCGCAGAAAAATCTCGCGGTTGGAATACAGCGAATGGATCATCAATTGCAGCAGCTGCTTCACCTCGGCCTGGAAGCCCATGGTTTCACGGTTGAGGGTGGCGTTTTCGGTCATGTTTGCTCCGGTTTGTTGTTAGAAGGCAACCCACCATTTGGGGATTATCCGGAAGTTTTTCAAGAGGCGGCGCCGGGAATCACGAGCCGTAGAAATGCACCCGGTTGCGCCCACCCTCTTTCGCCCGGTACATCGCCAGATCCGCCCATTTGATGAGATTTTCCGGGCCGGCCTCGTCGCCGATAAACAGCGTCACGCCGATACTCGACGTGCAGTGATGCTCGACAATAGTTTCTGCGTGGCCCTCCCGCTTGAATTGCAGGATATAAGGCTCGGCCAGGATGGTGCGGATTTTCTCCGCAACCACGCGCGCCTGCGAGATGGATCCGGTTCTATCCTCATCCAGCTCGCCGAGCATCACCACAAATTCATCGCCGCCAAAGCGCGCGACAGTGTCCGCCTTGCGCACACAGCCGGTAATACGGCGCGCCGCTTCCACCAGCAGCGAATCGCCCACCTCATGGCCATACGTATCATTGAGGGGTTTGAAGTTATCCAGGTCGAAGAACATCAATGCGCCATACAGGCCGCTGCGTTTGCTGGTAGCCATTGCCTGCCTGAGCCGGTCGTCGAGCAGACGGCGGTTGGGCAACTCGGTCAATGCGTCGTAGAAAGCCAGGTTGCGTATCTGCTCCTCGGCCTGCTTGCGCTCGGTAATATCGCGTGCAAAACCGACCGTGCCCAGTAAATTGCCGTTCTCGTCGATGACCGGACTCTTGAAGGTTTCCACCCAGAGCATCCTGTCGCCGTCAAGCGATGGCTCCTCAATGCGCTGCTGCTGGCACGAGGCCATTACCTCGGCATCGTTGGCGCGGTACTTCTCCGCCAGTTCTTTGGGCCACAGGTCGAAATCGGTCAAACCCACGACCTGCAGGGTATCTTCAAGCCGGGCATGAGCGGCATAAGCCTTGTTTACCTTGAGGTAGCGGCCTGCAGGGTCTTTCAGCCATGTCAGATAGGGTGAATTATCCAGGATGGCGCGCTGGTTCGCTTCGCTTTTCCGGAGGCGTTCTTCTCCTGCCTTGCGCTCGGTGATGTCATGAATCGTTCCCAGCATGCGGACCGGCTGATCTTTTGCATCGAATTCGACCTTTCCGGTTACATGGCATGCCAGTTCCTTGCCGCTGTCAGCAACGATCCGGCAATCCATGGCATACGCTTTTCTGTCGCGCAGGGCCGCCCGGACGGCATTATCGAGAGATTCCCTGTCGTCCGGATGCACCTTGCCCAGAAATAACTCATAGGAAGGCGCGACCGAACCCGGCGCAAACCCCATAAGGCGGAATGTTTCATCGCTCCAGACCAGATCGCCCGTAGCCGGGTTCCAGTCCCAGGTTCCGACTTTTCCAATCGCCGTGGCGAAATCGTAGCGTTCCTTGGTCTGTTTCAGCTCATCTTCGATTTTCTTGCGCTCGGTGATGTCTTCGGTAATGCCCATCAGCTTCAGCACCTTGCCGCCTTCATCCTTGATCGGGATGAAGCAAGACTTGAAATGCCGCGACATATCGCCGGCAGCAACAAATTCAAAATAACTTGAGGTTCCGTTGGAGATGGCGTCCTGCATAAGCGCGCTAACGCTCTCAGCATCCTGCCGGCTTACCGCACCAAGATACGACAAGCCACAGACATTTCTGGCATCCTTCAGGCCGAGCATATCAAGCCCTGCCCTGTTCATGGACTGGATACGCCCTTCCAGATCGATCTCGTGGATGCAGAGCGGTGAGGACTCGACCAGCAGCCGGTAGCGGTGCTCGCTGGTGCGCAACGCTTCTTCGACCCGCTTGCGCTCGGTGATGTCCTGCACCGTGCCGATACCGGTAAGCGGCCTGCCTTCTGGATCACGCTCAATCCGCGCACGCTCCCTCACCCAGCGTTCCTTCCCATCGACCGCGATGCGATGTTCGATGTCATAGGGAGTGCCAGCCATCGCCTCGCCCCATGCCCTGAGCACAAAATCGCGGTCATCGGGATGAACGATCGCGACAAAGGTTTCCATGTTGATAGCATCCTGTTGCGGGGTGCCGAATATGCGATAGGCCTCCGACGACCACTCCAGCCGGTTGGCAGGAATATCCAGAAACCAGCTGCCGATCTGTGCAACGGATTGGGCAACACTGAGAGTTTCCTCGCTATGGCGCAGCGCCGTTTCCAATTGCTTGTGCTCGGTGATGTCCCGCATGGTGACGAGCACGCCGTTGATCGCCGGATTGGCAAACAAATTTACACCGGTACTCTCCACATCGATCCAGCGGCCATCCTTGTGACTGACGCGGTACCGGGTCGTGTACGGCTCGCCGGGGTGCTCCATCACATAGCGCTGCGCGTTGATCACGGCATTCATGTCGTCCGGGTGGATGACCAGGGCGCTTGGCCGACCGACCAGTTCCACGGGCAAGATGCCCAGCAGACGCGTGACGCTGGGCGATACATAGGCCATGTTCAGGTTCGCATCGATCAGCCAGACGGTGTCGGAGATGTTGTCCAGATAGGCACGCAGTTTCTCCTCGCTTTGCCGGAGGCGCTCCTCGCCGTTCTTGCTCTCGGTGATGTCGGTGAGGAAACCTTGCCAGAGCGTGGAGCCGTCCGCCTCGCGCTGCGGCAGCCCGTTGCCGCGCAGCCAGCGCACCGTGCCGTCGTCGAACTTCAGGCGGTATTCATGCTGGAACGGCGTCAGGTCCTGTGCCGAGGCGCGGATGGAGGCCATGAGCCCCTCCCTGTCCTCCGGGTGGACAGGGAGGAACATCCTGGAGGCATCTTCGCGAAGTTCCGCAGGGTCGAGCCGGAACAACTCGTATATCTCGCGGGTGGCCTCGCTGGCGCAGGGAACGCAGGTGCTGCCATCCGGGCGCAAGCGGAACTGGTAGACGATTCCCGGCATCAGGTTGATGATTTTTTGAAGGTCCATTCTTGCTTGGTGTGCCGATTCGCCTGCTCAAAAAATAATGCGTGGCGGATTATAACAGCAGGCGCTTCGCAAATTATGTTCGCCACCGCACGTTCGCACAGGTTGCCGCACCGGGAATCCCACAAAAAAATCAGTGGAATACCCCCGGAAAAATGTTGCGCCCGGAATCAAAACGGGCTTTAATCCGGCCTCATACCGACACTCGATATGCCCTGCATCGATGACAATCCGCCTGTTAGTGACCGATGACCATGAACTGGTTCGCGCGGGACTGGTCCAGTATCTGGGGATGTCACCCGGTATTGAAGTCATTGCCGACGCAGCCAATGGCGACGAACTGCTGGAAAAGTTGCGCTCAGCCACCCCCGATCTGCTGTTGCTCGATATGTCCATGCCCGGCATATCCGGCGAGGGTTTGATCGCGCATATCAAGAGCCTCTATCCCGGCCTGCGGATTCTGGTGCTCAGCATGCACAATGAAATCCAGGTCGTATCGCGCGCCATGGGGGCAGGCGCATCCGGCTATATCACCAAGGACTCCCCGCCGCATGTTCTGCTGGAAGCCATTCGAAAAACCATCGAGACAGGTCTATACCTCAATCCGGCAATAGCCGCGCAATTGGCGCATATCGCCACTTCCGAGCCAATCCGCAATACTCCTCCGGAAGCTCCAGCTTAGCCGAGCAGGCATAGCTGGTTCCATTACCCTCAGCACCAAACCGCAACAGGGCGAGTCAACTTTAGCGCCGCTGCCATAGCTGCCAAATTAGCAAATACCCATAATTTCTCCCGGAAAAAACTGTAGCTTTCAGTATGAGGGGATTCGCAGAATGCGAATCACTACGTATTTCCATCTGGCAACCATACATAGTTTCCGGCACCGCAAATACCGCATGCTGCCCATGGGAAGCCGCCGCTCATGCAGATCACCCCGGCGCGAGCGATAGCGTCGCAACCTCTGCGTGAGAAACAATCTCATGCCTGTGTTCTCCCATTGTAAACAGCGCATTGCTTCAGGTATGCACCTACCCCGCAAAGCAGGGGTATACCTTATTGTTTTGGACTGGCTTGAGTCTATATTGACAAGTACGGCTTGCGCATTGGCGTTTTCTTTCTGAACTCAAGGAGGAACGAAACCATAGTGCGATCCGGGGTAGCAGCGTTTTCCCGCATAAAAGGGATTGTCCATTCGGGATAGGCTCAATATTGTTTTGATTGCGAGCTTCACTTCAAGCTTTCTCACGCGCAATCCCGGATTCAAGTATCCATGAGTATCCATGCGGGATATTTCAAATTTTTCAGGAAGAAAGGAAACGACAACATGGCAACCGGTACAGTCAAATGGTTTAACGATGCGAAGGGTTTTGGCTTTGTCACTCCCGATGATGGCGGCACGGATTTGTTCGCGCACTATTCCGCAATCAACATGAGCGGTTTCAAGTCGCTCCAGGAAGGTCAAAAAGTCATCTATGACGTGGTGCAAGGACCCAAGGGCAAGCAGGCATCCAATATTGTCAACACCCTCTGAATGGCTCTCGAGCCGGGAAACCCGGCATGAAAGTGCCGGGTTCAAGATAGCCAATTTCATGCTTCGCCACTCTACAAGGAGAAATAGCCATGGCAAACATCATTCAGCACAACCCGCTTTTCAGCAGGCTTACCCGTTTCGACCCATTCCGCGATGAAGACTGGCTAAAGGGCTTTGGAATACGCCCATTTAACGGCGAGCTGGAAGCTACTCCCCAGATCAGGATCGATCTGACTGAAAACGACCGCGAATATTCGGTCAAGGCAGAAATTCCCGGCGTCAGGAAGGAAGATATCAATGTGGAAGTGGAAGGCAACCGGGTTTCCATCAGCGCCGAAACCCGGGAGGAAAAAAAGGAAATAAAGGACGAAAGGGTCATTTGCTGCGAGCGTTCCCATGGGGCGAGCTACCGGAGCTTCAGCCTGGCCAGCGAAGTGGATGAGACCAAGGCCGAGGCCAGCTACGAAAATGGCGTGCTGGCGCTGAAGTTGCCGAAAAAATCCGGCAGCACCGCCAAACATCTTCAGGTCAAGTAAGCCTCGGCGCAAGCAGGGCTCCGGGCTTCTTTCCTTGCCACCGCATCAACCGGCTGAGCAGCGAGGGGAACGTGATTCATTGCCCGAGAGAAGGAGGCAAAAAATGGATAAGCACTACGTTTCCGAATTCACGAATTTTATGGACCACTTTCTGGAAGAGCATCCGGAAGTGGTCGAAGAGCAAATGCGCAATTTCAACTTTTTCTACAACCCGGAAATAGATCGGGATGAGTTGGAAAACGCCAACGAAGGCATCGTCCCGGACGATCACTACGGGTTTGCCAGCCTGTTCGAAGCGCCCGGTCGAAAAACAGGCAGACAGCGCACGACACACTGATCCTGGTTCCGTATGGAGCGGGTGCTGCCCGGTTAAGCCTCATATTTCCGGGCAGCAAAAATAAAGGGATGGCTGTATTGATGCTGCGCTTGATCATACCTAGCATTCGAATACCCAGACATTCCACGACTTGATGGTTACGTTAGGAGACTAGCATGGCAATCGAAAGCGTTGCGTCAGGCCTGATTCACGGTGGTTTGCAGACCCCGCCCCACAGCGCGCACAAAGCGCACCACCCGCACCGCCCCATTTTCTGGATGCGCCCCGCCAAACCTGCGCTAACTGTCGAAGCGGCGCCGGGCACATCGGCACAGGCGATCGCCTCAGAGATCGAGGTATGCGCCGCACGCTTTGCCGCAGACGGGGAGGACAACTCCATCGACCTGCGCTTCCTGAAGGCCATGCCCCAGGAGCGCGAAGCGCTCGCCACCCTGCTCGGCCAGGGAGAAGTCTCGGCCGTCGTGAGTGCGCTGGGGCGCACCGAGATACGGGAAACCGCCATTCCCTGCGTCTGGTGGGTGCGCCACCACAATGAGGAAGGCGAAATAGTCGGCGAACTGATTGAGATTACTGCCGTACCGGAAATTATCACAGGCGACCGGATGGCGGTCGCCCGGGGACTCGAAGCCTTCCGCTCCGCCCGCAGGGTGCCCACCGCCCCTCCCTCCCACAATGCGAGGTAACCACCATGAACAAACAAATTACAGTCTCCGATTCGCTGTATGACCAGGGAATATCGCGCCGCAGCTTCCTAAAGTTCTGCGCCATCACCGCATCCACGCTGGCCATTACGGGAGCCGGGGTCAAGGCGTTCACCCAGGTGCTTGCCGTTGCCCGGCGCCCTTCCGTGATCTGGCTGTCGTTCCAGGCCTGCACGGGCTGCTCCGAGTCGCTGATGCGCTCGGGCAACCCGTTAACCGACCGGCTGACGGTCGAGAACCTCATCCTCAATTTCGTCTCGCTCGACTTCCACGGCACCTTGCAAGTGGCGGCAGGCGCCCAGGCCGAGGCGGCACGCCGGGCAGCGATGGAAGAGAATTTCGGCCAGTACGTCCTGATTGCGGACGGCGGAATTCCAACCGGGGATGGCGAATGGTTTTCGGCGGAAAACGGGCAGTCCGCATTGGGCCTGCTGCGCGAGACCATCGAAGGCGCGGCGCTGGTGATCAACGTGGGAACCTGCGCCAGCTTCGGCGGCCTTCCCGCCGCTGCACCCAATCCGACCAAGGCGATGGGCGTGGGCGACCTGATGGCTGCCGGGCTGGTGCCGTCGCGGGCGCTGTTGAACATCTCCGGCTGCCCGCCGGTGCCGGAGGTCATCACCGGAAGCATCGCCTACTTCCTGGTGAATGGCGCACTGCCGCCGCAGGACAGCCTGCGGCGTCCGATACTCTATTTCGGCAAGACGGTGCACGATTGCTGCCCGCGCCTGCCGCATTTCGAGGCAGGACGCTTCGCCGCATCGTTCGACGACGACGGGGCGAGGCAGGGCCACTGCCTGCTGCTGCTAGGCTGCAAGGGGCCGGACACCTTCAATGCCTGCACCACCAATAAATGGAATCAGGGCACCAGCTCTCCGACCCAGGCGGGACATGGCTGCATCGGCTGTGCCGAGCCCAATTTCTGGGATCACCCCGGCGGCGTGTACGGAATTGTCGGCGAGTTCGAACTGGGGGATGGCACTGCCTGCGTCACGCCAGCCCATCCGCAACTACCGGTGGTCTAGGTCAATCGCCGCCATACCGAATCCAACCAGATTAAGGAGCCCAGGCTATGAGCACCGTTGTCATTGATCCCATCACGCGCATCGAGGGACACCTGCGCATCGAGGCCGAGACCAACAGTTCCGGCATGATCACAAAAGCATCCGCCAGCGGCACGATGGTGCGCGGCATCGAAATCATCCTGAAGGGACGCGATCCGCGCGACGCTTGGGCCTTCACCCAGCGCATCTGCGGTGTATGCACCGTGGTGCATGCACTGACCTCGGTGCGCGCCGTGGAGAATGCGCTCGGCTACGCCATCCCGACCAATGCGCGCCACATCCGCAACCTGATGATGGGTACGCAACTGGTCCAGGACCATGTCACGCATTTCTACCAACTCGCCTCGATGGACTGGGTGAATGTGGTATCAGCAAGCCAGGCCGATGCGACCGCGACTTCCAACCTGCAGAAATGCACTTCGGGTTGGCACAAAAATTCGCCTGCCTATTTCGAGGCGGTGCGCCAGAAGCTCGCGGGCTTCATCGCCGGCGGGCAGCTCGGCCTGTTCGGCAATGCCTACTTCGATCATCCGGCGTACAAGCTGCCGCCCGAGATGAATCTTATGCTGTTCGCGCACTGGCTGGAGGCGCTGGAATGGCAGCGCAAGGTGCTGCGCGTGCACGCTGTATTCGGCGGGCGCAACCCGCATCCGAATTTCGCCATCGGCGGGGTACCGTGCACCTTCAACATGTCCCCCAATGCCGCAGGCGTACTGGTACCCACCCCAGGCACGACGGGCGTAGACCAGACCGGGCTCGACCTGGTGCAGGGCTGCATCACCGAGATACGCGAATTCGTCGCCAAGGTGTATCGCCCGGATGCGCTCGCGCTGGGCGCACACTACAAGGACTGGTTCGGGCGAGGCGAAAGTCTGGGCAACTTTCTCACCTTCGGCGAATACCCCCAGGACGATAGCGCGAATATTTCCTCCAGCCTGTTCGTGCCGCGCGGCGCGATCATCGGGCGCGACCTGTCCAACGTGCAGCCGGTCGATCTCCGTAATCCGGACGAGGTGCAGGAATTCGTCACGCATAGCTGGTATGACTATTCACTGGGCAAAAACACCGGCCTGCATCCGTTCCAGGGCGAGACCACGCTGAACTACACCGGGCCGCAGGCTAACTACCAGAACCTTGATGTGAACCAGTCCTATTCCTGGGTAAAAGCGCCGCGCTGGAAGGGCAATGCCATGGAGGTGGGGCCGCTTGCCCGCGTGCTGATGATGTATGCCACGGGTAACCGCACCGCCCGCGACCACGTAGACCGGGCGTTGCGCGACCTCAAGCTGCCGTTTTCGGCGATGTACTCGACCATGGGGCGCATGCTCGCGCAGTCGATCGACGCGCATCTCGTCGCCGACGAATTGCAGGTGTGGTTCAACCAGCTCACGGCGAATGTCGCCGGCGGCGATTTCCGCACCCACAATGCTGCAAAATTCGACCCCGCCACTTGGCCCGCCACGACACAGGGCATAGGCTTCACCGAGGCACCGCGCGGCGCGCTGGGGCACTGGCTGGCCATCGACAGCGGCACTATCGCCAATTACCAGTGCGTCGTGCCGACCACCTGGAATGCTGCGCCGCGCGATGCCGCGGGGAACGGCGGCCCTTACGAGAAGGCGCTGGTGGGGCATGTGCTCGCCGTGCCGGACAAGCCGCTGGAAGTGCTGCGCACGATACACAGTTTCAATCCCTGCATGGCCTGCGCGGTACATCTCTTCGACCCGCAGCCGAACGAAACCCTCAACGTCACGGTAAGCGCCTGAGCCGCCCCCGGACATACACAAGGAATCCGCCATGAACACATTGCTTCTTAAATTCGGCCGGGCCCTATTGTTTGCCGCTCTCTCCGTCTCGGCGGGCAGCGCGCTCGCCACGGCGACCTTCGGCACCCGCGCCGACAACTACTGCGCCGCGCGGCCGACGCAGGCGACTGCGCCGCAGCAGAGCCGCCCTTACCGGGCCGCCAGCTTTTCCTGCTTCCTCTGCCACACCGGCAGCCCCTCGGCGAACAACCTGAACGCCTTCGGCAATGCGAGCCTGTCGTGTACCTCGACCACCTGCGGAGCGGCGATGAACCCGTTCTGCGTGGCGACCCCACCGAGCAACGCCAGCATCACTGCCCCTGCGGCCGGCACAACCGTCGCGCAGGGGCAGTCGCTGACCTACACCGCGGGCAATGCGACCAATCCGGACGGGTTCCCGCTGAGCTTCACCTGGCTATTCACCGGCGGCATGCCGAATGCCACAGGGCAAAGCGTCTCCGTGCCGATGACCGTTGCCGGAGCTATCACCTCGACCCTGCAGGTGCGTAATTCCGTCGGCATGCTGGCCACCGGCACCCCCCCAACCCGTTCGGTGACCGTCACCGGAGCGGCGAACCAGCCACCGGTCGCCACCATCAACGCGCCGGCCGCCAACGTGACCGTCGCGCAGGGCGGAACGGTGAACTTCCAGGGTTCGGGCACCGATCCCGACAACAACCTGCCGCTGACCTACAACTGGAACTTCGGCGGTGGCGCACCCAACTCGACGGCGCAGAATCCGGGTGCGGTGACGTTCAATACCGCGGGCACCTTCACGGTCAGCTTCACGGTCACCGACAGCCTCGGCCTGTCCTCGACGGCGATCACACGCACCGTCACCGTCACGTCGCCGGCGAACCAGCCGCCGGTCGCCACCATCACTGCACCTGCTGCCAATGCGACCGTCGCGCAGGGCGGAACGGTCACGTTCCAGGGCTCGGGCACCGATCCCAACAACAACCTGCCGCTCACCTACAACTGGAACTTCGGCGGCGGCGCACCCAACTCCACTGCACAGAACCCCGGTGCGGTGACGTTCAACACCGCAGGCACCTTCACGGTCAGCTTCACCGTCACCGACAGCCTGGGATTGTCATCGGCAGCGGTTACCCGCACGGTCACCGTCACACCGCCGGCGAACCAGCCGCCGGTCGCCACCATCAACGCGCCGGCCGCCAACGTGACCGTCGCGCAGGGCGGCACGGTCAACTTCCAGGGTTCGGGCACCGACCCCAACAACAACCTGCCGCTCACCTACAACTGGAACTTCGGCGGCGGTGCACCCAACTCGACGCAGCAGAATCCCGGTGCGGTGATGTTCAACACCGCAGGTGCCTTCACGGTGACGTTCACGGTGACCGACAGCCTCGGCCTGGCTTCGACGCCGGTCACGCGCGTCGTGACGGTGACGGGCGCGGGGCAACAGCCGGTTGCCATCATCGAAGAACCCAAACAGGACCGTGCCATCGTCCAGGGAAGGCCGGTCGAATTCCATGGAAGGGCGCAGGGTGGCGACGACGGCCTGAGCTTTAACTGGAGCATCCCGGGCGGCACACCGGCCAGTTCGACCCGCAATGAGGTCAAGGTAATCTTCAACGCCGCAGGCACCTTCACGGCCAGCCTCACCGTGACCAACAGGCAAGGCGTCGCATCCGCTCCGGCCATGCGGGCGATCACCGTCACGCCATCGCCTAATGCGCCCGTGGCCATCATCAACGCACCAGCCGCCAACGTGACCATCACACAAGGCGGAACGGTGAACTTCCAGGGCTCCGGCACCGATCCAGACAACAGGCTGCCGCTGACCTACAACTGGAACTTCGGCGGTGGCGCTCCCAACTCCACGCAGCAAAATCCTGGCATGGTGATGTTCAATACCGTGGGGACATTCACCGTGACCTTCACCGTTACCGACAACAGGGGACTGGTTTCCGCCTCGGTTACGCGCGTGGTTACGGTAACCCCGGTGAATCAGGCGCCCACCGCGACCATCAACGCGCCGGCGGACAACGTGACCATCGCACAGGGCGGAACGGTTAACTTCCAGGGCTCGGGCGTCGATCCGGACAACAACCTGCCGCTGACCTTCAATTGGGACTTCGGCGGTGGCGCGCCCAACTCCACGCAGCAGAATCCGGGTGCTGTGACGTTCAACACTGCGGGTGCCTTCACGGTGACTTTCACCGTCACCGACAGCCTCGGCTTGTCCTCGGCCGCAGTCACACGCACGATCACCGTGACGGCAACTCCTCAGCCTGCCGTGACCATTGTGGCACCGGCAATGAACGTGTCGGTGCTGCCGGGAGGAACGGTGACGTTCAGGGGGGCTGCCACAGGCGAGGCAAATGAACGGCTGAGATACCGTTGGAGCTTCCAGGGCGGTTCGCCGGACGATTCGACGCGGCAAAATCCGGGCGCAGTCAGGTTCAGGGAGGTGGGAACGCACACCGTTACCCTGACCGTCACCGGGCGCGGGGGGCGCAGTTTGGGCACTGCCACCAGAGTGGTCACGGTTGCACCGCCTAACCAGCGCCC
This sequence comes from Ferrigenium straubiae, assembly GCF_051257895.1. Classification (NCBI taxonomy): domain Bacteria; kingdom Pseudomonadati; phylum Pseudomonadota; class Betaproteobacteria; order Nitrosomonadales; family Gallionellaceae; genus Ferrigenium; species Ferrigenium straubiae. The sequence goes on along the minus strand of NZ_CP194331.1, from coordinate 569,710 downwards.
CCGCCTTAATGACGATTGTCGCAATGGCGACGACGACGATTGAGGCTGATCGACGCAATCGCGAAGGAGCCCGACGAATGACACAAGAAAACATCCTGATGCTCGGCATCGGCAACCTGCTCTGGGCGGATGAGGGCTTCGGGGTGCGCGCAGTGCAGGCGCTCCATCGCCAGTGGCGCTTTCCCGGGCAGGTCACGCTGATGGATGGCGGAACACAGGGACTTAACCTGCTGCCCCATGTGCAGGAGGCGCACAAGCTGATCGTGTTCGATGCCATCGACTACGGCCTGCCTCCCGGAACGCTCAGGATGCTGGCCAACGAAGAGGTGCCGAGGTTCATGGGCGCCAAAAAACTGAGCCTGCACCAGACCGGCTTTCAGGAAGTGCTGGCCATTGCAGAGTTGACCGGCAGCCTGCCGGATGAGCTGGTGCTGATCGGCGTGCAGCCGGAGGATTACGAGGATTTCGGCGGAAACCTGCGCGCGGTCGTCGGCGCGCAGATCCAGCCGGCGCTGGAAGCCGCACTTGCCTGCCTGCGGCGCTGGGGCGTGAAACCGGAGCAGCGGGAAGGCGAGCCTGGAACCGTTGAGCCGCTCCTGCCCGCGAGCCTTGATGTGGATTTTTTCGGGGCAACACATTCCGGCGCAACGGCGATGCCCTCCCCGCTCAAGACTGCCTGATGTGCATCGGCATTCCCATGCGCGTGCTGGAGACTGACGGGGTCACCGCGCTGTGCGAGGGACGCGGCGAACGGAAACGGCTCAACATGCTGATGGTGGGTAACTGTCCGCCGGGCAGATGGGTGCTGTCCTTCCTCGGATCGGCGCGCGAAATCCTCACGGAAGAGGATGCGGCACGCACCAATCATGCGCTTGACGGACTGGAAGCGGCGCTGCGTGGCGATTTAAATTTTGAAGAACATTTCACCAGCCTTGCCGGGCAGGACGGCGAAAAAGACACCACTGGCTTGCATGGGGACACTTTCCTATCGTGACGACGGAAGGTAAGCTCCACATCGACGTGGCTTGGGATGGTGCGGCAGCGAATGCAGTCGCTGTGCGATCTTCACGCCCGCTGCAGGCAAGCCGCCTGATGGTTGGAAAACCGGCCCAGAATGCCGTCGATACCATGCCGTTGCTGTTCAGCGTATGCGGCCGCGCACAAGGCGTCGCGGCAGCCATGGCGGCCGAAGCCGCGCTCGGCATTGAAGTTGCCGGTTCGCTCCATGCGGCACGGGCGCATCTGGTTTTCGGCGAGGCCATCCAGGAGCATCTCTGGCGTGTTTTGCTCGATTGGCCCCGGCAGGTGGGTATACAACCTCGTGTGCAGCTTATGACAGAACTATGTGCCGGAATCGGCCAAATGGCAAAGCCGCTGATCGCAACGGGCGGCTGGAAGACGATAGGCGGCAGGCTGGATGCGGACTATGATGATGCGCGGCAGTCATTCTCCCGCGTGCTGAAAAACGTTTTGCACCGAGAAATATTTGGATGCGATCCGGCACAATGGTTGGAACTGGGCACACAACAGGAGCTGGAAGCGTGGTACGAGAATACGGACACGCTGGCTGCACAAATCCTGCGCAGCCTTGCGCAATGCGCCCGGTTCGGCGCCAGCAAAGTAGCGGCCATGCCCAGCCCGAACAATATATGGCTGCAGGAGATCGCGGAGGCCATGCATGAAGACCCGGCATTTTCGCACCAGCCCAACTGGCGGGGTGCGGCGCTGGAAACCGGGGCGCTGGCGCGCCAACGCCAGCATCCATTGCTCCGTGCTTTGACGGCGACCGAAGGCAATTCGGTTTTTGCCCGTGCATTGGCGCGCCTGATTGAATTGATGCATCTGGCAGATGCAATGCGCACCGCAACGGGCAACGCATGCGCAGGCTGGATCGGGTCGCAGCCCCTGCGCAAGGGTGTCGGCATCGCTTGGGTAGAGACCGCGCGCGGGTTGCTCACGCACCGTATTGCCAGCGATGGCGGCCGGATACTCGACTACCGGACCATCGCGCCCACGGAATGGAATTTTCATGCAGACGGCGCACTGGTCCAGGGCTTGCGCGGAATGGCGGCCGCCAGCGAGGCCGCCGCCAGAAGCAAGGCGGAGTGGATGGTGCAATCGCTGGACCCTTGTGTGGCTTATGAAATTACGGTGCAACATGCATAGAATAACCACGGCACAGGATTGTCGTGCATCCACCGGGAGAATGTATGCATGAAATGTCGCTCGCCGAGAGCGTGCTCGGACTGATCGAAGACTGCCTCATCAGGGAGGGCGGCCAGCGGATCAAAATGGTGCGGCTGGAAATCGGCAAGCTGTCCGCAGTCGAGCCCGAAGCGATGCGCTTCTGCTTCGATGCGGTAGCGCGCGGCACATCGGCCGAGGGTGCGGTGCTGGACATCGTCGAGCAGGAAGGCAGCGCCTGGTGTTTCGATTGCAACCGGGAAGTGCCGCTCGCGGCGCGATACGACCCATGCACGACATGCGGCGGCTTCCGCCTGCAGGTGGCGGAAGGCACGGCGATGCGCGTCAAGGAACTGGAAATTGAATAAAAAGCTGCCCGGAAATACAGAAAATGCCGTATGGCTTAAGTCACAAAACCGGCTTAGCATTTGGCCGTCCTGCGACCTGATTGTTACATTAGGAGACTAGCATGCCAATCACAAACAAATCCGTCTTGCTGCGCTCATCCACGGTTGTCGCAATCGGCACATTGATGCCGTCCCTCGCCTACGCACACACCGGTATCGGAGATGCAAGCGGCTTCCTGCATGGCTTGGCGCATCCGGCTGGCGGGCTGGATCATGTCTGCGCGATGCTCGCCGTCGGGCTGTGGGCGGCGCAGACGGGCGGGCGCTCCCTGTGGGCGGTGCCGCTGACCTTCGTCGGCGTCATGGCTCTGGGTGGGGCATTGCCGATGCTGAGCATCGGCCTGCCCTTCGTCGAACAGGGCATCGTGTTGTCCGTGCTGCTGCTGGGCGTATTGATCGCCGCATCGATCCGTCTGCCGCTCTGGCTTGCCGGCAGCATGGTCGGCCTGTTCGCTCTGTGGCACGGGCAGGCGCATGGCGCGGAGGTGCCGGCGTGGGCTTCCGGAATGTCTTACGCGCTGGGATTCGCGCTGGCCACGGCATCGCTGCACGCTGCCGGCATTGCATTCGGCCTGGGAATGCAACGTCACCGGCTGCATGAACGGTTCGTACGACTGACCGGATCGGGCATCGCCCTGTGCGGCATCTATCTGGCGGTGGCATAACCGGCGTGCAGCAGTTGCAACGCAGTCAAAAAAACCGGCGGGCAGGTTTGCCCGCCGGTCTGCATTTTGGGATGATGGACAGGAAACGAATAACCCTGCACTCAGGATGAAACAGGAGAAACCATGTGCGCAGTATGCGGTTGCAGCAGTCATGATGTGAAAATCGAAAGCAGCGGGGAACACACGCATACCCATGCCGACGGAACGACGCATTCCCACAGCGGCGCGCACCGCCACCAGCACGACCTGCACTACGGGCTAGGCTCAGCCCGTGCGCATGCCACCGGGATGAGCCAAGCGCGCATGGTCAAGGTCGAGCAGAACATTCTCGCCAAGAACGACGCCTATGCCGGCGAAAACCGCGACTACTTCCACAGGCGCGGAATTTTCGCGCTCAACCTGGTTTCGAGTCCCGGTTCCGGCAAGACCACGCTGCTGGTGCGCACCGTCGAGGCCCTGAAGCATCGCCACCCGATCTGCGTGATCGAGGGCGACCAGCAGACCACGCTTGATGCCGACCGCATCCGCGCCACCGGCGTACCCGCGTTGCAGATCAATACCGGGCGCGGCTGCCACCTGGACGCACACATGGTCGGGCATGCGCTGGAACGGCTGCAACCCAGGGACAACAGCCTGCTGCTGATCGAGAACGTCGGCAACCTGGTCTGCCCCGCTTCCTTCGACCTCGGCGAAGCGCACAAGGTGGCGATCCTCTCAGTGACCGAGGGCGAGGACAAGCCGCTCAAGTACCCGGACATGTTTGCCGCCGCCGGCCTGATGCTGCTCAACAAGGCCGACCTCCTGCCGCACCTCGACTTCAACGTTTCGCTCGCGATCGAATATGCGCGCAGGATCAATCCCGGCATCCGCGTGATCGTCACCTCGGCGCGTTCCGGCGAAGGCATGGAGGAATGGCTGGGCTGGCTGGAAGAACGGCTGTCCGCCGTCGCCCTGAAGCAGGAAGCGGCAGAACCCGCAGCCGGTTGAGGATGCGCGCCGCCCTTGCCGCCGAGACCCTGACCCGTTGCCGCATACAGGTGCGCGGCCAGGTTCAGGGCGTCGGCTTCCGCCCTTTCGTCTACCGGCTTGCCAATGAACTCGACCTGTCGGGCTGGGTGCGAAACTGCGGCGTCGGCGTGGAAATCGAGGTGCAAGGGCATGGTGAAAAAGTCGATTCCCTGCTGCGCAGGCTGCGCCTGGAACCCCCGCCGCTCGCGCGCATCGCGGAAGTGTCGGTGGCAAGCGCCGAACCCGAGCCGGGGCATGGCTTCGCCATCCTCGAAAGCGAAGGCGGCGCGGTCGCGACGCGGATCGCGCCGGATACCGCAATCTGCCGCGATTGCCTCACCGAACTTTTTTCGCCGGGTGACCGCCGTTATCGTTATCCGTTCATCAACTGCACGCATTGCGGCCCGCGCTACACCATCGCCGCGCGGCTGCCCTACGACCGTGCCCACACCTCCATGGCGAAGTTCCCCCTGTGCCCGGAATGCCTCGCCGAATACCGCTCTCCAGCGGACCGCCGTTTCCACGCCGAGGCCAATGCCTGCCCGGCATGCGGCCCGCAACTGGCGCTGCTCGATGCCGGCGGCGAACCGGTTGCATCCGAAGACGCGATCGCCGCCGCCGTCGCAAGGCTGCGGGGCGGCGAAATCCTCGCTATGAAGGGGCTGGGTGGCTTCCATCTGATGTGCGATGCGAAAAATCCGGCGGCGGTCGCGCGCCTGCGGCAACGCAAGGCGCGCGAGGAGAAGCCCTTCGCGGTGATGGCGCTGAACGCCGCCTCGCTTGAAGGCCTCGCGCAGTGCAACGCGGACGAGCTCGCGCTGCTGCAAAGCGCGGAGCGCCCCATCGTGTTGCTCGAAAAAAACGGTGCATTGATCGAGAAAAACGGCGAGCTGTCCGGCGTCGCCGACGGCCTGCCCGAGCTCGGTGTGCTGCTACCCTACACGCCGCTGCACTACCTGCTGTTCCACGAGGCGGCGGGCCGCCCGGCAGGCAGCAACTGGCTGGCGGAGCCGCTACCCTTCCTGCTGGTATGCACCTCGGCGAATCCCGGCGGCGAGCCGCTGGTGCATCACAACGAAGAGGCCGTGCTGCACCTCAAGGGAATCGCCGACGGTTTTCTGGTTCACGACCGCGACATCCTGCTGCGCGCCGACGACAGCGTGCTCAGGCTGACCGGACAGGCGCCGGGCTTCATCCGCCGCGGCCGTGGCTACACTCCCGCGCCGATTGAGCTGGGCATCTCCGGCCCGGCCGTACTCGCGGCCGGAGGCTTCTTCAAGAATGCGATCTGCGCGACGCGCGGAAGCGAAGCGTTCCTGTCGCAGCATATCGGCGAGCTCGACAACGCCGCAACCTGCATAGCGCTGGAGCAGACCGTCGAATATTTATTGAACGTCCTCGAGATCGAACCCGAACTGGTGGTTCACGACCTGCATCCCGACTTCTTCAGCTCTCACTTCGCCGCAGCCTATGCCGCCAGATGCGGCATCCCTGCCTTGGGCGTGCAGCACCACCATGCGCACATCGGTGCGGTGGCTGCGGAGCATGGGATCCAAGAACCGGTATTGGGACTGGCTCTCGACGGCGTAGGACTCGGGACCGACGGCGCCGCCTGGGGCGGCGAGCTGCTGCGCGTGGACGGAGCGAAGATGGAGAGGCTCGGCCATCTCTTTCCCTTGGCGCTGCCCGGCGGCGACCGCGCCGCGCGCGAGCCGTGGCGCATGGCGGCAGCTGCCTTGTCCGCCTTGGGACGCGGCGGAGAAATCCCGGTGCGTTTTTCCGAGCCGTCCGCGCCCATGCTGGCCGAGCTGCTCGAACGCGGCAGGAATGTTGTACAGACTTCAAGCTGCGGCCGGCTGTTCGATGCGGCAGCCGGCCTGCTCGGCGTGAAAAGCCGCAGCAGCTTCGAAGGGCAGGCCGCGATGCTGCTCGAAGGCCTCGCAAAGAGTCACGGCCCGATTGCCCCGCTGGCGGATGGCTTCGTTTTCGACGGCAAGACGCTGAGCTTCCTGCCGCTGCTGGACCGGCTCGCAGATTGCCACGATACCGGGGAAGGCGCGAGCCTGTTCCATGCCACCGTGGCGGCAGGGCTTGCCGCGTGGGTCATTCCCGTGGCACGGCAGCAGGGATTAAACAGAGTTGCATTGGGCGGCGGCTGTTTCCTCAACCGCATCCTGAGCGCCGAACTGGCCGACCTGTTGCAGGCGGCAGGCCTCGAAGCCCTTCAGGCGCGGCTCGCACCGCCCAACGACGGGGGGCTGGCGCTGGGGCAGGCATGGGTCGGCTTGAGTTCGCTGGAGCGCGGCACCTAACTATTTACCCCTACAGCATGAGGGAAACAACAACTGTCAGCACCCCCGCTAGAGCAATCAGAGGCAAAGCAAAGTGTTTGTATTGCGTAAGCTTATCTAATTCAATGGCTACGGCTGTAATAATGACACCGATAATTGTGGTAGTCATATCAACTCCTCCAATATGCTTCAAGTGGCCATTTGATAGAACTCGACCTGGCAAAGTTCAAAGCCTGATGAATGAATAGTTGAAATTTTTGGCCGTGGGGGAGATTTCGGAATTTCCCAGGGGCGGCAGCCGCGCAGGGTGCAATAACCGAAAGGCATTGCGCCGCATGTAAATTCCATCTGGCGCTACGCTAATCCGCCTTACGCAAAAGAAGAAGTAATGCGGCGATGCCGCGCCAGATACAGCGGCGTCCACGCGTGGGGAACCTTGTAGACAAAGTTGTAGCGCGCCACGTGGTAGCTGGGATCAAAACCGTAGAAGTTGAGCTTCATGTGTTGCAACTCCTCGGCGCGGTAGGCATCCAGCGGTTTTTCTTGCTCGTTGCATTCACGCCGCACGATCTTCTCCCGCAATAGCGCGGAATAGTCCGGGCTGGCGGCGAGTTCTTCGGCGATCTGCATTACCCTTGCGAGAAACTCCTCCCGGTTGGTTCCGAAGCAGCCGTCGATCAGGCCCATCTCCTGTGCTTCGGGCGCGCCCACCGGCAGGCGGTTCTGCGTCAGCGCCGCCGCCCTCGCCTCGCCTACCCGCCTCGGCAACAAATAGGTCCAGTATTCCGAACCGTACAGGTTGCCCATGCCCTTGTAGTGCGGGTTGAACACCACGCCCTCGCGCGCATAGACATGATCCGCCGCGAGCGACAGAAATACGCCGCCCGCTCCTGCGTTCCCTTGCAGCGCGGCGATGGTGATCTGACCGGTAGTGGCGGCGATGGCGCGCGTCAGGTCGTTCATCGCGTTGATGTTGCGCCAGGATTCGTCCGCCGGGCTGGCGGCATTCTCGATGCAGTTGAGGTGGATACCGTTCGACCAGAAGTCCGCGCCGCCCATCAGCACGATCACGCGCACATCGCGCTGCGTGGCGGCCAGGTAGGCGTCGCGCAGCCGTTCGCACTGCCCGGTGCTCATCGCGCCGTTGTAGAACGCGAAATGCAGGTAGCCGACGTTGTTTTTCTGCTCGAACCAGATGTCGCGGTAAGTTTCGCCGGTGCATGGCGAGAGCAGATCGAGCGGAGCTTCCGGTATGTCGGCGAGTTGTCCTTCAAGCGCCATGGCAGCGGGTAATTTCAGCGTCAGATCGCCATCTGATTTGCGCTTCAGATGGCCGACCCACACCGCGCCGTCGAGTGTGGTGCGGCAGATCGCGCCGTTGCGCCGCGCGATGATCGCACCCGGTTCGCTGCCGCGCAATGTGTCTTCCGCGCAGGCATCGAACAGATAATATTCATCTCCACGCAGCTGGTCGAGCACGCCCGGGAAGCCGTCGGCGGCGTGGATTTTTCTCAGTATCGTGCGCGTGCCGTCGCGTCTCCAGTCGATGGCGCGGTCGGCCTGTTTGATCGGGGCGTGCAAGCGGCCCAGCACCTCGGGGCGGGAATAATCCAGCGGCGTCGGCTTGTGATTGCCTGAATGGAAACGCTCCACCGCCGCGAGCACCGCGCGCACCGCCGCCTCGAGCACTTCGTTGCGGTACAGGCTGCTCTTCTTCGCCAACCGCATCGGGAAAGTTTCCGCCGCCCAGATGTCGCCCGCATCCATCTCGCCGCTGGCCTGCAGCACCGTAACGCCCCATTCCGGCAAATCGCGCATGATCGCCCAGTCCAGCGCCGACGGGCCGCGGTCGCCGATGATGCCGGGGTGCACCACGAAACAGGTGTGGTTGCGCCATATTTCTTCTGGAATCGCGCGCTTGAGGAACGGCGCGACGATCAGATCGGGACAATAGAGCTCAACTGCCTGCTGCGTGACCGCATCGTTGATGTCGAACTCGATGGACACCTCATGTCCGCATCGCACCAGCTCGATGTACAGGCGCTGCGCGAGGCTATTGAAGCTGTGGGTGAGGAACAGGATTTTCATGGTGATCTAAATCCATCCGTTAAACCACGAAGAACACGAAGAAGAACAAGCTGGTGCCCTGAAAATGGAATCGCCCTGTCATTGAGTGTGAAATATCCTGGACGCCCTGTTATCTTCGTGGTTTCTGTGTCCTTCGTGGTGGAGTGTGTTTTCAAGGTTTAACAAATCCGGGGGAGCTGCTCACCGGTCAGCCAATCGACCACGCGCCGCCCGCCGAACGCGGTCTCCATCTGCACGAAATGGTGCGGGTCTTCGATCACCTCACCCACGATGGCGGCGTCGCTTCCGAGGGGATGCGCGCGCATCGCCTGCAGCAGGCGCTCGGCATCCTCTGGCGCACAGATCGCCACCAGCTTGCCTTCGTTGGCGACGTACAGCGGGTCGAGGCCGAGGAACTCGCATGCCGCGTTGACCTGCTCGCGGATCGGCAACCTGCTTTCATAGAGCATCATGCCCGCCGCCGACTGGTGCGCGATCTCGTTGAGCGTGGTGGCAAGCCCGCCGCGCGTGGGGTCGCGCAGCACGTGGATGTCCGGCACCGCCTCCAGCATCGCCGCCACCAACTCATGCAAGGCCGCCGTGTCGGATTCGATGCTGGTGTGGAAGGTCAGGTTCTCGCGCAGTGAAATGATCGCCACGCCGTGGTCGCCCAGCATTCCGGACACCAGTATCTTGTCGCCCGGACGTGCGCGGTCGCCGGACAGGTTGATGCCTTCCGGCATGACACCGATGCCGGTGGTTGTGATGAACACGCCATCGCCCTTGCCCTGCTCCACCACCTTGGTGTCGCCGGTGACGATAGGCACGCCCGCCGCGCTTGCGGCCATGGCCATGGATTCGGCAATGCGTTTCAGGTCGGCGAGCGGGAAGCCCTCTTCGAGGACGAACGAGGCCGACAGGTACAGCGGCCTGGCGCCCATCACCGCGACGTCGTTGATCGTGCCATGCACCGACAGGCAGCCAATGTCGCCACCCGGAAAGAACAGCGGCGACACCACATGGCTGTCGGTCGCCATCACCAGCCGCCCGTTTGCCGGCGGCAGCACCGCGCCATCGTTGCCCTGTGCCAGATAGGTGTTGCCGAATGCGGCGGCGAACAGTTCGGTAATCAGTTGCGCCATCGCGCGCCCGCCGCTGCCGTGCGTCATATCCACGCGGCCATGCTTGAAATCGAGCGGGCGCATGTAGTTGGATTTGATCGTGCTCACTGGGTTGTCTCCCTGAAACGTCCGTAACTGTAATGCGCCGCACATGCGCCTTCACTTGACACCATACAGGAGCCGATCGGGTTGTGGCTACGGCCGGCACTGTGTGCCTTAACATTCGCTTCGCTCATGTTAGCCTACGCCGCAACCAGGTCATCGCCGCTGCGAAACCTTCCATAACTGTAATGTGCCGCACATGCCCCTTCACTTGACACCATGCAGGAGCCGACCGGGTTGTCCGGCGTGCAGACCGTGCCGAACAGCTTGCAGTCCTGCGGGCGCTTCACGCCGCGCAGGATCGCGCCGCATTCGCAGGCCTTGTTGTCGGCGATCGATATCTGCGGCACCTGGAAGCGCAGCTCGGCATCGAAATCCGCGTAGGGCGCCTTGATGCGCAGCGCGCTGTAGGGTACCGGCCCGAGGCCGCGCCATTCGAACACGCGGCGCAACTCGAACACTTCCGCCACCAGCAACTGCGCCTTGACGTTGCCGTCGCGCGTCACCGCGCGGGAGAATTCGTTTTCCACCTCGGCGCGTCCTTCGTTCAATTGCCGCACCAGCATCAGGATGGCCTGCATCACGTCGAGCGGCTCGAAGCCGGCGATCACCACCGGCTTCTGGAACTCCTCGGCGAAATATTCGTAGGGATGGCTACCAATTACCGTCGAGACATGCGCCGGGCCGATGAAGCCGTCCAGTGGCACCAGCCCGAGCTGCCGCACCTCGGGAGATTGCAGGATGTGCGAGATCGCCGAGGGGGTCAGTACGTGGTTGCAGAATACGCTGAAATTTCTGAGGCCGAGCGCCTGCGCCTGCCGGATCGCCACCGCCGTCGGCGGCGTGGTGGTCTCGAAACCGATCGCGAAAAACACCACCTCCCGCTGCGGATTGTCCTGCGCGATCTTCACCGCATCGGCGCTGGAATACACCATGCGCACATCCCCGCCGCGCGCCTTCGCTTTCAGCAGGCTCATGCCGTTGTCCGCCGGCACGCGCAGCAGGTCGCCGTAACAGCACAGGATCAGCCCCGGCGTCTGCGCAAGCTGGATGGCGTTCTCCACGCGCCCCGTCGGCAGCACACACACCGGACAGCCGGGGCCGTGGATCATGCGTACGTTGTGGGGCAACAGGTCGGCGATACCATAACGCGAAATCGCGTGGGTATGGCCGCCGCAGAATTCCATCAGGTGATAGCGGCGGCGCGGATCGGCCTCGTGCGCAATATTGGCGGCGATATTCCTGGCCAGCGCGCCGTCGCGGAACTCATCCACATATTTCATGCCGCGCTGCCCGGCGCTTCTTCCGGCAGGCCGTTCATCGCGCTCAACTCGGCAAATAGCGCCAGAGTGCGCTCGGCTTCGGCCGGATCGAGTTTCTGCAGCGCGTAACCGACGTGCACGATCACATAGTCGCCGACCGCGACATCCTCCACTAGGGTGAGGGAGATTTCCTTGCGCACTCCGCCGAGATTGACGATGGCGCTGTCTTCAGCAACAAATTGTTCGATGCGGGCGGGAATGGCGAGACACATATTTTCCTTATGACCCAGTCGTTTAACCTGCCTGTTTGTTCCGCTTTTCATCCTGCTGCATTCGCCTTCAACAAGGCCGGAGCATCATGTAGCGGGCTCGATAATTTTCAAATAGGTAGGATTACCTAAGAGCCTATTTCAGCAGGTTTTAGGTTTCATTCCCCCGCTTGGGTTTTTGGGGTAGGTATTTCACCTTATTGTCCGCTGGACTTGCGGCGATTATAAAACATACCCAATGCCCAACACCGAGAGGATGCGATGCCCCCCGGAAAGGAACGATGAAGCGCCTCCTCTGCCTTACCGTCGCGCTGCTGCTCCTGCCGCTTGCAGCCTCCGCCGGGATGGTCGTGGTGGCGGAGATCGACGGCGCCATCAGTCCGGCCAGCGCCGCCTATTTCCTGCGCGCCCTGGATGAGGCGAAGCAGAGCCGCGCGGAACTGCTGGTGCTCAGGCTTGACACGCCGGGAGGGCTCGACACGGCGATGCGCAATATGATCCAGGGTATCCTCGCCTCGCCGGTGGCGGTGGCGACCTACGTCTCGCCTTCCGGCTCCCGCGCAGCCAGCGCCGGCACCTACCTGCTCTACGCCAGCCACATCGCCGCGATGGCGCCGGGCACCAATCTGGGCGCCGCCACACCCGTAGCCATCGGCGTCGGCGACACCGGCAAGCCCCCCGAGGAACGGGCCGCAAACGGGAAGGCACGCGCACCGGGCGGCAGCGCGATGGAAAAAAAGGCGGTACAGGACGCCGCAGCCTACCTGCGCAGCCTCGCCCAACTGCGCGGCCGCAATGCCGATTGGGCGGAGAAAGCAGTACGCGAGGCAGAAAGCCTGTCGGCCGAAGATGCGCTGAAACTGAAGGTGGTGGATTTCTTCGCAACCGACCTGCCCGACCTGCTGCGCCAGGCCGACGGGCGCAATGTACGCCTCGCGGAAGGCGATCACAAACTGGCGCTCGGCGGCGCCGCCATCGTCAGCATCGAGCGCAACTGGAAGGAGCGCCTGCTGATGGCGGTGGCCGACCCCAACACCGCGCTGATCCTGATGATGCTCGACATCTACGGGTTGCTGTTCGAGTTTTACACGCCGGGGATCGGCGTGGCCGGCGTAATCGGCGCCATCAGCTTGCTGCTGGCGCTCTACGGTTTCGCCATGCTGCCGATCAACGCGACCGGCGCACTGCTCCTGCTGGTGGGTCTTGCGCTGATGGCAGCGGAAGCCTTCACGCCCAGTTTCGGCGTGCTAGGCATCGGCGGCGTTGTTTCCTTCGTCGCCGGCGCGCTGATGCTGATCGACGCCGACATTCCCGGCATGGAAGTTTCGCTCGCATTTATCGTGCCGCTGGCCGTAGTCAGCGCCCTGGTGCTGGCCGGCATCGGCGCCTTCGCGTTGCGCGCAAGGCGGCGGCCCATGGTCAGCGGCAGCGAGGCGATGCTGGGCGGTACGGCAGTGGCACTCGAAGATTTCGAACGTGAAGGCTGGGTGCTGGCCTTCGGCGAACGCTGGCAGGCGCGCAGCGAGTCGGCAGTGGCGCGCGGTACGCGCGTCAGGATAGTGGCATTGGACGGACTTACTCTGGTAGTTCAACCTGAACAGAAAGGAGAACAGCCATGATCTGGGATTTCGGCTGGAGCGGCGCCCTGCTGCTCATCATCGCTTTGGCGATAACAAGCGTCCGCATTCTGCGCGAATACGAACGCGGCGTGGTCTTCATGCTCGGGCGTTTCTGGAAAGTGAAGGGGCCTGGCCTCATCATCGTCTTGCCGGGCATCCAGCAGATGGTGCGGGTGGACCTGCGCGTGATCGTGATGGATGTGCCGAGCCAGGATGTCATCTCGCGCGACAATGTGTCGGTAAAGGTGAACGCGGTGGTGTATTTTCGCGTCATCGACCCGCAGAAGGCCATCATTCAGGTGGAAAACTTCATCGAGGCGATTTCGCAACTGGCGCAGACCACACTGCGCTCGGTGCTCGGCAAACATGAGCTGGACGTCATGCTGGCCGAGCGCGAACGCCTGAACGCCGATATCCAGCAGATCCTCGATGCGCAGACCGACGCCTGGGGCGTCAAGGTGTCCACCGTGGAGATCAAGCGCGTGGACATCGACGAGTCGATGGTGCGCGCCATCGCCAAACAGGCCGAGGCCGAGCGCGAGCGGCGTGCCAAGGTGATCCACGCCGAAGGCGAGTTGCAGGCTTCAGAGAAGCTGCTGCAGGCCGCGCAAGTGCTGGCGCAATCGCCGCAGGCCATGCAACTGCGCTACCTGCAAACCCTCAACGCGATCGCCGGCGACAAGAGCAACACCATCGTATTCCCACTGCCGGTAGAACTATTCAAGCCATAGACCGGACGGCGTGTTAGCCGCTGAAACCTCCGGCCTGCGCCACTAGGGAAAATGGGAAGGGTACTCCCTGCAGGGTAGGGGTTTTACCCTATTGTAACGATGCGGCAGATGTCTATATTGCATACATACCGGCCCGGCGTCGATAAGGGATCCAATCCGGCAGGCTTCGACTTCTGGATGCCTCGTGAACATCAGGTTCGCGAAGGGTGCATAACGGTTTGCAGCCTGCATGAGCAGATCAGATGAAGGGGAATACGATGCCAGTTTCTTCCGAGCACCCCACAGTGCTGGTAGTGGACGATGAGCCGTTCAATTTAAGCCTGATGGAGGAGATATTGGGTAAAGACTACAACGTCAAGCTGATCGACAACAGCCTCAAGGCAATTGAGCTCGCCTTTGCCGACCCGCCGGATTTGGTCCTGCTGGATGTGATGATGCCGGATATGGATGGCTTCGAGGTCTGCCGCCGCCTGATGAGCAACCCCGCCACAAGTCATGTGCCGGTGATCTTCATAACTTCCAAAAACGAAACCAGGGACGAGGAATTGGGGTTCTCGGTGGGTGCATCCGATTTCATTCACAAACCCATCAGCGCGCCGATACTCGCTGCGCGCGTCAAGGCGCACCTCAAGATCAAATTCATGCAGGATTATTTACGCCACGAAAATACGCAGGCTGTAATGCGCAGTTATTTCTGGCTAAGGGCGGCATAACGGTTTACGGTCATCCGAATCGACTTAATGAAAGGGGAATATGATGTCAATCTCTTCCGAACGTCCGACGGTGCTGGTGGTAGACGATGAACCGTTCAACTTGAGCCTGATGGAAGGCATATTGGGCAAGTACTACAACGTCAAACTGGCCGATGATAGCCTCAAGGCGCTCGAGCTTGCCTTCGCCGAACCTCCTGACCTGGTTCTGCTCGATGTAATGATGCCGGATGTGGATGGTTTTGAAATCTGCCGCCGCCTGATGAACAACCCTGCGACGAATCACGTGCCGGTCATCTTCATAACGGCCAAAAATGAAGTCAAGGATGAAGAGCTGGGATTCTCGGTGGGTGCGTCCGATTTCATCCACAAGCCCATCAGCGCGCCGCTGGTCGCTGCGCGTGTCAGGACGCACCTCAAGATCAAATTCATGCAGGATTATTTGCGCAGCGAGAATGCCAAGCTGCAGGAAAGCGCCTACGAAAAGTCGTCCGAGCTGCAGCAATTAAAGGACTTCATGTGGGGTTCCGATCAGTATGCCAGGCATTGACTTTGGCCTTTCCGCAACCATCTGTTGAGCCGGGCAGCTTAATGAGGGGGCAGGCATGAGGCCGGTATTGCCCATGAAAGCCGCCCTCACATCCAATTCGTTTTACCGCAACTTTTTCATCCTGGCCATTCTGTTGGCGGTACTGGTTTCTCTGGCTGCAATTTATCGTTACAACCAGGCAATCGACGATCAGAAAACCATCCTCAGGGCGGACAGTTCGCTCAACGTACTGGCCAATGGACGTGAAGTCGAACGCTCGCTTGGCGAAGCCGTCCGCTATGTCACCTACCTCGCGGCCAATCCGGGACTGGCCGCCGCAGCGGAACAGAAAACTTCCACGAACATGGAGAACCTGCGCAGGGATTTTGTCCTGTTCTCCATGTCGCACCCGATTTATTACCAGACATCCTGGATAAACGGGAATGGCATGGAAATGCTGCGGATAAACAATATCGATGGCCAGATCAGCATTACCGATCAAAACAAGCTGGAAAACAAACGCGACCGGCACTACTTCCAGAAGAGCATCGGGCTGGGGCCGGGCCAGATTTACGTATCCCAGCTATATCCGGAAATTGCAGATGAAGAGATTCTCGCTCATCGCCTTCCCGTCATCAGCATCGCCACTCCCGTTTTCGACGCTCGGGCTCGCCGCCATGGCGTGCTGGTGGTCACAGTAGCCGTCAAGGAATACCAGGCTCTCGTGGGGGCCTACCGGAGCATAGCCAGCAGCTACAACATGCTGCTGGATGGCGATGGGTACTGGTTGATGGGCGATAACCCGGATGACAAGCTGGAGGCCATGTTCAATCGCTCGGGAACCCTTGCTACCAGTTTTCCCGCCGCATGGGAAAAGATTGTATCGGCGGAGCATGGCCAGTTCGAGGATAAAACCGGCCTGTGGAGCTTTGAAACGGCCTATCTGCTGAAACCGCGCAAGGATGCCGGCATCCCGATACGCACCAGCACCGGTATCGATCGTTATTTCTGGAAAGTGGTTTCTTATGTCCCCGCAAACCGGATCGCAGAATTGAATTCCGGGGTGATGTGGCCCACCGTGCTCTATGCGGCGGGAACGCTGCTGCTGCTGCTGATCGGTTCCTGGTATTTCACCAAAATGCGCTATTCCCAACTCAAGGCCAAGCAGGATCTGAACATTGCCGCCGCAGAATACGCCAAACAACTGGTCATCCGCGATACTGAAGCGCGCATGTATGCGATTCTCCACACCATCGCGGACGGGATCATCACCTTCAACGAAGACGGCATCATCGAGGAATTCGCCGCCAACGCCGAGCACATTTTCGGTTATCCCATCGACGAAGCCGTCGGGCAAAATATCGGCATGCTGATGCCGGAGTTTGTCCAGTTGCTGCACAGCGACTGTCTGTTGCGCGAGAGCAAAGATGTGTGCTTCACCGGCGGCGAGAGAGAGATCACAGGGCAGCGCAAGGATGGTAGTGCCTTCCCCCTGGAATTGGCGGTGAGCGAGGTGATGCTGGGTGGAAAGCGCCATTTTACCTGCATGGTGCGCGACATCACCCGGTACAAACGAAACCAGCAGGAGCTGATTGCCGCCAAATACGATGCAGAACTGGCCAGCCAGGCCAAAAGCTATTTCCTCGCCAATATGAGCCACGAAATCCGCACACCGATGAATGCAATCCTGGGCTTCACCCACCTGTGCCTGCAAACCGAGCTGACACCCGTACAGCGGGATTATCTGGAAAAGGTTTCTCTTTCGGCAAACTCGCTGCTGGGCATCATCAACGACATTCTGGATTTTTCCAAGATCGAATCCGGCAAGCTGGATATGGAAAAAGCGCCCTTCAGCCTGGAGGGAGTCCTGAAAGGCGTAGCGGCCGTCATCAGCATCCGCGCGGAAGAAAAGCACATCGAGTTCCTGATCGACAAGGAATTCAGGATTCCGCAGTTGCTGGTTGGCGACTCATTGCGCCTGGGGCAGGTGCTGAACAATCTTGCCAACAATGCGGTGAAATTTACCGAGGCTGGCGAGGTCGAGATTCGAATCCGGATAATAAACCGGGCTGCCGATCGGGTTATGTTGCGCTTCACCGTAAGGGACACCGGCATCGGCCTGACATCCGAGCAGCGCGAAAAACTCTTCCAGTCCTTCAGCCAGGCAGATGTTTCCACCACCCGGAGATACGGCGGGACGGGGCTGGGGCTGGCCATCTCCAAACGCCTCGTGGAGTTGATGGACGGACGGATAGAGGTGGAAAGCACGCCGGGGCAAGGTAGCGTTTTTTCCTTCGATATTTCCTTCGCCTATCTGCCCGATGAAGCCCGCAACCTGGAATATCTGAACGTGCTCAGAGTGCTGGTGGTCGATGACAACGATAACGCGCGCCGCCTGATGCTATCCTGCCTGGAGTCATTCGGCATCGAGGCGATGGCCGTCTCCGGCAGCCTCGAAGGGATTGCTGCGATCGAGAAGGCCGAAGGAACCGAAAAGCCGTTTACCTGCGTGGCGCTGGACTGGAGCATGCCCGGCATCAGCGGCCTGGAAGCGGCCAGGCGCATCAAACGGGAGCTGCCGCTGCGCCAGCAGCCATGCATCATTTACCTTTCCGGCCATAAGCATACCGAAATGATTCATGAGTCGGAGGCAGCGGCGCTGCTGGACGCAATCATCAACAAACCGGTCATGGCATCCAACCTGTTCGACGCGCTGATGACGTGCAATTCGGGTATGGGCATGCTGTCCTCGCCCGAGCCGGGGAAAGAGACACATGTCGACCTGACGGGATTGCACGTATTGCTGGTGGAAGACAACAAGTTCAACCAGCAGCTGGCCAACGCGCTGCTGATGCGTGCCGGAGTGGAAGTCGGCATCGCCGACGACGGAATCGAGGCGATGCAGGCATTGCAGCGGGAACGGTTCGATGCGGTACTCATGGATATGCAGATGCCCAAGATGGATGGCCTGGAAGCAACGCGCCTGATCAGGGAAAACCCGGCACTGGCCGATTTGCCCATCATCGCCATGACGGCCAACGCCATGATCGGCGACCGGGATGCTTGCCTTGCCGCGGGCATGAACGATTATATTTCCAAGCCGGTGCAGTACGAGGCGATGTACGCCACCCTGGCCCGCTGGGTGCACCGCCAGGAGCGGATGCCCAGGCAATCCGCAGCGGAAACCCGGCAATCGCCCGAAGCTCCGGCCGCTTTCGATCCCGAAAAGGCCATAGCCGGCATGGGAAGCAAGGATATTTACCTGACCATGCTCGGCAAGTTTGCTCCCAGCCAAGGGCAGGCAGTGCAGTCTATCCGGGACGCGCTTGCGGCCGATGACCGGAAAACGGCGGAGCGCCTGGCGCACACGCTGAAGGGAGTCGCAGCGACCATCGGCGCCTATTTGCTGGCGGAAACCGCCGGCCAGCTGGAGAAGGCCATTGCGGAAGAAGATGCCGGCAAATGCCGGCAACTGGTTGAGGCCGCTGCCGTCAGGCTGGCCGAGGCGATAACCTCGGTAGAGACCTACCTCAAGGAACACAAGGCTTAGGGCCTCGCTTTCATCGACTAGAGGGGCTCTGCCTGATACATCTGGTAAAAACCCAGCACCTGCGGCACATAGTTTTTCGTCTCGGGGAAGGGCGGAATGCGGTTGCCGTATTTCAGCACCGACCCTTCGCCCGCGTTGTAGGCAGCGAGGGCCAGGCTGATATCGTTGTTGAATATCTTCAGCAGATACTGCAAGTGCCTTGCGCCGCCATGGAGGTTCTGCACCGGATCGAAAGAATCGGTGACGCCATAACGCCTCGCAACCTTCGGCATGAGTTGCATCAACCCCGCGGCGCCTTTCCTTGAGACGGCTGTCGGGCTGTAGCCGGATTCAACCGAAATTACGGCATGGAGCAGCGCGCTGTCCAGGCCGTAAACGTGCGCGATTTCGGCAACGATCCGCTCATACTGCGCCTTGTTGGCAAGTTTCAGCAAAGGCCTGCGGTTACCCGCTGCAGGCATTTCTTCCGGCGGCGACGGAAGCAGGAGGGTGTAGCGACTGTTTGCCGGCACATTGCTCAAATTCACCGAACCATCGTCGGCGTTGTAGACGTAGATACCCGCCCAAACCGGCTGCATCAGGCAGAGCCCAAACATGATTAACGTTGGAATGCACTCAAGCTGCCTCATGGTTCCTCCTGTGCGGGTGATTTTCCTGTCGCGTTTTTCAGGTTAGGCAGGGCCATTCGTTTTTTCAATACAGTGAAAACTGTAGATCGCTGCTTCAATACCGGGGGCCGCTACGGAGTGGTCAGGGGACGAGCCAATCCGACTCGGCAACGAGCCTGTCATCATCCTTGCCGGCAAAGCGCACGATGTAACCGCCCTTGGAGGCAAAACGCTGGGTCTGCCCCAAGCTCAGGCGCGGGTAGATGGTTGTGCTCTCATGCCTGCCGAGCGGTGCGGTCCCCTCCCCGCCCTGCCTTCCGATGGCCCCCCCGGCGGTTCTCAACAAGCCGCGGTCGCGCGCCTCGGCCTCGGCCTTGCCGCCCTCGCGCTGGCTGACCATGCTCTCGGCCCGCTCCAGCAGGTAATCGCGATAAAGGTTATCCAGCATCTCCGCGACCGTATCGGTCAGGAAATTCAAGGCAAAAAAGATTTCCGCCTGGAGCGGCTCGTCCACCAGCGCTATCCTGCGCAACTGGAGCCACTGGTGAAAGTAAGACAGATTGATTGCGCGTTTTTCCGGCAGTTCATAGGGATACACTAGCCGTACGCTATCCTTCCAGGCTACCGGGAAATGCCCATGCTCGCCGCCACCCAGCCGGGCGGAAAAATATGCCCCGGCGGCCGGCATCACCTGATCGAGCATGGCCAGGTCGGACTGGCGCAGCCAGAACATCAGGCTGTCTTTCTCCCCGGCATCCGCCAGCGCGCGGCGCAAAGCATCCGGCCCATCGCCCTGCAGGACGCGATCCTCCACTGTGACCCCCGAGCCGGACAGGGATTGCCTCATGGCCTGCGCCGCACCCCGGCCTACATAGTCATCACGGTATACCTGCACTAGCCGCCGCGGCGGCTTACCGCCGGACAACAAATGCTTCGCCAGCACGTCCGCCTCAAGCGTTACACCGCGTGAAAAATAGACCGGATAGAATGCCTGCTCCTTTACGGGCGGCAGGCTGACGCTGGGAAACCAGCACGGCACCCGTTCGCATTCACAAAAATCATGCACAGGCTCCCACGTGGAATTCGATAAGCCGGAAACCACGGCAAATACGGGCTGGCGTCGATAGAATTCATCCAGTTGCCCCGCCCAGGTTTCCGGCGCCCCTTGCAGTTCCCACACCTCCAGTTGCCAGGTGCGCTCGGTGCCCAAGACCATCTCCGCCGCCGATGTCATGTGCCGTCTTCTGCCCGCCTGCCTGCTGGTTACCGTGCTGCCGTTCTTCTGCACAAAGGCGGAGCGCATCATGTCAACCAGCAGCCTGCGCCTTTCCGGTTCCACTTCGGGTGTAATGACGGTGGCAAAGCGGATCGTGTCCGCCGTAACCCCGGGTGACCATTGATCCGACAATTGTTTGAGATAGGCGATGAGCGCTTGCGCCTCCCGGTCACCCAACTCATAACGCGGCATCACAACGTTCATCTCCTGGCCGCGGTTGTTCATCCCGCGGCGGATAGCCTTGTCCAGCGATTGATCGGTGTAAGGATCGTGCGCCTGGTTCATCCGCTTGCCGCTGCGCGTATCCATGATCGCCAGCACCCTGTCTTCACGCTGCGCAAACAAGAATCGGCCGTTGATGGGTGGTACCTGGATGCCGCCTTCGACGGCACCCATGCCGCTGCGGCGGTGGCAGCTCATGCAGGCTGCGGCTGCGCCCACCACGGCACCGCCCGCGCGCACGCCCTTCAGCGACGCGCCGGAAGGCAGAATGCCCTCCTGATAGATACGCCTGCCGGCTTCCAGCTCATCTGCGGAGGGTGTCGGGCCGGCAGCATGGGCGGGGAACGCCATGAGGGAGCCGAGCATCAACAATATTTCACAGCCTGTCGCGAATAACTTATGACGAAACATCGGCCACCCCCTTCCCTTCTGGAAGCTGTTTCATTCGTATGCCCGGATCAGCCGGAGATATCCTCGATCACTTGACGGCGAGGAGTTCCACCTCAAAAACCAATGTCTCATTCGGCCCGATATCGCTTCCCACTCCCCGCTGGCCGTAAGCCGATTCCGGCGGAATGAAAATTTGCCACCGGGAACCTTCCGGCATCAGTTTCAGCGCTTCCTTCCAGCCGGCGATGAGTTGGGAAACTTTCAGCATCGCAGGCTTTCCGGGATCGGTTCCGTCAAACTCGGTTCCGTCCAGAAGAGTGCCGCGGTAGTTGCATTCCACCATGTCGGCATCCGTCGGCTTCCTGCCGCCGCCCTCCTTGACGATCTTGTATTGCACTCCGCTTGCCAGCGCCACCACGCCATCCCTGGCCTTGTTCCCGGCCAGGAAAGCCTCTCCTTTCGTCTTGTTGTCCATGGCCGCCACACGGCGTATCCCGGCTGCCTTTTGCCTCAATTCGCCCTGAAACGAATTCATGACCTTGCGGAGGTCTTTTTCGGTCATCAGCAGCTTCTCGCCGGAAAGCCCGTCTCTCAAGCCCTTGATCAGGAATTCCAGGTCAAAATCCACCTCGTTTTTCTTGAAGCTCTTCGCTATGTTCACCCCGATGCCATAACTTTGCATGTCCTTCTGGGTCTTGAGGACCGGCACTTCTTCTCCATTTGCCTGGGCTGCGGCAAACCCGAAAACTACAACCATCATCCATTTCATCGTCATCATTTTTCCTTTCCGGATTAGCCGTTGCGCAGAAATTGGATTCCGCATCACGATTGATGAAGAGACACGAACCCGATTACGTTTTGCCCGTGCCCTGGAAAGCAACCGGCCACCCGGCAACCGAAAGATGGCCGCCAAGTGGACGTCATATCGAGACTTGTACCCAGGCAAAGCCAGGAGCCTGCTTCGCCGGCCATCACTTCCCGGTGCCCTGGTTATTCCGGGCAGGATTTGCCGGTGGCGCCTTGGCAGCCCTGCTGGCAGCTTCCTTCTTCGCTTGTTCGGTTCTCTTTTTGGCTCGCAGCGCATTCGATTCCAGCCTTTGCTCCGCTCGAGCCCGGTCTACCTTGTCGTAGACTGGTGCCGATGCTTCCTGGGGGGCTGGCACGGCAGAAGTTTGCGTAGATTCCAAAGTGACTGAGTTTGCATTCTCATGGATGACCACCCCTTCTGCAGTTGCGCCGGATAACCATGACAAGGTAACAACGCAGCAGATGATTTTTGCAATGGATTTCATTTTCTGTCTCCTAAGGATTGATGCTGTTCCGGGCAAAATTGCCACCCATCATGTTGGCCAGGCGCAGATGCAGTCAATCCTGGCATGGCAGGCACCAGGAGCCAGCACCGCTCGCAGAAAGCCCCTGCGGGCAGTGCCGTTCCTTGTTTATGCCGGGTTGGTGACATGGCCGTCATTTAACCTACAGCCCCGTGCCGCTCAAAGGAGCACTCTGTGTGCCCGCCGCATCAATCACACGCAGCGCCGCTGTCTTGACACCGGCCCCCTTCGGGCTGAACGTCACGTTGACCATGCAGCTCGCGCCTGCAGCCAGGCTGGCTCCGCAGTTATTCGTCTGCGAGAAATTGGTCACATTAGCCCCGACGATCGAGATGCTGGTGATCGCCATCGGCGTTATTCCCGGGTTGGCCAGCGTCAAGGCCTGTGCTGCGCTGCTGGTGCCGACTGTTCGAGGAGCGAATGTCAGGGATGCCGGCGTTAGCGTTGCCGTTGGCATAATGCCTGTGCCATTCAGCGCAACCTGCTGTGTTCCCGCAGCATCGGCCACACGCAGCCCCGCAGTCATGGTGCCGGCCGCTTTGGGGCTGAATACCACGTTGATCGCACAGCTTGCACCCACGGCCAGGCTGGCCCCGCAATTATTCGTCTGCGAAAAATTGGATATGTTCGCCCCCACCACCGAGATGCTGGTGATCGGCATTGGCGCCGTTCCCGTATTGGCCAGCGTTGCAGTCTGCGCCAAGCTGCTGGTGCCGACTGTCTGGTTCGCAAACGTCATGCTCGCCGGCGTCAGCCCCACGACTGCTACGCCGCCTGTGCCGCTCAGGCTAATCTGCTGCGTCCCTGCCGCATCGACCACACGCAGTCCCGCTGTCTTGGCGCCGGTTGATTTTGGACTAAACGCCACGTTGATTGCGCAGGTTGCACCAGCTGCCAGACTGGTCCCGCAATTGTTCGTCTGCAGGAAATTGCCCGGGTTTGCTCCGACGAGCGAGATTCCGCTGATCGAAAGAGCAGCAATGCCGGGGTTGGTCAGCGTCGCCGCCTGCGCTGCGCTGTTGGTTCCAACTGCCTGGGTCCCGAACGTCAAAGATGACGGCAGCAGGCTGACCGGCCCTTGCAGCAGCGATACCGTATTCGACGGAAGCGAATTCCCCGCGGCGTTATAGGCTACAACGCGGTACGAATAATTGGTGGCTGGAGCAATCGTCGTATCGGTAAAGCTGGTCGTATTCGCTGGAACTGTTCCTATGGCCGAGAATGCGCCAAAGCCGGCGGCTCGCTCGATCCGGAAACCGACCTCGTTCGCCTGATTGCCCGGCGTCGCGACGGCGGCTGCCGGAGTCGTATCGGTCCAGTTCAGGGTGTTGGCGTTGTGGCTCAAGCTGGTGGGTGCAGCCGGCAGAAGCGCTGAGTACTTGAAGATGAGCGGGCGCATAAAGTCGTTCTCTTCGTGCCCCAGGATATGGCAGTGCCAGACATACTCCCAGCCGAAGTTGGTCATCGTGTTGGTGACGGTTCCATTCGGCACCGCCATCCCGAAGGTCGGGCTGCCCGGGGTATAGTCTATCTGGGTGAAGCCCATCGTGGAGCCCAGCGGCTGTGTCGGGTCCAGCGCGCGGTGGCTGTCGGGTACCCCGAAGGTGAGCACGGGCGCCTTGGCCCGGACCGCGACCACAACGTCTTCCAGCGGGTTCATCTTGACGGTTTCCTTCCAGCCGACTTCGTTATCCGAAGGCGGTTTCACCGTGCCGTCCCAGCCTATCCGGTTGATCAGTTGCACGTTGACCAAGTGGAAGTGCACCGGGTGGGTGTCCACCCCATTGTGGGTGATCTTCCATATCTGGGTCTCGCCATCGGCGATCGTCTCGGTAGCCGGGTCGATGTAATTGAGGGGAACGGTCGTCTGGGTCAAGGCGCTACTGAACGGCAACTCGATCCCCAGCGTGGCATTCATCCGCCCGTAGTTAGGCTCGAACAGTTCCTGGATTGCCTTGTTTTCCACCCACACCGACACCGTAGAGCCCGCCGGAGCCGTTGTTGTCGTGGTAGGCGCCGTCGTGGTCGCTGCCGTTGCAGCCTTATAGGTGATATTTTCTGGCGTCACAAAGGTGAGCGGCTCGTAATTGCCGAGGTAAGTCGCGCCGGTGTAGATTCTGGCGTAGGTATTTGCCCAGCCTGCGCCAAATGCGGCGTTGTAAGCCTCTTGCGGCACGACGGGTTTGGGCTGGCTGGCCGCATAGGCGGTCGGCAAGGCAGTGGACAGCGCGGATGCATTATAGGGAGCGGCCGGAGGAGTCGCAGCCACCTTGATCTGCATGATGGTGCGGGTGTTGGGGCCATAGCCCGGCAGGGTCGAAGGCGCGCCGCCGACGCTGGTCTGATCCGGATTACCGGTGTAGTAGTCGATGCGCGGATCGAAACCCGGAACAGGCGCTGGCCCGTCGTTGTAGACGATCAGTGTCTTGCCTGCATACTGCGAAAAGTCGACGACGACATCCGCCCGTTCCGCCGGTCCCATGTAAAGGCCATAGGTAAAGACGTTCAACACTGTGGCACTCCTGCGATTGTACTCATAGCCGACCGGGGTGGAAGGAATCGCCACCGGTACCGGCAAGAGGCCGCCTTCGTTGCCGATCTGGATCAGCTGCGGACCCGCGGTCAGCGGATCCGGCACACCACCCGCCCGGCCATCGGTCGGCCAGAGATCCGGCCAACAGGTTGTCCCGGCCCCCGACGGCAGACCGGTCACGGGGTCAACGGCGGCAGTGACGGTCGAACAGAGCGGCAGGGTCGGAGGGGTCGCCGCAATCATCTTCACTTCCGTGTTGATGGAAGCCATGATGGCGGCGCCTGTGCCGGCAGGATCAGTGATGGTGACAGTGGGCAGAGCGGTAAAGCCGGGGCCGGTGACCGTAGCCGTGATCCCGGTTATGACACCGGCCACGACAGTAGACGTCGCTGTAGCGGTGGTGCCGCTGGTGTCGCCTGCAGCAGGCGTGATGGTGACGGTAGGAGTAGCGGAATAACCGCTGCCGCCGGAGGTCACCGTGACGGTCAAGGGTTCGGCGACATACAGCCCCAGGTTGAATGACCGGTCGTTCGCGGCAGCGAGAATGCGCAGGCGGTAGGCCTTGGGATCGACGGCCAAGGTAGGATAGGCGGTGCCGTTCACGACCGGAGTATCCATGAATGCTTCGGGCGTGGTAGTCACGTCGCCGTATGCGCCGGTCGGCAGAGGATATGCCGAGGGGAACACGGGCCAGAACCATGGGCCCCAGTCCCAGCGGCCGGGCGGGTTCGTTCCATCGAAGGAATTCGGATCCTGGTTCGGCTCATAGACGTGGGCATACCATAAATCGCCCGGCTGGCCCCAATGCACCGTATCCCACTTCGCATCCTGCTGGGCGACGTCCTGGGGCACGAACGTTTTGTCCTGAATGACCAGGGGTATCTGGGTGGCGGGTACAGGCAAGGCGCTTTCCACCGGGTCGCTCAACAGGTATCCCGCCGCCATGCCGCCATAGACATTGATGCGGGTTATCGCGGCGGCGTGATCGTGATAGAACATCAAGCGGCCGCTCTGCTGGTTGGTCCAGATCAGCGTCTGGGAGCCATCGCCCGGGTCAGGCATGTCGGGGACATTCTGGGCGCTCGCCCCTTTCTTGTAGGAAGTGGTTTCCCCTGCCGGAGTGATCCATTGATGGGGCATGCCATCGCTGATCCACGGCGTGGCGCCGCCATGCAGGTGGATGATGGCGCGGTTTTCGGTGTATTTCTCAGTGCCGCCATTCGGGCCGGTTCCTGCCCCCATGAGGGTTTTGTCCACCGGCAGGAAGAGGTCGCCATTGCGTTTTCCCGCAGCGAAGTGCCCCTTGGGCAGCAGGTTGGAATATTTGATGCGCACCGGAACATCCTTGGTGGCGCTGATCAACGGCCCCAGGTAATGCGGGTTGTCAACCGCGTAAATCTGCGCGCCTTGGGCATTCATGATGGCCGTGCCATTGGGGTACTTCAGCGCGATATGCTTGCTCGATGCGGCATTCGCAGCTGT
Organism: Ferrigenium straubiae; assembly: GCF_051257895.1. Classification (NCBI taxonomy): domain Bacteria; kingdom Pseudomonadati; phylum Pseudomonadota; class Betaproteobacteria; order Nitrosomonadales; family Gallionellaceae; genus Ferrigenium; species Ferrigenium straubiae. The sequence goes on along the minus strand of NZ_CP194331.1, from coordinate 543,353 downwards.
CTCCAGCTGAACGTAACCGCGCAGCGTGGTGGGCTTGGGCAGGTCGCTATGCATCTTCTCGGTGTACTCGACGATGCCGATTTCATAATAATCGGAGCCGGGATAGGAAGCCGCATCCTTCACCGCAACGGGAATGTACTGGCCGAGATTGTTCGTCCCGGCAGCGGTCAGGCCCGGCAGGCCATCGACGAATTTCCTTAAGGGAGTTCCGGTGTTGACCATCGCCCCCGGTGCCGCCGTCGGAGACAGGTCTGGCCGCATACCCGATGGGCTGTTGGCGTAAAAGGTAGGCACCTTGATGGGTGCGCCGGTCGAATTGGTACTATCGGCCCATCCGGCGCCCGCGTAGGCGGAATCGATTATCAACGGTGAACTGATCGCGAACAAAACCGCTACGGCCACCTGCTTTAGCTTGAATTTGCGCTGTTTCATGGTTATGTTCCTTTCAGGATTGTTTGGAATTCCCACGTGTTCTCCCAAGTGGTGCTGTACGCGTCACTCCCGTTGCAGGGTGGGTTGTCGGCAGCGGTTCGCAATTCGAGTATTACTGCTGCGGCAAACTGATGCACTACGCAATGGACTGCATATTTGCATCAGGAAATGTTGCATTTTTTCATTCACTACCGGAGGCTGAGGAGATATTGGATTCGATCCCTCACGGACGCGTGATCGCTCTGCGGTAAAGGTTCACCTCTGCGGCTCAAAGCCCGCTTCGACAGGGTTTCATACCTTGGGGGGAACGGAAGGATGCAAGGACAATATGGCGAACGCCATATGGCGATAAACTTCAGGCAACCGGGTATTACGGCGGCTAATTGGTAACCAGCCCTCTTTCTATGGCATAGGCAGTTATCATCGATGCATTGTGCAGATTGAGTTTTTTCATCAAATTGGATCGATGTTTTTCGACCGTCTTGATGCTCAGGCAAAAGTAGTCGGCAATGAACTTGTTCGGATGCCCTTCGGCCACGAGCTTCAGCACTTCCCTCTCGCGGTGGGTCAACGTATCCCAAGTGCTGACCGGGCTGGATGATTTGTCGGTATCCAGATAACCGTTGATCACTTTTGCCGATATGTCCGGGCTCAGGTAAGTCTTGCCGTTCAGCACGCTGCGGATTGCGATGCGCAATTCATCGTGCGATGCATCCTTGAGGATATAGCCGTCGGCGCCCGCACGCATGGCTTCAAAAATGTATTCGTCCGTTTTATGGATCGTGAGCACCAGTACGCGGACGCCGGGGTAGCGCCGCTTGATGTCTACGATGGATTCGATGCCATTCATGCCGGGCATGGAAAGGTCCGTCAGCACCAGATCGGGAGCGGTCGTCGCAATCATACGGACGGCATCGCGGCCATTCTCCGCTTCGCCGACAATCTCGATCTCCGTATCCTGGGATAGCAATGCCTTGAGGCCGGCCCTCAACAGGGTATGGTCTTCGACGATCAGAACGCGTTTTTTCTCTTTCATCATTACCTCCAGTCAGTCGCATGCCGCACAGCGCAAATGTAGTGGCCTTTGCCGTGATTCAATGAATCGCGGGCATCCAGGCAACCGTTGGTAGCCGATATTCCGTAACTCAGATATTTCTTGCCGTTCAGCACGCAGCGAATTGCGGTGCGCAATTCGTCATGTGCATCATCCTTGAGAACGTAGCCATCGGCGCCAGCCAGCAGGCTTCCATGAACGCATTCGACCGCCTTGTGCATGGTAAGAACCAGTACGCGGGTGTCCGGGTGGTGCCGCTTGATATCCGCAATGGCCTCCATGCCGCTCATGCCGAGTATGGGCAGATCCATCAGCACCAGGTCGGCGGCGAAAACCTTGACCAGAAGCGCGGCATCGCGGCTATCGTCAGATTCACCGGCAACCTCGATATCCGCTTCCCGCGACAATAATGTCCTGATGCCAATTCTCAGCAGTGGGTAATCCTCGATGATCAGGATGCGTTTCTTTTTTCCCATCGTTATCTCCGGTTTATATGTCCCATTCCGGCAACAACACCAAGGCTTCGGTGGAGTATGCATGGGGAACAGGTGGTATGTCTGAACTGCTAGCCGACAAACAGCGACCCACTCTTTTCATGATCGGACGCGATGCGCCACGCCTTGCCAAGGGCGGCAGGATGGCGGCCATTATTACAATGGTGACAGCCTCGCAAAATAAGTAAAACCACCTATTGCCCGCTAGCCGCAAACCTGTGGGCTTTCCTGCCGTATCGTCTACCAGTTGACGATATCGGCTGCCTCACCTTCCCCACCGGCCTGCCCGTCTCTCCCGTAGGAAATGAGGTCATACTCCCCATGCTCTCCGGGAATTCTGAAAAGATACGGGTTATCCCACGGATCGAGCGGTACGCCCTTGGTCAGGTAAGGGCCGTCCCACCTGGGCTCATTGGGAGGACGCGTGACCAGTGCGGCCAACCCCTCCTCCGTGCTCGGATAATGCCCGGTGTCCAGGCGGTACTGATCGAGTGCTTTTCCCAATCCGTCGAGTTGTGCGCGGGCCGCCTTGATCTGGGATTTGCCGATGTGGGAAAAATATTTTGGGCCGACGAATCCCGCAAGCAAACCGATGATTACCATGACTACCAGCAATTCAAGCAAGGTGAAGCCCTGCTGCGCTACATGAGGATGGCGGCGCGGCACAACGGGAAATTCCGTGTTCCTCATTTCATTCCCCCGCAGTTATGTGATGGCCTCTCACCTTAACGGCCCATATCAAATTTCTCTCTGGGCGGATGACTGTATTCATTTGTACGGGATGCACCGTATTTCCTGCTCAGGGTAAATGCGCAGCAGCGTTTGCACTGGCGGATCATGCTTCCGATTCGCCATGCAACTACAGTTTTTCTCGGGAAAGAATTAAGACGATTACTAATTTCCCCTTCCAATGCTCCGCACTAAAGTTGCTTACCCTGTTTATCTCTATCGAGAGGCGCATCGCGAAACCGAGGAACATATCTGTCACAAATGCTTTGCTGGAGAAAATAATGGCTATGACCTTGAAAGAATTGCAGCAACTGGCGTGCGAATTCGGATTAAAGGAATGCGCCACACACACATCGCAGACGGGGCTGATCCGGACAATCCAGGCGCTCCGCGGCGGCGAGCCTTGTTTCTCTACAGATAAGCGCTATGACTGCATGGAAAATTGCGAATGGCGGAAGGACTGCAGCAAACTGAGGGCAGCATGGCAACGTTAGGCAGGATGCTGCTCGGAAAGGCATCCGGGCTATTCGCAAAAGCCGACATGCTTCCAGATAGTAAAAATTTACTCGCCCAATCACCTTCATACAAGCAGAACGATACCCAGAGCCTGCTGCATGAATTGTGGTTCGACCAGTTTGAGCTGGCAAGATGCAAACAAGAATTTCTTAAATTCCGGCAGCAGCTGAAGGATACGCGCAAACACCACACCGTTCTCTTCGACCTGGTGCCTGTCGGTTGCCTGACCCTGGACGAGAAAGGGCGCACACTGACGGTCAACCAGGCCGGTGTCGCCATGCTTGGCAGGGGACGTGCCCACCTGCTGGGCAAGCACTTCATAGCATGGCTCGCCGAAAATGACCGTTCTCAGTTTCTCAATCACCTGCACCAGGTATTCCTGTCGCGCGACAATCTTGCCATCGAGTCAAGAATCAAAACCCCAACTGGCACCCTGCGCGATGTGCGCCTGGAAAGCAGGGTCATGGAAAGCTCAGACCATACACTCGCCTGCCATATGGTGATGACAGACCTGAGTGAATCCAGGAGGGCTGATGAGGCGTCCCGTCTTGCTTCACGCCTGACCGAGAGCGTAGCCGAGGGGGTCATGATTACGGATGCCCGCAAAATTATCCGCTCGGTCAATCCGGCCTTCGAAAAAACCACCGGATACGCGGCCCACGAAGCTATCGGCAACACCCCCGCCATGCTCAAATCCGGCCATCATGACAAGGATTTCTACCGGGAAATGTGGGACTCGCTGAACAAAAACGGGCAATGGCAGGGAGAAATCTGGAACCGTCACAAGAGCGGCGAGATTTATCCGGAGTGGCTGAGCATCAGCACCGTCAAGGATAGCCAGCAACGGGTAATCAATTATGTCGGGATTTTTTCCGACGCCCATACCCAGGAATATGTTCTGGAGCGACTGCAATACCTGGCCTACTACGACGGACTCACCGGGCTTCCCAACCGGCGCCTGTTTCTTGACCGGCTCAGTGTATCCCTCTCCCATGCACGGCGCGACAGGCAAATGCTGGCGGTTATTTTTGTCGACCTTGATGAGTTCAAGCAGATCAACGATACCTTGGGGCACAAGATCGGTGACGCAGTGCTGGTGGCTGCGACAGAGCGCATGAAAAGCTGTTTACGCGAGGGCGACACGCTCGCCAGACTGGGGGGTGACGAATTCACCGTGATTATTCCGGTTATCTCTCACCTCGATGACGCAAGCAATGTCGCCAGGAAATTCCTGGAATGCCTGGCTGATCCATTGAATATCGATGGGCAGAAACTGCGTGTTACCGCCAGTATAGGCATCAGTGTTTTCCCGGATGATGGCGAAGATGCGGACAGCTTGTTGCACCATGCGGACACCGCCATGTACAAGATCAAGGGGGCGGGGCGCAACGGCTATTCGCATCACGGCGAAAATGCCCATCAATGAGGAAAAATTCGATCGGCGTACCGCAACAACCCAAAATATTATCGGCAGCCCTTCTGGTTAATTTTTCCTGGGAATCGAAGCTGGCCTCCACCACATACCATGTGACAAGGCACTGCTTACGGGCCGTGCAGGGATACGGGCAGCAACAGCCTGCGGTCGTTGCGCCGACAGCAGCCGCTCAAACTCTCTTTTGACCACCATATAGCACCCGCAGGCCTGTGCTTCCAGTTTCGGTCGATCCAGCACGACAATCCGCCCACAAGTGTAATTAACTATCCCGGCTGCATGCAGTTTTCTGGCTGCTTCGGCAATACCCTCGCGGCGCAATCCCGGCATATTGGCAATCAGATCCTGCGTCATCAGCAACTCGTTTGAAGGCAATCTATCCATGCTCGACAGCAACCAGCGGCACAGCTGCTGCTCCACCGAATGATACCGGTTGCATGCTGCAGTCTGCGCCATCATCTTGATCAGCGACTGCGTGTAGTGCAGCAGAACATTCCGTAGCGCACCGCCGAGTTCGAATTCCCACTTCAGCGCGCTGGAGTCAAGCCGGTAGGCGCAACCGGCACTTTGCACCACTGCCCGGCCCGAGATGGAAGGCCCTCCCATGAACGTGGCAATCCCGACCAGACCTTCATTGCCGATTACTGCAATCTCCGCCGGCAATCCGTCTTCCATCCGGCGAAGAAGCGTAATGACGCTATCGGTGGGGAAATAGACATGGCGCAACTGCGCCTCGTCTTCGTAGAGAATCGAACCGAACCTCAGTGGCACCAGTTCCATATCTGGCGCCAAGCGCTCATACACCGCTGCAGGAAGCCCGGCAAGAAGGTTGTTTTGCTTGTGCTCACGATATGCCGGCTGCGCAAGTATTTTTGACATGGGTGAAAGGCTCCTGGCCAGATGGATCAGCGTAATTCTGTAGTGTCACAATACGATCGGATTGGCAACGATCCTCAGGCTATTGCGCCAGGTCACTTTCTGCCCTGAATGCCTATCCTCCAATTCGCTGAGCGGCCACGAAACATTAATTCTTGTTCCTTGCCCGGCTCTGGATTCCATTACATAGGTCCCCCCGGAGAGTTCGGCACGTTCTTTCATGCTCAAAAGGCCGAGCCCTTTGCCGAAAGGGCGGGACTTGCCAGCCTCCAGCGGGTCGAAACCATCTCCGTTATCGTCGATCGAGAGGTGCAAGGTAGCGCCGGCTCTCTTCAGGCTCACCCGGATATGGCTGGCGTTGGCGTGCTTGACGATATTGTTGGTTGCTTCCTGAATGATGCGGAAAATTATTATCTTGAGCGGCGCAGGTATGCCGCCTTCCTGGATGCCGAAGGATTTTTCGACTTTTATCCCCTGACAGGCCATTTCAAACTCCCGGAAAAACCACGACAGGGTCGCGAGGATGCCGAGATCGTCGATTATTGCAGGGCGCAGGTTCATGGAAACGCAGCGTAACTCTTCGAATGCCCCTTTGACCTTGAGTCTCATCTGCTGCAGCGATTCGGCCGCGCTTTTTGTCTCGTTTGCGGCCAGCAACATCACCGACTCATCCAGCATAAGCTTGATCACGGTCAACGATTGGCCGAGCACATCATGCAAATCGGTGGCGATCCGCCGCCGCTCGCTTTCCTGAACCTCCAGCAAGCGGGCAGATAGCCGCTGCAATTCGGTTTGCTGCCTGCATGAAACCCTGCCGGATGTGTAACGGCCCTTTGCCTCTGCCGCTGAGGCCACAGATTGGCGCCGTTGCCTTAATTGTCCTATCGATTTCGCGTACATGTGCCACCTCCCGATATCGCATTGCATGAACGATCACCCGATTTAGTGAAAACTCTTTATGCCACCCTGATCTCCAGCTAGTGGCGTACTTTGGAATGGAAACTTGTTCGCCGTATCATCGGCCACGCTTCGATAGCACTTGCCGTCTGCGTCTGGGTCGATTGGTTATGCGGTAGCAAAAGCTCCGGGAAGAGCTGAACGCTATATTTGTTACGGTGCATTCCCTTCGACAACGTGGGAATATCATGTAACGAATCCTGTCGATTTCAAATAGGTAGGATTACCTAGCGGCAGTAGGGAAATATCGTTGCAACCCGGCAGAACGGGTAAATGGTTTTGTTAGCCCACATAGAATGACGTGTAAGAACGCCGCACGAAACCAGCGTAGCGTGCGCTGCGCAACACGACATAATTTTTGAATTGCTTCAGGAATCCTGCAGGTCCAACCGGAGTTGGGCGATTTCGACGACGCTACCGACATTGAGTTTTCTCATGATGTTGGCACGATGGATATCCACTGTTTTCGGGCTGATTTGAAGTTTCTGCGCAATGACTTTGCTTGAATTTCCGGCCACCAGCAGTTCCACCACCTCAGTCTCGCGCTCGGTCAGCGAAGCAAAATAGGCGCGCCGCCGCTCGACTTCGCCGGATCGCTGGCGATTCTTTCTGTCCAGTTCGAGAGCGGCATTAACCCGATCCAGCAACTCCTGCGCGTTGAATGGCTTCTGGATAAAATCGAATGCGCCGTGTTTCAAGGCGCGAACGGCCATGGGCACGTCGCCGTGGCCGGTAATGATAATGACGGGCAGAGTAATGCCGCTGTATTTGAGCGCCTCGAGAAGCTCCATGCCGCTCATACCCGGCATCCGTACATCCAGCAGCAGGCAGCCTTCCTCATCGGGATCGCAGGAAGCCACGAAATCACTCGTGCTGGCGAACATCCTGGTTTCAAGATTCACCGATTCCAGCAGCCAGTGAATCGAGTCGCGCATGGCCTCGTCGTCGTCCACCACGAATATCATCGGCTGTCTGTTGCTTTCATTCATGTTCTGCTCCGATAGGAAGAGTGAAATAGAATTCGGCGCCGAATTCGCGTTGCGTATCCGCCCAGATCCGGCCACCGTGATTTTCGACAAAGCTGCGGCAAATGGCCAATCCGAGACCAAGCCCATCCCGTTTCGAGGACTGGAAGGGGTTGAACAGGCTCTCCATCCCACCCGCCGGAATACCACTTCCACTGTCGCTTACCGTAACCAATATCTCACCGGATTCAACAACGCCGGTAGACAGGCGCAGTTCACGCTGCGGGCAGGAATGCATCGATTCAATGGCATTTTTGCACAGGTTCAGCAATACCTGCTCGATCTCCACCTTGCATGCCATGACTTTGGGCAAGGGAAACAAAGCCATGTGTACGGAAATACCCTGGCGCTTGATCTCGTCCTCCAGAAACGTTACGACATCCCTGGCCAACTGGTTGACGTCAATCAAAACGCGTTCGTGACCCTGCTTTCTCACCATTTCCTTCAGATGGTTGATGATCTTGCCGGCCCGCTCGGACTGTTTATGTGCAAGCTGTACTGCCCTATGGAGCTTTTCCCTGTTCCAGTCGTTTTCCTCCATGCGCCGCAGGCAGCCATCCAGGTAATTGCTGCATGCGGTCAAGGGCTGGCTCAGTTCGTGCGCCATGCTGGAAGCCATTTCCCCGGCAATGTTAAGGCGGCCAACATGCTCCATCTTCTCCCGCATATTCTCGAATTGTTTCTGCTCGGTTATATCGACGCAGGTTCCAATATAACCGGAAAAATCTCCCTCTTCCGTAAAACGGGGAATGCCGGAATCCAGCATCCAGCGGTATATGCCGTCCTGGCGCCGCAGACGGTATTCCAGCTTGAACGGCTGTATTTGCCCGATGGCTTTGCTGTAAACATCGAGGCAGCGCTCCGCATCATCGGGGTGGACATATCTTACCCAGTCGCGCACCTGAGTTTCTTCCCGTGCATGCCCGGTAAAATCGTGCCACCGCTGGTTGAAGAAATTGCAGCCCTGATAGGCTCGTTCGTCGCTTACCTCTGCTACCCAGATGATGATCGGCGCATTGTCCACCGTAGTGCGGAACAGGTTTTCACTTTCCCGCAAGGCAACCTCCGCCAGCCTGCGCGTCGTGATATCGAACATGGTCGAACGGCTCATCACGAAATGGCCTTCCGGATCGTAAATCGCAGTTTCCGTCAGCAGCACCGGCAGCACCGTGCCGTCCCTGCGCAACACATCCACTTCCAGCTCCTGCACGCCTCCTTCTCCCCTGTATTTCCGGAAGTATTGCTGGAATCTGTTTCCGCTGGATGGCGTCAATATATCCTGGAAATTTCGTTGCCCGACCAATTCATTCCTGGTGTAGCCCAGCCATTTGAGTTCGGTATTATTGATCCGGGCAAAAATTCCGTCCTTATCCAGCGAGTGATAGCCGCACGGGGCATTGTCGTAAAGATCCTCGATATCCTCCGCCGATTTGAGCAGTTTCTCCGCCGCAAGCCTGTTCTCGGTGATATCGACGGCTATGCCGAGCACATGCACCGAGCCATCCGGCTGCTCCATCGGTACTTTGGCGACACGGAACCAGCGGTTCATGCCATCCCTGGAATCATGCTCGACGAACTCGATCGGGCTGCGCTTCTCGATCACCTCGCAGTCGGTGCGCAAGATCGCGTCGAGTTGATCCCCGGCTGGAAATAGCTCGGCGACATTCCTCCCGACCAGTTCTTGCGGCTCCATGCCATACAAGGTTGCCACGGCCTGGTTCGCCAGCAGGAATTTCCCCTTGGCATCCCTGACGGCAATCAGGTTCGGATCGGTATCGATTACCCGTCGGATAAAATTCTTTTGCTGGTGAAACAGCTGCTCGGCTTGCCTGCGCTCGGTGATATCTTCGGTAATGCTCATCAGTCTCAGCACCTTGCCGTCGGCACCCTTGATCGGGATAAAGCACGACTTGAAATACCGCGGCACATCGCCGGTAGCGGAAAATTCGAAATGGCTAAGGCTCCCGTTGGTGATGGCATCCCACAAAAGCGTTCCGATGCGCCCGGCGTCTCGCCAACTCACCAATTCAAGATACGGCATACCACAGACCTTCCCGGCATCATCCAGGCCGAGCATGCCGAGCCCTGCCCTGTTCATGGATTGCAAGCGCCCTTCCAGATCAATCTCATGGATGCCGAATGGCGAAGACTCGACAAGAAGCCTGTAACGGTTTTCACTCTCGCGCAATGCTTCTTCATCCAGCTTGTGCCCAGTGACATCCTGCGTCGTCCCAATGGAGCGAATCGGGCGGCCTTCCTGATCATAAATAGTTTCGCACCATTCCCGGACATATTTGACCCGTTGATCCGGAAAGAGCAGCCGGTGGACAACATCGTATGGCGTCCGGTTTTTTACGGAGTCGGTATAGGCCCGGTTGACCATGGTCCGGTCATCCGGATGAACAATATTCAGGAAGGCTTCATAGGAAGCGCCGAACCGGGTGCGATCGATTTCGAATATGCGGTAATTTTCATCCGACCAGGAAAGGATGTTATTCACCAGATCAAGTTCCCAACTGCCGATCTGCGCCATCCGTTGCGATTCCCGCAACATGGTTTCATGCTTGCGCAGGGCGTCCTCGGCCTGTTTGCGCGCAGTGATGTCGCGCGCGATGCCATGCAGGTATTTGGTGCCTTGCACCTCGATGATGCGGGCGTTGACCTCGATGGGAAAAGTCGTGCCATCCTTGCGCCGGTTGGCGGTTTCATAACGCAGCTCACCCAACTCCCCGAGCTGTTCAAGCTGCCGCTTGAAAATCGCGGGGTCTTCGGCAGGCAGGCGCAGATCGGATATCTCCATCCGCAGGAACTCTTCCCGTGTGTAGCCATAGGTCTCCACGGCGCGCTCATTGGCTTCCACGATCCGGCCGGCCTCGTCGGCCACGAGGATAATGTCGCTGGCATACTTGTTCAGGTATTCGAAATGCTTGACCAGCATTTCGCGCTCCACCGCGGCGTCGCGCTGCGCCGTAATCAGCCTCTGCCTTACCCGAATTCCCTTGAGCCAGGAAAAAAACAGGCCTCCGCCAAGCACCGCTATAACAAAACCCAGGCCTGTCGCCCATGTTTTGAGTTGATCGATCGGAGCAAACAGTTCAGCCTTATCGATCTTTGCCACCATGAACCACGGTGTACCCGGAATTTCGCGCATCGCCGCAACTACCGCTACACCGCGATAATCGATGCCGTCCGTCGTACCCGTTTCACCGCGCACCGCCATGGCAGCCGGGAAGTTCGGCTTTTCGAACGGAATACGTAAGGAAAGGGGCGTGCCTTTATTGTGGTGTAGCTCGTTGAGAAATAAAATCTCGTTACCCTCGTGCCTCACCAGCAGCGTCTCCGCGCTGCCGCGGCGGGTGGGCCATGACTGGATGAGCGGGTAAAGAAAGGTGTTGGGGTCTATTACCAGTATTGCGGCACCCACGACGCGGCCAGTTTTTCCGGACGTAATGAGCGGTATGATCAGATCGATATATATTCCCTGCCCGGCATCGTCGCCTCGGTGAAAATCCGAAAATACTGCCTTCCGGTTGCCCATCGCTTGCGCCGCCAGCCGCGCCTCCTCTGCATCCGGCGCATAATCTCCGTCGGCCGAAATCCTGGGAACGCCTTTTTTATCCAGCAACGAAAGGGCTTTATAGCCATTCGCATATTGCAGCTCGGAAAGCAATTTCCGGATGCGGTGCTTGTGTTCATTCGACGGCATGCCTTTTTCTTGCCACTGGCCGAATTCTCCGGCCAGCAGCGAGTCATTCGAAATACTCTCCCCGGTCCGCTTTTGGACTTCGCGCCATGTGTTGATTTGCTTGACCTTGGTATCGGCAATTGCGCCGAGATCGCGAAGTTTTCCCCCTTCGATCACGCCTTCTATTTTCCAGAAGAAATAATAGGCTGTTGCGGCAACCAGAAATGCAAGTGTGACATACCCAAGGAGCGGCAGATAGGCGGCAAGGTTCTTGCGGTTGGAGGGAGGCTGATCTTCCGGGACAAGCAGGGTCATCGTCGATCTCTTTTACCAAAATGCTGCTCACATGGTTCAATTCGAGACTGCCATCGGCAACGCAATAGCGCTCCTCGGCCCACTTGGTTGGCACGGATATACTACATGTTTTTCGGATTCGGGGAAAAAGCGCAAAAATCGGCTCGCCGATGGCCGGCATGTTTCAGACCACTGAACTGGGGGCCCAAAAAGGCCAGCTTGGTTAAGGCATACAAAATATCCACGGCGACCGGTTAACTTCTTTTCGCTCACCGCCGGTTTGTATCAGTACTCTTATCTCATCGCCATGCTTGAGTTGATATTCTGATGGAAGCGCGCATCTGTAGCCCGTCTTCCCATTTGGATGTTTAGCAATTGCCTGTACATCCGGCCGGTATTGATCGGCCAGCACGCTGTTCACCAATCGGCCGTTTAATTCGATATCCACTACCACGGGTAAATCTTGAGTTTTACTGTAAGCCCAGCCTGCCACATAGCCGGCATCGACCTTGTCGATAAAACCATTGCACCGATTGTCGGTAGCTCCCAGGTAGGCGGGTTTATTGGGCTCGATGAAGGCAATGGCATTTTCCTGGCATTCATGTCCGATGCCCAAAAGCCTGCTCACCCTATCAACAAACATGCTTGGGTCGAGCATCACCTTTTCATAAGAAATCAGCATTGCAGGTACTTTATTTGACGCCAGAAATGCCCCAAGCCCCGCATAGTAATTCAGGCTGTATTTCATGGTCTCGAACAAGTCTCCATAAGCGGATATGGAATTCCTGTTCGCAATGGCAAAAACATCGCGGTAAACCGCAAGGAAATAAGGATTCCTCAGTTCAGAGGATATTTCCGGCAGTGCTTCCAAAATGGGCTGCCCCGGAAATTTCCACCCCCAATCGGAATGGCTCCGGTTGCGATCAACAATCGCCTGTTTTAAATCTTCATTGCGGCCTTGCAGCATCAATTTCGTTAAATACGGGTCCTCAAAGGTAGGCAACAAGTCACTTCCCATATAGACCCCAAGGTGATGCAACACACCGGCCACCATGGAAGTTCCCCCCCGGGGGGCGCCAAGAACAATAAAAGTTCTCTGTGCTTGGGCGGTCGTTTCTTCGTTGAGCACCAACACACCATCGTTAATCAGGCTATCTGTATTGCCCAGACTCATCTTGTTCACCATTTTGGGAGATCGTGCACCAAAAGCTTTGGTACGCCGGATTTTCACAGATTAAACACTGCTGCCATAATCCCTAGTGCTGGATTCGCGCAGTCAATCGGTTAAAGGAAAAACAGGCCGACCCGTGAATTTTTCCAAAAAACCAGATCAGTCCATGGAGGCCGGTTTCCCTCTGCTGAATCCCAGATCGACCGTGATGGTGTCGCCGTTCTTCAGATCCTTGATAGAAGAAGGCGGGAAATGCAGCGCCATATCCGTCGCGCCGCTTCTCAGGGTCAGCATACCTCTGGAATGATCGATCCTATCGACGGTGCCGGTCATTTTGTGCCAACCCATCATCATGCAATCACCTCTCGTCTTGTCCATCCCCATGCATTCGCCTCTCATCTTGCCCATCCCCGCCACAGGTTCGCCATAGCTCCCCGCCTGAGCAGATATTGAAAAGCTTGCAGCAAGCAATACGCCAGCCAGCACAAGTAAAAATCTCTTCATGATCGTTCTCCCGGTTTGGACAGAAACCCGCCTGCGGCGGGAATTAAAAGGCTGGCAAAGCCAGCCCGTTTCGCCCCTCCCACTGCGTGCGGAAAGGGTATCCGATGCGGTTTGATCCATATCCATACCGGCTTAATTCAACGCAAGTTTCCGGTATTCCTGCAACAGATCGTCGGCGCTGGCAAATCCGTCAATACGCAGCCAGGGTTTGCCCGGGCCTTTACGCATGAAAGTCACCGGCCGATGATTCATCTTGTCGCCAGAATAGACATCAAAAGCGCGCTGCACAGCAATGCTGTCCTTTGCGCTTCCGGTCAACATGCTCCATTGAGCCCCTGCACCGAATTTTTTCGCATAGTCATTCAACCTGGCAGGCGTATCGTGCTCGGGGTCTATTGAAATCGAAACGAAGTGCACCTTGCCCTGCTCCGGCCCGAGCTTTTCCTGCACTATGGAAAAGGTCGCACTCGTTACCGGGCAGATCGTGGTGCAGGTAGTGAAAATAAAATTCAACATGACCGGCTTGTCTCCATCAAGGCGGCTGTGGAGCGAAACCGGCTTGCCGTTTTTATCCACCAGTTTCACGTCGGGCGTCTGGTAGGACACGATGGCGCGCTTGTAACCGGTGCCTGGCGCAGCCATGCCGTGATGATGATGTTCGGCTTCGCTGGCCATGGCCATGCTGTCGCGATGCGCCACACCGACGCCCGCCGACAATATCGTAAGAAGAAGAAGCATCTCATGGTATTTCATCGCGCACTCCCTTCACAGTTGATTCAGGAATTACCCGGATGGGACATGGTTGCCAGTATCGGTTAAAGCACGCATGAATACACTGAGGCCAAGCCAGTATTCAGCTACGGTCGAACCCCTGTTTCCCGGGTGGGAATAGACTGTAGTAGCGGCGTTGAACCCATTCAACTTACGGCGCTCTCGAGATAACGGGGCCGGGCATCGGGCTGCCCCGCGACCGGACTCGAAGCCCAACGCATTCCTGCCACAGATGCCACAATCGGAAGGCGCTTGTAGAAACTGCCGTTCAATTGCGTATACCGAACCAGATAACTGTGAAAACGCTCGAACAGGAGCCGATCCGGTTTGGCTTGCTGTGCATTACGCCAGAAATCGGCCAGCGAACCGCCGAAAGTCAGCCCCTTCATGTCGTATATTGCGCTGCCGCAAACCTTGACCGGCGCGCCATGAAAAAGGGCTGATAAACCAACCGTGCTATTGACCACAATTACGCCGCGGGCGCGCCGCAGCAGCGTGGGCAGATGCTGGTCATGAATGTAGAAGCATCTTCCTTCCAGCCCGAGCAGCCTGATCCGCCTGGCAATGAATCTTGTGTAATCGTAATAACCGCGGTCCATGGGATGGTGCTTGATAACCAGAACGGCATTTCGGGGCGCACTCCCGGCAAACGATGTCATCGCTTTGTCGATAAACTGGGTCATCGAATCGAAATCCGAATGGGCATGGATCTGTGCATCGTTGTGCACCTGCAACGGCACCAGGAAATAACGTCCGGCAAACTCGCTCATCAACCTTGCAGACACATGGCGCTCCTTGAGCGCGTAATACCCCTTGCGCCATATGGAACGCAGCCATGGAAGGCATTCCAGCCAGGTCAACGGCCGATGATGCCGGTAACGTGAAAAAGCCGGCTTCAGCAAGCCGGCTGCCAGGTAATACAGCACCGCCCACAGCGCAGCCATCCAGAAGGCGTTGCCTACCGGCAGCGGCTGCTCGACGGATGGCATCGGGTTGTTCAGGTAGAAAATCGGGTTACGCGGGATCAGCGAATTGCCATTGGCCCCGAACCTTTCGAGCGTGATGTAATCCGGCCTGGCATAGCCCTCCTCGAACACGCCTATTTCCAGCCCGCGCCGGTGAACTATTCCATGCGCCATGCGGTGATGCGGGCGGCAATCGCCGAACAGCAACACCGCATCGATATTCAACTGATCGAGCAAGGCTTCCAGATACGCCGGCCAGTCTTCCATGCCGCCACGAAAGTTGAACGCTCTGAACGGGTAGAAGAGCAAGTCGCCGCCGTTGAAATTCACCTTGAACACCTGCGCGCCGGCCTGCTCCAGGTCCGAGGCAAATCTCCGGAAAAATGGCCCAACCGGACCTTGCAGCAACAGTACCCGCTTGCCCCTGAACTGATTTAGGTTCGACCTCAACATGACTATTGTCACCTCGCTTGAATCGGTACACTCAGGCTTGATCCGGATTCACCAATGGAGCTTTCCGTTCATACCGAGCCAAACCACGGCACAAGTGTCAGTTGAATGCGCATCGAATACAGCGAGGCGAAATGTGTATTTCGCTACGGCAGGAACTTAAATCAAAGAGAGTGAGTTACTGCAGGAAAGAGGTGCCCTGTAGGAGGTTGCTACATATGCAAAACAAGGACTACCGGTTCAGCTCGGCAACGACACGCGTTCAGCCAACGCTGCCTCTGACATCGATAGCAATCAGGCTTGAGAGCTGCCACAAAATATCATGGAATGGCTATGGCAATAGCCATTCGGCCAATACGGCCGTTGATGGAAATTATTTTTCCCGCCAATTGAAATCCACCATTGCGGAGTAATGCCTTTATCTAGGTAATTCTACCTATTTAAAAACCATCGGAATCATTACATGATGCTCCCACGTTGTGAAAAAAATGCACTGTAGGCAGCAGGTAATTCGCAGCATGGACCTAAAGGGTTTACACCGGCAAAAAATCAGAGGTTGTGCATAACAGCCTGCATGGCAGGCCGCCTGGTTTTTCCGATGCCATGATTTGCTATTACGTCAGAAGCTACACAAGTTGGATGCCTTGCGACATCACACAAAGGGGATGCGGCATCTTTATAGTGAAATGGCATTTAGGGACAAGATATGACTCATCTCTCGCAAACCAATTCAGTAATATCAGCTTCTGCAAAACATGAACCACTGCCTTTCACCCAGACCACCCCCGGCAAACTACCGCCAGCTTTCATGTATGTCCTGTCCTGTCATCAGGACAATTGCATGACATACGCAAGTCCGCAAATAGCGAGCTTGGGATTTGCCATGGAAGACTGGATAGGCAAACCCGATTTGCGCCTGCAGCATATCCATGAGGACGATCTGGAAAAATTTGCTCAAGCCATGCTGCACAGCCGCAGCACTGCGGAAGCATTCAGTTGCCAATATCGCCTTTATGACGGTTTCGGAAGGCTGCGCTGGTTTCACGATGAAGCCAACGTCGTGCGCGATAAATCAGGCACTCCACTGTTCTTCAGCGGGGTCATGCTGGATATTTCGGACAAGAAAGCGATGGAAGCAGAACTGAACGAACACCGTTACTACCTCGAGCGGAATGTGGAACGCAGAACCGAGCAACTGGTAAAAAACATGACATTGCTGGAATCCTGTAATGCGTCATTGTGCGACAAGCTGGCCCTGACCCAGAAAGAACTTGCAGCGTTAAAGCAACAAATGGCTGGCCCCATGTTCGGTGCGGCATCGAACGATTGCACTGAATCGTTATGCGTTCAGCTTTAATCGCTTGATGCGTAATCGCCCCGACTGCGGCATGAAACGGAATGTGTGGAACAAGAAAAAATTTGGATGGAAATAGCAGGATCGTTTTGCGGGGGTACCCGTTTTTTTAAGGAAGGAAATAGAAAATGGCAACTGGTATAGTCAAATGGTTCAACGATGCTAAGGGTTTTGGTTTTATCTCTTCCGATGACGGAAGCGGGGATTTGTTCGCGCACTTTTCCGCCATCAACATGAATGGTTTCAAGACCCTCCAGGAAGGCCAGAAGGTTACCTTTGAGATAGTACAAGGTCCCAAAGGCAAGCAGGCTTCCAACATCCAGGTTCCCTGTTAGGCCTGTTTCAACAGTTTTCCTGCGCCGTGCAACTTGCCTGCTGAAAGCAGTGCAAGGCATGGCGCGGATGTGAACACCCCTTCTGGATGCTCGCAACCACGCCCTTCGCGCCTGCTCAGTTTGCCATCAGGCGCAACACCTGGCGCATTCCCTTGCGCCACCACGACAAACCGGCCGCATGCTGCTTCCGCCAGGCTAGCAGTTCATCGAGCGCCTGTTCTGGCGTCGTAAAATTGCCCGTCTTCCGGCTCACGTAAACAGGATAGAGAATCAATACTCCGGCCACCAGTTCGTCCAGCGAAAGACAGAGTGTGCGGCGAGCGAGTGGCAACATGTCCTCGGTCAGCCCCCAGCCGGCATAAAAAGGCTGGCCGTAGCACACCACCCTCTTGCCGCGCAGCAGCGCCTCAAACCCGGTCAGCGAGGTCAGCGTGTGGACTTCATCCACTTGCGGCAACAGTTCTCCCATCGGGACATCCGCCACCATCTCATCACAGCAGCGGGCGGCGTCTTCCTCGCAAACCCCTTTGCGGCGCAACCCGGCCACCACATCCGGGTGCGGCTTATAGATCAGGTGCGCTTCCGGATTGGCCGCACGCACCGAGCGCAGCAGGTCAAGATTGCGGCGGATGCCGGAAGCCCCATAAGATAACGAGGCATCCGATTCCACCTGCCCCGGCACCAGGATCACCCTTGTTCCAGCCACCCCGGATGAGGGGTGAAATTGCGGTCGCTGCCACCGTGTCGTCCCCACGTTGT
Organism: Ferrigenium straubiae; assembly: GCF_051257895.1. NCBI lineage: Bacteria > Pseudomonadati > Pseudomonadota > Betaproteobacteria > Nitrosomonadales > Gallionellaceae > Ferrigenium > Ferrigenium straubiae. Next base: position 525,550 of record NZ_CP194331.1, on the reverse strand, counting down.
ACTTGCTTAGCCCCTCCGCCACCAGACGCTCCCGCAGTGCGCGGGCACGGCCGAGCAACGCCGCATCGAAGCAGGCTGTTTGCAGAAGATACTCAAGACCGGAAGGCTTTGCTGCGTCGTAATAGATGCCGCACCCATCCATGACCCACGACAAGGGGCGTACCAGATCAGCCCCCAGCCCCACCGAACGGATGAACCCGTCTTCCAGACGGATGATTTTTGCTTCCGTTGCATGGATGGAAGCATGCTCATTCCTCCCCCACACCGCGAGTGTGGCACCCTGCGGCACGGCGTCTGCCTTGCGTATGAAACGCACGGTGCTGCCCTGGAAAAATCTGCGCACGATGGGTCTCTTGTAGATCGAAAACCCCAGCGCATAAATATGGGCAGAAAACCGCTCGCGCATCCGCCGCTGCAGCCCCATCCATTCGATCACGCGCTCCGCCTCGCAGCGCCGACCAGTCTCCGGGTCGATATAGCGCGGATATTCCAGCAGCGCCGCATGCGCCAGGTTTTCCACCTGCACTGGATGACGCCGGTCCGGGGCCGGCAGTTCATCCTGCGTAAGCCCCCAGCCGGCATAAAACGGCATACCGAAGCAGCGCACCCGCTTGCCCCGCAACAGCCCCTCGAAGCCTATCTGCGAGGTGACCGCATAGACGGCCTCCGCATGCTCGATCAGCGATGCCGGATGCGCATCTTCCGCAAGCACCCGCACACGCCGGTCTTGCGCAAGCGCCGCGAGATCGAAATAACCGCGCTTGCGCCCAGCCATCACCTCCGGATGGGTCTTGAGCAATACGATGCAATCCGGGTTTTCCGCCAACGCCGCAGCCAGCATGTGTTGAAAGCTGGAGGCGTCGGCAAAGCCATGGCGTATCGAGGCGTCGCCCTGCGTCTGGTCCGCCACCAGCACGTAGCACGCCGGAAGCTCGCCTGCATACTCGCGCGCATGGTTGTATTTGGACACTCTCGCTGCCCGCCATGCAGCGATCAGCGCCTGGGCGCGGATGCGCTGCGCCTCCACGAGCGGGTGGGCGATCAGCATTTCGAGGCGGGAAGGTGCAGAGGCATCGTAGTAGATGCCCAGGTCGTCGACAACAACGGAGAGCGGTGAAGCACCCATGTGCATCGAGCGAAGAAAACCGTCCTCGATGCGCAGCAACGCCAGCCCTTGCCGGTCGGCATAGGCCTCGGCCGCTACGGCGCTGGGTTTACGCCCCCAGGCAATCACTCCTGCGCAGGCAGCCGCATCCCGCACAGTCCAACGGTGCACTACCGGCGCTCCGAGCAGCTCGCCTAGCCTCGGCAGGTTTGCCAGTGCGCGCGCGGTTGCGATCAGCGGAGCCTGCTCGGCCTGAAAAAATAATTCCCGCAAAGCTTCATCACCCGCAAACCGGCGCAGGTCAGGCGCTAGCCCAAACCAACTCGGGCCGCCTGCTGCCAGCCTGCCCGATGATGCCGCGCTCGCACAGCAGGTCGACGACCCTGGCCACAGATTCCTCCACGGACTGGCTGCCGGTGTCCACCACCAGCTCAGCCTTCTCCGGCTCCTCATAGGGCGAGGAAATGCCGGTGAACTCCTTGATCTCCCCTGTGCGCGCCCGCTTGTACAGCCCTTTCACATCCCGCCGCTCGCATACTTCCAGCGGGCAGCGGCAATAGATTTCGAGGAATTCGCCGTGCGGCACCAGCGAACGCACCCGCGCGCGGTCGGAACAGAACGGGGAAATGAAAGCAGTCAGCGCAATGACCCCAGCCTCCAGATACAGCTTGGCCATCTCCCCTGCACGGCGGATATTCTCGACGCGGTCTTCGGCGGAAAACCCGAGGTCGGAGCAAAGCCCGTGCCGCACGTTGTCTCCATCGAAAGTAAAAGTTCGGCAGCCTAACTGGTGAAGATGCTTCTCGACGGCATGCGCCAAGGTGGATTTGCCCGCACCGGAAAGCCCCGTGAACCATAAAATCACGCTGCGGTGGCCATTCAGCGCCTCCCGCGCCGCGCGGGTCACTGTGGCGTGATGCCAGACAACGTTATCCGATTTGCTCTGTTTCATAGCGCCTCCCTTGTCATGAATGAACCTGAAAACCTCAGTTGATCCTTTACATTTCAATGAAAACTGCGTGGTGCTTGATTCTTTCGCGCTTGATGCCGCTCACCTTTTGGGTGATTAATTCATGTAGGAGCGGGCCTTGCCCGCGATTAAGCTGCTCGCGGGCAAGGCCCGCTCCTGCAGTTTCAACTGCGTTATTCAGGATGAATATGGATTTCCGCTCCTGTCACATCTCCGCTACATCAATTCCGCATAACCGTGCCGCGCCCTGTCCGCGAGGCTGCTCATCTTTTTCGCCGCGTTACTCAACAGGGAATGCCGCAGAGGCTCGTCCCGAGCCAGGTGCAGAATCGCCTCCACCCAGGCTTGCTGTTTCTGCACCACGACCAGCCCGTCCACGCCGTGGTTGACCACCTTGGCGCAGGCGCTGTCCGGCGCATAAATCCCCACCGCGCCGCAACGGGTGATGTCGAAGAACTTCGTGTACGAGCGCGCGCGATTGAATGGTATGTCCAGCAACGGAACCAGCCCCACATGCCGCCCCGGCATGGTCATGTATGCCTGATAGGCTGGCCATTTCATCGGATGTGCCACCGTCACCCGCTGCATCCCCCGGTACAGGCGATGCACATCCCGTCCGCCGGCAATCTCGAAGGCGAGCCGTTCCTCGCGATGCAAGGCTTCTTCCATCACCGGGCGCAGCCAGCGAATTTCCGCCGCATGAGAAGCCGAGCCGTGATAAAAGACCCGGCACACATCCGTGCGCCCGGCCGCAGGCGCAGGCAACACCAGCCGGGGGTGCCAAGCCGCATATTTCTGCTGCAAATAAGGCGTCGATACCCACAACTCCGCCGCTTGCCGTTGCAGCCACCCCGACCGCCATGCCGCCGATCTCGCCAGCTTGAAGCGGTATCGCCACGGCAACCCGGCGGATGCGCCCACTTCCAGCACGTCGTCGTCCATGAAAAACGCCAGCGTGCGCAGCCGGTGGCGCACCGCCGCCACCAGTTTCGCCCAGGCCGGCGGCACATAACGAACAAACACCACCGAAGCGCCGTCCAGATCGGAGGGAGCCGGTAAATCGGCAAAGCCGCAGCGCGCCACCCTGCGCCCGCTGGCGGAAACAGCCGGGAGCACAAAGTAATCCGTCGAAGGATTGCATTGCTCTTCGACGAGGTAAACCGTGCTCCCGGCATCTATTGTCCGGGGAGAGTCATGTGAAATCAGGCAAACCATGACCCCTCCGCCGGCGTCGCATTGCCCGGGGGGCAACGGGGTCGTTCATAGCTCAAATTCGGGTTATAGAACGGGTCGTGCCGCAGCATATGTTTCCAGCGCTTGCGCATGTACGCCGCTTCATACCTGGCCTGCCGCACCCTTTCGGGACTCCGGTCCTTGCCGCGCGACGCCGACTCGCGGTGATACAGCTCCGCATGCGGCGTCCATACCACCCGATAGCCGGCCTCGCGCACCCGCAAGCAAAAATCCACATCGTTAAAAGCCACCGGAAGATGCTGCTCATCCAGCCCACCCAGTTTTTCATACAGCGATTTCCAGACCATCAGGCATGCCCCGGTGACTGCCGACATATCCTGCGCCAGCAGGGCGCGCCCCTGATAACCTGGATCGCCGCGCCGCAAAAAAGCATGGGCATGGTTCGCCACGCCGCCGACGCCGACCCAATCCCCGCCGTGCTGCACCGTGCCATCCGGGTAAAGCAGCTTGGCGCCGACAACGCCCACATCTTTCTGGTAAAGCAAACCGAGCATTTCCTCCAGCCATCCCGGGGTGATGACTTCGGTATCGTTGTTGAGCAGGCAGAACACCTTGCCGCGCGCATGCCGTGCCGCAAAATTATTGATTGCCGGATAATTGAACGGCCGGTCGTAACACAGGACTGTCGCATCCCCCCTCGCCGCAAGCACGTCCAGATAGGCAAGCATGGCCGGATCGCGGGACTGGTTATCCACGACCAGGATTTCGTAGCGCGGGTAGCTGCATATCTTGCGGATACTTTCGATGCAATGCCGCAGCAAATCCAGCCCATCGCGGGTCGGGATAATGATGCTGACCAACGGCATTCCGGGAGGAATCGCATAGCGTATCCGGTAGCCACCGGCCGCAGGCATGCCCAGAACCTCGCCCCGGATTCCGTTGCGCGCCAGGTATGCTTTCAGCATTTGCCGTCCAGCCTCGCAAGGCGCTTTATCAGCCGGCTCCGGCGCGGCTCCGCCCCAAGGTAAGCGGCGATGGTAAAGCACACGGGGAAGGTGGCGGATTTGCCGCGCGTTTACCGTCTCGCTCACGCGTAGCGCCAGGTCGTAGCTCCCGGCAGCATCGAGCCCATTCCGGAAACTGCCCGCCGCGGCCACCGCATCGGCCCGAAAAACACAGAGTCCGCCCAGGTAGTTTTGTGACAGCAACAACTGGGGATTCCAGTCCGGTTTGAAATTGGGCGTACATCGCGCTCCCGCGTCGTCGATGCCGTCTTCATCGGTATACAGCAGCGCCGCATCGGGGTGTGCCACCGCCTCCGCCGCGACACCATATAAAGCCCGCGGCGCCAGCAAATCGCCCTCGCCCACTATCCCCACGTAGGCGCTGCCGGTACGCACGGCATCCTCCGCAACGGCGCCAATCCGGTGTGCTTGCAGGAATCTGACGCTGACTCGCGTGTCGTTCCGGGCGAAGTCCCCGAGAACTTCCCTGACCGCCGGATCGCAGCCGGACGCAGCCATGACGCGCAACTCCCAATGCGGATAAATCTGGGCGCGCACCGACTCGATGGTCGCGGAAAGGCGCCGGGCGCAGCCTGCCTGCACACTCAGCAACAGGGAAATTTTTGGTTGCGCCGTCATGCCCGGGGTGCGTCTCTCGGCGCCTGGCCGAATCATCTCGAAAAACGCGCTTGCCACCTCATCCGTGCTCCGGCGTACCTTGCTGCACAAGCCACCGAGCATGAGCCGAGGCAGCGCCATGTTGGCGAGAGGCCGTTCGCCATGGGCCATCCCCGAGCCAAACCGGAAAATAACCCGCTTAACAAGCATATCGAAGGGTTTGAATTTGCCGATTGCGTTTTTCAGGCTCATCGTTCGCCTCCACCAAGAATCGTCAATTGCGGCCGAAAATCAGGACAGCGTAAAACTCGTTGCTGTTTCTCACTGTCGGATAGACCCTTGCAACGCGCAGCCTGGTCAGCTTCAAGGAATACAGATTGTCGAACAACATCCTGAAGGTTGCCGGAGTGAATTTCCACGCATGCACATCTGTGTATTCGTCCGTGGAACACAGCCTTTCAAGTTCGGCCATGAACGAAACATTCTGCCTGTCGTCGAGCGGCAGCACCCCACGGTTTACGCCATGAGCTCCCTGCCAGTGCATGACCGGCTCGTTGTGCGTGGCAAAAAAGCGATGTTCCAGTATATCTTTCAGGCGATGCCGCTTTTTCCCCTCCGCCCAAGCCTCGACGACATCCGCAAGATTCGTCTCGGTGAAAAAATGGTCGAAGCAGTAACGTTTGTCCGGAACAGTCAGGAAAACCGCTCCCTCGTCCTCCAATACGGATTCGAGGTCATGCAGATGCGTGACCAGGCAGAGTTGATGTTCTATGTTGTGCGATGAATAGATGGCCGAAAATTTTCGCCCGATGAGCTCGGCATAGCGCTGTCCCGACCAGACATAATCTATCTCGGGAATGTTGTCGATAGCCGCTTCCTTTATTTTTTCCGCCTTTTTTCTCAACGATTCCGCAGGAAGGCAATCGAGGTAAAACACATTCGCTTCCGGCCGCCTGAATGCGGGCGAAAAGAATGGGCCGATTTCGAGAATGGGCTGTCCGGTTGGCACCAGGCCGATGAAATATTTTCTCCCCTTTACCTCGCTGCATATCCGGCCTTCGGCCATGCCATGTTTTTTGTAGTGAAGCTGTGCCGTTCTCTTGTCAAATCTGGCAAGGTCGCCGCTTCCGGCATGATTCACATAGACCTCGCCATCGAATTCCAGAGGAAGGCGGTTTTCCCAATCCCATGAATGAATAGTGTCTGCCATGATCGCGCCTCCTCACAACATGCAACGATTGCGGAAGATCGGGCTTGCTCCTCCCGCGCAGCATCCGTTCTGTCAATGCTCCCAATCCAGGTGCAATGTCCTGGCGAATCCGGGCGCACCGAGCACTCCGACGGTTACCTTGTCGCCGGCCTCGGTGCCGAGCAGCGCAAGCGGATAGCTAAAGCCGCATACCGGGCTCTCGGATAATCCCAGGCTGCAAATGTCATTCCTGTCCTTATCCAGCGAGATGACGGCGCGCCTTTCGCCGTTGACGCCGATCTCCAGGAAATAGCAGTCCGTTTCGGCGCAGGACAACCAGCCGACGATCCGTTTTCCCCCGGCAATCAGGCAATTCCAGTTGGTGTCCCTTGTCGGGGCGGTGTTATAGCCGGCATCCCGCACCCGCTCCGAAAAAACGCCTACTTTCTCGAAAAAAAACCCGATATCCTGCTGGTTGTAGAGATATGCGGCCTTTATTTCGGCGGGCGGAATATTGATCCTGTCCTCTGCGTCGGAATCAGGCGCTCGATTCGCCAATATCGATTCCACCGGCAGTCCAAACCTGGTTGAAAAAATCCCGACAAAATATCTGTAATGACTCGTCAGGCCAATCAATGCGCCGGATTCGCTGCCTAGCTCCCCGAGCATTTTCCACTGCACGTTCCGGTTGTCCGGAGCCGAGGAAAAATCCGCGAAACTGCGCGCATACCCATAATGCCTCTTGACATGCTGATACGCCGAAACGATCCGCTCCACCGGGTTTCTGACAATGGACACCACCGCATCCGGCGGAACGCAATGCGCATATCCGCTATAAGGGACATGCCCGCAAATGAAATTGAATTTGTCGGCATCGAAAATTTCGCTCTCGGGCGTCATTTCCATGGGGTTTATCCCTGCCAGCTCGCAGGCAGACTCATGGAATTCTTTTCCGTAGCCATAAAGCATGCGGACCTGTTCGTTCCCATGAAGCGCACGACGAAAGCTGGTTCCCGCGGTTTTGGGGACATGAACAATGAAGTTGATTTTCTTCATGGCAGCTTCAGTTCGTTCGTTGGGTTCATGGGCCAGCAAATTCATTGTGTGGTGCACTTGGCGCGCCAAGCGGCCTGATTCGTGGCTTGCGCTCCTGCTTTTTCGATGTGGTCGAGCTGGCGGCCAAATTCCAGCACCGTACGCATCGCCGGGTAATCGTCGCCGGCGGCGGTTTCGGGAATGGTCGTCCGCGGGTAGGGAAACCAGCTTGCTACGATGAAATCGCCTGGCGTGCCCCCGGCGCCCATATAGCACTCCTGGGCAGCCAGAGTCCGCTCGTGGATTGCCTTTCCGGAAATCTCCCCTCCCTTCCTCGATGTGGCCAAAAGGCCGAACCGCAACCCCAGTTCATCCTCCACATAGCTTTCGACTGCCCTGGCTTGTTGCCACGTAACGCCATGCCGCTGCTCCCTGGGGATATCGAAGGGCATATCCAGATGGATATATGAAAGCGGAATGCCTTCCTGTGCCAGGGCATCCTTGAGCATGAGATAAGGCTGCCGGTAGTCTTGGTTATAAGACGGAAGCGCATCGATGATGCCGATCTGGGCCTGCGGATAAACCGCGCGGGCTGCCTTGGCATAGGCGACGACATCTTCGATCCTCTTGCTCAAGGGGTAATCCACCGTTGTGCCCCCGAGCACCAGAGGCTGGGACAGAACGCTTTGCAGGCTGATGTAATCGACCTGTATGCCCAGCCGCTTGAGGCGTTCAAGCAGGCGAATTTCACCGGAAGCGATTTTTTTCCTTCCCGATGTCTGCGTCCAGGTTGCGCCGGTTGCATCTATGGCCAGCTTGATGCGGTTTCTGTTCAGGTAGGGGTAAAACGCGCCGGCCAGAAACCTGTCGTCCATGACATCGAGCACGTTGGCTCTCACCATGTACACATGAATGTAACGGCTTGCATGGTTGAACGTCTCCGGATGCTGGAATTTTTCGGCGAAATCCGGCGGCATGCCGCCGGGCCTGCCGAGGTTGTTGTCTTCGTACCATATGTCCGCGGCCGCGGCCGCGGCGGAGATCGCCGAAAACGCCAAGACCATCATGATTCTTGCTTGAGTGCGCATCATGACACCTCCAGGGAGAAATCCTCTCTCGCCAAGGTCAGATTCGGGCTGTAGCAGGGATCGCTCTGCAACAGCTCGCCCCATTTAGTCTTAACGAACGCTATTTCCTTGTGGAATCGCTTGACCTTTTCCGGCGTATCCTCTGCGCCGCGCGACTTCGATTCGTAATGGAACAGTTCCGCATAGGGGGTCCAGAGATTTCGATATCCCGCCTCGCGCACCTTGAGGCAGAAATCCACATCGTTGAAGGCAATACGCAAGCCGTCTTCCTCCAGCCCCCCCACCTGTTCATAAACAGACTTGCGCACGACCAGGCAGGCCGCCGTCACCGCCGACAGGTTCTGGATTACCTTCAGACGGTGAAAATATCCCGATGATTCGCGCGGAAAGTATTTGTGCGAATGTCCCGCCACGCCTCCCAGCCCGACGATCACCCCGGCATGCTGGATGGTTTCGTCCTCGTAATACAGCTTGGCGCCCACGCAGCCTATCTCGGGGCGCAGGGCATGGCTGGCCATCTCGTCCAGCCATTCCGGACTGATGACTTCGATGTCGTTGTTGACGAGGCCGATCAGTTCGCCTCTGGCTTGTTGCACCCCGTAATTGTTGATGGCGGAGTAGTTGAACGGCCGGTGGTAGGCCAGCACCCTCACCCTGCTGTCCTCTGCCTGGATGCGCTCAAAGAATTCCAGCGTGGCGGGCTCGGAGCTTTCGTTGTCCAGGATGACGATTTCGTAATTCCGGTAAGTCGTTTTGTCGAGGATGCTGCGCACGCAAGGTTCGAGCAACTCCCGCTTGTCCCGGGTTGGGATGAGCAGGCTGACTGGCGGCTCCGGTTGCGGAACGGGATAACGAACCCGGTAAGTGTTAGGCCCCAGCCCATTTTCCACCTTCACATCGTCCCGGCCCTGCGCGCTGAAAAAGTTCTCCAGGGCTTTGATGCCTGCTTCAGCGGTGTAGCTCTTCTCCCCGCTGTTGAGAGCGGTAGACCCTTCCGCCATGCGCCAGTGATAGAGCACTTTGGGGATATGCACGATCCCGGCAGGCTTCACATGCGGCAGGCAGCGCAGCAACAGGTCATGATCCTGGCTGCCCTCCACGCCGTCGCGGAACCCACCGATGCGTTGCAGCAACTCGCGGCGGTAAACACCCAGATGCGAGACATAGTTCTGCGACAGAAACAAGTCGGGGTTCCACTCCGGTTTGAAATGCGGATCTGAACGATTGCCCTGCTCGCCGATTTTATCCTCGTCGCTGTAGAGTATCTGTGCAGACGGTTTCCGGTTGATCGCTTCCACCACAAAATGCAGGGCATGGCGCGCCAATTCGTCGTCGTGATCCAGCAGGGCCACATACTCACCGGTCGCCAGCGCCAGCGCGCTGTTGCTGGCTGCGGAAATGTGGCCGTTCTCCTCGCGGAACACTACCTTGATGCGCGGATCGCGCCGCATGTATTCCTCAAGCACGGCTTTGACATGCGGCTCGGTCGATGCATCGTCCGCGATGCACAGTTCCCAGCAGGAATAGCCCTGTGCCAGCACCGATTCCAGGGCTTGCCGCAGGAATTTTTCTGCAGTGTTGTAGACAGGGATGACTATCGAAACAGTTGGCCGGAGCTTGAACGGCTCAGGCGATGCCGCAAGCGCGTCCAGCCTGGAAAACTCCGGGGTTTCGACGCCGGCGATCCATCTTTCGTAGATGTCACTGATACCGGCCTTAACGCTATCAACAAGAAAAGTGTGGGTATAGCATTGGAAAAGCAGCTCCCTTGCGGCGACTTTCCCGGATTCTTCCTGTGCCTGCAAATCCCGCCAAATCTGCAACAGCGACATATTCTTGTAAGGCGCATAACGATTGCACAGGCGCTGCAATATGCGGTGATACGCAAACACAGCCATCACCGGCGCAAAATTAAGGCGTTCTACGGAAAACCTGGCCACTCCTTCGAGAGGGTCGAAACGGACTTGTTTGGGTACGCCAGGCAAATGGCACAACCGCTTGGACTCCTGGCCGCTCCTGAACGGCAAGACCACCGAAGTCCGTTCGCTATAGCCTTCGCCATAATCGAAATACAGCTTCGCGTTGCCGCGCTCGATATCCGAACGAATCTGCAATTCGATCATGTACCAGCCGGGGCGCAGCTTCCGGCTGATACCCTGCAGCACAAACCACGGGTCGCCTCCCCGCGAACGCCAGCAGTAATCGGCCTCGTCATGGCGATGAACGCCATTTGCAGGCTCAAGCGCCGTAACGTTGCCTTTGCGCCATCCGAGGGCCTCATATATGCCGGACTGTGCAAGGAACTCCCCAGGCAAATCCGGTGCCTCCCTCAATTTATTCAGACGCGGCGCAGACAAGCCGAACTTTTCGGGCATATCAAAGAGATCGAGGCGGATGTCGCAGCATCCGGAGGGAACCAAAAGCGGGATCCGCTGTGCACCTCTACCGGCAAGCAGCAGCTTGATGGCCAGCGACGGATCGAACCCTGCACCGGTATCGAAACATAGCCGCGCCTCGATTGGCCGCTCGGCCGCCATATCCACATCCAGCCAGTACCAGCCTGCCAAGCCATGCCAGGCGCGCTCGGCCATCAACAGGAATTGGCCATCGCGCCCGGCCGGCAGCCACTCGCATCCGTTCCGTTTCAGGTGTTCGAGCGGGAGCAGATCGATGCCAAGCTTGCGGCCAAGGATGGGTAGCAGGCCTTTGACCATCCGCACCGGCCTGAAAAGCTTCCATCCAAAGGAAGATCGCGCCTGTTCAAGGCGGTAACCGTCCCGGATTGCGCCGATGCGCAATTGCCGGATAGCCGCGCCTTGCCTGGCGCTGTCTTGCAGCAGCGCTTCGATCCGCCCATCGCGCCCGGTCATATCCTGGCTAAGCGCATTCATCTGCGCTTCGCGTTCCTCTGCTGTCTGCATCAGCTCCGCAATCCGCTCATCCCGCTCAGCCATGGCCTGGCTGAGCGCATCTGTCTGCGCTTCGCGTTCCCATGCCGTTTTCATCAGCTCCGCAATCTGCCCCTCGCGCCCCGCCATGCCCTGTGTCAGCGCAGCCATAAGCGCATTTCGCTCTTCAACCGTTTTCAGCAGCGTTTCAATCCGGTCGTCGCGCTCGGCAATGCCTTGGGTGAGTCCGGCCATATGGGTTCTGCACTGCCTTACTGTTTCAATCAGCGCTTCGATCCGTTTATCCCGTTCGGCAATATCCTGGCTAAGCGACACTATTTGAGCCTTATGCTCCTTGTCCGTTTGCGCCTGCGCGATAATCCAGCCATCGCGCTCGGCTATATCCCGATTGAGCAGAGAAATTTGCGCTTTGTGCTCCTTGGCTGTTTGTGTCAGCGCAGCAATCGAGCCCTCGCGCTCAGTCATATCCCGGTCGAGTGCAGCTATCCGGGCTTCACGCGCCTCGGCTGTTTGTGCCAAGGCGGCCATCTCTCCGTCGCGCCCGGCAATGCCTTGGCTGAGCTCAACTATCCTGGCTTCCCGTTCCCCAATCGTTTGCGCCAAGGCCGCAATCTGCGCATCGTGCTCGGCCATGCCCTGACTGAGTGCAGCCATCCGCACCTCACTCTCTGCTGCCGTTTGCTTCAGCGCGGCGATCTGGCTGTCGCGCGCAGTAACGCCCTGCCCCAACATGCCAACGCGATTGCTCCGGTCCGCCAATTCGCGGTTCGCGCCGGCAATGATGCCATCCAGCTGCAAGAGATAATTCATGGCTTGCGCCATGCCTGCCATCTGCCCGGCAAGATTCCCGAATACTCCGGCAACTTCCTCCGAATCCAAGCTTAGCCGGTCTGCCGCAACTTCGGCCAACAGCATGACCGCCGTTCTGACCGGGACCGGAACCGATGGGGATTCAAGGACATCTTCGGGCTCGTAACGGGCATGCCGCAGGCGGGCATCCAGAAATTCACTGCTGAATTCGGCCAGTCGATCGGAATCCGGCGTTTTATCCGGACACAGGGCTGCAGCCATTCTGGAAAACTCTTGCTGCGGGTTGTCCAGCAGAAGATCGAAGTCGACCAGCACCCGGCGCGCGCCTTGCGTGAGAAGCACGCAGGGCAGCATGTGCTGAAGCCAGAGATAATGGCTCTTCTCGTGGGGAAGCCTGTATTTCGCTTCCAGGGACTTGGCCACGCTGAGCGGGTTCCTGACGGCTATTACATAAGAGATGTCCAGCCGCAGATGCTCGAAAACCCTTTTCCAGAACGGTAGCAGGCGGCTCAGGCGCGGATCCTTGAGGCCGAAATGATCCGCATCCTGCAATCGCGACCTGAGCAGTTCGATTGCCCGCAACCGGAGGCCGGCATATTTCTCGTGCAGCAGTTCGCCGGCCGGCACCGGGGCAAGGGTATGCCATTCCCGGCCGAGAGCGTTGAGCAATTCGATATTGATGGCTTTTACATCGGCATCCTCAAATACCGCCATCTCGTCATTGTCCGCTGCCGGCGGTACGAGGCGTTCACCCAGATCGACGCCCAGCGTCTGAAGCCCCCGGGTAATGGCACTGGTGCCGCCCCTGTGCATCCCCAGGACGACAGTGATGGATTTTTTTCCGCTGCGCATTTTCGGTTCTCTGGAACACATGTCGGATGCCTGGATCAACGTATGGTCTCGGTAAGAATCGAGGCCAGGTACCGGCCATAACCGTTCTTGGACAGGGGTTGCGCCAGTTTTTCCAGCTGCTCCGCGGCAATGAATCCCTTGCGGAAGGCGATCTCCTCGGGACAGGCGATTTTCAGACCCTGCCGGTGTTCGATCGTTTCGATGAAGCTGCTGGCCTCGATCAGGCTCTCGTGGGTGCCGGTGTCCAGCCAGGCGTAGCCGCGGCTCATGATTTCGACGGAGAGCTGCCGGCGCTCCAGGTAGATGCGGTTGATGTCGGTAATCTCGAGCTCGCCGCGCGCCGACGGCTTGAGACTGGCGGCGATGTCGGCGACCCGGTTGTCGTAGAAATACAGGCCGGTTACCGCATAGTTCGATTTTGGCCGCGCCGGCTTTTCTTCCAGCGAGACGACGCGCCCCTCATCGTCGAAGGCCACCACGCCGTAGCGCTGCGGATCATGCACATGGTAGGCGAACACCGTCGCCCCATCGATCCTTTCCATCGCGTGCTCCAGCGCAGTGTGCAGGCTGTGCCCGTAAAAGATGTTGTCGCCCAGGATCAGCGCGGAGGGATGGTTGCCGATGAATTCCCGCCCGATGATGAAGGCCTGCGCCAGCCCGTCCGGCGAGGGCTGCACGGCATACTGCAGGTTCAGCCCCCACTCGCTGCCGTCACCCAGCAGTTGTTCGAAGCGCGGCGTATCCTGCGGCGTGGAGATGATCAATATGTCGCGTATCCCGGCCAGCATCAAGGTGGACAGGGGGTAGTAGATCATCGGCTTGTCGTAAACCGGCAGGAGCTGCTTGGACATCACCAGCGTCAACGGATGCAAACGCGAACCGGAGCCACCGGCCAGGATAATTCCCTTGCGAGAGATAGAGGTCGTCATGGCAAATATTCACCTTCCATATTGGGGTAAACGGCTTGTCTGGATGTCGGCCAACCTGATGCCCTGTGCATCCTTGCCGGACAGCTCCGGATTGCTTACCGGCCACGGAATGCCAAGGTCCGGATCGCTCCACAGCACGCTACCTTCCGCCTGCGGGTTGTATTTGTCGTTGCATTTGTAGGCAAACAGCGCCATGTCCGAGGTGACGCAGAAGCCGTGGGCGAAGCCGGGCGGAATGTAGAACTGACGCTTGTTTTCGGCCGAAAGCACGGCGCTGGCCCACTGACCAAAGGTGGGCGAGCCAAGGCGGATATCCACGGCGACATCGAATACCTCGCCCTGCAGCACATAGACCAGCTTGCCTTGGGAATTCGGCTTCTGGAAATGCAGGCCGCGCAGCACCCCCTTCCTGGAGCAGGAAAGATTGTCCTGCACGAAGGTCTCAGGCAGCCCGGCTACGGCATAGCCGGCCTGGTTCCATGTTTCCATGAAGAAGCCCCGCTGATCGCCGAACACTTTAGGCTCGATGATCAACACCCCCGGAAGAGCGGTCTCATGAATTTGCATGTTTGTCTCCACTGGCCATGGAATATTTCATAACTTGAAAATGATCTTTGCGCTCACCGCGATCTGGTAGATGATCTGGGTCATTTCCTTCCAGAACTGCCGCGTCTTCACGTCGATCTTCGGTAACACCAGCACTTCGTCTCCCGCGCGTATCGCGGTCCCGCCGCCTGAGCCGAAAAATCCGCCCCCACCCGCGGCCTCGTCGAAGCTGCCGTCGCGGTGGGCGACGATGACGCGCGAGGCATCGGCGCTCTGCGTGTAGCCGCCGGCGCGGCGGATGTAACCTTCCAGCCCCAGGGCCGCATCGAAGGCGATTGCATTGGGGAAGAGCACTTCGCCGCTCACCAGTACCAGGCCGTCCCTGGCGGGGATGCGCAGGATGTCGCCGTTTTCCAGAATCAGCTCGTCGCGGTTGGCAGCCTGCGCGATGAGCACCTGACCCGATGGCTCGATTTGTTTGGCGCGCTCCACCCATTGCAGGATCAGGTCGGCCTCGTCCTTGCGCAGGCGCGCTTCCTCGCCGGTGCCCGAGCGTGCGGTCAGCGCCGCGGCCTCCAGGCTTTTCAGCGATATCTGCAACATTTGTTTTTGGCGTTTTTTTACGCTCGTGCGGAAAAGCTGCAGGCTGACAGCGTCGGATCGGTCGGAAAGCTGGATTTGCCTGATGAGTTCGCCCAGCCTTGCCCCGTCGCGCAGCACATATTCCTGCGCGCTTTCGTGTTCGCCTTCCACACGCACGGCGATGGTGCCGGGTTTCTTGTCGGCGGTGAATTCGAGCTCGTCGCCGTTTTGCAGAACCACCCGTGTGGCATCGGCCAGCGGGTAATACTCGGTGTTCTTCACCGTGCCGGTGTTGCGCACCACCCGCACATGGGTGGCCTGGGCGCCGGGTTTGGCGATCTTGAGCAGGTCGGCCATCGCATAGGTGGCGCCGCCAAACTCGAAACGCCTGGCGTTTTCTGCCAGGCCGCTTACCTTGAGCGTGTTCTGGCGCGGCGCAACAAAAATGACATCGCCGTCGGCCAACTGGGTGAGCGGCATGCGCCCTTGAAGCAGGAAGTCGTACAGGCTGACGGTGGCGCGGACCTGGCTGCCGCGCTTGACCTGGACATCGAGGAAGGAGCCGCGCTCCGGGTCGATGCCGCCGGCCTGGTCGAGGTAGTGCAGCAGGCTGTCCATGCTGGTGCCGCTGTAAAGGCCGGGGCGGTAAACGAAGCCGCCCACGAAAATGCGCACCGGCTGGGCGGCGGCAAGGCTGGCGTAGCCATAGACGTTGGTGCGGAACACCTTGCCGATGGCGGCTTCCACCAGTCCCTGGATATCCTGATTACGCACGCCCAATACCTGCACCGGACCTACATGGGGAAGGAAAATGTTGCCCTTGGGATCGACGGTAAGCACGGCGTCGTATTCGAAGGCGCCCCACAACCTCACCTGGATGTTGTCGCCTACCGCCACGGCGTAGTCGGGGTTGAACTGGGTGGCGCCCTGGCGGGCGAAGGCGCCGGTGAAGAGATTGGCCCCGAACACATCACTATTCAGATTGGCGGAATAGTCGAGGCGCTGCGGAGGCAGGGGGGGGGGATCTCCGCAACGGGGGCCAAAGGGGAGGCCGGTGCGGCAGGCCGCACGGCTGATTCGGGACGATCCAGGCGCAAGCTGAGCGCCTGATCCACGCTGAACGGGTCGCCACTGGCGGCAAATGCGCCTGGCGCGGACATGAAAAGAAACAGCGCGCATAGGCCGCTGATGAACACGGATTGACCCGGATGAACAATGGGCAGGGTTTTATCCGTGCTCATCCGTCTGAATCCGTGGCTAACTGAGGTTAGCAGGATCATGGCTCAGTCCTTGTGGTCGCGGATGATGGCGTCGAGCAATTGCACGACGCCTGCCAGCAACAGGGCAATCAGGGTGAAAACAACGGTGTTGTACAGCCGGCGCGGTTCGAGCGGATATTGCGGCTCGGTGGGCGCCTGCAGTACGGACACCTTCTTCAATGTGCGCGTCGCCTCGATGCGCCCCTTTTCCAGCGCGACCAGGGCGGTCTTGTATACGTCCTGTGCGAAATCGGCATTCATTTGCAGGCGCTGGAATTCTTCCACGACGCTGTTGAGCATCTTGCCGTTGGGTGAAACCAGCCGCGCCTGTTCCTGCCTGATCTGTTTCTCAATCGCGCCGATCTGCAAATTAAGCTCGGCGATGTTGGGGCTGTCGGGCATCAGATAACCCAGCATGCCGGTGCGCCGGGTTTGCAGGTCGGCGAGCTGCGCCTCGAGGCGCCCGATGATGGCGGCGAGGTTTTCCACCGTGCCCTGCGGAGAAACCAGCCCCTTGCGATTCTGGTAATCCAGCACCTCCCGCCGTGTGCGGAGGGTGCGCGCGCTCATGTCGCCGGCCTGTTTTTCGAGAAAGGCCACCTGATCCCGCGCAAGGTCGTGTGCCATGGCATTCATGTAATGCTCACCCTCTTCCACCAGCATGGCGGCAAGCGCATGGGCCATTTGGGGATCGTAACCCTGCGCCTTGATGACCAGCACCCCCGCGTAATCGTCGAATTCCACACTGGTCATCGAAAGGAAATGGCGGTGAAACAGTTCCAGCGGCGCATCTTCGAACCACATGCGCGACAGCGGGTCGCGATACCAGCCGCTGTAATGGCCGCGCAGGTTCAGCCTGGCATCGAGCTTCTTGAGCATATCGATGGAAAGCAGGTAATCGCGCAGCAGCAACTGGTCGGCCCGCCCGGAGCCAAGGTTCCCGAATGGCCCGGCAAAGTCCATGGCCTGCCCGCCTGCCAGATCGGTGCGCTGGATGACGACATGCGCTTCGGAAACGTAGCGGTCCGAAGCGACGATCCCCCAGTAAAAAGCCGCAGCCAGCGAGGCAAGGAAGGCGGCGCCAAAGGCGCGATTCCGCAGCAACGCGGGAGCCAGCCGGCCGCGAATCCACCCCGCCAGCCATACTGCAGCCTGTGCGAACCTGCCTGATTTGAGATGATTTATCATGCACGCAGGCTCTCCCTGTAGTTCTTGAGTGCGTCGTTTATGTCGTCGAACCAGTGCGCGCACCCCTCGTGCAGCCAGATACCGGCCGTGCAAAACTCCTTCAACGTCGCCTCCTGATGGGAAACCATGACCAAACCGGCACGATCGGCCAATTTCTGGAATGCCTGCCCGGCCTTTTTCTTGAAGACGGCATCCCCCACCGCGGTGAGTTCGTCGGAAATGTAGGTGTCGAAGTCGAAGGCCAGCGAGGCGGCAAATTTCAGCCTCGCCTGCATCCCCGAGGAGTAAGTCTTGACCGGTGCATCGAAGGCGTCGCCGATCTCGGCGAAGTCCTGGATGAAAGCCATGTGTCCGGGAATGTCTTCCTCGCGGCCGTGAATGCGGCAGATGAATTTTGCGTTTTGCCTGCCGGTAAGCGAGCCTTGCAGGCCGCCGCCGATCCCCATCGGCCACGAGACACGGCAGCGGCGCTCGATGCGCCCGCGCGAGGGCATATCGGTCCCGCCGATCAGGTTCAACAGGGTGGATTTGCCCGCGCCGTTGCACCCGACCAGCCCCACGTTGACCCTGGGCGGGATAACGAACGAGACATCCCGCAAAACCCATTTACCCGGCCCGCGGTCGGTCTGGTAGCGTTTATGGACACCCTCGACCAGTATCATTTTGCTATCAACCTCGCGGCAAAACGAACATGCAACGCCAGCCCGAGAAAAATACCCGCCAGTGCAAAGCTGTAGGCATAGGTCATGCTCAATCCGGGCACGGCATAGTAATACGGCGCAAACCCCAGCCGGGCGGCTTCCAGGCTATGCACCACCGGATTGAGCAGGAGCCAGTCACGGTAAGGCTGCGGTACACTGGAAACAGGAAAAACGACGCCGGAAAAAAAATACATGGGGGTCATGGCAAACCCGAGAAATTTGCCCAACTCCGGTACAAGCTCAATCGCCACCGAGGCCGTCAACCCGAAGCCCAACCCCATCAGCCACAGGCTGGCCAAAGCCTCCAGCACGGCCAGTGGATCGGCGGGAACGATGCCCAGCCCGAATAAACCCGCACCGCCGAAGAGAACGATCGCCACCAGCACCATCAGGAATCCCTCGAGAGCGGCGCGCACCAGCACAGTGTCGACCGGCTTGACCTGACGATAGGCAAACAGCGCCTGATTGGCATCCACGGCATTCTGGGCCTGGATGGCAGTCCGCTTGAACATGAAGAAGGCCATCAGCCCAACCATCAGCCAAACGGCGGCATCGACGCCCCCCACCACATGCATGCGGATAATGGTAAAAATGGACATCAGGAAAACGACATGGGCCACCGGCTCCAACAACAGCCACAACCAGGCGGCCCGGCCTGCCGACAGGCGGCTGAGCGCCTCGCGCAGGAAGAGCGCCTTCCAGACGGAAAGCATGATGGCGGCAGGAGTGCGCGTGGTATCCATGGACATCACCACCGCACCCGCCATGCTTCAGACAAACCCATTGCTCCGGAACATCCGGCGCATGCTACCTGCATAACCATTTTCAACCTCGCACTAAAGGTTTTCCCTCAAAGCGCATGGGGGGCATTTACTTAGTTGATGCGAATGCCGTTGCTTATCCCGGATCCAACTGGCCGTCCCATGCAAATTCATGGATGCAAGTTTTGGCTAAACACCGGCTTAACGCACTAAGGTGGAATCCGCATTTGACTAAGGCGGAGGCTTTACTTAAAAGGTAGGGGTTAACCGTAGGAAGCGGCCGGGCCTACAGGCTTGGCGCTGATTTTTTTCAGGTTTCGCCCCTCGGGAGCAGTGCAAAAATAAACTCTATGCCGCATATTGCCGAGGCGGACGCCTGCGCCGGGAAAATATCGCTGGCTTTTATTTTTTCCATCCGTATAATGCGCGCCTTGCCGTCATTCAGGAAATTTCCTGACGGCATTGGTTCATCGTTTCCTGACCTATCTCTCGCGCGCATGCAAATCGCGCCTGTCTAAAAAACTCATCAAGAAATTCTGGGTTTTCCGGTTAGCGACGATGTTTTATGCGCCGGTCTATCTGCCGCACCTTCCCTGGGTGTTGTTTTCCGCCTGCGCTTGCCTTTTTTCTAGGAAGCACCATGACATTTGAAGAATTGAATTTACATCCCGCCATCCTCAAGGCGATTGCCGACACCGGCTATACCGAGCCTACGCCCATCCAGGCGCAGGCCATTCCCGAAGTCATCGCTGGCCACGACCTGATGGCCTCGGCACAGACCGGCAGCGGCAAGACCGCCGCCTTCATCCTGCCCGCGCTGAACCGCCTGGCCACGCCTTCCGCGCTGCCCGGCAAAGGCCCGCGCGTGCTGGTGCTGACCCCGACCCGTGAACTGGCGCAACAGGTGTGCGATGCCGCAACCAAGTACGGCAAGAACATGCGTTTCAAGATCATCAGCATCCTGGGCGGCATGCCTTACCCGGTGCAGAACCGTTTGCTGTCCGGCCATGTCGATATCCTGGTCGCGACGCCGCGACGCCGGGACGCCTCATCGACCATCTGGAGCGCGGGCGCATCGATTTCTCGCGCCTGGAAATGCTGATTCTCGACGAAGCGGACCGCATGCTGGACATGGGTTTCGTTGATGACGTGGAGCGCATCGCCGCAGCCACGCCCAAGACACGCCAGACCCTGCTGTTCTCCGCGACGCTGGAAGGCGTGGTCGGCAACCTCGCTTCGCGCCTGCTCAAGGAACCGAAGAAAATTTCCGTCTCGGCCGCCAAAGATAAGCACGAAAATATCGAGCAACGCATGATGTTCGCCGACGACGTGGCGCACAAGAACAAGCTGCTCAGCCACCTGCTGACCGGCGTAGATATCAACCAAGCTCTGGTGTTCACCGCCACCAAGCGCGACGCCGACGGCCTCGCCGACCAACTGTCCGCACAGGGACACTCCGTTGCGGCATTGCACGGCGACATGAGCCAGCGCGAACGCAACCGCACCCTGCTCAACATGCGCAACGGCAACCTGCGCGTGCTGGTCGCCACCGACGTGGCGGCGCGCGGACTCGACGTCGCCGGGATTTCGCACGTGATCAACTTCGATCTGCCCAAGCAGGCCGAGGACTATGTGCACCGCATCGGGCGCACGGGCCGCGGCGGCGCATCCGGCATCGCCATCTCGTTCGCATCGAACCGCGACGCGCTGTTGCTGAAGCGCATCGAACGCTACACCGAGCAGCGCATCCAGATGCACACCATCGAAGGGCTGGAGCCGAAATACAAGCTGCGCACCGGCCCGTCCTCGGATCGCCCGCGCGGCAACGGCGGCCCGCGTGGCGGCGGCTTCGGCGGAAATCGCGGCAACGGCAACAGCCAAGGCTATGGTGGTAACCGCAACGGCGGTTTTGGCGGCAACCGCAGCACGGCCTTCACCGGCAACGACAAACCTTCCTCCTTTGGTACCTCAGGAGGCCCAGGACAGCCTCGCGGCACGGGTTTCCATCACAGCGCACCGGACAGCCGCCACAACCATGCCGGCCGCAAGGAAGGTCATGCCCAAGGTGCCGGACAAGGTTTCGGTGGCCAGGGTCGCAGCCAGGAACGCAGCTTCGGCAACGCCAACCGCGGCAGCAACAACAGCGCCCCGCGCCGCAACGGCGACCGCCCAAGCTTCTCGCTGGGGCGCGGCCACAACAGTGGCAACAAGTGGTAGGGGTTAATACCCGGTAAACAAAAAAGGCACGCCTCGGCGTGCCTTTTTCATTATTGAACTACAGGCTAAGAAAACCGCCTATTGCCCCGCCATCGTCATGAACGACAGCTTGCTCACCCCGGCGTGTTGCGCGATCGCCATGACCTGCGCCACGCGCCCGTAATTGACAGCCTCGTCGGCGTGGACATGCAATTCGAAATCGTCCTTACCCGCCGCCGCCTCGGCAAGCTGCTCGGCCAGTTTCTTGTCGTCCAGCGCAATGCTCTCGAGCGTGATCTTGCCTTCCGCATCAATGGTGACCACCTGCTGCTTGGAGTCCATGCGCGTATCCACCGCGGCCGTCTTGGGCAGCTTCACTTCCAGCGACTGCGACAGCAGCGGCGCGGTAACAATGAACACCACCAGCAACACCAGCATCACGTCCACCAGCGGCGTGACGTTGATCTCGCTCATCATTTCCTGATCGGACTGAGTATGGAAGGCCATGTCACACCTTGTAGTCGTATTTGCGCGCCAGCCTCGCGAAGTCGTCCGCGAAATTCTCGAAATCCGTGAGGTTCAGCCGCAGGCGGCGCAGGAAATAGTTGTAGGCCAGCACCGCGGGCAACGCGGCCGCGATGCCGAAGGCCGTCGCGATCAGCGCCTCGCCGATCGGCCCCGCCACCACGTCCAGGCTAGCCGATCCGGTTTTGCCGATTTCCTGCAACGCATGCATGATGCCCCACACCGTGCCGAACAGCCCGATGAAGGGCGAGGTGGATCCGATGCCGGCCAGTTCGGCCAAACCGCTCTCCCCCTTGCGCTGCAGGTTGCGGATCTGCTGGCGCAGGGCGTTTTCCATTAGTTCCTGCGGGGCACCCGCATGCTTGAGATCGGTCTTGCCGCTGGCCATTTCCCTCAAGGCGGTGAAAGCTGAACGCGCAAGGCTGGCAAGCTGCCCTTCATGCTGTTCGCTCACCCGCTCGGCGCTCTTCCAGTCGGGCGAGTCCCAGAATTGCTGCGCAAAAGCGCTGTCCTGTTTGTTGTTGCGGCTGCGCTGCAGCAATTTGTACCCCACGATAGACCAGGTGGTCACCGAACAGAGCAGCAGCACGAGAAGCGTGGCGCCGACAACAATCGAATCACTGCTGAATAACTGCATCATCAATCCTCTTTCAAAATAAACGGAATCGGAACCAGAAACCACTTGGTAATCACCTGCCCGCCCTGGCGCGCCGGAGCAAATTTCCAGCCGCGCACCGCCTGCATCGCAGCCTTGTCCAGCACGTCATGCCCGCTGCTCTGGTGCAGCCTGACTTCGCCGGGCAGGCCGCTTGCCAGCACCTCGACATTCAACACCACCTTGCCCTGCCAGCCCATGCGCCGCGCCACCATCGGATAGGCGGGAACCGGGTTTTTCAGGTACGCCGCCTGGTAGTCCGGTTCGCGATCCGGCAGGCCGGGCGGCGTGGCCACTGGCTGCGGGGGCGCGCTGCTGACTTCGGTCGGCACCGGCGTCTGCTCAGGCACGATGGGCGTCGTAACCTCCGGCGAGGGCTGAGCACGCTTTTCCACCGGCCTGGGTTTCTCGGCCGGCTTGGGCTCGGGTTTGGGTTGCGGCTTCGGCTCCGCTGCAACGGGTTGCGGCGGGCTGGGCATGGCCGCAAAGCTGACCGACATTTCCTGATGCCTCGACGTGGGAAGGCTGGGGGCAGCCATCAGAAACCACAGCACCAGGACATGCGCGAGCACCACCAATGCCACGATCAGCGAGCGGTCGCGCAATTGCAAATCTGCCGGATTCATCATGGTCATCAGGGGTGGGTAGGCCAGCGAGCTCATGGCGTCATCTCACAGCATATTGTTCTTTGACCCATTGCTCCACTTCCCTGTATTCGAGCTTGCCGCTGATGCCTGCTGCTTCCTTTCCAGGGCTGAAGAAATAGGTGCGCGGCAATTCACCCTGCCACTTCCTGTCCACCTCGAAACGCAGGCGCTCGGTATAGTCGTCGGCAAATACCCAGGCCTCCGCCTTCTTCAGAGAAAACTTTGCGAGTGTGGCGGCAATCTCTTTTTCTTCTTCCGGCGTATCGGTGGAGACCAGCACCAGATCGAGCTTTGGATATTTTTTCACCAGCTTCTTGAGCATGGCCAGTTCGACCATGCAGTAATTGCAGGTCAGCGACCAGAAGTTGACGATGAAGGGCTTGCCCTGCTGCGCGGCAACAATCTGCTGGTAACTGCCGCGGACGAACGGCTTGATTTCCTGCGCGGCCTGCGCCGGAGCGGAAGAGAATAAAGCGGAGCACAGCGCTACCAGAAAGCCAAGCCGCCTCACTTGTGCCCGCCGCCTATTTCGATCAGGCGGTAGCCTTCGTTCCTGGTGTTCCAGGACAAATAAGCCCTGCCGCTCTCGCCGATCAGCATCGGCCAGTCCGATACCTCGGAGGTGCCCGCCAGTTTTTCCGGTGCGGACCACGACTTCCCTCCATCCTCTGAATGCATCCCGAGGATGGCGGTGTTCTCGCCGTCGAATTCCTTCCACGCGAGATAGACGCGGCCACCGAGGCTCAATACGTAAGGGTGCGCCGGCTGCGCCTCGGGATTGCCGAAGTGCAACGGAGCAGAAAAAGTCTTGCCCCGGTCGTCCGAGTGCGCATAGAACAGGCCTTGGTACCCCGGCGCATTGCTGAACCAGGTGGCGTGATAAATGCCGTCCGCAGCGATGGAGAGCGATGGCCCGTGATGCGGGCACGCAGCGATGTTCCAGTTTTCGTGGCTGACTCGCACGGGAGCCATCTTACCGTCCAGCTTGACCAGCGCATGGTCGCGGATGTTGGTGTCGTAGATGTGGCGCCATGCGACCACGGGATAATCGTCGGTGTCCACGACCATGGCCGTGCGGCAGCATTCGCAGACGTGATCGGCGATCTTGACGTTGCGCCGGAAGCTCGCCCCGCCGCCGTCCGACATCGCATAGTAGATGGCCGAGCCGTTGTATTTCTCCCCTCTTTTCTCCGCAGCACCCTGGTCGCGCTTGTCGAGCCAGGCGATGTAAACATGTCCCTTGCCATTCACCGCCATGGAATCGAAGCGATGGCTGATGATGTCGCGGTTATCGTTGACGGTGATCGGCGCGGAAAAGCTTTTCCCGCCATCGGTCGAGCGGCTGAAACGGATATCGCCGGTCATGGGCTTCGCCAATCCCTGCGTGTAGGAGATGTAAATCACCCCTTTGCGCACGATGATCTTGGGACGATTCTCGCCGTCGCCGAGGATGCTCTCGGGCTCGGCATTGACCTTGACCGGGACGCTCTGGGTGGCGCCATGGTCGTCGGAATAACTGACGTACACATGCTGCCCGCGGATCGCGGCCAGCCACAGGCGCCCCTTCTCGTCGAAAGCCCCGGTAACGGCGAGCGACGGTTTGGCGAGCGCCTCTTTCCAACGTTTTTCCATGTCGACAGGCGCAGCCGCCGGGGCCGCCACGCCGGGCTTGGCATGGCTGGCGTGCTCGGCAGCCGATGCCGGACAGGCGGCCAGCGCAGCGGCAAAGAGAAGTGCAATGGTTAACTTGTTCATACCCGCATCATATAACAGGATCGAAGGCGGCAACCCGGAGGCCGCCGCCACGCTTATTTACCACTTAATCTCGATGCCGGCATAAATGGTGCGCGGCAACCCCGGAGAGAGGGTGGGCGCGGCACCTGTGCCGGCCGCACTATCAGCGTAGCGCGTGTTGGACAGATTGATGATTCTGCCGAACAGCGAGAGGTCCTTCTCCACCTTGTAATCGGCACGCAGGTTGTACAAGTCATGCCCGTTGTATTTGCCGGTGTTGGCCGCGTCAAGCCAGTAGGCACCCGTCTTTACCCATTCGAACTGGGCAGTAGCGGCCGCCGTCGGACTCCATGTCAGTCGTGTGTTGGCAATCAGGTGCGGTGCCGATTCGATATCCTTACCATTGTTGTTTGCGCCGGTAAACTGGTTGGTAATCCAGCTGACATAGGTATGCTGCGCATACGAATAGGCAATATCGAGGCGCAATTGATCCGCCAGGGACTTGCCCAGACCCAGCTCGATGCCGCGATGTTCGGTGCTGCCGTTATTGCTGGAAATAGTAGTCTGGTTGAGGGCGTCGCGCTGATTGAGGATGTCGTCGCGTTTTTTGAGGACGTAGTAGATCAGGTCATAATTCCAGCCGATTGCATCGCCGCGCACGCCGACTTCATACTGATCCGCCTTGATGGGTTTGAGCTGCAGCGCGTCTGCTGCCTTGGTCCTGCCCAAGGCCAGCGTCGTATCGTGGCCGACCCTGAACAGGTTGCTTTCACCCGGTGCGCGGAACCCCTGATTATAGGAAGCATGAAGATGGGTCGAGGGCGTCAGAGCAAAGGCCAATCCGATCTTCGGGGTAGCCTTCGAGAATGACCGCGAACCGCTTGCGTTCTGCCAATAATGCTTGGCGCCGTTGGCTAGGTCGCCCGCTGCCAGATTGTTGGTCATCTTGTAGCTCATCGTGTCATAGCGTACCGCAGCCGTCACGCGCAGCTTCTCGACAGGGGAAAATTCGGTGTGGACATAGGGCGATGCGCTCTGGTAAATCACCTCGTAATCGTAAATACGCGGCCCCACCGTGTAGCAATTAAACTGCTGGCTCCTCGTTGCCGTGCCGGCCACCGTGCAGCCCGGAGCGGCGAAGCTGATGGCATCCTCGGTGCGCTTTCCCGGGCTGTAGTCGTAATCGAAACCGGCGACGACGCGCGTGCGCATTGAACCGGGAAGATCCTTGCGCCATTTTGTCAGCAGCCCCAGCGAGGTGACCGTGGTCTTTTCAACCCGCGGATCGCCGGTCGCGGCGGTACTGAAGTTGTATGAGCCGTTGAGGTTCATGGAGTTGTAGCGGAAATAGGGAGTAATGGAAACCAGCGTGTTATCGCCGATATCCTTGTCCAGATTGGTCGAAAGCCGCAACGCATCGACCTTGCGGTAGGCGACGGAACGCGCGTTCACGGTCGGGGTGTTCTGGTATTCAAACGGAGTCAACGCCGAATTTGCCCCGGTCTGCTGATCGATCTTGCTGAACCCCAGGATGGTCTTGAACACCGATTCTCCATCAGGCGCATAATCCCAGCGCAGGTTGCCGCTCAGCCGGTCATATGCGGTTTTCACGCGCCAGCCGTCGGTGTGCGAGACATTCACGTCGGCGCGCAGTGCGCCCATTTCCTTCTGCCCTGTATTGGCATTCCCCAGCAAACGATACCAGCCGTAGTTTCCCGCCTCGACGGAAAGCCCGGCACCGCTCTGCCGAGTGGGCTGGTTGCTCAGAATGTTTATGGTTCCGCCGATTGCATCGGAACCGTAAAGCGCCGAACCGATGCCCTTGACTACCTCTACGCCGCCAGCCGACGGGATATTGACCTCATACAGGGCGTTGTGGTTGAAAAAGCCGGTGGCGCGGATGGGAATGCCGTCCTCCAAATAGAGGTATACTGGGTCTGTCCCGATTTTCTGGCGGATACCGGTCGTGTGGCCTTCGCCATTCGTGACGTTGATGGCCACGCCCGGAATTTGCCCGAGGATCTGCTGAGGATGGGACGGACCGGTAAGCTTGATGTCCTTCTGCTTGATGATGCCGATCGCAGCCGACGTTTCCGTCAAGGGCGTCGCTTCGCGGGTTCCGGTGACGGTCACCTCGCCGAGTTGCGAAGGTTCATCCGCAGCAAACGCCGCATTGGCGATGCTCACGTAAATACAACTCAACGCGAATAGTTTTCCGCGGCCGATTTTCTGCCTTTTCATGCTTACCCTCTCCCAAGTTGCCTAGATAATAATTTTTATGGACTTCAAACAGCCATGGGAATACTACAGACAAAAAGCCCGCTTGGGGATGCGACAAAATGCCGCACCCTCTGGTGCGGCATTTTGCGGTGGAGGCTAACCTTCAGGTTATGCCGTAGCCACAAAATGCCGCAATCCCTCGAAAAGCCCGCAATCGCGCCATCTCAGAGCACCAGCAGCAGTCTCCGCAACCCGAGCAGGATCAGCACCGCCGCCGCGCCCCAGCGGATCCAGCGCGTGATCCATTCGCGGTTGTCGCGCAGGTTCTTGCCGAGCAGGCTGATCAGCGGCAGCAGGATCAGGAGCGGGGTCAGCGCCGCACCCAGGCCGAACATCATGCCGTTGGTCATGCCCATCCTCACGCTCCCCGCCGCGGCGCACACCGCAAGCAGCGAGGCCAGCGGCGCGCAGGGGGTGAGGCTCAGCGAGAAGCCCATAAGCAGCGGCGGCGTGGTACCCGCACGGCGCACCGTGCCGCACGGGGAGTGCGGCTTTTCGGCGCGCAGCAGCCAGATGCCTGCCGCGATGGAAGCGAGCCCGATCACCAGGTTGCCGGTTCCGCCGCGCATCGCTTCGGACAGCCACACCCCAGCCCCGCCGGCGATCGCGCCGAGCATGGTGTAGGCGACGATGCGCCCCGCCACGAACATGGCCGTGTCATACAGCGCCTGGGTTTGCGAACCGCCGCGCCCCAGCACCCAGGTGCCCATGAACGGCAGGCAGGTAACGGTGCAGGCCGTCAGCCCGAGCGACAGGCCGAGCAGCCAGACGGCGAACAGCGTGGTCTCCTGCGGGATCAGCGCCGGGTTGAAGAAATCATCCATGCGGGTTCTCCTTCGACTGCGCCAGCCAGATCACCTTGTTCTTCGGCAAGCCTTCCGGGGTCTCCAGCTTCACGCGCTGCTTGTAAGCCTCGCGTGATGACTTGAACAGGGGGACGCCGAAGAACTTGATCTGGATCACGTCGTCGTCCGGGCAGTATTCGACGCAGCGGCCGCACATGGTGCAGTCCTCGTGGAATGCTTTTTTGCCGTGCTCCCGGCCGATCTCGTGGATGTCCATCGGGCAGGCCTTTTCGCAGACGCTGCATTTGTCGCATTTGTCATTCTGCTTCTTCACCAGTTGCATCGGCGAGAGCCTCTGGAACAGCGCATTCCACGACAGCAGCGGACAGATGCGGCAGAACGGCTGGCGCACCGCGAGCGCGGCGATGATGACGAAACCGAACAACGCATTGCCCAGCGCACCGAGGAAGAAGTTGACGCCCGTCGAAGTGCGCAGCGCGATCTGCTCGGTGTCGGCGGTCAGCAGCGTGGTGGCGATGCGCGAGGGGCATACCTGGCAATAGGGATCGCCCAGTTCATTGGGTACGGTACCCATGCCGGCCAGCAGCGGCAGGCCGAGCACCAGTACCAGCAGCATCAGCCACTTCACCGGGCGCACCCGGCCGACATTGCCCGGCGAGAAGCGGTGCAGCGGCCTGCCCAGCCTCCTGCCGATGCGGTAGACGATCTCCTGCACCGTGCCCATCGGGCAGACCCAGCCGCAGAACGCCTTGTTGAGGAAAAAGAAGAAGGCAAAGAAGGTGGCCACCGAGACCAGCGTCGGGATGAATACCGTATAGGTTAGCTCCTGTGCCTTGACCAGCGCCTCGCCGATGCGGTGATGCAACTGGTGCTGGTTGACGATCAGGATGCATTGGTCGCCGGTCTGTTTGTCGAATGCGCAGGCCAGCGAGGGCAGCGCCTGCGAAACGCGGTCGCTGACATAGCTGCCCAGCAGCACGCCGCCGTAAACGGTGACGAACAGCATGAGGAGCTGGATGGTGAAGCGGAAACGCGTCAGCGTCGGAAAAATGGATTTCAACATGTCAGGCATCCTTGTTGTTGGCGGTTTCAGTCGCTGCCGGTTTGGCGTCGGCCTTCTGCTTCGCATCCTTGCGCTGCCGCAGCAGCGGCACGGCACCAATCATGCCAAGCAAGGTGAACCCCAACCCCATCGCAAGATCGCGCTGGTAGAACGCATCCGTGCCGTAACCGGCGTTGAAGGCGGTCAGGTAGGTCTTGCCGCTCTCCGCGTGCTCAGTTGCCAGCACGAAATCCGAACCACGCCGCCCGTAACTGCCCGCAGTTTTTTGCGGGGCTTCCGCCTTGAAGTCATCCGGAACGCGAACCGTGATCATACCCTGCGCATCGCTGAGCAACTCGGCCCTGGTGCCATTCGCGGTTTCCAGATTCACCTTCTGGCTCGCCAGCGGCTTGCCGTTGAAGCGCACCAGGAACTTCCAGTCCTCGTTGGCGCGATAGCGTGAATGCTCGCGCGGGAAAGGCCGCGGAATGATCTCCAGCTCATGCTTCGGCTGCATGAACATCGCCGTCGGAGTCTTGGCGCCGGAGCCGGTGAAGAAATGCACGGTGGAAGCCACCTTCACCTGTCCGCCCTGCTCCTCGCGTGCGGCCAGCCAGTGGAAGCCGCCGGCCGCAGGTTTGTCCAGCCTCGCGCCCGCCATCTCCAGCGGAAGCCGGCGGTGCCCCTTTTCATCCTTGGTGTTGTTGGAGTAGGCATCGATGCTGCTTGCAACGATGTTCTGCGGAATGATCGTAACCATCCTGCGGTCGCGGCCTTCGCCGCCCATCCTGGCTTTCAAGGTGGGGAACGACGTCCACGATGCGGGCCTGCCCGCCCCTCCCGCCATGCCGCCCCTGCCCGCCGCCACTCCGGCAGGCTCCCCATGTCCGGCGTGTTCCCCGGCCGCCATGCCCTGCTGCGTTGCCGCCGGCGCGCTTGCCGCGGCAAGCGCCCATGACGGGAGTGCCAGCGATGCGGCCAGGAGCATCGCATTCAGTAAAGTTTTTTTCTGCATGACATTCTCCCTTAGAAGCTCAACGTCAGGCCGGCGGTATAGCTCCTCGGTTTGCCGACGATGATAGACAAATCTTCGGTGTCATAGGTGCCACTGTAGGCGCCAGTGCGGTAATTCGCAGAATCGCCTGTGCCTCGTGCGGCCGACCAGTAACGCTTGTCGAGTAAATTGTTCACGCGCGCGAACAGCGACCACTTCGCGCCCAGCAGCCCCTTTTCCCGGATATCGTAGTTGGCGGCCAAGTTAAAAAGGGTGCGTCCTGCCCATTTCTCCTGGTTGATCTCGTCGGCCCATGACCAGGATTTCGCATCCATTTCCAGCGCCAGGCGGAAAGGCTCGGCCGGCTGCCAGCCGAAGCTCATGTTCAACTGATGATGCGGCACGCGCGGCACATCCTTGCCGGTGTTGTTGTAGTACCTGATATTTGGATTCGGTGCATATGGACTGCCAAGCGTCAGGCCGAAATTGTCGTACCTCGTGAATTCCGCCTTGATATAGCTGTAGGCCGTATCCAGGGTGAAGATGCGCTTGCGGTCTGTTTTCAGCGACAGTTCGAAGCCACGATTCCTGACGCCACCGATGTTGTCGTACATCTGCTGCGCTGCCGCTGTGTTGGTGCTGTATTGACCATTAACATCGAGAATGAAATTCTTGCGCTCGATCTGGAAAATAGCCGTTTCAATATCTGCCGCTACGCCGAAAAATGTACTCTTTGCCCGCGCCCCAAGTTCGAGGTTCAGAGACTCTTCCGGCTTCAGGTTTTCGTTGTTGAGCGTCTTGCCGCCAGCAGGCGAGAGGGTTCCGTTAAAGAGTTGGTCCGCGGTTGGCGCACGAAAACCGGTCGAAATGTTGCCAAAGAGATTTGTATTCTCGTTGACGGCATAATTCGCGCCACCACGCCAGGAGGAAACACCAAAGCCCTTGCTACGACTGAATGGAACTGTAATTTCATTCGTCCTCCCTGAGGTGAAATCCAATTTGATATCGTCGTAACGCCCGTTCATGGTCAACGTCCATTGCGACGTAGGCTGGAACTTGAATTCGCCGTAGAGTGCATTCACTGCCTCCTTGGTTTTATTATCAGTAAACGTAGTCCCGGCTGTAACCAAAAGCGTAGGGTTGGCTCCAGTTTTCGGGCATTGTCCTGTTTTTGAGCAGTAAGTCACCTTTGCGCTGGTAAAATTGACATATTCGTTCTGGCGCATATCCAAGCCAGCCAGCCAGCCAACATTATCCGCAGACGACCGCCATTCTCCTTTCACACCGCGCTGGGTTTGACGGTAGTCGTTGTTTAATGTGTAGAGCTCTTGATACCCAGGAGTGTTAGGGGAAAGCTGTATCGCCGGATTGGTGCCAGTCACGTTCTGCGGGGCAGACCAGAAAATCGTATGATCACGGTATTCATATACCGTCGCCAGAACGTTGCTGCGCTCGGAAAGGTCATTCGAGTAGGTTGCATATATTTTTTGCAGGTTAACATCGTACTTGCGCGTATAGTCACGACCAATGGTGCCTTGTGGATCCAGCGCGGCCTGCGTTGCGCCCTTCACGTTGCCATGTTTGTCCTTAATACGGTCGGATTTTTCAAAACCCAAAGTCAAATCTGAAGCGTCGCTGAGGAAAATACGCGCATTACCATCGACGGCGTCTGTTTTGTAGTTCGATTGCCAGTAGTAATCATCACCTGCCCGATGTGATGCCTGTATGTGACCACTGCCCCAATCACCCGCAAAGCCGGCGCGCGCCAGCTGACGAGTGTAATTCCATGAACCGGCGTCGGCAGCAACGGTGAACCCCTTGTATTTCGCGCCACGCTTGGTGGTGATGATGACAGCCCCGGCGAGCCCATCGTCGCCAAACAGATACGATGCACCACCCTTGATGACCTTGATCGATTGAATATTATCGAGATCGATGTTGACCTTACCGGTGCGCTCGAATACCGGCACACCGTCAATCACGATGGCCACACCGGGCTTTTCACCCATGTAGCGCTGATTCTCGACGCCGCGCAGCTTGATCTTGATTTCGTCACCGGACGAAAGATCAGCAGTAACGCCTGGAATCGTGCGGAGAAGCTCTATCATATTTTCGGGGCGTTTTTCATCTACCACCTGCGCACTGATGTCATGAACACTTGCTGGTTCGCTGCGCTTGCTGGTGAAACGATCATCGATCGTCGTGGAAGTCACGCTGACCTCCGGCAACACGCCTGGCTCGGCATACACCGCCTGGCTGACTGCCAGCGAGATCACGCTTAATGCAAATACCTGTTTGCCTTTCATCCTGCCCTCTCCTCGAATCGATCGTTATTGTGAAAAACTTGAAGCGGGCGAATTCTAAAGTTGAGTAATCAACTTGGGAATGTGACATATTGCCGCGCGTCAAAATGTCGCACCCCTGTATCCACGTGGCTTATGGCGAATACAATTTCTTACAAAAAATCCGGTAGAGGCAATGCTGAGCCGCTATACTGGAAAAAAGAAAATCCAATTTCCCGTTCATGCGCCCTCATCCGATACCTTACGCTTGCGCCCTGCTCTGTCTGTGGAGCAATCTGGCGCTGGCCGAAACAGCTCTCGATCCGTTCGACACGGAAGCGATGTTGCCGCTCAAGCCCGCGTTGCGCCCGGGCGGCGCAGCCGGCGATCCCTGCGCGGAGGCCACGCCGGCCGGCGCGCTCGGCTTGCTGGAGGTGGTCAATCTCGCGCTGTGCAACAACCCGCAGACCCGCGAGGTATGGGCGAGCGCGCGTGCGCAGGCGGCGCAGGTCGGCGTGAGCAAGGGGAGCTATCTGCCCGGCCTCAGCCTGAGCGCTTCCGGCAATCGCATTTCGCCCGGCACGAGCCAGCGTAGCTATGGCCTGACCCTTTCCTATTTGTTGTATGACTTCGGTGCGCGCGCCGCCAGTCTGGAAAATGCGCGCCAGTTGCTCTCCGCCGCCAATGCCACGCAGGACAGCACGGTACAGACCGTCTTTCTGCAGGCGGTGCAATCCTTCTACCAGGTGCAGGCAACACAGGCCGCGCTGAATGCCGCTCTCGAATCGGAACGCGCATCGAAAGAAAGCTTCACCGCCGCCGAGGCGCGCTATACCACCGGCGTCGCCACGCCTGCCGACAAGCTGCAGGCGCAGACCGCCTACTCGCAGTCCACCCTGAACCGCATCACCGCGGACGGCGGCCTGAAAAACGCGAGGGGCAGCTTGGCGAACATCATCGGGCTGGATGCCCACAGGAATATCGCATTGGAGACGGCGAATATTGCGACCACCCCTGCAAGCTTCGACCGCGACGTGAATATGCTGATCGAGGAGGCCAGGCTGCGCCGCCCCGATCTGCAGGCCGCCGAAGCACAGGTAAAAGCCGCCGAGGCCAGCGCCGATGCGGCACGCTCGGCAGGCAAACCGTCGATCTCGCTGACCGCATCAAAAAACCAAACAGACAGTTCGGGCATCACTTCCCGGGGCTCGACGGTCGGCCTGAGCGCGAGCGTGCCGTTATTCACAGGATTTGCGCCGACCTACCGGATACGCGCCGCCGAAGCCCAAGTGGAAACCCAGAAGGCACGCATGGAGCGCGTGCGTCTGCAGGTGGCCATGGATGTATGGACGGCCTACCAGAACCTCGTCACCGCTACGCAATCCCTGCGCACCACTGCCGATCTGCTGAACAGCGCCGAGCAATCGGAACGCGTCGCGCTCGGCCGCTACAAGGCCGGCGTGGGCAACATCCTGGATGTGCTGAATGCGCAAAGCGCCCTGGCCAGCGCGCGCCAGCAGCGCATACAGTCCACGTATAACTGGAACATCAACCGCGCCGCGCTCGCCCAAGCCATGGGCAGCCTGGATGCAGGCCTGCTGCAGGAACTGTCCGATGGCAGCCGGCAGGCCGGCGCGAATCCCCAACAGAAATAAAACCAGCCATGAAAAAAATATTGCGTTCTCCCATCGCCCTGTTCTTCATTGCCATTGCCGTCGCCACCGCAGGTATCGCCACCTACCGGCAGGTAGCCCTGGTTGCGCCGGAACAGCAATACCGCCTGCAGACCGTGGAAAAAGGCGACATCACCCAGACCGTTTCCGCCAACGGCACAATCAATCCGGTAACGCTGGTCAATGTCGGCACACAAGTCTCCGGCACGGTGAAAAAGCTGTATGTGGACTTCAACAGCAAGGTGGAAAAAGGCCAGGTATTGCTGGAACTGGACGACGCCCTGCTCGCCGCACAACAGAAGCAGAGCCAGGCCAACGTGCAGAGCGCCACCGCCTCGCTGGAACTGGCTACGGCCAACGAGGCGCGCATGCGCAGCCTCTTCGCGCAGGAATATGTTTCGCGGCAGGAACTGGACACTGCGGTGCAGACCAAAAAGGCTGCCGAGGCGCAACTGCATCTGACGCGCGCAGCGGTGGAAAAAGACAGCGCCAACCTCGCCTATTCGGTGATCCGCTCGCCGGTATCCGGCGTCGTGGTGGACCGTGCAGTGGATATCGGCCAGACCGTCGCAGCCAGCCTGCAGACCCCGACGTTGTTCAAGATCGCGCAGGATTTGTCCAAGATGCAGATTCACGCCAACTTCGCCGAGGCGGATGTCGGCAGCATCCGCGTCGGCCAGGCGGTGCGCTTCACCGTGGATGCCTTCGCGGGGCGCAACTTCCAGGGCGAGGTCATGCAGATACGCCTCAACCCGACCACGCAGCAGAATGTGGTTACCTACGATGTGGTAGTCAATGTAGACAATCCCGAGCAGATCCTGCTGCCCGGCATGACCGCCTATGTCAGCATCGCGGTGGCCGAACGCAAGGATGCGTTGCTGGTACCCAATGCCGCGCTGCGCTTCAAGCCGGCCAACGGCAACACCCCAAAGCGCGGCAACGGCCACCCCGGCGGCTTACCGAAAGGTAATGCGGCGTCCAGGCAAGATGCTTTTACCGGCAAGGTGTACGTGCTGGAACAAGGTGAACTCGTTCCCGTCAATGTCTCGCTCGGCATCACCGATGGCCGCAATACCGAAATCACCGGCGGCGACCTCAAGGCCGGCGATCAGGTCGTGACCGGCGAAATACAGGCGGCGGGCAGCGCTCCGGCGGCCAGCGGCACGCCGATGCGCATGAGAATGTTCTGATGGCGGATTCCGTCATCCGTATCGAAAACCTGCACAAGTCCTACGAGACTTCTGCCGGTTTGTTCCCTGCGCTGAAAGACGTCAGCCTCGACATCTCTGCCGGCGAATTCGTCGCGATCATGGGCCCGTCCGGCTCGGGAAAATCCACTTTCATGAACATCCTCGGCTGCCTCGACAAGCCTACTGCCGGACGCTACACGCTGGATGGCCGCAGCGTTGCGGAACTGAGCAAGGATGAGCTGGCCCTGCTGCGCAATCGCACCATCGGTTTCGTGTTCCAGGGCTTCAACCTGCTGCCGCGCATGTCGCTGCTGGACAATGTCGCCTTGCCGCTGATCTATTGCGGGGTGGAGCGCGAAGAACGCCAGCGGCGCGCCCGCGACCTGCTCGCCAGGGTCGGGCTGGGAGACAAGGCAGACTCCATGCCCAACAAGATTTCCGGCGGCCAGCAGCAGCGTGTCGCAATCGCCCGCGCGCTGGTCAATCGCCCGCGCCTGCTGCTTGCCGACGAGCCGACCGGCAATCTCGACAGCCACACCAGCGAGGAAATCATGGCTTTATTCGAGGCGCTCAACCGCGAAGGCATCACCATCGTGCTGGTCACCCACGAAGCGGATATCGCGCATCATGCAAAGCGCCAGGTGAGGTTCCATGATGGCCGCATCGTCAGCGACCAGCCGACGCCGCAACTGGAACACTCAGCATGAGCATGGTGTTTACCATGCTCGGCGAAGCCTGGCGCGCGATGGGCGCCAACCGGCTGCGTACCATGCTGACCATGCTCGGCATGGTGATCGGCGTCGGCGCGGTGGTACTGATGATGTCCATCGGGCAAGGCGCGCAATATGCCATCAAGCAGACCATCAGCGCGATGGGCAGCAACCTGTTCGTCCTGCTCTCCGGCAGCCGCTCGGTAGGCGGCGTGCGCACTGGCGGCGGCGGTAACTACACGCTGACGGTCGGCGATGCCGAGGCCATCGCCGAACTGCCCGGCGTGCAAACAGCGGCGCCGATCCACCCCGGCAACGCGCAGGTCGTGTACGGGCCGAACAACTGGAATACCTCCATCATCGGCACCACGCCCAACTATCTTGAGGCGCGTGCCTGGCAAGTGACTGCGGGGGCGGCTTTCACCTCATCCGACGTGCGCTCCGCCACGCGCGTCGCGCTGATCGGCAAGACCGCCGCGCAGAACCTGTTCGGCGACGAGGACCCGGTCGGCAAGACCATCCGCATCCGCCAAAGCCCCTTCGTCATCCTCGGCACCCTGGCGGTCAAGGGCCAGGGCATGGACGGGCGCGATCAGGACGACAGCATCATCATCCCG
This sequence comes from Ferrigenium straubiae, assembly GCF_051257895.1. Lineage (NCBI taxonomy): Bacteria > Pseudomonadati > Pseudomonadota > Betaproteobacteria > Nitrosomonadales > Gallionellaceae > Ferrigenium > Ferrigenium straubiae. The sequence goes on along the minus strand of NZ_CP194331.1, from coordinate 489,459 downwards.
CTCACCACCGCGCAGCGCCAGGTGTTCGGCACCCAGTTTCCGGGGTCGGTGCGCATGATGATGGTGCAGACCACCACCCAGGAGTCCATGCCGGCGGTGGAAAAATCCATGACCGAGCTGTTGCGCCAGCGGCACCGCATCCGCGAGGGCATGGATGACGACTTCTTTCTGCGCAACCTTACCGCCGCCGCCGATTCGGCCGCAGAAAGCACGCGCACCATGTCGCTGCTGCTCGGCGCGATCGCCTCGGTCTCGCTGCTGGTAGGCGGCATCGGCATCATGAACATCATGCTGGTTTCGGTGACCGAGCGCACCCGCGAGATCGGCATCCGCATGGCGATCGGCGCGCGTGAAAAGGACATCCTGCTGCAATTCCTGCTGGAGGCCATCATCATCTCGCTGGCCGGCTGCTTCATCGGCCTGCTGCTGGGAATCGGCGGCGCGCTGCTGGTCAACGCGCTGACCGGCACGATGGTCATCATCTCGGGCAGTTCGGCCGTCGTGGCTTTCGGCGTGGCCGCGACGGTAGGCATCTTCTTCGGCTTCTATCCGGCGAAAAAGGCCGCGCAGCTCGACCCGATCGAAGCCTTGCGCTACCAATAAAAAAAACGAGAGGCACGTTGCCGTGCCTCTCGTTTACCCGGAATCAGGTCAGCCGATCAATCAGTCTTCGCTACGCCGTTCGCGTTTTTTCTTGTGCTTATCCTTCTGCTGCCCCAGATGCAGCCCGTTGTCGTGACGCCGGTGTTCATCGTCATCCTCCACGCTGCGTGTAGATACCGGCCGCACCGGAGCCGTTTGAACTGCGGGCGCACTGTTGCTGCTGCCGACCGCCGCCCCGGTCGCCCCCCCGATTGCCGCGCCTATGATCGCGCCATCCCTGCCGCCCATGTTATGGCCGATTGCCGCACCGGCCGCGCCGCCGACTGCGCCGCCGACCACCGCGCCGCCATCCACGGCATAGGCGTTTACGCTGGCAGAAAGAAACAGGACGATTGCTAACGATTTTTTCATGTTGCCTCCAATGTGAGATTGTCCGGTTTGACCCTTGCATAAGAATTGCTGCACTGCTTGGTCAAACGCGGCGCTAGTTTAGTTCCAGTTCGCGATTGCCTGCAATCCCGATTGTCGGCAATCCGGACCGCATGATATTCTCGGTCATCCCGAAAGCCGTACCAAAAACAGCACAAACCACATGCCCATAACCATCAAAACCCTGCAGGAAATCGAAAAAATGCGCGTCGCCGGCCGCCTGACCAGCGAGGTGCTTGACTACATCACGCCGTTCGTCAAGGCGGGCGTGACGACCAACGAACTGGACAGGCTGTGCCACGACTATATCGTCAACGTGCAGCATGGCATTCCCGCCCCGCTCGATTACGCACCGCATGGGCATGCGCCCTACCCCAAATCGATCTGCGCCTCGGTCAACCACCAGGTCTGCCACGGCGTGCCGGGCGACAAGGCGCTCAAGAACGGCGACATCGTCAACCTGGACATCACCGTCATCAAGGACGATTACCACGGCGACAGCAGCCGGATGTTCTATGTCGGCGAGCCGTCGATCCAGGCCAGGCGTCTATGTGAAGCCACTTACGAGGCGCTGTGGCGCGGCATCCGCGCGGTCAGGCCGGGCGCATACCTTGGCGACATCGGCCATGCCATCCAGAGCTACGTCGAGCCGCTCGGCTACAGCGTGGTGCGCGAATTCTGCGGCCACGGCATCGGCAGGCTCTTCCACGAAGAGCCGCAGGTATTGCATTACGGCCGCCCCCGCACGGGCGCGCGGCTCGAAGCCGGCATGATCTTCACCATCGAGCCGATGGTCAACGCCGGCAAGGCGGCCATCAAGCAGCTCGGCGACGGCTGGACGGTAGTCACCAAGGATCACAGCCTGTCGGCGCAATACGAACACACCATCCTCGTCACCGAAACCGGCTTCGAAGTGCTGACCGTTTCCGATGGCTGCCCTCCCCCGCCATCCCCGTGACGAAATCGCCGCGCTGCGCGAGTCGTTGCGCGGCGACCGCGCGGCACTCGAGCAGAGCTTCCTGGAGCACAACAATGCGGCGCGCCTGCTCGCCGCGCACACCCGGCTGATCGACCGCTACCTGCGCCGCGTCTGGCGGCAGCTCGCCATGCCGCAACATATCGCGCTGGCGGCGGTGGGCGGCTACGCGCGCTGCAGGCTCTACCCCAGATCGGACATCGACCTGCTGATCCTGCTGGATGCCGATCCGGATGACGCCTTGCGGCAACAGTTGCACGAACTGGTCGGAATATTGTGGGACATCGGGCTCGAAGTCGGGCACAGCGTCCGCACCGTGGCGCAGTGTCTGATCGAATCAGCCGACGTCACCGTGCAGACCAATCTTCTTGAAGCGCGCCTGCTCTGCGGCAACAAGGAATTGTTCAATGAGTTGGGCGACAGCGTGCGACAGCGCCTCGACCTGCGCGCCTTCTATCTAGCCAAGCTGCAGGAGCAGCAGCGGCGCCACGCGCGTTATACCGAGGCGGACTACAACCTCGAACCCAACCTCAAGGAAAGCCCGGGCGGCCTGCGCGACTTGCAGACCGTCACCTGGATCGCGCGCGCGGCCGGCTTGGGCACACACTGGAGCGAGCTCGCACAAATCGGGCTGCTCACTGCCGCCGAGGCACGCCAGGTCGCGCGCCACAGCGCGCTGCTCGCGACCCTGCGCATCCGCCTGCATTACCTCGCCAAGCGGCATGAGGACCGCCTGCTGTTCGACTTCCAGACGCCGCTCGCCGAACAGATGGACATCCGCGCCTCGGCCAACCGCCGCGCGAGCGAGCACCTGATGCAGAGCTATTACCGCACCAAGCTCGCGGTGCGCCAGTTCAACACCATCATGCTGCAGAACCTGCACGACTACCTGTTCGGCGAAACGCCGGTGCGGCGCATCCTGAACGACCGGTTCAGGATGGTCGGCACGCGGCTGGATATCCGCGATGAGCAACTCTTCGAACATACGCCCGAGGCGGTCTTCGAACTGTTCCTGCTGATGGAGCAGCATGGCGAGCTGAGCGATCCGAGTGCGAGAACGCTGCGCGCGCTGTGGCGCGCGCAGCGGCGCATCGATGCGGAATTCCGCCGCAGCCCGGCGAACCGCTCGTGCTTCATGGAAATTCTGCGCCAGCCGCATGGGGTGCTGCACGCGCTGCGGCGCATGAACCAGTACGGCATCCTCGGCCGCTACCTCCCCGCCTTCGGGCGCATTGTCGGGCAGATGCAGCACGACCTGTTCCACGTCTACACGGTGGACGAACATATCCTGATGGTGGTGCGCAACCTGCGCCGCTTCACCGCACCGGAATACGCCGGGGAAATTCCGCTGTGCAGCAGGCTGATGGGCGAATTCGCGCGCCCGGAGGTGCTGTATATCGCCGGGCTGTTCCACGACATCGCCAAGGGGCGCGGCGGCGACCATTCGCAGCTCGGCAGGAAGGATGCGCACGCGTTCTGCGTGCAGCACCAGATCAACAATGCCGACACCCGCCTCATCGTGTGGCTGGTGGAAAACCACCTCATCCTTTCCGCCACCGCACAGAAGCAGGACCTCTCCGATCCCGACGTGATCGCGGATTTCGCCGCGAGGATCAGGAACGACCGCTACCTCGTCGCGCTGTACCTGCTGACCGTCGCGGACGTGCGCGCCACCAACCCGGAAATCTGGAACGCATGGAAGGCCAAGCTGCTGGAGGAGCTGTTCTGGCAGACGCGCCGCTACCTGAGCGACGGCAAGGTCGCCGACCGGCTCGGCGAAATCCGCCGCGCGGCGGCCGACGCGCTCAACCTCTATGCGCTGACGCCCGATGCCTACCAGCTGCTGTGGGCGCAGCTCGACGACAGCTATTTCCTCGATCACGACCCGCAGGAAATCGCCTGGCACACCCGCCTGCTGGCCTTCAAGGTCAACCCCGCCGCGCCCATCGTGAAGGCGCGCATCAGCCGCGCCGGCGAAGGTCTGCAGGTCATGGTGTACTGCCCCGACCAGCGCGCGCTGTTCGCGCGCATCTGTAATTTTTTCGCACGCATGAACTACACCATCGTCGAGGCCAAGATCCACACCACGCGGCACGGCTACGCGCTGGACAGTTTCCAGATCATGGAGGCCGCGCGCGGCGAGACGGCCTACCGCGACATCATGACCTACATCGAATTCGAGTTGGCGCAGCAGATCGCGCAGGCCAAACCGGTCGTGCACGCCGCATCGGGGCGCGTGAGCCGGCAGCTCAAGCACTTCCCGATCGAAACCGAGGTCGAGATCAAACCGGACAACAAGGGCATGCACGTGCTGTCGCTGATTGCCGGGGATCGTCCCGGCCTGCTCGCGCGCATCGCGCTGGTGCTGGACCGGCACAACATCCGCCTGCACCGCGCCAAGATCAACACGTTAGGGAGCCGGGCGGAGGACGTGTTCTGGATCAGCGGCGCGGCGCTTGCTCAACCTGAGCAGGCGGAGGCGCTGCGCAACGCCCTGCTGAAAGACTGAGAAACCGCCGAGGCGTTACTGCCCGGCTGCTTCTTTCTGTGCGAGGCTATCGGTCATCTTCAGGCCGCCCAGTACCAGATAGGTCTCCGGCTTGTCCTCACCAATTGCCGCTTCGGCCGGAGCGGCATTTTCCTCTGCCTGCACCGTGACGCCCGGCTGCATGGCTACCGGCTGTGCGGCAATAATTGGCTGGGTGAGGGAAGTTTCCTGCGGCTGCAGCACCGACAGCGTAAGCCCTAGCGCTGCCACGGCCGAAACCAGCCCCGCGCCTATCGCCAGCCAGCCGATTCTCTGGTTTCTGCGCGAACCTGCCGCCGCTTGAAGCACGGCCGCTTCGGCGCTCGACTGCTCCGCTTGCGCGCGCAGACGCGCGCTTTCCTTCTCTTCCAGTTCGGCGCGTAGCCCCGCGGCCTGCGCCGCTTTCTGCGCTTGTCTTGCCTTGGTCTGCGCCGCTTCGCGGGCGCGCTGTTCGGCGGCTTCGCGTTCTTCCAGAATCGCATTCGCCTGCGTCTCGGCCTTCACGCGCATTTCGATCTCGGCCAGCAGCCGCTGCTCGTTTTCCAGTTTTACCCGCTGCTGCTCCAGCAGTTTTTGCCCTTCCTCATGCTGGCGCTGCGCAAGCTGTCCGGCACGCTCCGCCATGGCCGCCTGTTCCGACGCCGTCTGCCGTGCAACCTCCTCGGCTTGCAGGCGTTCCCGCTCCGCTGCCGCGGCCTTGCGTGCCTCTTCGACATGCAGCCTCGCCATTTCCTCCGCATGCTGCGTCGCGGTGTCGCGCGCCAGTTCCGCATCGGCGATCTGCTTGCGGAAGGCCACGGCGGCATGCGCCTCGGCGCGGATTCTTTCCTCCGTCGCCTGGAGCGCCCGGCTTTCCTCATCCGCGCGGACTTTGGCCATGTTCATGAGGCGCACCGCCGCCAGCTCCTTCTCCCGCGCGACCTGCGCGGCCTGCTCATTCAGCCTGCCAGTCGCCTCGGCGGCCTCAATGGCGCGCGTCTCGAGCTTGATGCACTCGTTATACGCCTCGATGGAGCGCAGCTCGGCCGCCATGCGCGCCTCGATTGTGGCGAGGGCCTGCTTCTCGGCCTCGATGTTCTGCTCGGCCATCCGCAGCGCCTCGCGCGCCGTGGTGATGCGCTCATTTGCCGCATCGATCTCGCGCTTTTCGGCCTGCAGTCTGGCGTCCATCTCCCGTGCGGCAAGCAGCTCCGCCTCTGCATGCTGCTGGGCGAGCATGGCCAGATCCTGCTCCGCCTGGAGCTTGTGCGCGGCAGCCTGTTTGGCCGTGGCCTCGGCATTCAGCCGATCCCGCGCCTCCTGCTCGGCGCGGCGCAGCAGGGTGTTGGCTTCCTCGCGCTGCTGCAATACCTTCTTGTCGGCTTCGGTCTGAGCCTGCAGCAGCGCAGCCGCCTCCTGCTCGGCCTTGAGCTTGCGCTCCGCCGTCACCCGCGCGGCGGCTTCCGCTTCGGCGCGCTGACGGGCCATCTCGTGGGCGAGGCGCTCGTCGCGCTCGCGCGACTCGGCATCGACCCTTGCCTGCTCCTCGGCGAGCTTGCGCTGGGCGGCAAGCGCCGCGGCAGTCTGCTCCGCCGCCATCCGCGCCTTCGCGGCCTGCTCGGCGTCGCGGAATGCGGCCAGCCGCTGCTCGATTTCCTGCAGCACCATCGCCTCGGCGCGCGCGCGCGAATCCGCAGCCTCGGCGGCGGCCCGCTCGGTCTGGAGCTTGGAGGCCGCGAGTTCGACGGTCAGCTGCTCCTTGCCGATCTTTTCCTCGATGGCGCGCGCGATCGCCTGATCCGTCGATTCCTTTTCCTGGGCAAGCTTTGCAAGCTCCTGCTCCAGCTTCGCGCGGTTCTCCGCCGCCTGGGTGGCGCGCTGCTCGGCCTCGGCGCGCTGGCCGATCTTCTCCAGCTCGGCCAGTTCGGCGTCGGTCCGCACCTTGGCAAGGCGCGCCTCCTCGGCTTCCGCTTCCGCGCGCTGCAAGGCTGCTTCGCGCAGGCGCGACTCCAGCCGCAGCTTTTCTTCGGCATGCTCCTTCTGCGCCTGCTCCGCCGCAAGGCGCTCCGCAACCGCATGCTCGGTACGTGCCAATATCTCAGAAATGCTGATGCGGATGGAATGGATTTCGGCCTCGGCGCGCTGCTTGGCATCCTGCTCCGCCTTGCGCTGCTGCTCGATCAGCACCGCAAGTTCGCGCTCCGCCTTGGTCCGGCTCTCGGCGGCAGTACGCGCGAACAGCTCGTGCTGGAGGCGCTGGTTCATCTCGTCCTGCGCCTCCTGCTCGGCGCGCAGCCGCGCCTGGTTTTCTTCCTGGATGCGCAGCTCGCAGGACAGCTTCTCCTGCAGCTCGCGGGCCAGCTTCTTCTCGGCATCGAGCTTGGCCTGAGTGATCTCCCCGAGGCGTACCTCGTCCTTGCTGTTGGCCTCGATCAGCGCGGCCAGCTCCGCCTCGGTACGCGCGCGCGCCTGGGCCACTGCGCGCGCGTGCGCCTCGGCGCGGGCGCGCGCCTGCGCGGAAATGTCCGCCTGCGCCTCGGCCTCGATGCGCGCGCGTGCCTCCTGGATGGCCTGCGATTCGGCGATGTATTCCTCGCTGTCGTTGTTGACGAGTCGGATGATGGCTGGTTTCGACATGGCGCTGCTCCCTTGTGCTGGCCGGTGCGCGATTGCACCCATTACCACACCGTCAAGATAGCAGTTCGGACGGCAGGCAAAGCGGGAAACAGAACGGAAAAACCGGGTTATTTCGAGGAGAAAATCAAAGGCCGCTGAGCACCTTGAGATGAGCCAGCGCGCTGCGCCCCAGCGCGGGCAGTTCGTAGCCGCCTTCGAGCACCGAAACGATGCGGCGCTGCGCATATTCCTCGGCGATTCGCTTGACCTCCGCCGTCACCCAGGCGTAGTCCGCCTCGGTAAGGCGCAGCCCCGCCATGTCGTCGTCGCGGTGCGCGTCGAAGCCTGCCGAGACCAGCAGCAACTCGGGCCGGAATCGCTCCAGCGCGGGCAGCCAGTGTTGCGTGACCGCGGCGCGGAAACCGGCCCCATCGGTTCCGGCGGGAAGCGGCACGTTGATGATGTGGTCGTTGCCACTGTCCGCCCCCTTGTAGGGATAGTACGGATGCTGAAAGGTGGAGCACAGCATCACGCGCGGATCGTCGTGGAAGATGTCCTCGGTGCCGTTGCCGTGGTGCACGTCGAAGTCCGCGATCGCGACGCGCTTGAGGCCATGCTGCGCGAACGCATGCGCCACGCCGACCGCGACGTTGTTGAAGATGCAGAAGCCCATCGCGCGCCCGCGTTCGGCGTGGTGGCCGGGCGGGCGGATGTTGCAGAAGGCGTTCTCGACCCTGCCCGCCATCACGAGATCCACGCCCAGCACCGCCGCACCCGCCGCACGCAGGGCGGCCGGATAGCTGAACGGGTTCATCGCGGTGTCCGGGTCGAGCTGCACCATGCCGTGCTGTGGCGCGGCAGCCGCAATAGCATCGACATAGTCTACGTCATGCACGCGCAGCAACTGTTCGCGCGTCGCCTCCGGCGCCTCGTGGCGCTGCAGGTAATCCATCAGCCCGGCGGCGATCAGCCGGTCCTCAATGGCATGGATGCGCGCCGGCGATTCCGGATGGTATTCGCCCATGTCGTGCTTGAGGCAGAGGGGATGAGTGATGTAAGCAGTCTGCATAATGGCGCCCCGGCGATGGCTCGGTGCTATCATACCCAACATCCCCATCCCCTGAGGAAAGATGTCATGGGCAAACATTACCTCAGCACCCTGTTCGCCCCCAAGTCGGTCGCGGTGTTCGGCGCGAGCGACCGGCCCGACTCGGTCGGCCAGATCGTGTTCAAGAACATGCTGGAGAGCGGCTTCCAGGGCGCGCTCTACCCGATCAACCCGAAGCATCCCGAGGTGCAGGGCAGCCCCGCCTACGCGCGCATCGCCGACATCAATGAATCCGTGGAACTCGCGGTGATCGCCACGCCGCCGCAGACCGTGCCGGGGCTCATCGAGGAGTGCGGTATCCACGGCGTGAAGGCGGCGGTCATCATCACCGCGGGCTTCGCCGAGGCCGGCGCGGAGGGCGCGGCGCTGGAGCGCCAGCTTCTGGAGACCGCGCGCCGCTACGGCATCCGCCTCATCGGGCCGAATTGCCTCGGCATCATGCGCCCCTCCATCGGCCTGAACGCCACCTTCAACAAGGGCGGCGCAAACCCCGGCAACATCGCCTTCGTCTCGCAGTCCGGCGCGCTGTGCACCGCAATCCTCGACTGGGCGCAGGTCAACGACGTCGGCTTTTCCAGCGTGGTGTCGATGGGCTCCTCGACCGACGTGGACTTCGGCGAGATCCTCGACTACCTGGTGTCCGACGCGAGCACCTCCAGCATCCTGATGTACATCGAGGGCATCCGCAACGCGCGCCGCTTCATGAGCGCGATGCGCGCCGCCGCGCGCATCAAGCCGGTGATCCTCATCAAGGTCGGCCGCCACGCGGCGGGCTCGAAGGCGGCACTGTCGCACACCGCCTCGCTGGTCGGCGCGGACGACGTATTCGATGCGGCGGTGAGCCGCGTCGGCGTGGTGCGCGTGCAGTCCGTCACGCAGCTCTTCACCGCCGCCAAGGCGCTCTCCTGCGGCTTCCGCCCCGTCGGCAACCGCCTCGCCATCGTCACCAACGGCGGCGGCCCCGGCGTGATGGCCGCCGACCGCGCCGCTGACCTCGGGCTTGCGATGGCCACGCTGTCGGACGCCACCATCGAATACCTCAACCAGCACCTGCCGCCGAACTGGTCGCACGGCAACCCGGTGGACGTGATCGGCGATGCGCCCGCGGAGCGCTACCATCACGCCGTGAAGGCCTGCCTCGAGGACGATAACGTGGACGGCGTGCTCGCAATCCTCACGCCGCAGGCGATGACCCGTCCGCTCGAATCGGCGCAGGCGCTGATCGCCCTCGCCGACACCCACAGCAAGCCGCTGCTGACCTGCTGGATGGGCGAGACGCAGGTCGCCCCGGCGCGCGAGGTTTTCTCGAAGGCGCGCCGGCCGCACTTCCGCACACCGGAACCCGCGGTCGAGGTGTTCTCGCACCTTTCCGCCTACTACCGCAACCAGAAGCTCCTGATGCAGATGCCCGGCCCGCTCTCGCACCACGCAGAGCCGGACGTGGAAAGCGCGCGCCTCATCATCGAGGGCGCGATGCAGGAGCACCGCAAGGTACTCACCGAGATGGAATCCAAGGCGCTGCTCTCCGCCTTCCGCATCCCTGTCGCGCGCACCATGGTCGCGCACTCACCCAACGAAGCGCTGCTGATCGCACAACAGATCGGCTTCCCGGTCGCGATGAAGGTCAACTCACCCGACATCACGCACAAGAGCGATGCCGGCGGCGTGGTGCTCAACCTCAACAACGCCCACGAGGTGCGCGCCGCCTACCAGCACATCATCGACAACGTACAGCATAACCGCCCCGGCGCAAAGGTGGACGGCATCTCCATCGAGCCGATGGTCGTCAAGCCGAACGGGCGCGAGCTGATGATCGGCGTGACCAGCGACCCGGCGTTCGGCCCGGTGATCACCTTCGGCGCGGGCGGCACTGCGGTCGAGGTCATGGGCGACCGCGCCGTCGCGCTGCCGCCGCTCAACGGCTTCCTGGTGAACGAGTTGATCCGCGGGACGCGCATCTCGAAGATGCTCGGCGCGTTCCGCCACATGGCGCCCGCCAGCATCGAGGCGCTCGAAGACGTGCTGCTGCGCGTCTCGGAAATGGTCTGCGAACTGCCGCTGCTCAAGGAGATGGACATCAACCCGCTGATCCTCGACGAGCATGGCGCGCTTGCCGCCGATGCGCGCGTAGTGGTCGAATACCGCCAGCCCAGCGCCGACCGCTACGCGCACATGGCGATCTACCCCTACCCCACGCAGCTCGTCAGCCAGTGGCAGCTCGCCGACGGCACCGACATCACCATCCGCCCGATCCGCCCGGAAGACGCCGACCTGGAGATACGCTTCGTACACGGCCTGTCGGACGAATCCAAGTATTTCCGCTTCATGAGCAGCGTCCAGGAACTCACCGAGACCATGGCGGTGCGCTTCACCCAGCTCGACTACAGCCGCGAGCTCGCGCTGGTCGCCGTGACCGGCGAAGAGGGCAAGGAAGTCGAGCTCGGCGTGACGCGCTACGCCATCAACCCGGACGGTGACACCTGCGAATTCGCGCTGGTGGTCGCGGACAGCATGCAGGGCAAGGGACTCGGGCAGAAGCTCATGGTCGCCCTCATGGAAGCCGCGCGCGACCGGGGACTGTCGGTGATCGAAGGCGAAGTGCTGGTCAACAACCACAAGATGCTCAAGCTCATGACCCGCCTCGGCTTCGCGATCAAGCCGAGCGAGGAGGACCCGGGCATCGTGAAGGTGAGCAAGGCGCTTTAGGGCTTCCCCGGCAGGACTTTGCCATTACGGAAAACAAAAACGGGCCTCGATTCGAGGCCCGTTTTTTGCCGGGAGATAAAATTTGGGCACGGAAACAGGTATTCAACCAGGATACAAATAAATTACTTGAAATCCCATTTCATCTGCTCCTGGACACTGATGTTTTCTGATGTTTTTGCACACAGGCCGACATAACTCGTAAAGCGCGGCGGTTGCGCTATGCCTTCGGCAAGCAGCCTTTCATTGTCGAAAACATAATTCAATTCGGCAAATCCCCCATACAAGCGAAGCGCCTGCAAAACAAGCCGCCTGTTGCATGGCCCGACACGCTCCTTGAACTCGTCGGCGAGTTCCATGATTTCATCCTGGCTCACCTTTTGATAGTGGGTGCTGCATGGCTCCACTCCGCGTGCCCTCGCCATCGGGATGTCTATTTCTTCGATCGTGCAACTGCTCCCCACGCCAGCCGAAACATGGTAGAGGTCATGAGCAAGCTGCTCTTTCAGGGCAAGCTTCACCAATGCATCCGCACAATAATCGACAGGAATGATATCGACTTTCTCGTCCAGCCCGCATGTGAACTTTCCAAGCATCTGCACCATGCGGAGCACCCAGAAAATACTGCCCGAGGGCTTGCAGCCCAAACGGGTATGGCCAACCACGATCGATGGGCGGGCGACCACGAATGGCAACTCCGGCAGTTCGCTCCTGATCTTGTGCTCGATTTCGGCTTTCGATGCAGTGTAGGGCACAAGGTGCTCTTCTTCCGGCGCAATATCCCAAGATTCCCTGATCGGCGACTGATGATTGGTGCCGCAAGCCATCGCGGTGCCCACATGCAGGAAGCGCTTCAACTTCTGCGATTTCGCCATTCTTTGCGCAAACGCAAAAGTGCCAACCACATTGACGGGTCGGATAAGCGGGTTATTGGCAAAAGAAGCGATTGCCGCGCAATTGATCACATGGGTAACATCATCAAGGCGCCGGTCGCCCGTAAATGCAATGACATCGTTGAAATCGCCGAGCAGGATCTGGCCTTCGGTCAATCCATTTAACTGCGAGGCTGGAACCTCGAACAACTGAAGCTGCTGCCGGATTCGTTCGAGACCTTCCCCGGCATTCGCAGCGCGGACCAACAACAGCAATGAGGAAGCCAAACCGCGCTGAATCAGGTTCGCAACAACGGCGCCACCAAGAAAACCGGTTGCGCCCGTAACAAGAATATATGACATTATGAGGGGGGCCTGAATTTTGTGTAAACGGAATTCGTCAATGCTGCGGCATCCTGTCGCCGAGCTGGATAGTAACCCAGTTGAGTGCGGCCTTCCAGTCCCTTATCGGCATCGTCCATTTCCGGCTGATATTTTGCTGGGCGAGATAGAACAGCTTTAACAGCGCCTCGTCGGGCGGAAACGAGCTTCGGTTCTTGGTGATCTTCCTCAGGCTCATGTTGAGCAACTCGATGGCATTGGTGGTGTAAACCTTCCTGATCTCCGGCGGGTAATCGAAGAACAGAATGACGCACGCCCAGTTGCGCCGCCAGGACTGCGCGATAGTCGGCTCCCCATTTTGCCTCGAATTCATCCAGCTGCTGTTCGGCTTCTTCGACCATGGCGGCACTGTTTGTCGCCCAGTCGCTCAATATCGACCTCACACTGGGGCAGCAACTGACCCTCCTCAGCGTTGCTGATGCTGACCTTACGAAGTCAAAGGTACCGAAGTCAAATTTGTTTTTAGTGATTTAGGGCAAGGCTGAAGCCAAGCGCCGCCGGAACACATAGACGGCAGATTCCAGTTCGGGCGGTAGCACCAGCGCCGCCAATCCCCTGTCCTCCTCCAGCTCGAAGGTCGATTGCTGCCGGTAGTCTTTCCAGTTACCGAAGGCGAATTGGTGGCGGCTGCCGATGACAATGTAGAGCTGCACGCTGGGCGTGGCGAACACGTGGCGCTCGAAATCATTCTGCGACGGCGGCCATGAGCAGATGACCACCTCTGGGGAGTAGGTTGCTAGTGCCTCGCGCGCATCGAGTTTGACGACCCAGTCGGGGTATTCCACGGATTGGCTCCAGCCGTGACTGTCTGTTGCGGCGATCTCTACCCCCCTACCCCTCAGGAAGCGCGTCAGCGTGCCGTCGCCCGCGCCGATCTCCAGGCAGCTTCGGGAGGCGATCATTCCGGCCAGCGCCTCGACCAGTTCGCGCGAATAGAAGCAGTAGATGCCCTTCGGTTGCACCAGCGGCATGAGGCGTTTCTTCTGCCAGACCATCGGCCAGAGCAGGCGGAACCAGAACAGCGACACCGGCTTGCGCGCCAGCCCCCTTGAAAACAGCAGCTTCTGCGCGACGAAGCCGTTGAACCAGTTGAAGCGCAGCCTGCCTTTGGTCGCGCCTGCATCGGCGGCCAGCGTGGAGAGGCAGAGCTTCCTGACGGACTCGTGCGCCATGCGGCTGCGGATGAATTGCGACAGAGCGGCTTCCCGGTTTTGCTGTGATTTTTTGGGCGGCGCGGCGAGGCGCTCGAGGTAGGCCTTGAGTTCCTCCGCCGCGCCGCGCTCGACGATGGCGGAAATCTCCCGCTGCACCGCCGCCCATTCTGCGGGGTACCGGGCGCATAGCTCATCCAGTGAGGGGTTGGCCTTCAGCCACTCCAGGGTTTTCGTGTAGCCCTCTTGCTTCATGAAAATATTCGACACTGCAGGAATGAGTGGGGCGAAGCTTACTACCCCACCGCTGGAATGTCAGCCAGCCAGGTGCGAACCCTGGCCTGCGCTTGTTCCAGATTGACCGCCGCGTTGTGGCTCAACGGGTCGCCCAGCTCGAAACCGTAACCGCGGATACGCAGCAGGAAAGCGGGCGGCGCATCCTCTCCATACACCTGCCGGTAGCTATGCAGCAGCGCAAACGGCGTCATCGCATGACTGGTGTAGCTGTGGTCATGCGCGGCAGCGATCTCCGAAAAGTGAAACGGCTCAACACAGGACATATCCGCATCGACGAACAGCACCGCGCTGCGCCCGGCCAGGTCGGTGACATGCTCGACCTGCAACTGGTAATCCTCGATCAGCTCGACCCGCCCTACCGTACCTTCCAAGCCTTCAAGGCTGCGCACCAGCAGCGGAGCCAGTGCATCGTCACCGCGCGATTCGTTGCCGATGGCGAAGACCAGGATGGGCGCTGCCATCAGCACTGTGCGCAGAACGTTCCATCCGACGAGCGCGTCAGCACATCGACCCACCCCCCTCCGGCATCCAGCAGCTCCACCTCCAGCGGCATCTTGCCCAGCGCATGGGTCGCGCAGGACAGGCAGGGATCGAAGGCGCGGATCGCCACTTCTATATGGTTCAGTAGTCCCTCGGTGAGTTTGCGCCCGTCGAGATATTGCCGCGCCACCTGGCGGATCGCCTCGTTCATCGCCTGGTTGTTGTGCGTGGTGGAGACGATCAGGTTGCAGCGCGTAATCTGGTCGTGCTCGTCCACCTTGTAGTGGTGGATCAGCGTGCCGCGCGGCGCTTCGATCACACCGACGCCGCGCTCCTGGCGCTCCCCAATGTTGACCAGATCATTGCCCTGCAGGTCGGGATCGTGCAGCAGCTCCTGGATGACCTCGGCGGCATGCAGCATCTCGATCATGCGCGCCCAGTGGAAGCCCAGCGTCGCGCCCGCCGCACGGCCGGCATCGAAGGCGAGGAACTCCTTGCGCTGCGCTTCGGCCAGCAGCGTCGGGATGAAGTCGCACTGCGCCACGCGGCTCAAGGGCCCGACACGGTACCAGCCCTGCTCCGGCCCGAGGCTGCGCAGGAACGGGAATTTCATGTACGACCACGGCTTCACGTCCTCGAAGATCACGTCCCAGTAGTGGCGGTAGTCGTAGTGGTCGAACAGCGTGTTGCCGTCCCTGTCGCGCGCACGCAGCCCGCCGTGATACAGGTCCAGCGCGCCGTCACTGCGCACCAGGTTGAGCGTGTGCGCCGCGAAGCGCCCGAAGCCGTTGTACAGGTCGAGGTTCTGCTCGAACAACTGCCGCGCCATCGCCACCGCGTCGCGGCTCCATGCGATCATCTGCTCTATATCTTTCAGGAGGTAGTCGCGCTCCTCGGTGCTCACGTTTTTGTTCACCCCGCCGGGAATAGAGCCGGTGCCGTGCACGCGTTTGCCCGCTGTGACGCGAATCACCTCCTGCCCATATTTGCGCAGCAGCACGCCCTGTCTGGCGATCTCGGGATGGGCGGCCGCGATGCCGACGATGTTGCGCTGCGCGACATCCGAATCGAAACCGAACAGCAGATCGGGCGCGGAGAGATGGAAGAAATGCAGTGCGTGCGATTGCAGGATCTGGCCGTAGTGCATCAGCCGCCGCACCTTCTCCGCAGTCGGCGTGAGCGTCGCCCCGACGATCATGTCCATCGCCTTGGATGCCGCGATATGGTGGCTCACCGGGCAGATGCCGCAAAGCCGCTGCACCATCACCGGCGCCTCCCAATAGGGCCGCCCCTGCACGAATTTCTCGAAGCCGCGAAACTCGACGATATGCAGCCGCACCTGGTGCACGCGGTCGTTCTCGTCGAGCAACAGCGTGACCTTGCCATGACCCTCGACGCGCGATACCGGGTCGATGGCGACGCGGCGCAGGTTCTCCGGGTGTTTAGCGGTTTCGAGGTCAGAGTTCATTTACCCACCCATTTCGTGTCTTTCATGGACAAGAATTTTTCAATCATATTTGATAAGCCCATGCCCCAGTTCCGGCGTCCTGCCCGCGATCAGGTCGGTGAGGAACTTCCAAATCGCGTCGCCCGAGGGCGGGCAGCCGGGGATGAAGTAGTCGATCTTCACCACTTCGTGCAGCGGATGCACCTTGTCGAGCGGCAGCGGCAGCTCCGGGTCGTTCGGGATATGGCCGTGCGCCAGCCCCGGTTCGGTGAGGTACACCTCGGTCAGGCAGGAGCCGAGGTCAAGGTGGTTGCGCTGCGCGGGCAGGCCGCCTGTGACGGCGCAGGCGCCGATGGAGATCAGTATCTTGCAGTTCTTCCGGAACTCGCGCAGCACATGCACGTTTTCCGCGTTGCAGATGCCGCCCTCGATGATGCCGATATCGCATGGCCCGCAATGCTTGATATCGGTGAGCGGCGAACGGTCGAATTCGACGAGGTCGAGCAGCGGGAACAACCGCTCGTCGATGTCGAGCAGCGACATGTGGCAGCCGAAGCAGCCCGCGAGCGAGGTGGTGGCGATGCGCAGTTTCTTGCTCATGATCTCCCCTCGCAGGCGGGGCAGTCGCCGCCATCCGGGTGGCGCGGCGCGTCGTCCAGTGCCTGCGCGCTGACCGGGCGCTGGTCGTAGCGGCGCTTGCCGATCGGCACGCTGAAGCCCCTGCCCTTCCTCAGGATCACCCCGACCGGGCAGACCTGCATCGCCTTGTCGGTCAGCGCCATATCGGTATCCACGAGCTTGCCCGACTCGGCGTTGACGATGAGGTGCTTCCCGATGCCGCGCCCGGAGAAGGCGAACACGTTCTTCTTGTCCACCTCGCTCGATGCGCGCACGCACAGCTCGCAGAGGATGCAGCGGTTGTAGTCGAGCAGGATGTCCGGGTGCGAGGCATCCAGTGGACGGCTCGGGAACAACTGGTCGAAGCGCGGCGTCATCATCTGCAGTTCGTAGGCGGTGGCCTGGAGTTGGCAGTTGCCGCTGGCCTCGCACGACGGACAGAAGTGGTTGCCCTCGACGAACAGCATCTGCACCAGCGTGCGGCGCAGGCCGTTCAGTTCCTCGATGTTGCTTTGCACTTCCAGCCCGGCCTCGGCTGGCAGGGTGCAGGAGGCCATGGTACGCCCGCCGATCTTGACCGTGCACACCTTGCAACTGCCGTGCGGCTTGAATTCCGGGTGGTAGCACAGGTGCGGGATGTAGCGTCCCGCCGCGAGCGCGGCCTGCATCACGGTCTGCCCCGCCTCGAACGGAACGCTTGCGCCATCGAGCTGGAAAGTATCGCTCATGCTTCCTCCGCTTTCAGGTGCGCTCCCGCATCATCGCGCCCGGTCATCTGGCGTGCGCGCGCGAGTGCACCGTCGAGATCGAAGGCCGGCGAGAACACCAGCGACTTGAGGCGGTTCTCGTAGGCCGGGCGGAAATGCTTGAGCGTGTGCAACACCGGGTTGCAGGCGCTGCGCCCGAGCCCGCAGTGTGAGCCGGTCTGCAGCACATGGTCGAGATGCTCGATCTCCCCCAGGTCGTGCTGCGTGCCGTGCCCGGCGGCGATCTTGTCCATGGTCTTCTTCAGCAGTGCAGTGCCGACGCGGCACGGGGTACAGAAGCCGCAGCTCTCGTGCGCGAAAAAATGCACGAAGTTGCGCGCCACCTCGAACAGGTCACGGCTGTCATCGAACACCATGAACGCCCCGGCGGTGGGCAGATCTTCGAAGCCCAGCCTGCGGTCGAACTCATGCTCGGCGACGCACACACCGGAGGGGCCGCTGACCTGCACCGCGCGGGTGTTCGCCGCGCCGCAGTCCTGCAGCACCTCGCGCACCGATACGCCGAACGGATATTCGTAGATGCCGGGTCGCGGGCAGTCGCCGGACACCGAAATCAGCTTGCTGCCGGAAGATTTCGCCGTGCCGATGGCGCGGTAGTTCTCCGCGCCCATCTGCAGCGCCAGCGCGGCGCTGCAGAAGGTCTCCACGTTGTCCACGGCAGTCGGTTGCTGCCGGTAGCCATGAGTCACCGGGAACGGCGGGCGATTACGCGGAATGCCGCGCTTGCCCTCGAGCGATTCGATCAGCGCCGATTCCTCACCGCAGATGTAGGCGCCCGCGCCGAGGTGGATGACGATGTCGAAGTCGAAGCCAGGCTGGTTGAGGATGTTTTTCCCGAGCAGGCCGGCCTCGCGGCGGCGCTGCAGAACAGCCTGCAGGGATTCCAGCAGATAGGCGTATTCGCCGCGCAAATAGAGGTACCCATGCTGCGCGCCGATGGCCAGCGCGCACAGCGTCATGCCCTCGAACACCAAGTCGGCATAAGAGGTAAGTAACACGCGATCCTTGAAGGTGCCTGGCTCGCCCTCGTCGGCGTTGCACACCACATGGCGCACCTCGCCCGGCGCGCTGCGGCACGCCTCCCATTTCTGCCCGGTGGGAAAGCCCGCACCGCCGCGACCGCGCAGGCCGGATTGTTTGATGGCTTCGATGATATTTTCCGTTCGCCCTGAGCCTGTCGAAGGGCTTCGTGGTTCGACATGCTCACCACGAACGGCGGATAACGCCAGCGCGGCACGCAGCACATCTCCTGGAGCGATGTTGTTATCGAGCAGCGGGCCACGGCGGCGGATGTTGTCTTCGACGCGAAAGAAGTCGGCCGGCCAGTCGGTCAGAGAAGTGCGGTTGCGGATCAGGCTGCCGATCTCCTGCACGCGCTGGTGGGTAAGGCACGTGATGGCTCGTCCGTTGACCAGCATCGCCGGCCCCTGGTCGCACATGCCGGTGCAGGAGGTAGTGTTGATGCTGACCAGGCCGTCTTCCGAGACCTTGCCCGGCTGCAGCCACAACTGTCGGCACATCTGCTCCATCAGCGCCTCGCTGCCCTGCATGCGGTCGGTGATGTTGTCGGAGAACAGCACGCGGTACGCACCATTCGGCTGCAGGTGCAGGAAGGAATAGAAACCGGCGACGCCTTCGACCCGCGCGCGCGGGATGCCAAGGTTGGCACCGAGATAGGTCATTGCAGCGGGGGAAATGCAGCCGGCCAGATCCTGCACTTCGTTCAATATCTGAAGCAGGGCTTCCGGACTGCGCGCGTGACGATCCAGTATCGAATCAAGATCAGCCGTGTGTATCTCGCTACCTCCCGCCATGAAGCGCTCCCGTATGGATGACACGCTGCCGCGTTATTCTCCGGCTGATTCTATGTCATGCCTGCAGGTCTGCGCAATGCGCGGGAAAGCGTATATCTCCCTGCAGCCTGGTAGCCGTCGTCCCCTCAGAACGCGCAGATGCCGGTTTCCGGATTGCAAGTTCCCGATGTGAGCGGTTCCCAGAAGCATCCATTGCCAGCTGCCACACGGCGGATATGGCCTTTTTCTGCCAAGCCAGCAAGGGTAGCTTCCAGTTCCCCCGGCGCGAGGTCGAACACGGTAGCCAGTTCCACCGGTGCCACACGTCCGTATGCCCGGATAAATCCGAGCAAGTTTTCCGCGTTCTTTTCCGGCGCATGCCACTGAAGCGTGCCACCGCTCAAGGTGTCGATGACGGCCTGCATGGCGCTGAAACTTTGGTAACCGCGCAGCATCAGCTCACGGTCGTCATAGCGCAACAGAAAGGTTGGAAAACCGCGTACTCCGTAACTGCGCGTCGTCGCCAGATCATCGCGGAAGGCCTTTTCGGCAGAGCCATCGTTGAGGTGGCCGATGAACGCAGCGACGTCGAGGCCCACTTCGCTGGCCAGTTCGATCAATACTTCACGGCGGCCGGTTTCCCGCGCCTCGGCAGCGGATGCTTCGCGCATGCGCCGCAAGTAGCGGGCGGCCAGATCGGGATTCGTCAGTTCGGCCGCCTTGAAAGCGATATTCTGCGGGTAGGTGGATACGGTCTCGGCGGTGAACAGCCGGAAACCTTCGGTGCGCACTGGCATGCCATGACGCTCCGAGGCTTCCAGCCAATGGCGGGCAATTGAGGAATTGGATCGGTCCGGGTCGCCGCCAATATCGTTGGCTCGGTCGTAGAAGGCGCGAATATCCTCTACCAGCCCGCCCATTACATAGCGTATACGCAACTGCTCGCCGTAGCCTATCTCCAGCTTACGCAGCACCGGTTCGCTGCCCCAGCACCAGGTGCACACCGGATCGGTGAAAGCGAGGATTTCGAAAGTCGGCTGGTTTCCCATGTCTATTCTTTCAGTTATTTGGAGCTGCGCCTGTTTTCGGCACCGGACTGCTCCGCCGCACCGTGTCGATGCCACGCCGCTCAGACAGCTCGTGACCTGTACGATCGCCTTATTCGCGGCTGGCGCCCCCTCCCGCACCGGACGGCTGCGCTTTCCTCGGGCCAGTCCGCTCAGATAGAGCACCTGAAACTTGCAGGTTTGCTTTTCGCGGACGCACCATCTCCGGGGTGCGGCTGTGACACGTTACTGGCGTAAGCCAGCCGTTTGCGGGAACAGCCGTTGGCAACCCCTCCCGAACCAGACGGCTCCGCCGCACCGTGTCGGGGTTGCTACCCCGCAAGCGGGGCCCCGCTCCGCCCTCCGATAGTGCTACTCCCATTCAATCGTAGCCGGAGGTTTGCCGGAGATGTCGTAGACGACGCGGTTGATGCCGCGGACTTCGTTGATGATGCGGTTGGAGACTTTGCCGAGCAGGTCGTAGGGCAGATGCGCCCAGTGCGCGGTCATGAAGTCCTGGGTCTGCACCGCGCGCAGGGAAACCACCCATTCGTAGGTGCGGCCGTCGCCCATCACGCCGACGCTCTTCACCGGCAGGAACACGGTGAAAGCCTGCGAGGTTTTTTCGTACCAGCTCTTGCCGTCGGCATCTTTGGTGGCGTGCAGCTCCTCGATGAAGATCGCGTCTGCCCTGCGCAGGAGATCGGCGAACTCGCGCTTCACCTCGCCGAGAATGCGCACCCCGAGGCCGGGGCCGGGGAACGGGTGGCGGTACACCATGTCGTGCGGCAGACCTAGCGCAATGCCCAGTTCGCGCACTTCGTCCTTGAACAGTTCGCGCAGCGGTTCGAGCAGCTTGAGGTGCAGGCTTTCCGGTAGGCCGCCGACGTTGTGGTGCGACTTGATGGTGTGCGCCTTCTTGGTCTTCGCGCCGGCGGATTCGATCACGTCCGGATAGATGGTGCCCTGCGCGAGCCACTTGGCCTGCGGCAGTTTTTTCGCCTCGCGCTGGAACACTTCGACGAACTCGCGCCCGATGATCTTGCGCTTCTGCTCCGGGTCGGTCACGCCCGTCAGGTGCTTCATGAATTCGCCGCTGGCATCAACATGGATGACCTTCATGTGCAGATGGTTGGCGAAGGTTTCCATCACCTGCTCTGCTTCGTTGAGACGCAGCAGGCCGTTGTCCACGAACACGCAGGTGAGCTGGTCGCCAATGGCGCGATGGATCAGCGCCGCCGCCACCGAGGAATCCACCCCGCCGGACAGCCCGAGGATCACTTCGTCGTTGCCGACCTGGGCGCGAATCTTCTCCACCGCCTCGCCGATGTAGTCCGGCATGTTCCAGTCCTGCGCGCAGCCGCAGATGTCGTGCACGAAGCGGCCGAGGATCGCCTTGCCCTGATGGGTGTGGGTCACTTCGGGATGGAACTGCACCGCGTAGAAACGCCGTGCCTCGTCCGCCATCGCCGCGATGGGCGTCGCGGGGTTGCTCGCGATCACCGAGAAGCCAGGCGGCAAGGCAGTCACCTTGTCGCCATGGCTCATCCACACGTCGAGCAGGCCGTGGCCCTCGGCGTTGCTCTTGTCCTGGATGTCGTCGAACAGCTTCGAGTGGCCGCGCGCGCGAATCTCGGCATAGCCGAACTCACGCACCTTGCCGCTTTCGACCGCGCCGCCGAGCTGCGCCGCCATGGTCTGCATGCCGTAGCAGATGCCGAGCACGGGCACGCCGAGCTCGAACACGAGTTGCGGCGCCTTGGGGGTCTCTTCCTCATAGACCGAATTCGGCCCGCCGGACAGGATGATGCCGGAGGGATTGAAGGCGCGAATGTCGGCCTCCGCCATGTCCCACGGATGCAGCTCGCAATAGACATGCGTCTCGCGCACGCGGCGCGCGATGAGCTGGGTGTACTGGGAACCGAAGTCGAGGATGAGGATTTTTTTGTGCATGTCAGGAACCGTGAAAAATGAAACGTGAAATGTGAAATGTGAAACGTAATGGCAGTTACCTTTCACGTTTCACGTCTCACGTTTCACCGGATTTAATCAATATGGTAATTCGGCGCTTCCTTGGTGATCTGCACGTCGTGGACATGCGACTCGCGGATGCCGGACGAGGTGATCTCGACGAACTCGGCCTTGGTGTGCATCGTGGCGATGTCGGCGCAACCGAGGTAACCCATGCTGGCGCGCAGACCGCCCATCAGCTGGTGGATCACCGCCAGCACGCTGCCCTTGTAGGGCACGCGGCCCTCGACACCTTCCGGCACCAGCTTGTCCTGATTGGCTTCGCCTTCCTGGAAGTAACGGTCGCTGGAGCCCTGCTGCATCGCGCCCAGACTGCCCATGCCGCGATAGGATTTGTAGGAGCGCCCTTGATAAAGTTCGATCTCGCCCGGCGCTTCCTCGGTACCGGCGAACAGGCCGCCGAGCATCACCGCATGCGCGCCCGCCGCGATCGCCTTGGCGATGTCGCCGGAATAACGGATGCCGCCGTCGGCAATCAGCGGCACGCCCGTTCCCTGCAAAGTCTTCGCCACGCTCTGGATCGCGGCGATCTGCGGCACGCCGACGCCCGCGACGATGCGCGTGGTGCAGATCGAACCGGGGCCGATGCCGACCTTCACGCCATCCGCGCCGTGATCCAGCAGCGCTTGCGCCGCGCCGCCGGTGGCGATGTTGCCGCCGATCACCTCGATCTGCGGGAAGTTTTCCTTGACCCAACGAACGCGATCCAGCACGCCCTGCGAATGGCCGTGCGCGGTATCCACCACGATCACGTCCACCCCGGCCTCGGCCAGCAATGTGACGCGCTCTTCCGTCCCCTCGCCCACTCCGACCGCCGCACCGGCGCGCAGGCGGCCATGGCTGTCCTTGCAGGCGCGCGGATGTTCGCTGGACTTAAGGATGTCCTTCACCGTCATCAGGCCGCGCAGTTCGAATTCGTCGTTGACCACCAGGACGCGCTCGATGCGGTGCTTGTGCATCAGGTTGCGCGCCTCGTCGAGGCTGGCGTTTTCCCTGACGGTGATGAGCCGCTCGCGCGGCGTCATGATGTTCTGGATCGGCTGGTCGAGGTTGCTCTCGAAGCGCAGATCGCGGTTGGTCACGATGCCCACGAGCAGTTTGCCCTGCACCACCGGCAGGCCGGAAATCCTGTGCTGGCGCGTCAGGGCCAGCACGTCGCGCACCGTCATGTCCGGCGTGATGGTGATGGGATCCTTGACGACGCCGCTCTCGAAACGCTTGACCTTGGCGACCTGGGCGGCCTGCGCATAAGCCGGCATGTTCTTGTGCACGATGCCGATGCCGCCCTCCTGCGCCAGCGCGATCGCCAAGCGTGCTTCCGTGACGGTGTCCATCGCGGCGGAGAGCACCGGAATGTTCAGGCTGATGTTACGGGTAAGCTGGGTGCGCAGGCTGACATCGCGTGGCAATACGTTGGAATAGGCAGGAACGAGCAGAACGTCGTCAAAGGTCAGTGCTTTCTGGATGATGCGCATGGAACAACCCCCGGCAAAGCGCGCATTATACGCATGACGGGCAGGCCGGTAAATCGATTCTCCCGCTCTGCCCGGCCGGAAAATTTACAGCGCGGTCTGGTCGGTTTCTCCGGTGCGGATGCGGATAACCTGCTCCACCGTCGAGATGAAGATCTTGCCGTCGCCGATCTTGCCGGTGCGCGCGGCCTTGATGATCCCTTCGACCGCCGTATCGAGCAACTCGGCGGGAATCACCACCTCCACCTTGATCTTGGGCAGGAAGTCGACCACGTATTCCGCGCCACGGTACAGCTCGGTATGCCCCTTCTGCCGCCCGAAACCCTTCACCTCGGTGACCGTCAGACCGCTCACCCCCAGCTCGGAAAGCGCCTCGCGCACCTCGTCCAGCTTGAACGGTTTGATAATCGCTTCGATCTTTTTCATGGTGTGCTCCCTGAGTGCGTTGGTTTGTTGTTACGTATATGTCTGCCCGGTTGCATCAGCGCAGTTCGCTGTATACCACCGACAGGATTTCCAGCTCCTGGATGCCGCCCGGCGTGCGCAGCGTCACCACCTCGCCTTCGCGCAATTTAAGCAGACCGCGCGCCAGCGGCGAGACCCAGCTTATCAGGCCGCTTCCCGCATCCGCCTCGTCCACGCCGACGATGCTGTAGGTGCTCTCGCTTCCGGCCTCGTCGCAGACCGTCACGGTCGCGCCGAAAAACACCTGGTCACACTCGCCGCGCCGCGCCGGATCGACGACCTCGGACTGCTCCAGGCGTTTGTGCAGGAAACGCACGCGGCGGTCGATCTCGCGCAGGCGTTTCTTGCCGTAAATATAGTCACCGTTTTCGGAACGATCCCCGTTGGAAGCCGCCCAGGCGACCGTCTGCACCAGCGCCGGACGTTCCACCTTCCAGAGCTGCTCCAGTTCCTCTTGCAGCCTGCGGTAGCCGTTAGGCGTGATGTAATTTTTGACGCCTGCCGGCAACCGGGCCGGCTGTCCCGCTTCGTCATCTTCCTGTGCGTGCGCTTTGCCCATGCCGCGAATTTTACAACAAGGCCGGCTTCCACCGAATAAAACTTGCGGCGATAGCCGACCGTGGTGAAATCGATTTAAAATGAACGCAAACAAGGCTTCCGGGGTATCATCGCCAAGCCGGCTTCATTGAACTCAACCGCTCAATTCCTGATGCGCCCTGACACGTGCATATTGTTGATTAACCGCAAAGAGGTAACGACGTGATTCGCTCTCCCGAAATTTTCAAAGTATTGCAAATGGCCCCCCTGTTCCAGGGAGTATCCAGCAAATTACTCGTCGAGAAGCTGGTTCATTCCAGGGTGCGCGCCTTGAATTCGGGTGAAACATTGCTGGTTCCAGGCCAAGCCAACAATGTAGTCTATGTCGTCCTTTCCGGACGCCTGCGCATTCAGACCAAGGATAGCGGCGTCGAGCCCATCGCCATGCTTGGCGAAGGAGAATGCGTAGGAGAAGAGTCCCTCATCGGCGACGTGCATATTCCGGCATACGTCATTGCCGCGACCGAGTGCAAACTGCTTGCGATTGAACACCCCGCGCTATGGGAGCTGATCGATGCCTCGCACCAGGCCGCGCACAACATGCTCAGCGTGCTGAGCATGCGCATTCGCCCCGCCGCCCAGGTCATCATGGAAAGCCACGAGAACCATAGCGGATTTTCAGGCACCCCGATCGTCGATGAAATGACCGGACTTTATAACCGGCAATGGATCGAGGAGAAAATCAGCCGCTACCTGCGCCGCTATATTTACGACAAGCAGCCCAGCTGCCTCATGATGGTGAAAATAGACCGATTCAGGGAGCTGGAGGACAAATACGGCGAACTCGGCAGCGAGCAGGTGCTGCGGGATACCGCGCACACCATGTCGTCCTGCCTGCGCCCGGATGACCAGGCCGGGCACTTTCTCGGCGAACAATTCGCGGTCTTCATGCCGCACACCGCCCTGTCCGAAGGCTGCATAGGCGCGGAAAGACTGAGAACGGCGATCAACGAAGCCGTGATAGTGCTGCCCAGCGGCGATGCCCTGCCGCCTACCAGCGTGTCCCTGGGCATCAGCCCTACTCATCCGGATGACACGCCGGCCAGCCTGCTTGACCGCGCGAATGAGGCTCTGCAGCTGGCAATCCAAAGTGGCGGCAACTGTGTAAAGTGGCATGATACGGAGCCGGGACGCGAGACGGCGCAGCCACCGGTAAACACGCCATCACCGGCAAATGTGCAACCATCGGCGAATGCCAATGCCGCTCCGCCCGTCAAGCCGTTCATGTCTCTCTGGACCGGTGCACAGCCTGAAGTGAGAACGCCTCGCCCTGCCAATGAGAACTGATTCAGAACTGCTCAAGGAATAATGATTACACGGATCTTGAATACCGAGGTATTCGGGTTCGGCTGACTGATCGGAACCAAAAAATCCACGGTCCGATTGTCACAGATATTGCGCGATGAAAAACCGCGCAATCGTTTGATTGGCGTCCCCTACGAGATTCGAACTCGTGTTACCGCCGTGAAAGGGCGATGTCCTAGGCCTCTAGACGAAGGGGACTTGACTCAGTTTCTTTGGTGGAGGTAAGCGGGATCGAACCGCTGACCTCTTGCATGCCATGCAAGCGCTCTCCCAGCTGAGCTATACCCCCGGTACCTCGAAAGAGCGCGCATTATAGTGATGCGACCTATGCTTGTAAAGCCGACTTCCGAAAAAATTAGAAGTTGCCTTAAAAATTCGCGAGGATGGATAGATGCAAGGCGCACGGGCGTTGCATGGCCATTCGACTAGGCTGGCAAAAAACGCCAGCAAGTCGCTGGTCAACGCAGCAACCGGAATGTACACAGAAGCACATGAGGATTGTGACAACGAAGTTGCGGTGAAGGCTCACATGCGCAGCATGTTATGCCGAAACCAATACCGCGCAACGCCGCAGACGCCCTTCGCAGCAATTTTCAAGACAGCTTCTTACAGGTGCCTTCCCATGCGCGCCAACACGGTTTCGCGCGGGAACAATGCGATCACCGCATCGACCGACGGCGTGTGCGTCTGCCCGACCAGTATCACGCGCAACGGCATCGCCAGTTTGGGCATTTTCAGGTTATGTTTAGCCAGCAATTCCTTGATCAGCGCGTTCAGCGCCGGAGCCTCCCAGACAACATCGGCGAAACGTTCCGCGAGTTCGCGCAGCGCGGGCAGCACTTCCGGCACGAGATGCGTATCCAGCAGCTCCTGCGCGGGATGCAGATCGATGTAGAACACCTCGGCGGCGTCGGCCAGTTCGTTAAGCGTTGCGACACGTTCCTTGTACAGCGCGATGACGGCTTCCAGTGCAGGGGCTGCGCCCACCGTCACGCCGCGCGCTTCGAGGCGCGGCCGCACCAGCGCTTCGAGACGCGCATTGTCGGCCGCCTTCAGGTAATGCTGGTTCACCCAGTTCAGTTTTTCGGTGTTGAACTGTGCGGCGGACGGCGTGATGTGGTCGAGGTCGAACCACTGGCAGAACTGCTCCACCGAGAAAATCTCCTCGTCGCCGTGCGACCAACCCAGGCGCGCCAGGTAATTGATCACCGCCTCTGGCAGGTAGCCGTCTTCATCATACTGCATCACGCTGACTGCGCCGTGGCGCTTGGAGAGCTTGGTGCCGTCATCGCCGAGGATCATCGACAGGTGCGCGTATTGCGGCACCGTCGCGCCCAGCGCCTTGAGAATATTGATCTGGCGCGGCGTGTTGTTCACGTGGTCGTCGCCGCGGATCACGTGCGTGATGCCCATCTCCCAGTCGTCCACCACCACGCAGAAGTTGTAGGTCGGCGTGCCGTCGCCGCGCGCAATGATCAGGTCGTCGAGCTCGCTGTTCTCGAACACGATCCTGCCCTTGACCTGGTCGTCCCACGTTGTTACGCCGTGCAGCGGGTTCTTGAAGCGCACCACCGGTTTGATGCCCTCCGGTGGCTCCAGCAGCACCTTGCCCGGCTCCGGGCGCCAGCGCCCGTCATAGCGCGGCTTCTCGCCGCGCGCCCGCTGTGCCTCGCGCAGCGCCTCCAACTCCTCGGCAGTCATATAGCAGTAATAGGCCGTGCCTGCGTCCAGCATCTGTTGGATCACCACCTTGTAGCGGTCCATGCGCCGCATCTGGTAATACGGCCCCTCGTCACAGTCGAGGTTCAGCCATTTCATTCCGTCCAGGATCGCCTGCACCGCTTCGGGGGTGGAGCGTTCCACATCGGTGTCCTCGATGCGCAGGATGAAGGTGCCGCCGTGCTTGCGGGCATACGCCCAGGAAAACAAGGCGGTGCGCGCGCCGCCGATATGCAGATAACCGGTCGGGCTGGGAGCGAAACGAGTGCGTACAGTCATAGGGATAAACAGGAATGGCAAGCGATAAGGCGCGCATTTTACGCCAGCTTGGCTGTCGCGCACACAAAGTTGTAGCCGGGGTCATTGACTGAGGCCACCGCGTTATGCTCTAATTCGCGCCCTCTTCGGGGCGGTTAGCTCAGCGGTAGAGCACTGCCTTCACACGGCAGGGGTCACTGGTTCGATCCCAGTACCGCCCACCATCGCAACTATATGATGCGATGAAGAAATCAAGCAACTTCCGATTTCTCCCCTATCCCAAATCGTTCCGATTGCTCCAAATTTTCTCCACGAGAGCAATGGAGTGTGTTCGATGGCATCAATTCGACAACGAGGGATTTATTGGGAAGCGCGAGTCAGGCGAGACGGCTGGCCTACACTCTCTCGTAGCTTTAACAACAAAGCCAATGCACGAGCTTGGGCCACGGTCATCGAATCCGAGATGGAGCGCGGCGTCTTTATCGATCGCACCGAGGCAGAGAAAAATACCCTAGGTGATTTGCTCCAACGCTATCTCACCGAAATATCCAGCCAGAAAAAAGGCCACGACTCCGAACGTTACCGACTTATATCGCTCCAGAACGATCCGATTGCCAAATTCAAAGTCGCAGGTCTATCCGGAAAACTGATGGCCGAATGGCGAGATCAGAGGCTAAAGGAAGTTTCCGGCTCTACAACCAATCGAGATCTGAATCTCATTTCCCACGTTATCAACGTAGCTCGGAAAGAATGGGGTATCCACATCGACAATCCTATCTCAATGATCCGCCGGCCGGCGGAAAACCGCGCACGTAGCCGTCGACTCGGTATTGGAGAAGAAGAGAAACTATTGGCTGAGCTGGAAGAAACAACCAGGTCGGAGCGTGGCACTTTCAAGGAAGGCGGCTCCAGGAATCCATGGGTACGTCCCTTGGTAATCCTTGCATTGGAAACGGCCATGCGCCGTGGAGAACTGCTGTCGCTGCGTTGGGCGGATGTGTTTCTCGCTGATCGATATGTCCGGCTTCACGACACCAAGAACGGAGAATCACGCGACGTGCCTCTTTCTGCACGTGCCTATGAGGTTCTGGCTGGTCTACCAAGACATATCTCAGGACGAGTTTTCCCAATAACGGCGGACGCCATCAAAAAAGTCTTCACACGAGCTGTGGAGCGTGCAGACCTTGGTGATCTGCACTTCCACGATCTGAGACATGAGGCGACCAGCAGAATAGCCGAGAAGCTGGACAACGTACTAGAACTATCTGCCGTAACCGGACACAAGACGCTCTCAATGCTAAAACGCTATTACCATCCAAGGGCAAAGGACTTGGCCAAAAAGCTTGGATAGGCGCAAACAATCTCAGTCGCGAGCTGATCTGACAGGATTAGATAACTGTCCACATCATGCCCATGCAGGTAAAAACGACGCCAAGTTGATATTCCTAATTATAAATATCCATATGAGGGTCGTGGAAGTGCAGATTTTGGATAACTGCACTTCCACGAACAGAGGCATTAAACGTCCTGCAGAATAGCTGAAGCTTGGCCATGAGCCAGAAATAAGCACTCGGCTAAAGCTGTCTACACAAACTATATCAACCGAGACGAACCACCTCCGCGCCGAGAGCCGGTTGCCTGATCGCCTGCGCCTGGACGCCAAACTGAGCCGCACCGATGGTCTCCTGCGCCGCAGCAAGGCCGATCCCGGCCAGACTGCCGTTCCTGCCATACTGGTAGGCTAGGTCGCCGCCTATCGCCGCCGAGTCGCTTGCGGCCAGGTGCGCGTCGAGCAGCGCGTTCATGGCGCTCCAATGCCTGAACGCGCCTTCGCCGGACTTGTTGCCGCGTGCCAGGTCGAAGGCATTGACGATGGCGGTGAAGTCGAATTGCTGCACGGGCTGGTTCAGCAGCGGATCGGATGAAGCCGCGTCGAAGCCTTCCATCGCCTCGGTCACTACCTGCAGGTTGAGCACGCTCTTGTAGTTGGCATCAGTCTCGTACCAGTTCTTGAACGTGATTTGATCGCCATCATCCATTTCAAGCACCAGGTCGCCATCTACCTTGGACAGCGCGATGTCCTTATAGCGGATATTCCCGCCCAGGCTCAGGGTGTTGTCGGTGCCGACCCCGCCGTAAACGGTATCGCGCCCGTCTCCCCGGTTGAAGACGATGATATCGGCACCGTTGCCGGTGCGGATGACATCGTTGCCGGCTCCGCCAGCGAACAGTTCATTACCCGCATTGCCGGTCAGATTATCTGCTCCCTCCCCGCCATCCAGCAGGTTGTTGCCGCCGTTGTCGCGCAGGATGTCGTTGCCGCTCCCGCCCTGGAGGATGTCGTTGGCGGCATTGCCCTGCAACAGGTCGTTGCCATCGAGCCCCGAAAGCCAGTTTGCGCCGCCGTTGCCGACGATGGTGTTGTCGAGCGCGTTGCCGGCGCCGTTGATGTCGTCAGTACCTGCCAGTGTAAGATTCTCGACATTGTCCGTCAGCGTGTAGCTCACGGTGGAGCGCACCGTGTCCATCCCGCCCTTCCGGCCTTCGATGATGATGTCGCCGCTGTTGTCCACCACATAGGTATCGTCGCCCTCCCCGCCGATGAGGGTATCAATTCCCTGGCCGCCATCCAGCGTGTCGTTGCCTTCGCCGCCCGACAGGATGTTGTTGCCTTCGTTGCCGGTCAGCACGTTGTCCAGTTCATTCCCTATCGCATAGAGCGATTGAGTGCCGGTCAGCGTCAGGTTCTCGAAGTTGTCCTTCAGGATGTAGCTGACGGAGCTCACCACCGTATCGATGCCTTCCTTGCGCTCTTCGATCAAGCGGCTTTGCGTGTCGATCACATAGTAAGTGTCGTCGCCCTCTCCGCCGATCAGCGTATCCGCGC
Organism: Ferrigenium straubiae; assembly: GCF_051257895.1. Classification (NCBI taxonomy): domain Bacteria; kingdom Pseudomonadati; phylum Pseudomonadota; class Betaproteobacteria; order Nitrosomonadales; family Gallionellaceae; genus Ferrigenium; species Ferrigenium straubiae. Next base: position 458,911 of record NZ_CP194331.1, on the reverse strand, counting down.
CACCGTTCCCGATCAGCGTATCGTTGCCGTCCTTGCCCCTCAGCACATTGGCGGCAGCGTTGCCGATCAGGATGTTGTCGAGATCGTTACCCGTGCCGTTGATCGCCTCGCTTCCGGTCAACACCAGATTCTCGACATATTTGCCCAAGGTGTAGGTGATGCTGGAGCGCACCGTGTCGATTCCGCCGGCGGGATATTCGGACGAAACCGATTTCTCGTCATCGTCATCATGATCGTCGTCGCCATGATCGCCATCGTCATGATCGTCATCGCCCGCTTCCACCACGCGGTCGCCAGTGCTATCGACCACGTAAGTATCGTCGCCCGTCCCGCCTATCATCACGTCGGCGCCGGTCCCGCCATCCAGGAAGTCATTGCCGCCCAAGCCGATCAATATGTTGTTGCCGCTGTTGCCGATCAGCACATTGTCGAGCTCGTTGCCCGTGCCGTTGATGTTCTCGGTTCCGGTCAGGGTGAGATTTTCGACGTTGTCGGTCAGGGTGTAGGTGATGCTAGACAACACATGATCGATGCCGGCATTGAAGTCTTCGCTGACGAGGTCGCCGATGTTGTCCACTACGTAGGTATCGTCACCCGCTCCGCCGTGCATGGTGTCCGCACCCAGGCCGCCATCCAGCAGATCGTTGCCTCCGTTGCCAAGCAGGGTATCGCTGCCCGCATATCCGAACAAGCGGTTGTTCCCCTCGTTGCCGGTGAGGATGTTGTCCAGCTCGTTGCCGAAGCCGTCGATGTCCGCCGTACCAGTCAGTGTCAGATTCTCGACGTTGGCCGAGAGCCCGTAGCTCACCGAAGAGAACACGATGTCGGTGCCTTCACCGGGATTCTCCACCACGACATCGGCTGCGTTATCCACGATGTAGCTATCGTCGCCCGCGCCGCCGATCAGCAAATCGGCGCCGGCAGCCCCGTCCAGCACGTTGTTCGCGGCATTGCCGACGATCACGTTATCCAGCGCATTTCCGGTGCCGTCGATTGCGGCAGTTCCGGTCAATGTCAGGTTCTCCACGTTCTCCGTCAACGCATAGCTTATCGAGGAGAAGACCTGGTCCTTGCCAGCACCCATGTCTTCCACAACAAGGTCGCCGACATTGTCTACCACATAGGTATCGTCACCGGCTCCACCCGACATCCTGTCCGCGCCCGAACCGCCATCAAGCAGGTCATTCCCACCGTTGGCGATCAGGGTGTCGTTACCATCCAGGCCGTACAGGGTATTGGCCGCATCGTTGCCAACGATCAGGTTGTCCAGCATGTTGCCGGTGCCGCTGATAGCATCAGTACCTGTGAGAATCAGGTTTTCGACGTTGTCGGTGAGCGTGTAAGTGATGCCGGATTCGACGGTGTCGATGCCGGAACCGGCTGCCTCGATAACGAGATCGCCATCGCTTTCCACCACATAGGTATCGTCGCCCGCGCCGCCCTGCATGACGTCGGAGCCGGTACCGCCGTCCAGCCGGTCGTTTCCGCCGTTGGCCAGCAACGTGTCGTTGCCGTCCAGGCCGGAAAGGATGTTCGCGCCGTCGTTGCCGGTGATGATGTTATCCAGTTCATTACCGGTTCCGTCGATGTCGGCAGAGCCTGTCAGGGTGAGGTTCTCGACGTTGGCCGACAGGCCATAGCTCACCGAGGCGAGGATGGTGTCGATGCCTTCGTTGAGGTTTTCCATGACGATGTCGAATGCGTTATCCACGACGTAGGTATCGTCGCCCGCCCCGCCCTGCATGGTATCCGCGCCGGCTCCACCATCCAGCAGGTCGTTCCCGCCATTGGCGATCAAGGTGTCGTTGCCGTCCAACCCAAGCAGGACGTTCGCCGCGTCGTTGCCGATCATCAGGTTGTCCAGCGCGTTGCCCGTACCATCGATGGCATCGGTATTGGTAAGAACCAGATTCTCGACGTTGTCGGTCAGCGTGTAGGAAATGCCGGACAGCACTGTGTCAATACCGGAATCGAGGCCTTCGCTGACGAGGTCGCCAATGTTGTCCACCACATAGGTGTCGTCACCAAGCCCACCCGACATCGTGTCCGCGCCCAGCCCGCCGTCCAGCCAGTCATTCCCGCCGTTGGCGATCAAGGTATCGTTGCCATCCAGGCCGGACAGGACATTTGCCGCGTCGTTGCCGATGATGATGTTGTCCAACCCGTTGCCGGTGCCGTTGATAGCATCAGTGCCGGTGAGAATCAGGTTTTCTACGTTGTCGGTCAGTGTGTAGGTGATGCCGGATTCGGCGGTATCGATGCCAGAGTTGATAGCTTCGATAACAAGGTCGCCGGAGCTTTCCACGACATAAGTGTCGTCGCCCGAACCGCCCAGCATCGTGTCCGCCCCGAGCCCGCCGTCCAGCCGGTCATCCCCGCCGTTGGCGATCAAGGTGTCGTTGCCGCCCAGGCCGGACAGGATGTTTGCCGCATCGTTGCCGACGATCAGGTTGTCCAGTTCGTTGCCGGTGCCGTTGATGGCATCGGCGCCAGTGAGAATCAGGTTTTCGACATTATCGGTCAGCGTGTAGGTGATGCTGGATTCGACGGTGTCGATGCCGGAGTCAGCCGCCTCAGTAACGAGGTCGCCTGAACTTTCCACGACATAAGTATCATCGCCTGATCCGCCCTGCATGATGTCTGCGCCGGCACCCCCATCGAGCAGGTCGTTCCCGCCATTGGCGATCAGGGTGTCGTTGCCATCCAACCCAAGCAGGACGTTCGCCGCGTCGTTGCCGATCATCAGGTTGTCCAGCGCGTTGCCCGTGCCATCGATGGAATCTGCGCCGGTGAGAACCAGATTCTCGACGTTGTCCGACAGGCCGTAGCTCACCGACGCAAGCACAGTGTCGGTTCCTTCGCCCGGATTCTCCGCGACGATATCAGCCACATTGTCAACGATGTAGGTGTCGTCGCCTGCGCCTCCGGCCATCGCGTCCGCACCCAGGCCGCCGTCCAGCACGTTATTGCCCGCGTTGCCGCTCAGCACATTATCGAGCGCATTGCCGGTGCCGTTGAAATTGCCCGTCCCGGTCAACGTCAGGCCCTCGACGTTGCCGCCCAGCGTGTAGTCGAAACCGACCTCCACCGTATCGAAGCCGGCGCTGGCCTCCTCGACAACTACATCGCCCGCATCGTCCACCACATAGGTATCGTTGCCCGCGCCGCCCGCCATCGTGTCTGCACCAAGGCCGCCGTCGATGCGGTTGTTGCCGCTGTTCCCCGTGATTACGTTGTCGAGCTCATTGCCGGTTCCATTGATGTCCAGGCTACCGGTCAGCACCATGTTCTCGATTTCGGCCGCCAGGGTATAAGTGACGCTGGACCTCACCGTGTCGATGCCGGCACCCTCGTCCTCCAGAATCCTGTCGCCGGCATTATCCACGATGTAGGTGTCGTCGCCCGCGCCGCCCAGCATCGCGTCCGCGCCCAAACCGCCGTCCAGCACGTTGTTGCCCGCATTGCCGGTCAACATATTGCTCAGCGCATTGCCCGTGCCATTGATATTGCCCGTCCCGGTCAGCAACAGACTCTCGACGTTGTCGCCCAGTGTATAGTCGAAACCGACCTGCACCGTATCGAAGCCTGCGTTGGCCTCTTCCACGACCACGTCGCCCGCATCGTCCACCAAATAGACATCGTTGCCCGCGCCGCCCTGCATGGTGTCGGCGCCCGCGCCGCCGTCGATGCGGTTGTTGCCGGCATTGCCGGTGATGACGTTGTTCAGCGCATTGCCGGTGCCGCCGATGTTGCCCGAGCCGGTCAGCACCAGATTCTCGACGTTCGCCGTCAACTTGTAGCCGATGCTGGAGAGCACCGTATCGTTGCCCGCATTCGGGTTTTCGATCACGATGTCGCCGGTGCTGTCCACCACGTAGGTGTCGTCGCCGCGCCCGCCGCTCAGCGTGTCTGCGCCGTATCCCCCGTCCAGCAGGTTATTGCCGTTATTGCCGGTGATGACATTGTCCAGTGCATTGCCCGTCCCGTGCAGGTTCGCGCTGCCGGTCAGCGTAAGGTTTTCGACGTTGTTGGTGAGCGTATAGCTGATGCCCGCATGGACGGAATCGTTGCCCTCGTTCAAATTCTCGATCACCAGATCGCCCGCGTTGTCCACGACATAGGTATCGTCGCCAGCGCCGCCGATCATCGTATCCCCGCCCACGCCGCCATCCAGCAGGTTGTTGAGCGCATTGCCAACCATGGTATCGTTGCCCGGCGTGCCCAGGATCGTGCTACTGCCGCCGTCTGCAGTCAGCGTACTGTCGGCAGCCTTGGTCGCCAGCGCCGCCACGTCCCACACCGTGCCGTCGGCAAATTCCACCCGTTCAACCTTGCCCGCATCGCTGGCGAACCAGTCCAGCACGGTGATCTTGTCGGTCGTTCCCTTGATGCTGAGATACAGGTTGTCGGCATCGCGCGTCACCTTCACGTCCGCCGGATTCACATCTGCCGCGACCTTGATGGTGTCGATATTGCCGGCCGCCGTATCGTACTCATAGACATAATCCTGCCCCGCGCCGCGCCCGAACAGATAGGTATCGTTCCCGCTTCCGCCTTGCAGGTAATCGTTGCCCGCCAATCCCGCCAGCGTATCGTTCCCGCCAAAGGCCTCGATGAAATCGTCCCCGGCAGTTCCTACCAGGAAGTCGTCGCCTTCGGTCGGGATCGACAGCAGTGCCGCATGTTCGGACACATCCCACGTTACCCCGTCGGCAAACACCAATTGCTCGATCCTGTTCGCCTCGCCCGCAAACCAGTTCGCCAGCGTCAACTTATCGGTAGTGCCGTTGATGCTGATGTAGAGATTGTCCACATCGCGTGTGATCTTCACGTCAGCCGCCGAGATGCCCGCGCCCAGCCTGACGATGTCAACATTGCCTGCCGCCGCATCGTAATCGCTGATCGTATCCTGCCCGGCGCCGCGCCCGAACATATAGGTGTCGTTGCCGCTGCCGCCGTCCAGCGAGTCGTTGCCCGCACCGCCGATCAGGATGTCGTCGCCCGCGCCGCCGAACAGCGCATCGTCCTGCGCGCCCCCGTCGAGCAGGTCGTTGCCGTCACCGCCGTCCAGCCGGTCGTAACCTTCCATCCCGGCCAGTTCGTCGTTGCCCGCGCCGCCGAACAGCGCGTCGTTGCCGGTGCCGCCGTAGACCTGGTCGTCGCCCGCGTCGCCGGACAGGACGTTGTTGCCGTCGCCGCCCGCGACCAGGTCGTTGCCGTCGCCGCCGAAGATGACGTCGTTGCCGCCTTCGCCGAACAGCGCATCGTGGCCGTCGCCGCCCAGCACCACGTCGTTGCCCAGCCCGGCGAACACCACGTCGTCGCCCTCTGCGCCGATAACGAGGTCATTGCCGCCGCCCGCGTAGACGATGTCGTTGCCCGCCCCCGCGTCGATCACGTCGTTGCCGATGTCGGAGAACACTACGTCGTCGCCTTCCAGTGCCTCGATGATGGTGTTGCCGTTGTTGCCCAGCAGCAGGTCTTTGCCGGGGGTGCCGGTGATGGTTTCGAGCGGGGCGAACGGCGGCTTGACCGCAACGGTGGTAGTGCCGTCCGCGTTATGCACGAGCACTTCGTCGCTGTATTGCAGGGTGACGTCGGCCATGTTGAGCGTGCTGCCGTCCGCCTTAGTGACCTGGCCGATGCCGTGCACGGTCTGGCCGTTGATGACCTGGAATTGGCCGTTGCTCGCCAGGTTCACGGAGGCGATGCCCAATTCGTCCAGCGTTTTGAATTCGCCCGCATCGGTGATGCCGTCCTGGTCGGCGTCCTGCCATACGCCGAACTTGCCCCACTGTGCATCGAGCGCGGAGAAGAAACCGTCGTTGTTGGTGTCGAACGCAGCAAGCCCTTCCAGATCGGTCTGCGCATCGGGCTGGTAGCCCGCAAAGCTGATCTCGCTGCCGTTGTCGATGAGACCGTTGCCGTCGGCGTCGAAGGCGAGCAGGCCGTCACCCGGCGCCACCCAGGCCATGCGGTGTTTCCAGCCGTCGTTGTTGATGTCGAAGAAGACGTTGGAGTCGTCCACGTTGGTGAACTGGAAGCCGTTGCCGTCCAGGTCTATCGAGATGGGCTTGCCGCCCCCGCCGCTGCCCAGGTTGGGGTTGTAGGCGCCGGTGTGGACGGTGTCGACCTGAATGGTAGCGCTGGCACCCTGCGGGTCAGTCACGCGGACGGTGAACGGGTCGGCCTGCGTCGAGTATGTATCGACATAGGAATCGCGCCCCCTATATCGCTGTCCATCCGGTTCGGTGCCCGGTGTGTTCGGGCCGGACCAGTTGACGTAGCCGATATTGCCGCTGGCATCGACGGTGCCCTCGCCCTTCTGCGCCTGTGCGGACACATCGAAGGTTAACGACCCGGTAGGATCGTCGATGTCACTGACGATGACGGTGGCCTTGTTGGGGCCGTCCGTGTCCTCCCATTTGACGATGGTGTTGTGCGCGCCATAAGTATCGGTCCATGCGTCGTAGCCGTAGTACGGCTCATAGTGCGGCACACCGAGGCCGGTCAACATGCGATCGCCATCGCGCCAGCGAAAGCTGCCGACGTAACCATAGATCGGCCGTAGATGCTGGTCGAGCGTCACTGTCGGCGCGTCGTTGACGTTTTGCAGGGTGATATCCACCGAGGCGGTGGCAGTTTGCCCGGTGACGGCCTTGATGCTGTAGTCAAACTGCGCCGCGCCGAAGTAGTTCGCATCCGGGGTGTAGTGCACAAACCCGTTCCCATCCAGAAAACCGCTCCCGTGCGTGAAACCGGACACCCCCGTGATGCTCAAATTGCTGCCCGACAATCCCGCCAGCGTATCGTTGGCCAGGAGGTCGGCGGCGCTGATGATGAGTTCGGTGTCTTCATAGCTGGTGACGCCGTCGCGGTTGGCCTGGATGGCGCTCTTGTCGTCGATGCGAGTGGCGAGCAGGCTGACCTGTCCGTTGCTGGTCTGGACGATGATGCCTTCGGGGACGGTGTAGGTGATGGTGCCTTCGGTGTCGGCGACGAGGTCGGGGCTGGAGAGTTCGCTGATCTGGCCGTTGCGCTCGAAGGTGCCCATGGCGTAGTTGAGGGAGGTGATGCTGAGTTGGGCGAGGGTCTTGGTTTCGCCCGCGTCCGCCGCGCCGTTGCCGTTGGCGTCCTGCCAGACCTTGAGTTCGTTCCACACGGGGTCGAGGGCGCTGAGGCTGCCGTCGTAGTTGCTGTCCACCCAGCGCATGCCGTTGAGGCCGCGCCCGGAAAGCGCCACGGTCGAGTTGCTGAAGAGTTCCTTGCCGCCGTCGATCTGCCCGTTGAGGTTGCGGTCAAGGAAGAGGAAGCCGTCGCTGTTGTTGAGCCATGCGGTGTTCTTGAGGTAGCCCGAGTCGTCCACGTTGAAGGCGACGGTCCTGGCCGCACCCGTGGTCTGGACGCCGTCGCCGTTGAGGTCGAGGGCGACGGGGCGGAAGGTTTGTGTCGTGGCCCCGGCGGCTGGAGAGGGTGCGAGCAATCCCGCCCTGCCCGCCCTCTCTTCTTCGGTAAGCCCCGCCATCGGGTCGCCCGCCTGCGTCTGCAATGCGGCGGTCTCGACTTCCCACATCGGGGCGATGGCGCCGCGCTCCAGTGCGACGCGGATCATGCGTTCGGAGAGCGACTGGCTGGCCTGCACGGAGCCCGCCGGGGCGTTGTAGGGGCGGCCGGTGAGGTCGTAGAGGACGCCGGGGTTGCGTTGTTCGCCGGTGAGCGGGTCGATGTCGGTGATGCCGTAGCCGGTGTAGTTGCGGTAGGTGAGCGAGGGCATGCGGTTGGCGACGATGCCGATGGCGCTGCCGGGGTTGACCCTTTGTTGTTCGGCAACGAGCTGGTCGAGGTAGGTGAGGACGCTGTTGTAGGTCTGTGTGGCGGTCTCGAGTCCGCCGTATGCGCCGGTGGCGTTGGCGACGGCGTTGAAGCCGCTCCATGTTGCGGATGCGTTGCCCCAGGCTTCGGGCGGGGCGTCGCTGCCGCCGAAGAGTGATCTGACCATCTGGAAGGCGTAGTAGGCGTAGGCGATGGGGGCGGCGGGGGTCATGGAGATGACAGACATTGCCGCGCCGACTTCGTCGCCTTTGGAGATGGCGTTGACGAGGTTGAGGACGCCGATGACACTGGGGCCGTAGGTGCCCGGTGTGCCGCTGAGGGTGTTGCTAAAGTTGTTCACCGAGTTGCTGACCTCTGCCACCCCCCCTGAAAAGCTTATGTAGGCTTGGACGCCAGCGCCCAACGCCTGCGCCCCTGCCGTGATGGCGCCCATGGTGTCGCCGCGCTTGAGTGCGGCATCGAGACTCATGATGCTCAATATGCCGCTGCCGACGCTGGCGGCTCCGGAGAGGTTGTAGTTGGGTGCGCCGCCATTTAGTGTATTGAGTGTGTTCGCCAAGCGCAGGCCGGAGGCCACTACCGGCAGGGGCTCGCCGGATTGGATGGCCTTGACCAAGGAGAGGGCGTCGATTAATGGAGGGGCATAGGTCTGAATCGCATTGCCGATTGGTGTCAATGCATTCAAGAGCGCTTGTGCGCCATTGGGTGCGTTTAGAGATGTGCCATTATCACTAACGTGATAAACAGCCTTGGCATTACCTCCTGTAGCAATCTCCAAATTTAATATAGGGGTGCCGTTTCCATCGGTGACAACATTGCCATTGCTATCGATCAACGTTGACAACATATTGCCTTGCCCATCGTCGATGGCAAATGGGTCGAGCCTAGGGAAAACAACGCCCGGTGATGGCACAGTTTGCGAATCGGGTGCAACCTCGTAACTGCCATTCTGGATGGCTTGGTCGATGCCGTCCATATCATGTAGCTTCACGCCCGTCACCAGTTTTCCAAGCACAAAACCCAGCAAAGGATTACTCGCCAGTATGGTTGACATGACATTAAAAACGCCTGAGGCTGTGCTGTTTTCCAGTGTCACAGTACATTGGCGAGTTCCCTCAATGTTGGGACCGGCTGATCCAACTATTCCACCGCCAAATGGACCGACACCAGCGGTATTGCAGGAGATGAAGTTCGTGCCGCCAACAGGAGTAATATTCTGACTCGCCAAATACTGTGTATAGCCAGTAGACCTAATAATTGCCCCCGCACCTATGCCGTCGTATCCCACACCGTCCCATCCAAAGGTGTAAGTAAACATTTGGACGAATCCTTCGGCAAAGGAGTGCCCAGAGGCCGAGATGGAATAACCTGCGTATTGCGGGTTGTTTTTTACGATGTTGTCTATTTTCGCAGCAAAGTCCAAACCATCCTTGAACTGCTGCGCACCAGCATCCCATCCGGTGACAGCCGAACTCCACGAGGCCACGTCTTTGCCATCGTTGGTGCCAGCCACAGCCACAAATATTCGTTTATCGCCGGGGTCAGAACTGATGTAAGCGCGCGCCTGAAAACCGTTAGACTCATTGGGTATCAGGTCAATGCCAGTTGTCGGGTCTCTCAACGGCACCCACCCCGGCGGCGGCGTACTTCCATAAGCCGCTACCGCCATGGTGCTCCCGGTTTGAACGAGTTGTTGATCTTGCAGACTTACAAATGTGGCCATGATTCTCCCCTTAACCTTGTGGATGTTGAGTTATATGGTGCAATCAGTGCTATTTGGTGTTGCCTTTTCGGCTGTCAAAAAAACTTCGGATCAGGTTATTCATTACATCTTCATTTGGTTTGTTCTGCGCGTTATATGCGGCGTTCGCGCGCTGCAAGAATCGCTGCGGAAACTCGATGATGTGGATAGGTCGAACATCGTTTCTTTTCAGATGCCCCTTCGTGAATTGATCTAGGTCTCGAGAATTTTCATAGATCATTTGCACTTTCTCTGGCCCTATATATTGAGGGCACACGCCAGAACCTATATAACTGAGCAAGCCAATACCCGGATCGTATTCCCGGTCAAATAAGGCTAGGCTCGCTCCACCTTGCCTATACTTGCCATAACGCAATTCACTTCCGCCTGAATTCATCACACTTAGGCGACTGATCTGTTTTTCCCTTGAGGCTGGAGTAAGCCCCAAGAAACGACCCGATGAGAGCCCGTTCATCAAGTTGTCGCGTACCCTGTCTGTCACCCACGACAAATCAATCCGGTTATCGTAGTAAATATCCATCTGGCAGTTCAGCGGCTTCCAGCAGTTGTCTGCCTTACCCCCATAACCGCACATGATTTCGCCTATCGTGGTCATGCGCCATGCCACTGCATATGCTCCTTTGAGTTCAGGTTCTATCCACTCCTCCGGCATGCGGAAGCGCTCGGCGAATTCTTTGGTGTATGCCCAGATGTATGGGTCTAAAACATAGGTGCCACGATTCTGGAAGGTGTAATTGTCGTCGTGGGTTGACTTAAAAACTTTGTCCTCCCATGAACGCTCGCTCCACGGAATTTCCTTGATTTGTGCCGGGGTGTTTGTTTCCGCATGTGCCAGAACTATTCTGAACGAAAAGCACAATGACAAAATCAAAAAAATAGCCAGATTTATTTTTGTCATCGATTTCATGCTGCTCTCCTTTCGCAGAACCACTCACTATCATTCGCCGCACCAAAGTAGTTCGCGTCCGGCGTGTAGTGCACAAACCCGTTCCCGTCCAGAAAACCCGTCCCATGCGTGAAGCCGGAAACACCCGTGAGGCTGAGGTTCTGGCCCGCGAGTCCCGCGAGTGTGTCGTTGGCCAGCAGGTCGGCGGCGCTGATGATGAGTTCGGTGTCTTCGTAGCTGGTGACGCCGTCGCGGTTGGCCTGGATGGCGCTCCTGTCGTCGATGCGGGTGGCGAGGAGGCTGATCTGGCCGTTGCTGGTCTGGACGATGATGCCTTCGGGGACGGTGTAGGTGATGGTGCCTTCGGTGTCGGCGACGAGGTCGGGGCTGGAGAGTTCGCTGACCTGGCCGTTGCGCTCGAAGGTGCCCATGGCGTAGTTGAGCGAGGTGATGCCGAGCTGGGCGAGGGTCCTGGTTTCGCCTGCGTCCGCCGCGCCGTTGCCGTTGGCGTCCTGCCAGACCTTGAGTTCGTTCCACACGGGGTCGAGGGCGCTGAGGCTGCCGTCGTAGTTGCTGTCGATCCAGCGCATGCCGTTGAGGCCGCGCCCGGATAGCGCCACGGTCGAGTTGCTGAAGAGTTCCTTGCCGCCGTCGATCTGGCCGTTTAGGTTGCGGTCGAGGAAGAGGAAGCCGTCGCTGTTGTTGAGCCATGCGGTGTTCTTGAGGTAGCCCGAGTCGTCCACGTTGAAGGCGACGGTCCTGGCCGCACCCGTGGTCTGGACGCCGTCGCCGTTGAGGTCGAGGGCGACGGGGCGGAATATCTGACTCCCTCCCCCGCTCGCGGGGGAGGGCTGGGGGAGAGGGTGCGAGCATCCCCGCCCTGCCCGCCCTTTCCTCTTCGGTGAGCCCCGCCATCGGGTCGCCCGCCTGGGTCTGCAATGCGGCGGTCTCGACTTCCCACATTGGGGCGATGGCGCCGCGCTCCAGTGCGACGCGAATCATGCGTTCGGAGAGCGACTGGCTGGCCTGCACCGAGCCCGCCGGGGCGTTGTAGGGGCGGCCGGTGAGGTCGTAGAGGACGCCGGGGTTGCGCTGTTCGCCGGTGAGCGGGTCGATGTCGGTGATGCCGTAGCCGGTGTAGTTGCGGTAGGTGAGCGAGGGCATGCGGTTGGCGACGATGCCGATGGCGCTGCCGGGGTTGACGGCCTCAGCCTGCGCGGCGAGCTGGTCGAGGTAGGTGAGGACGCCGTTGTAGGTCTGCGTGGCGGTCTCGAGCCCGCCGTATGCGCCGGTGGAGTTGGCGACGGCGTTGAAGCCGCTCCATGTCGCATTCGCGTTGCCCCAGGCTTCGGGCGGGGCGTCGCTGCCGCCGAAGAGGGAGCTGACGATGTTGAAGACGGTGTAGGCGATCGAGAGCGGGACGCCGATTTCCGGCACAGCGATGGCGAGGGTGTTGATCGCGGTGCCGACTTCGTCGCCTTGGGAGATGCTGTTGACGAGGTTGAGCGCAGCGAGCGGGCTGGAACCGGGTAGCCCATCAAACATCGGCGCATTGAGGGAGCTGTATATGCTGTTGGATACTTCGGTGGTAATGCTGTAGGGGCTGGCAGTAGCAAAATCCATATAGGCCTTGGCGCCGAAGCTTAGCGTTTGCGCTCCCGCAGTGATGGCCCCCAATGTGTCGCCGCGCCGGAGTGCGGCATCGAGACTCATGATGCTCAGGATGCCGCTGCCGACGTTGGCCGCACAGGACAGCGAGTAGCTGGCGGGCACACCATTTGTCGAGGTGAGATCGTTCGCCAGCCGCAGACCGGATACGGTGACCGGCAGCGGGTCGCCGCTCTGGATGGCTTTGACGAGGGTGAGGGCGTCGATGAGGGTGCCGCCGTATTGGCCGATGGCGTTGAGGAGGGTTTGGGCGCCGGTGGGATGGGTGGCGTCGAAAGATGAGACGACAGTGCTGATCTTTTGTTGCATGTCACCGGTCGTGCCGGTTGTCAGCATGTCCTGCGTGACGCCGAGCTTTGTCAGTTCCTGTGCTGCCATAACAGGATCGGTCGGCGCCTGATTGTTGATCGAATTAACGGATGATATTTTTCCGTCACCCCCGAAGGAAACATTAACAACTTTGCCGTTTATTATTTGTTGAACGGTTGTTCCTGTCTTCACACCGTTTTGATAGGTTTCATGGGTATATCCCGTTGGAACCTGTGCACCTCCAGAGCTACCGCTATCAATACCTCCGTAATCAAAAAAGAATTTATTGGAACTTAACTCATTTCCGAATAGATCGAGGCTCTTGAGAATGCTGCTCCCACTTTTGGAATCAAGCAAAAATTTCGTTGTACCGCCATCCAAATTTGGAATATTCCAAATTTGAGGGTACGCAAAAACGTTAACGGGCTGCCCCACGGGCCCAGAGACGGCGGCAGTGTAATCGTCGTAACTCGCCCCACTTAAAAAAGTGTACCTTGTTCCACCATCGGTAAGCGAGCTTGACGCAACGGGTGCTTCAAAGGTGAACCCTGAGATTTTGCCATCGCTACCCATAACAGGTATGGGCATTAGCCCTGGGCTTATGCCACCATTAAATCGGGCATCGGGAATAGATAAATTCGGATTTGTATTGAAACCGGGTAGTTCGGAAGCTCGCGTCGTGCCTTGACCAAGGCCGAGCGCACTGTAGGTGTGCAACGTTAAATCAAGAAACTGTGGAATGGCTCCATATACTGGTGTAGACAATGCAGCAGTAATACCAAGCAGTTTCCCGCTATTTGCCGGGTCTGCCTGTGCGCCGGCAAAAAGCAAATCTTTGATGTAACCATTGACGCAGTCATAAACCGGGAAAACATATGCTGGCGGCTGAAGTAGGAGTTGCGTATGTTTGGTGTAAATAGCATCGAACTGCACCTTGTTAACATCAATAGTCAGGGCGTAGTCCCATTCGTGGAGTAGGCCTCCCGCCACTTGGGAAGTAATTGCTCCAACCCCTACTGGAGTTGAACCTTGCGCAGGGCCAAAACCATAGTATTCCGATACCTTATCAGGGGTATTGAATCCGATAAAACCATGAGGAATAACCGATGCAAATTGTGGTGCACCCGGATTATTTGAAGAGAGGATTCGCGTATCCGCAAAGAGTGTTATCGAGTATGTCTGGCTCATTATTTTTCCCCTTCATTCAATGGATAGATTTTTGTTAATTTCGGACTTAATACCCACTCTGGTTTGTCATAAGGAACACCTGATGGATTGATATAAACCACGATATTTCCTATCGGTTTTCTAGTTTCGTCACAGTCAAAGAAAGTAAAATAAGCGTGTGCCAATGCTAAATCATCCAATGTATGGACAGCCCCATTAGCCATGGGCTGGAGCCTATATATTTCCTTCGGATATATTTTCTCCACCAAATCGCAAAAATTATTGGCAACTCTGTCAATTTGGTTTGAAATATCCGAAGGAACCGCAGAGCTCAATATTTCTATACCGATGCAGTTCCTGAGTTTTATCCAATAGGCACATCCAATACCATCCGGCCATATATCCGCTGGCTTTAGCTCTTTTTCGACATCGCCCAGCACCCGCGCAAACCCGCCTTGGCTACCTTCGCGATGAAACTCTACTTGGTATAAACGAATGCAGTAAGCAATGAATAAAAAACCCAGCAAGATAAACAAACGCCACCGCCATTTGTTAAAAAAACCCGGAGAAAAAGGCGGCTGCTCCAACATGTTTTTCATGCCGCCCTCCTCCCCTCAAACACCGCATCATTCGCCGCCCCAAAGTAGTTCGCCTCCGGGGTGTAGTGCACAAACCCGTTCCCGTCCAGAAAACCCACTCCATGCGTGAAGCCGGACACGCCCGTAAGGCTGAGGTTCTGCCCGGAGAGTCCCGCGAGGGTGTCGTTCGCCAGGAGGTCGGCGGCGCTGATGATGAGTTCGGTGTCTTCATAGCTGGTGACGCCGTCGCGGTTGGCCTGGATGGCGCTCCTGTCGTCGATGCGGGTGGCGAGGAGGCTGACCTTGCCGTTGCTGGTCTGGACGATGATGCCTTCGGGGACGGTGCCCCGTCCGCATGTCCGCCGCTCTATTTCTTGTGGTGATTTCTTCATTTTTTTTGCACCCTGTTCAGTTATTGCCGCTATCTTTCGCTTTGCTTACCCGCTTGCCTTGCCTGTGTTCCTCGTTTTTATCCTTTATCCGCTCGTTTTTCCGCCTCGCTGGCGTTACATCGCGGACACTTCCAGTGCCTTCGCCTACAAGTGCTCGCCCTTCTATACATCAGGGCGAACGGTTCGGTTAACGCTTCAATTCATATCCCATCAGCAGTCCACCCCATGCCTCGAACCAGTACTCTTGCTTGGGTGATCTCGTGTATGGATTGTCTCCACTCCAAGCCTCTGCCGGAGTTTTGCCGTTGAGATTTTGGTGCGGCCTAATGTGGTTGTACCAATAGCGGAATGTATCGAGGTCGCGGTTGAGTTGCGCGATGCCTGCTACTTGCCACTGGTCAAGCTTTTGTTTGAGGGTGCCGAATAGGCGCTCGATCCTGCCGTTTTGCCACGGGCAGCCGGGTGTAGTTCTTTGATGGCGAATACCGAGTCGCTCGAGCCCGAGGCGGAACTCTTTCGAGGTGAAGACCGCTTCGTTGTCGGTGCGGATGATTCCCGGTTTACCGTAGGCGCGGATGACCCGGACGATGCTGGCGATCAGGGTGCGCGAGGTCTTGTCATGCAGGGCTTGCAGATGGAGTAGTGCGCGGCTGCCGTGGTCGATGATCCCTAACAGGGAGTGCAGCTTGCCATGTGCATCGGTCTTGCCTGTGAGGTCGATGGCCCAGATGAGGTTGCGTGCCACGGGCATTGGTTTGGCATGCTTGAGCTTGCGGCGCAATATCTGAATCTCGTAATCGTGACGTTGCAGGATGTAGTGGACATAGGTTTTGCCTACGCTGACCTGGCGGGAAGCGGCAAAGCGGCGGTTGCAGATGTCGGCGATGGTGCGGCATCCGGCTTGCGGCATGAGCGCCTTGAGACGGAGGATTTCGGTCTTGAGCCACTCGGGTTTGCGGGGCGAATGTCGGTATTTGCTCGCATCAATCCGTTGCGGGAATTTATGCCCATGTCGGAAATGTGCAGGCGTACAGAGCCAACGCAACAGACACCTGGCACAGAACCGCAACCATTCGACCATCAGCAATATCAGCATTTCAAATACACCAATAATTATTCACAGTACCGGTTTTTTGCCCTGTTCATGGTTCGACGTAATGCCTGCGCCCAGGACGATGGAGTAGTTGCCGCCAATGGGACGCGCGCCCATTTTCTTGAGCATGCGGTCGGCAAGTTCGATGTTCTCGCCGCTGGTGACGCCGATCATCATTTCCCTCGCTTGGCGGTTTTCCGCCCACTGGCGGAAGGCCATCATGAGCTTGATGCTGTCCGGGCTGTAGCGGTGATCCGGATGCACCCAGTAGAAAACCAGTTTGGCGACCGGGTCGCGGGAAAAATAATAGGTGTCGATCTGGCCGACCAGGACGCCGTGCGCGACGCCGTCTTCGCCATCGGCGACAAAGAAGCAGGAGGCGCCGGAGGTGTCCTGGATGACCTGGCGCATGTTGTTGGCAAACTTGGTTTCGTCGAGGGCAAGATGGCCCCACACGCTCTCCGGGTGGAAGGCGCGGAAGTAGTCCATCAGGGTTGCGATGTCATCCGGTTTGGCTTTGCGTATGCTCATGATGTTCTCTTGGTAGGTCAGTGTGTAAGCCGGCGGGCGATCAGCGCCGCATTGCTGCCGCCGAAGGCGAATGAATTGGACATGACGGCGCGGACGCCGGGCGCTGGCCGGGCGCGAAGCGGCACATAATCGAGATCGCATTCCGGATCGGCGACTTGCAGATGCGCGGTAGGCGGCAGGGTTTCATTTTTCAGGGCCAGCAGGGAGGCGATGAATTCAACGGCGCCCGCAGCGCCCAGCAAGTGACCGTGCATAGATTTGGTGGAGCTGACCGGCAGGCGATGCGCCCGCTCGCCAAACACGGCCTTGATGGCAGCCGTCTCGGCCGCATCGCCCACTGCGGTGGCGGTGCCGTGCGCGTTGACGTAACCGATTTCATCCGGCTCCATTCCGGCGTCGGCCAGCGCTTGGCGCATGGCGGCCGCCTGGCCGACGGCATTGGGCTGGGTGAGGTGGTGAGCATCGCTGTTGGCGCCATAACCGCACAGTTCGGCGTAGGGCCTAGCGCCGCGCCGCAGGGCGGCGGAGAGCTCTTCGAGCACGATAAATCCGGCGCCTTCGCCAAGGACAAATCCGCTGCGGTCGGCGGCAAAGGGGCGACAGCTTGTCTCGGGGTGTCTCTCGTCCATATTGGCCAGAGTGCGCAATGCTTCCCAAGCGCGGATGACGCCAAGCGTGAGCAGGGATTCGGCGCCGCCCGCCAGCATGGCATCGGCATAGCCATGGCGGATGTGGCGGGCTGCTTCGCCGATCGCGATGGCCGATGACGCACATGCAGCCGAATGGGTGAAGCTGGCGCCCTGCATTCCGAATTCGATGGACAAGTTGGCCGTCGCGGCATTATTCATGGCGGCTATGAGCGTCAGGGGGCGCACCCGGCGCGCGTGGCGCACGTAAATTTCATCGTAGGCGCTGTCCAGCGTGCCTGCGCCACCCATACCGGTTCCGACGGAAACGCCAACGCGCTCCGCACCAATCCGCGCCGGCTCAAGCTGTGCATCCTCGATCGCCTGGCGAGCGGCGACCAGGGCGAACTGGCTGACCCGGTCGAGCGAGAGGAGCCGGGTTTTCGGGAAGTGCGTAGCGGGATCGAAGCCTTCCACCGTGGCGGCCACCGGAGCATCGAGAGGCGAGTCGAAGCGATCGTCGATGCGGCGCACGCCGGATCTGGCATTGGCCAGATTGTCGAAGAAGGTCTTGGGGTCATGACCAAGGGGGCTGACAATGCCTATTCCGGTGACGACGACTCTGCGGATTTCCATGTGACTCTATCTCCCGGCCTTAGCCCGCAGGCCGTCGACCAGTGCAACAAAATCGCCAACGGTGCGAATGGCGGGTGTTGCACCAGGGAAGCTGATGTTCAGTTCCTTCTCAAGGCCAAACGACAGCTCCATGAATGTGAGCGAATCGATTCCGATGTCGTCGAGGCGCGATTCCAGCGACAGTTGGTCGCAAGGCAACCCCAAATCCTCCTCGATCAGGCGCCGGAGAATGGCGATTGTTGGTGTCATGGCAAACCCCTATGTCAATTGGTCAGTTGGCGGGCGCCCATTCGCGCAGCTTGACCTGGTTGCCCTGTTGCGGATCGGGCAGCAGCGCGCTGATCTTCTGGCCGGGGAACTGCGCCTTGCGCAATTCGTCGATCATTTCTTCCGTTTTGCCGAACGGCGTGACGACATCGACCAGCCAGAGGTGTGTGCCGGATTTCCATTCGTTCGGCGCGATGCGCGGCGTGCCCGAACGCAGGCGCTGATCGATTGCGTCATTCACCAGCGCCCAGGTGAAGAAGGCAAACGGAATTCCGTCTTTGGTGTAGAGGCGGCATTGGTCGAGGATGACGGGCGGCAGGATGGCCCAGTCGATGTCGCCCACGAACATGAATTTCTTCATCGGGTCCCGCGCATACAGCCAGAGCGCCGGCCCCATGATGGGCAGCTTGGCAAGCGAATTCTGCGCTTCCTTCAATGCGGGCTGCGCAGTCGCAGGGGCTTTTTCGTTTTGTGCGGCCTGGCCCGGCGCTTCGGTCGCAGCCTGTTTTGCCTTGCCGTTTTTTTTCGGCTGGCCGGGCTTGTCGGTGGCTGCTGTGCTGACTTTCTTGTTCATGCTGTTTCCTTCGTTGTTTCGGTTAAAAATATCGTGGCTATGCTCACCGCTCCCTCGCCGCTTCCTGGAACGCGCCCAGCACCGGCGAGAGCAGGTATTCGAGGATGGTTCTCGTGCCGAGGTGTATCTCCGCCGTGACCTGCATGCCGGGGCTGAGGCTGTGGCGCACGCCGTCGGCGATGAGGTGTTGCGCC
The DNA here is from genome assembly GCF_051257895.1 of Ferrigenium straubiae. Taxonomy (NCBI): domain Bacteria; kingdom Pseudomonadati; phylum Pseudomonadota; class Betaproteobacteria; order Nitrosomonadales; family Gallionellaceae; genus Ferrigenium; species Ferrigenium straubiae. The sequence goes on along the minus strand of NZ_CP194331.1, from coordinate 440,395 downwards.
TTGAGGTCGATCAGGGCGCGGTAGGCGAACGGCAGGTTGCTGCCGGTCTTGTTGCTGGGCTGCTGTTGCGGGTTGTTGTCGCTGGCGTCGGCGGAGAGGTGCGCGACCTCACCCTCGACCATGCCGTACTTCTGGAACTGGTAGGCGGCGAACTTGATCTTGACCGGTTCGCCGGTGTGGATGAAGCCGACGTCCTGGTTGCCGACCCAGACTTCGGCGCGCAGGATTTCGTCGTTTGGGACGAGGGTCATCAGGATGGTGCCGGGGCTGATGACGGTGCCGGGGGTGTGGGTGGCGAGGTCCTTGACGATGCCGTCGTGCGGGGCCCTGAGTTCGTGCAGGCCGTGGCGGTATTGCTGCTTGGCGAGTTCGCCCTTGGACTTGTCGAGCTTGTCTTCGATGTCGGCGCGTTCGTTCTGCAGGTTGCGCCGGTAGTCGGCGGTGATCTGGGCGAGCCTGCGGGAGGATTGGTCGAGGCTGGCCTGGGCGCTCTGGATGAGGTATTCCTGCGACTTGAGGCCCTGTTCCTTTTCGATGCGTTCGCGCGCCTTGTCGTTGGCCATGATGCGGCTGACGAAGCCGTCCTTGACGAGCTTCTCGTAGGCCTCGTCCTGCTGGCGGTAGTGCGGCAGGGTCTTGAGCAGCTTGGTGCGTACCTCTTCGGCGGCGGCGAGGTCGCTCTGCGCCTTGGCGTGCAGGCTGCGCTCCTGAGCGAGTGCGGTATCAAAAGCGAGGCGGTTGGCCTGGTGCTGGGCGCGCGCCTGGCTGTAGAGGTCGGCGGGGTCGCCGGCTTGTTTGGCGAAGGGGCGACCTGAAAGCTCGGCGTCGATGCGGCGCAGGGTGAGGCGTTTGCTCTGTGCATCCGTGTTCAGCGTGGCGACATCGGTTCCGGAGAGGGTGGTGTCCATGCGCATGAGCACCTGCCCGGCTTTGACCCGCTGCCCCTCTTCGACGAGGATGTCGCGGATGACGCCCTGCTCGGAGGGCTGAACGATCTTGAGGTAGCTTTGCGGGATGAGTTTGCCCTCGGCGCTGGCGACGACGTCGAGCTTGCCGAGGGCGGACCAGATGAACAGAAGCCCCAGCAGGGTGAGCAGGATATACAGCAGGGTGCGCGCAAACGGCGCGGGCGGTTGCGCCTGGATGCGCAGCAGGCCGGGGGAGAAGTCGAGGGGATCGACGCCCGTGAGTTGTTTTTTCCAGCGCTTGGCGCGCATTTATTGCTTCCCGGAGGATTTTAGGTGGATCAATCCGGGCTCGATCCGGGGAGAGGCTATGGGAGATGTATCGGAAGGAAATACGTCTGACATGCCGCTTACCGCACCGCGATAAGGGAGATGCACTTCTGCAACTGACCTGACCAACATGACGCCCCTCTCTCCACAAACAAAGGAGCTGCCGAAAACTACCATTGGCAGCCCCGCCATCATAGGTTTTACCCCTTAGACCGGAAACTTTGCGTCCCTGCCTTTCGGCAGGTTTGCCTTTTTCATTGGTGCCCCGGAAAAATCCGGTGGCAAGGAAACTGAACAAGTACGTTTGCCCTGAGCCTGTCGAAGGGCGGGCTTTACGGCTTGCGGATTTCATTCCATGCTCCGTTCATGGTTCGACAAGCTCACTACGAACGGAGGACTTATTCACGCTTCCCTAATTATTTTTGTTTGGGCGTAACGTTAATCCGCGGACAGGCATAAAACAATATGCCGAAATGCATATATATTTCGGCCTAGTCATTTGGGACAATCCGGCGATTTCGTGCCTAATGGCTCACCGCCGCAGCTGCCGCCCCCTCCGGCTTGCCGAACTCGATCACCTCGTCCACTTGCAGCGCCTTGGGCAACTGGTGGGTGATGAACAGCATGGTGACCTTGCCCTTGAGCTTATTGATGGTGCCGGCGAAGTGTTCAGCGGTCTGCATATCGAGGTTGCTCACCGATTCGTCGAAGATCAACACGCGCGGGCGCTTGAGCAGGGCGCGCGCGATGGCGATGCGCTGGCGCTGCCCACCGGAAAGTCCCACACCGTTCTCACCCACCGGTGTCTGGTAACCCTGCGGGAGCTGCTCTATGACCGCATGGATCTCGGCCATCTTGCACGCATGCACGATCTCCTCGAAGCCGGCGTGCGGATTAGCCAGTTGCAGGTTGTCGTAGAGCGTGCCTGAGAACAGGCGCGTCTCCTGCGGCACGACGCCGAAGTTGGCGCGCAGTTCGTTCGCGGCGAGGTGGCGGATGTCGTAGCCGTCGAGCAGCACGCTGCCGTCGGTCGGCCAGTAGAAGCCCTGCAGCATCTTGGCGAGCGTGCTCTTGCCGCAGCCCGAGGGCCCCATCAGCACGGTGAGCTTGCCCGCGGGCAGGGTGAGGTTGAGGCTGCGGTACAGGTAGGGGTGCTTGTCGCTGTAGCGAAAGCTGACCTCCCTGAGCTCGACCTTGCCCCCTGCCCCGCCGCGTGCGCGCGCGGGAACCAGCGCATGCGGTTCGGCGGGCGCGTCCATCAGGTCGCCGAGGCGCTTGACGGCGATGTCGGCCTGCTGGAATTCCTGCCACAGCCCGGCCAGGCGCAGCATCGGCTGGCTCATGCGCCCGGCGAACATCTGGAATGCGACCAGCATGCCGATGGTGAAGCCTTCGTTCCGCATCACGAGCAGCGCGCCGACCACGAGGATGGACAGGGTCATGATCTGTTCGAGCGCGTTGGCCGCGACGTTGTAGCTGTTGGAGAGCTGGCGCGTGGAGAAGCCGGCGGCGAGATAGTTCGAGAGCAGGTCGCCGTATTTCTGTTCCAGCACCGGTTCCATCTGCAGTGACTTGACGGTCTCCATGCCGGCGACGTATTCGGTGACGAAGGCCTGGCTCTTGGCGCCCAGCAGGAACTGGTGGTTGAGCTTGTCGCGCAACGCGGGCGTGACGGCGAAGCTCAGGGCGCAGATCAGCGACAGCAGCAGGAGCGCGATCAGGGTGAGCTGCCAGCTGTACCAGAACATCACGGCGACGAAGATGAGCAGGAACGGCAGGTCGAGCAACAGGCTCACCGCCGCGCCGGAGATGAATTCGCGCACGGTCTCGACGCCGTGCAGGCGCGCGACCAGGGTGCCGGTGGGACGGTGTTCGAAGTACGGCAGCGGCAGGTGCAAGAGGTGGCGGAACACCTGGCTGCCGAGCACGGCATCAATGCGGTTGCCGGTGTGCAGCACGAAGTACTGGCGCAGCCAGGTCATGGCGCTGTTGAACAGCATGAACATGACCAGCCCCACGGCGATGGCGATGAGGGTACTCTGTGTCTGGTGGACGATGACCTTGTCGATTATGACCTGGGTGAACAGCGGGGTGACGAGGCCGACGAGCTGGATCGCGAGCGAGGCGATGAGGATGTCGCGCCAGACGCGCTTGTGCTTCATCAACTCCGGCACGAACCAGCGGAAGCCGAACGGGGTGTGGCCGGGCGCGGGAGGCTGCGGGGCCGAGGCGGTCTGCTCCTCTTCGAGGTCGGCCGCGGTCTGCGCGGTGTCGCGCGCGACCAGCAGGATGTCGTTGCGGAAGTGCCTGGTGAATTCGGCGAGCGGCACGGTCTCGGGCTGCTCGGCTCCTGCGCGGAAGAACAGCACGCGCTCTTCGTCGGCCTTGATGAGCAGTGCGGGGGTTGCTGGTTTGGGCGGCGGAGCCTCCTGCCCTTCTGGATGCGGGACAGCAGCCTCAGTTTGAGGGTGTAAGAATTTTTGTGTAAACGGTCATTTGGCAGGAAACTGCCGCCACTTTGCAAGGAGAGGACATGACCGTAGCGAAAGCACTACCGCAAGAACTGATCGACAGCCTGCTGGCTAACTACAAGAAACCGGAAGACCTGATAGGCGAGCACGGCCTGCTCAAGCAGCTCACCAAGGCATTGGTCGAACGTGCGCTGAATGCCGAGATGGAAGCGCATCTTGGTTACGGCAAGAATGAAGCCGTCACCAATCCTGCGGGCAACACCCGCAACGGCAAAAGCAAAAAGACACTCAAGGGTGAATTCGGCGAGCTCCCCATCGAGATTCCTCGCGATCGCCACGGCAGCTTCGAGCCGCAACTCATCCCCAAGCACCAGACCCGCTGGACTGGATTTGACGACAAGATTCTGTCGCTCTACGCCCGTGGCATGACCGTGCGCGAGATCCAGTCCCACCTGGAAGAAATGTATGGCACGGAGGTGTCGCCGACGCTGACCTCCTCGGTGACCGATGCCGTGACCGACGAGGTGAAGACATGGCAATCCCGCCCGCTGGATGCGCTGTATCCCATCGTCTATCTGGACTGCATTCACGTAAAGGTAAGGGATGCCGGCACCGTCCGCGCCAAGGCGGTCTACCTGGCGTTGGGCATCAACATGACCGGCGAGAAGGAGCTGCTGGGCATCTGGATCGCCCAGACCGAAGGCGCCAAGTTCTGGTTGCAGGTGATGACCGAACTGAAGAACCGTGGCGTGCAGGACATCTTCATAGCCTGTGTCGATGGCTTGAAGGGATTCCCGGAAGCCATCGAGGCCGTATTCCCCAAGACCGACGTGCAGTTATGCATCGTGCATCTGGTGCGCTACAGCCTGAACTATGTCTCGTGGAAGTTGCGTGAAGAGGTCGTAACCGGCTTGCGCGCCATCTATAGCGCCGCCACCGTCGAGGATGCCGGGCTGCGGCTGGCCGAACTCGAGGAAAAATGGGGTGAGGCGTACCCGCCGATCATCCAGTCATGGCGGCGCAACTGGGCGCGTATCATCCCGTTCTTTGACTACCCGCCGGAGATCAGGCGAGTGATCTACACCACTAATGCGATCGAGTCGGTGAACATGAGCCTGCGCAAGATCACCAAGAACCGGGGCTCATTCCCAAGCGACGAGGCATTACTGAAACTGTTCTACCTGGCGCTGAATAACATCAGCAAGAAATGGACGATGCCCATCAGGGATTGGAAGGCTGCGCTAAACCGGTTTACTATCCAGTTCGAGGATCGGATGCCGCAACAGTAGAGAAACCCCGTTTACACAAAATTCGGGGCACCCTCTTTGCTGGGCGTGGAAGCGTAGTGCGTTCTTGTATTGCTTCCAGGTGTTGCGCGAATACGCCGGCTTTCGGCTTATGACGTACTCGACAACGGTTGTGATGGGAACGGTGTTGGGGGATGTGTAGCCGCGCGCACGGGCAGCTTGAGAGCAGAGACCTCTTGCCTTGATGGCATAGCATTTTTCCGTTTTCGGAAGTCGATTCGGCAACATAACTTTTTATTGGCTCCCTACGTTACTTCGTTCCCACTACTTGCCGAAGTAACGGAATTAAATCGATACGACGTTCGCAATGACTCTCCAACGTTGCCATAAATGGCAACATGAAAACGCTACATCTTGGTGACATCTACGAAAATTGAACGATGCTCCCAAGATGTTCGTTGTGGTGTTAGTGCATCCATTTATGGACTCGACTATCCATTTATGGATTCGAGTGTCCATTTATTGATTCGGGTATCCATTTTTGGCAAGCTGCGCCCTTCCCAACATCCCGCCGAGCACTACGCGTGCCGGCAGCTCAAACGTTCATTGGCCAGAATGCCATCGGGTACCGTTGAAGTTGCCCTGCGTTTGATGCGAATTGCATAACTCATGCCTTACCACCCATTTTTTGCTTTTGGGTGTGATTCCCATGCTGCTGTGTGCGAGTTCTAATCCAAGCACGCACATCTCCCAATCTCCATTTAAGTCGACGCACACCAGCCAGCGGATTAGGGAATTCCTTGATCCGGCGCTGCTGAATTGTTACATGCGCAAATCCAGTGAGCGCCGCCACCTCCTCAATACCGACCAAGATGTCATCTGGAAGTGGCGTCAAACGTTCCAACAAATTATAGTCGCGCATTATGTAGTCTCTTTCTAGCTTAGGTTGGCTGATGACTGCCAATGTGCAATATTGGGACTTACAATCGATAGGGGAGAAATCGAACGTGTTTTATTGGCTGCGTTTGGCAAGAGAAACGGCGGAGGACTGGATAGCACGGGGAATCACAAAACCCCGCAACATTTTGCCAATTGATGGTGAGGCTGCGCGCATTCTTAGGCACATTCGCCGCCAGGCTTGTAAAGCTGATTTGATTTGCGAAAACCAAGATTGCCAAGTCTGGAAGACTGTAGAGCTTAACTATGAGCCGGGGATATACCCACTCTCTTCCCACAAAACACTTGAACTAGACTACGAGCCAGGAACAAATCTTTGCACGTCTTGCAAAACGCAGGGGATAGGCCTCATGAAACTTTCGGTGGCCTTGTGGGGCGTGAAAACCACACCTCCCGAAAAAGTTGGAGAGCCAGTTGTGGATGCACCAGATTTGCGCGGCTGGATAAACGGACGCGCACCAGTCCCACCGGATCGCCTGCATGCTGCCATTGTGAGCGCTTGGGAGAAAGGATGGCTGAGTACCAGTCAAGCGGTTTCCTCGGTTTCATCAACTGCCGATCTGGAGGCAGCTGGATCCGTAATGCGGCGAATTTTCAAGCGACAGCGGCGAACTGGGAAGCTCAGTAGTGTCGAGAAAATTGCCACAGAGATCGAGCAAGAGCGACAACAGATGGATCAAGACGCTGGATTGAGCCTACAGAGGAATCGATACGTTCCAGTGGTACTGAAAGACCTGCCGCCCAATGTTTCGAAACTACAAGTCCTCGATCAGTTACGCGCCAAATTGCTCCAAAATTGCTCCATTGAAGACCCTAAAAACTGCTAAGATTAAACAAGAGCAGCTAATATAGGCTATTGAATTTATTAGTCGTATTTGCTAACGTGTTCTAACAAAAAGCAATCAGTTACGATTCACACGGCAGGGGTCACTGGTTCGAACCCAGTACCGCCCACCACAATTCACAGCACCTTGCGGCGCGCTGTCCCGGGAAGTATAACTTTGCCGCTTCGGCAAGCTTATGCTTCCAAATTATGTCGGCAGATATATGCTTCCAACAACTCGTGCTCAGGACTCTCATCGTCCATAACGGAAAGCTGCTTCCTGAACTACTCCCTAACATCAAGGAGCGAACTTCACGTTTCGTGAAGCTTAAATGTTCCGCTCGGAACGGTTATATCCCAGATGGTGAATATTTCTTGATGTAGGCATGCTTGTAGTCTTCGTCGTTACAGAAGCACCTCTGGCTCTTCGAGGTAGTCACGCTCCCATTCTTGCCGGTGAACGGCTTCATGAGGTTGAGCCTGGTAAAGCCGGACAATTTCAACTCTCCTGCCGCATGCGCGACAAGTATTGCAGCCTGCAATATCCCGGCCATGGCCGACTGAAATGGCATGGGAACCTCGGCGCGGGCAACGTCCTTGGAGCCGGTGGCCAGTTCCATGACGGCTCCGCTGCACACCCCTTTCGTGTACAGCGCGCGCAGCGGCCCTTCTTCGAATGGCAGCAGTTTCTCTATCTGGATGCCCTTGCGCTTCGCAAGCGATTCAAGAAAGCCACGGTCCAATGGTGTGTTTCCTTCCAGTCGCACTCGTATGTCCAGAAGGGTTGGCTGGTCCGACGGCAACTCAAGCGCCTCAGCAATCAGCAGGTCTTCGCTCTTCACTTGTCCAGTCGGCATATAGAGGCAGGCAAGGCAGGCGTGATTAATGAAGTCGTGGTGCGACACACCAGCATCACAGTCCCCAGTCCAGCCGTTGACGATCCATTTCGGCAGGGAAGCCTGCAGTTCGACCCGATCTATCGGCGAGTCTAGGGCCAAAACCACTCGCTCGAAAACCCAGTCCTTGGCCGGCAGGCTGCTAACGAAATCCTCCCACCGCCCCTTCACTTGTCTGACTTTCAGCCCTTTGTGCGCCGAAAGAAATCCTGCAGCAAGATTGACCTTCGATGCACCATCGTCCTTCCTCTCGGCCAGGATGTACCGCTGGATGTTGAGCAGGTCTATGTCATCATGATCTACGAGCGTGATGCTTCCTTTGGCATTCAAATATCGAGATAAGGCCCAGATGAACCCATGCCCGATCGCTCCGGCGCCGACAAGGTAGATGTCGCCCAGCGCAACCTTCTGGAATTTCTTGCTTTTGAGAGTCTTCCTCGCCCGGGTGTCTAGGTCGAGCACGGAGAATTTCAATTCACCGTCCAACTCCGCGTCTGTGAAGATTCGACGGAAGATATTCGCCGCCGCAAGACACGCGGAAACGCCTGCGCCAAACGGATTCTTTGATTTGCAGCTGGCCATAGGCTTCTTGCGCGAGAACTTCGCTATCCATCCGTCTGACCCGATGAAATACCGGTTTACTCCATCCATTCCACCCGGAATAGTCTCACCCACCACCACCACGTCCCTGACATCCTTATTGCTGGCAGTAATGGATATCTTTGGGTTGATGCGCTTGGCCAAGCTGACGAAGTTAGACCTTGCGGATTTTGCCTTGTCGTCCAGTGGAATGATGGACATGCACGGGTAAAACCTCGCAAGCAGCCGAATGGAGAGTTCAATGGCGGCAATCCCTTCATGGGTCAGCGCCTTTGCGTCATATGCCACCGCGACCCGGTGCGCATCTATCTTGTCCAAAAAGGACTGCTGGTCGAAGTGGTTGAGGATGTGGAAAGCAGCATGCACCGCCCGATCGAAGTAATCAGCACGCGCCATAATATCCGCCCTCCCCGGCGATATGAAACAGGCTCCTTGGCGCATCCAGCCACTCTCCGGCACTGTTGATGCGATAAATCGCCGTTTCATTGAATGAGAAAGGCCGCTTGGCGAAATCCGGAACCACCAGCGAAAAACATCCTATCTTTGTAGCCACAGCAAATTCGTCATCCATCTCCGAGTGGTAGGCGGCGCCCGGGTGGCTGTGCACTTGAGCAATGAACTGCAATTGCCTCTTGTGGAGTTCCATATTCAGCCTGGCAAGCTCTACTCCCTCGACAATGACGCAAACCCCATCCCTCGATGAAACGCCCTTTTGCTGTGGAATTACAAGGTCAGTTACGCGGAAAGTCGGCCCCTCTGGGCGCCCCGCCCATAAGACCATGCCCTCGCGCCCCATGCCTCCGGCTGCACGCATGAATTCTTGGCCATCTTCGATTACCTGGCGCGGCACCATAACCGCCTGAATGTGAAGAAATCCGGTCATGCTATTTTAGAGACAAGAATTGGTTGAATTTGCAATTGCATTTGCACTTGCGCTATCGCAGAGCCGTAACTCTGGAGTATGGTAAGCAGATGCACCAGCATGTTTTTCTTGCGGTGCAGAAACCACGAATCACCAGTATGAGCCGATGTTTCATGGTATTCGCGCACGCCAGGCAGGCACAGGAATGGTTTGTTCAGGTTAAATGCCTGCAGAAAGGTCGACATATCCAATTGCTGCGCCGCCGTGGCGTCCCCCTGCGTCGGCGTGATTTTGTTGACCTTCGGGAATTTCCAGCAAGTATTGAAGTCGAGCGGCAACTCATTCAATGGATCGACAAACTTTACGGACGGCGGGCGCACGTCGTAATCCGTGAAATCAATATGCACCCCACACAGGACACCATGCAGTAATGGCGCCTTTCCGGTTGTGACTAGGGCGACAAAGACCAGCGGGTATTCCGCACGCAGTATCCATACCCCCTGCTCGTGGAATGGTTTGTGCGCGCGGGCGGTCGCCACTTCCCGCTCGAATTTGAGCCTCGACACTGCCGGATCGGCAATCATCCCGCCGCGCCAGCCTTCTTGTTGAGGTACAGGAGCCCATGCTGTTTCGCGGCATCTTCCGCCTTCATGTTCGAGTCAACTGGGACCATTTCTCCGCCCTTCTGGACGAAATATCCCCACTGGTCTGGCTGGCTTGCTTCGCCGGCTTTCTTGAGCACCTTTTCTATAAGGCTGCCCAGCGTCTGGTGAGGATTTGCCTCCAGCGTTATTTCGGTGCCGGAAACTACGATTTTCAAGCTGATGTCCTTGTCTTTGTCCTTGCTCATATTTTCCTCATTGTAGAATTTGCATTCAAGCCCAGTGTTAATGCTCTCGGTGTGCGTCATCTAGCCGATGCATAGTAGTAACCATACTCAACTAATGGAGTAACGGCAACAATATCTTCTTGAATGCTTTCTAATAAGGAGGAAGCAGGTGTTCATATGCTTTCGCTCGCCGAATCTTGTTTCTGACGTAAGTCGAAAGCAAGGCATTCTCGATACGTGCTTATCAGATGTGGCTGAGAGAGCGATACGCCTTTGGCTCGCAACAACTTATCAACCTTCCGCTTTGTCGGCTGACTCCCTTCCGCATAAACCTTGCTCACGACTTCCTCGACCAGCATACATTGCTGCCTGTAACGGTCATCGGATTGCTTCTTTGCGATCGTTCGATGCTGCTCCGACAGCAATTTGCACAAATCAGGAAACCAGTAACGCAGGCAAGCGCGGCCAACGCCAAGCTCCTTCGCGATGAGTGAAACAGACTGTCCAGCACCACTATTCAGATGCTCCTGAAGGATTTTCTTTACAGCAACGCGACGTGCCGGTGCAAGCCTTGGCGGGGCAGCACGCTCCTTTAACTTTCCAGCGGGTATTCTCAAGTCGCCTATCTGTGCTGGTTGGCCTGATGCATGGAAAATCTCCACCGGCTGCGTCTTCGTTCCATAACAAACAGTCAGGAACTGCGTAATGCTCGGCCTTTGCCCCTTGTTCAGCCAGCCGCTCACCCCGAAATCATTGATACCGATTGCTCGGCAGAACGCAGTCCGATTACCCCCGGCGTGCAACATCACTTGCTCACGCACGAACTCCTGAAACCGTTCCCGTGTTGGCACTATGGCCGGCATCGATTGACAGGCCACCATATCGCCGACAGCCTCCGACACCCAAGTCTTGAAATCCGGATGTATCGACGGAGCACGAGCTCCTCCGAGTGGCCTCCGGCAGTGGGCGCAGAGTGAAAGATCAGGGTAGGATGGAATGCATGGCTGCATTTTTCCGCAAGAGCGGCAACGATACTCCAGTGGCACCAGATGGATTGCACATACCTGATAGGTCTCCAGCGACCAGGTCAAAGGGAAGGCTACTGCCCCCTCCTCCTGTCGCTGCTCGAGACAGACAGGGCACCAACGCGGATGTCTTGCCAAGAGTCCTTGGCCGTTATGGGGTAAAAGATCTCGCCATGGCAGAAAGGTAAGGCGACTCAAGTCCTGCTGCCCTGTGAGCTTCTCCATTGCTGGCACAATCATCTTTGCGTATTGGCCGAGCCCGTTGATTGTTCTAGCCTCTCGCTGGAAAAATGCTGCTGACGGCAGCTGCACGATGGCTTCATCCGCCAGCGGGAATATCTCCCTGATCAGCAATCTCGGATTTACGGCATGGGCATTACTGATCCGCACCAAAAAAGAAAGCAGGCTTTCCTGGTGCGGTGTACCGACGCCGAAGGGTTGAAGCGAAAACAACATACTTCTTTCCGGCATAACAATTTCCGAAGAGAAATCCATTTCCACAACATCGGTATGGTGGTTCATAGCCGCGCATCCCCTACCGGATCGCGTTTCGGATTCCGCTGTCCAGGCCGCCGCGATTTTGCAGCGAGTGGTTTATCGCCGCGATCCAACAGCACGCCGTTGTTGATCAGGTCCAGTAGCCGATCATCCCCAACGTCAGCCAGCTTCGCCTCGCCAAGACAAGCCTCCTCGATAATGGTGAGCAACCCTCGATTCGTCAGCGCAAAACGGTCCGCGAGTTTTGCGTCGATCAATGGCGCCTTCTCGTCGAGCGCATGCTCCAGGCAGCGAGCCAGCCAATCCTTGAGAATCCCGTTGCAACCAGCCGACTTTCGGTAGAAATACTCGGCATTCTCAACTAGGCGAGTCGGAACATATTTCGATAGTTCCGTTTCCAGAAATCCAAGAACTTTCCTGAAATTCAAACGATCCTCGCTGCTGCGCGCGTCATAGCGTGGAAAGTGGACAACCTGGCTACGCCGAGTAAGCTGCCCACTCTGCTCCAGAATATCCAACAGACGATATGTCCCAGTCAGAAGAATTGTAACCCCCGTCTGGATGGTGAAAGACTTCAAGCACTCAAACTGACATTCGAGGCGCTGCCGGTTGTTAACCAACAGCATATGGTGAGCCTCGTCGATAATGAGATACTTGGTTTGCCGCCGGCGGCAATATTCCTCCACGGCCCGCCGAAGAGCGTCGGCAACGGAATGCTCCAATGCACGCTCACCGAGCGCGTGATCTGGCAGGAGCGACGTTTGCCTGGGAAGAAGGAGTTTCCGATCTACAAGCGGTTCGTGTTGCCCAGTCAGCAGCCGGATATAAAAATCCTTCCAACTAAAACCGGAGCCGTTGGGAGGCACCGCGCTGATTGTCACCACCGGCACAAAATCTTTTTCGGCCACCATCTGCTTTTCATAATGCTGAAATAACCGATTACACGTGGCCTTCACAAGCGTACTCTTACCGACTCCAGTCGGGCCGGTGAAGATGATTACGCGGGGTGATGCCTCGGCACTAAGTGCAGCCATGAGTTCACGATAAGTAGCCGATGCGTTTGGATGATTGAAGATGTAATTAGTAAACGCCGATAAATTTTCTTTGTTGGAACCTGGTAATTTATTCAATGTGTTCATTTCAGTTCTCCAAATTGTTCATAGATGACAGGACCGGACCATAGGTCATGTGTATTTGGACGCTGGTCGCCAAGCGCGGGGATTGGTTGCACAGACGTTGGAGCTTCGTTGACCTGCCGCTCCGCGTCGCGCCGTTGTTGCAATAGGACGGTTTCGGATTCGCGTGCTTTGCTGACATAAGCTGCGATATCTCCGGCATTGATAGCTCGCCGGATATCAGCCAAGTGGTGCAAGGCACGAATCTCTTGGGAGATCGTTGCAATCTCGCGCTCCGTGCGCCGCTCGAAAAGGGCTTGATGTTCTGATCTGCACAGCACCCATTCCCCCTCGGTAAGCGCGTAGGCTCGTGAGACATCAAATGGGTCGTAGACGACGTGTACCTTGGTGCGAATGGCTGTTGGCTCCCGAAAAACCGGATGCCAGTAGAAAATGCCCTTGATCTTGATGCCACGCCCCGTCCGCACTACTGCCTTGCCAGCAATAGTCGTTGGCATGCACAGCCGGTTAAAGTCCTCGGTATAAGGAATCAAGATGTGATCGCGACAGCCTGTCAAAGCCAACCCTCTAGCCATCGCATCCTTTGGAGACATGCCCAGAGCAGGATGTTTGAGGCAAGCATAAACAGTGTCGATGAACCCCTCAAAGGCATCGGTCAATGCTGGCAAAGTCCAGACTGCAAGAGTACGAGGATCGTGGCTCGGCGACATACTCCTGGGCCTCTGCAAGGCTTGACTGTTACCTCGAAGGTTGTGGATGAAGGATTGATTGTTCACCCCGAAGAAGCGTTCGATGACGGAACCGAATCTGCCCTTGGCTGCTGGCCGTGATTTTTTGTGAGTTTCCAATCTTGCGAGGAGCGCCTCGAAGTACATACTCTCGAAATCGCTCCCTTGGTCTACCACGATAGTTTTCGGAATTCGCCCATGCCGCCGTACAGAATTTCTGATCACTGCCATGCAACTCCGGTAGCTTGGTGGATCAAACGTGAGAAAGAATGCCAAGACCAGCCGAGTGTGGGCATCTAAAAGAATAGTCAGCCATGGCCGTCCAAGATTGGCTCCGGTACGACTGTCTACCAGTTCAACGTCAAGTTCGGTGTGGTCGATATGGCCGATCTCGAAGGGACGTTCACCGTGACGCGGAGTGGCCTGATCCACGTGCCATTGAAATTCCGTGATTCCGTAGACTGCGCGACGCCCCTGCCGGGCCAGCACAACCGATTCTTCCTTGCGCCGTTTGATCTCGGCCCGGAATGTTTTTTCAGATGGTGACGGCAACCCGCGCTCCGCGCACAGATTCTGCACCTTGCCATAGCAGATCGAAACCTTGGGCTGGAAAGCGGCAAGCACGTCCGTATCGATAACGTCGTTCATTACCACGACGACTTCAGAACTAACTTTTCTGGAGCGGTTGCCTCGAGCGCTAATTCTGGGTACAAGGCCAGCAAATCGATTGCCAAAGGTAATCTCGCCCTCTCCTGCGCGCTTGCGCCAATAGCGCAGGGTTCTCGCCGACACGAAAGTAGCTCCTTCTCCTGCAGCATCAAGATGGCGGGCACGCTGAATGGCACTTTCTAGGTCAACCGGCGCTGCCCGTTTCATGATCTTGGCCGCAAGTTCATGGCGGCGGTCTTCTCCCACCGGCAGACCGGCGATTGCCCCACTTACAACAAGACTTTGAAAAACTTCAAGGCGGAGATTTGAAATGCTCCTATTTTCATCCTCCAGAAAAACATCGTTTGCACCCACGTTCAAAATCCGCCAAGGGCTTCCGTCCCAAACGATAGCGGTTCCAGAAGCCATCTGAATCGTATGCAACGGAACGATGGCTTGCTTGCTGCAACCCTGTTTCTGATGCCGATAAATCTGCGCGCTGAGGCTGTCTACACAAACGTTTGTAAAACCCGGTTCGGAGAGAAGTTCATGTTCCAAATCAACGATCAGAAAGCCGTAGGCAATCAAACTGAAAACGGTATCGGCTGAAACTCCCGGTTGCCCCAGCAAGTCCTGCAAGAGCAACCAGCGTTCGCCGACAAAATATTTAGCGATGGCGCAATAAGTTTCTTGGGATGGTTGCGGACACTTGGCTTGAAGGTAATCGGACAGGAATTCCAGATTCCGAACGAGCATCCAGTTGGTTTCTCGCGTCGAACGTACCTTGAACCCGAGCCCAAACTGGGCGGCAAATTCCTCGCCGGGCGGACAGCGCCATCCACCATTTCCATCTGGGATGAAGCGTTGGTTGCCACTTTCGCAAGATGCCTTGAGCTGTTCCTCTGGCTTGCATTCCACCCACCCCATCCAGTTTTCCTGAATGAGAAAATAGTCCGGCGTTGAAAGATGAGTAATGCGCCTACCGCCCGCACTTTGGTAGGCAAGCTTGATCACACTCGGCTGATCGTAGAACTCATACGTGCAAGGGTCGTGTTCCCAGAAATATACCGCTGGCAACTCTCCCTTGTGGCTCTCAGCCTGAATAACGCAGCCCATCTTTCGACTGGCGAAACGGGTTGCAACATTATGTGTTCCACCACCGACACGTCTTGATGGCTCGGATGCCCGAATTGATTCCACGGCTTTACGGCCAATGAGGGAGATGTTCTGCTGTATATACAGGCGTAACAGTTCGTTTGCTAAAAGCATTTGTTGTCTCCTTTTCTTTTGCTACTCCTGGGCAATTGCATTCGCATAAGGCGAACGCTGCCAGGCGGCTCGAGGCCGCCAAGTAATAAAGTTGCATTGAAAATACCCGTGAGGGCGTAAGGAGGCCGGCGGCTGTCCTAAACACTCTTGACAACCGCCGCTAGGGCGCGGAAAATTCAACCATCAGGCTTGTATCTGATGTTGAGTTTTCGTGAAAGGCTTGGGGCCGGAATCCCAAGCTTTTTGCGTCTCTGACCTCTCAAATTACATTGATTTGCGTCAGGTCATTTTTCTCTCCTCTCTGAATTAACTGTTGGGAAGTCGATTCAAAATATATCGACTTAGCAGTTCTCACTTCTTTGTTCACCTATACTTCCTTCACCAGCACGAGCAAATTGCTCATTAATCCATTTATCCAATTGTTCAGGATGCCAACGACGAAGGCGGCCGAACTTAATGTATGGCGGAACCTTGCCTTGGATGATCAGCTCCTCCAGCATGCGTAAGCTAATTCCTAGACGATTTGCAAATTCCTGGGCGCTTACCAAATTTCCCATCAGTTAATTTCCTTGTTATCGAGCCATGCAAATTCATGCACTGTCATGCGTAGAATGGCAATTCATGGAATGATGCAGCCAAGTTGTAACGAATCTAATCACAAAAATATAATATGCACAATATACAATACGCTTTAATAACAACATGTTATGTAACTTTGGTTAGCAAATAGCATTGCATAACTAGATGAATAGAAGTTGAGAGCGATGGCGGGATGTGGATAAACAGACCAACTTATTAGTAGGCTCACTTAAAAAGTGTGTGCACTCGAGATAATGGCCATTCAAGCTGATGAAATGCGGCAGAAGATGATGCCACTACGAAACTGGGACAAACCGTTTTCCATGTTCTATGACGAGACGAACAACATTCGTCGTCTAACATTATCGGAAGTCGGCTTGAACTCACCGGAGAACAGGAATTTTATTCTCGCTGGAATTGTTCTGCACCCCGGCCAGCACCTCGAGAACATTGATACGCTGCGAGCGACATTACGGATCCAGGCTAACGCGCCTGAGATCAAGTTTAAGCATGTAGCTCACGGCGATTATGAGGCAATTCTGGCATCCCGAGGACTGAACTCGTTCCTTGCCTGGCTCTTGGACGAAGGCATCTTGATTCATTACTCCCAGTTAAATGTTCTTTACTGGGCGCTGATAGACATCGTCGAGTCCCTCATGCCGGGCAACGCCTTCGGTATCAATGAATATCATACCCATCTGAAGTCAGAACTTTACGACGTGGTATCGCGCAGTCCGGCCGAGTTCATGTCCCTACTGCACTCGTATACCTATCCCAACGTGGATCGCAGTAAGATCAGCGCGTTTCTCGGGGCTGTTTCTGATTTTTTGGTTCGCCACTCACCTGAAAACCGAAACGACGGTACTATACTTCTTAAGCATACATTGCGTCAGGCGATCGGGCTGAATGAATTAGTGTTTCTGCACGACAATGAGCCAGGAGAGCTCATCCGAGACTTCAGCATGCATTTTCTACGCAGCGTGTATGTATTCAAGAGCGCCTCACACACGTTCGACCATGAAACGAACATCGAGAAAATATTACAGTCAGTTGAGGTACTTGATGGCCAACGACGTGTAGCCTATAGATTTGTCGATTCCAAGGACAATGTGTGCGTGCAGTTATCCGATATAGTGGCCGGACTTATGGGTAAGCACTTCAACTATGTTCAAGACAATTCGCTTGCGACGCTAAAAGCCCGTAAGAGCGATTTCACTGCATTACAACGGCATAACCTTGCCATGCTTAGAGAGCTGATTGACCGTTCCGATGCGGTAAGCGATGGCTTCTGTCATACCATTGCCCCTTTGGACTGTATATTCAAAAACAATGCATTCCTGCATGACCAGGATGCTCCCAGATTCATCCCCTGAGCAGCGTTAAAATTGATCTGCGTTGCCGCTATTTCCTATTATCTTCAAATAATAACTTCAGCTTTTTGGCCTCCGGTACATATAGTTGATATTCAGGCGGCAGTTGCTTTTCCTCGTCAATCGCCAAACGCAGGTCCTGGATAATATAAGCTGCTAGACATCGCCTTACACTTAGCTGACGTGCGCTGGCACCCGGAAAATATTCAGCAGCAATCATTTCCTGCTGTGCCGGCGAAAGTCTAGGATGAGCAAGTACATAAAACTTTATGATCTCGTTCCATGCCTCGTCATCGCGCCTAGTATTTGTGGAGACAATATCTACTCTCTCGCAGGAGACAATTCGACCTAGCGTGAAATCGCGGAATTCCTCTCTCTTGGAACACCATGCACGGACGTGCCATCGCCTAGGCGCTCTGATAATCGCATGTGGGAATATTAAACGCTCTGATCCATTCGGATCGCTCATTGAGCGATAGGCAATGCTAACGCCATTATTATTTTTAATGGCCTGCATCATTGCAATGAAGATATTGGGAGGCGAGATGGATAAATCTAGCCTGGCATCCTCGACAAAATTACCACTCGATGAATGGGTACCAATAATGCGCAGATAATCGTCCAACGTGTGACGAACAAGTTTTCGTGAATTGCTTGCCGCAAGCCGCAACGGCGAATGGGAAGTATCCCGAGTAGCTCGCTTACCCATATGATTTGACAATTCAGCAAGCAAGCGACTAGCCCAGACTGGCTTTACACCAAGCAATTCACGAATACGTTGGTTGTCGATCTCCCCTTCCCAGCTGAGGATACATTCCAAATCGGAGATTCTGTCTGAAAGAGTTATGGCCATATAAGAATTATCCACCAGAATAATTTATATTGCAAGTTAAGTTATATTGGAGTATAAATTACCTCGAAGGATGACCATGAATCTATTCGATCGCATTCCAATAGGGCTTTTCAGTGCACTCACGGGGAAGAATAACCGGCGTGCATGGAATCTGATTGTCCGTCTTTATGACCAGTATTTCGGCCCCGATGCAGTTCCAGACTACGCTGAGGGCTATTTGCATGAAAAGGTCATAAAAGAAATCGAACGATTCTTGTTAGATGCAGGCTGGGAAAACGAGTCGGAAGAAGCTTCTCCACTTGCAACCCCCCTAGTCATCCAAGCCAACCAGCTGCTTAACCGTTTGGTTGAGACTGGTTGGTTAATCGAAGAAAGTGTTGGCCTGAAAAATTTTGTCAGCATGCGACCATCGGTTGCGCACCTGTTCGACCTACTTCGCCAATTTACCAATGAAGGTCCCCAACTTCTGGGGGGAAATATCCTGCTCATTTACAACCAGCTTAAAGGAGCAATACAGGACCCTAAAGCCCAGGCCAGCGGTTTTGCAAGCGCTGCCCACCTTTCCGCGCAGCTCATTAACTCTCTTAGCGCCACCACCCTTCGGGCTCGTGATCTCATGAAAGAATTAATCCAGGAAGATACCACTCCAAATTTCGTGCGCCGATTTTTCAGCGAGCATATTGGCGAGTTGTATGTCCGCGACTTCAAGCAGCTTCGCACGGAGAATCACCCCTTGCGCCTGCGCTATGAAATTATAGAAATGGTAAGTGAGCTAACCACTAATGAAGGCTCACGAATGGCCCTATTGTCAGGTTATGCGGAGCTACCTGGAGCTATTTCTGGCGAGGAGGAGGAAAGCCTTGAGCGGGACGTGCGACGATTCAGAAAGTTGCTAGATGTAGAGAAATTCCTGGAGCGCATGGATCAGGTTGTCGACAGCGCAACGCAACGGGCGATTGCCTACATGGGTTATCGCTTAAAAGCCTCCGAACGCATTGAGGAAGTCATTGCGGATACGATCAATGCAGTAATCAAGGCAGAGGAACGGGAAATTCCGCTACATGGCAAATTGCTTAGCCCTGATCCATTGTTTAGCGAGGAGCGGCTGAGAATGCCTGCCTCCCCACCGCCCAAGCCCGTGCGGACTGCACTAAAGAAACGAGAGATGACGGTACATGAAAAAGCCAAGCGTCTATTGCGCAAAGCCATGCTCCAACATCGACAGACAAGCCCTGCGGCCATGAAGCGATATATAGAAACACATATCAAGCCGGGAGAAACCATTACTGCCGAGAACCTCCCAATTAAGACAGTCGAGGATGCAGTTGCATATCTCGTCCTTCTCCGGTTTGCAAGCGCTATAACCAAGCGCCCCTCATCGGTATCGAAGAATCCATTGATGCACAATCTTGGCTTTGATGCAGAACTGACTAACGAACCCCGCGTTGATGGCGTTTATTTCAATACCCCGCATTTTAAGATCACAAGGAGGATCAAAGATGCCAAGTAATTGGAGCTCAATTGCAGATCGCACGAATGGGATTTATATCCCAGACAATTTCAAGCAGGCTATGTATCAATTGGTGTCTCACCAGTGCCTATATTCAAGGCAGCATAACCATGCCACGTCCTACAGGATCATCTCGGAATACCGAGATGATTTTGAAGAGGCAGTTTCCCTCATGGGATTGAGACTCAGGTTTAACGACAGATTAGAGTATTGCTACGTTGTTCCTGAAACCGTCAAGGACACTCCGCTCGATACCCAAGAAACCTATTTCCTATTGGTGTTGCGCCAGCTCTACCATATGAAAGGAAGCGTTGGAGATCTTACCAATGAAGGCGATGCTGTTATCAGTATCGATGAGCTGATTTCGACTTACAGATCAATGACCGGAAAAGAGCTGGAAGCCAAAGGGAATATTATTCGAGGACTAGTAAGGGCAGCATCAAAAAAGGGGCTCGCCAAAATGCAAGACACACCGGATGGCGATCCGCAGCCATTCGCCATAACCATCCTCCCTGCCATCGCGGATATTTTAAGTGAGCATGCCATCAATCGCTTTGGTGCCCAACTTAAATCAGAGTTGATACAGCAGATACCTGCTACTGATGGAGAGTCCGAACACGAGGAGGCAACAGATGAAAACGCTTAGTTCACTTCATTTAGTGCAGTATTCATTCTGGGAATATGAAACTTTCAATCTGAGAGCTGGCGGAACAGCCTTCCTAGGCCCCAATGGAGCCGGCAAAACTTCAGTAGTCGACGCCATACAGGTTGCTCTTGTTGGCGGTCATGGTAACCACATGCACTTTAACACCCAGTCAGTGCACAAAGATCACCGCTCAGTCAGGGACTATGCCCTTGGCATGATGCGTTCTGGAACCGGCGACCGAGGAGTAATCTCGAGAAAGCGTGACGAGGCGTTATCGTACATTACGATGGTATTTGAAGGAGATAACCCTGAGGATTGCGTGAGTGCCGGTATATGCATTCATTCGTTGGTTACTGAGAGTTCTCACAGAACACTTGGCCTCTACATTCTACCGGGAGTAAAACTCAAACTAGATGACCACCTAGGCGCACTGGGGGATGAGGACAAAGCTCCTCTTGATTGGCAGACCTTCGATGCATTGGTACGAAGACTTTCCAAACAGGCAGGCCGGACGCCAACAATTACGACAAAACCGGAAACATATCTTGATGAGCTATTGCACGCTTTACAGCATAAGGGGCGGACAATTGATCGTGCCAAGTTCCTGCGCGCACTAGCGCAAAGCCTAAAGCTTAAAGATATCACTAGCGTAAATGACTATCTGCGCGGCTACCTTGTGGATGCACAACCTATCGACAAACAAGGGACATTAAAGCACATCAGGACTGTTCGGGAACTGGTTAGGCAAATCGAGGAAATAAAGAAGCAAATCGTTCAGTTAAACGACATTGATACCAAGTTTAACTTAGTTGCAAATCTCTACCGCACACGCTCAATTGCTGATGCAGTCAGGCTGCAACTACAAATGGAGAATGAGGACAACAAAGTTGCATATCTAAACCAGTCCATATATGAATTGGAGTCAGAAATTGGTGAACTGGATACCTCACTAGAGGCTATGGCGGGCACAGAAAAAGCTCATGAGGCCATTTCTCAAGAACTCTTCCTTGAGTACAACGCCAATCCTGCATCCAAAGCGCCAGAAGAGACTCGCAAACTCCGCACGGCATATCAGGCCACTCTTGATGAGAAAAACAAAGCTGTCGCGCGCTTAATTCTAGATGTTCGCGATGCATTGGGGGCCGTGGCAGAATTACTCAAGCAGTGCGAAAAAGAAGAGGCAGATATCATAAGGAAGCTCTCCCGAGCATGGGATGATCAGGCTGCGGCTGGTAAATATCCTTCTTTACTGGAGCTCAAAGAGGTATTAGGTATCTTGGCATCATCTAAAGAGACGATCCTAGACGCACATAAAAAGAATAGCGAGTCTCATCAAGAAGCTGAAAGCAAGCTGAAGGCCGCCATCGAAAAGGTTAAGGCAGCTGATCAGGGCATGCGTATTTTGGACGAGGATGTCGCAATTGCAATGGCTTTATTCAGCGAAAACGGCATTGAAAGCCGGACGGTAGCTAGCTTGGTTAAGGTAAAGGACATCAGATGGCAGCCCGCTATTGAATCCTTCCTAGGCAAAAACCGCTCCGCCATAGTAGTAAAACCCGGCTTGGAAAATGATGCCGTGCGTTTATTGCGAAAGCTCAACATACCACTATATGACGTAACCGTCGTGCAGCCCGCACACTTAAAGAACGATATGGGACGGGAAGTTGATTTACAGTCTGTCGCAGCATTACTAAATAGTGAGGATCCGGTTGCACTGACATATTTACGCAGAATACTTGGGCGTATGCGACAAGTTCAAACCGAGGACGAGCTAAGAGACCATGACCGGGCATTAACAGTTGACGGAATGCTTAGTGCAAATGGAGGGACTCGTCGCATCAAGCTGATTTCGCCAGAACGATGGGCGCTTGGAGTCCAAGTATCTAACGCTGACAAAGAATTGCTCAGAGAGGGAGTAATAGTCGCCAACACAGATGTGGAAAAAACCAAGAAGCTGTTTGATCTAAGCAAAGATGCTGATGAGAAGCTTCGTCGCGCCCTGAAGAACATAACCCTCGAGCAGTACAACTTGGCCCTGTCTGAATTTGATTCCGCCAAAGCCAAGTTAAGCACTACAGAGGAAATAGACGACGCCGCATTACCGGATTATCTCTTAAAGCTTAAGGAACGCGTAGCGGCGGCGAAGCAGGCAGCAGAAGATGCCAAATCAGAAAGGATGACTGCCTTTGAGAGGAGTGTTAAAAAGAAGCAGGAATTAGACATAAAAAAAGAAGCACTGGAGCATGCCAGTACTGCACTCAAGAGAATTCAAAATCTCCACCTCAATGCCTGCAATGATATTGATTATGACAGTGAGCGTGCAGTCATGATGTATGAACGTGCATTAAGTCTTGCTGAAACGGATAGGCCAGAAGTAGCTTTACAGTATCTTGTGAATGAGCAAGATACTGCAAACAAGCGCTTGATAAGTGCAGAATCGAGTGCGCGCTCTGAATTTACCTCTTACATAAATGAAATGTCGATCAATCTAGTTGATGAGCGAAGTGACTGGCGCAAAGCCTCGACGTGGGTCAAAAGCCACGTACAAAAGCTCACGAGTTCAACGCTTGCCGATTATCAGAACGAAGCAGAAACCGCAAGGGATGCGGCTAACCAGTCGTTCAGGGCAGATGTAGCTTATCGGATGCGTGAAGCCATCAAACGTGTGGAGCATGACATAAACGACCTGAATAAGGTACTAGAAGACTGCCCAGAATTTACAGGTGGCGAGAAATACAAGTTCGTAGCTAAGCCCGCCCTTGCATACAAGGGGCTTTATGACCTAATCCTTAGTAGCGCCTTTGTGGATACCGGCACAGCTCCCCTATTCGAGGCAGCAGACGATGTGCAACGAACCTTATTGAACTTCCTGGATGCTTGCGAAACCGGTGAGGGCAAGGCAAATAATCCGCTAGAGGATTACAGACTCTTGTTCAATTTTGATCTGGAAATATGGGTCGGAGGGAAGCCAGCAGACACATTGAGCAAACGGCTAGGCGTTGGCTCCAATGGGGAGCATTTGGTTCCGTTCTATGTTATTGCAGGGGCATCATTGGCCAATGCCTACCGGCTTAAATCCAACGAACCATATGATGGTGCTCCATTAATGCTCATCGATGAGGCCTTCCATGGATTTGATGCGCTGAATACTTTTGTGACCGCGAAATTCTTGCAATCTCTGGGATTGCAGTTATTAATGGCAGCACCTGATGCCGATGTTGGAAAGCTAACTCCAATACTGGACTCCTACTACGATTTAGATCGGTATGGAGCAGATGTATTCTTTGAAGAGACAGTGATTAAGGAGAAGGCAAAAAAACTGATGGAAAGCGATATGCCGGAACGAAACCCTGCTCTGGTTGAAAAAATGGTTGAGCAGCTTAGCTTGCAATGATGAGTACGGTCGCGCGACTGGCACTAGAAAAACTGCTTCGAAGCGCAGAGAACGCTTCAGCCAAAGAGCAGACTGGGCGGTCTATCACCATAAAATTATCGGACAAATCATTTCCGCGTTACCTAGCACTGGAAACCCATGCGACGAGGTTGGCATGCCATGGTGAACTTGAGCTTGCTGAGCGCGATGGGGTAATCAAGATAGACTGGGAGCGCCAAGCCGGTGAGAAGCGGCAAATAGAACGCCTCACCTTGCTCGATCCTGCCAAATTGGCAAAATTTTTAGGAGTGGTTCCTCGTTGGGATGCCGTGTCTGATGCCCAAAGCAAGCTATCGGAATATTTTGACCAATTTCCGCTACTACGGGAAGTAATCGACTTGTGGCGCCGAGGCATGAAGCCACGCGGCACATCAACGGCAGATATAAATGACTGGATCGATTCCATACGAGTAGTTAAGTATTGCATGGAAAGTAATAGCCTAGATGTTCCAGTCAGGCGACTTAGTACGATGCTGACATTCGATAGCAAGCGTGTTGAAGGCCTCTGGTATTTGATCGATGCCCTACTACAGGGAGACCTGCGCGCTCCACAACGTAGTCCAGAAGAAGTATTTGGCGAAATCGGACTCATCAAATTCCCCCCGACCCTTCTTATTGCTGGAAGCATAAGGGTACTGAGCGAGTTTTGTGGTGAACATGCCGAAATCGAGATTGTTCGCCCATACTTAGGAATGTCCCCGGAGGCCATAAGCGGATTTGCCATATCAGAAAATTGTATTGTTCTCCTGACAGTGGAGAATCTGACCACGTTTCACGAAATGGCGGCAATTACAGAATCTAGGAAAAATAAAATATTGCTTTACACTGGAGGTATGCCAAGCCCATCGTGGAAGCGAATCTACAAGCTACTGTTGAAATCGCTACCCCCCAAGGCTTCTGTTTTCCACTGGGGTGATATCGATGCCGGAGGGTTCCGAATTGCCAGCCATCTCGCCCAGTGCTGCTTAGAGGAAGGGAAAACTCTACAGCTTCACAAAATGCAGTTGACTTGTGAAAAGTTGCAGGGTGACGAAGCCATCCGTCGAGAACTAACCGAGCATGAGGTGATCTCTATTGAGAAAATTTGCGAAAAATGGGGATGGATACTTGAGAACCAGTGGGCATCTCAAAATAAAGTGGCAATCGAACAGGAGTCATTGCCTGTGGAATGGCCCGACTCCAACTGTATTCCGATGGACAAGTCATCCACTCACACTCACGTCCTTGAGGGTACTGAATGAACAACACTTTTCCGCCGGACCATCCACTTAGTCATCTCGTCCGCTCAGATACTCCTGAAAATATCTATTATGCAGACCTATTCCTGATCAACAATCACAATTGGATGATTCAGGGGTATGGAAAAACCACTGCTGCACGAATTGCCTCCAACAAAAAGTTGGAGGCAATGTATGCAACTGATTCTGTTGCGATCATTAGAAGTGGCGATACTCTTTTTGGAAGATACGATCCTGGAGCCTTGAGCACCAAAAATCCTAAACTCCATGAACTACACAAGCTTGATGCCATCGCCTACTGTCTAAGTGAAGAAGAGACCATTAAAGTATTTAAATCGCGCGGTGGTGGGCGTGAAATCATCGATGTAGGTCCTGATATATTAGCGGCCATCTGTGCCACTTATCCATATCCTGCCTATTATGCTCAACAATTTTTCGTAGAGCATGAGTTATCATATTTTGCTGACCCGCTCCGAATGACAAAGCGCTTTATCGAGCTTACTCAAGGAGTCTCTGGCACCAAATTCTTAATCATCCCACATATGCCAACAATCGAAGAAAAAGCTACGCTGTATAGCAGCTTCAATTTCGAGTAATGATGGCCTGCTCTTCAGAAAGGCGAACATTTATGGGCGGCTGTTGTTTGTTTAAAAGTTCGCTGATTGAACATTGATGAAACTACATATCCTGAGCGATTTACACCTTGAATTTTCGACGTTCGAGCCACCAGCAACGGATGCAGACATAATCATCTTGGCTGGCGACGTCGGCAAGGACAGCAATGGTTTTGATTGGGCGTGTGAGGCATTCCCAAACAAGGAAATTGTGTACGTGCCAGGCAACCATGAATTTTATGGCTACCGCCGCCCTGAGACTCTGGCTGGAATGCGGATTGCGGCACAAAAAAACGGCGTGCATTTTCTCGATGAAGATGAGCTGGTAATCGGCAATGTGCGCTTCCTGGGCTGCACCTTGTGGACAGATTTTCTGTTGTTCGGCGAGGCGAAGAAAAGCACGGCGATGAGTGACGGGCAGTTATGCTTGAATGATTTCCGTGTAATTCGGGAGGGCGAAAAAACACTCTTCACCCCTGCACGATCCATTGAGCTTCACAAGCAGTCGCTGGCGTGGCTTAAGACCAAGCTGGATGAACCTTTCGATGGTAAAACGGTTGTGGTGACGCATCACCTGCCAAGCAGGCAATCGGTGGTGGATCGTTTCAAGGATGCCCTGTTGTCCGCCTGCTTCGCGTCCGAGTTGGATTACCTGTTTGGCAAGATGAATCTATGGGTACATGGCCACACCCATGACAACCTGGACTATGAAGTGAACGGCACTCGCGTAATCTGCAATCCGCGTGGATATGTGACTTACAACTGCCAAGAAAACTTTGATTTCAAGCCCGGATTAATAATCGAAATATGAGCAAGGCGGTGATGGGGCGAATTTTCGCGGCGACGTTAATCTGAACTGATTCGCGTCTTGTTCGTACGTTGGCAAGGTTTTGTTACCAAAATGGGACGTTCGGCAAAGTTATACTTCTGGGGCGACATGCCTGAAATCCCAAAGACGCTGTAAAAACTCATTTGGAGGCAAGATTACGATTCCAAGGGCGGTAAATGTTATGGTTCGCGGGACACGCGCACCTTATCTAAAAGCGGCCGTTCCGCTATCATCGTCCACGCGGCATTCGGCTTTGCCGCAGGCTTTCCACGCATCATCCAGGCTTCATCAAATTGGAGGTCTAACCGGATCATGTTTTCTCTGCACGGCATCTTCGAGGGGAGGCCAGACCACCCCATGTTCGACGTTCAGGAAGCGAGGAAGCTGCTCGCTGGCCTGCCCAAGGACGACGACTTCAAGGCTCTGGACGAAGTCACCTCCTGGCTCGCCTCGGTCAAGGACACTCCCGACTTCCGCACCGAAATCCGCACCGAAATCGTCATGCTGCTGGACGAGACTGGGCAACCGCGGTACGCCGAGCTGCTGCGCCAGTACCTCGCCACACCGCATCTGCAGGACTTCCAGGGTCTGCACCAGTGGCAGGGAATCCACGGTTTCGTGAAGGCTCTCGCCGAAGCCTACGCCGTGTGCCTTTCCGGCTACGAGCAGGCGGAGAAGAAGCCCTGGGACATGAGGGAAAATCTGCCGGTTGTCTGCATCCGGCTGCTGCGCGCCGTCGCCGAGCAGATGAAGCTGGAACTGATGCGCTACGTGGATATCGAGCAGCCGGTCTGGGACCGGTTGTGCAGTGGCTACCGCTTCGCCGAGGCCAACCAGGTTGCCGAAACAATGACCCGCGCCTATGCCGGGCAGACCATCCACACCAGCCCGCAGCGCGAGCTACTGCGCGCGCTGATGCTCCATGTATCCTCCCCCGACACGCTCGCGCCGGACCAGATCGAGGTCAGCTACCGCATCGCCGGGCGCCTCGTGAGCTCCTTCGATTTAAAGCCGGAGCCCGACCCCGACTGCATGCATTTCATCGACCTCGCCAGACCCGGCGCTCCCGGCCATGTCGACGACAAGCTCCGGGCGACGCCGGACATGCGCTTCTTCGGGGCGCTCAGGGCGGTTCCCAAGCTGGAGGGCATCATCGAGCAGAACGAGCACGGCCTGATCCAGCAGGAGATGCGCTTCGGCAGCGAGTTCACGCCGCAGGGCAAGCTCACCGTGCTCAAGCACCTGCAACTCTACTGGGGTAAGGACCACCCGCACCGGCACCAGGAACGCAAGGGCATCAGTGCCGTCATCGGGGTGGTGCACGACTTCAGGGCGGTCAGCCAGCTCGTCACGCGCATCGACATCGACCGCATGGCCAACCTTTCCGAAAAGGATGCTGCCGCGCTGAAGGAGCGCTCGAACATCGGCCTCGCCGAGGTCGAGGACATCCAGTACAGCGCCGAATCCTGGACCGTCTCGGACATCAGCGTCGACGGGATCGGCGGCATCCTGCCGAAGAACGCCGGCGCGTGGGTGAAGATCGGCGCGCTCTGCGGCCTCAAGTCGCAAAACGGCCCGCTATGGTGGGTCGGCATGATCCGGCGCTTTCACACCGACGCCAAGGGGGTCGTGCATGTAGGGATCGAAATCCTCGCCAAGAAACCCCTGGCCGTGTGGCTGCGCGCGCTCGGCAAGGGCGTCGAAAGGGTCTCCAACTGGGAGAGCAGCTCCGGCTCATTCGAGTACGACTACCTGCCCGTCATCCTGCTGCCCGACGCCAACAACTCCTACGCGCACGCCACCATGCTCATGGCATCCGGCAGCTACGCGCCGGACCACATCTTCGAAATGATGATGGGAGAGAAGAGCCGCGACATCAAACTCACCGGCCTGCTGGCCGAGGGCGAGGACTACGAGCGGGTGAGCTTCGAGTGGCTCAATCCTGCGCGCGCGTCGTGATTGGATACCAGACACTCGCCCTCTCCCCTACCCCTCTCCCACAAGTGTGAGAGGGAAGCAGGCATCCCCTCTCCCGCGTGCGAGATAACCATCGACTTGCCCGCTTTGCGGGCTTAGTCGAATGGCTAGTTGTTCCATCAGAGGGTGGCCGCAGCCCTACTTCGATTGCCCGAACCTGTAGTAACGCCGGTCGAGATACGCGCCGAGGTGCTGCTGCTCCTGCGGGGTGAGCGTCTTGCCGAGGATGCCGGAGCACTGGGTCATCTGTTTGACCAGCTCCTCCGGTTTGGTCGCCATACGGTCGGGACGCGTGAAGATCGCGCTGCCATCCCCGCCCACCTTGTCGATGTGGCAACCGCTGCACTTATACTCGTCGAACAGCCTCGCCCCGGCCTCGGGGTCTCCACCCGAAAAATCCACAACGAAGCTCGCCTGCGGCGCGGACGACACTATCGGCGGA
This sequence comes from Ferrigenium straubiae, assembly GCF_051257895.1. Taxonomy (NCBI): domain Bacteria; kingdom Pseudomonadati; phylum Pseudomonadota; class Betaproteobacteria; order Nitrosomonadales; family Gallionellaceae; genus Ferrigenium; species Ferrigenium straubiae. The sequence goes on along the minus strand of NZ_CP194331.1, from coordinate 411,680 downwards.
CACACGTCGCTGTCCGCAAAGGAAGAGGCCTGCGCGCCGGCCGCGCCGCACAGCAGCAATAAGGTGGCAACGACTTTTTTCATACTAGTTTTTCACCCTTATGTGTTTCAGCGACTCCACGATCTCCTGCCCTTCCAGGCTCAGGGCAAAATCGACGAAGGCCCTGGCGTCGCCGTTCGCATCTTTCCCCGTGACAACGTTGTAGTTCTGGTAGAAATCGTACTTCGAGGGGAAGGTTTTGCCGTCCGGCAGGTTCCCGTCTATCGTCAGCACCTTCACGTTGGCGCTTTCGTAGCCGTAAATCTGCAGCCCCATGGCTCCTTCGTTTGCCTCGACCAGCTTGTTGGTTCCCTCCACGGGGTCGCCCGGCTTCTCGGGCGCCAGCCGCTTGATGTCCTTGCCGAATGGGGCTGTCCTCTTGGCAAAAATCGTGGTCGTGCAGGGTTGCAGGAGGACATTTTTTATTTCGAGGTCGCTGCCGCCGACCTCTTTCCAGTTCTTGATCTTGCCGGCGAGGATATCCTTGAGCTGCTGCAGCTTCAGGTCATTGACGGGGTTGCTCCGGTTGACCACCACTACCGTCGGCGCCCTCGCAATGACGGTATTGCGGGTCCCCACAGGAAGATACTCAAGCACCACCTCATGGGTGCTCACCCCGATATCGACTTCCCCATGGCTGGCCTTGTAAATGCCCGAGCCGCAGGATGATCCCTGAACTTCCACGCTCTTCCCGGTCTTCCTGGCAAATGCCGCTCCGAGTTTTTTAGCCAAAGGCACCGTGCAGGGGTCACCCATGATGGTAACGGCCTCTGCGGCCATCACGCCCTGCGCGGGCACGACCGACAAAAACAGCGTCGCAGCAAATATAAACTTTTTCATAATCATCCCTGTTTAAAAAACTTATCCCGATCCCAGCCGACACAAAAAGGCATGGCCAGAAATCGCGGAAGGAAAGACAGGCATGAGGGAACGCGCACGCGGAATTCCGGAAGGAATTGGCGCAATGGAAAGCTCCGCTGGCCACTAATGCGTAGTGGGCGGAAAACGGCGGGAGCTCGCACCTCGATGATCTGCAGACCTGCGCACTGGCAGCGCTTTGATACGGTACATTCCGCCGCGGCAGAATCGGGTCAGCTTCACGCTGGCCGTCAGACCCGTCGCCTCCCACAGGAAGACAAAAACGGCGTTACGGCGAACCAACCGGAAACCACTGCGACAGCGGGGCGAAGTCTAGCAGACAGGGAGGAGATTTTGTCGGGAATATGAGGAGATCAGGAGTTCGACCGCGCGCTCAAACTTGAGCACATTGCCCAGCATCAGCACACCGTATTCGGTAAAGGCATATGGCAGGTATTTCCTGTGCTGACCGGCAGGAACAGGAAAACAAAGGGGCGCGATGAATCGCGCCCCTTTGATTGGGAAGAGTCCGGCTTCCCCCGCAAGGAGGAAGCCGTGCCCTGTGCCACTACCTGGCTTTTCTGGCAATCGCCTCGGCCACCGCTTCGCCCAGGCCTGCAGGCGATTTTGACACCACCACGCCGGCCGCTTCGAGTGCGGCGATCTTGTCCGATGCCAAGCCCTTGCCACCGGCGATGATCGCACCGGCATGGCCCATGCGCTTGCCCTTGGGCGCGGTCTGTCCGGCGATATAGCCGGCTACCGGCTTGGTGACGTGCGCCTTGATGTATTCCGCCGCCGCTTCTTCGCGGTTGCCGCCGATCTCGCCGACCATGATGATCGCCTCGGTCGCGGGGTCGTTCTGGAACATCTCCAGGCAATCGATGAAATCCAGCCCCTTGATCGGGTCGCCGCCGATGCCGATGCAGGTGGACTGGCCGAGGCCGAGGCGGGTGGTCTGGAACACGGCTTCGTAGGTGAGCGTGCCGGAGCGCGACACCACGCCGACCTTGCCCTTCTTGTGGATGAAGCCCGGCATGATGCCGATCTTGCACTCGCCCGGGGTAATCACGCCGGGGCAGTTCGGGCCGATCAGGATCGCGTCATTGGCCTTGAGCGCCGCCTTGGCATTCAGCATGTCCAGTACGGGAATGCCCTCGGTGATGCAGACGATGACCTTCACGCCCGCATCGGCCGCTTCCATGATGCCGTCGGCGGCGAAGCCGGGCGGCACATAGATCATCGTGGCATCCGCCCCGGTCTCGCGCACCGCGTCGCGCATGGTGTTGAAGATCGGCAGGCCGAGGTGCGTCTGGCCGCCCTTGCCCGGCGTCACGCCGCCGACCATTTGGGTGCCATAGGCGATCGCCTGTTCGGAGTGGAAAGTACCGTGCTTGCCGGTGAAGCCCTGGCACAGGACCTTGGTATTTTTGTTTACGAGAACGCTCATGATGTCTTTTCCTGTATCACTGGACCGCCGCGACGGCACGCTTGGCCGCATCGGTCATGTCGGTTGCGGAGATCACGCCGACGCCGCTCTCGGCCAGCATCTTCTGCCCGAGCTCGACGTTGGTGCCTTCGAGGCGCACGATCACCGGCACCTTGACGCCGACGTCCTTGACCGCGGCGATGATGCCCTCGGCGATGATGTCGCAGCGCATGATGCCGCCGAAGATGTTGACCAGTACCGCCTTGACGTTGCTGTCGGAGAGGATGATCTTGAACGCCTTGGCCACTACTTCCGCCGTGGCGCCGCCGCCGACGTCGAGGAAGTTGGCGGGCTGGCCGCCGTGCAGCTTGACGAGGTCCATGGTCGCCATCGCGAGGCCTGCGCCGTTCACCATGCAGCCGATGTTGCCGGACAGCGCGATGTAGCTGATCTCGCATTCCTTCGCGGCGACTTCCTTCGGATCGATCTGGCTGTTGTCGTTCATCGCGGCGAGGTCCTTGTGGCGGAACACCGCGTTGTCGTCCACGCCGATCTTGCAGTCGAGCGCCACGAGGCTGCCCGTCTCGGTCACGATCAGCGGGTTGATCTCGGCCATCGCGAGGTCGTTCTCGATGAACAGCTTGTAGAGACCCTTGGCGAGTTTGCCGAATTCGCCGATCTGCGTGCCTTCCAGACCGAGGCCGAAGGCCAGCGCGCGGCACTGGAAGTCCTGCAGGCCGAGCAGCGGGTCGCAGAATTCCTTGAGGATTTTTTCCGGGGAGTGTTCGGCGACTTCCTCGATCTCCATGCCGCCCTCGCTCGACGCGACCAGCGCAACGCGCTCGGTCTCGCGATCAACCGTCAGGCTGATGTAGAGCTCGCGCTTGATCGGCAGCGTCTCCTCGATCAGCAGGCGCGACACCATCTGCCCTTCGGGTGCGTTCTGGTAGGTCACCAGCACTTTACCGAGCAGTGCGTTCACCGCTTCCTTCGCAGCCTCGGGCGAGCGCACCAGCTTCACGCCGCCGGCCTTGCCGCGCCCGCCGGCGTGGATCTGCGCCTTCACCACCCAGGCGCTGCCGCCCAGTTCCGCCATCGCGCCGTCCGCCTGCCCAGCGCTGTCTATCGCCACGCCGCGCGGGGTGGCAATGCCGTATTTGCGCAGCACCTGCTTGGCCTGATATTCATGCAAGTTCATGGAAATTCCCTAAATTCGTTGTCGATTTGAAAACACGTTAAGAAGGTGAAAGCGGGAAGGGTAAATTGCACACCCTTCCCTCTTCCCCCGTCTCTCCTCCCGTTTTACAGAGCGGCCAGCGCTGCGTTGAAGGTCGCGCTGGGGCGCATCGCCTCAGAGGTCTTGGCAAAGTCGGGATGGTAATAACCGCCCATGTCCACCGGCTTGCCCTGGGCACCGATCAGCTCGGCGTTGATCTTCGCCTCGTTCTCGGTCAGCGCCTTGGCCAGCGTGGCAAACTTCGCCTGCAGCTCCTTGTCCTTGGTCTGTGCAGCCAAGGCCTGCGCCCAGTACAGGGCGAGGTAGAAGTGGCTGCCGCGGTTGTCAATCTCGCCCACCTTGCGCGCCGGCGACTTGTTGTTGTCCAGAATCTTGCCGTTCGCCTGATCCAACGTGTCCGCCAGCACCTGCGCCTTCGCGTTCTTGAAGGTCTGCGCCAGATGCTCCAACGAAACCGCGAGCGCGAGGAATTCGCCGAGCGAATCCCAGCGCAGGTAGCCTTCTTCCTGGAACTGCTGGACATGCTTCGGAGCCGAGCCGCCCGCCCCAGTTTCGAACAGGCCGCCGCCGTTCATCAGCGGCACGATGGACAGCATTTTCGCGCTGGTGTTCAGCTCGAGGATCGGGAACAGGTCGGTGAGGTAATCGCGCAGCACGTTGCCGGTGACGGAAATCGTGTCCAGGCCTTTGCGGGCGCGCTCCAGCGTGGCACGGCAGGCAGCAGCCGGTTCCATGATGCTGATGTCGAGACCCTTGGTGTCGTGATCCTTGAGATACTTCTCGACCTTGGCGATGATCTGCGCATCGTGTGCGCGGTTCTTGTCGAGCCAGAAGATCGCCGGGGTATTGGACAGGCGTGCGCGCGTCACCGCGAGCTTGACCCAGTCCTGGATCGGCGCATCCTTGGTCTGGCACATGCGGAAGATGTCGCCCTGCTCGACCTTCTGCTCCAGCAGCGTCTTGCCCGCCGCGTCAACGACGCGGATCGTGCCGTTGCCGGTTGCCTCGAAGGTCTTGTCGTGCGAGCCATATTCCTCGGCCTTCTGCGCCATCAGGCCGACGTTCGGCACGGAGCCCATTGTCACCGGGTCGAGCGCGCCGTTCTTCTTGCAGTCGTCGATGACGGCCTGGAAAACGCCCGCGTAGTTGCGGTCCGGGATCATCGCCTTGGTATCGTACGGCTTGCCGTCGGCGCCCCACATCTTGCCGCCGTCGCGGATCATCGGCGGCATGGAAGCGTCGATAATCACGTCGGAAGGCACGTGCAGGTTGGTGATGCCCTTATCGGAATTCACCATCGCCAGTTGCGGCTGTTTCTTGAAACAGGCCTGGATGTCGGCCTCGATCTCGGCACGCTTGGCGTCCGGCAGCGTGGCAATTTTTGCCAGCAGGTCGCCGAAGCCGTTGTTGACGTTGACGTTCAACTCCTTCAGCGTCGCGGCGTGCTTGTCGAACACGTCCTTGAAGTACACCGTGACGGCATGGCCGAACATGATGGGATCGGATATCTTCATCATGGTGGCTTTCAGGTGCAGCGACAGCAGCACGTTCGGCTCCTTCTTCGCTTCCTCGATCTGCTCCGCGTAGAACTTGCGCAACGCGCGGCAGTTCATCGCGGATGCATCGATCACCTCGCCCGCCTTCAGCGTGGTTTTTTCCTTCAGCACCGTGGTCTTGCCGTCCGCGCTGACGAACTCGATACGCACTGGGCCGGCTTCGGAAACGGTAACGGATTTTTCGCTGCCATAGAAATCGCCACCGGTCATGTGCGCGACGTGGGTCTTGGAGTCAGGAGCCCATTTGCCCATGCGGTGCGGGTTCTTGCGTGCAAAATTCTTTACCGACAGGGCGGCGCGGCGATCGGAGTTACCTTCGCGCAATACAGGATTCACTGCGCTACCAAGTATCTTGCCGTAGCGTGTCTTGATCTCTTTCTCGGCGTCGTTCTGCGGGTTTTCCGGATAGTCCGGAACCTTGTAGCCATGCGATTGCAGTTCCTTGATCGCCGCCTTGAGCTGCGGCACCGAGGCGCTGACGTTCGGCAGCTTGATGATGTTGGCCTCCGGCTTCAGCGTGAGTTCGCCCAAGGCCGTGAGTTCATCGGGAATGCGTTGCGCATCGGTCAGGTTCTCGGGAAAGTTCGCGATAATACGGCCTGCGAGCGAGATGTCCCGCGCCTCGACTTCGATGCCGGCAGGCTTGGTGAATGCCTGCACGATGGGCAGCAGCGAGTAGGTCGCCAGTGCCGGCGCCTCATCGATTTTCGTCCAGATGATTTTTGGTGTCGTCATGATTTTTTCCTCTTCAAGTTAAGTAGCGTAGGTCGGGTTCAACCCGACGGGTCGGGCTAAAGCCCGACCTACCAATCCTGGCTCAGGCCTGCTGCTGGCTCGCAAACAGGGACAGTGCGCCGCCGGCGCGGATCATCGGAATGTCTTCCTTGCCCTGCGCAAGCTTCAGAGGAATATCGCCGACGCCTTCCACCGCCAGCTTGAGCTGGCCGCTTTCCAAGCCGGACATATCGAGAGACACCTTCGCGCCCTGTGTAATCCGGTCGAGGTCGGCCGGGTTCTCGAAGGTCAGCGCCACGATGCCGAAGTTGGCGAGGTTCGCGAGGTGGATGCGCTCGAAGCCCTTGGCCACGATGGCGCGTATGCCGAGGATGCGCGGGCACAGGCCGGCATGCTCGCGCGAGCTGCCCATGCCGTAGCCGTCGCCCGCGACGATGAAGCCGTGACCGCCCGCATCGCGCAGCGCCGCAGCGCGGGTGCTGAAGGTCTTGTCCACCTGGACGAAGGTCGCCTGCCTGGCGTATTCGTCCGCGTTGGAACGCAACGACAGGTATTTGCCGGCAGGCTGGATGTGGTCGGTCGTGATCTCGTTGCCGAGCTTGAGCAGGATTTCGCCGGACAGCTTGGCCGGCAGCGGCGCGAGCGTCGGCAGTGGTGCGATATCCGGGCCGTAACGCATCACCACCTTGGCGGCTTCCGCGGGCGGCAGCGGTGCGATGTAGGCGCCTATGTCGACTACCGGCGGAACATACTTGATGGTGAGATCACCGCTGAGCAGCGTGCGCGGATCGGTAACAACACCCGTTATCGCGCCGGCTATCGCAGTGACCGGGCTGACCAGATGCACTGCGGCAGTCTCGGTGCCGGAACGGCCTTCGAAGTTGCGGTTGGCCGTGGAGAGCATCACACCATTGCTGGGTGGCGAAAAACCCTGGCCGATACAGGCGGAGCAGGCATTTTCCAGGACGCGCACACCGGCGGCGTAGAAAATTTCCAGGTAGCCTGCCGCTGCGAGCTGGCGCGCAATGGCTTGCGAACCCGGGGCGATGGCGGTGTCGACCTTGACCTTTTTGCCGCGCAGCATCTCGCCGACGCGTGCCAGGTTCTCGTAGTTGGAGTTGGTGCAGCTGCCGATGAATACCGCGTCGATAGGCATGCCGGCATGCTTGGAGACCGGCTCCATGCCCTTCAGGCGCGGATACAGCGCGATGGTCGGTTCAAGGTCGGACAGATTGATCTCGACGGTACGCGAATAGGTCGCGCCCGCATCGGCGGCCAGCGGCTGCCAGTCTTTGGCACGATTGCGGCCTTCCAGATAGGCCTTGGTGATTTCGTCCGACGGGAAGATCGAGAAGGCGACGCCGCCCTCGGTGCCCATGTTGCAAATGGTGGCGCGGTCGGTGACGTTCAGACTCTTCAGGCCCGGCCCGGTATACTCCAGGCAGATGTCCTTGTTACCCTTGATGCCGATGACCTTGAGCACGTTCAGGATCACGTCCTTGGCGAGCACGCCCGGATGCAGCGCGCCGGTAAGATTCACCTGCACCACTTTCGGCATCTCGATCTTGTAGGAAGTGCCGGCCATCGCGAAGCTCACGTCCGTGCCGCCCGCACCCATCGCCAGCATGCCCATGCCGCCGGCGTTGGTGGTGTGCGAGTCTGAACCGATCACCGACTTGCCGGGAGTCGCGAAGTCCTCGAGGAACACGCTATGGCAAATGCCGAGGCCGCCGCGCGAGAACCAGCAGCCGTATTTCTTGGAGAAGGTTTCCAGATAGCGATGGTCGTCGCCGTCGACATAACCGATCTGCATGGTCTTGTGATCGATCACAATGACCGAGGTGGTCTTCACGCGGTCCACGCCCATCTTCTCGAAGGCCAGAGCGGCGGCGGTGCCGGTGGCGTCCTGGTAGAGGGTATGGGTGAACTGGATCTCCAGCGGCTTCCCCTGCTCCGGAAGCTGCTTCAATCCCCCGGCCGCATTGGCCAGGAGGATTTTCTGTGCAACGTTAAGTGCGGTCATAAATACTCTCCATAATTGCTAAATTAAAAATCATTCATGGCAAAACAACGCAACCCATCGGAGATAGTCGAACAGGAATGATGGGGCTCCGCACTCTAGCTCCGCCCCTCTTGCGTTCTGCTCCGGGAAAATTGCGCAAAAACTGGAAACCGGTGGCTGTCGCTCCTAGGAAACATGCGTGCACGCCGAAGCCGGAGTGCGCGTGTCCATGTTGCGGCCACGGTTGATGTGGTCGTCGATCTCGCCCGCGCAGCCAGCCATGCGCCCGAACAGGAAGGCGGTGAATGCCGCCATCTCCATCAGGTTCTCGCTGAACTGGCCATTGCGGTAGCGCGGCCACAGCAGCTTGAGCAGCGATGCGGCGATGACCGCATCGATGTTCACGCAGAACACGTTCGCGGTGACACCGTTGTCGTACAGCGACTGCACCAGCGTCTTGTAGAAGTCGTGGAACACGTTCTTCTCGCCGCGCTCAGCAAAGAATTCGGAGATGAAAGTCTCGCGCGGATCCTTGTTGACGGGCAGGCCCTTGAACACCGGGTGGTTCACGCCGGGGATGTTGCGCACGCCGGTGCCCAGCGCCTTGCTCTGCTTCTTCTCCTTGTTGAAGGCGATGGCGAAGTCCGTGGTGATCTTCTTCAGGTCGATGCCGTGGTTAGCCGCACCCGCATCGGCCAGCTTGGTGTCCTTGAAATTCTCGATCAGGAACTGGATGCCTTCATAGCCGTTGCCGCCGTGGGCGAAACCGGTATGAGTCAGGAATCCGATCATGCCCTTGTTGATCTGCACGCGCTCCGGAGATTCCGGGCCGTCGGCGGATACCGCGCCCTTGCAGCCTTGCGACGAAATCGTGCCGACACCATTGGAGATGATGAGCCCCAGGATGACTTGCAGCGGCAGCAGGCTGGCCGCGGTTGGGCGTTCGCCCAGCAGCGAGATATAGGCCAGTTGCGTGACGGTCCAGGAGTCAAGGATTTCTTGGTTGTCCACGCCGCAGAAGCTGCCGGCTGCGTGGTGCTTGGCTTCGGTGGATGCGCCGATGATCATGCCGAACAGCTTGGTGTACCAGGGCATGTTGTGCACGGTCAGCTTGGAGATGCGCTTGCGCATCAGCGGCTCCCAGGCAACGGTGGTGGTCAGTGCGGCCAGCACTGCGTCGGCGGTGGGATGGCCCTTGAGCGAGCGCAGATACTTCACGAACACCGACTTGGCGCCGCGCTTGTCGAATGCCTTGAGCATGGAATCGGCCTTGGCGTCGGCCTTGTCGCCGACCAGAGTCGCGAGTTGCTCTGCGGTGGCTGCGGCCGGATTGACCTTGGCGGCTTCGTCGTCGCCCTTCAACAGGCCGGAGTGCGCGAAGATTTCCGTCAGGGAGTCGGCGGCAGCGCGCGCAGCATCCACGCGCTTCGGCCCGAGCAAGGCGACTGCGGCGCTGATCGCGGTGTTGGGCGCATTGCCCGCCTCGCGCGAGGCTTCGGCAGCGGCCAACATGGGATCATTGTGCAGATTGACGTGCGCGGCGACCGCGAGGTTATACAGCGCGTTGTCGTTCTCGTCGTTGAGCTCGCGCACCAGCGCCAGGCACAGGTTGGATTCCAGCGGCTGCTTGGAACAGTCGAGGATGGAGATGTTGTTGACCTTGGTGACTTGCGTCTTCGGATCCATCACCGAAGAACCCGAACAGTCCTTCATGGACTGGCGCGGGAAAATCGCGCCGACGTTCTTGAGCAACTCGGCGATCTGCAGGTCATACGGTGCCAGGGCCTTGACCACGGGGATATCGAGCGCAGCGGGCAGCTTCAGGCCCTGATTGTCGCCGAACCACGGTTTCAGTTCCAGATTGCCTTCCGGCTTGAAATCTTTCTCGATGCCGTTCAGTTTCATCACCGCAGTCAGCGCTTCAGGGATGTGGGCGATGTTGGTGACGACTGCACCTTTTTTCGAGCACACCGGATTGCCGGGGGTGTACAGGTCGTTCACGCCGAACTTGTCCATGAACCATTTTTCTTTCGCGCGCGCGTCGTCGCCCGATCCGGCGATGGCGCCGGCGTGGCCCACGGCGCGGGTCAGGGTGGCTTTCCAGCGGCCCACCACGCAGGCGACCACCGGCTTGTCGAACGCGACATCGTGTTCGTAATAGCCGCCCGGCTCGGAGTACATCACCGCCGCCTTGGTGCGCTCGTCGTTGGACATCGCGTAGGCGAATTCGGGCGCTGCGTAATTGATGTAGATGTCCTTGCCGCTGGAGATCAGCGTCGTGGTGCCCCAACCGCCGATGGACAGGTAGTTGGCGATGGTGGTGGTGAAGTTGCCGGAGTTGGAGAAAATGGCGATCGAGCCCTTGCGCAGGGTCTCGCCGGGGTTGTCGCCGCCCAGCGCGCCGCCGATGCGCACCTGATTCCAGGAGTCGGCCACGCCGAGGCAGTTGCCGCCGAAGATGTCCACGCCGCGCTGCTGGCCGAGCGCGCGGATTTCGCGCGAATCATGCACCGATATTTTTTCAGTGATGATGACGACTTTTTCGACATCGGGATTGATGCGGATCAGTTCGGCCACACCGTCGCGCACTGCGGAGGGCGGCAGGTAGACCACGCCGACATTGAACTTGTGGCCGGCTTCCATGCCTTCGCGCACGTTGTTGTACACCGGGATGTTGCCCGCGGGCGTTTCCACGACCTGGCCGCGGCGTCCGGGCGAGGTGCCGAACACGACGTTGCCGCCGGAATAGGCATGGCTGACCGGGGTCACGGCACGGGATTCGTTGCCCGTGATGTTCAGCACGCAGATGCGGTCTTCGCGCGTGGCGATGTCGGCCAGCGAGCGGATGCCAACGTAGTACTTGAAGTCTTTGATACCAGGCTTTCTCATTGCAATCACCTTTTCATTACTCGTTACTTTTCGTCCGAACGGCCACCGGGCGATTTATCGCACGGCGGCCGTCTGCTTGTATGTATAGGGGCTCTCGACCAGGTCAGGCGTCGGCTGGCAGACCAAGCAGCTTCGCCACTTCGGCACGCCCGCCGCTCTTCATCCAGCGATCCGCTTCCTGCGCGTAGTTCACCACGTCGGTCATCGCGGAATCGAACCCGAATATCTTGTAGGGGATGCGCAAGGAATCGAGCACATCCTTGAACGCACCCATGCCGCGGATCACCTGCGGGCCGCCACGTCCGATCACCACATACAGCGGTGTTGGGCCGCGCTCGCTGAAGTAATCACGCAACGCATCCGCCATCGCGCGGAAGGTGACGAAGATGTCGGTGTTGTTGGCCTTGCCGCCGATGATGAACAGCACATTCGTCTGCTTGAGATAGTACTTGAGGGATATGCGCATCACGTCGTACATCTTCTCGTAGGGCGGGTTGCCGCCGAAGTCGGAAGAGATGATGGCGTCGTTGCCCAGCACTTCGGTGACCAGCGAATTTGCGCCGCCGCCGAAGGTAGGGGCAAGGATGGTGCCCTTGTCGTTGATCACGTAAACGTCGCTCTGCCCCTGGTAGGTGCGCAACTCGTTGATCTCCTGCTCGAAGTCGTTGGCTTCGGTGACGAACAGGTCATCGGGCAGGGTCAGGCGATTCACGCGGGGGTCGTCGCGGTCGAAACCGCACTTGAAGTCGCAGGCCACCGGAATCAGCGAGCCGGACTTGCCCGGCATCATACGGATCGGGTTGAGCTCCAGCGTGGACATGCCGTAGTGGTGATACAGGTCCCACAGTTTGGGCAGGTGCTGCACCAGCGGCGAAATGATTTCCTTGGGAGCGCCGAGGTCGGTCAGCGCATTGGAAACGATGAAGGACTTGAGGCCGGTCAGCGGGTCGAACGGGACTTCGATGATCTGGGTCTTGTCCAGCTCTTCGATGTCCATACCGCCGTGATGAGTCAGTGTCATCACCGGTGCGCGATAGCGGGTCGAGTCGGTGATCGAAAAGTAGATTTCATGCTGGGCCGGGACCGCACCTTCGAAGGTGACGCCGCGCGACTTGTAAACGACATCGCCGACCTTGTATTCGGCAAAATACAAACGCTCTTTTTCGGCCAGCGCCGACTTCAGGTCTTTGGCGCGGCCGATCAGGCCGGACTTGCCCTTCTTGCCGATGCCGCCGCGAAAGATCGGCTTGACGAAGACCGAGCCGCACTTCTCGATCAGGCTATGTATATCGTGTTCGCTGGCTTCCGGGCCGAGCACCTCGGAGGCCGGAAAATCGACGATCTTAAGCATGGGCGCTCCGTGGAGCATTCCACTGACATTCATAATTACCTTACCTCTATTATTAAAAAATTGGATTCCGGTTGGTTTTTCGCCGGGAGAGAATTTTTCGAGATGCGAAGGATAGCAGGAATTGCGGTTTTGTTAATACTCTCCGGGCAGATTTTTTAACTCCGCCCAAGAATAGACCGGCCCCTTGGCACAGACGTAATCCTGGCCGGGATTTCAGCGGGCGCACCTGCCCGGGCCGCATTGAATCTTGTTTTCGGTGGCTGTTATAGAACTGTTCGTCGGCGAGGGCGCTCGTTTTTTGTAACATATTGACGAGCCAGCACAATTACAACGTGAGTTCATTACCCCCTCCTTTTGGGGCGCGGCAAATCACGCCCCTGGGGCGGTTTCCTGCTCCAGCAGTGCGCCGATTTCCTCCAGCGCCGGAAGCTCCTGCAGGGCGCGCAGGTTCAGGTCATCGAGCATCTGTCTGGTGGTGGCGAACAGTTCTGGCTTGCCCGGCGTGTCGCGCGTGCCGACCACTTCCACCCAGCCGCGTGCCTCCAGCGTCTTCAATACCTGCGAGGAGACTGCGACGCCGCGGATTTCCTCGATGTCGCCGCGCGTGACCGGCTGGTGGTAGGCAATGATGGCGAGCGTCTCCAGCACGGCGCGCGAGTAGCGCGGCGGCTTTTGCGGGTTGAGCCGGTCGAGGTACTGCTGCATTTCCGGTTTGGCGCAGAAGCGCCAGCCGCTGGCCACGCGGCCCAGTTCCACGCCGCGCCCCTGCCAGTCCTGCGCGAGCTCTTCGAGCAGCGCTTCCATCTGTTTGTTGTCCAGCGACACGTCGCTGAGCTTCTTCAGCTCCGCAACCGGCAAGGGCTCCGTAGTGGTCAGCAGCGCGGCTTCCAGTATCTGCTTGAATTGCGCGGTATCCATCTTGCCGCCGAACAGGTCGATGGGAATCGCTCCCTCGTCCGGCATCGCCCCGGCTTCGATGGGCACTGTTGCTTCACTCTGCGGTAATGGCTCGGCTTGTTCTGACATAGATGCTCCCGAATGTTTCGCTTTGCTGTATTTCCACCAGGTATTCCTTGGACAGTTCGAGGATGGCGATGAAGGTGACCACCAGTTTTGCCACGCCGTCCTGCACGTCGAACAGCTTGTCGAACTCGACGTACTCGCCGCTCTGCAGGCAGCGCAGCACATGCGTCATCTGTTCGCGCACCGACAGTTGTTCGCGGCGCACCTTGTGGTGCGTGTGAAGCTTGGCGCGCGCCAGCACACCCAGCCAGGCCTGGCGCAGGTCTTCCACGCTGACCGCCGGCAGGCGATCCTTCACTGTGCGCTCGATCAGCACCTGCACGATCTCGAAATCGCGCCCGGCCTGCGGCAGCTCGTTGAGCTTCTGCGCGGCCAGTTTCACCTGCTCGTATTCCAGCAGGCGGCGCATCAGTTCGGCGCGCGGATCCTCCGCCTCATCCTCGCTGGCCTTGGGCGGGCGCGGCAGCAGCATGCGCGACTTGATCTCGATCAGCACCGCCGCCATCAGCAGGTATTCGGCGGCCAGCTCCAAGCGGTGCTGCTGCATCATCTCGATGTAGCCCATGTATTGCTTGGTCAGCTCCGCCATCGGGATGTCCAGCACGTCCAGGTTGTGCTTGCGGATCAGGTAGAGCAGCAGGTCCAGCGGCCCCTGGAAATTTTCCAGCACCAACTCCAGCGCATCCGGCGGGATGTACAGATCCTGCGGCAGTTCCAGCAGCGGTTCGCCGTGGATGCGCGCGACGGGATGCAGCAATAATTGCGCTTCGCTCATCGTCTGTTAACCGTAGCTCAACCCCATCGCCTCACGCACGTCGCGCATGGTCTCGGAGGCCAGTTTGCGCGCCTTCTCGCAGCCGTCGGCGATGATGTTCTTCACCAACGCCGGGTCGTCCAGGTACTGCTGCGCGCGTTCGCGCATCGGGCGCTGCTCCGTGAGCACCCCGTCGATCACCGGCTGCTTGCATTCGATGCAGCCGATGCCTGCGGTGGTGCAGCCCTTCTGCACCCACTGCCTGGTATCCTCGTCGGAATACACCAGATGCAGCGCCCACACCGGACATTTTTCCGGCGTACCCGGATCGGTGCGGCGCACGCGCGCCGGGTCGGTCGGCATGGTGCGTATTTTTTTGGTCACGCTCGCCTCGTCCTCGCGCAGGGTGATGGTGTTGTCGTAGGACTTGGACATCTTGTGCCCGTCCAGCCCCGGCATCTTCGACGCGGCGGTGAGCATCGCCTCCGGCTCGGAGAGGATCATCTTACCGCCACCTTCGAGGTAGCCGAACAGGCGCTCGCGGTCGCCGTGCGAGAGGCTCTGCTGCTCGTCCAGCAGCGCCTTGGCGGACTCCAGCGCCTCGTCGTCGCCCTGCTCCTGGAAGCGCGTGCGCAGCTCGGCATACAGCCTGGCCTTCCTGCTGCCGAGTTTCTTCACCGCCGCTTCGGCCTTCTCCTCGAAGCCCGGCTCGCGCCCGTAGATGTGGTTGAAGCGCCGCGCGATCTCGCGCGTGAATTCGACATGTGGGATCTGGTCTTCGCCCACCGGCACCTGGGTGGCGCGGTAGATCAGGATGTCCGAGCTCATCAGCAATGGATAGCCGAGGAAACCGTAGGTGGAGAGGTCTTTCTCGGATAGTTTTTCCTGCTGATCCTTATAGGTCGGCATGCGCTCCAGCCAGCCCAGCGGGGTGATCATCGAGAGCAGCAGGTGCAGCTCAGCATGCTCAGGCACGCGCGACTGGATGAACAGCGTGGCGTGCGCGGGATCGACCCCCGCCGCGAGCCAGTCAACCACCATGTCCCACACGCTTTGCTCAATGATCTGCGGCGTGTCGTAATGCGTAGTCAGCGCATGCCAGTCGGCCACGAAAAACAGGCACTCGTACTCGTGCTGCATCCGCACCCAGTTTTTCAGCACCCCGTGATAATGCCCCAGATGCAGACTTCCGGTGGGGCGCATTCCCGATAAAACACGATCAGCAAACATATCTTCTAAAGCCCGAATAAAAACGTAATCAATTTATACATCAGGTTCACCAGCGGCGAGAGTACCAGACTCAGCACCGGCGTGACCGCCAGAAAAATCAGGATGAACATGCCGTAGGGTTCGATTTTAGCCAATTGGAACGCCTGACGGTGCGGCAGCAGGCTGACCGCGACGCGTCCCCCATCCAACGGCGGCAGCGGCAGCAGGTTCAGCACCATCAGCACGACGTTGATTTTAATCCCCCACTCGGCCATGCCCAGCAGCGGCTCGGCAAAATAACTGTCCGGAAACAGCCACGCCATTTTATAGAGAAATGCCCAGCCGAGCGCCATGAATAAATTCGTGGCGGGTCCGGCAAGCGCCACCCAGAGCATGTCCTGCTTGGGGCGGCGCAAGGCGGCAAAGTTGACCGGCACCGGCCTGGCCCAGCCGAACAGGATGCCGCCCAGCCACAGGGTCAGCAGCGGGAACAGCACCGTGCCGACCGGATCGATGTGGCGCAGCGGGTTCAACGAGATGCGCCCCTGCTGGTGCGCGGTCATGTCGCCGAAATGGCGCGCCACGTAGCCGTGCGCCGCCTCGTGCAGCGTGATCGCGAACAGCACCGGGATCGCGGCGAGAGAGATGGTCTGAATCAGTTGATCAGTTTGCATTATCTTAAAAACAGTAATTGAACCACGAAGGGCACGAAGAACACTGAACAAGCCCTCCGTTCGTGGTGAGCTTGTCGAACCATGGACGGAGGTCGATGTAGAATCAATGGGGTGCAAACCCGCCCTTCGACAGGCTCAGGGCGAACGGATTTATTCAGCATTTCCTTTATTCCTCGATTCCGAAAGGCGCGATACTGCCCTTCCCTTGTCTTATCAATGCCGGCGCGTCGCCGGTCAGGTCGATCACGGTGGTCGGCTCCAGCCCCACAGCTCCGCCCTCGATTACCAGCTCGACCAGTTGCTCGAGACGTTCACGTATTTCTTCCACATCGGTCAGCGGATGATGGGCATCCGGCAGGATCAGCGTGGAACTCAGCAAGGGTTCGTCCAGTTCCGCCAGCAACGCCAGCGCCACCGGATGATCGGGGATGCGGATGCCGATGGTGCTGCGCTTGGGGTGCTGCAGGCGCTTCGGCACTTCCTTGGTCGCCTCCAGGATGAAGGTGTAGCTGCCCGGCGTGTTGCTCTTCAGCAGACGGAACTTGCTGTTGTCCACGCGCGCATAGCGTGCGATCTCCGAGAGGTCGCGGCACGCCAGCGTCAGGAAGTGCTTGTCGTCCAGCCCGCGTATCTGGCGGATGCGCGCCACCGCGTCCTTGTCGTCCAGATGGCAGCCCAGCGCGTATCCGGAATCGGTTGGGTACACAACCACCGCGCCGTCGCGCAGCATCGCCGCCGCCTGACGGATCAGGCGCAAATTGGGGTTGTCCGGGTGGATGGTGAAAAATTGCGCCATCAGACCACCTTCGATACGGCGTCGCGCTCCCAGAGCTGCCACACCGGCCTGCAGCCCAGCGGGAAGTCCGGCAGCCGCCCCATGTCGCGCCAGCTCTCGTCCGGGCCGTGGAAATCCGAACCACACGAACACAGCAGGTCGAACTCGGCGGCATAGCGCGCGAACTCGGCGTGCTGCTCGGGCGTGTGGCTGCCGCTCACCACCTCGATCGCCTGCCCGCCGCGCGCGACGAATTCGGTCAGCAATTCGTGCATGGTCTTCCTGCCCATCTTGTGGCGCCCGGCCATGTAGCGGCCGGGATGCGCGAGCACTGCCACGCCGCCGCTGCCGCGTATCCAGCCCACCGCATCGGAAAGCTCCGCCCAGCGGTGCGGCACATAACCCGTTTTGCCGTTCGCGAGATAGCGGTTGAACACGCTCTTCACATCCTTGAAATGCCCGGCCTCGACGAGGTAGCGCGCGAAGTGGGTGCGCCCGATCATGTTGGGGTTGCCCGCATAGCGGTACGCGCCCTGCAGCGTCCCGCCGATGCCTGCCTTCGCCAGCGCATCGGCCATGCGCGCGGCGCGCTCGCCGCGCCCGCTGCGCACGCTGCGCAAGCCTGATACCAGCGGTGGGTACGCCGGGTCGATGCCGAGGCCGACGACATGCACGGTGTGGGTACGCCAGGTTACGGAAATCTCCACGCCGTTGATGAAGGTCATGCCGTGCTCTGCGGCGGCGGCGCGCGCCTCGTCCAGCCCGTCCAGGTCGTCGTGGTCGGTCAGCGCGAGCACCTTCACGCCGCGCTCGGCCGCGCGCGCCACGACCTCGGCCGGGGAGAGCGTGCCGTCGGAGATGCGGGAGTGGCAATGCAGGTCGTGATCTAGCATGAATGAAGTCGGTTCCGAAAAACTATAACAACGCCGTTCGCCCTGAGCTTGTCGAAGGGCTCACCACGAACGGAAAAGAGAGAGAGAGTGTACGTCATATATCCCCGCCGCCCTTCTTCATGACCTTCCCCTCCTCGGCGCGCTTGCGGCGCACCTCCTTGGGGTCGGCGATCAGCGGGCGGTAGATTTCGATGCGGTCCCTGTCGCGCAGCACGGTGTCGGCCTTGGCCAGCTTGCCGAAGATGCCCAGCTTGTTGCCGGCCAGGTCGATCTCGGGATACTTCTCGAAGATGCCGCAAAGCCTGACGGCCTCTGCGACCGTCGCCCCTTCCGGCAGTTGCTGGCGGAACAGTATCTGCTCGTCGGGCAGGGCGTACACCACCTCGATGTTGATCGTGCCGCTCATGGCGTGGCGTAGACTTTTTCCGCGCGGTGAATGAAGGCGTCCACGAAGGAGTTGGCGATGTAATGAAACACCGGCCCGACCAGCTTCTCCAGCAGCCTGCTCGAAAACTCGTAGTGCAGGCGGAATTCTATCTTGCAGGCCGCCTCGTTCAGCGGGATGAAGCGCCAGCGCCCGTCCAGATGCCGGAACGGCCCGTCCTGCAGCTTCATGTCAATCTGGTGCGGCGGCGTGCGCGTGTTCTCGGTGGTGAAGTGCTGCTTGATATGGTGGTAATCGATATGCACCGTCGCATGCACCGTCGTCCCCTCCAGCTCGGTGACGCTGGAGCCGCCGCACCACGGCAGGAAATCCGGGTACTCCTCCACCCGGTCCACGAGGTTGAACATCTGCTCCGCGCTGTGCGGAACCAACACGATTTTTTCTACGAATGCCATCGCTTCACAAAGTCGAAAAACCAAAGGCTGGTAGAATAGCCGAACACACCGCAAAACTCACCTGCTAATGAGCATCATCCAGAACAAAAAGGCCTTCCACGATTTCTTCATCGAGGAAAAATACGAGGCCGGCATCATGCTGGAAGGCTGGGAAGTCAAGGCCATCCGCGCCGGGCGCGCGCAGCTCAAGGAGGCCTATATCACGGTCAAGGACGGCGCGCTCTACCTGTTCGGCTCGCACATCAGCCCGCTGGCCAACGCCTCCACCCACATCCATCCCGACCCCGTGCGCACGCGCAAGCTCCTGCTGCACGCCCACGAGATCGACAAACTCATCGGCAAGGTGCAGCGCGCCGGCTACACCCTGATGCCGCTCGACATGCACTACAAGGGCAGCCGCATCAAGCTCGAGATCGGCCTTGCGAAAGGCAAGAAGATGCATGACAAGCGCGCCACGGAAAAGGAAAAGGATGCCAAGCGTGAAGCCGCTCAGGCTATGAAGAAAGAACGCCGGTAGCATAAGGTTGCGCGCTTGCGGCGCAGGCTAACCTGTGCTTGCATAGGTTAAGCCCGAAGGGCGGCCGTAGCCACAAAAGAGCGAGCGAGCCTAATGCGAGGCCACCTTTGAGAATTGGCCATGCCGTGTTATGTTTTGCCCGGCTCAAACAATCAGGGAGATGCGATCAATGCGGCAGCTTATACGTCAAACAGTTCCAGTATATACGGCGGGTTCGCCATCCAATTTACGTTAGGTTGCAGCGCAACACACTCACATTATTCGCTAGTGGAGCCAATATGGATTTTGATAACCCCGCCTACAGACTTCTGACTCTTCTGGAGGAAGGAAAGCGACTTGACCAAAACCTAAACTGTCGACAGGCATGGTCCAAACTGCTTAATGTTCGGCCCGAGAGCCCGGAACTATTTGTTCGAATAGGCAAGGTCATGGAACTACCTTCGCTTACTGTCTCCGCTATTCGTTTTACATATCCAGACGAGCCTGACACGTGGTCCCATTGGGTTTCGCAAGTTCAAGCTGGATTCAATGGTCAAGTTTTGAACCAAACATGGTCTACGTTTATTAACATGATCGACCATCACTCGATAAATTATCTAAAAATTCATTCGAGACTTTTACAGGTTAAGTCCAAGCTAAAGCCTCTTGACGAGGATGTGCTAAACGGAGCTAAAACTGGACTGACTGAAGTTCTCGACTTACTGCTTGCTTCTGAAGATATAGATAAGGAAATACGGGTTGCGTTGTCACGAAACATCAGGAAGTTAATCAATGCAATCGAGGAATACAAACTGACAGGCTCCGCCGGAATTTTTGATTCCATAGAAGTACTCTTCGGCCATGCGTATTTCGACCCGAAGTACGCTCAGGTAATCAAAGAATCCACCCTCGGGGAAAAAGTAGCTCAGATAGTTGGTGTATTGGCCGACTCAATGACCATTGCACTGGGCCTTCCTCAAGCAACTGAGTCGGCTAAGGCTCTCTTGGCATATGTGGAAGCAGCAACCTAACCTAGCGGCCAACCGGACCTGCGCGAAAAACCGCGCAGGCCGCTCACTTCTATGTTAAGCAAAGCAAATTGCCTCCCCTCCCCCTCTTCCTCCTCCTCCTCGCGCTATTCTCCGCCTCCACCCTCGCCCAAGGAGCGCCCATGACCACAACCGAAACCCGACAGACCGCCTACCTCGCCGGAGGCTGCTTCTGGGGCATGGAGGAACTGGTGCGCCGGATTCCCGGCGTGCTGGAGACCGAGGTCGGCTACACCGGCGGCGACACGCCCGATGCGACCTACGAGCAGGTGAAGACCGGACGCACCGGGCATGCGGAGTCGCTCAAGATCGTGTTCGACCCGCAGAAACTCAGCTATCGCCACCTGCTGTTCGAGTTTTTCCGCATGCACGACCCGACCACGAAGAACCGGCAGGGCAACGACTTCGGCACGCAGTACCGCTCGGCGATTTTCTACGTCGGCGAGGAGCAGAAGCGCACCGCCGAGGAGGTCATCCGCACCGTGGAAGGCTCGGGGGAATGGAAGGCGCGGATCGTCACCGAGGTCGCGCCGTTCCGGGAGTTCTGGCGCGCCGAGGAATACCACCAGAAGTATCTGGTCAAGCATCCACGGGGATATACCTGCCACTACATCCGGCGCATGAATCTGGGGGAGTAGGTCGGGCTTAAGCCCGACTGCTTCGATAGGAGCGGGCATGTCGGGTTGAAACCCGACCTACTGCCAGCACGCATATTTCATGGCATTCCATGTAGGAGCCCGGCTCGCCGGGCGATTTGCCCGGAAGCCTTATCGCGCAACAAGTTGCGCTCCTACGTGGGGAGAGGGTGAGTGTCACATCACTGCCTCGCGAGCACCACGAATCCGTTCGCGGGAATCTTCATGCTCAGGCGGCCATGCGAAGAATGGAGCGTGCCGCCGTCGTTGCCCAGGTTATGCCCACCGTAAAAGGCGGAGTCGCTGTTGAAAATCTCCTTCCACTCGCCATCGGGAATCGCCATCTCGTCCTTCGCGACGGTGTAGCCGTCGGCGAACGGCTGGTTATTGAGACTCGCAGCGACGATGACTTCCTCGTCCCCGCTCCAGCGCTTGAAGGCGACGACCCGGTCGGAGTTCGATTCGTGCAGGATGTCGATGTTGTGGCTGTGCAGCGGGCGCATGCGGTGCCTGAGGGTGAGCAGGTCCTGGTAGAAGCGGAAGATCGCCTTGCCGCCGTTCATGCGCTCGCCGACGATGTCCTCGCGGCTTTGCAGGAAGTTGTCGTAGCGGAACGATTTCTGCGCGCCGACCTCCTCCCCCATGAAGAACATCGGCGTGCCGGCCGAGAGCATGGAGAGGCCGGAGGCCACGCGGGAGCGCGCCTCCGCCCAGGGACGCCGCGTCTCATCGAGGGTGGCCTCGCCGATCGCGGTCACCATGGTGCGTTCGGTGCCGCTGTCGTTGCCGGCCTCGTCGTGGGACTCGTGATACACGACCTGGTTGTAGCGGCTGCCGTAGAGCGCGCCGGCAAACCAGTCCATTTCGAGCGGCTCGTTGCCGCCGTATCCGGCCTGCTTGAGCAGGCGCGCCTTGCCACCCGCCGAGGCGGAGTCGCCGATCAGGTTGTGATAGAACTCGGCGCCCCATCGGGCGTTGAAGCCCAGGCCGCCCTGCGCCGGCAGCTTGGTCACGGCATTCCATCCTGTGTAGTCCTCGGCGATCATCATCACCGTGGGCCGCACCATGTGCAGGGTGCGGCTCAATTCGCGCAACAGCTTCTGCCCGAAGATGTTCGCGCTGCCGATGGTGCGCCCGTCCGCATGCAGGCGGTTGTCGCGGTGGATCGCCTGGGTCAGATCCACACGCAGGCCATCGACATGCATCTCCTCGACGAGGAAGGCGGCGCTGCTGATGAACTGCTGGCGCACGGTCTCTTCGCAGAAGCGCGGGGTGTAGCCCGAGGAGCCGTTGTCGAGATAGCCGCCCTCCGGTGACGCGTAATCGCCGGAGCGCCCTTCGTACCAGTAGTAGATGTTCTGCTCGGGAGCGGTCGAGTCGTACTGCCACTGGGCGCGCTCCGCCTTGAGGTCGTAGTGGTTGTAGACCACGTCCTGGGTCACCGCGATGCCGCGGCGGTGGCACTCGCGCACGAAGTGGCGGTACTTGTCACGCCCGCCGGCGCTGGCCTCGATGCACATGTGGTGCGTGTCGCCGTAGCCCCAGGCGACATTGCCCGAGAACTCCGCCATGGGCAGCAGCTCGACGGCGTTCACGCCAAGATCGACGAGGTGATCGAGGAAGGCCATCGCGTCGCCAAGGTCGCCCGGCCCCGGCTTGCCGAAGCCGAGCGAGCCGACATGCAGCTCGTAGATGGCAAGATCCTCGACGAAGTTCGGCACCGGCAGGCCGGGCGTGAATTCCATCGACCAGAATTCGGTCGCAGGAATGAGATCCGGTTTTTTCCCGGCAGGCGTGGAGGCAAAATCGCGGCGCACCACGTCGGGATCGATGACCAGACTGCAGCTCACCGTGCCGTCCAGCATCTCCGCCGTACCGTCCCACTTGCCTGTTTTGGGATCGGCAGGGTCGATATGGCCCTTGCCGATCTGGCCGCGCGAAAAGATGTCGGTGCGGTAAACGGTCTGCCCCTGGGCGTTGAGGATGCGGTACATGTAAGGCAGGCCCTTGAAGGATTCAAAATCCCCCGGCGGGCTGCCCTCCCAGATGCCGTCTTCCGTGCGGGAAAGAACGGCAACGGGCCGCGACGGATCGATCCCGGTGCCGTCGTCGGCGATGTAGCCGCTGGCCGGCTTGCCGAAGACGACTTCCACTTTTTGCGCGTTGGGCGCCCAGACACCGAAACGCAGGCTGGGGGAAGCGCTTCCGGCTGCATAGTGTTTGTTGGCCCCGAGGCGACGGCCGTATGTCAGGTAGTAGCTTTCCATCTGGCGCGCCGCACCGCCGGAGAGCCGGAACTCGCGATGCCGGTCGGCGGAAGTTGTATCCTGCACCTCGGTCGGCATCCCCCAGAAGTTGGCGCCCTGCGGTCCGTCGAGCACCACGCCCCATTTGAACACCTTGTCCTGGTCGGCAAGATCGAGTGTGACGGAAGCCTTGAAAACGGGGCATCCGTCCTTGCCGATGCCTTCCTGCATCGCGGTTTCGGACCAGATGTCGGAATACCTGCCTTCGCTGTCCCAGCTGCCGCACAGGCGGGTGTTGCGGAACATTTTCCGCTTCAGGCCGGTGATGAACTGGAATTCCACTGTCTTTCTTGCCAGCATGATCGTCTCCTTCGGATGTATCGTGTGGTTGTCTAGGGACGTTGCGCACGTGAGGCGTGAAACTCATGAAAGCAGCCCATGCGAAGGGCTGGAAGCGCTTAACGGAAAGTTTTATCGGATGCCGGAATGGCCTCTCCCGCAGGCCAATTAGATACCCGCATCTGCTGCAAGTTAATTAGGGTAACTAGGTAGAATCGCCGGGGAAAACGGGTAGAAGGCCTGGGGGAATGGCCTCAGCCGCGCGCCATGCCGACCGCCACCACGCAGATGGTCAGCAGCCCCAGCGCCAGGTTCAGCGCGACCAGCCGGCGGATTCTGGCCAGGACCTCTCCCGCTTCCTTCCAGCGCTGCTTGGCGACATGCAGGCTGAACGGCACGTAGCAAGCGAAGAACATATAACCGAAGATCGCCATCATCGCCAGCCCCAGGGCCAGCATGATGTGGACGTGGCGCGCCGAGTGGCCGTAGCCGCCGTAGAGGTACATCAGGTAGAAGCCCGTGACCAGGATCGCGCCGCTCGCGCCCCATACCCAGTTGAAGAAACGGCGGAACACCGCCTCCAGCAGCCTGAGGCGCTGCGGCTGATCGAGCACTTCCGCGGCGGCGGGGCGCAGCACCATATGCGCGAAGAACATGCCGCCCACCCAGATCAGGACGGCGAGCAAATGGATGAGCTTGAACAGGGTCATCGATATCAGCCGATTATTGGTTAAGCGGTACGATACCTCAAAAGCGTCCCGCCCTCCTACAGAAGCTCGCGCACCGGCCTGAAACTCTTGCGGTGCACCGCCGACACGCCGTGTTCGCGCAAGGCGGCGAGGTGCGCGGCGGTGGGGTAGCCCTTGTGCTCGGCGAAGCCGTAATGCGGATACTGCTCGTGCAGTCGCAGCATCAGTTCGTCGCGCGCGGTCTTCGCCAGGATGGACGCGGCGGAGATCGCCGCAACCTTGCCGTCGCCCTTGACGATGGCTTGGCTGAGAATGCCGGTCTGCGGGCAATACAGGCCATCCACCAGCACCTGCTGCGGCGCTACCTGCAGCGCCAGCACGGCGCGGCGCATCGCGAGCAGCGTGGCCTGCAGGATGTTGAGGCTGTCGATCTCCTCCACTTCGGCATAAGCCACCGCCCAAGCCAAGGCGCGTTCGCGGATGACGGGAGCGAGCAGATCGCGCTGCTTCTCGGAGAGTTTCTTGGAATCGGCCAGGCCCGCGATGGGGTTCGCGTCGTCGAGGATCACCGCCGCCGCGCTCACCGGCCCGGCCAGCGGGCCGCGCCCGGCTTCATCGACACCGCAGATGAGGATCGCGCCGCTCATGCAGGAAGGTAAGGCAGGATGGCCGCCGCGGCCTTCTGCGCGGTGTTCTGGCGCAGCGTCTGGTGCAGCGCGCGGAACGTTTCTTCGAGCTGCACAACGGCATCCTTGTCGTTGACCAAGTTGAGCAGCGCCTGCGCGAGATTCTCCGGCGTGGCGTCTTCCTGGATCAGTTCCGGCACCACGAAGCGTTCACTCAGGATATTGGGCAGGCCGAAGTACGGCTGGTAGCGTTTGCGCTTGATCATCCACCAGGAGAATGCCGGCATCCGGTAGGTGATGACCATCGGCCGCTTGAGCAGCGCGCACTCCAGCGTGGCCGTGCCGGAGGCGACCAGCACGCCGTCGGCGACGATCATCGCATCCTGCGCGTGACCGAACAGCAGCGTCATCGGCAGTTGCTGCGCATCGCAATCGTAGAGCGCCTGGTCGAAGATACCGCGCGTTTCGCGGCTGACCAGCGGCACGAGGAAGCGCGCATCGGGTACCTGCTGCAGGATCAGCTTGGCGGTCTCGATGTAGGTGCGCGCGAGATGCTTCACTTCGCTCTGGCGGCTGCCGGGCAGGAAAGCGAACACCCTGGCTTGCAGCGGAATGCGCATCGTTTCGCGCATTTCGGTGCGCCTGGGTTGATCCGGCAGCATGTCGGCCAGAGGATGCCCGACGTAATCGACTGGCACGCCGACCTCCCGGTAAATCTTCGGCTCATGCGGAAACAGCGCGAGCATGTGCGACACGGCACGCTTGATCTTGTGGACGCGCTCGCCGCGCCACGCCCAGATCGACGGGCTGACGTAGTGGATGGTGGGGATTCCTGCGTTCTTGAGCGTAAGCTCCAGGTCGAGGTTGAAATCCGGCGCATCCACCGCGATGAACAGGTCCGGACGGTTGGCCAGGAAATGATTTTTCAGCTTGCGGCGGATGCCGACGATCTCGAAGTAATGGCGCAACACTTCGACGTAGCCACGCACTGCGAGTTTTTCCATCGGGAACAGCACCTCCATTCCAGCGGATTGCATCTTCGGGCCGCCGATGCCGACAAATTGCACATCGGGGCGCGCTTCCTTCAGCGCCGCCATCAGGTGGCTGCCGAGCATGTCGCCAGAGGCCTCGCCCGCGACGATGCCGATTATGATTTTTTTCTGCTGCATGAAGAAACCCTTGATTGACCAGTTAGGGAGCAACCGGATCAGCGCACGATGCCGCGCTCCGATTTGGCAATGAACTCCGCCAGCGGCTGCAACTCGGCGTGCTCCGCCGCTTGCGACTCGATCGCGGCCTTCGCCTCGGCCAGGCTCAGGCCGGACTTGTACAGCGCCTTGTAGGCACGCTTGATCGCCATGATGGACGCGCTGGAGAAACCGCGCCGCTTCAGTCCTTCGGCGTTGATGCCGTGCGGCGCGCAGGGATTACCGGAAGCCAGCACGTAGGGAGGCACATCCTGCAGCAGGATCGTGCCCATGCCGGTGATGATGTGCGCGCCGATTTTGACGAACTGGTGCACCACGGTGAAGCCGCCGAGGATCGCGTAATCACCGACCTCGACGTGTCCGGCCAGTTGCGCGTTATTGGCGAAAATGGTGTGGTTGCCGACCTGGCAGTCATGCGCCAGATGCACATAAGCCATGATCCAGTTGTGGTTGCCGACGCGCGTCACGCCGACGTCCTGCGCGGTGCCGAGATTGAAGGTGCAGAACTCGCGGATCGTGTTGTGGTCGCCGATTTCCAGGCGCGTCGGCTCATTGGCGTACTTCTTGTCCTGCGGAATTTCGCCCAGCGAGCAGAACTGGAAGATGTGATTGTGCTTGCCGATGCGCGTATGGCCGTTGATCACCACATGCGGGCCGATCACCGTGCCCGCACCGATCTCGACATGCTCGCCGATGATGGAATACGCGCCTACCTCGACGTCGTCGGCAAGTTTCGCGTTGGGGTGGACTATGGCGGTCTGGTGAATCATGAATACCTCTGAAAATACAAAATCACGGCACCGACTTCATGGTGCACATCAGTTCCGCCTCGGCGGCAAGCTGGCCGTCCACCTCGGCGGTAGCGGAAAACTTGAACACGCCGCGCATGCTGCGCGTCAGCGCCACCTTGATGATCAACTGGTCGCCGGGGCCGACCGGGCGCTTGAAGCGCGCGCCGTCGATGCCGGCGAAGTAGTACACCGACTTGTCGTCCGGCTTGCTGCCCATCGACTTGAACGACAGCAAGGCGGCGACCTGCGCCATCGCCTCGATGATCAGCACGCCGGGCATCACCGGATGGTGCGGATAATGGCCGGGGAAGAACGGCTCGTTGATGGTGACGTTCTTCAGCGCGACGATGTCCTTGCCAGGCTCGATCGACAGCACGCGATCCACCAGCAGGAAGGGATAGCGGTGCGGGAGATGTTCGAGGATGGCGTGGATGTCCATCGGGTGCCCGGCCAAAAGTTTTTCGGATTGTGTGCTCATGAATCTTTCCTTTTTAATGATGCCCGTTTTGCTGTTTCAATTTCAGAGACTCAATCTCTTGTTCCAGTGCCTTGATGCGCTTCGCCAGATCGTCGAGGTGCCGCAGATGCACCGCATTCCTGCGCCAGTCATCGGTCCTGGCAAATGGAAAAATGGCCGCGTAGGAACCGGCTTCGCGGATGGATTTCCCGACCAGCGTGTGCGCGGCGATCTCGACGTGGTCGGCCAGTTGCAAATGCCCCAGGATGCGCGCGCCGCCGCCGATCAGGCAATAGCGCCCGATTACCGCGCTGCCGGCGATTCCGGCACATCCGGCAATCGCTGTATGCGCGCCGATGCGCACGTTGTGCGCGACCTGGATCTGGTTGTCCAGCTTCACGCCGTCCTCGATCACCGTATCATCCAGCGCGCCGCGGTCTATGGTGGTGTTCGCGCCGATCTCAACATTGTTGCCGATCACCACGCGGCCGATCTGCGGAATCTTGATCCAGCGGCCTTCGTCCATCGCGATGCCGAAACCGTCCGAGCCGATCACCGCGCCGGAGTGCGCGATCAGGTTATCGCCGATCACGCAGTCGTGGTAGACCACCACGCCCGGATACAGCCGGGCATGGCTGCCGATGACAGTATTCACGCCAATACAGCAGCCCTCGCCGATTATCGAATGCGCGCCTATCGTCGCACCCGCGCCGATCACCGCCATCGCGGCGATGCTGGCCGTCGGGTCGATCTGCGCGCTCTCACCGACGACCGCATCGGGATGCACGCCAGGCCTGGCTTCAGGCAAAGGATTGAGCAAGGCCGAGACCTTGGCGAAATAGGCGTAGGGATTATCCGAAACGATGCGCGGTAGGCTGGTCGCCTCCGCATCCGCCTCGCCGAGGATTACCGCGCCGGCCTTGGTGCCGGCAAGCTGCATGCGGTATTTGCTGTTGGTGAGAAAGCTGATCTGGTCAGGCCGCGCCCTCTCCAGCGTGGCAATCTGGGAAATGCGCACATCGCCCCCCCCCAGCACGCGCCCGCCGAGTTGCGCCGCAATATCGGCCAACCGATAGGAAATAGCCATCCGCCCGCCGCTTACTTACTTTCCTTGCCGCCGTCTGCCTTCTCGACGGCGAGATGCTTGATTACCTTGTCGGTGATGTCTATTCTGGGGTTGCGATATACCGCTTCCTGCAGGACCAGGTCGAAATTTTCTGCCTCGGCAATCGCCTGAATCGCCTTGTTGGCCTGCTCCAGCACGACGGCCAATTCTTCGTTCTTGCGCAGGTTCAGATCCTCGCGGAATTCGCGCTGCATGCGCTGCAGGTTCACGTTCATGGCGGTCAATTCGCGCTCCTTGTTGCGGTGATCGGCATCCGTGAGCTTGCCGCCATCCTTCTCCAGCAGGGCTTGCAGTTCCTTCGCCTGTTTCATCAGCTTCTTGATTTCCTGGTCGCGCCCCGAAAATTCCTTCTCAATCTTTTTTTCCGCCTTCACCGCCGGCGCGGATTCGCGCAACACGCGCTCGGTATCCACGACACCCACCCTGAAATCAGCGGCCTGCGCTGCTCCCACACCCAGCAATACCGCCAGCATGCAAGCTTTCATCATCATCTTCATCGCTCACTCCTTATGCATCATAATCAGCGGTTTCATCATAAGCAGAGGCTTACCAGCGTTCTTTACCGGCTTAGCCAATACTTAGTAGTTCTATCAGAACATCGAGCCCAGGTTAAACTGGAACTTCTGCAATTTATCCTCCGGCTGCTTGTTGAGCGGCACAGCATAACTGAATTTGATCGGCCCTACCGGAGACAGCCAGGTAAATGCCGCCCCAGTAGAATAGCGCATTCCGGCGCTGCCTGGCAGGTCACCGGGGCCATAGACTGCACCCGCATCGACAAATCCGCTCAGACGCACCGATTTTTCCTTGACTCCCGGAATCGGCATCAACAACTCCGCATTGCCGACCACGCGCTTCGTGCCGCCCAACGATTGATTGTTGAAATCGCGCGGCCCGAGCGAGTAGGAATCATATCCACGCACCGATCCGGTACCGCCGGCATAAAAATTCTTGAAGAAGGGCATCGGTTTGCCACCGTAGCCTCCCGCGATGCCCGCTTCGCCGTTCAGCAGCAGCGTAATATCGCTGCTCACCGGAAAATACTTTTGATGCTGGTAATTCAGCTTGTAGTAGCGCATATCGAATACCGGCAGGGCAATTTCCGCGAAAGCATGCTGCACAGTGCCTTCGGTAGTATAGATCGCGCTATCGCGACTGTCGCGCCCCCATCCTATCGTGCCGATGAGGTTGGTATTCGATGAGCCAAAATCAGTCACATATTTTGCAAGCCTAGCCGTACTCAACGTAGTCAGGGAGAGATTTGTTTGCTCAATAGCCAGACCATAACTGATCGACTCATCCTCGCCTATCGGCACACCGAAGCGCACCCCGCCACCGAGGGTGCGCGAAGAATATTCGCTGACTGCCGTGCTGCTCGAATCGGTAGTGCGCCTGTATACATCGAAGCCGCGGCTCACGCCGTCGTCAGTGAAATAGGGATTGGTGTACGAGAGCGAATAAACCTGGTTGACCTTGCTGGTGTTGATTTGCGTCGAGATATGGTTGCCGCTGCCGAACAGGTTGGCCTGCGTCACACCGGCTGACAGCGTTACACCTTCGCCATTCGAGTAACCCGCCCCCACCGAAAAGTTGCCCGTGGATTTCTCCTTCACCGAAACATCCACATCCATCTGGTCGTTGGTGCCCTGCACCGGAGGGGTCTCCACGTTGACCTCCTCGAAGAAGTTCAGCTTGTCCACGCGCTGTTTGGACTTCTTGATCTTCTCCATGTCGAACCACGCACCTTCGACCTGGCGGAATTCGCGGCGGAGTACCTCATCGCGCGTCTTGTCATTGCCGGCGATATTGATGCGGCGTATGTACACGCGCTGCCCGGGATCGATCGCGAAAGTGAACGCCACCTGGTGCTTTTCCTTGTCCAGTTCAGGCACCGCATTCACGTTGGCGAAGGCATAGCCATCCTGCCCCAGCCGTTCGCTGATCTTCTTGCTGGTTTCAGTCAATGCCTTGCGCGAAAAGGTATCGCCCGTTTTTACCTGAACAAGTTTTTCAACTTCCTCCTTTGCGATCAGAGTATTGCCGGCTATTCCCGTCCTGGAGACGGTGTATTTTTCGCCTTCGGTGATGTTGATGGTGATGTAGATGTCCTTCTTGTCCGGCGTGATCGAAACCTGCGTGGAGTCAATGCTGAACTCCAGATAGCCATTATCCATATAGAACGAGCGGATGGCTTCCATGTCGGCCGATAGTTTCTGTTTGGAATACTGGTCTCTGTTGTTGAACCAGCTCAGCCAGTCCGGCGTGCTGAGCTTCATTAAATCCAGCAAATCCTCTTCCTGGTAGGCACGGTTCCCGACCAGGTTGATCTGCCTGATCTTGGAGACTTCCCCTTCCACCACGTTGAACACGATGCCGACGCGGTTGCGCTCCAGATCGGTGACGGTCGTCGACACGCTCACGCCGTATTTGCCGCGCGCCACATACTGGCGCTTCAACTCCTGGACCGCCTTGTCCAGTGCGCCCTTGTCGAAAATGCGCGCCTCGGCCAGCCCGGCATATTTCATGTTGTCCTTGAGCTGGTCCTTGGGAAAGTCCTTAATGCCGTTGAGTTCGATGCTGGCAATCGAGGGGCGCTCGCGCACCAGCACGATCAACACGCCCTGCTCGACTTCCAGGCGCACATCCTTGAAGAAGCCGGTGGCATACAGCGCGCGGATCGCCGCGGCGGCCTGCTGGTCGTCCATGGTATCGCCGACCTTGACCGGCAGGTAGCTGAACACCGTGCCGGCTTCGGTACGCTGTACACCCTCGACGCGGATATCCTTGACTGTGAACGGTTCGATTGCCCAAGCGGAGGACATGCAGAGCAGGGAAATCAACCCTGCCAGTTTTCTTAATTTCATTTTCTAACCTGCGATAAGGCGATAAATATCGTTATAAATGGCAAAGACCATCAGCATGCCGAGCAGCGCGATACCGATTTTCTGACCGATTTCCCAAGCCCCTTCGGAAACCGGCCCCCCCTTAATCAATTCGGCGACATAATACAGCAAGTGCCCCCCATCCAATAAGGGGATAGGCAGCAAATTCAGCACCCCGAGGCTTATGCTGATCAAGGCCAGAAAACCGAGGTAGGCCGCCATGCCCATTTCTGCTGACTGGCCGGCATAGTCGGCGATGGTGATCGGGCCGCTAATGTTCTTCATCGACACCTCGCCCAGCACCATCTTGCCCATCATTTTCAGGTTGATGATGGTAGTTTCCCATGTCTTGCGCAGGGACCGTTCGAATGCCTCCAACGGGCCGTAGCTTACCTCGGTGAGCAGCGCCTGCCATGCCGCCTTATCCACCTGCGGCGCCGCGCCGATTTTGCCCACCATCTTGCCGGATTCGGCAACGGCCTGGGGCACCACCGTTATGCCCATGATTTTTTCGCCGCGCCCAATTTCGAACTGTACTGTCTTGCCGGGATACATGCGCACCACTTCCACCACCTCGTTCCAGCGCCGCATCGCAACGCCATTGGCCTGCAGGATATGATCCCCCTCCTGCAGGCCGGCGCGTTGTGCCACGCTGTTTTCTGCAACCTTGCCGATAACCGGCAGGATGGGCGGCCGGTAGGGGTGCAGCCCGAGCTTGTCGAGAAACTCGCCGTCCAGGTCCTTCGCTTCCAGGCTGCTGATATCCAGCAGGTGAAACATCCTTGCGCCACTGGCATCCTGCGCCTCGATTCTCACTTCGCCGTTCTGTGCCGCCTGCCCCGGGTCCTGCCGAAGGGTCAGCTCCAGCAGCATCCAGCGCAACTCCTCCCAGTTCGGAATTGCCTTGCCGTTGATGCCGAGGATGGTTTCACCCTCATGCAACTGCGCGATGGCAGCCGGAGAACCCGGTGGCACCTCGCCCACCATCGGCTTCAGTCCCGGCACGCCATAAACGAACATCGCCCAGTACAGCACGATGGCCAGCAGGATATTCGACAGCGGGCCGGCGGCGACGATCGCCATGCGCCGCAATACCGGCTGACGGTTGAACGCATAGGGCAGGTCTTCCGGGGCGACTTCGCCCTCGCGCTCGTCCACCATCTTGACGTAACCGCCCAGTGGAATCGCGGAGATCACCCACTCGGTATCGCGGCCCGCGAAACGCCTGCTGTAAATCACCTTGCCGAAGCCGACCGAGAAGCGCAGCACCTTCACCCCGCAGCGGCGCGCCACCCAGAAATGCCCGAACTCGTGGAACACCACCAACAGCGCGATCGCACCGACGAACGCGAACAGGGTAATCATGCTGTCCCGATTTGCCGTTGCGCGGCCCGGCGCGCTTCGGCATCCGCGCCCAGCACGTCGTCGATGCTGCCGACGTTGCCGGCCGGCAGCGCGTCCAGCACTGCCTCGATGACACGCGGGATAGCCAGGAAGGAAATCCGCTTATCGAGGAAGGCTGCCACCGCCACCTCGTTCGCGGCATTCAGCATCGCCGGGGCGGTGCCGCCCACTCGCAATGCCTGATAGGCCAATGCCAGGCAGGGGAAACGTCCGAAGTCGGGTGCCTCGAAATTCATCGTCGCGACCTTGAACAGGTCGAGCGGCGCCACACCGGAATCGATGCGCTCCGGCCAGGCGAGGCCATATGCGATCGGCGTGCGCATGTCCGGATTGCCGAGTTGCGCCAGCACCGAACCGTCCACATATTCGACCAGCGAATGAACCACGCTCTGCGGATGCACCACCACCTGGATGTCGTCGGCACCTGCGTTGAACAGCCAGTGCGCCTCGATGACCTCCAGCCCCTTGTTCATCATGCTTGCCGAATCGACCGAAATCTTCTTGCCCATGCTCCAGTTCGGATGCGCGCATGCCTGCTCCGGCGTGACATGCTGCAAATCGTTGAGCGGCGTGTTGCGGAACGGCCCGCCGGAAGCGGTGAGCAGGATGCGGCGCACGCCGTTGCGCGCCAGGTTGCCGTCATAGCCGCCCGGCAGCGCCTGGAAGATCGCGTTGTGCTCGCTGTCAATGGGCAACAGCGCCGAGCCGCTGGCGCGCACCGCATCCATGAACACGTTGCCCGCCATCACAAGCGTTTCCTTGTTCGCCAGCAGGATTTTCTTGCCGGCATGCGCCGCTGCCAGCGTCGGGCGCAAGCCTGCCGCACCGACGATCGCCGCCATCACCGTGTCGGTTTCCGGCAACACGCAGACCTGCTCCAGTGCCGCTGTGCCGCTCAACACCTCGATAGCCAGCCCCGCTTCGCGCACACGCTCGCGCAACCCTGTGGCGGCATCCTCATCCAGCATGACCGCATAGCGCGGTTTGAACTGCACGCATTGCCGGAACAACAAGTCGGCCTGACAGTTGGCAGTCAGCGCAACGACCCGGAATCGATCCGGATGGCGCGCTACCACGTCCAGTGTGCTGGTGCCGATGCTGCCGGTGGAACCAAGAATGACCAGATTTTGCATTATCGAAATAGTGAAAAGTGAAACCCTCTAAGCGACCTAAAATTGCTGTGGAGGGATGGATGCAAGGCGCACGGAACGCAGCAACCGGAATGTACATAAAGTACATGAGGATTGCGAGTACCGCGCAACGCCGCAGACGCCCTTCACAGCAATTTTTAGCCCAGTTTCTGCAACAGCATCGCCATCGCGGCAAGCGGCAGCGTCGAGGTCAGTGCATCGATACGGTCCAGCAAGCCGCCGTGCCCCGGCAGCAACGCGCCGCTGTCCTTGACGCCTGCCTGGCGCTTGACTGCCGATTCGAACAAATCGCCGATCACCGCGAGCCCCGTCCACCACCAGGCGGCCAGCAGCAGGATCGGCTGCACTTCGCGATGCTCAAAATAGGGGCTGAAGCCCCATACCAGCACCACATAGGCCGATACGCCCAGCAACGCACCCGCCACGCCTTCCCAGGTCTTGCCGGGGCTGATGCTGGGCGCAAGTTTGTTTTTGCCGAATCTGCGTCCGGTAAAATAGGCCGCGATGTCCGCCACCCACACCAAGCCCATCACGAACAGCAAAATCCAGGGACTCGGAACCGTTTCACGCAAGTCCAGCATCGCCCAACCGGTCGGAACCAGCACCGCCCATCCGGTCAGCGCCATGAGCAGCGGTTGTCTGACTTTCCAGCCTGCCATCAGCCAGGCCGGCACGATGATCAGCCACAGCAGGGCCGCTACGGCATAGATTGTGAGGTGGAGATAAAGCCGTTGCGCTTCGGCAGCGCCGGCATCCACCCACAACAGCCCCAGCATCAGCAGCAGGGTCAGTCCCCAGTAGACTTTTGCCTGCCTGCCGCTCAAGCCGGACAGGCGCGACCACTCGACGATTCCCTGCATGACCATCGCCACGATCAGCACCGCCCATGCGAATGGCGGCAGCGCGAACAACGCCCCCAGCAGCAATGCCAGCAAAATGACGGCGGTGATCACGCGGGATTTAAGCATCCGCTTTTCCCTGCCAGCCCTGCAACTGTTCGCTGGTGCGGCCAAAACGCCGCTCGCGCTTCCGGTACGAGGCGATTGCCGCCTCCAGCTCATTGCGCCCGAACGCCGGCCACAACACATCGGTGAAGTACAGCTCGGCATAAGCCAGCTGCCAGAGCATAAAATTGCTGATGCGTTGCTCGCCGCCGGTGCGGATGAACAGGTCCGGCTCGGGCGCGTCGCTCATCGAGAGATAGGGAGACATATCCTCTTCCGTGAAACCTTGCGCGAGTTGCGGATGTTCCCTGAGCATGGCCTGCACCGCCTGCATCATGTCCCAGCGCCCACCGTAATTGGCGGCGATGGTCAGGGTCAGGCCGTTGTTGTTGGCGGTGAGTTGCTCGGCATGCTGCATGGCCTGTTTGAGTTTGTCGTCGAAGCGGCTGCGGTCGCCGATGATTTTCAGGCGGATGTTGTTTTCGTGCAGATTGGCGACCTCACGCTCCAGCATCTTCAGAAACAGCGACATCAAGAAGGAAACCTCGTCGGCGGGACGCCGCCAGTTTTCACTGCTGAACGCGAACACTGTCAGGTACTCCACGCCCAGTTCGCGGCAGGTGCGCACCACCTCGCGCAGCGCTTCCACACCGCGCTGATGCCCCATCACGCGCGGCAAAAAACGCTGTTTGGCCCAGCGCCCGTTGCCGTCCATGATGATGGCGATATGGCGCGGGACGGCAGGGACGTCGGGGATGATGCGGGTGGAACTCTGGAATAGCGCCATTTTAGGATGGAAGATCGAGGATTGAGGATAGGGACTGAAGATTCGAGGCGTGGCGTCTGGTTTCCCTCAATCCTCGATCCTCAATCCTTATCAGATCGCCATCAGGTCGGTTTCCTTGACTGC
Source organism: Ferrigenium straubiae (assembly GCF_051257895.1). Classification (NCBI taxonomy): domain Bacteria; kingdom Pseudomonadati; phylum Pseudomonadota; class Betaproteobacteria; order Nitrosomonadales; family Gallionellaceae; genus Ferrigenium; species Ferrigenium straubiae. Next base: position 376,463 of record NZ_CP194331.1, on the reverse strand, counting down.
CAGCGCCTTGTCGATTTCGGCGACGTAGCGGTCGGTCAGTTTCTGTATATCGTCCTGCATGCGGCGCTCTTCGTCTTCGGCAATTTCTTTCTTCTTGAGCGCATCCTTGAGGTGGTTGTTGGCATCGCGGCGGATGTTACGCACCGCGATCTTGGTATTCTCGCCTTCGGACTTGATCACCTTGATCAGGTCGCGGCGACGTTCTTCGGTCAGCATCGGCATCGGCACGCGGATCAGTTCGCCCTGGCTCGCCGGATTCAAGCCGAGATCGGAGTCGCGGATCGCGCGCTCCACCGGGCCAACCATGTTCTTTTCCCAAGGCTGCACGCCGATGGTACGAGCATCGACCAGCGTGACGTTGGCGATCTGGTTGATCGGCGTCGGATTGCCGTAGTAATCGACCATCACGTGATCCAGCAAACCGGTATGCGCGCGCCCGGTGCGCACCTTGCCCAGATCCGCCTTCAGTGCCTCCAGCGACTTCTGCATTTTCTGTTCAGTCGTTTTTCTGATCTCTGCAATCACAGCTGCCTCCTGAATTAATCGACGCGCACGAGCGTCCCTTCACCCTCGCCCATCACCACGCGCTTCAATGCGCCTGCCTTGAAGATGCTGAATACGATGATCGGCAGCTTCTGGTCGCGGCACAGCGTCAGCGCCGTCGCATCCATCACCTTGAGATTCTTGCCGATTGCCTCGTCGAAACTCAGGCTCCGGTAACGTACCGCATCGGGTTCTTTCTTGGGGTCGGCGGTATAGATGCCGTCCACCTTGGTGGCCTTGATCACCACGTCGGCGGACATTTCCACACCGCGCAACGCGGCGGCGGTATCGGTGGTAAAGAACGGGCTGCCGATACCGGCCGCGAAAATCACCACCTTGCCGTCTTCCAGATAGCGCAGCGCCTTGCCGCGGATGAACGGTTCGGCGACCTGCTCCAGGCTCAGCGCAGACTGCACGCGGCAATCCAGCCCGGCGCGCTTCATCGCGTCCTGCAGCGCCATCGCGTTCATCACCGTGGCCAGCATGCCCATGTAATCGGCTGTCGCGCGATCCATCCCCGCGGCGGCCGGAGCCACGCCGCGGAAGATGTTGCCGCCGCCGATCACAATCGCCACTTCCACGCCCAGCCCGGCCACTTCCGCAATCTCGGCCACGATGCGCTCGATCACCTCGCGGTTGATGCCGTAGCTGTCGTCGCCCATCAGGGCTTCGCCGGACAACTTGAGGAGAATGCGTTTATAGGCCGGCTTCATGGCGCTTAACTCTTGGCGGCAGCCGCTGCGGCGGCCACTTCAGCCGCGTAGTCCTCGACCTTCTTCTCGATGCCCTCGCCGACCACGAACATCTGGAACGCGGTCACCGATGCGCCCTTGCCTTTCAGCAATTGCTCAATGGTCTGCTTGCCATCTTCCGCCTTGACGAACACCTGGCCCAGCAGCGTCACTTCCTTTAGGAATTTCTGCACCGTGCCCTCGGCGATCTTCTCCAGCATCGCTTCCGGCTTGCCGGATTCCTTGGCCTTCTCGATGGCGATGCGGCGTTCCGTGGCGATATCCTCCGGGTTCACACCGGAAGCGTCGATCGACTTCGGCTTGCTCGCCGCGATGTGCATACAGAGGTCGCGCCCCAGCGCTTCGTCGCCGCCGGTGAAATTCAGCAGCACGCCGATCTTGCTGCCGTGCAGGTAGCTGGACAGCTTGCCGGTGGTGGTCGCATAACGCTCGAAGCGGCGTACGGTAATGTTCTCGCCGAGCTTCATCACCAGCGCCTTGCGGGTCTCTTCCACACTACCGGAGCCGTTGGCGATCGCCATGCCGGACAAGGCCTCGATATCGGCAGGATTATTCTTCGCCACCGTCTCGGCGACGTTCTTCGCGAATGCCTTGAAGTCGTCGTTCTTGGCTACGAAGTCGGTTTCGCAGTTCACTTCTGCCACGGAGCCGGTCTTGCCGTCCGCCGCGATGAAGGTGCTGACCATGCCTTCGGCAGTCACGCGCGATGCGGCCTTGCTCGCCTTCGCACCGCTCTTGATACGCAATTGCTCTTCCGCAACCTTGAAATCGCCGTTGGATTCAACCAGTGCCTTTTTGCATTCCATCATGCCGAGGCCGGTCGCCTCGCGCAGTTCCTTGACCATGCCTGCAGTAATTTCCGCCATCATCAAACTCCATAAAAAAAACTTATAAAAAAAGGGGCTTGCGCCCCTTTATGCGCCTGATTGAAACCCGGGGCGCGCCTTGTTGAAACTCAGGCGGCTTGTTCTTCGGTTCCGGCAACCTGCTCGACCAGTTCGTTCAGGGCTTGCGCACGGCCTTCCAGCACCGCGTCGGCGATGCCGCGCGCGTACAGGCGGATCGCCTGCGTCGAGTCGTCGTTGCCGGGAATGACGTAGTCCACGCCGAGCGGGGAGTTATTGGTATCGACGATGCCGATCACCGGGATGCCAAGCTTCTGTGCTTCGACGATGGCACCCTTCTGGTAGCCCACGTCGATCACGAACAGAGCTGCCGGCAGGCCGTTCATGTCCTTGATGCCGCCCAGGCTGCGGTTCAATTTTTCCAGTTCGCGCTTCATCATCAGCGCTTCTTTCTTGGATAGCTTCTCGGATGCGCCATCGGCCGTCATCGCCTCCAGTTCGCGCAGGCGCTTGATGGATTGCTGCACGGTCTTGTGGTTGGTCAGCATGCCGCCCAGCCAGCGATAGTTGACGAACGGCGAATCCGCACGCACCGCCTCTTCCTGGATGATGTCGCGCGCCTGGCGCTTGGTCGCCACAAACAGGATGGTGCCCTTCTTCGCCGACAGCTTGCGCACGAAGTTTTCCGCCTCGGCGAACATCGTGACGGTTTTTTCCAGGTTGATGATATGGATCTTGTTGCGATGACCGAAGATGTACGGTGCCATCTTGGGATTCCAGAAACGGGTTTGATGGCCGAAATGAACACCGGCCTCCAGCATTTGACGCATAGTTACAGCCATGATTACTCCAATCGTAAGGGTTATAAACTACCACTCGCCAGCCTGACCCATATGGGCACCCCAACTTGCGCGAGCGGGAAATTTGCTCCGGCCTATTCCGAAGCGGCGCGCATTCTAGCACTAATGCGCCGGTTCACTCAACTTTCTCCGGCTTGCAGATTCCACTAAAGGTTACCGGAGCCAAGCCGATAAAACACTCCAGCAAATTGAAAAACAATCTGATGAAGATCGAAAGCTCAACTATCGGCCTCGCCAGCCAGCATACAAACTCAAGACAGGTCACGGTCGAAGAATCGTTGCGCGCCTGGGTCGGCCCGCAACGCCCCGATTTTGAAGGCCATGCCGCGCAAAACCGGTCTACCCCGCGGTTGACCGTGGCGACGATCTCCGATGCCGCCCGACAGGCGGCTGCCCAAGCTGTTGCCATCGCCAATCCTGCCGCAAACACGCAGTCCTCCGCCGATGCCCAGGCCACCGCCGAAGCGGAAGGTGCAAGCGATCATGCCGGCAATGACCCGAAGATGCAGCTCCTCATCAACCTGATCGAGTCGCTGACCGGGCAAAAAGTCAGGTTGTTCAATCCGAATGAATTGAAGCCGGGCGATGCCGCGCAAGCGCACTCGCAAAAAACGGCCGAAGCTGCGCAATCGGCTCAAGACCTGCGCCAGGGCTGGGGAGTGGAATATGACCGGCACGAGACAGTTCGCGAATCCGAACGGACCGCCTTCGCCGCCGAAGGCGTCATCAGGACCTCCGACGGCAAGGATATCCGGTTCCAGCTCTCGCTGGAGATGAAGCGCGATTTCTTCAGGGAAAACAACGTATCCGTGCGCGAAGGCGACGGCGTGAGGAAAGACCCGCTGGTTGTCAATTTCAGCGGCAGCGCCGCGCAACTGACCGATACGAAATTCGGCTTCGACCTCGACAGCGACGGCAAGGCCGAGAAAATGTCCTTTGTCGGCGGCGGAAGCGGCTTCCTGGCACTGGACAGGAACGGCAACGGCATCATCGACAACGGTTCCGAGCTGTTCGGCACGCAAAGCGGCAACGGCTTTGCCGACCTGTCCGCCTATGATGGCGACAAAAACAACTGGATCGACGAGAACGATGCCGTGTACTCAAGACTGCTGGTATGGAGCAAGGATGCCGCCGGCAAAGACATTCTGAGCACCTTGGCGCAACGCAACGTCGGTGCGCTCTACCTCGGCAACATCGCCACGCCGTTCGATCTGAAAAATTCTTCAAACGACCTGCAGGGGCAGGTGCGCGGCAGCGGCATCTATTTGCGCGAGGACGGCAGCGCAGGGGCGCTGCAGCAGATAGACCTGATCGTCTAGAAGCTGCCCTCAAAACTTCTGCGGAGGGCGTCTGCGGGTCAGTGCTGCGATGGAGTAGCGGGCTGCTGGCTTTGGGCGTGCACGAACACCCAGTCCGCATATTTCGTCTTGCCTTCGAAATTTTTGTCGGCGAGGCTGAAGTTGCTTTTTTTTACCGGCTCTTCCTCGGACAGGCTGCGCACCCCGTAAATCTCTCCGCCCGGCCCCTTGATCAAGCCCCACTTCCCGCTGCCGCCGACGGGGTCGCGGTAAATCTTGCGCAGGTAGCGCTGCGTCGACGGATAGCGCGGATCCCCGAGCAGGTCCTCAAGATTCGCCGGGTAGCGCTGTTCCTGCGCCGGCGTATGCTCGTAATACTCGGTGATGGCTTGCCGGAACTGGTTTCCGACGAACAGCAGCTCCTGCTCCCTGTCGCGCTTCTGCGCGATATGCCACACCTCCCCGGATGCGGCCAGCATCACTCCCATGATGGCAACGACAACCAGCAGGCCGAAATAGGTAAACCCGCGCTCCCGGCCATGTCGCCTAAGGCGCATCCTCCCTCCCACGCTATTTTTGTCCGGGACAAGCCGCATCACCAGTCCCTGTACGCGGAACCGTCCCGCGCGCTTCCGGGCGCACCGCTTTTTATGTCGAAGACTCCGCCTTTTTCCGGGGTATCGGGCGGGACGATGAGCCACGTCGCGGAATTTCCGGTGATGGGATCGGAAGGCAGGTTGCGCAGATATTTTTTGCTCACCAATTCATCCAGGCTGTCGGGATACTTGCCGTTGTCGCCATAATATTTATCCAGCGCCTCCCGCGCCAGCGCGAGGTTCTGGTGCAGCACGGCCTCCTTCGATTTTTCCACGCTGTGGAAATAGCGCGGCACCGCGATAGTCAGCAGCGTCGCGATGATCGCCATGACCACCAGCAGCTCGATGAGGGTGAAACCTCTTTCCGTATGCCTGCCCATTCCGCCGCTCCTTACCAATCCCGGTAGGGAATGCCATTCAGCCCGATTCCGGAAGACAGGGAATACACGTCGAAAATATCCTCCCCCTCCTCGGGAGCATCGGCGCTGCTTTCATAGCTGCGCTTGCCCCAGGTTTCCTCGTCCGTTTTCCCCGGATCGCCAGCCATCGGGTCGCGCGGGATGCGCCGCAAAAAATAGATTCTACCCTTGCCGTCCGGGCTGCCGGCGTCGGCCTCGCCTTCCACCAGCACTTTCAATGACACGGGATACCCAGACCTTATCGCCGGGCGAATGATGCGCCCCTCGCTCACCGCCTGTTTGTAGACATCCAGCCCGGTGCGAATTTCCCGCAACGCCCGGCGCAGCTCATGCTCCTTGCTGCGCTGCACTTCCAGCTCGGCCATCGGCAATACCGCCGTCGCCAGCAAGCCGACGATCGCCACCGTGATTACCAGCTCGATGAGAGTGAAGCCCCTGGTGGCCGAGATTTTCATTGCGCGACCGCGATGACATGCGGTGTGGGCGGGGTAACCGCGAGCGCCTCTCCGCCCGCGCCGGCCAGGCTGATGCTGCTGACCGTGACCGGGGACTGGGGCGCGGCGGCAGTCACTTCAAACATCAGGGTGATGACGCTGCCGCCGCCATTGCCGGAGCCCTTCAGGTCGACCTGCACCTGGCCGCCTTCCTGATCTATCACCTTGGTGAAATTCGACGGCGAATTATTCTGTTTCATGAAATCCCCTTCGGCGACATCGGCAGCCTTCAGCACGGCCGGGTCAAACTCCACCAGGAAGCCGAGGCTGTTCACGCCCTGCGGCGATTGGGTATTGAGCGTCAGGCTGATCTTGTCGCCGACCTTGGCCTGGCTGGGCCCTTGCCAGGAAAGCACCAGCGGCTTGCTTGCCATGGCCGCATTGCCGGGAACAACTGCCGGCTGCGGGCGCGCCACAACAGCCCCTGGAGGTGCGCTCGCCGAATTGCCGACTGCGACGGCGCCGAGCGGCTTCATCACCATCTGGCTGCTGCGCAGGCTGGCTTCGGTGCCCGACCAGTACTCCACTTCGCGCGCATCGGGGAGCCGGTGACTGCCCACGACCCGCGGCGTGATGGAAAGTACGATTTCCGTTTTGGTACCGTTGTCCCTGTGGCTCGAAAAGAGCCGCCCGAGCAGGGGCAAATCCCCCACCCCCGGCACCTTGTTAGCGGTATTCCGGTCCTCGTCGTTGATCAGGCCGGCGAGAATCTGCGTTTCCCCGTCCTTGAGGCGCAGGGTAGTCGAGGTGTTGCGCGTGCCGACCTGGTAAGCCAGCGTCCCGGACACGGCATTCAGCACTTCCTTGACGATGGAGCTGACCTCCAGCCCGACCTTGATGGAAACCTCGTTGTCCATGTGTATCTCCGGCTCGACCTCCAGCTTCAGCCCCACGTCCAGGTACTGGACGCTGCCGGTGATCACCGGCGTCCCCGTCGAAACCGGCGTCACGGCATTGGTGATCACCGGCACGCGGTCCCCGATCATAATCTTGGCCTTCTCGCGGTTGCGCGCCCGGATGCGCGGGCTGGCCAGCAGGTTGCTGTCGCCGTCCTGGAGCAGCATGTTGAGCGTGACGCTCAGCGCCGGGCTGGTGACGATGCTGGCGCCGTTAAGCTGGCGCAGCTCCCTGACGGTCGGCGTATCGGCGCCTGCCGCCGCACCCCGCGCCGTGAAGGTGACCTGGCTGGGATATTTGATGCCGATTTCGGACAGCCGCGAGCGGCTGATCTCCATCACCTCGACTTCCAGCATGACTTCCGGGTCGGGGATATCTTGGTCCGCAACCATTTTCTCGGCCAGGCGGATGGCCTCCGGCGTGTCCCGCATCACCAGCGAATTGGTCTTCTCGTGGACGAAGATATCCTTGGTTTTCAGCAGCGTCTTGAGCATGGTCAGCATCTGCTTGGGATCGGCGTTGGTGAGATGAAAGCTCCTGATCTTGAGATCCTGGTATTCCTTCATCTTCGTCGGCGTATTCGGGTAGATGAATACCGTGTTGTCGCTGATGATCTTTTTCTCCAGCTGGCTCTGCATGAGGATCAGGTCGATCGCATCCTCCACCGAAACATCCCTGACAAAAATCGAGGCCTTGATATCCGGCTTGACGTCCTTGTCCAGCAGCACGTTGATGCCGCTGGTGCGCGACAGCGCCTCGAATACCATCTTTACGCTGGCATCGCGGAATTGCATGGTGACCGGCTTCTTGAACTTCGCCCTGAGGGAAGGCTCCGCCATCAGCCCCTTGGCTATCTGCTCGTCGATCTGGCGCTGCAGAAGCAAGGCCTGCCCGTGCTTCGGGTTCTCGGCGAGCAATGGCTTGAGCGCGGACCGCGCGGCATCCGGATCGCCATTCTTGAGCAGGCTGCGCGCTTCCTCGACGATCGCATCGTGGCGACGGTCCATCGCCAGTTCATCAAGTCCCAGCCTGGCTTTGCCGTTGCCCGGATCGATCCGGAGTATGCGCTCGTAAATTGCCTGCGCCGTATCCAGGCGTCCCGCGGCGCGTTCACTGCTCGCCGCCGCCAACAGACGATTGGAGGTCTGCTCGCGGTGGCGCATCCAGGCCATGCGGTAGGACAGGTTGTCCGGGTCGGCCTTGCTGGCCTCCTCCAGCTTTGCCAAGCCCTCTTCCGCACGCCCCTCTTCCATGAGTGCCATTCCTTCGCGGTGCAGCTTTTGCCCCGCACAGCCAGCCAATGTTGCAGCGACAAGCAGAAGGAATGCGGCATTGCGCCTGAAACCGAGCCAGAATCCATGCATGTTGTGCGCCCCATAAAGGTGGAAGAAATACATCGCGTTTCTCATAATGCCTCGCCGGTGCTGAGAGATTGTTTGATGCCCAGCGGGATATAGTTCAGTTCCACCGTGCCAGGCGCCAGGTGCTCGATGCGATAGGTATCCTCGATCACGTCTCCTTCGGCGGCGACATACATGCGTTCGCCCTTGAGCAGGATCACCTGCAGCGTCGGCGCATCCTCATAGCGGCCGAGATAGGTAAACGGCATGGGCGGCGCGGTCGGCACCGGCGGCGGCGGAGGCGGTGGCGGTGGCGGTGGCGGTGGCGGTGGCGGCGGCACATACCAGGAAGTGGCCACGAAGGCATTGCCGATCACCGGCTCCGGCTCGGCTCCCGATCCCGCATCCGGCTTGGATTGAGGCCGGGCCAAGCGCTCCAGCTCCACATGAACCGTTTCCGGCAGCCGCCGTTTGGCGAGCGCCGGTGAAGAAGATGCAGCATTAACCCGAAGCGGCGCCGCAGGTTGCGCCGTTCTCGCTGCGCCGCTGCTTTTCTCGGGTGCGGCAGCCGTGACGATGGCCGTGAAGGCAATGCCGAGCACTGCCCACCGGCCGGCATTGCGCGGTGGCAGCAGCCTCACGATGCCTGCTCCAGGTAGAGCGCCAGACTGATCCTGGCTTCCACGGCCGAATCGCCGATGTTCTGGCGGCTGAACTGCACATGCTCCAGGGCGATGATCGGAGTCTCCGCGGGCAGCGCCGCAAGGAAGCTGCGTATGCGCGGATATTCCCCCTTCACCGGCAGGATGATCTGAAAGCGCATCAGCCGCCCCGCCTTGCCCCGCGCCACCTTGTATTCGCCCTCGTTGAGGCTGAGCCCGTTTTTTTCGGCCAGTGCAGCCAGCCTCTCAAGCCACTGCGGCGAATGGCGCTCTTCCGGAAAAAAACGGTAGAACTCCGTAAGCTGCTCGGCCGGCGTGCGCCAGCCGCCGTCAAGCGACTTGCCGGCATGCAGTATCCGCTCGCGCAGGGAAAGTTCGCTGCTGCGCGCCGCATCCAGGCGCTCCTGCGCCGGGGAAATTGCCGAAAAATAGAAAGGCGGAAAGACGACCAACATGCCGATGGCCAGCACTCCTGACCTACCCAGGATGCGCAGCCAACGCCGGGATGCCCAGCGCAGGCGCCCCCGTAGCGGCACCGCCGATGAGATGCCGAAGTGCTGCGCATATCGGCCGATGGCATCTCCCAGCCATTTTCCGGCGAGGCCTCTCATGGCTTCTCCCGCCACACGGCAAGCAGCGAAAAGCGCACAGGCCTGTCCGGATTCTGCTGCTGAACCTGATGGCTCTGCAGGTAGACCGGGCCGAATACACTCTGCTCCTCAAGTTGCATGATGTACTTCAGCAGCGCCGCCAGGTTCTTGGCTTCACCGCTGATTTTTACCATGTGTTTTTCCGCATCCGGCTCCATCGCCAGCAGCACAACCTCCTTGCCCGCAGCCGAATCCACTGCCCTGAACAGTTCATCCCACGGCAAGGTGAGTTGCCGCAACACCTCATTGGCGCGCTTCACCTCCTGCACCACGTCCTCGCGGCCGCCGGACGGTGATAACCGGCCCTGGCCACGCTCGATTTGATCCAGCCGGTCTTCCCAGCTGATCGCCTTGCCGTTCAATTCAACGTAATAGGCAACCGTCAGCGTCAGGACCACCAGCGTCAGCGCCAGCAATGCCGGCCCCACCCAGGGGAACGGCAGGTTCTGCTGATAATCGAGGCGGAGCATGGTCATCGCATCACCCGCTCATATACATGGCAAAGCAGCTGTCGAGCGCCGGTTCGATGCTGGGCATGCGCGCGGGCTGCATAGGCTGAATCTGCCACCACCCGCCTGAAGCAATCGATACATCCCGGCAGTCCGGAGCCCAGAGAAACACTTCGTTCGTGCTGCTTTCGACGTCGGAGACCAGCGCCTCGCGATTCAGCAAAAATGGCAATTCCTTGTGCCAATGCGGACCTATTCTCATCGACCGCACCCACGCCCATTTGCCTTTTTGCAACAATGCCAGGCACAGGTTTCCCTCCTCCACGAGTGCCAGCCATGCGGACTTGTCATGGAGCGAGGCATGACAGGCGTTGTATGCCACCATTAAATGCGGCTGGATAGACTTCAACCCAATCCCCACCCGCCCGAACAAGTTGCGCAGGGATTCCGGCAGCCGCGCATCAACTGCACAGGCCAATTGCGGCATTCCGTAACTGCCGGAGCTGATACGCAGCTCCCATTCGCCGGCATCGCAGCCGTACATTTCATTGAACGAATGCCGCGCATAGGCGATTTCCTCCGTTTCATCGCTCAGGACATCGCTCCACGGCACCAGGGTATAGCGCATGAAGTGATTGGAGAGGATCACCTTGGCATACGATTTGTTACCCGCAAATCCGGGTAAAGCCGCCTCCAGGGCCTTGAGCGCACCGCCCCAGGGAATATTCTCATCGCCCGGCGGACTGCATGAAACCACCTGCTGCGCCAGCACATGGCGCTTCAGCCCCAGGCGCGTAAGCTCGCGCCGCAACCGCGCCAGGACCACGCAGTCCGGATGCAGCACGATGCGGCACTCGTCACGCAACGAAAGTGACACGGTTGATCTCCTGCAATGTTGTTTCGCCCCTGAACACCATACCCAGCGCGCCATCGCGCAGGAAGCGCGTGCCGTTTCGCCTGGCCGCCTCGCGCACCAGCCGGATCGGCTGCCTGGCAATGATGAGTTCGCGGATTTCATCGTTCAGGTAGAGTATCTCGGCGATGGCTTTGCGCCCCTTATAGCCGGTGCCGCGGCACAGCCCGCAGCCGCGCCCGGCGCGAAATGTCGCGTTTTTTGCATCCGCCAGGCCGACCCCAGACTCCCTGATCAGCTCCTCGTCCGGATGGTCGTCCGCCACGCAGTGCGCACAGTTCACGCGCACCAGGCGCTGGGCCAGGATGCCGTTCAGGGCGGAGACGAAACTGTAGGGATCGACCCCCATGTGCATGAAGCGGCCGATGACGTCGAAGACGTTGTTGGCGTGCACGGTGGTAAACACCAGGTGGCCGGTCAGCGCCGATTGCACGGCGATCTGTGCGGTTTCCGGATCGCGTATTTCGCCGACCATGATTTTGTCCGGGTCGTGCCGCAGGATGGAACGCAGGCCGCGCTCGAAGGTGAGCCCTTTTTTCTCGTTGACGGGAATCTGCAGGACGCCGGGCAACTGGTATTCGACCGGGTCCTCGATGGTGATGATCTTGTCCTGCCCCTGGTTGATCTCCGAGATCGCGGCATACAGCGTCGTCGTCTTGCCGCTGCCGGTCGGGCCGGTGACCAGCACCATGCCGTAGGGTTCGTTAGAGAGCCGGCGCAGCGTGACCATGGATGGCGCGTCAAATCCCAGATAGTCGAGGCGCAGGCCCTTCATCTGGTCGGACAGCGTCTGCTTGTCCAGGATGCGCAGCACGGCATCCTCGCCGAAGATACTGGGCATGATGGAAACGCGCAGATCCACCTCGCGCCGGTGCATCGACACCTTGAAACGGCCATCCTGCGGAATGCGCCGTTCGGCGATATCGAGACCGGAGATGACCTTGATGCGCGAGATCACCTGCTCGGCCATGTCCAGCCCAGCCACCGAGCCTACCGCTGTCAGCACCCCGTCGATGCGGTACTTGATGTTGAGCCCCGCTGCGCCGGTCTCCAGGTGGATATCGCTGGCCTCGGCCTTCAGCGCGTCGTACACCGTCGAGTGAACCAGCTTGACGACCGGGCTGACGTCCTCGCTGATGGTCTTGAACGACAATTCCTCCACGCTATCGTCAAATGCCGCCATCTTTCCTGCCACGGCCTGCAGGCTGTCCATTGCATGCAGCGATTCCTCGTAATGCGCGAGGTATGCGGCGATGTCCGCGCCATGTGCAAGCCCCCAGACGAAATTCGCGGGGAAGCGCTGCTCCGCCCATGCCTGCAGGCCAGCATTGAACGGATCGCCCATGATGACGAACAGCCGCCCCTCGCCGCTGCGCAATGCGATGCATCCCCGTTCCAGCGCCTCGGCAAAGGGCAGCGCATCGAATGCGGGCTCCAGCCTGCCCAGGTCGTCCATGCCGAATACCGGGTAATGGAGGGCTTTGCCCAGCGCCCAGGCAAAGCCCCGCGAGTCCAGCCCGGTCTGTTCTTCCAGTACTTCCACGATGCTGCGCCTGCCCTGCGCGGCAACAGCGCGCGCTTCACGCACCCGTTGCGGCGAGAATATCTGTCCGGCATCGCATGAGGCAGCCTGGTTCATTTAATGCTCCCCGCCAGTTCAAAAATCGGGAAATACATCAGCACCACGATGCCCCCGATGACCAGCCCGACGAACGCCATCAGCAAAGGCTCGAACATCTTGACGAACCGCTCGACCCAGCGTGCCGTATCGTCCTCATAAAAGGCCGCGATGCGCTCCATCATCTCGCCCATCCGGCCGGTGCGCTCGCCCACGCGCAGCAGGCGCGACGCCAAGGGGGTGGCCAGGCCGTATTTATCCATGGTTTGGGAGATGGAGCTGCCCTCCCTGATGCTCGTCGAGGCCAGCGCCAGTTGTTCGCGCATCGTCGTCTGCAGAAGACCGCCCACCAGTTGCAATGACGCCATGATCGGCATCCCGCCCTGCAGCAGCATCCCGAGCGAGCGGTAAAAACGTGCCATCTGGTAAAGGTGCAGCCGCTTGCCCAGCGCGGGGAGCTGCCACAGCTTCCGCCCGGCCCACTGCCTGAAGGCAGGGCGGGTAGCGGCAAAGAGAAGTCCGCCCGGCAGGGCGATTGCGGCCGCCAGGAAGAACTTCCAATGCTCGTCCAGGAAATGCCCCCAAAGCATCAGCAACTGCGACATGAACGGCAGGTCGCTGCCGAGATCTTCGTAGATATGGCTGAAGCGGGGCACGACGAACACCATCAGAAACAGCATCACCAGCCCCCCCACGGCAGCCAGGATTACCGGATAAATCGAGGAGGTGACGACCTTGCGCCTCACCCCCTCCATCTGGTTCTGGTAAACGACATAGCGCGACAGCACTTCGGCGAGAGAGCCGGTTTTTTCGCTGGCGCGCACGGTTGCCACGTAAAGCGCGGGAAAATCCTTCGGCGACTGCTCCAGTGCATACGACAGGCTATGCCCCTCATACAGGGACGAGATTATTTGCGTCAGCGTTTTCTTGATATCCGGCTGCACTTCCTTCTCGGTCAGGGTCTCCAGCGATTCGACCAGGGACAGGCCGGCATCGAGCAGCGCCACCAGTTCCTGGCTGAACAACACCAAGGGGAAACCGGACCTTTGCCAAGGCAACAACGACAACCAGCGCTGCCTTGCCCTGGCCGCAATGACCGTATACCCCTGGGCTCTGGCCTGCGCTTCGGCATCGCCGGCATCCGCCGCTTCCAGCATGATCGCCATCAGCCCCGCGTTGCCGCGCAACACCTTGAGTTCATATTGCATAAACACCCCGCCATTGAGCCATCCGCCGTTCAATCGGCTGCCGGTTTGCCAACCGCCGCGGATTGTCCAATGCCGGCCACACTTTAGCCGGTTCCCCGCCACTCCCGCACGAGGCGAGACCATACTCCCCGCTGCCATCGGCAGCTCGAGCAGGAAGGAGCGCGCCAAAGGTATTACGGCGCAGATTGAACTCAGGGTAAATATCCATTTTTTTATTTCAGATTTGAGAACTGTTCTTACCTTAACGCCTTGCGCGCAGGCTTACTCTGGGCAGCCAACTGTATTTGCGGATGCGGGCAAGACTGTATTTTTTCGACGGATGAAAGCGTGTATCGGTTTCCTGCGTGGTGAAGCCGGAATTACCGGGGAACGGTCTTGAAAATTGCTGCGGAGAGTATCTGAGGCGTTGCGTGCTTCGGAAACGATTGCTGGCGGCTTACTCGTTCAGCAATATTCTCGCCGGTGGCAACTGCGCGAGCTTCCGCACCGCGAGCCACCCCGGCAGCATCACGGCCAGCATCCCGCCGAGGCAGCCGATCGGCCAGATGGCAACGCTCGCGTGATAGGGGATTTCCAGCACGAAGCGCGCCAACACCCAGCCGAGCAGCACCGCGCCTGCGGAGGCCAAGAGGCCGCTCAACAGCCCCAGCGCGGCGAATTCCGCGAGGTGCAAGCGGCGCAGGTAGCGGCTGTCCGCGCCCAGCGTGCGCAGGATCGCCGCCTCGTGGGTACGCTCGTCCTGAGTGGAAAGCAGCGCGGCATACAGCACCGCGAGGCCGCTCAGCAGGGTGAAGAGGAAGATCACGCTCGCGGTCTGCGCAATCTGCCCCATGATGCCGCGCACCTGATCGATCATCGCGCCGGTGTCGATCACCAGCAGGTTGGGAAACTCGCGCGCAAGCTGGTCGCCCACGCGCACCTTGTCCGGCGGCAGATGGAAGCTGGTGATGTAGCTCGCCGGGTAATTTTTCAACAACTCCGGCGTGGCGATCACAAAGAAATTCACCTTCATCGAATCCCATTCCACCTTGCGCAGGTTGGCCACGCGTGCGGTAAAGCGGCTTCCCGCCACGTCATAGGTGAGCTCGTCGCCGAGGCGGATGCCGAGCCGCTCGGCGATGCCCTCCTCGACCGAAAGCTGCATCCGCCCCGATTCGGAACCGCTCCACCAGCTGCCGCTCACCAGCTCGTTCCACTCCGGCATCTGCTCGGCCCAGGAGAGGTTGAATTCGCGCTCCACCAGGTCGCGCGCGCGCGGGTCGGGATAGCTGTCGCCGCTGATGGGTGCAGCGTTGATCGCGACCAGCCGGCCGCGCACCATCGGCAGCAGCAGCGGCTGCGGCAATTGCGCGCGCGCGAAGAACGCCTGCACCGCCTGCCGCTGGTCCGGCTGCATGTTCACGATGAAGCGGTTCGGTGCGTCCGGCGGCAGATTGCCCTGCCAGCTCTGCAGCAGGTCGCCGCGCACCAGCGTCAGCAGCAGCAGCGCCATGCCGCCCAGGCCGAGCGCCACCACCTGCAGCGCGGAGTCGCGCCCGTGCCGCGCGAGGTTGTTGAGCGCATGGCGCAACTGCGCGTGAAGGCGCAGCGAATAGCGCGCAAGCCCGTGCAGCAGCAGCCAGGCCAGCACGCCGAAGCACAGCAGCCCCACGAGCAGCCCGCCCAGCATGGTGAACCCCAGCTTGATCGAGCCGGAATGCCACAGGAACAAGCCCGCCAGCACCAGCACGGCGAGGCCGTAGGCCAGCAAGGCATTCGCCTGCGGCGCGCCGAGTTCGCGGCGCAGCACGCGCAGCGGCGACACCCTGCGCAGTTGCAGCAGCGGCAGGAAGGCGAAGCCGAGCAGCAGCGCGAAGCCGCTCGCCGCGCTCTTGAGCGCGGGCAGCACCGAAGGCTGCGGCAGCTCCGTATCGCGCATCGCCTCGATGAAGGAAATCAGCACCGCCTGCGTGACATAGCCCAGCGCGCAGCCGAGCAGCACCGCGACGAGACCTAGCAGCAGGAACTGGAACAGGAACAGGCGCAGCACCTGCCCCTGCTCTGCGCCGAGGCAGCGCAGCATCGCGCAGGTGTCCAGGTGGCGCAGCACGAAGCGCCGCGACGCCAGCGCCATCGCCGCGCCCGCGAGGATCGCCGCTGTCAGCGCGGCAAGGCCGAGGAAATTCTCGGCGCGCTCCAGCGCGCTGCGGATTTCGGGGCGCGCGTCGCGCACACCTTCCAGCTTCTCGCCGTTCGCAAGTTTCGGCTTCAGCTCGTCATGCAAGGCCTCGACCTGCCGCGCGTCGCCCGCGATCAGCAGGCGGTAGGTGATGCGGCTGCCTTCCTGCAGCAAACCCGTCGCGGCGAGGTCGTCACCGTTCATCAGCACGCGCGGCGCGAAGCTGTAGAAACCAACCGCGCGGTCGATGTCGCGCACGATGCGCGCCGCCACCGTGAAGCGCTGTGCGCCGATACCGACCTCGTCGCCGACGCGCAGGTCGAGCCGGCGCAGCAGGCGGCCGTCCACCCACACCGTGCCGCGCGCGGGAATACCCTGCGCGACATGCATGCTGCTGTCGTCGATCTCGATCCTGCCGCGCAGCGGATAACCCGCTCCCACCGCCTGGATCTCGGAGAGCAGCGTCTCGTCGCCATGCGCCACCATGCTCAGGAACGCACGGCTCTCCGTCGTGCGCAGCCCGCGCGTCTCGGCCATCGCGCGATAGGCGGGCGGCAACGGGCGCGCCGAGACGATGCGCAAGTCCGCCCCGATCAGGCTGGTCGCTTCCTGCTGCAACGCGAGCCGCACGCGGTCGGCGAACAGCCCCACGGTCGCGAGGCTGCCCACCGCGAGCACCAGCGCGAGCAAGAGCACGCGCCACTCCCCCGCGCGCCAGTCGCGGCGCAGGAGGCTGAGGGAGAGGCGAAGGAGGTTCATATTGGCTCCCCTCTCCCGTTTACGGGAGAGGGGATGGGGGAGAGGGTTTCGTTGAAGAGCGCCAGCCGTATCCGCTCCAGCACACCCTCCATTTCATTCATCAACTCGTTGTTCCAAAATCTCAGCACCGTATATCCCTGGCCGCGCAACCACGCATCCCGCTCTCCGTCAGCCTTCAGCGAATCTGCATGCTGTCCGCCATCCAGTTCGATCACCAGCTTTTTTTCGATACAGACAAAATCAACCACGTAACGGCCAATGGGCTTCTGCCGCTTGAACTTCAGCCCCATGAAGCGATGCGCGCGCAGGTGATACCAGAGCCTCTGCTCGGCATCGGTCAGGTTGCGGCGTAATGATTTTGCATTGTCCAGCAGGCTCATCGACCCTCTCCCCTGCCCCTCTCCCACAAGTGTGAGAGGGGAAAATTATTACACCACCCTCCCCGCCTCCAGCCGCAACTGCCTCCCGCAGCGCCGCGCCAGTGCCTCGTCGTGGGTGACGAGGATCAGGGTCGTGCCCTGCGCGCGGTTGAGCTTCAGCATGAGTGCTATAACCTGCGCGCCGGTGGCGGCGTCGAGGTTGCCGGTGGGTTCGTCGGCGAACAGCACCTTCGGTCGGGTGACAAAGGCGCGCGCGAGCGCGACGCGCTGCTGTTCGCCGCCGGAGAGGTGCTTGGGCAGGTGGTGCGCGCGGGCGGAGAGTCCGACCTGCTGCAGCGACACCTCGGCGCGTTCGCGCGCATCGCTCCTGCCCTGCAGTTCCAGCGGCAGCATGACGTTCTCCAGCGCGTTGAGCGCGGGCAGCAACTGGAAGGACTGGAACACGAAGCCCGCGAGTTCGCCGCGCAGCCGCGCGCGTCCGTCCTCGTCGAGCGCGAACAAGTCCTTGCCGCCGAGGCGCACGCCGCCGCTGCTCGGCATGTCCAGCCCGGCGAGCAGGCCGAGCAGCGTAGACTTGCCGGAGCCGGAGCTGCCTACGATCGCGAGGCTCTCGCCCGCCTCGACCGCAAAGCTCACGTCGCGCAGGATGACCAGCGGCTGGTCGCCGCTCAGCACTTGCTTGGTTAGTTCAACTGCCTGCACAATCGCTGCCATGAAGAATCCATTCCTGAAAGTTATTCTGCTGGTTGCCGCGCTGTGGCTGCCGCTTCCCGCCCAGGCCGCAAAAAACATTCTGGTGTTCGGCGACAGTTTATCAGCCGGATACGGCATCGCAGTAGCGGAAAGTTGGCCCGCCCTCTTGCAGGAGGAACTGGCGCGCAGCCATCCGGAATACCGCGTGGTGAACGCGAGCATCAGCGGCGAGACCACTGAGGGCGGGCGGCAGCGCATCGCCGCAGCGCTGCGCGAGCACCACCCGGCCATCGTGATCGCGGAGCTCGGCGCGAACGACGGGCTGCGCGGCTACCGCATTGCGGACATCGAGGCCAACCTCGGCAGGATCATAGAAGCTGCGCGCGCCGCCCGCGCAAAGGTGCTGCTGGTCGGCATGAGGCTGCCGCCGAACTACGGCGAGCCCTATGTCGCGCAGTTCGCGAAGATGTACCCGAGGCTCGCGAAGAAATACCGCACCCGGCTGCTGCCGTTCCTGTTCGAGGGCATTGCGCCGCAGCAATTCCAGGCCGACAATCTGCACCCCACGAAGGAAGCGCAGCCGCAGTTGATGCGCAGCGTGCTGAAGGAGCTCAAGCCGCTGCTACGCTGACCCACCAACCCGAGAGGTGCAACCGATGAGCAATCAGTTGGCACTTGAAACCAGCCCCTATCTGCAGCAGCACGCCAACAATCCGGTGGACTGGCATGCGTGGAACCCGGAAACGATGCGCCTCGCGCGCGAGCGGGACAAGCCCATCCTGCTGTCGATCGGCTACTCGGCCTGCCACTGGTGCCACGTCATGGCGCACGAGTCGTTCGAGGACCCCGAGGTGGCCGCGCTGATGAACGAGCACTTCGTCAATATCAAGGTGGACCGCGAGGAGCGCCCCGACCTCGACCAGATTTACCAGAATGCGCACTACCTGCTGATGCAGCGCGGCGGCGGCTGGCCGCTGACCATGTTCCTCGCGCCCGACGGCACGCCGTTCTTCGGCGGCACCTATTTCCCGAAACAGGCGCGCTACAACCTGCCCTCCTTCGCCGACGTGCTGCGCCGCGTCGCGCAGATATACCGCGACAAGCGCGCGGAACTCGCGGCGCAGGGCAAGCAACTCGCGGCGGCTCTCGCCAGCCTCCAGCCCGCACGCGGCGGAGAAACGCCGCTGAACGGCGACCCCATCGAACAGGCGCTGAGCCAGCTCGGCGAAGAGTTCGACAAGATCAACGGCGGCTTCGGCGACGCGCCCAAGTTCCTGCACCCGGCGGAACTCGACCTGCTGCTGCGCAATGGGCACGAGAGCGGCGACGAGTTCGCACGGCACATGGTGCGCCACACGCTGCAGAAGATGGCGCACGGCGGAGTGTACGACCAGCTCGGCGGCGGCTTCTGCCGTTACAGCGTCGATGCCGAGTGGAGTATCCCGCACTTCGAGAAGATGCTCTACGACAACGGCCTGATGCTGGCCCTGTACAGTGCCGCGTGGCAGGAATACCGCGAGCCGTTGTTCGCGCGGGTGGTGGAGCAGACCGCTGCCTGGGCCATGCGCGAGATGCAGTCACCCGAAGGCGGCTACTACTCGTCACTCGATGCCGACTCGGAACACGAGGAAGGCAAGTTCTACGTGTGGCGGCGCGACAAAATCCGCGGCCTGCTGAGCGCCGAGGAGTACGCCGTCGCCGCGTCCCGTTATGGACTGGATGGCCCGCCCAACTTCGAGCAGCACGCCTGGCATTTGCGCGTCGCGGAGCCGCTGGAGGCAATCGCGCAGCGCCTGCATCTCTCCACCGAGCAGGCGGAGGCGCTGATCGCAAGCGTGCGCGAAAAACTTTTCGCCGCGCGCGAGAAGCGCGTGCGCCCTGGCCGCGACGAAAAAATCCTCAGCTCGTGGAACGGACTGATGATCGCCGGTATGGCGCGCGCCGCGCGCGTGTTCGGCCGCGAAGACTGGCTGCACTCGGCGCAGCACGCGATGGATTTCGTGCGCAACACCCTGTGGCGCGACGGAAAATTGCTGGCGACATACAAGGACGGCAAGGCGCACCTCAACGCCTACCTCGACGACCATGCCTTCCTGCTGAACGCCGCACTGGAATTGCTGCAGGCCGAGTTTCGCAGCAGCGAACTGGCCTTCGCGACGCAGCTCGCCGACGCGCTGCTGGCGCGCTTCGAGGACAAGGAACGCGGCGGCTTCTTCTTCACCAGCCACGACCACGAGGCGCTCATCCAGCGCAGCAAGACGGGGCAGGACGACGCCACGCCTTCCGGCAACGGCATTGCCGCTCAGGTTCTGTTGCGCCTCGCGCTGCTGACCGGAAAAGAAGAATACCGCACGGCGGCGGAGCGCTGCCTGATGCTGTTTTTCCCGGCGATACGCGAGGCCGTGAGTTACCACTGCAGCCTGTGCGCCGCGCTTGCGGAGTACCTGCAACCGCCCGGCCTGCTGGTACTGCGCGGCAAGGAGGCCGCGGCGTGGCAGGCGGCGCTGCGGACGCGCTATCTGCCTGACATGCTGGTTGTGGCGCTAAGCGAGGAGGTTGCCGGCCTGCCCGAGGCGCTCGACAAGCCGCACACCGAGCAGACCACCGCTTGGCTGTGCCGCGGCACGCAATGCCTGCCACCGATCACGGAGTTAGATGAGTTGATTGATCAGCTGGCAGGTCGTTGAAGAATGCCAGGATGATGTAGATCAGGTTAGGCGCGGTTTTCTGCACCGTAACCCAACACGTTGGCGCGCCTTATCCGCCAGTGCGCTGCTTTCAGTAGATTGTTGGGTTACGCAATAAAGCCGCTAACCCAACCTACATTAGCGTAGCGAAGCGCCGCCCTGCGCCGAGAACCCGATCGCACTCGCGACCCCCGCACCGAAGCGCTTCGCCAGGCGGTCGGCGAAGTTTTCCTTCATCGTGAAGTCCACGATTTTTTCCGCCTTGATGACGTCGCGCGCGACCGACTCCACGCTGCCCATGCCGTCCGCAAGCCCCATCTCGATGCCGCGCTGACCGTTCCACACGAGGCCGCTGAAGGTGTCCGGCGTTTCCTTGAGGCGCTTGCCACGGCCCTGTTTCACCACGTCGATGAACTGCTGGTGGATTTCCTCGATCATCTGTTTGGCGTAGGCCTGGTGCGCCGGATTGGCGGGCGAGAACGGGTCGAGGAAGCCCTTGTTGGCGCCGGCGGTGATGAGGCGGCGCTCCACGCCGAGCTTCTCCATCGTGCCGGTGAAGCCGAAACCGTCCATGAGCACGCCGACCGAGCCGATCAGGCTCGCCTTGTCCACGTAGATTTTGTCCGCCGCGACCGCGACGTAGTAGCCGCCGGAGGCGCAGATGTCCTCGACCACCGCGTACAGCGGAATCTGCGGGTGTTTCGCGCGCAGGCGGCGGATTTCATCGTTGATCTGCCCGGCCTGCACCGGGCTGCCGCCGGGGCTGTTGATGCGCAGGATCACGCCCTGGGTGTTCTTGTCCTCGAACGCATCCTGCAGGCTGGGGATCAGGTTGTCGGCGCTCGCCGCGCTGTCCACCGAGATCACGCCCTGCATGTCGACCAGCGCGGTGTGCTTGCCGGTGCTCAGCGCCTTTTCCGAGTTGCCGACCCAGCCCATCACCAGGAACAGGACGAGAAACAGATAGCCGAAGGTCAGCGTCTTGAAGAAGATGCCCCAGTGCCGCGCGCGGCGCTGCTCCTGAACGGCCGACATCGCGAGCTTCTCCAGCACGCCGCGTTCCCAGTTGTTGTTTTGATCCGACATTACATTTCCTTCAATAAGTTGTTAAGCGTTGGCCCTCAGCCACGCGCGCAATTCCGCGAAATCCTTCACCTGCGCGAGCGGCTTCAGTTCCCGCAGCTGCTCCGGCGGGTGTGCGCCGTATTCCACCGCCACCGCGTCCACCCCGGCATTCTGCGCCATCTGCATGTCGTGCGTGGTGTCGCCGATCATCAGCGCGCGCCCGGCATCGACCGCGAGTTCCTCCAGCAGTTCCAGCAGCATCGCCGGATGGGGCTTGGAGAAAGTCTGGTCCGCGGTGCGCGTGGCGTGAAAGTATTTTTCCAGTCCGGTGGCTTCCAGCACCCGCTCCAGCCCCATACGGCTCTTGCCGGTCGCCACCGCGAGCCGGTAGCCCGCCTCGTGCAGCTCCGCGAGCGTCTCGCGCGCGCCCTCGAACAAGGGTATCGTCCGATCCTGCGCCAGAAAATGATGGCGGTAACGCTCCACCAGCGGCCCGTACATCGACTCCGGCGCATCCGGCACCGCATGGCGCAATGCCTGCTCCAGCCCGAGTCCGATCACGTGGCGCGCCGCCTCGTCGCCGGGAACCGTCAGCCCCAGGTCGCGGCACGCCGCCTGGATCGAACCGGCGATCACCGCCGTCGAATTCATCAGCGTGCCGTCCCAGTCGAACACGATCAGATCATAACGCCTTGCCATGCCTGCCACCAAAAAAACGAGGCGCGGATATTACCACGCCATCCTCTTCGCCATTTTCATTGTAAAAAGAAACAGTAACCGTAAAACCCGCTACCGGCGGGTTCCGTAAGCCTGTACGGTTTCGATGCGGATCGGCTACGTCTTTACTGCAAAAATAAAGGCGAAATCTTCAGCACTTTAAGGTTGTCACCCAACTGATTCGCTCGGCCAATTGTTTAACAATCCATCCCCCGGAAGTTCCGTCTTTTGTCAGAAATGGACCATGAATTTCCGAATTCCTGTGGCAATTCCTTAAGTAGGGAGGATGCGATGAAAAATACCATGGCTTTATCCAACAGCGCGGTTCGACTGCTTTCGATTATCGCGGTCTTCTTCATGATTGCGGTTTCAGGAGCAGCCTTCGCCGCCTCCACGATCGGCGGCGGCATCTGGACCGGCGCACGATTGCCGAATGGCAGCCCGAAGATGGTCGGGAACGCCCCGATAATCAACGATGGGGTGAGGCAGGTCAAAGTCATGGTCCAGGATCTGGATACCGGCGACTTTGTCGCTTACGGAATGGTCGCGCCGGGCGCCAACACCTGGTCAGCGACAGTCCCGGGGCCTGGCAACTATCTGGCCATGTTCATGGCGGACGGCCATGACGTAACCAGCCGCGAATACCATGTCCCCTCCGACGGTGTCGCGGTAGCGCAGGAGGCCTATCTTCCGCCCGCGCCGCTTCCCAAGGCCAATCTTTTGCTCTACGCCTTCAAGGATCATTACGTCAACAGCGAAGACGACTACCCGATGGACTATGCCCTCAAGGGCGTAAAGTTCATCGTTAAAAACGAGAAGGGGGTGGTCGTCGCAGAAGGCATAAGCGGCTCTCAGACAATGGCGGATATGCCCGCCGGGGCGGGGCCGGACATAAACGGGCTCTATTACTTCAGAAACCTCGAACCAGGGAACTATGAGGTGACGGTGGATACGATGGGGCCGATACAGATAAGCGACCCGACCACAGGCACGCTCGTGAATGCACCCGGCGGCACTCAGTGGTACCAGATATCTTCGACGGAAGGAACGAACGTTGAAGAGGTAACACTTTATCCCGGCGACCCCGGCACAACTGCCGGCGGCTACTGGACATGGTTCGCGTTCGTCGACAAGCAGCAGCCGCTTCCGGCCGGCGCCGACGCCGGCTCGATTTCCGGAAGACTCTTCGACGCCGACGGTCCGTGGTTCCCCCTGATCGAGCCTTTCAATCCGCCGCCTCCGCAGGATCAATTCGTCACGCCGAATCTCTATGTGCCCAAAGGGCTGCTGGTGCTCTACCCGAACATCCAGACCGTCGGTGTCGTAAAGCCGATCGCCACGACTGAGGCCGACCCGGTGACAGGCGAATACACCTTCTCGAACGTCCCGCCGGGCAACTACCGGATATACGCGATAGACCTTCCGCTCGACTACATCTGGCAGGAAACGCAGGCGACTGTGACGCCCGGCGCAGCCGTAACCGGAGCGGATATCTATCTGCCGCGCTGGTTCGCCAGGCTGTCCGGCGCCGTCTACGATGTGGCCACCGGGCTTACGGTGCCCGGTGCGAAAGTCACCCTGAGGATCGAGGACGGCAGCGTCTGGAAGGAGACCGTCACGGATGCGAACGGAAACTATTCCTTTGACAGGCTTCCTGAAGTGGAGGTGCTCGGCGTGGTGAGCGTCGAGCCTCCTCCGGGATACCGGGCCTTCATGATGTGGCCGGTAAACCAAAGCTACGACATGAGTTCGAGCACCGTGCAGTGGTATACGGCGAATTACCGGGCCGACCTTCTGCTCCAGCCGATTCTCCCGACCGAAGGGGTCATAAGGGGCTTTGTCCACAACGACAACCTGGAACTCAAGCCCGACGCGTCGGGGAAGATGGTGTGGCGCGCCGACGGGCTGTACGACGAGAATGAAGAAAAGACTTTCAGCGGGGTAACGGTGGAGCTTCTCGATGCTGCCGGCACCGTTGTGGCGTCGACGGTGACAGGCGGCATAGACAAGGCCGATCTCATCGCACAAGGCTGGCTGCAGCCCTACACATGGCCAGTCGATGAATTTGGCGGGGTCTTCATGGGCAAAACGACCGGCCAGTACGAGTTCCGGGGACTCGCCCCCGGAAGCTACCAGGTAAGGGCCGTGCTGCCCGCCGGATTCTCGGCGGTCGAGCCCGGCGGGGTGAAACCGG
The DNA here is from genome assembly GCF_051257895.1 of Ferrigenium straubiae. Classification (NCBI taxonomy): domain Bacteria; kingdom Pseudomonadati; phylum Pseudomonadota; class Betaproteobacteria; order Nitrosomonadales; family Gallionellaceae; genus Ferrigenium; species Ferrigenium straubiae. Next base: position 352,266 of record NZ_CP194331.1, on the reverse strand, counting down.
TGGCATTGGCCGGCGGCAGTTCCGCAAGGGCGGACCTCGGCATCAAGACCGAGGCGCCGCTGGCCGGAGAGATCGAGGGAGGCATATTCGACGACCTCAACCTCGACCCGAACCCACTGAGCATCTGGTTCGACGAGAAAGCCGTCATCGAAGGCGCGCCGCTGGGCGTCTACGACCACCTCGGCTACTTCCTCGGTTCCGCGAAGATGGGCGGCCCGTTGTGCTACGCCGGTTCGACGATATGCCCCTGCGGCACGCCTGGCGTAACCCCCGGCTGTCCCGTGCAGACGCCCGAGGTCGGCATACGCGTGGCTCCGGGAACGCATATCTTCGTCGGCAACGACCCCGCTTTCCCGAACAACGGCTACCGGCCCGAATTCGACCCGCTTCCCTGGACCTATAGCTTCGGCCAGGGCAAGAACAAGTTCGAGGCCGACTGGTCGCTCATCCCGACTGCGATGGCCATGCTGGACGGCGGGGCCATGCCGGGCGGGCCTCTCGGCAACGACCTGATCACGCCGCAGAACCAGCCTGTGATCGTCAGCATCACGCCGTTATCGCCGCCGCCGGCCGCGCCGGTCGTGCAAGGCGGTTACTTCAACATGCTCGCCCTGAACAATACGGCAACAATGACAGATGCCGGAAGCATCCAGCTGGCCCTGGCTGCGACTACCACAGCTACTGCGCCTGCCGGGGTGGTTATGAGAATCGACGGCATGAATTTCGGCGACAAGCAGCGCTACTCCACAGTGACTCTCTCCGGCGTGAAGCTTGTAGTCAAGTCGTGGAGCAACACCGCCATAGTCGTAACCATCCCGGCCGATTCGATAATGGGAGCGCTTGTAGTCTCGACCTCCACCGGCATCTCGAACGCGATGTACCCGGATCTCGTCTATAGCGCAAAAATGACGCAAAACATGAGCGTCAGATCGGTATTTGTCGATGCCGCAGCGACTGGCGGGGGCAATGGCAGCCAGGGAAGTCCTTACCGCACCATCAACGAAGCACTTGCCAAGCTGCCCGTGGTGACAGGTCCCAAATATGTGTTCGTGCGCCCCGGAACCTACAACGAAAGGATACAGATCAGGAAGAACGATGTGAACCTGATCGGCTACGGAGCCCACGAAACCATCATCAATGGCAGCGGACCCCTGACGATTTCACCCAAGGGAGTGAGCCGCGGCGGCCCGGTCGTCTTCATCGGCCGCGGCGGGAAACTTGGGGCAGTATCCAGGGTAACGGTCAGCGGCTTTACCATCGAAGGCGGTTCCACCAAGGGCAAGAGCGGCGGCGGCATCTTCGGGGATTACGGAAACGCCAACCTCGACATCAACACCTCCATCATTACCCGGAACAGCGGCGAGTATGGCGGCGGCATCTGGCTGCACAAGTCCAACCACGCAGTCAGGATATGGTCGAACGTCATCGCGGCCAACGGTGCAGTAGGCGGATACGGCGGCGGCATCAGCGTCAACGACGAGCCCGTGTACGGGCCAGCCATCCCCTACGGCGCGAACGAGCATGTGATGGACGATGCAAATCCGCCGCTCAAGACTGCCTACAATATCTACAACAACCTTGTCATCTACAACGTATCTCCTGATTACGGTGGCGGCATGTCGCTGTACGAGGCCAAAGACATGCTGAATGTAATCGGAAACGTAATCATGGAGAACAAATCGTACGACCACGGCGGCGGCATCTTCTTCGAAGACTGTGGCGCGGTAGACCTCTCCGGCAACCTCTTCATGCACAACTACGCCGCAGACGACGGCGGCGCGGTGAGCTTCGAAGACGTGGGCGACAACACCTCGACAGTGAAGGTATACAACAACCTCTTTGCCGAGAACATCGCCGACGACATGGGAGAAAACACCGCCCGCGGCGGCGCCCTTGCCTTCGATGACACGCTCAGGGCAGAGGTCTACAGCAACACCATCGTGGGCAATGTAGCGGCCGGCACCAACAAACCGCGGGGTGGCGCCATAGACGCCGAGCGCCACGGCCACGAGTATATGAACCTGAACCCCGCATTCAGCGATGTAAAAGTCTACAACAACATCATCTGGAACAACTGGCGCCTTGACTACAGCCTCGACCACAGGCGTAACAAGGAGTTCGCGGGCCAGAACTATCTGATGGGCGTGAATTATGTCTGGACCCAAGACAACCTGCATGTGGACAACCCCGCGGTCCAGGGGGAATGGGCCAGCCAGAACAACTCCGAGAGCTTCACGAAGGTCGAGTACAACAACCTCTCGGATGGCAGCTATGCTGCACGCACCGGGAACATGAATGCCGATCCCGCATTCGCAAACCCGATGGTTTACAACTGGCATCTGACCCGTGGCTCGCCGGCATCCAACAAAGTGCCGCTGGTATCCGCGCCCTTCCGCGACCTGGAATACAGCCGCCGTATAGTGGCTGACGGGTTTGCAGAGATGGGAGCCTATGAAGTGCTGGTCCCGCAGCCGAATATCCTGATGATTCCGGCGATCAGGAACATCATCACGATGCCGAAGCACTAGGAAGCAGGCCGCACAAGGAGCCATGATGCGAATATCGGGGCCGGGAGAATATCCCGGCCCCGATTTATTAAAGAAGGGTCATAAAACAAGGAGGCACTGGGTGCAATTGCTGCCGAATGCGGCGATAATGCCCAGCACATCGGCGAGGCCCGGATAAAGCCCTTTTGCCGATCCAAAGCCCAACCAACCCGCAATATCGCCCTGGCCCAGGCTCATGCCTGGATTGAAAAAACACCGTCATGCAAACGATCCCGCTCACTCATTGGCTGCTCTATTGCCGCCCCGGCTTCGAACAGGATTGCGCGCAGGAAGCCCTGCGCCAGGCCCGCCAGCAGAAGCCTGTCATCGCCGAACAGCCCGCCATCGTCGCCGACAGCGGCTACATCGTGGTCGCGCTGAACGAACAGCAATTAAGCTATCGCGAACTGATCTTCGCGCGCCAGTTGATCCGGCTGGACTACATCATCGAGGAACTGCCGGAGCGCGACCGCCTCACGCCCATCCTCGACGCCCTCGCCGGCCTGCCCGGCCCCTTCGGCGCGCTGTGGCTGGAAGTGCCGGACACCAACGAGGGCAAGACCCTCTCCGCCTTCACGCGCCGCTTCCAGCCGCTGCTGGAGGAAGCGCTGCGCGAACGGGAATTGTTGCAGGATGATCCGCGCTCTGCCCGTCTGCATATTTTTTTCCCCGACAAATCCACCGCGCTGATCGGCCGCAGCGACCCATACAACGGCGCGCCCTGGCCGATGGGCATCCTGAGACAAAGCATGCCCGCCGAAGCGCCGAGCCGCTCCACGCTGAAACTCGCCGAAGCCATCGAGGTGTTCATGGACAAGAGCGAACAGTCGCGCCTGCTGCGACAGGGCATGACTGCGGTCGATCTCGGCGCGGCACCCGGCGGCTGGACTTGGCAACTGGTGAAGCGCGGCCTGCGCGTGGCCGCGGTGGACAACGGCCCGATGAAGGGCGTGCTCGCGAATCACCCGCTGGTGCAGCACCTCCGGCAGGACGGTTTCAAATACACACCGCGCAAGGCGGTGGACTGGCTGGTGTGCGACATGGTGGAGAAGCCTTCGAGGGTCGCCGACCTGATCGCCTCATGGTTCGTTGCGGGATTCACGCGGCACGCGATCTTCAACCTCAAGCTGCCGATGAAACAGCGCCTCGCCGCGCTTGATGCCGCGCTGAACGGCATCCGCACAAGGCTCGACGAAGAAGGCATCAGCTACCGGATGCGTGCGAAACAGCTCTACCACGACCGCGAGGAAGTAACGGTGTTTCTGGTACGGACTAAGAAATGACGGTTTGCGTGGCTCAACCTATCCTGCGAGCTCTACCAAGAGGCACAACGTAAAGCTTGAGAAGTGCGGAGGCAGCATGCAGAGCTTGCCGACGACGCATCCCCCTTAAAAGCACAAGTTAGGTTGCACTTTCGTTCTCCTCCCACTCAAAGTAACCACTTTGGAAGAGCGACGACACATCAAGCTCTGTCTTCGGATCAAAAAAGTCTTTGGGGATGTTCTGGACCATTCTGTATTTTTCTATAAATCCTTGTCTCCACCAGTTACTACCAATTGGAGTTAACGAGTTGAGAAGCAGTAGTGCCTGCTCGTGGTTTGATAGCTGAGCACGGATGGTTTTTACGTACTGATACTTATCGATATCTATGGTCTGCTGATCGACATAGCGTACAGCTTGATACAGATGCCTGTAGTAATGGCCGAGACGCGACTGGTGACCCTCAAATGGAACATAGGCCAGTTTCTTTTCGTTTTGAATGGATTGTTTCACTGTTAGGCTATCCAGTTTCGTTATAAGGTCTGAGGCAAAGCCGGATGGAAAGTCAGAGAGGGATTGATTCAGCATGCGACTTGAATTAGGGCCAGTCCCGAAGAACAAGCAGTTGTAGGTAATGTGCATAAGCTGTTTCTGAGATAACGGTAGAGAGTTTTTGCCTGAAATCTGCTTCACTATCTCCAGTGCTGATCGAAATTCACGTACGAGAACCACGAACAATTTGCGGCCAGCAACGCCCTGAACCTCCAACTCTGCGACGTTATCGCGGTGGAGACGAAGTAGCTCAAAGTACTTTGCTTCGAAGTTGAGAACCTGCGCAGAGCGGCGTTGATTTCGAAGTGTTGATGTCAAAAGCACTACACTGGCCAACGCGAAGAAGGTACCGACATAGCCCCCTACGAAATCACCAAGTTGCCCGGCACCCTCCGGGTTAACTGTATCAGTAGCTCTAAAAGCCTCTGCGATGAAGATCAGGTTCATCGCTATTAATCCGACGGCAAGAATCAGTATCTCAATCCAATGCTCATGAAACCATCCCTTTGCTTGCGTAGGGCTTTTAGCTGACTGTTTTTTGTGAATGAGTGACATATGCATATTTGTGCATCTAACGTGAAGTAGCCTAGACGGAAAACTATCATTGGTTGAACGTCGTTTGGCAGTCCACGCACCCTACCCGAGCATCCCACTCAAATCAATAGACCGAATTATCTATACATTCCGACCTATTGATAAACATGCTATCTCCTAATCACCACGAGAGTTCTTGCAGCTTCTTATCCAAACGTAAACGCATACGCCTCCAGCCCCGGCTCCTCGCTGCGAATCTCGATCAGGCCGTTCTTCGGCGTCTTCTGGTCGATCAGTTCATAGAGCGTGTTGCGCTCGACGGTGAGCGCGCCGCCGGGCGCATCCTTGCCTGCATTGCTCCCCACCGGCTCGCCGTTAAGCGTGACGGTCGCGTGCAGCGGCTTGCCGCTGGCGCTACCGAGCACGAGGAACGCCTTGCGCGCCTTGAAGTTGAGGCGCAGCGCCCCACCCTTTCCGCTGACGATCCTCTCGCGCTCCACCTTCCACTTGCCGCTCAGCGCCCACTGGTGCTCCGGCAGGAACGCGGGGAAGCGGTAGCTGCCTTCCGCATCGCGCGCCACGCGCTCCCTGCCGCCGAAGCTGTCCGCGCGCAGGTAGCCGAGGTAGGTCTCGGGCGTCTGGCCGAGCGCGAAGGTCGGGCCTTCCACCGCTATGGTCTGGCCCTTCTCCTTCAGGCCGAGCAGGTAGCGGATGTTGTTCTCGGTCACGTCGTACTTACCCTCGCCGAAGTGCGTGTAAACCACCTGCCCCTGCCGGTCGATGAGGTAGTGCGCGGGCCAGTAGCGGTTGTTGAAGTTCAGCCAGGTAGAGAGCCGGTTGTCCTGCGCGACGGGATAGCGGATGCCGTGCTGCGCGATCGCGGCCCCGACGTTGTCGGTCTTCTTCTCGAACTCGAATTCCGGCGAATGCACGCCGACGATCACCAGCCCCATGTCGCGGTACTTGCGGTCCCAGTCGGTGAGGTAAGGCAGGGTGCGGATGCAGTTGATGCAGGAGTAGGTCCAGAAGTCGATCAGCACGACCTTGCCCCTGAGCCCCTGCATCGTGAGCGGCGTCGAGTTGAGCCAGGTCTCGATCTCGGCGAATTCCGGTGCGGGGTAAGGCCTGCCCAGCCCTTCCCGTAGCGCCAGTTCGCCGCGCAACACCTCGGGCCTGGCCTTCGGCATGAACAGTGCCTCGATGTTCGCGCCAGATGCGATCCATGCGACCGACAGCAGGATCAGCACGCCGAAGCCGCGGCGCACCGCCTCGGTGTGGCGGACGAAGAATCCCAGTTTGCCCATGAGTTTTCTCCCGGTCAGCGCGATGAGGAGCATCGGCACGCCCGCGCCGATGCCGAACGCGAAGATCACGAGGTTGCCCGCGAAATCCGCTTCCTGGCGGATCGCCTGCACCAGCACCGCGGCGAGGATCGGCCCCGCGCAGGGCGTCCACACGAGGCCGATCAGCGCGCCGATGAAGATGCCGTTGAGCAGGCCCTCGCCCTGCCTCGCGGCGAGCTCGTTGCCAAAGCTCGCCATGCCCTGCGTCAACGTGCCGAATTTTTCCGAGAGCCTAGATGACAGCAGCACCAGGCCGAGCAGCGCGAGCATCACGAGCGAGGCGTCCTTGACGAGGTCGAGATCGATACCCAGCAGCGAAACCAGCTTGCGCGCAACGATGGCGAACAGGGTGAACGCGAGCACGAAACCGAGGATGATGCCGTACGGCCTGCGTCTGCCGCCACCCGCCGAGGTGGCCAGCACCAGCGGCAGCACCGGCAGGATGCAGGGCGAGACGATCAGCGCGAGGCCTTCGAGGAACGCGAGGCCCACGTCGAGCGCGTTCATTCAGGCCTTGTCCGGGACGAACTTCAGCGCCACGCCGTTGTTGCAGTAGCGCATCCCCGTGGGTTTCGGGCCGTCGTTGAACAGGTGGCCGTGATGGCCGTGGCAGCGTGCGCAGTGGTATTCGGTGCGCGGCAGGACCAGCCGGTAGTCGATGCTGGTCTCGACGGCGCCGGGCAGCACATCGTAGAAACTCGGCCAGCCGGTGCCGCTGTCGAACTTGAATCTGGAGGGGAATAGCGGCAGGTCGCAGCCGGCGCAAAGATACATGCCGCTACGCTTCTCGCGGTCGAGCGGACTGGAATGCGGCCGCTCGGTGCCTTCCTGGCGCAGCACGTAGTATTGCTCGGGGGTGAGCAGCCTCTTCCATTCCGCATCGCTCCTGACGATCTTGTCGATGCGTCCGGCGGCGAAGGCCTGCCCCGGCATGAGGAATCTCGACATCGCCAGCGCCCCCGCACTGCCAGCCGCCAGCGTGATGAATGCGCGCCTGTCCATGCCACACCTCCCATCCTGCTGAATGAAGGAGGCCATTATAGGCTTCGCGGTGGATAAAGAATCTGGGGGGAAGACTGTAGAGGAATCGGAGTGCCGCAGGTTGGATCAGCGGCTTGCCGCGCAACCCAACGACTTGCTCAAAGAGGTGTTTCCAAGTGACTTAGCCCGCATATTTCATGGGGCATTCCATGTAGGAGCCCGGCTCGCCGAGCGATTTGCCCGGAAGTCTTATCGCGCAACAAGTTGCGCTCCTACGTTCGATCCGTTTCCATTTTGGCTGCAATCCAAATTGGATTTCACGTCACAGGCGCACATCCCAATATCCACAAGGCTTTCGTCGAATTCCACGAAAAGCAATGAAATATGCGGGTTAGCACGGTGTCATCGTGGATGCGAGTCACCCTTCGACAAGCTCAGGGCGAACGGACTTATTCCTCGATTCCCTAGACCGGGCGGCGCATCAGGAGCGCCGCGACCTGCTTTTTCGGCTTGTCGGCGGGCTGCTCCGGCTGGCTGTCTTTAGGAAGAGCGCTGACGGACGGTTCGTAGGGCTTGTCGAACCACGGATCGTGGCTCGCTTTTTTCGGCGCGGCAGTACGTGGCGCATGGCTACGTTCATGGTGTTCGCCGCGCGGCGCACGCTCCCGATGTTCCTCGCGCGGCGCTCTCGGCGATCTCGCCGCGCGATGCGGCACGGCCGCATTTTCTTTCTGGATGTCGTGCTTGATCAGCTTCTCGATTTCCTTGAGGTGCCTCTCCTCTTCCGGCGACACCAGCGAGATCGCGATACCGGAAGCGCCCGCGCGGCCGGTGCGGCCGATGCGGTGGACGTAGTCCTCGGGCGCGGTGGGAATTTCGTAGTTGATGACCATCGGCAACTGGTCGATGTCCAAACCGCGTGCGGCCACGTCAGTGCCAATCAGGACGGTGACCCTGCCCTGCTTGAAGGCATCGAGCGCCTGGATGCGCTCCTGCTGGCTCTTGTCGCCATGGATCGCATCGGCGGCAAAGCCGTCGCGCTGCAATTGCCGCGCGAGACGGCCGGCAGTGATTTTGGTTTTGGTGAACACCAGCACCTGCGGCGCATCGCTGCCGCGCAGCAGTTGCGCGAGCAGGGCATGCTTGTCCGCCTGCTCGACCATATAGACCTTCTGCGTGACGGTCTCGGCGGTGGCGTTGCTGCGCGCGACCTGGATGAGTTGGGGGTGGGACAGGAATTCCGCCGCCAGTTTCTTGATCTCTTCCGAGAACGTCGCCGAGAACATCAGGCTCTGGCGCTGTTTCGGCAGCAGCGCGAGGATACGCTTCAGGTCGGGCATGAAGCCCATGTCGAGCATGCGGTCCGCTTCATCCAGCACCAGCACCTGCACCTGATTCAGCAGCACCGATTTCTGCTCGACGTGATCGAGCAGGCGGCCCGGTGTCGCAACCAGGATCTCCACGCCCGCCCGCAGTTGCGGCGTCTGCGTCTTGATGTCCACCCCGCCGTATACCACCAGCGAGCGCAGGCGGCTGTGCTTGGCATAGGCCTTGATGTTTTCCTCCACCTGGATCGCGAGCTCGCGCGTCGGCGCGAGCACCAGCGCGCGCACCGGATGGCGCGCGGGCGAGGCGCTGGTGCTGGCGAACGGCAGCAGCTTCTGCAGCGTGGGCAGCGCGAAGGCCGCAGTCTTACCGGTGCCGGTCTGCGCACCGGCCATGAGGTCGCGGCCTTCCAGCACGATCGGGATGGCCTGTGCCTGGATGGGGGTGGGAGTGGTGTAACCGGCTTCGGTCAGCGCCCTGAGGATTTCAGGCGCCAGGTTCAGATCGGTGAAACTGACAGTGCTCAATATCTTTACTCTATGACAATAAACAAACGTGAATAACCCATGTTTTAGCTCGGGCATTATACCCCATTAGCCGGGTAATCCTGATTCATCCCAAAAACATCTCACCACGAAGACACGAAGGCCACGAAGAAGGTAACACACTGTTTTTCTTCGTGCTCTTCGTGGTTAGTTTGAGGGTTTAAGCTTTACCTCCATCCAGCCGCGCGATGAACTTCTCCAGTTCCGGCGGCAGCGGTGCGGTGATCTGCAGCGGTTCGCCGGTCAGCGGATGATTGAACGAAATCGAATGCGCATGCAGGAACATGCGCTTCAGTCCCCGCTTCATCAACTCCTTGTTGCGCGCGAAGTCGCCATATTTGTCGTCCCCGGCGATCGGGAAGCCCAAGTGCGCGAGGTGCACGCGGATTTGATGGGTGCGGCCGGTCTTGAGTTCAGCCTCCAGTAAGGAAAATTCTGGCCAGCTTTTTTGCAGGGTGAAGATGGTATGCGCGGCCTGGCCGTCCTCCCTGACCATCACGCGCTTCTCGCCCTGCGGGGTATCGAACTTGTGTAGCGGCAGCTTGACGTGCTGGCGCGCGTTCCTCCACTGCCCCAGCACCAGCGCAAAGTAACGCTTGTCGCTGTTGCCCTCGCGCATGATCTCGTGCAACCCCGTGAGCGCCGAGCGTTTCTTCGCGACCAGCAGCACGCCGGAGGTCTCGCGGTCGAGGCGGTGCACCAGCTCCAGAAATTTGGCCTGCGGGCGGGCGCGGCGCAGTTGCTCGATCACGCCGAAGCTCACCCCGCTGCCGCCGTGCACCGCCACCCCGGAAGGCTTGTTCACCGCGAGCAGCGCGTCGTCCTCATACAGCACCGGGAATTCCACCGCCGGGATGAACGCCTCTTCCGGTCTTTCCGCAACGCGGATCGGCGGGATGCGCAACTGGTCGCCCAGTTGCAGCCGGTAGGTCTGGTCGACGCGCTTTTTGTTCACCCGCACTTCCCCGCCGCGCAGGATGCGGTAGACATGGCTCTTGGGCACGCCCTTGAGGTGGCGAAACAGGAAATTATCGATGCGCTGGTCCTCGCCGCTCTCGTCTATCGTAAGGAAAGCGACAGAACCTTTGCTTAAATCATTCATTTTGCTTATACTTCGTCACTCGCGCGTTTTGGAATTGGGTAAGTTCGGGATGTTGATTGTCCCTTCGCCATAGAAACTGGCCCGCCAGGAAGACTTCTGGCGCAAGCGACGGCGCAATGCGCCGCCACCCCTCCAGCCGCAGCCCGGTTAATATCGCTCACCGGAACCAGCAGCGATAGTAATTGATTTATGCGCTCAAAGCACCTGTGGATTTTGTGATGCAGCCCTGGCTGCCTCACCCGAGGAACTTCTGCGACGGCCGGTGAAACGGAAACAGTGCGGTATGGCAATGCCCCCGCCGACGATGCAGGAATTCCAGAAGACGATTTTTAGACTAGCTACCGATAGAGAGCCGATTTGACCAACCGTTTGCACAACCTGTTTGCACGATTGCTCCTCTCCCACGCCTGATTGCGTGTAGCCGGTCTCGCCCGTGTCAGAGCGCGGGAGACTATAAATGAAACGCATGCTATTCAATGCGACGCAGCCGGAAGAACTCCGCGTCGCCATTGTCGACGGCCAGAAACTCATCGACCTCGACATCGAAACCGCCGGCAAGGAACAGCGTAAGAGCAACATCTACAAGGCGGTCATCACCCGCGTCGAACCCAGCCTCGAAGCCTGCTTCGTCGAATACGGCGGCTCTCGCCACGGCTTCCTGCCGTTCAAGGAAGTCGCCCCCCAGTACTACCAGCCCGGCGCTGGCTCCCGTCCCTCGGTCAAGGAAGCCCTGCGCGAAGGCCAGGAACTGCTGGTACAGGTGGAAAAGGACGAGCGCGGCAACAAGGGCGCGGCACTGACCACCTACATCAGCCTGGCCGGCCGTTACATCGTGCTGATGCCGAACAACCCGAGCGGCGGCGGCGTGTCGCGCCGCGTCGAGGGCGAAGATCGCGACGAACTGCGCGAAGTGCTGGGGCAGGTCGACGTACCGCATGGCATGAGCATCATCGCGCGCACCGCCGGTATCGGGCGCAACAAGGAAGAACTGCAGTGGGACCTGGACTACCTCAAGCAGCTCTGGGATGCGATTGAGGGTGCGGCGAAAGCCGAAAAAGCGCCGTCGCTGATCTACCTGGAAAGCAGCCTCGTGGTGCGCGCCATCCGCGACTACTTCAACCCGGAAATCGGCGAAATCCTGATCGACACGCAGGACATCTACGAACAGGCGATGGCGTTCATGAGTACGGTCATGCCGGACAACGTGAACCGCATCAAGCGCTACGTGGACGACGTGCCGCTGTTCTCGCGCTTCCAGATCGAGCACCAGATCGAATCCGCCCATGCGCGCGAAGTGCGCCTGCCGTCCGGCGGCGCGATCGTCATCGACCATACCGAGGCGCTGACCGCGATCGACATCAACTCGGCGCGCGCCACCAAGGGCTCGGACATCGAAGCCACCGCCTTCAACACCAACCTCGAAGCGGCCGAAGAAATCGCCCGCCAGTTGCGCCTGCGCGACCTGGGCGGTCTGATCGTGATCGACTTCATCGACATGGAAAACAGCAAGAACCAGCGTGATGTGGAGAACCGCCTGCGCGATTCGCTGCGCTACGACCGCGCCCGCGTACAGACCGCCAAGATCTCACGCTTCGGCCTGCTGGAACTGTCGCGCCAGCGTCTGGCGCCCAGCCTGGGCGAGAGCAACTACATGCCTTGCCCGCGCTGCGCCGGCATCGGTCACATCCGCGGCACCGAGTCTTCCGCCTTGCACATCCTGCGCATCATCCAGGAAGAGGCGATGAAAGAAACCAGCGCGGCGATCCACGCGCAGGTACCGGTGGACGTTGCCACCTTCCTGCTCAACGAAAAGCGTGCCGACATCCATCGCATCGAATCGCGCCTGCGCGTCAGCATCACGCTGATTCCCAACCCGCACCTGGAAACGCCCAACTACAACATCAGCCGCCTGCGCCAGGACGACCTGACCGCCGACATGCTGCAGGCCAGCTACAAACTGGTGGAAAAACCCGCCGAGGAAAAACCGCTGAGCGCCGCACAGGAGCAGCAGAAGGTCGTGCGCGCGCAAGCTGCGGTACAGGGCATCACCCCGGCACAACCCGCGCCGATTAAGGTTGTTGAGGAAGTGCCCAAACCTTCGATCCTCGGCAAACTGTTCGGCTGGTTCAAGACGCTGAGTGCGGAAGAGCCGCCCAAGGCCAAGCCGGCGACAGCCAAGCCCCAGGGCAGGACATCCCGCGAGCGTGGAGAACGCGGCGAAGGCGGCAAGCGCCGCGAGCGTGGAGAACGCGGTGAGCGCAGTGAACGCGGCGAAGGCGGCCGCCGCGAACGCGGCGAGAAGCAGGCCGAAGCCGCGGCAAAACCCCAGGAGCAACGCCCGCAGAGCGAACGCGAGCCGCGCCAGCCCAGACCACCGCGCCCGCCGCGCGTCGCACCGGCGCCTCAACCTGAGGAAAAACCCGCACCGGAAACACAGATTGCCGCACCCGCCGCCGAACAGGCCGAGGAAGGCGCTGCACGCGAAGGTAGTCGCCGCCGCGGACGCCGTGGCGGACGCCGCGAGCGCGAGCGCCGCGAGAACGTTACCCAGGCCGGTGAAACACTGGTCGGCGGCGGTGAAACTCCCATCGCGGAAGCCGCTCCCGCTGCGAGGCAGGAGATCGCCGCGCCGGTCGAGACTGCTCCGGCAAGGATGAAGCCTTCCGAGTACATCGCCTACCCGAAGGGTTGGACGCCGCCCCTGCAACCGAGCGAATACGTCGCCATGCCGGCAATCGCTACGCCGCAGGAGGCTGCTCCTGCTGCCGCAGCGAATAAAGTTGCCGCGCCTCCTGCAGTGGCGAGGGAAATTGCCGCGCCAACGGCATCGGGCGGCGAAGGACTAATCCAGATCGAGACCGATCCTGGCAAGTTCAGCGCAGTAGTCAGTGCTCCAGCCGTCGAGCAGCCCGCCCAGCGCCGCCGCGCACGCCCGCGCGAGGTGTACGTGGAGAATGAGCCGCTGGTGCAGGTCGAGACGCAGCGCCCGCAGGCTTAGTTCATCCGGCCCAAAACAAGAGCCGCACGGTTTTCAGCCGTGCGGCTTTTTGTTGTCCTTCCCGATTATTCCCTGCTGCGGAAGACGCTAACCAGCAGCGCCATCGTAACCGCCCAGAACAGGAAGGTCATCACGAGCTGCGTCTTCATGGAAGCCGACCATTCTGCGCTCCTGCCGGTCTGTTTTGCCGCAAGCGGAGAAACCTGCATCTCGCTGCCGTCCGGCAGCACCATGAAGCCAACCGGCTGGCCGACCCCGACCTGCCGGAACGGCGCGGTAAAGACGCACTCGGCGGTGGACGGCGCCAGCCCGAGCATCTTCACTCGATTGCAGGTTTCCGCGTCCAGACGCAGTTCGTAGATATCGGAAATATGCGCCGTGATATTCCAAGCAAAGAGGAAACCGATGAACAGGCAGACCAGAGCGGCGATTATTTTTGTGTCGTCACTTTCCGAACGATTTTCCATCCCGGCCTCCCAATGAATTTACGAAGAACTGCCGCCTGCATTCTGCCCCCAAGCCTGCCGGAGTTCAATTGGCAGAAAACCGTAGCCAGCCGCAGATAGCTCTCACCGCAGCAGTTTTTCAACTCCCCAAATGCTTGTGACGGATATGCTGCAACAGCCCCTGCGCCGCGTCTTCCACCATGTCCAGCACGCGCTCGAAGCCACTTGCGCCGCCGTAATACGGATCGGGTACTTCGCGTTCGGCATGATACCGCGCATACTCGAGAAACAGCTGCACCCGCGCATTGCCGTCCGGCGGCGCGAGACGCTGCAGGATGGCGAGATTGGCCCGGTCCATCGCCAGCACATAGTCGAAACGGCGAAAGTCATCCTCTTCTACCTGCCGCCCACGCAGGCCGCCCATGTCATAGCCGCGCTGCTGCGCCGCCTGCCGCGCACGCAGATCGGGGGGGGCGCCGATGTGGTAGTCGTGCGTCCCCGCCGAATCGATCAGGATTTTTCCGGCCAGGCCGGCATTCTCAACGTAGTGACGGAACACCGCCTCCGCCGTGGGCGAGCGGCAGATGTTGCCCATGCAGATAAAAACAACGGAAATCTTATCTCTCATCGTAGCCACTTTCCGGAATTGCGCGCCGTCGTACTCATCGACAAGCCGACGTAAAACGGTATCTCGGGCGATATTGTATTACGAGCTGGCGCCACCGGCTTCTGCCTCCTCAGCCTCGGCAATTGGCTTAGCACAAAATATACTCCTGCTGATATAGAATGCGGCCTGTACAGCAAATCATGTCATTAACCCGCCCCATTAAAATTCATGGGGCGGCGATCTTTCAGGAAAAGAATTATGTCGGCGATCGGATTGTGGTACCCCGTTTATGACCGTAGTCTCGCATGGGTGGGCGTGAGCCTCGAGACAGATCAATCGGTATTTGTGCCCCAGAATTTTTTCGATCAGATGAGCAGCGAAGCGCTTGCGGTCGACGGGGTTGAGGGCAAGCTGTTTTTTGTGGGTGCTGATGTTCTGGGCATATGCAAACAGCCGCTGCAACTGCCTTTCCCGCCATCCCGGCTGGTGGCCGTGCTCAGCGAAAACTTCCTGTCGGCCGATGCGAGCATGGCCACCTTCCGCGCCTGGCACGCCAAGAAGATACGCCTGGCCGTAACCGGCCTGACCGTACCCTCCGGACTTTCCCGCGACATGGTGGCGATGCATGTCTTCGATGGCTCTACCATACGCAAATCGTTTGGCGAAAAGGCCTTGCTGGATGCCAGCCGCTCCGGGGCAAAGCTGTTTGTCTATGGCATCGGCTCGATGGAAACATTCGAATGGTGCGCCAAAACGGGGTTCAACTACTTTGCCTTTGGCGGGCTGGATACGCCGGAGCATACGGGCCAGTCGAAGGATTCCTCACGTGTTTCGCTGATGCGCCTGCTTTCCCTGGTTGCAGCGGATGCGGACGCGGCGACCATGGAGGAAGTTTTCAAGCTGGAGCCCAAGCTGGCCTTCGAGTTGCTGCGGCTGGTCAATTCCGCCTCTTTCGGCACGAGCAAGGAAATCACCAATTTCGGACAGGCCATCATGGTGCTGGGAAGGCGCCAACTGCAGCGCTGGGTGCAACTGTTGATGTTCTCCCTGCGCAAGGAAGGCGACGACAGACCGGATATCCTGATGCAGCGCGCCGCCGAACGCGGCCGGATCATGGAGCTCTTATCCAAAGAAGGCGGTGAAAAAACCGACCAGGAACATGCCTTCATGACAGGGGTGTTTTCCATGCTGGATATCCTGATGGAAACCCCGCTGGAGGAATTGCTCGAATCGGTTTCCCTGCCGCAGCCGGTGGAAGATGCGCTGCTCGAACGCGAGGGGCGGCTGGGCGCCCTCCTCGACCTGGTATGCGCAACCGAACGGCGCGACTTTGCCGGCGTGCAGCAGCTGCTGTCCAGTTTGGGGATAGCGCCGGAGGCGCTGAGCCGCTTCCAGCTTGACGCGATTTTCTGGGCTTTGAAAGTCGCCGGGACGAAATGAAATTGCAAGCCGGCTTCCCTTCCGATACCCATAGCAACGATTCCGATAGCCGCCACGCATTTGCCGTGGCGGGCGGTATCGTGCACAGCGTGCTGCACACCGGCGAAAGGGATTTTGCGCAGGCGCTCGGCAAAGCGATCCGGGATGCTTTTAACTGGCCCGAAGTCTGTTGTCACTTCAACGGGCGTGCGGCACACCTGGCCGGCCGGCGCAAATTGCCCGAAGACTGTCGCAGCCTGGCGGAACAAATCGAACGCGACGGCCAGCCGATGTTGCTGCCGGCCGGCGACAACGAGGATGAGCCGGTGCTACTGGGCTGCCCTTTGCTTGCCCAGGATGAACTGGTCGGCGCGCTGTGCGTGCGCGCACCGCGGACCATCCTGCCGACCCTGCAATCGCTGGCCGGGCTGATCGCGACGACCTTGCTCGACCGCCTGCAGTTCGACGAGCGCAAGCGCGATCTCCTGGACAGCGAAGACAAGCTGGCGCGGCAACAACAGATACTCGACCAGATCCACGATTCCGTCATCGCCATGGACCTGAGCGGCTACATCACCGGCTGGAACAAGGGGGCGGAGCAGCAGTTCGGCTATACCGCCGAGGAGGCGATCGGGAAAAACATCCTGTTCCTTTATGCCGACGAAAACGAAGACGAGGACGCGCTGCTCCACGAAGCCTTCCTCGAACACGGCGGGCGCGAGATGGTGGTCAAGCGCCGCAAAAAGTCCGGCGAGGTGTTCTGGGCCAGCCTGAGCCTCTCCCTGTCGCGCGACGCGCGTGGCAACCCTACCGCGATCCTCGGCTACCTGGTGGACATCACCGAGCGCCTGCAGGCGGAAGCGGAGCTGCGCCTGCAGGCGGCGATCTTCGAATACAGCGACGAAGGCATCATCGTCACCGATGTGTCCAAGCGCATTCTTTCGGTAAACCGCTCCTTCACCAAGATCACCGGCTACGAGGCGCACGAGGCCATCGGGCAGCTACCCTCGATCCTGAAATCGGGCCTGCACGACCAGGCCTTCTACGAAGAGATGAACGCTTCGCTCGCCAACAACGGGCTGTGGATCGGCGAACTGTGGAACCGGCGCAAAAACGGCGAGAACTTTCCGGCATGGATGTCGATCAGCGGGGTGCGCAACAAGGACGGGGTAGTCACCCATTACTTCTCCGTGTTCTCCGACCTCACCGAACGCAAGAACGCCGAGCAGCAGATCTACCGTCTGGCCTATTACGACACGCTCACCGGCTTGCCTAACCGCCTCAGGCTGCACACCCTGCTACGCCAATCCCTGCTCGAAGCGCAGCGCAGCAGGAAGCATGGCGCGATCCTGTTCATCAACCTCAACCGCTTCAAGCAGGTTAATGATTCCCTCGGCCACGCGCACGGCGACACCCTGCTCAAGGAAGTCGCCGCCCGGCTGTCCGCCGTCCTGCGCGGCGAGGACGTCATCGCCCGCATCGGCGGCGACGAGTTCGTCGTGGCCCTGAAGGATATCGCCAGGCACGAAGACGCCTCCATCGTCGCGCAAAAAATCCTCGACAGCCTGTCTGTGCCCATCATGGTGGAAGGGCACGAGTTGCTGATTTCCGCGAGCATCGGCATCAGCGTCTATCCCGACGACGGCGACGATGCCGAAACCCTGATCAAGAACGCCGATATTGCGATGTACCGCGCCAAGCAGGGCGAAACACACGACGGTTACATGTTCTTCTCGCCCGACATGAACAGGCGCGCCCTGGAGCGCCTCAAGCTGGAAAGCAACCTGCGCCGCGCCCTGGAACGCGAGGAACTGGCGCTTCACTACCAGCCGCAGATGAATTTGCAAAGCGGCGAAATCGTCGGGGCGGAAGTGTTGTTGCGCTGGAACCACGCCGACCATGGCATGATTTCCCCGGCAACCTTCATTCCGCTGGCGGAAGAGACCGGGCTGATCGTCCCTATCGGCCAGTGGATACTGGAAACCGTGTGCGCGCGCAACAAGGAATGGCAGCGCGCCGGCCTGCCCATCGTCAAGCTGGCGGTGAACATTTCCGCCAAGCAGTTCCGCCCGGACCTGCCGCGCATGGTGGCGGAAACACTCGCGCGCCACGAGCTGGATGCGCGCTTCCTCGAGCTGGAGATCACCGAAAGCATGATCATGCAAAACGTCGAAGGCGCGATCGCCATGATGGACGAATTCCAGTTGCTGGGCATCGGCCTGTCGCTGGACGATTTCGGCACCGGCTACTCGTCGCTGAGCTACCTCAAGCGCTTCCCTATCGACAAACTCAAGATCGACCAGTCGTTCGTGCGCGGCATTACCAAGGACAGCGACGACGAGGCCATCACGCGGGCGATCATCAGCCTGTCCAAGAACCTCGGCCTGCGCGTCATCGCAGAAGGCGTGGAGACGGAAGAGCAACTGGCCTTCCTCAGGGAAGCCGGCTGCGAAAAGATACAGGGCTACCATTACAGCCGCCCCCTGCCCGAAGACGAATTCGTCAAGTTCCTGCAGCGCGCAAAAACCTGAAAAGCCGCCTTCCGCCTTCCCGGCAAGCCCGGGGCAAGTAAGGTATAATGCGCGCACCCTGCACCCGACCAATCAGTGCAGCGGTTCTTTCCTTAATCTCCAGATCGTCTCGATCACTTATTCGTCTGCCTCGATTGGTGCCGCCCTTGTGTGCGGCAGGCCGCCGCAGGAGCCCTATTTTGCCGAACACCCCAAAACCCCATGAAATTACCTTCGCCGACCTGAAGCTGTCGCAACCCCTGATGCGCGCCATTGCCGATGCCGGCTACACGCGCCCTACTCCGGTACAGGCGCAGGCCATCCCGCTGGTGCTGGCCGGCGGCGACCTGCTGGCAGGCGCGCAGACCGGCACCGGCAAGACCGCCGGATTCACCCTGCCGATCCTGCATCTGCTCACCGAAAAACCCCTTGCCAGCCAGCGCCCCGGCCGGCCACGCTGCCTCATCCTCGTCCCGACGCGCGAACTCGCCGCGCAGGTCGAGGAATCGGTGCAGACCTACGGCAAGTATTTATCGCTAAAGTCCATGGTGATGTTCGGCGGCGTGAACATCAACCCGCAGATCAAGGCCCTGCACGGCAAGGTGGATATCCTCGTCGCGACCCCCGGAAGGCTGCTCGACCATGTCGGGCAGAAGACGCTCGATTTGTCCGGCGTCGAAATCCTGGTGCTCGACGAAGCCGACCGCATGCTCGACATGGGCTTCATCCGCGACATCAAGAAGATCCTTGCGCTGCTGCCGAAGCAGCGCCAGAACCTGCTGTTCTCGGCGACCTTCTCCGACGAGATCAAGGCACTGGCCGACGGCCTGCTGCACAACCCCGGATACGTCGAAGTGGCGCGCCGCAACACCACCGCGGAACTGGTCGAGCAAAGCGTCCACCTCGTGCCGCAGAAGCTGAAGAGCTATCTGCTCGCGCACCTGATCAAGCACAACGACTGGAAGCAGGTGCTGGTGTTCACCCGCACCAAGCACGGCGCAAACCGGCTCGCGGAAAAGCTGTGCAAGGACGACATTCCGGCCATGGCGATCCACGGCAACAAGAGCCAGCCGGCGCGCACCAAGGCGCTCGCGCAGTTCAAGGACGGCTCGCTGCCGGTGCTGGTCGCTACCGACATCGCCGCGCGCGGGCTGGACATCGACCAGTTGCCGCATGTGGTGAATTTCGAACTGCCCAACGTGCCGGAAGACTACGTGCACCGCATCGGCCGCACCGGGCGCGCGGGCAGCAGCGGCGCGGCGATCTCGCTGGTGGACAGCGAAGAACTGCCGTTTCTCAAGAGCATCGAGCGGCTGATCAAGCGCGAGATTCCGAAAGTGGCGATCGACAGCTTCGTGCCGCCCACCAACATTCCCGTCGAAGCCCCACGCCCGCCGCGCCCGCCCCACGGGCAACGCCGCAGCAGCGCACCGCGTCCGGCAGGCGAGAAAAACCGCGTACCGCGCGACGGCCAGGGCCGGAAGCCCGGCACCCCGCAACAGCGCGACAGCCAGGGCCAGAAACCGCGCAACCCGCAGCAACGCACCCCTCAAGCGCGCCCCGGCCAGCAGCCCGCCAAACCGCGCCCGGCGCAAAAACCCGCCGACCAGAAACACCTTTCCGAAGCGGCGCGCCATCAGGCCATGCCGCAGCCGGCGCTGTTCTCGCCGAAGCCGGTGAAGCGCGGGAGGTAATTTCAGTGATTGATTTCAGCTAACTTGATCCGTTCGTGGTGAGGTATCGAAACCATGAACGGCTACAACTAAAATCAAAACCGCCGGGGGTAGCCCGGCAGCTAGTCACTTTTTCTTGCGTCGCCAAGAAAAAGTAACCAAAAAGAAGGCGACCCCGGTTTGCCGCCTCCTTCGGAGGTCCCCTGCGTTGCTCAACCAGACAGGCCTCCTCATAAACTCGCACGATCCGCTACGCGGCCACGTGCTCAAACATACTCGTCGGACTACCCCTGTCTGGTCTGCGCTACTTGGCGGCGCACAGGGGAAGAAAATTCAAAACCAAAAAGCCGATGGGTTTCGCGATGCGAAACCCATCTCAAAATGCGAAGCTGACCCTTTGGATTTGCTTCAAGTCAGGCGTTGCACTTCAAACTTGAACCCGCGATGTACATTAATTCTTGTACGCTACGCTTGCTGACTGCTCAATATCTTTTTCATTTTGTTTCTTCGCCTGTGCCAACTTTCGTAGTTGCTTTGCTTCCTCTTCAGCCTCGTTGCGGAGTTTCTCGCTTCTAACAATATCTGCCTTGGCATCCTCTAATTTCTTGAAAGTATCCGTTAGAGTTTTATTCAATCGGCCCAAGTCTTCATCTAAATTTTTCTTTTCTGCATTTAGGTCCAACAACTTTTTCTCATACACATTTTTCTGGCTAATGACCTCTAATGCTAATTGATTTGCATTTGCGACGGCTTTCTCGAGCTTCGTCTCTACGGAACCTAATCCAGTTTTTGCAGTATTTAATTGATTTAGTAAAACCTGTGAATCGGTATTTCCTTCAGCAATTTTTTTGTTAAGCTCACTAATAGTTGCCTCTTGTTTTTTTGTTTTCGATTTTAGGTTTTCTACAGACCCCTTGTAAGTTTCCATTTTTTCTTTTAGCAAATCGTTTTCACCCTTAAGTCCCAAAATTTGCTTTTCCAGCGAGTGAATATTCTTTTGAAATTCAGACATTCTATGAACATCGATGTTTTTGCAGATATTGGAAACGGGAACAACTCCAACCGCGATTATTTGCGGAGAACCACACGAGACATTATTTTTAGTTTCCTCCCCTGTATTAAAGTTAACAGGGTCCCCTATCACTTTAACTCCGTTGCGAAACCCACCTGCATTTATAAAATTCTTTAAGTATTTAGAATCAACCTGCTCCACCTTTTCGATATTGTCAGTAGCGCTACAACCGCGATAGACAGTTTCAATAATATATTGCGTAGGGGGGGATGCAACACAGGATTCATATAAAAGATTTAATTCTTCTAAATCGTATTTACCTTTTGGTTCTTTCGATAATTGTTTATCAACTTTATATTCACTGTAGTAGTGAACACCACCCCCAAGACTTAGCTCTTTGTATCCCAATTTAGCGTCTATTTGAAAAATTCCTTTATCGTGAAGATCAGCACCTGTTTCTATAATTGTTCCATAGTAACTCTTGAAGTCACCAACACACGCGCTGTATTGCGCGAATCCGCTCTTATCAACGGAATTTACACACTTACCCAGCAAAGCTTCAGCTGCAGCTCCAATTTCTAGGGGGATTTTGTTACTGGGCTTAACTTCATAAGCTTGAAATTTAACAGGAGGAGTTACACATCCAGCTATCGTAACGGATAACATGATGGCCAATACTGGTTTTTTCCATCTAGATTGCATAACATCTCCCATTCCATTGTGAACAAATATAGTACAAAAGGGGGGAGGTTCGAATATTCCAGCAACATGCAGTAGCCGACTGCGGCATTCCCTCCTCCCTGACTGGGACGCAGTGTTCCAGCATTCCAGCTAAAAAACAATATGCCGAACGGCCTATATTGCCTGCGCCGCGACCGATGCGCGGCGATGATTTATACTCGCGCGATGAATGAACATGGCAAGGGTATGTGCGATCCCTCGAACAAGTAAGATGAGCGACAAAATTTTCATGCGCGCTGCGCTGGAGCTCGCGCGGCAGGCCGAGGCGGCGGGTGAGGTGCCGATCGGGGCGGTGGTGGTGAAGGACGGCGAGATCGTCGGGCGCGGTTTCAATGCGCCGATTTCGCGCCGCGATCCTTCCGCGCACGCCGAGATGATGGCGCTGCGCGACGCGGCGCAGTATCTCGACAACTACCGGCTGGTGGGCTGCGAGCTGTTCGTGACGCTGGAGCCCTGTTTGATGTGCGCCGGGGCGATCATGCACGCGCGCATCGCACGGGTGGTGTACGGGGCGCGCGACCCGAAGACCGGCGTGTGCGGCAGCGTGCTGGATGTGTTTGGAGACTTACCCCTCTCCCCTGATGGAACTACTAGCCATCTGACTAACCCAGCAAAGAACGCTGGGCAAGTCATTGGTTATCTCCCCCAAGGTGCGAGGGGAGTCGAGCGATTGAACCATCACGCCACGGTGACGGGCGGCGTGCTCGCGGAGGAATGCGGCGCGCTGCTCAGCAGCTTTTTCGCCATGCGCCGCGCGCAGCAGAAGGCCGAATGAAGATCAACGTCCACATCGCCACACAGCAGCTCGAACTGCTCGACGACGCGGGCAACACGCTGCGCCACTACGCCGTTTCCACCGCTGCGAACGGCGCGGGCGAGACCAACGGCAGCTATTGCACGCCGCGCGGCAGGCATGTCATCCGCGCGAAGATCGGCGCGGGGCAGCCGGAAAACGCGGTGTTCGTGCGCCGCCGCCCGACCGGCGAAATCTATACGCCGGAACTCGGCGCGCAGTTCCCGGAGCGCGACTGGATCCTCACGCGCATCCTCTGGCTGTCGGGCTGTGAGCCCGGCTTCAACCGGCTCGGCGAATGCGACACCATGCGCCGCCACATATACATCCACGGCACGCCGGATTCGGCAAAGATCGGCACACCCGGCTCGCATGGCTGCATCCGCATGCGCAATGCCGATTTGGTAGAATTGTTCGACTTGGTACCCGCAGGAACGGCAGTCGAAATCTTCGCTTGAGGAGGTGCACGATGGGCAATCCCTTTACCATCAGCCTGGTCGCCTGGCACGATGGCGAACCGTTGCTCAAGCCGGTCCGCGAGGCGGTATTCGTCCGCGAACAGGGCATACCCGAAGAACTGGAGTGGGACGGGCTGGACGAAAACAGCCGCCATGCCCTGGCCCTCAGCCTGCAGGGCGAGGCCATCGGTTGCGGGCGGATGCAGCCCGACGGCCACATCGGGCATATCGCGGTGCTGCCGCAGTGGCGCAAGCAGAAAGTCGGCACGGCAATCATGGAGGCGCTGCTCGATTACGCCCGCGCGCAGTGCTACCCGCAGGTAAGCGTCGATGTGCTGTCCCGCTATGTGCCTTTCTATCGCAGCATCGGTTTTGCCGAGCAGGGCGAAGTGTTCATGGTCGCGGGCCAGCCGCATGCCAGAATGTCCCTGAAACTCTGACGATCTGCCGCGAGATAAAAATGGAAAAGAATTTTTGGCTGGAGCGCTGGGAACGGAAAGAGACCGGTTTTCACCAGGACGAGATCAATCCCTATCTGCGCGAGCACTGGCCGGAACTGCGCTTGGCGCGCAGTAGCAAGGTGTTCGTGCCGCTGTGCGGCAAGAGCCGCGACATGCTCTGGCTGCGCGAGCAGGGACATGCGGTGCTGGGCGTGGAATTGAGCCCCCTCGCGGCGCAGGCGTTCTTCGAGGAGAACGGGCTCTCTCCGCAGCGCACCAGGGGCGAAAGGTTCGACAGCCATGAGGCGGATGGCATCCGCATCCTGTGCGGCGATTTCTTCGATCTGGACAGGGACGATCTGGCTGGAGTCAAGGCGGTGTACGACCGCGCCTCGCTGATCGCACTGCCGCCGGAAATGCGCGAACGCTATGCCCGCCATCTGGTGAGCATCCTGCCGCCCGCCGCGCAAATCCTGCTCGTCACCCTCGACTATCCCCAGGCGGAAATGTCTGGCCCGCCGTTCGCGGTTTCCGTAGACGAAGTAAATGCGCTCTATCGCGATCACGCCGGAATACGCCTGCTGGCCCAACTGGACGTGCTCGCGCAGAACCCGCGCTTCCGCGAGCGCGGCCTGAGCAGGTTGCAGGAGAACATCTTCCTGCTGACGCTGCCTAACGTCAGCCGCTCGGCTGAAACTGCCGCTCAGGTTTTTATGTCGATATGCTCGGTGATATCGTCCGCCCGCTGGTTGTGCCGGCGCCGCTCTCTTCCCGAGCGCAGCTCGACCAGCATGGGCCGGTATTCGACACGGCGGCAGTAAGTCCGGCGCTCTCCGTGAAAATGCGGATCGTGGCGCCTCTCCCCTTCTTCGGCAATACCGGACGGGGGTTCATGCTCCACATGCGGCTGCACGATCAGCGGCGGCGAGATGCGCGGTGCGACGGGCCTGACGCGCTTGGTCCCCGCCAGGGCTCCCACTTCCGGCCGGACATCTGGCGGGGTTGCTGGCGGAGGAAGGTCGGGGGCGAATTTCATGAATTGATCCTCGCGTATTCGTAATGTTTCATCATGCGTTCCCTGGAAAATTCACGCACGCAAAAGTTCTTAGAAGCTGCCTTAAAAATTCGTGAGGAGGGATGGATGCAAGGCGCACGGGCTTTGCATGGCCATTCGACTAAGCTGGCAAAAAACGCCAGCCAAGTCGCTGGTCAACGCAGCAACCGGAATGTACACAAAGTACATGAGGATTGCGAGTACCGCGCAACGCCGCAGACGCCCTCCGCAGCAATTTTAAAGACAGCTTCTCACAGTTTTATCCGATTCAGCCGGATAGCGTTGGCGATCACCGACACCGAGCTGAAGCTCATCGCGGCGGCGGCGATGATCGGCGAGAGCAGCAGGCCGAACACCGGGTACAGCACGCCCGCCGCCACGGGAATGCCGAGCACGTTGTAGATGAACGCGAAGAACAGGTTCTGGCGGATATTCTTCATGGTCGCGCGCGACAGGCGCACGGCACGCACAATGCCGTTGAGGTCACCCTTGACCAGCGTGACCCCCGCGCTTTCCATCGCTACGTCGGTTCCGGTGCCCATCGCGATGCCGACCTGCGCCTGCGCCAGCGCGGGCGCGTCGTTGATGCCGTCGCCCGCCATCGCCACGATGCGCCCCTGGCTCTGCAACTGCTTGACGATGGCGGCCTTGCGCTCGGGCAGCACGTCCGCCTCGACCCGGTCGATGCCGAGCTTCTTCGCGACCGCCTCCGCCGTGATGCGGTTGTCGCCGGTGAGCATGATGACCTGCACACCTTCCTCGTGCAGCGCGCGAATCGCGTCCGGCGTGGAGGCCTTGACCGGATCGGCCACGCCGATCAGACCCGCCGCCCTGCCGTCTACCGCGAGCAGCATCACGGTCTGGCCGTCACCGCGCAGCGCCTCGGCGCGTGCGGGCAATTCACCTGCGTCGATCCTCAATTCCTCGAGCAGTTTTAGATTGCCCAGCGCGACCGCACGGCCCTCGACTTTTCCGGCAACGCCCTTGCCGGTGTACGAGCGAAAATCGCTCACTGCTGTCAGTGACAATCCTTTTTCCTGCGCGCCTCCGACAATCGCCGCCGCCAGCGGATGTTCGCTGGCACGCTCCAGGCTGGCACCTAACCGTAGCACTTCACCTTCATCGAATCCGGCGAGCGGAATGACCGAGACCAGTTTCGGCTTGCCCTCGGTCAGCGTGCCGGTCTTGTCCACCACCAGCGTGTCCACCTTCTCCATGGTCTCCAGCGCCTCGGCATTCTTGATGAGCACGCCCAGAGTGGCTCCGCGCCCGGTGCCGACCATGATGGACATCGGCGTGGCCAGCCCCAGCGCGCAGGGGCAGGCGATGATCAGCACTGCCACCGCGTTGACGATGGCGTGGGCGAGGCGCGGCTCCGGCCCGAAGATGCCCCATACCGCCAGCGTGGCGAGCGCTACCCCTATCACTACCGGCACGAAATAAGCCGCCGTGACATCGGCGAGGCGCTGGATCGGCGCGCGCGAACGCTGCGCCTCGCTCACCATGTGCACGATCTGCGCGAGCAGGGTGTCGGCGCCGACGCGCTCGGCGCGCATCAGCAGGCTGCCCGTGCCGTTCACCGTCGCGCCGATCAGTCGCGCACCCACGGCCTTCTCCACCGGAATGGATTCGCCGGTGACCATGGATTCGTCCAGTGCGCTCGTCCCTTCGAGCACCACGCCGTCCACCGGTACCTTCTCGCCGGGACGCACGCGCAGCGTATCGCCCGGCTGCACCTGCTCCAGCGGAATGTCTTCCTCGCTGTTATCGCTACGCACGATGCGCGCGGTCTTCGGCGCGAGGCCCAACAATAGCCTGATCGCAGCACTGGTCTGGCTGCGCGCCCTTAATTCCATCACCTGCCCGAGCAGCACCAGGGCCATGATCACTGCCGCCGCCTCGAAGTACACCGGCACCGTGCCGCCCATGCTGCGCATCGTGGGAGGGAAGATTCCCGGCAGCAGCATCGCTACCACGCTGTACGTCCACGCCACGCCGACGCCGAGCGCGATCAGGCTGAACATGTTGAGGCTGCGGTTGACCACCGAGGCCCAGCCGCGCTGGAAGACCGGCCAGCCGCCCCACAGCACCGCCGGGGTCGCCAGGGCGAACTCCATCCACTGCAGCGCCTTCATCGAAACGAATACCGGCATCGCTTGCGGCAGGAGATCGGTGGCCATCGCCATCACGAACACCGGCAGCGCCAGCGCAGCGCTCGTCCAGAAGCGCCGCGTCATGTCGTCCAGTTCGGTGTTGTCTTCCGCGGAAGCACCGCGCGGCTCCAGGGCCATGCCGCAGATGGGGCAACTGCCCGGCTCGCTGCGCACCACCTCGGGATGCATCGGACAGGTGTATTCGACCGCCCCCGGAACCAGCGGTGATTCCGGCTCCAGCGCCATGCCGCACTTCGGGCAGCTTCCCGGCGCGGGCTGGCGGATCTCGGGGTGCATGGGGCAGGTGTACATCACGCCGGGCTTGGCAACATGCGGCTCCGCCGCTTGGGGCTTGAGGTAAGCCTCCGGCGATACCTGGAACTTCGACAGGCACTTCGCGCTGCAGAAGCGGTATTCGGCGCCGCGATATTCCCAGCGATGCGGTGATTCCGGTTTCACCGTCATGCCGCAAACCGGATCAATGTCGGATGCCATGCACTACTCCTTGTATTTTTGGTTGCGGAATCGCCAGGTCGTGCGGGACTATGCACTTGGCTTCCGCCATTTCGCGAAACGTTGCTTCTTCTGCCAGAAACACCTGCACCGCTACCGGGTCGAATTGCGCCCCGCTCATCCTGACAATCTCGTCACGCGCCTGTTCGAAGGTGCTTGCCTTTCGGTAAGGGCGGTCGGAGGTAATCGCATCCAGGGTATCTATTACGGCAAACAGCCTCGCCCCGAGGCAGATCAGTTCTCCGCGCAGCCCGCGCGGATACCCGCTCCCGTCGAAGCGCTCCTCATGGCTGAGTACGATTTCCGCAGCCTCTTTCATGTCCGGAATCTGCGAAACGATGCGGTATCCTTTTTCCGGATGCGTCCGCATTGACTCCCACTCATCCTCATCAAGCGGGCCGGGTTTGAGCAAAATTGCATCCGGTATGCCGATTTTGCCTATGTCGTGAAGCAATGAGCCCCAATAGATTTGCCGCAACCGGTCGGCATCTCCCATGAAATGACGAGCCAATACCAGGGTATGACAGGCGACCCGTTTGGAGTGCGCGCCGGTTTCGTGCTCGCGAATATCCAGCGCTTCGGCCAAGGCTTCGGCAAATGCGGCATCTGCCTGCTCCAGAATTTCTGTTCCTTTGCTCATCCCTCCCTCTCCGGCTTCTTTCGATTCGCCACCACCAGCTTTACCCAGTTGGAATGCACGTTTTCCTCATGCTCGATGACCAGCCCTGCCGCCCGTATGCTCTCGAGAGTGCGGCGGTTGATGTGCGGCCCCATGAACCGGCTCACGAGGGGATCGAGCAGATCGAAGAACAGGCCCAACACGCCGGTCGGCCGCATGTGTTCCAGCAAAACGACTTTTCCGCCGGGTTTTAATATGCGCTTGATCTCCCTGAAGCCTCGCACCGCATCCGGCACGCAGCAGAACACGCCACTGCCCACCACCGCATCCAGCGAGGCATCCGCAAACGGCAGCTCCTCAGCATCGCCCACAAGAAAAACAACGGTGGAAGACAGCGCATTCGCCTTGCGCACGGCGTGCCCGATCATGCCGCGGCTCAGGTCCAGGGCGATCATTCGCGCGTCTTGCGGGTAGTACGGCAGGTTACGCCCGGTTCCGACACCCAGCTCCAGGATGGTTCCGCTCAGGCCGGAAAACAGCCGCGCGCGCGCCTGCGCGAAACCCAGCATATGCTCCATGGGTTCGCTCATGCGGTCGTATCCGGGAGCATGCCGGTCCCATTTCCGGATCAGCTTGCGCGTTAACGATGATGTATGAGCCTTCATGACTCAGCCTCGTGCGGCGCAGACATCGAGGCGCGCCCGTTCCATCTGCGCCGCAGGAACGACGCATACGAAATGACCGCAAGGCCGATCATTCCTGAATTTGCCATGTGCTATCCCTTTCGTATCAGCGTTATCCTATTCAAAATTTACCGGAAATGCCGTACCTGCCTGGTCCGTGCAAAAGCCGGCGGGCTTGGCGCCGGATTTCCATATCAAGCTGCACGACAGTTCCTGCCCCTCCACGGATCTGGCCACCGTTTCAATACAATAAACCATCTCACTGGTATCGAGGCCGGAAAAAATCCGCTCCCATCGTTTCGGATTGGAAAAGTAATAGCGTTTGCGCAGTTCCCCCAAATGGCGATGGCGCTCGACAGCAAATCCATGAGCCTCGTAACGCCGGCTCGACATCTCCAGCACGAGGTGATTGTCCTTCCCCCAGGCATGGTCATGAACCAGTTCCCCAGCGGTGAACGCTCCTCCGTCTTTGCCGAGCATTTGATGAACATGACCCGGATTGACGCAGCCGGTTAGCCACAAGACGGCCAGGATGCTGGAACAAAATATTTTCATCGTACTTCTCCCTGAGATTCACAGTAAGGCAGCGCAAGAGACAGGCAGTGCATCGAAAGCTGCTCGCCGCACTTAAGGCTGACCATGTTGCGAAAAACCAGCTCCTCGGCGACAAATGCTTCCACTGCAAACGTAATCTTTGGTTAACATTTCATTTCTCCTTCGGTAGTTGCACAGGCTGGCGTGGCACGCTGAATTCAGCCGGCCGCTCCCGTTTGCGGGAAGAATGCGGGAGTCTTTTCGGCATACCGGATATAGGCCTCTCCAAATTCCTTTTCGGCTTCCCGCTCCTCCCGCCGCGCCAGGCGTACGTACATCCATACCAGCACCGGAAACATCAGCAGCGTAAGGATAGTTGGCCATTGCACCAGAAAACCGAGCATGATGAGCACGAAGCCATCGTACTGTGGATGGCGAACCCTGGCATAAGGCCCGGTGGTCGCCAGGTGGTGCGTGCGTTGCGCCTCATAGAGCACTTTCCACGCGGAGGAAAGGAGGAAAAATCCGCCGACGATGAGCGCCATGCTGATCAGATGAAACGGCCCGAAATGCGGATTTGCCCGCCAGCCGAACATCATCTCGAACAGGTGGCCGGCATCGTGAGCGAACCAATCCACGCCCGGATAACGGCTTTGCAGCCAGCCGGAAAACAAATAGATGGTGAGCGGGAAGCCATGCATCTCCGTGAATAACGCCACGATGAAGGCGGAGAATGCGCCAAACGAACGCCAGTCGCGCCGGCTTTGCGGCTTGGCAAAGCTGAAGGCGAAGATGATGAACACCAGCGAGTTGATGATGACCAGCGACCACAGCCCGTAATCTGGAAACGAGGCATTCATTTCGAGCCTCCTTCGGGTGAATCATGGTTATGCGCATGCTGCTCGTGGCGGCCGTGGTCATGATGCATGAACAGGTGCATCAGCGGGCACGCGAGCAGCAGCAAGTAGGGCAATATCCCCAGCACGTGGGCGCGGTGCTCGGTGAACATAAAGAAACCGGCAACCGCGAGAAAGCCGTAGAACACCCAGCGGCCTCTGGATTGGTGGTGCATTTCTTGTTGCTCGGACATGCTTGCCTCCTTACCCGTTTCTGGTGGACACAGTTATGGCAGATGCATTGAGGGGTAATGCAATCATGCGGATACGCAGCCTATTACGCATGTCCAGCCTCTTTTCCCGGTTGGTCACGATGCCAGGTGAAATGCTCATAAATGCCCGCCCAGTACAGCCCGAAGGCAAAACCGAAAGCGAGCTCTTCCAGCGGAATGCCGCCGAGCAGAACCCCGGAAAGGGCGGGCAGATTCCATACCTGCTCGATATAGCCCGGTGCGAAAAAAATCAGCAACAGCATGAAAATTGCGTAGAGCAACAGGAACAGCCCGCCGCCGATCAGGGTGTTGCGCAGCAAATCCGGGCGGCACAGCACGTTGGCGATTCCGCCGAGCGCCATCGCAACGATGCCCGGATAAATCGGGTTCCACGGCAGGAAATACAACATGGGAAAAGCCAGAAACGGTGCCGCAATGGCGAGGCGATGCCAGCGATGGCGGCCGTTATGGCGCTCGGTGTGCGGAACTTCGCCAATACCGCTGTTGACAAGCGCGTTGTACATGACCGCGCCGATGCCGCCGATTGCGAAGCAGAAAATCAGGCTTTCGATATCGAATCCGGTGCGTTGCGCGAGGTCGAACAGGCTCGGCGGGTTCCAGTATTCCGGCACGAAAATCGGCTCGCTGAGGCCGAGCAGGCTGGTCGCCAGACTGACGCGCAGCATCTTCTGCCGGAAGCCGGGCCTGACGAAATACAGCAATGCCCAAGGAACCAGGAATGCGCCGGACCAGGATAACCAGACATATTTCATGCCTGCCTCTCCCCGGTTACCCGGCATGGCGCACGCTGCAATATTGTCCGGAACCGTACCGATCCGAACAGCATGAGAATGCGTTGCACAACTGCGTCATCCCTACCCGCGAATTTATTAAGACAGCCTCTTACTTCACCGGCCATTTGAAGCTCCTTGGAGAGGCATCGCCTGCAAGGCGTATCTGCAGTTCCATCGATTTCGGCTGCGGTGCAACCGCCTTGAAGCGCAACTTGCCCTTGCGGTGATGGCCTCCCGGCGGCGCGCCTTCCCATCCCACGGGCAGGTATTGCCTGCCATCCGCGATGAGCACCGAGACTTTGGCCAGGTCATCGCCCAAGCCCCGCGTGTGGGTTTCCATGACCACCTGGAAATCCCAGGCTTTCGCTGTGCTCGAAATGCGCGGTGTAACGGTGACCTTCACTCCGCCCTCGTTGCTGACTTGCGGCGCATAGTCTGGCTCCGCCGCATAGCCCATCGAAACTGCCGCAGCAGCCATTACTGCAAAGGCAAGGCCGATCAGGAATTGTTTTCGCATTTTTTGTGCTCCCTGGAAAATTTGATGACTCTCGATACGACGTAGAAGATGCCAGCGGCATTGAACGCGAGGCCGACCCAGAACAGCTCGATCTGGTACTCCGCAACCACGGTGAGAAAACCCGTGACTCCGAGAATGGGCAGGATGTTGGTCAGGTAATGCGCGCAACAGGAAACCATCGCGGCGGTAGAAGTTGTGCCGGAGACGGCAACCACCTTGCCCGATGCGCCGTGTCGTCCGGCGAGGTTCCTGAGGTAGGTGTAGAGCCCGACCTGGATGCCGAAGCCCAGCGCGAGGAGCACGATGAAATACCAGAACTTCGCGAATTGCTCGAACGCAAAATCAACCCCCGAAATCAGGCTGACCACGCCGAAATAGACGGCGAGCAGCAGCACCAGCGCTGCCGCACCAAACTGGGCAGGCCTGATGAATGCCAACTGCGCCGTTTCCGATTTCCGGTATGCCATGCCGACCTCCGTTCAGTTGAATATTTGCCGCCCCAGGTTGTGCTATCCGGCATTCGCCGCATAGCGTCAACGCTATTGCCTGGGCTGCATGGTTTCCTGCTGCTCCACCCCCGATGCCGGTTTCGGCATTGGGTGGCCATCTTCCCCCATCGGCTCGCAGCCGAACAATTCCTTGAAATCCAGCTTGTGCTCCCCTTCCGGTGAGCCGGTTTTTTCCTCGCCCTGGCTTGCTGCCGGTTTGTCTGCTCCGGGTTCTCCGGCTCCCGCAGCCGTGGCCGCAAGCAATGCGAAAAGGGTGGCAAACAATACAGTTTTCGGTGTCATATCTCTTCTCCTTAAATCACTGCGCTCATCTTGCGTACGCTTCCGTCGCATAGCGCCGCATCATGCGGTGGCTGTTGAAATACGAGGCGTTCTTGCTGATCGCCCCCTTCATCACCTTGACCCATCCGCCGTCGCCGTGGCCGTAATACAGCGGCAGCACAACCTGTTCGAGCTTGTCGTAAAGCACTTGCGCTTTGCCGTCGGCCATTCCCGCCGCATCGCCGATTGTCCAGCCGGTCACGCCCTCGATGCAGCCCTCGATCCACCAGCCATCGAGCACCGACAGGTTGGGCACACCGTTGAAGGCGGCTTTCATCCCGCTGGTGCCGGAAGCCTCGAGCGGCGGCAACGGCGTGTTGAGCCACACGTCCGCCCCTGCGGTCAGCATCTGGGCAAGCGCCAGATCGTAATCGGGCAGGTAGACAACCGGGATCGTGCCGGCAAGATCGCGCGCATGAACATACAGGTGCTCGATCAGGCGCTTGCCGTTTTCATCCTGCGGGTGCGCCTTACCGGCAAGCACGATCTGGAAAGGCTGGTTGTGGGCAATCGTCCGCAGGCGCTCCAGGTCGGAGAACAGCAGGTCCGGGCGCTTGTATGCCGTCATGCGCCGCGCGAAGCCGAAAATCGGGACATCGGGTTTGAGCGACACGCCGGTGAGCGCCTGCACTTTGCCGATGAGACGCTGTTTCGCCTGCATATGCGCTTCCCATATCGCCGCATCGGGAATGCAGCAGTCGACGCGCATCAGCAACTGCGGCTCATGGCACCAGCCGGGCGTGTAATGGTCGTAGAGCTGGCGGAAGCTCTCGGCAGCCCAGATGTACGGATGCACGCCGTTGGTGATCGCATGCACCTTGTAGCCCGGAAACATCGCATTGGATACCTCGGCATGCTTCTTGGCGACGCCGTTGACGTATTCGCTGAGGTTCAGCGCGAGCCGCGTCATGTTGAGGCTCTCCTCCCCGGCGAGGCGCTTGATGGTCTCGATGTCGAAGTCGTTGTCGAGCACGCGCCGCACCAGGTCGTAGGAAAAGCGGTCATGCCCGGCCTCGACCGGCGTGTGCGTGGTGAAGCTGCACAGGTCGCGCACGTGCGGCAGGTCGTAGGGAGATTCGCCGGGGCGCAGATGTTCGGTGGAATGGGTGTAGCGCCGCATCAGCTCCAGGCCGAGCAGCGCGGAATGCCCCTCGTTCATGTGGTAATGCCGGATGGTGAAGCCGATTGCCTGCAGCAGGCGCACACCGCCCAGCCCGAGCACGATCTCCTGCTTGAGGCGGTAGACGTTATCGCCGCCGTAGAGATAGTGGGTGATCTCGCGGTCGCCGCCGTCGTTCTCGTTCAGGTCGGTGTCGAGCAGCAACACCGGCTGGCGGCCGCCCATGTGGCCTTCGAGCACGTACAGCCAGGCGCCGATCCACACCGTGCGGCCGTCGATCTGCACGGCGATTTTGGCGTCGAGAGGCTGCGCCCAGCGCCTGATATCCCAGGTCGCGGCATGCTCGATCTGCCGCCCCTGCGCGTCGATCTCCTGGCGGAAATAGCCGGCATGGCTGACCAGGCTGACCGCCACCATCGGCAGGCCGAGGTCGGCGGCCGAACGCATGGTGTCGCCGGCGAGCATCCCCAGCCCGCCGGCATAGGTCGGAATTTCGTTGCGCAGCGCGATCTCCATGGAGAAGTACGCGATGCGCGGTTCGTGGATGAATTCGTTCAGCATGATTACCGCCCTCCTCATCACCGCGATTCGGCCGCCGTATCCCGGCCGAAGTTCCCTGTTTACCTCTATCTTTCGTCCCGCCGGAACGCTTCATAAAGCGGCTCGATGTCATCCGCATGCACCTCCAGATTACCTGCTTCGCATTCCTCTTCATAGTGCACAAATGCCCGGCGCAAGCGATCGGCAAAGCCTTCACCGAGCTGGATGCCGATTTCAGCCAGCTTGTTCTCGATCTGTTC
The DNA here is from genome assembly GCF_051257895.1 of Ferrigenium straubiae. NCBI lineage: Bacteria > Pseudomonadati > Pseudomonadota > Betaproteobacteria > Nitrosomonadales > Gallionellaceae > Ferrigenium > Ferrigenium straubiae. Next base: position 318,255 of record NZ_CP194331.1, on the reverse strand, counting down.
TTCGGTCGCCTGAAGCAGATCGTAGGTGATCGCGACACGTTCGCCTTCGGCCGAAACAGCCTGGATGCCCATCATGGTTTGCAGCGCATCAACCAGCATTTTTTCCTGGCCTGATGACAAGGGCTGCGCCAGACGCAGGCGCCTTTGTTTGATTACCGAACGCCCCTCCTGTTTCGGAGCCTTCTGCCCAGGCAGCCCGACATACAGATGGGGATTAGCCTGAAAACGCTCCCGGCATTGCATGGAGCAGAATGAATAAGCCCCTCCCCGGTACATGATCTGGTTTTCACCCTCATTGACCTGCATCCCGCAAACATAATCTTCGATTAGCATTTCATTTCTCCTTGTAACACTGTGGCTGTGCGATCCCCATCTAACTTCATCCGGCATTCGATCTCAATACGGATAATCACCCATTCCCTGCCCCTCAGCGGCCAGCAGTCAATATTTTTCTTTGCTTGATCCAAGCGTAAATCACCGGGATTACCACCAGCGTCAGCACCGTCGAGGAGATCATCCCGCCGACCATCGGCGCGGCGATGCGGCGCATCACTTCCGAGCCCGCGCCGGTGCTCCACATGATCGGCAGCAGCCCGGCCATGATCGCGGTCACCGTCATCATCTTCGGGCGCACGCGGTTCACCGCGCCCTCCATGATCGCCGCGTGCAGGTCGTCCGGCCCCGGCTCGCGGCCTTCGGCGGCACAGCGTGCGCGCTGCTCCTCCCACGCACTTTCCAGATAGATCAGCATCACCACGCCGGTCTCCGCCGCGACACCGGCCAGCGCGATGAAGCCCACCGCCACGGCCACGGAGAGGTTGTAGCCGAGCAGCCACAGCAGCCACACCCCTCCGACCAGCGCGAACGGCACCGACAGCATCACGATCAGCGATTCGGTGACGCGTCCGAAGTTCAGGTAGAGCAGCAGGAAGATGATGAGCAGCGTGATGGGGATCACGACCTTCATCTTCGCCTCGGCGCGCTCCATGTACTCGAACTGCCCGCTCCAGGTCGCGTAGTAGCCCGGCGGGAACTTCACCTGATCCGCCACCGCCTTGCGCGCCTCCGCCACATAGGAGCCAATGTCGCGGTCGCGGATGTCCACGTAGATGTAGGCCGACAGCAGCGCGTTCTCGGTGCGGATCGACGGCGCGCCCTTGCCCACGCTCACCTTCGCGAGCTGCCCGAGCGGGATCATCGCCCCTTCCCCGCTGCCCAGCATCGGCGCGGGCACCAGCACCTCGCGTGCGATCTTCTCCGGCGTGTCGCGCAGCTCGCGCGGGTAGCGCAGATTCACGCCGAAGCGCTCCAGACCTTCCACCGTGGTGGTGACGGTCTCGCCGCCGAGCGCGGTGGCAACCACTTCCTGCACCTCGTTGATGCTCAGGCCGTAGCGCGCCAGTTGCGCGCGATCCGGCTCGATGTTGAGGTAATAGCCGCCGGTGATGCGCTCGGCGAAGGCGCTGGTCGTGCCGGACACGGTGCGCACCACTGCTTCGATCTCCCGCGCGAGCCTTTCCATCTCCTCCAGGTTCTTGCCGAACACCTTGATACCGATGGGCGTGCGGATGCCGGTGGAAAGCATGTCGATGCGCGCCTTGATCGGCATGGTCCACGAGTTCGCCACGCCGGGGAATTGAAGCGCCTTGTCCATCTCGGCGATCAGTTTGTCTATGCTCATGCCGTCGCGCCATTCCTTCTCTGGCTTGAGGTTGATGACGGTCTCGAACATCTCCAGCGGCGCGGGGTCGGTGGCGGTCTGCGCGCGCCCCGCCTTGCCGTACACCGACGCGACTTCCGGGAAGCTCCTGATGATCTTGTTCTGCGTCTGCAGCAGCTCCGCCGCCTTGGTCACCGACATGCCGGGCAGCGACGCGGGCATGTAGAACAGTGTGCCCTCGTTGAGCGTCGGCATGAATTCGCTGCCCATGCGCGTCGCGGGATAGAGGGTCAGCGCCATCGCCGCGAGGGCCACGGCGAGGGTGGCCTTCTTGCGGCGCAGCACGGCGTCGATCACCGGGCGGTAGATCGAGATCAGCCAGCGGTTCAGCGGATTTTCCGATTCCGGCCTGATGTGGCCGCGGATGAACAGCAGCATCAGCACCGGCACCAGCGTGACCGACAGCAGCGCCGCGCCCGCCATCGCGAACGTCTTGGTAAACGCGAGCGGCGCGAACAAGCGCCCTTCCTGCGCCTCCAGCGTGAATACCGGGAGGAACGACACGGTAATGATGAGCAGCGAGAAGAACAGCGAGGGGCCGACTTCCTTGCAGGCTGCAAGGATGGCGCGGGCACGCTCGCTTAATGGCTCCCCTCTCCCGCTTGCGGGAGAGGGAACTGTCGGCAGTCGTTCCAGATGCTTGTGCGCGTTCTCGATCATCACGATGGCCGCGTCCACCATCGCGCCGATGGCGATCGCGATCCCGCCGAGGCTCATGATGTTGGAATTCAATCCCAACGCACGCATCGCGATGAAGGCGATCAGCACGCCGATGGGCAGCATCACAATGGCGACCAGCGCGCTCCTCGCGTGCATCAGGAACACCATGCACACCGCTGCCACGATCAGCCCTTCCTCGATCAATGTTTTCTTCAGCGTATCGATCGCACGCCGGATCAGTTCCGAACGGTCATACACCGCCTGGATGCTCACCCCCTCCGGCAGGCCGGCGGAAACTTCGACGATCTTATGCTTGAGGTTTGCGATGACCTCCAGCGCGTTCTGCCCGTAGCGCGCCATCGCGATGCCGGACACCACCTCGCCCTCGCCGTTGAGCTCGGCCAGGCCGCGCCGCTCGTCCGGCCCGAGCTCGATGCGCGCGATGTCGCGCAGCAGCACCGGCGTGCCACGCTCGGATTTCACCACCAGGTTTTCCAGGTCGTCCTTGCCGCGCAGGTAGCCCTTGCCGCGCACCATGTACTCGGTCTCGGCCATCTCGACCACGCGCCCGCCGACATCGCGGTTGGACTCGCGGATTACCTGCGCAACCGTATTCAGCGGAATGCCGAAGGCGCGCAGCTTCACCGGATCGACGGTCACCTGGTACTGCTGCACGAAGCCGCCGATCGAGGCCACTTCCGCGACGCCATGCGCCTTGTTCAACTGGTAGCGCAGGTACCAGTCCTGCATGGTGCGCAGCTCGGCGAGGTTGTGCCTGTCGCTGAGCACGGCGTACTGGTACACCCAGCCCACCCCGCTCGCGTCCGGCCCGAGTTGCGGCGCAACGCCTTTCGGCAGCCGCCCCGCGGCCTGGTTCAGGTATTCGAGCACGCGCGAGCGCGCCCAGTAGATGTCGGTGCCGTCCTCGAAGATCACGTACACAAACGATGCGCCGAAGAACGAGAAGCCGCGTACCACCTTGGATTTCGGCACCGCGAGCATCGCCGTGGTGAGCGGGTAGGTCACCTGGTCCTCGACGACTTGCGGCGCCTGCCCGGAATACTCGGTATAGACGATCACCTGCACGTCGGACAAGTCCGGCAAGGCATCCAGCGGCGTCCTGACGACCGCATAGATGCCCGCCAGCGTGACGAACAGCGTGGCGAGCATCACCAGGAAGCGGTTGTGCGCAGACCATTCAATGACTCTGTCCAGCATGTCAGTGCCCCTCGTGAGGGTTGGCCTGGCTGGGTTGCAGCCGGGTGATCACCCATTCGCCCGGCTTGCGTTCGGTGATCTCAAAACTGATTGCGGCACCCGGCTTGATGCCCGCCGCCAGTGCGGGATCGGCGAGCATGAAATCCATCGTCATGCCCGGCCAGTCCAGCGACTCGACCGGCCCATGGGTGATGTTGACCGTGCCGTCCGCGTTGATGGCGTTCAGCGTGCCCTGCACCCGGTGCCCTGCGGCGGGCTGCGATGGTGCCGCCGGCTTCTTCCGCTCCCCTGCCGTGGCAACGGGAGGGGCGGCCGGCTTCGCCTCCAGCCTGGTGATCACCCATTCGCCCGGTTTGCGCTCGACGATCTCGAACGCGACAGCACTGCCGGTCCTGACGTTATCCGTCAGCGAAGGATTGGCGAGCATGAAGTCCATCGTCATGCCCGGCCAGCCCAGCGTTTCGACCGACCCATGGGTGATGTTGACCGTGCCGTCCGCGTTGATGGCGTTCAGCGTACCCTGCACCTCGTGCCCTACGCCGTTGCGCTTCTGCTGTGCCTGCGCGCCCTGTTGCCCCTGCTCCGCCGGCGCGCTGCCGACATGCTCGCCAAGGCCGCCCAATGCCGCCTTGAGGTTGCTCTCCGCATCGATCAGGAAGTTCGCGGAAATCACCACCTGCTCGCCTTCCGCGACGCCCTCAAGCACCTCGACATAGTTTTCGCCGCGGCCGCCCAACCTCACCACGCGCGGCTCGAAACGCCCCGGCGCGAGCTGCACCAGCACCACCTGGCGCGTGCCGCTGTCGATCACCGCCGAGACCGGCACGGTCAGCACCTCGCCCTTGCCGGCCACCGGAATCTCCACGTTGGCGAACATGGCCGGCTTGAGCAGCCCGTTTGGATTGGCGATTTCCATGCGCACCGGCACGGTGCGCGTCGCGGGATTCAGCGTCGGATAGACCAGGTCCACCGTCCCTTCGAAGGATTTGTCCGGGTAGGCGTTCACCTTCACCTGTGTCCTGCTGCCGGCCTTCACCAGCGCGATGTCCTGCTCGAAGACATCGGCGACCACCCACACCGAGGAAAGGTCGGCAATCTGGTACAGCACCTCGCCGGGCATGAAGCGCATCCCTTCCAGCGCCTTCTTCTCCAGCACGACGCCGTTCACCGGCGTGTGGAACGCATGGAAGGTCAGGCTGCGCCTCGTGGCCTCCGATGCCGCAAGCTCCTTCACCTGCTGCTCGGAAATGTCCCAGTTCCTGAGACGCTGCAGGCTGGCCTCGGCAAGCCGCTGCATGCTGCGTTTCGTGTCCTCGTCCGCATCCTTCAGCGCCGCGACGCCCTCGACCGCAATCGCGTACTCGCGCTGTGCCGAGACCAGCTCGGGGCTGTAGGCTTCGAACAGGGCCTGCCCCTTCCTCACCGCTTCCCCGGTGGTCTTCACGTGCAGCTTTTCAATCCAGCCTTCGAACTTCGGCGCGATGCTGTGGATATGCCGCTCGTCGACTTCCACCTTGCCCACGGCGCGCACGGTGCGATCGAGCATGCGCCGCGCCGCCTGCTCGGTCTTCACGCCGAGCTTCTGCACCTTCTCGATGCTGATCTTCACCTGTCCTGCCGAAGCGGCCTGTCCAGCCTCCTCGCCTTCGTATACCGGCACATAGTCCATGCCCATCGCATCTTTCTTCGGCACCGGCGAGGTGTCCGGCAGGCCCATCGGGTTGCGGTAATACAGAATCTTGCGTGCGGGCTCTTTCTGCGCCGTAGCCGTTGTTTCTCTGCTTTCTGTCTTCTGGATACCCGACCAGTAACCGCCTGCGGCGGCCAGCGCCGCGGCCAGTGCCACGGCAATCATTGCATTTGTTGGCTTCATAGCTCTTCTCCCAGCAGTCGTTCTATCTCGGCGAGACGCATCTGCGCGTCGGTCTGCGCCTTCAGTATTTCCAGCTTTGCATTCAGGATCTGCCGTGCCGCGTCCAGCAGCGCCGCGAAATCCACCTTGCCGGTCTGGTAGCCTATCAGCGCGGATTCGAAGGCGACATTCGCCTGCGGCAGCAGGCCGCCGGAGCCCAGCGACTCCATGCGCCGCGCTGCATCGAGGCCGGAGAGGTTTTCGGCGAGTGCGGACAGGATACGGTTGACAGTCGCCTCCCGGCGCGCCTTGGCCGCCGCCAGCATCGCGTCGGCCTCGCGCTCCTGCGAGCGGCGCGCCTCCTGCTGCAAGGGGATGTTGAGTTCGAGCATCACGCCCCACTCGCGCACCGCGTTGCCGGACTGGGTCGGGGAGACGCCGAGCAGGACATCGGGATAGCGGTTCCTGAAGACAAGGTCGCGGCTTTTTTCGCCCGCGCGGATGCCGGCCTCGTCCATGAACAACTCGGGATTATGTTCGCGGATGCGGTTCTCCAGCACCGCATGGTTGGCGAGGCTCGCCGTTGAAGGAATGCCGCGCAGGCCCTGTGGCGCGGCAAGCGGCATCGTCGCGGGGCGCGATAGCAATGCGTTGAGGCGCGCCTCGACCTGCCGCCTGGAATTGTCCAGCGCGACCAGTCCGGTCCTGATGGAAGTCTGCTCGACCTGCGCGCGCACCGCGTCCTGCTGCGCGGTAAGCCCGTTGGCGTAGCGCACCCGCGCGACCTTCTCCACCTGCTCCACGAGGTCGAAGAGTTCGCGCGCGATCTTCTGGCTGCCCACGACATAGTAGTACTGCGCGTAGGCCGACTTCACCTGCGCCGACAGAGCCGCCCAGGTCGCGGCGTTCTGGCCGCGCGCCTGCTCCGCGCCGGCCTCGGCCGCCTCCCGCTTCAGGTCGCGCTTGCCGTACCACGGCAGGCTCTGCATCAGCGTGTAGCGCGTGCTGCCGGCCTGCGAGGGCCACAGGCTCGCACTCTTGTCCGTGCCCTGGTTGGTGATGTCCATCAGTTCGGCGCGCAGCACCGGGTCGGGCAGCGCCGCCGCCGAATGCGCGCGCTGCGCTGCGGCATCCGCGTCGAAGCGCGTTGCCGCGAGTTCGGGATTGTGCTCACGCGCATATTCCAGCAAGCCGGCGAGATCGGAGCCCAGCATGCGCTCCTCCGCCGCATGGGCAGGCCACACGCCCATCAACCCGCAAATCGCCAGCCCGACGAAAAATCGAATCTTCATGATCCGCTCCTTCTGTCCAACAATTGCAAAACAACCGCCGGAATTCCTGTCCGGCCGATTGTGCGGGTTTAATGCCGCGCGTACACGCTGGCCTTGCCGTCCTTGCCGATCAGCAGGGTCTCGTAGGGAACGGGCTCGTCGCTTTCCATGCCGGGCGAACCGGGCGGCATGGAAGGCACGGCCAGGCCGATGGCCTTGGGGCGTTCCTTGAGCAGGCGCTTGATGTCTGCCGCCGGCACATGGCCTTCGATCAGGTATTGCCCGGCCTTGGCGGTATGGCACGAGCCATATTGGCTGGGCATGCCCAGCTTCTTGCGCGCTGCAGGGATGTCGTTCACGTCATGCAATACCACCTTGAAACCGCTCTTCTGCAGATGCTCCGCCCAGGTTTTGCAGCAGCCGCACTGTGCGCTCTTGTACACCTCCACGGTGGGCAACTGCTCTGCAGCCTTCGCGGCAGCCTGTGCCGTGCCTTGAGGCTGCGCCCAACCGGAAAGAGAGAAGGCCAATGCGGCGCACAGCACCATGCCCTGCAGCAAAATGTATTTCTTCGGATAAATCCCGGTCAATGTCCTGGCAAAACTCGCTTGATTCGTCTTCATGATTCAAATCCTTAAAAGTGATCGATAAGCAGGCGCCGTACGGCTGCCTGATGGTTCCGGGCGAGGCCTTGTGCCGGAAAATCCGGCGCGCTTGCGAAAAAACAGGGGCACTCTTCCCGCATCAGCGGCGGGCGAGAGGCGGAGGGTCGAGCGGAGTCGAGGTGATGGATTGGAACTGCGCCGTAGCGGGCAGGTACAGCATGGCCGATGGTTGGGCCCCCATCACTTCGATGGATGCGGCAGCCAAGTATCCGCAGCAGGCCAGGTGGCAGGTGCCGCAATCATCGCCGGCATTGCCCTGGTGGCTAGTGGATTGATCCTGTTCCGCGGCAAGCTGGTCATGGTGCGCGTGCTGCTGCACGGTCGAAGCGCAGTGCAGCTCATCCTGTTGTGCAGCAGTGGAATGACAGTCGCCACGCATCGCCTGCATGGCAACCGACATGGCCAGCGCATTACCGCTGAAGAGCGGCAGCCAGATGGCCAGGATCACTGCGATAAATTTTCGGGTGGCGCGGAACATGGGCATAGCTTGGCAAAGGCCGGCGGTTCTGTCAAATGAATACGGAATTCGGACATGGCCTGGCAAGTAAAGTTCGCCAAAAAATCAGTTCACCACGAAGAACACAAAGGGCGCGAAGAAGAACTTTACAGCTGCCTTCATTCCGGCCTTCGTGGTAGTGGATTATTTTTTCCCGGCACGAAAACCGCGCACCACGCTGCTCACAGTGCTCAGGATGAACAGCGCCAGCGCCGCCGCATTCAGCAATCCGCCGAGGCTTTGCAGTTCCGGCTGCATCAGCCCGCTGCCCGCGAGGCGCACCAGCAGTGATGCATGCAGCACCAGCAGCGGCAGGTAGAAGGTCCAGTGATAAGGCATCCTGACCTTCACCACCGCTGGAAAAATGATCGGCGCGTGGCCGAACACCATGGAGAACACGAAACCCAGCAGGATAGCGTGCAGCACCGCATCGTAGGCCGCGCCCGTCAGGCTGCCGGCGGCGAGCAGCGCGAGGCTGCCGGCGGCGAGCCAGGCATAGCCGGAAAGCAGGCACACGGCGATGAAGCGGGTCAGGCCTTTTTCCTTTACCGTGCGGCGCGCGACATCCTGGCGCAGCAACCACAGCGCCAGCCCGAGCAGCCCGATGCCATACACGGCGGCGCCGCTGCCGGTCACATTGAGGAGAGCGCCCGCCACGAGCACGGCAAGGATGACCTTGAAGATTTTCTTGGCGCCGGGCGAAGGCGGCAGGAAGCGCGACAGTTCCAGACGTTCGCCGGCAATGGTCAGCACCAGGAAGTTTACCCACAGCGCCACCACCGCAGGCACCGCGGCACCGGCCAGCCACAGCAGGTTGCCGGCCAGCCAGCTCAATGCGCCGAGCGCCATGGTGACCATGAACAGTTCGCGCTGGCGCAGCGTGATCAGGGTAGTCCCGGTGAGCAGCACGGCGCTGCCGAGCGCCATGGCCGATGCGCCTATCGCAACCGGGAAGCCTGCCAGGATGGAAACGCCGCCCAGCCCGGTCAGCAGCGGGCCCGCATAGGCCCAGCGTCGGCCCAGCGCAACCGCGCGCTCCAGGCCGATCACGGTGCCGAGGAAGCCGCACACCATCAGCGGCCCATGCAACAAGACCAGTTGCGCCGTCGGTGCCGGCACTCCCCAGCCCAGCCGCGCGAGACCGGCCAGCACACCCGACGCCAGGGAAACAAAACCCAGGATCAACAGCGGCAGGCGGAACGGAACGCCCAAACCACCGGGTTGTGCGGTCATGCCCTGCTCCCTTGGCGCAGGCTGGCAGTTATTACACTTGAGGTTCTCATCATCACCATCAATTCAAATCCGGGCTTTCAACGGCTCCGTTCCAGCCAAAATATTTGCGCGCATGTTCGCTCATCTTGTCCGCGCTCCACGGCGGATTCCACACAAGGTTGAGCTCGATTTCAACGTCCACCGGCACCACTGCCTCCAGCGCATGCCGCGCGTTGTCCAGGATCATCTCTCCCATCGGGCAGGCCGGCGTAGTCATGGTCAGATCGACATGCAGCTTTTCGTCCGAAATCTCCACGCCGTAGATCAGGCCAAGATCGACGATATTCATCCCGACTTCCGGATCGATGACACTGCGTAGGGCGAACAGGACTTCTTCTTCGGTGGGCATTCTTGATGGTGTGGACATCGCTCGATCTATTGAGACATATTTGCGGCGTATTCTAACCCATCGCGGCCGACTACTCCGAGGGAGGAAGCATGAAAAGACTGTTCACCCTACTGGCGATGCTGATGTTGCCTCTCGGCAATGCTCATGCCACGGAGCTGTTTGCCACCGTCGATTCCCTCTCCGGCAGCGCTTCCGTATCGGACCCTGCCGGGCAACGCAGCGATATTTTCTCCGGGCAGCAGATATACGAAAAGCAGACCATCAGCACCGCAGCGGACGGCGAAGTGCATCTCGCCACCGTGGACGGCGGGATCGTCGCCATACGCCAGAACACCGAGTTTCGCGTGGACGAATACAAGGCCGACGGCAGCCCCGGCGACAAGATTTTCATGTCCCTGATCAGGGGAGCGATACGCTCCATCACCGGCTGGATAGGCAAGCACAACGCACCCGCCTATCGCATCACCAAGCCTACCGCCACCATCGGCATCCGTGGCACCGACCATGAAACCGCCGTGATCGAGGGCGCCGATGGCGACGAGCCGGGCACCTACGAGACGGTCAACGAAGGCGCCACGGTGCTGAAGACGCAATACGGCGAGAGCGAGGTGACGCCGAAAAAGTTTGCCTTCGCCCCCAGATTCCGCACAGTCGCGCCTTTTCTCCTGGCCCGCAAGCCGGATTTTTTGGTAAAGCGCAAACTGAAGACCGAGGAACGCATCGAGAAGCGCAAGGAGTCGCTGCGTGACCACATCGAGCAGATACGCGAGGAGCGCATCAAGCACCTGAAAGAAATCCGCAGCGAGCGCCCCAAGGCGACGAAAGAGGAACGCGCAAAGTTGCACGCCGAGCGGCAGAAACAGGCCGGGCAGCGCCGCGAGGCCCAACGCAAGGAAGCCAGGCCGCGGCGCGAAGAAAAACCGAATGCCCCGCGCGTACGCCACGAAAAGAACAAGGAGACAACCCAGGGCAGCGCCCGCGAAAAGACCGAACGCCGCCTCAGCGAACCACAGCGCCGCCCGGAAAAGAATTAAGGATGGTCGGCGGCCATCTCAGGCCACCAGCATTCGCTCTCACGCGACCCAATTAATCGAACTCAAATAGCCGCTTTCGGGATGGCGAAGAACATAGCTCGACGGTCAGCTCCGAGCCAGTTGCGGTCGTGTAGGCAGCTGTCGTCGAGTGGCCGGTTCTCGGTCGTTGCAGCCGTCAAGTGCCAGTTAGACAGACTTCCGCTCTTATGCGCATACCCGTCATTCGCGAAGATCTCACTGATACGCCGTGATTTTCGTCAGGCAGGCTATTGATCTTTGTCGTCTGGCTTGTGTTCGACCTCAATCTGTTTGATCACCCGGTCAAAATCGCTCTCGAACAGCCGATCCTGCACGACACGGTATTTCTCGAACTCGCTTTCGGCGTGTGCTTTGGCCATTTCAGTGGAAACCTTGCCGGCATCTGGTAACACATTCCGCTCAGTAAACTCCAGAAAAGCATCCAGCCGCTTGGCCCAGTCTTCCATCGTCATCGGGATATTGCGGCGAGCACGATCTTCGGCCAGATCGAGGTATGCGTTCACGATACGCCCGAGGGATTCCAGCTCTTCCCGGGAAAGATAGTTCTTGGCGACAACAACGTCAGTCTTGATGATCTTGCCGCCGGGGGCATTCTCCCAAGAGGTCAGGCCCATATGCGGCTTGCCGCTGTCGGCACGCTGCACAATCAGCTCGGCGGCAGTGTGCCCATGGATGGCGAAATGCAGCTTGTTCTGTACCTTGGCGAAGAAGGCTTTGGTAGTGGGCGCATCGCGGTTGTAATCCACCGCCGTGGCGTAGATGTCGGTGATCTTTTGATAGAACTTGCGCTCGGACAGCCGAATCTCGCGAATCTCGGCCAGCAGGCGCTCGAAGTAGTCCTCGTTCAGGAAAGAGCCATTCTCCAGGCGCTTCTTGTCCAGCACAAAGCCCTTGATGGCGAACTCGCGCAGCACACCCGTGGCCCACTGGCGAAACTGGGTGGCGCGCACCGAGTTGACCCGATAGCCGACCGAGATGATGGCATCGAGATTGTAGTGGTTAGTGGCGTAGGACTTGCCGTCGGCGGCAGTTACCCGGAATTTCCGGATAACTGAATCTTCGCCCAGCTCACCGCTGGCAAAGATGTTCTTCAGGTGCTCGCTGACCGTGCGCACATCCACCGCAAACAGCTCAGCCATCAGCTTCTGCGTCAGCCAGACGGTTTCGTCCTCATATCGCGCCTCGATGCTCTGCTCACCGGCCTGAGCGGTGAAGATCAGGAACTCGGCTGTGCTGTTGCGGATGAGCTTGCTGCTGTCGGTCATGTCGTGCCTCGTGATTCTACGAAAGTGTAGTATCCAGCTGCTCAAGAGCGATCACGATTTCGCCTACTATAATCTGGTCGAATTCGGGCAAATCAGTTTCGTCGTGCGTACCTTTATTGAGATAAGTCCATGGAGGCTGATTGGCATCCGTACCTAACAATTTTGAGAGCGAATTTACTATTTGCTCTTTGTTCAAAATTTCCGCTTTTGAAGATTTGAATTTCGATTTCAAATTATCAGCAAGTGACCTTAAATCCCAAGGCTGATTGGGTGCTCGTCGAGATACACTGATTGGACTGTCAGATTTGTCGCTATGCTTGCCATAGTGATACCACGCTTTTTCACACAAGTTCTCCAGCCCTCGTCGTGCGGACATGAGTGAGTCACGGTATTCACCTGTGTCATAAAGCTCCCGCGCGGCCAGCACATAATTTTTTGGTCTTTTTAAAGAATGAACCTGAATATGGTGCTGTCCATGGTTAGAGGCAAAAATATACGACTCGGCAATTTTTGCAGCCTCCTTACCAATAAGCTGATGCGTGCTGTTAAAAAACTCCTCACCGTGAATAGCGAGAATAATTTGTTTACCTTTGAAGAAATCATCGACAAATAGCGTTTCACGAATCGTGCGGCGATGCTCATCGTCAATGGCATTTACCGGGTCATCAAAAATCAAGATGGGGCAATTTTCTTTTATGTTCTTTGCCATCAATATCGCCAAGCCTATACAGCGAATATGCCCCTCGCTTAAGACATGCAAGGCATCAAACCATCGAGTTGGTTCAGTTTGAAATGAAATTCTTAGTCGCTCATTTTGCGATAAAGGCAAACGAACAGATGACAGCTTTTCGTTGGGTAAGTCATTTCGATTAAAGGCGTTGTAAAGCTCAACCACTTTATCGCCCAAATCGGCGACCAACTGCGCAGGTAATTTGTTTTTGTAGTCGTTTAATTTGGCAACAAAGCTGGCATAGGCGTGGGCAATGGCTTTGTTTTTTGCGACCACCCCAATTTCTGTCGTTGCATCTACAATCAGCTGCGCGTTTACTGCCTCGAAATTGGCAATAGCCTGATCCGCTGAAGTGATAGCAGTATCGGCAGTTGTGCGGCGCGTCTGCAATTGCGTAATTTTCGTATCGAATTCACGTAGCCTTGTAAGTTGCTGCTGTTTGATTGTACGTTGCTGAGCGGCTTGGTCTATCGCCTTATCTGTTTCTTCGAGCTGTCGAACTTGGGCTTCCAAGTGTTGCCATGGTGTGAATCCATCACTCAAAGTTTGATGCAGGTAATTCCACCAACCAACGCTGACGGATGAAACATGATAAGCGGACAACACGTTATTGGGCTGGAGGCGCTCAATACAAGCTGCCACGACTTGCGCAAGTGAATTCAGCGATTGGTTTATCTCGACATTGAGTTGATGCAGCTCTTGTTGCAACTGCGCCAAGTGCTGAAGTTTTTTCAGTTCGCCGCTGGCATGCGTGTAGGGATTTACTGTGACTTGTTGCAAAGAGGTTTTACACGCTGGGCAATGTGATGGGCTGCTGGCTTGCACTTGACTAACCGCTTCGTACAACTGTTTAAACGATACTTGTTGACCAGCCTCTTTCAGCGCCTGTTCTTTAGCGCTGGCATTCGCTAGATTGCTGCGAATCCCTTGTTGAAGCCCTTGCAAGTTTGCGATGGTTAATTGGCTTTTTGCGGCTAGAGGCTGCTGTAGCTCACTTTCAATGAATTCAATTCGCCCCGAGTTTTCATCATCGCCCCGCAGCTCCATTACCATTTGCGCAAAGGTAATACCCTCACGGTATTGGCTAGCCAGCGCAATTTCTTCTGAATCCAACCTCTTCAATTCTTCGGCATTGGCTTTTCTTTGCTGCTCAGAACCTGCGAGGGATTGTCGTTTTTGTTTTAGTACCTCCGCTTTTTTTCCGATCAAATCAATGTATTTGTTGCCATCAATATCAGGGCTGAAATTACGCACAAACTCATTAAATGAATCCAGTCCAAACAATGTAGAAATCAGCTCGGTTTGCTTGGCTGGCGTTTGCGCGGCGATGCGCGAAAAGTTATCAATACGGTTTTTTTCTACAAAACAGAAGCGATACACCGCTTCATTGGCCTGAACCACTGACTCTTGCCCTTGGCTATCCGTTGCCCAAATCACTGGTGCGGAAAAAGTGTCGGTATGAGCATTCTTCAGGTAATCGTTCTGTTCGCGAAAGCGTTTGCTTTCGGCATCGGCAACGCTACCCAGCAAGCCGTATTCCAGCGACTCGCAAAAACTCGACTTTCCGGTGCCGTTTGGGCCATAAATCAGCACCAACGAACTGGAAAGATCAAAATTTTCTGGTTTGGCAAAGCCACGAAAGGGACCGACACGAAGGCTTTTTAACTGACGTATCGCGTTGGTGTTAGCGACGGGTTGAACTTGTGTCAGTTGAATATCCGCGCTGATGGTATCCCAGTACGTTTGGGCCAACTCGACAAATTTCTTGACTCGCTGCCCTTGTGCTGTTGTGAGTGGAAGCAAGTCCCCCCAATGTTGCAACACGAGATTAGCTACTTTGCGCATGTCTGGCGCGGTGGTGGCGCCCAATGTCTGCGAGAAACGACGGTATTCGGAAAGAATCATGCTGCGCCCTCTTTTTGCAACGGTACGCGCGACAAATCCACCACAACAAGTGGTTTGCGGTCTTTGCCCAGCAGGACGTAGTCGCTGAACTGATGGCCTTCATATTTGGTGCACGGCTCAGCAACATCGTCAGGCAGACTGGTCAGAATGTCGAACTCTTCGACGACTTGCGCAGGGTCTTTGACGTTCCAGCCGGGCGCACCGAGCTGGGCATCAATCAGCTCAGCACGTGTTTGAGCCTCTGTTATAGCCATGTGTCAATTCCCCTTTTTCCTGCACCGCTTATGCTGCGATTCGCGGCGAATACTAAAGGGTAACGGACTGATGCGCCAGCAAATGAAGTGGATTTGAAGTGATGCTTACGTAGTCTTGTCCATTTTTGAGCGCACAGCCTGAACTTCCGCTTCGGGGGCGATATCTGTCATTTCCGACTATCTGGTTTATGCTTGCCTAGCCCAATCCAGTGACACCATTTTCACGCTTTTAAAAGACTGCAGGAACCGGCAGACGGGAAAACATTGCTACATTGCCATCATCTGATTTTCCATTTTGCCGTTGCCGCGCTATCATGTGCGTAATTTGACCACGCCGTACCACCCATGAGTACGTTCAAAGTCCTTCAGTTCAACATGCAGTTCGGCCAAGGCTGGGATGATGCTTATCCCGACCGTGCTTCCGTCGACCTTGAGTTGACCATTTCGGAAATCCTCAGCCACGATGCGGATGTTGTGCTGCTGCAGGAGGTGGAGCATGCCCAGACCGGTGGCGTGCAACGCAATCCACCGCCCAATTACACAAGGCTGAAAGCGGCGCTTAAGGGCTATGACGGCTATTTTTCCTATCCGAAAGCCGACCCACGCGAGTTGCCTTTCGGCATAGGGCTGGCCATCTTTTCGAAAACGCCGTTGCGCGACACCTTCCGCTTCGACCTGCCGTCGCCGCCGATCGAGTTCGAATTCCTGGGCGAGAAGAAAACGCCCACCGACCGCCTGCTCATCGGCGCAAAGACCACGCTTGCCGGCCGCGAACTCCAGCTTTTCAATACGCATCTCCTGGCGTATTTCATGCTCAACTCGTCAAGCGAGGATCATGTCGAGCAGCGCACGCTGGTTGTCGAGCAGTTGCGCCGCACGAACGGTCCCGCGCTGCTCGGTGGAGATTTCAACGTCAGCAATCATGGCTCGCTGGTCAAGCAGTTTACCGAAGCCGGCTATCAGACCGTGCAGTCGGAAGAGATCACGTGGCGCCGCCGCCCCTATGTGCTCGACCATATTTTCTACAACCGGCACCTGCAGCCGGTGCGCCATGCCGTGCAGCCGACCATGTCTTCCGATCACCACATGCTGGTGGTGGAGTTCGAGTTTCTGGACCTGGCGTAGCGGCACAAGCCACAACTCAAGACGGCGAAAACCAGCCTCGATTCCGGCTTGGCCATACCGGTCAGTCACCCGGCAAATCGTTCACTGCAAACGGTGTTGACGTTCATATTCCGTTTCACCCTCCCAACCAGGGCAACCATGCTTTATCTAACAGCATGATTTTCCGATCAATCGGGTTTCCGGCACAGTAAATGCTCGTTTATTTGGCGTAGGCGATGTTTTGCGTCGCCCTGATCGACTAAAGGAGTAATTATCATGAAACCAAACAAATTGATTGCGACACTGATTGCAGCCGCCTTGCTGCCTGCCTCTGTCTATGTCAGCGCGGATGAAATCACCACCGGCTTCGAGCGAGGCATGTATCGCGGCATGTATTGTGGACCGTCAGCCTCCACGGTAGTGATTACCCAGGAAGCTGCCGCAAAAACCGATCCGATGGAAGAAGAGGTCAATGCCCTGGTGAACAGCACCAGCGATCCGGTATTGGCCAGTTATTACCGTGACCTGTATCGCGCGCCTGCCGCGTTCGAAGCCGCAGAGTTCGTCAGGACACCCGATCCGTATATGGATGCGATCAGCATTGCCCTCTGGGGTAAAACCGAGCGGGGCACCACTCATATCTGTTAACGGTTGTGATGCGCTTTGCCCTTGGGCTCCGGCCCAGGGGCATTTTATTGAGCCAGATCTTTTGCAGTCTCCTCGTCTTCCGGCAGCGGCGCGAGCAATGCGGCAATGTCGGCCTCGCCAAATTTGGCCAAGCTGTTGACATCTTCCGACAGGATGCCGGCGGCGAGTTCGGCTTTCTTCTCCTGCAGCGCCAGGATTTTCTCCTCGATGCTGCCCGCCACGACCAGCTTGTAGACGAACACGTTTTTCGTCTGGCCGAGGCGGTGCGCGCGATCGGTGGCCTGGTTTTCCACCGCAGGATTCCACCACGGATCGTAGTGGATCACCGTGTCGGCGGCGGTCAGGTTCAGCCCTACTCCGCCCGCCTTGAGGCTGATGAGAAAAACCGGCACCTCCTCATCCTGGAAACGGCGCACCACCTCTTCGCGGTTCTGCGTGTCGCCGGTGAGCTTCACGTAGTCGAGCTTTTCGCGCGTCAGTTCCGCCTCGATCAGCTCGAGCATGGAGGTGAATTGCGAGAACACCAGGATGCGCCGCCCTTCGCTGACCAACTCCGGCAGCATTTCCATCAGCAGGTCGAGCTTGGCGCGCTCCTTCACTTTCTTGGCGCTGGCCAACTTCAGCAGGCGCGGGTCGCAGCATACTTGGCGCAGCTTGAGCAGCGCGTCGAGGATGACGATGTGGCTGCGCGAGAGTCCCTTGGCGGCGATTTCCTCGCGCACGCGCTGATCCATCGCGATGCGCACCGCCTCGTAGAGATCGCGCTGCGCGCCTTCCAGTTCGACGCTGCGCACAATCAGGGTCTTGGCAGGCAGCTCCTGCGCGACATCCTCCTTGCGCCGGCGCAGGATGAAGGGCCGGACGCGCCGCGCCAGCAGGTCGCGGCGCTGGGTATTGCCCTGCTTCTCGATCGGGTTGCGCCAAATCCTGGTGAACTCTTTCGACGTGCCGAGCAGGCCTGGCAGCAGGAAATCGAACTGCGCCCACAGCTCGCCCAGATGGTTTTCCAGCGGCGTGCCGGTGAGGCACAGGCGGTGCCGCGCGTTCAGCTTGCGCACCACCTGCGCCGCCTGGCTGGAGACGTTTTTCACCGTCTGCGCCTCGTCCAGGATCAGCAGGTGGTAGGCATGCTCCGCGAGCGCCTCTTCGTCGCGCCACAGCAGCGGGTAAGTGGTGAGGATCACATCGTGCTCGGGAATCGCGGGGAAATGCTCTGCGCGTTCCTTGCCGTGCAGGGACAGCAGTTTGAGTTGTGGCGCAAAGCGCTCCGCCTCGCGCTTCCAGTTGAAAATCAGCGAGGTGGGCAGCACCACCAGCGAGGGCTTGTCCATGCGCCCGCTCTGTTTTTCGAGCAGCAGGTGCGCCAAGGCCTGCGCGGTCTTGCCCAGCCCCATGTCGTCGGCCAGGATGCCGGCCAGCTCCTGCTCGCGCAGGTACTGCAGCCAGGACAGGCCTTCGAGTTGGTAGGGGCGCAGTTGCAGCGCGAAGCCTTGCGGCGCAGCGACCGGCTTGATGCCGGCCGCGTTCCTGAGCTTGTCGGCAAGACCCGTCACGGCGGCCGCGCCCTTGAACTGCCAGCGCTCCATCCCGGTAAGGTCGCCGATGCGCGCCACGTCGTAGCGCGACAGGCGGATTTCATCGCCACTCCTGCCGCCCTCGAACAACTCGATCAACGTGCGCGCCAGCGGTTTGATGCGCCCGGCGGGAGCCAGCACCTTGCCGCCCTCTTCGAGCAGCAGTTCGATGGGTTCGTCATCGTCCATTCTTTCGAGCCGGATGGCGTCCAGCCAGCGCGGGTCGACCCTGAACAGCTCATGCAGCAGCGGCGCCAGCGGCAGGCGCCGGCCATTCACCACGATGCCCATGTTCAGGCTGAACCAGCCGTCTTCCCGCTCGCCGAACTCCGCTTCCCATGCCTCCACTTCGAGCACATGGTGACGGAAGCCCTGCGGGATGATGACTTCCCAGCCCGCCTTGTGCAGCCGCGGAATCATCTCCTGCATGAAGGATGGCCAAGCCTTCTCGTTTTCCAGCACGAAGACCGGCCGCTCGCCGATGTTGCCGGACAGGCCGAAGCCCGGCATTTCCTCCAGCCCGTATGCGCCGAGCGTGTTGAGGAAACGTTTCTCCGCCTTCGAGTCGCGCATCACCCGCACCGTCTCTCCGTTCTGCAGCGTGGCAAATTCGCCCGGATGCCCCAGCGGCAGGATGGCCTCGCCGTAACGGAAGCGGACGCGCGCGAAATCCAGTTCGCGCGTGCCGTAGCGATAGCCGCGGAAGCTGCCCATCCATAAGGGTTCGGAAGTATCCAGCAGCAGCATCGGCGTGAGCGGGCTCTTGAGCGTGCGCAGCCGCCCCGCACTGGGCGGCGGCAGGTCGGGCACCAGCTCGCGCAACACCTCGGATACCACCGGGACATCGATCTCGGCGAGTGGCGGCATCTCGAGCAACTGCGCGACCTGGGCGGGCGTCTGGACGGTCTGCAACTGCCCGGCTTCGCCGCTGGCGACATCGACATACCAGGTCGCCTCGCTGAACGGGAACACCTCCAGCGCCGCGCCGCTGACTATCCTGGGCGCCATCCGCCCGGCATCGTCGACGCCCCATTCCAGTTGCGCCTTGCGCACCCTGCCCTGCCTGAGGTGCACCGGCTCCGACTTCAGGTAGCGGTTGCCCGCTACCTGCCCGATGAAAAACAGCCGCCCGCTCGCCAGCAGAGATGCCATGATCTCGTTGCCGCGCACGCCCTTGACCGGAAAATAGCCGTACCTGTCGCGTTGCTGCCACAACAGGCGCAGGATGGGCAGGTCTTCTTCGGTAACGAACTGCGGCGGCTTGAGCAGGGCGCGCTCGACGTTGCTCCATTCCTCGAGCCGGCCCGCCAGCCGCCCCTCGGCATCCAGCTTGCCCTTGTAAGTGCCGAAAATATAGTCGCCCGTGTAGGTGGAGCGGGTAAGCGCATAGCACAGCTTCTCGGGTCGCGGCGCAGACTTCGCGGTTTTCTTCGGCTGTGCCCTCGCCGTGCGCCGGAAGGATTCGATCCACTCCAGCACGGCATGGTTGACGGCGGGCGGGCGCGGCAGGGCCAGCGCCGACAGCAGCACCGCCGCGCTGTGTTTGCATTTCCACCTCACCGGGCAGTTGCACGTCGGCTCGATATGCAACTCGCCTACCTTGCCGACACTGAAGGATATCTCCACCTGGTAGGGATGCGCCGCAGTTCCCTTCACCTCGGCGACGATCTTGTCGGGGCGGACTTCGAGGTGGCCGATCGAATTCAGGTAAGCCTTGGCCTTCTGGATTTCGCCCGGCTCATACCAGCGGATGACATCCTTGATGGTGTAAGACTGCGAAAGTGACATGGTTTAACCTGCGTGAGCCAGGCTATCCATACAGCTTGCGCCCACGGATGCGCGCGCGGTGCGCCCGGCGCTGCTCGGCCTCGGTGAGCGGCCTGGGCTTCTTGCCCTCGAACGGATTTTTGCTGGAGTTGTATTGAATCCTGAGCGGCGTGCCCTGCAGCTTGAAGGCATCGCAGAAGGTACGCTCCAAGTAGCGCGTGTAGCTCGCCGGCACATCGTCCAGCCCGCTGCCGTGGATCACGATCAGCGGCGGGTTGCTGCCGCCCTGGTGGGCATAGCGCATCTTGGGGCGGAAGCGCGAGCCTTTCGGCGGCTGCTGCTTCTCGAGTGCGGCGATCAGGACGCGCGTGAGCTTGGGCGTCGGCAGTTTCGCCATCGCCGCCGCGTAGGCCTCGTCCACCGACTTCAGCACCTTGTCCACGCCGCTACCGTTCAGCGCCGAAATGTAGTGCAGCTTGGCGAAGCTCAGGAAATGCAGCTTGCGCTCGATGTCGTTCTTGACCTGCCCGCGCTGGTGCTCGTCCAGCCCGTCCCATTTGTTGACTGCCAGCACCAGTGCGCGCCCGGCCTGGAGCACGAAGTCGGCGACATGCGCGTCCTGTTCGGTGATCTGATCCTGCGCGTCCACTACCAGCACCACCACGTTGGCGTCTTCAACGGCCTGCATGGTTTTGATCACGGAGAACTTCTCCACCGCCTCGTCGACCTTGCCGCGCCTGCGCACCCCGGCGGTGTCGATGATGGTGTATTGCTTGCCGTCGCGCTCGAAGTCGATGTAGATGGAGTCGCGCGTGGTGCCCGGCTGGTCGAACGCGATCACGCGCTGCTCGCCGAGGATGGCGTTCACCAGCGTAGACTTGCCGACATTCGGCCGTCCGACAATGGCAAGCTTCGGAGGCTTTTCTTCAGTGGATTCTTCCTCGGCTGCCTCAGGAAAATTCTCCAGCGCAAGCTCGACCACCTCCTCCACGTTGTCGCCATGCGCCGAGGAGATCGGCAAGGGTTCGCCCAGGCCAAGCTCGAAGAAATCGGCGGCGACCCTGGTGCGCTGCATGCCCTCCGCCTTGTTGACCAGCAACAGGATCGGCTTGCCGGTCTTGCGCAACTGCCCGGCGATGATCGTATCCTGCGGCGTGCAGCCCGCGCGGCCATCGACCAGGAACAGCACCACGTCGGCCTCGTCCACCGCCTGACGGCTCTGCTTGGCCATCTCGTACAGGATGCCTTCCTTGGCGACCGGCTCCAGCCCGCCGGTATCCACCACCAGGTAAGGGCGGTCGCCCACCCGGCCGCGCCCGTAATGGCGGTCGCGGGTCAGGCCGGGCAGATCGGCGACCAGCGCATCGCGGCTGCGCGTGAGGCGGTTGAACAGGGTGGACTTACCCACGTTCGGACGGCCGACTAATACGAGTGTAGGTAGCATGTCGAAAGAATCAATTAGGAAAAAAACATTTCACCACGAAGCACACGAAGGGCACGAAGGTTTCTCATGGCGCTTGAGTAACACAGGCCAGATTGCCGAAAAGCAATCCAGCCCTGAAATCGACTTGCCCTTCTTCGTGTCCTTCGTGTGCTTCGTGGTGAAGATTAATGAATGGACAGCGAATACAGGCCGCCGTCGCGCGTCTGCACCAGCAGTCCGTTGTCGAGTTCGATCGGCGCGACCTGGATCGCGCTGCCATCCAGCTTGATGCGCGCGGCGAAGCTGCCGTCCTCGCGGTTCAGGCCGTGCAGGTAGCCCTCGAAATCACCCGCCACGACGAAATTACCCAGGGCATACGGTGTGGCGGTATCGCGCAAAGACAGCTTGTCGTTCTTCCATATCGTGCTGCCGCTGGTCTTGTCCAGAGCAATCACCGCGCCCTTCGCGTCGCTGAGATAGAGGTACTTGCGCAGCAGCATCATGCCCTTGTCGCTTCCGATGTCCCGGTTCCACAGCGGGCTGCCCTGCGCAGTATCGAAGCACGCCACGCGCCCCTGAAAGGCGATGGCGCAAACCTGTTCGTCGTCCGCCACCGGATTGCTGGTGATGTCGCTGATGCGCTCCAGCTCGGTCGCACCGCGCGGCTGCGACACCGATACTTCCCACATTCCCGAGCCATCCTTGATTTTCATGGCAACCAGCTTGCCGCCGGCGAATCCGGCGAAAGCCGCATCGCGCTGCAGCGTCACCCCGCTGTGGCTGCGCACCACCAAGGCCGGCGTGCTGCGCTCATACAGCCACTCGCGCTTGCCATTCGCCGCATTCAGGCCGGCAACACGCCCATCGCCGCTGCGCACGATCACCACGCCTTCCGCCGCCTGTGGCGCGCTCAGCACCTCGCTGGAAACCTTGCTCTTCCAGCGCAGCTTGCCGTCTTCGCCGTAAGCCAGTACCTCGCCCTTGTCGCTGCCGACGAGCACCAGCCCCTCGCCGGCGCCCACACCGCCGCTGATGGTAATGCCGGTGTCAACACGCCACACTTGGGCACCGGTGGCGCGATTCAGCCGCGTCAGCGCCCCTTTGCCGGATGCGCCATAGATGGCGTCCCGGGTCAGCGCAGGCTGCAGCAGGCTTGCACCGGAATCGCCGAGATCGGCATGCCAGCGCACCTCGAACCTGGCGGTCTCGGCGAATTCCGCCAGTTTGGCCGGATGCGTCGCGTCATCCTTGTTGCCGAACCAGTCGTTCATGGTCGACTTCACGGACGAGCAGCCGCCCAGCGCAAGCAGGGCGAACAGCAACGATAGATGCGGCAGCTTCAGTCTCATTTCGCTTCCCCGAGTGCGTCCAGTTTCATCTCGATCAGGTTGCGGTACATGCTCTTGGCATCGGTTTTTTCGTAGGCCAGCTTGTAGGCGGAACGGGCCTCGTCTTTCTTGCCCTGCGCGCTCAAAATATCACCCCGCAGGTCGGCATACATGCCATCGAACGAGGCCGGATGCTTGTCCCCCAGCAGCCTCAGCGCATCGTCGTATTTTTTCTCGTCCAGCAGCACCGCGGCCAGGCGCAGGCGCGCCACGTCTTTCAGGCCATCCTCCCCGGAGTGGTCGATGACCCATTGCAGCTGCGTCCTGGCGCGTGCCGTATCCTTACCCTGTTCGTTCACCTGCGCCGCCCACAATGCGGCGCGCGGGGCATATCCGCTGGTGGCATATTTTTCCATCACCATGGTCGCGGCATCGTTGACGCGCTTGGCATCATTACTTCCCAGCTGCTTGACGAACTCGGCGAACAGGGTCGCTGCTTCGCTGGCCTGCCTGTGCTGGTAGTACTGCCAGCCGCGCCAGACGCCCATTGCGACAACCAGGGCGAGCAGCACCCCCAGCAGCTTGTTGCCGTTTTCCTTCCACCACGCCTTGAGCGCATCGAGTTGTTCCTGTTCCTGCAAGTCCAGTGCCGCCATGATCCACTCCTACTTGATAATCCCGTTAACCGTTGCGATGAGGCTCTGCACGCCCACCCGCACCTGTTCGCCGCCCCGCATCGGCTTGACGCTGACCTCGTCGGCCTGCGCCTCGTCGTCCCCGATCACCACCGCGACGCGCGCGCCGCTGGCATCAGCCTTCTTCATCTGCGACTTGAAACTGCCGCCGCCACAGTGCAGCAGCACGCGCAGTTTATCGTCGCGCAACAGCTCCGCCACGCGGCTGGCGAGTTGGCTAGCCAGCTCGCCCTGATGCACCACATACACATCAACTTCCGCCTTGGGCAGCGCCATGCCGTCTTCCTGCAACAGCGCCAGCAGGCGCTCCACGCCCATCGCAAAACCCATCGCCGGGGCCGGTTTTCCGCCGATCTGTTCGACCAGCCCGTCGTAGCGCCCGCCCGCGCAGACCGTGCCCTGCGCGCCGAGGCGCGTGGTCACCCATTCAAACACGGTGCGGTTGTAGTAGTCCAGCCCGCGCACCAGATTCGGGTTGATCTCGAACGCCACGCCGTGGCGGCGCAAAATCGCCTGCACTTCGTCGAAATGCCTCAGCGCGTCCTCATCCAACTCGTCCGCCAGCCCCGGCGCGCCCGCAACCAGTTCCTGCATCGCCGGGTTCTTGCTGTCCAGGATGCGCAGCGGGTTGGTGTACAGGCGGCGCGTGGCATCCGCATCCAGCACCTCCCGGTGCTGCTCGAAATAACTGATCAGCTTCACGCGATGGCGATGCCGCGAGGCCGCATCGCCCAGCGTGTTCAACTGCAGCGCGACATCGCGCAGGCCGAGCCTGCGCCACAGCCGCGCGCACATCAGGATCTGCTCGGCGTCGATGTCCGGCCCGGCGAAGCCCAGCGCCTCCACGCCGACCTGGTGAAACTGCCGGTAGCGCCCCTTCTGCGGCCGCTCGTGGCGGAACATCGGCCCGCTGTAATACAGACGCTGCGGCGCGTTGTACAGCAGGTTGTGCTGCAGCACGGCGCGCACGCAGGAGGCCGTGCCCTCCGGGCGCAGCGTCAGGTGGTCGCCATTCAGCGCATCCTCGAAGCTGTACATCTCCTTCTCGACGATGTCGGTGACCTCGCCGATCGCGCGCTTGAACAGCGCGGTCGGTTCGACCAGCGGCATGCGGATGTTGCGGTAGCCGTAGCCGTGCAGCCAGTCGCGCACCTCCGCCTCGAACCAGAGCCAAAGCTCGGCCTCATCCGGGAGGATGTCGTTCATGCCTTTTACGGCTTGCAGTGTTTCGTTGCTCATAAATTTAGAATCTGTGAAAGGTGAAACGTGAAAGGTGATGCCCACCCGGCGCCATCGCGCCCCCTCCCTGCCGGGAGGGTTACGTTTCACATTTCACTTTTCACGTTTCCCATAGTTTTTAGCCACATACTCGTCCACGATGCGCGTGAACTCCGCCGCGATATTGTCGCCGCGCAGGGTCATCGCCTTCTCGCCGTCGATGTACACCGGCGCGGACGGGCTCTCGCCGGTGCCCGGCAGGCTGATGCCGATGTTCGCCATCTTGCTCTCGCCGGGGCCGTTGACGATACAGCCCATTACCGCGACGATCATGTTCTCCACGCCCGTATACTGCGTACGCCAGACCGGCATCTGTTCGCGCAGGTGCGCCTGGATACCCTGCGCCAATTCCTGGAACACGGTGCTGGTAGTGCGTCCGCAGCCGGGACAGGCGGTGACCATCGGCGCGAATGCGCGCAGCCCCATGGTCTGCAAAATCTCCTGCGCCACCACCACTTCCTGGGTGCGCGAACCGCCCGGTTCCGGCGTCAGCGACACGCGTATCGTGTCGCCGATGCCTTCCTGCAGCAGCACCGCGAGCGCCGCCGTCGAGGCGACGATGCCCTTGGAACCCATGCCCGCCTCGGTCAGGCCGAGGTGCAGCGCGTAGTCGCATTGCTGCGTCAGCGCGCGGTACACCGCGATCAGATCCTGCACCTCGCTGACCTTACAGGACAGTACGATGCGGTCATGCGCCAAGCCAAGTTCCTCGGCGCGCTGCGCGCTCTGCAGCGCGGAGGCGATCAGCGCGGCGCGCGTCACTTCGCGCACATCCTTGGGCTCGGCGAGGCGCGAATTCTCGTCCATCATGCGCACCACAAGCCCCTGGTCGAGGCTGCCCCAGTTCACGCCGATGCGCACCGGCTTCCCGTTGCGCACGGCAGCAGCAATCATGATCGCGAACGGGTCCTCATCGCTGCGGCTGCGCCCGACGTTGCCGGGATTGATGCGGTATTTCGCCAGCACCTGCGCGCATTCCGGAAACCCGGTGAGCAGGCGATGCCCGTTGTAATGGAAGTCGCCGATCAGCGGCACATCGCAACCCATGGCGTCGAGCTGCCTGCGGATGGCAGGCACCGCGGCGGCGGCCTCCGGCGTATTCACCGTGACGCGCACCAGCTCCGAACCGGCCTGCGCGAGGTCGTAAACCTGCCGCACCGTTGCCTCGATATTCGCCGTATCGGTATTGGTCATGGACTGCACCACGACCGGCGCGCCGCCGCCCAGCATCACCCTGCCGACCGACACCCGTTGCGACGGGCGGCGCCTGATTACGGTTTCGCCCATGCCTATTCCAGCGTCAGCCGCGCCACTTCGTTCGAAGAACTGATAAAAGGCGTCAGGTCGATCTGCTTGCCGCGATAATAAAGCCGTGCCGATGCGGCATGACCGATCACCAGCGAGAACGGCCCCTGCCCCTTCAGGCGCAATTCACTGCCGGGGAGATTGACCTGCGACGACAGTATCTTGTCATCCTTACCCCTGATTTCCGTCCAGGATTCTTCGCCGAACGTCAGGCGCAGCGTGGCAGACTGCAGCGGTATGTCGGGCTGCGCCGCCGGTTTTTCCGCCTGGGCTTGTTGCACAGCCGGAGGCGTTGCAGCCTTTGCTGCCGGAGCCTGCGCTTCCGTCGAAGATCGTGCCGTCATTGCCGCAGGCGGCACGGCCGCCTCGGCAACCGGCGATGCCGGAATAACCTCCACCCTCTCGGGCAGGGCAACCGGTGTTTCAACCTGCGCCGCTTCGGGTTTCGCGGGCGGTGTCGTGAAATTCCATACCGAAAACGCGACCACCACCACCGACAGCAGCAGGGCCGCACCCAGCCAGATCAGGTTTTGCCGCTGCGGAGAAGACGCAACGGGGAATGGCGCTTCGACGGAATTCGGCACCAGCGACTTCTGGGATGCATTTTCCTGTGGCACGGACGCCAGCAGCGGCTGCGCATCCAGTTGCAATATCTTGGCGTAGCTGCGCACAAAGCCGCGCACGAACGGCATCTCGGGCAAACTCCGGAAATCCTCGGCTTCCAGCGCCTCGATCTGGCGCGGCGCGAGCTTGGTCTGCCCGGATACATCCGCGACGCTCAGGCCGAGACGCTCGCGCGCCTCGCGCAGCGTCTTCCCCAATGGAAGCGCCGCTGCGGGTGCAGGGCTCTCGCCTTGGCCGGCGCTGTTTTCTGGAATCTGTTCCATCATTCTCCGCGCATGAGTAATTGGGTTTCGCGCGCGTCGGGGTAACGCTTGCGCAACTGCGCGCCATAGCTGGCCTCGGCATTGCGGTCGCCGACCTTGCGCTCGATGCGCACCGCAAGCCAGAGCTGTTCCGCCGTCAGACTGTCGGATTTCTCCGAAAATTTCACAAGGTATTGCTTGGCGGCGGTGTAATCGCCGCTGCCGAAACTCAGCTCCGCCATCGCCAGCAATGCCTGCGGCAAGTCTGGCTGCACCTGCAGCGCGCGTTTCAGGAACTCCTCGGCATCCTTGCGCTCGCCCGCTTTCTTGTAGCACAGCCCGGCGTTCAGGTAGGCGCGCTCCGGCGTCCCGTACAAGGGGTTTTTCAACGCCGACATGAAATGCGGGATCGATTCTTTTTCCCTGCCCTGCTCGCACAAAAACCAGCCATAGTTGTTGTGCGTTTCGGAATCGTTTTTGTCGAGGCGCAGGCTCTGCTGGAAATCCTCCTCGGCTTCCTTGTACTCGCGCAGGGCCATATGGATCAGGCCGCGCACGTTATAGGCCGGCGCGTAGTTCTGGTCAGCCTGCAAGGCCACATCTATTTCGCCCAGCGCAACGCCCATCTGCGCGCGCTCGTAATACATGCCCGCCAGCTGGGTATGCACCTTTGCGCTGGCGCTGGCGCGCACCTTGAGCTGATCGGGGGCCGACTGCCCTCCGCCGGAGGGCGTGCCGCAACCCGCCAGCACGGTCAACGAAAACAGAAGGGCAATCAGTTTTTTCATCGGCTTACCTCGGCTCATTTATCTGTGCAATGCCACCGGACGCTGCACGGTTCTTCTGGTTTTATCCTGCACCACCCCGGCCAGTTGTCCGCATGCCGCGGCAATATCGTCGCCGCGCGTCTTGCGCGTGGTGGCCACGATGTCCGCCTCCATCAGCACGTCGCGGAAGCGGCGGATCGCCTCCGGCTTCGAGCGCCGGTAAAGCGTTTCCGGGAACGGGTTGAACGGGATCAGGTTGAACTTGCACGGCACGTCGCGCACCAGCCGCACCAGCTCGCGCGCCTGCTGCTCGCTGTCGTTCACGCCGTCCAGCAGCACATACTCGAAGGTGATGAAATCGCGCGGCGCTTTTTCCAGGTAGCGCCGGCAGGCCGCCAGCAGTTCCTTGAGCGGATACTTCTGGTTGATCGGCACCAGCACGTCGCGCAGCTTGTCGTTCGGGGCGTGCAGCGACACCGCCAGCGCGACCGGGCATTCGTCGCGCAGCCGGTCCATCGCCGGCACGATGCCGGAAGTGGACACCGTCACGCGGCGGCGCGACAGCCCGTAGGCGTGGTCGTCCAGCATCAGGCGCAGCGCGCTCACGGTGTGGTCGAAATTCAGCAGCGGCTCGCCCATGCCCATCAGCACAACGTTACTGATCTTCCAATTATTATCAACGTCCTTGCCAAGCTCACGGTTCGCCCACCAGAGCTGGCCGATGATCTCGGCCGTCGAAAGGTTGCGACTGAAGCCCTGCTTGCCGGTCGAACAGAACGCGCAGTCCAGCGAGCAGCCCGCCTGCGTCGAGACGCACAGCGTGCCCCTGCTCTCCTCGGGAATGAACACGGTCTCGACCGCGTTGCCGGTGCCCATGTCCAGCAGCCACTTGCGCGTGCCGTCGTCCGACAGCTCCTCGCGCATCACCCTGGGCGCCTCGACGCAGGCGATCTCTTTGAGTTTTTCGCGCAGCGACTTCGCAAGGTCGCTCATCGCATCGAAATCGGACTCCCCGGACTGGTAGATCCAGCGCAGCACCTGCCGGGCGCGGAACGGCTTTTCGCCGTGTTCCGCGAACCAGGCAGTCAGTGCTGCGGGATCGAAGTCGAGGAGGTTCTGCTTCATCGTGCCAGAGGCTTAGCGGGAATGGATGTTCTTCGTCGCAAAGAAATAGGCGATCTCGGTCTTCGCGTTCTCGGCGGAATCCGAACCATGCACCGCGTTCGCGTCGATGCTGTCGGCGAAATCGGCGCGGATCGTGCCCTTGTCGGCCTTCTTCGGATCGGTCGCGCCCATAAGGTCACGGTGCTTCAGCACGGCGTTCTCGCCTTCCAGCACCTGGATCATCACCGGGCCGGAGATCATGAAACTCACCAGGTCCTTGAAGAATGGGCGCTCGCGGTGCACCGCGTAAAAGCCTTCTGCCTCGGTGCGGGTCAGGTGGCGCATCTGCGCGGCAACGATCTTCAGCCCGGCATTCTCGAAGCGGGTGTAAATCTGGCCGATGACATTCTTGGCCACGGCATCGGGTTTGATAATCGACAGGGTACGTTCAACAGCCATGCTATTTCTCCAAACGGTTAAAGTTAATCAGGAATTTCCAACCCGCGATTCTATCAGGCTTTGCCTGCCGTGTCGCAGGTGGCAAGCCTTATGACCGGAGCGTTTCGCGGAGACTCAGGAGGCCAAAATAGGCCGTTGGGCATATTGACTGGCTAGCGGGATGCTGGAACACTGTGCCAGACTTAAAGATGAGGGAAAGATGCAAAAACATAATGTGAAGCTAACCCTTTAATGGCCGTGGTGCGCATCGTCAAAAACTTCTATTTCCATTGCCCGCCAAAAGGGCGCAATGATTCATGCTTCCGCGCGCGCTGCGCGGCCACTCTCGACGAAATGTTTGAACTGCCGGTGACTACCGTATGTTGCGGGAAATATAACGCCATGGAATATGGAGAACCTATATGCAGAACGCACGGCGCAACTCGTCCCTTGAACAGCCCTCGGGAAGGCTGTTGAGTATGGAAATGATCACATTCATACCCATAGCCCAAGTTGTAGCGTCGTTCTGCTTAAAACAGCCGTGCATCTTTTGAATAGTGTCCCAAAGCTCACAATACTCATACGGTGCTGTGAAAATCTGCTGAAAACGTTCCCGAGCCAGAATCCAGCCCATCCCAGCAACATCTCCCTCTACTCGCCCAAAATCTGCTGGTACCACTTGCGGAATCAACTTTTTTGTCACGGCCTGACTTTATGATCGTCCAAGACAAAGAAAGGCCGATCTCACCGCAAAACTTTGGCAAGTTCGGATTGCTGCGGGACACCAGTGAAGATACGGACATCGTCACCAGCATCTTTGATGTAAATAAACTTCGGTACGCCCCTCGGCGCATATTTTGCGATTTCATCAAGAAAGTCAGCACTGTCGCTCACCTGACTGAATTCGCGCGGTGATGGAGATACATCTGGGGATTTTCCACGCATTACCAAATCAAGGCCCTTAGCTCCGCCCTTGAGGACGGCCGCCGCCTTCTGTCGGCTACTCTCGGTTACTCTGGGCAGCACACCCACCGGTATCCATCGAATCTGCACCGTCACCGGATTCAATAACTGCTGTGCCTTAGCGTACAGGTCACGCGAATATGGGCAATTCGGATCGACATAGGCATAAACGATCCGCGCTCCATCGCCTTGGGCGATCCATGACGTTCGAGAGAGCCCATCCCATATCCGGGCATCGGCGCCAGTCAGTGCAGACCCATCCGCCGCCGCAGACGAGGCAAAAGCAGCCATGAGTAGAACCGCAACATTAGCAGCAAGCATCTTCATGCTCGACATCTTGAATATATAACTGAAAATTCGCATTTCTTTACTCCTCCAAAATTATGGCGCACAGTGTTTCAGCATTCCCGGCATAAATCAATATGCCGGATTGCATATATATTTCGATCTATGCTTATTTTGTTAAACCACGAGTTAATGGGGCAGGCTCAAATCATCTTGAAATTGCATGTGGGCGGAATGCCTTTCTCTGCAAGCTAAAGGGGTCAGACTCGAATTATTTTGAGATTGCAGGAAGACGAAAAGCCTTGTTCAATCCCGCAACGTCACCGTAACACCCGCCTCGCCTTTTGCGGCCTGATACTCCGCCGCAATCGCCACGCCCGGCACGCAAACCAGCTCGTCGCCACAATACAGCAGCGGCAGGCGTTCGCGCCGCCAGGGCGGGACATGGTGTTCCTGCAGGAGGTTCTTCAGGGTGCGCGTCGCGGCGTTCGGGTGCGGGCGCAGGGTCTCGCCGCCGCCGCGCAGGCGGAGGGTGACCGGTGCGCCTTGCAGCTTCGCGATGCTGATGCCCGCCCCTTCCGTCCGCTCAAAGCGCAGGCGGGCATGCAAGGCGGTCCAAGTCAGCTCGGCCTCGCCCTGCCACGGCAACACCAAGTTCGGGTCGAACTCGCCGAGGGTGCGTAGCGCATAGACCCTGCCTTGGTAGCGATGTGCTTCCCAATCACCAAAAGCGACACACACCGCCGCATCCTGCCGCGCTTCGCATAGCTGGTGCAGCATGTCGTCGAGCTGCACGGTCTGCGGCATCGGCGCGCCGCACTGATGCAGGAAATAGCGCAGCAGATTTTTGGCGCGGGGGCGGGAGAGGGATTGGAGGTGCGTGATTTCGAGAGCACCCTCTCCCCTACCCCCTCCCCCGCCTGCGGGGGAGGGGAATGAATCTGGTGCGTCGAGCCGCGCGAGGTCGTCGAGCAGCTCGCTCGCCTCGGCGAAGTGTTGCGCGCTGCGCGCGAGGGTGTCGCGGCAGGCGGGGAATCTTTCTTCCAGGAGCGGCAGCGCGCGGTGGCGCAGGAAGTTGCGCGGGTAGCTGTCGTCGGCGTTGCTCTCGTCCTCGATCCAGCGCAGGCCTTGCGCCGCGGCGTAATCGAGGATTTCCCGGCGCGAGCAGTGCAACAAAGGGCGGAGCAGAGTGGGAGATTGAGTTTTATCACCCTCTCCCCCGCCCTCTCCCATCGAGGGAGAGGGAGTGCGCATCGCAGGCATCGCGGCCGCGCCCTTGACCCCCGCGCCGCGCAGCAGTTGCAGCAGCAGGGTCTCGGCCTGGTCGTCGGCGTGGTGCGCGAGCGCGACGAAGTCTGCTGGCTGCTTCGCGAACGCCGCATGGCGCAGTTTGCGCGCGGCCGCCTCGATGCCGTGTTCGCGCAGCGGGGCGATGTCCACATGCTCGACCCGCAGCGGGATGGCATAGCTCGCGCAGACCTCGGTGCAGAACGCCGCCCAGCTATCGGCGTTGGGGCTGATGCCGTGGTGGACATGCAGGGCGGAGAGTTGCCAGGAGAAGCGCGGCGCGAGTTGGTGCAGGAGATGCAGCAGTACGACTGAATCGACCCCGCCGCTCAGGCCGACCAGGATGGAACTGCGCGCGGGAAGGAGCTGCGCAAGCTGTGCCGCGAGGCGTTCGACGAGGTGATTATGTGACACAGGCAGACATCCTGCGCAACGCCGCTATCGGGTCGCGCAGCAGGTTTCCTTTAGTGAAGCGTGACTTCCTTGAACTTGCCATAGCTCATCAGGCGGTTGAAGCGGTCCTGCAGCAGGTTGGTGAGCGGCTTGTTTTGCGCCGTTTTCAGCGCATCCTGCAACGCCTTCTTCACGTTCTGCATGGTCATGGCGTAATCGCGGTGCGCGCCGCCCAGCGGCTCGTTGATGATCTTGTCCACCAGACCCAGCGTCTTGAGGCGCGTCGCGGTGATGCCCAGCGTCTCGGCGGCATCCGGCGCCTTTTCCGCGCTCTTCCACAGGATCGAGGCGCAGCCTTCCGGCGAGATCACCGAGTAGGTGCTGTATTGCAGCATCAGCAGCGCGTCGCCCACCGCGATCGCCAGCGCGCCGCCCGAGCCGCCCTCGCCGATCACTGTGCAGATGATCGGCACGCGCAGTTCGGTCATTTCGTAGAGGTTGCGCCCGATCGCCTCGGACTGGCCGCGTTCTTCCGCGCCCACGCCGGGATAGGCGCCTGGCGTGTCGATGAAGGTCATGATGGGGATGCCGAATTTCTCCGCCAGCTTCATGAGGCGCAGCGCCTTGCGGTAGCCCTCGGGGCGCGGCATGCCGAAGTTGCGCGCGATCTTCTCCTTGGTGTCGCGCCCCTTCTGGTGGCCGATCACCATCACGCTCTGGCCGTTGAAGCGCGCCAGCCCGCCGACGATGGCCTTGTCGTCGGCATACGCGCGGTCGCCGTGCAGTTCCTCGAAATCGGTGAATAGGTGCTCGACGTAATCCAGCGTGTAGGGGCGCTGCGGATGACGCGACACCTGCGAAATCTGCCAAGGCGTGAGCTTGGCGTAGATGTCCTTGGTCAGCGCCTCGCTCTTCTTCGATAGACGCCCGATTTCGTCGGCGATGTCGAGCGCCGAGTCGTCCTGCACATAGCGCAGTTGCTCGATCTTGTCTTCCAGTTCGGCGATGGGGCTTTCGAAATCCAGAAACGATACTTTCATGTTTGGTCCCGTGTTGCTCTTTTATGCGGCGCGATGATACTACAAACCGAAGAACCGCTTGACGGTTGCGAGCACTTCGCCATGCTGGTGGTGGATTACCTTGTGCTTGGATTCCTCGTCCAGGTTCTGCATCGCGCTGTCCAGTTGCAGGCGGCGCGCCACCAATATGTGCGATATCTCTTCAGCGATGCTGGGGCGCGCCAGCAGAATTTCCTCGAAGGCCTCCTTGTCGAGGCGGTAGCATTCCACATCGGTCCTCGCGATGACCGTCGCCACGCGCGGCGAACCTGTCATCAGGCTCATCTCGCCGAAGAAGGCGCCGTTGGAGAGCACGTTCAGGCTGCGTTTCTCGCCGCCCGCTCCTTCCAGGTACACCTCCGCCTCACCGCTGATGATGATGAACAGCCAGTGCTGCGCGGGCGTGCCCTGCCTCGCGATGACGTTGCCCTTGGCGAACGGGGCGTATTTCAGGCGCTCCGCCAGCTTGCGCAGCTCGTCGTCCGTCATCTGCGCGAACAGCTCGACGCGCTTGAGCGTCTTGATGCGGCGCAGCAGTTCGCGCTGGCGCATCGCCTCCTCGTATTTTTCGCTTTCCTTGATGTAATGGACGTTCTGCTCTTCCACAGCAAGCTTGATGCCGGCGCGCTCCAGCGCAGTGTAGACATGCCAGCGCACCGACGCATCGGTGGAATCGTCCGCCGCGAGGTCGGTCAGCCAGTAGCGCAGTGCGTAGCGGGCACAGCCCTTGTCCATCTCCATGAGCACGCAGTTCGGCTGGGGAGCCTTGGACACGTTGTCGATCTCCGCCTGCAGGATGGCGCTCTCCACCGCGTTGACCACGCGGGTCGGCGTCACGCCGAGGTGGACGTTGAACCACACCCAGCGCCGCCATTGCACCGGCTGGTCGGTGCGCCGTCCGAGTACCAGGAACTTGTTCTTCATCAGCTGGCTGTTGGGGAACACCACGGTTTCCCAGTTGCGCGTCTCGACCAGCGTGGAGCGCCAGCGGATATCTACCACGCGGCCGGAGATGTCGTCCACCTTGATCCAGTCGCCGATCTGGATGGAGTTGTCGAGCTGCAGCGCGAGGCCGCCGAGGATGTTGCCCAGCGTATCCTGCATCGCGAACGCCACGACGGCGGTGATCATCGCCGAGGTCGCGACGATGCTGCCCAGGTCCAGCCCGGCGTAGCGCAGCCGCACCAGCCCCCAGGCGATGTAGCCGATGATGACGAAGATGTCCTCGGCGATGCGCGGCGGCATGATGCGCATCAGCGGCAACGCGATGCGGAACACCACCAGCCCCCATAGGCGGATCACCGCGATACCCGCGCAGATCAGCCCCGCCTCGTGGAGCACGGCGGCGGCGGCGGCAAATTGCAGCGCGTGAATCAGGCCGCTGGTAAATTGCAGCGCCAGGCTGGCGAAGAAGAAGGCCAGCGTGTTCAGGACGCTCTTGCGCTCTTCCTTCAGGAAATGAAACAGCAGGAAGGCCAGCGCCAGCGTCATCGCCAACACCGGCAGCGACTCTTCGCGCCAGAAAAACTGCATCGCGGTATTCAAGAAAGGCATGCTTGTTCCTTGTGCTCGGATGGCGGCATTTTAC
Organism: Ferrigenium straubiae; assembly: GCF_051257895.1. Classification (NCBI taxonomy): domain Bacteria; kingdom Pseudomonadati; phylum Pseudomonadota; class Betaproteobacteria; order Nitrosomonadales; family Gallionellaceae; genus Ferrigenium; species Ferrigenium straubiae. The sequence continues at coordinate 283,654 of NZ_CP194331.1, read as the reverse complement.
ATCATCGAATATCGGGCGAGCGGCTTGGCGCGCCGCCAAAATGCCCAAGTGCAGACCTGAGTCAACGACAAGCGACGGACATGGTCGCCGCCGAGGACATCCACCTGCAACTGCGCGATCTTCCCGGCGCGCAGCGCATGCCATAGCGGCTGCGCATAAGCCGTCTCGAATTCCTGCAACGCGGTGCGCCAAGCAGCCAGGTCGCCGCCCCGCAAAGCCGAACGCAGGCCCGTCCAGACCAGCAGTTGCCTGTCGCCATTTCCCTCGCCGCGCCATTGCGCCGGCCACCCCGCAAAGGAAGCCCCTGCAGCCGCAGCGAACATCTCGGCCAGCGGTTCGTCCGAACTCACGCTGTCATAATTTTTCTGCAATGGCTCAGCGAAACTACAGCCGCCGCCCCACAGCCACAGACTGTTGAGCGGCAATGCACCCCGCGCCTCGCGGTCCTCGTTCGCGGGATGGGAGTGCAGCAGCATCTGGATTTCGTTGAACATCCGATGCCAGTGCGCGGCCTCCTTGCCGCTCGGCAGCAGGCTGCGCACGTTGCGCCCGGCCGCCTGCGACAGCGGCACGGTCTCGATATCCGGCAAGCGGTCGAGCCGCAGATACCAGCGCTGCGGATGCGGCGCGAAAAACTCCATGCCCTGCCCGGCGAAATGCTCGTTCAGCGCGGCACACAGTTGCGCGGCCTCGCCCACGCTGACCTCCACCTCCGGCAGCAGGACCAGTTGGTCGCGCTGCAAACGCAGATACACCGGATCGGCGCGCAGCCAGCAGCCCTCGTCAAGCCCATCGAACGCGGCGGAAATCGGCGCAACCGGCGCATCCGCCCCGCAAGGCACGCCAAACAACTCGTACAGATAATTTTCCAGGGAAGCCCGTTCCTCCGCTCGCCCTGAGCCTCCTGAGCTTGCCGAAGCAGCAGCAGACCCTGTCAAAACTCCGCGCGCCAGCATCTTTTCCAATGCCGGCAGGCGCAAATCCGCACAAACCTCGGCGGCAAAATCCGCCGGCAAAAACAAATCGCAAACCATCAGATGAATTTTTTTCATGGCAGCAAGTTTATCATTTGCCCGAAAAACCATTTCCGGCAAGGCAGACTTGAAGGAGACACTAGCGAAATCCGTTCACCCTGAGCTTGTCGAAGGGCTCACCACTAACGGAAGACTTTCAGCGCGCCCTGAAAAATATCAAGCCAGGTTGACAGCAATACCGCCACCTCCTAAAGTTCACCGGCTTGCGCAACCGCCGCAGCCTATCGCCCCGCAAAGTACGGCGCGAAGACGGCGGGAAATCAGCACAGGAGGCTGGCGCAACTCCCTCATTAGCCTCCCCCTTGCAGGGGAGGATAGGGTGAGGGTAGAACCGTTCCGCTCACGCGGATTTATCGTTATTCAGGTGATAACAATTGCTGGCCTCCATCCACCTCAATCGTGATGCACGGACAATGGCCCATGCTCATGCACGTGCGATGCTTAGCCTCGAATCTAAATCCTGAAAAGTAAAGCCCGGCAGGTTTCCCCGCCGGGCTTGGATACAGAATCTTTCGATTCTTTATTGTAGCAACGGCTCTCACCCCGGATAAGCTACGGTGCGAATCATAAGGGAGAAAACGAATGGCAAGCAAGAAGAAAAATCTCGGCCCGCTGACTTTCGGTTTGGACATCGGTATTGCTTCGGTCGGATGGGCGGTGCTGGGCGAAAACCGCATCATTGATCTCGGGGTGCGGTGCTTCGATGCGGCGGAGGATCCTAAAACAGGCGACTCCCTGAATGAACATCGCCGCCTAATGAAAACACAGCGTAACCGCTTACATAGGCGTGTACTCCGCCTCAAGAAATTACGCCGCCTGCTTCGTGACATAGGCGCTGTCCCTAATGCGAACATAGAAAACTTCACTACCACCTCAAGCAAAAAAGGCAACCCTGCAAGATCAGAGCCTTGGGAACTGCGCGCCAAGGGACTGGATGAAAAACTTGATGGGGCTGACTGGGCGCGGGTGCTTTATCACATCATCAAGCATCGTGGTTTTTATGCCGCAAGAAAATCCGAGACCGTGGACGACAACAAGGAGGGTGGCAAACTTACCAAGGGAGTAAAGCGCACTGCCGCCCTTATGCAGGGCAAATGGCGCACTCTGGGAGAAATGGCCGCAAAAGATGAGGCCTTTTTGCAGACCAAGCGCAACAAGGCTGGCAGCTACCTCAACAGCTTCTCCCGCAGTTTATTGGATGAAGAACTCCGCAAGCTCTTTGAGTCCCAGCACAACTCAGGCAACCCATATGCTTCCGCAGAGCTGGAGCAAGCCGTTCTCGAATTGCTCTGGTATCAGAAACCCTCCATAACCGGCAAGGCTATGTTGGAAATGATTGGTCGCTGCACCTTCGAAAAAGACGAATACCGTGCCCCCAAGAGAAGTTTCAGCGCAGAAAGATTCGTCTGGCTATCGTCGAAGTTAAACAACATCAAGATTATTCAAGCTGGCGAAAGAAGATCACTGACCCCCGGCGAACTACAAGTTGCGAAGGATTTGCCTTACAGGCTTGCAAAAGTCACCTACAAGCAATTACGCCGAGCCATTGGACTCAGCGATTCGCCAAATGCCGGATTTGCGGGGCTTCCCTACAGCATAAAGAGAAACAAGAAAGGCGAACTGGTTGACCCCGAGGAAGCCACGCTGATCGAATTGAAAGGCTGGCATGATCTCAAGAAGGAATTGGATAACGAAGCGACCAGACACGCATGGGAACGGCTAAGTGGCAATGCCCTGGCAGGCAACCCAATTGAAATGGATGCCATTGCGCTTGCTCTTTCTATTTACAAGAGCGACGAAGAACTCAAGCTGGAACTGGCCAAACTTAATCTTGATGCAGTAACTATCGAAGCAATTCTGAGAGTGGATTATTCAAACTTCATCCAACTTTCCAACAAGGCGATTACCAAGTTGATGCCACACCTTGAAGCGGGGCTTCGCTACGACGAGGCATGCTCGCAGGCAGGTTACAACCACGCCAAACCCAACGAAGAAACCTCATGCAGCAAATACCTGCCAGCCTTCAATTTAAAGGAAATCCGCAACCCTGTGGTATTCCGCGCACTGAATCAAACACGCAAAGTGCTGAATGCTCTGATTGCAGACTACAGGTGTTCGCCTGTGGCTATCCATGTCGAACTGGCACGCGACCTTTCAAAGACGTGGGAGGAGCGCAAAGAAATCGAAGCCGGTCAAAAGGAATTCCAGGTAGAGAAACAGGCCACCGTAGATTACTTCATCGAGCAGGTTGGGCGTTCGCCAAAAGGCGATGAATTGCTGAAAATGCGGCTCTATCGAGAGCAGGATGGGCAGTGCGCCTATTCCTTGCATCCATTGGCGCTGGATGGAGACATTCGCCGCATCTTCGAAGACAACACCACCCAGATTGATCACATCCTGCCCTACTCTCGCTCTTTTGACGACAGCCAGAACAACAAGGTGTTGGTTCTCACCAAACAAAACCAGAACAAGGGAAACCAGACTCCTTTCGAGTTTATGGATGGCGTAAATCAAAGCTCGCAATGGCGGAATTTCGAAGCATGGGTACGGGGCCACAAAAATATCCGCAAGGCCAAGCGGGATCGCCTGCTGCGTAAGAGTTTCACTACAGAAGAAGCCGAAGGGTTTAAATCGCGCAACCTCAACGATACCCGCTATATCACCAGATACTTTGCGGATTATGTTCGACAGCGCCTCCAGTTCGCACCGGATGCAAGCGGCCAAATAAAACCGCGCGAAAGCCGCGTGCTCTGTCCGGCTGGTGGCTACACCAACTTTCTGCGCGCCCGCTGGGGATTAACAAAGAACCGCGCGGCCAGCGACCTGCACCACGCATTGGATGCCTGCGTAATTGCGGCAGCCACACGGTCACTGCAAAAGCGCGTGAGCAATTTTTCCCGCAAGGGTGAACTGGTCCAACTCCCGGACGGAACATTCGCCGACAAGGAAACCGGAGAAATTCTTAACGCAGAAACTGCAACAGCACTCGGCGAGCGCTTCCCGCAACCGTGGCCGCATTTCCGGGAAGAAGTTCAGGCACGGCTCTCCGCAAACCCGAGTGAAATCATCCGCGAGTATTTCTCAACCTACGACGAATCAGTGCTGGCAGGCCTCAAGCCCGTGCTAATTTCACGAGCCATCAAGCACCGTGCTGGAGGCCCGGTGCATCAGGACACGGTACGCTCAAAAAAATCGCATCTCGGCAAAGATACCAGCAGTAAACGCGTGCGACTGGAAGGCCTAAAAATAGCTGATCTGGACAATATCGTGGGTGCTCACGATGGGCGCAATGAAGCCCTAATTGATATTTTGCGTAATAGGCTGGAAGCCCATAAAGGTGACGGAAAGAAAGCTTTCGGCCCCAACATGCCGCCAGTCCACAAGCCGCGGCGGGATGGCACACCCGGCCCGCTGATTCGGGCAATCAAAATTAAGGATGTCCAGAAAGGTGGGGTTCCAGTTCGAGGAGGTATCGCCGACCAAGCCAGCATCTGGCGTGTGGATGTATTCCACAAAACAGGCAAGTTTTATCTCATACCGATCTATCAATCGGACCGCAGAAAAAATGGTGTGTTGCCAAGCCGTGCCGCAACAGCCAATACGCCACGTGATGAGTGGACAATGATTGATGAAAGTTTTGATTTCAAATTTTCACTGTTCCCAAATGATCTAGTTAAACTCAAAAATCGGAACACCACATTTTTCGGATATTTTGTCGGGCTGGGTGTTGCAACGGCAAGTATTTCGATCAGATCACATGACAACAATGAGTCCATAGCCACTGGAAAAGCCTGGCAAGGTGTATGGGTAAATCTCGGCGTAAAAATCGGCATCCGGTCCTTTGAAAAATTTCATGTAGATGTGCTGGGAAACTTCTACCCCGCCCCGCCGGAGAAACGCCGTGACTTGGCGTAGCGTCGTCATCTCCCGCCCCGCCAAGCTCAAGCGGGATCATTACTCGCTCGCCATCGAGCAGGAGCAGACCGCCTGCGTGCCGTTCGAAGACATTGCGGTGATCGTACTCAACCACCGCGAGATCACGCTAACCCACCCAGTGCTGTCAGCCTGCGGCGAGTATGGCATCAGCCTGTTCGCCACGGGCGATACGCACCATCCCAGCGGCGTGTTCCTGCCCTTCCTGCCGCATTCGCGCGCCACGCGCTGGCTGCGCCTACAACTCGACCTGCCGCGTCCCATCGCCAAGCAGACATGGGCAGCCATTGTGCGCAAGAAGATCGCTAACCAGGCCACCGTGCTGCGCATGGCCGGACGCGACAGCGCAGACAGGCTGGATTCCTATGCTCGGCGGGTGCGCTCGGGCGATGCAGACAACCTCGAAGGACAGGCCGCCTTCTTCTACTTCACACAACTGTTCGGCAAGGACTTCCGCCGTGACCAAGCGCGCTTCGCCAATGCCGCGCTGGACTATGGCTATGCCGTGCTGCGCGGCACAATTGCGCGCGGTCTGGTGGCGCATGGACTGATGCCTTCCATTGGACTGTTCCATGCCAGTGAGCAGAATGCCTTCAACCTCGCAGACGACGTGATCGAACCTTTCCGCCCGCTGGTGGATCTGTTCGTGCACAGGATGATTCCGCAGCCCGACGACGAACTGCATCCCGAAGACAAGGTTGCCTTGGTGAGCCTGCTCAACGTGGATGTGGGCATGCCGCGCGGCAAGATGTCCGCGCTCTCTGCCATCGAGCATATGATCGAAAGCCTCGCCCGCATCTATGACGGCGGCAGTGAATCGCTGTTGGAAGCGCCCGGCATCATTGGACTGGAGCAGCACCGGCTGGAGTGTTGAGCCGTGAGTACGGAGACCCGACGATTCATGCGCCTGCTCGTATTCTTCGATCTCCCGGTGGTTACCAAGGCGGAACGCCGCGCCTACACCATATTCCGCCGCTTTTTGGTCAACGACGGCTACGACATGATCCAGTTCTCGGTGTACGGTCGCATCCTGAACGGCAACGATGCGCTGGAAAAACACTACAAGCGACTGGTAGATAACCTGCCGCCCGAAGGCTCGGTGCGCTGCCTGAGCGTGACGGAAAAGCAATTTGCCAGCATGAAACTGCTCGTCGGCCTGCCACTTTTTCAGGAAAAAGCCATCAAGGCCAACCAAATGCTGTTGTTCTGAATCCCTTTCAGGAAGCAAAACGCCCACCCAGCCTAAGCTGGGCGGGCATCTGCGTAAGGCCTATGGTAGCTCATCCGGGGTGAGAGAGGGAGCTACAACGTCGCAAATGGCGCAAACAAGGGTGTTCCGATGGTAGCTCATCCGGGGTGAGAGAGGGAGCTACAACATCTGTTGTTGAGTACCATATCCCCAAGCTATGGTAGCTCATCCGGGGTGAGAGAGGGAGCTACAACGGTTCTGTTCAGCAATATCCCGCATCTGACATGGTAGCTCATCCGGGGTGAGAGAGGGAGCTACAACCTGAAGCCAGTTATTACCATACTGGGCAAAATGGTAGCTCATCCGGGGTGAGAGAGGGAGCTACAACTTGTCCCGCTAATTCAACTGGCACCTCTTCATGGTAGCTCATCCGGGGTGAGAGAGGGAGCTACAACCCGTAGTTGTAAATATACTGCGCTGAAAAAATGGTAGCTCATCCGGGGTGAGAGAGGGAGCTACAACAATCCCTGGTTCGATAGCGATACAGTCTTGATGGTAGCTCATCCGGGGTGAGAGAGGGAGCTACAACCCAGTCCGCCGAAGTACCGCCTCGCGACATATGGTAGCTCATCCGGGGTGAGAGAGGGAGCTACAACCGCGCAAATAGAGAGCATGGGAGCTGAGGAATGGTAGCTCATCCGGGGTGAGAGAGGGAGCTACAACTGCTTTAACGCTCGCAACAATTTTGTACCCATGGTAGCTCATCCGGGGTGAGAGAGGGAGCTACAACTGGGCAATAAGAACAGCGTCAACATCGACAATGGTAGCTCATCCGGGGTGAGAGAGGGAGCTACAACGCCGGCCGGACGACCCCGCAAGGGGGCAATCCGGCCATCGTTCCCGCTTCGCGGGGCTTGGCAAGAAACCGTACCCCGTAACAGTGGTTGTGGCCTGCAAAAGCTCGTCAGCTAACGAATCAGCGCCGCTCCGCCCAATACCCAGGGCGGCGGCGTTGATGTGCAACCGCGATCACTCTTACAAATGATCCTTGGATTCGAAAAACTAATGTATACGGGAAACGCTTGAAATATAGCCTGGTTGTTCCATGCTGGCCGGATGCGCCGATGCCGGGTTGTTCGGCGGCCAGTTGTGCGATACGCCGCAATTCCTGTATGAACGCGCGGCTGGGCAATGTGCCACCATTATCTCGATACCAGCGGGTTGCCTCCTCTACTTCGGCAAGCGCCTCTGAGTTGAACGAGAGGCGCACGATCAGCGTGCGTTATCAACGATGGCTTCAAGGCGAGCAAAAACCTCTTCCGCCGGTATCCAGACCGTTTTGCCTGCATCCATATCTGCCACACGCCGGGCGATTTCTTCATCCCATGCTTTGGCGATGGCTTCGGGTGTATCGTCAGACTCGCTTTCCAGGCTAACGATAAGGCGGTGGATCAGTTCGCCGCGTTCCTTGGGCGAGAGTTGCAAGGCTTCAGCTTCCAGCTTTTCCAGGATTTGTGCCATGAGATCCTCCAAAACATAGATATTTCCGCCGGCATCATATCACCCATAAACGAAGCCGATGACCCCATCATTTTTTCCGCCCTCCAGCACTGGAGCCATTGCCCGCGCCAGTGAGCCTGACTCACCTGGAGCAGGCATTCGACCGCACCCATATATGCGTGGCAAGCGCGGTCGGGCCTAGTTGCATCCGCCGCCTTGTGGCACACTTACGCCCGTTCCAATTATTACAGCCCTATCTTGCAACCCTACGAACTGTTCATCGGCCTGCGCTACACCCGTGCCAAGCGGCGCAACCATTTCATCTCGTTCATCTCGCTGATTTCCATGCTCGGCATGGGGCTGGGCGTGATGGCGCTGATTGTGGTGCTGTCGGTGATGAACGGCTTCCAGAAGGAAATCCGCGCGCGCATGCTGGGCGTGTCGCCGCATGTGGAGGTGGTCGCGGACGGCGGGCGGCTGCATGACTGGCAGGCCGTGCTGGACAAGGTCGCGCAGTACCCACAGGTCTCCGCCGCCGCACCGTATGTCGCCGGACAGGGCATGCTGTCGTTCGGCCAGAGTGTGCAGGGCGTGATGGTGCGCGGCATAGACCCGCAGCAGGAAACCGCCATTACCGGGCTCTCCGACAAGATGAAGGTGGGCGCGCTGGGCAATCTGCGCGGCGGGGAATTCACCATCGTGATCGGCTCCGACCTCGCGCGCGCACTCGGCGTGAAACTCAACGACAAGATCATGCTGATCGCCCCGCAGGGGCAGATCACGCCCGCCGGCATGATGCCGCGCCTCAAGCAGTTCCGCGTGGCGGGCATCTTCGAGATCGGCATGGCGCCCTACGACAACAGCCTCGCGCTGATCCACATGAATGACGCGCAGAAACTGTTCCAGCTCGGCGACGCGGTAACCGGCATCAGCGCCAGGCTGCACGACATCGACCTCGCGCCGCGCGTGGCGCGCGAGCTGCAGAGCCAGCTGCCGGCCGACCTGTACGCCAACGACTGGACGCACCAGAACAGCAATTACTTCCGCGCGGTGCAGATGGAAAAGAAGATGATGTTCATCATCCTGTCGCTGATCGTCGCGGTGGCAGCGTTCAACATCGTCTCCACGCTGGTGATGGCGGTTACCGACAAGCAGGCCGACATCGCGATCCTGCGTACCCTTGGCGCGTCGCCGCGCAGCATCATGAAAATCTTCATCGTGCAGGGGGTAGTGATCGGCGTGATCGGCACGCTGCTCGGCAGCCTCAGCGGCATCGCGCTGGCACTGAATCTCGACGTAGTGGTGCCGTTCATCGAGCGCCTGTTCGGCGTGCAGTTCCTCGCCAAGGACGTGTATTACATCACCGAGTTGCCGTCCGACCTGCGCTATCCCGAGGTCGCGGTGGTCGCTTCCATGTCCTTCCTGATCAGCCTGCTGGCGACGCTCTATCCGAGCTACCGTGCTTCCAAAACCCAACCTGCGGAGGCATTGCGCTATGAGTAAGAAGCAGGATTCAGGAAACGTGATCTCCTGCCGCGGCCTGCGCAAGACCTTCACCATCGGCAAGGAGGATGTGCCGGTGCTCAAGGGCGTCGATCTCGACGTGCGGCGCGGCGAGCGCGTCGCCATCGTCGGCGCGTCCGGTTCGGGCAAGAGCACGCTGCTGCACCTGCTCGGCGGGCTGGACAAGGCCAGCGGCGGCAACGTGCAGGTGCTCGGCCAGGAAGTGGAGCAGATGAATGAGGCTCAGCGCGGCGAGTTGCGCAACCGCGCGCTCGGCTTCGTCTACCAGTTCCACCACCTGCTGCCGGAATTCACCGCACTGGAAAACGTCGCGATGCCGCTGCTGATCCGCGGTATGAAGAAACCCGAGGCCGAGCCACGCGCCGCGGCGATGCTGGAACAGGTCGGGCTGGCGCACCGCCTGCGCCACCACCCCGCCGAACTCTCCGGCGGCGAGCGCCAGCGCGTCGCCGTGGCGCGCGCGCTGGTCACCGAACCGGCCTGCGTACTGGCTGACGAGCCCACCGGCAACCTCGACCGCAACAGCGCCCAGGCGCTGTTCGAACTGATGCAGCAGCTCAACGAAAAATTCGACACCAGCTTCATCGTCGTCACCCACGACTACGAACTGGCGGGGCGGATGCAGCGCCGTCTGCGGCTGCTGGACGGCGTGCTGCTGGAAGGGTAGCCCGGAGCACACTGAGCAAACCGCTCAGGCGAACTTCCTCAAGGCCGCGCAGGCCACCCCGTAGATCAGCACTGCCAGCAAAATCACCGCGGCAAAACCCAGATGTATCGCCAGCAGCGTGGCGAGGACCGCACCCACCACCGAGGCGAAGCCGTTGATCGCCCACGCCCAGGGAATGGCACTCTCGGCGGTGCCCGCGAGCCGCATCATGCCGGTCGGGAACGGCACGCCCATGCATGTCGCCAGCGGCGCGATCAGCGCAACGGAGATGATGATCTTCGCCGCGTCGGAGAGATGGATCAGCGAGCGGAACAGGCCGGGCAGGAAGGCCAGATAGAGCAGCGCCAGGACGCCCATCGCGACTACCGCAATGAGGACCTTGTTCGCCGTCTGCCAGCGCCCGGCAAGCCAGCTTCCCGCTGCAGCGAACACCAGGAAGGCGCATAGCACCACGGCTACCGCGTACAGAGGGTGCGCGAGGAACAGCACGAATTTCTGGATGAAGGCGATCTCCATGAACATGAAAGCGAAGCCGATCGCGAGGAAATACAGCGCCACCGGCGCACCGGGCAAGGTGCGCCGGCAACTCGACAGCGCAAGCGGCACCAGGATCAGCAGGACGCTTGCCGCAATCGCCTGCAGCAGCGTCGCAACCAGCAGCGGATAACTCCAGTCGAACAGCGACATGCCGCCCCGCTCGCGCAGGGAGAAGATTTCTGCCGCGGCCTTCCATTTGAAGAAGCGGAAGAAATGCGGCCGGTCGTCGGTCGCCGGCTTGATGAAGAACTTGTACTGGTTGATGAAATCCTGACGCTGCGGACTCAGCAGCGCAACGGCGCCCTCGAAAAAATAGGGCTGCGGCAGGATGTTGTAGCGGTTCGCCTCACCGGCTTGCATGCCGGGATGCCAGGCCAGGTCGAAGGAACGCGCGCGGCTGAATTTTTTGATTGCTGCGATTTCGCGTGCGGTGAAATCACCGTTCTTCACCAGCAGCGTGACGGTCTTCCAGCCGCGGATCATCGCCAGCCGCGCGGCGGGATTGGGCACGCCATTCTTCTCCAAAGCAGATACCGCCGTGGCGAACAGTTTCAGCGCATCACGCGGCGGCAGCACGAGCCAGCGGGTGACGGCGAGCATGCCTCCCGGTGCGAGGCGGTTCAGGTAGGCCTGGAGCGCCTCGACCGTGTAGAGATAGTTTTCGCTCAGGCCATACAACCCGGCCGAGGCGGTGCCGAACGAATCGAGCAGCGCCACCTGGATCAGGTCGTAGCGCTGATCGCTGGCATTAACGAAGCCGCGCACCTCGGCTTCGTATACACGCACGCCGGGCTGGCCGTAAAGATTGCCGGAAAAGTCGCGGAAACGCTGGCTGACCAGATCGCTGACGTTGTGGTCCAACTCCACCGCATCGATCACGGTGCTGCGATAGTAGAGCGCCTGCAGCACATCGCTGCCGGCACCGGCACCCAGCACTAAGACGCGCGGCTTCACAAGCAAATGATACGGCAGCGCCGAAGTGAGCTGGCCGAGATAGGCCAGCGGCGCGAGATCGCCATCGAATCTGGTCAATGCCGACGGCCCGTCGCCGTCGACGAACACACCCAGCTGGGGCGGCGGCTCCATCGTGGCATTGAGGCTCATCCCCGGCGCTTGGCGCAGCGGCACGCGGGTATTTTTCACGACCGTGACCTGCCCCAGCGGACTCGTGCGCTCCTCGACCACCCGCGCCCCGGTAATGTTCAGGGCCTGGCTCAGGTCCTTGTACGGAGAGGGCTGCAGTTGGATGCCGGGCAGCGCCACGGCGGCCAGCACGGCCAGCCCGGCGAACACCCCCGTCAGCCATCTCGGCCGCAGCTTCAGTTCGGCGGTGGCGATCGCGGCGGCCAGCAAAGCCACCGACTCAAGAACGGTCAGCAGCCGCTCTGGCGGCACGAGGAACAGCGCACCGATCACGCCCAGGCTGCCCGCTCCCGCACCGAGGATGTCGCAGGTATAAACGCGCGGTGCCTCTCTGCCGAAGCGCGAGAAGACCAGGCCGATGCCCATCCCTCCGCAGAAGAACGGCAGCATCATCAGCAGGTAAATGGCGAGCAGCTTGGCGGGCTGGGTCTTGTCCCACAGCAGCTCGAGCGGATTGAAAGGCACCTGCTGCGCCAGCAGAAAAGCCGCGGGCATCAGCACAGCTAATGCGACAGCGGCCGTGACATATACCGCGCCGAAGTATGGAGCGATTTTTTCCTTGAGCAGGATCAGCAAGCTGCCGCTCGCCCCGTAGCCCAGCATCGCCGCGCTGATGATCATGTAGGCAAAGTGGTGCCACAGCACGATGCCGAACAAACGCGTCAGCAACACCTCGTAGGCGAGGACGCAGGCGGAGAGCAGGCCGATGGCGATGTAGGGCGGACGGTTCATGGCCCTCTCCCCCAGCCCTCTCCCGCAAGCGGGCGAGGGGGACAAGGACTCGCTGCGCGAGTTTCATGTTAATGCCCGCCGGTCAGCGGAACGAAACGCACCGGCAGAATCTGGCGGTTGGTCAACGAGCCATCTTTCTTTTTCTCCACCAGCATCAGGTACTGGGTCATGAATTGGGTGCCGAGCGGAATCACCATGCGCCCGCCCGGCTTGAGCTGTTTTATCAGGGGCGGCGGCACATGACTGGCGGCAGCCGTGACCATGATCGCGTCGAACGGCGCCGCTTCCGGCCAGCCGTAGTAGCCGTCGCCCACCCTGGTCTGCACGTTGCGGTAGCCGAGCGCCATCAGCCGCTCGCCCGCCTCCATTCCGAGCGGCTCGATGATTTCGATGCTGTAAACCGACTTGGCCAGTTCCGCGAGAACCGCCGCCTGGTATCCCGAGCCGGTGCCGATCTCGAGCACCTTGTCGCCCGCCTTGACCTTCATCAGGTCGGTCATCAGCGCCACGATGAAGGGCTGCGAAATCGTCTGCCCGTGGCCGATCGGCAGGGGACGGTTGAGGTAGGCTAGGGTGGCAAGCGCGCCAGGCACGAAGCGGTGGCGCTCCACTTTTTCCATCGCCGCAACGACGGCTGGACTGAGCGAGGGACTGCCGCTGTATGGGGCTGTGGCGGCGGCATCGGCTACTACCTCCTCCACCATTTTGCCGCGTGCGGCATCGAACGATCCTGCCTGCGAGGGAACAGCCCAACAGAAAAAAATGAAGAAGCCGGAGGCAAGATGGGGTTTCATGTCGCCCTCAAAACCGTCGCGTTTAATCTCGCGTAATCTGCGGACAACTGGTTTTCCGGGTTCATCAAGCCGGGTACGGGATCATTTCCGCCGGAACAACCCGACCAGTTCGGACCGGTCGAGCACATGGCCCTGCATGGCCTTTTCCAGAGCCGCCTTGGTGGGATGTTTCAAATCCGGCAGCAAGACATCCAGCGCATACAGCTTGAAAAAATAGCGATGCTCGCCGATGGGCGGGCATGGCCCGCCGTAGCCGGTGCTCCGCCAGTCGTTGAGTCCCTGCAGGATTCCGCTTTGACTGCCCTCTACCGCGATCCCCTCCGCCAGGCCGACCGCACTGGTGGGGATGTTGTACAGCACCCAGTGAACCCAGGTCATTTTCGGGAAAGCCGGATCGGGCGCATCCGGGTCATCGACGACCAGCGCCAGGCTCTTTGCCTCGGCCGGCACGCCGCTCCAGACGAGCGGCGGGGAAACGTTCATGCCATCGCAGGTATGGCGCGCAGGAATCGCGCGGCCATGCACGAGCGACGGCGAATTGAGGGTCATGGGCATGGCAGTCTTCTCCTTTCCGCCCGCCGGCAGGCTGGCTGCCGCGGCGGAGATGCAGAGCACGATTCCCGGAATGACCGCCCATATCCAGGGGGCGTGCCGGAATCCGGCCTTCATGCCTCAGGACACCGGGATAGCTCTGCCTTTTTCGCTTGCCACCTTCGGCAGGCGCACGCTCAACACTCCGTTCCGGTAACTCGCTTCCGCCCTGTCCGCATCCACATTGCGAGGCAAAGGGATGGTGCGCTGGAATGTGCCGTAGGCACGCTCCATGACATGGTAGGTACTACCGCAGGTTTCGCGCGCAAAGCGCTTTTCCCCGCTCAGATGGAGCATGTTGCCCTCGATCATGATGCGGCAATCCTCCTTCTCCACTCCCGGCGCCTCCACCCGCACCACGATTTCCTTATCCGTCTCCTCCACTTCTCCCGCCAGCAGGCTCCAGCGCGGAAAGGCAGCGAGCGCACCGCTCTCCTGGGGAGCTTCGCTCCTGTTGCTGCGGGAGAAATGCGTCAGAGCGTCGCTGCTGCGGCTCAATAGTTCGCGCCAGCCTTCCGACAGGTTCTCCCAAGTGCGGCCGAGCTCGCGCCCGATGTTTTTTCCCGCCTCTTTCAGTGTATCCAGCATGATCGCGCTCCTTGTTTCAAGGTTGAAATGGATATGCAGCGGTATAGCCCGACGCCTATTCTTCGGCTTCAGCCTCCGCCTCGCCGCCTTCGCCCCTGCGCCTCGGCTCGTGCGCCTTGATGTCGCCGCGAATCTTGCGCGCATAATCCTCAAGCCTGCGTTTTGCCGCGTCGAAGGCATCGCGCAGGGCCACGTAAACGTCTTCGGCATGGTCGCGATTCACCACGATCTCGCTGCCCGGCACGCCGATGTCGATGCGCACGTTGAACTGCTTGCCCTGCTGATGATGCTTGTGCGGCACCTCGACCACCACGCGGCAGGAGGTGATATGTTTGAAGAATTCTTCGAGCTTGGCCACCTTGTCGCGGATATGCGTTTCCAGCGCCTCCGAGTGCTCGACATCGCGGAGAGTGAGCTGCAATGGGGTCTGCATGGGTGCCTCCTTCAGATTCGATGCGGGTTAACGACGATTCGCCATTTCCTTTTTCTGTTCGCGCTTCACCAGCTTGGCAAGCAGGAGTAATTCATCAGCCAGAAGCTCCAGCAAGTCGTCCACGGCAAGAATGCCGACCAACCCGCCGTTGCCATCCACCACCGGCAGGCGCCGCACGCCCCTGGTGCGCATGTACTGGATTGCCTCGAACACGCCGATGTTTTCCGTCACCGTGGCGAGGTCGGACACCATAATGTCCCCGACTGTAATGGCCGACGGATCGAGCCCCGGAGCCACGATTTCCACCACCAGGTCGCGGTCGGTAACGATGCCGACCGGAACCCGGAAGCCGCCGCGTTCCTCGACCACCACCAGATCGCCAACGTGGTGCTGGCGCATGAGCTGGGCTGCTTCCAAGGCGGATTGGCCGGCCTGCACGATGACGACTTCGCGGTTGCAAATTTCACCAACAGGCATGATGACCTCCCTCTCGTTTATCGGCCGGCATCACGGACAAAAATCCCGATCCGGCCGGAAAATACCGCACCTTAATCGGCCTGCATGGCAGGCTGGCGGGCATGCAGAAACCAGCGATCCAGCACCACATGACGGGTAAACCATTTGTTGCCCAGCAATGCCTCGGCAAGAAAATTGCGCAGGAATTCAGGCATGGCGCCGTTGGGCGCCGCCGCGGGGCCAAAGTACTCATCCAGCCGGTTGGCGTAAGGCAGCAGTTGATCGCGGCTGTAGTCCTCCCTGGCTGCCAGGATGGCAGCAGCAGCCATGAGGCCGGACTCCACCGCCGGCCGTATTCCCTCGCCGCTTTGCGGATAGGCCAGCCCGGCCGCATCGCCGACGAGCAGCATGCCGTCGTCGACCCGTTTGCGCGCCGTGCGCCCGTAGAGCTGGTAGGCATGACCGTGAAAACTGTCCGGGATGTCCTGCGGAATTCTGCCGCGCCGCTTGAGGAATTCGCAGAATTGCTTGAGTTGCTCCGGAAGGTGATTGCTGTCTTCCCGGCCCAACCCGATGTTCAGGTGATTGCCTTTGCGGAAACACCATCCGTACCCCTTGAGATCGCGGCAGAAATAGAGCTCCGGGGTGTCCGGCTGCACCTGGCAGTCATAACGTTGCAGGCGGCTCATCTCGAACTCGATTTCCTTTGCCGCGATGATCGGTTCGCCTGCTCCCGGATTCGCTCCCAGTAGGCGCGCCACCGGGCAGAAGTGTCCGCCCGCGCCGATGATCACGGGAGTCGTAATGGCATCGTTGACGACCCATTGCTTGCGGTCGCGGTGCAGGGATTGCAGCGCCTGCCCGAGTTGCAGGCGCGCTCCCGAACGCTGCAGCAGATAGTCATCCAGTTCGTAGCGGCGTATGCCGTAGCTGACCGTGGCCGGGTAGCGGGTCTCGATGTCCGCGCCATCGATCAGCCCGGTGCGGAAAGCCGTGATCGGCTGCAGCACGTGCCGGCGGCCATAATCCCCGGCATCCAGCTGCAGCGCCTCCACCACCGCCGGAGTAATCCATCCGGCGCAGACCTTGTCGCGCGGGAACAGCGCCTTGTCCATCACCATCACGTCGATGCCATGGCGGCGCAGCTGCCAGGCGCAGCTTGAGCCTGCGGGGCCACCTCCGACGACGAGCGCGTCACAGCTTTCCATGCGGCTCTCCTCCGGAGGCATGCTGCGGTTCGTACAGGTGTCGCCGCGTCCATGGAATCCGGTTGTTGTACGCGCGGGCGAAAGCCACCTGGAACAGCTGCATACCGCCAGCCTTGAAGGCGGTGAGCGATCCGGCGAGATACAGGCGCCACGCCCGCGCAAATGCCGGGTCGAACATTTCCGCCACACGCCCGGCATTGTCCTCATAACGCTGCAGCCAGTGCTCCAGGGTCATGGCATAGTGCAGCCGCAAATTTTCCACATCCAGGATCGAGAAATCGTAGGGTTCGAAGATCTGCATCATCTGCGCCAGACTCGGCGGATTGGCACCGGGGAAAATATGGCGCTCGGTCCATGCGTCCATGGGGCGGGGGTAATTCAGGCCTATGCTGTGGATCAAGCCACGCCCGTCATCCTTGAGGCTGCGGTCAATGACCGCTCCCAATTCCCGGTAATGACCCGCCCCCACATGCTCCAGCATGCCGACGGAAACAAAGGCATCGAATTCGCCGCGCACGTTGCGGTAGTCGTCCTCGATGAACTCGACCTGCCCATCCAGCCCTTCGTCGCGGGCGCGCTGCCGTGCGAAGGCAATCTGCTCTTTGGATATGTTGTAGGCTTTCACAGATACGCCATAGTGCCCGGCCATATGCAAGGCCAACGCCCCCCAGCCACAGCCCGCCTCCACCACTTTTTCGCCCGGTTGCAGGCGCAGTTTGCGGCAGACGTGATCCATCTTGGCGAGCTGTGCCTCTTCGAGGGGGGTTTCCTGGCTGGGGAAATATGCGCAGGTGTACACCATTCTCTCGTCGAGCCAGAGCCGGTAGAAATCGTTGCCGATATCGTAGTGGTGGCAGATATTGCGGCGTGCACCGGGGATGGTGTTGCGCCGCGCATCGTAGAACGGGGCCAGCAGTTTTTTCCCGATCTTCTCCTGGGTGTGCAGGGGCCAGGCCCGATAGACCGCCTCGAGGAAATCCAGCAGATTTCCCTGCACCTCCACGCGCTGCGCCGAGTACAGCTCGCCGAAGTAAAGCTCAGGATCGGCAACCAGTTTCAACAGTGCGCCGCGGTCGCAAACGAGGACTCGCGCTATCGCATTTTCCCCATGCTCTGGAATTCCCTGGCCATTCCATAGCACGACCTGAACCGGAGGATTGCCGATGGCGCGCATCATTCTCGACAACAACTGTTTTTCCATGGCAAAGACCATATTGCCGCGTGCCCGGTACCGCTCCCCTGCCGGTGCCAGATAATTGATACCGTCTATCGGTTTGTCTGCCAGGCCGGCTTGCTCTTGTCCCATGCTTTGCTCCTCGCAATCATGTCGCGCCGCCACCGTCAGGCCTGTCTCGCCATGGTGCCGCGCAGACCGGCCACCATGCTCCCGAAGAGAAATAGCTTGCTGTTTCCGGCTTTCGCCATCGGGCGAAAACGAAGGATGTTCACCGGGTGAATATCCGTTGCCTGCAGTCCGGTTGCTTCCAGAAAACAGTCAGGCGGAAAATCGGGATAAAACCCGGGCTGTTTCGACAGAGGTGAATACAGGCTTTGCAAGCCAGTTCACCTAGTGCGTCCAGCTTACGCGCAACAAGTTCTGTTCCGGGTTGTAGTGGAATTCCAGTTCGCCCTGATAGGCATGATGCAATGCCTCGCCCATGCCACGAGCGAGATGGATATCGGTGGTGGTCACGAGCGTCGCACCGCCTTTCTCCTCCTCAACCGCCATGATGCGTTTGAGCGGATGCTCCGCCCGTTCGTGTTTTTCATGGTTGCGCACGAGATGCATGATTTCATCGCGGTGGGACTGGAAGAACTCACCTTTCAGGGTGAGGTATCCGGCGGGATAATGGTCGTGGATACGATGGCAGGCAGGACAGATTTCCCGATGCGCGTCTGCCGGAGCTGCGAGCCACTGCCAACGCCCTTCATGAAAAACCGCACCGCATAGAGAGCAAACGGTAGGCTCCTGCAGCTTGCCCTTGGCCTTGTAGGCATCATGCACGCGCTCCTGGAAAATGCCATCGTGCCGCTGGATTTGACGGAAACCGTCGTAAGTGGCTGGGTGTCTCATAATAAATTTTCCCTGATAGTTGATCGCATGGTCGCCCATGCCTCTTACCCACACTTCATGGTGCACTCGCCTGGCTGATCAGTAACCGCCGGGAGAACCCCCACCCATGCCCCCGCTCCTGGCCGGAGGGTCGTCAGGGAGAGTCACTCCGCGTTTACTGGCTCGTTCCTTCATGCGCTCGTGATGCTCCTTGCGGATTTGCTCGCGTTCTTCGGCAGTTTTTGCGGCACGCATTTTGGCGCGATGCTCGGAACGCTCCTTCCGCATCATCAACTGGCTGCCGTATACCTGCTCCTGTTTTTGCGCCTTGGATTGCCGTTGTGTGCCTTCCTTGTCGTCTGCCAAAGCAGAACCGCCCGTAAACGCCAAAGCGCCGCTTATTGCAGTTATCGCCAATATTCGCTTCAACATGATTTCCTCCAGTAAATTGTGCCTTGCATATCTTGTTCAGCCGCCATATTGGCTGCGTGCAATTCCGTGAGTGTCTTCCGGCGGCGCCGCATTTCACGAAATGTGGATTTCCTTGCGTGCAGACCCGGATTTCCTGGGCAAGGTAAGCTCGAGCACGCCGTTGCTGTATTTGGCCTCAACCTTGCTCTGGTCAATCTCGTCAGCCAGACTGAAACTGCGCGAGGCCATGCCGTAACTGCGCTCGCAGCAGATCGTCCGTTCGCTTTCCTTTGCCTCCTTTTCCTGCTTGATCTCGGCGCTGATGGAAACCTGGTTGCCATCTATGGTCACGTGGATGTCATCCTTGTTCACGCCGGGAATTTCCGCCTTGACCAGGTATTTTCCATCCGCCTCTTTCACATCCATCCTGATCTGCGGCTCGAAATCCACCCCTTCGCGAAATAACGGGCGCATCATGAACCTGTTAAAGATATCGTCCATACCACCGAATGGGTCGAAACGCTTGAGTAGCGAGGAACGCGGGAAATCGTTGAATGGATCATGGCGTGTGATGCCGTTCATGCTGTTTCTCCTTGTCGATGTCGATAAAACAATCATTGAGCCATTTGAATGTTGGAAGCCTGCTTGCCCTTGGGACCCTGCACTACGTCAAAGCTGACCTTCTGGCCTTCCTTGATGGACTTGAAACCATTCATGCTGATCGCGGAAAAGTGCGCGAACAAATCTTCGCCGCCATCATCGGGGGTGATGAAACCAAATCCCTTTGCATCGTTAAACCATTTAACTGTACCGGTTGCCATGTGACTATCTCCTTGCTGATAAAACAGGAACATTCCTGCGATTTTGCACGGTACTGCCGTCGAGGCAGCTCGCAAAAAAAGCCTGGCTACCCGTGTTTGCGTTGGAGTGTTTTTCCGCCGGTAGCTGTTTGTTGATCAGGGGGCGCACCACTTTTTGCGAAGTGGCATCCGTATCCTCGACAAACGACCATTCGCTGGACCAGCAAATGCTCCCGCCACACCGTTTGCCGGCATCCCTGGTCTCGGTTGCAGTCATATTGCGGTTCATACTCCCAACTCCTTTCGTAGCCGCCGTGAGAAAATCGGGTGCAGATATCCGGATTCACTCGTCGCATGCGGTGGTGCGGCAATTAAAAATCACTTCAGAGGGAGGTTGATTATGCTCGGATGAGCAATAGTGGCACATCGGGAATTACTGATTCTGCCATCGGTATAAATGCCGATAGGGGTAGGGATTTCTCTAACCGGTGAGCAAGTTAACTTGATGAATTACTGAAATAAATCATACTGGACGGCATAGCGCACCAGTTCCGCCGTGCTGCCGGCCTTCATCTTTTCCATCAGGTGCTGCTTATGGGTGCTCACCGTCTTGTTGCTGATGGCAAGCTGATCGGCAATTTCGTTGACCCGCTTGCCCGCAATCAGCATGCGAAACACTTCAAATTCCCGGTCCGAAAGCAGGGCATGAGGCGCGCGCTGTTCGGGAAATACCGCATCGAACGCGAGTTGTTCGGCCAATACAGGATCGATATATTTGCCGCCGCCAGCCACCTTGCGTATGGCTTCGAGCAGGATTTCCGGATCGCTGTCCTTGACGATGAAACCGGCGGCCCCGGCCTTGATCGCGCGAAAGGCCACCTGCGACTCGTTGTGCATGCTGAAGACAAGAATGGGCAAGGTTGCGCGATATGCCTTGATGCGTTCGATCAGGTCCATGCCGCTGACGCCAGGCATGACCAGATCCATCATCAGCAAATCGAAATGCGCGGGACTGCGCAGGTGCTGGATGACCTCAGCACCATCGGCCGCCTCCGCCGTCACATCGATATCCTTGGTCAAAGCGAGGACTTTTTTCAGTCCTTCGCGCACAATGGCATGATCGTCGACAATCAACAGGCGAATCATAGGGTGACCCCTTGTGTTTGATTGGAATGCGGAGAAAAACTACGCTTCCTTTCGACCGCGTGCTGCAATTTCAATCTTTCCAGCAGGGAAGAATACACCATGTGTGCGGCAAAAATCACCCCGCGCAACAGAAATATCCGATTCCAACTTCTGTCCGCGCACATGAGGCGGCCGCCAGCTGCCGCAACTCAGGGCCGGCCAAGCAGCGCGAGCATCGCCTCGACGTCGGTGATCTTGTCACGGGGAGCGCCGCGCCGCTCCCCGCGCGCCACCTCCACGTCATCGAGCCTTTTCCAGTCATCGAAAGAGACGATTTGCACCCCGCGCTCACGCAGCAGGAAATCGATCGTTTCGGGCTCCGGCAGCTCCCGCGCCTCGAGTCCCGCACCGTCGGCGATCATGTGCTCCACGACATGGGCGGATGCACCCTTGTGCGAGCCGATGAGCCCATGCGACCCGGTACGCGCCCAGCCGACAACGTATTCGTTGGCAACCACGGCGCGGCTGACGGGGTCGATGACACGCCCGTCTTCGTTGGCGATGACCTGCGCCGTTTCGTCGTGCGGGACCCCGGCGATCCGCTTCGCGGCAAACCCGATCGCGGGCAGCACCATCCCGACATCAAGGGTCTCGACCTCGCCGGTGCCGCACGCGATAACCGTCCCATCCGGCCGGGTTTCGAGGCAATTCTTTTCGAGCACCAGACCTGCTACCTTGCCGTCGGCATCGGCGATCACCTCGGTCGGCGAGACGCGAAAGCGCAGGTGCAGTTTTTTTGCTTTCGCAGCAGGCTGCCGCACGGCGAAGGACTGGAGGATCTTCAGGTTCTTCTCCTGCTGCGAATTAGCCTCTGCATCAGGAATGGCGCAGCCCGCGAGTTCTTCGGGTGCGACAACCGGATCGACATCTTCCATCTCGCCGAACTCCTTGAGTTCGGGCGGCGTAAACGAGGCCTGCTCCGGCCCGCGCCGCCCGAGGATGAAAACCTCGCGCACCCGGCTGTTGCGCAGCGCCTCCAGCGCATGTGCGGCGATATCGGTTTTTTCCAGTTCGGCAGGGGTGCGCAGCAAAATCCGGGCAGCGTCGATGGCGGCGTTGCCGTTGCCCACCACCGCGACGCGCGACACCGACAGATCGATCTGCGCGTGGCGGTAGTCGGGATGCCCGTTGTACCAGCCTATGAATACTGTCGCCGGGGTACAGCGCGGGATGCCTTCCCCAGGAATGCCGAGGCGGCGATCTGCCTCGCTGCCCACCGCGTAGACGATCTGGTGGTAGTGGCGGCGCAAATCCTCCACCGTCATGTCACGCCCGAGGCACACATTGCCCAGAAACCGGAAGGTGGGGCGCGCGGCGGTCTTGTCGTAAACGCGGGAGACAGTCTTGATGCTCGGATGATCGGGTGCAACGCCACCCCGCACCAGCCCGTACGGGGTGGGGAGGCGATCGAACATGTCGACATGGACGACTGTATCAGTGCGCCTGAGCAGCGCCTCTGCGGCATAGAAGCCGGCAGGCCCGGAACCGATGATCGCGACGCGCATGTATCACCTCCACGGCGAGTGAGAATTATCCGCTATGCTGTGCGCTCCGTAAGACAGACGCCGACAGCTGATCTTCCTCATACACCCATATCAATTTCGGAATGCTACCGGTATCGTGCCATTCATCTGCATAATGCTGGATGGCAACTTGGCTTACCAAAATACCCCGTCTCACCCCCTCGGTAGCGAGATCTTCAACTGTCAGACGCGCAGAGCCGGCGGCACCGGTCTGGTGGAATGCCTGATGAAAACCATCGGGTGCCCATGGGCGCTGTCCTTCGGCGATACGCGCTATTGCAAACACCCGTCCGTAAAAAAGCTCGCCGATCCGGATCAGTCATAACAGATTCGCAGACTTTCCGTATGGCCTTTAAAGTCCGTTAGGGCCGCTGCCCCCGCTATCCCGATCCTTGAACGAGCAAGTGCCTTCTTGGATATGCCCCTTGTAATGATCCTCGAACGCATGGCAGATGTCCGGCTTGAATAGCCACTCCAGTTCGGACGAGGCATAACGCGTCACGTCAACCGGAAACTCCTGCTCCTGGTAGACCTCGACGATCTGCACCTCGCCGGGCTTGATGCCTTTCTTGTGCAGGTATTCCACCAGGCCGCAGATCGTGTCCGCCTGATAGGAGTTGTACTCCTCGCTCCCCTCGAACAGACGCACCCTCGCCTCGTAGGTATAGGGCAGGCTCTTGTCGTACTTTGATTTCGGACCCAGTATTTTTTCAATCAAACCCATGGCAGTTCTCCTTTCAGGATAACTATATCACCAATGCAGCGCACGGAACTGCGCGGTCTTTTTCAGCTGATGGTGCTGCATGCGGCTCACCACGTTGTCCAGGATATCCAGCGCGTGGAATAGATACGGCCCCTTGTTGAGCATCACGCACTCGGCGCGCTCCGCCATCGCGGCATCGGTGATCTCGGCGCGCGACGGAATGTCCTGCTTGACCATGTTCTCCAGCACCTGCGTCGCCCAGATCACCGGCACATGCGCCGCCTCGCACAGCCACAGGATTTCCTCCTGGATTTCCGCGAGCCGGTCGTAGCCGATCTCCACCGCCAGGTCGCCGCGCGCGATCATCACGCCGAACGGGTGCCGCCCGGCGCCGTGGGCGATGATTTCCGGCAGGTTGCGCACCCCGGCTGGCGTCTCGATCTTGGCGACGATGCCCATGTCCGGCTTACCGCGCGCGCGCAGCTCGGCGCTCAGCCTGTCCATATCTTCCGCGCCTTGCACGAAGGATAGCCCGACGAGGTCGGCGATCTCCACGGCACAGTCCAGCGCGCTCAGGTCGTCGTCGTTCAGGATCGGCAGTACGATCTTGCTGTCGGGGAAATTGAGGCCTTTCTCCGCGCCGATAACCTCTCCCTGCTGGCGCGCGCGCGTGATGCGCAGGCACGCGCCCTTCTTGTCCACTTTCTCGATGGCCGCACCGATGCGCCCATCGTCGATCCACACCTTGTGTCCGGCCTTGAGAAAGGCGAACACCCCGGGCTCGCTGCATGAGATATGCGCCGGCTTGATGATCTTGCCGTCGGTATCGCGTTTTTCCGGCTTGCCCGCAACATCCTCGCGCGTGAGCAGCAGCAGGTCATCCTGAAACACGCGTATCTTCGCCGGCGGCGGGACGAACTCGCCGCTCGGCGCCGTGGCGGCGGCGCCCTTGTTGCGCTTGGCTTCATGCCGCAGGGATGTGCCGATGCCGATATACGCGCCCGCTTCGCAGGTGGCCAGCACCTCGATGGGCGACAGCCGTTCCGCAACCAGCAGGCGGCGCTCGCGCTTGCGCAAATCCTCAAACAGGATGCTGTCCCCAGGCTTTATTTTTTCCAGCCACGCGGCGGGAACGCTGAGGCGCGCCGGGACGCGCTGGCCGATCTTATTGACCGCTGCGCCGCAGCCGGGCGCGCCGGATGCATCAAGGATCACACGGGCCGGCTGCACCACCCGGCCGCGCTCGTCGCGCTTGATCCCGAGGTGCAGCACCGTCGGGCCGGCAGTCACGAATGAAGTGCGCAATTTGGGCCCGGCCAGATCCATCAAAACCCTGCACGGCCGCCCGGTTTCCTTTTCCGCGCGGCGCACATGCGCGGCCATGTTGCGCCATGCCGCATCGTTGTCGTGCGCGCAGTTGATGCGCGCGCAATCCATGCCGCGCACCACCAGGTCACGCACGTACAGGTATTCCTCGGCCGCCTCGCTCGGCAGCGTCACCATGAAGCGCGTCCAGCGTTTCTGCGGCGGCTCTCCGAGCAGCAGGGCGGTATGCCGTTTCAGCAGGGCCTGTTCGCGCCCGATGGCACGCGCCGAATCCGGGACATAGCGCACCGGCCGCGCCTCGCCGACCATATGCCGCAGCACCTGGATCACCGAGTCCAGCGTCGGCAGCACATGCGCCTCGCAGCGCCCCAGCGACGACAGGCCGAGCATGGCGAGCTGCTGCTGCAGGGCGCGCAGGTCATGGCGGCGCAGGCCGACATAGGCGGCGAGATTGGCTGCGCTGGGAATGAAGGTGCGGTTTTTCAGGTGCGGACGCCACTTGCGCAGCAAGTCCTGCTGGGTTTCTTCCACATCGGCGCGCAGGGTCTGCACCGCCTCCAGCAGTTCGCGCAAATCGAATGTCGCTCTCGTGTAAGCCATGTCTGCCCCGCTTATTGATCCGACACAAACTACAGAAAAAAACTGTTTACCACGAAGGGCACGAAGAACACGAAGAGAGCCGGATGACTTTTCAAAGCGCCGATCCATTCTTGCGGGGAAGTCGCCGTGCCGCAATACACTGAACCCTTCGTGCTCTTCGTGGTGCAGGTCTTACTACCCCTCAGCCATCCGCCGCCGCTTCCTGGCGCGCCACTTCAAGATCACCGCCGCGCGCCACGCCAAGCGCACCGCGAAGTATCCGGCGACAGACAGCCCCAGGGCAAGCAGCGGCAAGCCGATCAGGAAGGGCTTGCCGAGCATCGCCAGCCAGTCCCACAGGCCGGTCGCCCAGTTGTTCCAATGCAATTCCGGAAACGACGGTTGCACCACTGCCGCACCGCTGCGCACGCCGCTCACCCACGCACCGAGTTCGTATGCCAGCAAATATAGCGGCACGATGGTGAAGGGGTTGGTGTACAGCGTGGTGAATGCCGCCACCGGCAGATTGACGCGCAGCAGCACCGCCAGCAGCACTGCGGAAATCATCTGCAGCGGCCCGGGGATCAGCCCGCAGAACAGGCCGATCGCCACCCCGCCCGCCACCGAACGGCGATGCAGATGCCACAGGTTGGGATGGTGCAGCCAGCTGCCGAACGGCTTGATCCAGGGATGGCTTTTCACCATCTCGTGGTGCGGCACGAATCTGCGGAAAAATTTGCGCATGGCTTCATTCTACCAGCCGTCCTGCCCGCATAATCCCGGAAACCCGAAAACGGCGGCCAAACCACGAAGGCTACGAAGAACGCAAACACTGTGAATCCCGTCATTCCTGACTTGACCATGAATCCAGCTAAAACCAATATCGGCGTACTCTGCGCGCCACCGGATGCCGGTCTGGCCGTCACCCCGGCGCAGGCCGGGGCGGTATGGCAGTGCTACTTAATTCGTGCTGCATGATCTCCGTGTCCTTCGTGGTGAAGGGTTCTGGATAAAAGCCCCGTTTCATCAAATATGAAATAATGCGCACCTCATTCGCATTCTCGACGACCGGACATGCCACCTACCTCACTGAAACGCTACGCCTACCTTTCCATTGCCGCCGCGCTCGCCACCATCCTGCTCAAGGGCGTGGCCTGGTGGTTGACCGGCTCGGTCGGCCTGCTGTCCGACGCACTCGAGTCCTTCGTCAACCTCGCCGGAGCGCTGATGGCGCTGGCCATGCTGTCGCTCGCGGAAGCGCCCGCGGACGAAGAGCACGCGCACGGGCACGGCAAGGCTGAATATTTCTCCAGCGCCTTCGAAGGCTTCCTCATCCTCGTCGCCGCGGCCAGCATCGGCTACGCGGCGGTGAACCGCCTGCTCCATCCGCAGGCGCTGGAATCCGTCGGCATCGGCCTGGCCGTATCGGTGGTCGCCTCGCTCATCAACCTCGCCACCGCGCGCATCCTGATGACGGTTGGGCGCCAGCACAATTCCATCACCCTGGAGGCGGACGCCCACCACCTGCTCACCGACGTGTGGACTTCCGTGGGCGTGATCACCGGCGTCGGGCTGGTGTGGCTGACCGGTTGGCTGTGGCTCGACCCGGTGATCGCGCTACTGGTCGCCGCGAACATCGTGTGGACCGGCTGGCAACTGCTGCACCGCTCCGCCTCCGGCCTGATGGACGAGTCGATTCCGGAGGAACGGCGCAAGGCCATCGAGGCCGTGCTCGAAGACTACCGCCGGCAGGGGCTGGATTTCCACGCCCTACGCACCCGGCAGGCCGGCATGCGCGCCTTCGTCACGCTGCATGTGCTGGTGCCCGGCGCGTGGACGGTGCAGCAAGGCCACGACTGGCTGGAAAAAATCGAAACCGACATCATGCATGCCGTGCCCCGCGCCCATGTGACCACCCATCTCGAACCGCTGGAAGACCCCACGTCCCTGTCCGACGAGGCGCTGGATCGCATCGCTTAGGAAGAATCCGTAACACCTCAAGCCGCGCTGCCGTTTTTTTGTGGCCATTCCCTTGCCGACTTTGCGCTAATCTAGTGCATGGTCGTCTTCGCCATTTTCTTCACGCTGGGCGTGTGGCTGCTGCAACAGCAGGCCGCATTGCCTGATTTTGCGTGGGCGTGGCTGCTGCCGCTCTTCCTCTTCACCCTTTTCTTCCTGCCCCGCGACAAGCAGCTTGCCCGCTATCTCCGCTTCCTGCTGCTCGCCGCCCTGGCCTGCGGGGCAGGCTTTTACCACGCCGCCTGGCAGGCCGGAGAGCGCCTTGCCGTGAGCCTGCCGGATGAATGGCAGGGGCGCGACATCGAGGTGGTCGGCGTGGTCGCAGAGCTGCCGCGCCGCCACGAGCGTGGTTTGCGCTTCGGCTTCGACGTGGAGCAGGTCGTCACGCCGCAGGCCTTCGTGCCGCCGCGCATCTACCTCAGCACCTATTCCGACGACAAGACGGAGCCGTTCGAACTCAAGGCCGGGGAGCGCTGGCGGCTCACGCTACGGCTCAGGCAGCCGCACGGCACGGCAAACCCGCATGGTTTCGATTTCGAGCTCTGGGCGCTGGAACGCAACATCCGCGCGACAGGCTATGTACACAACAAGGGCGATAACCGGCGCATCGACGAACTGGCGGACGGCCCCGGCTACCGCGTCGAAACCTGGCGCGAGGCGGTGCGCGACAGGTTCGATGCCGCGCTCGGCGGCGCGCCCTATGCCGGGGTGTTGAGCGCACTCGCGATCGGCGACCAGAACAGCATCCCGCCAGAGCAGTGGCAGGTGTTCACGCGCACCGGGGTCAACCACCTCATGAGTATTATGTAACCATTAAAACATCTTTTCTGTACAATTCAATTTTACGTAACCCCTGCCAGAGCGAAGAGTGCCAAAAGCATATTCATACATCAGATTTTCATCAACAATCCAGCAAAAGGGCGATTCGCTAAAGCGACAAACCGTCCTTCGAGAAGTGTATTTAGCACAACATCCCGAACTCGAACTGGACACTACTCTGAATCTGACGGATTTAGGTGTTTCAGCATACGACAAATCAAATATTACAAAGGGAGCATTAGGGTATTTTCTAACGGCGGTCAAGGAGGGGAAGATTGAGCAAGGCTCATATTTGCTGGTTGAAAGCTTAGATAGATTATCTCGTGCTCAAGTAATGGATGCTCTTGAGGTTTTCTTAAGCATTTTAAATGCAGGGATCACAATAGTTTCACTTACTGATGGGATGGTCTACAGCAGACAAGATGTGAACGATAATTTTACGAGTTTGATTATGTCTATCGTAATCATGAGTCGAGCTACAGAGGAATCAGCTGCAAAAAGTGTACGAATACGTCGCAACTGGGATGTTAAACGAGAAAATATAGATAAAAAGCGATTGACTGCTCGCTGTCCATATTGGATGAAGCCGACTTTAGATGCAACAGGCTTTGAACTTATTCCAGAACGTGTGAAAGTAGTTAAGAGAATTTTTGATATGGCAAAAGACGGGATTGGAAATAGCACTATAACGAAGCGATTGAATGAAGAAGGAATACCACCATTTTCCAGTAAAACAAATGGCTGGAACCCTTCGTATATTCAGAAAATGTTTAGCAGCAAAGCCTTGTATGGTGAGTTTCAAATGCATTTGCAACGCAACCGTGAGATTACTTCAGTATGCGAGCCAATAGCTAATTACTATCCAGCTATCATGAGTAAAGAAGAGTGGTTATTAGTTAATTCTATCCGTGTTGATAGGCGGACAAGAGGTGGTGTAAGCAAGGGTAAGAATTTGAGCAATTTGTTTTCTGGGCTACTGCGTTGCGGGTACTGTGCTGGTTCGATGGTAATGGGTGGATATGTCAATAAAAAACCAGATGGGACACGTCGAGAAGCGAAGTATGTTGCTTGCAGCAATGCTCGCCGTGGCTTGGGTTGCCGTTTTATACAGTGGGATTATTCAGAGCTTGAGCTTCAAATTATCAACTTCTGTAGATCGGTAGATTTCGCCGCTGCAATGAATAAACAATCTACAAGTAGTGCGGAAATTGAACATGCTCAAAAAAAGGTAATTGGCATAGAAGTCGAAATAGCAGATCAAGAATCAAAACTGAACAATCTGCTTGTTGCGATTGAGGATAATAAGGATGCAATACCAAAAACAGTAATGCGACGAATTTCTGAAATTGAGGTTGAGCTTACAAGCTTGAAAAATGAAAAGGAGTTGGCAGAATTTAACGCAGCTCGACTTGCATCTAATGCAGCAACACAGTCTCTGCAACAAGATGCCATAACTGAGTTAACTAAGCAGCTTAAAAAGCTGGACGGGACAGAACTCCACGATTTACGAATCAGGTTGTCAGAACGGATAAAAAGAGCAATTTTGCAGATTTATTTGTTCCCTATTGGCAGTTGGATTTCAGACGAAAAGCGTAAATTACAAGAAATTGAATTCCTTAAACTGGGCTTCACAAAAAGGCAGATTAAAAAGTATCACGATAGTTTGGGTGCGGCATCAGTAAAGGCAAACAGATTCATATTCATATTTTTTGAGAATGGAGAAAATCTGCGTGTGAGCGAAAATAATGTATTACACAACTTCAAACTTCTTTCAATTGACGAATATCTGAAGCAATGATTTTGGTGACCTTAGAGGCATTAATTGTAACGAGTTAAGGAATTCCATTGCGATGATGAGAAAGTGCCCCAAAACGTCACCAGTGATGCTCTACGGTCAAGATTAAGATCGACTCTGCAAGACAGTTAGCAATGTTCCAATTTGAACAGTGCCAAAGAAAATGCCCTGCTTGTTATCGACAGGGCATTTTCGTTTCATCGTTGCGTGTTCGCTTCCTTGAATTTCCATAGAGCATGGCGATAAATGAAAGCTGGTGAAGTTCGCCATTTCTTAGCGTAATCGAGTACCCAGTTATGTAGCTCGACGGGCAGTCTAATGCTGGTTGAATGTTGATCAGGTTTTGTCATGGTTATTCCTTTATAGCGACGAGGGTTAATGTGCCAGATGTACTTATTAGCGACTTGATATTGGCGATGAATACATTTAATTCTTTTTGATCTCGTACTTCGTTACAGATTATTTTCTTCACGCTGATTGCGTTGATAGCTTTCACTAAATCGTTCCTGTTATTGATTTTGACTTGAAGCATATGGATTCCTTAGTGATTAGACATAGTTGCTGTCAGGGTTAACGTTCCAGAAGATGAATCGATCAGTGATTCAAGCTCGTCAACGAAACGTACGAAATCTGTTTTGCTAGCAATTTTGTTCATCTTGATGTTCTCTACGTTACTGGCATAGATGACGTCCAGTAAATATCTGGCGTTCTTTATATTGATGCTAATCATGTTGAGTTCTCGTTGGTCTTTAGTTTTGACTTGAATCATGTTGATCTCCTTTATTGGTTGTTGTTATTGGATTACTGAATGAGTGAGTGACTGTGCTTGTCTGTGCTTGTCAGTATCGTTCAGTGTGTGTGTCTCTTGTCTGTGCTTGTCTGTCTCTATCTGTCACTGTCTGGATTGATCAGTCTTGTTACATGGTTCCAGTGATTAAGTAATCCAGTAATCCAGTGTTTACAGATATTCTAGATACACTTAATCCTATGGGGTTTCACCATAAGATTTCACTTTGCTCAATAATATATTTGCCGAGTTCGCCTCAGGCTTCACGTACTAATAATGTAGAGTGGCAGCATTCAAACTGCCGATTTGAAACAGATAATGTATTTACCGAGATCGTCGGCGTTCAAGATTTAAAGCATGACAATGTTCAAATTGTCGTTTCGTAGCAAATAATTCGTGTCTTTCACGATGTAAGCTATTCGTCCAGCGGCTTCACCAATGTCCTGTACGTCAACCATCGTTCCAAAATGATCGAAGAATCCAATTGTTTTGTACCAGTGCTTGCGGACATAACTATTCATTTCAGGCAATGTTCTGTCTGTTTCATCTTGAAGAGCTACGATTAAATGAGCGTGTAGCATTCCGTCTACTTTGCCAGTTTCAATTGCTGCGATGATTTTCAGACGTTTTTCTTTACGTTTATATGCTCGGCTGTAGCAGAAATCGTTCAACTTATGAGCGATTTTGCTCAAGTCTTGCTCGAACTGAATCACGTCATTTTTAAAAGCATTCAGCGTGATGAAATAGCCTTTGGAATCGATAGAAAACTCGCTCGACAAGTCGGAAATCAGTTTATTTTTGTCCATTTTTCAGCTAGTCACTGTATTTAATTGTGTATAGATGTATTTATACGAGACGCACGGAAAAGCGAGCAATATTTCAAAAATATTGCTCGCTTTTATTCAACGATAATTGCTTAGGACTTGGAGCAATTCTTTATCGATTCAAGAATCCACTCAGCAACTTCTGGATTGCCAGTTTCTGAATAATATTCGTAATCATCGTAGCTACAGATTTTCACGAAATACTCATTAACGAAGCAATCGAATCCATTTTGCTCATTTACTAAAGCAGCAGGAAGCACTGAAATTTCATTTTTTTGAAGTTTCAGCAAATCTAGATAAATTTGATAAGCGAGACACGTATAACCAATTTCATAAACCAGCCTTGCGGAGTCGATTGAATGAATTTTTGAGAATTCGTAATTTCGTTCAAGAGCAGCGTTAAATTCAATTTCGCACTTTTCGTGAGGATTTTGAATTCCAAATAAATCTACGATTTGCTGAGCTGAGGTGAAATCATTGCTGGTGTCATCGAAATTCCAGATAATTTTATTAATTCCGAACGGAAAACCAGTTAAATGGGTCTTTGTTGCGGCGTTGAATATTGCGGTATTTTTACTCATTTGAAACTCCTTTATTGAAGGTAAATATTCAGATAACTCGTTGATATAACTTATTTAACCTGACAATTACATTGTCTCAAATAAGCGAATTAACAAGAATTGCCGTTTATTTGTTCTTTTAACCTGTTAATGTTTAATATGCCTTGACGATGAAAATCATCAACAAAATGACTGCTCAGAACCAGCGTTAAACTGTCTATGTGTTGCTGGCGTAATTGTTTGATGCGGAGTGCTGCCTGCCGTGTGGATAGCGGCAATTTGACGATGGTGAATAGAACAAAAAACGACCGATTAATGACAGGTAGATTTGTCATTAATCGGTCGTTTTGACGCAAAGTTTATTTGCGTCGTTGGCGGACTATGACCGCAAATCAACTCTACAACTTACCTCTTTGAGTATTTTGGGTAGTAGTCGGCTTGGATATTTCTTTATATATTCTTCGGCAATGGTCATCAAAAATGGTGTATGTAAAATTATGCCATTTTCGACAAATTTTCTAGCTTCAGGGCGTTGTATACAATGAATTGGCAATTTGAATTCGGAAGTTAGTTTGTTAAGTTCATCAAGTTTTGCTACTGTTAATTTTTTTCTAAATACGCTCATTTTAAATCTCCATTATGTTAGTTAAAAATCGAACAAGCAATTCATTAACTGCATGTTTTCTCGACTTAATTAAGTATACGATTTAAGCGAATTAAACTGAATTGCCGCTTAAATTAACCTTTAAACTGTTAATAAGTGCTATGCTTCGGCTATGGAAACCACTAAGAAAAGACCGTCAGGCAGACACTTTCCCTACCAGCACCCGACTTTCGGCACGAAAAGCAATCCAAAGACCGAATCGGCTTGGAAAAAGTCGGTGTATTACTGGTGGTGGGCGTACCTGAAGCGGAACGCTGAATACGTCGCTTGCTGTGAGAGTGGCGGCAAAGGAAAGATGGCAGCTTTGTATGCTGACTTCGGTGATATTCGAGGCAATGACTTCAAGGCATGGTGGGACGAAAAGCCCTTGCCGTTCGATGATAAACGAGGAGCTCAGCTTTTTGCGGAGCCACGGGCAGAAGATAGTTTCAGGGTTCTCCAGAAGGACGAGGTGGTCGCTGGTGACAGCGGGACGCTGGTCTTAAGTATTCCCCTTAACCTGCCGAAGAAATTCCTAGAACAGCATTTTAGGAAGCTTCTGAAAATTCATCATGAGGGACTGGACGTACAACCCAAGGGCGATGACAAGCGGGGGCATCAGTACGCCAAGCACAGCAACGCAACTTACAAATTCGTCGGTCAGCCAAATCCAGCAGGATTGGAGCTTACGCTGAAGATTTATGACTTCTGGATGGAGAATCCAGAAATGAAACTATGGGAAATTGGAAACGCCCTGCCCAAATTTATGGTTGCTCATAAGATCAAGTCGTCCGATAAGAATTCAACGGACAACAAGAATGTACTGGCAGCATCTGTCAGCCGCTATCTACGAAATGCTAAAAAAGATATCGAAGCAACGGGCAGAGGATGCTTTCTTTCAGAGAGACCGAAACCGAAACCGAAAGAGAAGAAAGTAACGACTGGCAGAGTGCATTTGCTCAGCGATCCGCCGAGCGTTCCAAAATCCTCCTAACGATCTTTTGTGTGCTGAGTTTTTCTGAGGTGTTGCGGTCTGTTGCTTTGCTTTCGGCAATCTTCTTCTGTTCGGCGTTGTAGATAACCCATTCTTTGAATCCCATCATTTTGCTTCTCCCTAAATATTTTCACGGGCAATGAAGTATGCCACTATTAATATTTATCTAACCACTCAACAGTTATGAGTAGTTCGAAGCTAATTTCAATTCATTGGCTTTGTCAGTTTGGCAGCCAATTTGCTCACAGTTTTGGGCAGAGTTTTGTTAATCTCACATTCCCAAACAACCAGAACTCTCCAGCCCATTTTCTTTAGTGCTGCTTTAGATTGACGGTCTCTTTCAACATTCCGTTCCAATTTTGATACCCAATACTCGACCCTAGACTTTGGCATTCGTCCACCTTTACACCCCTTATGCTGATGCCAGAAACAGCCATGTACAAAGATCACGGAATGGTATTTTGGCAAAACGATGTCTGGTTTACCTGGCAAACTAGCTACACATAACCTAAAGCGGAATCCCAAGCGGTGCAAAGCCGACCTAACCAATATTTCAGGTAAAGTGTCTGACGATCGAACTTTGCTCATTATTTCACTGCGTTTACTTGGAGAAAAACTGTCAGCCATAAGGTCGCTTCCACAGACAGTTACAGCACCGAATAAAAAGTGTCATCAAATCCAATTTGCTTCAGAACCGCCTCGCTAGAAATTTCTTTGGGCTTTTTGATTGAAAGTTTTAATACATTAAGAGGAACATCTTCGACTATGGTGAATTGTGAACCATGAGGCTGCCAAGTGAATTTGTGCACGCCTTGTGAGTTAAAGCCTTCAAGGTTGTTATTTTTATTCCATTTCCAAGAATACTGATCCACCGGATAGAGGTCTGTATCAAATTCGAAGACCGCCACCTTAGAAAGGTCTTTATCCTTAATTAGGACAGCCGTTCTCAAATTGGTGAATTTTGCCCTTACCTCTTTAACTCTACTATTCCATATTTCAAGCACCATCCCGCCAACCAAATTTGGATCATGTTTCTTTCTGTCAACCGCTTTATCGAAAGAGTACGCTGGGGAGTTTCTTCCCGAAATCAATCTCACGGTTCGATTAGTTTTCTTAGTTGGAGATGTTGCAACCTTGCCCTTAACAGTTTTTGCCCCCCAAGCTGTAGACGATTGAATATGAGTTATATCGTCCAAGCCCACATTGGATGGTGACCATTGGGCATTTATGCATTCCGCAAAAATTCTCTCCCAATCTTTCCCCTCCAAGTCGGCATTACTTCGAGTGGCAAGATGCACACAAATGTGCTGCGCTAGCTTCTTCTTAAATTCTGCGGGAAACGAATTTAACGGGTATAGCGGGTTGCTTTTGACGGCTTTTCTTAATTTGGGTATCTGATTCACTTTGGGTAACCTTCGGACTGAAAGATATCAGACCTCAGACTACCTCATTTATATCAAATACTGAAAGCATCCTTTATGTGCATTTGGTATTCCTGCCAACCAAGGATATCGCCCTTTAGGATAATTTCATCTTTTCGATTTACTTGGATTCTTGTGCTTAAGCATTTTGATCATCTCGCCAGCAATGTATTGAATTACGGGGACAGAAACAGAATTCCCAGCTACTTTCCTAAGCTGTGAATAAGGGATGTTGATCTTAAAATCATCTGGGAAGCCTTGCAAACGCAACATTTCTCTATCGGTGAGCCTTCTTACCCCATTGACGACCAGATAGTTATAACTGCCCCCTGCCCTCAATGCGCATGAATAAGGCAAAGCGGAAATGTTGCCTCCTATGTTTTCATGCCATATAGATGGGTAAGGCGCATTTGGTTTTACTGCCTTTATACGCTTTTCTTTCAACCGCTCGCTCAGAAAATAGTTAGCATCAACCTCGCCATCCGGCAGTAGCACTTCTGATAGAGGCTTGTAATAACCCAAAGGCTTGGGAAATTCAAAGGGGAGCTGATCTAAGAATCCGACAATGTATATCCGCTCACGTTTTTGCGGAAGACCGTAGTCAAGGGAGTTCAAGACTTTAGAATAAACTGTATAACCGATTTCCCTAAGCCTTTTCATAATGACAGAGAATGTTTGCCCCCCATCATGAGTTGTTAATCGCTTAACATTCTCTAACAAGAAAGCCCGTGGTCGTTTTTCAGCAAGAATAGCTTCAATGTTAAAAAACAAAGTGCCTCTGGTGTCAGAAAACCCCAAGCCCTTCCCGGCTATTGAAAATGGTTGGCACGGAAAACCAGCCAATAAAATTTCGTGATCAGGAATCTCTTTAGGCGGGATTTCGTTGATGTCCCCGAATGGCTTATGCCCAAAGTTCTCTTCATACATAGCTTGAGCGTATTTATCCCACTCGGAAGCAAGTACGGTGACGCATCCATGCGCCTCAAAGCCCAATCGAATCCCACCGATGCCAGCGAACAAATCGATGGTTCTAAATTTTTTAGCTGTCATTATGCGATGCAAACAGTGAAATCATTTTGATAAAAAATTGCCATATAATGAAAAACTATATTCATAATATTTAAGCGGGTACCAAAATATGATTATGAAAATTCAATCCAAAGACGAATGGACTGCATTCAAACAATGGCAAATAATGGAACTGAGTCTCTCCCCCAAGGTTGCGGCAGATAATCTTTCTAGGTGCAGGCGCATTGAGAAAATATTTTCAATTAACCTCAAGGCTACAACACGCAATGAGAAGGACTATCTCATTTTGATGGATAAAATTGGTATCTATGCTCATAAAACCAGTCGAAGCAGATTCTCAGCCTATGCTTTATCAGCTTGCTTAAGGAGTGCGGCAAAAAAATACGCATTATTTTCTTGGGGCGAAAAAATTTCTAAATACCCTCGAAAAGTCTATACCAAAAACATCACTAAACTAACGGCTCATTCATCTGCACACTGAATCTAACAATCCAATTACTCATGACACTCTGCTCATTTGGGTAGTCCAAATGCCTCTCGTGCTCGCTGGATTAGTTCTGTCCACTGAGCATCGTTTCTAATATTTGCACCATACACTTTTTCATTAAATGGGTTGTCACTTAATAGCCACATTAAAAATTCTCGCTTGCTAATGTTAACCTTACCACCCTCTTTGCCCTTTGATAATCGTCCATCCCTACCCGGATATGCGAAAATTTTATCGCCATCCTCGTTGAGCTGAGATTCGTTCCAATTAAACAATATTTCGCTGAGATCACCTCGACCAAGGCTCAGAACGATGGCATCGAATGCCTTGCCAACATCGGCATTACTCATTGATGATTCATTCTTGCCAGCCATTTAATAAAACCCATTAAATCAGATAGTTGCATTATATACCAATCAACGGATTAAATTCCGTTTTTCTTTAAGCCACTAGCCGTAATTCCAGAGTTTAGATTCTAACAGCGGGTTTGTCGGCACGCTCTCGTAACAGCAAAAATCTCGATAATACGACTCGTTATAGAATATACAATATATAACGAGTCGCCATAATTGTATGTTTTACAAGGAAATAACTGCCTCGCAAAGCGGTGTACGTTAATTCGTCATTATATTAGAATTAACTTATATTCTTTTATAATGAGATTAAATTATGGCACTCGGCAAACAAGCAAAGGCATTAACCAAGCAACAAATCGATCTGGTCTATTCTTCCCTGTCCATGACACAGGACGTTCACCGAAACCGACTGATATTTTTACTGTCGATCAAAGCTGGACTACGAGCAAAAGAAATAGCTGCTTTGCGTTGGTCGATGGTTCTAGACGCTGACGGAAACATCGTCGATCAAATCGCCCTTGAGAATAGTGCCTCAAAGGGACAGTCAGGACGGGTCATCCCACTCAATAAGCAACTCAAGGGTCACTTGATCGAATCGTTCCAGAGTGCTTCCAAGCGTTCGTCAACGGCTACCCTTCACGGTACACAAATAATCCAGACGCAAAGAGGCAGCGGCACGACTGCTCAGGTCATCGTCAATATGTTTCAGGGGTGGTATGCCAAAGCGGGATTGATGGGTTGCTCATCGCACAGCGGTCGGCGAACGTTTATCACCAATGCGGCACGAAGAATTTCAACCGTTGGCGGCTCGCTCCGTGATGTTCAGTGCTTGGCGGGTCACAGCAGCTTACAAACAACACAGCGTTACATTGACAGTGACAGCGAAGCACGAAGAAAAGTTGTTGATCTGGTTTGAAACTCTCGTCATTTAAAGTGCGGTTGTCACCGATTACCTTTTTACTGTGCCCTGTATTTGCAATATGCCGACCATTGCATCTTGGTATAAAATAGCACCTGTACCTTCGGAACGTCGAGTTTTGGAGGCTCGGTGGTTCTTCGATATATCAACCGTATGCGCAATCTCTGTTTTGGACGCAGAGATTCCCTGCCAGGGGTTTACGGCTGAAATTTGGCAGGATTTCCCAAATTCTTCACTGCACTACTCCACTACTGACATCGTCATTGGTGAGCAATGTGCTCCTTGATTGGTGGCTTACAGCTCCCAATTCTTTTAGCTTAGCGACTATTCCGCTCAGATCGTACTGCGTAGTTGCCCGATGAACACTTCGGCGATCTGAAGCCCAAAATCGCTTAATAAGTTTCTTTTCTTCTAGTTTCTCAATATGCCGCTGCACTGTTCTTGCGGTTACGCCCATGCGTTTTGCCAGAGTCGATGCCCTTGGAAACGGGAATTGATCAACTTTCCACCATGACATTAAGAGATTCATCAACACTACGAGTTCACCATCTCCTATTTCTAATTTGTGCTGGTAACGCAACAACGCAGCAGGAATAACTACGAAGCCACTATTAAGAGCTTCTCCCCACTTGTTATGTAGCGAATAGTTATTTGGAGTTACTTGCTGATTCATCATGCTGGGCATTCTGCATTAATTTTAGGAGTAAATCAATGAATACTATTCAAGTACGACATATTCGTCGCTGTTTTTATCAAAATTGCTGTAATCTGGGGGAAAATTAAGCCCACCTTGAAGCGAGGTTGTCGATTTGGTTTGAATTCTTTATAGTCGCAGCCGCTTTTCATCTACCACCGAACAACAGCAAACCCAATGACACGTTCTGAACTCATCGCTCGCATCGCCGAGCAATTCCCGCAACTCCAATTAAAAGACGCTGAGTCTGCGGTTAAGGTAATCATCGATGCTATGTCCGCCTCGCTGTCGAAGGGCGAGCGTGTCGAGATTCGTGGCTTTGGCAGTTTCGGTTTGAATTACAAACCGCCACGCAACGGACGTAATCCAAAGTCGGGGGTTAGCGTGAAAGTGCCTGCCAAGTATGTGCCGCACTTTAAGGCTGGCAAGGAGCTTCGTGAGCGTGTGGATATGATTGAGTATCGAATTGACGGCTTCCATGTGGTCGATACAAGCACACCACCGAAAAGAATTCCTATCCGAGAAATTCTCGATTCTGAATGTTCTGAATTCAATAGGTCAAAATTGACCAATCAGCAAAGATGGGAAATTATTACTGAATTGGGGTTAGATCCGTTAACTGCTACTCTGGCTGCCTTATTTCGAACCAGTCATAGTGAACACAATGCTTCAACCGTAGCGAAACGTACGTATTCATTATTGAGCAAGTCTGTAGCAGCCTAACGCTTTGAATGCCG
Source organism: Ferrigenium straubiae (assembly GCF_051257895.1). Taxonomy (NCBI): domain Bacteria; kingdom Pseudomonadati; phylum Pseudomonadota; class Betaproteobacteria; order Nitrosomonadales; family Gallionellaceae; genus Ferrigenium; species Ferrigenium straubiae. The sequence goes on along the minus strand of NZ_CP194331.1, from coordinate 244,661 downwards.
CCATTCCCACGGCGGAGTGGGATTACTGTCAGCCCACAGTCCAAGCCGTTGCGACTTGGCTTCATCTTCAAGCGGCAATAGCGTTTTGTCCTTCGAGTATTTCCGATACACCCACGCCATTCCCTGCTTGACCTGTTCAGCACTTACGTCAACGTCACCCTGATAGACCCTGCCGATTGTACGCTTGTACCTGTCTTGCCCCTGTTCGACTACTGACACCTGCTTGTCAAACACCAGTGCCGATAATGCTTGCTTCGACTTGTTGCCGAATGCCTGAGCTTTTTCGGGAGCATCAATTTCTGCCAGTCGCACTTTGTGCTGAATCTTGTTTTCGTCTAGTACAGTGATGGTGTCACCGTCAGCTACTCCGACGACATTGCCCGTGAAGTCAGCCCAAGCGGGAAAGGATAGAGTGAGGGCAAGTGTGGCGAGTAACAATTTCATAGATGGTGGCATCAGTTAGTGATGCCAGCATTCTAATACTCTTCCGCCAGCAGCAACGTAGTAACTGACCTGTCCCATTCGGTGATCACATACAGCTTCGTGCCGTTGACTGTATACCGTGACAAGATTCGTTCGCCATTTTTCACAGCATTGAGGTTTGCTTGTCGATCTTCATCATCAAGTTCAACGCTTTCAAGACTTTGATGCCGATACAGCAACGCTGAATATCCCAGTCCGTTTTCTTCCAGTATTGCCAACGCCGCTGGCGTAGCCACAACCTGTCCCAATTCAAACATAACTGCCTTTAATCTGGTTATTGTAGATAGGGCATTATATCTAAATAACCGTGTACGCTCAGATAGTTACTGGATATTATGCCTCTATGGATCATAACTAGACAAACATGGGTTATGCCTCATCTTTCGGTTGTTTTGCCGACTGCCTTACTTAATTATTGGAGGATTTTGAAATGACATTTCTCGACAAATTGAAGGTTGTAACCGCAGTTAAATCGAACAAGCTGCCGCCAGCGTTACATCGGCAAATCAGGGTGATTGAAAAACTTCGTGAACAGATCGAATGCGTGAAAGCGAAGACAGATGGGCGTGAGTACATCATCAAGCGTATGAGAACGGTCAAGTCGGAAACTGGCGAAAAGACTCAAGCTGAACACAATCACAAGATTCGCCCGTGGTGGTATCGGAACGCTGATGGCAAGCTGGTATTTGAGGTTCGCTATGCGAATAAACGGCTTGAATTGGCGAAAGGCAAGACGGGCATCGAGGTAGAAAACCTTGCCACTTTGATCCCCGCTATCGAATTACTGATGAAAGCGGTTGAAAGCGGCGAACTGGACAAGAGCTTGAGCACGGTCGCTACGAGCATTCGTTCTGAGCTTTCTAAGTAGTTGTTTTTATTAACTTGCTACATTCTTATTTAATGTTTTAATGGTTACTTTATTAGCATCTCCGGCCTGCATATCACCATGCTCGCCAGCCTCGGCTTCGCAATCTGTTACTGGCTGTGGCGGTGCAGCGCGCGGCTGACTTTATTCCTGCCCGCGCGCAAGGCCGCCGCCGTGGCTGCATTGCTTACGGCTCTCGGCTACGCGCTGCTGTCCGGCTTCGCCGTGCCCGCACAGCGCACCGTATACATGGTCGGCGCGGTCGCCGCCGCGCTGTGGCTGAACCGCAATTTCTCGCCCGGCCAGATCCTCTCCATCGCGCTGCTCGGCGTGCTGGTTCCCGACCCGTGGGCGGTGATGTCGGCGGGCTTCTGGCTGTCATTCGGCGCGGTGGCGCTGATCCTCTACGTCACCGCGCACCGGCTGGAAAAATCCCATTGGCTGGCGGAGTACACCAACGTGCAATGGGCGATGGCCGTCGGGCTGACGCCGCTGCTGCTCGGGCTGTTCCAGCAGGCCTCGCTGGTCTCGCCCATCGCCAACGCGGTCGCGATCCCGCTGGTGAGCCTCATCGTCGTGCCGCTCGCGCTGCTCGGCGCGGCGCTGCCCATCGAGGCGCCGCTGTGGCTGGCGCATCTCGCGATGGATGGCACGATGCGTTTCCTCGAATGGCTGAACGCCCTGCCGCAGCCGGTGTGGACGCAGCACGCACCACCTCCGTGGACTATCGTGGCCGCAATGCTGGGCGCTTTGTGGATGTTGCTGCCGCGCGGCTTCCCGGCGCGCTGGCTGGGTGTTCTACTGCTGTTGCCGATGTTCCTGAACAAGCCGGAAGCTCCCGCGCCGGGCGCGCTACGCCTGATCGTCTTCGATGTCGGGCAGGGGCTGGCAGTCGCCGCGCAGACCCGCAATCACGCGCTGCTCTACGACGCCGGCCCGGATTTTTCCGGCGAGGCCGACAGCGGCAACCGCATCCTGATCCCCACCTTGCGCGCGCTCGGCATCGCCGGACTGGATGGCCTGGTGCTCAGCCACGACGACAGCGACCACACCGGCGGCGCCGCCTCGGTCATGCAGGCGATGCCGGTCGGGTGGGTTTCGTCCTCGCTGGCTGCGACACATCCGCTGCTGCAATCGCCAGCCCTCTCCCCCACCCCCTCTCCCGCAAACGGGAGAGGGGAGCCAAGACGCTGCCGGGACGGCGAACGCTGGAACTGGGACGGCGTGCAATTCGAGATATTGCACCCCGCACCGGACAGCGGTGCGAAGAAGCCGCACGACAACGACCGGAGTTGCGTGCTGTGCATCGGCATCGGCAAGCACAGCGTGCTGCTGGCAGGGGACATCGAGAAGGAATCGGAAGCGCGCCTGATCCGGGAACATGCGGACAGGCTGTCCACCAGCCTGCTGGTCGCGCCGCACCACGGCAGCAGAAGCTCATCAAGTTTTGATTTCGTCGCCGCCACGCTGCCGGACTATGCGGTGTTCACCGCCGGCTACCGCAACCGCTTCGGCCACCCCAGGGAAGAGGTGCTGCAACGCTACGCCGACAGCGGCGCGGAACTGCTGCGCTCGGACGAGGACGGCGCGATCCTGGTCGAGATGAGCGCGCAGGGTTTGGAGGTGGAACGCTACCGCAAGACGCATCGCCGTTACTGGACGCATGCGCCGCGCCCGTGAGGCCTATTTTTTCTGGCCCGGGATGCCCCCGAAATTGCTGAAATTCTGCACCACGCTGGATGCGCCGTCCTGCGGAACCGCCTCCACTTCCTTTGTCGCATAGACGGTCATTATTTTCTTTTCTTCGTCGTAGATGGCCATCGGCACTTGACCCGCCTCCATGACCTTCTGAATCGCCTTCTTGACGGCCTGGTGCGATTCCGCGTTTTCTTCCGGCATGGGCAACTCTTCCTTGGACACCATGCCTATATGCAGGAAATCCGGCAGGCAGTTGGTGGGCTTGATCGGGGCGATGGTCGTGATGCCCCGCTTCCGCCCCCAATCGTCCGGTGTATCGTAATAGTGGAAGACGGCATGCGCGAAGGTCTTGGCCTCCGAGTCGTCCGGGCAGCTTATGTAGAAGATATGCTGGAATTTCTCCATGAGGAATCCCACCTCGTAAGTCTTGCCGTTCTGTTCCGCTGTCATTTCGTCCTGCCCTTTAAAATTTCGTTGATGAATCGTTTCTCCGGCGGCGATTATAACCCGACCCATCCGCTATAATCTGCGGCGAATTGCCACACTGCCTGTTTATCGAAATGCCTGCCATCCGCCTGTTGCCCGACCTGCTCATCAATCAAATCGCCGCCGGCGAAGTGATCGAGCGCCCTGCGTCGGCGCTCAAGGAACTGCTGGAGAACAGCCTCGACGCGAATGCTTCCGACATCGCGGTGCAGCTGGAAGGCGGCGGCGTCAAATTATTGCGGGTGCGCGACAACGGCAAGGGCATCGCCAGGGATGATCTGCCGCTGGCGCTGATGCGCCACGCCACCAGCAAGATCGCGTCGCTGGATGATTTGCAGAAAGTTGCCAGCATGGGCTTTCGCGGCGAGGCCTTGGCGAGCATGGCGGCGGTGGCGCAACTCGCCCTGACCAGCCGCACCGCAGCCGACGCCCATGGCTGGAAGGTCGAGGCGATCGACGGCCGGCTCAGCCCCCCCGTTCCGGCCAGCCAGTCGCAAGGCACCACGGTGGAGTTGCGCGAGTTGTATTTCAACACGCCGGCGCGGCGCAAGTTCCTGAAGTCCGAGTCCACCGAATTCGCCCACTGCGAAGAAACCTTCAAGCGCATCGCGCTGTCGCGTCCCGATGTCGCGTTCTCGCTGCAACACAACGGCAAGACCGTCTGGCAACTGCCCGCGCAGCCGCCTGCCGCACGCATCTCCACGATCCTCGGCGAGGAGTTCGGTCACGCCGCCGTGCCGGTGGAGCGGCAAACCGCAAACCTGGCGCTGCAGGGACTCGCCGCGCTGCCCGCCTATTCGCGCGGCTCGCGCGACGCGCAATACTTCTTCGTCAACGGCCGCTTCGTACGCGACAAGGTCGCGAGCCACGCGCTGCGCCAGGCCTACCAGGACATCCTGCACCACCAGCGCCACGCGGCCTTCGTGCTGTTCCTCGACCTGCCGCCGGAGCAGGTGGACGTGAACGTGCACCCGGCCAAGAGCGAGGTGCGCTTCCGCGAAAGCCAGGGCGTGCACCAGTTCATCTTCCATGCCTTGCAGGAGGCGCTGAGCGCGCCGATGGCAGAAAATACGGCAGCATCAACCCCCGCCCAAACCAACCCCTCTCCCCTCGGGGGAGAGGGCTGGGGAGAGGGGGCGAAGCAATCACGCCCGACCTATCAGCAACCCATGTCGTTCAGTGCCGCACAATCTCAGGCAGCCTATAAACTTTGGGAAGAAGCTGCCGTGGTGCGCAATCAGGAAGCCGGCAACGTAGGATGGGTTGAGCGTAGCGATACCCATCAACCCTCATCGCAAGCAAACGATGGGTATCGCTACGCTCAACCCATTCTGCAACAGACTGAGCACCCCCTCGGCTACGCCCTCGCCCAACTCTCCGGCATCTACATCCTCGCGCAGAATGCGCATGGCCTCGTGGTCGTGGACATGCACGCGGCGCACGAGCGCATCGTGTACGAGCGCCTCAAGGCCGCGCTGGACGAGAAGCAGATCGCCGCGCAGCCGCTGCTGATCCCGGTGAGCTTCTATGCCGAGCCGCTGGATGTCGCGACGGTGGAAGCCGAACAGGATGTGCTGAAGACACTAGGCTTCGACCTCGCTCCGCTCTCCCCCACACAGCTCGCGGTGCGCGCGATACCCGCGATGCTGAGGCAGGACGAGGCCGAGACGGTGGCATTCGAGGTGCTGCACGAACTGCGCGAGTTCGGCGCTTCGCGCGCGCTCACCGAGCGCCGCAATGAACTGCTCGCCACCCTCGCCTGCCACGCCGCAGTACGCGCCAACCGCATCCTCAGTATTACCGAAATGAACGTGCTGCTGCGCGAGATGGAACAGACCGAACGCGCCGGACAGTGCAACCACGGCAGGCCGACCTGGTTCCAGTTGAGCCTAGGCGATCTCGACAGGATGTTCATGCGGGGAAAATGACTTGGTTAAAATAGATTCAGCTTATTTAGACTGTTGGCAGCTAACTTGAAGGATCAAAAAATGAACAATGACAATGGAAGCAAGTTTTTTGAAGATATTCAGCCAAACCTTATCAATCTCAAGAAATATTTGCAGAGCATCAATGATAATCTCACTCATGATGGAATTGAGCTATTTTCAAGAGGGAAAGGACACGGTTCGTTATCAATGCAATTTCAGAAAAACCCATCAGGAACCGGAGGGTTGCCGTTAATCGAGGGATTCATTATCGAGTCGATCGAGATTGTAGAAAAACTAGGTGAATATCGCTCTCGTTCGACACTATCTTTGGAGCACGGTAAAGCGCAAAGGAAAGCCGAACGACGGGACACATGGATACTTTGGTTCCAAAAATTGGTTCGGTGGACACTAGGAACAATTGTCGCTGTCGTGCTTTATTCTGTAGCTATCTTGGCATCAGAAAAGTGTGACTTTATAAAAATTCCAATTAAAGATTGGTTCCATCAAGGCATAAGCGAAAAATAACAATGGAGTGCCGCTAGTTAAAATTGCTGATGAACTGATAGTGAAACACCCAGCCACCACGCGCATCGCCTTCGCCTCCTTCATCGGCACCGCCATCGAGTTCTACGATTTCTACATCTACGGCCTCGCGGTGGCGATGGTGATCGGGCCGGTGTTCTTCCCAAGCGGCGATCCGGCGGCGCAGGCGCTGAACGCCTTCCTCACCTTCGGCATCGCGTTCCTCGCGCGGCCCTTCGGCGCGCTGCTGTTCGGGCATTTCGGCGACCGCATCGGGCGCAAGACCACCTTGGTCGCCTCGCTGCTGGTGATGGGCATCTCCACAACGCTGATCGGCGTGCTGCCGAGCTACGAGATGGTGGGCTGGGCCGCACCCGCGCTGCTGTGCCTGCTGCGCTTCGGCCAGGGCATCGGCCTCGGCGGGGAATGGGGCGGCGCGGCCTTGCTAGCGGCGGAATATGCGCCCAAGGGCAGGCGCGGCTGGTTCGGCATGTTTCCGCAGCTCGGGCCGCCCGTCGGCTTCCTGTTTGCGGTCGGCGGCTTCCTGCTGTTGTCGAGCCTGCTCGACGATGCCGAGTTCCGCACCTGGGGCTGGCGCATCCCCTTCCTCGCGAGCGCGGCGCTGGTGATGGTCGGCCTGTACGTGCGGCTCAGGCTCGCGGAGACGCCGGTGTTTCTCAAGTCCATCCAGGCCGTTCGCCCTGATGAAACTACTAGCCATTCGACTAGGCTGCCAAAAAACGCCAGCCAAGTCGCTGGTTATGAGCTTGTCGAAGGGCAAGTCGTTCATGGTTCGACAGGCTCACCACGAACGGAATATAAAAAACTGCCGCTGGTGGAATTGTTCAGGAATCATGCCCTGCCCCTGCTGCTGGGCGCGCTGGCGATGGTGGTGTGCTACGCGCTGTTCTACATCTCCACGGTGTTTTCGCTGAGCTACGGCGTCGCGACGCTCGGCATCCCGCGCGCGCAGTTCCTTTCCATGCTGTGCGTGGCCGTCGTGTTCATGGCGGCCGCGACGCCGCTTGCCGCGATCGCGGGCGACCGCTATGGCCGCCGCCCGGTGCTGCTCGTCGCGGGCGGCGCGGCGCTGCTCTCCGGCTTCCTGATGGAGCCGATGCTCTCAAGCGGCTCGCCCATGCTCATCACCGCCTTCCTCTCCATCGAGTTGTTCCTGATGGGCGCGACTTTCGCGCCGATGGGCGCGCTGCTGCCGGAGCTGTTCCCGACCGCGGTGCGCTACACCGGCGCAGGCGCGGCCTACAACCTCGGCGGCATCCTCGGCGCCTCGCTCGCGCCCTACCTCGCCCAGCAGCTGGTGCTGCACGGCGGCCTCGCCTGGGTGGGCTATTATGTCTCCGCCGCGGCGGCGATCAGTTTGCTGGCGGTGTTCCTGATGCGCGAGACACGCGACCGGGAGTTGGCGTGAACCTGAAAAAAACCCTCTCACCACGAAGCACACGAAGATCACGAAGTTTATTTCGGTATGTTCTTCGTGCCCTTCGTGCTCTTCGTGGTTAAATCAGGTTTTATGAATATCCTCCCCCCCGCCATCTTCCTCATGGGCCCCACCGCGAGCGGCAAGACCGGCGTCGCGGTGGAGCTCGTGCAGCGCCTGCCGGTAGAACTCATCAGCGTGGATTCGGCTCTGGTGTACCGCGACATGGACATCGGCACCGCCAAGCCGGACGCCGCGACCCTCGCGCGCGCACCGCATCACCTCATCGACATCATAGACCCGACCGAGGCCTATTCCGCCGCCGCATTCCGCCACGACGCACTGCGCCTGATGGCGGACATCACTGCAAGAGGAAAAATCCCGCTGCTGGTCGGTGGCACCATGCTCTACTTCAAGGCGCTGCGCGAGGGGCTGAGCGACCTGCCACAGGCCGACCCGGAGATACGCGCCGAACTCGACGCCGAGATCGCGCAACACGGTATCCAGCATTTGCACAGCCAACTCGCCGAGGTGGATGCGGAGACCGCCGCGCGCCTCGCGCCCAACGACACGCAGCGCATCCAGCGTGCCATGGAAATCTACCGCATCACGGGGCAGCCGATGTCCGCGTTAATCAAAAAGCCCTTCACTTCTGCCCCCTCTCCCGTTGACGGGAGAGGGTTGGGGAGAGGGCAAGATGCCGCACATTTCCCTCTCCCCCAGCCCCTCTCCCACAAGTGTGAGAGGGGAGAAGGCGAACTGCCCTACCGCATCCTCTCCATCGCCCTCGTTCCCTCCGACCGTGCGCAACTCCACGCGCGTATCGCCACGCGCTTCAAGGCCATGCTCGAACAGGGGCTGGTGGATGAGCTGCGCGCGCTGCGCGAAAAATACCCGCTGCACCCCGACCTGCCCTCGATGCGTTGCGTCGGTTACCGCCAGGCCTGGCAATATCTCGAAGGCGAGATCAACGAAACGCAACTACAGGAAACCGGCATCGCCGCCACGCGCCAGCTCGCGAAGCGCCAACTCACCTGGCTACGCTCGATGCCGGGCAACATCGAAGTGGATTGCCTTGCGCCGGACCTGGCGCAGACGGTGCTCGATACCCTTGGCGGAAGTATTTAAGCCTGTTATTCGGCAAACCACTGTGTTAGCATTCGCTAATATTCAAGTTGCCCCTCAACCAATGCAAGGAGACCCGTCATGACCATCAACTTCAAACGCGAAATTTCCACAACCATGGATCAAGCCATCGAGCGCATCACCAAGGCGCTGGGCGCCGAGGGCTTCGGCATCCTGACGCGCATCGACATGCACAGCAAGATCAAGGAGAGAACCGGCAAGGACCTCATCCCCACGGTGATCCTCGGCGCGTGCAACCCGATGCTGGCCTATGAGGCCTACACCGCGAACAGCGACGTGGCGAGCCTGCTGCCCTGCAACGCGGTGGTCCGCGAAGTCGCGCCGGGAAGGATTTCGCTGGAGCTCGCCAAGCCGACCGCGATGATGCAGATTCTCGGCGATGCGGGGCTAGCAAAGCTGGCGCAGGAGGCCGACACAAAGATCGAACGCGCGCTGGCGAATGCCTAGGCGGCTGACGGCACCGCTCTTCTGCGGCATAATGCGCGCCATATTTTTAGGACGCTAACGTTCAATCCATGAAAATTGCCATCGCCGGTACCGGATATGTAGGCCTGTCCAACGCCATCCTGCTTTCCCAGCACAATGAGGTGGTTGCGATCGACATCGTCCCTGAAAAGGTCGAGATGCTCAACCGCAAGCAGTCGCCCATCGAAGATGCCGAGATCGAGGATTACCTGCAGCACAAGGCCCTCAACTTCAGGGCCACGCTCGACAAGCGCGAAGCCTACACCGGGGCGGACTACGTCATCATCGCCACCCCGACCGACTACGACCCGGAGACCAACTACTTCAACACCCGCTCGATCGAGTCGGTCATCCAGGACGTCCTGAGCATCAACCCGCAGGCGGTGATGGTCATCAAGTCCACCATTCCCGTGGGCTACACCGTCAAGACCCGCACGAAATTCAACTGCGACAACCTGATTTTCTCTCCGGAGTTTTTGCGCGAAGGCCGCGCACTGTACGACAACCTGCACCCCTCGCGGATTGTCGTAGGTGAACGCTCAAAGCGTGCCGAAATCTTTGCCGGCCTGCTCAAGCAGGGCGCGATCAAGCAGGACATCCCCACCCTGTTCACCGACTCGACCGAGGCCGAGGCGGTCAAGCTCTTCGCCAACACCTACCTCGCCATGCGCGTGGCCTACTTCAACGAGCTCGACACTTATGCGGCTACCCATGGGCTCGATACAAAGCAGATCATCCAGGGGGTCAGCCTCGATCCGCGCATCGGAGGCCACTACAACAATCCGTCGTTCGGTTACGGCGGCTATTGCCTGCCCAAGGACACGAAGCAGTTGCTCGCCAACTACCAGGATGTCCCGCAAAACCTGATCCACGCCATCGTCGAATCCAACACGACACGCAAGGACTTCATTGCGGAAAGCATCGTCAGGCGCAACCCCAAGATCGTCGGCATCCACCGCCTGGTCATGAAGAGCGGGTCGGACAATTTCCGCTCTTCCAGCATCCAGGGCATCATGAAGCGCATCAAGGCGAGGGGGATCGAGGTCATCGTTTATGAACCCGCGCTCAAGGAGCCGGAGTTTTTCCGCTCCAGGGTGGTGAACGACTTGGCTCAATTCAAGAAGGAATCCGACGTCATCGTCGCGAACCGCATTACCGACGACATCCTGGATGTGGCTGACAAGGTTTACAGCCGCGATTTGTTCGGCAAGGACTAAGGCGCGCCTAGCCCGCATATTTCATCGCCCTTCGTGTAATTCAACGAAAAGCCTCATGAATATTGGGGTACGCACCCATGACGCAAAATACAATGGGTATCGCAGCCAGAATGAATGCCAATGAAACGCAGGAGCGCAACTTGTTTGCGCGATAAGGTTTCGGGCAAAGCGCCCGGCAAGCCGGGCTCCTGCATTGAATGCCGCTGAAATATCCGGGCTATGGGAAGCGGTAACCCCCCTCGTGGAACAGAGCCAGGCACGCACCCACCACCTGCGGGTCGAAATGGATGCCGCGTTGCCCGGTGATCTCCTCAAGCGCAGCATCGACACCCCACCCGGGGCGATAGGGGCGGTGCGATGACATCGACTCGACCACGTCCGCCACGCTCAGGATGCGCGCCTCAAACAGGATGGCCTCGCCCTTGAGCCCCTGGGGATAGCCTGAACCGTCGAGCCGCTCATGGTGTTGCTGTACCATTTGCGCTATCGGCCAAGGGAAATTGATGCCCTGCAAAATATCATAGCCCGCCTGGGGATGTGCCTCGATCAGGCTACGCTCGATGTCGCTGATCTTGCCGGGTTTGCTGAGGATTTCCGCCGGAATCCGGATTTTCCCCAAGTCATGCAATACCCCGGCAAGATGGATGCCGTGTACCTGCTCGTCGGACAGCCCCATTTGCCTGGCAATCGCCGCCGCGAGATCGGCCACCCTGGCCTGATGGCCTGCGGTGTAAGGGTCGCGCATTTCCACGATGGTGGCGATTGCATGCACCGTATCCTCCAGGTTGCTCTGCAGTTGCTCCACTTGCCGCCGGTTCTGTTCCAGCGCAAGGTCGCGCTCCTGGCGGATATGCAGAGTGCGCACGCCGAACGCCATATCCCCTGCCATCTCTTCCAGCAGCTCGACTTCGGCGTGACTGAAGGCATTTATCTCATCGGCATATACGGTAAGTGCACCGAATACCTCGCCGTTGGCCAGCGGCAGCGCGATGCTGGCGACATAACCGTGCTGGAGCGCCGCCTCGCGCCACGGCAGGTGGCGCGGGTCATTGGCGAAGTCCTGGCATAACTGTGTGGTGCCGCTGCGGATGGCGCGCCCGGTCGGCCCCATGCCGCGCTCGGTCTCCGCCCAGGTAACGTTTATGTTGTCCAGATAGCCCTCGACATGACCGGCGCTCGCCATGATTTTTACGGACTTGTTTTCATCGTGTTGCACATAGCCCACCCAGGCCATCCGGTAGCCGTGCTGTTCGACGATGGAGCGGCAGATCGACTGCAGCAATTCCGTTTCGTCGTCCGCATGAACCAGGCTCCGGTTTACCGCACTCAGCGCGGACAGGGCGCGATTGGCATGATTGAGCGCGATTTCCGCCTTCTTGCGCTCGGTGATGTTGTCGCTCACGATGACGATTTCGCCCTGTGCCGGAGAATAGACGGAGAACGAGAACCACCTGTCCAGGGCGGCCAGGTGGTGCTCCCAGCGGGCGGGCTCCCTGGTGCGCGCCACCCGGCCAAAAACTTCGAGCGACTCCGGGTTGTCGCGGCCGTAGCCGGGAATAACCTCGCTGATCCTCCGCCCCTCCACCTCTTGCAGGCCGGTTATCTTTTCGAAACCCGGGTTGACCCTGAGGTATTCGATATCGACCGGAGTCTCGCCCTCGAAGATCACGCGGCAGTGGGCGATGCCGTTCAGCGTGTTCTCGAACAGCGAGCGGTAGGTCTCCTCGCTCTCGCGCAGCGCCCGCTCGGCCTGCCTGCGCTCGGTGATGTCCCGGGCTGCGGCGAGAATCAGCCGGTGGCCCCCCGATTCGATGAGGCGCGCACTGACTTCGATGGGTATGACCGGGCCGCCCTTGCAGCGGTGCGCGGATTCAAAAACACAGTGTCCTTTTTCCAGCAACTCCTTGAACCGGATATCGAGAAGTTGCCCGTATTCCGGCGTATCGAGGACATGCAGGTTCATGCCCATCAATTCGTCCATGGTGTAGCCGCGCGACTTCCAGGCGGCCTCGTTCAGGTAAATGAAGTTCCCGTCGAAATCGCTCACGAAGATCGAATCATTGGCGCCATCCAGGAACTGCGCTCTCAGCCGCAGTTCCTGCTCCGCCAGCCTGCGCTCGGTGACGTCCATCAGGTAGCCGAGATAACCGATGAAATTCCCGTCGCTGTCGTAACGCGGGCAGCCGTCATCGCGCATCCAGCGGTACTCGCCGTCATGCCGGCGCATGCGGTATTCCATGCTGAACGGCTCGCGCCGTTCGAAGGCCGAGAGATATACATCCAGGCAGTGCTGGATATCGTCCGGGTGCACGCCCTCTGTCCAGCCGTTGCCCAGCTCCTGTCCCAGCGTGCGCCCGGTGAATTCCAGCCAGGGCCGGTTAAAATAGTTGCACAGATGGTCGGTACCGGAAGCCCAGATCAGCGCCGGGGCAGAGTCGGCCAGCGTGCGGTAGTTCTGCTCGTTTTCGCGCAACATTTTTTCGGCGCGGCGGCTATCGGTGACGTCATCCAGGATGTGCACCGAATAGAGATAAGCGCCATGCTCATCATTGACTGGAAAGGCTCGCGAGCGGTAGGTTGTATCACCGACGGCCACTTCCTCCTCTTCTTCCGTTGTGGCTTTTTTCATCGCGCGCAGGCAGCAGGACAATGGCCCATCGCTCCTGGGGAAGATTTCGTAGTATGGCCGACCGATGATTTCCCCAAACTTGAGCCCGGCGCATTGCTGGTAAGCCTTGTTGCAACGCAGGATGCGGTATTCCCCGTCGTGCATGAAGATGGGATCTTTCACCACGTCCAGCGCGTCCATCCATTCCTTGTGCGAGTGCTCGATTTTCTTGCGCGCATGTTCCAGGTCTTCGAGCATGAACAGCAGCGCGCTGCGGTTTTCTTCGAGCTCCAGCGTTGCGAGCCGGTGAGTTTCCTCGCGGTTTCCCAGCCTGGCCTGCAATTCGGCGATCGTCTGCCGCGCCGCCTGCAGTTCCTGCCGCAATTTTTCGGTGTCGCTCATGGCTTTGTGTCACCCGGCCTGGCGGAGTCGATCTGCTTATGCAAGGCGATGTTTTCCTCGACGAGCTCCTTCATGCGCAACTCCCGCCCCACGGTGAGCTTCTGGAAGCGCAGCAACTCGTCGAGCTGCTGCTGCTGCAGTTTCCGGCCGGACTCATGGCGCTCGGCGGCCAGGCGCCGGTCGCGCCGGTATGAGATGCCGATCCCCGCCAAACCGATCAGCCAGGCCACGCCATGGGACAACATGATGATGCCGCTGTGCCTGCGCCGGTGTACATAGAAGCGATCCAGCGCGACGGACGAGCCGATCCCGCCGCGCACGTCGCCTATCCTGTAGCCCTGATGCGCATGGCACTTCATGCATCCCTGATTGACGATGAACGGCTCCATCATCCGCAGGTAGGGCCGCCCGCCTATCTCCTGCACTTCCAGAAAGTCCCTGCTGCCCTGCTCGAAGCTCTTCAATGCCTTGGCTTCCCACTCGTCGGGCGCATTCGCGGGATTGAGCGGCTTGAGGCTGGTGATGCGGCTCCTGGTGCCGTATTCGTCGGGAAATTCACTCTGCATCTGGCGCAGCACATAGGCCGGGTTCATGAGCGTCAGCGCCTTGCCAGTAGTGGTAACCACGTCGCGGTCAGGAATATCGAGATAGGGATTGGGCGGCGTGCGTTCGGTCGGGGTGACATAGACACCGCCATGCGAATTCACCCAGTTGCGAAAGCCGATATCCTTCTGGATGTTGGCGCGCGTCGCCACGGTTGCCATCTCCAGGACGCTCTGATTTTCCTGGTACAAATTCCACAGCAAGGAACCTCCCGCCAGGGCGCTCCAGATGAGCGCCAGCAGACCGTATCTGCGCAGCCAGAAACCATGGGGAATATCGGGATTACCTGTCTGCGAGATCATCGTCTCAATGCGGCTTGCTGAGGTCGCACACGATACCTTCATCCTCTTCCAGCATGAGCATCACCTGCTCGGCGGGCATGCGCAGCAGTTCGCCGATTTCCCTGAAGTCGTCCGGCAAGGCTGCGTCGTCCCATCCATTGGCTGAATGTCGTGCGAGGTTGACCGCCAGCACGACATTGCGCACGCGCGTCTGGTTCGCGCAGGAATCGTCCATCAGGGTCGATAAGAGCTGCGGCAGGCCCCACTGCACCACCAGTTCCCGTTGCAGTTCGAGCAGGGTGAATCCCAGCACCTGCTGCTGGACATCGTGGCTGCGCAACGTTTTATCCTTCTGCTGGGCGGCCCGGATTTCCAGCATCGGCTGCGGGGCGAAACACCACATCAGGATCTCGGCGATGTCGTGCAGCAGGGCGGCGATGCGCACCTCTTCATAATGCAGGTCGTGCAACCGCGCCGCCCAGTCCATGGCGTATTCCGAGGCACGATGCGAGCGATGTACGGCACGCAGCGCAGGAGGAAGCGCGGCGATATGCGGCTTCAGAAAATCCTCGACCAGCAGACCGGATGGGACTTTGTTGAAAAAAGACTCTATGCCGAGCATCAGCAACGCCTGCTCCACCTGGACAACTTCGGCGATCTGCTTCTTGTGCTTGTGCTGCTGGAGGTAGCGCAGCAGCTTGACGGTCAGGATGGGGTCGCGCGCGATGACCCCTGCGATGGAAGAGGTGCTCAGTCTTCGGTCGTCCTCGCGCAACGCTGCCAGATCGCGTGCGGTCTGTTTCAGGACAGGCAGATCCGCGCGCGTGAGCGTCGCTACCCAGTGTCCCAATCCTTCGGCTTCCGGCATACACCCCCCGATTTTTATTTTGCCGGCAAATATACTAGCAATTTGCAAGGTTGCACAGGCGATTGGGGGTAGCAGGTGAGAGCGCCCGTCCGGCTATGTTGCCTCCACCGCAACCGCCAGCGTGCCCACCCGCCCTTCCACCTCGCGCATTGCCACCTCATGGCGCGGCAGCGCCCCGGCGTCCAGCCCTTGCAGGTATTGGCGCAGCGACACCAGTTCATAGCCCTGTGCCTGCCAGCCCTCAAGCAACTGCTCGAAAATCGGCAACAGCTTGCCGCCTTCCAGTTCGGCATGCAGCGTGAACACATGTCCTGTTGCCGGCGCATCTGCAGTCAGTTGCAGGATATGCTGCGCGATGTTGTCCCGCGTGATGCCGTCGCGATTCAGCAGCTCGTCCAGCGTCGGCAGCGTGGTGGGCAGTTGCGGGCAGGCGACGATCTCGGCCTGCCAGGTCGGGATGAAGGGATGCGTGCCGCGCGTGTCGGAGCTGTAGTCGAACCCCATGTGCTGCGTCAGGCGCAATGCGTGGCGGTTCGTCTGCCAGCCGGCGGCGGCATGCGCATGCGGCGATTCGCCGAAAATTTCCTGGTAGCGATCTGCCGCGCGCTGCAGCTCGCACCGCGTCCATTCGGCATCCTTGCCCGCCACGTGATCCTGCCAGCGGATATGGTCGTAACAGTGGATGCCGGTCTCGAAGCCCGCATCGCGCACGCCGCGCATGATCGCCGCGCATTTTTTACCGATGTCCGGCCCCGGCAGCAATGTGCCGTACAGCAGCGTCTGGATGCCGTAGTGCTCCACCACCGAAGTGCGCGACACCTTGCCGATGAATCCGGGGCGGAACACACGCTTGATCGCGCGCCCGGTGTGATCAGGGCCGAGCGAGAAGAAAAAGGTGGCCTGCGCGTTGTGGCGCTGCAGCGCCTCGACCAGGCGCGGCACGCCTTCGCGCGTGCCGCGGTAGGTATCGACGTCGATCTTGAGGGCGAGTTGTTTCATTCAGAATTCAGGAGCCAGAGCGTAGGTCGGGTTAGCGGCTTCATCGCGTAACCCGATATGTTGGGTACAAAAACGTCGGGGAGCTTTGCATAGCCATCTGACTAAGCGGTCAAAAACGACAGCCAAGTTATTGGTTAACGCCACGCTAGCCCGACCTACCGCCGGTTAATCCACCAGCCCGCGCGCTTCCGCCACCTGACCGCGATACGCGTCGAATATCTTGCGCAGCGTATCGGCCATGTTGACGGTCGGCTTCCAGTTCAACTCTTCGCGGGTGTTGGTGATCTTCGGCACGCGGTTCTGCACGTCCTGATAGCCCTTGCCGTAATACGCCGCCGAGGTGGTTTCGACGATCTTCACCTTCTGCGCCGAGTCGCGGTATTCGGCATATTCGTTCGCCAGCTTGAGCATCATATCGGCGAGGTCGCGGATCGCGTAGTTGTTGGTCGGGTTGCCGATGTTGTAGATCTTGCCGGTCGCGACACCGTCCTTGTTCTCGATGATCTTCATCAGCGCGGCGATGCCGTCGTCGATGTAGGTGAAGGCGCGCTTCTGGTGCCCGCCGTCCACGAGGCTGATGTTCTCGCCGCGCACGATGTGCCCAAGGAACTGCGTGACCACGCGCGAGCTGCCTTCCTTCGGCGTGTGGATCGAATCCAGCCCGGCGCCGATCCAGTTGAACGGGCGAAACAGCGTGAAGTTCAGCCCTTCCATGCCGTAGCCCCAGATCACGCGATCCATCAGTTGCTTGGAGCAAGAGTAGATCCAGCGCGGCTTGTTGATCGGGCCGCAGATCAGCTCGGAATTTTCCGGGTCGAATTCCTCGTCGTGGCACATGCCGTAAACCTCGGAGGTGGACGGAAACACCAGGTGCTTGTTGTATTTCACGGCCGCACGCACGATCGGCAAGTTGGCTTCGAAATCGAGCTCGAACACGCGCAGCGGTTGCTTGACGTAGGTGGACGGCGTCGCGATCGCCACCAGCGGCAGGATCACATCGCACTTGCGCACATGGTACTCGACCCATTCCTTGTTGATCGTGATGTCGCCTTCGAAAAAGTGGAAGCGCGGCTTGCCGATCAGATCCGAGATACGGTCGCTGCTCATGTCCATGCCGTACACCTCCCAATCGGTGGTGGCGAGGATGCGGTTGGACAGGTGGTGGCCGATGAAGCCGTTTACGCCGAGTATCAATACTTTTTTCATTGCCATTTCCTTAACGATTGAATTCAAATTTTTCCGTGCCATACTGCGCCGTGAACTCCGCCGCGCTCATCGCGGCGCCATCCAACTCGAAGCGCACCACGCGCAACACGCCCTGCCCGCAGGTCGCGTAGGCCTTGCCTTCTTTCACATAGAAGGCAGGTTTCTCCCCCGACACTTCACAGTGAGTATCCAGCGTCTGCAGGATGCGCATAGTCTTGCCCATCAGTTGCGTGGTCGCGCCCGGATACGGCGGCGCTACGGCGCGCACCAGGTTGTGGATCTGCAGCGCGGACTGCGACCAGTCGATGATGCCGTCTTCCGCCTTGCGCCCGCCAAAATACGCGCCCTTGCTCAAGTCCTGCTTCACCGCCTGCGCCTTGCCCGCCAGCAACGCGGGAAGCACGCCGTGCAGCGCCATCTCCGCCGCCACCGTCACCTTCTGGAACACCTCGAACGCGGTGTCGTTGGGCAGGATAGGCACCGCCTGCTGCGCGACGATGTCGCCGTTGTCCGGCTTCTCGGTCATGTAATGCAGCGTCGCGCCGGTCTCCGTCTCGCCGTGGATTATCGCCCAGTTCACCGGCACGCGGCCGCGGTATTTCGGCAGCAGCGAGCCGTGCATGTTCAGTGCGCCGCACTTTGGAATGTCCAGCAAATCCTTTTTCAGCATCTCGCGGTAGTAGAAGGAGAAGAAAAAATCCGGCTGCAACGCGCGAATCCGCTCCACCACTTCCGGCGTATTCGGGTTGTCCGGTGTGATGACCGGAATGCCGTGCAACGCCGCCAGTTCCGCGACGCTGTCAAACCAGATGATCTCCTTGGGATTGTCACGGTGCGTGACCACCAGCGCGACCTCCACGCCATGCGCCAATAGAACTGACAGGCATCTGTAGCCTACATTGTGGTAAGCGAAAACAACGGCTTTACTCATTCTTGGGCATCCGAAAACAGCGAAGGATGTTCGGGCTCGGCAGGCTTGGCTTTTTCTCTCTTCTTTTTCGGCTCGAAAATGAAAGGATCGGGCTCTCCGGCAGCCATTTCAACCGGGGATTTCTCCCTTCTCCCTTCTCCCTTTCCCCTTCCCGCTTTGCCCTGTCCCTCGAGCACCGCCTCCACCAGGTAGCGCGGCCGGTGGCGCACCTGCTGGTAGATGCGGCCGATATATTCGCCGAGCAGCCCGATGCCGAACAGCGCGATGCCGATCAGGAAGAACATCAGCGCGAACAGCGTGAACAGCCCTTCCGCTTCTGGGCCGATGACGAGGCGGCGCACCACAAGGAACACGAAGAACGCGCCCGAGCCGAGCGAGATCAACATGCCCGCCATCGAGAACCATTGCAGAGGCACCAGCGAGAAGCCGGTCATCAGGTCGAAATTCAGGCGGATCAGGCTGTACAGCGAATACTTCGATTCGCCCGCAGTGCGCTCCTCATGCCCCACCACCACCTCGGCGGGATTGCGCGCAAAGGTATAGGCCAGCGCCGGAATGAAGGTGCTGACTTCCTTGCAACTGTTGACCGCATCGACGATGTGGCGGTCGTAGGCGCGGAACATGCAGCCCTGGTCGGTCATCTTGATGCGCGTGATGCGTTCGCGCAGTCCGTTCATCGCGCGCGACGCAGCATGCCGCCACCAGCTGTCGCTGCGCTGCCGGCGGATCGAGCCGACGTAATCGTAACCCTCGTCCATCTTTGCCAGCAGCAGATGGGTATCCTCGGGCGGGTTCTGCAAATCGGCATCCAGCGTCACCACGCGCTGCCCGCGGCAATGTTCGAAGCCCGCCATGATCGCCATGTGCTGGCCGAAGTTGCCGTTGAACAGGATCACCCGCGTCACATCGGGGCGCTTCTGGAACTGCTCGCGCAGGAGCGCGGCGGAACGGTCGCGGCTGCCGTCGTTGATGAAAATGATCTCGTAGGAGATGGCGAGCTTGTCCAGCGCCGGATACAGCCGGTCGAACAGCGCCTGCAGGCCCTGCTCTTCGTTATAGACGGGAATGACGACGGAAAGTTGGGGATTGCTCATAAGGGCGGCATTTTACCGCATGGGGCGGGGATTAGCGAAATCGGGTATCCAAGTAGCGTGCGCATAGCGCACACAAGACCGCCTTTCATTTCCCCTGTGCGCCGCCGAGTAGCGCAAGCCGGTCAGGGGCAGTCCGACGAATATGTTTGAGCACGTGGCCGCGTAGCGGATCGTGCGAGTTTATGAGGAGGCCTGACCGGCTGAGCAACGCAGAGCACCGCGTAGCGGCGGCAAACCGGGGTCGCCTTTTCTTCGGTTACCTTCTTTTGGCGACGCAAAAGAAGGTAACTTGCTGCCGGGCAACCCCCGGCGGTTTTGATTGATGGGTAGCTTTGCATAGCCATCTGACTAGGCTGCCAAAATACGCCAGCCAAGTCATTGGTTATCGCTACGCTCAACCCATCCTACACTTGCTCAATCTACGCTTGTTTGAACGAGTTATTAGGCCGGTGTTGCAAGCTTAAGGCAACAATACCGGCGACGATAACCGTAAGACTTAACAACCGCATAGGGTTTGCAGACTCACCTAGCAAGACAATGCCAAGGATTGCGGTGCCGACGGCACCGACACCAACCCAAACAGCGTATGCGGTGCCTACAGGCAGAGACTTCATGGAAATGCCAAGCAACCCAAGGCTAATGACCATTGCGAGTACGGTGCCGACCGTCGGCCAAAGCCGGGTGAATCCTTCTGTGTACTTAAGCCCAACCGCCCAGCCGATCTCGAATAAGCCTGCCACCACAAGAATGAACCAGTTCATAAGCGCCTCTCCTATAAGTGGGGCCGTCCCCTGGTTGATTTAGAGAGGTGAGGTCGTCCCCACTTCTGAAAGGCCCAACGTAATTTATGCGTTACTTACCAACACCTCCCGCATCGCCGCGCAGGTGCGCTCGACATCCCCTTCGTTCATCGCGTAGAACATCGGCAAGCTTACGATCTGCCTGCCGACGCATTCGGCGACGGGGAACATGCCTTCCTTGAAACCGAGATCGCGGTACAGCTTGAAAAGATGGATAGGCGCGTAGTGGTAGCCCACGCCGATGTTGTGCGTTTTCATCTTTCCCATGAAGTCGGCGCGTGTGATACGCTCCGGTAGCACGATCTGGAACAGGTGCCAGTTGGTGCTCTCGAAATCCGCTGGTGGCAGTTGCGCGCCGGTCTGAGCCTCGAAGTCCGCACCCAGTATTTCGAAGTAATGTTTCGCGAGCTTGCGCCGCTGCGCGGTGATGGCGTCCAACTTCGCGAGCTGGCCTATGCCGATCGCGGCGGCGACGTCGGTCATGTTGTACTTGCCGCCCAGCACGTCCACCTCGATGCCGTCCCAGCCGCTGCGCGTGACGCCCTGCAGGCGGTATTTTTCCGCAAGCTTCGCCTCGTCCTCGTTGTTCAGCACCAGGCAGCCGCCCTCGGAGGTGGTGATGTTCTTGTTGGCCTGGAAGCTGAACGAGACGAAGTCGCCGAACGAGCCGATGGGCTTGCCCTTCCACGATGAGCCGATGGCCTGCGCGGCATCCTCGATCACGCGCAGCTTGTATTTATTGGCTACCGCGTACAGCCGGTCCATGTCCACCGGCTTGCCCGCGAGGTAGACCGGAATGATCGCACGGGTTCTTGGTGTGATCGCGGCCTCGACCTTGTCCAGATCGATGTTGCGCGTGACCGGATCAACGTCGGCAAACACCGGCGTCGCGCCCACTTCGAGAATCACGTTGGCGGTCGCCACCCACGAGATCGGCGTAGTGATGACCTCGTCGCCCGGCCCGATGCCCGCGATGCGCAGCGCGATCTCCATGGTGCAGGTGCCGGAGTTGAAGCTGCGCACCGGGCGCCCACCGAAGTATTCCGACAGGCGCTTCTCGAATTCCAGCACCTTGGGGCCGGTGGTGATCCAGCCGGAGCGCAAAACCTCCGCTACCGAGGCGATGGTCGCTTCGTCTATGGTCGGACGTGAGAATGGAAGAAAATTACTCATCAGAATTTATGCCCGCGAAATGATAATGACGCCGAGGATGATCACGCCGATGCCGACCAGTTTTGTCATGCTTAAGGGTTCGCCCAGCAAGTACCAAGCGGCCACTGCAGTCACGATATAAGCCATCGACAACAACGGAAAAGCGATGCTGACCGGCACGCGCGACAGGGCGAGGATCCAGACGACCACGCTCAGCGCATAGCAGAACAGCGCGGTGACGATATGCCACTCGGTAGCCAGTTTCAGGCCGATGGGCAGGATGTTCTCCATGCTGAACTCGAAATGCCCGACAGCATTGGTTCCCGCCTTCATCAGGATCTGCGCGGCGGCATTGAGCATCACGCCGGTAAAAATCAGGATGAAACTGACCAGGCTCATGGTTTCTTCACCACTATGTGCTGCGTATCTTCAAAGATGGTTTTCATTTCAAGCCCAAGTTGCTGTACTTGAGCATAAGCATACACCGGGAAGATGGCCAGCGCCTCGGGCTGCGCGGCCCAGACCTTCGCGAATTCCTCGACGGTGGGTATCCAGCGCTGCGGCTCCTGCTGGATGCCGAACGCCATCTCGTCCTGGTATTGCACCAGCGTGAAGGTGCGCTTGAGGTAGAACGGCAGCGTCTGCTCATAGGTTAGCACCGAATAAAACGGAATGCCCGGCTTCACCTCGGCACGGATCGCCTCGGCGATATGTTTCGCGGAGCGCTCGCGCGCCACGGTCTCGTAGCCGGACAGGCCGATCTGAGCTGCCAGCAGGGCGCTCAGTGCCAGCACTACGACCGCAACAGGCTTCTTTTCGCGCCACAGCAGCAGCATCCCCCCCGACAGGCCGCCCAGCAACATCAATGCGGCGGCAACCAGCCACGGCCCGTAATGCGGGTACAGCTCGATCTGGTTCGGCGTGTCGGCGAATTTGTCCACGTTCAACGCCAGCCCCAGCAACAGCAGCGTGACCGGGATGGCCGGTGCGATCTGCCAGAACAGCGTACGCGCGCGCATTTCGGCGATGCGCTTGCCCATCAGCAAGGCCAGCACCGGGAACATCGGCAGCAGGTAGGACGGCAGTTTGGAGCCGGAGATGGAGAAGAACACATAGACGAATACCGCCCAGATCAGCAGGAAGCGCCGGGTGTTGAACATCTTGTCCGGCAGGCTGCTGTCGCGCAGGGTACGCCACATCGAATCGAACATCAGCACCGTCCACGGCAGCGCCCCGGCCAGCAGGATGGGGATGAAGTAGTGCCACGGATGATAGCGCCCGTGCACCGTGCTGGTGAAGCGCTGGTAGTGCTCGTAGATGAAGAAGCGCTCGAAGAACTCCGGGTTGGCTTTCATCACCAGCAAAAACCACGGCACGGTGATCGCGAAAAATACCGCGAGGCCGGACAGCCAGTGCATGCGCTTCAGCACGCCGAAGTCGCGCTGCACGACGCAGTAGATGAACAGCGCCGCGCCCGGCAGGATGATGCCCATCAGGCCCTTGCTCAGCACCGCAAGCGCCATGCCCGCCCACGCGACCAGCATCCAGTTACGCCGTTTTGTTTTGTCCGCCTGCGCCTGCGCGAGCAGCAGGCCGAAGATGCCCAGCGTGATGAAGAACGTCACGCCCATGTCCAGCGTGTTGATGTGCCCCATCAACACGTAGAGCAGGCTGCTCGAAAGCAGCAGCGCGGCATAGCCCGCCGCCTCGCGCCCGAACAGGCGCAGCCCGGCGAACCACACCAGCAGGATGCCCGCGAAGCCGGTCAGTCCGGTCCAGAGGCGCGAAGTCCACTGATGCTCGCCGAACAGGGTGTAGGCAGTGGCCGTCGCCCAGTATTGCAGCGGTGGTTTCTCGAAATACTTGAGATCGTTGAGGTGCGGCGTCACCCAGTCGCCGCTCGCCACCATCTCGCGCGGAATCTCGGCGTAGCGCCCCTCATCCGGCTTGATCAGCGTGCGGTATTCGAGATTGGCGAACCAGATGATCGCGATGGCGGCAAGCAGCCCCCAGACCCGTTTGATCGAGATAACAGCCATTGTCTTCTTATTGCCCCGTCCAGTTGGTACGTACCTTGCGTGCCTCGCTGAATACCTCTTCGAGCTTCGCAGCGTCGTGCTGCTCCAGCGCCTGGAAGAGCACATACAACTCGTCGGCATAGCGACGCAGTTCGACCAGCAGCGCCTCGCGGTTCGCGAGGCAGATGTCGCGCCACATCTCCGGGCTGCTCGCGGCGATGCGCGTAAAATCGCGGAAGCCGCTCGCGGCGAAGGACAGCAGCAGGTCGCGGTTGTCGCGCTGAGCGAGGTCATGCACCAGCGCGAACGAGAGCAGGTGCGGCAAGTGGCTCACCGCGGCAAACACTCCGTCGTGCTGCTCCGGCGTCAGTTCGCTCACCACCGCGCCGCACAGTTCCCAGGCTTGGCGCACGCGCGCCACCGCTTCGGTGCTGTTCTCGGGCAGCGGCGTCAGCACCACTTTTTTGTCGACATAGAGGTCGGCCAGCGCCGCCGCCGCGCCGCTCTTCTCCGCACCCGCGATCGGGTGCGCCGGGACGAACTGCGCGATCCTGTTTCCGAGGTTCGCGCGCGCTGCGGCGACCACGTCGCCCTTGGTGCTGCCGCCGTCGGTGACCAGCGTGTGCGCGCCGAGGTGCGGCGCGATGCGCGCCATCAGTTCCGCCATCTGCCCGACCGGGGTAGCGAGCAGCACGATGTCGGCATCCGCCACCTCGCGCACCGCATCCTCGCCGATGCGGTCGAGGATGCCGAGCCGTCGCGCCTCCTGCAACGTCGCCGTGCTGCGCCCGAAGCCGACCACTTCGCGCACCGCTGCCGCCTTGCGCAGCGCCAGCGCGAACGAGCCGCCGATCAGGCCGACGCCGAAGATGACGATTTTTTTGAATTGCGGTTGAGTCACATGTTATCCCGGGTAGGAGCGCAACTTGTTGCGCGATTTCCTTGCAAGAAGTAACCATTGCGCAACAAGTTGCGCTCCTACAGCATTTGCAGGGTGGGTTAGCGTAGCGTAGCCCACCGGAATTTGCATTGAGCGAATGGTGGGTTGCGCGATAAAACCACTAACCCACCCTGCATTTTTTGATCAAAGCGTACGCCCGATCGCTCCGGCGATAGCGCCCAGCGTGCCCATCAGCTTCTTCAATTCCTGTGGTGTCAGCGCCTGGTCGGCATCGCACCAGGCTTCGCACGGATTCGGGTGCATCTCGACCAGCAGGCCGTCCGCGCCTGCGGCAACCGCCGCCTGAGACAGTGCAGGCACCATCCAGGCCTTGCCGCCGGCGTGCGATGGATCGACGATCACCGGCAGGTGGGTCTCTTTTTTCAGCACGGCGATGGCCGTCACGTCCAGCACGTTGCGGTAGGCGGTCTCGAAGGTGCGGATGCCGCGTTCGCAGAAGATGATGTTGTGGTTGCCGCCCGCCGCGATGTATTCCGCCGACATCAGCCATTCGGCAATCGTGGCCGACATGCCGCGCTTGAGGATCACCGGCTTGTTGATCTTACCCACTTCCTTGAGCAGGTCGAAGTTCTGCATGTTGCGCGTGCCGATCTGGATCACGTCCACATCGTATTCGAGGAAAAGGTCAATCTGGCGCGCATCCATCAATTCGGTGACGATGGGCAACTTGTACGGGGCAGCCGCCTTGCGGAACATGTCCAGGCCTTCCTTGCCCTTGCCCTGAAAGGCATAGGGGCTGGTGCGCGGCTTGAACGCGCCGCCGCGCATCAAACGGCAACCCGCCTCGTGCACAAACTTGGCGGACAGGTCCATCTGCTCCTGCGTCTCCACCGAGCACGGCCCGGCGATGATCTGGATCTGATTGCCGCCCAGCGGGATGCCGGCGATATCGATCACGGTGTTTGCCTTGTGCGACTCGCGCGACACGATCTTGTACTGCTTGGCGATATGCATCGCCGATTCCACGCCGGGCAGCGAGGTGAACATCTCCTCGGTCAACTGGCGCTCATCGCCGATCGCGCCGATCACCGTGCGCTCGATGCCGCGCGAAATATTCGCCTTCAAACCAGCCGTTTCCAGCCGCTTCACCACCGCGCCGATTTCGGCGTCGGTCACGTCCCTGCCCATTACGATAATCACGCTGTCTCTCCCAAGGCTTGCGCCAATACAGATAAAAATTTTTCGTTTTCGTTTTCAGTGCCTATGCTCACGCGCAGGTAATCCGGCATGCCGTAGCCGGCCACGGGCCGCACGATCACGCCGAGTTCCAGCAGGCGGCGGTACATCTTCATTCCGTCGCCGATCCTGAAGCTGATAAAGTTGCCATACGACGGAATGAATTCCAGCCCCAGCTTGCGCAACCCTTGCGTGATCTGTTCCATGCCGCACCGGTTGAGCTCGTTGGTGCGCCGCACGAAATCCTCGTCCTGCAGCGCCGCCACGGCGGCGGCCTGCGCCACGCTATTGACGTTGAACGGCTGGCGCACGCGGTTCATCATGTCGGCCACCTGTGCGTTGGCGAAGGCATAGCCCACGCGCAGACCGGCCAGGCCGTAGGCCTTGGAGAAGGTGCGCGAGACGATGAGATTGGGGAATTCCTTCAGCCAGGCAACCGAATCGTAGCGGTTCTCTTCGGGCAAGTATTCGTTATACGCCTCGTCGAGCACCACCAGGATATTCGCGGGCAATGCGCGCAGAAAATCCAGCAGCGACGCTGCGTTCAGAAAGGTACCGGTCGGGTTGTTCGGGTTGGCGACGAACACCAGCTTGGCCTTGTGTTCGACCGCTACCTTGAGCATCGCTTTCAGGTCATGACCATAATCGATCGCGGGCACGCTGATGCCGGTCGCGCCCACCGCCTGCGTCGCCAGCGGGTACACCGCGAAGGCATGGTCCGAATACACCGCCTTGTCGCCCACCGTGAGGAAGGCGCGCGCAGCCAGCTCCAGCATGTCGTTGGAACCGTTGCCCAGCACGATGCGCGCGTGCTCGACGCCGTAGCGCTTGGACAGCGCGTCCTTCAGTTCGAAGCCGTTGCCGTCCGGGTACAGCGCTATAGTCTTGAGCGCCTCCTGCATCGCCGCCATGGCCTGCGGGCTGCAGCCCAGCGGGTTCTCGTTGGAGGCCAGCTTGACGATGCCGCTGATGCCCAGCTCGCGCTCCAGCTCGGAGATCGGCTTGCCGGGCTGGTAGGGCGCGATGGCGCGGATGTAGGCCGGGGCCAGTTGTGTGTAATCCATCATCTCGAAATCTTAAAAGTTACTTGGCAGGCTTACGCAAAATCCAGTAGGTCTCACCCGGCCAGCCGGGGAACAGTGCGCCGAACCAGAGGTTGAAGCGCAGCCACCACTTGCAGTTCTCGAGGAAGAACCCCTTCTTGCGCATGAAGAACGCACCGCTCAGGAATTCCACCTCCAGCCCGTTCGCCGCCGCCATGTCACGCACGCGCTGCGGCGAGAACACGCTGACATGCCCGTATTTCATCGCCTTGGGGCGTATCTTGTCCTCGCGCGACTGCATCATGGGGTCCGGCGTGGAGGGAAAGCCGCCGATCAGCATGCCGCCCGGCTTGAGGTGCGGCACGATCTTCGCAATCAGCTCTTCCGGCTTGAACAGGTGCTCCAGCACATGCAGCAGGATCATCGCGTCGTACTGCCTCCCCTCCTCCAGCCTGAACTCCGGACTCTCCAGGTCGACCTCATGGAAATGGTTGTAGCCGGCGCGTTCCAGCTTATCGCGCTGGATCAGCGCATCCACCGCGTCCCAGTTCGCCAGCGGCACTTTTTCGCCGCCATGCTGCGCGGCGGCATGCATGAAGCTGAGCATCTGCCCGGAGTCCACGCCGATCTCGCACACGTCCAGCGCGCCCTTCTTCGCCGCGTCTTCGCGCAGGAAGTGGTACATGAACCAGTAACGCACGAGGCGCAACGGATAGTCGGTATGTTTCACCTCGGCGGGGATGCCGTAGTTTTCATCTTTCAGCGTCGGATTGTTTTTCAGGAACTCGATATCCCAACACAGTTGCGGCATTGCCATGCACTTACTCCAAAACAGCCGTCTACACGGCAACAGGGTATGACCCTAAAATTTTAATGAATGCGGCGACTTGCTTGAGTTCGGTCAGCGCGGCGGCTACTTTGGCATCGCTTTGATGCCCCTCGACGTCCATGTAGAACACGTATTCCCACAATCCGGAACGCGCCGGGCGCGACTCGAACTTGGTCATCGAAACACCGTGCTTCGCCAGCGGAACCAGCAGGTCGTGCACCGCGCCGGGGCGGTTTGCGGCGGACAACACCACTGAGGTCTTGTCGTTGCCGCTAGGCGCGACCTGCTGATTGCCCAGCACCAGGAAGCGCGTGGTGTTCTTGGCGTCGTCTTCGATATTTTTCACGCAAAGGTTCAGGCCGAACAGCTCCGCCGCCTGGCTGCCGGCTATGGCCGCGCTGTGCGGGTTCTCTGCGGCCAGCCGCGCGGCCTCGGCGTTGCTGGAAACATGCACCAGCACTGCACCGGCCAAATGCTGGTTCAGCCAGTTCTGGCACTGCCCGAACGACTGCGAATGCGAGTACACGGTCCTGATCTCGCCAAGTTCGCAATGCTGCGACAGCAGGCACTGGTGGATCGCGAGCATCACCTCGCCGCATATCTGCAGCGGGCTGTGCATCAACAGATCCAGCGTGCGCCCCACCGCGCCCTCGGTGGAATTCTCCACCGGAATCACGCCGTAATGCGCCGCGTCGCTTTCCGCCGCATGGAACACGTCGTCGATGGTCGCGCAGGGCAATTTCTGTATCGCGCTGCCGAAGCGCTTCAGCGCCGCCGCCTCGGTGAACGTCCCCTCCGGCCCGAGGTAGGCCACCGTGAGCGGCGCCTCCAGCGCGCGGCACTGCGACATCACTTCGGTGAACAGCTGCGCCACCGCGGCATTGCTCAGCGGCCCCTGGTTGCTGCCCTGCAGGCGCTGCAAGATCTGCGCCTCGCGCTCAGGGCGCAGCACCACGCCGTTTTCCTTGAGGTGGCCGATCTGCTGCGCCAGCGTGGCACGCCGATTGACGAGCGTCAGCATCTCGTCGTCCAGGCGGTCGATCTGTTCGCGGAGCTGTTTCAGTTTCTCGCTCATGCTTGTCCCTGTCTAAGGCCTAACCGCGTTGCCTGGCAAAGTCGTTCATGAAATCCACCAGCGCCTGCACGCCCGCAAGCGGCATGGCGTTGTAGATCGAAGCGCGCATCCCGCCCACCGAGCGATGCCCCTTGAGTTGGAGCAGCCCGCGCGCCTCGGCCTGCTTGAGGAATTCGCCGTCGAGGCTCGTGTCCTTCAGGGTGAACGGCACGTTCATGCGCGACCTGTCACTCTTCGCCACTGGGCAGTTGTAGAAGCCGTTGCTCGTGTCGATTGCGGCATACAGCAGTTTGGCCTTGGCGATGTTGACCTGCTCCATCGCGGCGACGCCACCGTTCTTCTTCAGCCACTGGAACACCAGGCCGGCGATGTAGATGCCGTAGGTCGGCGGCGTGTTGTACATCGAATCGGCATCGGCGTGGATCTTGTAGTCCAGCATGGTCGGCGTGCCCGGTGCGGCCTGCCCGAGCAAATCTTCGCGCACGATCACCACGGCAAGCCCCGCCGGGCCGATATTCTTCTGTGCGCCGGCATAGATCAATCCGAACTTCGACACGTCACAGGGGCGCGACAGGATGTTGGACGACATGTCCGCCACCAGCGGCACGTCCCCGGTGTCGGGCACCCAGTTGAATTCCACGCCGCCGATGGTCTCGTTCGGGCAATAGTGCAGGTAGGCTGCGTTGGGGTCGCGCTGCCAGGTGTCGAAGGCCGGAACATAGGTGCAGTTTTTGTCGGCATTGCTCGCCGCGATGTTCACCTTGCCGAACTTCTGCGCCTCGCCGATGGCCTTCTTCGACCATTCGCCGGTGTTGACGTAATCGGCGGAAGCATTGCCACGCAACAGGTTCAGCGGGACCATCGAGAACTGCAGATGCCCGCCACCCTGCAGGAACAGCACCTTGTAGTTGGCGGGAATGCCCATCAGCTCGCGCAGATCGGCCACGGCCTGCGCGTGGATGCCCATGTACTCCTTGCCGCGGTGCGACATCTCCATCACCGACATGCCGCTGCCGCGCCAGTCGGGCAATTCCGCCTGCGCCTGCAGCAACACTTCTTTCGGCAACACGGCCGGGCCTGCGCTGAAGTTGTAGATCGTCATTTATTCTTCTTCCGGCTCCGCGATGCGGCTCAGGCCGGCCAGCTTCTCGCCCTCTTCCACGTTCATCAGCGTGACGCCCTGCGTGGAGCGCCCCATCTCGCGGATTTCCTTGACGCGGGTGCGGATCAGCACGCCGTTGGTGCCGATCAGCATGATCTCGTCGTCTGCGTTCACCAGCGTTGCCGCGACCACCTTGCCGTTGCGCGCCGTGGTCTGGATCGCGATCATGCCCTGCGTGCCGCGCCCGTGGCGGGTGTATTCCGCGATAGGCGTGCGCTTGCCGTAGCCGTTCTCGGTCGCGGTCAGCACGCTCTGTTCCTCGTTCTCGGCCACCAGCAGCGAGATCACCTTGCCGCCCTTGGCCAGGTTCATGCCGCGCACGCCGCGCGTGTCGCGGCCCAGCGCACGCACGTCGTTCTCGTCGAAGCGCACCGCCTTGCCCTCGTCGGAGAACAGCATCACGTCGTGTTTTCCGTCGGTCAGCGCCACGCCGATCAGGAAATCGCCCTCATCGAGCGCGATGGCGATGATGCCGGCCTTGCGCGGGTTGGCGAACTGCGACAGCGCGGTCTTCTTCACGGTGCCGTCGGCGGTGGCGAAGAATACGAATTTATTCTCGCTGAACTCCTTCACCGGCAGCACGGCATTGATCTTCTCGCCCTCGGCCAGCGGCAGCAGGTTCACGATGGGCTTGCCACGCGAGATGCGGCTGCCCTGCGGCACTTCGTAGACTTTCAGCCAGTAGGCGCGGCCGCGGTTGGAGAAGCACAGGATGTAGTCGTGGGTGTTGGCGATGAACAGGTTGTCGATGAAATCGTCTTCCTTGGTCGCCGTCGCCTGCTTGCCGCGCCCGCCACGCTTCTGCGCACGGTATTCGTCCAGCTTCTGCGCCTTCATGTAGCCGCCGTGCGACAAGGTGACCACCACGTCTTCCGGCGCGATCAGGTCTTCCATGCTCATCTCTTGCGTGTGCGTGATGATCTCGCTGCGGCGCTTGTCGCCGAACTGCGCCTTCACCGCGGTCAGTTCGTCGCCGATGATGGTGGTGACGCGCTCCGGCTTGGCGAGGATGTCCAGCAGGTCGGCGATCTTGTCCATCACCTCGCGGTATTCGCCGACGATCTTGTCCTGCTCCAGTCCGGTCAGGCGTTGCAGGCGCAACTCCAGGATCGCCTGCGCCTGCGCATCGGAAAGGTGGTAGCCGCGCGCCTTGCCCTCGCCCCGCAAACCAAACTCGGGCGCGAGGTCTTCGGGGCGCGATGCGTCGCTGACGCGGGATAGCATATCCTCGACCAGAGAGGAGCGCCAGGCGCGACCCATGAGCTCGCGCTTGGCGTCGGCGGGCGTCGGCGCTGCCTTGATCAGTGCGATGATCTCGTCCACGTTGGACAGCGCCACCGCAAGGCCTTCGAGGATATGGCCGCGCTCACGCGCCTTGCGCAGTTCGAAGATGGTGCGGCGCGTGACAACTTCGCGGCGGTGGCGCAGGAACGCCTCGATCACATCCTTGAGGTTGCACAGCTTCGGCTGGCCGTCCACGATGGCGACCATGTTGATGCCGAAGCTGTCCTGCATCTGGGTCGCCTTGTACAGCTTGTTCAGGATCACGTCGGCGTTCTCGCCGCGCTTCAGCTCGATCACCGCGCGCATGCCGGACTTGTCCGATTCGTCGCGGATTTCCGAGATGCCTTCCAGCGTCTTCTCGCGCACCATCTCGCCGATCTTCATCAGCAGGTTGGCCTTGTTCACCTGGTAGGGCAGCTCGTCGATGATGATGGCCTGGCGCTCGCCCTTGCCGATGTCCTCGAAGTGGGTGCGCGCGCGCATCACCACGCGGCCGCGGCCGGTGCGGTAGCCTTCCTTCACCCCGGCAAGGCCATAGATGAAGCCCGCCGTCGGGAAGTCGGGTGCGGGCACGTATTCGATGAGCTGCTCAATGTCCATGTCCGGGTTCTTCAGCAGCGCGAGGCAGGCGTCCACCACTTCGGAGAGGTTGTGCGGCGGAATATTGGTCGCCATGCCCACCGCGATACCGGAAGAACCGTTCACCAGCAGATTGGGGAAGCGCGCCGGGAATACCAGCGGCTCATGCTCGGAGCCGTCGTAGTTCGGCCCGAAATCGACGGTTTCCTTGTCCAGGTCGGCGAGCAGTTCGTGGGCGATCTTCGCCATGCGGATTTCGGTGTAACGCATCGCCGCCGCGTTGTCGCCGTCCACCGAGCCGAAGTTGCCCTGCCCGTCCACCAGCGTGTAGCGCAGCGAGAAATCCTGCGCCATGCGCACGATGGTGTCGTACACCGCCGTATCGCCGTGGGGGTGGTACTTACCGATTACGTCGCCGACGATACGCGCGGACTTCTTATAGGCGCGGTTCCAATCGTTGGAAAGCTCGTGCATCGCGAACAGCACGCGACGGTGCACCGGCTTCAGGCCGTCGCGCACGTCGGGCAGCGCGCGCCCGACTATGACGCTCATCGCATAGTCCAAGTAGGACTTGCGCATTTCCTCTTCAAGGCTGACCGGCAGGGTTTCTTTGGCGAATTTCTGTTCCATGAATATGCTCTGACCTAAAGGCAATCGGCGTATAACAAAGCGCGCATTTTAGCACAGCGGCACCACCCCGAGCCACCCGCATGGATGGCGATACCATTTGGCCGAAGCGGCAAGTTTTGTTAAAGTCAGCCCCTCATCAATCAGGTTCCATGCCATGACCAACGCCGATCCCGTCGAACTCGACAAATTCTCGCAACTCGCCCACAAGTGGTGGGACCCGAACAGCGAATTCAAGCCGCTGCACGACATCAACCCGCTGCGCCTCGGCTACATCGACCGCCACGCCGGCCTGGCCGGGAAGACCGTGCTCGACGTCGGCTGCGGCGGCGGCATCCTGTCGGAGAGCATGGCCGGATTGAACGCGAACGTCACCGGCATCGACCTCGCCGACAAATCGCTGCAGGTCGCCAAGCTGCACCTGCTGGAAAGCGGCCGCAGCGTCGACTACCGCAAGATCGCCGTGGAAGACCTCGCGGCCGGGCAGCCCGGCCATTACGACGTCGTCACCTGCCTGGAAATGCTCGAGCATGTGCCCGACCCGCAAAGCGTGGTCACGGCCTGCGCGAAACTGGTCAAACCGGGCGGCTGGGTGTTCTTCTCCACACTCAACCGCAACCCGAAGTCCTACCTGTTCGCCATCGTCGGTGCGGAATACGTGCTCAAACTGCTGCCGCGCGGCACGCACGACTACGACAAGTTCCTCAAGCCCTCCGAACTCGCGCAATTCTGCCGCCACGCGGGGCTGAATGTGACCGACCTCATCGGCATGAGCTACAACCCGCTCAGCCAGATTTATTCATTGGGCAGCGATACGGACGTGAACTACATGGTCGCCTGCCGCAAGGATTGACGGTGATCAAAGCAGTCCTGTTCGACCTCGACGGCACCTTCGCCGACACCGCGCCCGACCTCGCCGCCGCGCTCAACCACACCCGCACCGCGCGCAACCTTCCTCCACTGCCGCTGGAGACCATCCGCCCGCAGGCCTCGCACGGTTCGCGCGGCCTGCTCAGGCTCGGCTTCGGCATCGAGCCGGATGCGCCGGATTACGATGCGCTGCGCGACATCTTCCTCAGCTACTACGAGCGCAACATCTGCGTGCACACCCGCCTGTTCACCGGCATGGCCGAGCTGGTGAACGAGCTGGAGCGGCGCGGCATCCAGTGGGGCATCGTCACCAACAAGCCGCAGCGCTACACCGATCCGCTGATGCAGGCGCTGGGCTATGCCGAGCGCGCCGCCTGCCTCGTCAGCGGCGACACCTGCGCGCACGCCAAGCCGCACCCCGAGCCGCTGCTCCACGCCTGCGCACTGGCCGGCGCCGCCCCCGCCCACTGCCTCTACCTCGGCGACGACCTGCGCGACATGCAGGCCGCCAACGCCGCCGCCATGCCCGGCATCATCGCCGGCTACGGCTACGTCGGAGCCGACGCCTCGGTCGAGAACTGGAACGCCCAGGGCAGCGTCAACCACCCCACGGAACTAATCCGCTTCCTCGGCCTCTGATACAGCGTGCTACAATTCGGCACGCTTTAAACGAACAACGAACCGGGGGCGACCTGGCTTCGACGTGGGTTGCAAAGCAGCGTAGGGCATACCGAGGACCCGCCACCTCGTAAATCAGCTGGAAAAAACTAGTCGCAAACGACGAAAACTACGCTTTAGCTGCTTAGTCAGCTAGACCTCGCACCTTCTCTCCCATGGGGAGGCTCAAAGCCGCAAGGCCGAGATGAGCGAGGTCCTAACATGGGATCGTGTCGAGCAGGGTCACTTTGCTGGACATTAAACTCAAGGTGACTCGTCCCGTACCAGCCCGCCGGTTGGCGTGTCCGGGATCAAATCAAACAGCCTGGCTAAGTATGTAGAACTATCTGTAGAGGACTTGCGGACGGGGGTTCAATTCCCCCCGCCTCCACCACTTCAAACAAAAGCCCGGCCTTACCAGCCGGGCTTTTTCTTCGCAAGAAATCAATAAAACCAAGCTATCTGGCGCGCACCAGTCATTCCGCATTTGTCCCATATCGTCCCCATACGTGCCACAGCGTCCGGCAATTTTGGGGGCATTACAAGGGGCATTTCTTGCCTTTCTGACACACAGGGGGCATCATGAGCACACGCCAGCATCAAGTGGAGAAAATAATGAAACTAAACGACAAGGCCGCAGCAGCCGCAAAGCCACGCGAAAAGGCGTACAAGCTTGCTGACGGGCAAGGTATGTATTTGGAGGTTTTGCCGAGCGGCGCAAAAAGCTGGCGAATGAAATACAGATTTGCTGGAAAAGAGAAGCGACTGGTTTTTGGGTTGTATCCAGCAGTAAGCCTCAAGAACGCACGCGAATCGGCACTGGAAGCACGCAAGCTGCTCGCGGCGGGGCTCGATCCCATGGAAGTGAAAAAAGAAGCCCGAAGCGCTGCAATCGCATCCGCTGCTGCATCACCCGAAGCATTGGAAACGGTGGAAGCCATCAGCAGGGAATGGTTCAGTAAGTTCAGCCCACAATGGGTGGACAGTCACGCTTCAAAAATTATTCGCCGACTTGAGCGTGACCTATTCCCACATTTCAAGGGTGTCGGGATAAATACAGTGAAGCCTATTGAATTGTTGGCTGTGCTGCGCAGGGTTGAAGCGCGTGGAGCGCTTGAAACCGCGCACCGGTTATTGCAGAACTGTGCCCAGGTGTGGCGGTATGCAGTCAGTACCGGGCGTGCAGAATATGATGTAACGATGTCTTTGCGTGGCGCGTTGCCCCCGGCCAAGGAAATCCACTTGGGCGCTATTACAGAACCATCTGAAATCGGGAGGCTGCTGCGCAATATCGACGAATACAAGGGTTCTGAGGTGGTGCGACTGGCGTTGAAACTAGCGCCTTTGGTGTTTGTTCGACCTGGCGAGCTGCGGCAAGCCAAGTGGGAAGAACTCGATCTGGTAGCGAGACTGTGGACGATCCCAGCAGGAAGGATGAAGGCAAAGCGCCCGCACGTTGTGCCATTGTCTGACCAAGCTACGGCAATTCTACAAGAGTTGCGCAAGGTGCATGAAAGTGAATATCTGTTCCCCTCTCCCATGTCTGCCACTCGCTGCCTTTCTGATAATGGGATTCTGTCCGCGATTCGGCGCATGGGCTATACAAGTGAAGAAATGACTGGGCACGGTTTCCGGGCAATGGCCTCGACGAACTTGGAACAGCTCGGCTATGACGTGCGGCTGATCGAGCTGCAACTAGCTCACGCGGACCAAGACCAGGTACGCGCAGCTTACAAGAGAGAAACGCACTTGCTGCGGCTCGATGAACGGAAAAAAATGATGCAGAATTGGGCGGGTTATCTGGACGGGTTACGTGCTGGTGCGACGGTGCTGCCGTTCAAAAAATCGGGTTAAGGTGTAGTTGCAGCAAAGCTATTTAGCCTGTGGAAAAGCCCTCTCGACGGGCGCAGCCCACGCCAACGGCGAGAGGGAATTTCCATAGGCGGCGCTCGTACCTGACGCGCTATCGCTTGTCTGCTCACACCTGGCTTGCGTGCTGGGAAAAGCAACCCAGTACGCGCCATGTGCGAGCCCAACATACCGGCCGCTCATAGAGCGGACCGCTTGCTTTTTGATCTAGACGTGCCCGCCGCCGTTCTGGTGTTTCTTGCCGCTTTTGTGGCCATCCTCTGAACGATGTTTGTTCGCGTAAATCGAAATCACGAGCAAAACCAGCGTAGCGAGGACGGAAAAAATTAACGTATCAATGGTCATTTAGTCCACCCATATGGGGCCAATAGCAGGTGCAATTGAAAGCATGAGAAGCAAGCTTACGCCTCCAGTCACAAATTCCTTACTAGCAACAAACTCATATAACCACGTTTTGAGCTTATACATAATTGCAGTCTCGAAACCGTCTTTCGTACTTCAATGCTTCCGCACGCCAACCTCTGCACGCACCAACCAGAGGTGCAAAGTAAAGGCGAACACTATTGATGATGATTCTGCGATAGTCCATTACAACCTCCATTTAGGTTTCTGACGCTCGATGCATTCTTCGGCTCAACGAGCGATTCAGTGGTATCCAATAAGAGCCGCCAGATGGCAATAACGGGTGCAAAAAAGCCACGAGGGGTTTCTTTGGCGCCTTTGATAAAGCCTCGTATGAACTCATTCATCAAATATCTCCTTTATTGTTCGGTACTGCGTTCAAATCAATCGTCTCGCGAGGTATATGGCCATCGAGGCAGAAATTCTGTTCATAGCTTATATCCGCATCCCGCCGGCCTCCATCGACCGTTCTGGCGGCCGGAAACACATACGCAATACGGATGCGCGCGCAACCCGGCTCGCGGTATTTTTTCACGCGGCTGACAGTCGCCTTATATGGACCAGGCGATCCGGTTGTTTCGCGGATCTTTGCCGCCAGTTCGCCGACCAGCACAGCATTGACTGCCAAGCCATCATCCCCGCCGACCACCTGCCGCCAGATGGTTGCCATACCGGCCTTGTCCACCTCGCCGGCATCGCGGATCTCGGCGTACGCGGGGAGCGTGGCCAGCATGGGCAAACAAAACAGAATTCGACGCATCACAGCTCCTAACGGGTACAGGAAATAATGCACTCGACGGCATCAGCAAAAAGCTGATCCGGCTTGGCATAAATATAGGTGCTCGGTTTTTCCAACTGCGCCCTCGGCCAATCGCGCTGCTCCCTCTTAAACTCGCCATTTTTCTTGATATACATTTCGACCACCAGCAACATCCCCTGCTCGACAGGCGACGTATCTTCCACCAAATCATCGCTGTGCTGGTCGGCAACGGCTCTTGTCACACCAGAAAGCAAAGCCATGGCAGGGCCGAAAAAAATACCGGCGTCCAAGCCTGCTCTTGCGCCAGGTTTCTGCAGCTTCATTTTGCGCTGAAGATCATCCCAGTCAGTCGTTGCGGCAATCCCCAGATACGGCACGATAATAGGGTGTGCATGGTCGTGCCCATAATGAAGTTGCGCTGCAACAATCTCGAATGCAATGTCGGCATCGGCCTTGTCTTCAATCACGGTTATCCCGCCTTTCGCCAACACCTTGCGGGCCTCTCCGCTCAGCATGTCCACGGCATTGGAAACTTCGATGACTGCCTGTTTTATCTTTTCGTCGGTCGAGTCTCTGGGCATCTTCGGGCTGACGAATTCGATGAACACCTTTTTGCCGGGTTCCTTGAAAACAGGGTTGAAGGTACTGCCAAACAACCCTACGATATTTTTGCTGACCTTGTATTGCGGCGGCTCACTCATGCCCGATGCCGAACCAACCTCAGCGATTGGCACAACAGCAGACACCGCGCCGGATGACGACTCATCCGCAAATGCGCTGAGCGAAAGCAACAAGATAGAGAGCGAGAATAGATGCTTCATGTGTAGATTCCCCCAACTTCCATGGCCGAACAAACAAAAGTAACTCATGCGCCAATTATGCATACAACGCAAATTCTGACCAGACATTTATGGCGCGACAAGCCGGAATCCGCCCGTATATCCACCCGCTGCGCTTGGATTCAAAACCGGCGTATTGGCTGTCGGGCTGGTTGGCCCATTCGCATTGCCCATTGCGTTGAGGCGCGCCTGCATGTCGGCCTGAATTTTCGGGATATCGATCTGCGATTTGATTTCAGCCATGAACTCAGTCAGGTCCATCTTGGAAAAATCAATCGAGCTCAACTGCGCCTGGGTAAATCCATCGCATGAAGCATTAACTGAGGTTCCAAGTTGCGCCCAACCCTGCTGGTTGATAATACGCGCCAAACGCGAGTTGTAGCAGCAGTAGGTTTCGGTAACAGCCAGGCATATTCCCAGCAGCGGGACTTTCTGGGAGCAATAACTGCCAGTCCCGATACATAGCCGTTCCCCCCGCTTCATCGAAAGCATTTTTTCGTCCTGCGTACAGGAAAGGAGATCGGTCACTACCATGATGGCCAGCGAGATGGCCAGCGATGTCGGATCAAAAGAGAACATCGGTGTGCCAGTAAAGTTCACCGATACGCCCATGAAGCTGAACGGCGTAGTGCCAGGCAAGGCAGTACAGCTTGGGCTTTGTAGGTAGCTGTAGGCTTGACTGAAAAGGTTCGGTGCGGATCCTGTGCTGCCGCCCAGCGCATCCATGACGTATGAAGACCCAAGGTTGATTGCCGTAGCAGTGCCAATCTGCGCAGCATTCGACATCCCCGGCGCGGCCCCGACCGTGCAGCAGTTAGCAAGCCCAAATAGTGCGTTCACACAGTTATTGCCGGTGCCCTTGAAAAACTGCATGGTCGCAGGATCCTGATAATTTCCCGCCTGGCGCGCGAGTTCCATCATGGCAGCCGTTTTCTGCATATCATGGTTCTGCGGGCGGGCAAGATCGAAGCACTGGCCGTTCAAGCAAAAAGTGGTGGCGCCGCAAGTGGTCCCGGTCGAAGATACGGCCGGAGTTTGAGTGCATTGGTATGTTTGTTCGTATGCCGAACAAGTCACGCCATCATTACGATAGGTAATGCAATTGGACTTTGTCAGCCCACACCCCTTGTCAATGAGCGGCTGGCACGTACTCTGCATTCCCCCGGCGCAATCATAGGTTGCTGTGTAGTGCCAGCAGGTATCGGCCAATGCTACCGCGCCTGCCGGCAACGTGACGCCGGCAAGACAAACCTGAACGCCGGAAATCGTCTTGCACGGCGTGGCATCTACGCAAACCTCTCCGGTCTTTATGCAAGTCGGTGCGGCTTGAGCAATGCCTGATTGCAAGCAGATCAACAACCCCACCAAGCCCAGTTGGAGCACCCGCATATTATTTCTGTAGCCTAGCCTCAAACACTGCGGACCATTCCTTACACAACAACCCCTCAAGCTCTCTCTCAGTTTCCTCACTGATAAGCTTAACCAATCCCCAAGCCATTAGCTCACCGGACAAATAACCTGCTGTGCAATCGTTTTTTGGCAAGGTGTCAATTTGTCTCTTAAAAAATTCGATGATTCGCCGCTCCACGAAGAAAGCCCCCGTTGTTCTTTCCACACCAAACGGATTGCAGGATAGCGTGATCGAATTGTATGGATGCATTTTTCCCAATTTATTAGCCGACTTCATTGAACCCTCGCTTTCTCAACCATCGAAAACCACGCTGTTGTTGCCGGTAAACACAGGGAAATTAGCGATGCCAATTGCACAGGAATCACTATTGAGAACAACATCAGACGATCCGCAAAAGCATCGGGGACAATCCCGAAAAACGCAGGCACAACAGCCCAGGAGATAGACGAGGAGATCAATAGCGTATAAGCAACACGACTGTGGCCGCCGGCCAGCCATATTCGCCAGGGCAGGAACAACAGCGTGGAATACACCAGCAGGTTAGCGTTGAGCTGAAGCAGGGGTATTGTGCCAATCAAATAGTGCCATCCGCTGATGGCCTGCAGGATGAAGATGTTAGCCACCATCAGATACACTGCGATGCGCGCGCTCTTGGGGCGCGCACGCAACACCTCAATTAGAAGCGTATTGGAATTTATTAAGTCACGTGATGCCATAAAGCCTCCTTGATTCAAGTAGTTTCACTCCAGATTGCTTACCGCAAAAATGTTTTGACCAAACGGAAAAAGTATGCAGAATGGACACATCGAGATTGAATTTTCTGCCGCAACGGTGGTGGGACAAAAAGAAAGAAGGTGTGCTG
This sequence comes from Ferrigenium straubiae, assembly GCF_051257895.1. Lineage (NCBI taxonomy): Bacteria > Pseudomonadati > Pseudomonadota > Betaproteobacteria > Nitrosomonadales > Gallionellaceae > Ferrigenium > Ferrigenium straubiae. Next base: position 205,045 of record NZ_CP194331.1, on the reverse strand, counting down.
TGTTGAAACATTTTTTTGGTTTGCTGATGCATCAGATCGATTCACTGGTTTCTTCCGTGCGTCCGCTGACGGAAGAAGAGCACGAGTTTTTCGACCGAGGGTGCCGAATGGGGATTGGAATAACCAGAGACGATGATTGATTATCATATGATCGAGGATGATCACATCCTCTAACAATGTTAGCCGGTTCATCATTTCTGTAATCCCCGCAAAGTCTTCAAAAATGTCGCTCGCAAAGTATACGCAAATCTTTATGTATGTCACTTTGGAATATCGTCAAGTCCGTCCCATGGGCGTTGTATTTGGTTGATAGGGGCACTGTTGTATATGGTGCCCGGATCTTGCCTGTTCTGGAGCACGCCCAAACCCGGGGCCTCGCCCCCACCTCGCGCATCATGAACCTGTTGTGGGGACCTGCTAGATGGCACTGAATTTGGCACTGCGCGATTAGCAGCAGCTTGCCCCTTAACAATCCCAGCATCTACATCACCCTTAAATGCCGTCACTCTTTCGGGCGCCACCGCTGTCGTATTGGGACTGCTAATCTCAGGCATATTGCGCATCGTCGCGTCGCCTGTCATCGCATAGATGGCATCACCGTTCGCGCCGGTCGAGCCCGAGTTGGCCAACGCCAACAAATTCCCGGCGACCTCTATTTGCGCCTCCGTTTTCATTCCCATACTCCGCAACTCATTCCTGAAATGTTTGGCTTCAGCCCGAAGCCCCCTGCGAGAAACAGCCGATGCCAGTTCAGCATTTCTGCCCATTCTGACAATATCCCCAGACCATTGATCCACGGGCTTGCCTTGGGTCAAACCAACACTTCTAGACAACGCAGATGTAATCGATGCCTCGCGACCAGCAGACTCCACCAGGTTTTCTGCTCTCGACAGTTCATCAGTGGATCCGTGCTGCAATGCTCTCATGGCAGTATGAGAGTGCGAATTCCCGGATTGGAATGACGCAGACAACGTATCTTTAGTGCCTACAGATTGCGCCTCTTTGATCATCGACGTGAGATCAATGCCTTTCGCCCATGATTTTTTTGCCAGCGCTGTGCGAGCATATTCAATTCCGCCTTTGGCCCCAAGTGCGCCCAAACTGATACCAACCGATGCTCCAGCGATCCCCTTAAGTGCATCGCTTTGCTCTTGTGTAAGCGTAACTTTTTCGCTCGCGGCCCTGGCGCGGTCTGATATCCACTGATCGCCTTCTTCGCGGCTCGATCCAATCTCTCTGCCAAACGATCGCATCGCCTGATCCTGATCCGTTGTCCCGTAAGTCGATGCCACGGTGGATTTAACTGCCTGCCCATAAGCCGTGCTCGCTGCAACAGCTGATTTCTCGGCATTCGCACGGGCTTGTTGAGCCGTCGCACCAACTGACAAAGAAGGGAGCGTGGATCCGCCCGCGGTTTCCCCTCTTGTATGTGGATTCATTACGCTTCTCGCCTCGTTCTGAGAGCCAACCGGCGCTGTCCTCATGAGCGGGGCCGTCTCCTGCACACCCGGTGCAGCCCCCTTCTCATCGACCTTATCCTTGCCCATATTGCTTGCGATCTTCGTCAGGCCATAGATCGATCCGGACATCAGCGCCATCGAGATCAGCGGCACCGCGGCGAGCATGTCCGAGATAACGGCCAGCTTCACAGACAGCGCATCATAGAAGGCCGGCACCGTTGCCGGATTGAGGCCGTTTGGCGCCGCGGCAGCCAGACGCAGGAATTCAGACTTCACCATGACTTCGCCGATGTAGTTGATCACCACGGCAAACGGCAACCAGGTCTGGCACCAGATCCCGAAGAACATGTATTTCACCAGAATGCCGAGCCCTTGCGCGCCCGCCATCATCATGAACACAAACATCAACGGCGCGAACCCGAAGAACATGGCCAGCAAGATATTCATCGCCGGCATCATCGCCTTGGAGAACCCTGTAGCGCCCCCTGCAGCATCGATCTTCCATTGCTCCATGGATTGCGTCATGGTCATGGTGCATTGGTTGTATGTGGCGTAGCTGGAATTGGACAACCCGCAATTGTATGCATTGCTGATCGTGCCCGAGGTCAGCGCCGTGATCATGAAATCCTGGGCTGTTTGGGATGCTCCCCATATGCCGTTGATCATTTTTCCGTGCACGTCGACAATATCGTCGGCGGTGTATTTATTGGGCGTCGCCGTGTTGGGGCTTGCCCGTTTATTCATGTTGGCATTGATAAAGGCCGACATTGCAGAATTTATTCCCGGCCCGACAAAAGCATCCATCTTGTTTTTGATATTGGTGGCGGCATCGGCACACGCGGATCCGATGCCGGCGGGATCGGCATCGGAGAAAATGACCGTCAGGCCCCCGCCATACACGCCGGGCGTCGTGATGTATGCGATCGGGTTGTTGACGCCTGGAATGTTCTGCTTTGCAAAAGCATTGGGGCTGAAGCCCGGTCTTCCCGCCACGCAGTCCAGCACGAAAACCTTGATGTTGGCCGCCAGGAATGGATCCGCGTCTGGCAACGCGTATTTACCCCCACGCATTGAAAGCATGAGCTGCAGAGGGCTGGCAAAACCATCGCTCGACAGGGAAATGTAATTACCGTCCACCGTGGAAAACCCTACCTCCATCTTGTCCGCAACAGACCGTGTGATAGATGAGATGATCGCACCAGGTACGGCCACGCCGAATGGGACGTTGGCGACCGTGGTGGCGGTGCCGGTGTAGTAGTCCTCGATCTGCAAATCGACCTTTTGCGTGGCCACCGAATACACGAGGATCAGCACCAACAACATCGCCCAGTTGCCCGGGCCTGCGCCACCACCCTGAAACATCGCGATCGCGCCGCCGACCAGAAGCAGGACTCCCAAGGAAACGAGCAAGCCCAGACCCACGGCCGCACCTAGTCCGATGCCCGGACCGGTGAATGCACCGCTCTGGAATACCATCGCAACCGCATTTAATACTCCGGTGAACGTGGGGATATCGCCCAGTGTGTAAATGGTCAACGATGACATGGATCTGCCCTTTGGCTAGGCTAGTTGATCCCAAATTCGGCTCGCCGGTAAGCGCAAATCAGATGGCAAAAGTGAGACAAGCGTAACCACGAATTCTTCTTGGCCATACCTAGCTGCACTTGCGAGTGCAGCTATTTGGTCGTCTCGCGGTAATAGACGAGGATCACAGCCATGCAGGCCATAAGCAATTCGCATAGTTGTGGTCCTCAGCTCGTTTGCTGAGATACTTGGCGTAGAGTTGTGGCTAATGAGTAACATGGTAGCAATACTCTTTCTGGCCTTTGGCCTCTGGAGCATGGCTACCTGCAGGTGCTTCTGCGGGGAGGGAAATGCAATACGTTAGTGTGTTTTTGCACCGGCTTCCCGGTGGGCGTGCTATCTGCAACTATTCCACGTCGTTTCCGACTTTCTTGTGCGTGCTCATCGACGGTGTGTCGAGTTTCGCCCGGGAATACTGATTGTCCTTGGGGCCCATTATTGCTGCCAAGCGATAGGCTGGGTTATGCCTTATTCTTTTTTTATTATCTACATATTTCTCAGGTCGTCAATATTATTTGCAATCAATGAATTAGTTATATATAAGTGCAATGGGATTTTAAACAAGCCAAATATGGCAAATATGATGAAGTAATGGTGCAGACGAAATGGCAAAATGGCGGAGCTACTGGATTAAGTACGGCATTTCTGAAATGCATAACATCTTATGCATAAGCGTAATAGGGCAATCGCTTTCCGATAACCAGGTCGTCCAATGCCGACCTAAAAGGAGAGCCAAACGCGAAGGTTTGTTGTTCTGGCAGTGGCACTTTACGTAATGCCCTGAACTCCCTTACCCAAGCCCGAAACCAATCTGCAGCCTGTTGCTTCACGCCCGCCATGATCTGTAGGACCATGCCAACAGCATCCCCGAATGGCAGCCAGAGCTGGCGTTCATTGAATTCGGTTCCTTTCATATAGTTGAAGCTTTTGAGGTTCATCGCATCATTCCTAGATTGTTCGCCCGCCTTTGCTTTCCTTGCGGTACAGACTTGCGCTGCATTTATCTGCATCACTCCTGAGTTGCTGCGCCCAGCGACATCAGCCCTCAGCCGATTAGGAAACAATGCAAGGGGTTGGTGCGGCCAGCGCGCAGGACGGCTTCATCGTCCGAGCACTGCCTCGGCCTCTTGCAAGCACGCAGTTAGAAATTGCGCGAAGCGCATCAACACACAGACAAAAGTCGTGCGCAGCACACAACGCCCGTGCGCTTGTTTGCCGGCTGGGGGAGGATTCGCGTCAAGGGCGTAGCAACTCAGGAGTGATGCAGATATTCGGAGTCCTGCACTGCAAGGCCAAACAAAATCCGCGCGTAGCGCACCTACGGCCAGCAGCTTCATCCGCTGGCCAGTTCAAAATGAGCCCGCCAGGGCGAAAGTAAGCGAGCGCCTATGTGCGCGAGTTTGGGGACCGATCCGCGCAGCGGATTGGGGCGTAGCCCCTGCGAAGCAGGTCGGCAACCGAAGGGCGCAGGGGAACCGATTCGCACAGCTTCATCGTGCGAATTGGGGACAAGCGACGAGCGCAGTCCTCCCGCAGCGCAAGCGAAGGGATGGGGGAGCCGCCCGAATATTTGCGCCGAGTAAGGGCTGGACGGCTTCATCGTCCAGACCGCACCGAGGTCAAATATTTGGGTGGGGGCGAAGCCCCGCAAGTCCCGGTCCTGACGGTTTCATCGTCAGGATTCGACGGTTTCATCGTCGAACGCGAAGCGCTCGGGCAACCCGTTTAAAGGCGTTTTTGAGCGACAGCGAAAAAGCGGCGTCTTAAACGGGTTGCCCGAGCGCGGAGCGCGGCTTTCGGGGACTTGCGCGCAGTTGACTTGCCCGGGTCGAGCGACAGCGAGAAGGGGCGCTTCCCAGCCCCGTCCCTAGGGATGCTTTTATGCAGTTGTGGCGCGGGTTTTGAGCCACACCATGCGTTTCGATCCTCACTCCAAGCAGGGCTTGGTGTGAGGTGATGAAAGGAATGGCAACATCGTGAGTAATACTCGTGGCGCTTTCTCGTGGATGGCAAAAGGCGACTATCCACGAGAAAAAAACACGGCGAGCAATCATAAAGTGAGATCAATTGTTACCCGCTGATCGGCAATTTCTTTCGGGCTGGAATCCATGTCAAATATGCGAAATATTGATCTATGTCCGTCCGTAAGCTTTACCCAAGCCCCATCGATTTTGATGGCAGGTACGGATAAAAATGCACGCTCTAAAGCGACACGATGAGGGGTGAAGTAGTAAACATATTTGTATTGCCCCGACCGGACCTGCTGCAGGTGTGCTGCAATAACCTGCGCAAGTCGAGTGCGACTTTTCACGTGGCGCTCGATCTCGATGGCCACCTTGCAGCCATTTGGACTGGTCACAAGTGCATCTGGAATACACTTGTGTTGTCGTTGATCGTTGTTTGCCAGCAGCAACCTGCCTGGCACATAGTTTGTCCAGCCAACCTGTTCCAGGTTGAGCCTGACATGCTGCCCGTCGATATGATGTGCAACAAAATTGGGGCTTGTTCTTCCAACCACGAATGCCGAACATCGTGGATCTGCTGTTTCCGTCACGGCCAAACCGTGATCTGATATTCCCCATAGTTTTAGATTGCTGAAGGGAACAGCATTTTTGTCCACTCGCAGCATTCTTTCCTCAACGAGTTTTTTGAGCATCGGCAAAGCGGTTTGTTCGCTGACTCCCATTACACGCGAGAGAATGGATATGGTGCTATATCCCTCTCCGCTTGCGAGAAAATGCATTACTCGGCGGCGTTTCTCTTCTGCTCGCGCCAGCTTCTCGGCTCGGGTCATTTTCATGGCTGGATGAAGTAGTTGGAGCATGATCGAATTTCCTTATGTTGACTACGCTGCTGTCTAGCAGACGGTTTAAAAGTTTTGAGTACCTGGATCACTCTCACGAACGGCGCGATCGCGCCGCCCCTTTGCCCCCGGCAAGCCGAAGGCGCAGGCGGCGCATAGGGGACGCAAGCGGCTTGCCGCGCTGCGGTTCGTGTACCTGTGCTCGCTGAATCCACCCAATGACCCAAGCCGCACAGGCGGCTTGCCATTGTTGGGGAGGGGGAGCCGCCGAAGGTGGGGGAACCCCGAAGGGGTACCCCGCGCCTGGCGCAACAAATTATCCACAGTGTCGCTGGGAACATCCGCCGGTAAAAATAGGTAAAAAAAAGGTAACGAGCGACTCACCTCGCTAAACGCCAAAGCTGGCGCAGGTTTGCGTGGATGGGGAGCGACGCTATCCCGATAGAGCGCGACGCTATCCCGATAGAGCGCGACGCTATCCCGATGGGGGCGCGACGCTATCCCGATGGCTACAGTTTCGTCCATGCGGCCTGCTCCTTGCCCTTGGTACTGGTTTCGATGCGTCCCCTGGCGATTACATTTATCCGCTCGAGTTCGTGCATTGCGCGGTTCATCGCCCCCCTAAAATCACGCATTCGCCCCGTATACTGCAACTTTATTTGGAGCCATTCGAGGGCGTATTGTTGTTGCCGATTCGAGGACGTGGCCACGAGGCGTTGGAGCGCCTTGGCCATATCCTGTCCGCGCCCGATCTGCAAACGCTTCGGCCAGTCGATCAGCGCGAATTCGCGATTGCCAAATAGCACCCGCCATTGCGGGTCGAGCGTGTAGGTGTATGCCTCCGTTCGCGCGTCATATCCAAAACCCGCAAGGATGTGAAATGTCTTTGTGTCACCGATCCTATATTTGGTGGTTCCGTCTGATGACTTTGCCTCGACGATCAAAGTGGCTGCCGACATCGCTTTTAGTCGCCGGTGTAGCCAATCGTAGTCGTGCTTCCCCGTTGCTCGATCCAGTTCCCGAAGGAAAGCAGCCCGGTTAATTGTGACAGCGGTTCCGAGCGCCGAATGCCGAGCCCGGAAGGTCAGCTGCAACAAGATGTCCGCATCCGCTTCATCGAGCTGCTCCCCCCAATACTCGATAACCGCATCCTTCCGCGACACAAGCACGGTTCCGCTATGCATTTTTCGCTTACCTTTGGCGACCGGAGCGCACAGAGATGATCTGGCCAGCAAGTTAGGCATGGCTCGCATTAACTCATCCATGCCTGGCAATAACATTTGCAGCGGCGTGGCTGCGTCCTGTTTTGTTTTGATTGCCGCACGTTTTTGCGCAGCAGCGACCAAATCGGCGATGCGAGGCCGCTCGGCCTGCGCCGTCAAAGTATCGTGTCTCATGAGACAGCCTATTGCGAGACTGGTTTGGTGGGCTGCTGCTTGGTTGTGGCCGGCAATGATGCCGAAACCAATTGCGCATCGCGAAGCTGGATACGCGATGCCATCCAAGCCCGGATCTCACTATCAACCCAACGTGAACCGCTTTGCTTGGCAGCACCAATACCGTTGATTTTTACAGGCCTGGGGAAATCAGATATTCGACCACCGTAGATAGTGGACTTGGACAAACCGGTGATGTTGCAAACGGTCTTCAGACCGATGAAACGCAATTGCTGTTCGCTCATTTTCACATTCCCTGAAAATGAGCGGCGGCGACAGTGTTATTTTAACTAAAATCCCATGCCAGTCAATCAATAAATCTCATTAAATTCATAATGTTGTAATGTATAGACGTAATTACACAAACTCCGCTTTAATGCCATTATGGGAGGAGTGTCGCCACCGCCCATACGCGGATCAACATTGATCCGTAGACGTATTGGCGTTACACAGACTTATAAAAACGCGTGGGACGATAAGAACCAAGAAAAGTCTACGTCGGCCAGACACGTTACAGGCAAAATGATGAGTCACATCAGCCAGTAGGGGGCATCGACGGGGGCATTGGTGCATTGCTCATCACGCAAACCCAATAATAGAGAGAGTGTTCGGGTGCCCCCGCCCCACCAACAAACAAAAACGACACCCTCGCGGTGTCGTTTTTGTTTGGATTGAGGGCGCATGGCCTGCCAGATTGATGCGCGAATGATGCAGCGATCCGATTACCCGCCTTCGCCGGCATCATCGAAGCAGTCATGACGCCAGCCGCACTCCTTCTTGTCGCAGTAATCACTGTTGGATGTGGCATAGCAGGGAGTCTGCCCGTTGTTGACCTGTATCTGCCGAATAATTTCGGCCTGCAGGCTGAATGATTTGATTTCTACTGGCTTTGCAATGTTTTCGGTGTTCATCGGCGGCGCCTTGGTTAGATTTCGTGACGAGAAATCTACCACCGGAACCGGAAGATACCTATATGCCGAAATGCCTATATATTCCGGCCTATTGACTGGAGGGGTGAACCAGATCTGTGCAGGAAACTTATGTTTTTTGTGAAAGGTGCCGGATCGCCCGGCCTGGTCATTTGCAGTCCCGTAGGGTGGATAAGCACAGCGCATCCACCGTCTCACTCGCAATCCATCCCCGCAATCGACTCCGGCTCGCGAGTACCCCACGACTCCTGATACCAGCCCTTCGGCAAACGATACCCAGCACAGGGCCAAGCAGCATGCCAACCAGCAGAAACACCACCACATCGGGTACGCGGAGCAATCACACGAGCAGGCCGGAGAAGATTCCGACGGCGGGGATGATGCCGAATACCAGCCGGACATGCTTGGCCAATTCAAGTAAGGCTGTGGTTTCCATTATGCTCTTTCAATGCAAGCGCCAATTTAACCGCCTATTCCATCGAACACCCAAAATGGCAGTGCGAGCCTAATCGTTTCGATGGTTCACTTACTATGATAATATCGCCTGCGTGTGCCTACGCAGTAAATAGTACAAAAACAAATAGACAAGCACTCACTCATATCCAACAGTCAATTATTAACTTCACGCGGTTTCCTAGTACATCGCTTGCCCAAGAATATCCAAATCATGAACTACATAAAAATTGCTGGCCTGTTTGCCGTCGCCTACCTGCTGAACCTCGCCGCCCCGTCAATCCTCGAACGCATTGCCCATCTTGGCGGCACCGAGACGGCGATCGCGAACTCGTTGTGGTGCCTCGGACTGTTCCTGGTGTTCGGCTGGGCGTGCAGCAAGCTGTCCGAGGGCACCGTATTCCCGAACTTCACCCTGCAGTTGCTGGTGGGCATCGTCCTGCACGACGCCCTGGCGCCCATCGCCACGCAGATGATGCTCGCAGTGGTGGTTTGTACCGCACTGGCCGCGATCATCCTGAAGGGGGGGGGCGATGAAGTGGAGCGGCGCGACTTTGCCAGGATCGCCTTCCCTACCCTGATGATCGCCCTCGTGGGTTATCTCATCACCTTCTTCGCCATGTTCCCGGTCCTGATGGCACTGGGGCTGGATGGCAAGACCGCCGCCCTGCTCGCCGCCATCATCGGCTCCACCGATCCGGCGGCGCTGATCCCGACCCTGAAAGGCATCGTCTTCAAGAACCAGTACAAGCGCCTCGCCGACATTGCCGTCGCGGAAAGCGCCCTCAACGATGCGGTGGGCGCCATCTTCGTGGGGGCCACCGCGGCCATGATCCTGGCCGGCAATTCCGTGGATTCACTGAATGCCATGGTTGCCGGGCTGTTCAGTGCCGACAACATGCTGCACCTCGGCGGGCAATTCCTGTTCGGCGCCATCGCCGGCATCATCGGCTGGGGCGCGATGTACCGCTATGAGATTTACAAGTCGCGCGACAACGAGCGCGATGTCGGAGAGACCGCCTACGATTTCGCGATGGTGCTGGCCATTCCGCTGGTCACCTTCCTGCTGGCGCAACTGATCCATGGCAATGGCTTCCTGGCCGCCTTCGTCGCCGGCCTGCTCGCCAACTACAACCATGGCAAGGAATACTTCCACAAGACGCTGCACACCATGGAGATCAAGATCGAGAGCATCGCCAAGCCGACAATCTTCATGATGGTCGGCCCCTTCGTCTCGCTGGGCGATCTGCGGGATACCGCAGTCCTGGGCCTGGTGGTATCACTCATCTTCATCCTCGCCGCCCGGCCCGTGGCGGTCATGCTATCCCTGCTGCCGACCGATCTCGGCATCAAGGACAAGCTCTTCCTGAGCGTGGTACGGGAGACGGGCGTGATCCCCGTCGTGTTGGCGGTCATCACCGTCGCACAGTTTCCGGAACTGACCCTGCTCATGCCGCTGACGGCCTGGGTGGTCATCTGGACCCTGACCCTGCTGCCGGCCATCACCCCCTGGTGGTCGAGAAAGCTCGGCATCGTGCAATAAGTGCCCTTGTCGATGAGCGCTCCGGCGCCCCGGTTCGACAGATCACCAAATAGCCGCTGATCGTGAAGTTGCACCAGCAGCCGTTTTGGACGAACGACTAGTCCACGAGGAATCGAAAAAACCAGCTCAGGCTGAGCCATCCCTCCCGTAGAACCACTTGAGCAGGAACGGCGGCGCGATGGTGGTCAGCGCGATGACGATCAGCAGGGCGGCGTACAGTTCGCCGGTCAGGATGCCCTGGCTGAAGCCGAGCTGCGCGAAGATCAGCCCGACTTCGCCGCGTGGAATCATCGACAGACCGATGGCCGTCTGGTTGCGGCGCGGTTCACAGATGGCAAAACCTGCCGCGAACTTGCCAAGGAAGGCAACCAGCAGCAGCAAGGCCGCCAGCTCCCAGATGAACGCGGAGCCCCAATCCACCGCCTTGAGGTTGAGCGACACGCCGACCATCACGAAGAACAGCGGCGAGAAGGTATGGATCAGCGGGCGCACCTGCTCTTCGAGCCGGTGCGCCAGTTTCGGGCTGGGCTTGAATTCAAGCGCCGGGTGTTTCCCCATCCATAGCCGGAAACCGAAGTGCTGGCTGAACGCCAGCCCTGCGGCAAAACCGCCCATGATCTCCGGCGCCCCCACCGCATGCGCGAGCCAGGAGAACAGCAGGATCAGCGACAGCGCCATGGTGAGCAGCAGCCCCGGCGTGGCGGCATGCTGCTCGAAGTGCTCGATCACCCCCGAGGCCAGCTTGGCGACCAGCGGCGCGAGCAGCATGAACAGCAAAATGTAAAAACCGACCTCTCCCAGCGCGCGCAGGGAGACCTCCCTTTCTATCGTGAACTGGTACATGAAGGCCAGCGCCATCACGCCGAGGATGTCGTCCAGCACCGCCGCGCCGATCACGATTTGAGCCTCGTCGGAGTGACGCTTGCCGAGGTCGTCCAGCACGCGCACCGTGATGCCGATGCTGGTGGCGGTGAGCGTCCCGCCGATGAACAGCGAAGTGAAGTTATCCAGACCGAACACCGAGGTACTGATGCCGTATCCCAACGCGAACGGCAGCGCAAACCCGAGCACCGCCACGACGACGGGCTTGCTGCCGGAGCGCGCGAGCCGGCTCAAATCCGTATCCATGCCCACCTCGAACAGCAGCAGGATGATGCCGATCTCGGCGAGCAGTTTCATGGTGGTGTCCGGCGATACCCATCCGAGCAGCGAAGGGCCGATGAGCAGGCCAGCCAGCAGTTCGCCGATCACCGAGGGAATGCCGAGACGCGCCGCCGCCTCGGAAAACGCCCGCGCCGAAATCAGGATGATGGCCAGGAACAGGAAGAATTGGTGCAGTTCCATTTGTCAGGGTTCCGGCGTCCTGGGTGGCAGCGGCTTGTTCAACGCGTGCGAATAGAATTTCAGCATGCCCGGCAACGGGAATGCTGCCACCAGCAAGGCACATAGCGCAATACTGACCAGCACTACCATGTAGGTGGTGTCGCGGATGATCTCGCCGCCGCTCACGCCGTATTGCAGCGGCAATCCGGCCAGCACGGCGGCGGCCAGCCCCTTCGGCGCCAGCATCGAGGTCATTGCGGAGTCGCGTAAAGTATAGGCTGCATTGCGGTATACGAAGCGGGTCAGGCCGAGGCGCATCGCGAATACCAGCACCGTCATGGCGATTGCGGTGAGCGCGAGATGCACCGAGCCAAAATGGATTGAGATGCCCATATAGACAAAAAAGTAGGTCTTCAGCAGGAACACCGACTCGCGGTAGAACACCAGGTCTATTTCATTCAACGGCACGATGTTCTTGTCGATATTCCTGAAATTGGCCAGGCCGAACTTCTTGAAGTTGGTCAGGGTCACGCCCAGCGCGAGCGCGGCAATCGCCCCTGAAAAACCGAGTGCCTCGGTCAGGCCGTAGACGATGAACACATAGGCCAGCGTGGAGGAGATCGTGTTGGGAAAGTCGCGCACCTTGCCCAGCACCAGCAGCCAGCCGATGCCGCCCGCCACCCCGATGACCGCCGCAAAGATCAGCGCAGCCAGCACCCCGCCGATTAGCCTGCCCGGCTCGACGCCGCCCTGCGTATGAACTTGCAGCAGCGCAAACACGCCGACGATGCACAGCACATCGGTCAGCGCGGATTCCAGCACCAGCACGGTGGCGGGCTTCTCCGAAAGCCGGAGCGCGGACACCATGGGGATGACCACCGCCGAGGAAGTGCCGCCCAGCGTGACGCCGAGCATGGCAGCCGGGAGCAACGACAGGTCAAGCAGATAGAAACCGAGCAGCGCCACGATGGCCGTAGTAAAGAAGAAGCACCACAGCGTGAGCACGCCGGTCGTCGCCAGCGATTTTCCGAGCACGCCAAGGTCAAGCGAGGTGCCGCTCTCGAACAGGATCACCACCAGCGCAATGGTCGCAATCACCGGGCCGACCTTACCGAAATCTTCGGGCGAGACGACACCCAGCACCGGGCCGATCAGGATGCCGGCCAGCATCAGCACCAGCACGTCGGGAATGCTGGTCTTGCGGAACTGCAACGAGAGAAAGTGGGCGAAAAATACCATCAGCCCGATGACCAGTATTGTTGTGGACATCCGGAAGCTCCTGCTAACGACGAGACCGGATTATAGCCGACGCCTGACACGGCCACTGATGGCCGCGCATTACATCGCAGGAGGCCTGCACGCCGACCGGATGGTATCATCGTGCCACGATTGGCGGTGATCACACGCTGGATGAACAGGAGATTTTATGACCAATAAATTACGCGTGGGATTGGTTGGCTACGGCAAGGCGGGCCAAGCGGTCGCCAATGTACTAGGCAACGACCCGCGCTTCGAGTTGCGCTGGATCGCGCGCCGTTCGGTCGCTGCGGAACGGCAGACACATCCCGGAACCGATATCCCGATCATCGGGCTGGAACAGCGCCCGTTCGCCGATCTGTTCGAGAACCTTCCGGTAGATGCGCTGGTGGATTTCTCCTCGCGGGAAAGCCTACATACCTATGGTGAGGAAGTGCGCAGACGGAACATCATACTGGTCAGCGCAATCTCCGCCTACTCTGAGGACGATCTGGCCTATGCGCGCAGCCTGGGACAGGACACGCGCGTGCTGTGTTCGCCCAATATCACCCTAGGGATCAACTTCCTGATCGTGGCCGCCAAGCTGTTGCGCAAGGTTGCGCCGTTCGCAGACGTGGAGATACTCGAGCAGCATTTCAAAGAAAAGCCGGAAGTGTCGGGCACGGCACGCAGGATCGCCGAAACGCTGGAAGTCGACGGCGGCAGTATCACTTCATTGCGGCTCGGCGGCATCGTCGGGCACCATGAGGTGATCTTCGGCTTCCCGCACCAGACCGTGCGCCTCACGCATGAGTCCATCCGGCGCGAGGCATTCGGCACCGGCGCGGCGTTCGCGCTGAGCCATCTGGCCGATTGCGAGAAGGGGTTCTACACGTTCGATGACCTGTTGCTGCGGCTGATGCGCGCCGAACTGATGGGCTGAATACTTCAGCATCCCGCCTGACCATCATTCCTGAAGCTTGTTATGCCCGGCAAGACTCAGGCGGACGAGGTCCGGCACGCCATCCGCGCCCAGCTTGTCCATCATTCTCGCTTTGTGCACCTCGACCGTGCGGGCGCTGATACCGAGGAGCTCGGCGATCTCGCGGTTGTGCCGCCCTGCCACGACCAGCTCCATGACCTCCCGTTCGCGCGGGGTTAGCGTGGCGAGGAGGCGCGAAAATCCCGTTTGCCTGTCATCGGCTTCCCGCACAGCGGCCTGGCGCCGGAAGGCATCGTTGATGGCTGCGAGCAGCTTTTCGTAATCGATGGGCTTTTCCAGGAAATCCACCGCCTGCGAGCGGAAGGCTTCACGCGCCGAGTCCACGTCGCCGTGGGCCGTCATCACGATCACGGGAATGGTGCAGCCGGATTCCAGCAGCAGCCTCTGCAAGGCCAGACCATCCATGCCCGGCATGCGGATGTCGATCAGCGCGCAGCCGCGCCAGTCGTTCCGCCGCGCATTGAGAAAGCTCTCGGCATCGCCAAACATGGCGACAGGATAGCCATGCAGGCCGAGCAGCAGGCCCAGTGCATCGCGCACCGAAGGGTCGTCCTCGACAATAAAGACCGTATATCCGTCAGGGGGTATCACCGCTTGTTTCCTCCGTTGGTAGCGTGAGCACGAATACGCCGCACTCTGCCGTATCTGCGGCCAGGTCGCCGCCATGCGCCTCGGCGATGGCGCGGCTGATCGCCAGCCCCAGGCCCATGCCGCTGGCCTTGGACGAGCGGAAGGCTTCGAACAGGTGCTCGGCCATTCCTGCGGCCAGGCCGGGGCCGCTGTCCTCGACGCGGATACGCACGCGTTTCCTGTCCGCCATCCCGGCTCGTATGCAAATGCGGCGCTGGCCGGCCGGCTGCTCGCTCACGGCATCTAGGGCATTGTCCAGCAAATTGCGCAGCACGACTTCCAGTTGCAGTCTGTCCGCCAGCAGCGTGCAGGCCGGCATTGGCTCGACCACCAGTTCGGCGCCCAGGCTCTCCGCCTTGCCCTGGAATTTCGCCACGGCCGTGCCGACCAGTTCCGCGAGCGCCACCGGTTCCAGGTGCGTGGCGCCGGTGCGGAAGAAATCGCGCAATCGCCTCACCACGCCCGCCGCCCGGTGCGCTTCCGACACCATGCGGCCGATGGTATCGCGCAAACGCTCTACATCGCCATTTCGCTCGAGCAATTGCTGGCATGCGGAACCATAGGTCGATAGCGCCGTGAGCGGCTGATTGAGTTCATGCGCCAGGGCTCCAGCCATTTCCCCGGCGGCAGCCAGACGCAGCGTGCGGCGCAACTCGTCGCTCACGCGCTGTTTTTCGTCGACGACCGCACCGATGAAGAGCCCGACGAAAGCCAGGACTGCGGCGAGCATTTGCAGCTCAAACACCGTCACTGCCACCAGGTTATGCCAGTGCACCGCGACGATGATACCGGCCTGCAGCATGAAGGCCGCGAGCGCGGCGCCGGGCACGCCGTCGCGCGCCGCCGCCCATACGATGGGCAGGAACAGCATGTAGAAATACTGAAATTCCCCGGTGCCGCCAAGCCCGAAGGAAATCCACAAGGCCGCCGCCGCCAGCAGGCCATAACCGGCCGTTTCCCAGTGCGGCAGGATACGGTGCAAGCGGTTGCGGCCATCGAGCAGCAGCCAGAAGAAAGGCATGGTGACCACGATGCCGACACAGTCGCCAACCCAGAAGCGCGCCAGCGCCACCAGCCAATCCCCCACCGGTATGAGGCCGGACAGGAACAGCATCAGGATATAGATGCTGCTGGTTATCAGGGTGCCCGCCACGACTATCGCCAGCCACAACAGAAGGCGGCGGCGGTCGTGGAGAATGTCGCCGGCAAGGTTGCGGCGCAGCGCTTCCGCCATGATTCCATATCCCAGCGTCAGCATGGCCGAGAGCGCAAGCGTCATCGGCAATGTCGCGGGTTGGCCGCGCACCAGGATCTCGCTGATCAGGATCGCGGCAAACCAGGGGATCGCGGCCAGCCAGCCGACCCGGAACCAGAATACCAGTCCGAGGGCGAGTGACGGATTCCAGGGCGTGATGTTGAGCCCGTACAGCGGGTGCAGGTAGCTCGCCCAGTCAAGCAGGACAAAGGCGGCGACAAATAACAGGCCGCGAAAAAGATGGGTTGCAGGAAAAGGCATGGTGTTTTGGGCATCGATCCGGCGGCCATTGTCCCCTTTTACGTCCACAAGCGCATCCGCAACACGCTTACGGGAAGCCCTTACCCGAATGAAGCGCAAGCTCTTGCGCGGTGTTGGCGGCAGGCAAATCCATCGTCTTGCGCGGCAGGCACTGCGGGTTTGCCTTAGTGGCCAGCCCCAATTTTCAGCGGGCGGCATTTTCCCTACGATGCCCGGCATCGAAATTCTCCAACAGGGGGACTGCCATGATCTTCTCCAAAACCTTCCGGCTTCTTGCAGCCATCGCTGCCGTCGTCAGCATGGGCGTCGCCTCCAAGGCTATCGCGGGGTGCCAGCCCCAAGCCGCAGCCCAATGCGAGGGCTCCAGGCTTGTCAGTGTGGACTGGCGCAATGCGCAACTGGCCAACGGCAATTTCCGCAACGCCGACCTGGAAAATGCGAACCTGTCGGGGGTCAATCTCAAGGGCGCCGACCTGCGCGGCGCCAAGCTGAAATTTGCGCGCCTCGAAGGCAGTGACCTGACGGGCGCCAATCTTGAGGGCGCCGACCTGCGCTGGGCCAACCTCGAACGATCGTCGCTGGTTGGCGCTCGTTTTGCCATGGCAAACCTGGCCAGGGCCGATCTGGAAGAAGCAGACATGTCCAGCGCAGTCATGACCGGAGCCAACCTCACGCGCGCCGACCTCATCAACACCGACCTGTTCCAGGCCGATCTCAGGCAGGCCAAGCTTGAAGGCGCATACATGAACTACGCCAACCTCAAACAGGCAAATTTGTCCGGCGCCAATATCCTCCGGATCAGGCTTTTCGGAACACGGCTCAACGAAACCACCTGGATTGACGGCAGGATTTGCAGAGCGCCCTCATCGATCAGCGTTTGCCGGTGATCGCATTTTCCAACTCAGATAAAGGCAAGCAGAACACATGGCCACAGTTATGCAAAAAAACGGAGTGATCCACCTGCTATCGGAAAGCTTTCTCGGGCACACGCCGCGCTGGTACAAGCAGGCCGTCGCGATCAGCCTGCTGCTCAACGTAGCGGTGTTCCTGGCCCTCGGCCCTTTGGCAACCGGCTGGCTGATTCTCGCCGAATTCATTTTCACGCTGGCGATGGCGCTGAAGTGCTTTCCGCTCCAGCCGGGCGGCCTGCTCGCCTTGCAGGCCGTCATTCTCGGACTTACGGATACGCATGCGGTCTACAGGGAAATCGAACATGGCTTGCCGGTCCTGTTGCTGGTGATTTTCATGGTGGCCGGCGTGCATTTCCTGCGCGGCATGCTCTACCGCGTGATCAGCCACATCCTGCTGGGCATACGCTCCCGGGTCACCCTCAACATGGTCGTCATTGTCGTGGTATCTGTGCTCTCCGCCTTTCTCGATGCGCTGACCATCCTTGCGGTGCTGGTCGCCGTATCGTTGGGCTTCTACGAGGTCTACCACCGTGCCGTGTCCTCCAGGGGCTATCACGACGATCCAGACTTGACGGACGATTACGTGGACGAGATCCACCGCAAGGATCTCGAACAGTTCCGTGCCGTGCTGCGCAGCCTGCTCATGCATGGCGCCATCGGCACCGCCATCGGCGGCGTCTGCACCCTGGTCGGGGAACCCGAGAACATCATCATCGGCAAGGAAGCGGGCTGGAACTTCGTGGAGTTCTTCACCAAAGTAGCTCCAGCCAGCATCCCTACCCTGCTGGCCGGCTTTGCCACCTGCTGGGTTATCGAAAAAAACGGCTGGTTCGGCTACGGCGCCGAGCTGCCTGCCGGCGTGCGCCAGATTCTCCTCGACGAGGACCGCCGCCTGCGCGAGCAGCATTCGCCGCATGACCGCCTGTTACTCGTCGCGCAGGGCATCGTCGCAATCCTCCTGGTGCTGGCCCTCGCCTTTCACGTGGCGGAAATAGGCCTGATCGGGCTTGCAGTGATCGTCCTGGTGTCGGCGATTTCCGGGGTCACCGACGAACACCATATCGCCGAAGCCTTCATGCCGGGCCTGCCATTCGCTTCCCTGCTGGTGGTCTTTTACGTCATCGTGGCGATGATCGGCAGCCTGCAGATGTTCAATTCGGTCATCCACTGGGTCCTGGCGCTCGAGCCCCGGATGCAGGTGTTCATGATCTTCGTCACCAACGGTGCGCTCTCCGCCATCAGCGATAACGTGTTCGTGGCCGCCATTTACATGAAGGAACTCAAGGCCGCGTTTGACGCCGGGCTTACTACCCGTGAGCTATTCGACGCGCAGTCGGTGGCGGTCGTGATGGGCACCGGGATCCCGAGCATGTCCACGCCGAACGGACAGGCGGCATTCCTCTACCTTCTGACATCCGCGATCGCCCCGCTGATCCGGCTCGGCTACGGCCGCATGCTCTGGATGGCCCTGCCGTATGCGGTCGTTACCACGATAGTCGCGGGATTGATATTGTTCTAGGGGCCGGAACCCCGCGCCTTGGCGGGATGGCGAATCATTCAGGGGCCGGTCAGCCGCGGGAGCGGCGAGCCATTTCTTGACCCGCCTATTCCTCGGATGCGGCGTCCCCGGCCTTGGCCTTGCGCGGCACGGTCTTGGGGTCGCAGATGATGGGGCGATAGATCTCGACGCGGTCGCCGTCGTTGAGCACGGCATCCAGCTTGCTGACCTTGCCGTAGACGCCGACCTTGTTTTTTTCGAGATCGATTTCGGGAAACTGCTTGAGGATGCCCGAGCGGTTGATGGCGTCCTGGACGGTGGTACCGTCGGGCATTTCGATGTCGAACCAGGCTTGGCGGTGCGGCAGGGCGTAGGCGATTCCGATCTTCATGTTCGTTCCTTACGGGGAGCAGTGGGCTGCGGCGCTAACCTGGGCGGCCTTGCTGGAGCGCTCGTCGATCATGCGTTTCGCGACCAGCACCAGGCCGGTGACCAAAAACGCACCGGGCGGCAGGATCATCATCAATATCCCCGTGTCGGGCGGCAGGACGCGCATCTCCAGGAACTTGAAGGCAGGGCCAAGCAGCAGCGAGGCGTCGGCAAACAGGGTTCCGGAGCCGGCAACCTCGCGTATCGCGCCTATGACGGTAAGTGCAAGGGCGAAGCCCACGCCCATGAAGAAACCGTCCGCCAACGAGGGCAGCACGGGTCTTTTCGAGGCAACCATTTCGATGCGTGCAAACGGCAGGCAATTCACCACGATCAGCGGGATGAACAGGCCCAGCACCTTGTACATCTCGTGCAGCCACGCATTCATGCACATATCCACCACCGTCACCATGGATGCGATGATCAGCACGAACACGGGAATGCGCACTTCCTGGGAGAAGCGGTTGCGGAAAATCGATACCAGCGCGGCGGAACCGGTCATCACGAACGCCGTCGCGAGCCCCATGCCGAGGCCGTTGGTGGCGCTGTTGGTCATGGCCATGGCCGGGCACAGGCCCAGCATCATGCTGAGCACGCCATTGTTCGTCCACAGCCCCTCGCGGGCAATGGTGCGGTATTCAGCCATCGTCGTCATTTAGTTTCCCCCTTCGCTGGAGCCTTGCCGGTTTCGGCATCTGCCGCCTTGAATTCCATCAGTTTTGCCTTGTTGGCGTCGAAGAATTGCAGCCCTTCGGTGATCGCCTTGACCACGGCGCGCGGCGTGATGGTTGCGCCCGCGAACTGGTCGAAGATACCGCCGTCCTTTTTCACCTTCCACTTGTCGAGCGGCGGGTTGCCGATGCTCAGTCCAGTGAAGCGCAATATCCAGTCGCCCTTCTTCACTTCGATCTTGTCGCCCAGCCCCGGAGTCTCCTTGTGCGCCAGAACGCGCGCGCCGATGATCTTGCCCTCGGGGTCAACGCCCAGCATGACCTTGATCGCGCCGGAATAGCCAGGACTGGAGGTCTCGAAGGCCACACCGGTCACCTTGCCTTCCTTGGTGGCGACATAGATGGTGACTTCATTTCCCTGGTCATTCTTCAGGACGAGGGTGTCCGTGGCCAGATTGTTGTCGTGGATACTTTCCGGAATCACCTGCGCAAGCGAGTTCTGGCGGTCTTCCAGAGCGCGCATGGCGATGTCGTCCTTGGTGTAGCCGTTGGTCATGACGAGCAGCGTCCCGAAGCCCAGACAGAAGGCGCCGAGGATCAGCCCATGGATCAGCGTGCGTTGCGAACTCATGCTTTTTCCTCCAAGGGCAGCGGTTCGCCCTTGCGGGTGCGTCCGAAGGCGCGCGGGCGGGTGTATTGGTCGATGATCGGGGTCAGCGAGTTCATCAGCAGCACCGCGAAGGCCACGCCTTCAGGATAGCCGGCGAAGTTACGGATGCTCCAGGTGAACAGGCCGACGCCGATGCCGAAGATGATCTGCCCCGACTTGGATACCGGCGAGGTCACATAATCGGTGGCGATGAAGAACGCGCCCAGGAAAGTGGCCCCGGACAACAGGTGAAAGGTGCCGGAGGTGAAACGTGCGGGGTCGACGGCATGGAACAGCGCCGCGATCAGGAACAGCGACCCCAGCATGCTGAGCGGGATATGCCAGGAGATGATGCGCTTCGCCATCAGAAACAGGCCACCAAGCAGGATCAGGATCGCCGAGGTCTCGCCCATGCTGCCGGCGCGGTAGCCCAGCGCCATGTCCATCAGGTCCGGCATCTGCCCCATCGACTGCGTCACCGGAATGCCGCGCGACAGCTCGGTCTTGACGTAGCCCAGCGCGGAGGCGGCGCTCATGGTATCGGGGATGTTGCCGCCGAAGGTGATGGCGAAGGATTCGACCAGTCCCGGTGCGCCCGCCGAAAACAGCGGATGCGGC
Source organism: Ferrigenium straubiae (assembly GCF_051257895.1). Classification (NCBI taxonomy): domain Bacteria; kingdom Pseudomonadati; phylum Pseudomonadota; class Betaproteobacteria; order Nitrosomonadales; family Gallionellaceae; genus Ferrigenium; species Ferrigenium straubiae. The sequence goes on along the minus strand of NZ_CP194331.1, from coordinate 184,353 downwards.
GCGACCCAGACGGTCATCGCCACCGGGAATGAGATCAGCATGACGGTACGCCCGACCATGGCCGGGTTGAACAGGTTCTGGCCCAGCCCCCCGAAAGCATGCTTGGTCAGCGCGATGGCGAAAATCGCCGCCAGCACGCCGATCCACCAAGGCGCCCAGGGCGGCAGGCTCATCGCCAGCAGCCAGCCGGTCAGTATCGCCGAGCAGTCAGCCAGCGTCGCCGCCACCGGCTTGCCGGCCAGCGCCAGACAGGCCGCCTCGACAGCCACGCAGGCACCGACCGTGATGGTGAACAGCAGGATCGCCGGCCAGCCGAACAAATAGAAGTTGAACAGGGTAGCCGGCGTCAGCGCCAGCAGCACCAGAAACATGGTTCTCTGGACGCTGCTGAATGCGTGGCCGAACGGCCCACTCTTTTTCATGATTGCGGTACTCATGCGTTGGCCTTTTCTTCGGTAGTAGCCTTGGTCTCCCCGCCTGACGGGGCAGCTTCTGCAGCCGGCTTGCTTTTCGCGGCCAGGGCGGCACGCTTGGCCTCGGCGGCTTTCTCGATGCGGATGGTGCGCGTCTCGGCGAGCGTCTTGATGCGTTCGCTCTTGCGGCGCTCGGTCTCCAGCTCCCGCAACACGCCCTTGGCGTAGTTGAAATAGTGCACCAGCGGGATGTGCGACGGGCATACATACGAGCAGCTGCCGCACGAGAAACAGTCCATCACGCCCAGCTTGGCGGCAACGTCCAGATTATCCTTGCGGATGAAGGCGGCCATATCCACCGGTGACAAGCCACACGGGCAGACGGTGACGCAACTGCCGCAGCGGATGCACGCGGAGGTCGGACGGTCGTTGATCTCCTCGGCGGTGAGCGCCAGGATGCCTGAAGTGCCCTTGACCACCGGCGCATCCAGGCTGGCCAGCGGCTGGCCCATCATCGGTCCGCCGTTGACCACGCTCTCGGGGCGCGACGAGAAGCCGCCGCAGAACTCGACCAGGTCGCTTATCCTGGTGCCGATGGGCGTCATGACGTTGCCGGGATTGCGTATCGCGCCACCGCTCACCGTCACCACGCGTGCAACCAGCGGGCAACCGAAGCGGACGGCATGATGCACGGCGCGGGCGGTGGCGACGTTGTGCACCACGATGCCGAGATCAGCGGTCAGTTTGCGCGCCGGGGTCTCGCGACCGGTGATCGCCTGCACCAGATGGCGCTCGGAACCCATCGGGTACTGCACCGGCACGGCGGCCACTTCGACATTGGGAAAAGCGGCAGCCGCTTTGGTCATGGCCTCGATCGCCTGCGGCTTGTTCTGTTCGATGCCGATGACCACCCTGGGCGTGCCCAGCGCATGGGCCATGATGCGTGCGCCGTCGATCACTTCGTCGGCATATTCGCGCATCACCCGGTCGTCACAGGTCAGGTAGGGTTCGCACTCCGCTCCGTTGAGCAGCAGGATTTCAAGTTTTTTCTGGGTGCCAAGATTCAGCTTGATCGCCGACGGAAAGGCGGCGCCGCCCATGCCGACAATGCCAGACTGGGCAACGCGATCGTTGATCTCTTGCGGGGTGGCAGTAAACGGATCGGCAATGGGCGTCGGCAAGTCGGCCCATTCGTCCTTGCTGTCCGGTTCGATGACGATGGTCTTCTGCGGCAAGCCGGAAGGATGGGGCGCCGCAACCTCCGCCACCGACACGACGCGGCCCGAGGAAGGCGCATGCTGAGATGCCGACACTGCCCCCTGGTTGCGCGCGATCATCTGGCCTTTCTTGACCAGGTCGCCCTCTTTCACCAGCACCTCGGCCGGCGCGCCGATATGCTGCTGCAGCGGAATGTAGAGCATGGCCGGCATCGGCATGGCCACGATGGCCTTCTCGCTGGTTAAATCCTTGCGGTATTCCGGATGGATGCCGCCGGTTACGGGGAAAAGTTTCATCTGTGACAACTCCTAGTGCGCAGGCACAGTCTCGGGTTTGGGGGACGTGTTCTCGGCTTCTGGCTTGGGCCAATGCCAGTTGGACAGCGTCACCGGATACTCAACCATGATGATGGCGTCGGTGGGGCAAACCTTGACGCACTTGGAACAGCCATGGCAGGCATCGATGATGATGGTGTGCATCAGCTTGTTCGCGCCCATGATGGCGTCGGTCGAGCACTCCCGGATGCAGCGCGTGCAACCGATACAAAGATCCTCGATGATAAAGGCGTGCTCCGGCCCCTTGTCATCGAGTTCGGAGAGATCGGCCTCGATGCCCAGTTTGGCGGACAGCGCCTCGACCAGCGGCTTGCCGCCGGGCGCACACAGCATGATCGATGCCTCCTCGCCCTTAGCCAGCGCCGATGCATATTGGGCGCAACCGACATAGCCGCACTGGCCGCACTGCGAGCCGGGCATCATGGCCTTCAGCTCCTCTTCCAGCGGGTCCTCCTGCACTGCGAGACGGCGCGCAGCCACACCGAGGATGGCGCCCAGCGCAACACCGATTAACGTAAGACTACCGATAGCGATCAACATGCCAGACATAATCAACTCGCCCCCATGCCCGAGAAACCCATGAATGCCAGCGCCAGCAAGCTGACCACGATGAAGGCGATCGGCGGGCCGACGAACAGGCGCGGCACATCCATCACGGCCAGCCGCTCACGCAGCCCGGCGAAAATGATCAGGACCAGGCTGAAACCCATGGCGGAACCGATGGCAAACAGGACGCTGGTAAGCATGCTCATCTTGGCGTCGACCAGCAGCAGCGCGATGCCCAGCACGGCACAGTTGGTAGTGATCAGCGGCAGGTAGATGCCCAGCAACTGGAACAGCGACGGTGACACTTTTCTGACCACCATTTCGGTGAACTGCACGGTGGAGGCGATGATCAGAATGAAGGTGATCGTGCGCAGATAGCCAAGTTCGAAAGGGGCCAGCAGCAGCGTGTTGACCGTCCAGCCCGCGATGGCCGCAACCGTCATCACAAATGTAGTCGCCATGCCCATGCCGACGGCGGCATCCAGGCGCGTGGTGACGCCCATGGTCGGGCACAGCCCGAGGAAACGGCCCAGAATGACGTTATTGACCAGCGCCGCGCTAAACATCAAGAGCAAATATTCTTTCATTGTGCTATCCCTTGCCTACTCAAGAACTGCATGTTTCGCCCGGCCTGGCGCGACGCAAAAACTGCGGAGCGAGATCGCCCCTCGTCTGTAAATACCCTGCCGCCATCCGCGAAATCACCAGCCCGATGACCAGGCCGGCGACCATCGCCGCCATGGTAATGAGGTCGCTGCCAAACTTCCATTGCGCCAACGACCCGGCAAGCAGCAGAATGGCCAGCGGAAGGGCGTAGGCGGTGATTGATGCCTTCAGCAGCACGTTGTCGCGAATGCCGAACACCACGCGCTCGCCGACGGCGAGATTGGCATTGTTGTCGATGCGGAAACGGCGGCTGTCCAGCCGGCTGGCCGTAGTGCCGATCCCCTTGGAACCGCATGCATCCGCCGAGGCGCAGCTGCCGCAACTGGAACCCTGCTCGGGCACCAGCCAAGCGGCCCTGCCCTCTATCTTCACCACCTGTGCGATGCCCTCGGTCATGCTGGGTGCGCTGAAATCCGTGGCGCCATGTGCGAACTCGTCCATGATCACGCTTCTACGGTGGAGATTACGCCTTCGGGCGTGACATAGATTGCCTTCTGCCCACCGGCAGAACGGAGGATGTGTTGGCGACGCTCGACCGGCGCCATCAGCATCGCTGTGGAAAGGCCATCGGCGGCAACGCCGGTATCCGCCACCACCGAGACCCCCAGCATCGCAGGCGCAGTGCGACCGGTGCGGGTGTCGATCAGGTGGGTGAAGGCGCCCTTGGCATCGAACAGGGTGCCATAGCCGCCCGAGGTGGAAACGCACTTGTCCACCAAATCCAGTGTGACGACTGCACGGTCAGGGTTGGAGGGATTGGCAATGCCAACGCGCCAGGCGGAACCATCCGGTTTGGTCGAGATTGCACGCGGTTCACCCATGTCCACCAGCATGTTGCCGAAGCCGTGGGCACGCAGCGTATCGGCGACGCGGTCGGTGATATAGCCCTGCGCGCCGCTGTTCAGCGTCAGCCCCATGCCGGGGCGGGCGAAGGAGACCTTCCTGTTTCCGGCATCCACCTCGACGGCGCGCCAGTCTACCAGTTCAAGCGCGGCGGCGAGATCACGCGGCGCCGGGCCGGCCAGGTCTGGGCTGGCTGCGGTGAAATGGCGGAAATAGGTCTGCCATACTGGCTGGATGGTGGGGTCGTAGACGCCCTCGCTGATCCTGGCCAGCGACAGGGCGCGGGTCAGCATGGCAATGAAATCGTCCGGCGCGTTTTCGAGCACGCCCTCGCGGTTGAGCTTCGAAATGGAACTGTCCGCGCGGTAAACGCTGAAGATCGCCTCGAGGCGCCTCAGCTCGTCGAGACCTGCGGCGATGGCGGCGCGCGCCTGTGCCTCGTCGGCATGGTAAAGCTGGATGGAGGCCGGCGCGCCCAAGGCGGTGCCTTCCCAGCGCACCGGCTTGGCCTGGGAGCTTCCCGTCTTCAACAGCAGCGGCAGGCCGGCGGCGGCGGCAACGAAAGCGATAAAACGGCGGCGTGACATTACGGCAGTCATAAGGACGACCTCGAATAAATAATTAGCAGCATGCCTGGGGCGGATAAATGCCGCACAAAAGCGATTCCATTAACAAAAAACCTGCGCCGGCCGCATAAGCGGACGCCGCGTCAAATCTGCCTGAACTATCGGGAAGCGTGCATTGTTGGTGATGAAGCAGGTATTTCCGGACAGGCTGAATACCGGGAACATCTTGTTTTTGCGCTGCGCTTAAGCCAGTTTGAAGCTCATATTGCGGAACATAAAATTAGTGCATCGCGTTTATTCGGTCAAGCAAAACTTGCATGAAAAACCCATCTTTTAACCCATCAGTTAAAACGCTCATCCGTCTGCCCCGTTGACACCGGAAAAACAATAAGATTCAAATCAGGCCATAACCGGGATCGCGCCGCCAAGCGCGACCCGGACTGCAACTGACCTCAGACCGGCTCCTGGTACTGCTCCTCCAGCAGTTTGGCCTGTGCCGCCGCAAGGCGCGCGATAGGCACGCGCGGTCCGGAACAGGAGACGTAATTGAGCCCAATATGGTGGCAGAAGCGGATCGAGCCGGGATGCCCGCCATGTTCTCCGCAGATGCCCATCTTCAGCTCCGGGTTAGTTCCCCTGCCCTTCGCCACGGCCATCTTCATCAACTGCCCCACTCCCTTGATATCCAGCACTTCGAAGGGGTTGTCTTCCAGGATGCCGGTTTCGTTGTAGGCGGGGAGGAATTTGTTTTCCGCATCCTCACGGCTGAAGGAGAACGTGGCCTGGGTCAGGTCGTTGGTGCCGAAGGAGAAGAACTCGGCAGTTTCGGCCATGCGCCCGGCGCGCACGCAGGCGCGCACCACTTCCAGCATCGAGCCGAACTTGAACTGCACGTTGATGCCGTAGGTTGCGTTCACTTCCTGGTGGATGCGCTGCACGTAGCTGTGGATGCGCTTGAGCTCTTCCACCGTGGCGACCTGCGGCACCATGATTTCCGGATAGATTTCCACGCCGTCCTTGGCGCACAGCGCGGCGGCTTCCAGAATCGCGCGTATCTGCATCGAGTAGATTTCGGGATAGGTGATGCCCAGCCGCACGCCGCGATGGCCGAGCATCGGGTTGACTTCGGCCAGCGCCCTGACCTTCTTCAGGATCACTTCCTTCTTGCCGATGACGTCTTCCTCCATGTGCGACTCCTTGAAGTCGCTCAGGCCGCCCATCAGCTTCATCAGGCCGTCGGCATATTGCTGGTAGAGCTTGGGATTGAGCATCTTGAGCGTCTCCGGCAACTCTTCCAGGCCGTCGATGGTATCGCGCAACTGGTGCAGGTGCGCGATTTCCAGTTCGAGCTGCGCCGCAGTGGGCAGGAACTCATGCATCGGCGGGTCGAGCAGGCGCACGGTTACCGGCAACCCCTTCATCGCCTTGAAGATGCCCTTGAAGTCGGCGCGCTGGATCGGCAACAGGCGATCCAGTGCGGACTGGCGGGCTTCCGGCGTCTCGGCCAGGATCATTTCCTGAACGATCGGCAGCCGGTCGGTACTGTTGAACATGCGCTCAGTGCGGCACAGGCCGATGCCCATCGCGCCGAACTCGCGCGCGCGCGAGGCGTCGCCGGGCGTATCCGCGTTCGCCAGCACCTTGAGCTTCGCCACCTCATCCGCCCAGGACAGCAGCGTGGCCAACTCCTCGGAGAACTCGGCCTCCACCGTCGGCACTTCGCCCGCGTAAACATGGCCGGTACCGCCGTCGATGGTGACGACATCGCCCTCGTGCAGGGTAGTCTCGCCGATCTGCGCGCTGCGCAGCACGTCGTTGATGACGATCTGCTCGCAGCCCGAGACGCAGGGCTTGCCCATGCCGCGCGCCACGACGGCGGCGTGCGAGGTCTTGCCGCCGCGGCTGGTGAGGATGCCCTGCGCCTGGAAGAAGCCGTGGATGTCCTCGGGCTTGGTCTCCTCGCGCACCAGGATGATCTTCTCGCCGGCGCGGCCGCGCGCCTCGGCGGTGTCGGCATCGAACACGATCTTGCCCGAGGCAGCGCCCGGCGATGCAGGCAGACCCTGCGCCAGCGACTTGCCGTGGAAGTTCGGCGCAAGCTGCGGAACCAGCAGCTGCTCCAGCACCGCAGGCTCGATGCGCAGCAGCGCGCGCTCCTTGGAAATCAGCCCCTCATGGAACATCTCCACCGAGGAGCGCACCATGCCGCGCGCATTCATCTTGCCGTTGCGCGTCTGCAGGCAATACAGGATGCCCTTCTCAATGGTGAACTCGAAATCCTGCACTTCGTGATAATGCGATTCCAGCCGGTTGTGCAGCGCCATCAGCTGACGGTATATCTCCGGCATCTCCTGCTCCATCTCGGCGATTGCCTTCGGCGTGCGGATCCCCGCAACCACATCCTCGCCCTGCGCATTGACCAGGTACTCGCCGTAAATAAGATTTTCGCCGGTGCCGGGGTTGCGCGTGAAACCCACGCCGGTGCCGGAATCATTGCCCATGTTGCCGAACACCATGGTGCAGATGTTCACCGCCGTGCCGTTGGCCTGATCCCTGGTGATCTTGAACTGCTTGCGGTAATCCACCGCACGCTTGCCCATCCACGAGCCGAACACCGCGCCGATGGCGATTTCCAATTGCTCGTACGGGTCTTGCGGGAAGGGCTTGCCGGTATGGTGCTTGACGATATCGAGAAACTCACCCCCCAGTTCCTTGAGGTGTTCGGCGCTCAGATCTACATCCTGCGGTGCGCCGTATTTGCGCTTGATCGCAGCCATGCGCTCGTCGAAATGCTCGTCGCTGATGTTGAGCGCGATCTTGCCGAACAACTGGATGAAGCGGCGGTAGGCATCGTAGGCAAAGCGGGCATTGCCGGTTTGCTTGATCAGCCCCTGCAGCGAAGTTTCGTTGAGGCCGAGGTTGAGGATGGTGTCCATCATGCCCGGCATGGACATGGACGAGCCGGAACGCACCGAGATGAGCAGGGGGTTCGTGCCGCTGCCGAAGCCCTTGCCGGTCTTCTTTTCCAGCGCCAGCATGTGCTCCTTGACGGAGTCCATCAACCCATCAGGCAGCTTGTTCTTTTCCAGGTAGGCGGTACACGCGTCGGTGGTAATGGTAAATCCGGGGGGGACATTCAGACCGATCTGGGTCATCTCGCACAGATTCGCACCCTTGCCGCCCAGCAACATCTTGTTTTTTCCGTCGCCTTCTTCGAAGGTATAGATGTATTTCTTGCCACTACTCATGACACCCCCCGTTAAAAATTTGCATATTATCGGCCTTTGCACAATCCATGACAAATGTCTTTACCACAATCACCGATCCGCAATGGCAACTTCACGCGCTTGCCAGGCAAGCGCGGTGAGTTAGCTTCTTTTGGTGAATTCAGGAATCCGGTGCAACGCACTCCCGTGCAACGGGAACCCCGGGCCATGCTACGCGTCGGCTGATCCCTTCTTGGTGTCCTTCGCCATGTGCTCGAAAATCGCGTAGTGCTTGCGCAATTCCTTGTCGTAGAACGCCACGGTTTTTCCGCTATCGCTATTCATGTTCTTCACCAGACCGCGGAAGCGCGGTTCGTTCTTGACGAACTCATGGATGGACACGGATGGCTCATTCGAATCCAGCGAGAGCGGATTCTTGCCCTCCTCCTCGCGGCGCGGGTCGTAGCGGTACAGCGGCCAGTGGCCGGTGTTGACCGCCAACTCCTGCTGCTGGTGCTGTATGCCCATCTCGTAGCCGTGCTCGGTACAGGGACTGTAGGCGATGATTACCGACGGGCCGTCAAAGGATTCGGCTTCGAGAATGGCTCTCAGCGTGTGCGCGTCCTTCGCACCATAGGCGACCTGGGCAACGTAGACATTGCCGTAGCTCATGGCAATCTGCCCCAGATCCTTCTTGCCGGTCGGCTTGCCGCCAGCGGCAAACTTGGCCGTGGCGCCGCGCGGCGTAGCCTTGGAGCACTGCCCGCCGGTGTTGGAATAAACCTCGGTATCGAGCACCAGGATATTGACGTTGCGGCCGGAGGACAGCACGTGATCCAGGCCACCGAAGCCGATATCGTAAGCCCAGCCGTCGCCGCCGATGATCCACACGCTCTTCTTCGCGAGATAGTCGGCCAGGCTCTCCAGATTGCGCGCCTCGGCGGTATTGATACCGGCCAGCACCTTGCGCAATGCTTCGATGCGCTCGCGCTGGGCGAAGATACCCGCTTCTTCGGACTGATCTGCGCCGAGAATGGAATCGGCCAGTTCGGCGCCGACTTTATCCTTCATTCGCGCCAACAGCTCGCGTGCCTGCTCGGCCTGCTTGTCGATACTGACGCGGAAACCCAGGCCGAATTCGGCATTGTCCTCAAACAACGAGTTTGCCCAAGCCGGACCGCGCCCCTCGGGATTCGTGCTGTAGGGCGTGGTGGGCAGGTTGCCGCCATAGATCGAAGAGCAACCGGTGGCATTTGCCACCACCAGGCGGTCGCCGTACAACTGGGTAACCAGCTTGATATAGGGTGTTTCGCCGCAACCGACGCAGGCTGAAGGAAACTCGAACAGCGGCTGCAGCATCATCGCACCCTTGATGGTGGAGGTGCGCAGCTTGGTGCGATCGAATTCCGGCAGATTGAGGAAGAAATCCCAGTTTTCCTTTTCCGACTTGCGCAGCGGCTCGATGTCGCGCATGTTGAGCGCCTTGTAGGTCGGGTCGGTCTTGGATACCGCCGGACAGATGTCGACGCACAGGGTACAACCGGTGCAATCCTCGGGCGCCACCTGATAAGTGACGTGCATGCCCTGCTCGAATTCCTTGCCCTTGATCTGGATATGCTTGAAAGTGGACGGCGCATCCTTGGCCAATTCGACCGGGAACACCTTGGAACGGATGGCGGTATGCGGGCAGACGAACGCGCACTTGCCGCAGTAGATACACAGCTCTTCGTCCCAAACCGGAATTTCCAGCGCCAGATTGCGCTTGTCCCAGATTGCGGTGCCGGTAGGCCAGGTGCCATCGGCGGGGAACACCGACACCGGCAGCAGATCGCCGCGGCCGGCCATGATCTCGGCAGTCACGCGCTTGACGAAATCCGTCGCGCTAGCGCCCACCGTTTCGGGCATTTCGAACGCGCTGGTGACGGTGGCCGGAACCTTGATCTTGTGCAGGTTGGCAAGGGTCTCGTCGATCGCCTTCCAGTTGGCCTCCACCACCGCCATGCCCTTCTTGCTGTAGGACTTCTCGGCGGCGGACTTGATCTTCTCGATTGCCAGATCGCGCGGCAACACGCCGGAAATGGCAAAGAAGCAGGTCTGCATGATGGTGTTGATGCGGCTGCCCATGCCGGTCGCCCTGGCAATGGCGTAGGCATCGATCGCATAGAACTCGATCTTCTTGTCGATGATCTGCTTCTGCATCTTGCGCGTCAGCTTGTCCCACACCTTATCCGGCGCGACCGGGATGTTGAGCAGGAATACCGCGCCTTCGGCGGCGTAATCCAGCATTTCGTAACGCTCAAGGAACCCTGGCTGGTGGCAGCCGATGAAGTTCGCATCGCTGTTGCCGATCAGGTAGGGGGAATGGATCGACTTGGGCGAGAAGCGCAGATGGGAGACGGTGACCGCGCCTGCCTTCTTCGAGTCGTAGACGAAATAACCCTGGGCGTAGAGCTCGGTTTCCTCACCCATGATCTTGATGGTGTTCTTGTTGGCGCCCACGGTGCCGTCCGAGCCCAGGCCGTAGAACACGCAACGGTTCACGCCGCGGCTGGCATCGTTGCGGAAAGTCGCGTCCCACTTGAGACTGGTGTGGGTTACGTCGTCGATGATGCCGACGGTGAAGTTATTCTTCGGCTGGTCCTTTTTCAGTTCGTCGAACACGCTCTTGATCATGCCCGGCGTGAACTCCTTGGAGGACAGACCATAGCGCCCGCCCACCACGCGCGGCAGAGCGGTGAATTTGCCCCTGCCGGCGGTAAAGGCTTCGGCCAGCGCCGTCACCACGTCCTTGTACAGCGGCTCGCCGTCCGCACCGGGTTCCTTGTTGCGGTCGAGAACGGCAATATGCTTGGCCGTGACCGGAATGGCCTTGAGCAACTCTTCCGACGCAAAGGGGCGATACAGACGCACTTTCAATATGCCAACTTTTTCGCCATGGGCGGTGAGGTGCTCCACCGTTTCTTCCGCGGCATCCGCGCCCGAACCCATCAGAATTGCCACCCGCTCGGCATCCGGGGCGCCGACATAGTCATACAGGTGGTATTGGCGGCCGGTAAGCTTGGCAAACTTGTCCATCGCCTTCTGCACGATGCCGGGCATCGCGCTGTAATAGGAGTTGACCGTTTCGCGTGCCTGGAAGTACACGTCGGGATTCTGTGCCGTGCCGCGAATCACCGGATGATCCGGAGTCAACGCGCGCGCGCGGTGGGCGAACACCAGCTTGTCGTCGATCATCTCGCGCACGACTTCGATCGGCACCTGCTCGACCTTGGCTACTTCGTGGGAGGTGCGGAAGCCGTCGAAGAAATGCAGGATCGGCACACGCGCTTCGAGCGTCGCGGCCTGGGCGATCAGCGCCATGTCCATCGCCTCCTGCACGGTGTTGGAGGCAAGGAAGGCAAAACCGGTCGAGCGCGCCGACATCACGTCGCTGTGGTCGCCGAAAATCGACAGGCCCTGTGCCGCGAGCGAACGCGCCGCAACATGCATGACGAACGGCGTCAGTTCGCCGGCGATCTTGTACATGTTGGGGATCATCAGCAGCAGGCCCTGCGAGGCGGTGAAGGTGGTCGTCAGAGAGCCGGTCTGCAGCGCCCCGTGCACCGTGCCCGCAGCACCGCCTTCGCTCTGCATTGTGATCACCTGGGGAACAGTGCCCCACAGGTTTTTGGTACCCTGCGCCGACCAGATGTCGGAATATTCCCCCATCGGCGATGAGGGTGTAATCGGGTAAATCGCAATCACCTCATTGGTCAGATGGGCAATATAGGCTGCTGCTTCATTCCCGTCGATCGTAACCATTTGCGCTTGGTACATCAAAAACTCCTTCAGTCAATATTAATTCTGTCCGGTCGCCCGGAAATTAAGCATGGGCACAGCCCGAAATTCCATAAATTCGCATGATGGTCACACGGAATCAGATCGATAGACCCGCGGGCGGGCATGGAGTTTTGCGGCCAGTCGTATGCATACGACCAGTCGAATAAAACATAAGTTCGGAGAATGCCCCAGATCCGCCATGGACGAAGCGGGACCACAACCAGAATCTAATATCAATCAGAAGGCCAGTAGCGGCACCAACAACCACCGCACGGCAAATCCAGCGAGTCCGATGCTACGTATTCTATCCTAACTATTCATGCCGCAAAGCTTCTTACAGCCCACCGCGATGCGGTTTGCCCACAACCCCTCTATCTCAAATTTGCCATCGATAATACCTAGTGTAATACTACACATTATTCGGCATTTTGTCTGTTAGTCCGAAGCATTAATCCGGAAATTAACCCCAAAATAAAGAAACCAAAGCGCTTGCCTGATTCCCCATTTGCCTTTCTGCCGTTATAACAAAAACTCACGTGCAGCCACTACAATGACCCGGCCAACTAATTGCCATTGAGCATGGCAGGACGATGCCGCTATAATGGCCAACTCGAATACTCGGGCAACCCTCCACCAGGGTGCAACCTGAAAAATTATAATCCGGCTGTATTTCATCATTTAGCCAGACGCAGGATCAATTTGTGATAACAAAAATACTTGTCGCCAACCGCGGTGAAATTGCGGTGCGCATCGTGCGCGCCTGCTCTGAAATGGGCATCAAGTCGGTCGCCATCTACACGGATGCCGACCGCCATGCGTTGCACGTCAAGAAAGCGGACGAGGCCTACCACATCGGTTCCGAGCCGGTCGCCGGTTACCTTAACGCCCACAACATCGTCAACATCGCGGTAACTTCGGGATGCGATGCGTTGCATCCGGGCTACGGCTTCCTCTCTGAAAACCCGGAATTGGCGGAAATTTGTGCCCGCCGCGACATCAAGTTTATCGGCCCTGACGCGGAGGTCATCCGCCAGATGGGCGACAAAGTCCAGGCGCGCAATGCCATGATCGCAGCGGGCATTCCTTGCGTGCCAGGCAGCGACGGCAATCTCGCCGATGTGGAAGAGGCGCGTGCGCTGGCCAACAAAATAGGCTACCCCGTGATGCTCAAGGCCACAAATGGCGGCGGCGGACGCGGCATCCGCCGCTGCGACAACGACAAGGACCTGGTCGGCAACTATGAGCGCGTGATTTCGGAAGCCAGCAAGGCCTTCGGCCAGCCGGAAGTCTTCCTGGAAAAATGCGTGGTCAATCCGCGGCATATCGAAGTGCAGGTGCTGGGCGACAGCCATGGCAACACGATCCACCTGTTCGAGCGCGACTGCTCCATCCAGCGCCGCAACCAGAAACTGATCGAGATCGCCCCCTCGCCGCAAATTAACGCAGAACAGCGCGAATATATCGGCAGCCTGGCCGTCAAGGCCGCTCGTGCCGTGGGCTACGAGAATGCGGGCACCGTCGAATTCCTGCTCGACCGGGACGGCAATTTCTACTTCATGGAAATGAACACCCGCGTCCAGGTCGAACACACCGTGACGGAAACCATTACCGGCATCGACATCGTGCAGGAGCAGATCCGCATCGCCGACGGGCATGAGTTGCAATACAAGCAGGAAGACGTCCGGTTCCGCGGCTATGCCATGGAGTTCCGCATCAATGCGGAAGACCCCAAGAACGGCTTCCTGCCGAGCTTCGGCAAGATCACCCGCTACTATGCGCCAGGCGGCCCCGGCGTGCGCATCGACGCCGCCATGTACAGCGGCTACGAGATACCGCCCTACTTCGATTCCATGTGCGCCAAGCTCACCGTCTGGGCGCTCACCTGGGACGGCGTCGTCGAACGCGGCCGCCGCGCGCTCAAGGACATGCTGATCTACGGCGTCAAGACGACCATCCCGTACTATCAGGAAATCCTGAAACACCCCGACTTCAGAAATGCGGACTTCAACACAGGGTTCGTGGAATCCCATCCGGAATTGATCGACTACACCACGAAAATCCCGCCGGAACTTAGGGCAGCAGCCATCTCGGCCGTGATCGCGGCGCACGAAGGCATTTAATTCAACCTAGCAGGCAAGTAAAACCATGGCAAAAACCCTTATTTCCGAACTGGTGCTGCGTGACGGCCATCAATCCGTGATCGCGACGCGCATGCGCACCGAAGACATGCTGCCCATCTGCCACAAGCTCGATAGCATCGGTTTCTGGTCGCTGGAAGCCTGGGGCGGCGCGACCTTCGACTCCTGCGTGCGCTTCCTGAAGGAAGACCCTTGGGAGCGCCTCAGGAAACTGCGCAAGGCCCTGCCGAACACCCGCATCCAGATGCTGCTGCGCGGCCAGAACCTGCTCGGCTACCGCCACTATTCCGACGACGTGGTGCGCGCCTTCGCCGCCAAGGCCGCGGACAACGGCATCGATGTGTTCCGCATCTTCGACGCGATGAACGACCTGCGCAATCTGCGCGTCTCGGTCGAGGCAGTGAAAAAAGCCGGCAAGCATGCCGAGGGCTGCATCAGCTACACCACCAGCCCGGTGCACGGCATTCCCCAGTTCATCGAACTCGCAAAAGAGCTGGAAGCGATGGGCTGCGACACGATCTGCATCAAGGACATGGCCGGCCTGCTCACGCCTTATGCGGCCACCGACCTGGTCAAGGCGTTGCGCGCCGCCGTCGGCCTGCCTATCCATCTGCACAGCCACGCAACCTCCGGCCTCTCCGGCATGAGCTTCCTCAAGGCCGTGGAAGCGGGTGCCACCATGCTGGATACCTGCAACTCCTCCTTCGGCGAAGGCGCGAGCCACTCCTCGACCGAGAGCATTGTGGCCGCGCTGAAAGGCACTCCATACGACACCGGCCTCGACCTCGCGGCGATCCAGGAAGTCACCGCCTATTTCTACGAGGTGCGCCAGAAGTACTGGCAGTACGAGAGCGCGTTCACCGGCGTGGATACGCGCGTGCTGGTGAACCAGGTGCCGGGCGGCATGATTTCAAACCTGTCCAACCAGCTCAAGGAACTGGGCGCGCTCAACCGCATGAACGAGGTGCTCGCCGAAATCCCATTGGTACGCGAAGATCTGGGCTACCCGCCGCTGGTCACGCCGACCTCGCAGATCGTCGGCACACAGGCGGTCATGAACGTCCTGACCGGCGCGCGCTACAAATCGGTCACCAATGAAGTCAAGAACTACCTGCTCGGCCACTACGGCAAGGCGCCGGGCAAAGTCAATGAACAGATCAGGAAGCTCGCGGTCGGCGACGCGGAAGTCGTGACCTGCCGCCCGGCGGATCTGCTCGAAGACGAGATGAACAAGCTCAGGATCACGTGCGAAGACCTGGCGAAGAGCGAGGAAGATGTCCTCACCTATGCCATGTTCCCGGATATTGCGAAGACCTTTCTGCAGGAGCGCAACGCCGGCACGCTCAAGCCGGAGCCGCTGCTATCCAAAGAGGCCGCCACCACCTCCTCCGAACGCTACGCACCCAATGAATTCAAGGTGACGCTGCACGGTGAAACCTTCCACATCAAGCTCACCGGCAGTGGACACCACGGCGAAGCCCAGCGCCCGTTCTACGTATCCGTCGACGGCATTTCCGAAGAAGTCATTGTCGAGACCCTGAACGAGATCGAGGTTTCCGGCGGCAAGGGTAACGGCAAGAAAAAAACTGCCGCCCCGGCATCGGGCACCGGACGCCCGCGCCCCTCCCACGAGGGCTGCGTGACGACCGCCATGCCCGGCACCATCGTCGACGTCAAGGTCAAGGCCGGAGACAAGGTCGAGGCCGGAGATGGCGTACTGGTCATCGAAGCCATGAAGATGGAAAACGAAATCCAGGCGCCTCTGAGCGGCGTCGTCATCGGCGTCCATGTCAAAAAGGGCGACAGCGTAGCGCCGGATGAAACCCTGGTTGAGATACAGTAAATCCGCATAAGCGGCTGGAATGCCCTGCATGAGTGACCGTCTCCATCCATCCGACGTACTCTATGCAGGCAGCCGCCCATTTCCCCGGCTTGCCGCGTGCGAGCATTTTGCCGGCAGTGAGAAGCTGCTGAACAAGGCGCTCCAGATCCAGGCCGAATTATCGGCCGATGGAAGGCCTGTCTTCGATATCACCGCCGATTGCGAAGACGGCGCCCCGGCGGGCAGGGAGCGGGAACATGCGGAGATGATCGCCGGCCTGCTCCTGTCCGGCGAGAACCGCTACGGCCGCATCGGCGTGCGCATCCACGATGTCAGGCATCCGGTCTGGCGCGACGAACTGGAAATCATCATCAGCCGTGCAGGGCAATGTGTAGCCTATATCGTTTTACCCAAGCCTGAAAATGCCGGTGATGTTGCGACCCAGATCGCCGCGCTCGACGAACTGAGGAACCGCTACGGCATCGCGCGCGCGATTCCCGTCCATGTGCTGATCGAGACCCCTGGCGCGCTGCATGAGGTGTGGGAGATCGCCCGCCTGCCGCATGTCGAAACCATCGATTTCGGCCAAATGGACTTTGTCTCTGCGCATCACGGCGCGATCCCTGCCACCGCGATGCGCTCCCCCGGCCAGTTCAGCCATGCACTGGTGGTACGCGCCAAGTGTGAAATCGCCGCCGCCGCACTGGGCAACGGCGTCGTACCCAGCCACAATGTCACCACCGAAATTCGCGATATCAATGTAGTGCGGGAGGATGCGCGTCGCGCCCGGCAGGAGCTCGGATTCCTGCGCATGTGGAGCATTCACCCTGCCCAGATCATGCCCATCGTCGAGGCCATGCGTCCGGACTTCGCCGAAGTCGGCGAAGCCGCTACCTTGCTGGCGGCGGCCCAGGATGCGGCCTGGGGGCCTATCCAGCATGAAGGCAAGCTGCACGACCGCGCCTCCTACCGCTACTACTGGGAACTCCTGCAGCGCGCACAGGCAACAGGCATGGACATCCCTTCCGACGCCCGTCTGCGCTTCTTTTCCTGAACCCGTCCTTTGCGCCGCAGGCGCCGCTAAAAAAGCGAAAAAAGAAGGTTGATGGCCGGAAGATTTTTGAAGTAACATCGTGCCTCCGCGCATCCCGAATGAACGACATTCCGGCAATGCAGCAAAACATCCTGATGGTGCAGCAAAAAAACACAAGCCGAAGCGGCATGCCAGCCGGAACGGCAGACAGAAACAAACTTTAACCAAAACGGGAAATTCCATGACTCTGATGATAGGAATCCCGCGGGAAACCGCCGCGGGAGAAAAACGTGTTGCGACTGTTCCTGAAGTCGTAGAGAAACTTATCAAGCTGGGCTTCAAGGTCGCCGTCGAATCCGGCGCCGGTGATGCGGCAAATTTCAGCGACGACACTTACCGTGCCGCAGGCGCGGAAATTATCGACGGCACGGCCAAACTGTGGGCCGCGTCCGACATCGTTTTCAAGGTATGCGTGCCGACAACGGAAGAGGTCGGCCTGATGCGCGAAGGCGGCACCCTGATCGGCTTCGTCTGGCCGGCGCAAAATCCGGAATTGATGCAGCAACTGGCGGCGAAGAAGGCCACTGTGCTGGCCATCGACGCGCTGCCGCGCCAGCTTTCCCGCGCGCAGAAGATGGACGCCCTGACCTCGCAGGCCGGTGTTGCCGGCTACCGCGCCGTGATCGAGGCCGCCAATGCCTTCGGCCGCTTCTTCAACGGCCAGATCACCGCTGCGGGCAAGGTTCCTCCAGCCAAGGTCTTCATCGCCGGCGCCGGCGTGGCGGGCCTCGCGGCCATCGGCACCGCAGCCGGCCTGGGCGCGATCGTGCGCGCCAACGACACCCGTGCCGAAGTGGCCGACCAGGTCGTGTCGCTGGGTGGCGAATTCGTCAAGGTCGATTACGAGGAGGAAGGCTCCGGCGGCGGCGGCTACGCCAAGGTGATGAGCGAGGGCTTCCAGCAGGCCCAGCGCGAGATGTACACCAAGCAGGCCAAGGAATGCGACATCATCATCACCACCGCGCTGATCCCTGGCAAACCCGCACCCCGGCTGATCACCGCCGAGATGGTGCAGAGCATGAAGCCCGGCAGCGTCATCGTGGACATGGCGGCCGAACGGGGTGGCAACTGCGAGCTGACCGAGCCCGGCAAGGCCGTGGTGAAGCACGGCGTGACCATCGTCGGCTATACCGATCTGCCCAGCCGCCTGGCCAAGCAGTCCTCGACGCTGTATGCGACCAACCTGTTCCGCCTCACCGAGGAACTGTGCAAGGCCAAGGATGGCAACATCAACGTCAACATGGACGACGACGCCATCCGCGGCCTGACGGTCATCAAGGAAGGCGAGGTCACCTGGCCGGCGCCCGCGCCCAAACTGCCGGCTGCACCGGCCAAACCGGCTGCGGCAAAGGCGGCTGCACCCGCCGCCAAAGGCCACGGCCATGGCGGCAGCAGCGAGCCAATGGCTGGCGGCAAACTGGCGATCATGTTCGGCGTCGCCACAGTCCTGTTCTGGTTCGTCGGTGCCTTCGCGCCCGCTGCCTTCCTCGGGCATTTCACGGTGTTCGTGCTGGCCTGCTTCGTCGGCTACATGGTGGTGTGGAACGTCACTCCCGCCTTGCACACCCCGCTGATGAGCGTGACCAATGCGATCAGCAGCATCATCGCCATCGGTGCGCTGGTGCAGGTCGCGCCGCCGGTCGGCGGAGCTGATGGCAGGGGTCTTATCCTCGGCCTCGCCGTCGCCGCCTTGGCGCTCACCGCAGTCAACATGTTCGGTGGTTTTGCCGTCACCCAGCGCATGCTGGCGATGTTCCGCAAATAACTAGGCCGTAGAAAACAATACAAGGTAATCAATCATGTCTGAAAGCTTGGCAACAGTTTCATATATCGGCGCAACGATACTCTTTATCCTGAGTCTCGGCGGCCTGTCCCATCCGGAAACCTCGCGGCGCGGTAACCTCTACGGCATGATCGGTATGGCGCTTGCCGTACTGGCCACCATCTTCGGCCCGCGTGTCACCATGGCCGGCATTCCGTGGATCGTCGGCGCCATGGTAGTCGGCGGCAGCGTCGGCATCTACGCCGCGCGCGTGGTAAAAATGACGCAGATGCCCGAACTGGTCGCGCTGATGCACAGTCTGGTCGGCCTGGCCGCCTGCCTGGTCGGGTTTGCAAATTACATCGACCCGGCGGCAGCGGCCAATTTATCCAGTGCCGAAAAAGCCATCCACGAGATGGAAATCTACATCGGCATCCTGATCGGCGCTGTGACCTTCTCCGGCTCGATCATCGCCTTCGGCAAACTGTCGGGCAAGATCGGCGGCAAGCCGCTGCTCCTGCCCGCACGCCACTGGATAAACCTTCTGGGCCTGCTGGTCGTTATTTTCTTCGGCTACAAGTTCCTCAATACGCACTCGGTTGCCGACGGCATGATCCCGTTGATCGTTATGACCGTGATCGCGCTGCTGTTCGGTATTCACATGGTGATGGCGATCGGCGGCGCGGACATGCCGGTGGTGGTGTCGATGCTGAACAGCTACTCCGGCTGGGCGGCGGCAGCAACCGGTTTCATGCTGTCGAACGACCTGCTGATCGTCACCGGCGCGCTGGTGGGTTCTTCCGGCGCGATCCTTTCCTACATCATGTGCCGCGCGATGAACCGCCACTTCATCAGCGTGATCGCGGGCGGCTTCGGCACCGGCAGCGGCGCACCTGCCGCACCGAGCGGCGATGCACAACAACCGGCCGGCGAAGCGGTGCCGGTCAGCGCGGTCGAGACCGCAGAACTGCTGCGCGAAGCCAAGAACGTCATCATCGTGCCGGGCTACGGCATGGCGGTGGCGCAGGCACAGCACACGGTCTACGAGATCACCAAGCTGCTGCGCGAAAAAGGCGTCAACGTGCGTTTCGGCATCCACCCGGTCGCGGGCCGTATGCCCGGCCACATGAACGTGCTGCTCGCCGAAGCCAAGGTGCCCTACGACATCGTGCTGGAAATGGATGAGCTCAACGACGACTTCCCGTGCACCGATGTCGCGATGGTGATCGGTGCCAACGACATCGTGAACCCGGCCGCGCAGGACGATCCGAACAGCCCGATCGCCGGCATGCCGGTGCTGGAAGTATGGAAGGCCAAGACTTCGATCGTGATGAAGCGCAGCATGGCCTCCGGCTACGCGGGCGTCGACAATCCGCTCTTCTACAAGGAGAACAACCGCATGTTGTTCGGCGACGCAAAGAAAATGCTGGACGAGGTGCTTGCCTCGCTGAAAGCATAGCGAAGCAGAATTTTGGCAGGATAACGCCCGCACCAGCGGGCGTTATTCCATCTGACGTTAAAATCCCGGACCGGAATTACACGACATCCCGATCATGCCACACACAAGCCTGAACCCGGCCACCAATCAGTTGCTCCAGACCTACGCCAGCTGGGATGCCAGCCGCCTGGAGCGGGCGCTTGAGAAAGCCCACCACGCGCAACAGGCCTGGGCACAAACTGCTTTTTCCCGGCGTGCCGAAGTGCTGCGCAACGTCGCGCATCAGTTGCACGCCCGGTGCGACCGCTATGCAACCTTCATCACGCAGGAAATGGGCAAGCCGCTGCGCGAGGCGCGAGCCGAGGTCGAGAAATGTGCGAGCGTCTGCGACTACTATGCGCAGCATGCCGAAGAATTCATGCGCTCCGAACCGGGGGAGTCGGACACCGGCCGAAGCTACGTTGCGCATTATCCGCTCGGCGTGGTGCTGGCCATCATGCCGTGGAACTTCCCCTTCTGGCAGGCATTCCGCGCCGCAGCCCCTGCCCTGATGGCGGGTAATGCGATGGTGTTGAAACATGCGCCGAACGTGCCGCAGTGCGCGCTGGCGATCGAGGCCGTATTCCGCGAGTGCGGCCTGCCGGATGGAGTGTTTACGAGCCTGATGATCGAGGTCGAGCAGACGGCCGAGGCCATCGCCAGCCCGCATGTGCATGGTGTCACGTTCACCGGCTCGGAAGCCGCGGGACGCAAGGTGGCCGCGTGCGCCGGCCAGCACCTGAAAAAATGCGTGCTGGAACTGGGCGGCTCCGATCCTTTCATCGTGCTGCACGATGCCGATCTGGAGTTGACGGTCAGCACGGCGGCCGCCTCGCGTTTCATGAATTGCGGGCAGTCGTGCATCGCCGCCAAGCGCTTCATCGTCGTGCCGCAGATCGCCGACGAATTCCTGCGCCAGTTGAAAGCAAAAGTGGAGACGCTCAGGCTCGGCGACCCAATGGACGACGCGACGCAGATCGGGCCGATGGCGCGCGCCGACCTGCGCGACTCATTGCATGGCCAGATCAGCGATTCCATCGCGCAGGGTGCGGTCGCGGTGAGTGGCTGCCAAGCGGTGGAGGGAAAAGGCTTCTTCTACCGCCCCTCGATCCTGGATCGCGTCACCCCGAAGGTTCGCGCCTACAACGAAGAAATGTTCGGCCCGGTGGCGACCGTGATCCGCGCCGCAGACGAAGCGGATGCGCTGCGCATCGCCAACGATACCCGCTACGGACTCGGCTCGTCGATCTGGAGCCGCGACACGGCGCGCGCCGAACAACTGGCAGCGCAGATCCAGGCGGGCTGCACCTTCGTCAACGGCATGGTCAAATCCGACCCGCGCCTGCCCTTCGGCGGCGTAAAGGCCTCGGGCTACGGGCGCGAACTATCGAAACTGGGGATGCTTGAATTCGTGAATGCGAAGACCGTGTGGATCCGGTAGAAATTCCCGCACAGGATGATTCCCCTCCCCGCCTGCACACGCTCAATCTATGGCATGCACTAGCACAAGAACGGCGAGTATGCCGGCGATAATACCGATGGGAAAAACCCGGTGCCCGTATTGCGCCAACTTGTCCGACACGATGGCAAGGGCAATGAAGAGAATGCCGATGATTATGGACTCCATTTGCAATCCCTCCAAGATGACTTTGCCGCCATGGAAAAATCCCTTTTCATCCAGATTTGAGGCCCCCTATCTACTGCGCGAGCAGGACAATTGCCATCAATATGCCAGCGAGAGCGCCCATCGGCACGGCATAGCGCCGGTATTGCGCAATCTTTTCCGGCTCGATGGCAAGGGCGACGATGACGATGCCTATACCGATCCCGATGATTATGGTTGCCATTTTCAACCCCCGAAACGTGATTCCTTCCGCCGATGGAAGTGACTTGCACCCGTCGGTGATGTTCGTGCTAATTGCCAAGCGGATCAATAAGCAAATTCGGGTACATTCCACCTACAGTGTCATGAATCACATCCGGCAATTTACGCATGGGCTAGCCGCTGAAATTCTGATGCAAGCCAACCAATGAGCCTATCCATGAAACCAGTCGATACCTGCAACGCCTTCGTCCCCGGCGAGATGATTACCGTCTCGCCGACAAAGGAAGGAAAACTTTCCTCGCTGACCTTCGCGGTGAAGGAACTCTACGATGTCGAAGGATTCGTCACCGGTGCAGGCAATCCGCGCTGGAAGAGCACGCATCCCGTGGCGCAGACGACTGCGCCCGCGGTCGAGCGGCTGCTGAACGAGGGCGCCACGCTGCTCGGCAAGACCATCTCGGACGAGATGGCCTTCTCCCTCGATGGAGAAAACTTTCACTACGGCACGCCGCTGAATTCCAAATGCCCCGACAGGATTCCGGGCGGCTCTTCCAGCGGCTCCGCCTCTGCGGTCGCCGGCGGCTTGGTGGATTTTGCGCTGGGCACCGACACCGCCGGTTCGATGCGCATCCCGGCATCGTATTGCGGCATCTACGGCATCCGCACCACACACGGCGCAGCTTCCCTGCAAGGCGTGTATCCGATGGCGCCGAGCTTCGATGCGGCCGGGTGGTTCGCGCACACGCCGGAGATGATGGCGAGGGTGGGCGGCGTCATGCTCGGCCGCGACATCCCGGAATTCAACGCGCGCAGGCTCCTGATCGCGCGCGACCTGTTTGCCACACAAGATGCCGAACTCGCGACGAAATTCGATACGTTCATCAGCGGCCTTTCCCGGCTCGGCATCGAGACCGCCGAGATCGAACTGGGCAAGCCGGACTTCGCGACCTGGATCGAGACGCTGCGCAACATCCAGTGGTGGGAGCTGAACGAGGCGCATGGCGCATGGATTTCTCAGAACCTCGACGCCTTCGGCGCGGAAATTCGCGGGCGGCTCGAAAAGATATCCACGGTCAGCCGCAGCGACATGGAGGAAAAGCGACTGATCAGAAAGCAGTTGATCGAACAGATTGAAGGCATCGTTTCTCCCGGCACGCTGGTCGTTTTCCCGACCGCTGCCGGCGTCGCACCGCTCAAGGGCCGGTCGATAGAAGAGGCGCGCGCAGGCCGCCTCAACACCATGCGGCATACCTGCATCGCCGCGGTTGCCGGGCTGCCGCAAGTTTCGATGCCGCTGCTGGAAAAGGACGGTTGCCCGCTCGGCATCTCGCTGCTGGGTGCGCGCGGCCAGGATGGCCAGCTTCTGGCGGCTGCCCAACTCTTCGGAAAAGGTTAAAATGCTGCCCCATACACCAAGCACCGATTTATCGTTTATCTCCCCGGAGCCTTCATGCCTGTAGCTGCCTACCTCGATAAAATGCCGATCCTCGGAGCACGCGTCTATGCCCATGCATCCTGCCAGATCATCGGCGAGGTGAGCATCGGCGACGACAGCTCGGTCTGGTGCAATGCGGTGTTGCGCGGCGACGTGAACCGTATCGTGATCGGCCGGGGCACCAGCATCCAGGACCTCACCATCGGGCATGTCTCGCACAAGACGCCGGACAAGCCGGACGGCTCGCCCCTGCTAGTCGGCGACTATGTGACCGTCGGGCATTCCGCCGTCCTCCACGGCTGCACCATCGGCAACGAATGCCTGATCGGCATGGGCTCGGTCATCCTCGACGACGCCGTCATTCCCGACCGCGTCATGATAGGCGCGGGCAGCCTGGTTCCGCCGGGCAAGGTGCTGGAAAGCGGCATGCTCTACGTGGGGCGCCCCGTCAAGGCCGTCCGGGCGCTGACCCAGGAAGAAATCGCCCGCCTGAGATACTCGGCCGAGCACTATATCCGCCTGAAAGACGACTATCTGAACAACCCGTCGCGCTAGTCCGGGACAGGCAATTTTCCCGCCAGCCATCGGCGCGCAACCAAATCCATCTTTACCCCTCTAATTCGATGATTCTGCGCGGCGGTTCTTCCAAAACCTGTATAATTTCGTCGGCATATTTTGATATAATTATTTTTTTAAATTGTTGTGGCCGCCATGACAGGGCCTGCGGACGGCACACCCCCCATTACTTAGTTACTGAGGAGCAGTAGATGCAAGGCAAAACCAAGAACGATCTGATCATCCGAATCGGCGGTGAAGGCGGTGAGGGTGTCATCTCAGTAGGCGATTTCATCACTCAGGCCTGCGCACGCGCCGGTCTCGACGTCTACACATTCAAGACTTTCCCGGCCGAAATCAAGGGTGGCTACGCGATGTACCAGGTGCGTGCCAGCACCGAACGGGTATACAACCAGGGCGACATCTTCGACGTCCTGTGCGCCTTCAACGGCGAAGCGTACAACATGAACCGCGCCTTCCTCCGGCCTGGCACCGCCATCGTCTACGACAGCCCGAGCGACTTCACGCCGGACATTCCGGAAGGCGTACACGCTTACCCTATCCCGATGACCCAGACAGCCAAGGAATTGAACAACCCGCGCGCCAAGAACATGGTGGCGATGGGTGCGCTGTCGGAACTGTTCAACATTCCGGTGGAATCCCTGCGTGAAGTGCTCACCACCAAGTTCGCGCGCAAGGGCGAGGATGTGGTGCAGGGCAACCTGAAAGCGCTGGAGCGCGGCCGCGAACTGGCCGCTGCGCTGAAAAAGACCGATCCATGGGCCATCGGCACACCCAAGTCCAAACAGGAAGTCATCGTGATGTCGGGCAATAACGCCATCGGCCTAGGCGCGATCATCGCGGGATTGGACTTCTTCTCCGCCTACCCCATCACCCCGGCGACCGAAGTCGCGATTTACGTCGCGAAGCACCTGCCCAAGCGCGGCGGCACCCTGATTCAGGCCGAAGATGAAATCGCCTCCATTTCCCAGGTTCTCGGCGCCTCCTATGCGGGCAAGAAAGCAATGACCTCCACCTCCGGACCCGGCCTCGCACTGATGAGCGAGATGCTGGGCATGGCATTCATGGCCGAACTGCCTTGCGTGGTGGTCGACGTTCAGCGTGGCGGCCCCTCTACAGGCTTGCCGACCAAGCATGAGCAATCCGACCTGTTCCTGGCAATACACGGCGGCCATGGCGATGCCGGGCGCATCGTGCTGTCGGTGGAAAACGTCAAGGACTGCATCGACTTGACCGTCGTGGCGTTCAACCTCGCGGAAAAATACCAGTGCCCGGTGCTGTTGCTTTCCGACGGCTCCCTGGCGTTCTCGACCCAGAGCGTACCCTGCCCGAACCCGGCCGATTACAAGCTGGTGGAGCGCAAGCGCTGGAACGGCGAAGGCGAGTATCAACGCTACAAATTTACCGAAGACGGCATTTCACCGATGGCCGATCCCGGCACACCCGGCGGCTTGCACATCGCCACCGGCCTCGAACACAGCGAGAGCGGTCTGCCCAGCTACGCATCGGCCAACCATGAGGCCATGCAGGCCAAGCGTTTCAACAAGCTCAAGAACGTGGTCAACGATGTCGCTCCGGCGGAAGTGGATGGCGAAGGCGCGGCAGACCTCGGCATCATCACTTGGGGCAGCACCATCGGCGTGGTGCGCGAAGCGCTGCAACGCCTGCGTGCCGAGGGATACAAGGTCAAGGGCTTCTATCCCAAGCTGCTGAACCCTCTGCCGGCGCAGCAATTCGAGGACTTCGGCGCATCGTGCAAGCGACTGCTGCTGCCTGAAGTCAACTTCCAGGGCCAGCTCGCGCACTTCGTGCGCGCGGAAACTTCGTTGCGCCCCGAGTCCTACACCATTTGCGGCGGAATGCCCTTCACGCCTGAAATGATAGTAAACAAAGTCAAGGAGATACTGGCATGAACGCGATCCTTCAACCGCACACCCACTTCAACAAGGTGGACTTCAAACCCAAGGATTTCAAGGATGAAAAGACGCCGGCATTCTGGTGCGCCGGCTGCGGCCACTACGGCGTATTGACAGGACTGTTGCGCGCGCTTTCCGAACTCGGCGTCGACCCGAACCATCTGGTGAGCGTTTCCGGGATCGGTTGCTCCTCGCGCCTGCCATACTTCGTCAATTCCTACAAGATGCACACCCTGCACGGCCGTGCGGGCCCCGTGGCAACGGGCGTGCATTTGGCGCGTCCGGATCTCGCGGTAGTGGTCAGTGGCGGCGATGGCGACGGCTTCTCCATCGGCGGCGGGCACATGCCGCATCTGGCGCGCAAGAATATCAACATCACCTACATCCTGATGGACAACCACGTCTACGGCTTGACCAAGGGTCAATGCTCGCCCACCTCGCGCGAGGAGATGAAGGCCGCAGTTACCCCGTATGGCGGCATGGAAGAGCCTCTGGATCCGATCCTGTACATGCTCACCTACGGTGCCACTTACGTCGGACAGGCGTTTGCCGGCAACGCCAAGCTGGGGGCACAGCTCATCAAGGGTGGTATGGAACACAACGGATTCGCCTTCATCAACCTGCTCTCGCAATGCCCGTCATTCAACGAGCTGGATACCGCAGTGTCCTTCAGAAACGCCTGCGACGAGGTTGATCCTGCCCACGATATAAGCGACCTGAATGCCGCGATAAACGTGGTCACTGCGGCGAAAAAAGCCGGCCGCATCCCCACCGGGTTGCTGTACAAGACCGATCGCCCCGCCCTTCACGAGCGTATGGCAGAACTGGTCAAGCGCGTCGGCGGGCACAAGGACTATGATTTGAAGAAGATCATCGACCTCTCGCGTCCATGACGAAAAGCAATACCACGCCTGACGAAAACGACCAGCCCGTCGCCCTGACCATCAACGGCCTCGCCGTCAACGCCTCCGCGGACATGACCCTGGTCGAAGCCGCATGGCATGGCGGCGTGCCGCAGATAACGAGCGTCGGCTGCATGGAAGGGGTGTGTGGCTCCTGCCGTGTCATGTTGCGGCGTGGCAAGGAGGTGACGGTAAATCTCGCCTGCCAGACTTTCGTCGAGGACGGCATCGAGGTCGTATTCCTGCCGCCCGCATCGGCGCCCCGCCATCATTACGAAATCAACGATTTCAAGGATGGCTGGGACATTCATGCACGCTTCCACAAAATTTTTCCCGAAGCATCGCGCTGTCGGCATTGCCACGGCTGCGTGCAGGCATGCCCCAAGGACATTGCCGTCGAGGACGGTGTCGCACTGGCTGCGGCAGGCCGCTACCGCGAGGCGGGGGAAGTATTTTTTGAATGCGTCATGTGCGAACTGTGCGACGCCGCCTGCCCGGAACTGATCGCCCCGGCTCATGTGGGCCTGTTCAGCCGGCGCGTAACGGCTCATTTTCATCTTCGCCCGCCCAACCTGATTCACCGGCTGGAGGAGTTGCGCCAGGAGCGCATGAACACCTGCCGTGAGATGGTGGCAAAAAATGAAAATGACGAGGATTGATCGAAGATGAGTAATGGCATCCCTCTGGCCGAAGCGCTGGCTCGCTACCGCGCTGATGCAGATCTCGATCCGCCACCCGAACTGGCCGATATCGACGCGCTGCTCAACACCTACCACCCAGACCACCTGCAAGGCAGCGTGGTCAAGCTGGCAGTCGGCCCCAACGCGGGCGACAATTGCCAGCGCGAACTGGCTGGACTCTTGCAGACCGAGGCATTTATCGACGAAGCCGACCTGGCTGGCGCTCCGGTAACCGATATCGACGTGCTGGTGATCGGCGGCGGCGGTGCAGGCTGCGCAGCGGCGCTGGCAGCGGCCGAAAACGGTGCGCGCGTCCTGCTGGCCACCAAGCTGCGCCTCGGCGACAGCAATACGGTCATGGCCGAAGGCGGCATTCAGGCCGCCATCGAGCCTGAAGACTCGATCCAGCGCCATATCCAGGACACCCTGCGCGGCGGCCACAATGTCGGCGACCCTGCGCTGGTCTCCGCCTTGGCCGGGGACGGCCCGGAGGCGCTGCAATGGCTGATCAACCTCGGCATGCAGCTCGACCAGACACCCAGCGGCGACCTGCATACGCGGCGTGCGGGCGGCATGAGCACTCCTCGCCTCGTCCATTGTCGTGACTATACCGGCCTGGAAATGATGCGCGTACTGCGCGAGGCCGTCATCCAGCATCACAGCATCGAAGTCTGGGAGCAAAGCCCCGC
Source organism: Ferrigenium straubiae (assembly GCF_051257895.1). NCBI lineage: Bacteria > Pseudomonadati > Pseudomonadota > Betaproteobacteria > Nitrosomonadales > Gallionellaceae > Ferrigenium > Ferrigenium straubiae. Next base: position 156,426 of record NZ_CP194331.1, on the reverse strand, counting down.
CGTCGAACTGCTGTCCAACGAAGTCGGCCAGAAATGCGTCGGCGCGGTGCTCACCTCGCTGCTGGACGGCCGGCCGCGCATCGTGCGCACCCGCTCCGTCATCCTGGCAACCGGAGGGCTGGGGCGGCTGCACCTGAACGGTTTCCCGACCTCCAATCATCTCGGCGCAACGGGCGACGGCCTGGTGCTGGCGTACCGTATCGGCGCACGCCTGTGCGAGCTGGATTCCTTCCAATACCACCCGACTGGCCTGCTGCATCCTGCCCATCTGGCGGGGAAGCTGGTGACCGAAGGCATACGTGCGGCAGGCGCCCTGCTGATAAATGGCCTCGGACAGCGCTTCATTGATGAACTCCAGCCGCGTGACGTGGTATGCGCCGCCATCCTGCGCGAGTGCAGGGAGGGACGCGGGGTTCGTGTTGACGACCAGCGCACCGGCGTATGGCTCGACACACCGCGCCTGGAACGCGCCCAACCGGGAGTACTGGAAAAGCAATTTACCAGCCTGATGACACGCACCCATGTCGCGGGCATCGACCCGCGTCGTGAGCCCCTGCTGGTCCATCCGACCCTGCACTACCAGAACGGCGGCGCGGTCATCGATACCAACGGCGCCACCACCGTTCCCGGCCTGTATGCGGTGGGCGAAGTATCGGGAGGCATCCACGGGCGCAACCGCCTCATGGGCAACGCCCTGCTCGAAATCATCAGCTTCGGCCGCCGCGCCGGCGCGGCGGCTACCGCCGACCGCGACCGCGGCCCGAAGAAGGTCACCCTTGAACACGTGAACCGGATGCGCCGCGCCCTGACCCTCGCGGGACAGCCCATGACGCAGCGCGCACCGCAGGTATTGCCTGATTATGCAGCAGGAGGCATATGGAACCGCTGATCGTTGAAACGCCCCACCTCGGGGCGGTCCAGGTGCTACTCCATGCAGACCGGTGCGTCGGTGCAGACATGGCCCGCTGGCGCAGTTCCGGCGGTGGTGTGGCGCTGGCACGCGCCATAAAGGACCCCGCCGCCGTGCGCGAGGAAGTGAAGCAGGCCGACCTGCGCGGCCTGGGCGGCAGCGGCTTCCCGGCCTGGCGCAAGTGGGAATTTGTCGCCGCCGAGGCACCGAAGCCGGACAAGTACCTGATCGTGAACGGCAACGAGGACGAGCCCGGCACCTTCAAGGATCGCCTACTGCTCGAGAAAACCCCCCATCAGGTGATCGAGGGCGCGGTGGTGACGGCGCTGGCGATCGGCGCCAACCGCGTCAGGTTCTACACCAACCCCGACCTGGCTCGCCCGCTGGCCGCGATGAAAGCTGCGCTCGAGCAATGGCAGGCCTCCGGCCTGCTGGAACAGGCCTCGGCCGCGCTCGGCATGCCGCTGGAACTCAAGCTGCTGCCCGGCTCCGGACACTATATCGGCGGCGAGGAAACGGCTGCCATGGAATGGGTCGAGGGGCGCTTCCCCTTCCCGCGCGGCAAGCCGCCCTACCCGGCGCAGTCCGGCGTGCACGGCTGCCCGACGCTGATCAATAACGTCGAAACCATCAGCAACGTGCCGCAGATCGTGGCACAGGGTGGCGCATGGTTCCGCGCCCTCGGCAAGGCGCAGGGCAGCGGCACCAAGCTGTATTCCCTGAGCGGCGACGTGCTGCACCCCGGCGTCTACGAGCTGCCGATGGGCACGCCGCTGCGCGAACTCATCTTCGATCACGGCGGCGGTCTGCTCTCGGGCAAGCAGCCCAAGGCAGTGTTCACCGGCGGGCCTTCGAGCACCATGCTGACCCCGGTCGACCTCGACGTGGCGATGGATTTCGACTCGCTGCGCGCGCGCGGCGCCAACCTCGGCACGGGCGCGATGATCGTCATTTCGGAGGGCACCGGCATCGTCAAGCGGGTGGCCGAGTACGAGCGCTTCTTCGCCCATTCCTCGTGCGGCCAATGCAACTCATGCAAGGTCGGCACCGCCAATATGAGCCGTTTGCTCGACCGGATCGACACCGGATGCGGCACTGCGGCCGATCTCGCCACGCTGAAGAACCTGTGCGCCATGCTGCCCGGCAGCGGCCGCTGCCACCTCGTCAACGGCGCCGTGGCACTGTTCGACAGTGCCTTCCACCACTTCCCGGAAGAGTTCCGGCAGGCGCTGAAGCACTAGAAAATCCGAACCGCGAATAACACGAAGCACGCGAAGAAAAACTTCGTGATCTTCGTGCACTTCGTGGTGAGGTGCAGCTCCAGGTTGATTCTTTCCCGCGCTTCCCTCATATTGGCGGCATCGCATGTAGGGAGGTTGTCATGCCCGCCATCCGTCCCCCTGCCGTCGCAGGCCTGTTCTACCCAGCCGATCCCCGGCAGCTTGCGCATGACGTGCAAGCGCTGCTGGCCGCGGCCAATCCGCACAGCCTGATCCCCAAGGCCCTGATCGTGCCGCACGCCGGTTACATCTATTCCGGCCCGATTGCGGCGACCGCCTATGCCACCCTGACTCCTCTCGCCAAGCGCATCCGCCGCGTGGTTCTGCTCGGCCCCACGCATCGCGTCGCAGTGCGCGGCCTCGCGCTGCCCGGTGCCGATGCCTTCGATACGCCACTCGGTCGAGTGATGCTGGATGCGGAGGCGGCGCGCAGCACCGCCCGCCTGCCGCAGGTGACCGTGAGCGCCGAGGCGCACGAGCTGGAGCACTCGCTGGAAGTGCAGCTGCCGTTCCTGCAGAGCGTACTGGCGGACTTCACCCTGCTGCCGCTGGCGGTCGGCATGGCGACGCCAGAGGAGGTCGCCGGGGTGCTGGAAGCGCTGTGGGGCGGCGAGGAGACGCTGATCGTCATCAGTTCCGACCTGTCGCACTACCTGCCCTATGCCGTCGCCCAGCGCGTGGACAAGGGCACCGTGCAGGCCATCCTCGACCTGCGCCAGCCTGTCGAACCGGACCAGGCCTGCGGCGGTATCCCGGTCAGCGGCCTTATCGCCGCGGCGCGCCAGCACCGCCTCATGCCGCATCTGCTCGACCTGCGAAACTCCGGGGACACCGCGGGGTCTCATGACCATGTGGTGGGCTATGCCGCCCTCGCCTTTACCGAGGAAACGAGACATGCAAAGTGAACGTGGAAAAGTGTTATTGCCGATCGCGCGCGCCGCAATTTCACGCGCCCTGAATATGCCTTGTGCGGTAGACGAAACCGCGCCCTGGCTGTCCGAGCACGGCGCATGCTTCGTCACCCTCACGCAGGACGGCGAACTGCGCGGCTGCATCGGCACGCTGCAGGCGCACCGCTCACTGCTCGCCGACGTGAAGGGCAACGCCGTGTCCGCCGCCATGCACGACCCGCGTTTCATGCCGCTGGATGCCGGAGAACTCGACTTCACCACAGTCGAAATTTCGCTGCTCTCGCCGACCACCGCGATGGATGTGCTGGACGAGGCCGATGCGCTGGCGCAGATGCGCCCCGGCGTCGACGGCATCGTCTTCCAGTGCGGACATTACCGCAGCACCTTTTTGCCGCAGGTCTGGGAACACTTCCCGCAGCCGCGCGATTTTCTCGCGATGCTCAAGCGCAAGGCAGGCCTGCCGGACGATTTCTGGACGAACGAGGTAAGCCTGCTGCGCTATACCGTGACCAAGTGGAGCGAGGAGCGCTGAGATGGACGAGCCGATCGGCGTAGACGAGCGGCACCCAACCAAATACTGGCACCGGCTCGAAGACCAGCGCATCCAGTGCGACCTGTGCCCGCGCGACTGCAAGCTGCACGAGGGGCAGCGCGGCGCGTGCTTCGTGCGCATGCGCGCCGGCGACGAGATCGTGCTCACCACCTACGGGCGCAGTTCGGGCTTCTGCGTCGATCCCATCGAGAAGAAGCCGCTCAACCATTTCTATCCCGGCAGCAGCGTGTTCTCCTTCGGCACGGCGGGCTGCAACCTCGCCTGCAAGTTCTGCCAGAACTGGGACATCTCCAAGTCACGCAGCTTCGACCGCCTGAACGACCAAGCCAGCCCGCAGGACATCGCAAAGACCGCGCAGCAACTGGGCTGCAAGAGCGTCGCCTTCACCTACAACGACCCGGTGATCTTCGCCGAATACGCGATGGACACCGCCGACGCCTGCCACGCGCTCGGCATCAAGACCGTCGCGGTCACGGCGGGCTACATCCACGCAGAACCGCGCCGCGAGTTCTTCGCCAAAATGGACGCCGCCAACGTCGATCTCAAGGGCTTTTCCGACGAGTTCTACGTCAAGCTCTGCGGCGCACACCTGCAGCCGGTGCTGGACACGCTGAAATACCTCTGCCGCGAAACCGATGTGTGGGTGGAGCTCACAACGCTGCTGATCCCCGGCCACAACGATTCCGCCCACGAGATCGGAAAAATGAGCGAGTGGATCGCCAGGGAGCTCGGCGCGGACGTGCCACTGCACTTCTCCGCCTTCCACCCGGACTACAAGATGATCGACGTGCCGCCCACGCCGCCGCAGAAGCTCGTGGGGGTGCGGCGCATCGCCATGGCCGCAGGGCTGCGCTACGTCTACACCGGCAACGTGCACAACCGCGAGGGCGACACCACGTATTGCCCCTCGTGCCACGGCGCACTGATCGAGCGCGACTGGTACGAGATCAGGCAATACAGCCTCACGCCCGACGGCCACTGCCCGGACTGCAACGCGAGGATCGCGGGGCACTTCGAGAAATTCACCAAGGCCTTCGGCGCGCGCCGCATTCCGATCACGATGTCGTAATCTTGTTTAGCGAGTTTCAGGGAAGATCAAAGGCAAAAGGCAAGTGCCCACAGATTACGCCGGATTGAATCTGTGTGAATCTGCATAATCTGCGGACTACGGTTTTCAGACTTATTTCTTTCAGGAGAGACGCCATGACAACCGCACATATCCCGGCCGACCAGGTCGAACTCGACGGCGAACTGATCCTGCCGCCATCTACAAAGGGCGTGGTCGCCTTCGCCCACGGCAGCGGCAGCAGCCGCTTCAGCCCGCGCAACACCTATGTCGCCGAAGTGCTGCAGCAGCAGGGCATAGGCACGCTGCTCTTCGACCTGCTGACGCGCGAGGAAGACCAGGACTACGAGACGCGCTTCGACATCGCGCTGCTCACGCGCCGCCTGCTCGCCGCCACGGTGTGGCTGCAGGCCAACCCGGCAACGCAATCGCTCAAACTCGGTTATTTCGGCGCGAGCACCGGCGCGGCGGCGGCCTTGCAGGCCGCGGCGCAGATGGGCGACAAGGTCGCCGCCGTGGTGTCGCGCGGCGGACGCCCCGACCTCGCCGGCGTAGCCGCCCTGGGCAGCGTCACCGCCCCTACCCTGCTCATCGTCGGCGCCTCGGACTACGGCGTGATCGAACTGAACCAGCAGGCTCACGCGCTGCTGAACTGCGAGAAAGAACTCGTCCTCATCCCGCACGCAACGCATCTCTTCGAGGAGCCCGGCACGCTGCAACAGGCCGCGCGCAACGCGGCCGCGTGGTTCGCGCGCTACCTGTAATTCGATCATCCAAGCATCGGCCTGACTAGGCGCCTTTCGGCATATTGTTAAGCTGGGACTTTGTTGGTAGTGTGCGTCACATAATTTATAGTTAGAGCGCATCTACCCCCTCGCATCTATACGCTCGATGTCTAAGAGAACGAAACGTAAGAAAGGAAACGCAAGCCAGGCTGCACAAACGCAGCCCGGCGTTGCTAGGCCATCACCATCCAGTACATTGAAAAAGTTGTGGCTATGGCTTGGAGCCTCGGGTTTTCTTGTGACTGGTGCCGGTCTTACGTTTGACTACATCAATAGCGAGCTACAGCTTTCTTACTCTCAACCGTTGGGCTCTGCCTATGAGCTCGTAATGACAAACGTTGGCCCATCTGATCGTGTGATTGAGAAATTCCGCGTAAAACCTCCCCTTGGGCAGCAAGTAATTTACAAGATCACCCAAGACATCTATGCCAAGTTCGAAAACGGCAAGGTAGTGCTCCCCGGAGGTCCTGACACATACATTCCTGCAGCAGAGTTCAAAGAGCTCAATGGACAAGTCATCTCTGCCAAGTCGCAACTCAAGTTTCGCCTCCCACCACTATCTGATAGGTCTTGGTTGGAACCAGAAGCCGCGCTAATCAGGATTGAATACTCGAGCGTCCAGAAGAATCAGGCACTTCGTGCAATCGAGAAAGCTCTTCGAGCGCTATCCATTAAAGAATCAAGTGCTACGGTTGACTTTCTCGTTCTCCAAAACTACTGGACGCCAGTGAAATCTGGGGTTCTGAAAGATGCTATCGATCAGGCATGTAGAGAAAATTCTTCTGTCGCCAAATTTGAAGTTTGCCGTTCGCGCAGCTAGTCACCCTATGCGCGCTAACCCATCGTTCAACACTGCTTCACTTCGTTCCGCTCGGACTGATCGCCTACGGCGTCCAGCCGGTTAACTTAAACATTCTGCGTCATGACGTAGCTGTATTTTTCATACGGGAGTCGAAAAATATTTATGTTCACCCTCATTGAGTCCAAAGAAGAAATCGCCAAGGTTCAACGCAAGCTAGAATCCGCCATTTGCCGAGATTTCAAGCAAAAGGCAATTAGAAACATTGGGTACCCCGGGGGCACGACCTTCGACGCCTCTGTGTTCACCGATGGAACCTACTGGTACTGGTCATCCGACCACAACAGCAATGATGTCGCGAATCCAAGGCGCTTGAACTGGTTCGGCCTATTTAAGGCTGAAGGTGGTTTGCAGATTTCGGTCGAGATAAACACCGCATACGAGGGGCGCAATGACCAAGTCGCAGGGTTCTTTGCTCGCGACAACGATACCGGATCGATCTACCTTCTACATTCTGGTCGTGTGGGCGGCGGAACCAAAGGCGTTGGTAAATCTGCCTTTCTGGCATGGAGTGACCAGCGTCCTGTTGATGTCGTTGATACGTCTGGTGGTGTCCGAGAGGGTGTATTGGTTATGCCAATCGACGGCGTTGCTGCAAGCCGTTCTGCTGCTCGGTATGTCGATATCATTGCCCGCTTCAAGCTGGCTGTCCGCGCCGGCGACATGGAAACGCCTGAGTTTCGGCGCAAGAAAAAGGAACTCGACGACTTTTACTCCGAAGCGCGTGGTAGGCGAAAGGGACGACGATCTGCCGAAATCGACTATTTATCTCGTCATGGTGACGTTGTTGATGCTTTGAATTCTTGGCGCACGTCGGAGCCACTTCCCAAAGGAGGACGCATTGTTAAGAATGTCCTGATCGACATGGGGGTTGCAGTCGGTCGTGATCTTGTTGAGGTTTTCGAAGTCAAGACGAGTACGGCACGATCAGACGTCTATGGCGCCATCGGCCAACTCATGGTTCATGGAACAGCGGCGAACTGCCGGAGAGTAATCGTCCTGCCTCACAAAGAGGCAATCGCTACTGACTTGAAAGACGCGCTACAGAGGCTAAGCATTGAGCTTCTGAAATTCAAGCTGGATGCGCAGAAGGCGACGATCCTTTAATGCCGAGCTCATCATTCCGCCGAAATTAAAGGAGATTAAAGGGGTCAGCCTCGAATTACTCCTTGCCACCCAGATACCCGCTCAGCGTTTCCTACCCCGCCTGCTCGCCGTAAACATCATTGAGCAGCCTCGCCGCGGTCTGCGCCAGCAGCGCGACATCCAGCGTGCCGATGCACTGCTCGGCCATCTCGATGCCTTCGAGAATGGATGGGCGCTCGGTCTCGGTGATCTCCCAGACGCCGGTCTCGTCGCCCCGCTTCCTCACGGCCATCAGCGTTTCGATCGCCGCATCCAGCGTTTCGATGGCATGGGGAATTCTGGTCTGCTTCTGCTCGAGCGCCGTGCGGACGACCGAAATGGCCGCGGCCAGCCGCCCGAAGGAGATGACGCTGAATTGCCCGAGGCAGGCGGCTTGGTACGCGGAGTGCATGTCCATCGCGTAGATGTCCTTCAGGCCCTGGGTGACCGGGACGCGGAGCGGGGTTTTCTTTTTCATCGGCTTTCTTCTCTGAAGTCGTTGCTAGCTATAACTCGAAACAGTCTATCCTGAAATCCGCAGTTCGATCCGCAGATTACGCAGATTCGCACAGATTCTAAAACCATCGTCGAGTTTCTTTTGTTAAATCTCGCGTAATCTGTGGATGAAGCTTTTCAGGCTCAATCCCCCGCCAGCGCCGCGATCACTTCCTCGTCGCTCACCTGCGGGAAGGACTGGTAGAACTGCCCCACCGCGTAGAACAGCTCCGGCGCGCTCAGGCAGACTATCTCGTCCGCATAGGGCGATACCTTGTCCAGCGTATCGGGCGGCGCGACCGGGACGGCGCAGACCAGCTTCTGCGGCTGCCTCGCGCGCAGTGCATGCAGCGCGGCGATCATCGTCGAGCCGGTCGCGAGGCCGTCATCCACGACGATGACGATGCGCTCCGCCGGGTCGTGTGGCGGGCGCACCGGCGTGTAGCTCGCGCGCCGCTCACGCATCACTTCCATCTGCGCGGCCTTCTCGGAATCGATGTATTCTTGGCTGCCCGCCACATGCCGACCATGCTCGGCGAGGTACACCCAGCCGGTCTCGTCCACCGCACCGATGGCGAACTCCGGGTTGCCCGGCGCACGCAGCTTGCGCACCAGCACCACGTCCACCTCCCCGCTCAGCTCTTCGGCGATGATTTTTGCCATCGGCACCGCGCCGCGCGGTATCGCCAGCACCAGCGGGTTCTGGCCGCGGTATTGCGCAAGCGCCTCCGCCAGGCGGCGCGCAGCATCGTCACGATCACGGAATAGCATGTTCCTGCCCTCCTTTCGCACGTTGATGTTGCCCGACCTACGAATGCTGCCGCTGCCTCCGCGCCTCGAACAGACAGATGCCCGCGCTCACCGAGACGTTGAGGCTTTCCACGCTGCCGAGCATCGGGATGCGCACCAGTTCGTCGCAGGTCTCGCGCGTGAGGCGGCGCAGACCTTCGCCTTCCGCGCCGAGCACCCAGGCGAGCGCGCCCTTGTGTTTGAAGCCGTTCAAGTCCTGCTCCGCCTCGCCCGCCGCGCCGGCCACCCAGATATCGCGCTCCTTGAGTTCGCGCAGCGTGCGCGCGAGGTTGGTGACGGTGATGTAGGGAACGGTTTCCGCCGCGCCGCACGCGACCTTCTCCACCGTCGCAGTGATGCCGACCGCGCGGTCCTTGGGCGCAATCACCGCGTGCACGCCGAACGCGTCGGCGCTGCGCAGGCAGGCGCCGAGGTTGTGCGGGTCCTGCACGCCGTCGAGCACCAGCAGCAGGGGCGGCTCCGAGAGGGTATCGAGCACGTCTTCCAGGTGCTGCACGCGGCGCGAGGCATCGACGCGCGCCGCGACGCCCTGGTGCCGCGCGTTGCCCGCCATGCCGTCGAGTCGCTTCGCATCGACCGGGATCACGCGCACGCCGCCCGCCTCCGCGAGCTTGACTAGGTCGCGCATGCGCGGGTCGTTGCGCTGCGCCTGCAGATAGACTTCAAGCACGCCATCCGGATTCTGGCGGATGCGCGCGGTGACCGCGTGGAAGCCGTAGATCAGGCGCAGGTCAGCCATGTTGCTTCTTTCCTCTCGTTGCTTTTTTCTCCGGCGCAGCCTTCTTCGCCGCGGGCTGCGACGCGGCTTTCTTCACGCCCTCGTCCAGCACGAAATCGACCTTGGTGCTCTCCATGTCCACCTTGACCACGCGTACCTGCACGCGGTCGCCGAGGCGGTAACGCTGGCCGGTGCGCTCGCCGATGAGCTGGTGGCGCGTCGCGTCGAAGTGGTAATAGTCCTTGCCGAGTTCGGAGATGTGCACCAGCCCCTCGACGTACAGATCGTCCAGCGAGACGAACAGGCCGAAATTCGTGACCGACGAGACCGTGCCGCTGAACACGCTGCCGAGATGGTCGCGCATGTAGAAGCACTTCAGCCAGGCCTCGACATCGCGCGTCGCGTCGTCGGCGCGGCGCTCGGTCATCGAGCAATGCTCGCCGAGCTCTGCCCACTTCATCGCGGGCTTGTATTGCTTGCCGTGCAGCACCGCCTTGATCGCGCGGTGCACCAGCAGGTCGGGATAGCGGCGGATCGGCGAGGTGAAATGGGTGTAAGCCTCATAGCCCAGGCCGAAGTGGCCGACGTTCTCCGGCTCATAGCGCGCCTGGCGCAGCGAGCGCAGCATCACGGTCTGCAATAATCCCGCGTCGGGACGCCCCTTGATGCGCTTGAGCACCTTGGAATAGTCGCCGGCCTGCGGCTCGTCGCCGCCGCCCAGTTGCATGCCGAATTCCCCGAGGAACTCGCGCAGCGCCTCGAGTTTCTCCGGCGTCGGCCCCTCGTGGATGCGGTACAGCACGGTGTGCCGGTGTTCGTGCAGGTAACCGGCCGCGCACACGTTCGCCGCCAGCATGCACTCCTCGATCAGGCGGTGCGCGTCGTTGCGCACCACCGGCACGATACGCTCGATCTTGCCCTGGTCGGTGAAGATCATCTGCGTCTCGACCGTCTCGAAGTCGATCGCGCCGCGCTTCTCGCGCGCGTGCAGCAGCTTCTGGAACAGCTCATGCAGGTGTTGCAGGTGCGGCAGGATTGCCACATTCTTTTTTGCCAGCTTGCCGTCCGGCTCTGCCAGCATTTCGGCGACCTGCGTGTAGGTGAGGCGCGCGTGGGAGTGCATCACCGAGGGGTAGAAGCGGTATTCGCCGATCTCGCCCTTGCCGCTGATGTGCATGTCGCACACCATGCACAGCCGGTCCACCTTCGGATTCAGCGAGCACAGGCCGTTGGAAAGTTCCTCCGGCAGCATCGGTATCACGCGGCGCGGGAAATACACCGAATTGCCGCGCAGGATCGCCTCGCGATCCAGCGCATCGTTCGTCTGCACATAGTGGCTGACATCGGCGATCGCCACCACCAGCCGGTAGCCGCCCTTCTCCGGCGCGCAATACACCGCGTCGTCGAAGTCGCGTGCGGTTTCGCCGTCTATGGTCACCAGCGGCAGCTTGCGGATGTCCTCGCGCCCCATCCAGTCCTCCGCCCTGACTTCCGGCGCGAACAGTTTGGCCTGCTTCTCCGCGTCATTGGGGAACTCGTGCGGCAGGTCGTGCTTGCGCAGTGCGATCTCGATTTCCATGCCGGGGTCGGCGTAATTGCCCAGCACCTGCACGACGCGGCCGATCGGCTGGGCGTGCTTGTCGGGGTGTTTCAATATCTCCAGGATCACGACCTGCCCAGCCTTGGCGCCGCCCGTCTCGCCGGCTGCGACCAGGATGTCCTGGCTGATGCGGCGGTTTTCCGCCACCACGTAATGGATGCCGTGCTCTTCGAACAAACGGCCGACGACGCGGCTGTTGGCGCGCTCCAGCACTTCGATGATCTTGGCCTCCGGGCGGCCGCGCCGGTCCACGCCGCTCTGGCGCACCATGACGGTGTCGCCGTGCAGCACCTTGTGCATTTCCTTCTCGCTGAGGAACATGTCGGGGCTGCCATCCTCGGGGATCAGGAAGCCGAAGCCGTCCGGATGGCCCTGTACCTTGCCCTTGACCAGATCGAGCTTGTCCACCACACAGATGGCGTGCTTGCGGTTGCGCATGATCTGCCCGTCGCGCTCCATCGCCCGCAGGCGGCGCGCAAACAGGTCTTCCTCGTGCACCTCGATGTGCAGCAGTTGCCGCAACTCTTCCTCGCCGACCGGCGCGCCCTGCTCCGCCAGGATCTGCAAAATGAATTCGCGGCTCGGCAGCGGATGCTCGTATTGCTCGCGCTCGCGCTCGAGATGGGGGTCTTTCAGGCGTAAATTATTTTTCTTTTTCATTGACAACTAGTCCTTTAACAATTAAATTGCGCGCCTTCGCAAATCTCAGCCCAGATGGCGGAATTGGTAGACGCACTAGGTTCAGGTCCTAGCGGTGGCAACACTGTGGAGGTTCGAGTCCTCTTCTGGGCACCAATCATAAATCGGCTCGCGCAAGCGAGCCTTTTTATTTTCATGCCCCAGCCCTCTTCCGGGCTGTAAATCCCGGTCGAAAGCAAAAACGCAGTGTACATCGGACACTGCGTTTTCAGTGTTGTCCATGCCGCTATCGGCCTATTCGAACGGATGGCGCAGTACGATGGTTTCGTCGCGGTCCGGCCCGGTAGAAACCATGTCCACCGGCACGCCGCAGACCTTCGCGATGCGCTCCAGGTAGTTGCGCGCGGCCTGCGGCAGGTCCTCGTAGCGCTGCACGCCGACCGTACTCTGGCTCCAGCCCGGCATTTCCTCGTACACCGCCTCGCAATCCGTCAGCGCATCCGCACCGGCCGGCAGGATGTCGCTTTCCACGCCGTTGATGCGGTAGCCCACACCGATGCGCACGCTTTCCATGCCGTCCATCACGTCCAGCTTGGTGACGCACAGGCCGGACACACCGTTGATCTGAATCGAGCGCTTGAGCGCGGCCGCATCGAACCAGCCGCAACGGCGCGCGCGCCCCGTGGTGGAGCCGAATTCGTGGCCGCGCTGGGCGAGGCCCGCGCCGATCGGGTCGCACTTGTCCACCGCGTCGTACAGCTCGGTGGGGAACGGCCCGGAGCCGACGCGCGTGGTGTAGGCCTTGGTGATGCCCAGCACGTAGTCGAGCATCTGCGGCCCCACACCTGCACCGGCGCAGGCCGCGCCGGCGATGCAGTTGCTCGACGTGACATACGGGTAAGTGCCGTGGTCGATATCCAGCAGCGAGCCCTGCGCGCCTTCGAACAGCATGCTCTTGCCCGCCCGGTTGGCCTCGTACAGCGCGCGCGGCACGTCCATCACCAGCGGCTTGATGCGCTCGGCCAGCGCCAGCGTATCGTCCAGGGTCTTCTGGAAATCGACCGTCGCGGCCTGGAAATAGTTTTTCAGCACGAAGTTGTGGTAATCCAGCACCTCGCCCAGCTTTGCGGCGAAGCGCTCGCGATGGAAGATATCCTGCAGGCGGATCGCGCGGCGCGCGACCTTATCCTCGTAGGCCGGGCCGATGCCGCGTCCGGTGGTGCCGATCTTGGCGTCGCCTTTCGCCGATTCGCGCGCCTTGTCGATCGCCTCGTGGTAAGGCAGGATCAGCGGGCAGGCTTCGGAAATCTTCAGGCGGCCGTAGACGTCGATGCCGGCCTGCTGCAGCTTGTCCATTTCCTTGAGCAGGGCCTGCGGCGACAGCACCACGCCGTTGCCGATGTAGCACATCACATGTCCGCGCAGGATGCCGGACGGGATCAGGTGCAGCACGGTCTTCTGCCCGCCGATCACCAGCGTATGCCCGGCGTTGTGCCCGCCCTGGAAGCGCACCACGCCATGCGCGTGATCGGTCAGCCAGTCGACGACCTTGCCCTTGCCCTCATCGCCCCATTGGGTGCCGATTACCACTACGTTCTTAGCCATTACAAAGCTTCCGGATTTCAAAAATCAAAGGGGAACAACCTGCCAGGCGCCGTCGCGCAGCACCAGTTCGCGGTCGCATTGCAGTTCGCGGCGCAACGCGGGATTGCCGAGCAGATCCACCACCACCGTTTCTCCCGCCGCACGCAGCTGCGCAACCCTGTCGCGCAGGGCGGCATCGTCGAGATGCGGTGCGCAGATGCCCAGTTGCGCCGCCTCGGACGGCAGCAACTGGTATAACTGGCGCAGGTCCATGCTGAAGCCGGTCGCGGCGCGGGCGCGCCCGAAGCTCCGGCCGAGGTCGTCGTAGCGCCCGCCCAGGGCGATCGCATCGTGGCTTCCGGCGTGGTAGGCGGCAAACACCATGCCGCTGTGGTAGTGATAGCCGCGCAGGTCGGCGAGATCGATGCCGACGCTGGACGCCAGGGGCTGCAGCTTCTTCGACACCGTTTCCAGCTCGTCCAGCGCGGCATGGATTCCGGGATAGGCCGGAAGCTCCCGGCGCGCCCGCGCCAGCACCTCGGCGCAGCCGCCATACAGCATCGGCAACGCCAGCAGGGCATTGCGCAAGGTTTTCTCGAGCGGCTGCACCAGCGACTGCAGGGCCGCGCTGTCCTTGCCCTGCAATGCCGCAAACAGTTCGTTTTCCAGCTCCTTGCCGAGCCCGGCATGGCTTGCCAGCGCACGGAATACGCCGACATGGCCGAGATCGAGGTGTATGCCCCCGATGCCCAGCAGGGCCAGCGATTGCAGCATCAGCTGCTGGATTTCCAGGTCGCTTTCCAGCCCGCCGTGCCCGTATATTTCGGCGCCGATCTGCAGCAGTTCGCGGGTGCGCGTCAGCCCGGCCGGCTGGGTGTGCAGCACGCTGCCCGCATAGCACAGGCGCACTACCCCTTCGCGGTTGAGCAGATGGGCATCGATACGCGCAACTTGCGGCGTAATGTCGGCACGCAGCGCCAAGGTGCGGCCGCTCAACTGGTCGACCAGCTTGAAGGTGCGCAAATCCACGTCGCGGCTGTCGTCGATCAGCAGCGATTCGGTATATTCCAGCAAGGGCGGTGCGACCAGTTGATAGCCCGATCTGCGCAGCAGGTCCAGGAACTGCGCGCGCATCCACTCCACACGCCACGCCTCGTCGGGCAGCATGTCCTGTATGTATTCCGGAAGCAGCCAGTTTTGCATTACGGCACTTTCATTTAACCCAGTACAACAGCATCAGTCCCGAAAGCATCGAGACGATGCCGGCGAAACGCAGCTGCCCATTCGTCAGCGCAATCATCTTGCGGAAGGTCTCGCGCCACAGGTCGGGAAACGTGAATGGCAGCAGACCTTCGATTACCAGCATCATCGCAATACCGAGCAGCCAGTATTCCAGCACTACTTGCCGCCCTTGCCGGAGCTCTTCAGATACTTGAAGAATGCCGAGCTCGGATCCAGCACCATCACGTCACTCTTGTTCTTGAAGCTTTGCCGGTAGGCTTCCAGGCTGCGGTAGAACGAATAAAACTCCGGATTACGGCCGAACGCGGCGGCATACACGGAGGCCGCCTTGGCATCGCCCTCGCCCTTGGTTTTCTGCGCCGTGCGGTAGGCTTCTGCCAAGATGATCTCACGCTGCTTGTCGGCATCGGCCTTGATTTTCTCGCCTTCCGCCGCGCCGGAAGCGCGTAGTTCGTTAGCCACGCGCTTGCGCTCCGCATCCATGCGGCGATACACCGACTCGCTGATCTCGATCGGGAAGTCGACGCGCTTCAGGCGCACGTCCAGCACCTGCACGCCAATCTTGCGCGCATCGCTATCGGTTTTTTCGCGCAGCACCGTCATGATTTTTTCGCGCTCACCGGATACGACCTCGTGAATGGTGCGCTTGCCGAATTCCTCGCGCATGCTGGAATTCACCGTCTGCAGTAGGCGCGTCCTGGCGCGTACTTCGTCGCCTCCCACGCTGACGTAATACTGTTTCACGTCCACGATGCGCCACTTGACGAAGGAATCCACCAGCACGTTCTTCTTCTCCGCGGTGATGAAGCGCTCCGGCTCCACGGTGTCCAGGGTGAGGATGCGCGAGTCGAAATAGCGCACGTTCTGCATCAGCGGCACCTTGAAGTAAAGCCCAGGTTCAGTCTTGATGCTGACCGCTTCGCCCAACTGGAACACAATCGCGTCCTGGCGCTGATCCACCACGAACACGCTCATTCCCAGCAGAACCAGCGCGGCAACCGCGCCGATCAACACGTTGCCCATATTTTTGTTCATTTAGCGTGCCTCCCTGTCGCGGCTGAGCAACGAATCCCGTGCGCGTTGCGCCGCGGTGTTATCGTTGGATTGCGTAGTGGCGGGAGCGGGAGCGGTCAGTGCCTCCGCTACTCCACCGGCGGTGCGCGTGCTTTCCACCAGCTTGTCCAGCGGCAAATACAGCAGGCTGTTGCCGTTCTTCTGGTCGACCATCACCTTGCTGATATTGCCCATCACCTGCTGCATCATGTCCAGATACATGCGCTCCCGCGTTACGCTGGGCGCCTTTTCGTATTCGACGAGAATCTGCTTGAAGCGGCTGGCATCACCCTCGGCATTGGCAATCACGCTCTGCTTGTAGCCTTCCGACTCCTGGATCAGGCGCGCCGCCGTACCGCGCGCGCGCGGCACCACGTCATTCGCGTAAGCCTGCCCTTCGTTTTTCTGCCGCTCACGATCCTGACCGGCCTTGACCGCGTCGTCAAAGGCGGCCTGCACCTGCTCGGGCGGCTGCGCATTCTGCATGGTCAGCTTGCTGATCTGGATGCCGGACTTGTAACGATCGAGGATATCCTGCATCAGCTTGGTCGCCGCGGCAGCCACCTGCTCGCGGCCTTCATAGAGCACGAAGTCCATCTTGCTCTTGCCGACCACTTCGCGGATGGCGGTTTCCGCCGCCTGGCGCACGTTTTCGTCCGGCATGCGGTTGTTGAACAGGTAGTCGGCCGGATCGCTCAGGAAGTACTGCACCGCAAACTGGATGTCGATGATATTCTCGTCGTCGGTCAGCATCAGCGACTCTTTCAGCATCTTGTTTTTGACGTTATCGCGATAGCCGACTTCCACGGTCCGGACCTGGCTCAGGTTGACGATTTCCACCGTTTCGACCGGGAACGGCAAATGCCAGCGCGGGCCCGGCTGGGTCGTCTCGACCAACTTGCCGAAGCGCAGCACTATGCCGCGCTGGCTGGCATCGACGATATAAAAGCCGCTGCCCAGCCAGATCAGCGCGGCAATCGCGACGATCAGGCCGATGCCTCCGCCGAATCCCTTTGGCGATTCATTGCCACCGGACTTGCCTTCTCCGCCCTTGCCGCCCATCATGGATGCAACTCTCTCGTTGAGCTTGCGCAGCAATTCTTCCAGGTCGGGCGGGCCGCCGCTGTTCTTTTTACCCCATTGCGGATCGTTCAATCCCATAATTTGCACTCACTGTGTGGTTGATTTAGTTGCTTCTGCAGCCTGACGCGCGGCCTTGGCCTCAGCCAAGGCAAGCCGCAAACCATCCAGCCCAGCGCCGCTCCTGGCGCTCAGGAAAACGCGGGCGATTCTACCATAATCGTCACGCTGCACGCTCGGCGGAAGGTCCTGCAAGTCGATTTTATTGAGCACCAGAACCTGCGGAATATCCGCCGCGCCTATCTCCGCGAGCACCTTGTTCACCTCGGCAATCTGATCATCGCGGATGGCGTTATTGGCATCCACCACATGCAGCAACAGATCGGCCTGTATAGTCTCTTCCAGCGTGCTACGGAATGCCGCAACCAGCGAATGGGGCAAATGGCGGATAAAACCGACGGTATCCGACACCACAATCTCGCCCGTCCCCTCAGTATGCATGCGGCGCGAGGTAGTATCCAGCGTGGCGAACAGCTGGTCGGCTACATAGACATCGGCGCGGGTCAGTCTGTTGAACAGCGTGGATTTGCCCGCATTGGTGTAACCGACGATGGATACCGAAAGCACATCGGCGCGGCTGCGTGCACGGCGCTGTACGACACGCTGGTGCTTGAGCTTCTCCAGGCGCTCTTTCAGCAGATGGACGCGTTTGTCCAGCTTGCGCCGATCCAGCTCCAGCTTGGTTTCGCCGGGACCGCGCGCGCCCACGGCATGTTTCTGCTGCCCCATGCCCTGATTCATGCCGACCAGGCGTGTGGCGAGATATTTGAGCTGCGCCAGCTCGACCTGAACCTTGCCTTCATGGCTTTGCGCGCGTTGCGCAAAAATATCCAGGATCAGCATGGTACGGTCGATGACGCGCGTATTCAGCCGGTTGGTCAGGTTGCGCATCTGCGCGGGGGAAAGGTCATGATTGAAGATGACGAGCGGAACTTCCATGCGCTCGACGAGTTCGGCGATTTCCTGCACCTTACCGCTACCCGCAAACAGCGCCGCATCGGGGTGCTGCCGCCTCCCCTTGATGACAGCCAGCGTGCGCACTCCGGCCGTTTCGGCCAGCAGGCCCAGTTCCGCCAGGCTCTCGCTGTAGTCGTTCTCGCCGAAATCGATGCTGACCAGGACTGCGGCCTCGGCCCCCGCGGAGTCTTGCTGCATTACTCGGCGGAGTCGTCGTAGGAAATGTTGACCGCGCGTGCCGGAACGATGGTGGAAATGGCGTGCTTGTAAACCATCTGCGTAAGGGTGTTTTTCAGCAACACCACATACTGGTCGAATGATTCGACCTGGCCTTGCAGCTTGATGCCGTTCACTAGGTAAATTGCGACCTGCACATGCTCCTTGCGCAGCGCATTGAGAAACGGGTCTTGAAGCTGTTGTCCTTTTGCACTCATATTATTGCTCTTATCAGTTAGGAACGGGATGGCACTTTACTGGATTCCGGCGCAACTGTGAACAGGTTTGTCCAAAAGTCGGCAAAACACCCCGTTTTTAACAGGGTGGCCGGCGATACCGCGATAGTGGTGGGCGCATTGTGGAGCGACGCTATAGAACTGCCGGCAGAAAACCTTGCGCAGCTTTATGGCGGCGGGTTTGATTCCCAATTTTCGAACAGGCGTTGCGGTTGGAGCGCCCCCTCCGACCCTTCGAGACGCAAGTCTATTACACGGAATTCCCCGGCGTCACTGTCGTATTGCATCAGCGTTCCGTTTTCCATGTCGAAATACCAGCCATGCAGCGCCAATGTACCATCGTTCACGCGCCGACTGACCCACGGGTAGGACATCAGGTTTTCCAGCGACTTGAGGATGGACGCCTGCTCGCAGGCACGCGTCTGGATTTCCCGCGATCTTCCCGGCAGCTCCTTCAACACCTGTTGCCGGGCATCGGCGGCGATTCCGAGCCATTTTGCGATGAGTTGTTCCTCGTCGAACGTAGGGGTCTTGTCTTCCATCAGCGCACGGATACCGCCGCATTTGGCGTGCCCCATGACGATCACATGCTCCACCGCCAGGTTGCATATCGCAAACGCAATGGCGGAAGTGGTTCCGGCATAGGAAGTCGCCTGGATATATGGCGGGACGAGGTTGGCGACATTGCGTACCACAAACATGTCGCCCGGCTCGCTGTCGGTCAGCACCCCGGGGTCGCAGCGAGAATCACAACAGGCCACCATCAGTGCCCGCGGGCGCTGCCCTTCTCTGAACAACCGGTCGAAAAGTTCAGGATTCCGGTCGAAGTAATGATGCTGAAAGCGCCTGAAGCCCTTCAGAAATATGTTTACGTCACGCATATTGCAGTTGTTGTCATTGATGAATGATGCTCATGAACCGGCGAGTCGCAGCACGAATCGCAACGTGGATCACCATCATGGCAGGGGGCGCTGCCCTTCCGTATAAATGAACGATCGGGCAGCGCGAAGGCTAAGTGACAACGGTGGTGCCAGCAACCTATTAATAATCTGCCGGCTTGCCGAGGTCGTACCTGTTGATTTCCTGATACTTCACCTTCTTGGAGCGCACGATCTGGTATGCGCGAGCCAGGTAACCGAACGGCATGCTCCAGATATGCACCAGACGGGTGAACGGGAAGATCAGGAACACCGTCATGCCGGCCAATACGTGCAGCTTGAAGATGGTGTCAACGCCTTCCAGGTATTGCGGGCTTGGATAGAGATAGACAATACTCTGGATCCATTCCGCCATGGCCGTCACCACGCGGGGGTCACCGTGGCCGGCGTGGCCGATGGATACCGGAATGGTCAGCAGGCCGAGAATCAGCGTAAGCATCACCCAAGTCAGGACAAACTTGTCCGCCCAGCGGCTGGTCAGCGAAATGCGCGGATTGCCGAAGCGCCGGAACCACAGGATAACGCCCCCAAACAGGGCACAAAGGCCGAAGATGGTGCCTGCGGTGATAGCCACATATTGGTGCGACATGTCATCCATAAGCACCTGGAACACGGCATGCGGTGTCAACAATCCCACGAAGTGGCCGCCGAAAATGGCGATCACACCAAAGTGGAAGAAGTTGCTAGCCAGACGCATATTGGGTTTGGAAAGCAATTGCGTGGAATCTGCCTTCCAACCGTATTGCTCGCGGTCGAAGCGCAGCCAGCTGCCAATCCAGAACACCGTAAGGCAGACATACGGATACACGCCGAACAGCAAATTGTTTAGAGTAAAAACTGAATCATGCATTTCATTCTCCTTAGGTTAAAGCAGTCAGACGAGTCAGCGTAGCCCGGCTCTCGATCATGGAAATCAGCGGAGCATAAGGGCTTTCGGCCTTGGCCAGATTTCCGGCCAGAATATTCAGCACCTTGTGGACATCGGACAGGAATACCGTCGCTTCATTGCTGTCCAGGTAAGAGGTGAATTCCAGGAGCAGCGGCAGATAGTCCGGCAACTCGTTGGTCACCGTCTTTACGCCGTAGTCCTTGAACATCTCTCCCAGGTCGATCAGCGCAGGGCCGCGGTTCCTGTCGTCATCATCGCCAAACAAATGGTGTGTCAGGTGCAGGCTGTGCTCTGCAGTCCTGTCAAAAGTGTTCACATAGTTCACCTGCGCTTCTGTCAGCGGCATGCTCCCCAGGTAATCGAGAAATTTCCGCAAGACTGCCCGTTCCCCATCATCGATGCTTGTACTTTGATCAACGATAGAGCGGATTTCCGGCAGGTTGTCGATCAACTCCTCTTCCGGATATTCCAGCAGCGCCGATAGGATTTTATAAGTTTGCATGATTTCTCCTTAACGGTCGCCCGCGAGCGGCGCTTTTTCCCTGGGTTCCATCGACTCCAGACGGCGCCGCGGGAACAGCGTGACCTTGCTGATACCGGTCGAGGAAGTGTTGCCGAAGCTGAACCCGTTCTGACCCTGGAAGCCGTGGGCATCGTCCAGGCGCTCCTCTTCGTGGCCGGTGGGGATGACGAAGCGGTCTTCGTAGTTGGCAATCGCGAGGTAACGGTACATATCCTGCGCGATCTCCTCGGTGATGCCTGCAGCCTCGAGGGCAGCCGTATTGACCACACCTTCCACGCGTTTCATGCGCTGGTAGCTGCGCATCGCAATCATGCGATTCAGGGCGCTCACGATCGGCGCTTCCTTGCCCGCAGTCATCAGGTTGGCCAGGTACTTGACCGGCACGCGCAACTCGCTGGCCAGCGGGATCACGCCATCCGCACCGGTTTTCAGCTTGCCCTGTTCGATTGCGGTCTGCACCGGAGACAGCGGCGGCACATACCACACCATCGGCAACGTACGGAATTCCGGATGCAGCGGGAAGGCGATCTTCCAGTCAATCGCCATCTTGTAGATCGGCGATTTCTGTGCGGCTACGATCCAGTCCTTGCTGATGCCTTCTGCCTGAGCGGCGGCAATCACTGCAGGATCGTTGGGGTTGAGGAATATCTTGCACTGCGCTTCATACAGATCTTGCGGGTTCTGCGTGCTGGCCAGTTCCGAGATACGGTCGGCGTCATAGAGGATGATGCCGTTGTAGCGGATACGCCCGACGCAGGATTCGGAGCAGATCGTCGGCATGCCGGATTCGACGCGCGGGTAGCAGGCGATGCATTTTTCGGCCTTGCCGGATTCCCAGTTGTAGTACACCTTCTTGTACGGGCATGAGCTCATGCAGAAACGCCAGCCGCGGCACTTGTCCTGGTCGGCGAGCACGATGCCGTCTTCTTCACGCTTGTAGAGCGAACCGGAAGGGCAGGAAGCCACGCACGCGGGATTCAGGCAGTGGTTGCAGATGCGCGGCAAATAGGTATGGAAGGTCTGCTCGAACTGGCCATAAATCTCCCGTCCGACACCATCCATGTTCTTGTCCACACTGCGGTCTTCCCATGCGCCGGCCATGATGTCTTCCCAGTTCGGCCCCCAGTTGATCTTCTCGATGGGCTGACCGGTGATCTGCGAGAGCGGGCGGGCGGTAGGCGTCGCCTCGGACAGCGGCGCGTTCTGCAGGCGCGCGTAGTTGTAGGTGAACGGCTCGTAATAATCGTCAATCTGCGGCAGATCCGGGTTGGAGAAGATGTTCAGCAGCCGCGATGCGCGCCCGCCAGACCTCAGTTCCAACTTGCCGTTGACCAGCGTCCAGCCGCCCCGCCACTTTTCCTGGTTCTCCCAATCCTTGGGGTAACCGATGCCGGGTTTGGATTCGACGTTGTTGAACCAGACATATTCCACGCCCTTGCGGTTGGTCCACGTGTTTTTGCACGTTACCGAACAGGTGTGGCAACCGATACACTTGTCCAGGCTAAAAATGAATGCGAATTGTGCACGTACTTTCATGAGTTTCTCCTAATTTATCCTAATTCACGTGACGATCAGCGCTTGCCGACTCCGGGTGGGTTGCGATGCGCTTCCCGTTCCGGGGTAAGCGGACGCTCCAGCCAGTCGATGTCCTGATCCTCCACCTTGCGCAGGATGATCTCGGTATCGCGGTTGCATCCCACCGTACCGTAGTAATTGAAGCCGTAGGCCAGTTGCACATAACCGCCGACCATGTTGGTCGGTTTCATGATGACCCGCGTCAGCGCATTGTGGGTACCGGCACGTTTGTTGGTGGTAACCGATCCCGGCACGTTCACGTTCTTCTCCTGGGAGTGGTGCATCACCGACGCACCGCGCGGGATACGCTGCGAAATCACCGCACGGCACATGCTGGCGCCGTTGCTGTTGACCAGCTCCACCCAATCGTTGTCCTTGATCCCGACCTGCTGCGCATCCAGTTCAGAGATCCAGATATGAGGACCGCCGCGGAACAGCGTCAACATACGCAGGGTATCCTGATAGCTCGAGTGGATACCCCACTTGCCATGCGGCGTGATGAACCTGAGCTTGAGATGCGGCTTTTGCAGGATGTTAGCCGGCACGTTCTTGAACGACTTCAAGTCTTGCGGCGGACGGTACACACAGAAAGTCTCGCCGAAGTCCTGGAACCACTCGTGATCCTGGTAGAAGTGAGCCCGGCCGGTCAGGGTGCGGAACGGGATGTGCTCATGAATATTGGTGTAACCCGCGGTATACGACACATGCTCGGACTCGATCCCCGACCAGGTTGGCGCGGTAATGATCTTGCGCGGCTGTACCTGGATATCACGGAACGTGATCTTGTCCTCCTCGCGTGAGGCATACAGGTGATGATGGTCGATGCCGGTCTTCTTCGACAAGGCGGACCACGACTTGTGCGCCACCGGACCGCAGGTTTCCGGCGCCATGCGCATCACCGCATCGCACACGGAAATATCTTCCTCAAGGGAGGGCATACCGTAGGAGACGCCCGGCACTCTCACCGTGTAATTGCACAGCTTAAGCTCCTCGTATTCCGCTTCGGTGTTCCAGTCGATGCCCTTGACGTT
Source organism: Ferrigenium straubiae (assembly GCF_051257895.1). Taxonomy (NCBI): domain Bacteria; kingdom Pseudomonadati; phylum Pseudomonadota; class Betaproteobacteria; order Nitrosomonadales; family Gallionellaceae; genus Ferrigenium; species Ferrigenium straubiae. The sequence continues at coordinate 133,291 of NZ_CP194331.1, read as the reverse complement.
GTTGCCCAGCTTGACCATCAATGGGCCGATCGCGATGTACTTGTTGTAGATGCTGCCATAGTCGCGCTCCACCAGCTTGATGAACGGCATGGTCTTGCCCGGGATCGGCTCACATTCACCCTTGTGCCAATCTTTCACCTGGCCAAACGGCTGTGCCAACTCGGCCGCCGAGTCGTGCTGCATCGGCCAGATGACCGCATCCTTGCGTGTACCAAGATGCTTCGCGGCCAAGCCAGAGAAGACCCTGGCAAGCTCCTTGAAAATCTGCCAGTCGGACTTGGAATCCCAGCCCGGCGACACGGCTTCCGACAGCGGATGGATAAAGGGGTGCATGTCGGTGGTGTTGAGGTCGTTTTTCTCGTACCAGGTTGCGGTCGGCAAAACGATATCGGAGTAGGCACCGGTGGAGTTGAGGCGGAAGTTGATGTCCACAAACAGATCCAGCTTGCCTGCGGGACCCTCGTCACGCCACTTGACCAGCTTGTTGTCGTTTCCGTCCCCGCCCTCCTGCAGCACGTTGTTTTGCGCGCCCAGCAGGTGCTTGAGGAAGTATTGCTGCCCCTTGCCCGAAGTACCGATCAAATTACCGCGCCACACGAAAATATTGCGCGGCCAGTTGATATCCGCATCCGGGTCGGCAAAAGAGATATCCATTGCACCCGACTTGAGTTTTCCGGCAACGTAATTGGCAACCCCAGCTTCGTCGGTAGCGCCGGCCTTGGCGGCTTCATCCGCTAGGTCGAGCGAGTTGGCGTTCCATTGCGGGAAGCCAGGCAACCAGCCCATACGAACTGCTGCAACGTTGTAGTCGGCGATCGAGTAACCCTCTTTCGCGTTCTTGTTCCTGCCGGCAGGCGACGTGATGTCTTCCGCCTTCACGGTTTCGTAGCGCCACTGGTCGGTATGGAAATACCAGTAGGAGGTCGAATTCATCTGGCGCGGCGGACGCTGCCAGTCGAGTGCGAAGGCAATCGGCGCCCAACCTGCTTGCGGACGCAGTTTTTCCTGGCCCACATAGTGTGCCCAGCCGCCACCGGATTGGCCCACGCAACCGCAAATGTGCAGAAGGTTCATAACGCCCCGGTACGTCATGTCGTTGTGATACCAGTGGTTAATTGCCGCGCCCATGATCACCATCGATTTGCCGTGGGTTTGCGAGGCATTCTTCGCGAACTCGCGACCGGTGCGCTCAATATCCATAGCCTTGATGCCGGTAACCTTGGATGCCCATGCTGGCGTGTAAGCCACGTTGGCGTCGTTGTAGTCCTTGGCGACATTGCCGCCGCCCAAGCCGCGGTCGATACCGTATTGCGCAACCTGCAGGTCGAACACGGAGGTGACCAATACTTCTTCGCCGCTGGCCAGCTTCAGCTTGCGCGCCGGCACATTGCGGAACAGCAGGCTGTCTTCGCCATGCGCGAAGTGCGGGAAGCCCACCGAAACCACCGCATCCTTGCTGTTGATGCAGGTCAGTTCGGCCATAATTTCCTGCTGGCTGGCGCCATTCTTCGGCAGCAAATTCCACTTACCTTCCTCGCCCCAGCGGAAACCGATTGATCCGTTAGGCGCAACAAAGGTCTTGGACTTTTCGTCATAAACGATGGTTTTCCATTCCGGATTGTTGGATTCGCCCAGATTGCCCGCAAAATCGGAGGCACGCAGGCAACGGTCGGATACATAAGCGTCGCCTTCCTTGCGCAGCATCACCTGGATCGGCATATCGGTGTACTTGCGGTTATATTCCTGGAAGTACGGATCCTGTTTGTCTACCAGGAATTCTTTCAGCGCCACATGCCCAAACGCCAGGAAGGCAGCTGAATCGGTACCCGGATTGACCGGCATCCACAGATCGGAAAGCTTGACGTGTTCGCCATAGTCAGGGCTCATCGCGATGATCTTGGTGCCGTTATAACGCGCCTCGACAGCGAAGTGAGCATCCGGCGTACGCGTGGTCGGCAAGCTGGAACCGGTGACGATGATGTAGGAGGAGTTGTACCAATCCGCCGATTCCGGCACGTCGGTCTGTTCGCCCCAGGTTTGTGGGGAAGCCGCCGGCAAGTCGCAGTACCAGTCGTAGAACGAGCCGCATACGCCGCCGATCAGGGACAGGTAACGCGCACCGGATGCGTAAGAAATTTGCGACATGGCCGGGATCGGCGAGAAGCCAAAAATCCGGTCCGGACCCCATTTCTTGATCGTGTAAATGTTGGCGGCGGCGATGATTTCGTTGACCTCATCCCATTTGGCGCGCACAAATCCGCCGAGGCCGCGCACGTGAACGTATTGCTTGCGCTTGTTCGGGTCAGCCTGGATTGCTGCCCAAGCGTCTACAGGATCCTTGCCGCTCTTACGCTCGGCACGATACAGGTCGAGCAGGCGGCCACGGACCAGCGGGTGCTTGATGCGATGGGGGCTGTACAGATACCAGGAGAAAGAAGCTCCGCGCTGACAGCCGCGCGGTTCATGGTTGGGCAAATCCTCGCGGGTGCGCGGATAGTCGGTTTGCTGCACCTCGTATGAGACCAATCCGTTCTTGACAAAAATCTTCCAGGAGCAACCGCCGGTACAGTTCACACCGTGCGTGGAACGCACGATCTTGTCGTGCTGCCAGCGGGTGCGATAGGCCTGTTCCCACTGGCGATCCTCGTTGGTGACGATGCCGTGACCATTGGAGAAAGTCTCCTTGATTTTTTCAAAAAACTTCAATCGATCGAGAAAGTGACTCATGTTTTTCTTGCTCCTGTGTAAAAATTTTTATTCAAACTTCCCGGTCCGGTTTTTTACCCTCAAGCCGTAACCAGCCATCATTTGCGGGTCGGACGCAATGCAGCCGACCCACCCTGCCTAAAGCCCTTTACGGGTTCTTGATCTCAGAGCCGCTACGCAAGTAGAACCACCAGTTCAAAATCAGGCACAAAGCGTAGAACACTGCGAATCCATACATGGCGTTTTCCGGCGTGCCGGCCTTGATCTGTCCGCCGATCACCACTGGTGCGATGAACGCGCCATAGGCAGCTGCAGCGGAAGTCCAGCCGAGTACTGGGCCTGCCTGCTGCCGGTCAAAGATCACGCCCACAGTGCGGAACGTGGAGCCGTTCCCTGTGCCGCTCGCCGCAAACAATATGACGAACAAAACCATGAAGATCATGAAATATTCTTCCGGAGTCGCCGACTTGTAGGCCAGCATCATCACGTAACCCGTTGCGGCGGAGGCCACTACCATCACCGCCGAGATGATCTGCGTAACGATGGAGCCACCGACCTTGTCGGAAATCCAGCCGCCCACCGGGCGGATCAGCGCACCGATGAACGGACCGATCCAGGCATAGGTCAATGCAGAAGGAGCGTTGGGATTCTTCAGGGTATGCGTCATCAGGCCGGTTGCCGGGTCAACCACATGCTGCACCCCGAAGATCACCGTGATGGACAGCGGAAGGGCCATCGAAAAGCCGATGAACGAACCGAAGGTGAGCAGGTAGAGCACGGTCAATGACCAGGTATGCTTGTTGCCGAAGATGGCAAACTGCTTGTTGATGCCGGCCTTCATCTCGCCGAACGCCGCGAGTTTCATCACCATCAGCATGGTGATCATGATCAGCGGCAAGGCCACCCACATATTAAGTACGCCAAGGCCAGTCGGTGCCGGAAGGTACAGATAGAGGCCAACAACACCAACGACGCAGGTCAGCCCCCACAGGTACAGTATCTTGGCAAAACCAGCCAGCGTGCCGCCATAGTTGGGGGACAACGGCAGCAGGTTGTTCATGCCGAAGAAACCGAGGAACGCCAGCGGAATCAGTGCCAACATCCAGACGAAACCGGCATTCTGAATATAGGTTGCGGTACCGGCAGTGATCTTGCCCATGATCCAGCCGGAATCCTTCAGCAGCGCCATCGAGTCGCCCGCCATCGCGCCGAAAATGCCGGCGGTCATCACCAGCGGAATCAGGATCTGCATGGTGGTCACGCCGAAATTTCCCAGCCCGGCATTGAGCCCCAGGGCGGTACCCTGCAAGCGCTTGGGATAGAAGCCGCTGATGTTGGACATCGAGCAGGCGAAGTTACCGCCACCGATGCCGGACAGGAACGCCAGCATCTGGAACACCCACAGCGGGGTGGTCTTATCCTGCAGCGCGATACCCGCTCCGATGGCCGGGATCATCAGCAGCGCGGTGGTCAGGAAGACCGTGTTGCGCCCGCCGCTGAGACGAATGAAGAACGATGCCGGGATGCGGAAGGTCGCGCCCATCAACCCCGAAATCGCGGTCAGCGTGAACATCTCGGCCGGCGTAAAGGGAAAGCCGAGGTTGATCATCTGCACTGTGATGATGCCCCACATCAACCATATCGCGAAACCCAGCAGAAGGCTGGGGATCGAAATCCACAGGTTGCGGCTGGCGATCTTCTTGCCTTTCGATTCCCAGAAGGCGTTGTCTTCCGGGTTCCAATCGGCAATGTCGGCGGAGCTGTAGCTGGTCGAGCCTTCCATGCTCACCGCGCCAACCGAGCCGCGTTGTTCTTTCTTGTTTATCATGACTCAAATTCTCCTTTTATTGAAATTTGATACCCGGTTATTCAAGTGAATCTGCCAATCTTTTTCTCTTGCCCGCAGCCTTGTCCAGCGTCCGCACTTCGGTCCAGTACATCCACATAAGGGAGACCCACACGATGCCGAACATCAGCATGAACGACGAAGAGCGGATGCCCGTCAGATCCACCAGCGCGCCGAACATGATTGGCAGCAGAAACCCGCCCATACCGCCAGCCAGCCCCACCACGCCGGAAATCACACCGATGTTGTGCGGATAGTCGTCGGAGATATATTTGAAGACCGATGCCTTGCCGATCGCGAAGGCGATACCCAGGGTAAACATGATGATGGTGAACACCGTCGCGCTGAGGCCTACATAAAAAGTCGTAGGGCCATTCACGGTCTTGATGGTGAACTCGGCGTTCGGGAAGGACAGAAAGAACAGGCAGACCAGCGACACCAGCATCACCCACCAGGTGATGGTATGCGCCCCGAAGCGGTCGGAAAAATAGCCGCCCAATGCGCGCAACACCCCACCCGGTATGCTGAATGCGGCAGCCAGAAAGGCTGCCGTCTTGAGGTCGAACCCGTATTCATTGATGTAGTACTTGGTCATCCACAGCGCCAATGCCACGTACCCGCCAAACACGATGGAATAATACTGGCTGTACTTCCATACCGTGGGGTCCTTGAGCGCCGCAAGCTGTTCGCGGATCGACACGCTCTTACCCGCTACGTGGGACGCATCGGTATAGGTGAAGAACCAGAACAGAATCGCGGTGCCCAGCATCAGCGCCGCATAAACCTGCGGCACCATCGTCCAGCCGTACGCAACCACGATGGCCGGCGCCACCAGCTTGGTCACCGCCGCACCGGTATTTCCCGCACCGAAAATGCCCATAGCCAGGCCTTGCTGGCTCTTCGGGAACCAGCGCGCGCAGTAGGCGATACCCACCGTGAACGAGCCGCCAGCCACGCCGACGAACAGGCCGGTAACCAGGTAGTGCCAATATTCCGTGCCGAGGGAGATGAGATAAATCGGGATAACGGTAGAGAGCATGATCACGAAGAACACCATACGCCCGCCGAACTTGTCGGTCAGCATGCCGAGCGGCAGGCGGATCAGTGATCCGGTGAGCACCGGCATGGCGATCAGCAAGCCAAACTGGGTCTCGTTGAGACCCAGCGTCTGCTTGATCGGAATACCGATCACCGCAAACATCATCCAGATCATGAAACACACCGTGAACGCCAGCGTGCTCATTATTACCACCGACCACGCCTTGTATTTTTGCGATGCCATGGCGACCCCCCCTTTGCTTTTACTTATGGCATCAGGATAGGCTTGCATGGATAGCGTGCCCATTCTTCCGAAGTACAGAGGCCCGCAGGAAAAAGAACTAAGCGAATCGAAAAAAAGAACTACTCCAACGGTAAAAAGAACTAGTTCTTTCGGGTAGTCGAGGGAGGTAGATCAAGTCACCTTACTGGCGGATTTCGTCTGCCTCGAGGCCGGATGCCATAGGCAGGCCACCGTTAGTGGCCTGCTGATTAAAAAAGAAAAAAACCGGCAGGGACTGACCGGCGATCACAGGGAGGGCGGGGAACCGGCTAGATGAGGCCGTGCGCTACCGCATAGACGGCAGCCTGCACGCGTTTGGCGATATTGAGCTTGCGCAGGATGCCCTGCACGTGAATCTTGATGGTGGATTCAGACAGATTGAGTACGCGGGCAATTTCCTTGTTGCTGGCGCCGTGGGCGAGCATGACGATGATTTCCCGTTCGCGCGGGGAAAGTTTGCTTGGGCTGACGTCCGCTGCCGCAGCGTTCTCCTTCGGCGGGGCGCGCAGGGAGTCCGCCAGCTTGTGGGCGATTTGCGGCGACATCACGGATTCACCTTGTGCCGCCCGCCGGATGTATTCCAGCAGGAACTCGGTATCGATATTCTTCAGCAGGTAGCCGCGCGCCCCGGCGCGCAGGGTTTCCAGCAGATCTTCGGCATCTTCCGAAACGGTCAGCATGACAACCTGCGTTTCCGGCACATCTTCCGCCAGTACGCGCAACGCTTCCAGTCCGCTGGTGCCGGGCATGTGCAGGTCGAGCAGCACCACATCGGGCTTGAGTTGTTTAGCGCGCTTGATGCCTTCCAGCCCGTCGCCGGCTTCACCGACCACTTCGAATCCCTCGTGCCGCTGCAATACCAGCTTGATGCCGCTGCGAAACAAGGTGTGATCGTCAACGATCAGAATGCGTATCGGTTTCATGCTATCGAGTCTCTCCTGTGCGGCAGGACAAGACGCACCCGCGTGCCCTGTCCGGGTTTCGATTCCAGCGCCAACTCGGCGCCAATGCGGTGCGCCCGTTCGCGCATGATGCTCAGCCCCACATGGGTATCGCCGGCATCGTGCGCGGCATCGAAGCCAATGCCGTTGTCATTGATGCAGAGCGAGCATTCTCCGTCACAGACAAGCTCCACGTCAACGCGGTTCGCCTTGGCGTGCTTGCGCACATTGGAAAGCGATTCCTGAACGATGTGCATGGCCTGAAGCACGTGTTCCGGCGGCAGATCCGGCACTGTCCCGCGATGCGAAAAACTGGCGTGTATACCGGTCTGTCCTTCGAATTTCTCCAGCGCACTGCGCACGGCGGTTTCCAGGTCGGCATTGCCGACCCGCGTGCGGAAATGCACCAGCAGCTCGCGCACATCGTCGTAGCTTTCCTGCACACCCTCGCGTATTTGTTCCAGGCCCTGCAAGGCAGTGCTTATCTGCCCCTCCTGCAGGTCGTTGCGCAACAGTTGTATCTGGATGTTCAGGAAGGCGAGCGACTGGGCGATGCTGTCGTGCAGCTCCTGCGCGAGCAGGTTGCGCTCCTCCGATACCGCCATTTCCTTCTCGCGCGCGACGAGCCGCTGATTTTCGATGGCGACGCCGAGATGCTGCCCCACCGATTCCAGCAGCCGTATTTCCGACGGCGGCAGGATACGCGGCGTTTCGAAAAACAGATTGAGCATGCCCATGACCCGCTGCTTGGAGCGGATCGGGACAGCCACCATCGCCTGGAACCCGTCCCGTTTGCATGCGTGCAACAGCAGCGGTTGTGTCGGAAAGGAAAAATCGGAGCTGATGGCAATGCCGTCACGCGCAACCGTGCCGCACAGGCAATCACCGACGGCAAGACAGGTTTCCTCGGCCAGGAAGGATTTCGAAACGCCGCGCGAGGCGACAATCTGCAGTTGCTCCCCCTTTGGGTCGACCAGACGCACCACGCCGTCGCGCGCACCGATCAGGGTAGCCAGCTTATCCAACACAATGCCGCACAGGGGTTCCGTTGCGGTCGAGGAATTCAGGAATGCAGCCACATCGTAGAGTGCGGTGAGCTCGCGATTCTTCACCTCTAAGCTGCGGGATTTCTCTTCTACCCGCTGCTCCAGCGTGGCATAAAGATCCTGCAACTGGTCGGCCATCTGGTTGAACCCCTCGGCCAGCTCGCCGAATTCATCCCGCTTGGCAACCTTCAGGCGCACGCCGAAATCCGCCTTACCCATGCGCTGCAACCCTTCCCGCAGGCGGTTGACGGGGCGCACCACCATCAGCGAAAACAGGTTCATCAGCAACACCGTGCCGATAAACGCCAGACTCACCAGACCGATCTGGAAAGTGCGCAGCAGCGTGGTGGCACGGGCATTGCTGGTTTCCACCATCGCAACCAGGTCGTTCACGTTGCCGACAAAACTTTCCACGACATACCGGTATTCCGCCAGCATTCTCTCCTGCTCCGCCCGTTGCGAGGTATCGAGTATGCGCTGGATACGCGGCTTGATTTCGCCCTCCCAAGCCTGGTGCAACTTGCTCATCTGAGCGCGCACCTCCTTGTCCTTGGGCAGCGAAAGCGGCCGCCGCGGGTCGCCGCGGTCAAGGTCGGACAGGATTTTTTCGAACTGCACAACCTTCGCCTCGATTTCGTGGCGCAGTTCGACGGAGGGTTGCTGCACCTGCTGGCCGAGGAGGAAAGCGATGTGATAGGAGCGCATGCGCTCGCTGCCGGCGTCGTTGATCGCCGCGGCGCCGCCCTCGAGCCGCCAGGAAACATACAGCGTCGAACTGATGGCAACCAGGGCAACGAGGAAGTAGAACACCAGCAGGCCGGTGATTTTCTCCTGGAGTTTCAGTACTGCGACCATCTGCCCCTTGCCGATCATGAAGTGAATTACCGCAGCCCGGTTATAAACTCTGATGCAGCGCGATAGCTGTCTGGCGCGGCAAATTGAGCCGGTTCAGTCTGGCGCAGGACTGGAAATCATCGCCATTCCCGGGCGGTGTTTTCCGTTCTGCGGAGATTGCGGAACGGCACTATGATGCGACCAAGATGCCTTTTATGCAAGCAAGGGATTTTCCCTCACCGGCATATTCCGATGTATCGGTGGAAGCGCTATCCGGCTTTTCCATCCGCCCGCGGCCGCCAGTAGAACGGCAGATAGCGCAACGTCCACGGCACAAAACACATCAGCCAGGCCGAAGCCGCGGCCAGATACAGCCAATGCATGGCTTGCACGGGAAGCATGTCGGCCAATACGCGCAACAAGGCGGCAAGCTGTATGCCGGCAAACATCAGCTTGACCCCTGTGTCCGCCTGCATCGGCAGGCCGGAATGCCCGAGCGTGACGCGCGTCCCCATGCCGATCAGCAGCGTTGCAAAACAGCCGATGGTCAGCGCGTGCAGCGGCGCGAGCCCCCAGATGAAGGTTGCGCCGTGGCTGATGAATAACGCAAAACTTTGCAAGGTGGACAGCAGCATGGCGATGCCCAGCCAGGCAAAACCGATGTGCAGCACACCGAGCATCGGAATGCGCAGGCTGCTGCGCAGCCCCCAGACATAGGTCAGATGGAAAACCGCAACCGCCAGCGGTGCGTCGCATAGCCACAGCCAGGCGTCTGCCTCGGCAAGCTTCAACAGGCCGTGCATCGCACTGGCCGCGAGGATGGTCCACCATGCCCAGTAGGGGCGCGCCACGAGCCGATTCGGCAATGCGGTACTGGTGAAGAAGGGGATCATGCGGTGCCCGACGCTGGCAAAGACCGGCAGCAGGAATAGCCACAGCCCGCCGTGTATGGCGAGATGCAGCCAGGCCGCATTGTCGCTCCACAGCCAGACCAGATAGGCGGCGAGGCCGCACCAGCCCATGCTCAGCGCGATGAAAATAATCTGCGGGTGCCGCTTGTCCGGGTGCTGCGTATCGAGCAATACGCGCAATAGCGCATACAACGCCACTCCCCAACCGGCAAGTGTGGCAACAGCGGCGGCAATCAACACGGGGCGGCCACCCGGCAATCCCGCATAAAAACCCGCACTTCCCAGCATCAGCAGCACAAAGGCCGGCACATAACGCCGCGCCGGAATTTCCTTGCCGTTCATCCAGCGTGGATAGGTGGTCATCAGGAAGCCGAAAATAAAAAATGGAAACAGACCGTAGATCATCAGGTAGCCATGTATGGCGACGGGGGCAACAGGCCAGACCATGGGTTGGGCGGCTATGCTATAGCGTGTCGCCATTTCCAGGAACAGCCACAACATCACGGCGATCGATTGCAGCGCGCCCCCCAGGAACATGACGCGGTGGGGCGCGGCGGTAAAGGCATGCCAGTGTTTTGAAATAGCCATGATCTGTTTGGAATATGCGGGACGAAAAGTGGACGCAGCCCTATCCGGCAAGCCGAGAAGGCTCTTACGCCAGCGGATAGGGCAGCTGCAGGAATTGCAATGCTTCGCCCTGCAGGGATTTCCAATGCAGCGTTTGCGATTCGTGGCTGGAGGTCTGCACCACGGCCAGCACATCGTAACCGCCGCCCGGTGCGGGTGCGGCATTGGCAATCATGCCGCTGGCCTGCCCTTCCATGTCTGCGCTGAACAATTCATCGCCCGGTTGGGGCGCTGCGCCGCCGTCGAGATGTGCGAGGTACATGCGCCGCTTCGCCTTGCCGAGGTATTGCATGCGCGCCACGATTTCCTGGCCGGGGTAGCAACCCTTCTTGAAATTCACGCCGCCGATGAGTTCAAAATTCGCCATCTGCGGCACGAATTGTTCCTGTGTCTGCGGCAGGATGATGGGAATACCGGAACGGATGTTGAGCCAGTCCCAGCATGTGCTGCCGGCCGGTTGCGCATCCTGGCCGAGTGCCAGCCAGAGCGCCGACGCATGTTGCACGGTGGTGCTGATCTGAAAGCGCGTGTCGCCGAATTTCAGCACACCCGCTTGCCCGGTATAGGCAACGCCGAACGGCTGTTGCGGTAACTCGCCGAATTGCCTGCTCAGGATTTCCTGTGCATTTTCACCCGACAGGCCCAGCGTAACGATCTCATCGCTTGCATCGGAGATTTTCACCTTGGCACGCAGCACGTACATGCTGAGTTTCTTGCGCATAGGTTCGCACATGACGCGCGGCAGTTGCAGCAGATAGTCGTCGCCGCTGTGCCAGATCAGCATGCTCGCCACCATGCGCCCCTTCGGGGTGTTCAGGCTGCTGAGTTGTGCGCGGCCGGCATCGACTTCGCGGATGTCGTTGCTCAGCATGTTCTGCAGGAAAGTTTGCGCATCCTCGCCGGAAGCGCGCAGCGTGCCGAATTGGCCGAGGTCGCACAAAACGGTGTTCTGTTCCGCCGTGCGCAACTCGGCTGCGAGGTTGCCAAAGTGCTGCACCATACCTGCGTCAATGGTTGCGCCTTGCTGGGTAAGGAATAGTTGCCAGTCTGGATTCATAATGTAGCGGTACAAGACACGCCGTCCCGGCAGTTATCCGGACGGCGCAGTTGATCGGAATATACTGAACTTCAGGCGAAGGTGTTGACGCGTCCGCCTTTGTTTTCACCTTCCATGAACTGGATACCGGGAGGCTCCGCAACTTCCTGTGGCCTGGTTTCGGCGCGCTCGGTATTGTTGTTCTGATTTTCGGCACGGCTCATCTGCTGCGCTTTGTCGGACAGTTTCACTACCGCGGAATCCTGCTGCTTCTCCGGCTGCCTGTCATTTTTCGGTGCTGGCGGTTGCGGGCTGTTGATTATCGCGCTGACGGAAGTTGCAAGAGCATTACTGACGTCCATGATTTTTTCTCCGGTAAACTTATGGCGCTAACCCTACCCGTTTTTGCTGCGGGCGACAAGCGAAATATGCCTCTTAACCCGCAGGCAGCACAAACTTGGCCACCAACCCGCCTTCGGCGTGGCCTTCCAATTGAAATTCGCCGCCATGCAGCCGCGCGGCGCGCTCGACGATCGCCAGCCCGAGACCCGACCCGGTCGTGTCGCTGCGTGCGCTTTCCAGGCGCATGAACGGCCGCTTTGCGGTTTCGCGTTGCTCGGCGGGAATCCCTGCGCCGCGATCCGCCACTTCCACGACGACCCGGCCGCCTTCCTGCACGATCCGTACGGTGATCTCGCCACCGCCGTATTTAATGGCGTTATCCAGCAGGTTGGCAAGCGCGCGTTTCAGCAGCACGGGACGCACCGCAAGTGGCGGCAGCGGCGGCAAATCGAGCATGAGCGATTTGGCCTGAACCACGAATGGCTGCGCCGTTTCCTGCACCAGGGCTTGCAGGTCGGTCGGAACGGCGGCTTCATGTTCATCGAGGCGCGCGTAATCAAGGAATTGCTGAATCACCGTATCCATTTGCTCCACATCGGCGGCCAGCCCCTTACGTAGCGCTTCATCCGCGCTAAATTCTGCGGCGAGCCGCACGCGCGCCAAGGGAGTGCGCAGGTCGTGCGAGATACCGGCCAGCACCAGCGCGCGCTCGCGCTCGTCGGCGGCAAGGTCGGCGGACATCTGGTTGAAGGCGTGCGATACCGCGACGATTTCCTGCGCACCGCGTTCCGGCAGCGGTTGCGGCGGCGTCTCGCCCCGGCCGACATCCTGCGCCGCCTGCGCGAGCCGCTTGAGGGGATGCGTCACCTGGAGCGCGATGAAATAGGCGCCGAGCAGCGCCAGCGCCAGCACTACGCTGCCCCAGATCAGCAGCACCTCCGATACCGGATGCTCGATGCGCTCCTTGGGCAGCGCCACCCAGAACTCCTCGTCGCCGATGAAGAAGCTCACCCACAGGGCTTCCACGCCGTTGCGCTTTGCCGCGAAGCGGGTGTTGCCGCCGAGGCTGGCGCGCACCTTCTCGGCCATTTCCCGCAATATCGGCGGACGATCGGGCAAGGCTTCGAGCGCATCGTTAGGCTCCGCCATCTGCACCAGCAGATCTTCGGACTCCGCCAATTCATACAGCAGCGCACCGCGCCACTCCGGCGCGGCAGACAGCACCGCGGCGCGCGTGAGGTTGACCACCGACACCACCAGTTGCGCCATCTGCCGAGCGCGCGGCTCCTGTTCGACATGGCGGAAAACCGCCACGGAGGCGGCGAACGACAGCACAATCAGGATGACCATGAGCAGGAAGGCGCGCGCCAGCAGGGTGCGCGGCAGGATGGTCAAGGCTTGACCCCGTCGGGAACGAACACATAGCCGTGCCCCCATACCGTCTGGATGAAGCGCGGCTTGGCGGGATCGGCCTCGACCAGCTTGCGCAGCCGCGACACCTGCACGTCGATGGCGCGGTCGAACGGCTCATGGTCACGGCCGCGCGCCAGCTCCATGAGTTTGTCGCGCGACAGCGGATGGCGCGGATGGGTCACCAGCGCCTTGAGCAGCGCGAATTCCCCGGTGGTCAGGGAAACCGGCGCGCCTGACCGGGTCAGCACGCGCGTGGCGAGGTTCAGTTCGCAGTCGCCGAAGACGATGGCCTTCTCCTCGGCCCCGGGCGCGCCGGCCGGCAATGAGCCCTTGCGCCGCAGCACCGCATTGATGCGCGCTACCAGTTCGCGCGGGTTGAACGGCTTGGGCAGGTAGTCGTCCGCACCCATTTCCAGCCCGACGATGCGGTCCACGTCGTCGCCCTTCGCGGTGAGCAGGATCACCGGCACGTTCTCGCCCGCGCCCCGTAGCCGCCTGAGAATCGCCAGCCCGTCCTCGCCGGGCAGCATCAGGTCGAGCACCAGCAGGTGGTAATGGCCAAGCTTCAAGGCCTTGTCCATCGCGCTGCCGTCCTCCACCGCCTTGGCCGTAAAGCCCTGCTCGGATAAATAGCGCAACAGCAGTTCGCGCAGGCGCGCGTCGTCGTCAATGATGAGGATGCGTTGGCTCATGGCAACATGATACACAGAAGACGGAAAAATGGAGGATGCAAGACTGCGGCTGAAACAAACTTTTACAAATCAGGCGCTGGCGCAAACACTTGAATTACAGTTCAATCGCATCATGCATCCACACCCATAGCGGACCCCAGCAGGAGAAAACCATGAATGCCATTTTGAAATCCATGATCGCCGCAGGCATCGTCGCATCGTTCGGCCTCAACGCTCCAGCCGCCGCTGCCGGACCGAATCCCGACACGCGCGAAGCGGCACGCAAGGAAGCGCAGCAGACGACTCCGGAGCAGCGCGCGGAACTGCGCAAGAAGATGCGCGAACACATCGAGAAGATGTCGCCGGATGAGCGCCGCGCCATGCACGAGGCCATGCGCGAACACATACAAAATATGCCCCCGGAAGAACGCCGCGCCTACCGCGAGGAGCGGCGCAGGGAATGGGAGAACATGACCCCGGAACAGCGTGCCGAAAAACGCAAGGAGATGCGCGAGCGCTTCGAAAAGATGCCGCCCGATGAACGCCGCGAGATGCGCGAGAAGATGCGGGAGCGCTGGGAAAGTCTGCCGCCCGAAGAGCGTGAAGCACGGCGCAAGGAGATGCATGAACGCTTCGAGAGGATGTCGCCGGAAGAGCGCGAGCAATTCAAACGCGATATGGGCAGGCGCGGTGACATGCCTGCCGGTCAGCCCGACGGCAAGCCGGGCGAGGCGCGATAGTTCAGCTGCTCTCCTCGGAGCGAGGCTCATTCGGCCATTTGACACAAGCTCTCTGAATACCGATAATCTGTTAGTATCGCTCCATGACTTGGTTCTAATTAAGGGAATTAAAATGGCCATCAACGCAGTTTCATCGAACACCAGTTTCCAGGTAGACAATATCAGGCAGAGCTCACCTCCTCCAGCCCATGCTGAGGTTCGCGGTGAGAAAGAGAATGATGGGGACAGCGATGATGGCGTCTCATCCAATGTGAATGCAATCAAACCAACGGTTAACACCAGCGGACAATCCATAGGTACGATCATCAACGTCACAGCCTGAATCATGCGGATTCAGCATCCAGAGTAGCCACTCAACTCTGGCCCTGATGAAAATCCACCAGTTCAAATAAAAACGGGAGCCCAAGCTCCCGTTTTTATTTGAATCACTGCAACTCAAATCGTTTCCGCCCACAGATCGTGCGTATCGGAATCTGTGATCTTCACCTCGACAAAGTCGCCCACCTTTAGCCGCTGGCCGTCTTCGATGTACACCAGCCCGTCGATTTCCGGTGCATCGGCGCTGCTGCG
This sequence comes from Ferrigenium straubiae, assembly GCF_051257895.1. NCBI lineage: Bacteria > Pseudomonadati > Pseudomonadota > Betaproteobacteria > Nitrosomonadales > Gallionellaceae > Ferrigenium > Ferrigenium straubiae. Next base: position 118,287 of record NZ_CP194331.1, on the reverse strand, counting down.
CGCGACCGCGCCCTCCTCATCCACCTCGTCAACCAGCACGGTGAGGGTCTTGCCGACCTTGTGACGGAGGCGCTCCTCGCTGATCTCCTCCTGCAGCAGCATCAACCGCGTGAGGCGTTCCTGCTGGACTTCGGGCGGGATATGATCCGGCAGTGCGTTGGCCGCAGCACCCTGCACCGGCGAATAGGCGAATGCACCGACGCGATCCAGTTGCGCCTCCTCGATGAAATCCAGCAGCTCCTCGAACTCTTCCTCGGTCTCGCCGGGGAAACCGACGATGAAGGTGCTGCGCAGCGTGAGCTCGGGGCAGGTCTCGCGCCATTGTTTGATGCGCGCCAGCACGTTCTCGCTGTCGCCGGGGCGCTTCATCAGCCTGAGGATGCGCTGGTTGGCATGCTGGAACGGTACATCGAGGTAGGGCAGGATAATGCCCTCGGCCATCAGCGGGATCACCTCGTCCACATGCGGATAGGGATAGACGTAGTGCAGCCGCACCCAGGCTTTTTGATCCAGTTGGCCCAGCCCTCCCATTGCCGCAGCCAGCTCGGTCAGGCGCGTTCTGAGCGGCCGGCCGTTCCAGAATCCGGTGCGGAATTTCAGGTCCGCGCCGTAGGCGGAAGTGTCCTGCGAAATCACTAGCAATTCCTTCACGCCCGCGTTGACCAGGCTCTGCGCTTCCTGCATCACTTCGCCGACCGGGCGGCTGACCAGCGGCCCGCGCAGGCTGGGAATGATGCAGAAGGTACAGCTGTGGTTGCAGCCTTCGGAAATTTTCACGTAGGCGTAATGCTTCGGCGTCAGGCGGATGCCCTGCGCGGGAACCAGATCGGAGAGGGGGTCATGGGGTTTGGGCAAGTGCTGATGCACCACCGCCATCACCTCGTCGGTGGCATGAGGGCCGGTCACCGCAAGCACCCTGGGATGCGCCTGCCGCACCACATCGCCCTTCGCGCCGAGGCAGCCGGTGACGATCACCTTGCCGTTCTCGGTCAGCGCCTCGCCGATCGCGTCCAGCGATTCTTCCACCGCGCTGTCGATAAAGCCGCAGGTGTTCACAATCACCAGATCGGAATCCTGGTAGCTTCCGGAAATCAAATAACCTTCGGCACGCAAGTGCGTGAGGATATGCTCGGAGTCCACGGTCGCCTTCGGGCAACCGAGCGAGACGAAGCCGACTTTCGGGATGGCGTTATTCATTGCAATACTTCTTTCGGATCATTCGGGAACCAGCACCCCGACCAGGAAAATGGAGCCTATCCCCAGCGCAATCAGCGCCACCTGCTGGACGGTGTCGCGCAGTTGCGTGCGCTTGTGCAGCCCGGGGATCAGGTCGGCTACGGCAACGTAGATCATGCTCGCCGCGGACAGGGCCAGCAGGGTCGGCACGATGCTCTGCACGGATTGCAGCGCGAAATAAGCCAGCACGCCGCCCACCAGCATAGCAAGGCTGGACAGCAGGTTGACGCGCAGGGCTTGCGCCTTGCTATATCCGGAATGCAGCAGGATGGCGAAATCACCGACCTCCTGCGGGATCTCGTGCGCGATGATCGCCAGCGCGGTGACGATGCCGAGATGGGTATCGACAAGGAAGGCCGCCGCGACGATCACCCCATCCACGAAGTTGTGGAAGGTGTCGCCGACCATGATCATCGTACCGCTGCGGCCATGCGTATCGTGTTCGTGTGCCTCGCAATCGTTGTGGTGGCAGTGCCGCCACAGCAGCAGCTTCTCCAGCGTGAAGAACAGCAGGATGCCGGCCAGCACCGTACCACTCACCGCCGCCGCGCTGCTGCCGGTCTCCATCGCCTCGGGCAGGATGTCGAGAAACACCGCACCGAGCAGCGCCCCGATGGCATAGCTGACCAGCGAGCCGACCCAGTGCGGGCGGGCATTCAGCGCGAACAGCGCGGCGCACAACACGCTCAGCACGCCGCCCATCAGGCTGGCCGCGATGATCCACCATAAGGATGTCATGCAATATGCTCAGCAGAAAATGAAAGTGCCGCCGGAACTGCTCACGCCGGAATCCTTGCCGCGATGTACGCCTTCAACTGCGCGACGTCCGGCGGCAGCGTATCGAAGCGTTGCGGCAAACTTTCGATGTTCTCGTAACCGGCCGGGCGCTGCGGCCCCTGCCCCAGCGCCTCGAGGATGGTCTCCTCGAACTTCGCGGGCAGCGCGGTCTCCAGGCACACCAGCGGGATGCCGGCTTCGCGGTGCTCCAGCCCGGCCTTCATGCCGTCGGCGGTGTGCGGGTCGATCACCACGCCGTATTGCTGATGCACGCGGCGGATGGTGGCGATGCGGTTGGCATGATTGCTCGCGCCCGAGGCCAAGCCGAATTCCTGCACACGGGCGAAATAAGGCGTCTTGCTCAAATCGAACGAGCCGTCCTTTTCCAGTTGCTGCCACAAGCCCTTGAGAACTTTCGGATCGCGCCCGACCAGATCGTAGATGAAGCGCTCGAAGTTGGACGCCTTGGTGATATCCATCGACGGGCTGCTGGTATGCATCGTCTCCGGGCGCGGGCGATAGACGCCGGTCTTGAAGAACTCGTCCAGCACATCGTTTTCGTTGGTTGCGACAATCATCTTGCGGATCGGCAGTCCCATCTGGCGCGCAATGTGCCCGGCGCAGACGTTGCCGAAATTGCCGGACGGCACCGCGAAGGAAACCTGCTCATCGTTGCTTTTGGTCAGCGCAAAATAAGTCTGGAAATAGTAAACCGCCTGCGCGACGACGCGCGCCCAGTTGATCGAGTTGACCGTGCCGATCTGGTATTTTTCCTTGAAGGTCAGGTCATTCGACACGGCCTTGACCATGTCCTGACAGGCATCGAACGGCGCGGTCACCGCAATGTTGAAGATGTTCGGATCCTGCAGCGAATACATCTGCGCGGTCTGGAACGGGCTCATCTTGCCGAGCGGCGACAGCATGAACACGCGGATGCCGCGCTTGCCGCGCATCGCGTATTCCGCCGCCGAACCGGTATCGCCGGAAGTGCCGCCGAGGATGTTCAGTTCCGCATGATCCCTGGCCAGCGCGTACTCGAACAGGTTGCCGAGCAACTGCATCGCGACATCCTTGAACGCCAGCGTCGGGCCGTTGGACAGGCCGAGGATATGCAGGCCGGGTTCGAGCGTCCTGACCGGGGTGATCTCGTCACTGCCAAAAGCCTGCGCGGTGTAAGTCCGGGCGATGATCGCCTTCAGGTCGTCCGCCGGGATGTCGGTGGCAAAGCGGCTGATCACCTCGAATGCCAGCTCGCGGTAATTCATGCCACGCATCCTGGCAAGGTCGGCCGGGCTCAGCTTCGGATAATGATCGGGAACCGCCAGCCCGCCGTCGTCGGCGAGGCCGCCGAGCAGGATTTCGGTGAAAGGTTTGGCGGCCATGCCGCCGCGGGTTGAAGTGTATTTCATGTTGGTATTTTCTTAACCGAGTTGTTCGAGGCGCAAACGCGTCACCTTGCCCGCCACCACCGGCAGCGCTTCCATTTTGGCTATCGCCGCGTTGATGCGCTTCTCGCGCGTCTGGTGGGTGAGCAGGATCAGGTCGGTCTGCTCTTCGCCTTCGGCGGGCTCCTTCTGGATCACCGCATCGATGGAAATCTGCTCGTCGGCGAGGATGCGCGTGATGTCGGCCAGCACACCGGGCTTGTCCTGCACGCGCAGGCGCAGGTAGTAGCTGGTGGTGACCTCGTCCATCGGCAGGATGGTCAGATCAGCCAACTGGTCCGGCTGGAACGCCAGGTGCGGCACGCGATGTTCCGGGTCGGCGGTGTGCATGCGCGTCACATCGACCAGATCGGCGATCACCGCGCTGGCGGTCGGCTCCGCGCCCGCACCCTTGCCGTAATACAGCGTCGAGCCGACCGCGTCGCCCTGCACCAGCACCGCGTTCATCGCGCCCTCGACGTTGGCGATCAGGCGCTTCGCCGGGATCAGTGTCGGGTGGACACGCAGCTCCACGCCTTCAGCCGTGCGCCGCGTGATGCCGAGCAGCTTGATGCGGTAGCCGAGTTGTTCGGCGTATTTGATGTCGGTCGCATCCAGCTTGCTGATGCCCTCGATGTACGCCTTGTCGAACTGCATCGGGATACCGAAGGCCAGCGCGGACAGGATGGTGATCTTGTGCGCCGCGTCCACGCCCTCGATGTCGAAGGTCGGGTCAGCTTCGGCATAACCGAGGCGTTGCGCCTCCTTGAGCACGGTGTCGAAGGAGAGGCCCTTGTCGCGCATCTCGGACAGGATGAAATTGGTGGTACCGTTGATGATGCCCGCGATCCACTGGATGCGGTTCGCGGTCAACCCTTCGCGCAGCGCCTTGATGATCGGGATACCACCCGCCACCGCCGCCTCGAACGCGACCATCACGCCCTTGTCCTGCGCTGCCTTGAAAATCTCGTTGCCGTGCGTCGCGAGCAAAGCCTTGTTAGCAGTGACCACATGCTTGCCATTGGCAATCGCCTTGAGCACCAGCTCCTTCGCGACCCCGTAGCCGCCGATCAGCTCGACGACGATATCCACTTCCGGGTCGCTCACCACCGAGAACGCATCGTCGGTGATGCGGCATGCGCCGCCGGTGACCTGCTTCGCCAGATCCAGGTTCTTGTCCGCCACGACAGTGATGCGGATCGGACGCCCGGCGCGGCGCGCAATCTCTTCCGCATTGCGTTTCAGTACGGTGAACGTGCCGCCGCCGACGGTGCCGATGCCGAGCAGGCCTACGTTGATTGGTTTGATGCTCATGATATTTTGCCTGTTATTCAAAATTTCTTTGTAGGAGCGCAATTTATTGCGCGATTGAATCGCCCGATAAATCGGGCTCCTACGATTGTTAATCCGTGCCGTGTTTCTTGCGGTAGCCTTCCAGGAAACGCGCGATGCGCCCGATCGCTTCGGTCAGGTCATCGGCATTCGGCAGGAACACCACGCGGAAATGATCCGGATGCACCCAGTTGAAGCCGCTGCCCTGCACCACCAGCACCTTCTCGGCCTCCAGCAACTCGAGGATGAATTTCTGGTCATCCTTGATCGGATAGATTTTCGGGTCGAGACGCGGGAACAGGTACAGCGCGGCCTTCGGCTTGACACAGGTCACGCCGGGGATCGCGGTGATCAGCTTCCAGGCCAGGTCGCGCTGCTTGCACAGGCGCCCGCCCGGCGCGACCAGGTCGTTGATGCTCTGGTAGCCGCCCAGCGCGGTCTGGATCGCGAACTGCCCCGGCACGTTGGAGCAGAGCCGCATCGAGGCCAGGATAGTCAGCCCGTTGATGTAATCCTGCGCATGCTTCTTCTCGCCCGACACCACCATCCAGCCGGCGCGGTAGCCGCAGGCGCGGTAGTTTTTCGACAGGCCGTTCATCGTGATGAACAGCACGTCGTCGGCCAGCGAGGCCATCGAGGTATGCGTCGCGCCGTCGTACAACATCTTGTCGTAGATTTCGTCGGCGAAGACGATGAGCTCATGCTCGCGCGCAATCTGGACGATCTCCTTCAGAATCTCGTCGGAATACAGCGCACCGGTCGGGTTGTTCGGGTTGATGATGACGATGGCGCGCGTGTTCGGCGTGATCTTGCTGCGGATATCTGCAAGGTTGGGCATCCACTCGTTGGCTTCGTCGCAAATATAGTGGCGCGGCGTACCACCGGCCAGCGTGACCGCCGCTGTCCACAGCGGATAATCCGGTGCGGGCACCAGCACCTCGTCGCCGGTGTTGAGCAGCCCCTGCATCGTCATCACGATCAGTTCCGACGCGCCGTTGCCGATGTAGATGTCCTCCAGCCCGACACCCCTGATGTTCTTCGATTGGCAGTAATGCATGATCGCCTTGCGCGCCGCGAACATGCCCTTGGAATCGGAATAGCCGGACGAATTCGGCATGTTCAGGATCACGTCGCGCTGGATTTCCTCGGGCGCCTCGAAACCGAACGGCGCGAGGTTGCCGATGTTCAGCTTGATGATGCGCTGACCCTCCTCCTCCATCTGCTTGGCGCGTTCCATCACCGGCCCGCGGATGTCGTAGCACACGTTGGAAAGCTTGGTCGATTTCAGTATTGGTTTCACAATTCACCTGTTCATGCGGGATGCTGCCCGGTGCGTTCCGCCATCTCGAAATGGTAGAATCCGGCACAAAGCAGCAAAGGCGCGATTTTACCCGCGCAGCCCCCGCGCAGCAAATGCAACACGACTATGGAGAGCTAGACTTGAAGCTGCAACTGGCCAATCTCGGCGACACCAAACTGTTCACCGCGCACGGCGCGGATCATGTCATGGTCAACGGCGAGCGCCACGAGCGCAGTATCGTAGTGCTCGCGGAAGAAGTGCGCAGCGACTGGAATGCCGCCGGTTTCGATGCGTTGAATGAGACCCATTTCGCCTGGTTCCTCGCCTTGAGACCGGATGTGCTGCTGCTCGGCACCGGCGCGCGGCAGCGCTTCCCGCACCCGCGCCTGTACCGCGCATTGACCGATGCGGGCATCGGGGTGGAATGCATGGCCACCCCGGCGGCCTGCCGCACCTACAACATCCTGGCGGCGGAAGGCCGCAGAGTGGTCGCGGCGATTTTAATGCCGTGAAACGTTTTTTGAGGAACCCCCATGAGCCAATCCCTGAAAAACGTCATCCGCCAGGCCGAGCAGGTCATCCTCGGCAAGCCGCAGCAGATCCGCCTCGCGCTGGCCTGCCTGCTGGCGCGCGGCCACCTGCTCATCGAGGACATGCCCGGGGTGGGCAAGACTACCCTGGCGCATGTGCTGGCGCGCACGCTGGGCCTGCAGTTCCGGCGTATCCAGTTCACCAGCGACCTCTTGCCCGCCGACATCCTCGGCGTGTCGGTGTACCAGCGCGACAGTAATGAATTCAAGTTCCATCCCGGCCCGATCTTCGCGCAGATGATCCTCGCCGACGAGGTAAACCGCGCCACGCCCAAGGCGCAGAGCGCACTGCTTGAGGCGATGGAAGAAAAACAGGTGACCATCGAAGGCACGACTCGGCCGCTGCCGATGCCGTTTTTCGTCATTGCCACGCAGAACCCGGCGCACCAGGTCGGCACCTTCCCGCTGCCGGAATCCCAGCTCGACCGCTTCCTGATGCGCATCCAGATGGGTTACCCCGATGCGCAGGCGGAGCGCGGCCTGCTCTCCGGCGTGGACCGGCGCGAGATCGTCGCCCAGCTCAAGCCGCAGATGGAAAGCACCGAACTGCTCGCGCTGCAACTGCGCGTCCGGGATATCTTCGCCTCCCCCGCCCTGCTCGACTACCTCCAGGCCATCCTGCGCCACACGCGCGAAGCGGCGCGCTACACCCACGGCCTGTCCCCCCGTGCCGGACTCGCGCTGCTCTCCGCCGCGCGCGCCTGGGCGCTTCTCGACGAGCGCGATGCCGTGCTGCCCGAGGACGTGCAGGCCATCCTGCCCGGCGTGGTCAGCCACCGCCTGCAGGCCGCCGGCGAATACCAGAGGCACGACGGCGAAACGCTGGCGCGCGAACTGATCGAGGCGGTGGCGATTCCCTGATCCCGTGCTCACCGCACTCAAACAATATTTCACCGCCTGGGCGCTGCGCCGCCAGCGCTACGACCACGGTGCGGTCACGCTCACCCAGCGCAGCATCTACATCATTCCCACCCGGCAAGGACTGGCACTAGCCTTTGTACTGGTGCTGATGCTGCTCGGCGACATCAACTACAACCTGAGTCTGGGTTACGTGCTGACCTTCCTGCTGGCGACGATGGCGGTGATGTCCATGCTGCACGCCTTCCGCAACCTCGCTCACCTGGAAATCCGCGCCGGGCATGCCGATGCCGTATTCAAGGGGGACACCGCGCAATTCACGCTGCACTTCCACAATCGCGGCAAGCTGCCGCGCTACCAGCTCTGCCTGCGCGACGTGCATGGCAATACGGTCAACTTCGATGTGCCCGCGCAGCAGGACAGCAAGGTTGTTTTTCCCGTGCCCGCCACGCAACGCGGCTGGCTGGCGCTGGGCAAACTGACCCTGTACACCGAATTCCCGCTCGGTCTGTTCCATGCGTGGTCCTACCTGCATTTCGATGCGCGCTGCCTGGTTTACCCCAGCCCCATGACGGACGTTCCGCTGCCGCCGGGCAATGCGCCCGACGGCACAGGCAAGCGCAACATCGCGGGCGACGACGACTTCGCCGGCCTGCGCAAGTACGCGGCAGGCGATGCCCTGCCGCGCATCGCATGGAAGGCGTTTGCGCGCGGGCAAGGCTTGCAGGTGAAACAGTTCTCCGAGCAGATAGGCGAAGAATTATGGCTGGATATGGCCGGCGCGCCCGACCGCAACGAAGAAGAAAAACTGGCACGCATGACGCGCTGGGTGCTGGATGCCGAAGCGCTGGGACTGCGTTACGGCTTGCGCCTGCCGGACGGCGAGTTGCCCGCAGGCAACGGCGCGGCACATCGCGACGAGTGCCTGCGCCGGATCGCTCTGTTTAACCTGCCCAATCCATCCTTCGACGAGCTCAGGACGAACGGGTTGAAAAGTTGGCGCAGACAAAAAAACGTTCGCGGTGAGCTTGTCAAACCATGAACATGAGCAAACCTCTCATCTACGGGCTGCTGCTGTCCATCCTCATGGTCATCGCACCGCATGCCGTGCACCTGCCGCTCTGGATCAGCGCCCTGTGCGCCGCCCTGCTGTCCTGGCGCGCCTATCTCGCCTGGAGCGGCAACCCGCTGCCGAAGCGCTGGCTGCTGCTGTCCATCACCCTCGCCAGCGTAGGTGGCATCCTCATCGAGTTCCACACGCTGTTCGGACGCGAGGTCGGCGTCACGCTGCTGATCCTGCTCACCGCGCTGAAATTCATGGAGCTGCGCAGCCCGCGCGATGCGACGGTGCTGGTGTATCTCGCCTGCTTCATCGTCATCACCAACTTCTTCTACTCGCAGAGCATCCCCACCGCGCTGTACATGCTCGCCACCCTGCTGGCCATCGTCGCGACCTGGGTGCATCTGTATGGCGAGAACATCGCGCTCAGGCCGAGGCTGCGCATCGCAACGACCCTGCTGCTGCAGGCCATTCCGCTGACGCTGGTGCTGTTCATCCTGTTCCCGCGCGTGCAGGGCCCGCTGTGGGGGCTGCCGCAGGACGCCTTCGCCAGCAGCGGCCTTGACGACAGGATGGCGCCGGGCAGCATAAGCCGTCTGACCCTGTCGGATGAGGTTGCATTCCGCGTCAACTATGCGGGCAAGCCGCCGCGCCGCGAGCAGATGTACTGGCGCGGGCCGGTGCTGTGGGAATTCGACGGGCGTACCTGGACACCCGGCCGGACTGCGTCCGGCATCGCCCCGCAATTCACCGAAACCGGCCAGCCCATCGACTACAGCGTGACGCTGGAGCCGCACAACAAGACCTGGCTGTTCGCGCTCGACATGCCGGAACGCATCTCCGTTTCCGCCAGACTCACCCATGATTTCAGGCTCGTGCAACAGGAGCCGGTGAAGGCGCGGCTGCGCTATGAGGTGCGCTCCAACCTTTCCTACCATGCAAACCTGCATGAGGCCGAGCGGCAAATCCAACGCGCGCTGCAACTGCCGCCCCCCTTCAACCCGCGCGCGCTACAGCTTGCCGCAAACTGGCGCGCCGACGGCGCAAACGACAGCGCCGTAGTACGCGCCGCCCTCGCCTATTTCAACCGCGAAGGATTCCAGTACACGCTGGAGCCGCCGCCGCTCGGGTTGCACAGCGTGGACGATTTCCTGTTTACGACCCGGCAGGGATTCTGCGAGCACTATGCCTCCAGCTTCGTGTTCCTGATGCGCGCCGCACACATCCCGGCGCGCGTCGTGACCGGCTACCTAGGCGGCGAATATAACGCGGTGGGCAACTACTACATCGTGCGCCAGTCCGATGCGCATGCCTGGGCGGAAGTGTGGCTGTCCGGCCGGGGCTGGGTGCGCATCGATCCGACCGCGGCCATCGCCCCGGCACGCGTCGAGCGCGGTCTGTCCGCCGCGGTGGCGAACAACGCCGCCCTGCCGTTCATGGCGCGCAATCCGCCGCAATGGCTGCGCGACCTGCGCCTGAACTGGGATGCGCTGGCCAACCGCTGGAACCAGTGGGTGCTGGGCTACAACAGCGAACTCCAGTTCGCCTTCCTGACCCGGCTCGGAATGGAATCCATCACCTGGCAGAAAATGGCGCTGAACATGATGGCGGGCGTCGGCCTCATCGTCGTGCTGTTCGCCCTGCTCATGCTGCGCCACCTGTTCAAGCGCCAGCCGGACAAGGTGCAGGCCGCATGGCTCAGACTGTGCCGCAAACTGGCGAAGGCCGGCCTGCCGCGCGCCGCGCACGAGGGGGCGCAGGACTACGCCGAGCGTGTCGCCGCCGCGCGTCCCGACCTCGCCGCGTCAATCCGCGACCTCGCAGCGCGCTACAGCGCGCTGCGCTACGGCGCCCGCCGGGACAAGCAGGCGTTGCGGGAATTTCTGCGACATACCGCGACCTTCAAAACCTGAATCTGTATAATCCGCGCCAGTTAACCGATTACAGCCATCATGCAAATTACCCGCCGTCTCGAATTCGATGCCGGACATCGCATCCCCAACCATGCCAGCCAGTGCAGGCACCTGCACGGCCACCGCTACGCCATCGAGATCACCCTGTCCGGCGACGTCATCGCGACCGAAGGCCTGCCCGAGCAGGGCATGGTGATGGACTTCTCGGACGTTAAGCGCATCGCCGGCGAAAAGCTGGGCGACGCATGGGATCATGCCTTCCTCGTGTATCGCGGCGACAAGGCGGTGTGCGACTTCCTCGCGAGCCTGCCGGGGCACAAGACGGTCATCCTCGACGCTGTCCCGACCGCCGAAAATCTCGCGCAAATTGCGTTCGACATCCTCAACCCCGCGTACCGGGATATTTACGGCAACAAGCTGCAGCTGGAGCGCGTGCGCCTCTACGAAACCCCCAACAACTGGGCGGACTGCGTGCGCGGCTAGCGCCTTCCAGCGTGGCTGGACACGCTGCGCACCCTGGTTCACAATGCGTCGGCTCGAAGGTCTGGCGGCGCAATTGGCAAACCGCTTCGCCTTCAAGTAACCCAGCACCAATGCACCAGTCTTGACCGCTCTCACGAGTCGGATCCTCTGTCTCAATTCGTACGAATAGGGGAAGGGTTTATGCGTGATAACACCGTAAGACTTGGATTGATGCCTCCCCTCACCGGAGTAGTGGGAATGTACGGCGCGGAAATCAGCCGCGCCGGGCAGATCGCCTGCGACGAGATCAACGAAAACGGTGGCATCCTGGGCAGGCCGCTGGAACTCGTGATCGAGGACGACGGCAGCCTGCCGGAAAGCGCAGTCGAGGCAGCCGCCAGACTGGCCGACCGCCATCGCTGCGCCGCCATCATCGGCAACCTCCTCTCCAATTCGCGCATCGCCGTCGCCTACCAGGTGGCCGAGCCGCGCCGGATTCCCTACCTCAACTTCTCCTTCTACGAGGGGAGCATCCTCAGCCACTATTTTTTCCATTTCGCCGCCCTGCCGAACCAGCAGATCGACCGCATGATCCCCTACATGCGCGAGCGCTACGGCCCGCGCATGTTCTTCGCCGGCAACAATTACGAATGGCCGCGCGGCTCCATCGACGCCGCCAAGCGCGCCCTGGAGCAGGCCGGCGGCCAGGTCATCGGCGAGGAGTATTTTCCCATCGGCGCGAGCGACGGCGACATCGAGCGCCTGCTCGATCAAGTGGCGGAATCGGGCGCCGATGTGTTCGTCCCCTACTTCGCCGGCGCCGATCAGGTGCGCCTGCTCACCCGCTTTACCAAAAGAGGTTTGAAAAGCCGCATGGTGGTGGTGATGGGGCACTATGACGAAGCCATGGCCAGCCGGCTGCCGCCCGAGGTGCGCGAGGGCTTCTATTCCAGCAACACCTACTTCATGACGCTGGACACGCCGGAAAACAGGGAATACCTGGCGCGGCTTGCCAAGCAGCCCGGCGTGGACGGCATCTGGCCGCAGGGCAACGGCATCCTGACCAATTTCGGCGAAGGCGCCTATCTCTGCGTCAAGGCGTTCGCCAAGGCCGCCAACCAGGCGGGCAGCCTCGATGCGGAGGCGCTGATCGAGGCCCTGGAAACGATAGGTGTATCCGGCCCGCAAGGCGAGGTGCACATGGATCCGGTCACGCATCACGCGCGGGTGAACACCTTTCTCTCACGCTGCGAGGCGGACGGCTCCTTCGCCATCGTCGAACGCTTCGGCGCGATTCCTCCGGTGCTGCCTGAGCGCTACCGGCATTTGCGGATCGGCAAGCAGTCCGGCCTTGAGGACATCTACCTCCAGTCCCGGATGGTGGCGCAGATTACGGAGGCGGTGCTGCTGGCTCACGCAACGGATGGCGCCATCATCTATGCCAATCCGGGCGCCGAGCGGATGTTCGGCTACGTTGCGAACGAAATGAATGGCAAGCGCTTTTCGGAACTGCTCGCCCCCTCGGGCAAGCCGCCGGAAGAAGTCGCCGCCTCCATCGGCACGGAGCTGTCCCAAAAAGGAGTGTGGGAAGGCGAGACCGAAAACATCGCCCGGGACGGCAGGCGTTTCTGGTGCGCCGTTTCGGCTTCCGTGTTCACCCACCCCAATCACGGCGAAGTCTGGATGATCCTGAACAAGGACATCACCGGGCGCAAGCAGGCCGAGTGGCAGATCAGGGAACGGATGAAGGAATTGCAGGCATTTTTCCACCTTTCCGATCTGGCGGAGCGGAGGGATTTTGCGCTGGAGAGCCTCTACCAGGAACTGGCGAATGTCCTGCCGGAAAGCTGGCAGTATCCGGAAATCACCTGCGCCAGGATCGTGATGGGCGAAAGCGAATTCCGCACCGGCAATTTCAAGGTGTCGGAATGGATGCAAGCTGCGCCGGTCAAGGTTCAGGGAGCAGTCATCGGGAAAATAGAGGTTGGCTACCTGGAACCCAAACCGCAGGAGGACGAGGGGCCCTTCCTCAAGGAAGAAAGGCAAATGCTCAACGCCATCGCGGAGCGTGTCGGGCATATTACGGAGCGCAAGCGCGCGGAAGAACAGGTGCGCACTACCTCGCTCTATGCGCGCAGCCTGCTCGAGGCCAGCCTCGACCCGCTGGTCACCATCAGCATGGAGGGTAAGATCACCGACGTCAACAAGGCCACCGAGGAGGCCACCGGCCTCTCCCGGGGCGAGCTTATCGGCACCGATTTCGCCGACTATTTCACCGAGCCGGAAAAGGCGCAAGCCGGCTACCGGCAGGTCTTCAACCAGGGCTTCGTGCGCGATTACCCGCTCACCCTCCGCCACCCGGCAGGGCATCGGATAGACGTGCTGTACAACGCCACCGTCTACCGTGATGAGGCCGGAAACATCCTGGGCGTGTTCGCCGCGGCGCGCGACATCACCGAGCGCAAGAAGGCTGAAGAAGAGATTCGCCGGCTCAACGCAGAACTCGAACAGCGTGTTGCGGAGCGCACCGCCCAATTGGAGGCAGCCAACCAGGAGCTGGAAAGTTTCGCCTATTCGGTGTCGCACGACCTGCGCGTACCGTTGCGCGCGATTGACGGCTTCTCGCGCCTGGTGCTGAAACAGTATGAAGAGAAGCTCGACGACGAAGGCAGGCGGCTGCTGAACGTGGTGCGCGACAACACCAAAAGAATGGGGCAGTTGATCGACGACATCCTCGCGTTTTCCCGCGCCGGGCGGCTGGAAATCAAGGCATCGGAAGCCGACATGGAGGCGCTGGTGCGCGACGTATGGCAGGAACTTGAGCCGTCGGTGGCAGGACGAGAGGTGCGCCTGGACATCAAGCCCCTGCCGAAGGCGCAGGGCGATCCCGCGATGCTGCGCCAGATATGGGTCAACCTGCTCGCCAACGCCGTCAAATTCACGCGTCCGAAGCCGGTGGCGCGAATCGGGATCGAAGGAAAAATCGAAGGGGCGGAGTGCGTCTACAGCATCAGGGACAACGGCGTCGGCTTCGACCAGCAGTACGTGCACAAGCTGTTCGGCGTGTTCCAGCGTTTGCACGGCATCGAGGAATTCGAGGGGACGGGGATCGGCCTGGCCATCGTCAAGCGCATCGTCACTCGCCACGGCGGCCGCGTCTGGGCGGAGGGCAAGACCGGCGAAGGCGCAGCGTTTCATTTCGCATTGCCAATTTCAAGGGAGGTGCAATCATGAACGGAATAACCGATGGCGTTGAAATCCTGCTGGTTGAGGACAACCCCACCGACGCCGAACTGGCTATGGTGGCGCTGAAGGAACGCAACCTCGCCAACAAGCTGGTGTGGGTGAAGGACGGCGCCGAGGCGCTGGATTTCCTGTTTGCCACCGGCGCTTATACATGCCGCAAGGTCGAGGACTGCCCGAGGGTGGTGCTGCTCGACCTCAGGCTGCCCAAGGTGGATGGGCTGGAAGTGCTACGCCATATCAAGGCGGACGAGCGCACCAGGCGGATTCCGGTGGTGGTGCTGACCTCCTCCAAGGAAGACCGTGATGTAGTGGCCAGCTACGATCTCGGCGTCAACAGCTACATCGGCAAACCGGTGGACTTCGATGAATTCACCAGGGTGGTGTCGGAACTGGGACTCTACTGGCTGCTAATCAACCAGCCTCCCGTCCATCCGGTCAAATAGCCATGGATATACCGGCCGGCCAGGCGCAACTGCGCATCCTGCTGCTGGAGGATCAGCCCACCGACGCCGAACTCGCGGAGAACGCGCTGCGCGAGGCGGACCTGTCCTTTGTCTCCCGGCGGGTGGATACGCGCGAGGCGTTCGTGCAGGCGCTCGAGGAGTTCAAACCGGACATCATCCTCGCCGATTACAGGCTTCCCGCCTTCGACGGCGCCTCCGCAGTGAGGATCGTCCAGCAACAACATCCCGACATACCGGTAGTGATGGTGACCGGCGCCGTGGGGGACGAAAACGCCATCGAGCTGCTCAAGCTGGGAGCCAGGGACTACATCCTCAAGGACCGGCTGGCGCGGCTCGGCCCTGCGGTGAAACGCACCCTTTCCGAAGAGCGGGGCATCCGCGCGCGCAAGGCGGCGGAAAAGGCGTTGCGCGAGAGCGAGGTAAGATTCCGCACCGTCTTCGAAAATGCCAAGGACGTGATCCTGGCGCTCTCCACAGATGGAACCCTGATCATGCTAAATCCGGCCTTCGAGCAGGTAACCGGCTGGGCATGTGCCGAATGGCTCGGCAAGTCATTTTCTCCCCTGGTGCACCCCAACGACTTGCCGAATGCCATGCATCTGTTGCAGCGCGCCGTTCGGGGAGAAGCCCTTCCGGTATTCGAATTGCGCATTCTGAAAAAGACCGGAGACCATGTGGTGGGCGAGTTCACCATCACCCCGCTTGTGCACGACGGCACCAATGCATACCTGCTCGGTATCGCGCGAGATGTCACCGAGCGCAAGCAGGCGGAAGCGCGCATCCGGAAACTGACCCGGCTCTACGCCACGCTCAGCCAGACCAACAAAACCATCGTGCGCAGCACGAACCGTGATGACCTGTTTCGCAATATTTGCAAGGCGGCGGTCGAACACGGCAAATTCGTCATGGCCTGGGTGGGGTTGGTGGACGAGACAACGCACATGGTCAAGCCGGTCTGCCATGACGGCGCCGAGCAAGGCTACCTGTCGGACATAGCCGTCAGCACCGGCGATCTGCCGGAAGGCAGCGGGCCAACCGGTAGCACGATCCGAGAAAGCCGCGTCGGTTACATCAATAATTTTGTCACCGACGAACGGGCGTTGCCCTGGCGCGAAGCGGCCTTGCAGCGCGGTTTTCACAGCTCGGCCGGATTGCCGTTGCGCTTCCAGGGAAAAGTCATTGGGGCGCTGACCATTTATTCTGATGAGCCGGATTTTTTCGATGCCGAACAACTGGACTTGATGGAAGAGATGTCCGCCGATATTTCTTTTGCCCTGGATGGGTTCGAGCGGGAAGCGTTGCGCCAGCAAGCCGAAGAGGGACGCGGGACAGCGCTGCAAAAACTCAAGAAATCGCTGGAGGACAGCATCCGCGTGGCGGCCTCCATCAGCGAGGTGCGCGACCCTTACACGGCCGGTCATCAGCAGCGCGTCAGCCAGCTGGCAGTGGCCATCGCCCGCGAGATGGGGCTTTCTGCAACCCGGACAGACGGCATCCGCTTCGGCGGCCTGATCCACGACATCGGCAAAATCGGCGTCCCCGCCGAAATCCTCAGCAAGCCTTCGATACTGGCGCCGCTGGAAATGAAGTTGATTCAGACCCATCCGCAGGCAGGCTATGAAGTCGTCAAGGACATCGAATTTCCCTGGCCGGTGGCGCAGATGATTCTGCAGCACCACGAGCGGCTGGACGGATCGGGTTACCCGGCCGGATTGAAGGGTGACGGCATCATCCCGGAAGCAAGGATAATTGCGGTAGCCGACACGGTGGAGGCCATGTCGTCCCATCGCCCGTACCGCCCCGGCCGTGGCATGGATGCGGCGCTGGCAGAGATCATCTCCGGCAGCGGCACTCGCTATGATGCGCAGGCGGTGGAAGCCTGCCTGCGGCTGATCCGGGAGAAGGGCTTCACGTTTGATACGGATTAACCATCGGCAACTCCCGGAACCGGCGTTTGTCTGGACACACCGCGAGCCTTGGTTCAAAATGCGCGCCTCCGGAAGCGTGGCCGAGTGGTTGAAGGCAGCGGTCTTGAAAACCGCCAGGGGTTTGCGCCCCTCGTGAGTTCGAATCTCACCGCTTCCGCCACAGCTGAGCATATTGCTACTTAGCGCAAATATGCTCGTGGAGCCCGCCAACAGCGGGCCTCCTCATTACCTATATTCTCCACGGGGCGCTTAGACTGAATTTCCCGGGGTAATTTGGCCTCATTCTCAGTCGACCGAAGCCACGGTCGGTTTAGCCGCGCCTTTACCATCTGCAATCCATTGGGTTGCCCGGAGCCTCGAATTAAATGCCCCCAAGGAAAAATGCGCCGTAGGCGCATAAAAGAATTCCAGGCAAAATTGTCAGGGTTGTCAGAAACCCAGTAGTTTTCTTTGCTCGTCTCAGTCAATCGGGAGGGGCTGATGCTTCTTTAGAGATTCGAGCGTCAAGCTTGCCGGCTGTCTCCCTTCCAGGATCGCCTTCACAATATCGGGAGCTAAAAATGCCCGATACAGGATACGGGTGACGTGGGTGTTCGAGATTCCCTCGGCTGCGGCGATTTCCCCAATGCTCTTTGCCTGACCGGACGTTAGTCTGCCAAACCAGTCTTGCGCCTTTCCCAGCATCCTGATCAGTCTGGCATCGGGAGTCTGACGTTGAGCATGGTCCGGCCCCTGAATCAATAACTTCATACCAAGACTGCAGCGCTTTAGCTGAGATGGAATCGTCAGAGTTATTGGAGGCGCCGTAGGACTATTGTCGTTTCGTTCGGATCCATTTTCCATCAGCTCATCAATATGGAACGCAAGCCCGACTGCTTCAGGTAAAACCATGACTTGAGCAACCATGCGCCGAACCAGTCTGTATCGTTCCTCACTATCATTTTCCAGAACTTGTGCCAAGCGGTGTGCCCGAGCCAGAATCGCCTGTACCGCCCCCGGTGCAGGACCCAACGCATCCAAGATGACGTGATCGTTTGTCAGCCAGTCACTCAATGTATCGATGACTAAGGTTTCCACTTCCTGTGCCGGAATCCGTATCCCCTCTGGTGCATGTTCACGGATCGATGTGGTCAGCGGCTCTGATAAGTAATAACGGTAGCGTTTTGACTGTTTCTGACTATGCGATGGGACGAGCCGATTGCCTCCTCCATCGACGATCAGCCCCATCAACAAGCTGGCGGAAGGCGCTGTTCCTCACTGGCGATGCCCTTGCCTGTTGCTGATCATTTTTGCTTGAACCGCATCCCATAGTTCTGGATCGATAATCCGGGAATGCTGTCCAATATATGTTTTTTCTCGATGAGCGATTTGGCCTATGTAGATCGGATTTGTCAGGATGCGATATAGCTGCCCACGGCTAAACCGAACACCCCCATAGGTATTTCCGGCATTTGAAACACGATTGGGGGCGACCCGATTTTCAGCATCAAGCTCCCGCTTTAGTTCGTGCACGCTACCGAGCGCTAGATAGCGGCTAAATATATGCCGGATAAGACTGGCGCTGGATTCTTCGACCTCGAGTGTGCGTGCATTACCTCGGTAACCAATGGGTGGCGTGCCGCCCATCCACATACCTTTTTGCTTAGAGGCGGCAATCTTGTCTCGAATGCGCTCCCCGGTCACCTCCCGTTCAAACTGCGCGAAGGACAACAGCACATTCAAGGTGAGCCGCCCCATCGATGAGGTCGTATTGAACTGCTGGGTCACGGACACGAACGACACGCCACGAACATCGAATCGTTCTACAATCTTGGCAAAGTCTGCAAGAGATCGGGTTAGCCGATCTACCTTGTAGACGACCACAACCTGAATGCGCTTGTTATCGATATCCTCCAATAATCGTTTCAGGGCGGGCCGATCCATATTGCCGCCGGAATAGCCACCGTCGTCATACTGGGTAGCGATAGCTCGCCATCCTTCATGTTGCTGGCTCAGGACGAAAGCTTCGCATGCCTCTCGTTGGGCATCCAAAGAGTTGAAATCTTGCTCTAGTCCTTCCTCGGACGATTTCCGGGTATAAATCGCGCAATTCAGCGCCTGCCGTTTCGCGCTCATTTCTTGACCCCGAAGAACACTGGACCGGACCATGGCGTGCCGGTGATCGCCCGTGCGATTGCACTCAGGCTTTTCCATTGTTTGCCGGCGTAGGAGTAACCATTCTCAAGAACCATCACTTGATGGGTTTCACCTTGCCAGACCCGGATCAGGCGTGAGCCAACCGCAAGTTTCTGGGATGGGCCTTTACGTAATTGGCGAAGGTCATCTGGTTCAATCACATAATCCGAATTTCGTGGTGGCGCATATAGCCAGAGTTTAGCCAAGGACACCTAGCGCTGGCTAAAAAACCGCGGAATACGCCAGATCCACGATATTGTGCATTTCGCTAGCCAGAACCCGTAGCGTAATGCCGTACCCAAGACTTTTCCGACAAACAGTCCAAATTCCCTGGCTGCGCTAAGGAGTCTTCGCACATTGCGTTCATCTCCCAGTCCTGTCGCTCCTGATTGAGCTTTAGTGAACTTTGCCGTTGCGTTCGCCACTTTGCCGCCGGCAAGGAACGCAATAAACAGATAGAAAGCCCATCGAGCATGTGACGTGCGTGTGGCAGATTCAACATTAGTAACCTGCTTCTCCATTCTTGATCTGAGTTGAACAAGTGTTGGTATCACGCATTCGTTCGATACCGCGACCGTCCACATCATGTAATTGGCATCTTCTGTACCGGTGCAAAATGCAGATGGGGGTCTTTGGCATGTATTTGAAGGTGGAGTGTGCCTATTCGTCGATACTGGACATTGAATTTGATTAAATTTTCTTAGCTCATTACGAATTTCGGATTCCACTTCCTTATCGCCTCGAATGGGTGAGTAAAGATCAACTTGGGTCTTGGGGCCAAGTTGCCAGTAAAGGCGATCGTCATAAACGGTGTAATCGGTCAGCATCTGTTGAATATCATTGGCCCAAATGCATGAAGCCATTTGTTTAATTGATGCGGACTCACAGTATTTTACATACCCCCTAACTTGGCCGAGCAGATATGAACTCGCTTGCTGCACGTTTTTGGTCGTCTCTTGAAGATCACGCACCTCGTGGGAATTCCCTGCATCCGCAACAAAGAATAGGCCTGCGAGGATTGCCATGGAATACCAAATATGGTCGTATGCATGACGAAATCTATCCTGCAGACTTAGTATGTCCGTCAGGATTACGACGGCAATCCATCCGCTGAGTAACGCAATAATAGCCAATGCAGCCATTCCGTATGGACTCCCCAATGCCCCCACTCCGCCAATGTGATACACCTCCGGCATAAAGTTTACTTGTGGCCAATATCCGATTAACGATAGAACACCGGGAGCACCTGAAACCACTAGGGCGATAGCGATACCTTTCCTGCGCCATAGCGCGTAGCCCGCCACACAAAAACCAAAAAGGAGTAGCAGGCTATAGAGTAACAGCACGCCGAGCGGCAGATACGCAGCCTCCGCAGGAGACCAATAGCTGTCGATAATCTGGCCCGAGGTGTTCCGGACTAGAAAGTTTGACGAAGATAATCCTGCACCTTCAACCGTCTGTTGGATGTTGTAGGCCGCTCCCATCAAGAATGCAAAATATGGGTATGTGAATTTGATAAAAATTGCTAGCAAGTTGCCCCCTTCAAAATGATAGCTTCGCTTTCTCTGTCGCTCACATGGATAGCAATATTTTGCTATCTTTGCGGTAAAACTTAATTGCAAGTAACAAAAAACCTCCGAGGGATGACCACGCCGCTTTGTCACATCGATCCAGCAATGCTTCGTGTATTACAGTCGTCAAAGGAGCAAGGAGCCCTTGGAAGTTCACGTTTTCGACAAAATGCTCGCCTAGAGCCAAGATCACAACAAAACTGATCATCCCCATCCATATGGCGAACTGGGTTCGTTTTGAATATGCCATAACAATTAAAAATTCATCGAACCAAGCCATCATGCCGTCCTTGATTTAGCCTGCCACAGCAGCACGTGCAGCCTGCACCGCCTCTTCTGATCCATCAAACTCAACGGCATCCAGGGCTCCGCCCGATTTGTGTCTGAATCTAACCTGCACGCCACCGAAAGGTAACGCCGCACGCCGAGCTTTCTCTGAAATTTGTTTCTCGGCAGCAGCGGTAATCATCTTGGTCAAATCACTGGTGCTTGGAAAACTCATCTTGATCATCTTCAATTTCTCCTGACGTATTTTCAGAAAATTTGTGCTTCCATAAGCCGCATTTGAACCAAGGCTGGGCTATTCACATAGAACGGGTTAATTTCACGGGCTATGTCTACCGCCAGTTCCTCAACCTCTGTTTTTAGTTGATGAAGAGATATAAGTTTCTCGTGGGTATCAAAGATCTTTCGAGACTGATCTGGCACGTCAAGCGTTTGCGCATAGATTGGGTTATCGACGAGTAACTGCAGATATTTTTGGGCCTCAGCTATGAGTGACAACTCCAGATAGAATGGCTTCGCTAAGGCGGTGTCATTCATATGCCAGATGAGTGCAGCAATGTCATAGCTTGTCAGCTTGATATCATGCGATGAATCCTTCTTGATGTTCTTCAACATCCGGATCACCTTCTTCACCCCACCTCCGGTTCGTTGATCTTTTTCCTCAATACGCTGCATATGGAGAAACGGGCGATTGCTAATCAACGTGTAATCGTCCTTGTTCAGGACTTTAATCTCGCGGTCATGCTTGGCGCGCGACTGCTGGTATGCAGACGTGTCGTGCCAATGGCTCGGGACAACATCAACCTTGCGCTGCAAAGAACCGCCGGAGAGAGCTATAGATTTGCCCCCGGTCTTGTCTACTTTTACGGCTGGAAACTTCTGCTCGAGGATGGATTCACACGTTGCGCGTAATCTCAGCATATCCAATAATGCGTTTCCAGTGACTGTGCTGTATGTTTGTGCTCGCGGGCCTGTCCAATCGACCGTTACAAAGCCATCATGAAGCACTAACAGATCAATGTCGCTCGCAAATCTGATGTGAATGTTCAGCGGTACAGAACCTTGATATTCAAATGTGACTGGAATGTTTGCTGTGCTGAGGCCGGCTTTTAATTGATCGCGCACCCGGTTCCCTTCCTCAATGCTGATTCTTGTATATCGCGCTTCCAGCTCTTGCATCGCGCCCAATGCATACTTAATCGCTTCCGTTTTGCCGCGATTTTCGTATGATTCGGTAAAGGTCGTAGAATCCTCGGCGAAAGATGCTGACTTGCTCAGCGCCGCGAATGAGACGCCTCCTTTGCGGCGACTCTTCATATCGGCGAGTTTTTGTTGATAGTTAGCCATTTATGTTTTCCTTTCTGACGAGCTTCATGCGACCAAAAGTAATCCGGCCTTTGTTGTTAAAGTAATCACCTTCTGCAGACTTGAGGTCTTCACTCAGTTGTAGCTCGCAATAACCAACATGTGACCGCAGCTCTGGCTCGCCAATCCGTGGCTCATTTTGATAGCTATACATCAGGACATATCCGCAACCAGGCTCTTTTACCAGCGATGCCGATTTACTTCGGGAGCTCGACTGGCCGGTATTGAGGTAGACGCGGATTTTTTCCCATGTCTGCGTAATAGTTACTGTTGCCTTCCACTCATAGGTAGTGTTTCCTTCGTTATCTTTCGTCGCTCCATAGCAATCCCACTCTCCATTAAGATCTGGAACACCCAGAAGGCCTTGAACGAATTGGCGCCGCCAAATCCACCTGTTGAATGCCAAGTGCCCCAAGAAATAGAAAGCTGCAGCATTTATGGGAAGGATCACCAAGGTGGTGCTGCCGTCTGACAATCCAAACCGTTGTGCCAAATCAAAGCCGAGGGTTATCAGGATGGCTACCATCGAGGCCATCAAGCCGGCAAATGTCCCCAGGTAACGACCGATAGAGGTTCGGTCCAGTCCTATGACAGAGTACTCGTGCGTTTGCATCACAATTTACCGATAAGAGGAAGTGACTTCGGCGTACCGGCATCCAGCAGCAAGTGGATCAAATAGGCCCCTACGCCAACCAGCAGAACAAAACGAGTTGCTTCATCAAATGGGCTGTCGGGCTCCCATGTGTAGAGTTTGTGCGCGGCCACGCCTAATACCCCAGCAAATGCTAAGCTGTGAAAAAGTTGCCGGTGATTTGGATGAGAGGCCGGTTCGAGCATGTCCGGTAAGTTTGTTAGGGCTGCAGAAAGTGCTGCGCCAAGAAGAGGTTTTGCAGTCCTCTTTTGCTGATTGGACTCGGCGTAGAAGCATGCCGATCCAGCGGCAACCGCCGCTACGAGTTGATGTGTAATTCCATTTGCCATGTTAGATAAATCTCCTTTTTCAGAGATGTCGTTGTCATCTCAGTAGTTAAAGCGAAAAATTTAATGTCTTATTAATTACATCCCTTGGGAGATCATTTTTTGTCTTAGCGCTTACAACGATCTAATTCCATAGGAATGGGCTCATAATGGCTTTCTTTTTGCAATCGCCATAAGCTATTTTTTATAATGTATCATCATCTAAATGATGATGTCAATACGTCAATACGATTTGACCGATCGGCGGTGACTGGGGCAAAATCCGCCCCCATGAACCAAATTAACTCCAGCTCCGGCAACTCCGTCATGGATGATCTCAATCAAACTCAACGAGAACGGCTAGCCTATATTGAGTTTCGACTTTATTTTCTTGGTGAGGTAGGGCGGGCTGATCTGATAAAACGCTTCGGAGTTGCACCTGCAGGAGCCTCTCGCGACTTTGCGCTTTATAAGGAACTCTTTCCGGGCAATATCGAATTCAACACTGTTTCGAAAACCTATGTAATCCGCGAAAGCTTCAAACCAGCGTTCGAGCACATTCAAGAACGAGTGTTGACTGCCCTATCGCAAGGCTTTGGGGATGGCGTGAATCCGGTAGCTGGCGCGTTAATCCCGTGCGAAATGCCAATGGCACTTATCCGTCCTCAAATACACGTAATGGCGCCCGTCACGAGGGCAATTCACTTGGGCAAGGCTATTCGATTACGATACAACTCTCATACAAGTGGTGCATCTGAGCGAGAAATAGTTCCATTCGCAATAGCAACCGACGGGCTACGGTGGCATGCCAGAGCATTTGATAGGAAGAACCAAGATTTCCGAGATTTCGCCATTAGCAGAATGGAGCAAACTGCTGTCTTGGTCGATGGAAATGTTGGAAAACACGAGATGGCGACGAACGACATTCAATGGAACCGTATTGTCGAGCTAGCGCTTGTGCCTCATCCGGACAAGAAGCACCCGGAGATTACAAGAAAAGACTTTGGAATGAGCAATGGTGTTCTTCGTCTCCAGCTTCGGGCTGCAATGGCTGGCTATGTCCTACGGCAATGGCACGTGGACTGCTCACCAGATCATAGTATTAAGGATGAAGCGTTTAGGTTGTGGCTTAGTGATCCATTAGCACTCTATGGAGTCGGAAGCGCCTCGTTTGCGCCCGGATATCAAAAACCACAATCAAGTACTGTTTGATAGAAGCAGGATAAATGAACTTACGGACTGAAAAAGAATTAATCGCTCTGTGTCTTTCCCTTATTGGGGATCAAGACTCTTTCAGTCTCTCTGCGACTGAGCGAAAGCTCGTCAGGACCGCGAAAGGATTGACGTTTAAAACACATGACGTTGAAGCAGTCCGCAAGGTAATTTTGAACGGTGCAGACCCGCTCGGGGATGCGTTCTCGTCGATCCGCTCGGCTGCTGAGCGCCGTATGACAGGAGCTGTCTATACACTTTCACCGGTCGTACGCTCGATGATGGCATGGCTATCCGCACAAGGGTCGCCAACCCGCATCGTTGATCCTGGGGCAGGTTCCGGTCGCTTCATTTTGGCTGCAGGTGAAACTTTTCCCGCCGCACAACTCGTTGCAGTCGAGATGGACCCATTGGCTGCGCTGATGTTACGTGCCAACCTGAGTGCCCGTGGCTGGACAGATCGAGCGACCGTGCTAGTCAAGGACTATCGCGAGATCAAGCTACCGCGTTGTACCGGTATGACAGCCTTTATCGGCAATCCGCCCTACGTTCGGCATCATGACATTGCCGAGAACTGGAAGTCTTGGTACGCATCAAAATTTGCTGAATTCGGCATCAAAGCAAGTGCCCTTGCCGGCTTACATCTACACTTCTTCCTTCAAACTCAGCTGCTCGCAAAAGCAGGTGACGTAGGGGCATTTATCACATCGGCCGAATGGATTGATGTTAACTACGGCTCAGCATTGCGCCGCCTCTTTCTCGAAGAACTGGGCGGCATTGCATTGCATGTACTTGCGCCGACAGTCGAGGCCTTCCCAGGCACGGCAACAACCGCCGCAATTACGTGCTTCCGCGTCGGCGAAACAGCCGAACCGGTACGAGTTCGCTCCGTCGAAGAACTGGAACAGCTAAATGGGCTAACCAAGGGAACTGATATCTCACGCAAACAGTTGCAAGCTACGCCGCGCTGGTCAATTATCGTTCGTCCCTCTGTGCCAGCCACCGCCGGTGATATCGAGCTTGGTGAGTTATTTCGCGTGCATCGTGGACAAGTTACGGGCGCAAATGGCATCTGGATCGCAGGCCAGCACGCTCAAGGCCTTCCAGATCGAGTGAAATTGCCAGCTGTCACTAAAGCTAAGGACTTGATCTTGGCTGGGGCGCATCTAGAGTCGACTGAGGTTCTGCGGCAGGTAATTGATCTTCCTGCCGATCTGGCCGATTTCAGCAAGGAAGAGCGCCGCCGCATTAACATCTTCCTCTCGTGGGCGAAGCTTAACGGTGCCGATCAAAGTTACATTGCTCAACACCGCAAAGCTTGGTGGTCAGTTGGCCTAAGAGCTCCGGCTCCAATTCTTTGTACCTACATGGCCCGGCGACCGCCTCAATTTACGCTTAACGCATGCGAGGCGAGACATATCAATATTGCACATGGCCTGTACCCACGCGAGCCACTTGCAGCTGACGTGATGACCCAATTGGTGACGTGGCTCAACAAAAATATCAATACGGGTAGCGGCAGAACTTATGCCGGGGGCTTAACCAAATTCGAGCCCAAGGAAATCGAGCGTTTACGAATCCCAAGTCTGGAAACACTTCTCGCATGATAAGTTCAACTCCGCGCTGGACAACCGAAGAGTTGGCCGAAGACGCAACAACTTCTGCCGCCCAGTTTCGCAATGAACGGCTGGCTATTTCAGGCTCTTGGGACATGCACTATAGCCAAGCTCGGAGTAAGTTCGAGCAGCTTTTCAAGAAGCTAAGTGACCTCAATCCTAACGGGATCACCGATGAAAACTTGGCTGACGCCTACAGCCAAGGCCTCGGCGAAGCATTACGTTATCTAGCCGGCCCACCGATCTCCGATGACGATTTACAGGTTATTGCCGATGTCGATTCAATCGCTCCTGGCGTCCTGAAGAAAAATCCGGAGGCACTGCGCAAGGTATTTGGAATCATCGAGCGTGTAATTGATCCACATCGCTTCCCATGGATGGGGAGTGGCCTCTCCCCGACCGAACAACAGCGTGAGACGGCCTTGCTTGCTTCGTCTGTGCTGCTTGCTGCGCAACGGATTGCGACCGAACGCCGTAATGAGGGCAAGGAGACTCAAGAAACTCTGGTTAAGAACTACCTTCGCAGTCTTGGCTTCACTGAGGTTCCGGCCGTAGCGATCAATACCATCGTTAGGGGACCTCAAGCCATGCAGTTCTGTGCCGAATGTATGCTCGGCGAACGCAAGGCCGACGTCGTCGTGCGCTTGCACGACACGCGTCTCATGGCGATCGAGTGCAAAGTATCAAACAGCGCGACAAACAGCGTGAAGCGTTTGAACAACGATGCAGCCGTAAAAGCCGAATACTGGATCAAGCAATTTGGTATTGCTCAGGTTGTACCCGTCGCCGCATTGGCTGGCGTTTTTAAGGTGCTGAACCTAGAGCAAGCGCAAGCGCGCGGCCTCACACTATTCTGGTCGCACAATCTCGACAAACTTGGCGCGTTCATCGAATCGACTAAGTAAGTTTTCAGCTGCAGCGTCGCGATATTATCTTTCCAATCTCGTAGCTCGTGGCGCCCCCCACGGGTCGAAGATTAGTTTTTCGAGGGCGAAGGCTGCAATGGCTGTTTCCATAGCTCTCTACTGTTTGTTTTCATCTCGCGCCAGCCAATACGTCGTTGATTTTGCGAAAAGTTGTAGAAGGGATCGGCATGACAACCTCATACACAAGAACTGAGATATTCGATCTATTGTGAGAAACGCCCACTACCAAAGTCGCAAAGCAGCTTGGTATCTCCGGTGTCGCGTTAACCAAGTGGTGTGCCAAGCATGATATTACCAAGCCACCGTTGGGATATTGGGCAAAGAAAGAGCACGGCAAGCCAGTCCCGCCAAAACCAACACTGACTCCTTGTAGGTCAGGTGAAAGCGAGCCGGTTTATTGCGCTCACGATCCCAATCTCAAGCCTAGCCCCACCCCCCTTTCAGCCGAACTTAGAGTGAAGTTGGAGAGCGCACTTTCATTGCCTGGGATTTCTGCAGCGACTAATGAGGATGCACCTTTGGGGCCCGTTACGCGAAGGACCGCTAAAGCGTTGGATCGTAAACCTGATGCGGATGGCTTCATTTGGGGGAAGAACGACACATTCAATGTCCGTATTTCTCCGGGTAGCAAAGACCGAGTAATTCGAATCCTGAACGTGCTCGAATCAAGTCTCGCTGCTGCCGGCGTGAAGTGGGAGCAGAGTGAGAATCAACGTGGCGTAGTAGGACGCTTCTTAGAAGAAACCATCGTATTCAGCATTGTCGAGGCCTCTTCCCGCACAGAGCATATAGAAAAGCATCCGACCTACGACTGGATGGATAAGCGCACCTATACCTACCAGTTCCTCGGGGACCTCAAGATTGCCATTGATGGATATTACGAAGGACGTAAATCCTGGAGTGATGGAAAAACTCAACGCCTTGAGGAAAAGCTACCGTAAGTCATTGAAGGGTTCATCGCGGCCGCCGAGGCAATGCGGCGACGAACAGAGGAGTGGCGAGCGCGAGAAGCTCGATGGGAAGAAGAAGCTGCTATTCGCCGTAAAAAAGAACGCATTGCGTTTGAGCGACAGCAATTTCTTGATGGAGCACTGAAAGAGGCTAAAGCCTGGTCTGAGGCTACGCAGCTTCGTCAATATGTGGCACATCTGCGCGAAGTCGTATCTGTCAGCCAAACAGAGCTAACCGATTACGGAAAGAATTGGCTCAGTCGCGCAGAGGAAGCGGTCAGTTGGCTGGATCCGACGGAAAAATGGCGAGGTAAGGGTGCGGAATCAAGTATTCAGGTGGATCAAGACAAATGAGCATTGGCTGGGAGCCATTCTAAGAACAAGGCGGCAGGAATGGCTGGCCGAGTCGGCCGAGTCAGGCCAGCGAGAGGCTGACAGTTGATGCCCTCCTGATAATTCCCTGTTTCCTTGCTTTGGCAAATTAAGGAAAATGTCTGAAAGTGGCGTCGTAGCAGGCTTTGGGCTAGCAAGGATCGTCGGTGGTGGGATAGAATTCGACCAATTCGCTGTAAATTTCCCTGTTGGCAGGAGTAAACAGCAAAGACAAACGGGGCGATGACTCATTGCTCCGCCAGACATGATGACGCTCAGGCAGCCAAATGGCGCAACCACCTCGTAGAAAAATCATTTCTCCGCTGCAGCGCGGCTGGGCAAGCATGCGCTCGATGCACCAAACCCAGCGCCTGTATATTCATAACGAACTTTCCCACGCGCGCGGCCCGCTCCCGATCCTGATGAAACGGCGCAATGGCGGGCAATGGAGCGAGGAAGAACGCGAACTGTTGCTGCGCGACTTGCGCGCCGTATCCAACCTGAGCCCCTACCTGATTCCGATCCTCATGCCCGGCGGCGTCCTGATGCTCCCGCTGTTTGCCTGGTGGCTGGACCGCCGCCGCAATGGGCGGGCAGACATGACCGACCGCTGACATCTGCATCCCTGATTGAAACTTTCATCAAACCCCGCTAGTCTTACACCTGCAATTTTTTCCCAGTTTTAACCCAGGAGGCCATACATGCAATACCAGACCCAGACCGCAACACCGATCGGCGCCATCGCAGCCGAACAGAACAAGGTGCTGCGCAACACCTACATGATGCTGGCGCTGACCATGATCCCGACGGTGATCGGCGCGCTCATCGGCATGTCGATGAATTTCTCGTTCATGGCCGAACACCCGATCATGTCTGCACTGCTGATGTTCGGCGCGATGATGGGCATGCTGTTCGCCGTCAGCGCCCTGCGCAACAGCGTCTGGGGCATCGCCGCCCTGCTCGGCTTCACCCTCGTCGCGGGCGTGTTCCTCGGCCCCATCCTGCAGATCGCATTGCACCTGAAAAACGGTGCGCAACTGGTCGGCATGGCCGCGGGCGGCACCGGCATCATCTTCTTCTCGCTGGCCACTGTCGCCACCGTGACCAAGAAGGATTTCAGCTTCATGGGCAAGTTCCTGTTCATCGGGCTGATCCTGCTGATTGTCGCCTCGCTGGCAAATATCTTCCTGGCGATTCCTGCGCTGTCGCTGACCATTTCCGCGATTGCCGTGCTGATCTTCTCCGCCTACATCCTGTTCGATGTGAGCCGCATCGTGCACGGCGGCGAAACCAACTACGTGATGGCGACGCTGGGGCTGTACCTGAACATCTACAACCTGTTCATTAACCTGCTGCAACTGCTGATGGCGTTCAGCGGCGAGCGGGAATGACCCGGCAAGCTTCATGAAAAGGCGGCGCAAGCCGCCTTTTTTCCGCCCGCAAACATGGAAACAGATTTATGGAACTGGACACTTTTCTGCAACGGCTAAACGATACCCCGGAGGGCATCGCCTTCGACGACACGATGGCGTTAATCGACGCGCTGTACGAATTCACGCCGACCACTTTCAGGAATGGCAGCCAGCTTAACGAAGCTGGCAAGAACAACGGCTCGTGCAAGCTGTTCTCGTTCGCCCGCCTGCATGGCCTGACACCGCTGCAGGCGCTGTACTGCTTTGGCGACTATTACCGCAAGGACGTACTCGGCAACCCGGACGGCACCGACCACCAGAATATCCGCAACTTCATCAAAACCGGCTGGGACGGGATTTCCTTCGAGGGCAGTGCGCTGGCACCAAAACAGCCCGATTGATCCGGCAAGCCCCTACTCGCTGGATGCCCCCGCGAGGCCCGCATCCTGCATCTTTTCAAACACCGCGATCGACTCCACATGTGAAGTCTGCGGGAACATGTTCATCACGCCCGCCGCTTTCAGCCTGTAGCCCTTCACATGCACCAGCACTTCGGCATCGCGGGCCAGCGTGGACGGGCTGCACGAAACATAGACAATGCGCCTGGGCGCTGTGTCGCTGCCGATGGATTTCATCAGCTCGATCGCGCCATCGCGCGGAGGATCGACCAACCACTTGTCGAAATATCCCAACTGCGCGAGGGCGGCCTCATCCATCTCGAACAGGTTCATCGCCTTGAACTCGGTGTTGCCCGATAAACCGTTGAATTCGGCGTTTTGCCTGGCGCGTTTCACCAATGCGTCGCCGCCTTCGACACCCAGCACCCGGGCCCCGCTGCGCGCGATAGGCAGCGTGAAGTTGCCCAAGCCACAGAAGAAATCCGCTATGCGCTCATCCGGCTGCGGATCGAGCAACCGTATGGCGCGGCTGACCATCAGGCGATTCATCTCGCTGTTCACCTGGGTGAATTCGGTCGGCGCAAACGGCATGGTGATGCCGAATTCCGGCAGGCTATAGCTCAACTTCGGCGCATCCAGCGGGTAGAACGGCGTCACCGTTTCAGGCCCTTTGGTCTGCGTCCAGAACTGCACTTTATGCCTGTCGGCAAACTGTCTGATCAGCGCCTCGTCTGCCGGCGAGAGCGCCTGCAGGACACGCAGCACCAGCACATCGACGTGCTCGCCCACCGCCACTTCGATCTGCGGCAGGATATCGCGCGCGGAGAAACTCTCATTCAGTTCGCCCAGCAACGGCAGCAGGCTGGCGATCTTCGGGGTCAATATCTCGCAGTGCTGCATGTCGGCCACATACTTGCCGTTCTTCTCGCGAAAACCGACCAGCGTCTTCTCTTTTTTCAATACGTGCCGCACCGACAGGCGCGCGCGTTGCCGATAAGCCCAAGGCTGCCCGTAGATCGGCGGCAGCATGACTTCCGGCTTGACCTTGCCAATGCGCTGCAGATTATCTTCCAGCACGCGCTGCTTGACGGCAACCTGCGCACGCGGTTCCAGATGCTGCATGGAACAGCCGCCGCACACGCCGAAGCTCGGACACTTCGGCTGCACGCGCATGAACGACTGCTTCAGGACCTGTACGACCTGAGCCTGCTCATAGTTGTTCTTTTTTCGATACGAGGAATAGGTCACGCGCTCGCCAGTCAGCGCGCCCTCGATGAAAATTACCTTGCCGTCGGCATGCGCGATGCCGCGACCTTCGTGGTCGATGGATTCAATGATGACAGGATTCATGCGGGTTTCTTTTCGGGCCACTGCGCAAGGAACTCTTTCCAGTGCGTCTCTTCGGATTTGCTCAAGGTGCTGCGTATCAACTCCAGCTCCTGCTCGTAACGCGCCTTGCTGAATTGCCCGCGCATCAACTGGAAGCGCGCGAACACCAGCCAGGTATTCACCACGTCGGTCTCGCAATAGTTGCGTATCTCATTCAACCGCCCCTCTTGGTATGCCTGCCACACCTTGCTCCCGTCCATGCCCAGCTTGCCGGGGAAGCCGATCAGCTTGGCCAGCTCGTCGAGCGGCGCGTTGGCGCGCCCGGTGTACATCGCGAGCAGGTCCATCAGGTCGAGGTGGCGTGTGTGGTAGCGGCTGATGTAGTTGTTCCACTTGAAGTCGCGGTCGTCCTCGCCCATGTCCCAGTAGCGCGGGCACTGGATGCCGTGGATCAGCCCGCGGTAGTGCAGCACCGGCAGGTCGAAGCCTCCGCCGTTCCATGACACCAGTTGCGGCGTGTATTTCTCAATGCCGTCGAAGAAGCGCCTGATGATGCTGGCCTCATCCTCGTCCGGCTCGCCCAGCGACCACACCCTGAAATTATCGCCCTCGCGCAGCACGCAGGAAATCGCAGCGACGCGGTGCAAGTGATGCGGCAGGAAATCGCTGCCGATCTTCTGGCGGCGCAACTGGAAGGCCATCTCCGCCACCTCCGCATCGCTCACCGCGCCGTCGAGCTCATAAAGCGCGCGCAGCCCGGCGATGTCGGGGATGGTTTCGATGTCGAAGACTAGGGTGGGGTTCATCTGGATATCCTGTGGAGCAGGGCCGGATGATACCAAGAAAGCCGCTGCTCCATCCAACGGCGCGCGCCCCTATTCAGGCAGGCTCCGGAAGTACCGATCCACCGCATCCAGCATTTCATCCGGCACCTCCAGCTTCGTCATCCTCGATGCCACCTCCCCCAAACGGCGGATTTCATGCTCGATGAAGGCATGAATTTCCGGAATGCGCATCCCATTATCGAGTTCCGCGCCCGCCCTCTTCCGCTCGATCAGCCTGGAAATGCTCGACTGCAACCCGCCGTCGTCTATCACGCCTGCCGCCAGTTCGTCGAACGCCATCGGCACGACGCCCATCCCCCGTTCGATCCAGAGACAGGCCATCACCGGACGGAGCACGTAGAAATACTTTTTCAGCCACACCGTCTCGCCTTGCAGATACTCGCGGAAGTTTCCCTTCGCCATGTGCAGATAGTGGTGGAGACAGGCGGCAGGCTGGTAAAACTCCTGCGCAAGCGCACGCAGTCCCGACACCGCAGCCCTGTCTTCACGGTACACGATGGGCGACGAGAGCCATTCCAGCAGGACGGGATTGGATTTCTTCATCAGGCGCAGGCTCTTGCGCAAATCCCATCCGTTCACGTCCAGCAAATCGTCTATCGGCAACTCGATCACGTCCCGACCTTCCTCGATGGAGAGATACCAGTCGCGCGTGTGGCAATAGATGAAGCGCACATCCCAGTCGCTGTCGGAAGAAGCGAATCCCCAGCCACGGCTGCCGGATTCGCAGGCGTAGAGGATACGGACATCGTGTTCCGACTCGATGCGGGAAAGGATTTCCTGTATGCGTTGCTGCATGGTTCACTCCACCGGCAAGACGGGCTCAATCGTCATCCAGCCACATCCCCAGCAGGATGCCGGCAAGAAACACGCTGCCGAGGCTGTTTTTCGTTTTTCTGCGTTCCACTCTCTGGACATCCGGGCCGGAGAAAAGGAGGCCGATAAACCCGATGCACAGGATAATGGCGAAAAGCAGCAGCACGCCCCACATTGCCCACTCGACGACAGTTCCCATATTGCCTCCTTGAAATTCCGCTTGGGGAAAGTCCGGCGCCCGGCAAGCTCAAAATCTGAGCCTGTCATCCATGCCTTTCAGATTCAACGCCAGCAACCGCCGCAATATCTCTTCATCTGCCATCTCCGGCGTGTTGATGCGATTCACGACCGGTCTTTTTGTGTCCGCAGTCTGGCATGCCAGTAACTCGGCCGCCTTCTTTGGTGAGCCACCGAAACGATCATAATGGCATCCGCTTCGGCCGCATAGAAAAGGCTACAGGGAAAACTCCGCAACACCTTGCGGCGGATATCCGAACGGATGACTGTTGCGGCAAGCGGCGCTTCCGCCACCTCATCAGTCGCACGATGCACGGCCACCACGAACACCACCCCCACCCGGCGGCCTCGCTTTCGTAGTAACGCGCCGCCTCGCGAAACTCCTCATCCGCCTCGGGCAGGAATTCAATCTTCACGACAATTCGGAAAGTGCGCGGCGGAATACCTCATCGGCGGGAATACCTTGCGTGCGCCCGGCGCGATACGCTTCCAGGCGGCGTTCCGACTCCTCCAGCCACATCAGCCCCAACTCGGAAGGCGTAGGCTCATCCAGGCTCAAAATCAGCTTGCCTGCCAACGCGGCACGATCCTCGATGTCCAGCGCCATCGTCTCCTTGGTCAACTCTTCTATGTTCGTTTGCATGATGAGCCTCCTGTTAACTACAGTTCCATTTTAACATTCGCTCCGCGCCAGATTCAGCGCCAGCAATTGCACAAATCGGAAAAATGGAACGGGTAGCTGGCGTACTCCCTGAGCGGGTTGTCACGTCACTTGCCGATGAATTCGCGCGGCATCATGACCGCGCCTGGCAGCGGCCCGCCGTTATGCCCATGAGATATTCGCAATGCCACGCAGTTCGGGAGAATGACCTATTTCTGCTTCCAGCCCCCGCTGTCCTGCACCCACCACCCCGGCTTGGCGCGCTGTATCCAGCGCTGCGCGAAGGTGTTGCGGATTTCCGCCTGCCATTCAGGATGGCCGTTGGCGTTGGCAATCTCGGCATACAGCGCGTTGCGGTCGTTGTTCTGCGACGCCACCATGGCATTCACTGCCTGGCGCTGTGCCAGCGGCACGCTGCTGGCATCGCGCACGGCGAGCATGCCGTCGGAGGTCAACCCCACTGCGCCGCTGTCGAGATAGGGACGCAGATCATGGAAACGGTCGCGCAAGGACTGCCTCAATGCTTTTGCGGCCGGCGTATTGGTCTCGAAGTCCACGGCAAATACATTAAACGCGGCGGTCAACGCAAGCAGGGACACGATAAATCTGATCGGCTTCATCATTTCGGCTCCTTCCTGGCGGGCTCCGCCGGCTTGTCGGCATTATGGTTCTGCATGACTTCCTCGATGATCTTGTCCGCGGCTTTCTCGGCGGCCGCGGCGGGGAAGTAGATGTTGATGGTGACGCAGGCGCTCAGCGCCAGGCCAGCGAAAGCTATCCAGAGTTTTTTCATCGTCCCTCCTCTATCGATAAACGGTTTATGTCCACGACACTTGCTTCTACGGTTTCACTTGACCACAGCCTGCATGTTGCCCTGTGTCACACGCTTCAGGCGCGCAATCAGTTCGTCCCACGAAACACTGCGATTGTAGCCCATCACGGTGATTGCCGGAATGCCGCCGCCCTTGACGATGGTATAGGCCCCGTTGCCGTTGTCCACGCCGCCCATCGCGCATACGCCGTTGCGCAGCCTGCAGCTCCAGCCGATGCGGTCGTAACCGAAATTCTCGAAGAAGCGCAGGTAGCTGCGCTGGATCGCGGCCACCGCGCCCGCGCCGCCCAAGGCGGAGATATTCTGCACCGCGCGCTGGCTGATCTTCTTCGGGTAGTTTCCGGGGCTGCTGGCTATGCGCGCATCGAAGCGTGCAGGCTCCCAATCCTGCAGCTCCAGATTGTTCACGTCGGCGTCGATGCGCCCCTGCATGCTGCCGAACGAGAAGGTGCGCGTCAGCAGGTCGAGATCGAGTTCGCGCATGCTGAGGCTGCCGGACAGGCGCGGCGCGTGCCCGAAGGGATCGATCAGCTTGAGCTGCGTCGCCGCCACCGTGCCGTCGAAGACGTTGAAGATCAGCGCGCCGTCCACGTCGATCTCGCCGCCGTCGTAGCTGACCTTGGGGATGCTCCCCGCGAGGGTGCCGAGCATCTTCGGCCAGCCCGCCGCCTGGCTGAACTGCTCCATCGAAATCCGGCTGAGCGAGGCGGCGAATTGCCAATGCCACCCCGCATTCTCGCGATGCAGCCTGAAATCGCGCAGCTCGAGCTTTCCGTCCAGCACCGGCAGCACGCCCTGCGCCACACCGAAATCCATGCCGCGCATCTCCACCTGCCACCGCCCGCCTCCCAGCGGCACGCCGAGCAGCGTGCCGCCCGCGAAGGCGACGCTGGCGGTGCGCGGCGCATCCCTTTGCCAGTCGATCTCGCTGTTCACGCCGAGCAGCGCAAAGCGCCGTTCGGCATCGGCGATGCCCGCATCGCGCAAGGACAAGCGCAGCGCCTGCGTCGCGCCGCCGCGGTATTGCCAGTCCACATCCGCATGGCCGTAGAGGGAAGACTCGGCCAGCGCGCCCTTGTCCAGGAACGGCCTGATGTAATCGGCGAACAATTTTTCCAGCGCGAGGTTGTCGCCGCGCGCCGTGCATTCCGCCAGCGCGCCCCGCTCCATGTCCCAGAGCGCCGCAAGCTGCACGCGCCCGGTTTCCGGCTGCTCGATCACGGCCTGTCCGATTTTGAGCGATGCGCCGTCCAGGCTGCCGGAGGCAACAATCCTATGCCCCCCGCGCAAATACAGCGGCTGCCAGAACATCTCGCCGGACTCCCAGGCGATGTCGCCTTGCCAGGTCCAGAGCGCGGCCTTGCGCGCGGCCGCGAACCTGACGGTGCCGCGCAGCTTTTCCGCCGCGTGCAGGCCGCTCGCATCGCTGAACCCCGCCTCGGCCAGTTGCAAGTCGGCATCGACGGCATTCATGCCGGATGCGCTGCCGCCGATGCGCCATGTGCCGCTCAGTGCGCCCTGGTTGGGCAGCGGCATGCTCGCGGGAAGGAAGGCTGCGAACTGTTTGGCCGGTGTGTTGCGCAAAGCTGCCGAGACCTGCCAGTTGCCGGTATCGAAGCGATAGTCGAATTCCATGGCCATGCCCGGCAGTTGAGCCATATTGCCGCCGTGGCAGCTCATGCCGGCCGTGGAAAGCGCGAAACTCGCGCAATGGAGCGACAGGTTGCGCAGGCTGCGCTGCTGCACTTTCAGCTCGGCGATGCGCAAATCCGCCGAACCGTTCTCGGGCAGGGTCAGCGCGATGCCGCGTGCGGCGAAATCCGGTGCAGCGATGTCGGCGATGCTCAGGGAAAGCTCTGCGGCGCCGGCCATGGATGAGGAGAACAGCAACGCGCCCAGTGCTGTTGGTATGCACCGGTCGAGCCGTTTCCGTAAATGAATCACTGCGTGGAGCATTCCATGCGCCCTGTCCTGCCGGATTGCAGAGCGCTATTGTCGCACGCAACAAAAAATCCCGAGGACGGCCCCGGGATTTCTGCATGGAGAGAAGTTCAGGCGAAGTTCTTCGCCACGAATTCCCAGTTCACCAGGCTGTTGAGGAAGGTCTCGACGAACTTGGGGCGCAGGTTGCGGTAGTCGATGTAGTAGGCATGCTCCCAAACGTCCACGCAGAGCAGCGCCTTGTCGCCGGTGGTCAGCGGCGTGCCGGCCGGCCCCATGTTGACGACGTCCACGCTGCCGTCGGCCTTCTTCACCAGCCAGGTCCAGCCGGAGCCAAAGTTGCCCACCGCCGAAGTCTGGAACACCTTCTTGAATTCGTCGAAGCTGCCCCACTTCTTGTTGATCGCAGCCGCCAGCGCGCCGCTTGGCGCGCCGCCGCCGTTCGGCTTCATGCAGTTCCAGAAGAAGGTATGGTTCCACACCTGCGCGGAATTATTGTAGATGCCGCCGGGAGGCGCCTTCCTGATGATGGCTTCCAGGTCGAGCTTCTCGTATTCGGTGCCCTTGATCAGGTTGTTGAGGTTGGTGACATAGGCCTGATGGTGCTTGCCGTAGTGGTACTCGAAAGTCTCCTGGGACATGTACGGCTGCAGTGCATCCATGGCGTAGGGCAGTGCGGGTAAAGTGTGTTCCATTGTCGTTCTCCTTGTTGTGTCAGCAAGTTACCGCGTCCGATTCTAGCCAAACACCGGACGGCAAACAATGAGCTGTATCACCTATTTTCACTGCCGGGTGTACCATTTTGGCATGAGCCCCATGCCCCGCTTCCTGTGCGACGAGATGCTCGGCCGGCTGTGCCGCTACCTGCGCGCCGCCGGATACGACGCGCTACTGGCCAACGGCGGCCGCAGCGATGCCGAACTGCTGCGGCAATGCCGCGAAGAAGGGCGCTACTTCCTGACGCAGGATCAACTGATCGAAGAGCATAAGGCGGCGCGGGGTATCGCGCTGCTCCTGCCGCAGGGCGGCCTCGATGAACTCGCCGCAACGCTCGGAGCGCACTTCAGGCTCGACTGGCTGGCCCATTCCTTCACCCGCTGTCTGGAGGACAACACGCCATTGGTTGCGGCCGATGCCGCGGCAGCGGCGCGCGTACCCGCCGATGCGCTGAGGCCGGATGAGCCGCTGTCTCATTGCCCAGTGTGTGAAAGAGTGTATTGGCGCGGCTCGCACTACAAGCGCATGCGTGCGAAACTCGAAACATGGCAAACGGCTAGAAAAGAGCCATCTGCCCCGCACGTGACGGCGGTCTGAAGCTGCGGGTATCGAGCGGCGCATCGTCGAGGTTCATGCCCAACCGCCCGCATGCGACCTGGAAGCGCTGCGCCAGTAGTTCGGAGAACTGGTCGCTGTAGCGCAGGTAGCTGCCCAGGCCGGCATCGCTCCCGCCGCGCATCTCGCGCAGCCGGTTCATTACATGCGCCGCCTTGAGCGGATAGTGTGTCGCGAGCCAGTCCTCGAACAGTTCCTTCACCTCGTAAGGCAGGCGCAGCAGGCTGTAGCCGGCACTGCGCGCACCGTGTTCGTGCGCGGCCTGCAGCACGCTCTCCAGCCCGGCGTCGGTGAGGAATGGGATCACCGGCGCGACCAGCACGCCGCAAGGCACGCCAGCCTCGTTCAGCCGTGCGATGGCCTGCAGCCTGCGGCGCGGCGAGGAGGCGCGCGGCTCCAGCTTGCGCGCCAGTTCCGCATCCAGCGTGGTGACCGAGATGTACACCTGCACCAGGCAGTTGCGCGCCAGCTGCGCGAGCAGGTCGAGGTCGCGCTCGACCAGCGCCGACTTGGTCACGATGGACAGCGGATGCCGGCACTCCGCGAGCACCTCGATGACCTGCCGCGTGATCTGCCACTCGCGCTCGATGGGCTGGTAGGGATCGGTGTTGGTGCCGAGCGCGATGGGCGCGCAGCGGTAGGATGGCTTCGCCAGTTCCGCGCGCAACAGCTTCGCGGCGTCCGGCTTGGCAAACAGCCTGGTCTCGAAGTCCAGCCCCGGCGAGAGATTGAGATAGCCGTGGCTGGCACGCGCAAAACAATAGATGCAGCCATGCTCACAGCCGCGATAGGCGTTGAGCGACTGCGAGAACGACGGATTGGACGCATCCTGGCGCTGGATCACGCTCCTTGCCTTCTCCACCGTCACCGTCGTTTTGAATGGCGGCAGCTCCTCGTCCGCCGTACTCCAGCCGTCGTCAACCCGCTCGCGCGCCACGCTCTCGAAACGCCCCTCGATCTGCATGGTCGCGCCGCGGCCTTTTGCTGCTTCGTGTTTCACTTCCGTAACCCTGAAACCATTGCGCTCATTCTAATGGGTTTGTTACCTCGCACAACGTTCCGTCTGCGAATACCAGCGCACAGCGCAGCTCCTTGACTGCATAAACTACCTGCATTGCCGCGCGGTATTCCTGCATCTGCGCGCGGTAGCGCGCTGCGTCTTCACTGTCGCCGAGCTTATAGTCCAGCACCCACACCTCGTCGTCGAATTCGACCAGCCGGTCGATGCGCTTCAGCTCGCCCTGCGCGTTGACGTAGGGCATCTCGTTGCAGGCGCTGCGGTATTGCCGCGCGTCGAAGAAGCGTGCGAGTTGCGGCGCGGCGAGCAGGTGCTGGACCTGTTGCCAGAGCGGTTCGAATTCTTCGGCGGGGAGGGCGAGGCGTTGCCGGAGTTCATGCTCGTCCACCACCCTGCCTTCCGTAAGGTGTTGCAGCAGCGCGTGCAGCCAGATGCCGCGCTGCTGCTGCGCGGTGTTGCGGGCGGCGCGCTGGCCGGTGGGGATGATGGGAGGCAGTTCGATTGTGGCATCCCCTCCCCCTTGCAGGGGGAGGGATAGGAAGGGGGTAGATGCGTCATCACACCACTGTTCAACCCCCATCCCAACCTTCCCCCTGCCTGGGGGAAGGGGCTGACGCAAACCGCATTGTTCCACCGCCGCCGCGATGCGGTCGTACCACGACAGCGCTTTCTTCTTTCCCTCTTTGTCTTCGCCCTTGCTGTTGCCGCTCACGATGAGCGCTTGCTGTGCACGGGTCATCGCGACGTAGAGCAGGTTCATCTCTTCGCGAGCCTGTTGTGCGGCGTCCTGCTCAAACAGTGGCGCGCGTTTCCTTCCGCGCGAGGCCTGGTCAGCATAGAAGGAGAAATGCAGCGGCTGCGGCTCATGCGTCGGCCAGTCGAGCAGCACGTCGTTGCCTTCCCGGTTGTTCTTTTCCGCGTTCGCATCGAGCAGCCAGACGATGGGCGCTTCCAGCCCCTTCGATTCGTGCACGGTGTAGATGCGCACCGCGTTGCCCGCCGTGCCTAACCTGCCTTCGTCCGGCGCGTCGTCCGGGCTGTCGCGCAGTTCGCGCAGCTCCTGCAGGAAGCGCGGCAGGCTGGGGTAGCGCCCGGCATCTACAGAGAGCGCGATCTCCATGAAGGCATGTAGGTTGGCGGCGACCTTGGCGCGCATCTCGGGCGGCAGCACGGCGGTGTAGCGCGCCAGCACGTCGCCCTTGAAATAGATGCGGTCTAGCAGGTCGTGCACCGGGAGTTTGTCGGCGAGCGCGAGCCAGCTCTTCAACAGGCTGGCGGCACGCTGCAATGCGGGCGAAGGATCGGCTAGGTGCTGCAGGCGTTGCCACCACGATGAACGCTGGCTCTGTTCCTCCGTTCGTGGTGAGCCTGTCGAACCATGAACGGAGGAAGGATTAATAAATTGCCCTTCGACAGGCTCAGGGCGAACGGCATTTTTAATGCCGGAATTCTCCGAAATTGCCATCAAGTCCGCATCGCTGCACGCAAACACCGGCGTGCGCAGCACCTGCGCGAGCGCGAGGTCGGCGAAGGGGGTGATGAGGAAGGTCAGCAGTGCCTGCAAATCTTCCGCCTCCAGCGTGTCGAGCAGGCCGCCGCGCCGCGAAGTGATGAAGGGAATGTGTTTCGCGCGCAGCGCCTCCTCGTACACCGCGAGGTGGGTGCGGCCGCGCACCAGCACCATGATGTCGCCGTAAGTCGCGCGGCGTTCTTTTCCTTCGTTGTTCACCGACCAGCCGCCGACGATGGTTTGCAGCAGCTCGGCGAACTGCACGGCTTCCTTGTGGCGCGCGCCTTCTCCGGCTTCCTCTCGCGGCGTGGTTAGCGGGTCGCGCAAGGCCAGCGGCGCATCCTCAACGTCTTCTTCCTCGCCCTGCTTGGCGACTGCCAGCGGCAGCACCGCTACATGGCCGGGCAAGTCGCGCTGATGGGTCTGGTGCTCGACGAACTCGAAGCCGTGCGGCTGCTCGCGAAACACCGTGTTCACCGCATCGACGACAGGCTGCGCGTTGCGGCGCGTGAGGCTGTTGCCCAGCGTCGCCGCGCCGAAGTTCTCCTGTAGATATTCGCGCGCCACGCCGAACAGCCGCGCGTCGGCGCGGCGGAAGCGGTAGATGGACTGCTTGGGGTCGCCGACGACGAACACGGTGGGCTGCGATTCGACCGCGACTGCCGCGTCGAACCACGCGCACATGATCTGCCATTGCAGCGGGTTGGTGTCCTGGAACTCGTCGAGCAGCACATGGCGGTAGCGGCTGTCGAGCTTGTACTGCATGGTCTCGGCGTGTTCGCTGACTTGCAGCAATCGGCACAGTTGCCACTCCAGATCGGAGAAATCCATCTGCTGTTTTTGCTGCTTGAGCGCCTGATAACACTCAAGGAATGCGACGCCGCAGTGCAGCACGGCTTCGTTGAGGCGATAGGCCTGCTGCTCGGCGAGCGTGTCGCGCACGGCTTGCAGGCTGGCTTGCAAATTGTTCAGCGCAACGGCAAACACAGCCTCATTCTGATTTTTGGTGGACTTGAGCTTGCGCGGTTCACCTGCCTGGGTGAACAGCAGCGGCCATGCCTTATCAAAACGTTCACTCTCCGCGGAGCCCGTCCAGGCGCATTCCAGCAGGCTCGCACTCTCTTGTTGCTTGGGAGTTCCGTTGCCCGCAAGCTGGCGCGCGAATGCGAACAACACCTCTTCGCTGTTGCCGTTCCGGCCCCATTCCACGACGGGGTCATGCTCCATGTCCACCGCAAGATCGGCGCGCAGCTTGTCCAGCGCGAAGCCCAGCGCACCCTCTCCCCCAGCCCC
Source organism: Ferrigenium straubiae (assembly GCF_051257895.1). Taxonomy (NCBI): domain Bacteria; kingdom Pseudomonadati; phylum Pseudomonadota; class Betaproteobacteria; order Nitrosomonadales; family Gallionellaceae; genus Ferrigenium; species Ferrigenium straubiae. The sequence continues at coordinate 76,647 of NZ_CP194331.1, read as the reverse complement.
TATCCCGCCTGCGGGCGAGGGGAGATGTGAGGTATAAGCCCACCACTCGGCGCGCTTGGCGAGGAAGTTGAACAGCAGCTTGCGCGTGTTATACAGGCCGCATTCGCCGAACAGCCATTGCATGTGCTGCGCCTCGATGCTGTCCGGCTGCCTGCGCATCTGCTCCAGCAGCTCTTCCCACGCCTCTTCCTGGCAGCTAGCGGCACGCTCCAGCAGGGTCATGCCCTGCATCACGTCGGCGTTCAGCGGCGCGCGTTGCATGACCTGCATGAACCAGCCGTGGAAGGTGCTGAGGGTGATGCCGGGCTGCGCCAGCAGCACGCTGGCATACAGGCCGCGCGCGCGCTGCACCTGATCGTCGCTCAGGCCATCCAGCCCGCGCTCGGCAAAGAACCGGCGCACCGCCACCTCGTCCGACATCGCCAACTCGCGCAGCCAGAGTTGCAGACGCGCCTGCATCTCCTGCGCCGCCTTGCGCGTGAAGGTGATCGCAAGTATCTGCGAGGGCTGCGCACCATCCAGCAGCAGGCGCACGATGCGCGACACGAGCAGCCAGGTCTTGCCGCTGCCGGCGCAGGCTTCGACGACGGCGCTGCGCTTCGGATCGAGGGCGATATGGTTAGTCATGCAGCCCCTCTCCCCCGCCCTCTCCCGCGAGGGGAGAGGGAGTATCTGCGGCCCACTCCCCCTTGCGGCACACGCCGCGCATCTCGCAATACAGACACACCGAATCGATGCCGTTTGCGGGCAGCCCTGCGCCACCGCGTATCTCCGCCATCGCCTGTACCAGGCGCTCGGCATTGAGCTGCGCGAGCTGCGGGACATCGTGTCTGGGTTCCACCAGCTTCACTTTGCCGTTTTCGATGCTGACGAATGCCGCATCCGCCGCCTCATGCGCGTAGGCATAGCACGCGAGCTGCACGTCCTCGCCCGGCTCTTTCAATTTCTTGCTCAACACCTGATCGCTCTGCGTCTTGTAGTCGAGCACGAGTTTCTCTTCTCCCCGCACATCCAGGCGGTCGATGCGCCCGCGCAGCCGTATGCCTTCCAGCTCCCAATCGAAAGCTTGCTCGGCCTCGGCGTAACGCCAGCCTTGCGCCTCGTTTTCCGCCTGCCATTCGAGGTAGGCGGGCAAGGACTGGTGCCAGCGCGCCAGCCAGGCGCGCGCTGCGAAGTCCTGCTCCAGCAGGTCGGCGAATACCTCTTCGCCGATCCGGCGCAAGGCGGCTCCCATTTCGTCGGAAGGATGCCCGCTCACCTGCGGATAGCTTTCGTGGAAGCGGCGCAGGATGTCGTGCACGCGCTCGCCGTAGTCGCGCTTCTCGATGGCCTCCTGCACCTCGTCGAGTTCGTTGAGGCGCAGGATATGCCGCGCATAAAACTGGTAGGGACAGGCCACCAGCGAGTTGTAGGCGCTGATGGATACGCTCTCAGGCACAACCTCTTGCACCACTGACGGCGCGGGCTGCGTCGCCTGCGGCAGCGCCACGCGATGCGCGTCTTCCACCGCGAGGCAGGCGTGCAGTTTGTGCTCGCTCAGGTCGTCACCATGCGCCCGCTCATGCTCGTCACGCAGCATCTGCAAATAGGGGCTGAGCATCTGTTGCTCGCCGTTCCGCTCTTTCTGCCAGGTAACAAGCACGCAGCCGTTCAGCGCGAGCAAGGCCAGCAGGTCGTCGCGCTGCCTTGCGGCATGCGCGGCGCGCGTGGGCAGATTGAGGCTGCTGCGCACCGCGTCGTTGAACCAGCGCCCGCCGTCCGCTGCGCTGGGCAGGTGGTCGGCATCACAGCCCAGCAGCAGCACCGCATCGAAGGCGCGCCAGCGCGTCGCGGCGAGATGGGTGAAGCGCACCGGGCTGTCGATGCCGCTGTCGCGGTAGGTCTGCGTATCGAGCTGCTGCGCGAGCCAGCGCCGCCACTCGCGGAAGGCGTAGCGCCCGCCATCTTCGGCCAGCTCCTGCTGCCAGGCGTCGAGCGCGCGCAGCAATTGCTGGCCTGCATCGTCCTGCCGCAGGCCGGTGTCGATACCCAATACATTCAAACTCTCACGCAACGCGCCCAGCCAGTCCGCGAGCGTCTTCTTCCGGTTCTGCTCCAGCAGGGCCGCCGCCTGGCGCAGGCGCGCGAGCGGCTGATGCAGCGAAGTCTCATGCCCGGCCAGCACAATGAATGCCTCCAGTCCATCGACGATGTTGCGTTTGCGCAGCAACTGTTCCAGCTGATAAACCGCCGCCTTGCGCTCTACAGCAGGCATATCGGCGAAGATGAACGGCGACTTGAGCAGGTCAAGCAGGTCGTGGTGGTAGAAGTCGCTCTGCAGCGCGGTGAGCCAGCGGTCCAGTACGGTGCTCACCGACAGCGTGGCGAAGGTCCAGCCGGTCTCATCCGCGACCAGCACCTCGGCGCGCTCCAGCAAAGCCCTCATGCGCCGCGCCGCCACGCGATCCTGCGCGACGACGGCGATATCGTGCTTGTCCTCACCCAGCCAGCGGCGCACCTGCATCGCGGCGGCGCGGGCTTCCTGTTCGAGGGAAGTGGCGGCAAAAAATAATGGTGAATTGATCTGTGCTTCCATTTCACGCAGATCGAACACCGTCACCTCGGCGCGTTGCGCATACTCGTCGAGGAAGCGTTGCTCCAGCGCGTCCCAGTCCGAGGTGCGCAGCACATACAGCGGCGTGTCGGCCTGCCGCACAAGCTTCGCCAGGCGCTGCTGGCGGGCGCGCGCCGCGTCCAGTTCTTCGCCTGACTGCATCGCGTGCCACAGCTCGAACACCAGCCGCGCTTCCAGTTGCAGCGTGCTGTTCTGCCGCGCCTGCCAGGCCTGCTGCACAACGGCGGAAAAGGCTTCCGCATCGGAGGGCAACTCGTGCAGCGCATGGGTAAGCTCGTCGAACAGGCCCAGCAGTTCCTGCGTCATGCTCCACAGGTCGGCATGCTCGAACCATTGCTGCCTGCGCAGATGCTGGTACAGCAAGGCGCTGCGCTGGCTGTCGGTGATGAGGGGCGCAGCTAGCGGGATGGATTGTGCCCAGTCGTTGAGCGTCACCATGTGCGGCAATAACAAGGCGGGAAGATTGGCCGCCGCGCTTAGCGCCTGCGCCAGCGGTTGGGCAACGTGGTAGTTGGGCAACAGGACGGTCGCCCTGCGCAGGTCGGGCAGTTCCTGCGCGTGGCAGGACAGGATATGGCTGGCTACGCTATCGAGAAAAACCGGACTCAACGCTCAAGAAACCGCAACTTATCCTTCAGGCCGCGCCATTTGTCGGCATCGGCGGGTGCATCCTTCTTCTCGACGATGGGCTTCCATTTTTTCGCCAGTTCGGCATTCAGCGCGGTGAAATGGAGCTGGTCCTTCGGCAGGTCGTCCTCGGCAAAAATCGCCTCCGCCGGGCATTCCGCGACGCACAGCGTGCAATCGATACACTCGTCGGGGTCGATCACCAGGAAATTCGGCCCTTCGCGGAAGCAGTCCACCGGGCACACTTCCACGCAGTCGGTGTATTTGCACTTGATACAATTTTCCGAAACGACATAGGTCATGGCGGCGCTCCTACCGAACAAGGGTCGTGGCATTCTAGCAGAGCAGGACTATAATGCGCGCATTGCATTGCACCCCGGCGCAACACCCGGCAATTGTGGAGGATTTATGCCGAAATTCGATTTCGCCCTGACGACGCGGGACGGGCAAAAAGTCGAGAGTGTCCAGATCTACGGCAAGGACTTGCCGGATGCGGAACGCAAGCTGCGCCAGATGTACCTCAATTGCCAGGTGACGCAATGCAAGGTTGTCAGCCACGAAAAAGAATTATCGCAATCGGCGGACATAGAAGACGTGCTGACGCTGATCGTCAAAAACAGCTGAATCTCAACTGCCCCGGATAAACCCGTCCGCCATCAATTCGTCAAGCAATGCATCGTAATCGTGCGCCCCGCGGCTGTTGGGTGCGTGCTCGAAGATCGTCTTGTTCAGCGACGGGCTTTCCGCCAGGCTGACGTTTTCAGAAATAAGCGTCCTGCACACATCCGCGCCGAATTCCGCTTCCGCCATCAGCAGGACATTCCTCGCCATGCGCCGCCGCGAGTCGAAACGGGTGAGCAGGTAGCGGCGGTTTACCCGGCGCTTGAGCACCCGTTCGAGCGCCTTGAGGGTCTTCTGTATCTGGATGGCGCCCTTGAGGGACAGGTAATCCGCCGACATGGGGACGATGACGCCATCGCTGGCGAAGATCGCATTCAACGAGAGAACACCAACCAGCGGGCAACAGTCGATTATCCAGTACTTATCCCCGACTGCCGTTTTTTCCGCCTGCAGGCTTATGTTCAGCTTGTTGATTGCGTTGTAGCCCTTGCCGTACAGCGCATCCACCTTGGACAGCTCGATATGCGACGGGATGATGCCGATTCCGCTGGCCGACTCCTGGATCATTTCGCGCAACGGGCGGTTGCGCTGGAACAGGCTGTAAATGCTGTCGTCGCCGGACTGGGCAGTAATGCCGGCAATGGCGCCGAGTTGCGCCTGCGGGTCAAGGTCGATACCCACCGGCTTGTGCCCGCGCCGCGCCAGTGCGGCGGCCAGATTAATCGCCGTGGTCGTTTTACCTACCCCGCCCTTCTGGTTGAATACAGCGACTATCGTCATGTTCCGGTGAGAACCAGGATCAGTCCTGAAGTATGCAGTCCGCGCAATTCTAGCAGACCAAAGCCCTGCACCGGTCGCTGCAAGCATCAGCCCCTGGCAAGGCCGTGAGAAAATGGCGGCTGGGTTATACAAGCTTTGCCGGAGCCGTCCAAACCGCCTATAATCGCCCAAAATTGCAATTAAACCGGATCTTATGAATGCCCTCCGCCTCCTCATAGCACTCGCCGCCATCGCACTGACCGGCTGCGCCTCCACCCACACGAAAAACCCGTCCGATCCGCTGGAATCATTCAACCGCGGCATATACCAGTTCAACGATACCGTGGACAAGGCCATCGCCAAGCCGGTCGCACAAGGCTACAGCGCCGTGATGCCGGTTCCCGGCAAGGTCATGGTAAGCAACTTCTTCTCCAATCTGGACGATGTCATCGTCACCGCCAACGACCTGCTGCAATTCAAGTTTGCCCAGGCGGCCTCCGACGGCGCGCGCTTCCTGTTCAACACCACCTTCGGCGTGTTCGGCCTGTTCGATGTCGCATCCCGGCTGGAAAAACATAACGAAGATTTCGGCCAGACACTGGGCTACTGGGGCATAGGCAACGGCCCCTATCTCGTGCTGCCCTTCCTGGGATCGAGCACCGTACGCGACGGTGTAGGGCTGTATGCAGACAGCTTTCCGAGCAGAATCCGCCATGTGAACCACATGCGCACCCGCAACCAGTTGTATCTGACCAAAGCCATCAACCTCCGCGCGCAATTGTTGGACCAGGAAAAGGTGCTGGACGAGGCGGCACTCGACCGCTATGAATTCATCCGCGACGCCTACCTGCTGCGCCGCGAGAGCCTCGTCTACGACGGCAATCCGCCGCGCGAAAAATACGAGGAAGAGGAAAATGGCTTCGAGTACAAGCAAACACCGATTCCCAGCGTGCCCTCGTCGCAGCAGAACAACGCACCCGCAATCCGGCCGACCGGCACGGTGCAGCAGCTGTCTGCCGCACCGGAAATAAACGCCGAACGCCCCGGCGTCAACAAGGTATGGATCGCACAGCGCACCGGGATACGCTGACCAAGCACCGCTACATGCCACTTTGACACCGCAAAGCAGTTAAAAAAAGCGGTGCAAACAGGAGAGAGAGTGAAACAATGCAGGCAATCTTTGCCCCTGCCATCACCCTGCTGAACCGCTGGGGTTACACTAAAAAGTTCACGCTGCTGTGGCTGCTGTCCATGATCGCGATTGCGGTGGTGGTGTACAGCCTGTTCGTCAGCCTCGAGCGCATCATCCATCCCTCGCAGCGGCAGCTGGAGGGCATCGTACTGCTAAAACCCATCGCCCAGACTGTGCAGGCCATCCAGTTGCATCGCGGGATCTCGGCCGCTCTGCTCGGCGGCAACGAGACCATGCGCGAGCGGCGCGCTGCCCAGGAAAAGGCCGCCGTCGCCGCATTCAAGGCCATGGAAGCCAGGCTGCCCGCCAGCATGGTTTCGGGCGAGGACTTCCTGCTTATCAAGGCGGACTGGGAACTGTTGCGCAATAACGGGCTGAACCTCACGGTCGCCGAAAATTTTGCCGCGCATTCCCATTTGATCGAGCAACTCCAGTTGTTCAAGGTGTTCGTTTCCGACGAATATTTGCTGACGCTGGATCCTGAGCTTGCCTCGTTCTACCTGATCGACACGGCCATCAACAAGCTGCCGCATACGCTCGAACATCTCGGGCAAATTCGTGCCTACGGCACCGGCATCCTGACCGGCAGGCGGGTCAGCGAACTCCAGAAGGCCGACCTCAGGGTCATGATCGCCGAGCTCAACAACACGCTCAGGCTCCTCGAAATCAACCTCGACAAGGCCGGCCGCTACAACCCATCGGTGCATGCATCGCTGATAGCGGCTTACGGCGACATTGCCGGTTCGTCCCGGCAAATCACCGGACTCGTGGCATCGGACATTCTCACCGGCCGCCTTGCCACGCCACCCGGCGAGTTCCTGGATACCGCCACCTCGGCAATCGACCGGAGTTATACGCAAATGTACGCCTCCCTGCTGCCCACGGCCGAAGCCCTCATCGAGGCGCGCATTACTCAAGCAAAGAAAACGCTGTACACGAGCACCGCCATCGCCACCCTGGCATTCCTGCTGGTGGTCTACCTGTCGGTCAGCATCTATTACGCGATCGTCGGTAGCATCCACTCGCTGGCCCGCTCCGCACGCGCCTTCGCCGGCGGCAACCTGGGCATGCGCATCAAGCTCGACACGCGCGACGAACTCAGCTGGGTGGGCGACAGTTTCAACCAGATGGCCGACGGTTTCAATGCCATGCTCGAGGCGCGCCGCGAGGACGAAGCGCGACTGCGCACCATCATCGAGACCGCGCTGGACGCCGTGGTGCAGATGGATGCCAAAGGAATCATCACCGGCTGGAACCACCAGGCGGAAAAAATCTTCGGCTGGACGCGCGAGGAAGCGCTCGGGCGAACGCTGAGCGAAGCAATCATCCCGCCCCAGTACCGTGAAGCGCACACCCGCGGCCTGGAGCGTTTCCTGGCCTCCGGCAAGGGAGCCATATTGAACTCGCGGGTCGAACTGCTGGGGCTGCACCGCGATGGCCGCGAATTTCCCGTCGAATTGTCCATCACCGCGATCCTCACGGCGGACGGGTACGAATTCAATGGCTTCATCCGCGACATCACCAGGCAGAAGGAATCCGAGGAACTGATCTGGAACCAGGCCAATTTCGACACCCTGACCGGCCTGCCGAACCGCCACATGTTCCACGACCGCCTCGCACAGGACATCAAGAAGGCGCATCGTGCCGGCCTGAAAACGGCGCTGCTGTTCATCGATCTCGACAAGTTCAAGGAAGTCAACGACACGCTGGGGCACAGCATGGGCGACACCCTGCTCAAGGAAGCAGCGCACCGCATCAGCGGTTGCGTGCGCGAGACCGACACCGTGGCGCGCCTGGGCGGCGACGAATTCACCGTCATCTTGGCGGAGCTCGAAGATACCGGCAGCGTCGAGCGGATCGCCGAAAACATCTTGCAAAACCTGGCCAAGCCGTTCCGGCTGGAAGACGAGATGGCCTACGTATCGGCCAGCATCGGCATCACGCTGCACCCCAACGATGCCTTCGAGGCGGAAGACCTGCTCAAGAATGCCGACCAGGCGATGTACGCCGCCAAGAACGGAGGGCGCAACCGCTTCAGTTATTTCACACCATCCATGCAGCAGGCGGCGCAAGCCCGGCTGCGCCTGACCAACGAATTGCGCGGTGCGCTGGCCGCCGGCCAGTTCACGGTTTATTACCAACCCATCGTGGACCTGGCCACCGGCCGCATCAACAAGGCGGAGGCGCTGGTCCGCTGGCAGCACCCGGAACTCGGCCTGGTCAGTCCGGCGCAGTTTATCCCGCTGGCCGAGGAAACCGGATTGATCGTCGAGATCGGCGACTGGATATTCAGGGAGTCGGCACGCCAGCTGAAGCTGTGGAGAATGTTGTGCAACGACAACTTGCAGATAAGCGTGAACGTGTCACCCGTGCAGTTCGGCAGCACCCTCGGCAGATCGCACCGGGCATGGTTTGCCTATTTGCAGGAACTGGGGCTGCCGGGACAGAGCGTGGTCATCGAAATCACCGAAGGCCTGCTGCTGGATGCGGATACCAATATCACCGGCAAACTGCTCGAATTCCGAGACGCCGGCATCCAGGCGGCGATCGACGACTTCGGCACAGGCTATTCGTCACTGTCCTATCTGAAAAAATTCGACATCGACTACCTTAAGATCGACCAGTCATTCGTGCGCGACCTGGTGTCCGACCCGAACGACATGGCGCTATCTGAAGCCATCATCGTAATGGCGCATAAACTCGACCTCAAGGTAATCGCCGAAGGAGTGGAAACGGAGGCGCAGCGCAAGCTGCTGACCGAGGCAGGCTGCGACCACGCGCAGGGCTACCTCTTCTCGAAGCCGGTGCCGGCCGGAAAATTCGAGGAACTGCTGAAAAGCCAGCAACCGGAAAGCCATTCCTACCAGATATGATCCGGCAGCAACTGGAGACATCCAGCCGGATCCAATGAAAAAGGCCTGCGCGATGCAGGCCTTTTCGCCTCAGCCTTTTACGGCTCAGTTCCCAGAACGCAGCGCCTCGATGCGCTCGTCCAGCGGCGGGTGGGTCATGAACAGTCTGGCGAAGCCCTTGCCGCCGGAAATACCGAAGGCGGCCATTTTTTCCGGCAAGGCAGACTGCTCGTGGTTGATCTTCAGGCGCTCCAGCGCGGCGATCATCTTGTTGCGCCCCGCCAGGTTCGCTCCGCCCGCATCGGCACGGAATTCGCGCTGGCGCGAGAACCACATCACGATCACGCTGGCCAGGATGCCCAGCACCAGTTGCGCGGCGATTTCTGCGGCAAACGCACCCATGCCGGGGCCGTTGCGCCCATCGTTCTTGAGCAGCACGCGGTCGACGAAGTAGCCGAACAGCTTGGCGAAGAAGATCACGAAGGTGTTCACCACGCCCTGAATCAGCGCCAGCGTCACCATATCGCCGTTGGCGACGTGGCTGACTTCATGCGCCAGCACCGCTTCGGCCTCGTCGCGGCTCATGTTGTGCAGCAGGCCGGTGCTCACCGCCACCAGCGCGTCGTTGCGGTTCCAGCCGGTGGCGAACGCATTCACGTCCGGCGCGTCGTAAATCGCCACTTCCGGCATGCCGATTCCGGCGGCATCAGCCTGGCGGCGCACCGTTTCCACCAGCCAGCGCTCGGTCGGGTCGATCGGGTTCTCGATGACCTGCGCGCCGACCATGCGCTTGGCCGACCATTTGGACATCGCCAGCGAAATCAGCGAACCGGCGAAACCGATCACCGCCGACATCACCAGCAGTGCGGAGAAGTTGATGCCACCCGATTCATCCAGCCAGCGATCCACGCCGAGCAGGCGCAGGGTGATATTGATCACGAACAGCACCGCCACGTTGGTCAAAATGAACAGGAAAATTCGTTTCATACACTTGTCTCCATCAAACTAAAAAAGTGGGCGCAGTTTACCACTCCCCTTTGCCCGGTTGGTTATATGAGGGTTGCCGCCGGAATTTCAAGGCAAAACCGGCCAGCAACCCATCCAGCAGCATTAGAGCATCCGTAGGGAAATAAGTTGCCTTCACAAATTTGACATTAGTTCTAGTTAGAACATATAATATCCTAACTAGAACTTGATGAGCAGCCATGCCACAAAAACCCTTCATTCCAGTCTTACGCGAACTTGCCCGAGCCTATCAGGCATTCGAGACCTGCTCGGCGACTCACATCCGCACCCTTGACCTCACTCCGTCGCAATTCGACATCGTCGCCACGCTCGGCAATACAGATGGCATGAATTTCAAGGAGCTGGGAGAAAAAACCCTGATCACCAAGGGCACGCTCACCGGTGTGGTGGATCGCCTGGAGGCCAAGGGGTTGGTGCGTCGAGTTGCCTCGGCCAGCGACGGCCGCAGCCAGATCGTGCAACTGACGCACAAGGGAGAGGCACTTTTTGCCAAGGTGTTCCCAGCCCACCTGAAGTACATCGGACAGTCTTTCGCCTCCTTCTCGCAGGCTGATCTGGACACCATGAAAACTGAATTGACACGGCTGCGCACTGCGCTCTCTGCACCGAATAACCTCTCCACCCCCATGAAAGGAAAATCATGACCAAGCCCGTAAGCACGCAAAATAGTCCCTATGCAGTAGAACTCGAACCCGGTGACCACTACTGGTGCGCATGCGGCCTGTCGAAAAGCCAGCCGTTCTGCGATGGCGCCCATGAAGGAACCGGCATCAACCCGGTAAAATTCACCGTCACTGAAAAGGAAACAAAATATCTTTGCGGTTGCCGGGCCACCTTGGGCTCTCCGTTCTGCGACGGAACACACAACGGGCTTTGAACACCGACTCCAAGTCGCCATGTCAAATCACTACACCCGCACCGCCATCACGCTGCACTGGGCCATCGCCCTGCTGATCTTCGCCAACTTTCCGTTGGGCGTGTACATGCACGACCTGCCGCTGTCGCCGGACAAGCTCCGGCTGTTCAGCTACCACAAGTGGGTCGGCGTCACCGTCTTCATGCTGACCATGCTGCGCGTGCTGTGGCGCATCACCCACCGCCCCCCGCCGTTGCCCGTTGCCATGCCGCGCTGGGAAAAGCTTGCCGCCGAAACCGTGCATTACCTGCTCTATGCGCTGATCTTCGCCGTGCCGCTGAGCGGCTGGCTGATGAGCTCCGCCAAGGGCGTCCAGACCGTGTGGTTCGGCGTGCTGCCGCTGCCCGACCTGGTGAATAAGAACAAGGAACTGGGCGACCTGCTCAAGGAGGTGCACGAAGGCCTCAACTTCGTTATGCTCGGCCTGGTGCTCGCCCATATCGGTGCCGCGCTCAAGCATTACTTCATCGAGCGCGACGGGGTGCTGGCGCGCATGATTCCGTTTCTCGGGAGGAAGTCATGAAATACTGGCCGGCTTTTCTATTGCTGCTCGCAGCCACGCTGGCGTCCGGCGCGGAATTCACCGTGCTGCGGCCGCAACAAAGCAGCGTCTCCTTCGTGTCGAAACAGATGGGTGTGCCGGTGGAAGGCGGCTTCCGGAAATTCGCTGCGCACATTGCGATGGACCCGGCCAGGCCCGAGGCCGGCACGGCGCGCATCGACATCGACCTCGCCAGCATCGACACCGGCAGCGCCGAAGCCGACGCCGAAGTCGCGGGCAAGGCCTGGTTCGACACGAAGAACCATCCCGTCGCCAGCTTCGTCTCCGGCAGCGTCAGACCGTCCGGGGCTGGGCGCTACGAGGCGCTGGGCAAGCTGACCATCAAGGGCAAGACCCTGGATATCCGGGCGCCCTTCACGCTCAAACAGAATGCCGATACGCTGGTCATCGACGGCATGTTCCCGATCAGGCGCCTCGAGTACGGCATCGGCTCGGGCATCTGGGGCGACCCCGACACGGTCGCCGACGAAGTGCAGATTCGCTTCCACTTTACCGTTGCAAAAAAATAACCAACCCGAAAGGAAAACAACATGAATAAACTTCTCGCCGCTCTCCTCGCCACCCTGTTTGCCGCACCCGCCTGGGCCGCCGACAGCTACACCATCGACTCGCGCCACACCTTCCCGGTATTCGAGGTCAACCACATGGGCTTCTCGACCCAGCGCGGCCGCTTCAACAAATCCAGCGGCAAGATCGCCCTCGACACCGCCGCGAAGAAGGGCAGCGTGGAGCTGGTGATCGAGACCGCCTCGCTCGACATGGGACTCGACAAATGGGACGAGCACATGAAGTCCGACGAATTCTTCAACGTCGCCCAATTCCCCACCATGCGCTTCGTCTCGGACAAGCTGGTGTTCGACGGCGACAAGGTGGTTGCCGCCGAAGGCAGCTTCACCCTGCTCGGCGTGACCAGGCCGCTGACCCTCACTGTGAGTAACTTCCGCTGCACCATGCACCCGATGGCCAAAAAACCGGCCTGCGGCGCGGACATCTCCGCCACACTGAAACGCTCGGAATTCGGCATGGCCAAATACGTCCCTATGGTGAGCGACGAAGTGAAAATCTCATCGCCGGTAGAAGCGTTGAAGGACTGAAGTTTCGCTATCTCCCGGGAAAGGGCAGGCCGGAAGGCTTGCCCTTTTGCGTTATGGGCTGCACTACCAGCCCGACTCCCTTTCCGGCGTCGCAGAAATCCGGTGGATGCTCAAATCGGCGCCGTTGAATTCCTCTTCCGCATCGAGGCGGATGCCGACCAGCTTCTTGATCGCGCCATACACTGCGTAGCCGCCGGTGAAAGCGATCGCCACACCGAGCAAGGTGCCGCACAACTGCGCCATGAAGCTGACCCCGCCGAGTCCGCCCAGCACCTTGGCGCCGAAAACGCCCGCCGCGATGCCGCCCCACGCACCGCACAGGCCGTGCAGCGCCCAGACGCCGAGCACGTCGTCGATCTTCCAGCGGTTCTGCGTGAGGGTGAACATCGCCACAAATAATGCACCCGCCACACCGCCTGTGAGCAATGCGCCGATGGGGTGCATCAGGTCGGAGCCGGCGCAGATCGCCACCAGGCCGGCCAGCGGGCCGTTGTGCACGAAGCCGGGATCGTTCTTGCCTGTCCACAGCGCGGCCAGCGTTCCTCCCACCATCGCCATCAGCGAGTTGACTGCGACCAGGCCGCTGATCTTGGTGATCTCCTGCGCCGACATGACGTTGAAACCGAACCAGCCCACGGTGAGTATCCACGCGCCGAGGGCGAGGAACGGGATGCTGGAGGGCGGATGTGCGGCGACGCGCCCTTCCCTGCTGTAGCGTCCACGCCGTGCACCGAGCAGCAGCACCGCCGCCAGCGCGATCCAGCCCCCGATCGCATGCACCACCACCGAGCCGGCGAAGTCGTGGAATGGTGCGCCAAATGATGCAGCCAACCATTGCTGCACGCCGAGACGGCCATTCCAGGCAATACCCTCGAAAACCGGATAGATGAAGCCGACCAGCATGAAGGTGGCGGCCAGTTGCGGATTGAAGCGCGCGCGCTCGGCGATGCCGCCGGAAACGATCGCGGGGATCGCGGCGGCAAAGGTGAGCAGGAAAAAGAATTTCACGAGGTCGTAGCCGCTCTTCTGCGCGAGCTGTTCCGCGCCGCCGAAGAAATGCACACCGTAGGCGATGCCGTAGCCGATGAAGAAGTACGCGAGAGTGGAGACGGCGAAGTCGGCCAGGATCTTGACCAGCGCATTCACCTGGTTTTTCTTGCGCACCGTGCCAAGTTCCAGGAAGGCGAAGCCGGCATGCATCGCCAGCACCATGACCGCACCGAGCAGCAGGAACAGGACGTCGTTGCCGGATTTCAGGTTTTCCATGCGTATCTCCTATGGTTTATGCCCCAGAAGACACGCAAGATGCGTTCCACAACGCCAACCAGCTGATAGCTAAAGGCAATTCCATGAAGAACGGAGGAGTAAACGCTTTAAAGGGAGAAGTTGGTGCGCTTTATCATGGGCGCGCCGGGGTTTTGCACCGGTGCGGTGCACAACTAGGGGATGGGCTAAAAAGCTGCCTTAAAAATTCGCGAGGAGGGATGGATGCAAGGCGCACGGAACGCAGCAACCGGAATGTACATAAAGTACATGAGGATTGCGACAACGAAGTTGCGGTGAAGGCTCACATGCGCAGCATGTTATGCCGAAACCAATACAGCGCAACACCGCATAACCAGCCACTTGGCTGCTGTATTTTGGCAGTCTAGTGGAATGGCTAGAGTTCCATCAGACGCCCTCCGCAGCAATTTTCAGCGCCAGCCGTTGAGGTGCTTCTCCAGCCAGAACAGCCTGACGATGGTCTTGCTGTCGTCGATTTTCCCCAATCTCACCCACTCCAGCGCCTCGGCGAGCGAGAGCTCGAACACTTCGAGGAATTCGCCGTCGTCGAGTTGGCGACCCCGGTGGGTGAGGCCGCGCGCCAGGAAATATTCGATGTGCTCGTCGGAGTAGCCGATGCACGGCCAGGTGGTCGTCAGGTGTGTCCACTCGCCGGCGGCATAGCCGGTTTCTTCGAGCAACTCGCGCTGTGCGGTGCGCAGGATATCTTCGCTGGGATCGATCTTGCCCGCGGGGATTTCGATGAATTCGCGCTGCGGCGCGTAGCGGTACTGGCGCTCCATCACCAGCTTACCGTTGTCGAGCAGCGCCAGCACGGCGACTGCGCCGGGATGGGCGATGTATTCCCGGGTATGCACCTGGCCGTCCGGCAGGCGCGCATGATCCTTGTGCACCTTGAGGAAGCTGCCGTCGTACATCAAGGCCGTATCCAGGCGGGTTTCCTTCAAATCCACGGCGATTCCTTGCTTGATAAAAACCGCTCCGGGCGGAATTATTTCTCGAACTGCCAGCCGACCGAGCCCGAGTCCTCCGAGAAAATCCGCGCCTTATAGCTGTCCATTTTCTGCAGGGTGAGCCTGATATCGGCGCCCGACTTGCCATTGAATACATCCGCGCCGTGAGCGGTTTTCATCGTTTGTCCGACGGTGTGGCCGGCAATCTTGTCGATGATGCAGGAGATGTCCTCCCTCATCGCGTCACGCTCGCGCATGACGTCGGCGAGTTCATCTTCGGCTTCCTTGACTGAAAGATCGTATGCACCGATCTCAGCATTGAGCTTCGCCAGTTGATTGGCTGCCTTGGCATGCCTTTCAGCCAGTTTGCGCCAGTTGACTGCCTGCTCCGCCGTGAGCTTGATTGCGCCGCTCCGGATCCGCTCATATAGCGCCAGGTATTTCGCGAACTCCGGCTCTGCTTTCAGCACTTCGGTTTCCGCTGTCTTGGCCTTGCTGCCCTCCTGCGCCTCGGTAATTTTTTTATTCAATGCAGCGATGTACTGGTCGGATGCCGACAGGTCGGGAATCAGCACCGTCACCAGAGTCTCCCTGCCCCGGCACTCGTTCGAGGAGGCTATCTTGATTTTCTCGGCCGCAATCATGCATCCTTCGACAACATCGGCATACACTTCGTCGGCGACGATTTCGCAGTTCACCGCATGTTCGATGCGGACCGTCCTGCCGACTATGGTGCTGTGCTCGCAGTAATGGATAGTCACTTCCCCGTCGCGAGCGCGAACCACGGCGCGAGAGACGCGCTTGCACAACGTGATGTTGCCGCCCGACGATTCCGCGCGGCCGCCGGCCAGATTACCCTCGATGCGGATGTTGCCGCCCTGCGAAATCACGTTACCGAATACATCGGAAAGGAAAGTCATGTGCTTTCCTTTCACCCCGCGGCCTTCCTGCACCTCGCCGTGCTCGATGAACTCGTCTACGCCAAGTTCCAGGTCCCCGGTCGTCTTGGCGCTGATGCCTCCCTTGGTCTCGATTTTCTCGGTGACTGAAATACTGTTCGACTGCTCGTCGTGCATGATGAAACCATCCAGCGCCGACACGATATATTCGCCATCGTCCGCCTGTTCCACGGCGGTCCCTGCCGCGGCCAGCTCATGCAAGTCCACATCTTTCGGTATTTTCGGCTCGATGACTTCGCCGGTCACCTTGTAACCCGGCTTGCCCAGCACCCTCTGGATTTTCTTGAGCAGGCGCTTGCCTTTGGCGACCTGCGGGAAGCGATTCTTGAATGACTTCAGATCGGCCTTGCCGTCCCGCAGTATCCTGGGGGAATTATCCTGACGCAGACCGGAAAACACCTCCGTGATTTCGGCATCGCGCCCCTGCGTGGGATCGAGGTGCCAGGCGATAGTCATGCGGCCGGACTTGCCGCCTGCGATGGCCTGGCGCACGACATCCGCGTCGATACCGAACTTCACTCCCTTCAGCCACATATCGGCGACAAACTCGTCGAAATCCAGCTTGGTGGGTACTAATCTGGTTTTGTTCAACTGCCCGATAACCGGACGAACGCCGTCTTCGCCCGGCTTGCCGTAAACCGGCTCCTCATAAGCCTCCTCGATACTGACCGGCTCGAAAACATATTCGGCGCGATTTCCTCCCTCGAGCAGCTTCACCGAGCGGTAGAGCTCCTGGCGTTGCGGCACGAACCGGGCGATTTTTGTGGCGATTTTCACCTCGGCGCATTTGCCCTGCATCGCAGCCAGCCAGTCTGCGTCATAAAGCAGCTTGAGGAAAGCGGCATAGTCCAGGTCAAAAAAGCGCATCCCTCCGGTAAACAGGCGATCGACAAACAGCTCAAAGCCGCCCGACGCATACAGGCGCAGCAGGTCGACGATGACTCCCTCTTGTCGTACGGAGATAAAACTAGGAAGCGCCCAATCTTCTGGAGATTCAGCGGAACTACCCGGCAAATCGGTCGAATTCATTTGGTAGTGTTAAGTCTTACGAGTCAGCATTGAATAATATCAGCTTTTCTTCATTGCCTGCATCGCAATGGCGGCAGGAGAGGTGCATTCTGTCACGTAATGCGTGCACACAAGCAAAAACTCCCGCACGCGGCGGGAGTTTGGCAAGGCTGCATGATGTGCATTAATGCAGCAGCAGCGACTGCTGTACCGAGACGGCGCACACCGACATCAGCGTGCCGGGCAACAGACCCAGCAGCAACATGCCCAAGCCGTTCACACTCATCAGCAGCGCGGTATCCGAACCGACGGTAATCGGTGCATGGCTTTCCGGCGCGTCGAAATACATCAGCTTGACGATGCGCAGGTAATAGAACGCGCCGATCAGCGAGAGCAGCACCGCAACCACGGCCAGCCAGATGTGCCCCGCCTGCACCACGGCGTTCAGCACCGAGAATTTTGCGTAGAAGCCGACGGTGGGCGGCACACCGGCCATGGAGAACATCAGCAGCAGCATCAGGAAGGCGAGCCACGGGCTGCGCTGGTTGAGGCCCTTGAAGTCGTTGAGGGTGTCGGCCTCGAAGCCTTCGCGCGACAGCAGCATGATCATGCCGAACGCGCCGAGCGACATCAGCACGTACACCACGGCATAGAACATCGACGAGCCGTAGCCTTCGATGCCGCCACTCAACAGGCCAAGCAGCAGGAAGCCCATGTGCGCGATGGTCGAGTAGGCAAACATGCGCTTGAGGTTGGTCTGCGCGATCGCGGTGATGTTGCCGATGGCCATCGAGGCGACGGCAAGGATGACCAGCATGCCCGACCAGTGCTGCACCAGCGGCTGCAGACCCTCGACCAGGATGCGCGTAACGAAGGCGAACGCGGCGAGCTTGGGCGCCGAGCCGATCAGCATGGTCATCGCGGTGGGTGCGCCGTGGTAAACGTCCGGCACCCACATGTGGAACGGCACCACGCCGAGTTTGAAGGCCAGGCCGGAGACCACGAACACCAGGCCGAACACCAGCAGGCTCTTGTCCGCAGCACCCGACTGGATCGCCTTGGACACCGCGCCCAGTTCCAGCGAGCCGGTCGCGCCGTACAGCATGGACATGCCGTACAGCAGCAGGCCGGAAGCCAGCGCCCCAAGGATAAAGTACTTCATCGCGGCCTCGGTGGCGACGGCGGAGTCGCGCTGCAGGGCAACCATCGCATACAGGCTCAGCGAGAGCACTTCCAGGCCGAGATACAGGGTGAGGAAATGGTTGGCGGAGATCATCACCATCATGCCGAGCGTGGCGAACAGCGCCAGCACCATGAATTCGCCGCTGAACAGGCCGCGCACGGCGAGGTACTGGCGCGAATACACCAGCATCATCGACACCGCGAGGTAGGTCAGGAGCTTCAGCACGTCGGCCATGAGGTCGTCCACGAACATGTTGTGGAAGGCATAGACCACGCCATGCTCATGCGCACCGACGGTGATCAGCGAGCAGCCCAGCAGGGTGAGCTGCACCAGCATATAGGTGGCCTGCCTGCCGCTTTGCTTGATCAGCAGATCCGCGATCAGGATCACGCACGCCATGACCAACAGGAAAATCTCCGCTCCGGCCGGCATCAAATTCGTCATCAAATCCATATTCACCTCAAGTCAACTGCTTACAACGGCAGCTTGGAACGCGCCACGTGCACCAGCAGGTCATTCACCGACACATGCATGATTTCGCTGAACGGCAGGGGGTACAACCCCATGCCCAGCACGGTAATCGCGAGGATCGCAAAAATAACCTTTTCGCGCAGGTTCATGTCGGTCAGTTCGGCGACATGCGAATTGGCTACGTCACCGAAGATCACGCGCTTGTACATCCACAGCGTGTAGGCCGCGCCGAAAACCAGCGTGGTCGCTGCGGCGAAGGCATACCAGAAGTTTGCCTTGACCGCGCCGAGGATCACCATGAATTCGCCGACGAAGCCGCTGGTGCCGGGCAGGCCGCTGTTGGCCATCGCAAACAGCATGAAGAAGGCGGCGAACACCGGCATGGTGTTGGCCACGCCGCCGTAATCGGCGATTTTGCGCGAATGCATGCGGTCATACAGCACACCGATGCACAGGAACAGCGCGCCGGACACGAAGCCGTGCGAGATCATCTGCAGCAGCGCGCCTTCCATGCCGTAGGCGTTGAAGATGAAGAAGCCCAGCGTGACGAAGCCCATGTGCGAGATTGAGGAGTACGCCACCAGCTTCTTCATGTCGCTCTGGGTCAGCGCCACCAGGCCGATGTACACCACCGCGATCAGCGACAGCGCGATCATGCCGCCGGCCAGCTGATGGCTCGCGTCCGGCACGATCGGCATGGAGAAGCGCAGGAAGCCGTAGGCGCCCACCTTCAGCATGATCGCCGCCAGGATCACCGAGCCGCCGGTTGGCGCTTCGACGTGTGCGTCCGGCAACCAGGTATGCACCGGGAACATCGGCACCTTCACCGCGAAGGCGAAGAAGAATGCGATGAAGATCAGGATCTGCGCCGTCATCGGGATCGCGGTCTTGTGGAAGTCGAGGATCGCGAAGCTGCCGCCCGACTGGTTGTACAGGTAGATCAGCGCGACCAGCATCAGCAGCGAGCCGAGCAGGGTGTAGAGGAAGAACTTGACTGCCGCGTACACGCGGTTCTGGCCGCCCCATATGCCGATGATGAGGAACATCGGGATCAGCATCGCTTCCCAGAACACGTAAAACAGGATCGAATCGAGCGCGGCGAACACGCCGATCATGATGCCGGACATGATGAGGAAGGACGCCATGTATTGCGCGACGCGCTTCTCGATCACCTGCCAGCCGGCCAGCACCACGAGAGGAGTGAAGAAGGCGGTCAGCAGGATGAACAGCACCGAGATGCCGTCCACGCCGAGGTGATAATGGATGTTGAAGCGCGCGATCCAGTCGTGCAGCTCGACGAACTGCATCTCGGAGGTATCGCGCACAAAGCCGGTATAGAGCGGAATCGTCACCAGGAAACCGAGCACCGAGCCGACCAGCGCGAGGATGCGCGCCAGCGGAGCATTCTTGTCGCCGCCGGTGGCCAGCACCAGGAGGCCGAAGACGATCGGCAGCCAGATTGCAACGCTAATTACGGGTAATCCGAAAATCATGCTGTTTTTCCTTATTCAAACCCGAGTCATTAAAACCAGTCCCGCACGGTCAGCAGCACGAACACGCCGATGATCATGGAAAACGCATAGTGGTAGATGTAGCCGGACTGGAGATGGCGCACCACGCCCGAGAGCATCCCGACCAGCTTCGCCGAACCGTTCACGATCCAGCCGTCGATCACCGTCACGTCACCGAACTTCCACAGGAAGCCGCTCGCGCCGCGCGCGCCGCCGGCGAAGAACCAGTCGTTGAAACGGTCGAAGTAGTACTTGTTGTCCAGCAGGGTGTAGATGAACTGGAAACGCTTCTGGATCGCCGCGGGAATGTCGGGGCGCTTGAGGTAGAAGAACGCCGCGCTCGCCACGCCGGCAATCGCCAGCCACAGCGGCAGGGTGGTCAGCGAATGCAGCGCCATCGCAAGCGCGCCGTGGAATTCCTGCTGCATCTCGTGCATCGCGTGATGGTGCCCGGAAATGAAGATCGCATCGCCGAAATAGCCGCCATACAGCATCGGCTCGATGGCAAGGTAGCCGATCAGCACGGAAGGAATGGCCAGCAGAATCAGCGGCAGCGTCACCACCCAGGGCGTCTCGTGCGGATTGCCATGATGGTGCGCATGGCCGTCGTCTTCCTTGCCGCCTTCGTGGTCATGCGTCGGCTTGGGATGATGGAAACGCTCCTTGCCGTGGAATACCAGGAAGTACATGCGGAACGAATAGAAGGCCGTGACAAACACCCCGGCCACCACCGCGAAGTAGGCGAAGCCGGAGCCGGGCAGGTTCGACAGCGCAACCGCCTCGATGATGCTGTCCTTGGAATAGAAGCCGGAGAAGAACGGCGTGCCGATCAGCGCCAGCGAGCCAATCAGCGAAGTGATCCAGGTGATCGGCATGTATTTCCTCAAGCCGCCCATGTTGCGGATGTCCTGGTCGTGGTGCATCGCGATGATTACGGAGCCGGCGGCAAGGAACAGCAGCGCCTTGAAGAACGCATGGGTCATGAGGTGGAAGATCGCCACCGAGTAGGCGGATGCGCCGAGCGCCACGGTCATGTAGCCGAGCTGAGACAGCGTGGAATAAGCCACCACACGCTTGATGTCGTTCTGGATGATGCCGAGGAAGCCCATAAACAGCGCGGTAATCGCGCCGATCACCATGACGAAGGACAGTGCGGTTTCGGACAGTTCGTAGAGCGGCGACATGCGCGCCACCATAAAGATACCGGCAGTCACCATGGTCGCGGCGTGGATCAACGCGGAGATCGGGGTTGGGCCTTCCATCGAGTCGGGCAGCCAGACATGCAGCGGGAACTGCGCCGACTTGCCCATCGCGCCGATGAACAGCAGGATGCAGATCGCGGTCATCATGTTCCACGACACACCGGGTATCGGTGCGATGTCCTTCGCGTGGCTCGCGGCATTGGCGAACACCGCGGCATAGTCGAGCGTGCCGAACACCATCACCACCAGCCCGATGCCGAGCAGGAAACCGAAGTCGCCGACACGATTAACTAAAAAAGCCTTTAAATTTGCGTAGATCGCCGTTTCCTTCTTGTACCAGAAACCGATCAGCAGGTAGGAAACCAGCCCCACCGCTTCCCAGCCGAAGAACAGCTGCATGAAGTTGTTGGCCATCACCAGCATCAGCATGGAGAAGGTGAACAGCGAGATGTAGCTGAAGAAGCGCTGGTAGCCGTCGTCGTCTTCCATGTAGCCGATGGTGTAAATGTGCACCATCAGCGACACGAAGGTCACCACCAGCATCATCGTGGCGGTGAGTTTGTCGATCAGGAATCCGACCTGGAAGCTGGTGTCGCCGGAAGTCAGCCAGGTGTAGACCGGGCCGTTGAAGTTGTTGCCCGCCAGCACATCGTTGAAGACCGCGACCGAGGCAAGAAAGGAAACCACCATCATCAGGATGGTGACGCGGTGCGACCAGGCGCGATCCAAGCACTTGCCGAACAGGCCGGCAAAGATTGCCCCGGCCAGCGGCGCCAGGGGAACCAGCAGATACAGATTTTGCATACTCATATGAGAGCCTCTAGAAATTCATTTTGCGGGATGAAGCGCAAGGAGCCGCACAGCGAACAACGAGACATATCAGATTGATAGGCGAGGATTGAGCGAGCACGCGACGCCGCGATTCGCCCGGAAAATGGATTTATAGAGGTTCTCATGGCCCATTACCCTTTCAGGCTGTCTAGATCTTCAACGTTGATGGTGTTCAGGCTGCGGAACAGCACCACCAGGATCGCCAGGCCGATGGCGGCCTCGGCCGCGGCCACGGTCAAGATGAAGAATACGAAGACCTGCCCGGCGGTATCGTTCAGGTAATGCGAAAACGCCACAAAGTTGGTGTTCACCGCCAGCAGCATCATTTCGATCGCCATCAGCAGCACGATCAGGTTCTTGCGGTTGAGGAAGATGCCGACCACGCCGATCGCAAACAGCACGGCACTGAGCACCAGATAATGGGAAAGGGTCAACATGTTGTTCTTCTCGCTCCCTGGAATTAGTTTGCCGCCGAATCTTTACGCTCGGCCGGCATGGACACGACGCGCAGACGATCCGCCTTCTTCACCGCCAGCTGCTCGGCGATCACCTGAGACTTGGCATCCTTGCGGCGGCGCAGGGTCAGCGCAATCGCCGCCACCATCGCCACCAGCAGCAATACCGCGGCGATCTCGAACGGATACACATAGTCGGTATAGATCAGCCGACCGAGCTCCTTGGTGTTGCTGTAATCGGCCGCATGCTTGACGGCTGTCTTGCCGGCCGAGGCCTCGGTGGAGCCCAGCACCCAAATCATCTCGAACGCCATGAGGCCGGCCAACACCGCGCCGAACGGCAGCCAGCGCCAGAGGTCCTGGCGCAGTTGAACCAGGTTGATGTCCAGCATCATCACCACGAACAGGAACAGCACCATGACCGCGCCGACGTACACCAGCACCAGGGTGATGGCGAGGAACTCGGCCTCCAGCAGCAGCCAGATGCCCGCGGAAGCAATGAACGCCAGCACCAGGAACAGCACGGCATGCACCGGGTTGCGCGCGGTGATCACGCGCAATCCCGCGAACACGGTCAGCGCCGCAAACAGGTAAAACACGATGGTCTCGAAATTCATCTGACTGTCCTCTTATCGGTACTTCGCATCCGCCGCGCGATCCTTGGCGATCTGCTCTTCGTATTTGTCACCGTTCGCCAGCAGCATGGCCTTGGTGTAATACAGGTCGCCTGGCTTCTCGCCGTGGTACTCGAACACGCGGGTTTCGACGATCGCATCCACCGGGCAGGATTCCTCGCAGAAGCCGCAAAAAATGCACTTGTACAGGTCGATGTCGTACTGCGTGGTGCGGCGCGTGCCGTCCTCGCTCTCCGCCACCTCGATCTTGATCGCCATGGCCGGGCACACCGCCTCGCACAGCTTGCAGCCGATGCAGCGCTCCTCGCCGTTGGCATAACGGCGCTGCGCATGCAGGCCGCGGAAACGGAAGCCCTGCGGAGTCTTCTCTTCCGGATACTGCACGGTGATCTTGCGCGCGAAGAAGTAGCGCCCCGTCAGCGCCAAGCCCTTGACCAGTTCGTACAGCAGGAAGGTCTTGAAGAAGTTTGCTATTTTTTCCATTTTTATCCCCTCCGCTTACCAGACCCACAGCGGGGTTTGCATCCATGCGGCAACCACCACCACCCAGACGATAGTCAGCGGGATGAATATTTTCCAGCCCAGCCGCATCAACTGGTCATAGCGGTAGCGCGGGAAGGTCGCGCGGAACCACAGGAACAGGAACAGGAAGAAGGAAACCTTGGCCAGCAGCCAGAAGAAACTGTCCGGCAGGAACGGCACCGGCGACAGCCAGCCGCCCAGGAACATGATAGAGGTCAGGAAGGCGATCAGGATCATGTTGGCGTATTCGGCCAGGAAGAACATCGCGAACGCCATGCCGGAATATTCCACATGGAAGCCCGCGACGATTTCCGACTCGCCTTCCGCCATGTCGAACGGTGCGCGGTTGGTCTCGGCCACGCCGGAGATGAAGTACACCAGGAACATCGGGAACAGCGGGATCCAGTACCAGTTCAGCAGGCCGAGGCTGCCCTGCTGACCCTTGACGATGTCGCCGAGGTTCATGCTCTGCGAGGCCAGCAACACGCACACCAGCGCGAAGCCCATCGCGATCTCGTACGACACGATCTGCGCGGCGGAACGTACCGCGCCGAGGAAGGCATACTTGGAGTTGGACGCCCAGCCGGCGATGATGATGCCGTACACCGCCAGCGAAGTCATCGCCAGGATATAGAGCAGCCCCGCATTGAGGTTGGACACCACCATCCCGTCGCCGAACGGCATCACCGCCCAGGCCGCGAGCGACGGCGCGAGGCCGAGAATGGGCGCCGCGATGAACAGGAATTTGTTCGACTTGGTCGGAATGACGATTTCCTTGAACAGCAGCTTCACACCGTCGGCGAGCGGCTGGATCAGGCCGTAGGGGCCGACGCGGTTCGGGCCGATGCGGATCTGCATGTAGCCGATGACCTTGCGTTCTGCCAGCGTCAGGTAGGCGACCGTCAGCATGATCGGCACCGTGATGACCATGATTTTCACTATGGTCCAGACCGGCAGCCATGCCGACCCGAGCAGTTCCTGCCCGAGCTGTTGCAAAGTTTGCAGCAATTCCATCATGCGCGCTCCACAGTAATCGTTCCAAACATCGCGCCCAGTTCCGCCGTCGCCGGATGACCCGCCGCCACACGCGCGCAGCCGGCGGGCAGGGAATCATCCGCCCGCACCGCCAGACGCACCATTGTCCTGCTCTGGCTAACCTTCACGGCATCGCCGGATTTCACGCCCAGTTTCTGCAACTCGCTGCTATGCATCGATACGCAAGGGGTTGCGGCATCGCGGGTCTTCTGCAGCGAGCTCGCACGGCGCACCAGCGCATCGGCCGCGTAGATCGGCACATCGGCGATGCGCTGCAAGCCTCCGGCAGCAGGCGCTGCCGGTTGGATCGCGATCCCTTCGAGGTGATTATTCAGCCGCTCCGCCACCGCCGGGCCGGACAACGCCTCGTCGCGCACTGCTTCGCTGGTGTCGTAATCGAAGCCCTGCACTTCGAGCAGGTTGCCCAGTACGCGCAGCACCTTCCATGCCGGACGGGCATCGCCGAGCGGCTTGACCGTACCCTTGAAGCTCTGGACGCGCCCCTCGGTGCTGACAAAGGTGCCGGAAGTTTCGGTGAACGGCGCGATCGGCAGCAAAACGTTGGCGTAATCGGTTGCATGGTGTTTGTATGCGGACAAGGCCACCACCAGGTCGGCGGCGTACATCGCTGCCATCGCCTGTTGCGAGTCATGCATGTCCAGTTCCGGCTCGACGTTCAGCAGGAGGTAGGCCTTGCACGGCGATGCCACCATCTGCGCGGCATTTGCGCCATTGCCGGACGGCACCGCACTGGCGAGATAGCCGCCGACGCTGTTGGCCGCCTCGCCGAGGAAGCCGAATTTTGCGCCGCACAGTGCGGCGATCTTCTCCGCGAACACGGCAAGCTGCGCCGCCTGTGGATGCTGCTGCGCGAAATTTCCGAGCAGCACCGCGGCGCGTTCACCGCTTGCGAGGCTCTTCGCAATAGCCGCGGCCTCGCTGCCGACCGTGACGTTCTCGACGCCCTGCGTGCTGCCCTGCTTCTCGGCCGCCAGCGCCTTGAGGATTTGCGCCAGCATGTTGGCCATGTCACTTGGCGCGACGATGGCCTTGTTCGCGACCGGCATCAGCAGGTCGTCGTCGCTCGAATGCACGATGCTGGCCTGAGCGCCCTTCTTGACCGCCTGGCGCACGCGCTGCGCGAGCAGCGGATGATCCTTGCGCAGGAAGCTGCCGACGATCAGGAAACGGTCGCGGGTATTGATGTCGGCGACCGGCATGCCCAGCCAGGGTGCGCCGGCCTGCTTGCCGTCCGCGCCGAAGTCGGACTGGCGCAGGCGGAAATCGATGTTGTTGCTGCCTAGGCCGCGCATGAGTTTCTGCAGCAGGTAGAGTTCTTCCAGCGTGCTGTGCGGCGTCGCCAGCGCGCCGATCTGCTCGGCCCCGGCGCCGCAGCCGATCTGGTGCAGCGCCTTCGCCACGTATTCCAGCGCAACCTGCCATTCGACTTCCTGCCACTTGCCGTCCTGCTTGAGCATCGGCTTGGTCAGGCGTTCCGGCGCATTCAGCCCTTCGTAACTGAAACGGTCCTTGTCGGAAATCCAGCATTCGTTGACGGCTTCGTTTTCGATCGGCAGGACGCGCATCACCTTGTGGTTCTTCACCTGAACCGCGAGTTTGGAGCCCAGTCCGTCATGCGGGCTGACCGACTTGCGCCGCGACAGCTCCCAGCTGCGCGCGGTGTAGCGGAACGGCTTGCTGGTCAGCGCGCCGACCGGGCACAGATCGATCATGTTGCCGGACAGTTCGGAATCCACCGTGCTGTCCACGAAGCTCATGATCTCGGAATGCTCGCCGCGGAACGCCATGCCCAGTTCCATCATGCCGCCGATTTCCTGCCCAAAGCGCACGCAGCGCGTGCACTGGATGCAGCGGCTCATTTCCTTCGTGGAAATCAGCGCGCCGACATCCTTGTGCATCACGACGCGTTTTTCCTCGCTGTAGCGCGACGCCGTCGCGCCGTAGCCCATCGCCACGTCCTGCAGCTGGCATTCGCCGCCCTGATCGCAAACCGGGCAATCCAGCGGATGGTTGATGAGCAGGAACTCCATCACGCCCTTCTGCGCCTTGACCGCCACCTCGGAATGGGTCTTGACCTTCATGCCGTCGGTGGCCGGCGTCGCGCACGCGGGCAGCGGCTTGGGCGCCTTTTCCACCTCGACCAGGCACATGCGGCAGTTGGCCGCGATGGACAGTTTCTTGTGATAGCAGAAGTGCGGGATATGAACGCCCGCCTTGCGCGCCGCGTCCATCACGGTGGAGCCGCGCTCGGTTTCAACCAGCTTGCCGTCAATTTCGATGTTGATCATTGCTCACCTGACCCGTCAGCCTTACACCAAGCAGCGCTTGTGTTCGATGTGATATTCAAATTCGCTGCGGAAATGCCTGAGCATCCCCTGCACCGGCCAAACCGCCGCTTCGCCCAAGGCACAGATGGTGCGTCCGGCGATGTTCTCCCCCACGCTCAGCAGCAGATCCAGGTCTTCCTTGCGCCCCTCGCCGTGCTCGATGCGATGCACGACGCGATACAGCCAGCCGGTGCCTTCGCGGCACGGCGTGCACTGCCCGCAGGATTCCTCGTAGTAGAAATAGGACAAACGCTCCAGCGCGCGCACCATGCAGGTCGTCTCGTCCATGACGATCACCGCGCCGCTGCCCAGTCCGGAACCCGCCTTGGAGATGGAATCGTAGTCCATGGTCAGCCCCATCATGATCTCGGCGGGCAGCACCGGCATCGAAGAGCCGCCGGGGATCACCGCCTTGAGGGTGTGGCCGTCGCGCACTCCGCCCGCCATCTTCAGCAGCTCGGGAAACGGCGTGCCCATCGGCACCTCGAAGTTGCCGGGATTATTCACGTGGCCGGATACCGAGAACAGCTTGGTGCCGCCGTTGTTAGGCTTGCCCAGTTCCAGGAATTTCTGCCCGCCGTTGTTGATGATGTACGGGATGCTGGAAAAGGTTTCGGTGTTGTTGATGGTGGTCGGCTTGCCGTACAGGCCGAAGGTTGCGGGGAAAGGCGGCTTGTAGCGCGGCTGGCCCTTCTTGCCCTCGATGGATTCCAGCAGCGCGGTTTCTTCGCCGCAGACATAGGCGCCGTAGCCCAGGTGGTTATGCAGGTCGAAACAGAAATCCGTGCCCAGGATGTTGTCGCCGAGGTAACCGGCGGCGCGCGCCAGTTCACAGGCTTCTTCCATGCGTTCGTAGGCCTCGAAGATTTCGCCGTGCACGTAGTTGTAGCCGGTCTTCACCCCCATCGTGTAGGCGGCGATCGCCATGCCCTCGATGAGCAGGTGCGGGTTGTAGCGCAGGATGTCCCAGTCCTTGCAGGTGCCGGGCTCGCCCTCGTCGGTGTTGCAGACGATGTACTTGTCACCCTTGTAGTCCTTGGGCATGAAGCTCCACTTCAGCCCAGTCGGGAAGCCCGCGCCGCCGCGCCCGCGTAGCGCCGACAGCTTGACTTCGGCGATGATCGCTTCGGGCGCCATCTTCTCGGTCAGCACCTTGCGCAACGCCTGGTAGCCGCCGACCTTGAGATAGTTTTCCAGCGTCCAGGGCTGATCGAAATCCATCGTGGTGAGAATGACCGGGCCTCTCATGATTTATCCAGCTCCGCCAAAAGTTGATCGATCTTCTCTTTGCCCAGACGGCCGCAAAGCCTCTTGTTGTTCACGGTAAGCAGCGGCGCATCCTTGCACGCCCCCATGCACTCGCCTTCGCGCAGGCCGAACTTTCCGTCAGCCGTCACCTCGCCCAGGCCAATGCCCAGCTTGGATTTCAGGTAAGCCACGGTTTCTTCTGCCCCGCACAGCGTGCATGACAGGTTGGTACACACGGTGAGGGTGTGCTTGCCCATCGGCTTGAGGTTGTACATGTGGTAGAAGGTCGCGACCTCGTACACCGCCATTTTCGGCATGCCCAGGTAGGCCGCGACATCTGCCATGTCCTCGTTGGCGATCCAGCCCTTTTCGTCCTGCACGAAACGCAGCGCGGCCATCACTGCGGACTGTTTCTGGTCCGCGGGATACTTTTTCAACTCGCGGTTGATTCTGGTTTGTATTTGTTCGGATAACATCAGCGATCCACCTCTCCGAAAACAATGTCCTGCGTGCCGATGATGGTCACCACGTCGGCAATCATGTGCCCGCGGCACATCTCGTCCAGCGCTGCCATGTGGGCGAAGCCGGGCGCACGTATCTTCATGCGGTAGGGCTTGTTCGCACCGTCCGAAATCAGGTAGATGCCGAACTCGCCCTTGGGGTGCTCCACCGCCGCATAGGCCTCGCCGACCGGCATGTGCATGCCTTCGGAAAACAGCTTGAAGTGGTGGATCAACTCCTCCATGTTCTGCTTCATCGCCTCGCGCTTGGGCGGCGCAAACTTGAAATTGTCGGTAATCACCGGGCCGGGATTGGCGCGCAGCCAGGCAATGCATTGCTTGATGATGCGGTTCGCCTGGCGCAGCTCCTCGACGCGCACCAGATAACGGTCATAGGAATCGCCGTTGGTACCGACCGGGATATCGAAATCCAGCCGGTCATAGACTTCATAGGGCTGCTTCTTGCGCAGATCCCATTCAATACCAGAACCGCGCAGCATCGGGCCGGTAAAACCCAGCGCCAGTGCGCGCTCCGGCGAGACCACGCCGATGCCGACGGTACGCTGCTTCCAGATGCGGTTATCGGTCAGCAGCGTCTCGTATTCATCGATGTAGGTGGGGAAGCGATTGGTGAAGTCTTCCAGGAAATCGAGCAGCGAGCCCTGACGGTTTTCGTTGAGCTTTTTCACCGCCGCGGCGTTGTGGATTTTCGATGGCTGATATTGCGGCATGGTGTCCGGCAGATCGCGGTACACCCCGCCCGGCCGGTAATAGGCCGCGTGCATGCGCGCGCCGGATACCGCCTCGTAGGCGTCGAACAGATCTTCGCGCTCGCGGAAGCAATACAGGAACATGGTCATCGCGCCGATGTCCAGCGCGTGCGCACCCAGCCAGAGCAGGTGGTTCTCGATGCGGGTGATCTCGTCGAACATCACGCGGATGTACTGTGCGCGCAAAGGTACTTCGATACCCGCCAGCTTCTCGACCGCCATCACATAGCCATGCTCGTTGCTCATCATCGAAACGTAATCGAGCCGGTCCATATAGGGCAGGGACTGCAGGTAGGTCTTGTTCTCGGCCAGCTTTTCGGTGCCGCGATGCAACAGCCCGATATGCGGGTCGGCACGCTCGATGACCTCGCCGTCAAGCTCCAGCACCAGGCGCAACACACCGTGCGCCGAAGGGTGCTGCGGCCCGAAGTTCATGGTGTAATTCTTTATCTCAGCCATTTATGCGCCCTCAATTACGACCGTAGTTTTCTTCACGGATGATGCGCGGCGTCACTTCGCGCGGCTCGATCGACACCGGTTGATACACGACGCGCTGCTGCTCGGGGTCGTAGCGCATTTCCACATGACCGGACAGCGGGAAATCCTTGCGGAACGGGTTGCCGACGAAGCCGTAGTCGGTCAGGAGGCGGCGCAGATCGGGGTGGCCGGTGAACACGATGCCGTAAAGATCGAAGGCCTCGCGCTCATACCAGTTGGCGCAAGGCCAGATGTCGGTGACGGATTCCAGAACCGGAAAATCGTCATCCTCGGCGAAGATGCGCACCCGCAGGCGAACGTTGTGCACTACGGACAACAGGTGGTAGACGATGGCGAAGCGCCGGCCTTCCCAGGCACCATCGCCATAAGTGGAGTAATCCACGCCGCACAGATCGATCATCTGATCGAAACCTGCCGCATCACGCAGGCGCGTCAGCGTGTCCAGCATCCCGGCAGACTTGACCACCACGGTCAACTCACCCAGCTTCTCCTCCATACCGGCCAGCCTGTCGCCAAGCAAACCCGTCAGACTGGTACGCAACGTACTCAAATCAGCAGCCATAGTTAACCCTAACGTGCAATGGTATTGGTTCGTTTGATCTTGTTCTGCAGCTGGATGACGCCGTACAGCAGCGCCTCGGCTGTCGGCGGGCACCCCGGTACGTACACGTCCACCGGCACGATACGGTCGCAGCCGCGCACTACCGAGTAGGAATAGTGGTAATAGCCGCCGCCGTTCGCGCACGAACCCATGGAAATCACCCAGCGCGGCTCGGCCATCTGGTCGTATACCTTGCGCAATGCCGGCGCCATCTTGTTGCACAGCGTGCCGGCCACCACCATCACGTCAGACTGGCGCGGGCTGGGGCGAAAAACCACGCCGAAGCGATCCAGATCGTAGCGTGCCGCGCCGGCATGCATCATCTCCACCGCGCAGCAGGCCAGCCCGAAAGTCATCGGCCAAAGCGATCCGGTGCGAGTGTAATTGATGATGGTGTCGAGCGTCGTGGTGACAACACCCTTTTCCAGGATGCCTTCAATGCCCATGAGTAATCCCCTCTATTTTTCCGATACTGTCTTGGATGCCGTACCAATTCAGGCATTCAACGGCAATCGCGGACGGTCGCATCCCCGCTATGCGGGGCCCCTGCTTCCTGCTCATGCCGTTACTCCCATTCCAGCGCTCCTTTCATCCATTCGTAGATAAAGCCAACCACGAGGATGGCCAGAAAGATCATCATGGAAACAAAACCGAAGGTGCCGATTTCCTTGAGCACGACCGCCCAGGGGAAGAGGAAGGCAATTTCAAGATCGAACAGGATGAACAGGATGGCGACAAGGTAGTAGCGCACATCGAATTTCATGCGCGCATCTTCGAAAGCCTCGAAGCCGCATTCATAGGGGGAAAGTTTTTGACTATCGGGGCGATTGGGTGAGACCAGCTTGCCCAGTACTACCGGAGCCACGCCCATCACGACACCAATACAGATGAACAGCAGCACCGGAAAATAATTTTCCAACATTGAGCTTCCTCCCTGGATTTGGTGTGATTCGCCGGTTCGCCCGGAATCACTTTTTTATTGTTTAAGTTGCGCCGGCAATCTTTTGTGCCAGCCTATATTTATATTCTGGTGCGGATGGGGAGACTCGAACTCCCACGCCCTTTCGAGCACAAGCACCTCAAGCTTGCGTGTCTACCAATTCCACCACAACCGCTATACTACTGCAAAATTATTTTGGAATCTCCCTGGACTTCGAGTCGTCGACGGGGTTAGCCGCGGGGGCCGCCGGCGCCGCATCAATGGTGGCCGGCTTTACTTTATCCATTACTCCCTGTTGTTGCGCGGGATGCGCATAAATATAAGTCAGTGCCAGACTGGTGATGAAAAACAGCGTCGCAGCGACTGCCGTGCTGCGGCTGAGAAAATTCGCGGAGCCGCTGGAACCGAACAGGCTGCCGGCCGAACCGCTACCGAATGCCGCCCCCATGTCTGCACCCTTGCCATGCTGCATCAGCACCAAGCCGATCAGCACTACGGCCGTCAAGACATGCACTACCCAAACCAATGTTTCCACGCACTGCTCCTAAAACGGAATACCAGAATACTATACCAAAATGCTATACAAAAAGCAGAATCAAACTTGACCGGCACGGCAAATCGCCAAAAACTCATCCGCCACCAGGGAAGCACCGCCGATCAACCCGCCATCGATATCCGGCATCGCGAACAGTTCAACTGCGTTATTTGCCTTCACGCTGCCTCCGTAAAGTATACACAACTCCGCCGCAATTTGACTATCGTGAGTTGCGATACGCTGGCGTATAAAGGCGTGCACAGCCTGAGCCTGTGCCGCAGTGGCGGTTTTCCCGGTGCCGATCGCCCATACCGGCTCATAGGCCACCACCGCATTATGCAACACCTGCACTCCGCCCAACTGTATCAGAGCATCCAGTTGCCCGGCAACCACACTCTCGGTAACGCCACTTACGCGCTGCTCCAGCGTCTCGCCCACGCACAGGATAGGCGTAATCCCCGCCTGCTGCGCGGCCAGGAATTTCTCGGCTACCAGACGGCTGCTCTCGTTATAGCAGGTCCGCCGCTCAGAATGTCCAACGATTACATGGCTGCAGCCGAAATCACGCAGCATCGAGGCGGATACTTCGCCGGTATAGGCGCCTTTTTCCAGTTGATGCACATCCTGCGCCCCCCATCCCACCGCGCTACCGGACAATTCCTGCTGTGCCTGGGCCAAATAAGGGAATGGCACGCAAACCGCGCAATCGACATTCCGGATATGCTCCATTCCGCGGCGCACGGCATCCAGCAACTCGGCGTTCTGCGCCAGCGCACCGTACATCTTCCAATTTCCGGCAACCAGTTTGCGACGCACCGTAATCAACCCCGAGTAATCAAGGGGCGCAATCCTACCCGTGAACAAATGAACGGTCAATGAAACAAAACCGTGCACAAATCCGGTTGATCTACGTCAGGTTAGCGCAAGTGGCTGCATGGCAGAATAACGGGTATTCTGAGGCTCGGTGCAGCTTTGGGTATGCGGCAAATTGCCATATGCCGAAAATTGTTTTTTAAGCGCATAATTAGCCATGCTCAGAAGGTAAAAATGAAATCCCGCAACCCTCGCCATGATGAATATCACGCGCTTGCCGAATTGCACCCACAGCAAATTCCCGGCCTGACCTTGAACAAACAGGGGTCAACTGCAACTTCAGGAAGCCACTCATGAAAAATCCAAACTTGCCATCCAGGCAACTGCACAATCAGCAGCCTCGCACCCAAAGCAAACCGGCGCGCAATATATTCGCCGTAACGGGCGTATTGATTGTGATCATCGCACTGTTCAATTTCAATCTCCTCAACAACTCCTACACGGAAATAAAAACCGTTCGGCACGAAATCGCCGGGCTGGAATACTCCCATCAAATCGCCCGGACGATAGAACACCTGCAACTGCACCGCGGCCTGACTGCCGGTTATCTGGGTGGAAATGCGTTCCTCAGGGAATCGATCGTTGCCGAAGAGGCGCAGATCGAGGCACAAATCAGGGCCGTTGACGCCTTGGCCGCAAATACCGGCTTTACGTTGAGCCCCGCCGACGACGGCAATTGGGCACTCATCAAGACCGGCTGGCATGCGCTGCAGGAGCGCTCCGCAGCCCTCTCCATGAAGGAGAGCTTCGATTTGCACAGCAGCCTGATCGGCAAGGCCATCCGCCTGCTGGGCGATGTTTCGGATCATTCCGGCTTGACCACCGACAAGGATATCGGCATCAACCACCTGGGCAACCTGACCACCTTCGCCATCCCCAACCTGATCGAGCATCTGGGGCAACTGCGGGCAGGCGTCATGGCCGTGATGTCCCGAGAAAAAATTGCCGACGGGGACAAGGCGAACCTGAACAACCCGAAGGCGCAGATAAACGAGGCCATGGAACATGTCCGGCACGATCTGGCCGCGGTAACGGCGGCAAATCCGGAGATCGACTCCAGAATCGGCAAGTTCTCACCGGAGCTGGCGCTGAATATCGATGAAGTTTTCAGGCTGGCCGACGAAATAGCCCTTGCGCGCGGAGCCAGGGTCAGGGCGGACCGGCTTTTCCTGAAATTCTCGGTCCCCGTAAAAAACGGCTATACCCTGCTTAACGTCACCAACGACCTTGTAAAAACCAGCCTGAATTCCAGGTTGGAGCGTCAATACAAATGGTTTTACCTGAACCTGGCCTTCTCCGCCGCGGGCATCCTTCTCCTGGTTTACCTGGTGCGATGGGCAAGGAATTCCATCGCCAACGGAATCCGGCGCATGGAACTGGATTCGAGAAAGTTAAAAGTCGCGAACAGCAAGCTGGGCAGGACCATCGGGGAACTGGAAAAGGCCGGTGAGCAGCTGCAACTGGCCGCACAGGTATTCGAGAACAGCAGGGATGCCATCACCATCACCGACTCGCGGGGCGTCATCATCGCCGTCAACGAGGCTTTCACCGCGATTACCGGCTATGCGGCGGCGGAGATCCTCGGCAAAAACCCCAAAATCCTGCAATCGGGACGGCATGATGCGGAATATTACCGGGTCATGTGGGCAGCCATCCGGGAAAACGGATACTGGCAGGGCGAAATCTGGAACAAGCGCAAGAACGGGGAAATCTACCCCGAGTGGCTGAAAATAACCGCAGTAAAAAACCGGTCGCAGCACACGACCAATTACATCGCCGTCTTCAGCGACATCACCGACGACGTCAGGGCGGCGGAGCGCATCCAGCGCCTTGCGTACTACGACACGCTGACCGACCTGCCCAATCGCGCCCTGCTGTCGGACCGGCTCGATCTCGCGATTGCGCATGCAAAGCGCGCCGGCTTCAAATGCGCGGTTCTGTTCCTGGACATGGATCGCTTCAAGAACATCAACGATGCGCTGGGCCATTCGATCGGCGACCAGTTGCTGCAATCCGTGGCGATGCGCCTCAAGGAATGCGTGCGCGAGGTGGACACCGTGGCGCGCATGGGAGGCGACGAGTTTGTCGTGATCCTCGACAGCATGGCGGAAACCGACAGCATCATGCCGGTGGCGAAAAAAATACTCTACTCCCTGAGCCAGCCCTATGAGGTCGAGGGGCACAGCATCCGGGCCACTCCAAGCATCGGGATCAGCGTCTATCCCGATGACGGCACCGACCACGAATCGCTGATCATGAGCGCGGACTCCGCGATGTATCACGCCAAGGAAAACGGGCGCAACGACTTCCGCTTCTTTACCCCGGACATGAAGACGAGGGTGGAGGAAAAACTGTTCATCGAGTCGGACCTGCGCAAGGGGCTGGAACTCGACCAATTCGTGCTGCATTACCAGCCGCAGGTGGACATCAAGACGGGGCATATCGTCGGAGCCGAAGCCCTCGTCCGCTGGAACCATCCGGTGGCCGGGCTGATTTCCCCGGCAAAATTCATCCCTATTGCGGAAGAAAGCGGCCTGATCATCCCCCTGGGGGAATGGATACTGAACGAGGCGTGCCGGCAAAACCTGGCATGGCAGAATGCCGGGCTTCCTCCCGTTTCGATTGCAATCAACCTGTCTGCGGTCCAGTTCAGGCAGCAGAACCTGTGCCGCCTGATCAACGACACGCTCAACAATACCGGGCTTGCGCCGCATTATCTCGAGCTGGAATTGACCGAGGGGCTGGTGATGAGCAATACCGAATCCGCGGTCGCGACGCTCAATTGCTTCAAGGAGATGGGGGTGCGCATCTCCATTGACGATTTCGGCACCGGATATTCCAGCCTGAGTTACTTAAAGCATTTCCCGATCGATTACCTGAAAATCGACCAGTCGTTTGTGAGGGACATCACCACCAACCCGGACGATGCGGCGATTACCACCGCCATCATCAACATGGCGCAAGGCCTCAATCTCAGGACCATAGCCGAAGGCGTGGAAACGGCGGAACAGCTGACCTTCCTCCGCCTGCACTCATGCGATGTGGTGCAGGGATATTATTTCAGCAAACCGGTTCCGGCGGCAGAGTTTGCCGAAATCCTGCGAATGAGCTATCTGTCCAAGAGCGTCGCCTGGCGCGGCAAGCTCGGAGTGCTCGATCAGGCCCTCCAGTGAGTCCCCGCGGATAAACTTGCGGGGCGCGATTCACCGCGCCCTTTTCCAACGACAATCCGGTCAGACCTTGAAGCGATCGACCGAATCCTTGAGCGCGCCGGACAACCTGTCGAGCTGGCTTGCCGTATCGCTGCTCGAAGCAGTTGCGGCGCTGTTCTCCTCGGCCATCTGGGCGATCTTCTCGATATTCGTCGCAACCTGGTGAATCGCAGCATCCTGTTCGCGTACCGCATCGGCGATACTTTGCACATTGTTCGCCACCTCGCGCGCATCTTCACCGATGCGGTGCAGCGCAGCCTCCGACCTGCCAACCAGTTCAAGGCTTTCCGTCACCTGGGTATTGGCCTGCTGCATCCCCGTGACGGTCTCGCCGATGTGATTCTGGATATCGCCAATGAGCGAGGCAATTTCCGTAGTTGCCTTTGACGTGCGCTCGGCAAGCTTGCGCACCTCGTCCGCCACGACCGCGAAACCTCTCCCCTGCTCGCCCGCGCGCGCCGCTTCGATCGCGGCATTCAAGGCCAGCAGGTTGGTCTGGTCGGCGACTTCCTTGATTACCTGAACGATACCGCCGATCCTCTTCGAACTTTCGTCGAGCCGCCCCACGTTACTGCCCGACTCGCGGATCAGTGTAGCAATACCGTTCACGTTTTTCACCGTCTCTGTCATGACAGTGAGCGCCATTTCGGTTCCGGCGCGGGATTTTTCGACAATCTCCCCTGCGGCGCGCGCATTCGATGCAGTTTCGCTGACGCTCACTGAGACTTCTTCGATGGCGGCAGCAACCGACGAGGCCGCATCCGCCTGCGCGGATGAGCTCTTGCTGACCTGTTCGCTTGAAGCGGCCAGCACACCGGATGCATCGGCGATGCTCTCGCTTGAGTGGGTAGTGTGCGCGATGATGTCGCGGAACTTGCCCATCAGATGGTTGATCGCCTGGCCGACGCGCGCCGTTTCCTGCGTACCTTCCTCCGGAATGCGGCGAGTAAAATCGTCATGTGTCACCGCATATTCGGCCGCATCCACCACGGCCGTCAGCGGGCGGCTCACGCTGCGTGCCACCCATACCGACACCGCCACGGCGATGACAATCGCCAGGATAGCCAGAATCAGCTGCGTCAGCAGCTGCGTGCGGCTGGCGGATAATTGACTGTTGACGTCGGCATTGATATTTTTCGTGAGCAGTTGTTCGACTTCATACAAACCGTTGATCTTATCGGTGATGCGCTTGAACCACACCGCCGAATCCACCTCGAACCCGCCCTGGATGGAGCGCTCGGCCATGATGTTGCGCATGCGCTGCACCTCCTGCGCCGCCTCGCCGTCGAGTACCGTTCTCAGCGCCGCCTTTTCCTGCTCGCTCGCGGAGTCCACGAACGAATCCAGGTAGGCATCCTGTTTGTTGATCTTTCCGAGGATGGTGCGGAATTGCGCGGGTTCGACCTTGTTGGCGACGAACACCGGCACGGTCAATGCGCGCTCCTGCCCGGCATTTTCCTTGGCATTGGAGAAATTATGGTAAGTCAGTAACTTACGCGCAATATCCGGGTCGCTATTGTATGCGGCGGCGGTACTCATCACCTCCAGGAGGTGTGCGATGGTGCCGGTGAAGAAAGCGGATGCCTCCCCGGCAGGGATGGTGTATTGATTGGCTTGGTCGCGCGTCCGGGACAACCCTTCGAGCTTGCGTTGCGCCTCTTCGACGGCTTTTTTCAGCCCCGGCATCGAGCCGGTGTCGATCCCGTCGATCAATCGTTTATAAGACGCCAGCTTCTCGTCGGTCTTGGCACGAGTGCCCGGCAGCGTATCCGCGAACTTCTGGCCATTCGACTGGACGAAGCCGGCTGTAGCACCGCGCTCGATCTGCATGGGATGGATCAAATCGCCCGCCGCCACCGCCACTTCCATGATGCTGCGCGCCTGAACCGCGCTTTGATACCTAACAAAACTGTCCCAGATCAGCATGCCGGAAGACAGGATCAGCGCGATGACAGGCACCGCCGTCAACAAAGTGAGGCGTTGCATGATAGTCGAATGTGTCATTACTCCCTCCAGTTTTATAGTTTTATTTAATTAAACTTTTATATCCGTCGCCCGGGCAAAATTTTGCTGCCCAAGGCGGCAGAATTTCTGCAGGATACCGGAATGCATCGTAATCAACCCGCATCAAAAGCGAATCGGCGATTAGGTACGAAAAGGCCGGCTATTTCCACCGCGCCGGGCTGACACGAGGCGCAAGCACGGAGCAGTTGCCTGTGCTTCCTCAGATGACCGCCATATCCCGGCAAACCCCGCCCAGTAATGCCTCGAATTCCTCTACCGATATGGGCTTGCTGATCAAATAACCCTGGTATGCCATGCAGCCGTGCCGCTTGAGGAATTCCATCTGCGCTTCGGTTTCCACGCCTTCGGCAATGACGTTCAGGCTGAAATTATGCGCCATGTCGATGATGGTTTGCACCATCACGGCATCGTTCGGGTCGGTCGCGATGTCGCGCACGAAGCTCCGGTCTATCTTGAGTTGGTCGAGCGGCAGCTGCTTCAGGTAGGACAGCGACGAATAGCCCGTACCAAAGTCATCCATCGACAACCCGACCCCGAGCGCCTTCAAGGCATGCATTTTTGCCACGATGTCGTCCAGGTCTTCCAGCACCACGCTCTCGGTCAACTCCAGCTTGAGGCGCGACGGATCGATGCGGTGCTCCCTGATGACCGCCGCCACCCTGTCCACAAAATCAACCAGTTTGAACTGCCGGGCGCTGACGTTCGCGGCCAGCGTCAGCTTGCGCTTCTGCTCGTCATTGCTCCACAGGGCGAGCTGCCGGCAAGCCGTTTCGAGCACCCAATGGCCGATATCGAGAATCAGCGAGCTCTCTTCGGCAACAGGAATAAACTGGCCTGGAGAAACCATGCCGCGTTGCGGATGAATCCAGCGCACCAGCGCCTCGGCACCGAGGATGTGTCCGGTATCGTCGATCTGCGCCTGGTAATGCAGGCTGAACTGCCGTTCAGCCAGCGCATGGCGCAAATCCGATTCCATGGTCAGGCGCGCCTCCAGGATGGCCTGCATCTCCGGATCGAAGAAACGCACGGCGTTCCGGCCAGCCCCTTTCGCCTGGTACATGGCGATGTCCGCATATTTAAGCAGGGTCTCCGCGCTGGCCTCACGGCCGATAAACAGGTTGACCCCGATGCTGGCCGTGCTGTGAAATTCAAACTCCTTGATTGAGCATGGCTGATTGATGATTGTGCGGATTTTCTCGCCCACTTCCTCGGCCTGCGCCGCGGCGTGCTCCGCCCGGCCCCCCAGATCCTCCAGCATCACCACGAATTCGTCGCCGCCGAGCCGTGCCACCGTATCGCCTTCGCGCACGCAGGATTGCAGGCGCCGCGCTATTTCGATCAGCAGCAGATCGCCGTAATCATGCCCTTTGGTGTCGTTGATAGCCTTGAAGTTGTCGAGGTCGATGAACATGATTGCGCCATGCCTGCCGCTGCGCGCGCTGGTTGCCAATGCGTGTTGCAGACGATCGAGCAACAGGCGGCGGTTGGGCAGATTGGTCAGCGGATCGAAAAAAGCGAGACGATTGATTTCGCCTTCCGCCTTCTTGCGCTCCGTAATGTCGAAAAACGAGCCCACGTAATGGGTGAGCGTGCCATCCGGTGCGGTTACGGCCGTCACCGTCAGCCACTTCGGGTAAGTCTCGCCGTTCTTGCGCTTGTCCAGCATCTCCCCGCTCCATTTCCCTTCGCGGAAAATGGTTGCCCACATCTCATCATAAAAGACCTTGGGCCTCTTCTCCGCCCTGAGGATATTGGGGTTGCGGCCGATGACTTCCTCCGCCGTATAGCCGGTAATATCCTGGAAAGCCTGGTTGACCCGCAGGATCTTTGGATGGCAATCGGTAATCACAATCGCCTCATGCGTCTCGAAGGCAATCGCGGAAATGCGCAAGTCTTCCGCCACGCCGGCCAGTTGCTCGTGCGCCAGCCACTCGATGTCCTGTTTTCTCCACCATGTCCACAGGATGGTTCCGGCGCCCAGGATAAAAAACGCGGCAATGACCCAGATGATCGATTGCAGGCGCCGGACATCCTCCAGCACTTCGTCCGTCTCCATCTTGACCACCATGCCCCATGTGGTATCCGGCACGGCGATGTTGTAGGCCAGCACCGGCCTGCCGCGGTAGTCGAAGGCCTCCAGCGCGCCGTAATAACTCTTCATCATCTCCTTGGTCGGAACGGTGAGCGCGTTCATGCCACCGTCGATCGGCAACCGGAACTTGAGCGCGGCATCCTTCCGGTAGCGCAATTCATTGAGGAACAGCACATCGCCGCCGTCCCGGGTGACCAGCAGGATTTCGCCGGTCCTGCTTTCCACCGGCCAGGACTGGATCAGAGAGAACAGGAAACGCAAATCGTCGCGCAACACCAGAACCCCCATGACGGCCGAGGTATCCGGATTCACGATGGGAACGAAAGTGTCCAGCATCGGTTTGTCCGGTGCGGAGGGGTCGCCGAAGTAGATCGGCGAATTGCCGAGGAGGTTTTCCTTGATTGCGCGCAAGGCAATGGATTTGCCTGCTTCGGACAGCCCGGTATGTTTCCCGCTGCCGAAGCGGATGTTCGCCTTGCCGTCCAGCAGCAGTACCCCGCCGTACTGATAAGCGGACACCGCGGTCTCCAGCGGCTGCCGCACTGCAGCCAGTATGTTGCTGGACGGGTTTTCCAGCCAATGACGAACCGGAGAGTTGCTCAGGAATTTTGCGGCAACCTGAGCATCCCCCCGGCGTTCATGAAAATACGTCTGGATCTGGCCGATCTTGAGCTTGCCGATGCCATGCAAATTCTCGTACGCATGGTCTTTTTCGATGTTCTCGAACTTGTCGACCAGGTAATAGCTTGCTACCCCGACGAGAATGACGAAGTTGATGAATAAGGCGATCGCTACCGCTGCGGGGTATCGACCGGCTATGCTTCTTCTATACATCCGTTCGATTTCCCGTCAGCAGCAATCATGATTCCGTGAGGGTGGCTTTCGGCGTCAGGCTGCCTGCACGGCAATCCGGTCGCGCTGCGCGATGATGCGGTTGTGCTCGTCCACGTAAACGAGTTGTGGATGGAATTTCTGCAATTCCAGTTCGGTGTACATGGCATAGGTGGCGATAATCAGGATATCGCCCGGATTGGCCTTGTGCGCGGCCGCGCCGTTCACGGAAATCACGCCGGAACCGCGCTGTGCGCGGATCGCGTAAGTGGTGAAACGCTCGCCGTTGGTGACGTTGTAAATGTCGATCTGCTGGTATTCCCTGATATCGGCGGCGTCCAGCAAATCGTCGTCGATCGCACAGGAACCTTCATAGTGCAACTCGGAGTGCGTGACGCGCACCCGGTGCAACTTGGCTTTGAGCATGATTCTTTGCATGTGGCACTTCCCTTTCTGACGGGCGCAATTATATAGCAATCAACCGGCCGAGTAATCAACCAGCCAGGCTAACCTCGACATTGTCCAGCAATCGGGTATTGCCCAGTTTTGCCGCCGCCAGGATCACCAGATCGCGCTGCGACCGGCCGGCCGGCCGCAGGTCGGACTGGTTGCGCACCGCCACGTAATCCACCAGCCAGCCCCTCGCGGCGAGAGTTTCGACCGCTTTTTCCTGCAATCGTTCAAAATCGCGCCCGCCTTCCAGGATGGCCTGTTTGATCCCTTGCAGCGTGCGGTGCAGGAAAACCGCCTCGCCGCGCTCGGCTTCGCTCAAATACTGGTTGCGCGAGCTCAGCGCCAGGCCGTCCGCCGCGCGCACCGTCTCCCCGCCGACAATGCGAACCGGAAGATTGAACTGCGCAACCATCTGCCGAATGATGTGCAGCTGCTGGTAGTCCTTCTTGCCGAACAGCGCGACCTGCGGCTGCACGATGTCGAGCAGCTTCAGCACCACGGTCGCCATGCCGCGGAAGTGCCCGGGGCGCGACGCGCCACACAGCTCGTTGGCAACCGGCGGCGGCTCGACGAACACGGTTTGCTGAACGGGGTACATCTCGTTGACCGCAGGCGCAAATACCACGTCCACCAAGCCTTGCAGCTTGGCGCAGTCCGCCTCCAGCGTGCGCGGATAGCGATCGAAATCCTCGCTCGGGCCGAATTGCAGCGGGTTGACGAAGATGCTCGCCACCACGCAACTGCCGTGCCCGCGCGCCAGCTTCACCAGGTTGAGATGCCCCTCGTGCAGGTTGCCCATGGTCGGCACGAAGGCGACGGCGCGCTCCGTGGCCAGCCGCGCGCGCAGTTCGGCGATGGTCTGGATAACTTGCATCAGAAGCTGTGTTCCTGAGCCGGAAAGCTGCCCGCCTTCACCTCGGCGACATAGTTCTTCACCGCGGCCGCGATGCTGTCCGCACCCTGCAGAAAGTTTTTCGCGAAGCGCGCCTTTTTGCCCGGGTAAATGTCCAGCATGTCGTACAGCACCAGCACCTGGCCGGAGCAGTCCGCACCCGCGCCGATACCGATGGTGGGAATGGAAAGCGCGGCGGTGATCTCCGCCGCCAGCAGCGCGGGCATAGTTTCCAGCACCAGCATCCCCGCGCCGGCCCGCTCCAGTGCCGCCGCATCCTCCAGCAATTGCTGCGCGGCGGCAGGTTCCCTGCCCTGCACGCGGTAGCCGCCCATCTGGTGCACCGATTGCGGCGTCAGGCCGATGTGCCCGCACACCGGGATACCCCGCCCGGTGAGGAACTCCACCGTCTCGGCCATCTCGACGCCGCCCTCCAGCTTGACCATCTGCGCGCCCGCCGCCATCAGCCTTGCGGCATGAACAAAGGTTTCCTGCGGGCTGACCTGGAACGTGCCGAACGGCATGTCAGCGACGATAAACGATTGCCTGGCTCCGCGCACCACGCAGGCGGTGTGGTAGGCCATGTCGTCCAGCGTAACCGGCAGGGTAGTCTCATGTCCCTGCAGCACCATGCCGAGCGAATCGCCGACCAGCAGCGCGTCCACGCCCTGCGCCTCGAGCAGCGCGGCAAAGCTCGCGTCGTAACAGGTCAGCACGGCGATCTTCTCGCCCTTGGCGCGCATCGTCTGTAATGCAGTCAACGTGGTTCTCATTATCATTCTCCCCGGCTGAAAAATTCGCGCGGCCCGCGCATTTCCCCGATGCGT
This sequence comes from Ferrigenium straubiae, assembly GCF_051257895.1. NCBI lineage: Bacteria > Pseudomonadati > Pseudomonadota > Betaproteobacteria > Nitrosomonadales > Gallionellaceae > Ferrigenium > Ferrigenium straubiae. The sequence goes on along the minus strand of NZ_CP194331.1, from coordinate 33,690 downwards.
TGCAGCAGCAGGGCGAAATCTCCCTCCTCCTCGAAGTTCAGGTGCTCGGTGTTCACCGTCAGCACCGGCGTCGCATCGTAATGGTAGAAGAAATCGCTGTAACCCTGCGCCACGCGCAGTAAATAATCTTCGGAAATGGCCTGTTCGTAAGGCTTGGCGCGGCGGCGCACGCGTTCCGCCAGCGTCTCCGGCGCGGCCTGCAGGTAGATCACCAGATCCGGCGCGGGCGCCTGCAATTGCAGAGTGTGGTAAATCTGCTGGTACAGCGCAAACTCCGCATCGTTCAGATTCAGCCGCGCAAACAGCGGGTCCTTATCGAACAGGTAATCCGCCACCGTGCTCGATTGGAACATATCCATCTGCGCCAGGTCGCGCACTTCGTTGCCGCGCTGGAACAGGAAAAACAGTTGCGTCGCGAGCGCATGGCGCGGCGGGTCCTGGTAGAACCGGGCGAGGAAGGGGTTTTCATCCGGCTTTTCCAGCAGCGCCGCAGCGCCGGTGTGCTGCGCGAGACGGCGCGCAAGGCTGGTCTTGCCCGCGCCGATCGGCCCTTCCACCACCACGTAACGGTATTTTTCAGGCAGCATCGGCGAGCCTCTCCAATACCTGATCCCGGCAATCCTGCAACGCCTGCCGTGCCTTGCCGATGCCGGGGATGACGGCATCCGGCGCGACCTCCAGCAGCGGTTGCAGCACGAAGGCGCGCAAGTGCATCTGCGGGTGCGGAATGGTCAGGCCGTGCTCATGCATGCGCACATCGTCGTACAGCAGCACATCCAGGTCAAGGGTGCGCGGCGCGTTGCGGAAGGTGCGCTCGCGGCCGTGTTCATGTTCGATTTGCAGGAGGGCTTGCAGCAGGGCCTGCGGGGCCAGCGCCGTTTCGATCTCCGCGACCGCGTTCACGAACTCGGGCTGGTCCGCATAGCCCAGCGGCGCGCTGCGGTACAGCGATGAGCGGGCGACGAGGCGCGTATCCGGCAGCCGGCCAAGCTCGGCAAAGGCGCGCTGCAACTGGCTATGCGGGTCTTCCAGGTTGCTGCCCAGCCCGATGAAAGCGGTGTGCGGCATTATTCTGCCGGTTCTTCCGGCGCGGCGGACTCCGGCTTCCTGCGCGGCTTGCGGCGGCGGCGCTTTTTCTCTCCCGCTTGTTCCGGCTGCAGCATTTCAGCCTGCCGCTCGGGGCTGGCATCCTGGAATTCGTCCCACCACAGCCCAAGTTTTTCGTCCGCTTCGCCGCTGGCGCAGCGCAGCAGCAGGAAGTCGAATGCGGCGCGGAAACGCGGCTGCTCCAGCAGGCGGAACGGGCGCTGCCCGCTGCGCTGTTCGAAGCGCTGTTGCATCAGCCAGATTTCCTTCATCACCGCATCGTGGCGGTGCGGGATCGCGAGCTGCGCCTTCTGTTTGTCGAGCACCTCGTCCATCGCCGCATGCATCGCGGGAATGGGGCGCTCGCCCTGCTGCTGGCGCAGTTTCCATGCCGCCAGCACCTCGTGCCACAGCAGCGCGGCAAACAGGAACGCGGGCGAGACCGGCTTGTCCTGGCTGAGCCGCTCGTCGGTGTTGCGCAGCGCGAGCATGACGAACTTCTCGCCCATCGGCTGCTCCAGGATCACGTCCAGCAGCGGCAGCAGGCCGTGGTGCAGGTGCATCTTGCGCAACTGCTGGATGCACTCCACCGAATGCCCGGACAGCAGCATCTTCAGCACCTCGTCGAGCAGGCGCGCCTGCGGCACGTTGTCGAGCAAATCTTTCATCTTCGCGATCGGCGCGGCGGTCGCGGCATCGACCTTCATGCCGAGCTTGGCGGACAGGCGCACCGCGCGCAGCATGCGCACCGGGTCTTCGCGGTAGCGCGTCGCGGGGTCGCCGATCATGCGCAGCACAAGTTTGCGGGTATCGGCGCAGCCCTTGTGGTAATCGTGGATTTCCTGCGTGGCCGGGTCGTAGAACAGCGCGTTGGCGGTGAAGTCGCGCCGCGCCGCATCCTGCTCCTGGTCGCCGAACTGGTTGTCGCGCAGCAGGCGGCCGTGCTCATCGGTCTGCGCGTCTTCGGCCTCGATCATGCTGCGGAAGGTCGAGACCTCGACCACCTCCTCGCCGAACATAACATGCACGATCTGGAAGCGCCGCCCGATGATGCGCGAGCGGCGGAACACGCGGCGCACCTCCTCGGGCGTGGCGTTGGTCGCCACGTCGAAATCCTTGGGCACGCAGCCCAGCAGCAGGTCGCGCACCGCGCCGCCCACCACGAAGGCCTGGTAGCCCGCCGCCTGCAGGCCGTCGGTGACTTTGCGCGCGCCGTAGCTGATCTGCTCGCGCGCCACGCCATGCAACTCGAACGGGATGATCTGCGCGTTCCCCGCCGACCTGGTTTTTGCCGGCTTGCCGAATACGCGCTTGAGGAGTTTTTTGATCATTCAGTCTTTATAAAATGGAGCGCGTATGGCCGCGCAAGAGGGGGCGAATTATACACTGCCTCGATTTCCCGTCCCCAATGAAAAACGCGCCTTGCGGCGCGTTTCCGGGTGCGGCGGCAATCAGCCCTTGAGGCAGGTGCTCATGAACTTCTTGCGCTCATCACCCATCAGCCCCTTGGCCTTGGCGTCGGCATTGCAGCCCTTCATCCTGTCCTGCTGTGTGGACGAGGCTGCGGGGATGGCAGGAGAAGCGGGTTTGGCCGGAGTTGCCGCGGCCGCCTCGGATTTCAGCACGTAATCCTTGGACAGGCATTTCTTCATGAACGCCTTGCGTTCATCACCCTTCATGCCCGTCGCCTCCTTGCTGCAGCCCTTCATCTTCTCGCCGGCCGCGAAAGCCGGAGTCGAAACGGTAAACGCAAAACCCAGACAAGCCAGTGCAATCATTCTCTTCATGGGAATCTCCTCAGAGTAATTGACGACGATTAACGGGATGAACAACCCCGTGCGCGCAACGTACTCCGCGCCACGCAGAGGGTCAATATGCCGAAATGCATAGATAATTCGGCCTAGCTGGGTAGGCGTCGTGGCATGGCTGAAAATTCGATGCGAAGCTGAGCTAGCTCAAGCGACTCCCTTTAATTGCAAGTTCTATCCATCAAATCACGCCCAAATGTTCCGTGAGGGCTAATCCAACCACATTTATAAAAAATCAGCTCTTCACAGCCTGCTCCGCTTCCAACCCCCAACGTTATCGGTTCACGGACGATTGTGCGAAAATGTGAAGGCAGCCCACTACTGTTCCGCCTCTTAACAGTCTCGGCGCTTAAAACTGGCGCTGCTCGCTCTGGCAGGCTTAATTGATTTTCGTTGTATCCGCCTATCATTACATTCGTCTCCTTAAGTTCAGAAGGAAATTCATTGACTGAAATCCATTGCCAATTAGTCCCGTCAAATTTAAAAAAAACATAGGGCGGATTCGGCCTGCCCCATTTATTGTAGGCATGACAAAATCTTGGGCTAGCTGCGATGTAAGGAATGTCGTCCAGAATATCCAGAAGCAGAAGGCTGAGATTGTCTTCCCGTCCTTTCCCAAAATCACTTTTCCAAATAACATTCTTATTTGTCCTTGGAATCGTAAAGCTAATAGCCTCTTCCACACGTAGCGCTGGCTGACCGATTTCACGAAAACCCAATGGATCATCACGCTGAGTGCGGCTCACAATTAATTTTTCCCCATTATGTAATACCACTTCCTCCTTCCATCTCATCGTCGATGAATTCGCATTCATGCCCGCCCCCATCATCAACAGCAACCCGAGCTTCACGATTTGCTTCAGCCACCGTTGAGAAGTCATCGATGAAATAAAAGGGAACAGCTTCGCATCATGTCTCTTCATTTTACCCTTCCTGTTTGAGTAGCTCATGACACCGTACCCCGCGCTTGCGGCAGGGTCAATATGCCGAAATGCATAGATAATCCGGCTTGACCGGAAGGGAAGGTGCGGGGGTCTGATTAGCCGCGCAGCCCGCCGATCCAGCGGGCATAGAGCCGCGCCGCGACCGCGTGCAGGCGCGGCAGCTCGTCCGCAGCCTGGCGCTGCATCCCAAAACCAAAGGGGTCAGCTTCGCATTATCTTTTTTCATTTCTCCCTCCCTGTTTAAGCAACCATGACGCACCGTACCCCGCACTTGCGGCAGGGTCAATATGCCGAAATGCATAGATAATCCGGCTGGGCCGGATGGTGAAGTGTTCTGGGGGAGGTATTCGAGTAGCTTGCTGATTAGCCGCGCAGCCCGCCGATCCAGCGGGCGTAGAGCCGCGCCGCGACCGCGTGCAGGCGCGGCAGCTCGTCCGCAGCCTGGTGCTGCATCCCGGCGGCGGACTGCACCGCCGGGCTGGCCTTCGCGGCGAGAATTTCGTCCGCGCCGATTTCGCACCAGGGCGCGATCATCTCCGCGGTCATCTCGACATGGCATTGCAGCGCGAGGTGCTTGCCGATGACCCAGGCCTGGTTCGCGCAGTGCGCGCTGGAGAGCAGGTGCACCCCGCCCGGCGGCAGGCTGAAGGTCTCGCCGTGCCAGTGGAAGGCATTGAAATTCCGTAGCTCGCCGAACCATGCGCGCGCGGCCTCGTTGTCCGCCACCGCGACCTCGCCCCAGCCGATCTCCTTGATGGGGTTGCGCGACACGACGCCGCCCAGCGCCTTCGATATGAGCTGCCCGCCGAGGCAATGGCCGAGCACGGGAATGTCCATTGCCACCGCCTCGCGGATCAGTTCCAGCACGGGCGCGATCCACGGCAGCTCGTCGTTGACGCTCATCGGCCCGCCCATGAACACCAGCCCGGAATATGGCTCCACGGAAGGCGGTACGGCATCGCCCGCATCGATGGCAACCAGCTTCCACGGAATGTGGCGCTCGTCGAGGAACTCGGCGAGGTAGCCGGGGCCTTCCTGGAGGGCATGGCGGAAGATAGCGATGGGTTTCATAAATTCTGGGAAGGGATAAGAGAGAAGGGTTCGCACCTGCGGTGCTCAAGGGTAAATGCCAGACCCACCTTTACCCTTCTCCCTTCTTATTCCCTCGTTTTATCGCGCTCGATCAAGGCGTAGGCCGAGTGGTTGTGGATCGATTCGAAGTTCTCCGACTCCACGATGAAGGCGTCGATGCGCTCGTCGGCGTTCAGCACCGCGGCCACGTCGCGCACCATGTCCTCGACGAACTTGGGGTTGTCGTAGGCGCGCTCGGTGACGAACTTTTCGTCGGGACGCTTGAGTAGACCAAACAGTTCGCAGGAGGCCTGTTCCTCGGCGATGCGCACCACTTCCTCGATCCAGACGAAACGGTTGGTGCGCAGGGTGAGCGTGACATGCGAGCGCTGGTTGTGCGCGCCGCGCTCGGAAATCTTCTTGGAGCAGGGACACAGGCTGGTGACCGGCACCACGACCTTCATCGTGGTGCGCGCCTGTCCGTCGACGATCTCGCCGATCAGCGTCACGTCGTAATCGAGCAGGCTCTGCACGCCGGATACCGGCGCCGCCTTGTTCACGAAATACGGGAAGTTCATCTCGATGTAGCCGGACTGCGCCTCCAGACGAACCACCATCTCCTGCAGGATGGTCTCGAAGGACTCCACCGAAATCTCGCGCTCGTGCTCGTTGAGTATCTCGACGAAGCGCGACATGTGCGTGCCCTTGAAATTGTGCGGCAGGTGCACGTACATGTTGAAGGTGGCGATGGTGTGCTGCACGCCGATGCTCTTGTCCTTCACCCTGACCGGGTGGCGGATGCCCTTGATGCCGACGCGGTTGATCGCGAGGTGGCGCGTGTCGGCGGAGCTTTGCACGTCGGCGATGGGAGTTTTTTTGAGGGCGTTCATGATGGCCTCTCTGTAGTTAGTGATCGAAATATTACTGGTTGGGTTAAGCGTGGCGATAACCAGCAATCGCGGACGATGGGTATCGCGTTGCTCAACCCATCCTACACGGATTGAATCCTTTTATGGAAGCCGCGATCCCGGCGGCATCCAGCCCGCAATCCGCCAGCATCTGCGCGTGCTCGCCCTGATCGAGGAAATCATCCGGCAGGCCGAGGTGCAGCAGCGGTACGGCAACGCCGTGCTGCTGCAGGCATTCCGCCACCGCGCTGCCCGCGCCGCCCTGCACGGTGTTCTCTTCCACCGTGACCAGCAGCTCGTGCTCGCGCGCCAGCTTCAGGATCAGTTCTGCATCCAGCGGTTTGACGAAGCGCATGTTGGCCACGCTCGCATCCAGCTCTTCGCCGGCCGCCAGCGCGGGCGTGAGCATCGTGCCGAAGGCGAGGATCGCCACGCGCTTGCCCTCACGGCGCAGCCCGCCCTTGCCGACCGGCAGGGCGCGCATCTCTTTACTGACTGCCGTGCCGGGGCCGCAGCCGCGCGGGTAGCGCACCGCGCTCGGCGTGCCCAGTTGATAGGCGGTGTAGAGCATCTGGCGGCATTCGTCCTCGTCGGCCGGCGTCATCACCGTCATGTTGGGGATGCAGCGCAGGTAGGAAAGATCGAAGCTGCCCGCATGGGTCGCGCCGTCCGCGCCGACCAGCCCGCCGCGGTCGATGGCCAGTATGACCGGCAGGTTCTGCAGCGCGATATCGTGGATCAACTGGTCGTAGGCGCGCTGCAGGAAAGTCGAATAGATCGCCACCACCGGCTTGTAGCCGTCGCAGGCCAGGCCGGCGGCGAAGGTCAGCGCATGCTGCTCGGCGATGCCCACGTCGAAATAGCGCTCCGGATATTTTTGTGCGAATTTCGCCATCCCGGAGCCTTCGCACATCGCCGGCGTGATGCCGATCAGCTTGTCGTCCTGCGCCGCCATGTCGCACAGCCAGCCGCCGAACACTTCCGTATAGCTTGGTTGGGTGCACGGCTTGGCGGCGATCCCGCTGACCGGGTCGAACTTGCTCACGCCGTGGTACAGGACGCAGTCCTGCTCGGCATGCGCATAGCCCTTGCCCTTCTGCGTGACCACATGCAGGAACTGCGGCCCCTCGAGCTCGCGGATGTTGCCCAGCGTGTCCACCAGCACCGCCAGGTCGTGGCCATCGATCGGGCCGATGTAGTTGAAGCCGAATTCCTCGAACAGCGTGCTGGGCGTCACCATGCCCTTGACGTGTTCCTCGGCGCGCTTGGCGAACTCCAGCACCGGCGGCATGCCCTTGAACATCTTCTCGCTGCCGCGCCGCATCGCCGAATAGAAGCGCCCCGACATCAGCCTGGCGAGGTAATTGTTCAGCGCGCCGACCGGCTGCGAAATCGACATGTCGTTGTCGTTGAGGATGACCAGCAGGTTCGCGTCGAGCGCGCCGGCGTTGTTGAGCGCCTCGAAGGCCATGCCGCCGGTGAGCGCGCCGTCGCCGATGATCGCCACCGCGCGCCGCGCGGATTTTTCCATCTGCGCCGCCACCGCCATGCCCAGCGCGGCCGAGATCGATGTGCTGGAATGCCCGGTGCCGAAGGCATCAAAGGGGCTCTCGGCACGCCGCGGGAAACCGGCGATGCCGCCCGCCATGCGCAGCCTGCCCATCGCCTCGCGCCGCCCGGTGAGTATCTTGTGCGTGTAGGTCTGGTGCCCCACGTCCCACACCAGGCGGTCGTCCGGCGTGTTGTAGATGTAGTGCAGCGCAATGGTCAGCTCGACCGTGCCGAGGTTGGAGGAAAGGTGCCCGCCGGTCTTGCTCACCGACTCGACGAGGAAGCGGCGCAGCTCGTCGGCGAGTTGCGGCAACTGCGCGCGCTCCAGCTTGCGCAGGTCGTCGGGGCTATTGATGGAAGCCAGCAAGGAGGGCATCAGAACTTCCTCAGCACGATGAAATCGGCCAGCTCGCGCAAACGTTGCGCCGCCGCACCGAAGCCTTCCAGCGTTTCCAGCGCCTCGCGATGCAGCCGCTGCGCCATCTCGCGCGCGGCTTGCAGGCCGAGCAGGCTGACATAGGTCGGCTTGTTGCTGTCCGCGTCCTTGCCTGCGGTCTTGCCCAGCGTGGCGGTGTCCGCCTCGCAGTCAAGCACGTCGTCCACCACCTGGAAGGCGAGGCCGATCAGCTTGCCGAAGCGGTCCAGCCGGTCCAGCTGTTCCGCCGAAACCTTGCCGCAATGGGCACCGAGCAGGATGGACGCGCGGATCAGCGCGCCAGTCTTGTGGATATGCATGAATTCCAGTTCGGGGAGTGTGAGCGACTTGCCGACGGCGGCGAGATCGATCGCCTGCCCGCCCGCCATGCCGCGCGAGCCGGAGGCCACCGCGAGCAGCCTGACCATCTCCAGCTGGCACGAAGTGTCGTCGTTCAGGCGATGCTCGGCGAGCAACTGGAACGCCAGCGTCTGCAGGGCATCGCCGACCAGCAGCGCAGTCGCCTCGTCGTATTGCACATGGCAGGTCGGCTTGCCGCGGCGCAGCACGTCGTCGTCCATGCACGGCATGTCGTCGTGTACCAGCGAATAGGCGTGGATCAGCTCGACGGCGGCGGCGGCGACGTCCACGCGCCCTTGTTCGGCGCCAGCCAGTTCGCCTGCTGCGAATGCCAGCAGCGGGCGCACGCGCTTGCCGCCGTCCAGCACCGCGTAGCGCATCGCCTCGTGCAGGCGCTGCGGCGCGATGTCCGCACGCGGCAACAGGTTGCGCAGCACCTCCTCGAAGCGCGCCTGGTGGACGGCGACCCAGCTCTGAAAATCAACGCTCATTGATTCTGCCCAGCTTCGCCAGTGGCGGAAAAATCCTTGAGTACCCCATTCTCCAGCACGCTCACCTGCTGCTGCGCGTCTTCGAGGCGGCCGCGGCAGAACGCCAGCAATTCCGCGCCGCGCTTGTAGGCCGAGAGCGAATCCTCCAGCGACAGCTTGCCCGCCTCCATGTCGGCGACAATCTTTTCCAGTTCGGCCATGGCCGACTCGAAATCAACGGTTTTTTGCGCTTTACCAGCCATAAACATCTCTGCATTGCGAAAGGCCGCCATTTTACCCAACCCGCCCCGCCTGAGCCAATTTATATTGCCCCGCACGGTAAATTCGGTGAGAATCCGCGCCCCGTTTGCTTGTACGTCACAACCATTCACCACGAAGAACACGAAGGGCACGAAGGAAAACAGATGGCTGCACTGATGATTCCTGCTACCTTAATCAATCCCGCATGAAATCCTCCTGGATGCTGGTCGCCGGATTGCTGTTCGGCCTCATGGGCGTGTTCGTCAAGCTCGGCGCACCGCATTTCTCGCATGTCGAACTGGTGTTCTACCGCTCGCTGTTCGGCCTGCTGATGGTGTACGGCATCATGCGCCACCAGCGCATCAGCCTCGCCACGCGGCACTGGCGCGCGCACCTGTGGCGCGGCATTTCCGGCTCGGTCGCGCTCGCGCTGTTCTTCTATTGCATCACCGTGCTGCCGCTCGCCACCGCCGTCACGCTCAACTACACCGCGCCGCTGTTCCTCACCCTCTTCACCATGCTGGTGTTCAAGGACCGCTTCCACCCGCCGCTGACCATCGCCATCGCGCTGGGATTCTGCGGCGTGGTGTTGCTGCTGCAGCCGGCGCTGGAGCGCGAGCAACTGCTGCCCGGTCTGCTCGGCCTGATCTCCGGCTTCCTCGCCGGGGTCGCCTACCTCAACGTCAAGCAGCTCGCCATGATCGGTGAGCCGGACACGCGTACCGTGTTCTATTTCAGCCTGACCGCCACCCTCGGCAGCGGCGTCTGGATCCTGTTCGACACGGCGCATGCGATCACGCTCGAAGGCTTCGCCATCCTGTTCGGCCTGGGCAGCTCCGCCACCCTCGCGCAGCTCGCCATGACGCGCGCCTACCGCACCGGCAGGACGCTGGTGGTCGGCAGCCTCGCCTACAGCACCATCGTGTTTGCCAGCCTGTTCGGCATGCTGCTGTGGGACGAAACCCTGGGCCTGGCCAGCTGGCTGGGTATGGCGTTCATCATCGCCAGCGGTGTGCTAAGCTTGCGCCTGTCGCCGAAACATTAATTAATCCGGACTATTTCCGATGTAGCGCCAAAATTGTAGGTTGGGTTTCAACCCGACATGTCGGGCTAAAGCCCGACCTACACTTAAAATCAAGCAAACAACCTACGAGACAGACCACATGATCACCATCGAACAAACCGACAACCTCGTCAACGTCGCCGTCATCGGCGAATTCACCCTCGCCGACTTCAAGACCTTCGAGGAGCAATCGCTGTACAAGCTCAAATCGCCCGGCCCGCTGAACCTGCTGTTCGACCTGCGCGGCATGATCGACTACACCGTGGACGTAGCCTGGGAAGAGATCAAGTTCTTCAGCCGCGAACACAACCACGACTTCAGCAGGATCGCCGTGGTCACCACCGACCAGTGGCTCACCTGGCAGGCGTGGCTGTCGCGCCTGTTTATCGACGCCGACATCAAGGTGTTCACGGATTACGCCGAGGCGCAGGCCTGGACACAGGAAATGCAGTAAACGAAAGTGCCCGCAATGCAAAAAGAAAAAACCGATGATGAGTACCTCGACAATATCAAGGAAAAAATACTCATCCTGCTCGAACAGCACGAAAAACTGGAGCCGGAGCAAATTTCAAGACTCCTGGGGACGGGAATTCAACTTGTCCTGTTCCACCTGGAAGGCCTTAAAAAATCCAGCATGGTCATGGACTACCATTCGCCCGGCAATCCGGGCTATTGGGGAATCATTCAGGACGGCCGGGCTTATCTGGTTCACCATGGCATGCTTCCGGAATAACGGCTCGTGCAGAGCGCAATAAGCCTGCCTCCCCATCCACAAAAGCAGGCCTGCTCAGGGAAACGGCGATATATTTTCCGCCGATTCGCGAAACGATAGATCTGTCCTTTAGGTTTTAGCCGCTACAGCACCGCTCCCCCGGGCCGGTGCCTGCTATTCAACGAAGGAGAAAAACATGATCGGGAAAAGCTTTTTTCTGCGTTTGTTTTTTTTCATCGCCCTTCTGCCGGCCCTCGCCTGCGCCCAGCCTCCTTCTGAAATCCCGTTACCTCCGGGCAGGGATGCGCAAAGCCTGCTCTCCGCCTTTGCGTCCTACACTGACTTGCGCATCGGTTCCGTGCAGCGCAGCCTCGAGATACTGGCCTCCACGGCCGAGGTAAGATCGGGCAAGTGGGAGCGCATGAAGGGCTTGCTGGGCGCTTATCAGAAATCGGAGGACGGGCTCATCGTCTGGTATGTGCGTCCCGACGGGAGCTATGACACCGCCGACAAGGGCCTCATGGATGCCAAGCTGAGCGACCGGAGCTATTTCCCCGACCTCATGGCGGGCATGAAGATCACGGGCGCGCTGGTGGTCAGCAAGAGCACCGGCCAGCGCTCCGCCGTGATCGCAGTTCCCATCAGGAAGGGCGGCAAGATAATCGGGGCGATCGGCGCATCGCTTTTCCTCGACACGCTCTCCCATCAGGTCGGTTCCACCCTCGACCTGCGGCCGGGGGCCGCCTTTTTCGCCATGGCCCCGGACGGCCTGACCACCCTGCACAGCAGGACAGACCGCCACTTCCTGGACCCGCGTGAACTGGGGAGCGAGACGCTCAAAAAGGCCGCGAACGAGATGCTGGCCGGGACTGCGGGGGAGGTGAGCTACGAGTTCGACAATGCGACGAAGACGGCGCTCTACCGGACCTCCCTCCTCACGCAGTGGAAATTCGTGCTGACCTTCAGCCCTGCTGCGCAGAAATAGGAAACAAAAAACCCGCCGAAGCGGGTTTTTTCTTGTGCTGCGAACCTTGCCGGATTACTTCAGCTTGGTTTCCTTGTAGCTGACATGCTTGCGGGCCACCGGGTCGAACTTCATGAATTCGAGCTTTTCCGGGGTGGTGCGCTTGTTCTTGTTGGTGGTGTAGAAATGCCCCGTACCGGCGGAGGATTCCAGCTTGATCTTTTCGCGTGCGCCTTTTGCCATGTTCGTTCTCCTTAGATTTTCTCGCCGTTGGCGCGCATTTCGGCCAGCACCGCGTCGATGCCGTTCTTGTCGATGGTACGCAGCGCCGCATTGGTCAGGCGCAAGCTGACCCAGCGATTTTCGCTTTCAACCCAGAAGCGGCGGCGTTGCAGGTTCGGCAAAAAGCGGCGCTTGGTTTTGTTGTTTGCATGGGAAACATTGTTCCCGACCATCGGGCCTTTTCCCGTCACTTGACATACACGTGCCATGGTTCTACTCCAACCGGAATTCAAAAGAGCGCGGATTCTACCGAAGGAACACGGAATATTCAACCCGAATTTTGCGGGCCGGTGTTTTGCTCCCTGTAATACTTCTGTCACACAAACCCCCTATCATGCGCTCCGCATGAAGGCATTGCCGGTTTACCCCGGCTGACGGCAACAAACAACCTCACGGAGACCCCATGAACGGCAAACTCAGGAAATTCGTCATCGGCACCGCTGCCACCGCCGCGCTGGTTTGCGCGGGTGCAGGCCAGGCAACCGGCATCACCGGCGCGGGCGCGACCTTCCCCTACCCGATCTACGCCAAGTGGGCCGAGGCCTACAAGGCGCAGGCCGGCGTCGGGATGAATTACCAGTCCATAGGCTCCGGCGGCGGCATCAAGCAGATCACCGCCAAAACCGTGGATTTCGGCGCTTCTGACATGCCGCTCAAGCCTGAAGAGCTCGACAAGAGCGGCCTGATGCAATTCCCGACCGTGATCGGCGGCGTGGTGCCGGTGGTCAACATCAAGGGCATAGCCGCAGGCCAGCTGAAGCTGGACGGCGCGACGCTGGCAAACATCTATCTCGGTAAGATCACCAAGTGGAACGATCCCGCCCTGGCGGCGCTGAACAAGGACATCCAGCTGCCCGCCGACAACATCACAGTTGTGCACCGCTCGGACGGTTCCGGCACCACCTTCATCTTCACCAACTACCTGTCCAAGGCCAGCGCGGACTGGAAGTCCGCCGTCGGTGAAGGCACGGCGGTCTCCTGGAAGGCGGGCACCGGCGGCAAGGGCAACGAGGGTGTGGCATCCTACGTGCAGCGCATCAAGGGCTCCATCGGTTACGTGGAATACGCCTATGCGCTGCAGAACAAGATGAACACCGTGCAGTTGAAGAACCGCGACGGCCAGTTCGTCAAGCCTGAGGAAAACAGCTTCAAGGCCGCGGCTGCCGGTGCGCACTGGGACAAGGCGCCGGGCTTCTACAAGATCCTGACCGACGAGGCGGGAAAGGAAAGCTGGCCGATCAGCGGCGCGACCTTCGTGCTGATGCACAAGGTGCAGGAAAAACCGGAAACCGGCAAGGAAGTGCTGAAGTTCTTCGACTGGGCATATAACAAGGGCGGCAAGCTGGCCACCGACCTGGATTACGTGCCGCTGCCGGAAAATGTCGTGAAGCTGATCCGCGCCGCATGGAAAGCGCAGATCAAGGACGCGACAGGCAAGGCGCTGGTGCAATAGGCTGCCAAGTTATAATTGCGGGGGTCCTAGCCCCCGCTATTTTTTATTGACGAACTCAACATGCCGATGTTTTTACGTGAAGCCAGCCTTAGACGGCACACCGTACTGGACCTGCTGTTCCGCAACCTGACGCGCGTCTCGGCGTTCGGCGTGCTGGCCCTGCTCGGCGCCATCCTCGTCTCGCTGCTCGTCGGCAGCATGCCCGCCATCCGCGCGTTCGGCTTCGGCTTCCTGGTCAGCTCCGAGTGGGATCCGGTCAATGAGCAGTTCGGCGCGCTGATCCCCATCGTCGGCACGCTGGTCACCTCCGCCATCGCGCTCGCCATCGCCATCCCGGTCAGTTTCGGCATCGCGCTATTCCTCACCGAACTGTCGCCACGCATCCTGCGCCGCCCGCTCGGCATCGCCGTCGAACTGCTGGCAGGCATCCCCAGCATCATCTACGGCATGTGGGGGCTGTTCGTGTTCGCGCCGCTGTTCGCCGACCATGTCGAGCCCTGGCTCAACGACCATATCGGGGCGATGCCGTATATCGGCCCGTTCTTCTCCGGCCCGCCGATGGGCATCGGCATGCTGACTGCCGGCATCATCCTCGCCATCATGGTGATCCCGTTCATCGCTTCGGTGATGCGCGACGTGTTCGAGGTGGTGCCCACGCTGCTCAAGGAATCGGCCTACGGCCTGGGCGCGACCACCTGGGAGGTCATGTGGAAGGTCGTGCTGCCCTACACGAGGATCGGCGTGGTCGGCGGCATCATGCTGGGGCTGGGGCGCGCGCTCGGCGAAACCATGGCCGTCACCTTCGTGATCGGCAACGCGCATGAACTCAGCCAATCCCTGCTGATGCCCGGCAACAGCATCGCCTCGGCGCTCGCCAACGAATTCACCGAGGCCTACGGGGAGCTCTACACCTCCGCGCTGATCGAACTCGGCCTGATCCTGTTCTTCATCACCTTCGTGGTCCTGTCGCTCGCGCGCTACATGCTCTACAAGCTCGGCAAGCGCGAAGGCCAGGCCGCATAACGATCATGCTGGGACTCTACACACGCCGCCGCATCGTCAACGCCCTGGGCCTCGCCGTCTCGATGCTCGCCATGGGGTTCGGCCTGTTCTGGCTGTGCTGGATACTCTGGACGCTGCTGGTGCACGGCCTGCCTGCGCTCGCCCCGGTGGTGTTCACGCAGATGACCCCGCCGCCGGGAAGCTCCGGCGGCCTGCTCAACGCCATCGCCGGCAGCCTGGCGATGACGCTGGTCGGCGTGCTGATCGGTACGCCCATCGGCATCCTGGCCGGCACCTATCTCGCCGAATTCGGCCAGCGCGGCTGGCTCGCCCCGATCACGCGCTTCATCAACGACGTGCTGCTCTCCGCGCCGTCCATCGTGATCGGCCTGTTCGTGTATGAGGTCTATGTCGTCCACGTCAAGCATTTCTCCGGCTGGGCAGGCGCGCTGGCGCTGGCCATCATCGTCATCCCGATCGTGATCCGCACCACCGAAAACATGCTGCGCCTGGTGCCCAACACCCTGCGCGAAGCGGCTGCGGCGCTCGGCGCACCGCAGTGGAAGATCATCAACTTCGTCACGCTGCGCGCCGCGCGCGCCGGGATCATCACCGGCGTGATGCTCGCCGTCGCGCGCATCAGCGGCGAGACCGCGCCGCTACTGTTCACCGCGCTGAACAACCAGTTCTGGAACAGCAACATGGACCAGCCGATGGCTAACCTGCCGGTGGTGATCTTCCAGTTCGCGATGAGCCCCTACGAAGACTGGCAGAAACTGGCCTGGGCCGGCGCACTGCTCATCACCTTCAGCGTGCTGACGCTCAACATCCTGGCGCGCGTGCTGTTCCGCCAGAAGTCCGCCTCTCACTAACAGGATTTGCCCATGAACGCCGAAAGCACCGTCAATCCCAAGATCGTCGTAAAGGACCTCTGCTTCTATTACGGCAATTACTGCGCGCTCAAGAACATCAACCTGAGCATCGCCGAGAAGATGGTGACCGCCTTCATCGGCCCGTCCGGCTGCGGCAAGTCCACCCTGCTGCGCACCTTCAACCGCATGTACCAGCTCTACCCGAAGCAGCGAGCCACTGGGGAAATCCTGCTGGACGGCGCGAACATCCTCGACAAGTCGCAGGACCTGAACATGCTGCGCGCCAGGATCGGCATGGTGTTCCAGAAACCCACGCCGTTCCCGATGTCGATCTACGACAACATCGCGTTCGGCGTGAAGCTCTACGAAAATCTCAGCAAGAACGACATGGACGAGCGCGTCGAATGGGCGCTGCGCAAGGCCGCGCTGTGGACCGAGGCCAAGGACAAGCTCAAGCAGAGCGGCACCGGGCTTTCCGGCGGCCAGCAGCAGCGCCTGTGCATCGCGCGCGCCATCGCCGTCAAGCCGCAGGTGCTGCTGCTCGACGAACCGACCTCGGCGCTCGACCCGATCTCCACCGCGCATATCGAGAAGCTCATCGACGAGCTGAAGGAAGACTTCACCATCGTCATCGTGACCCACAACATGCAGCAAGCAGCCCGCGTCTCCGACTACACCGCCTACATGTACCTGGGCGACCTGATCGAGTTCGGCGACACCAGCACGGTGTTCACCAACCCGAAACGCAAGGAGACTGAAGATTACATTACCGGTCGCTTTGGATAAGCGACCAGTAATGTAACGGTGGAGACAACAAGCCGAAGGCTTGTTGCGGCGTAAACTAACATGCGCAGCATGTTACGTTGGAGCCACTAATGCGCGTAGCGCGTTATGTCGAAACCACTATATTACGGGCAGGTTCGGTTAACCTGTCCGTAATATAGCGGTGGAGGCTAACCTTCAGGTTATGCCGTAACCACTACATCACAGGGCAATTCGGTTAATCGCCCTGTGATGTGGCGACGGAGGCTAACATGAGCGCAGCGAATGTTAAGCCGCAAAGCGGCGGCTGAAGCCACTACATCACCGGCCTCGGTTAAGTGCATAAACCATCAAAGTAAAAAAGCCCGGACCAAGCCGGGCTTTTTTACGGGGTAGAACCAATTACTGATAATTGGGCCTGTCCCTGCGGTCTTCATAACGGCGGCTTTGCCAATCCTCATTGCGGCGATCCTGCCGATCTTCGATGACGCTCACCCCCACACGGATCGTCGAACCGGGCTGGTATGGCAGGGTGGTGGTGATGTCCTGGCCGTTGTAGCGGTAGGTCACGTTGTAACCCTTGATGACCTCGCGGCTGTTTTGCACTTCGCGGCAACGCTCGACCTGTTCGGTACGCGGCTGGTCCGGATTGGCGACGCGGTCGCCGATCACCGCACCGGCGATGCCGCCTACCGCAGTCGCTGCCTTGTTGCCCGTGCCGCCGCCGACCTGACTGCCCAGCACCGCACCGGCCACGCCGCCGACCACCGCGCCGGTTGCGGAACGGTTACTGTCCGGATTGGCGACTTGATCGCCGATCACCGCGCCGGCCACGGCGCCCGCGCCCGTTGCCACCGTGCTGCCGTTACCGCCGCCTACCTGGCTGCCCAGCAGGCCACCCGCGACACCGCCGATCACCGCCCCGCCGATGGAGCGCTCCTTCGGGGCGACCTGCACGGTCTCCTTCCAGCATTCGCGCTTCGGTTCACTGACGCGTTCATAGATGGGGGTGCTGGAAACGACGCGTGCGGTATCGGTAAAATCCGCCGCGTAAGCGCCGCCATACAGGGAGATCAGGCTCAATACCAACAGACTCTTCTTCATGTTTTGCTCCTCTGGAAATTTCATGCCATACAACGTGGCGGCATTATGACTTGGCTCCCGGCCGAATGTTCCAGAATAATTGTTTCAAAATGTAGGGTCTGGCCGCCACCGGAGGTATCCGGCGCTGACGCGTCACTCTCACGCAGAACGGCGGCGGTGGCGGATGAATTCGCCGATGGCGGGAAGAAAGGAGATGACGACGATAGCGAGGATTATCAGGGTGAGGTTGTTCTTGACGAACGGGATGTTGCCGAATAAATAGCCCGCCACGGTGAGGCTGCCGATCCACGCCAGACTGCCCAACGCGCTGAACATCACGAACAGGCGGTAGCGCATCAGCCCGATGCCTGCCACGAACGGCGCGAAGGTGCGGACAATCGGCAGGAAGCGCGCGAACAGGATGGTCTTTCCGCCGTGCTTCTCATAGAAGGCATGGGTCTTGTCGATATGTTCGCGCTTGATGAGACCGTTGGTGCGCTTCAGCAGGCGCATCCCGATCAGCCTGCCGATCCAGTAGTTGGTGTTGTCGCCGCTAAATGCGGCCAGCATCAGCAGCGGCGCGAGCCATTCCAGTTGCAGCGCCCCCAGGCCGCAGAGCGCGCCCGCCACGAACAGCAGCGAATCACCGGGCAGGAAGGGCATCACCACCAGCCCGGTCTCGCAGTAGATGATGAGGAACAGAATGGCGTACACCCAAATGCCGTATTCCTGCGTCAGGGCGAGCAGGTGGGTGTCCAAGTGCAGGACGATGTCGATGAAGGTGGCGAACAATTCCATGAACTACGGAAGGACTTCTTCGGCCTCGGTCTTTTCCGGTTTGATGAAGTCCTCGCGCGACACGCCGAGCAGCATCAGCAGGGGGCTCGCGACCAGCACCGAGGAATAGATGCTGAACAGGATGCCGATAGTCAGCGCCATGGCGAAATAGTGCAGCGTCTCGCCACCGAGAAACAGCATCGCGCCGACCATCATCTGCGTGCAGCCGTGCGTGATGATGGTGCGGGACATGGTGCGGGTGATCGCGTTGTCGATGATCTCCGCGACCCCGGCCTTGCGCATGGTACGGAAGTTTTCGCGGATCCGGTCGAACACCACCACCGATTCGTTCACCGAGTAGCCCAGCACCGCCAGCACCGCCGCCAGCACGGACAGCGAGAACTCCCACTGGAAGAAGGCGAAGAAACCGAGAATGATCACCACGTCGTGCAGGTTGGCGATGATCGCGGACAGGCCGAACTTCCATTCGAAGCGCATCCACAGGTAGCCGACGATGCCCAGGGACACCAGCAGCAGGGCGAGCGCACCGTTGTCCACGAGGTCCTTGCCGACCTGCGGGCCGACGAATTCCACGCGGCGCATCTCCATGCTCCCGTCCTTCGCGTGCAGCTTGTCGCACTCCTGCCCGGACAGGGTGGCGCACACCTGCTCGGGCAGGTTGGCGCCCGCCTTGTTCTGCTTGAGCGGCACCTGGATCAGCACGTCGTGGCTGGAGCCGAAATTCTGCACCAGCGCATCCGGCAGGTCCGCTGCGGCAAGCTGTTCGCGCACCTTGTGGAGGTCGACGGGCTGCGTGTAATGCACTTCGATCACCGTACCGCCGGTGAAATCCACCCCGAAGTTCAACCCCTTGGTGGCGAGGAAAAATACCGCAAACAGGAAAGTCACCAGTGAAATGCTGGTGGTGATTTTCCCGTAGCTCATGAACGGGATGTCTTTCTTGATCCTGAAAAATTCCATATTTCTATTCTCCGTTACTCCCCCTCTATCCAACTCTCCCCCAAGGAGAGAGCGCTATCGTCCCCTCTCCCGCCTGCGGGAGAGAGTCAGGGAGAGGGCATTAGCCGATCGCCACCTTGGCAAGGCGCGCCCTGCGGCCGTATATCAGATTCACCATCGCGCGCGACACCAGCACCGCGCTGAACATCGAGGTCAGGATGCCGAGGCACAGTACCACCGCAAAGCCCTTGATCGGGCCGGAGCCGAACATGAACAGCGCAACCCCGGCGATCAGCGTGGTAATGTTGGAATCGAGGATGGTGTCGAATGCGCGGTCGTATCCGGCGTGAATCGCGGCCTGCGGCGTGACGCCGTTGCGCAGCTCCTCGCGGATGCGCTCGTTGATCAGCACGTTCGCGTCGATCGCCATCCCCAGCGTCAGCGCGATACCCGCCATGCCGGGGAGGGTAAGCGTGGCCTGCAGCATGGACAGCAGCGCCACCAGCAGCAGCAGGTTCGTCCCCAGCGCCAATATAGAGATGGTGCCGAACATCAGGTAGTAGGCGATCATGAAGATCGCGACCATGATGAAGCCGATCTTGGTGGAGTCGAAGCCGCGCTTGATGTTGTCCGCGCCGAGGCTGGGCCCCACGGTGCGCTCCTCAACGATCTCCATCGGTGCGGCCAGTGCGCCGGCGCGCAGCAGCAGGGAAGTGTCCTGCGCTTCGACGGTGCTCATCCGGCCGCTGATCTGCACGCGCCCGCCGCCGATTTCCTCGCGGATCACCGGTGCGGTGACGATCTCGCCCTTGCCCTTCTCGAACAGGACGATCGCCATGCGCTTGCCGACGTTCTCGCGCGTCGCGTCCTTGAATTTGCGCGCGCCCACGCCGTCCAGGTTGATGTGCACGGCGGGTTCGTTGTTGCGGCTGTCGAAACCGGGCTGCGCGTCGTTGATACGCTCGCCGGTCAGGATCACCTGCTTTTTCACCAGCAGCAGGTTGCCTTCGCGATCCTTGAACATCTCGGTGCCAAACGGCGCGGCCGCGCCTGGAACGGCCTGATGCTCCTCGTCCACCATGCGCACTTCCAGCGTCGCGGTGCGCCCCAGAATGTCCTTGGCGCGCGCCGTATCCTGCACGCCGGGCAGCTGCACCACCACGCGATCCGCGCCCTGCTGCTGGATCACCGGTTCGGCCACGCCCAGTTCGTTGACACGGTTGCGCAGGGTCAGCAGGTTCTGCTGCACGGCTGACTCCTGGATGCGCCGTTCGGCTTCCGGCTTGAGCGCAGCCTGCAGCAGGAATTCGCCGCCGGCCTCCCTGGAGCTCAGCGCATAGTCGTTAAAGCGCTGCTTGATTTCCGCTTCGCCTTTGCTGCGCGCGTCGGCGTCGCGGAATCTCACCAGCAGCACGTTGCCTTCGCGGGTGACGCCGGAATAGGCGACCTTCTGATCGCGCAGCATGCTGCGGATATCGCCGGTGGCGGCTTCCAGCGCCTTGTTCAGCGCGGCCTTCATGTCAACCTGCAGCAGGAAATGCACGCCGCCGCGCAAGTCCAGACCGAGGTACATCGGCAGCGCATGAAGGCTGGTCAGCCACTGCGGCGAGCGCGACAGGAGGTTGAGCGCAACCATGTAGTCTTCGCCCAGTTGTGAGGCCAGCACGTCCTTGGCCTTCAGCTGGTTATCGGTGTCGGCGAAGCGCGCCTTGATGCTGTTGCCGTCCAGCGCAACCACTTCCGGATTGAGGCCGGCCGCCTTCAGGGCTTTATCCGCGCGCTCCAGCAACGCGGCGTCCGCCTTCAGGCTGGCGCGCAACGGCGATACCTGCACGGCGGGCGATTCGCCGAAGAAATTGGGCAGGGTATAGATCAGCCCGGCCAGGAACACGGCCAGAATCAGCAGGTATTTCCACAATGGATAACGGTTCATTGATGCCCCTCGGTTGACGCGTGCAACGTTTCCGGCCGGGAAAGAGCCGGGATTACTTGATGGACTTGATGGTGCCCTTGGGCAGCACGGCCTGAATCGCGGTCTTCTGTACCGTCACCTCGACGTTCTCGGCGAGTTCCACTCCGACGTATTGCTCATATACCTTGCTGATGCGGCCTACTTCGCCACCCGTCGTCACGACCTCGTCGCCGCGCTGCAAGGCCTCGATCATGGTCTTGAGCTCCTTGGCGCGCTTGCTTTGCGGGCGCAGGATGAAAAAATAGAATATCGCGATCAGGACGATCAGCGGCAGAAAATCCATGAAGCCGGCGCCCTGCGCCGGCGCAGCCGCTTCGGCATACGCATTGCTGATAAGCATTATTCAATCTCCGGAGATAAATAAAAGGCGCGCATTCTACCACGAAGCGCAGGGCATCTTCACGCTTCCCCGCCGCGCTGCTGCCTGAAGCGCACCACGAAGGCGTCAAACGCATCCGCCTCGATGGCGGCACGGATATCGCCCATCAACTCCTGGTAATAATGCAGGTTATGGATGGTATTGAGGCGCGCGCCGAGAATCTCGCCGAGCCGGTAAAGATGGTGCAGATAGGCGCGACTGAAGTTGCGGCAGGTGTAGCACTGGCATTCCTCATCCAGCGGGCGCGTGTCCAGGCGGTATTGCGCGTTCTTGATGCGCACGTCGCCGTGGCGCGTGAACAGGTGGCCGTTGCGCGCGTTGCGCGTCGGCATCACGCAGTCGAACATATCGATGCCCTGCGCGACCGCCGCGACAATATCCTCCGGTGTACCCACGCCCATCAGGTAGCGCGGCTTGTCCTGCGGAAGTTGCGGCGCGGTGTGGGTCAGGATGCGCAGCATGTCTTCCTTGGGTTCGCCCACCGACAGGCCGCCGATCGCGTAGCCGTCGAAGCCAATGCCCACCAGCCCGCGCAGCGACTCATCGCGCAGGTGTTCGTGCATGCCGCCCTGCACGATGCCGAACAGCGCGTTGGGGTTGCCCTCGTGGGCACGCTTGCTGCGTTCCGCCCAGCTGAGGCTCAGGCGCATGGATTCGCCCGCGACCCGCTCGTCCGCAGGATACGGCGTGCATTCATCGAAGATCATCACGATGTCGGAGTTCAACACCTTCTGGATGCGCATCGACTCCTCCGGCGAGAGAAAGCACTTGTCGCCGTTAACCGGCGACTTGAACTCCACGCCGCCGCCGGTGATCTTGCGCAGCGCGCCCAGGCTGAACACCTGAAAGCCGCCGGAGTCAGTGAGAATAGGACCATCCCAGCCCATGAAGCGGTGCAGGCCGCCGTGTGCTTCAATCACCTCCAGTCCGGGGCGCAGCCACAGGTGGAAGGTGTTGCCCAGCACGATATGCGCGCCGATGTCCTTCAACTCCTGCGGCGACATCGCCTTCACCGTGCCGTAGGTGCCGACCGGCATGAAGGCCGGGGTCTCGACCGTGCCGTGCGTCAAGGTCAATTGGCCGCGCCGCGCGGCGCCGGAGGTTGTTTTCAAATCAAACTGCATGATCGTTCCGCTCGATAAACATGGCATCGCCATAACTGAAAAACCGGTATTCCTTTTCCACTGCGTGGCGGTATGCCGCCAGCATCCGCTCCATCCCGCCGAAGGCGCACACCAGCATCAGCAGGGTAGACTTCGGCAGATGAAAGTTGGTGAGCAGCGCATCCACGACGCGAAAACGGTAGCCGGGCGTGATGAAGATGCGCGTCTCGCCCGAACCGGCTTTCAGCTCTCCCTCGGCCGCCGCACTTTCCAGCGCGCGCAGGCTGGTCGTGCCCACCGCGATCACCCGCCCGCCTGCTGCACGTGCTGCTGCAATCGCGTCCACCGCCTGCTGCAGAATCTCGTAGCGCTCGCTGTGCATCGAATGCTCGCGGATATGCTCGGTGCGCACCGGCTGGAACGTCCCGGCGCCGACATGCAGCGTGACATGCGCGATCCGCGCCCCCTTGTCGCGCAGGGCCTGGAGCATCGCCTCATCGAAATGCAGCCCCGCCGTGGGTGCGGCCACCGCGCCTGCCACACGAGCGAACACCGTCTGGTAGCGCTGCTCGTCCCCTGCATCCGCCGCGTGAGCAATATAGGGCGGCAAGGGCAAACTGCCGTAACGTTCCAGCAACTCCAGCACCGGTTCCTCACCGGCGAAATGCAGGCGGAAAAACTCGCCCTCGCGCCCCAGCACGTCAACCGCCAGCGCATCAGCCAACCTCAGCCTGCTGCCCGCCTTGGGCGACTTGCTGGCGCGCACCTGCGCCAGGACATCATGCTCTCCCAGCACGCGCTCGACCAGCACCTCCACCCTGCCGCCCGTTTCCTTCTCGCCGAACAGCCGCGCCTTGATGACGCGCGTGTCGTTCAGCACCAGCACATCGCCCGGCCTGACCAAATCGAGCAAATCGGCAAAGCGGCAATCTTCCAGCAGGCCACCATGCG
Organism: Ferrigenium straubiae; assembly: GCF_051257895.1. Lineage (NCBI taxonomy): Bacteria > Pseudomonadati > Pseudomonadota > Betaproteobacteria > Nitrosomonadales > Gallionellaceae > Ferrigenium > Ferrigenium straubiae. The sequence goes on along the minus strand of NZ_CP194331.1, from coordinate 10,481 downwards.
CGTACAGCAGGCGGCTCGCGCCGCGCCGTTCCGGCGGGTGTTGCGCGATGAGCCGTTCGGGCAGGACAAAATCGAATTCTTCGGTGCGCATGAGCAGTGTTGCAATCTTTATAAGGCCGCGATTGTAGTTGATGAGGCCTATCGTTTCATGGATAATTCGCGGCCTCCCTTGCCGGGGTGATGGAACTGGTAGACGTGCCGGACTCAAAATCCGGTGCCGCAAGGCGTGAGGGTTCGAGTCCCTCCCCCGGCACCAATACAATATGCTTCTTCATATGCTTATTCGCGATGTCAACCGAATGGGCAGGCAGTGCGTTATAGCGCCGACACGTGAGTGTCATAAACGTTTATTAACCTAATCATTGGAGCTCGTAATGAACAAACTGTTATCCGCACTGATCGCTGCCGTATTCGCCGCCGCTTCCTTCTCCGCTGTTGCTGCTGAAGCAGCCAAGGCTGCTGCTCCTGCTGCCGCAGCAGCCCCTGCAGCTGCCGCTGCTCCTGCCAAGGCTGAAGCCAAGAAGGAAGAAGCCAAGCCTGCTGCCAAGGCTGAAGAGAAGAAGGCTGAAGCCAAGCCAGCAAAGAAGGAAAAGAAGGCCAAGAAGGCAAAAAAGGCTGAAGCAGCCAAGTAATAGGGCACGCGCTTGAAAGAGGCAGGGGCGACCCTGCCTTTTTTGTTTTGGTAGAATGAAAAAATGATCTGGAAACCCAATGTCACCGTCGCCGCCGTTATCGAGCGCGACGGAAAATTTCTGCTGGTCGAGGAAGAAACCTCCCAGGGTGTACGTTTCAACCAGCCTGCCGGGCATCTGGAGGCCGATGAATCGTTGCTCGCCGCGGTAACACGCGAAGTACTGGAGGAGTCTGCGTATTCCTTCACTCCCGAGCACCTGCTCGGCATCTACCGCTGGCGTGCGCCGGAATCGGACACGACTTACCTGCGCTTCGCCTTCACCGGCGCGATCACCGGACACGACGCGGCGCGCAAGCTGGACACCGGCATCATCCGGGCCGTATGGCTGCTGCCCGATGAAATCCGCGCCATGCAGGAACGGCACCGCAGCCCGCTGATCCTGCGCTGCATCGAGGATTACCTTGCGGGTAAGCGTTACCCGCTGGAGCTGATTACCCATTATGAGTAGTAGCAAGCCCTCTCCTCAATCCTCTCCCGCAAGCGGGCGAGGAGGCAGACGTGAAAAGCAATCATAAATCCCGCGTGGTCGTCGGCATGTCCGGCGGCGTGGATTCCTCGGTCACTGCGCTGCTGCTCAAGCAGCAGGGTTACGACGTGACCGGCCTGTTCATGAAGAACTGGGAGGACGACGACAGCGACGAATACTGCTCGTCGCGCCAGGACCTGCTGGATGCAGTATCGGTCGCGGACACCATAGGCATCCCGATCGAGGCGGTGAATTTTGCCGCTGAATACAAGGAGCGCGTCTTCGCCTACTTCCTGCGCGAATACCAGGCCGGGCGTACGCCCAACCCGGACATCCTGTGCAACTCCGAGATCAAGTTCAAGGCCTTCCTCGACCATGCCCTGCAGCTCGGCGCGGACTGCATCGCTACCGGTCACTACGCACAGGTGCGCGAGATGGATGGCCTGTTCCAGTTGCTCAAGGCGAGCGATGCCAGCAAGGACCAGAGCTACTTCCTGCACCGCCTTAACCAGGCCCAACTGAGCCACACGATGTTTCCGCTCGGCAAGCTGCTGAAGTCCGAGGTGCGCGCGATTGCCGAACGACACGGGCTGTCGAACTACGCCAAGAAGGACAGCACCGGCATCTGCTTCATCGGTGAACGCCCGTTCCGCGAATTCCTCAACCGCTATCTACCGACTCAGCCGGGCGAGATGCGCACTCCAGACGGTAAAATCGTGGGGCAGCATATCGGCCTGTCGTTCTACACCATCGGCCAGCGCCAGGGCCTGGGCATCGGCGGCGACAAGGACTCTACCGGAGAGCCGTGGTTCGTGGCAGCCAAGGACATGGCGAACAACCGCCTGATCGTGGTGCAGGGGCACGGCCACCCGCAACTGCTGAGCAAGCGCCTGACCGCGCTGGATAGCCACTGGATCGGCGGCGCTGCGCCGCAGCTCAACCATCCCTACGCCGCCAAGACGCGCTACCGGCAGACCAATGCGCCATGTCGCATCACGCAACTGGACAACGGCAACTGCGCCGTCGAATTCGACGAGCCGCAATGGGCGGTCACGCCGGGGCAGTCGGTGGTTGTCTATGACGGCGAGGTCTGCCTGGGCGGCGCGATCATCGAACAAGGCTTTAACTGATTCACGTAAAATACGCACTTTCGCATCGAGACTCCGCCATGACCACACTCACTCAACTCATCGCCCTCTCCCCGCTCGACGGACGCTACCATGCCAAGGTGGATGCGTTGCGCGGCTATTTCAGCGAGTTCGGCCTGATCCGTTTCCGCGTGCAGATCGAGATCGAATGGCTCAAGGCGCTCAGCGCGCAAGCGGGCATCCCTGAGGTCGCGCCTTTTTCCGCCGCGACTATCGCGCAACTGGATGCACTCAACGCGAATTTTTGCGAGGAAGACGCCGCCGCGATCAAGGCCATCGAGAAGCGCACCAACCACGACGTGAAGGCCATCGAGTACTGGCTGCGCGAAAACCTGTCTGGCAATCCCGAGACCGCGCAGGCGCTGGAATTCATCCACTTCGCCTGCACCTCGGAAGACATCAACAACCTCAGCCACGCGCTGATGCTCAAGGGCGCGCGCCAAACCGTGCTGCTGCCCACCCTGCAAGTACTGACCGAACGCCTGAAAGACCTCGCGCACCAACTCGCCGACCTGCCGATGCTGTGCCGCACCCACGGCCAGACCGCCACACCGAGTACGCTGGGCAAGGAGATGGCGAACGTGGTGTACCGCCTGCAGCGCGCCGAGCAGCGCCTCGCCGGCATTGAAGTGCTCGGCAAGATCAACGGCGCGGTGGGCAACTACAACGCGCACCTCGCAGCCTACCCGGACGTGGATTGGGAAGCATTCGCGCAAAAATTCGTCGAGGCGCGCGGCCTGACCTTCAACCCCTATACCATCCAGATCGAGCCGCACGATTACATGGCGGAACTGTTCGATGCGTACGCGCGCATCAACACCATCCTGATCGACCTCAATCGCGACATCTGGGGCTATATCTCACTCGGCTACTTCAAGCAGAAGGTGGTGGCGGGCGAGGTCGGATCCTCCACCATGCCGCACAAGGTCAACCCGATCGACTTTGAAAATTCAGAAGGCAACCTCGGGCTAGCGAACGCGCTGCTGCGACATATGTCTGAGAAGCTGCCGGTCTCGCGCTGGCAGCGCGACCTCACCGATTCCACCGTGCTGCGCAACATGGGCGTGGCGCTCGGCTACACCCTGCTCGCCTATGAATCCTGCCTGAAGGGGCTGCACAAACTGGAAGCCAATCCGCAGCGCATCGCGGCCGACCTCGATGCAAGCTGGGAAGTCATGGCCGAACCGATCCAGACCGTGATGCGCCGCTACGGCATCGAAAACGCCTACGACCGGCTCAAGGAACTGACGCGCGGCCAGAGCGGCATCAACCGCGCCAGCCTGCAGGCATTCATCGCGACGCTGGAAATTCCCGAAGCGGAAAAACAGCGCCTGCTGCAACTCAGCCCGGCGACCTATACCGGCAAGGCGGCGGAGTTGGCGAAGCGTATCTAAACCCGCTTCGCTCCAAATTGCGATCGATTCCCCATGCGGGAAACGTCCGCCTGCAACCCCCCATTCCCGAAAAAAGTATTTCAAAAAATCCGTGCTATTATCGGGGCGCTTAAAGTACTCCGGCTCACCAGAATCAATACACGAGTGCTCTAAACACGCGCTTCAATATCGAAACAGTCTGTTGATTTATCTTTTCAGGGAGGGTAATCATGTCAGGTGGTTTGGGATTTGCGTTGTTATGTGCAGTCGCGGCGCTCTTGTATGGAGCGTTTTCAATCAAATGGATTCTGGGCAAATCGACCGGCAGCGCAAGAATGCAGGAAATTGCCGCTGCGGTTCAGGAAGGCGCTTCCGCCTACCTGAACCGCCAATACACCACCATTGCCATCGTTGGCGCAGCGTTGTTCGTCGTTATCCTCTTCGCGTTGGGCTGGCAGACCGCCATCGGCTTTGCGATAGGCGCGGTACTCTCCGGCGCGGCAGGTTTCATCGGTATGCATGTGTCGGTGCGCGCCAATGTGCGCACCGCCGAAGCGGCCAAGGAAAGTCTGAACGCGGCACTGAACGTATCGTTCAAGGGCGGCGCGATCACCGGCATGCTAGTGGTGGGCCTGGGCCTGCTGGGTGTGGCTGGCTATTACGTCTTCCTGACCGGCACCGGCGCAACCTCTTCGCAGGCAACTCACGCGCTGATCGGGCTGGGTTTTGGCGGCTCGCTGATCTCCATTTTCGCCCGTCTTGGCGGTGGCATCTTCACCAAGGGCGCCGACGTCGGCGCTGACCTGGTGGGCAAGGTCGAGGCAGGCATTCCCGAGGACGACCCGCGCAACCCTGCTGTGATCGCCGATAACGTCGGCGACAACGTCGGCGACTGCGCCGGCATGGCGGCCGACCTGTTCGAGACCTATGCCGTGACCATCATCGCCACCATGGTGCTGGGCGGCCTGATGATCAGCGGCTCTCCCGAAGCAGTGATCTACCCGCTGGTACTGGGCGGCGTATCCATCATCGCATCCATCATCGGCACCTATTTCGTGAAGGCGCGCGAAGGCGGCAAGATCATGAATGCGCTGTATCGCGGCCTGGCGGTCTCCGCCGTGCTGGCGCTGGTCGCATACTATCCAGTGACCACCTGGATGCTCGGCGATGGCGTAATGATCGGCGACAAGCTGGTGACATCGACGAACCTGTACCTGGCGTCCCTGATCGGCCTGGTGCTGACCGCCGCGATGGTGTGGATCACCGAGTATTACACGGCCACCGAATACAGTCCGGTGCGCCATATCGCACAAGCCTCCACCACCGGCCATGGCACCAACATCATCGCCGGGCTGGGCGTTTCAATGAAGGCCACTGCCGCGCCGGTCATCGCGGTATGCCTGGCAATCTGGGGAGCCTACCATCTGGGCGGACTCTACGGCATCGCCATCGCCGCAACCTCGATGCTGTCGATGGCCGGCATCATCGTAGCGCTGGACGCTTACGGCCCGATCACCGACAACGCCGGCGGCATCGCAGAAATGGCCCATCTGCCGCATGACGTGCGGATCATCACCGATGCGCTGGACGCAGTGGGCAACACCACCAAGGCGGTCACCAAGGGCTACGCCATCGGCTCCGCAGGCCTCGCCGCACTAGTGCTGTTCGCCGACTACACCCACGCGCTGGACGCCAAGCTGGGCGTGACCACTTCCTTCGACCTGTCGAACCACATGGTCATCATCGGCCTGTTCATCGGCGGCATGGTGCCTTACCTGTTTGGCGCGATGGGCATGGAAGCGGTAGGCCGCGCCGCCGGTTCGGTGGTGGTGGAAGTGCGCCGCCAGTTCAAGGAAATCCCCGGCATCATGGAAGGCACCGGCAAGCCGGAATACGGCACCTGCGTAGACATGCTGACCAAGGCCGCGATCAAGGAGATGATCGTCCCGTCGCTGCTGCCCATCGCCGTGCCCGTGATCGTCGGCCTGACCCTCGGCGCGCAGGCGCTCGGCGGCGTGCTGGTCGGCACCATCATCACCGGCATCTTTGTCGCGATCTCGATGACCACCGGCGGCGGCGCGTGGGATAACGCCAAGAAATACATCGAGGAAGGCAACTTCGGCGGTAAGGGCTCGGAAGCGCACAAGGCCGCCGTCACCGGCGACACCGTGGGCGATCCCTACAAGGACACCGCCGGACCGGCGGTCAACCCGCTGATCAAGATCATCAACATCGTCGCGCTGATGATCGTGCCGCTGCTCTAAGACGGTGCGGCAAAACAAGAACGGGGCGGAAATTTCCGCCCCGTTTTTTTCGCATCGGAAATATTCCGGTCACTGCCCTTCTCGTCCGCTGTCTGACTGCGTAATAACGAGATAGTCTGGCACTGCGTGCCATCAAGAGACTGCCAAGGATATCGCCGCAACAGACCGCTTCTCGGCCGAAGCGGAAGCTCAAAGTTAAGGCTCAACGAACCATCGGCATGCTTGCAGGTCATCGAATCGGATTCATCAGCGCCGGTTTCCCCATTTCAACCAGTTTGGCGTTTGATCCTTCAAAGTAGCCCGTCCAAAACTGTGATAGAGCCTGCATCACCTGAGGTGAGCGATACACCCCTTTGGCGTGCTTGGCATCTTCCGTCAGCATGCCTGTGCCGATAACATACACGCGCGCACCATCAAAATCGCCCAGCATACTGGAGATGATTTTCAACTCCTTGTTGGCGTCAATCCTTCGGACTGTGTTGTTGGAATAGAAGCTAGTCAAGGAAGAGTTTTCAAGCATATCCGACGCAATCAGGACAATTTTCTCTTGTGCGGTAGATTCACGAACACGTACGGAAAAATCGCGCAGACTTGCGACCACGTCAGATTTGGCTAGATCCGAGCTACTACCATTCATCGCCTGCCCAATCGCTTTCCATGCGACTTGAGCACCATATTGCAGCTGGCTTTGCATGCAGGAATCGAAGTTTCGCAGCAGCCTGGTGCTGATGCCATTGCGTTTGCTCGCATCAATCTGTGCTTCCAGCGTACCAGAGGCAATCACCTCGGCATACTTGCCCTGATTGAAGGATGAGAAACTGCCGACTGAAAATGCCACACCTGGGCGCAATGTCCGGCCAACATTGTCGATGATGGACTGTTTGAGCGCTTTATCGAACATCGTTGTTTGGTCTACAAAGACAAACAACTCAACATTTGCAGGAGGTGCGACGCCCAGCTTGTTGGCCTCATAACAACTCGGAATACCACCCGCCTGAACCGTCCCGGCCCCCATCAAAAACAACAATGCAAAGACAACTTTTTTGATGTGACTCATGTCCACCTTTCGTTTAACAGGCCGCATTGCGCGGCCCTTGGCTCTTTAGAACAGCTCTTCCGCTTGTTCCTGCTCTTTCGCTTTCCGCTCTGCATCTTCCTTGCGTTGCTTGAGCCAAGGTTTCAACTCGGCCTTTACTTCAGAAGGCAACCCGTTGTAATAACGAATCTGTTCTTCCCTGTCAGCCATCGCACCTATATCGTTCTTTGCTTTGTCCACTAGAGAGATACTGTTCCGTGTACTTGGTTGGCCAACCTGGGGAGCCGACTCGGCAACCGCTCTTGACGGCGATGTACGGTCAAGCATCGTACGAGTGGAACTGCTCTTGGCCTGATGCTCTTCCAAATACGCCAGGAAGGTCTTGTCCAGTCGGATGTTCTCGTGTGCACTTTGCTGGAGGCGGTGTTGCAATTCGCGCAGACGCTCGCCAACCAGATCAAGCAATGGCTCAAAAGTTGACCAGTAGCTATCGTAGGTAGAGAACCCGCCCGTATCTGCGAACGCACCATCCTTCTTCGACCAAAACCACAAAGAGTTTGCCCCATTCGCATTCTTATAACTCTCACGGCCAACAAAGCCGTATTTGTAGCCTGCGCCGAAACCGACAATCTGCGTTACCACAAAGATAAAGCCCAGCATCAAGATCGCAGCAAGCCCTTCAGCCTTTGTGCTGGCGACGACTTCTTCGTCAAGCTTTTTGTCCGCTGCCTGTTGTGACTCGGTGACACTATTCGGTAACTCCAGTCCAGCAAAAGGATTGGTACTTGAACCGCTTGTGGCTTGGCTCTGATTTCGCGTTTCGCGTGTCAACTCACCCTGAAGATTCTCCCATCTCATTACCGTGGACAATGTAAAAATAACCAAAATCGCAACCGCCGCAACCCAAGACCACGCATATGAGCCCTTGTCGTGCGAATCCTTGGCCACACGATTGATACATCTAGTGTAGTCCGCCTGATCGGCGTCAATCGATTGGTCGTTCATCAATGCAACAGACATGGACGAATACTCAGAGCCCTCTTTCTCCTTATAACGCTTAAAACAAGAGCGCAGAAGGGTGGTTCGGTAATACTGGTGACCCGCCGCGTGAGTTACCCACACCAAGATGACAGCAATCACAAACACGATGGCGAACATCAACAACGTATGTGTATTGGCGCTACCGTCGCGCGCCATCCAAGTTCCGAGAATATATGAGAAGCCCAAGCCTTCGCAGACCACAAGCACGAACAACAGCGCCTTGATAGAGACTGGCATGGGGGTACGCCCCAAGTCGCCAGCGTTACGCATGTACTCAATGCGCTCGTTGAACTTACTTTCCGAGATCATCGTCACAAAATATTTATAAACGGTACACAGACGCTCCTCCGCCACCATCCAGCCATTACTACCTTTCTCTGTGTTTTTAGACCATCTGGCAATGCCGCCGATCCAAGGCAAGCGCATAAACAAATCGCGAAACCAAAAACTCTGGCTGGCTTGATAAAGGGCAACCACACCAGTCAAAATGCCCAGAGCCCACCACAACGCCTGATTAGCCCCGATAAAACTTGAAATGCCTTCAAACATGCCTTCTCCTCCTTATAGTTATTGAATGACACGCACATCGAATGCTGCAACATACAGACCCGATGTGTTTTGATAGACGATCTTTGAATCAGGAGCCGACATAGGCGATTTATTTGGGATCACCATATCGATACAGCGAACAGAGCCTTTGCCGAAGGCTCGGTACAACATGGCTTTGCTACCCTGATAAACATTTACCTCAACAGGCTCTATAGAGGTTGGCTTAACATTCCCCCCCCCCCTTGAAATCCCGATAAACAGCAAGGCTCGGCTTGCCAACCGGTACCGCACCATCACGCAGAACCGCAACATGGGTCAAAGTCACCAAATGTCCATTTGCATTTGCAACCCATGAGCTGTCATAAGTGCCTGGCATGTAGTCACGCCCGGCATACGTTGCATCGTTCTGTAGCAACTTTACGGCGCCAACACTTCGAGGACGATCTTGAGCGCAACTCAGAATCGGGCCGGTATCGGCATGCGCCGAGCTAATTAAAGAAAATCCAGAATCGCCGCCACTTACCTTGCCGATATTGGGGCTTGAGTTACTAGCAGCCAACGGAACACCGCCGAAATCAACAAACGAGGCTGTCGGATTTGTCGGTTGATCGGATTCCACTAGCTTTCCCTGAGTTGCAGCAGAAGGCGTAGCCGCCTCGGTTGTCGCCTGAACGGGGCGATAGTAGGTTGTCTTCGGACGACGGCTCTGCAGATATTGCTGAAACTTGTCTTCATTACTCAGATCGACTATCTCAACTCGGCGATTCTTTGCCCTGCCTACTTCCGTCTTGTTGTCGGCAATAGGAAGGGTTTCGCCTGCACCTTGGTAATAAAGCTGATCCTCACCGACGCCAACCTCTTTGAATACCCTGGCAACTTCTTTCGCGCGCTCTTCGGATAGTTTTGCGTTCAGTTTTGAATCGCCGGTGTCATCCGTGTGACCGACAAGTAGTATTCTTTTCTTTTTTAGTTCCTTATAAATATTCTCTTTTTGCTCCTTTGTCTTTCCTTCTGCCTGCTTCCTTAATTGATCGGAAGCTACATATTGCTTAGCAAGCTCACTAAAATGAGCTTTCGCAGCAGGCAAAATTACAGCAGATCCCGTCTCAAACTGAGGCTTACCCTCTTGATCAATTACTGACACAGAGAGCCCAACGTCTTGCTTTTCCGTAGTGTTGGGATTTGTGGTTGCACCTGTAGCTTCCTCTGCTGACGATGCGCTAACGCCATCTGCAAGGCGGGTTACCTCCATTTCTAACCCATATTTTTTTGGATACGCGCCAACTCACACTCTCGCCTATCAATTTCAAAACCAATCGCACCTCCAATCACACCTCCAATACCGGCCGCCACAACCTTGGCAAGGGGATCCTTGTTATCTTTGGCAAGAAACAAACCCGCAAGTCCACCGACAATAGCGCCAACATTTCGTGCATTGTTATTACAAGGGTTATCGTCCACTTTCGATGGTTCTGTTTGATCCGACGCAGGAGGCGATACCTGATTGGGGCTCGTTTGTGACTGCGATTTTTGTTCCTGAACAGAATTTTGAAGCTGTCCCAGAGCCTCACCCAAGTTGAAAGCCAATGAATCTCCTGTCAATGGCAGTAAGAACGCCATTAAACAGCAGCCAGATATAACCTTTGGTACGTCCCACTTGTTTTTGTTTTTCTTTTTCATATCGGAGTTAGTTGACCTCAAGAACAGCAATTATTGGGTAGCTACAAAGGATTATCAGCTCTGACCTTCTCCCCCTTGTTTTCATAGGATTAGATATGAGTTTACTTTTAAAAACCATATATCTTTCGGCATATTGTCATTCTGCGGCCACTGTGATAGGTACCTTGACCAGCACCCCCTTGTAGAAGATGCCTAAAATTTTGTGTACTTAACGAAGGTCCGCAATGGCC